>NZ_LT627736.1:0-2922023 GCF_900102005.1 Microbacterium sp. LKL04 | reverse complement strand
GGTGCGACGCTCGCGGTCGGCGGCCAGTGCCTCGTCGACCGTGTCGGGCGACTCGCCGCGAGCCTCCTGCGAACGCTTCACGAGGGCGGGGTCGTCACGGAGGAGGGCGAGATCGATCACCCGTCGAGTCTAGTCGCGGCCTCCCCACCCCCGCCCTGGTGCGGAAGGGACGCGAGCGCAAGGGTCTCCGAGAGGCGGATGCCGAGCCCTATCCTGTACGCATGGCGACCGATCCCGGCACGACGCACCGCTCCGACGACGCGCACGACCCGGCTACCGCAGCCGAACCCGACGGGGTGATCCGCGAGCCCGAGGACGTCTCCGCCGACACACGGGACGACGAGACCGGAGAGGCACGCCGCGTCGATCGCAGCGGGTCGCCGGAGCCGATGCCCGATGTGGAGGGCCGGCCGAGCCCCAAAGCCGCCCTCGTCTACAACCCGATCAAGGTCGACGGCGACGAGCTGCGCGAGCAGGTGGCCCGTGCGGCGAAGGATGCCGGCTGGTCCGAGCCGCTCTTCTACGAGACGACGGTCGACGACCTCGGCGACGACGTCGCACGCCAGGCGCTGGCGGAAGGTGTCAACGCCGTGCTCGTCGCCGGCGGCGACGGCACGGTCCGGGCCGTCAGCGAGGCGATGACCGGCTCGAGCGTCCCTCTCACGATCGTCCCGAGCGGCACCGGAAACCTCCTCGCCCGCAACCTGCAGCTCCCCCTCGCCGACCCGGCCGCGATGATCGCGGCGACCTTCGACGGCGACACCCTCGCGATCGACGTGGGTCTCGCGCAGCTGCGGCGGCCCGACGGCGAGACGGCGGAGCACGCATTCGTCGTCATGGGCGGTATGGGCCTCGACGCCGCGATGATCGCCAACACCAACAGCGACCTCAAGAAGAAGGTCGGCTGGGTCGCCTACGTCGACGGTGCGGCCCGCTCGATCGCGCAGGCCAAGCCGTTCCCCGTCGTCTACCAGGTGCCCGGTCATCGCATCCACCGCGCCGACGTGCAGAGCGTCCTGTTCGCCAACTGCGGCTCGCTGCAAGCGGGGCTCGAACTCATCCCCGAGGCATCCATCACCGACGGCGAACTCGACGTCGCCATCCTGCAACCGCGCTCGGCCCTCGGCTGGCTGCTGGTCTGGCGCCGCCTCGCGTGGGACAACAGCGTGCTGCGCAAGTTCCGCGCCGGCCGCAAGATCCTCGCCGTGCGCACCGCCGACAACTCCGTCCGCTACTCGCGCGGCAAGGGCATCGACCTCGCCGCCGAAGAGGCGCACCCCGTGCAGCTCGACGGCGACGAGTTCGGCGAGGCGACGCGCATCGCGGTGCGCGTCGTCGCCGGCGGCCTCACCCTCGCGATCCCCCGCGGGCACTCGGTCGAGGCCGTCTGACCCGACCCGCTGAGCGATCCGGCGTCGGATTGCAAGGGGCGGAATCGCGGAGCCGCGACGGTCAGGATGAGGGGATGCCGTCCCCTTCGATCGTCTGGTTCCGCGACGACCTCCGCCTCGCCGACCATCCCGCGCTCCGCGCCGCACTCGATCGCGGCGAGCCGGTGATCGGGGTGTACGTGCTCGATGAAGAGAGCGACGGCATCCGTCCCCTCGGCGGCGCAGCTCGCTGGTGGCTGCATCACTCGCTCGCCTCCCTCGCCGAGCGACTCGCCGACCGCGGCTCGCGGCTGATCCTGCGCCGCGGCCCCGCCCACCGCGTCATCCGCGAGGTGGCGGCGGATGCCGACGCGGGCGCGGTGTTCTGGAACCGCCGGTACGGCGGCCCCGAGCGGGAGATCGACGCGGCGCTCAAGTCGGACCTGCGGGAGGGTGACGTGGAGGTCGCGTCGTTCGCGGCATCCCTCCTCTTCGAACCGTGGACGATCGCGACCGGAGCCGGCAAGCACTTCTCCGTCTACAGCCCGTTCTGGCGCGCCTGCCTCGGGCAGCCGGCGCCGCGCGCTCCCCTGCCCGAGCCCCGCGAGGTACCGGGGCCGTCGCGGTACCCGACCTCGGACGACCTCGACGACTGGGAGCTGCTGCCGACGAAGCCGGACTGGGCGCAGGGCCTCCGCGACACGTGGGAGCCGGGCGAGCCGGCGGCGCAGCGGCGACTGAAGGAGTTCCTCGAGGAGGACCTCGGACACTACGACGACGCCCGCGACCGGCCGTCCGCCGGCGCGACCTCCCTGTTGTCGCCGCGGCTGCGCTGGGGCGAGCTCAGCCCCCACACGGTGTGGCATGCCGCCGTCGAGACGCCGGGCGCCTCCGGATTCCTCTCCGAGATCGGGTGGCGCGAATTCGCCTGGCACACGCTGTACCACTTCCCGGATCTCGCGACGAAGAACCTCCGCCCCGAGTTCGACGCGTTCCCGTGGCCGCGGCTCAAGCCGACGGCGCTGCAGGCGTGGCAGAAAGGACAGACCGGCTACGCGATGGTCGACGCCGGGATGCGGGAGCTCTGGGAGACCGGGTACATGCACAACCGGGTGCGGATGATCACGGCATCCTTCCTCATCAAGAACCTGATGATCGACTGGCGCCGCGGCGAGGAATGGTTCTGGGACTGCCTGGTCGATGCCGACGGAGCGAGCAACACCTTCAACTGGCAATGGGTGGCGGGCTCCGGCGCAGACGCGGCTCCCTACTTCCGCGTCTTCAACCCCGAGTTGCAGGCCGACAAGTTCGACAAGCGCCGCGAGTACATCGGGCAGTGGGCACCGGAGTACACGGATGCCGACGGCCAGCCGCCCATGCCGATGGTCGCCCTGAAGGCGACGCGGCAGAACGCGCTCGCCGCCTACGAGAAGGTCAAGCAGGCCTCACGTCAGGCGTGACACCGCACACGCGACCGCGCCGCGGATCGGAGCCCGAAGGCCCGACCCGCGGCGCGGATGCGTGGTGTCAGTGAATCGTGGTGTCAGTGAATGACGGGTGTCAGCGAGTGGTCACTCGGCGACGGGGATGGACTGCGCCTTGAGGGCGTCGACCGTCTTGGTCTGCGCGGACTCGAGCGCCTCGAGCAGCGTTCCCTGGCCGCTGGCGGCCTTCTGGAAGCCGTCCGACACGTCGGCGTACGTCTGCGTCATGGTCGGGCCCCACACGAAGTCGGGGTTGACCTCGGAGGCAGCCTGGGCGAAGACGTCGTAGATCTTCTGTCCGCCGTAGAACTCCACACCCTCCTGCAGCGAGGGGAGCTTCAGCCCCTCGGTGGTGGCGGGGTAGATGTTCGCCGACTTGTTGAGAGCCGTGAGCGCCTCTTCGGACGTGTTCAGCCACAGCGCGAACTTCGCGGCCTCGTACGGGTGCTCGGTGCCCTTGAAGACGGCGACCGACGAGCCGCCCCAGTTGCCCGAGGCCTTCTCGCCTGCAGCCCACTGCGGGGAGGGAGCGACCGACCACTTGCCGGTGGTGTCAGGAGCACCGGACGAGATGGAGTTGGCGCCCCACACGGCCGAGTTCCAGCTCCAGACCTTGCCCGAGTTGTAGGCGTTGTTCCACTCCTCGGTCCAGGCCGGGTAGGTGGAGACGAGGTCCTCGTCGATCAGGTCCTGCCAGTAGTCGGCGACCTTCTTGGACTCGTCGCCCGTCAGGTTGACCTTCCACTCCTGGCCGTCGTTGGCGAACCAGTCGCCACCGGTCTGCCAGACGAGGCCGGCGAACTGGTTGATGTCGGCGGTCGAGAAGTTGGTGATGTAGCCACCGGTCTTGCGGACCTCCTTGGCGGCTTCCTTGTACTCGTCCCACGTCGTCGGAACGGCGATGTTGTTCTGCTCGAACAGGTCGGAGCGGTAGAACAGCGCCATGGGGCCCGAGTCCTGCGGGATGCCGTAGACGCCGTCGGAGCCGAGGGTGACCTGGTTCCAGGTCCACGGGATGAACTCGTCCTTCGCGGCGACGACGTCCTCGCACGCGGACAGGTCCTCGAGACCGTCCTGGACGCGGAAGCTCGACAGCGCGTCGTACTCGATCTGGCCGAGGTCGGGGGCGTTACCCGCCTCGAGCTGGCTGAAGAAGCTCGCGTACGTGCCGGAGTTGCCGTTGGGGCCCGTCTGGACCTTGACCTGGATGTCGGGGTTCTCGTCGTTCCACATCTTCGCGGCGTCCTCGATGCCCGGGATCCACGACGTGAAGTCGAGGGTGACCTTGCCGTCGGAGGGGGCGCACGCGGCGGGGTCCGCTGCCCCGTCGCCGCTGCCGCCACCGTTGCCGCCGGCGCAGCCGGCGAGGGTGAACGCAGTGAGCAGTGCGACGCCGGCGACGACTGCCTTCTTGGTGTGCTGCATGGGATTTCCAATCTGATCGTTGATCGGGTGACAGGTACTGGTATTGCAGGGATGCCGAGGGGTCCGCCCTCGGCAGGAGCTCACTTCACGGAACCGGTGCCGAGTCCGTTGCGCCAGAAGCGCTGAAGCAAGAGGAAGGCGATGATGAGCGGCACGATCGACAGGAAGGCGCCGACCAGGACGTAGGTGCGCAGCTCGGGGATCTGGTTGAGCTGCGTGTTCCACGTGTAGAGCCCGTAGGTGACGGGGAACAGGTCCTGGCTGCGGAGCATGATCAGCGGCAGGAAGAAGTTGTTCCAGATGGACACGAACTGGAAGAGGAACACCGTCACGAGAGCCGGCGCCATGAGCCGCGTCGAGACCGTGAAGAACGTTCTGACCTCACCCGAACCGTCGAGGCGCGCGGCCTCGATGAGCTCGTCGGGCACCGACGACGACGCGTAGATGCGCGCGAGGTAGACGCCGAAGGGACTCACGATGCTCGGCAGGAGGACCGCCCAGAACGTGTTGGTCAGGTTCACCTGGCTGAACAGGAGGAACAGGGGCAGTGCGAGCGCGGTCGCCGGGACGAGCACGCCACCGAGGACGATGTTGAAGAACGCCTCACGACCACGGAACCGGTACTTGCCGAGGGCATAGCCCGCCATGCCGGCGAACACGGTCGCCAGCAGAGCGCCGAGACCCGCGTACCCCAGGCTGTTGAGCAGCCAGCGGAAGTAGATCCCGTTGTTGTAGGAGATGAGGTCGCCGATGTTGGCGAACAGGTTCCAGTCGGCGAACCACAGCGGGTTGGTCGTCAGCAGCTGACCACGGTCCTTCGAGGAGGCGATGAACAGCCACCAGATCGGCACGAGGAAGTACAGCGTGAAGATCCCCATGATGAGCAGGGCTGCGCCGCGCGAGAGGATTGACTCCCGCGGACCGCGGGTCTTCGGGAGGTCGGTCGCCAGGGCGCCGTTGGTACGGGTGAGGAGGCTCATTGCTCGGCCTTCCGCTGGGTGAGCTTCAAGAACGCGAACGACAGGACGCAGGTGGCGAGCGCCAGCACGACCGAGAAGGCCGCCGCGAGGTACGGGTTCGGCACCGAGCTGGTCGCGTAGATCGTCATGTTCGGCGTGAACGTGGACGAGACCGCCGTGCTGAACGAGCGGAAGACCTGCGGCTCGGCCAGCAGCTGCAGCGTGCCGATGATCGAGAACACGGCCGTGAGGATGATGGCGGGGGCCACCATCGGGATCTTGATCGACCAGGCGATGCGGATCTGCCCGGCACCGTCGAGGCGCGCGGCCTCGTAGACCTCGGCGGGGATCGCGAGGAGGGCCGAGTAGATGATGAGCATGTTGTAGCCCACGAAGACCCACGTCACGACGTTGGCGATCGACCAGAGGACCATCTCGGGCGAGAGGAAGTCGACCGAGTTCGTCAGGCCCGTGAACGGCGACAGGTTCGGCGAGTACAGGAAGCCCCACATGATCGCCGCGATGACACCGGGAACGGCGTAGGGCGCGAAGAAGGCGAGACGGAAGAACCGCTTGCCCTTGAGGACCGGCGAGTCCAGCAGCAGCGCGAACAGCAGCGCGAGGCCCAGCATGACCGGCACCTGGACGACCCCGAACAGCAGCACCCGACCGACGGACTCCCAGAACGGCGCGTTCTGGAACACCTGGATGTACTGCGTCAGTCCGCCGAACACCTCGGTGGGCTCGCCGTAGAGACCGTCGCGCTGGACGACCAGCAGCGACTGCCAGATGGCATAGCCGATCGGCAGCAGATAGAAGAGGGCGAAGAGGATACCGAACGGTCCCAGGAAGACCGCGATCGCCCCCTTGTGCGGGGTCTTGGCCCGCGGGATCCGCTTCGCGCGCGGCGGCTTGGCCGACGAACGCGTCACGAGGACTTCCGTGGCGGTCATGCAGCCGCCTCCTCTCTGATGATGCGCACCGCGCCGGCGGGCACGGTGGCGCGACCGGCGACGGGCGTGCCGGTCACGAGGTCCACGCCGTCGGAGTCGACGTGGACATCGGTCTCGCCGTGGTTGATCACGAAGAGATAGGACGCGAGCTCCCCGCGTCGGCGGACGATCTCGAGGTCGCGCGAACGGGGCTCGACGACGGCGGCCGGAGCGACTCCGGCCTCGTCGGCGAGACGCGTGACCAGGTCACGGTAGTCGGCGTCGCTGGGAACGGTGGCGAGGTACCACGCGGCACCCTCGCCCCAGGCGTTGCGGGTGAGCGCCGGCATCCCCGCGGCGGGGCCGTCGGTGAAGGATGCCTGGGCCTCGGCCGTGGTGGTGCGGGACCGCTCGGACCACAGCCGTGCCGTCGATCCGTCGCTCAGGGTCAGCGACACCTCGGACGCGACGGGGGCGAACTCCTCGATGTGCAGGCCGAGGGCCTCGCGGAGCGGACCCGCGTAGCCGCCGGTGTAGACCCGGTCGTTCTCGTCGACGATGGCGGTCGAGAAGGTGACGAGTGCGGTGCCGCCGGCGGCGATCCACGCGGTCAGGACCGCGGCATCCGCTTCGGTCATGAGGTGGACGCCCGGGACGACGACCATGCGGTAGCCGGAGAGGTCCGAGCCGGGGGCCACGACGTCGACGGTGAGGCCGTTCGCGTGCAGGGCACGGTACGAGGCGTGCACCTGCTCGAGGTAGCCGAACGCCTGGCTCGGGCGGGTCTCGCTCTGGGTCGCCCACCAGGACTCCCACGAGAAGAGGAACGCGATGTCGGACTCGACGCGGGAGCCTGCGACCTCGCCGAGGCGGTCGACGATCCCGCCGAGCTCGACGACCTCGCGCCACACGGCGGAGTCGGTGCCGGCGTGGGGAAGCATCGCGGAGTGGAACTTCTCGCTCCCCTGCACCGAGGCGCGCCACTGGAAGAAGCAGACGCCGTCGGCGCCGCGTGCGACGTGGGTCAGCGAGTTGCGGATCATCTCACCGGCAGCCTTGGGCTTGTTCAGCGGCTGCCAGTTGACGGCGCCGGTCGAGTGCTCCATGAGGATCCACGGAGACCCCTGCGCGAGACCGCGCGAGAGGTCCGCGGCGAACGCGAGTTCGGACCGCGGGTCGCCGAGTCGGTGGTCGAGGTAGTGATCGTTCGCGATGACGTCCATCTCGCCCGCCCACGACCAGTAGTCGAGGTTCTCGATGTGCGCGGTCACCATGAAGTTCGTGGTGATCGCGATCTCGCTGTGGGCGCGGATGGCCTCCGCCTCGGCACGGTAGTGCGCGAGAAGGGCGTCGCTGCTGAAGCGGTGGAAGTCGAGCATCTGCCCCGGGTTGCGGCTGGACAGGGTCGCCTTGGGAGTGAGGATCTCGTCCCACTCGTAGTAGGTCTGGCTCCAGAACGCGGTGCCCCACGCTCGGTTCACGGCCTCGACGGTGCCGTAACGGGCCTGCAGCCAGACGCGGAACGCGGCGGCGCTCTCGTCGCAGTGGCAGAGCGCGTTGTGGCAGCCGAGCTCGTTCGACACGTGCCAGAGCGCGATCGCGGGGTGCGAGCCGTAGCGGGCGGCGACGGCGTCCACGAGCGCGAGGGCGGCCTGGCGGTAGACGGGCGAACTCGGGCACCACGCCTGACGCCCACCCGGGTAGCGGCGCGTGCCGTCCTCGACCACGGGGAGGATCTCGGGGTGGGCGGTCGTCAGCCAGGCGGGGGTGGAGGCGGTACCGGTGCCGAGGTTGATGCGGATGCCGGCCGCGTGCAGCCGGCCGATGATGTCGTCGAGGCGGGCGAAGTCGTACTGACCGGCACGGGGCTCGATGTGCGCCCAGCCGAAGATGTTGATCGCGACCAGGTCGACTCCGGCTTCGCGCATGAGCGCGATGTCCTCATCCCAGACGTCGGGCGTCCACTGTTCGGGGTTGTAATCACAACCGAACGCGATGCCGTCGTGCGCGAAGGGGCGGGCGGGGACCGACATGTTCTCCTCTTGGATCCTGTGAACGTGCACAGGATCAAGCGGTGTTCCTCCGCGTTGAGGCTCTGTGAACGTGTACAGAGTAGGCAGAGCGAATCCCCGATGTCAACACGGGTGGGCGCGACACCCGTTCTCCCGCGAATCGGCGGCAGAGGCGGTATCCCTGGACCTGCGACTCGCTTACCAGCGGGCGCACGGAGCGTGTGTGCGTGCACATACGATGAGCGCGTGAGCAACGACCGCACGGATGTCATCGGCCGGCGCCGTCGCGCGACCGTCAAGGATGTGGCCACCGAAGCCGGGGTCTCGCGCGGAACGGTGAGCCGCGTGCTGAACGGCCAGCCCTACGTCTCGAACGAGGCGCGTGAGGCCATCGAGGCCGCGATCGCCAAGGTGGGCTTCGTCCCCAACCGTGCCGCGCGCAGCCTCGTCATGCAGAGCTCGCAAGCCATCGGCCTGATCGTCCACGAGCCCCACTCGCTCTTCGTCGAGGATCCGAACATCGGCTCGATCCTTCTCGGCGCGAATGCGGCGCTGTCCGAGGCGGACTACCAGCTGTCGTTCATGATCGCCGACACCACCCGCGACATCGAACGCCTCGCCCGATACCTGAGTGGCGGCCTGATCGACGGCGTCATCATCGTCTCGGCACGCGTGGGCGACCCGATCACCCGTGCGGTCGCCGACCTCGGCCTGCCCGCCGCTTTCGTCGGCCACCCCCGCGACATCGGCGACGCCGCCTACGTCGCGATCGACAACCGCGGGGCCGCGCGCGAGATCACGAACCGGCTCGCGGCCACGGGACGTCGGCGCATCGGGATGATCGCCTCCGCCCTCGACCGCGACTCGGGCTCGGACCGTCTCGCCGGTTTCGTCGACGCCCTCGGCAACAGATTCGACCCGCAGCTCGTCGAGCGGGTGCCCCTGTACTCCTACTCCGACGGGCAGGAGGGCATGCGTGCACTGCTCGAGCGTGCACCCGACATCGACGGCGTCTTCGCGTCGAGCGACGCCGTCGCCGCCGGAGCGATGGACGTCCTGCAGGCAGCCGGCCGTGTCGTACCGGAGGACGTCGGCATCGTCGGATTCGACGACAGCTCCTGGGCCCTCCGGTGCGATCCGCCGCTGTCGACCGTGCACCAGCCCGCCGGCGAGCTCGGTCGGGCGGCAGCGGAGTCCGTGCTGCGCCAGCTTCGCGGTGAGGACCCCGGCACGAGCGGACGCGTGCTCGAATGTCCCGTGGTCTGGCGCGACTCCGCCTGACGCCTGATGGCCTGACGCCCGACGCGTGCACATATGCGCACGTCGTGCGCTGTGCGTTGACATCGCGGATGATGCGGTGCCACTCTGTGTGCACGTTCACAGCGGATCCATCACCACCTCCGTGAACGTGCACAGTCACACCGGGCAGCGACGCCCGGCATCCCACAAGGAAGTAGGAGTCCGTGAATTCTCACGTCCCTCGACGGCGCCGTCTGGCCGCCATCACCGCCGCGGCAGCCGTCGCGACGTCGCTCTGCATCGCCACCCCCGCGCTGGCCGCTCCCTCGGCCCAGCCGATCTCCCCCGCAGCCAGCGCCACGACATCGCCGGGTACCAGCGTGTCGCTCGACCTCGGGGGCACCTGGAAGTTCGCGAAGGGCGACGACCCGTCCTACGCCTCGCCGGACTTCGACGACTCGTCCTGGCAGGACATCACCGTCCCCGGCGACGGCACCCCCTTCGACGACTACGACGGGTTCGGCTGGTACCGCCTGACCTTCACCTTGCCTCCGGATGCCGCGGGCACGAACCTCGTCGCATCGCTCGGCTTCCTCGACGACGTCGACGAGGCCTACCTCAACGGCACGCGGATCGGCGGTTCGGGCACGATGCCGCCGGCTGCCAGCAGCCAGTGGTTCGAGAAGCGTCTCTACCCCGTTCCGGCCGACGCACCGAACTTCGGCGGCGAGAACACCCTCGCGGTGCGCCTGTACGACATGAACGGCGGCGGCGGCTGGTACGAAGGACCCGTCGGGATCTACTCGAAGGATGCCGTCCGCGCGAACGTCTACGGCATCACCGGGCCCCGCGCCTCGGCCGCGCAGTCGGCCGCCGTGGCGGATGTCCTCGAGGCGCAGAAGACCGCTCTCGCGGCCGGCGATGTCGACGCGTACCTGAAGACGCTCGACAAGAGCTACTTCCACGACGGCCGGTCGAAGGACCGGCGCGCCCGCGAGCTGCGCGACTGGATGAAGGAGTCGGGCTCCCTCACCCTCACCGACAGCGAGGTCGAGGTCGTCACCGGCGAGGACGGCGCCCTCGTCGTCGACACCAACCGGACGATCACGGGCACGCGTGACGGCGAGCCGTACACCTTCCAGCCGGCATCCCAGCAGTTCCTCCACATCGACGGGACCACGCTCCGCGAGACCGGCAACGATTCCCGGTTCTTCCGCGAGACGGTGGATTCCGACCTCGAGGGTCAGCCGCGCGAGTTCGCGACCTACCTGCCCCCGTCCTACCTGAGCGAGCCGAACCGCGAATACCCGGTCGTCTATCTGCTGCACGGCATCAACGGCGGCAGCCGCGAGTGGGAACCGCGCGACATCGACGACGTCCTCGACGGCCTCTGGAAGCAGGGCCTCGCCGAATCGATCGTCATCATGCCCGACGGCGAATCGCTCTGGTATTCCGACCAGCCGAACGGCGGCACGCCGTGGCGCAGCATGTTCCTCACCGAGATGGTGCCCCTCGTCGACAAGGAGTACCGCACCCTCGAGGGCCGCGACTTCCGCGCCCTGACGGGTGTGTCGATGGGTGGCTTCGGCGCCTGGTCGCTCGGACTCTCGAACCCCGGGATGTTCTCCTCCATCGCTTCGCACATCGGTTCGCTGAGCTACTCCGGCTCCGCCCTTCCCACGCCGCTCAAGCAGGCCGGCGACATGACCGCGAAGCAGCTGAAGAAGTTCGACCTCTACTTCGACGCGTGCGAGTTCGACGAGTACCGCTTCGATGACGCCGCACGCTCGATGAACACGATCCTCACCGACAAGGGCGTGCCCCACACGTGGGCCGTCTACCCCGAGGGCCGACACAACGACGCCTGCTGGATGCCGCACCTGAAGGACTCGTTCGGCATGCACTCGACGCACTTCCGCGAGGCGGGCCTGCGCGAGGACTTCGTGAAGCCCGAGATCAGCGTCCCGGCATCCACCACCGTCAGCTTCGGATCGACCTTCGACGCTCTCGCCGGCGTGACCGCGCGCGACGCGGTCGACGGCGACCTCACCGCCGAGCTGTCGGTCCGCGGCACGGTCGACACGAAGAAGCTCGGCACGTACACCCTCCGCTACGTCGTGAAGGATGCCGCAGGCAACCGCGCGCGCGTCGACCGCACGGTCACGGTGGCGCCCGCCGCTCTGACCGTCGGCACGCCGACGGTGTCGGGCTCGGCGAAGGTCGGCGCGACGCTGACGACGAAGCCCGGCACGTGGACGAAGGGCACAGCGTTCGCGTACCAGTGGATGCGCGACGGCTCGCCGATCCGCGGTGCGGTCACCGCGACGCACCGGCTGACGGCCGCCGACGCCGGAACCCGCATCTCGGTGCGGGTGACCGGCACCCAGTCGGGGTACACGACCGCGGCGAAGACCTCGGCTGCGACGACGAAGGTCGCGAAGGGCACCCTCCGCGCGTCGACGCCGACCGTCACCGGCTCGGCCAAGGTCGGCAAGACGCTGACCGCCCGTGCCGGCGCGTGGACCGAGGGAACGCGGCTGTCGTACCAGTGGCTGAACAACGGCAGGGCGATCGCCGGCGCGACCAAGGCGTCGTACTCGGTCGCCCGGGGCGACCGTGGTGACCGCCTGTCGGTGCGCATCACGGGCAGCCTCAGCGGCTACGACACGGTGAGCCGGACCTCCGGCGCCGTGCGCATCGCCCGCTGAATCGAAGGCGGCGCGGAATGCGCCGCCCGCGGCCGGGGTTGCAGTGTTCGTTATGAGCATCGCGACCCCGGCCCTTTCCGTTCTCGACCTCGTCCCCGTCCGCACGGGGCAGACCAGCAGCCAGGCGATCGCCGCCTCGATCGCCCTCGCACAGCGCGCAGACGACCTCGGCTACCAGCGCTACTGGTTCGCGGAACACCACAACATGCCGGCCGTCGCCTCGACGACACCCCCGGTTCTCATCGCCGCGACCGCCTCGCGGACCCGCCGCATCCGGGTCGGCTCCGGCGGCGTCATGCTCCCCAACCACTCCCCCCTCGTCGTCGCCGAGCAGTTCGCGGCGCTCGAAGCCCTCGCGCCCGGTCGCATCGACCTCGGCATCGGGCGCGCGCCCGGGTCGGACCCGGTCATCACGCAGCTGCTGCGCCAGTCGGGGACCACGAGCGACGTGGAGCGCTTCCCGAACCACGTCACCGACATCCGCTCGCTGGTGTCGGCGGAGGGCGCGACGCTGCGGTTCACCTCGGGCGGCACCTACACCGTGACCGCCACACCCGCCTCGACGAGCGCGCCCGAGGTGTGGTTGCTCGGATCGAGCGACTACTCCGCCCAGCTCGCCGCCGGCATGGGCCTGCCGTACGTCTTCGCCAACCACTTCTCGGGCGACGGCCTCGAGCGCGCGCTCGACCTGTACCGCGGGCAGTTCCAGCCGTCCGAGACGCTCGCGGCACCCCGGACCTTCGTCACGGCCAACGCGGTCGTCGCAGACACCGACGACGAGGCGCGCGCCGCGGCCCTCCCGCAGGCACGCATGATGGCGCGGCTGCGCGGCGGCAAGCCGCTGACGGCCCTCGAGACTGTCGAGCAGGCAGCCGCCGCAGAGGCATCCGATTCCCTCGCCGCCCCCGTCTTCGACGCGATGATGTCGCGCTGGTTCGTCGGGACCGGGCCGGAGGTCCGCACGCGCCTCGCCGAGTTCGCTGCTCGTCACGGCGTCGACGAGGTCATGGTCTCGCCCGTCGCCGGTGCGACCGAGGCGGAGCCGATGGATGCCGCGCCCTCGCGGATCCGCACGCTGGAGCTCCTCGCCGCCTGACGCAGTCGTCGCGGGCCGCGGGCCCCCGACGGTAACTCCTCGAAATCGAGCCCGAAAAACGGACGCAACCGGTTCCGCGAGCAGCGGGCCGCGGGTCTTTGAGGAGTTGCGGACCGGCTCAGGCCTCGGGCTCGCCCGAGACGAGACCTCGCAGCCAGTCGCGCGCCTCGACGAACACCTCGTCGGAGTACCGCTCCGGGTAGCGGACGATCGCGCGGTCGGCGCGCGGGTACGACCCGAGGTAGAGGACGCGCGGCGAGAAACGGCGCAGGCCCAGGAGGGCGTCGGCCATGCGCTCGTCCTCGATGTGTCCATCGGCGTCGATGACGAATCGGTAGCGACCGAGCTCGTCGCCGATCGGGCGCGAGGCCAGCAGCGACAGGTTGATCCCGCGGGTGGCGAACTGCTCGAGGAGCTCGAGCAGGGCACCCGGGTGATCCTCGGGGAGCTCGACGATGAGCGAGGTCTTGTCCGCCCCGGTCGGTGCGGGCGGCGGCGCAGTACGGCTCACGAGCACGAAGCGCGTCACGGCGTGCGCGTTGTCGCCGATCTTCTCGGCGAGGAGCTCGAGGTCGTGGAGGGAGAGGATGCCGGGCGGCGCGATCGCGGCATCCGCGGTGATCGTGCCATCGACGATGCCGACGGCCGCCGCGACGTTGCTGGTCGCCGGGATGTGCGAGTGCTCCGGCAGCGCGCTGGTCAGCCACGTGAGGCACTGCGCGTACGCGACGGGGTGAGCGGCGATGACCGAGACGTCCTCGAGGCGGACGCCCGGCTTCGCGACCAGCACGAACTCGACGGGGACGAGGTACTCCCCCACGATCCGCAGACCCGCAACGGTGGCGAGCGCGTCCTGCGTGGTCGAGACGCCGCCGTCGACGGAGTTCTCGATCGCGATCATCGCCGCATCCGATCGGCCCTCGATCACGTCGGCGAGAGCCTCGCCGACGTTGCGGACGGGTCGCCAGTTCTGGTCGCGCGCTTCTGGGACCTGCGCGAGGGCGGCTTCGGTGAAGGTGCCTGCGGGGCCGAGGAAGCTGTACGTGCGACGGGTGGGGGAAGCCGGGGGCTCGGATGTCACGCGGACAGCCTAGTGGGCACCCCCATGAGCTCGACCGCCGGCGACACCCGCTGACGACGGCGGATGCCGCTGACCAGCACCCCCGCGACGAGCACCGCCCCGCCGACCACCTCCCCGACGCTCGGGGCCTCGCCGCGCAGCAGTGCGGCAGAGGCCATCGCGACAACGGGTGCGAGCAGGATCCACGGCACGACCGCCGCCGACGGGTTTCGGCCGAGCAGTCCGTTGAAGACGGCGTAGGCGAACAGCGTGCAGAGCCCCGCCGTGTACAGCGTCGAGATGACGGCCTGCGGACCGATGGCGGCGAGGCCCGCGCCGATCGCGGCGGGACCGTCGATCACGAACGACAGGGCGAGCGCGGGCACGGGGACCACGAGCGACGACCACACCGTCAGCGAGAGCGTCCCGCCCCGGCCGATGCCGGTGACGACGCCCGCGCGGCGCGAGATCACATTGCCGACCGCCCACGACAGCGCGGCGGCGAGCGCGAGGCAGACGGCCAGGACGGGGGCATCCCCGCCGCGGAAGGTCGCGACGACCGCGAGGCCGACGACCCCCAGCCCCACCCCGACGATCTGCATCGCCGAGGGCCGCTCGCGCAGTGTGATCGCCGCGATCACGATCGTGAACACCGCCTGCGCCTGCATCAGGAGCGCCGCGAGGCCCGGGCTCAGCCCCAGGGCGAGCGAGGTGTAGAGCAGGGCGAACTGCCCGAGGCTCATGAACAGGCCGACTCCGACGATCACGCGCCACCCGGTCTGGGGCCTCGGCACGACGAGGACGGCGAGCGCGACGACGGCGAACCGGATCGCCGCGAACAGCAGGGGCGGGATGCCGCTCATCCCCCAGTCGATGACGACG
Source organism: Microbacterium sp. LKL04 (assembly GCF_900102005.1). Classification (NCBI taxonomy): domain Bacteria; kingdom Bacillati; phylum Actinomycetota; class Actinomycetes; order Micrococcales; family Microbacteriaceae; genus Microbacterium; species Microbacterium sp. LKL04. The sequence continues at coordinate 2,906,856 of NZ_LT627736.1, read as the reverse complement.
AAGTTCAGGCCCCACAGCGAGGCGACGAGAGCGGCGAGGAGCATGTCACGGCGGGTCACGTGATCCATTCAGCCCGCGGCATCCATGAAGGACAAGCGATCATTCTTTGGGGCAAATCGGTAGCATCGCTACATGATCGATCTCGAGGCCGTCGTCTCCCTTCGCGCCGTCGCCACGGAGGGGAGCGTCGCGGCCGCCGCGACCGCCCTCGGTTTCACGCCGTCGGCCGTGTCGCAGCAGATCAAGCGGCTCGAGCGCGACACCGGCGTGGCCCTGCTGGAACGAGTCGGCCGAGGTGTCGTGCTCACGGAGTCCGCGACGCGCCTCGTGGTATCCGCGACGCCGATCCTCGCCGACCTCGAACGCGTCCGCGCCGATCTGCACGGGAGCGGCGAGCCCGACCGCGTCAGCGGGGAGATCCGCATCGGCGCGTTCTCGACGGTCGTCCGCGGAGTCATGGTGCCCCTCATCGCGGACCTCGGCCGGCGGCATCCGGACCTGCGGGCACCCCTGCGCGAGAGCGAGCCCTGGGAGACGATCGCCCTCGTGGCGTCCGGTCAGCGGGACCTCGGCATCGTGCACCGCTGGGGGAACGTCGCCCTTTCGATCCCCGACCACCTCGTCGAGACCCCGCTGTTCACGGATGTCGCCGACGTGATCCTTCACCGCGATCACCCGCTGGCAGGCCGCTCCGAGCTGCGTCCGGACGAGATCGGCGGCGAGCCGTGGGTCGCGACCTTCGACTCGACCATCTGCCGGCAGTGGCTCCGGCGGCTGTTCGACGGCGTCGGCGGCGCTCCCCGCATCGTGCACGAGTCGATGGAGTTCGAGAACCACCTCGAGATCGCCCGCGCCGGGATCGCGGTCGCCCTGGTGCCCCGGCTCGGCCGGCCTCCCCTGGGCCCGGACCTCGTTGCGATCCCCACCGTGTCGCCGGAGTCCATCCGCGAGGTGTCGGCGATCCACCGCCGCACGATGTCGGACTCCCCCGCCCTGCGGACGGTCCTCGACGCGCTCACCGCACGCACGGAGTCGATGGCGACGGATGCCGGGCGGCTGCCCGCCTGAACAAGCGATGCGGATCCGCGACACGCAGGCGCTCCCGCCCGACTTCCCTGGCAGACTGGGCGGATGAGCCGCGCAGGACAGCCCGCCGAATCCTCTGACCTGATCGATGTCGACGCGCTGATCAGCGCGTACTACGACCTCTCCCCCGATCCGGCGGTCCCCGCCCAGCGGGTCGCGTTCGGCACGAGCGGCCACCGCGGCTCCTCGCTCTCGCGGAGCTTCAACGAGGTCCACATCCTCGCCACGACGCAGGCGATCGTCGACTACCGCGCGGCGCAGGGCATCTCGGGTCCCCTCTTCCTGGGGCGCGACACGCACGGCCTCTCGCTTCCGGCGGAGCACACCGCGATCGAGGTCCTCGTGGCGAACGGCGTCGACGTCCGCGTCGACAGCCGCGACTCGTGGGTGCCGACGCCGGCGCTGAGCCACGCGATCCTCACCTACAACAAGGGACGGGACGAGGCGGATGCCGGTCGTGCCGACGGCATCGTCGTCACCCCGTCGCACAACCCGCCGCGCGACGGCGGCTTCAAGTACAACCCGCCGCACGGCGGCCCGGCCGACACCGATGCCACCGGCTGGATCGCCGACCGTGCGAACGAGCTCATCGAGGCCGGCCTCGAGGGCGTCAAGCGGGTCCGCCACGCCGACATCGACGACGCGACGCTCGGCGAGTACGACTTCCGCGAGGGCTACGTCGCCGACCTCGCGTCGATCATCGACGTCGAGGCGATCGCCCGCGCGGGCGTGCGGATCGGCGCCGACCCGCTCGGCGGCGCCTCGGTCGAGTACTGGGCCCTCATCGGCGAGCGCTACGGCCTCGACCTGACGGTCGTGAACCCCGAGGTCGACCCGACGTGGCGGTTCATGACGCTCGACTGGGACGAGAAGATCCGCATGGATCCGTCGTCGCCCTCGGCGATGGCCGCGCTCGTCGCCCGGCGCGACGAGTACGACATCCTGACGGGCAACGACGCCGACGCCGACCGCCACGGCATCGTGACGCCCGATGCGGGTCTCATGAACCCGAACCACTTCCTCGCCGTCGCGATCGACTACCTGTACGCGCACCGCGAGGGGTGGCCGAAGGATGCCGCGATCGGCAAGACCCTCGTCTCGTCGATGATCATCGACCGCGTCGCCGCCTCGCTCGGCCGGACCCTCCTCGAGGTCCCCGTCGGCTTCAAGTGGTTCGTCCCGGGGCTCCTCGACGGCTCCGTCGCCTTCGGCGGCGAGGAGTCCGCCGGCGCGTCGTTCCTCCGCAAGGACGGCAGCGTGTGGACGACCGACAAGGACGGCATCCTCCTCTGCCTGCTCGCGGCCGAGATCCTCGCCGTCACGGGCAAGACCCCGTCGCAGCGGTACGCCGAGCTCGAGGCCGAGTTCGGGGCATCCGCTTATCAGCGCGTGGACGCGCCTGCCTCACCCGAGCAGAAGGCGGCTCTCTCGATGCTGTCGGGCGACGCCGTCACGGCGAGCGAGCTCGCCGGCGACCCGGTGACCGCCAAGCTGTCGCACGCCCCGGGCAACGGTGCCGCGATCGGCGGCCTCAAGGTGCAGACAGAGTTCGCCTGGTTCGCGGCGCGCCCCTCGGGCACCGAGGACGTCTACAAGCTGTACGCCGAGAGTCTCAAGGGGCCGGAGCACCTCGCGCAGGTGCAGGAGGAGGCCCGCAAGGTCGTCGCGGCAGCGCTGGGTTCCTGAGGCTCGCGGCGCTGGGCTCCTAGGCTCGCAGCGCTCGGTTCCTGACGTCCGGGCCGCCGGTCCCGCGCCAGTAGGCTCGGGATCATGAGTTGGCTCGTCACCGGAGGCGCCGGGTACATCGGCGCCCACATCGTCCGCGCTCTCGCCGAGGCGGGTCTCGACCCGGTCGTCCTCGACGACCTCTCGAGCGGGGACGCCTCGTTCGTGCCCGAGGGGGTGCCCTTCGTTCAGGGCACGATCCTCGACCGGGAGCTCGTCGCGAACACCCTGCGCGAGCACGGCGCCGAAGGCGTCATCCACGTCGCCGGGTTCAAGTACGCGGGCGTCTCGGTCCAGCGGCCCCTGCACACGTACGAGCAGAACGTCGAGGGGACGCGCGTCGTCCTCGCCGCGATGGCGGATGCCGGTGTCTCGAACATCGTCTTCTCCTCCAGCGCCGCCGTCTACGGGACTCCCGACGTGCCGCTCGTGACCGAGGACCTGCCGAAGCGTCCCGCCTCGCCCTACGGCGAGTCGAAGCTCATCGGCGAGTGGCTGCTCGCTGCGCAGGGCGTCGCGACGGCGGCATCCGCTGCGCCCCTGCGCCACACCTCGCTCCGATACTTCAACGTCGTCGGCTCGGGCGATGCGTCGGTATGGGACAAGAGCCCGCACAACCTGTTCCCGATCGTGTTCGAGATGCTGATCGACGGCAAGACGCCGCGCATCAACGGCGACGACTACAACACCCCCGACGGCACGAACGTCCGCGACTACGTGCACGTGTCGGACATCGCCGCCGCGCACGCCGTCGCGGCGCAGCGCCTTCGTGCGGGCGAGCCGGTCGAGCCGGCGTACAACCTGGGTTCGCAGAACGGCCTGTCGGTCCGCGAGATCATGGATGCCGTCGCCCGCGTCACCGGCATCGAGTTCACCCCCGAGGTGGGCCCGCGCCGCGCCGGCGATCCCGACCGGATCGTTGCGACCGGCGAGCTCGCCGCCCGCGACCTCGACTGGAAGATGCGGTACACCCTCGACGAGATGGTGCAGAGCGGCTGGGAGGCCCGCCGCGCCGCCGGCTGATCCCGCCCCGTCGTCCCGACCCCACCCTGCCTGCGCACCGCGCGGGCAGGGTGGGGTCGGTCGTTGCGGGCGGGTTCGGCGCGTCAGCCCGACGCGCGGGCGATGAGCGTCGTCGGGACGACGGTCCGCGTCGCGGGCGCGCCGTCGAGCGTCGCCGCGAGGGCGGCGACGGCGGCCTCGCCGAGGGCGTCGAAGTCCTGCCGGACGGTGGTGAGCGGCGGGCGGTAGTCGGCGGCATCCGCGACATCGTCGAACCCGATGACGGCGACGTCGTCGCGGTCGGCCTCGGCGAGCGCCCGCAGCACGCCGAGCGCCATCTGGTCGTTCGCGGCGAACACGGCGTCCACCGCGGGGTCCGCTGCGAGCGCCCGACCCGCCGCGTGACCGGATGCCGCGCCCCAGTCCCCGCGCACGGATTCGGGCACGGCCGCGCCGTCGTGCGCCGCGCGCCACCCGCGCTCGCGCTCGGCCGCAGCGAACGACCCGGCGGGACCGGCGACGTGCGCGACCGTGCGACGCCCGGCATCCCGCAGCCGACGCGTAGCCGCCTCGGCGCCGCCCGCGTGATCGGACTGGACCGTGGCGAACGCACCGCCGGGCGAGTCGACGGCCACGAGTGCGAGGCCCGCGGGCGGCGCGACGCCTTCGGCGATCGCGGTCGCCTCGTTGAGCACGACGGCGCCGTCGACGCCGAGGTCGTGCAGCCGGTCGAACGCGGCACCGACGTCGGCGCGGCCCGCAAGCGCGACGAGGGTGACGGCGAGGTCTCGTCGGGCGGCGGCGGATGCCACGGCTTCGAGCATCCGCGAGTTGCCGACCGTCGACAGGGTGGCGACGATAACGCCGATCGTGCCGGAGCGCCCGGTGCGCAGAGCCCGGGCGGCGCGGTGGGGCCGGTAACCGAGGTCGGCCATGGCGGCCTCGACACGGATCCGCGTCTCGGGGTCGACCCGCGGGCTGGCGTTGACGACCCGAGAAACGGTCTGCCCCGAGACGCCCGCGGCCGCGGCCACGTCGGCCATCGAGATGCGTCGCTGCACGGCATCCTCCCCTGCCCCGGACTTCGCCTCGCGAATGCGTGCTCGACTCCGGAGACTCGCGTGATGTTGACGATAACATAGCCGTTCGGCTACCGTGTTGACGTGAACACACCGGAGAACGGCACGCACGCGCCCGCCGAGACGAGTGACCTCGGCGCCGGCGTCGTCAAGCGCAGCACCCGCCTGGCCGACGGCCGCGAGCTGATCTACTTCGACGACCCGGGCACGACGCTCGGCGTCGACCGCGCCGTCGACGCCCGCGACCTCGGCGCGCGGCCCGAGACCGCCACCATGCGGCAGGACGTCCTGACGGGCGACTGGGTCTCGATCGCCGCGAACCGCCAGAACCGCGCTTTCCTGCCCCCTGCCGAACTCGACCCGCTCGCACCGCAGACCGCGACCAACCCCTCCGAGATCCCCTCGGTGTACGACGTCGCCGTCTTCGAGAACAAGTCGCCCTCGTTCGGTCCCGCCCTCGCCGAGGCCACGGACGACGTGCCCGCCGGCATCGACCCGCCGCGCGGACTCGACGACCTCGCGCACCTCGGTCTCGGTCGCACCCGCACGAGCGTCGGCCGCACCGAGGTCGTCTGCTTCTCGCCCGAGCGCACCGGGTCGTTCGGCACGCAGACCGTGACGCGCGCCCGCACCGTCATCGAGGCGTGGGCCGACCGCACCGCAGCCCTCTCGGCGCTGCCCGGCATCGAGCAGGTCTTCCCGTTCGAGAACCGCGGCGAGGCCATCGGAGTGACGCTGCAGCACCCGCACGGGCAGATCTACGCCTACCCCTACGTCACCCCGCGGACGACCCGCCTGCTCGACTCGATCGATCGGACCGCCCCCGATCTGTTCCAGCGCATCCTCGAGTTCGAGCAGGCCGGGCCCCGCGTGCTGCTGCGCGGCGAGCACTGGACCGCGTTCGTGCCGTTCGCCGCGCGCTGGCCGATCGAGATCCACATGCTCCCGCATCGCCACGTCGCCGACTTCGCGGGCCTGACCGACGAGGAGAAGGACGAGCTCGCTCCGCTCTACCTGCGTCTGCTCCGCGGCGTCGACGCGCTGTACGAGTCCGAGACGCCGTACATCGCCGCCTGGCACCAGGCGCCGGTCCACGTCGGCCGGGAGACGGTGCGCCTGAGCCTGCAGCTCACGAGCCCGCGCCGCGCCGCCGACAAGCTCAAGTTCCTCGCCGGATCCGAGGCCGCCATGGGCGCCTGGATCGGCGACGTCCCCCCGGAGGACGCCGCCGCGCGCCTCCGCACCGCCATCGAAGGAGTCACGCTGTGACCGCTGCCGCCGAGGCCCGGAGCCTCTTCGCCACCCTCACCGGATCCGAGCCGGTCGGACTCTGGTCGGCTCCCGGCCGCGTGAACCTGATCGGCGAGCACACCGACTACAACGACGGCTTCGTCTTCCCGTTCGCGACGCCGCACCGCACGTACGTCGCGCTCGGAAGACGCGCGGACGGCCGCATCCGCGTCGTCTCGACCTTCGACGAGGCACCGGTCGAGGTCGCCCTCGCCGACCTCGACGCGCTCTTCCCCGAGCGCCGCGACGAGGTCGTCGAGTGGGCCCGCTATCCGCTCGGTGTCGCGTGGGCGCTGCTGCAGGCGACCGGGACGGATGCGGCATCCGTCACAGGTGTCGACCTCGCCTTCGCCTCGGACGTGCCCGTCGGCGCAGGGCTGTCGTCGTCGGCGGCCATCGAGGGCGCGACCGGTTCGGCGCTGAACGACGTGTGGGGCCTGGGCCTCGACCGCGTCGCGCTCGCCCAGGCCGGCCGCCGCGCCGAGAACGAGGCCGTCGGGGCCCCGACCGGGATCATGGACCAGATGGCGTCGATGCTCGGTGAGACGGATGCCGGGACCTTCCTCGACTGCCGGAGCCTCGACGCCCAGGTGGTCGAACTCGGCTTCGACGCGGCGGGCCTCGAGCTCATGGTGATCGACACCCGCGTCGCCCACGCCCACTCGACCGGCGGCTACGGCGAGCGCCGAGCGGCGTGCGAGCGCGGCGCTCAGGCGATGGACGTCCCCGCGCTCCGCGACGTGAGCGTGGATCAGCTCCCCCGCGTCGAGGAGCTCGTCGACGAGCAGACCTACCGCCGCGTGCGTCACGTCGTGACCGAGAACCAGCGCGTGCTCGACACCGTCCGCACGCTCCGCGAGCAGGGCCCGCGTGCCATCGGCGACCTGCTGTACGCCTCGCACGCCTCGATGCGCGACGACTTCGAGATCTCGGTGCCCGAGCTCGACCTCGCCGTCGAGACCGCCCGTGCGAACGGCGCGATCGGCGCCCGCATGACCGGCGGCGGCTTCGGCGGCTCGGCGATCGCGCTCATCGAGCGCGACGCCGTACCCGCGGTGCGCGAGGCGGTGCTCGCGGCCTTCGCCGCCGCAGGCCGCACCGAGCCGCACGTCTTCACGGTCCGGCCCTCCGAGGGCGCCCGCCGCGACGGCTGAGACACCGCGGGTCGTTACGGCTGGGTAAAGCCGGGCGATCCACCCGTGCGCAGGCGGCGGGCGGAGGGCAGGATGGGGGAATGCCCTTCGAGACCTCCCCCGCCCCCGGCGCGCCCCTCCTGCAGGTCCGCGACCTCGCCGTCGAGTTCCAGACCATCGACGGCTCCGTGCGGGCGGTCGAGGGCGTCGACCTCGACCTCGCCGCCGGCGAGACCGTCGCGATCGTCGGCGAGTCCGGCTCGGGCAAGTCGACGACGGCGATGGCCGTGATCGGCCTGCTCGCCGGCAACGGCCGCGTCGCGCAGGGCAGCATCCGCCTCGACGGCCAAGAGCTCGTCGGGGCCTCCGAGTCGACGATGCGAGGCATCCGCGGCGCACAGATCGGACTCGTCCCGCAGGACCCGATGTCGAACCTCAACCCGACATCGAAGATCGGCACGCAGGTCGCCGAGACCCTGCTCGCCCACGGACTCGCGACCAGGAAGGACGTCGACCGCAAGGTCGTCGAGACCCTCGCCGCCGCGGGCCTGCCGAACGCCGAGGACCGCGCGAAGCAGTACCCGCACGAGTTCTCGGGCGGCATGCGCCAGCGCGCGCTCATCGCGATCGGGCTCGCCTGCAACCCCCGTCTGCTCATCGCCGACGAGCCCACGAGCGCGCTCGACGTGACTGTGCAGAAGACGATCCTCGATCAGCTCGGGCGCATGACCACCGAGCTCGGCACGTCGGTCCTGCTCATCACGCACGACCTCGGACTGGCCGCCGAGCGCGCCGCCCGCGTCGTCGTCATGCACCGCGGACGCATCGTCGAGCAGGGCCCGGCCCGGCAGATCCTCGAAGACCCGCAGCATCCCTACACGCAGTCCCTCGTGCAGGCGGCGCCGTCGGTCGCCGTCGCTCGGTTGCGTCCCGAGGCGTTCACCGAGCCGACTCCGGATGCCGCACCGAAGCCGGTCGACAACATCGTCGAGGTCGAGGGACTCACCAAGCTCTACAACGTCCGCGGCCAGAAGGAGGACTTCGCCGCCGTCAAGGACGTGTCGTTCTCGATCCCGCGCGGAGAGACCGTCGCGATCGTCGGCGAGTCGGGTTCCGGCAAGACGACGACGGCGCGGATGCTGCTGAAGGTCGTGGATCCCACGGAGGGCGTCATCCGCTACGACGGCACGGACGTGGCATCCCTCAAAGGACGACAGCTCCGCGAGTTCCGTCAGAAGGTGCAGCCGATCTTCCAGGACCCGTACTCGTCGCTGAACCCCATGTTCACGATCGAGCGGATCGTGCAGGAGCCGCTCGACTTCTACAACCGCGGGTCGGCGAAGGACCGCGCCGCGCGCGTGCGGAAGCTGCTCGACGACGTCGCCCTGCCCGCGTCGATGCTGCGCCGCTACCCGTCGGAGCTCTCCGGAGGCCAGCGCCAGCGCGTCGCGATCGCGCGCGCGCTCGCTCTGTCGCCGGAGCTCATCGTGTGCGACGAGCCCGTGTCGGCGCTCGACGTGCTCGTGCAGGACCAGATCCTGACCCTGCTCCGCGACCTGCAGACCGAGTACGGCCTCAGCTACCTCTTCATCTCGCACGACCTCGCCGTCGTTCGGTTGATCAGCGACTACGTCTGCGTCATGAAGGACGGCGCGCTCGTCGAGGCGGCCTCGAGCGAGGAGATCTTCACGAACCCGCGTGACCCGTACACGCGGAACCTGCTCTCCTCGATCCCCGGCAACGAACTCGACATCGCCGTCTGACCCGGGTTCCGCGCCGATACGCCCCGACGCGCGTTCCGTATTCAGTCTCGCGACGATCGGCGAGGACGTTTTCGCACGTCATCTCGTGCCCTTCGTCCCCTCTCCGCGCCGCGGAGACTGAATACGGAACACCGGCACACCCGCCCACTCGCCATCCCCGGGCAGCGAAGCGATCCCGGTAGGCCGGACAGTCGGGGAAGGGGCCCTGTCGTCCGACCCGCCGGGATCGCGGAGCGGTACCAGCGGTGTCAGCCGCGCTCCTGCAGAAGCTCAGCGCCCGCGCGTCCGAGGGTCCATTGCCTCGCGCAGCGCCTCGCCGAACAGCGTGAATCCGAGCGCCGTGATGGCGATGCAGATGCCGGGGAGGAACGCGAGCCACGGCGCGATGGCGAGTTCTGCCTGCGCGTAGGTGAGCATGCGGCCCCACTCCGCCGTCTCGGGGCGCCCGCCGCCGAGGCCGAGGAACGACAGCGCCGCGGCGTCGATGACGGCCGTCGCGAGCGACAGGGTGCCCTGCACGATGACGGGGCCCACCGCGTTCGGCAGGACGTGGGTCATCGTGATGCGCCCGCGACCGAGGCCCAGGGTCTGCGCCGACAGGACGTAGTCCGCCGAGCGCTGCTGCAGCATCGAGGCGCGGAGCAGGCGCGCGAAGATCGGCACCTGCGCGACACCGATCGCGATCATGACCGAGTTCTGGTTCTGACCGAGGATCGCGGCGATCGAGACGGCGAGCAGCAGGCTCGGCACCGACAGCAGGATGTCGACGAGTCGCATGATGACGTTGTCGACCCAGCCGCCGAACGTGCCGGCGATGAGGCCCAGCAGCATCCCTCCGATGAGGCCGTAGGCCGTCGAGACGACACCGATGAGGAGGGATGCCTGTGCTCCCCAGATGAGCTTCGACACCACGTCGCCGCCGAAGCGGTCGAGGCCGAGCGGGAACGCCGCGATCTCGCCGGGCCCGGGGATGTACGTCGGGGTGATCTCGCGCGCCCCGGGCAACGCCGTCTCGGGGTATGGGGCGAGCAGCGGGGCGAGGAGGGCGACCACCACGAACAGCAGCACGATGGCGAGGCCCACCCACGCGGTGGGGCTGCGCCGGAGCCGGCGGAAGACGTCGTGCCAGAAACCGCCGCGCGGGGCGCCGCCGGTGCCCGCGGTGAGGACGGCGACGGTCGAGTCGTCGGCGGCGCTGCCGCCTGCGGCGGGGGGAAGGACGGTGCTCATGAGACCCTCACTCTCGGGTCGATCAGGCTGTACGAGACGTCGACGAGCAGGTTGATGAGCGCGTAGACGATCGCGATGAAGATGATGAAGCCCTGCAGCACCGCGAAGTCGCGGTTGAAGATCGCACTGGAGAGGAACGACCCGATACCGGGGAACGCGAAGACCGTCTCGGTGAGGATCGCCCCCGACAGCAGCAGGCCCGCCTGCAGACCGATCGTCGTGATGACCGGCAGCATGGCGTTCCGCAGGATGAATCGGTTGCGCAGCAGCGCACCGGGAACGCCCTTGGCCTTGCCCGTGCGGACGTAGTCGGCGTTCTGCACTTCGAGGACGGATGCCCGGGTGATGCGCACGATGATCGCGAGAGGGATCGTGCCGAGGGCGATGGCCGGCAGGATCAGGTGCAGGATCGCGTCCCACGCGGCGTCGAATTCGCCCGTGATCAGCCCGTCGAGCACGTAGAAGTTCGTGTAGTGGGTGGCCTCGATGCGAGGGTCCTGACGTCCGTCCGACGGGAGCCAGCCGAGCTGGACGGCGAACACGTATTTCAGGATGAAGGCCAGGAAGAACACCGGCACGACGATCCCCAGCAGGCTGAAGACGACGGCGGTGCTGTCGGCTGCCTTGCCGTGGCGGCGCGCGGCCCAGTAGCCGAGCGGCACGCCGACGCCGACGGCGATGATCAGCGCCGCGACCGAGAGCTCGATGGTCGCCGGGAAGCGTCGGAAAAACTCGTCGAGCACCGGCTGGCTCGTGCGCAGCGAGGTGCCGAAGTCGCCCGACAGCAGTCGCCCGATCCAGGTGAAGTACTGCTCGATCAGAGGACGGTTGAATCCGTAGAGCTCGTTGATCCGAGCGACGGCTTCGGGGGTGGCCTTCTCGCCCAGGAGCGCCTGGGCGGGACCGCCGGGAAGGGTTCGGACCCACCAGAAGAGCAGGATGCTCAGGCCGAGGAGGGTGGGGATCAGCAGCAGGAGCCTATTGCCGATGGTTCGCAGCACGGGTGTCGCTTTCGTGGAGGTCGGTGCGGGGCGGGAGGTCATCCCGCCCCGCACCGGTCAGGCAGCAGGCGCTGCCTCGATCGGCTTACTTCGTGAGGACGATCTGGCTGAACACCTCATCGTTCACGGGGCTCGCCGGGTAGCTCTCGACGCGGGAGTCGAAGGCCAGCGTGGGAGCCGGGTGGGCCAGCGGGACGCCGGGGATGAACTTCGCGACCTCCTCGTTGATCTCCGAGTAGAGCTTCGTCTGCTCGTCGAGGTCCGCGATGCCGCGGGCGTCGGTGAGGTCCTGGAAGAGCTCGGGGTTGTCGAAGCCCCACTCCGCCGACTTCTGTCCGAAGAAGACGCCGAGGAAGTTGTCGGTGTCGTTGTAGTCACCGGTCCAGCCCAGCAGGTGGATGCCGTGGTCCGTGCCGCCCGTGATGAGGTCGAGGTACTCGCCCCACTCGTTCGACTTCGGCGTGGCCTCGACGCCGACGTCCTTCAGCTGGGACGACAGAACCGTGAAGATCTGCTCGGGGTCCGGCATGTAGGGACGCGAGACGTTGACCGGGTAGTTGAAGGTCAGCTTCAGCGGGTTGGCCTCGGTGTAGCCGGCCTCGGCGAGGAGCGACTTGGCCTTCTCGGGGTCGTAGTCGTAGGTCGTGACGTCGGCGTTCCAGCCGTTGACGCTCGGCGGCATGAACTGCGTCGCCTTCTCGGTGCCCTCGGGGAGGACCTGCGAGATCAGGGCGTCCTTGTCGACCGCGTACGAGAGCGCCTCGCGGACCTTCGGGTCCTGGAGTTCCTTGACCGCCTGGTTGAAGGCGAGGTACAGGATCGTGAAGGGCGGGCGGGACACCATCGTGAAGCCGGCGTCCTCGAGCGCGCCGGTGTCGGCGGGACCCACGAGGTCGTAGCCGTCGATCGAGCCGGACTCGAGGGCCTGGCGACGCGCGGTGGGGTCGTCGATCGTGCGGAAGATGATCTTGTCGATCTGGCCCTTGTCGCCCCAGTAGTCGGCGTAGGAGCTCAGGGTGACCTGCTCGCCGCGGGACCACTCGTCGAACTTGTAGGGGCCGGTGCCGGCCGGGTGGCCGGTGGCGTATTCGCTGAGGGTCGGAGCCTCGGCGGTCCCGCCCACCTCGTCGGCCTTGTACTCCTCGAGCGCCTTCGGCGACTGCATCCCGAAGGCCGGCAGCGACAGTGCGGCGACGAAGCCGGCGAAGGGCTTCTTGAGGGCGATCGTGACGGACGAGTCGCCGTCGGGCGTGCACGAGTCGTACACGGCCGCGTCGGGGCTCGACGCGTAGCCCTTGAAGAGCTTGTTGTAGTAGTACCCGAGCGCCTCGCTGGCGGCCAGGCCCTCCCAGTTGTACCAACGGTCGAAGTTGACGCAGACGGCCTCGGCGTTGAACGGGGTGCCGTCGTGGAACGTCACGTCCTTCTTGAGGGCGAACGTGTAGCTCAGCGCGTCGTCGGACGTCTCCCACGACTCGGCGAGGAGCGGGGCGGGGTCGGCCGTACCGGGCTCGGTGCCCACGAGGCCTTCGAAGATCTGGCGCGAGACGCGGAACGTCTCGCCGTCCTGGGCGAAGGCGGGGTCGAGGCTCGCGGGGTCGGACGACGCCGCGAAGACGAACGTGCCGTCGACGTCCGCGGGTCCTTCCGCGTTGTCGTCGCCGCCTCGCTGACTGGCGCACGCGCTGAGCGCGAGCGCACCGATGACGAGGGCCGCGGCGCCCGCGACCACCCGCTTCCGGGAAATGGGGAGCATTGCTGTGCACCTTCCGATGGGGCTCGTCGGCGGCGCGCCAGGAGGCGGCGCTGCCGAAGGGATGCGGCTGACGCTACCGTCCACACTGCCGGTAAGCGGTTACAGCTGTATCTCGATCGTGTTTCTTCCTGCGGGCTACCGTAGTCGGATGGCCCGCTCCCGCGCCCCCCTCGACCCGCCTGTCGCCAGACTGTCCGACGGGAGGCAGGCGCGCATCATCCCCGGCCGGTTCGCCGGCGGGTGGGAATTGGTCGTCGAGACCACCCCGCAGTCGCACGTCGATCTCGACGATCCGTCGCATCTCCACTTCGAGTACGTCGCCCGTATGGGCGCCGTCATCGATCAGATGGGGATGCCGGGAGAACCCCTCACCGCGGTGCATCTCGGCGCGGGCGCCATGACCCTCCCCCGGTACGTCGAGCACACCCGACCGGGGTCGCGGCAGCAGGTCATCGAGCTCGAGCAGGCGCTCGTCGACCTCGTCCGGGAGCACCTCCCCCTCCCGCGCACGGGCCAGCTGCGCGTGCGGATCGGCGACGCCCGCGACGTCGCGGCGCGCCTCCCCCCCGGCATCGTCGGCCAGGTGGACCTCGTCGTCTCGGACGTGTTCGCCGGCGCGCAGACGCCCGCCCACATCACGAGCGTCGAGTACTACCGGATCCTCGCGGGGCTCCTCGCGCCGACCGGCATCCTGCTCGTCAACATCGCCGACGGCAGCGGGCTCGCCTTCGCCCGCAGGCAGGTCGCGACCGTCCGCTCCGTCCTCGAGCACGTCGTCGTCCTCGCCGAGGTGCGGACGCTCAAGAGCGGGCGGTTCGGGAACATCGTCATCGCGGCCTCACCCTCCGAGCTGCCGATGGAGTGGCTGCCGCGTCTGATGGCGGCCGGACCCCATCCCGCGAAGGTCGCCCACGGCGCCGAACTCGAGGCGTTCGCGCGCGATGCGCGGATCATGACGGATGCCGATTCCACCCCGTCCCCGAAACCTGCGGCATCCGTCTTCGACCGCTGAGGCCACGACGCGCGGCGCGCCCTCAGCGCATTCCGGGCGAGCCGCGGCGACACTGGAGACACACGTTGCAGGGTCGGAAGGAACAGCTGTGGGCTTCATCAAGGGATACGACCCGGAGACTCTCCGAGAGATCGTCGACCTCGACGAATGCCAGGCCCGCCTCGCCGACCTCGGCGAGCAGCGGAGCCTCGCGGCGATGCTCGAGAAGGTGTGGCTGCTGAAGGTCCTCGGACGCCTCGACGACGCTCTCGTCGTCTCGGAGGAGTCCGTGCGCGTGGCCCGCATGGCCGGCACACGCAAGGACCTGCTGCGCGCCCGGATGCTGCACGCGAGCGTGCAGCAGTTCCGCGGCGCATACGCCGCCGCGATCCACGAGCTCAACACGTGCGTCGAGGAGGCCGAAGGCCAGGGCTGGTCGGCGGTCGCTGCCTTCGGATGCCAGCACCGTGGCAAGGTCCACTTCGACGCGGGCGACGATGCCGCAGCACGCGCCGACTTCAAGAAGGCGCTGTTCCTGCGGCAGGAGGCGGGCGCTCCCGAGGATCAGCTCGAGTCGACGCTGCTCGCCATCGACGCCGTCGACCGTCGCCGCAACAGCACGACGGTCGCCGGCTGAGACCTTCGACCCGAGTGTCGTACCTGCGTCCTATCGTGCTGGCATGAGCGACCTCATCGACGTGCGCCGCGAGGCCGAGACGCTGCTGCGGCAGTTGCTCGACGACTCGTGGAGCTTCGCCTTCGACAACGCCAAACGGCGCGCCGGCGCGTGCGACTACCTGCGCAAGCGCATCACCCTCTCGCGATACCTGGCCGCGCGCTACGACGCCGAGACCAACCGTCAGACGATCCTGCACGAGATCGCCCACGCGATCGCGGGCGCAGCCGCCGGGCACGGCGCGGAATGGAAGCGCATCGCGCGCTCACTCGGATACACCGGCGGCGTCACCCATCGCGGCGAGACGGCGACGGAGCTCGCTCCCTGGGTCGGCGTGTGCCCCGCCGGACACGTCGCATACCGCCACCGCAAGGCGACGCGGGCGACGTCGTGTGCGCGCTGCGCGCCGACGTTCGACGAGCGCTACCTGATCACCTGGCGGCGCCGCGAGATCACCGCTGCGACCCGGCGCGAGGCCCTCACGCCGCGCTGACCACCTCGTAGGCCTGCCACACGCCGTCACGGAGGACGGGGACCGTCTCGTCCGCGTCGTGAACCGCGGCGGCGAGCACCTCGTCGCGGCGACCGGCGTCGAGCAGTTCCTGGCCGGAGCCACTCGCCGTGAGGAGATGGCGGACCGCCGACCGGAGACCCCGGAACGCTTCGGATGCCGCCGCGGCCTCCGGCGACGAGTGATCCAGACCGATCGTCTCGAGCGCGGCGAACACCGCGCCCGCGCCGAGCTGGTCCTCGACGGAGAAGCGCAGGACCGCGGCATCCCCCGGTCCGTGCAGTTCGCCGGCGGCGACGATGCTCACGCTCGTCCGCGCCGCGCGACGGTTCTGCTCCGCGAGGACCGCCTGTGCGACGGCGGTCGCATTGCGGAGGCTCCCGAGGAAGACGGTCGCGCCCGTCTCTGCTGCGGCAGTCGCGACTGCCGCCCCGTTGCGCGACACGGCGTGGGCGGCCTCGTCGTGCGTCACCGTCTCGCCGGCGGCGACGCGTGCCGAGACCGTCGACGAGAAACGCAGGACATCGACGACGACGACCACATCGGCGGGTGCGAGACGGGTCAGCCCGTCCCGCCCCCAGTCGAAGCGCAGCTGATAGCGGGACTGATCGAACGGGCTCGCGGTCATCCCTCCAGCGTACGAGCGTCGACGACCGGCTTCAGCGACATGACGAGCCCGAGGACGTTCCGGGCCGTCCGCTGGAGTTCACCCCGCGTGATCCCTTCCTCACGGGCGAGGGAGTCGAGGATCGTCGTGTCGGCCTGCGCTTGGGGAGCGGCATCCCGTTTCACACCTCCGGGCATGAGGACGTCGACCTGTGCGCGGACGCGGTAGGCGTTGTCCTCGAGGGCGGGGAAGTCGGGATCGACGGCGTTCTCGATCCACCAGTCGGTGATGACGACGCCCTCGTAGCGCCATTCCTCGCGGAGGATGACGGTCGCGAGGTCGTAGTGATAGTGCGCCCACACGCCGTTGATCTGGTTGTACGAGGTCATGATCGCGCGGGGCGCGGCCTCGCGGACGCAGATCTCGAACCCGCGCAGGTAGATCTCGCGGAGCGCCCGCTCCGAGACGCGCGAGTCGTTGCGGGTGCGGTTGGTCTCCTGGTTGTTCGCGGCGAAGTGCTTGGGGCACGCCGACAGGCCCGTGCGCTGCACTCCGCGCACCACCGCTGCCGCGATCCGGCCGGTCACGACCGGGTCCTCGCTGAAGTACTCGAAGTTCCGCCCGCACAGCGGGTCGCGATGGATGTTCATGCCGGGGCTCAGCAGGACGTCGGAGCCCTTCCGGCGCATCTCCTCTCCGTGAAGTGCGGCGAGCTCCTCGATGAGGGCCGTGTTCCAGGTCGAGGCGAGCGCCGTCCCCGACGGGAGCAGCGACGCGTACGCCGACAGACGGATGCCGCTCGGTCCGTCCGTCGTGGTGACGGGCGACACGCCCTTCGCGCGAAGCGACTCGGAGACCCCGCCGAGCACCCCCGCGTTGCCGGGCGCGCCCAGCGGGCTGTCCATCGTGACGTCGCCCCGCGCCAGGAGCGACAGTTCCTCATCGGTGAGCTGGGCGACGAAGTCGTCGAGGGATGCCGCGCCGCGAGCGACGGCGGCGAGGTCGATGCCCCGGTCCCCGGTCTGCGCGAGCTCCGCCGGCAGCGATCCGAGAACGCGCTCGGCACGGGAGACGGTGCGGATGGGGACGCTCTCGTGGGCGACGACGGCCGAGCCGTCGTCCGCGCGGCCCACGGTGAGCCGCTCGAACGCGTGGACGGGCGCGGCGACCTCGGTCGCGGTGCGCACGACGCGCGTTTCGGGCACCTCGAACGCGGCGACGCGCGCCGCCGAGCGGACGTCGGTTCCGACGAACACGGGGTACGCGCCCGCTTCCAGGACCCAGGCGCTCCGCGTCCCCGTCGCGCCGCCGTCGTCGTAGGAGGCGAGGTCGTCGAGCCGGACGTCGAGGTGGACGGTCTCGCTCGCGCCGGGGGCGAGCAGGCCGGTCTTGCCGAAGGCCGCGAGGTGGCGCGCGGGCTTGCCGAGGGCGCCGTCGGGCGCGCCGGTGTAGACCTGCACGACCTCCTTGCCGGGACGTGCGCCGGTGTTGGTCACGGTGACGTCGAGTCGGACCGTCTCGGCATCCGTCGTCGCCTCGGTCGCCAGCGCGAACGTCGTGTACGAGAGTCCGTGCCCGAAGGGGAAGAGCACCCGGTCGGGGGCGAAGGTCTCGAAGTAGCGATAGCCGACGAAGACGTCCTCGGCGTAGACGTTGACGTCGAGGTGGCCGAAGTTCGGCGCACTCGGATAGTCCTCGTAGGTGAGGGCGATCGTGTCGGTGAGCTTGCCGCTCGGGGTCTGCTCGCCCGACAGCACGCCCGCGACGGCGCGCGCACCCTCCATTCCGCCCTGCCACGCGAAGAGCACCGCGCCGATCCGATCGCCGTAGTCGACGACCCACGAGAGGTCCATGACATTGCCGGCATCCACGACGACGACCGTGTGGGCGAAGTGCGAGGTGACGGAGTCGAGGAGCGTCCGCTCGTCGGCCGTCAGGTAGTAGCTGCCGGGTTCGAGGATGCTGTCGCGCGCCTCGCCCGCGGCGCGTCCGATCGCGACGACGGCGGTGTCGGCACGGGAAGCCGCAGCTGCGACATCGGCGTCGGCGACGGCCATCTCGGGGAAGTGGTGCGGCCACTCGCCCCAGGTGGCGGCGAAGGCGGGGCGGTTCGCCGCCGACCAGGTCGAGTACCGCGTCGCGAGCTCGTCGTCGACCCGGACGCCCGCGTCGCGGAGACCGGCGAGGAGGTTCCAGATGTAAGGCACCTTCACGTCGCCGCCGGAGCCGTAGCCGACCGCGAACCAGTCGATCTGCACGCGCCCGAACACGGCGACCGCACGCTCACCGAGCGGCAGGGTCCCGTCGTTGGTGAGGAGGACGACGCCCTCGGTGGCCGCGACCCGCGCCGCCTCGGCCAGAGCCGGGTCGAGGGTGGGGTCGGTGTCGAGCAGCATCGAGGAGATCTGCGCGACCGACTCGACGGGGGCGAGGGTGTGCGAGCGGTCGCCGGATTCGATGGCGGGTTCGAGGGGCATAGCGGTCTTTCCGGAGGGTCGACGATGACGTCGCGGGAGTGGGAGCGCTCCCAACGTATCGAGTGCCGAAGAGGAATGCGAGAGTGGTCCGATGCGGATCCTCCTGAAGCTCGAGCTCGACTGCACCGCGGATGCCGCTTGGCGGGCCCTCCACTCGCCTCGCGCCGTCACCGAGCTCTACGGCCCTCTGCTCGACATGGCCCCGATGGCCGGCGAGCTCCCGACCTCGTTCGAGCCGGGGACCGACGTGCCGGTCGAGATCCGCGCCCTCGGCATCATCCCCGCCGGCCAGCAGCTCATCCACGCGAGCGACCGGTACACCGAGGACACGAACGGTCCGGTGCGGATCTTCCGGGACAGCGGCATCCCGCTGACCGGTGCACTCGCCGCCCTCGACGTCTGGGACCACCAGATGGCGGTGAGCCCGCTACCGGGGGATCCCACGCGGACGCTCTGGCGCGATCGGCTCACGATCGGCGGAGCCGCGGCCCTGCCCCTGTGGCCCGTCCTGTGGGCGGCGTGGCAGTACCGCGGCATGCGCCTGCGCGCCCTGGCGCCCACCTGGTCGTACGACCCGCCGGCTGCCGAAGCCGACTGACGGACGGATGCCGCGCCTCCCCGCGCCCGTGGCAGGGAGGCGCGGCACCGGTCACTCGGCGAGCGCCTCGACGGGAGCCGTGCGCGTCGCGATCCGGGTCGGAGCGACCGCTGCCCCGAGGGTGAGTGCCGCGGTCGCGACGATCACGATCGCGACGGGGACCAGCGGGATCGCCGGGGCGACGAACGTCGGCGACAGCCACAGCGGCGGCATGGCGACGGATCCGAGGAGCGACTGCGCCGCGACCCAGCCGTACAGGATGCCGAGCGCCAGGCCGAACAGGAGCGCCGTGACGGTGACGTGCGCCGCTTCGATGAGCACCATGCGGCGGATCTGCGCGGAGGTGAGCCCGAGAGCGCGCAGGAGACCGAGCTCCCGCTTGCGCTGCACGATGCCGATCGTGAGGAGGTTCACGAGACCGACGGCGGCGATCACGGCGCTGACGGCGACGAGGCACATCATGACCGTCGAGAAGACGTCCATCATCTCGTTGAAGCTCGCATCCGGCTCGCCGCCCGCCGATGCCGCTACGAGGGACTTCGCCGACTCGGCGGCGACGGCGAACATCACGACGAGCGCGACGCCCATGACCACGCCGATCGCCATGCGGCTCGACCGCTCCGGATAGCGGACCGCGTTCTCCGCGGCCAGGCGCGCGGTCACGGACCTTCCGAACAGACGCCCGGTGGCTTTCAGGAGCGGCGGCATGACTGATACCGCGCTGATCGATACGGCGGTGAAGGAGAAGAGTCCGCCGAAGAACGCGACGAGCACGCCGGCGGGGCTCAGGAGGCCGAGGAGGAGTCCACCGACCAGGAGCACGACACCGATCGCGCCGAGGACCACCGCGCCCGTCCTGCGTCCGCGCTTCGCGGCGATCTCCTCACGCGAACGCTCGACCGAGCCGCCCAGCGCCTCGAGAGGTGTCACCGCCAGCACCCGGCGAGACCCCGACCACGCGGCGATCCAGGTCGTGAGCGCGACGGCGATCGCCGGCAGGAGCAGCACGGGCTGCAGCGGCGACCACTCCGAGGTGACCCCGAGGGCGCGGTTCAGTACGGGGACGGCCACGACCACCCCGGCCGTCGTCACCACGAGGCCGAGGACCGCACCGATGGCACCCACGACGAGTCCCTGGGTCGCGACCTCGCTGCGCTGCGAGCGCGCGGTCGCGCCGATGAGACGCATGAGCGCGATGCGGCGGGTGCGCCCGGCGATGATCGTCGAGAACGTGTTGGCGGTGACGATCGCGGCGACGTAGACCGCGACGGCGAGCAGGATGCCGCTGAGCAGCGCCAGCACGACCACCATCGTGCCGGACGAGCCGTACTCCGGGTTCGACCCGAGCACGACGGCGAGATAGCCGGTCGCCGACAGGAGCACGACGCCGAACGCCGTCGAGATGGCCGAGACGAGGACCGTCGCCCCCATGCCACGCTCTCGCAGCCAGGCGAAGCGGGACGACCGCGGGGCTTCGGGGACGATGGTGTTCACCACCGATGGGGCGATCGCGGTCATGCGGTCACCTCCGTGCTGAGCATGTGAGCGGAGATCTGCTCGGCGGTCTGACGGGGCTTGTCGGCGACGATGCGCCCGTCTCCGAGGAACAGGACGCGGTCGGCGTACGACGCGGCTACGGGGTCGTGGGTGACCATGGCGATCGACTGACCGTGCTCGCGGCTGGCGGCGGCAAGCAGCGAGAGCACCTCGCGGCCCGACCGCGAGTCGAGGTTTCCGGTGGGCTCGTCGGCGAAGACGAGGTCGGGGGCGGTCGCGAGGGCGCGCGCGATCGCGACGCGCTGCTGTTGGCCGCCCGAGAGCTGGTGCGGACGGTGGCCGAGGCGCGGGCCGAGGCCGAGGGTCGCGACGAGTCCGTCGATGCGCGCCTTCTCCTGCGAAGTGGGCCGGCGTCCGTCGAGGTCGAACGGCAGCGTGATGTTGCTGATCGCGTCGAGGGTCGGGACGAGGTTGAAGGACTGGAAGACGAAGCCGACCCGCCGGCGGCGGAGGATCGTGAGCTCGACGTCGGAGAGCCCGGTGATCTCGGTGTCGCCGATCCAGACCGAGCCGGAGGCGGGCGCGTCGAGGCCGGCCATGATGTGCATGAGCGTCGACTTGCCCGAGCCGGACGGGCCCATGATGGCGGTGAACTCGCCACGACGGATGCCGACGGTGACGTCGTCGAGCGCGCGGACGGCGTTCTCGCCGCCGCCGTAGGTCTTCGTGAGGTTCTGGACGCGGGCGGCGAGGCCCATCTCGGTGGTCGTGATCTGCATGTCTCCGACGCTACGGAGAGGCCCCGGTGCGCCGCGTCGGTCGCTCGTCGCGACCTCCTACATCGGGAGGATGATCCCGTGTGCGCCGATCAGGCGAGTCCGTGCTCGAAGGCGAAGACGACCAGCTGCACGCGGTCGCGGAGCGATAGCTTCGCGAGGATGCGCGAGACGTGCGTCTTGACCGTCGCCTCTGAGAGGAACTCCCGTGCGGCGATCTCGGCGTTCGAGAGGCCCCGTGCGGCGAGGGCGAAGATCTCGCGCTCGCGGTCCGTGAGCTCACCGAACGTCGGCGGGACGGCGCGCACGGGTTCGTTCAGCTGCGCGAAGAGCTCCCGCGTCGCGGCGGCCGCGATGACCGACGAGCCCGCGTGCACCGTGCGGATCGCGGCGAGGAGGAACTCGGGATCGGCGTCCTTCAGCAGGAACCCGCTCGCCCCGCGCTGGATAGCCCGGGCCGCGGCCTCGTCGAGGTCGAAGGTCGTCAGCATGACCACCTTGGGCGGATCGGCGTCGGCGAGCAGGGCCTCGGTCGCGGCGAGCCCGTCCATCACCGGCATCCGGATGTCCATGAGGACGACGTCGGGGCGCGTCTGGCGGACGACCTCGATCGCCTGCGCGCCGTCGGAGGCCTCGCCGACGACCTCGAGGTCGGGTTGCGAGGCGACGACCATCCGGATGCCGGCACGGAACAGGGCCTGGTCGTCGACGAGGACGACGCGGATGACGCTCACCGAGCGCTCCTCTCGAGGGGGTCGGGGTTCTCGGACGCGGATCCGGTGGGCAGCGAGGCCTCGACGGTGAAGACGCCGTCTGCGGCCGCGGCATCCAATCGACCGCCGATCAGTTGCGCGCGCTCGCGCATGCCGATCAGACCGTGGCCGCCGGTGCGCCGCTCCGCTCCCTCGGGGACGGGGGCGACCTCGTTGCGGACGCGCAGCTCGACACGATCCGGGTGCCACGCGAGCGAGACGTCGACGCCGGTGGCGGCGCCGTGTCGGAGCGCGTTAGTAAGGGCTTCCTGCAGGATGCGGTAGACCGACAGCTGCACGGATGCTGCGACCTCGCCGCGCGGCGCCGGGTCGACGTCCACCCGCAGCTCGACGCCCGCCGCGCGCACCTGGGCGTAGAGCTGCTCGAGGTCGGCGAGCGTCGGCTGCGGCCCCTCGGCCTGCGAGTGGCGGAGCTGGGTGAGCAGCAGGCGCACGTCCGAAAGGGCGGAGCGCGCAGTGGACGAGATGGTGCCGAGCGCCGCGGCCTGGGCGTCGGGGTCGGATGCCGCGGCGTATCGCGCGCCGTCCGACTGGGCGATGATGACCGCGAGCGAATGCGCGACGATGTCGTGCATGTCGCGGGCGATGCGGGTGCGTTCCTGCTCGGCGACCGTCTGCTCCTCGGCGCGCGACTGCGCGGCGCGGTTGGCGCGGGCGCGCATCGCGGTGCGGACGAGGGCGCCGGCGGTCCACGAGAGACCGAGTGCGAACAGCGCCGCCAGCAGGACGAAGATCAGCGTCGGGACGTCGGAGAGCGAGCCGCTCCCGAGGAACGCCCAGCGGAAGAGGTAGATCGTGATCGTGCCCGAGCCGACGACCACCGAGGCGAGACCGAGCCAGAACACCAGCCTCGTACCGTAGGCGGCGGTCGCGAAGAGCACCGCGAAGATCGCGATGTCGGCGAACCCGGGACCGCGTCCGAGCCCCATCTGCACGATCGCGCCACTCCAGGCGACGGCGAGCGCAAGACCCGGCGAGAACCGGCGGAGTCCGAGTGCGCCGGAGAGGAGCAGCACGACCGGTATCGCTCCCCATCCGCCGATGTCGTACGACGAACTGGTCGACGTGCCCAGCTCGTACGGAAGCGACACCAGCGCGAACAGCACCGCGACCGACGCGTCGACGGCGACCTGGTACGGGCGGAGCGAGCGGAACACCCTTGAACGCTACGCGGTCAGGGTGAGCCGAGGCATCCGTCTGGGGATGTATCCGCCCCCAGATCTATCCGTCACTCCCGCGCGGGCAGGTAGACCCGCAGGCCCTCGCGGACCGCGCGCACCCGCAGACGGAAGCCGTCCTGCCCCACCTCTTCGAGCTCGCCGTCGTGCACCCAGATGTCGGGGGCACTGCCGGCACGGACCTCGATCTCGAAGTCCTCGTCGAGGATGCGTTCGATGTCGGATGCCGGGGGCATCACGCGGAGTGCGCGCAGGATCGTGACGGTCTTCTCCCCGAACGCGAGCGACGCGATGGCCCGCGCCCGCGTCCCGCGAGCGTGGTGCACGCGGACGTCGATGACGGGCTCGTCGAGCGTCGCACGCTGCATCGTAGCGATGCGATCGGGGTCGTTGGGTCCGACGCCGGCGAACACCGACCAGACCGAGGCGCGCTTGCCGCCGCGGGCGATGTCGACCGCGTGAGCATCGTGCATCTCTCTCCAGGCGGCAACGGCGCCGCCCCACCACTTGCCCAGGCTCGTGCGACGCTCGCGCTCGGCGAGGAACTCGGGGTACGCCCCGAGCGAGACGGCGTTCAGCACCGTGATCGGGTCAGCTCCGTTCACCGAGGCCTCGGCGACCGCGACGGGCCGGATGTTCGCCGCCGCATAGGCGTCGAGTCCAGCATCGACGTCGGGGATGCCGGCCGACCGGGCGAAGTGATTGAAGGTGCCGTTCGGCAGGACGAGGAGGGTCAGGTCGTGGCGGCGCGCGAGGTGCGCCGCTCGCGAGACCGACCCGTCGCCGCCGAGGATCGCGAGCACGCGGGGCGGTTCCTCCTCGGCCATGGCCTCGGCCACGACGTCATCGAGAGTCTCGTCCTCGGCGAGTTCGCGGATGGTGGCCCCCGGCATCCGGCGACGCACGTCGGGAACCCGGTCGGGCCGTCCCAGCGAGGCGCCGGATCGACTGTTCGCGACGACGAGGACCTCGCGGCCGATGGGGGTGTCGCTCATGCCTCCACGCTAGGCAGGGCGAGCCGGTCCCGCCTCCTCTTGACAGCGCGCGGGAGTCAGCCGGGCGGCACGCGCCTGCGCGCGCGTGCCGGACGGGACGCGCGCGCAGGCCGGCGTCCCCGCCGAATCACCACTGACGTGCCGAATCACCACCCCGTGGCGCGCATTCGAGTGGTGACTCGGCAGTCGAGTGGTGACTCGGCGCGGGGATGCCGGGGCGCGGGCACCGGCACCGCCCGCGGGATCGGGGCGCGGCACGGGCGCATGGCGCACGGGGCGCGGCACGGGATGCCGGCGGGCGTCAGGCGGGCGAGATCGGACGGTGCTCGAAGAAGGTCTGCAGCACGACCGTCGTGCGGGTGTTCACGGACGCGGCGGAACGGATGTCGCGGATCAGCCGCTCGAGATCGCGCGGAGTCGCGACGCGGACGAACAGCATGTAGGCCGCGTCGCCCGCGATGGAGTGGCACGCCTCGATCTCGTCGAGGTGCGCGATGAGTTCGGGAGCGTTGTCGGGCTGGCCGGGGTCGAGCGGCGTGATCTCGACGAACGCCGCGAGGGGCTTGCCCGCGATCTCGGGATCGATGACGGCGCGGTAGCCGGCGATCAGCCCCCTCGCCTCGAGCCGTCGGACGCGCGCCTGCGTCGCCGACACCGACAGCCCCGCGACGGCGGAGAGCTCCGCGAGCGTCGCCCTCGCGTTGGCCGAGAGCGCAGCGATGATCGCGGAATCGGCGGGGTCGGTCTCGTCTGCGGGCACGCTCCGACGCTACCGCAGCCAGGTTGCACACGAGATCCTTACGGCCCTACGCTGAAATCACCGGAAATCTTCCCGTTAAGCGCCGGGAAACCGTCAAGAACCGATCGGAGGTCCACCATGAGCACCGTCACCACATCGACGATCATCGGAATGCCCGAGGTCGTCGAAGACGCCCGCGTGGCCGAGACCTCCGAAGCCTGGGCGCTGCTGCGGGATGCCGCGACCGCCCTGCAGGACCTGCAGACCACCGACGGCTCGGTACCCGACCCCGCCGACCACGACGCGGCCCGCGCGCACGTCGAGGCGATCACCGCCGGCATCCGTGCCCTCTCCCCCGCCTTCCCGCACGACGCCGCCTACCTCGAGGCGAGCGTCGCCGACTTCGACCGGTGGGCGTCCGATGACTTCGCGGTGCCCGATTTCCTCGACTCGCTCATGGCCTTCCAGCCGCAGCAGAACCGCATCGACGGCCTCCGACACCTCGTCGTGTTCCCGATGTACACGCAGAACGGCACCCGCGACCGCAAGGTCGAGGCCGTCCTCGTCGAGACGATCTGGCCGGAGTTCATCGCCGAGCTCGAGCAGACCTACACGAACCGTCTGTTCGTCTCGTTCCGCCTGCTCGACTTCACCCCCGGTTACGACACGAACTCGGCCGTCCTCTTCCCCGAGACGGTCGCCATGCGCGAGGTGCCGACCTTCACGTGGGGCGCGATCTTCCAGGACCGCGAGGCCGCACGCTACCGCCGCGTCGTGCGGGCGGCATCCGAGATCACCCGCCTCGAGCTGCCCGAGGCCGCCGCCCGTCTGCTCGACGACCAGCGCTTGGCAGAGAAGACGTTCGTCATGTGGGACCTCATCCACGACCGCACCCACATGCGCGGCGACCTGCCGTTCGACCCGTTCATGATCAAGCAGCGGATGCCGTTCTTCCTGTACTCGCTCGAGGAGCTGCGCTGCGACCTGACGGCGTTCCGCGAGTGCGTCGCGATCGAGAAGGACCTGTCGGCGAAGCCGACGCGGACGGATGCCGAAGGCGAGATGCTCGAGCACGCCGGCCTCGTGCAGTACGCGGTCATCTTCGACCGCATCTTCCGTTTCGCGATCACCGGCACCCGCGTCCGAAACTACGACGGGCTCGGCGGTCAGCTGCTGTTCGCCTGGCTGCACCGGCGCGGGGTCCTGCACTGGACCGACACCTCGCTCGCGTTCGAGTGGGACCGCGTCGCCGACGCCGTCATCGCGCTGAGCGACGCGATCGACCGGCTCTACTGGGAGTCGATCGACCGCCCGAAGGTGGCGCACTGGCTCGCCGCCTACGACCTCGTGCGCACGACCGTGACGCCCCACCCCGCGTCGCAGTGGGCCCGCGGGCTGTCCGACGAGATCCTCGCCGGCCCGCCCAAGGGGTACACCGACGCGGTCCTCGACGACGAATTCCCGCTGTCGATGTTCTTCGAGGCCCTCGAGAAGAAGATGCGTCCCGTCATCGCCGGCGTCGCCGGCATCCGCGCTTCCGACGCCTAGGCGTTCGGGAGCCGCTTCGGCGTCCGAGCTCTGGGGAGACTCGGGCGCCGAAGCCGTTCCGACCCATGGCATCAGTCGGCGGCGACGCCCCCTGCCGCTTCGCGCGACGATGAAGGGATGCCGGTGGCCGGGGCCGCGGCATCCGCTTCTGCCGTCTCGGGAGCGTCGCGGTACTCGGCCGAGAGCGTCCGGTACGACCGGGTGAGGAACGCGGCGAGCGCCGCGGCCACCATGATGAGTCCGCCGACGAGGAAGATCAGCGCGATCCCCCGCATTTCACCCTCGCCGAGCAGCCAGGACCACGTCCGCTCACCCTCGTCGGTGCGCAGGTACGGGATGATCCAGAACTCCGCGATCGGCGCGATGGCGAACGAGGTGATCGGACCGGTCGACACCTCGAGCGCGGTGGCCGCTCCGAAGACGCGGCCCTGGCGTTCGAACGGGACGACCTTCTGGATGACCGTCTGCTCGGCCGACTCGATCACCGGCACGAGAGTCATGTACGCCCAGATCCCGACCGCGTAGAGCCACCACCACTCCCGCAGCGTGAAGACCGCACCGAGCAGACCCATGACGGCGACCGCGAGCAACAGGGTGCGGATGGGGTTCTTGCCCAGCCCCTTGGCCGCGACGATGCCACCGCCGATGAGGAACCCCGTCGCCGTCACCGCGAGGACGACGCCCCACATCTTCACGTCGAACAGTTCCAGACCGTACGGGTCCATCAACGCCATGTAGAGGCCGCCGATGAGGTTGTTGAAGGTCGAGAAGAGGATGAGGGCGAACAGGCCCGGCACCGCCCGGATGGCTGCAGCCGCCCCCCGGATGTCGAGGATCTTCGAGCCCGGATCGGGCGTCGGCGCATCTTCGGGGATGCGCACGAAGAGCAGGTGGACGAGCGGCACGGCGGTGAAGGCGATCGCGACGGCGAGGGTCCAGCCCATGCCGACGAGTCCGATCGCAAGACCCGAGAGGGCGCTCGTCACGATGAAGGCGATGCCCTGCACCGTCCCGACGAGGCCGTTGGCGTTCGCGTGGCGCTCGGTCGGCACGAGGAGGGTGACCGTCGTCGACAGGGCGATGTTGCGCAGGTTCTCGACGACGGCGCCGGTCAGGATGATGCCGGAGAAGAGCCAGAACCACGGTCCGCCGAGGTCGAGGATCTCGGACTCCGGCTGGGACACGTAGATCGCACCGGCCGCGAGGAAGGCCG
Source organism: Microbacterium sp. LKL04 (assembly GCF_900102005.1). Classification (NCBI taxonomy): domain Bacteria; kingdom Bacillati; phylum Actinomycetota; class Actinomycetes; order Micrococcales; family Microbacteriaceae; genus Microbacterium; species Microbacterium sp. LKL04. The sequence goes on along the minus strand of NZ_LT627736.1, from coordinate 2,879,212 downwards.
CGAGCGTGAAGACTCCGGAGAACACCATGACGGCGTGCTTGCGGAAGCGGTCGACGAGCGTGCCGAAGACCATGCCGAAGATCGCCAGCAGCAGCATGTAAGCGCCGCCGATGATCCCCGTGGCCAGGACGGACGTGGTCTCGAGGTACACCCAGAAGGTGAGGGCGAACCACAGGAAACTCGTCGTGACGTTCGCGACGGCCGTGTTCACCAGGACGTGCAGGAACGTGCGCATCCCGCCCGGAGGAACGGTGCGCGACGACGGTGTCGCTTCACTCATGCGGCGAGGGTATCGCCGGGCTCCGACACGGGGAAGCCCACCGGCGTGAGACCTAGGCTTAGGGGGTGACGACGCTCCACGACCCGACGATCCGTTCCTTCGCCAGCGACAACTACTCCGGGGTCCACCCCGAGGTGCTCGCGGCCATCGCCGCCGCGAACGACGGCCACCAGGTCGCGTACGGCGAGGACGTGTACACCGCACGCCTGCAGGAGGTCTTCGCGCGTCACTTCGGCGAGGACGCGCAGGCGTACCCCGTCTTCAACGGGACCGGCGCGAACGTCACCGGCCTGCAGTCGATGCTCCCCCGCTGGGGCGCCGTGGTCGCGGCATCCACCGCTCACATCAACGTCGACGAGGGCGGAGCTCCCGAGAAGGTTGCGGGCATCAAGATCCTCAACGTGCCGACCGACGACGGCAAGCTCACTCCCGAGCTCGTCGACATGGAGGCCTGGGGCTGGGGCGACGAGCACCGCGCGCAGCCGCTCGTCGTCTCGATCACGCAGTCCACCGAGCTCGGCACCCTCTACACGCCTAACGAGATCCGCGCCCTCGCCGACCACGCGCACGCCCGCGGCATGCGCCTGCACCTCGACGGCGCACGCCTGTCGAACGCGGCCGCGGCCCTCGACCTGCCGATCCGCTCCTTCACGAAGGACGCCGGCGTCGACCTCGTCAGCGCGGGAGGCACGAAGAACGGCGCGCTCGCGGCCGAAGCGATCGTCGTGCTCGACCCGGCGGCATCCCAGGGGCTCCCCTACCTGCGCAAGCTCAACATGCAGCTCTCGTCGAAGATGCGCTTCGTCTCGGCGCAGCTGATCGCACTCTACGAGGACGACCTCTACCTGCGGAACGCCCGCCACGCGAACGCGATGGCGGCGCGACTTCGCGGGGCGATCGAGGCCGGTCTGGCGGACGGTTCGATCACCGGCGTGCGTTTCAGCCAGCCGACGCAGGCGAACGGCGTCTTCGCGACGCTGCCCGACGGCGTCGCCGACCAGCTCCGCGAGTCGTTCCGCTTCTACGACTGGGATGCCTCGAAGAACGAGGTGCGTTGGATGTGCTCCTTCGACACCACGGAGGCCGACGTCGACGCGTTCGTCGCGGCGCTGTCGCGCCTCACGCGCGGCTGACGGTCGCGCGGCGGCGCGGGTCGCGCGCGGGGCTGGGTCAGCGCAGGGCGCCGACCGAGGCGAGTGCCTGCCGGACGAGGGTCGAGCGGCCGCCCTCCATCTCGGCGGCGAGGGCGTCGGACGACGCCTCCTCGGGCGACATCCAGGTGACTTCGAGGGCGTCCTGACGCGGCTCGCACGTGCCGGTCACCGGCACGACGAACGCGAGCGAGACGGCGTGCTGCCGGTCGTCGTGGAACGCGCTCACGCCGGGGATCGGGAAGTACTCAGCGACCGTGAACGGGGCGGGCTGCGGCGGCAGCAGCGGGAAGGCCATCGGGCCGAGGTCGTTCTCGAGGTGACGAAACAGCGCGTCGCGTACGGTCTCGCCGTAGCGGACGCGCCCTGACACGATGGTGCGGGAGATCTCGCCCATCGGCGTCGCGCGCAGCAGGATGCCGACGTCGGTCACCGCGCCCATACCGTCCAGACGCACCGGCACGGCCTCGACGTACAGCATCGGCAGGCGGCGACGCGCCTCGGCGAGCTCGACGTCGCTCAGCCACGCCGGGTTGCCGGCGGAGCCCGGACGCCCCATCGAGGACCCCAGCCCGCGCAGCGGATCGCGCGAGGCGCCCTCGTCGCCCTGCTCGTTCGGGTCGGGGTCGGGAGTGCGGACGGCCATGCCTCATGTATACCCGAGCGGATGCCGCGGCGCCCCGCCCGCGGTCTCCCCGCCCGCGGTCTCCTCGCCCGTGTCGGAGGGCTGGGGCAGGATGGACGCATGGTGGCCGCCTCCCCGCTCGATCCCGACGCCGTCCTGTGGTCCGCATCCGCCGAGGAACGCGGCGGCCGTCCGCTGCTGGTGCTGCTCCACGGCTACGGGTCGAACGAAGCGGACCTGTTCAGCCTGGTGCCGCACCTGCCCGACGAGTTCGTCGTGGCCGCCGTCCGCGCGCCCCTCGCGCCGCGCTTCCCGATGCCCGGATACTCCTGGTTCACGATCGACGGCGTCGAGAGTCGCGACCACGGCGAGGTCATCGCGTCGACCTCCGCCGTCTGGGAGTGGGTCGACGAGGTGCGGAGGGATGCGGCATCCGTCGGCCTTCTCGGGTTCTCGCAGGGCGGGGTCATCGCCCTGCAGATGCTGCGGATGCGACCGCAGGCCGCCGCGTTCGCGGTCAGCCTCGCCGGGTACGCCTTCCCCGAACCTGCGGACGGGGATGCCGAGCTGGCCGAGGTGCGCCCGCCGGTGTTCTGGGGCCGCGGCGCGCGCGACGAGGTGATCCCGCCGCGCTTCGTCGATCACACGGCGCAGTGGCTGCCGAGCCACACCGACCTGAGTGGACGCGTCTATCCGAACCTCGCGCACAGCGTCTCGGCCGAGCAGCTCGGCGACGTGCGCGTGTTCCTCGAGAAGCAGCTGACGCGTCTGCGCGGCTGACGCCCTGGCATCCGCTCGGCATCGTCGCTACCATGGTCGGCGTCCTGTCCCGAGTGTGAGGAAGAGCCGTTGAAGGCTGTCGACGCGATCGCGCTGTGATCCCGCGCTGACCCGTCGACCCTCTCCGAGGACGATGCGACGGTCCGCCCGGTGATCGATTCACCGACCGGCGCGGACCGTCCCCCTTCGACCGCAGCACACCGTGCTGCCCGGCCGCACCGAGCGCTGCGGACCGGTTCGTCGACGCCGGCGTCCGCGCACCCCCAAAAGGGAGGCGCACATGCCCACCACCTCTACCTCCGCGGTCACCCTCGACCGCCTCTCCTTCGCCTGGCCCGACGGCACCGTCGCGCTGAGCGACGTCACCGGAGCCTTCAGCGGCGGTCGCACCGGCCTCGTCGGCCGGAACGGGTCCGGCAAGTCCACACTGCTGAAGCTCATCGCCGGGACTCTCGAACCGGCATCCGGATCGATCACGACGGCGGGACGGGTCGACCTGCTGCCCCAGCAGCTCACGCTCGACGTGTCGCGGCGCGTCGCAGACGTGCTCGGCATCGGGTCCGTCCTCGACGCGGTGCGCGCGATCGAGCGCGGCGACGTCGACGAGCGCCACTTCGACACGGTCGGCGACGACTGGGACATCGAGGCTCGAGCGACGGCGGCGCTCGCCGAGGTCGGGCTGCCGGACGGAGCTCTCGATCGCCGCGTCGGCGAGCTCTCGGGCGGTGAGGCGGTGCTCGCGGCGCTCATCGGCGTCCGCCTGCGCGGCGCCGAGATCGCCCTCCTCGACGAGCCGACGAACAACCTCGACCGCGACGCGCGTCGCCGTGTGCACGAGCTCGTGCGGACGTGGCGCGGGACGCTGGTCGTGGTGAGTCACGACATCGCTCTGCTCGAGGAACTCGACGACACCGCTGAGCTGTACGGCTCCGAGCTGTCGGTCTTCGGCGGCCCGTACTCGGCGTGGCGGTCCTGGCTCGAGACGGAGCAGGCCGCCGCTGCACAGGCCGAGACGGCGGCGCGGCAGGTGCTACGGCGCGAGAAGCGGGACCGCCAGCAGGTCGAATCGGCGATCGCCACGCGCGATGCGCACGGCAAGAAGCTCGCCGCACGGAAGGCGGCGCCGAAGATCGTGTTGGGCGCCATGAAGCGCTCCGCGCAGGTGACGGCGGGCAGGCTCCGCGTCGAGGCGAACGAGAAGGTGGATGCCGCGCGCGCCGCGGTCGACACCGCCGGACGACGCGTGCGCGACGACGACACGGTGCGCATCGATCTGCCCGATCCGGACGTCGGCACCGGCCGCCGGATCGCGACGATCGGCGACGGCGAGCGCTCCTGGATCATCCAGGGGCCCGAGCGGGTGGCGCTGATCGGACCGAACGGCGCCGGCAAGACGACGCTGCTCGAGCGGCTCGTCGCGTCGGCGGGGGCAGCGGATCGCGTGCCGAGTGCAGGTTCAGACGACGGTGCAGGGTCGACGCCGGGGCCGGATGCGGCATCCGCCCTGCACTGGGCGCGCGAGGATGCCCGGGCAGAGGCGCACACCGGCCGGATCGGGTACTTGTCGCAGCGGGTGGACGGGCTGGCGGAGGCAGCGTCGGTGCTCGACAACATCCGGGCGGCGGCACCCGGAGTGGGCGACGTCGAGCTGCGGAACCGGCTGGCGAGGTTCCTCATCCGCGGCGACACGGTGCACCGGCCCGTCACGGCGCTCTCAGGCGGTGAGCGGTTCCGCGTGGCGCTCGCCCGCCTGCTTCTGGCCGACCCGCCGCCGCACCTGCTGGTACTCGACGAGCCGACGAACAACCTCGACCTCGACACGGTCGACCAGCTCGTCGAGGCCCTCTCGGCCTACCGGGGGGCGGTGCTCGTCGTCAGCCACGACGACGCGTTCCTCGCGCGGATCGGGGCGGGGCTCACGCTCGAACTCCGGGACGGACGGATGACGGAGGTCTGACCGACGGGCCGGGGCGCAAGCCCCGGCCCGATGTCGGTGGTCCGCGCGATGATGGGAGCATGGCGGACGTCCTCGAGCGGTTCAGCCCTGCGACGCAGGACTGGTTCCGCAGCGCCTTCCACGCGCCCACGGCCGCGCAGGCCGGCGCGTGGCAGGCGATCTCGGCCGGCAAGCACGCGCTGGTGGTCGCCCCGACCGGTTCCGGCAAGACACTCTCGGCGTTCCTCTGGGCACTCGACCGCATCTTCCGGGACCGCGTCGCCGACAAGCCGGCCGCCGAGGGCGAGAAGCCCGCGCGCGGCAAGAAGAAGCGAGCGGATGCCGCGCCTCCGCGCACGCGCGTCCTCTACGTCTCGCCGCTCAAGGCCCTCGGCGTCGACGTCGAGCGCAACCTCCGCTCTCCGCTGGTGGGCATCGGGCAGTCCGCCCGCAGGCTCGGGATGCCGGCGCCCGATGTGACGGTCGGGGTCCGGTCGGGTGACACGCCCTCCGCCGACCGGCGACGCCTGCTCGCCGATCCGCCGGACATCCTCATCACGACGCCCGAGTCGCTCTATCTGATGCTGACCTCGCAGGCGGCCGAGACGCTCCGCGGCATCCACACCGTCATCGTCGACGAGGTCCACGCCGTCGCGGCGACCAAGCGCGGTGCGCACCTCGCCGTCAGCCTCGAGCGGCTCGACGCCTTGCTCGACACCCCGGCGCAGCGCATCGGCCTCTCGGCGACGGTGCGTCCGATCGACGAGGTCGCCCGCTTCCTGGGCGGCGCAGCTCCCGTCGACATCGTGGCGCCGAAGGCGACGAAGGCATTCGACCTCTCCGTCGTCGTGCCGATCGACGACCTCACCAACCCGCCCCCGCCGCCTGGCGCGCCGGAAGAGGATGAGCCGGTCGCGGTCGATGCCGACGACGACGATGGCGACGGCGGCAACTGGTACACGCCGCCGCAGTCGTCGGAGATGACCGGATCGGTCTGGCCGCACGTCGAAGAAGCGATCGTCGACCGCATCCTCGCCCACCGGTCCACGATCGTCTTCTCGAACTCGCGGCGCCTCGCCGAGCGCCTGACGGGACGGCTGAACGAGATCTACGCCGAGCGTGTCGGCATCGACGTGCCGGATCAAACGGTGCCGGCCGCCATGAGGGTCCCGGCAGCAGAGGCTCCGGGCGGCGCGAATGCGCCGTCTGGAGGAGCGGTCAGGGCGGCGCAGGCGGGAGCGTCGGCGGGCGTCGAGGCGATCCTCGCGAAGGCCCACCACGGCTCGGTGTCGAAGGAGCAGCGTGCGCAGGTCGAGGACGAGCTGAAGTCCGGGGCGCTGCGCTGCGTCGTCGCGACGAGCAGCCTCGAGCTCGGCATCGACATGGGCGCCGTCGACCTCGTGATCCAGGTCGAGGCGCCGCCCTCGGCGGCATCCGGTCTGCAACGCGTCGGTCGCGCCGGTCACCAGGTCGGCGAGGTCAGCCGCGCGGCCCTGTTCCCCAAGCACCGCGGCGACGTCCTGCACACGGCCGTCGTGACCGAGCGGATGCTCGCGGGGCAGATCGAGGCCATCTCGGTGCCGCAGAACCCGCTCGACATCCTCGCCCAGCACACGATCGCCGCCTCCGCCGTGGCCGTGCTCGACGTCGAGGGCTGGTTCGAGACCGTCAAGCGCTCGGCCCCGTTCCGCTCGCTTCCCCGCTCGGCGTACGAGGCGACCCTCGACCTGCTCGCGGGGCGGTATCCCTCCGACGCCTTCGCCGAGCTGCGGCCGCGCGTCGTGTGGGATCGGGATGCCGGGACCATCACCGGCCGGCCCGGCGCGCAGCGCATCGCGGTCACCAGCGGCGGCACGATCCCCGACCGGGGGCTGTTCGGCGTCTTCATCTCGGGCGAGGCCCGCAACGCCCGCGTCGGCGAGCTCGACGAGGAGATGGTCTACGAGTCCCGCGTGGGCGACGTGTTCACCCTCGGCACCACCAGCTGGCGGATCGTCGAGATCACCCACGACCGCGTCAACGTCCTCCCCGCCTACGGGCAGCCGGGCAAGCTCCCGTTCTGGCACGGTGACGGACTCGGCCGTCCCGCCGAGCTCGGCGAGGCGCTCGGCAAGTTCTCACGCGAGCTGTCGACGTCGAAGCCCGAGAAGGCCACTGCACGGCTGCGGGAGTCCGGCCTCGACGACAACGCCATCGGCAACCTGCTCGCCTACATCGGCGAACAGCGCGAAGCCACCGGCAGCCTGCCGACCGACAAGACGCTCACCGTGGAGCGTTCACGCGACGAGGTCGGCGACTGGCGCGTCATCCTGCATTCCCCGTACGGCATGCACGTACACGCACCGTGGGCGCTGGCCGTCAACGCGCGGATCCGGGAACGCCTCGGTGTCGAAGGAGCCGCCGTCGCGAGTGACGACGGGATCATCGCGCGGGTGCCGGACACGGATGCCGAGCCGCCGGGAGCCGAGCTGTTCGTCTTCGACGCCGACGAGCTCGAGCAGCTCGTCACTTCGGAGGTCGGCGGGTCTGCACTGTTCGCCTCGCGGTTCCGCGAGTGCGCCGCACGCGCGCTGCTGCTGCCGCGACTGAACCCCAACAAGCGGTCGCCGCTGTGGCAGCAGCGGCAGCGTTCCGCGCAGTTGCTCGAGGTCGCGAAGGAACACCCGACCTTCCCGATCATCCTCGAGACGCTCCGCGAGGTGCTGCAGGACGTCTACGACCTGCCTGCCCTCCTGCGCATCGCGCGGAGCATCGCCGACCGCCGCATCCGTCTCGTCGAGACGACGACCAGCTCGCCCTCGCCATACGCGCGCGACCTGCTCTTCGGATATGTCGGCGCGTTCATGTACGAGGGCGACTCGCCCCTCGCGGAGCGGCGGGCGGCCGCGCTGTCGGTCGACCCGGCCCTGCTGAGCGAACTGCTCGGCAAGATCGAGATGCGCGAGCTGCTCGACCCGGGCGTCATCGAGCAGTACGAGCGTGAGCTCCAGCGCCTCGACCCCACAAGGCGGGTGCGCGGTGTCGAGGGCGTCGCCGACCTGCTGCGGCTGCTCGGGCCCCTGTCGGTCGCCGAGGTCGCCGAGCGGCTCGAAGGCGCCGCGGCGGACCCCGACGCGCCGGCGCCCGCTGCGACCGATACGGATGCCGCCGCGCTCCTCGACGAGCTCGTCGAGACCCGCCGCGCGATCCGCGTCACGTTCGGCGGCGCGGCCCGCATCGCCGGGATCGAGGATGCGGGTCGTCTGCGCGACGCGCTCGGGGCGGCGTTGCCCGTCGGCATCCCGACCGCCTTCCTCGAACCGGTCGCCGATCCGCTCGCCGACCTCGTCGCCCGGTACGCCCGCACTCACGGTCCGTTTCGGACCGCCGACGTCGCGACGCGCCTCGGCGTGGGCGGCGCCGTCGCCCGTCAGACGCTGCAGCGACTCGAAGCTCAGGGCCGGCTCGCGAGCGGGTTCTTCCTGCCCGCGGACTCCGCCCACCCCGACGACCTCGAGTGGTGCGACAGCGAGGTGCTGCGCCGCATCCGGATGCGCTCGCTCGCCGCGATCCGCGGAAGCGTCGAGCCCGTCGAACCGCAGGCGCTGGGACGATTCCTGCCCGTCTGGCAGCACCTGACGCGTCCGCTCGAAGGCGTCGACGGGGTGCTCGCCGTCGTCGAGCAACTGGCCGGCGTGCCGCTTCCCGCGAGCGCATGGGAGTCGCTCATCCTGCCGTCGCGGGTGCGGAACTACTCCCCCGCTCTGCTCGACGAGCTGACCGCGACGGGCGAGGTGCTGTGGTCGGGACACGGCTCGCTGCCCGGGCGCGACGGGTGGATCGCACTGCACCCCGCAGACGTCGCCACCCTCACACTCCCGACGCCCGAGGACGAGCCGACGCCGTTCGAGCAGTCGATCCTCGAGGCGCTCGGAGCCGGTGGCGCGTACTTCGCGGGACAGCTGGCCGGCATGGTCGACGCGCCGAACGAGCAATCCGTCATCGACGCGCTCTGGAACCTGACCTGGTCGGGACGCGTCACGAACGACACCTTCGCCCCCGTCCGGGGACTCCTCGCCGGCGGATCGCAGGCGCACCGTGTGACGCGGCGGACGCCCCGCACCCGGATGTTCCGCGGCACGCCGATCGCGGCCGCCGCACGGCCCGCACCGCAGCGCCCCGCGATGGTCGGCGGCCGCTGGTCGCTCCTGCCCATTCCCGACGACGACGCGACCCTCCGGGCGACCGCGACGGCGGGCATGCTCCTCGAGCGCTACGGCGTCGTGACGCGCGGTTCGGTGCAGGCCGAGGGCGTGCCCGGCGGCTTCGCGCAGGTGTATCGGATCCTGGCGGGATTCGAGGATGCCGGACACTGCCGACGCGGCTACTTCGTCGAGAAGCTCGGCGCCGCCCAGTTCGCCACCTCCGCGACCGTCGACAGGCTCCGCGAGTTCGCGTCGGTGCCCGAGCCCGCTCCGCTCACCGCGCGCACGCTCGCCGCCACCGATCCCGCGAACCCCTATGGCGCGGCGCTGAACTGGCCGTCGATCGAGGGCGTGAACCACCGCCCGGGCCGCAAGGCCGGCGGACTGGTCGTGCTCGTCGACGGCACGCTCGTGCTGTACCTCGAGCGGGGCGGGCGCACCGCCCTCGCCTTCACCGACGACGAGGACGTCCTGGTCGCCGCCGCGCGGAGCCTCGTCGAGACCTCGCGTGCCCGCGGACTCGACACCCTCACGATCGAGCAGGTCAGCGGCGCCTTCGTCTACACGACCGCCGCCGGCCGCGCCCTCCGAGACGCCGGCTTCGTCGAATCGCCCAAGGGCCTCACCCTGCGGCGCGGCGCACGGGAGCCGCAGCGTGCCTGAGCCGGAGGCGACCCATGCCTGAGGGTGACACCGTCTTCCGCGCCGCGCGGAAGCTGCACGAGGCGCTCGCAGGCCACGAAGTGACGCGTTTCGAGGTGCGTGTGCCGCGGAGCGCCACGGTCGACCTGCGCGGCGAGACCGTCCGCGAAGTCGTGCCGCGGGGCAAGCACCTCCTGATGCGCATCGGGGCGCAGACCCTGCACTCGCACCTCAAGATGGAGGGCCGCTGGCACGTCTACCGCCCGGGTCAGAAGTGGCGCGCCCCCGCGTTCCAGGCCCGCGCGATCGTCGGGACGAGACCCGCGGATGCCGTCGGCTTCGAGCTCGCGATGGTTGAGGTCCTCCCCACCGCCGACGAGGAGCGCGTCGTCGGCCACCTCGGACCCGATCCGCTCGCCGCCGACTGGGATGCGGCGAAGGCCGTGGCCAACGTCGCGGCGGACGAGCGCGCGATCCATGTCGCGCTGCTCGACCAGCGGAATGTCGCCGGGTTCGGCAACGAATACGCCAACGAGCTGCTGTTCGTGCGCGGCATCCGCCCCACCGCGCTCGCAAAGGACGTCGACATTGCGGGTCTCATCGACACGGGCGTGCGCATGATTCGCGCCAACCGGGACCGGCAGGGACGCACGTTCACCGGCGACAACCGCCCGGGCAAGCAGACCTGGGTCTACGGGCGCGGCGGTAAGCCGTGTCGGCGCTGCGGCACGCTCATCCAGGGGTCGGAGCTCGGTGCCCGCGCGACAAGCGAGCGCGTCGTATTCTGGTGCCCCGTCTGCCAGCCGTGAGCGGCTGACGCGTCACTCCTCGGGCGGGAGACCTTCGATGCGGTACCGGCGCTCGATGCCCGCCGTCGCGCGACCCCATTCGCTCTCGGCCGCGCGCCGCTGATGCTCCCGGAACGCGTGCGCATCGGTGAAGAGCTCCTCCACCGACCACGCGCGGCCGCCCCCGAGCGGCGTTATTTCGAAGAGCAGACAACCCGGTTCCGCGCGGGTGCGAGCGATGTGCGCGTCGAGGTGGCGACGCACGGCATCCGCTTCGTCCTTCGTGGCGCAGATCATGCGTCCCGAGAGGCGTACACCGCCGATGTCGACCATCATCAGTGGCCGATGTACCGGCCCGGCCGGTGGTTCAGTGCGAGGACGAGGTTCAGCACGACGGCCCCGGCAGCGCTGAGGAGGACGTTCGGCCACGGAACGACGAGGAGGGCGAGAAGGATGACGAGGACATCGAAGACCATCATGGTCCACCCCACGCGGATGCCGGTCGCATCCTGGATGACGAGGGCTACGACATTGATACCGCCGAGGCTCGCGCCGTGGCGAAACACGATGAGCAGACCGATGCCGGCGAGGAGGTTGCCGGCGACGGTGCCGAAGATCGGATCGATCCGTTCGACGAGGAAGAAATGCTCGATGACGACGGAGAAGCCCGACACCGCCCCGATGCACACCATGGTGCGGAGCGCGAAGTTCCACCCGCGCTTCCAGACGGCAAGGACGCCGAACGGAAGGTTCACCACTGCGAACAGCGCCCAGAACGGCCATTCGAGGGCGTAGTTCAGCAGCAGCGACAGGCCCGCCGTGCCGCCGGTGACGGCCGTGCTGAGGTGCAGCAGGAACAGGCCGAGCGAGACGGTGAACGTTCCCGTCGCGAGTCCGACGACGTCATCCAGCCAGCTGTGCGGCGCGGCCTTCTGATCGAAGACGAGCGACGGTCCGGTCTCGGGAGCGGCGGAGTCGATCGGATCTGCGGGGGCTGTCACCGAATCAGGTTACCCAGCCGCGGTCAACCCCGTGATTTCGGGCGCCGTTCGGGAATGAAATGCCTTGTGGGACGTTGTATCCGCCAAGGAGGATTCCCGTGGGCAAGAACTACATCGACATCGAGAACGACCGAGGCGAGACGCTGCGCTACCGCAAGCACGCCAACGGGCGTGGCTTGATCGCGAACGGCGCCAAGGTGCACCCGAGCGCGATCGTCGAAGCAGGCACCTACGTCGAACCCGGGGCGCAGATCGCGGCGGGAGCCCGAATCGGCCGCGGCGTGTGGATCGAACCGGATGCCGTCATCGGCCCGAACGCAGAGATCGCCCCGCACGCGCACATCGGCCCTGGAGCGGCTATCGGTGCCGGCGCGAAGATCGGCGTCCGCTGCTTCGTCGGCGCGGGAGCGCGCGTCGCCAATGAGTCGCTGATCGGCGACGACGAGAGCATTCCCGACGGCGAACGCGTCGCCACCGACCGACGCGGACTGCGGCTGGCGGCCTGACCCGCTCCTCGCAGACTCACGAAGGCCCGATTCCCCTCAGGGAGTCGGGCCTTCGTCTGTGGTCGGGGTTAGCCTCGGCGGATGACCACGCCCAGCCGATCGACCCGTGCCGTCGTCGCGGGGTTCGTCGGTGCGCTTCTGCTCGCGGGGATCTGGGTGGCGGCATCCGCTCTGCGCGAGGCGCCCGGCGACAAGATCCCGGCGGGTGCCGTCGCCGTGTCCGTCGAGCGCGTCGTCGACGGAGACACGCTCGTGACGGCGGACGGCGCGCGGGTCCGCCTGATCGGCATCGACGCTCCTGAGGTGCGCCCCGAGCCGGAATGCGGGGCGGATGCCGCGACCGCCCGGCTGCGCGAGCTCGCTCCCGAGGGAGCCCGACTCTGGATGCTCGCGGACCGGGAGGACCTCGACCGGTTCGAGCGTGAACTGCGCTACCTGTGGACCGACGGCGGCACGTTCGTCAATGACCTCCTCGTTGCCGAGGGGCATGCCGAGACCCTCCGCATCCCGCCCAACACCCGATACGCCGATCGCTTCGCCGAGAGCGAGGCCGCCGCCCGAGCCCGCGGTACCGGACGATGGGGTGCCTGTTGAGCCGCGGCATCCCGGGGCATCCCGCGGCGCGCGGCTACGCTGACAGGCATGGCGACACGAGGCGGACCCCAGCGCAGGGGTGGTCGTCCGTCGCCGGCGAAAGCGCGTTCCGGGGGTTCGAAGCCGCCGCAGAAGCGGAAGCCCGCACCCGCGCCGCCGACGCCCGCGCCGCCGTCCGGCCCCTTCCGTCTCGGCGCGATCTCGGGGGCTACGCCGGGCAAGTGGATCGACATCTGGAAGACGCGGATGCCGCAGAATCCCCTCGAGCTCGTCACCCTCTCGGTGGCGGACCAACGGACAGCCTTGACCGATGACGACGTGGACGCCGCGATCGTCCGCCTGCCGATCGAACGCGACGGCCTCAACGTCATCCCCCTGTACGAAGAGACGACGGTCGTGGTGTGCGCCGCGGACTCCCACCTGACCGCTGCGGACGAGTTGACTGCCGACGACCTCCGCGGCGAGGTGCGGATCGTGCCTCTCGACGACGTGCTGTCGTTCGAGGTCTCAGGGACCGACGCACCCCGGTTCGCGGCGCCGGCGACCACCGGCGACGCGATCGAGACCGTCGCCGCAGGCGTCGGGATCGTGCTCGTCCCCATGTCGCTCGCGCGACTGCATCACCGCAAGGACGTAGCGTTCCGTCCACTCGCGGATGCGCCGGCCTCGGCCGTCGCGCTCGCCTGGCGCGCCCAGGGTGCGAGCGAGCTGGTCGACACGTTCGTGGGGATCGTGCGCGGTCGCACGTCGAACTCGTCGCGCTGACGCACGGCGTTCGGCCTCGGACCGGGCATTTAGACTTGTCGAATGGCTCCGCTCGTCTACCTGTGCGTTCGCCCGCAGGTGGATGCCGCGGACGGCGAGTACGCGTCGTTCCACGAAGCGATGGGGGTCGGCGAGAGCGGCCTCGAGCGGTGGAACCTCGTCGACGACGCCCTACCCGCCGACGCGTTCGAACGCTGGCGCGGCTTCGTGGTCGGCGGCAGCCCGTTCAACACGACGGATGCCGATGGCTCCAAGCCTGCGGAGCAGGTGCGGATCGAGACAGGACTCAGAGCCGTCGCGCAGGCTGCGGCAGCGGGGCGGACCACCGCGCTGTTCACGTGCTTCGGCATCGGTGTCGCCTCACGTGCCCTCGGCGGCGAGGTGACGCGGGAGTACCCGGAGGGGACGGGGCCCACCGGCATCCGTCTCACCGATGCGGGTCGGGAGGACCCGCTGTTCGGCGGGCTGACCACCGAGTTCACGGCCTTGACGGCTCACAAGGAAGCCATCGAACGCCTGCCCGAGGGAGCGGTGCTCCTGGCGACGAACGACGACTGCCCCGTGCAGGCCTACCGGTTCCGTGAGCGCCTCTATGCGACGCAGTTCCACCCCGAGCCGACCGGTATCGCCTTCACGGAGCGGATGACGATCTACCGCAACCACGGCTACTTCGACGCCGACGCGTACGACACCGTCGCTGCGCGGGTGCTGGCTGCAGACCTCGACGAACCGCAGCGGCTGCTGCGACGATTCGCCGAGATCTTCTGACCGCTCAGCTGCGCGCGAGAGCCAGTTCGCCGCGACGGCCGCGTGCCCAGAGGACGAGTGGGACGACGACGACGATCGCTGCCGCGATCCACGCCGTGATGGCGATCGGGGTGGACTCGGGCTCGGTAGCGAAGCGGCCGATGCCGATCCACAGGAGCCCCCACGCCGAGGCGAGGGCCGGGGCGAGGCGCCCGCCGGTGCGGATGGCGCTCGCGGCGGCGATCAGGACCACCGCGATGATGACGGCGATGCCCCACCCGGTGGCGGCGTCGCCCCACGACCTCGGGGCGACTTCTGCGGTGAGCCAGGCCGTCGTGTTCGCGACGGTGGCGAGGGTGACCCATCCGAGGTGGAGGCCGACGGTGACGTCGGTGAAGAACGTCTCGGCGAACGTTCGCGGCGGGTTGAGGACGAGGATGCGGATGGTCCAGCCGAGGGCGACGAGCAGCGCGACGATCGTCACGACGGTGACGAGGAGCGTCGTGTACTGAGCGGCCAGCAGCCACAGCCCGTTGAGGACGGCGGTGAGGGCGATCGGGTAGCCGACCTTGCGCTGACGATCGCTGGCGCGCTGCGAAGGGAGCGCCTGCCAGATCGTGTACGCGATCATGAAGAGGTAGATGACGCTCCAGATCGAGAACGCCTGGGCCGCGGGAGCGAGCACCGTCGAGGTGGCGGAGAGAGCGCCGCCCTGCAGGTCCTGCACGGGAGTCCCGCCGAGGACACCGGCTCCGAACAGCGCGGCGATCAGCATGAACGTCACCGCCGAGATCACGACGATCTGGCGGGTGAGGTCCGACGAACGGGATGCGAAGGAGCTCATCATGCCGTCACGGTACGTCCCGGGAGCGTGAGGCAGCGACCTCTTGACAGGGGCCGGGGCGGCGATTGAGTCGGGGGGGGGTCGGGCAGCCAGGGCGTGACGCGGTGGGCGTCGGGCGTCGGGCGTCGGGTGTCGGGCCACGATTAGCGGATGAGGGGTTTCTCATCTTGGAGTTGTCCATAACGGGTGATTTCGGTGATTTTCGGGGTCTGAATGTCGGTGGTTGGTGCGAGAGTGCAGGTATGACGGAACCCATGGAAACCCCCGATGGTGAGGCGTATCTCGCCGCCATCGCGGGGATCGTTGCGGACGTCGAAGACATCGGAGTCGAGTTCGCCCGGGTGAAGATTCGTGAGCTGCGCGCCCTGGCCGCCGCGCGGCGGCTGGCGGACGCGCAGGGCGCACCTCGGAACGCGAGAGTCCAGGTGCACGACATGGTGCTCCGGTCGATCTCCGCCGAGGTCGCCGGGGTGATGCGACTCACCGACCGGGCAGTGCAACGTCGGATCGGCGAAGCGCGAACAATCGTGGAAGGATTCCCGGCCGCGGTCGCTGCGTGGGAGGCCGGGCGGATCGTGCAGGGCCACGTGAAAGCGATCGTCGACGCCGGGTTGAACCTCCCCGGGGAGATGTGGGCGGAGTTCGAGAAGGTCGCGATCGAACGTTGCGACGGCGAGACGCCGAACCGTGTCCGGGGTGAGCTCGAGATCCTCGCGCACCGGATGCACCCCCGGACGTTCGCGGAACGACACGAAGAAGCAGCCGCCGGTCGGTGTGTGCGGCTCATGCCCGGGCGGGACGGCATGTCGGACCTGATCGCGACCCTCCCGACGGTGATCGCCGAGGGGATCCACGACCGGCTCACTCAACAGGCACGGGCGATCATCGACACGCGGGACGAGCGTGCGATCGGCTCGGAAATCGTCGCGACCGACGCGCGCTCGACCGACCAGGTTCGCGCCGACGTGTTCGCCGACCTCCTCCTCGCGGGCACCCCGGCATTGGACGACACCCGTGACACGACCGCCGGCCCGCTCGGCGCGATCCGCGCGAGGGTGCAGCTACTCGTCCCCGCTGTGACCTTGACCGGTGCGGACAATGGGCCGTGCGATCTCGCCGGCCGGTCCCCTATCGACCCCGCTACCGCCCGCGCGCTCGCTGGGTCGACGCACGTCTGGGAGCGCCTGTTCCACGACCCTGCGACCGGGGTGACCGTCGCGACCGACTCATACCGCGTGCCCTCGGGAATGCGACGGTTCCTGCAAGCCCGCGATCAGCACTGCCGGTTCCCCGGATGCCGGGTCGCGGCAATCCGGTGCGAGATCGACCACACTCACGACCACGCCCTCGGCGGCAAGACAGAACTCACGAACCTCGCCCACCTGTGCCAACGGCACCACTCGATGAAGCAGTTCACCGCCTGGCGGGTGCGACAACTCCAGGGTGGTGTCCTCGAATGGACCTCACCCCTCGGCAGGACCTACAGAGAAGACGCACCCACCCCGGCCGTCGCCTTCACCCCTGCCGCAGCACACCCCGGCGACCCCGCACCGTTCTGAGAGGGCGCGAACACACGTGCGCCACCCGAGGACATCGCGCCACCGGAGGACATCGCGCCACCCGAGCTCGCGTCACGCCCCCGACGCGATGCGCACCGTCACCACGCACGCGCCCGGTCAGCACGCAGGCGCGATGCCGCCGTCGATGACCACCATCCGGACGACGAAAGCCGCACCGTCTCCGCGCGGATCACGCCCCGATGACCACCGAGGATTCCGGCGCCACGACCACCCGGTCACCCGCCGACGTCGGCTCGACGGACGCGATCCAGATGTCGCCGCCGGCCACCTCCCACGGCGCGGACGACAGGTTCACGAGCACCCGCGCCGCGCCGCGGTGCAGCACGTACCGCGGACCCGTCGGGGTGGTCTGCACCTCGGCATCCCGCCCACCGGGACCGGGATGCGTCAGCTCGGGCCGCGAGCGACGCAGCTCCGCCAGCCGGCGATACAGATCCAGCAACCGCGCGTGATCACCCTGCGACACCTCCGACCAGTCGAGCTTCGACCGCTCGAACGTCGCGGCGTCGTTGGGGTGCGGCACGACGCTCTCGTCCCAGCCCATCTTCACGAACTCCGCGATCCGGCCCTTCGCCGTCGCCTCGGCTAGCTCCGGCTCGGGGTGCGAGGTGAAGAACTGCCACGGCGTCGACGCGCCCCACTCCTCGCCCATGAACAGCATCGGCGTCCCCGGCGCGGTCAGCGTTAGCACGGCCGCGACCGCCAGCCGATCGGTCGATAGCGTCGCCGTCAGCCGGTCTCCGGCCGCACGGTTGCCGATCTGATCGTGATCCTGCGCGTAGGTCACCAGGCGCCAGGATGCCGCCTCGTCGGGCACCGGCTTGCCGTGATCCCGCTCGCGGAACGACGAGTACGTGCCGTTGTGGAAGAAGCCCTCCGTCCACACCTTCGGCAGCGCCTCAGGGTCGGCGAAGTCCTCGTAGTAGCCGACAGCCTCACCGGTCAGAGCGACGTGAACGGCGTGATGCCAGTCGTCCGACCACTGCGCCGTCAGGCCGTAGCCGCCCGCCTCGCGCGGCAGGAACATCACCGGGTCGTTCAGATCGCTCTCGGCGATCAGCGTCAGCGGCCGACCGACGTGAGCGCTCAGCGCGTCGGTCCGTTCCGCGATCTCCTGAAGGATGTGCACCGGCTGCTTTCCCGACTCGTGCAGCGCGTGCACGGCATCCAGCCGCAGGCCGTCGACGTGGAAGTCCCGCATCCACATCAGCGCGTTCTCGACGATGAACGACCGCACGGCCGCCTCGTCGAGGTTGAGGCTGTCGCCCCACGTGTTCCGCGACCCGTCGCGCAGGTACGGACCGTACTCGGGCAGGTAGTTGCCACTCGGTCCGAGGTGGTTGTAGACCACGTCCTGGATCACGGCGAGGCCCGCGGCGTGCGCGGCATCCACGAAGCGCTGATACGCCGCCGGACCGCCGTACGTCTCCTGCACCGCGTACCAGAGCACACCGTCGTAGCCCCAGTTGTGCGTGCCGTTGAAGGCGTTCACCGGCAGCAGCTCGATGTGCGTCACACCGATGTCGATGAGGTGGTCGAACCGGGCGATCGCGGCATCCAGCGTCCCCTCGGGGGTGAACGTCCCGAGGTGCAGCTCGTAGATCAGCCCGCCGGCCAGCTGTCGCCCGGTCCACGCCTCATCCGACCATGCGAAGGATGCCGGGTCGAACCACGCCGACGCCTCGTGCACCCCTCGCGGCTGCCGCCGCGACCGCGGGTCGGGACGGAGGTCATCCCCGTCACCCAGCACGAAACCGTACTCGTCGCCGTCCGCCAGCTCGACGTCGGCGCGCCACCAACCGTCTCCGGCGGCCGTCAGCGCGACGTCGTCCGCACCCGGACGGCGCAGCCGCACCCGTTCGACACGCGGAGCCCAGACCTCGATCACGATGCGTTCCCCTCGATGACATCCGCCGGCGCGAGGAGCGCGACGGGATAGGTGTCCAGCAGGTCGGCGAGCCGCAGGCGACCGCCGTCGAATCGACGCCCGGTGAGCACGTCGACCGTGGAGCCCGCGTGCGTCAGCACCTCGGTGTCACCCCAGCCGCCGCGAGCGGCGAGCCCGGCCGGCAGCCGCGTCGCCACCGCGACCGCACCGCCGCGGTCGAAGGCGACCGCGTGGTCCGCGGCCTCCCCCGCGACCGTGATCGGCGTGTACCGCGTGAACAGCTCCGGGTGGTCGCGCTTCAGGCGCAGGGCGCGCGAGACGACGAGCAGCTTCGCGGCGCCCGACGCGTCGACCGGCGGCATCCACCCCTCGTCGAGACGTGCGAGCAGGCGGCGGCGTTCCGCGAAGTCGACCTCGCGGCGGTTGTCGGGGTCGACGAGCGAATGGTCCCACAGCTCGGTGCCCTGGTAGACGTCCGGGACGCCCGGGCCCGCGAGCTGCAGCAGCTTCAGCGACAGCGAGTTCGACCGGCCGAGCGGCGTGATCTCGTCGACGAAGCCCTCGACGATCGCCCGCGCGTCGCCGAAAGCGGCATCGACGAGGTCGTGCATCTTCTCCTCGAACGCCTCATCGGGATCCGACCACGTCGTGCTGTTCCCCGCTTCGCGCGACGCCTTCTCGGCGTACGCATGCAGACGCTCGCGCGATGCGGGCCACGCGCCGACGATCGCCTGCCAGAGCAGGTTGTCGAACGGGCCGTCACCGGTCGAGGCGACCGCGCGGAGCTCGCCGAGGACCTCGGTCCACCGCTCCGGCATCTCGGCCAGCACCGACAGGCGCGTCCGGACGTCCTCGCTGCGCTTCGTGTCGTGCGTCGACAGCGACGTCATCGCCGTCGGCCATGAGGCCTGACGATGAGCGGATGCCGCATGGAACCCGTCGACGTCGACCGCGAACTCCGTCGGGTCGCCGCCCACCTCGGTGAGCGTGCCGAGCCGGGTCCAGCGGTAGAACGTCGTGTCCTCGACGCCCTTCGCCATGACGGGACCGGTCGACTGCATGAACCGTCGGGTGAACTCGCTGTCGGGGCCCGCGACCAGCCGCGCGGCGATCGTCGCAAAGACCTCAGCCAGCTCGGGACGACGCGACGACGCCAGCGCGACCGCCTCGTCGACCTCCTCGACTCCTGCGGGAAGGTAGGCGCGGTACACGGGGAACGCCGCGAGCAGCTCGGCGAGCGCGTCGAGCCACTGCTCGTCGGACGCACCGTTCCGCTCATCGGCGGGCACGAGAGCCGCGAGCCGCAGCACCTCGGCGTGCAGACCCTCGGTCGCCCACGCGAGCTTCGCCTCGTGCATCAAGTCGGCATAATCGGCCGCCGAACCGTCGCGCAGCTCCGTGTCGAGGGCGGTGAGACCCTGCTCACCCGCCGGGTCCACGAGCACGCGGTCGAGGACCGCCATCGCGTCGTAGCCGGTCGTGCCCTCGGTCGCCCACCACGACGGCAGCTCCTCGCCGTGCTCGAGGATCTTCTCCACCAGTACGTACGCGCCACCCGTGGCATCCGCCAACAGGTCGAGGTAGCCGCCCGGATCGGCCAGGCCGTCCGGGTGGTCGACGCGCAGCCCGTCGGCGAGGCCCTCGTCGATCCACCGGACGATCTCGACGTGGCTCGCGTCGAACACGGCCGGGTCCTCGACGCGGACGCCCGCGAGCGTCGTCACGGCGAAGAAGCGACGGTAGTTGAGCTCCGCGTCGCCGCGACGCCAGAACAGCAGCTCGTAGTGCTGTCGGGCGAGGACGTCGCGCACGTCGCCCTCGCCCGTGCCGTCCGCGAGCGGGAACTCGTGGTCGAAGTACCGGACGACGCCCGCCTCGGCGTCGATCGTGATCTCGTCCGCCTCGAGAGCGGCATCGAGCTCCGAGCCGAGCACGGGCAGCCGCAGCCGTCCGCCGAGCGCCCAGTTCACGTCGAACGCCGCCGCGTGCGGCGAGGCCTGTCCCCGGCGCAGGACGTCCCACCACCACGGGTTCTGCCGCGGATCCGACACGCCCTGATGGTTCGGCACGATGTCGATCAGGATGCCGAGCCCGGCCGCGCGGGCCGCGGCGGCGAACCGCGACAGCCCCTCGGGGCCGCCGCGCTCCGGGTCGACGACCGTCGGGTCGACGACGTCGTAGCCGTGGTCCGACCCGCTCGTCGCGGCCAGGATCGGCGACAGGTAGGCCCAGTCCACGCCGAGGTCCCGCAGGTAGTCGGTGAGCTCTGCCGCGGCATCCAGGTCGAATCCGGCCCGGATCTGCAGCCGGTACGTCGAACGCGGTGTCTTCTCGGGACCGGTCATCAGTGGGGAAGCTCGGTCTGGGGAGCCTGAGCCGGGATGATGTCGATCGTTCCCGTGAGAGCCGCGAGCGATGCCGCCACCGACGGGTCGGGTTCGATGGTCTCCCCCTCGTGGTCGCGGAGGACGACGAGCGCGCGACCGCCGACGGACACGGTGCCGCCCGGGTCGACGATCGGAGCATCCGCTGCCCCGCCTGCCGTGTCGACGATGATTTCCCACTTAGGGCTCGCCGACGCCGTCGGCACCGTGAACTCGACCGTCTCGTCGCCCGCGTTGAAGAAGACGAAGAAGTGCCGGTCGTGGATCTCCTCACCACGACGGTCGCGCTCGCGGATGCCGTCGCCGTTGAGGAACACGCCGACCGCGCGGCCGAAGCCGGAGTCCCAGTCCTCGGGCTGCATCTCCGAGCCGTCGGGACGGATCCACGCGATGTCGGGGAGCGGTGCCCCCTCTTCGCGGCGCACGGGACGCCCGTCGAAGAAGCGGCGGCGACGGAACGTGGGGTGGTCGCGACGCAGCCGCGCGAGCACCGAGGTGAACTCGATGAGCGGCTGGTCGATCGAGGTCCAGTCGATCCAGGTCAGCTCGTTGTCCTGCGCGTAGCCGTTGTTGTTGCCGTTCTGCGTACGGCCGAGCTCGTCGCCGTGCGAGATCATCGGCACGCCCTGGCTGAGCAGCATCGTCGCGAGGAAGTTGCGCTGCTGGCGAGCCCGCACCCGCAGGACGTCGGGGTCGTCTGTGGGGCCCTCGATGCCGTGGTTGTACGAGCGGTTGTGCGATTCGCCGTCGTTGTTGTCCTCGCCGTTGGCCTCGTTGTGCTTCTCGTTGTACGAGACGAGGTCGCGCAGGGTGAACCCGTCGTGCGCGGTGACGAAGTTGATGGATGCCACCGGCCACCGCCCGTCCTGCTCGTACAGGTCCGCCGAGCCCGTGAGGCGCAGCGCGAACTCGCCGAGTGTCGACGGCTCGCCGCGCCAGAAGTCGCGGACGGTGTCGCGGTACTTGCCGTTCCACTCGGTCCACTGGGGCGGGAAGTTGCCGACCTGGTACCCACCGGGGCCGATGTCCCACGGCTCGGCGATCAACTTCACCTGGCTGACGATCGGATCCTGCTGCACGAGCTCGAAGAACGCCGACAGCCGGTCGACGTCGTAGAACTCGCGGGCGAGGGTCGAGGCCAGGTCGAACCGGAAGCCGTCGACGTGCATCTCGAGCACCCAGTACCGGAGCGAGTCCATGATCAGCTGCAGCGTGTGCGGGTTGCCGACGTTCAGGCTGTTGCCGGTGCCGGTGTAGTCCGTGTAGTACCGCTTGTCGTCGTCCTCGAGCCGGTAGTACGCGAGGTTGTCGATGCCGCGCATCGAGAGCGTCGGGCCCATGTGGTTGCCCTCGGCGGTGTGGTTGTAGACGACGTCGAGGATGACCTCGATGCCCGCGGCGTGGAGAGCGCGGACCATCGCCTTGAACTCCTGCACCTGCTGGCCCACGCCGCCGGCGGCGGAGTACGTGTTCTGCGGCGCGAAGAAGGCGATCGTGTTGTAGCCCCAGTAGTTGGAGAGGTCCTTCTCCTGGAGCGTCGAGTCGTTCACGAACTGGTGCACGGGCATGAGCTCGAGCGCCGTGACGCCGATCTTCTTCAGGTGCTCGATGACGACGGGGTGCGCGATGGCGCTGTAGGTGCCGCGGATGTCCTCGGGGATGTCGGGGTGGGTCATCGTGAGGCCCTTGACGTGGGCCTCGTAGATGACGCTCTCGGCGTAGGGCGTCTTCGGCTGGCGGTCGCCCTGCCAGTCGAAGTACGGGTTCACGACGACGCCCTTCATCATGGCGGCGGCCGAGTCGTCGTCGTTCGTCGAGTCGGGATCGCCGAAGGTGTAGCTGAAGACGGACTGGTCCCACTCGATCTGGCCGTCGACCGCCTTCGCATAGGGGTCGAGGAGCAGCTTGTTCGGGTTGAACCGCTGACCGTTCTCGGGGTCGTACGGACCGTGCACGCGGTAGCCGTAGCGCTGCCCCGGCTGCACCGACGGCAGGTAGGCGTGCCAGACGAACGCGTCGACGTCGATGAGCTCGACGCGGGTCTCCTCGCCGTTCTCGTCGAACAGGCAGAGCTCGACCTTCTCAGCGCACTCGCTGAACAGAGCGAAGTTCGTCCCATTGCCGTCGAAGGTCGCTCCCAGGGGGTAAGCGGAACCGGGCCATACCTGCATGCGTACTCCTGAGATAGGTGGAAGGCCACACTATCCACGGGGTGTTTCCGGTCCCGGGCCCTTGACAGGTCAGCGCAGGGACAGCATGTCGTCGAGGTAGTCCGCGAGGGGTCGCGGCGGGCCGGTGTGGCTCCACGCGATGTGCGGCACGCCGTTCACGAGCGAGAGGATGCCCGAGCTCTCGCCGCGGTCGACGGCGTCGGCATCCATCTCGGTCCAGCCGAGGTGCAGCACCTCGCCCTCGGCGAACCCGCCCCGGGCGGCCGCGGCAGCCCGTTCCGACCGCGCCCGCTGCGCCTCGGCGGTGTACCCGCGGATCGCGTCGTGCCGCGCGCGGAGCACCTCCCCGGTCGCGAACACGCGCCCGTCGCCGAGCAGCAGCGCCCCGACATGCCACGCCTCTGTCACGGGCACGATCCGGGGCGCCCGCCCGATGCCCAGGATGCGACGGTTCGCCGCCCATTCCCCCAGCCGCTCGCGCGGCGAGCCGGCCAGGCGCTCGCGTGCCGCCTGCAGCAGGCCGGTGACGGATGCCACCGTCAGACGAGGTGCGTCGGCGACACCGCTCCGGCGCCGCGGATCTGCTGGTGCAGGCGGGTCATCCGGGCGTCGAGCTCGGCGGCGGCGTCGGCGGCGTCCTTCAGCTGTCCGAGCAGATTGTCGGGGACCTGACGCTCGTACTTGTAGTAGATCTTGTGCTCCAGGCTCGCCCAGAAGTCCATCGCGATCGTGCGGAACTGCACCTCGACCGGCACGTCCACGCGCCCGGTCGAGAGGTAGACCGGCACCTCGAGGATTGCGTGCAGACTCTTGTAGCCGTTGCCCTTGGGGGTCGCGATGTAGTCCTCGACCTCGCGCACGGTGATGTCGTCCTGCGCGCTCAGCAGGTCGAACAGGCGGTACACGTCGTTCACGAAACTGCAGGTGATGCGGATGCCGGCGATGTCGGTGATGTGCGCTCGAACGGAATCGAAATCGGGATCGATGCCGCGGCGCTGGATCTTCTCGACGAGACTGTCGGGCGACTTCACGCGGCTCGAGACGTGCTCGATCGGGTTGTAGTCGTGCATCTCGTGGAACTCCTCGCGGAGGATCGAGATCTTCGTCTCGATCTCCTGCAGCCCGAACCGGTACTCCATGAGGAAACGCTGGAACTCGTCGCGCATGCTGCGGAGGGAGGAGGCGGAGACCGTGATCTGCTGCTCTTCGAGCGGAGTGGACATGAGCCGACCGTATCGGGAACCGCCCAGAGCGTGCTGGGAGAGATTCCTCAATCGGGCGGAGGCGGCGCGGTCGTCGCCCGGGGCACGAGCGCCGTGGGCAGTCGCAGGTGGGTGGCGGCGGGCGCACCCCCGCCCATGAGCTCCAGCAGCATCGTGACCGCTTCGGCGCCGAGGCGCTGCATGGGCTGACGGACGGTCGTCAGCGCGGGCACCGCCTGCGAGGCATCCGGAACGTCGTCGAAACCCACGACCGAAAGATCGTCGGGCACCGACAGTCCGTGCTCGTGCGCGACGCGGATCACCGTGAGCGCCGAGACGTCGTTGGCGGCGAACACGGCGGTGGGTCGATCGGGGCGTCGCAGCAACCGCGTCGCCGCCTCGCGTGAGATGTCCTCGACGTAGCGTCCGACGCCGACGAGTCCCGGATCGAACGGGATGCGGGCGTCCTCGAGCGCCCGCCGATAGCCGCCCTCGCGCAGCATCGACGATCGCAGATCGGGACGCCCCGCGACGAAGCCGATGCGCCGGTGCCCGAGCGAGACGAGGTAGGCGACCGCGTGCCGGGCGCCGGCGAAGCTGTCGGACTCGACGGTGGGGAGATCCGCCGGTCCCGTGTGCGGATCGATCGCGACCACGGGAACCTCAGCCGTGACGTTCACGACCGTGGGCGTCACCATGATGACCCCGTCGACGAGGGTGCCGCTGAGCCGGCTGAGCGAACGCCGCTCCCACCCGTCGCTCGAGACCGCCCGCGACCCGCTGTAGGCGAGCAGGTCGAGGCGCGAGTCTCGCAGAGCCGCGCCCACCCCCTTGAGGACCTCGGCGGAGAAGGGCTCGAAGTCGGCGACGAGGACGCCCACGACACCGGTCTGACGCGCCCGCATGCTGCTCGCGACGAGGCTCGACTCGTAGCCGAGTTCCTCGACGGCGGTGAGTACTCGCTGCACCGTCGCCGGGGCGACGCCGTACCGACCGTTGACGGCTTTCGACACGGTCGCGACCGAGACGCCCGCCGCGGCGGCGACGTCGTGAATCGTGGCGCGGCTTCGCATGCGTCGAAGCGTAGCGCCATGGAAAACATTTTCGAAAACGTTTGACGCCGGCGGCAACAATTCCGACACTGGGGACCGAACCCCCGGCACGCACCGCCGGGACCACCTGCACCTCGACGAACGAGCGTGCACTCAATGAGGAGATCGGTGATCACATGAGGACCAGAAGGATCATGGCGGGGCTCGCGGCGGTAGCCGCAGCGACCCTCGCGCTCAGCGCCTGTTCGGGCGACAACGGCGGCGGCAGCGGCGACGGCACCGTCGAGATGACGCTGTGGCAGAACTCGACGACCGGCCCGGGCCAGCAGTTCTGGAAGGACGCGATCGCCGCCTTCGAGAAGGAGAACGACGGCGTCACGATCACCATGCAGTCCGTCCAGAACGAGGACATGGACGGCAAGCTGCAGACCGCCCTCAACGCGGGCGACCCGCCCGACATCTTCCTGCAGCGCGGCGGCGGCAAGATGACCGCGATGGCGAACGCGGGCCAGCTGATGGACCTGACGGACCTCATCTCCGACGACATCCGCGGTGAGATCTCCGAGGGCTCCTTCGCCGCCGAGACCTACCAGGACAAGGTCTGGGCGATGCCACTGTCGGTCCTCCCGGGCGGCTTCTTCTACAGCCAGGACGCCTTCGACGCGGCAGGCATCTCCGACACCCCCACGACGATCGACGACCTGAAGAGCTCCGTCGAAGCGCTGAAGGGCACCGGCATCGCGCCCATCGCCCTCGGCGCGAAGGATGCGTGGCCCGCCGCGCACTGGTACTACTTCTTCGCCATTCGCGAGTGCAGCCCGAAGGTGATCGAAGAGACGGGCGACTCGAAGGACTTCAGCGACGAGTGCTGGACGCGCGCGGCCGAGGACCTCACGGACTTCGCCGCGATCGAGCCCTTCAACGACGGCTTCCTCACCACCGCCGCACAGCAGGGCGCCGGCAGCTCGGCAGGCCTCGTCGCCAACCGCAAGGCCGCGATGGAGCTCATGGGTGCGTGGGACCCGGGCGTGATCGCCTCGCTGACGCCCGACGAGAAGCCGCTCCCCGACCTCGCCTGGTTCCCGTTCCCCGAGATCTCGGGCGGTGACGGCGAACCCGGTTCGATGATGGGTGGCGTCGACGGCTACTCATGCGCCGCACAGGCGCCCAAGGAGTGCGCCGACTTCCTGAACTTCATCGCCGGCTCCGAGCAGCAGACGAAGTACTACGAGGCGTTCCAGTCGCCGCCGGTCAACTCCGTCGCGCAGGAGGCCGTGACCGAGCCCTACCTGCAGCAGATCCTCGAGGCGTACAACAGCGCCCCGTTCGTCTCGCAGTGGCTCGACACCGTCCTCGGCCAGAACGTCGGCAACGCGCTGAACGTCGCCGTCGTCGACATGCTCGCCGGGGGCAGCGACCCGCAGAAGTTCATCGCCGCCGTGAACGCCGCCGGCGCGCAGGGCTGAAATGACCGTTCGCGAGATGTCCGTCTCGGACACCCCTGCTCTCGCGGCGCACGCCGGGGGCGGCGACTCGTCGCCCCCGGCCCGGCCGCGGTCCCGCCGCCGGCGGGGCCTCGGCTGGTCGGGGCGGCTGGAGGTCCTCCTCCTCGCCGGACCCGCCGTCGTGTTCTTCGTCGGGTTCGTGGTCCTGCCGGTCCTGATGGCCGCCTACTACGGCTTCTTCCGGTGGTCGGGGTTCGGGCCTGCCACCGACTTCGTCGGGCTGAAGAACTACATCACGATCTTCAGCGACCCGAACTTCCAGAGCGCTCTGCTGCACAACGCCTTCATCGTCGTCATGTCGCTCGTCCTGCAGGGGCCGATCGCGATCCTGTTGGCGCTGCTCCTCAACCGCAAGATGCGGGGACAGTCCGTCATCCGCGTCCTCATCTTCGTGCCCTACGTCATCGCCGAGGTCGTCGTCGGCACGGGGTTCAGCCTGCTGCTGTCGACGAACGGCGCCGCGAACGGCGTGCTCGAGAAGCTCGGCCTCGGCGGGCTCACACAGGACTGGCTCGCCGACCCGTCGATCGCGATCTGGACGCTCATGGCGATCCTCACCTGGAAGTACGTCGGCTTCGCCGTCATCCTCTTCCTCGCGGGACTCCAGGGGATCCCCGAGGAGCTCTACGAGGCGGCCGCCATCGACGGCGCGTCGTACTGGCAGATCCAGCGGCAAATCGCACTCCCCCTGCTCGCACCCACCCTGCGCATCTGGGCGTTCCTGTCGATCATCGGCGCCCTGCAGCTGTTCGACCTCGTCTACATCATCTGGGGCCAGTACGTCTCGTCGGTCGCCGGCACCAACACGATGGCGATCTACATGGTCGTGACCGGCCGCAACGCCGGCAACTTCGGCTACGGCAACGCGGTCGCCGTCGTCATCTTCGTCATCTCGCTCATCGTCGCGCTGATCTACCAGCGCTCCGTGCTCCGCCGCGACACCGCGGGGGCCATCACAGAGAGGGGCGTGCAGTGAGCGCCACCATGACCCTCGTCACGGCACCGCCCGCCGACGTCCGTCCGCGCCGTGCGCCGCGGGAGAAGCTGCCGTGGGGCTCCCCCGTCGTCTACTTCGTCGCCCTCGCGGTCATCGCGCTCATGCTCGGCCCGGTGATCTACATCATCATCGGAGGGTTCCGCTCGAACTCCGCGATCACGGTCGACCCAGCAGGGTTCCCCGACCCGTGGAACGTCGAGAACTACGTCGGCGTCATCACGAGCGGCCAGTTCTGGGGACAGGTCGGCAACTCGACGTTCGTCGCCCTCGCCACCACGATCGGCGCCGTCGCCCTCGGCATCGCCGCCAGCTACGTGATCGCCCGGTACAGCTTCACGGGTCGCGGATTCCTCTACGCCCTGTTCGCGTCGGGCCTCATGTTCCCGATCACCGTCGCGATCACGCCGCTGTACATCGTGATCCGGTCACTCGGGCTGATGAACACCCTGCCGGGCATCATCCTCCCGCAGATCGCGTTCGCCCTGCCGACGACGATCATCATCCTCGTCCCGTTCCTGCGGGCGATCCCCGACGAAATCCAGGAGGCCGCGTCGATCGACGGCTGCAGCCGCCTCGGCTTCTTCTGGCGGATGGTGCTGCCGTTGGCCGTACCCGGTGTCATCACCGTCGGCATCCTCGCCTTCATCGGCAGCTGGAACGCATACCTGCTGCCGCTGTTCATCCTCAACAACGAGTCGCAGTTCACCCTCCCGCTGGGCGTGCAGGCGTTCTCGTCGCAGTACTCCGTCGACACGGCGCGCGTGCTCGCGTTCACCTCGCTGTCGATGCTCCCCGCTCTGCTGTTCTTCAGCCTGTTCGAGCGGCGCATCGTCGGCGGTCTCACCGGAGCCGTGAAGGGCTGACATGACCGATCTCTCCTCGCGGGCCTCGGCCCGCGTGCACGATCTGCTCGCGCAGATGACCCTCGAAGAGAAGGCCGCGCAGCTCGTCGGATACTGGGTGGACCAGGGCGGCGAGGTCGTCGCTCCCCTGGCCGACGAGATGGTGACGACGACGAAATACGCGGATGCCACGGCTCACGGCCTCGGCCATCTCACCCGTGTCTACGGCACGCGTCCCGTCGACCCGGTCGAGCGGGCGGCCTGGCTCTGGGAGGAGCAGCGGCGCCTGCGCGCCGAAACCCGGCTCGGGATCCCCGCGATCGTCCACGAGGAGTGCCTCACCGGCCTCGCCGCGTGGAAGGCGGCGACGTATCCGACTCCGCTCGCGTGGGGCGCATCGTTCGATCCGGAGCTGGTCGCCGAGATGGGCGCCGCGATCGGCGATTCGATGCGCGAGCTGGGCATCCACCAGGGGCTCGCCCCCGTGCTTGACGTCATCCGCGACCCCCGCTGGGGACGCGTCGACGAGTGCATCGGCGAAGACCCGTACCTCGTCGGAACGGTCGGGACGGCCTATGTGCGAGGCCTCCAGTCGGCGGGGGTCGACGCGACTCTCAAGCACTTCGTCGGGTACTCCGGGTCGCAGGCGGCGCGCAACCATGCCCCCGTGCACGCCGGCCCCCGCGAAGTCGCCGACGTGCTGCTGCCGCCGTTCGAGATGGCGATCCGCGACGGCGGCGCGGCATCCGTCATGAACTCGTACGCCGAGATCGACGGCGAGCCCGTCGCGGCGAGCGCGCACTACCTCGACGAGGTGCTGCGCGGCCGGCTCGGGTTCTCGGGCCCGGTCGTGTCGGACTACTTCTCGGTCGCCTTCCTGCAGACCACCCACGGGGTGGCCGCGGACCTCGGTGAGGCGGCGGAGGTGGCCCTGCGCGCCGGCATCGACGTCGAGCTGCCGACGGGTGACGCGTTCGCCGCCCCGATGCTCGAGCGCATCCGCTCGGGTGGGATGGATGCCGCGCTGCTGGATGCCGCCGTGCTCCGCGTCCTGGCGCAGAAGGAGCGACTCGGTCTGCTCGACGAGACGTTCGAGACGCCGCCGGTCGAGGTCGACCTCGACGGGCCGCGTCACCGCGACCTCGCGCGCAGGCTCGCGGCCGAGTCGGTCGTGCTCGTGAGCAACGACGGGACGCTGCCGGCGGCATCCGCTCGTCGTATCGCCCTCATCGGGCCGAACGCCGACTCGGCGGAGGCGCTCATGGGCTGCTATTCGTTCGTCAACCATGTGCTCGCGCACCACCCGGGCACACCGCACGGGATCGAACTCCCGACCGTCCGCGACGCGTTCGTCGCCGAGTATCCGGATGCCGAGATCGCCTACGCACGCGGCTGCGGTGTCGAGGACGGCGACGAGTCCGGCATCGGCGACGCGGTCGACGCCGCAGCGGCGGCGGAGATCGCCGTCGTGGTCGTCGGCGACCGCGCCGGCCTGTTCGGCCGCGGGACCGTCGGCGAGGGCAACGACGTTGACGACCTCGAACTGCCCGGCGTGCAACGGCAGCTCGTCGAGCGCGTCGTCGCGACCGGCACCCCCGTCGTGCTCGTGATCTTGTCGGGCCGCCCGTACGCGATCGGGTGGGCCCTCGACGGCGAGCGCCCCGTCGCCGCCGCACTGCAGTCCTTCTTCCCCGGCGAGGAGGGCGCCGACCCGATCGCGGGAATCGTCTCGGGACGGCTGTCGCCGTCGGGCCGACTCCCCGTGACCCTGCCGCGGTCGGCGGGCGCCCAGCCCTACAGCTATCTGCACCCGCGGCTGGGCGGACCGATCGACGTGACGAGCGCCGACCCGACCCCGGTGCGTCCGTTCGGGCACGGGCTGACCTACACGACGTTCGTGCACGAGGATCTGCGGGCGGCCGCGTCGGTCGCCGCCGGCGACACCCTCGAGGTCTCGGTCTTTGTCCGCAACACCGGCGAGCGTGCGGGTACCGATGTCGTCCAGCTCTACGCGCACGACCCGGTCGCGAGCCTCACGCGCCCCGTCGCGCAGCTGATGGCCTACCACCGCCTCGAGCTCGAACCGGGCGAGAGCGCGCGCGTCGTGTTCGCGCTGCCGACGGCGCGCTTCGCGTTCACGGGGCGCGACGGCCGCCGCATCGTCGAGGCGGGACGGATCGACCTCTGGATCGGCTCGTCGTGCGAGGACCGCGAGAGCGTCGCCGCCGTCGAGGTGACCGGCGAGCACGTCGTCACACCCGACGACGCCCGGATCGTCCCCGTGCGCGTCGTGGCGGACGCCGAGCTCGTCAGTCCGTGACGGTGAGGATCGTGCTCACGTCGAGGGCGTCGGCCGACGGTCCCGCCGCGAGGCGGTAGCCCCCCGGTTGCACCCGCAGCGCCTCGCCGTCCCACACGGCGAGGCGCTCGACCGTGAAGCGCACCTTCGCCGTCTGCGTCTCGCCCGGCTCGACCCGCACGCGGGTGTATCCGAGCAGCAGCCGGCGCGGCGCCGCGATCGGCAGCTCCGGAGCCACGGAGTAGACCTGCACGAGCTCCTCCACGGCACGCTCCGACCGGTTCGCGAGCCGGACGCGCGCGGTGACGATCTGCTCGTCGGCGCGAGGATCGAGGGCGGGATGCCGCAGGGTGGGCGCGGGCGCCGTCACCGCTCCGGCATCCACGTCGACGGCCTCGTAGACGACGGCGCCGTAGCCGAGACCGTGGCCGAACGCGAAGGCGTACGGGGCGGGCTGATGCCGGTAGGTCGCCTGCTGGCGCTGCGTGTCGTAGTCGAAGAGGTCGCCCGCCTGGTCGGGGTGCGCCGGCCAGGACTGCGCGAGGCGTCCTGAGGGCTCGCGGTCGCCGCTCAGGACGTCGAGCAGGCCGTGGCCGAGTTCCTGCCCCGCGTGACTCGACCAGACGACGGTCGCCGCGTCGGCGGCATCCGCGAGGAC
The DNA here is from genome assembly GCF_900102005.1 of Microbacterium sp. LKL04. Classification (NCBI taxonomy): domain Bacteria; kingdom Bacillati; phylum Actinomycetota; class Actinomycetes; order Micrococcales; family Microbacteriaceae; genus Microbacterium; species Microbacterium sp. LKL04. Next base: position 2,847,791 of record NZ_LT627736.1, on the reverse strand, counting down.
GTACGGAAAGCTCGAGACGATCGTCAGCACGGACCGCGGGTTGGCGGAGCGCGCCGCCTGCCACAGGTCCGTCGCCGCGTCCGGCAGCAGCAGGTGAGGACGGTCGGCGGTCTCGCGGCCGGACAGGTGCGGGTCGTTGCCCACGGCGACGAGGACGACGTCGGCCGCCGCGGCGGCGCGCGCAACCTCCTCCAGCCCGCGGCGGACCGTCTCGACCTCGAAGCGCGTGGCGTCGTCGAGGATGAGCCCCTCGGCCACGAGCAGACCCACGTCGCGGACGACGCGCACCCACCGGCCCGAGCCGAGGTGCAGCAGCGACCAAGAGCCGTCCTCGTGCACGTGCCGGCGGAAGCTCTCCTGCACGACCCAGCCGCCCACCCGCTCGGCGTCGGCCCGCATGGGCCAGGCACCACCGGTGAGCAGGCGTCCGCTCGCGTGGGAACGGAGGGTCAGGATGCCGTCGCCCCAGTCCGTGACGTCGAACAGGCTCGCGTCGGTGCGGCCGGCCGCAACGGCGTCGACGACCCCCTCGGGCGCGGCGGTGACATAGCCCGACGCGGCCCGGAGCGCGACGGTGTCGGCGCCGGTCACGACCTCGACCGCGGCTGTCGGGTATCGCTCGCGCACACCCTGCGCGATGCCGACGGCGTAGGGCGTAGTGCCGGAGTACCAGTCGGTGAGGACGACATCCGCCATCGGTCCGACGACGGCGACCGACGCGGGCTCGGCGAACGGCAGCACCCCGGCGTCGTTCCGCAGCAGCACGACCTGACGGGCGACCGCCTCGCGGGCGAGCTCGCGCGCGGCGGGCGTGTCGATCTCGTCAGGTCCGATCGCGGCGTACGGATCGTCGCCGCCGTCGAACTCGCCGGTGCGGATGCGCATCTCGAGGAGCCGCAGGACCGCGGCATCCACGTCGTCGTCCGTCAGCAGACCCTGTGCGAGGGCGCCTCGGACGGCCTCGAGGCTCGGCGTCGGGTCGGGTCCGTCGTCGGTGAACGAGTCCATGCCGCTGCGCACGAGGGCGGCGGCGCCGTGGATCTTGTCGGGCTGCGCGCGCTGGATCGAGACGAGGAAGCTCGGTGCACCGGCATCCGACACGACGGCGATCGACTCGTCGCTCCAGCTGCGGGCTTCGGCCACCAGCTCGGGCTGCGTGTGCGCCGGCACGCCGTTCACGCGGTTGTAGGCGAGCATCATGCTGCCGGCGACCTTCTGCTCGATCGCCGGGCGGAACGCCGGCAGCTCCTCTTCGTGGAGCGTGCGCGGCGACATCTCGGACGACGTCGCGGACCGGTCGGTCTCGTTGCTGTAGGCGAGGAAGTGCTTGAGAGAGGGCACCGTCTTCCAGACGCGCGGGTGGTCGCCGCGGAGCCCGCGGCTGTAGGCCGCGCCGAGCTGACCCGTGTAGTGCGGGTCCTCGGAGTACCCCTCTTCATTGCGCCCCCAGGCGGGATGCCGGAGCGTGTTGACCACGGGCGCCCATACGTTGAGGTCGACGTCCGCCCCCGAGGCGCGCTTGGCCCGGACTTCCGTCGCGACGAGCTCGCCGACTCGGGTCACGAACTCGGGGTCCCACGTCGCCGCGAGCCCCACCGGCTGCGGGAAGACCGTCGCGACGCCCACCCACGCGAGACCGTGCAGCGCCTCGCATCCGGTGTGGAACGGGCGGATGCCGAGGCGCTCCACCGCCGGCATGGCCTGGTGGAGCATCGCGATGCGTTCCTCCCTCGAGAGCCGCTCGAGCAGGTCGCGCGAGCGCTCGGTCAGCGGCAGGTCGATCCGGCGAAAGGCGTCGACCGTCACTCGGCGATCTCCAGCGAGACCGTCCCGGCGCCGACGACCGACGCCGTCCGCTCGCCGACCTGCAGGCTCCACGGCGCACGCGCATCCGACGACTCCGCGACGATCCGTCCGCCCTCGCGGCGCACGCGGAACACCGTCGCCGCTGCGCCGTCGTGACCGGGGACGGCCGTCTCGCCGTCGTACCCCTCGGGCAGCTCGAAGCAACGCAGCGTCACCCCGTCGGCCCAGTCGTAGTCGGGCCTGTCCTCGCGCGCGCCCCACGGCAGCACCGTGCCGGGACGCACACGCAGGGGAACCGAGTCGTAGCCGTGTCGCTCGGACTGCCACGTGCGGCCTTCGACCGCGTCACCGGTGAGGAGCGAGGTCCACCGGCCTTCGGGCAGGTAGTACTCGACGCTGCCGTCCTCGGCGAACACGGGGGCGACCATGAGGGAGTCGCCCAGCATGTACTGGACGTCGGCGTCGTGCGTCGACCGGTCACCGGGGAACTCGAGCACGAGCGGGCGCATCATCGGGATGCCGGCGGTGTGGGCCTCCTCCGCGATCCGGGCGAGGTACGGCATGAGGCGCAGCTTCAGCCGCGTGAACCGGCGCGTCACCTCGACCGCCTCGTCGTCGAACGCCCACGGCACCCGCACCGTGCCCGAGCCGTGCAGGCGGGAGTGCGAGGAGAGCAGACCGAACGCGAGCCAGCGCTTGAAGACACCGGCATCCGGTGTGCCCTCGAAGCCGCCGATGTCGTGGCTCCAGTATCCGAACCCGCTCATCGCGAGCGACAGGCCGCCGCGGAGGGTCTCGGCCATCGACAGGAGCGTCGAGTCGTTGTCGCCGCCCCAGTGCACCGGGAACTGCTGGCCGCCCGCCGTCGCCGAGCGGGCGTAGAGGACCGCCTCGCCGACGCCGCGCTCCTCCTCGAGCACCCGGAAGACGATCTCGTTGTAGAGCTGGGGGTAGTAGTTGTGCATCCGCTGCGGGTCGGAGCCGTCGTGCCACACGACGCCCTCGGTCGGAATGCGCTCACCGAAGTCGGTCTTGAAGCTGTCCGCCCCCTGCCGCACGAGGCGGCGCAGATGCTCGGCGTACCAGTCGGCCGCCTCGGGGTTCGTGAAGTCGACGATCGCCATGCCGGCCTGCCACATGTCCCACTGCCAGACCCCGCCGTCGGTCGTCTTCAGCAGGTAGCCGCGCTCCGCGGCCTCGGCGAAGATCGCTGAGCGCTGCGCGATGTAGGGATTGATCCACAGCGAGACGTGCAGGCCGCGCTCGCGGAGCCGCGCGAGCTGTCCGTCGGGGTCGGGGAACATGCGCGGGTCCCACGTGAAGTCGGTCCACTGGAACTCCCGCATCCAGAAGCAGTCGAAGTGGAACACCGACAGCGGCAGGTCGCGCGCGGCCATCCCGTCGACGAACTCGGTGACGCTCGCCTCGTCGTAGGCGGCCGTGAAAGATGTCGTCAGCCACAGGCCGAACGACCACGCCGGCACGCGGGCGGGACGCCCGGTGAGCGCCGTGTAGCGCCGCAGCACGTCCTTCGGCTCGGGCCCGGCGATGACGTAGTAGTCGAGGGTCTCGCCGGGAACCGAGAACTGCACGCGCGAATTGATCTCGGACCCGACCTCGAACGAGACCGCGTCGGGGCTGTCGACGAAGACGCCGTAGCCCCGGCTCGTCAGGTAGAACGGCACCGACTTGTACGCCTGCTCGCTCGAGGTGCCGCCGTCGGCGTTCCACGTGTCGATCGACTGGCCGTTCTTCGTGAACGCTCCGAAGCGCTCTCCGAACCCGTAGACGCGCTCCCCCGGTTCGATCGACAGCTGCTGGTGCACCCAGGTTCCGTCGGGTCCCGTCATGTGGCCGATCGACCGCGGCAGCGACGTCGTGAGCACACGGTCGCCCTGTTCGAACGCGACCCGCCAGGCACCGTCGCGCGACACGCGGACGCGGAGGTCACCGGCATCCAGCACACCCTCGGCGTCGTCGGCCGTCACGGTCGGCGTGTATCCCTCCTCGCCCGTCACCGCGAAGTCGGGACCGCGGTGACGCCCGCCGGCATGCCGCTGCACCCGCACCTTGATGACCCCGGGGGCCGGCGCCGAGAACGTCGTCGTGATCATCGGCCGGTTGAGCGTGTCGCCGCGGTGGCGGATGGCGGCGGTCGGCGCGAAGACGGTGAGGGTGCCCGCCCCGGTGTCGACGCGCACGTCGTCCACGGCGCTCGCATAGAGGCCGGTCACTCCCGGCCGCATGAGCCAGTAGCCGTCGGTGAACTTCATGTCCTTCGCCTTTCTGTCACGACTCGCGCGTCCCCCCGGGGGATCGTCACGTGATCGTCGATCTCGTCATCCGTCAGCAGGTCGATCCAGGCTCCAGGGAGCGGGATCGTCGCGTCGCGTGCGCCGCGGTTCAGCAGGAAGAGCGCGTCGCCTCGGCGGACGGCCTCGACCCCGTCGGACGGGTCGGCGAGCGCGCCGGCGACACCTGCGGCATCCAGGGCCTCGGCGACGATCGCGTCGAGCAGATCGTCCGCCAGCACGGCGCCCACGTACCAAGCGGTCCCGTTCCGCGTGACGACCGGACGCCCCGCGAGATCCCCTGAAGCGAAACTCGCCAGAACGTCGGCACCGTCGGTGCGCAGCTTCTCGCCGAGGGTGTGAGCGAGCGATGCCGCCCACCGCCCGTCAGCAGAGGCGACGGCGACGCCGTCGTCGGGGAGCCCGGCCCACTCCTCGCCGCTGACGCCGAGCATCTCGCGCAGGAGCACGGGCGAGCGACCCGTGAGGATGTGCCCGTGCTCGTCGGCGACGCCGCTGAACGGGCCGACGACGACCTGGGCGCCGCGGGCTGCGGCCTCGGTCAGGCGGGCCGCGTCGTCGGGGCGAAGGACGTACCCATGCGGCAAGAGCACGACGTCGTAGGCGCTGAGGTCGGCACCGAATCGGACGACGTCGACGGGGATGCCGCGCCGCCACAACGGGCGGTACCACCGACGCATCTGATCGAGACCGTCGAAGCGGGCCGTCGGACGCGCAGGTTCGTCCGAGGCCCACCACGACGGCCAGTCGAAGAGCACCGCGGTGCGCGCGGCGACGCGGCCGCCCACCACGGGCCGAAGTCGCTCGAGCTCGCGACCCTGGCGGCAGACACCCTCGAAGACCTCCGTGTCGGCGCCGGCGTGGGGCAGCATCGCGGAGTGGAAGCGCTCGGCCCCGGCCGAGGACTGTCGCCACTGGAAGAAGCAGATACCGTCGGCACCGCGCGCGACCGCCTGCAGGGTGTCGAGGCGCGCCCGCGCGGGCGTCTTCGGGAGGTTGTGCGGGCGCCACTGGACGGCGCTGATCGCCTGTTCCATCAGTACCCACGGCCGGCCGTCGCCGAGACCGCGCATGAGGTCCTGCACGAAGGCCATGTCGAGCGGGCTGTCGGGGTCGGCGGGGTCGGGGTACTGGTCGTCGCTCACGACGTCGACGTCGTCCGCCCACGACCAGTAGTCGACGTGCGCGAACGCGCCCATGAAGTTGGTCGTGATCGGCTGGGTGGCCCCGGCGCCCCGGATGGTGTCGCGGAGCTCTCGGTAGCAGTCGCGGAGCTCGTCGGAGGTGAACCGGCGGAAGTCGAGCGACTGCGTCGGGTTGATGAGGTACGGCGCGCGGCGCGGCGGCAGGATCTCGGCGACGTCCGCATAGCGCTGCGCCCAGAACGCGGTGCCCCACGCGCGGTTGATCTCGTCGATCGAGCCGTACCGGCGCAGCAGCCATTCGCGGAAGGCCCGCGCCGCCTCGTCGCCGTGGTCGATCTGCCCGTACTCGTTGCCGACATGCCACATCCGGACGGCCGGGTGGTTCGCGTAGCGCGACGCGAGGTCCGCTGTGATCGCGCGCGCCGCCTCGCGGTACACCCGCGAGGACGGGGAGAACTGGTTGCGCGAGCCGGCGACCAGTCGCACGCCGTCACGGTCGACGGGAAGTGTCTCGGGATGCCGGACCCCGAGCCACGGCGGCGGTGAGGCCGTCGGCGTCGCGAGGTCGACGGCGATCCCGCCGGCGTGGAGCAGGTCCAGGACCTCGTCGAGCCAGGCGAACTCCCGCGCCCCGGGGGTCGGTTCGAGCTCCGCCCAGCTGAAGACGCCGACCGTGACGAGGTTCACGCCGGCGCGCTGCATGAGGGCGACGTCCTCGCGCCAGACCTCGGGCGACCACTGCTCGGGGTTGTAGTCTCCGCCGAAGAGGATGCCGCGCTCGGCCGACAGGGATGCGAAGGCCGAACGGGAGGCAGAGGTCATGACCGGACGGGCCTTTCAGCGGATGTGGACGACAGTGTCGAAGCGCTTCAACGATCTCAACCTATACTAGCGATCACGACCGTGTCCATCGGTCGGCAGGGCAGCGTTCGAGGCGTCAGACCAGCCGATACGCTCGATCCATCCGCGGTGTCGAGGTCGACATCGCCGGAGAAGGAGGGTCCATGACCACGATCGCCGACGTGGCTCAGGCCGCGGGGGTCTCGATCTCGACGGTGTCCTACGTGATGAGCGGCAAACGCACCATCTCGCAGGAGACGCGCGACCGCGTCGAGCAGGCGATGGCCGACCTCTCCTACAGCCCGCAGGCCAGCGCCCGTTCGCTCGCGTCACGATCGACGAGCATCTTGGGGCTCCAAGCCCCCATCCGCGCCGGCGTCGACGTCCACGTCGTCATGCAGGTCGTCGCGGGAGCCCTCAAAGAGGCACGTCTGCACCACCACGACATCCTGCTGCTCACGAGCGACGACGCCGCCGGAGTCGAACGCGCCGCACGGGCGGGCATGGTCGACGGTGTGCTGATCCTCGACGTCGAGACGAGCGATCCGCGCGTCGGCTCGCTCGCCGACCTCAGCATCCCGAGCGTCCTCATCGGCCTTCCCGACGCAGCCGACCAGCTCATCTGCGTCGATTTCGACTTCGAGGCCGCCGGCCGCCTCGCCGCCGAGCGTCTCGCTGAACGCGGCCACCGCACTGTCACCCTCCTCGGCGCTCCGCCGCAGGTGCAGGCGCGGCACACGTCGTACTCGGACCGCCTGACACGCGGGTTCCTCGCCCGCAGCCGCGAGGTGGGGCTCACGGCGACCGTCCTCCCCTGCCCCGCGGGGCCCGGTGCGACCGAGGTCGTCGACGCCGTGCTCGCGGAGTCTCCGGAGACGACGGCGTTGTTCGTGCACAACGAGGCGGCGCTGCCCTTCGTCGCGGCACGACTCATGGGTTCCGCCTCCGCCGGACTCGTCGAGATCGTCGCCCTGAGCCCTGCCGAACTGGCGCTCCACGTGCCGGGGGTCTCGGACGTCATCGATCTCCCCGCCGAAGAGCTCGGCGCGGCCGGCGCCCGTACCCTGCTCGCCGCGATCCGCGGCGAGCGGCCGCTCGGCCCTGAGCTCCTCGCGCCTCGATTCGCGCTCGCACCGACGGAACCGGCGACGGTCTGAGACATGAAGATCGATCCCGAGAATCGCGCCGTCCAAGGTCTGTCGTCGTTCCTCGAGTTCGTCGCCCTCAACATCCTCTTCCTCCTGTGCTGCGTACCGATCGTGACGATCGGAGCATCGACGAGTGCGCTCCTGGAGGTCACGCGACGCTACGCCGATGAGGAGGGCGGCCGCCCCCTGCGCGACTTCCTGCCGGCGCTGGTGCGGAACTTCCTGCCCGCAACCGGGCTCAGCCTCATCCTGCTGACCGCGAGCGTCGCGCTCGCCTTCAGCGGCGTCTTCTGGCTGTCGGCACCCGAGCCGCTCCTCACCGGCCTCGCCGCCCTCGCGTTCGCCGGAGCGGCGTACGCCGTCGCCGCCTTCATCCACGCCATGGGGCTCGTCGCCGCCTACCGGGCGCCGTTCCGGCAGACGCTGAAGAACGCCCTGCTCCTACCCGCTGCGGAACCGCTGCGCACGCTCGCCCTCCTCTTGATCCCCGTCACCGTCGTGTGCCTCGTCATCGTCTTCCCGCCCACCCTGTTCCTGGTGGCCACGATCGGATTCTCCGTCGGCGCCTACGGCTGCGCGTTCCTCTTCCGGAGCATCTACCGGCGCCGCTCCGGCACCGCCGCCTGAGACGCAACGGCAAGGGCCCCGCCGGATCACCGACGGGGCCCTTCCTACGTGCGGGGTGCGGTCAGTCGCCGAACTCCGCCGCGACCGCCTTGCGGGCGGCATCCTGCGATTCGGCGTTGGCCATGTCGACCTCGAGGACCTTGTCGTAGCCCAGGCCCTTCGCGGTCTCCTGCATCGAGGCCAGCAGCGAGTCGAACTGCGCATCGCTCTCGGCGAAGACCATCTGCCACGAGGTCTGGACGATGGTCGCCTTGACCTGGTTGCGGAGCGTCTCGATCTCGGAGGAGTCGGTCGGTGCGGTGAAGCTCGCGCCGGCGCCGACCATGAGCTGGTCGTTGTCCCGGAGGTAGTCCATCGTCGTCGGAGCACCCATCTTCGCGGTCCAGTCGTCGGTGAGCGGGTTGCTCGTCTCCGCCTGGTAGCTCGGCCACATCTTGTAGCTGTAGGGGAAGCCGGTGTTCGGATCGGTGTCGATCGGCAGCACGGCGCTGATGTTCAGCTGCGAGGCGCCGTCGATGTAGGTGCCGCCACCCCATTCGGCCGGAACCTCGGCGTCACCCTCGAAGAAGACCTTGTGGCCCAGGTCGGTGAGCGCGGGCTCCTTGTCGGCGTTGAGCTCCCACGTGAGACCCTCGGGGCCGGCGGCGCCCTGCGTCTGGCTGTTGTTGGCGAGCGCACCCTCGGGCGAGAAGAGCCAGTCGACGAACGCCGCGATGCGCTCGGGGTCCTCGGCCTTGGCGCCGATCGCGAACACCTGCTTGCCGCCGTAAGCCTCGGCGCCGTACGAGAAGACCTTCATGTCGTCCATGGGGGCCATCATGAAGCCGCGACCCTCGTCGACGTTCTTGTCGGTGTTGTACGCGGCCTGTCCGAGCCACGGCCAGAACGAGAAGAGCACCTGACCGTTCTGGTACTTGTTCCACAGGGTGTCGTAGTTCTGCGTCGTCGAGTCGGGGTCGAGGATGCCGAGCTCGTTCGCCTCGTGGAAGAAGCGCAGCGCGCGGACGTACTGCCCGTCCTCGTCGAGGATGCCCTCGAACTCGGAGCCGTCACCCTTGGCGAGCGCGAAGCCGACCTCGTCGAAGCCGAAGTAGGTGGTGGGCTGCTTGGCGTTGTTCAGCATGTTGCCGTCCCAGTCCTTGAACAGCGAGACCGCGTAGGTCTTCTGCCCGTTGGGGGCGGTGGGCTCGGCATCCTGCATCTTCTTCAACACCGGGAGGAGGTCTTCGAGCGTGCCGATCTCGGGGTAGCCGGCCTCCTTGTAGAGGTCCCAGCGCAGGTACGGGCCGAACGTCGGGTCCAGGCCCTCGGAGGGCTCGGTGGGCTTCAGGGAGGAGACCTGCGACGGGAAGGCGTACGTGCCGTCGGCGCCCTCGTTGATCTTGTCGACGGCGGCGTCGAAGCGGCCGACGTTCTTCATGGCCGGGTAGAAGCTCGCCGAATCGAGGAGCAGACCGCCCTCGCGGAGCTCCTCGAGGCGCTGACCCTTGTCGGTGATGATGAGGTCGCCGAGGTCGCCCGCTGTGACGCGCGTGTTGAAGAGGGTGTCGCCGCCGCCGGCGACGTTGGGGGCGATGATGTTCAGCTTCATGTTGAACTTCTTCTCGACGAGGTCGCCGAACCACCCCTCCTGCATCCCCATGTAGTTGGCGAGGCCGTCGAAGACGTCGATCGTGATGGGCTCGTCCCACGAGGTCGGGAACGCGGTGATCTCCTCGCGTTTCTCGGTGGGAGCCGGGCCGGTGCAGGCGCTCAGCAGCCCGACCGTCGCCAGAGCGGCGACGGCGCCGATGGCCTTGCGTGATAGCTTCATTGCTTTCCTCTCGGTGGTGTGACCGTGATGGTCGGGTTCAGCCCTTGACCGCGCCGAGCATGATGCCCTTGACGAAGAAGCGCTGGAACAGCGGGTAGACGAAGATGATGGGCAGGATGACGATGACCGAGATCGTCATCCGGATCGAGGTCGGCGTCTGACTCGTGGCCGCGTCGACGATCGAGCTGATGTTGCCGCCGTTCTGCATGGCCTGAGCCAGGCTGTTGGCCTGGTTGATGAACATGTAGAGCAGGTACTGCAGGGTGTAGAGGCTCTGATCGGTGATGTAGATGAGGGTGTCCTGGAAGCTGTTCCACTGCGCGACGGCCGAGAAGATGGCCACGGTCGCGAGGATCGGCGTCATGTTGGGCAGGTACACCCGGAAGAAGATCTGCAGGATGTTCGCGCCGTCCATCTCGGCGGCCTCCTGCAGTTCGCTGGGCATCGCCTCGACGTACGTCTTCACGAGGATGATGAAGAACGGCTGCACGACGAACGGCAGCACGTAGACCCAGAAGTTGTTCGTCAATCCGAGGTTCCGGATGATGATGAACACCGGGATGAGGCCCGCGCTGAAGTACATCGTGATGATGACGAAGCGGTACCAGAACCGGCGCCCCCACATCCGACTCTGGGTGAACATGAACCCGAGGAAGGCGGACGCGAGGACGGCTGCGACCGTGCCGAGGACCGTGCGGCCGACCGAGACGATCGCGGCCTGCGTGAGCCCGCCGAGCTGGAAGACCTGCTCGTAGTTGGAGAGGTGGATGCCGGTGGGCAGCCACCGGACCTGGCCGAGCGCGGCGAGGTCGTTCGAGCTGATCGAGTTGATGATCAGGTAGTAGAACGGGTAGGCGCAGACGAAGGCGAGCGCCAGGAACACCGAGTAGTTGACGATCGCGAAGACGACGCGGCCCGACAGATCGGCGTCGCGCCGCACGGCGCGGCGGCGGGTGGGAGTCGTGGTGACCATGTGCGAGCTCCTGCCTCAGACGATGGATTCGCCGCGGACGCGCTTGGCGATGCCGTTGACGGTGAACAGGAGGATGACGGAGATGAGGCTCTTGAGCATGCCGATCGCCGTCGCCATGGACAGGTTGTTGCCCGTCATGCCGATGTTGTAGACGTACAGGTCGAGGACCTGGATGTACTCCTTGTTGAAGGCGTTCTGGAAGACGAAGTACTGCTCCATGCCGTTGTTGAGCAGGTTCGCGATCGACAGGAGCAGCAGGACGAGGTAGGTCGGCATGAGCTGCGGCACCGTGATGTACCACATCTTCTGGAATCGCCCTGCGCCGTCGATCTCCGCCGACTCGTACAGCGATTGATCGATGCCGGCGATCGCAGCGAGGTAGATGATCGCGCCCCAGCCGAGCCCCTTCCAGACCGACCACAGAGTCATCGTGAGCCAGACGTTCTGATCGGTGTCGAGGAACTTCACCGGCGTCGTGATGAGACCCGCGTCGCTCAGCACGCCGTTGACGAGCCCCGAGCTCGAGAAGAGCGAGAAGGCGATCATGTAGACGAGGACCCATGAGATGAAGTTCGGGAGGGTCGTCAGCGTCTGGACGGCGTTGCGGAACCAGGGCGCCCGGATCTCGTTGAGGAAGATCGCGAACGCCAGCGGCAGGACCGAGGTGGCGATGCCGAGGAAGCTGATCGCCAGCGTGTTGGCGAGGACCTGCCCGACCTGCGCGACCTGCGTCGGCGAGCTCACGAGGAGCTGGAACCACTGCAGCCCGACGAAGTCGCTGCCGGCGAGCCCGAGCGCCGGGCGGTAGTCGTACAGCGAGTAGATCCAGCCGTAGAGCGGGAAGTAGGAGAAGAGGAAGACGAGCACCAGGAAAGGGACGATGCACAGGAACATCCGGAACGAGCGGCGGTTCTTGGAGACCCGGCGTTCCGCGCGCGGAGGCGTCTTCTCTTCGATCGTGGTAGCCGCAACCTCGGTGACGATCGCTTGCTGTGTCATCGGTCGCGCCGTTCGAGGCGCTCACGCGTGTGCCGGGTCATCTCACTCCTTCGTGATCGAAGCGCTTCCGCGACGGGCGTCGAACCGCTTCGATATGAAGATAACGCGCGGGGGCGGACCCGTCAAACATCCGTTCCGGTCACACGCGAACGCCGCCCCGGCCTGTCGGCGGGGCGGCGTTCGCGAGGGCAGGGCGGATCAGTCGCCGAGGCGCGTCCAGTCCGCAGCAGCGGTGAGCGGGACCAGGGACGGCCGCTCCACCGTCGTGCCGATCTCGAGACGTCGCCCCTCGGCGGAGGAGCGCAGGAGGCTCTCCATGACGTCGAGGACGTGGAGCGCGACCGCGCCGCCGGCTCGACCGGCTCCTCCGGACGAGACCGCGTCGATCAGACCGATCCCCCGGCCGGAACTCTCGTAGCCTGCCGAGGCCGGAACCGGCCGCCAGTCGCCCTCGCCGAGCGCCGCGAGGCGGACCTCGCCGTCGAACATGTTCGGATCGGGCACCGACAGCGAGCCCCGCTCGCCGTGCACCTCGATCGGCGGGGCGGCGGTTCTCACGGCGTCGAAGCTCGTGACGAGGGTCGACACCGCCCCGCCCGCGTGCTCGAGCAGCCCGCTCACATGCGTGTCGACCTCGACCTGGATCCGCTCGCCGGCACGCGGTCCCGTCGCGATGGTGCGCTCGGCGCGGGCCCGGCGGGCGGCCCCGGTGACGGCGACGACCGGTCCCAACAGGTGGACGAGGCTCGTCAGGTAGTACGGCCCCATATCGAACAGCGGTCCCCCGCCGGGTGCGTAGTAGAACCCGGGGGCGGGATGCCACAGCTCGTGACCCGGCGACACCCACGTCGCGCTGGCCGCGACCGGCCGCCCGATCGCCCCGTCGTCGATGAGGCGACGGGCGGTCTGGATGCCGGTGCCGAGCACCGTGTCGGGCGCGGCCGAGACGTGCACGCCGGCAGCGGTCGCGGCATCCATCACCGCCTGCCCTTCTGCGACGCTCAGTGCGAGCGGCTTCTCGCCGTGGACCGATTTTCCTGCGGCGATCGCGGCGTGCGCGACCTGCGCGTGCGCGGCGGGCACGGTCAGGTTGACGACGGTCTGCACCTCGGAGACGGCCATGAGTTGGTCGACCGTCAGCGCTCGCGCGCCGGGGATGCCGGCGGCGACCTCCGCCGTGCGATCGGGCCGCAGGTCGGCGACCGCGGCGACCCGGATCGACGAGCTCTGCGCGAACAGGTCGAGGTACTGACTCGAGATGACGCCGAGACCGACGATCCCTACGGCGTGCGGGCTGCCCACAGCAGGCCCCTTTCGACGATGGTGCGGATGTTCGGATCGGCGAGGACCTCGGGCGTGTGGCCCGGCGTCGCGACGAAGACGCGCCCCTCGCCCCACAGCCGGGTCCAGACCGCGGGACTCACGATCGGCCGGCGCCAGGGGTGGTACTCCTGCGTGGGGTGCGTCGTGGTCGCGAGGACGTCGATGAGGTCGTCGTGGAGCACCCAGTACTGCTCGGTGTGCAGCGTGAAGTCCTCGATGCCGGCCGTGATCTCGTGGTCGCGCCCGAGACCCGTGATCTGGACCGTGTAGTCGAGGTAGTTGTCGCGCTCGTCTCCCGGTCTGTCCTCGGGGTGGCGCCCGGGATGGGTCGCGAATTGACCCCCGACGAGCTGCAGGTAGTCGGAGCTGTTCCGGTACGAATCCGCGATGCCGCCGTGCCACCCGGCCAGTCCCGCCCCCGCCTCGACCGCCGCTCGCAGACCGCGGACGGCATCGTCCGAGATCGACGACATGGTCACCGCCTGCACGATGAGGTCGACCCCCGACATCCGCTCGGCGTCGGCGTAGACGTCGTTCGACTCCTCGATGGCGACCTCGAAGCCGTTCTGCTCGAGGAACGGCACGAACATGTCCGTCGCGGCGATCGGGTGGTGTCCGTCCCACCCGCCGCGGACGATGAGCGCGCGACGGGTCATCGGGCCTCCTCCGCCCGCCTCGAGGCCACGGCGTCGTAGCGCTCGCGAACCTCCGGACGGGGGTCGGATGCCGCCTCCCGGTCCATCGCGACGGCCCAAGCCGGCCACGCACCCGCCAGCACTGCCGCCGCCTGACGCGCCGCGCCCTGCGCGACGTACTCCCCGGGAGCGGGGACCGCCACGGGCACGTCGAACACCTGCGCAGCGACGGCGGCGACCGCCGCATTCCGGGCCGCACCGCCGACGAGCAGCACGCGCTCGGCGGTGACTCCGAGGCCCCGGATCGCGTCGAGGCCGGTCGCGAGTCCCGCGAGCATGCCCTCGATTGCGGCCCGGGCGAGATTCTCGCGCGTCGTGTTCACGAGCGACAGCCCGTCGATCGACGCGCGCGCGGTCGGCAGATTGGGCGTCCGCTCCCCCTCGAACCACGGCACGAGCACGACGCCGCCGGCGCCGGGTTCGGCTGCCGCGGCGAGCTCGGTGAGACCGTCGTGGTCGACGCCGAGCAGACGGGCGGTCGCGTCGAGCACCCGCGCGGCGTTGAGCGTCGCGACGAGCGGCAGGAACCGGCCGGTCGCGTCGGCGAAGCCCGCCGCCGTGCCGGTCGGATCGATCGTGCGGGTGTCGCTGACGGCGAAGACCGTGCCCGACGTGCCGATCGACACGACGACGTCGCCCGCCGTCGCCCCGACACCGAGAGCGGCTCCCGCGTTATCGCCCGCACCAGGGCCGACGCGGCGACCGCCGGCATCCGTCACCCACTCGAGGGGACCGAGCACCCGCGGCAGGATCGCGTCGTGGCCGAGCGCGGCCGCGAGCAGCTCGCGGTCGTACTCGCCCGACGCGGGGTCCCAATAGCCGGTGCCCGAGGCGTCCGAGCGGTCGGTGACGAGCTCGTCGAGGTCCGGGCGCTCCGGCCCGAAGCCCCGCAGGCGCCACGTCAGCCAGTCGTGCGGCAGCGCGACGGCGGCGACCCGGGCGGCGTTGCCGGGCTCCGCGTCCCGCAACCACCGCAGCTTGGTGACCGTGAACGACGCGACCGGCACGAGTCCCGTGCGCTGCGCGAGTTCCTCGGCGCCGAACTCGATCGTGAGATCGGATGCCGCCTGCCCCGAGCGCGTGTCGTTCCACAGCAGCGCGTCGCGCACCACGGCGCCCGAGGCGTCAAGCGCGACCATGCCGTGCTGCTGGCCCCCGATCGACCACGCCGCGACGTCGTCGAGGCCTCCGGCATCCGCGATCGCGCCCTGCAGGGCCGACCACCAGGCCTCGGGATCGACCGACGTGCCGTCGGGGTGCGACGCGCGACCGGAGCGGACGATCGCTCCGGTCGCGGCGTCGACGATGACGACCTTGCAGGACTGCGTCGAGGAGTCGACGCCCATCACGAGCGTCACGTCAGCGCGCGCCCAGCAGGTGCTCGGTCGCCAGCTGCTGCAGGCGGACGAACCCGGCGCCCTTGCCGCCGAGGTAGGCACCGGCGTCGAAGTCCTCGTAGGCCGACCGGTCGGCGAGGAAGTCGTCGTAGCTCTCGCCGGGGTTCAGCGTCGGAGTCGACAGGTCGTCGACCTTCGCCGCGGCGAGCGCCTCCTGCACCTCGGGGTCGGCGCGGAACGCCTGCGCGCGCTCCTTGAGGAGGAGGTAGGTGCGCATGTTCGCGGCGGCGGATTCCCAGACGCCGGTCTCGTCCTCGGTGCGGCTCGGCTTGTAGTCGAAGTGACGCGGGCCGTCGTACGCCGGGACGCCGCCGGGGCCGCCGTTCTCGAGCAGGTCGACGAGCGAGAACGCGTTGTGCAGGTCGCCGTGACCGAACACGAGGTCCTGGTCGTACTTGATGCCGCGCTGGCCGTTGAGATCGATGTGGAAGAGCTTGCCGTGGTACAGCGCCTGGGCGATGCCGGCGGTGAAGTTCAGGCCCGCCATCTGCTCGTGGCCGACCTCGGGGTTCACGCCGAACAGCTCGGAGCGCTCGAGCGAGTCGATGAACGCGATCGCGTGGCCGAGCGTGGGCAGCAGGATGTCGCCGCGGGGCTCGTTCGGCTTCGGCTCGATCGCGAAGCGGATGTCGTAGCCCTTGTCGGTGACGTAGTCGCCGAGCAGGTTCACGGCCTCGCGGTAGCGCTCGAGCGCCTGGCGGACGTCCTTGGCGGAGTCGTACTCGGCGCCCTCGCGGCCGCCCCACATGACGAACGTCTTGGCGCCGAGCTCGGCGCCGAGGTCGAGCTGACGGAAGACCTTGCGCAAGGCGAACCGTCGCACGTCGCGGTCGTTCGCGGTGAAGCCGCCGTCCTTGAAGACGGGTGCGCTGAAGAGGTTGGTCGTCACCATCGGGACGATCATGCCGGTCGCGTCGAGGGCGCCCTTCAGGCGGTCGATCTCGCGCTGACGATCGGTGTCGCTCGACCCGAAGGCGAACAGGTCGTCGTCGTGGAAGGTGAGACCGTACGCGCCGAACTCGGCGAGCTTCTCGACCGCGTGGACGACGTCGAGCGGGGGACGGGTGGGGCCGCCGAACGGGTCGGTGCCGTTGTAGCCGACGGTCCACAGTCCGAAGCTGAACTTGTCTGCGGGGGTGGGGGTGACCATGACGCTCCTTCGCGAGCCGGACAAAATGTTGTTGTCAGCAACGTATACCAGGCGCGCCGCGGCGACAAACCCCTTTCGGTGGCTATCGTGGGGTCCGTGACCGATCAGGGGCGAACCGTCGAATCCGTGCGGCGCGCGAACCTGGGCAGCATCCTCCGCATCGTGCACCGCGAGGGGCCGCAGTCGCGTGCCGCCCTCACCGAGTCGACCGGACTCAACCGCTCGACCGTCGCCGACCTCGTCGGCACGCTCGTGTCGTTCGGTCTCGTCGCCGAGCGCGCTCCCGACCCGTCCCACCGCGTGGGACGCCCCTCCCCCGTCGTCGCCGTCGACCCCGCCGTCGTCGCGATCGCCGTCAACCCCGAGGTCGATGCGCTCGAGATCGCCGCCGTCGGCCTCGACCGCGACATCCGCGCCGTCGTGGTCCTGCCGCAGGACCATCTGCTCACGCCCGAACGGACCGCGGAGCTCATCGCCGAGCAGATCTCCGCGTGGCGCTCCGCAGAACTCGCGGGCTCCCGCATCCTGGGCGTCGGCCTGGCGGTCCCGGGGCTCGTCCGCATCGAAGACGGCCTCGTCCGCGACGCACCCCACCTGGGCTGGGTCGACGTGCCGCTCCGAGACCTCGTCGCGGGGGCCACCGGCATCCCCGTCGTCGTCGGCAACGACGCGACCCTCGGCACCATCGCCGAGCACCTGTTCGGCGCCGCGCGCGGCATCGACCACGCGGTCTACCTCAACGGCGGCGCGAGCGGCATCGGCGGCGGGATCATCGTGAACGGGATGCCGGTGGTCGGCGCCGGCGGCTACGCCGGGGAGTTCGGGCAGAACCGGCCCGGCATCGCGACCCTCGCCGACCGCCGCGCCCGCGACGGTGTGCTCGAGGACGAGGTCAGCCGCGCGCGCCTGCTGTCGGTCGTGGGACTGATCCGCGGCGACGACCGTGAGCTCGCCGACGCCCTTGCAGCGCACGCCGACACCCCGTCTGTCGCGGGAGAGGTCGACCGACAGCGCCGCATCCTCGCCACCGCTCTCGCGAACGCGGTCAACGTCCTGAACCCGTCGGCGATCGTACTGGGCGGGTTCCTCGCGGTCCTCGCGGAGCTCGACGTCGATGCGCTCCTGCAGGCCGTGCGGGCACAGGCGATGCCGGCCTGCGGGGAGGATCTGCAGATCCTGCCCGCCGCCCTCGCCGAGCATCGGTTGCTCATCGGCGCGGCCGAGGCCGTCTTCGAGGGCGTGCTGGCGAACCCGCAGGCCGTCTGAGCGGCGCGCGGTTGCTCGCGCGTGTGCCGAGTGCAGGTTGAGTAGCCCCGGCAGACCCCGAACATCCCCGGATGCGGGGCTGAACCTGCACTCGGCACATCACAGGCGAACCCGGCGCGTCAGTCGCCGAGGCACCAGGTGACGAACGGGATGCCGGTGACGCCGTCACGCGTGCGGTCGGTCGCCCGCCAGCCGCGCGCGGCGTAGAAGGCCTTCGCGCGCGCGTTGCCGTCCCACACCTCGAGCTCGGCCGGGCGACCGCCGCAGATCTCGTCGAACCGCTCGTGGAGGGCCGACCCGATCCCCCGCCCGAAGAGGTCCGGCAGGACGTACAGGCTCACCAGCTCGACGGTATCCCCGAGCCGCACGTGCAGGAACCCCGTCGGCCCCTCGTCCTCAGCGACGACGGTGACCCGCCCGTCCTCGGCGACGAGCCGCCGCCACATCGGCTGCCGGTCGCGCGCCGCCTCGGCCGGGTCGAGGTGCTCGCCGTAGTACGCGGCGCGCGATGCGACGTGGATCGCGGCGATCGCCGCGGCATCCGCCACCGTCGCCATCCGAAACATCGTCAGCGCGGGCCGGGCTTCACCGACAGGTCGGTGATGACGGCGTCGGGGGGCAGGTCGAGGGCGGTGAGGACGGCGGTGACGACGGATGCCGGCTGGATCCAGGCATCCGCGTCGTAGTCCTTGCCCTCCTGCGCGTGGACCTGCGCCTGCATCGGCGTGGCGGTGCGGCCGGGGTAGACGGTCGTCACCCGCACGCCGCGCTCGGCCTCCTCGCCGCGGAGCGCGTCGGCGAGGGCCTTGAGCCCGTGTTTCGACGCGGCGTAGGCGGCCCACTGCGGGTGGGCGGTGAGCCCCGCGCCGGAGTTCACAAACAGCACCTGTCCGCGCGCGGCGCGCACGCGCGGCAGCAGCAGGCGCGTCAGCTCCGCCGGCGCGACGAGGTTGACGGCGAGCTGGTCCTGCCACGACTGCACCGTCAGATCGGCGACGTGCCCGAGGTCGACGATGCCCGCGGCGTGCACGATCGCGTCGACCTCGTCGGGGGGATCGGATGCCGCGACCGCCGCCGCGAGCGACTCGGGCCGCGCGAGGTCGGCGACGATCGCGCCGGCGCCGGGGTGCTCGGCGACGAGGTCCTCGGCCCGCGAAGCATCCCGCGCGACGAGGACGAGGCGGTCGCCGCGCTCGGTCAGACGCTGGGCGAGGAGCTGCCCGATGCCCGACCCGGCACCGGTGAGGACGATGGTGTGCGGCATCCCCTCATCCTGTCATCGCGGCGCGCGTCAGTCGTCGAGCAGTGCGCGGCGAGCCATCCCGGCCAGGATGCCGCCCGCCCGCTCGCCGCTGGGCGCGGCCGAGTGCGGCGTCGAGTTCAACAGCCCGAACGCGGCGAGCAGCCGGGTCTCGCGCTCGGCGTCGTCGAGGTCCGGGCGGAGCGCGGCGAGCGGCCGATCCCATTCCCGGACGTACTCGCGCTGCAACCGGCGCACCCGCTGGTTGACGTCCGCGGGGAGGTTCGCCAGCTCGCGATCCTGCACGCGGATGACGTTCGCGTCGCTCGTGGCGAAGTCGAGGTGGAAGGCGATGAGCGCGTCGAAGACCTCCCGCGGCCCGCCGCCGGACGACGTGAGCCCTCGCCCACCCTCGAGCAGTCGTTCGCTCGCATCGACCAGCAGGTCGCACAGCAGCGCCTCCTTGCTCGCGAAGTGCCGGTACAGCGCGGGGCCGCTCATCCCGACCGCATCGCCGAGGTCTCCGGTCGACACGGCCGCGAACCCGCGCTCCGCGAACAGCCGCGCCGCCGAGGTCATGAGCTCCGCGCGCCGGTTCGCCTTCTGCGTCGCCCGCCAGGTGGTCATCGCGACAGCGCCCGCCGGGCCTGCCGCAGCACCGGCTCGTCGATCATCTGCCCGCGGAACCGGAACACCCCGGGCTGCCGCGTCGCCTCGTCGAGCACAGCGTCGGCCCACTCGAGCTCCTCGGGCGTCGCCGCGTAGGCGCGGCGGATCACCTCGACTTGGGACGGATGGATGCAGGCGGTCGCCGCGAACCCCGAGGCCGCGGCATCCCGCGCCTCGTCCTCGAGCCCGGCGGTGTCGGTGATGTCGAGGTGGACCGCGTCGACCGCGTCGATCCCGGCAACGGCCGCGGCGATCAGCACGCGCGAGCGGGCGTAGCGCGCGACGTCGCGGTACCGGCCGTCCTCGAAGCGGCTCGAGCGCCCGCCGATCCCGGCGATGAGGTCCTCGGCGCCCCACATGAGCCCATCGACGAGCGGATGCCGCGCGAGCGTACCCGCGTTCTCGACCCCGCGCGGCGTCTCGCACAGCGCGATGACCCGGTACCCGTCGAGCCCGTCGACCTCGGCGGTCTCCTCGGCCTTCGCGAGCATCAACCGGCGGAACCCCGTGCCCTGCAGCGCCGCCAGGTCGCGCTCGAGTTCGGGAGTGGATGCCGGATTCACGCGCACGATCACGCGCGCCGCGTCGACGTCCGCCGCGGCGAGCGCCTCGCGGGCGCCGGCTTTGTCGGCCGGCGCGACGGCGTCCTCGAGGTCGAGGATCACGGCATCGGCCACGGCGAGCGCCTTCGCGTACCGCTCGGGTCGGTCGGCAGGGCAGAACAGCAGCGCAGGGCCCAGGCTCATGCCGGCGCTCCCGGCGACATCCGCATGAGGGTCGAGCGGCGGGCGGTCGCGACGACCTGGTCGTGCTGATTGCGCATCGTGTGCACGAACTCAACGACGCCCTGGCCCGGCCGCGAGCGCGATCCCCGTTTCGAGGCGACGACGGTCTCGGCGTAGAGCGTGTCGCCGTGGCGGACGGGCGCCGGGAAGCTCACCTCCGAGAAGCCGAGGTTCGCGACGATCGTCCCCTGCGTGAGCTGCGCGACCGACAGCCCGACGAGGGTCGACAGGGTGAACATGCTGTTGACCAGCCGGTCGCCGAACTCGGTCTGCTCCGACCACGCGGCATCCAGGTGCAGCGACTGCGTGTTCATCGTGAGCGTCGTGAACAGCACGTTGTCGGCCTCGGTCACGGTACGGCCCGGGCTGTGGACGTAGACCGCGCCCTCCTCGAGCTCGTCGAAGTACAGTCCGCGCTGCACGATGCGCCGCGGAGTCTCCTCGCTCATGCGTCCTCCTCCGGGGTCGGGGTCGGGGTCACGACGGCCAGGGTCTGCCCGCGGCCGACGCTGTCGCCGGTCGCGACGCGCAGCGCCACGGTGCCCGCGACCTCCGCTCTCACCACATGTTCCATCTTCATCGCTTCGACGACCACCACCGCGTCACCGGCGGCGACCTCGGCCCCGTCGGCGACCGAGGTCATCACGACCACACCGGGCATGGGCGAGACGAGTTCGGGTACGGCGGACGCATCCGCGTCGCGGCGATGGTCGAGCCGCACGCGCCGCACCTCGTGCGCGCGTCCGCCCGTCGAGAACCAGACGATGTCGCCGTCGACCGCCGCGACGAGCGAGACGTTCCGGTCGCCGATCCGCACGACAACCCGGTCCCCGGCAGGACGGACGGATGCCGGGGCCGCCGCGCCGTCGACGATCACCCGGTCGCCGACCAGCTCCACGGTCCGTTCCTGCCCGCCGGACACGAGCCGGTACCGTCGCGGCGCGGGCGGGCCCAGACGCCAGCCGTCCGCGCGCCGCCACGGATCGCCGGTGCGCGGCACCGCGGCATCCATCAGCACGGCGGCTTCGGCGAAGGGTGCCTCGCCGTCGGCGGCGACGAGCCCGTCGAGCTCCCGCGCGATGAGCCCCGTGTCGAGGTCGCCGGCGGCGACGGCGGGCAGCTCGAGCAGCGCCCGCAGGAACGGGATGTTCGTCTCGAACCCGAGCACGGCGGTATCGCCGAGCGCCGCGACGAGCCGGCGCCGCGCCTCGTCGCGGGTGGCACCCGTCGCGATGACCTTCGCGAGCATCGGGTCGTAGTCGACCGAGACGTCGAGTCCGTCGGCGAGGGCACTGTCGACCCGGATGCCGGGGCCAGCCGGGTGTCGCACGGCCACGACGTGCCCGCCGGTCGGCAGGAAGCCGGCGGCCGGATCCTCGGCGTAGACGCGCGCCTCGATGCTGTGGCCCGTGAGTGTCACGTCGTCCTGCCCGAACCCGAGCGGCTCACCCGCGGCGATCCGCAGCTGCGCGGCGACGAGGTCGATGCCGGTGACCTCCTCGGTGACGGGGTGCTCGACCTGCAGTCGGGTGTTCATCTCCATGAAGAAGAACTCGTCGGGGCGGTCTGCCGCGACGATGAACTCGACCGTCCCGGCACCTCGGTAGTCGACGCTCCGCGCCGTCTCGCACGCCGCCTGCCCGATCCGGGCGCGGGTCGCCTCGTCGAGGAGAGGCGACGGGGCCTCCTCGATGACCTTCTGGTGCCGGCGCTGCAGCGA
The DNA here is from genome assembly GCF_900102005.1 of Microbacterium sp. LKL04. Taxonomy (NCBI): domain Bacteria; kingdom Bacillati; phylum Actinomycetota; class Actinomycetes; order Micrococcales; family Microbacteriaceae; genus Microbacterium; species Microbacterium sp. LKL04. The sequence continues at coordinate 2,825,883 of NZ_LT627736.1, read as the reverse complement.
GCACTCCCGCTCGCCGAGGTGCACGACGGTGCCGTGCGCGTCGGCGAGCACCTGCACCTCGATGTGCCGCGGGGTGTCGACGTAGCGCTCGAGGAACAGCGTGTCGTCGCCGAAGCTCGCACCCGCCTCGCGGCGCGCGGCGGCCAGCGCGGCGGGGAGGTCCGCGGCATCCGTCACGACGTGCATGCCCTTGCCCCCGCCGCCTGCGGACGGCTTGATGAGCAGCGGATAGCCGACCTCCGGAGCCGCGGCGATGAGCTCGGCGTCGGTCATCCCGGCGCGGGCGACGCCGGGCACGGTGGGGACCCCGCGCGCCTCGACGGCGTGCTTCGCGCCGATCTTGTCGCCCATCGTGCGGATGGCGTCGGCGCTCGGTCCGATGAAAACGATGCCGGCACCCTCGCACGCCGCGGCGAAGGCGGTGTTCTCGGAGAGGAACCCGTAGCCGGGGTGGATCGCCTCCGCACCGGTGGCGCGGGCCGCGGCGATCACCGCGTCGATGTCGAGGTAGCTCAGCGCGGCGGGCGCGGGCCCGAGGCGCACGGCCTCGTCGGCGAGCGCGACGTGGCGGGCACCGGCATCCGCGTCGCTGTAGACGGCGACCGAGCGGATGCCGAGCTCCCGCAGTGTGCGGATGACGCGGCAGGCGATCTCGCCGCGGTTCGCGACCAGGACGGTGTAGAACATGCGCATCACATCCGGAAGACGCCGTAGCCCGGCGCGTCGAAGGGGGCCCGCAGGCAGACGTCCAGGGCGAGGCCGAGGGCGTCGCGCGTCTCGGCGGGGGCGAGGATGCCGTCGTCCCAGAGGCGCGCCGTCGAGTAGTACGGGCTGCCCTGCACCTCGTACTGCGCACGGATCGGCGCCTGGAACGCCGCCTCGTCGTCCGCCGACCACTCCTCACCGCGCGCTTCGATCTGCTCGCGGCGGACGGTGGAGAGGACGGATGCCGCCTGCGGACCGCCCATGACCGACACCCGCGCTCCCGGCCACAGCCACAGGAACCGCGGCGAGTAGGCACGGCCGCACATCGAGTACGTGCCGGCGCCGAACGACCCGCCGACGACGACGGTGAGCTTGGGCACCGAGGCGCACGCCACGGCGTTCACCATCTTCGCGCCGTGCTTGGCGATGCCGGCCGACTCGTACTCGCGGCCGACCATGAACCCGGTGATGTTCTGCAGGAACACGAGCGGGATGCCGCGTTGATCGCACAGCTCGATGAAGTGCGCTCCCTTCAGCGCCGACTCCCCGAACAGGACGCCGTTGTTCGCGAGAATGCCGACGCGGTGCCCGTGCAGGCGGGCGAAGCCGGTGACGAGCGTCTCGCCGTACTCCCGTTTGAACTCGTGCCAGCTGCCCGCGTCGATGAGCCGATCGACGATCGCTCGGGCGTCGTAGGGCGTCGTGAGTTCCACGGGCACGACATCGACGAGGGTCGTCGGATCCGCCGCCGGTGCCGTCACGGGCTCGGGCTGCTCGCGAAGCGGCGCCGGAGCCGGCAGCGTCGCGACGATGTCGCGGACGATCTGCAGCGCGTGCTCGTCGTTCTCGGCGAGGTGGTCCGTGACGCCCGATACCTTCGTGTGCAGGTCGCCGCCCCCGAGGTCCTCGGCCGAGACGACCTCGCCCGTCGCCGCCTTCACGAGCGGCGGGCCGCCGAGGAAGATCGTGCCCTGATTCCGGACGATGACCGTCTCGTCGCTCATGGCCGGCACGTACGCGCCGCCGGCGGTCGACGACCCGAGGACGGCTGCGATCTGCGGGATGCCGTCTCGAGACATCCGTGCCTGGTTGTAAAAGATGCGCCCGAAATGGTCGCGGTCGGGGAAGACCTCGTCCTGCATCGGCAGGAACGCACCGCCCGAGTCGACGAGGTACACGCACGGCAGGCGGTTCTCGGTGGCGATCTCCTGCGCACGGAGGTGCTTCTTGACGGTGATCGGGTAGTACGTGCCGCCCTTCACCGTCGCGTCGTTGGCGACGACCATGACATGCCGGCCGTGGATCAGTCCGATGCCAGCGACGACACCACCCGAGGGGCAGTCGTCCTCGTACAGGTCGAGCCCGGCGAGCGCGCCGACCTCGAGGAAGGGACTGCCGACGTCGAGCAGGGTGTCGATGCGGTCTCGGGCGAGGAGTTTGCCGCGCGCCGTGTGCCGCTCGCGCGCCCGCTCGGGCCCGCCGCGCGCCGCCTCGGCGCGACGGCGCTCGAGGTCGGCGACCAGATCGGGATACGTCGTGGGGGCTGTCATCGTCGACGGCACCTCCGGAAGAGTGCGTCAGTTATCGATTGATAACTCAGACGAACGATAACACCGCCGCCGCGCCGCGGGAAGAGCCGGTCAGCCCTCCAGGATCGCGCGCAGGGCCTCGAGGTCCGCCTCGATCGCGGCGGCATCCTCGGCGAACTCCACGTCCGTGACGCCGTCGCGACGGAAGAGCGTGAAGACCACTTCGCTCCCGGCGTCGTTGCGCAGCACGCGCAGCGGATTGTGCACGACCGTCCCGTCGGGGAGGGCCACATCGTGATCGAGCACGCCCGCCTCGACCGGCCCCGGGAACGACACCTCGATGTCGCCCATCGGCGATTCCGCGAGCCAGCGACCGCCCTCGTTCCGGATGCCGCTGCTCAATCCCGCAGCCCAGCGCGGCAGGTTCGCGGGGTCACCCGCGAAGGCGATCACGTCGCGAGGCGGAGACTCGATCGTGCGAGACAGGTGATGCGCGGTCCAGGTCATGACCGGGACGCTACTCCGCCTCGGCGACACCCGCCTCGGAAGCGACGAGGATGGAGGGATGGCGACGTTCGACGATCCGGTCCTCCAGGCGATGGCGATGCGACGGTCGCTCGCGAAGGTGGGCCCGGGTGCCCCCACCGATGACGAACTGCGCGAATTGCTCGCGGCGGTCACGCCGGTGGCAGACCACAAAGCCCTCCGACCCTGGCGGCTGCTGATCCTGCGCGGTGACGACCGTGCTCGCCTGGGCGATGCGCTGGACGCCGCCACCGGAACCGAGCGCGAGCCCGGCGAACGCAACGGGAAGCCGTTCCGCGCGGACCTGCTGATCGCCGTCGTCGCGAGCCCGAAGAATCACCCGGCCGTTCCCGTCTGGGAACAGCATGCGACCGCCGCCGGCGCCGCGCATCTGCTCGAGCTCGCCCTCTGGCGGGCCGGGTGGGGCGTCATGTGGCGGACGGGTCTGGTCGTGAACTCGCCCCAGGTCCGCGCACTGCACGGCGTCGCCGACCACGAACTGCTCATGGGGTGGCTCTACGTCGGCAGCGTCGACGCAGAGCTCCGCGCCAGAATCGACGACGCGCCGAGGAAGACGCTCGATCCCGAACCCTTCCTCGGCGCGCTCCCGGGCTGATCCCGGTCGGTCAGCCGCGGCGCATCGTCGCGGTCATCGGGCAGTCGAACGGATCGCGCGCGGCGAGGCCCACGCGGTTCAGGTACTCGATGACGATGGCGTACGACCGCCCGAGGCTCGTCTCGGTGTACGGAACGCCGAGCGTCGCGCAATGCTCGCGCACGATCGCGCGCGCCTTCGACAGGTGCGGACGGGGCATGTTCGGGAACAGGTGGTGCTCCACCTGGTAGTTCAGACCGCCCATGAGCCAGGTCGCCCACCAGCCGCCGCGGATGTTGCGGGAGGTGCGCACCTGCTTGCTGAAGAAGTCGAGCTTCGCGTCGGGGGCGATGACCGGCATCCCCTTGTGGTTCGGGGCGAAAGACGCACCCATGTACACACCGAAGACGGCGAGCTGCACACCGACGAAGGCGAACGCCATGCCGAGAGGCAGGAGCAGGAAGACCGGGACGAGGACCACGGCGAGGCGGACGACGATCATGCCGATCTCGAGCCAGCGCGCCTTCACGTCCTTCTCGGTGAAGAGGTACTTCAGGCCGAGGTAATGCAGATTGAGACCCTCGAGGGTCAGGAGGGGGAAGAACAACCAGCCCTGGCGCTTCGTGATCTCGCGTCGCAGGCCGCGAGCCGATGCGGCATCCGTCTCGAGGAACGAGATCGTGTCGATCTCGATGTCGGGATCCTTGCCGACGCGGTTGGGATTCGCGTGGTGGCGCGTGTGCTTACCGGTCCACCAGGCGTAGCTGATGCCGACGACGCCGGCCGCGAGGATGCGTGCCAGGCGGTCGTTGGCAGGACCGGAGCTCAGGATCTGACGGTGCGCCGCCTCGTGGGCGAGGAAGGCGGCCTGCGTGAAGATGATGCCGAGGGCGCCCGCCATGAGCAGCTGGAACCAGCTGTCGCCGAGGAGGATGAAGCCGGTGACCGCACCGCCGAAGGCCAGGGCCAGAGCGATGCCGACCATGAGGTAGAAGACGGACGTGCGCTGCAGCAGTCCCGTCTCGCGGACGATGCGCGAGACGTCGGTGAACGCCTTCGTCATCGGGGGGAACTGCGTTGTTCCGGAGTACGTCTGACGGACGGGACCGAGACGCGACTCGGTGATGGTGGAAGCGATAGAAGCACCTGCTCGAGATCGGGTGTCCGCCGCGGCGGAGAGGAGCGAGCAGCGTATGCCGATCACGTGAGGGCCACGCTACGGGGAGGTGCATCGCTGTGGCGGCATGCATCGGCGATGCCCACGCGACTGCCAGGGCCTGCCCAGGCTCGGGGCTAGCTCTCGCCCGATCGCGCGGACGCCGTTTCGGGGAACTTCTGCACCGGGACGATGACGACGTCGTGCATCTTCCAGTCCAGCTCACGGCACTCGGCGCTCGCCCGCTCGAGCTGGGAGAGGCGCGGCATCCGCCCCTTGCGCGGCCTGACGAAAGCCTCGACGTGGAAGAACTGGCCCTGGTCGCGGGTACGGGTGCGCACCTCGTCCACCCATCCGAGCGACGACAGGTGATCGTGGATCCGGTCGATGTCGGGATGCGGCTCCACGTCGTCGAAGGTCGTGGCACGGGTGTCCATCAGGTCGGTGATCGAGCCCTTCGTGTTCTTCACCCCGTCCCACAGGATGCTGCCCGAGATGAAGATCGCAGCCGCGGCATCCGCCCACCAGAGTCCCAGCCCGATGCCGCCGACACCGACGATCGAGCCGACCGCCGTCATCCAGTCGGCCTTGTTCATGTCGGCATCGGCGTAGAGGACCTTGTTGTGCAGCTGGCGCGCCAGCCGCATCTTCACGCGGCCGAACCAGATGGGGAGCGGGATCGTCGCCGCCATGACGGCCATCATGAACCAGCCGAGCCACACCGACTGTCCGAAGATCTCGACCGAGCCGATCGGCGGACGCTCGCCGCGGACGAGGGTCGACGCGGACTCGATCAGCAGGAACGCGCCCATGGTGAGCAGCGCGACCCCCGCCACCAGGTGCGCGACGCCGACCGAACGGAAGTATCCGTAGGGGTAGCGCGGGGTCGCCGCTCGCGACATCACCCTCACGGCGACCAGGAACGCGATCGGCGGGGCGAGCGAGAGCATGTCCTCGATCCACGCGGCGCGCATCGCCTGCGAGCTGCCGGTGACGATGCCGACGACCGGGATGGTGACGGCGAGGAAGGCGATCGTCGCCCACTCCATCCGCACGGCTCGGCGAAGCGCCTTCCGACCGGCGTCGTCGAGTCCCTGCTGCAAGGCGGTCCGCGTCATCGCCGACCCTCCTCACGCAGGAAGACCTCGAGGTCCATGAGGAAGCCGTTCTCCCCGGCGCGGGTGAGCATGACGTGCTTCTCGGTCTCGCCCGACGCACGCGTCACCTCGCGGTACACGTCGCTGACGGCGGCCTTGTCGACCCACGGCGTCGTGTCGGTGAGTCCGCCCACGACGATGTCCAGCTCGCCCGCGTGGAGGGCGTCGACAAGGACCTCCTCGGTCCCCTCCCGCCAGCGGACATCCGCACCGTGCCCGGCCGCGTACTCCTCGACCAGGGCGACCTCCGTCCCCGACGGCTTATCACCGAGCTCGGTCCAGGGTGGATTCTCGGTCACGCCCACTCGCAGGACACCGCCCTCCGCGATGCGCTCGAGGGTGCTGTCGGCGTCGGCGGGACGGACCCCGCAGCCGGACAGACCGAGTCCGACGATGAGGGATGCGGCTGCAGCCGCACGCGCGCGACGTGACATGGGAACCTCCATAGGCACCCTACGAACGGGACGGATCCTCCCCCGCCGGGGTTGACAGCTCCCTCGGGTCGCGTCAGCCGACCCGCTGCTCCTCGATCGGCGAGGACGACGAGCGCCCGTTGACGTCGAGGTACAGCTGCCGCTCGGTGACGGACACCGTGATCACGTTGCGTCGTTCGAGAGCGGATGCCGCATCCTCGACGAAGTCGCGGTCGAAGCTGAACAGCGGGATGTCAGCCGCGCGATGGATGATCTTGCCCGCCCACGCCTGTGCGAGCCGGTTCGGCTCCCGCTGTGTGTACACGGCCACCCGATCGGCCGCCTTGCTGCCGGCGTGGAGGCGCGCGGCATCCGGTGCACCCACCTCGATCCACGCGGTGAGCCGACCCGTCGCATCGCGCACGAGGACGGCGGGCTCGTCCGTCGCCGAGATCCCCTCGCTGAAGGCGATCCCCTCCTCGTACTCCAGGGCGTACGCGAGCACCCGCAGGAGGACGTTCGCGGCCGTCTCGGATGCGTGTCGCGCGATACGCAGGGAAAGCTCCTCGTACACGCCGCGATCGACGTCGGCGAGCTGCACGGTGAATGTGTGCATCGTGGATCCGATGGCCATCCTCCGAGCCTAGGCGGGGGATGCCGCACCCAGACGCACGGGTCATAATGGTCGCACCCCATCCGATGCACTCAGTCAGGGAGTCGTGTCATGCCCTTCCACAGCAAGGAGATGCTCGAGCAGTGGCTCGAGGAGTTCGCCGCGCTGGGCTACTCGATCAGTGATCGCGTGAAGGTCATCCCGCAGGACGGTGCCGATGGCCTCGACACCGGGCTCATCTCGCTGAACCTGCTGGACTCGATGACCCTCACCTACATCCAGCCCGAGCCGCTGGGCTCCATCCACTGGGGCATCACGTTCGAAGCGCGCGACGTCGACCTCAAGCTGAACCCCGGGCGCACACTCGAGCTCTCGAGCGAACTCGCGATGGTGTCGATCCTCTGCACGTTCTTGCAGACCAAGTCCCTCGCCGAAGTCGAAGCGGTGGCCGGCACCGTCGAATCCGGATCGCTCGGTCTGTGATGGACGGCGACCTGCAGGCCGAACTGCGCGAACTGCAGGCGAGGGCATACGGACCCGGTGGTGGCCTCGGCGACGACCCCGTTGCGCGACGGCGTCTGAACGAGCTGGAATCTCGGGCCCGTGCCGAGCAGCGCCACCCTCGGATCGTCGACCAGGTTCCTGCGCCGACGCGCACTGCGGCGGTGAGTCCGGCGGCGCCCATTCAGCTCCCGCCGGCCCCGACGGTACCCGCCGCGGTCGCCGCCACCGCACGAGCCGCGCAGCGCCGTGCCGCGCCCCCGTCCGGGGGTTCACGGAAACGTCGGCTCCTGACGGGCATCGCGTGGGCCGGATCGCTCGCGATGGTCGCGACCGTCGCGGTGGGCATCACCGCAGCCGCCAGTGCACGGGTGAGCGGTGCGGGCGCGCCGACCACGTCCGGCGCCGCCATCACCCACGTGACGACACTCGCGCTCGACCCCGAGCGCAGCTGGCCGGAAGCGCTCAGCGCTCCACCCTCGGACGGGCGCATCTACGCGGCCCTCGCCGGAATGACCCCCATCGTGGCTCAGTACGACACCGGGTTCGGGGACAAGGCACAGTGCATCCAGGTCCTGCCGGACGAGGCCTGGAGCGCATCCCCCGAGGACGGCTGGTCGGGTGCCTGGTACACCAGTTGCGCTGCAGAGCCGTTCGCTCCGGCGGCGAGCGTCATCGTGTCGGACGAGACGCCGGCCGAGCTCCGCGAGCGGTTCCGGGAGGGCACCCGCCTGCAGTTCGTGCTCGGCGACGGCGTCGTCGAGGTCTACTCGGCCGACGCTCCCACCGGCGAAGCGACGGGTTGATCGAGAGGGACAGGCGTCAGGCGCGGCATCCAGCACCGCACCCGATCCCGGTAGCGGCGGAACTCTTCGCCGAATCGCGCCTCGAGGTCGCGCTCCTCGAGCGGGCGGATCGCGCCGTTCCACACCACTGATCCGCACACCGCATAGATCACGACGATCCACGACGAGAGCATCACCCCGACGGCGATGCCCTGCGTGATCCCCGCGACCGCCATCGGATTCCGGACGAACCGGTAGGGGCCACGGATCACCAGTCGTCGCGCCGTCGCGATCGGAAGCGGAGTGCCGTCCCCGTGCGCGGACATGACGGCACCGGACCACAGCCCCACAGCGCTGGCGGCGACGAACAGGACGGCCCCGCCGATGCGCACCCCGGCGGGAACCGGGACGTGCAGCATCCACCGCGTCTCGACCCAGACCAGCAACGCCGGAACGGCCCCGAGCGCGAGGCCCCAGAAGACGACGATCTGCCCTGCCGTCGCGCCGACATGGCGCCTCGTCGGCAGACCGGCCTTCGCGGGACGGATGCGGAAGGGTCCGACCATGAGCCAGTGCGTGGGCGCGGAACCGTGCAGGATCACGACGCAGGCGAGGACGGATGCCGCCGATGCCGCCGTCATGAGAACGGCTCCCCACCCCGCCGTCATGGTCACGAGCGCGAAGACACCGAGGAATGTCGTGACGCCGATGGTCCACGCCGTCGCGACGATCACGGCGATCCGCTGTCCGGTCGCTGCGATCGCCGATGCGACGACGAACAGCGGCACGTCCCACAGGGCCATCGCGACGGGGTCGATCGTCGCAAGCGTCGCCTCGCGGACGACGGGCACCGTGAAGACGGCGACCCACCAGAGCGCTCCTGCTGCCGCCTGGAGTGCGAAGTAGGTGCGCGCGACGGCGGGGGTCAGGCGGCCTGGTAGGTGAGGCAGTCCGCCGACTCCGCTCCTGGTCCGACGCGCACCGCGGTCGCGGTGCACTCGAGCGACGAGTTGAAGACGCACTCCGACCGCTGGCACGCGCCGACGTGGCTGACGACCTTGTCGAGGCCGCCCTTCGTGCCGAGCGGGATGAAGGTCGCGCACTCGGCGTCGCCGGGAGCACCACCGATGGTGACGGCGGCGGCGTGACAGTGCGAGTGGTCGTTGTACGAACAGCCGAGGGCGTTGCACTCGGACACGCGGGGCAGGTCGTCGAGAGTCATGCTCATGGGAGCCTCCTTCAGGGGTCGTGCCTCGAGAGTACGCGCCGACCCCCGCGGTTCGGACAGCCTAAGTTCCACCTTTCTCCCCGGTCAGATCGGGAAAGTTCTGTTAGGTGAGCCTGACCTTCGCACGGCGCCGCAGCGCCCCGCGGAAGACCTCTGCTACCACACAATCCACCGGTTTTACATCTGGTCCCGTGCAGAGCCCGGGCGGTGGTAGATTTCCGGGAATCTCGCCGTGGGCGGGAAACCCCGGGTCGGACCCGAATCTCGACACGGGCGTCGAGGGTACGGTTCGACGCAGGCGCGTCGGATCGGAGGGGTCAGCCGGCTGGGCGCCGAAACGTCGCGCCGGATGTCCGCTCGTCCCGTTCAGAGGAGGGGGAACGCGATGGCACTCGCCGCGATGTCCGCCGACCTCCCCCCTTCGCTTCTCCTGTGGCCTCAACTCGCGTTGACCCACGTCGAAGAAGAGCTGAGCGCCGGAACACGTCCTGCCCGGTTGGTGGTGGTCGGCGCCGCGGGCTCCGGTAAGAGCCCCCTCCTCGACGAGATCGCCCTACGGGTCTCCCACGTCGAGGACACCCTCTTCGTGGACGATGCGCACCTTCTGACCGATGACCAGATCCGCGTCCTCGACCGGCATCTCGACGACCCCGGCGCAGGACTCATCATCGGCTGCCGACCGTGGCCGTGGACTCCGGCGCTGACGGCCCTCATCCGCCGCATCGAGCAGTCCCGACCGGCCTTGGCGGTGGGACAGGTCGACACCGAGGACGTCGTCCGCGCCGTCGAGCGTGCCGGCCGGTCGATCGACACGGGGTGCATCGGAGCGATCGTCCGAATGGCGGCATCCGTCACCTGGCTCGTGCAGCAAGCACTGGCGGCCCACGGTGACGGATACTGCAGCGACCCCTCGCACGAGCGCATCATCCGTGCCGTCGGAGAGGTGATCGCGTTGCGGATCGACACACTCGAACCATCCGTCGCCGCCGTCGTCCGCCGCGCAAGCCTCGGCGGTGACGAAGACCTGCCGGCTGCGACCGACGAGGCCGTCGCCACGGCGCTCGCCATCGGGCACGCCGAAGGACTCCTGCTGCGGGGAGGTCGCCCGGTGCCGATCGTCCGCACGACCGTCACCCGGACGACACCCGTCGCCCAGCTGATCGAGGCGATGGATACGTCGGCGATTCCGTCTCTCGACGCCGAGGTGGCAACATCACTCGGCCACCATGTCGACGCCCGCCTCGCTCGGGTCCTCCAGGCTCACGCAGACCAGGCCGCCACCCACGACCTGGCTCGGGCCACGGAACTCTACGATGCCGCACTGGCGGCGGGGGCGGATCCGAACCGCATCGCGCTCCGGAAGGCGCGCATGGCGTGGGCGCGGGGCGATATCGACGAGGCTGCCTCCTTGGTCGACGAGGTGGCGCTGTCGGCGACAGGCGACGATCACAGCGAAGCGCTGCGCATCCTCGGCTCCGCCTGGAGTGCGCGCGGATTCCTCCGCGCGAGCGCGATGACCTACCGAGCACAGCCCGGTGACGACTTCCTTCTGCATGCGCAGGGCGCCGTGGCCTCGTTCGGCACAGGCGACCCCGCTCCCCTGCTCACCGCGGTCGAACGCCTGAACGCCGGAACCGGAGGCGTCCCGACGACGCTGAGGGTGGCGCACGCCAAATTGATGCGGGGTCTGGCGGCGTCGCTCAGCTGGCCGTCGGGCGGCGCGTTCGATGAACTCGTGCGCGCCAGCGAGACCTACGGGGACTCGGCGGAGGACGGCCCGGTGCCCGAACTGCCGGCAGTGATCGCCGCGATCGGGGCGATCAACCTCGGGGAGCTGCAGACCGCCGCGAACCTCCTGGGTGACGCGTTGATGGACGACCACGGCGGCCCCTGGGCGCGCTCGAGGCTCCTTCTCTGGGCCGCCTGGGTCGCGGTGCACCGGCAGCATCCGGAGGAGTCGGTCGCCCGCCTGGCCGACGTCGACGCGTCGTTCCTGCCGCTCAGCAGCCGCGAGATCCTCATCCGGGATGCCGTCATGCTCGCCCATGTGCGCCGCTACGGTTCGATCGACGAGCTTCGCGCCCTGTGGATGCGGGTGCGAGACGACGTCCGTCACGTCGAGCCGGACCTCTTCCTCCTCCACCCTCTGCGGGAGTTCATCGAGACAGCCCCGGTGTTCGATGACTCCGAGCGCGTCGCGCCCGCGCTCGACGCCCTGAACGGCATCCTCCACGGCCTCGGTAACCCGCTGATGTGGTCTGTCCCGCTGACCTGGTCGTCCTTCCAGCGCGCACTGTTCGCGCGGGACTCGCATAGCCAGGCGCAGACGGTGCGGGCCCTCGCCGCCGTCGCGCGCGAGTCGCGACTGGCGGGGGCGCTGTCGGCGGCCGCCACCGAATGGTCTCGGAACCGGGTCGACGAGGGCGCTGCGGAACGCGTCGAAGATGTGGCGTCTCGCCTGGCCGAGATGGGCCTCGGGTGGGAAGGTGCGCGACTGGCGATCGCTTTGTCGGAACGCTCTCGCGATCGCCGCACAGGTATTCGGCTTGCCGCGTTCGCGCGGACGTTGCACCCGAACGCGGCTCCGGGGACGACGAGCGACGATGTCGCGCTCGGGGACAGCGGGCTCCTGAGCGCGCGCGAGCGAGAGGTCGCCGCCCTCGTCCTCAGCGGCATGACCTATGCCGAGATCGGCGAGGCCATCTTCATGTCGCCGCGAACGGCCGAGCACCACATCGCGCGCATCCGCCGTCGCCTCGGTGCGACATCCCGCACGGACCTGATCGCCAAACTCCAGGCGATCGTCGGCAGCGAAGAAGGCGGCACGGACAGCAGCGCGGGACGCTGAGGAACGGCGATGAAGGGGCGGACCCCCTCGGGCCAGTTCAGTGGGGACTGCGGCGTGAGGGGGTCCGCGAAGCCATCCGGGACGCCAGAGACGAACACGTTTGGGGACAATGCGCGTCGAGACCGCTTGGGGAACGGCCTGGCAGCCGTAGGGGGATGGCCCTCCAATGCTAAAGGAAAGCGCGCTCTTTCCGGATACAGATCCGAGAAATCTTGAGGTGAGTGACCTCACCTCACGCCGCGGGACACCCGATCGCCGACGACGCGACCTCGACCCGCTTCAACAGGGGCGTGTGGAGGAGCTCAGGTACCGCCGCGTCGGGCGGGACGTCCGGTCCGGCGATGAACCGGAAAGTCAGGACGTGCGAGCCCCCCGGTTCGACGTCGACGCGCCGGGTGACGAGGATGCGGCCGCCGTCATCGGCGTCCACGGATGCCGACGGTGCGCCGTCGAGCGACACCCCACCCGCGTACCACCCCGGCGGCGTGACGACCGTCAGTGTCGGCGAGATATGGCCGGCGGCGACACCGTAGAAGCCACCCCCGGTGACGCTGACCGGCAGGATCGCGGCATCCCGGTTCGTCAAAGAGTTGGCGAGGGAGACCTCCACCTCGACCTCGCGGAGACCGTCGGCTCGACACACCCCCGAGCGCGTCGCGAGTCCGACCGTCAGGTAGGGGGTGAGCTTTCCGCCTGTCGCGTCGTTGAAGTACGCCGCGAAGGCGTTCGGGCCGGCGGCATCCTGCCTCGCGAGCGGACCGGCCAGCGCGGTGCCGGCGAGGATCACCTGCTCGTCGGCATGCCGACTCCACACCGAGATCCGTCCCTCGTCGACCGCTCCCACGAGCCCGGGGATCATCGCGGCGGGGCGGGCACGTTCGGTGACAGCAGTGAACACGGCAGCCGCGGCATCCGAGAACAGACGCCCTTGTGCGTCCTGGTCGAGCGTGCGGTACGGCTCGACCAGGAGGCGGTCGATGACGTTCTTCTGATCCAGGACGCCGGCCGGCGTTTCGACCGGGCCGATGGCTCCGAGGATCGCCGAGAGGACGACGGGGTCCATCGAGACCACGACGTCCGGTACGGCCTCGCCCGACTTCTGCCACCACGCCGACGCGAGCTCGGCGGTCACCCGGAAGTCGGAGGTCATCGACGCGTTCTGTACATAGCGACCGATTCCGTCGCCCAGAGAGCGCACCTCCGCGGCGGGCACCGTCGTCAGAGGGGCCGCGACCGGCGAGAACTGAGACGAGTCGCGCTGAGCCCCGAGTGAAAGAACCCCGTCGCGGGCCCGCAGTTCGAGGAAGGTGCCCGTGATCCCGCCGCCGGTGCGCAGCTCTGCCGTGTTCTGGAGGACGACCAGGATGCGGCGGTCCCCCTCGGCACCGAGGATCGCGGGCACCAGATCCGCCGCCTGCGAGGCACCGTCCGTCAGCGGCTGGAGCGCGTCGACCGCGTCGACGACACGGCCGACGCCGCCCGCCAGCTGCGGCACAAGGGCGTTCCGATCGATATCGACGAGGTCGTCCGCGACGTGGTCGCGCGACGCCGCCGCACGGGCGAGGGAGGGAGCCGCGTGTCGCAGGACGCGGACCGCGGCCTCGGCGTCGGCACCCTCGAGGTCCCGCGCCGTGTCGAGTACGGCGGGGGCGACGCCGTCTGCGACGTCGACGACCGCGGTGGCGGCTCGTCGTGCGGCGGAGAGGTTCGGCCCGATACCCGGAAGGGCCTCGGCGGCGAACCACAGCGGGTCGTCCGGGATCTCGTGCGAGATCCCGTCGACGAGCCGGTCGGCCGCAGCTTTCGCGCCCTCGATGTCACCCGAACCGACGGCCTCGGCCGCGAGCGCGGCATCGTCGCCCGCGGCATCGAGCGCCTCTGCGAGATCCCAGGCCGACCGACCGACGTGCACGGCCGCGGCCGCGGTTCCGATGAGGAGGAGTGCGCCGGCGACCAGAACGAGTCGACGGCGCCTTCTCACGATTCGACCCGGCGGCGACGACGCGAGACGAGGACGGCACCCGCGACGACCGCGGCGGTCCCCCCGACGGCAGCAGCGACAGGCCACTGGCCGCCCGTCTGCGGCAAGCCGCCGGAGACGCCGCCCGACGCGACGCCGACAGGCGTCGCACAGTCGTCGGAGTACCCCGGGTAGGCGAGCGGGACGTCGATACTGTCATCCCCGACCCGCAACTGGGCGGTCACGTCTCCGGTAGTCCAGGCCGCGGCATCGTTGCGCGGCTCCCACCCATCACCGGACCGCACCCAGCCCGGCAGAGCCTCGACGGTGCCGTCGCTCGCAACCTCGACACCGGGCCAGAGGATGCTGCCGGAGCCTTCACCCGAGGCATCCACTCGGAGCGGTACGGCGATCTCCTGCCCGTTGCCCCGGATCACGAGCTCGGCGGTCGGTGTCGACGGCGCGGCCGCGACGACCGCGGCCCGGACCGTCGACAGTGCAGCCAGAGCGGTCGACACCGTCACCGGGCCCGTCGATAGGCTGCCCGCGGACGCCGTCGCGGCGACGCGCACGATCGAGTAGCCGATCGTCGGCGCCTCATTCACGCACAGTGCCTGCACGACAGAGCCGTCGAGCCCGTCCTCGGGCGGGCTGCTCGGGACGTACGATCCGTCCGCGGCGTACGCCGACGTCGAGCCGGCTCCTGCGATGACAGCGACCACGATCGCGGCACGCCAGATGTTCCCCCACATGTCAGCCTCCCCAAAGGCATTTCGAGATCACGCCTCAGGCAGGCGCGCTCGATGTACAGGCGCCACGTTATCCCCGATCCGGCGGATGGGCCTCCCGTGTTTCTCCCGGAACCCCTAATCGGACCCCCTAGCTGTCCCCCAATTGGGGGACAAGCAGATTAGGTTTGTCCCCCTATTGGTGGACGCCCGACTCGGCTGTAGCGTTCGGATATCGCCGCCGTCGAGGCTTTGGGGAGTCGAAACGGCACACGGCGGAGCAGAGGAAGTGGCGCGAGCTTGGGGGCCGTAACCATGTCTGCCTGGGCTCTTCGTACGTCTTCGTTCGCGCAACGAACACGTACGAAGAGCCCACATACCGCGCGACGTCGGGGGCGGCGCGCGGCGGTCGCTGAGCGACCAGGGGGAGAGAGTGCGGTGACCGAGAGGGTCGGCTCACCGCGCAGACGCCGACGGGGACCGGCGTCAGTAAAAGGGGACGGCGGATCGGTTCCGCACTGGGGCACAGGTCAGGGGCCGGTCGTTAATTGGGGGGATGGAACGTTCATGGGGACAGAACGGAACACGAGTGCGCGCCGACTTCGTCGCGCACTCGGCGCAGGACAGCTCTGCGCCGCAGGCCTATCGGTGCTGCGAACGCGGCGGGGGGTCTGATGGC
Organism: Microbacterium sp. LKL04; assembly: GCF_900102005.1. NCBI lineage: Bacteria > Bacillati > Actinomycetota > Actinomycetes > Micrococcales > Microbacteriaceae > Microbacterium > Microbacterium sp. LKL04. The sequence continues at coordinate 2,810,461 of NZ_LT627736.1, read as the reverse complement.
CATTCGCACGGTGACTTCACCGATACGGACTGATGCCCACCTCACCGATGCATCGGGCGCGTGCGACCTCATCGCCGCCACGATCCATGATCGTCATCTCTTGCCCCTCGCCGTGGTCCCGGCGACGCTCGACCATTATCCGACCGCATCTCCTGCGGGAGGCATCCGGCACCTGACCCTCGTCGACGACGGGCCGATGACGTCGCGCGCGCGGCGAGCAGCGGGAGCGGATCGGCCGCGGTGGCACGGCAGCGATCTGATCGGCGGCGTCCTGGACCGCGCGAGCGCCCAGCGCTGGCGCGTGGCGGTGGTGGGTGGAACCCCCGACATGCGCGAGACACTCCACCGGCGTGTGATGGCCGGCTGGCCCGGTGTCGCACTTATCGGCCACTGGACGCCGACGCCTGAACAGGTCTCGTCTCCGGGCGCGTCCGCGGAGATTGCGGAGCAGCTCCGGCACACCGACACGGACCTCGTGATCGTCTGCGTCGATCGTGCCTCGCAGGAGCCGTGGATCGAGACGTTCGGCGAAGCCACGGGCGCACGCGTGCTGCTGGCTGCCGACACGGTGATGGATTTTCTGACAGGTCGAGTCGTGCGCGTCCCCCGGTGGGTCGGACGAGCCGGACTCGACAAGATGTGGCGGCTCATGCTCGAGCCGAAGCGATCAGCGACGCGGGGCCTCATCGAGGAACCGCAGGCCTCTCTGGCCGACCGCCGGTCCTCGGCTCATCACGATGCATGATCCGTCACCCGCACGCGGGCACGGCCGGACCTCCCCCCGTCCGTCCGTGCCCGCCTGATGGGTCGTTGAGGACCCCTCCGGCGCCCGCCTGAGCGGATCCCTACGCGCACAGTCGCGCGACAGGGCCATCCGCTCGTCAGCGGAGAACGCAGGTGCTCAGCGAACGATCTCCGCCGCCGTCGCAACCGCACGCCGGGTCCCGGTCAGGAGCGCGATGACGCGACCCTGCTCCGCATCCGTGAGCGCATGGTGGACCGGGAGGACGAGCGTGCCGTCCGTCAATCGGTCGGTCCCGGGCAAGCCCTCCGGCGGAGTGAGCGAACGGTACGGCGCCTGCCGGTGCGCGGCCGGCGTGCCGCGGCGCGCGAACACCCCTGCGTCGTGGAGCGCCGCGAGCAGCTGGTCGCGCTCGAGCGGATAGACCCGCTCGACCTCGACCCAGAGGTCGAGGTCGTTGCCGGTACCCCACGCAGGATCGGCGACGAGTCGGAGGCCGGGGACGCCCTGCAGCTCCCGGCGATAACGATCGGCGATCTCGCGTCGCCGACGAAGGATCGCGGGAAGCCTCATGAGCTGCACGAGACCCACCGCGGCCTGCAGATCGGTCATCCGGCAGTCCCAGCCCACTTCCACATACTCCTCGGCCGGCGGGGGCAGGACATCGCCGCCATCGTGCGCGGCAGCATCCTTCGCGTGCCCGCGCAGACGCCTCGCTCGCGTGGCCCACCGCGCGTGGCTCGTCGAGAGCATGCCGCCCTCCCCGGTGGTGAGGAGGGAACGGTCGCTGAACGACCAGGCCGTGACCTCGGCCGTGGCTCCCACCGGCCGCGCGCGATAGGTCGATCCCGCGGCGCACGCGGCGTCCTCGATCACGATGATCCCGAGCGGATCCGTCACATCGCGGATGTCCTCCAGATCGACGGGGATTCCCGCATGATCGACGACGACGACCGCCGTCGTGACCGGAGTGAGAACGCTCTCGATGGTCGCCCCCGTGACGGTGCCGGTGTGCGGATCGACATCGGCGAAGACGGGCGTCGCACCGACGTGCCGCACGGCGTTCGCCGTGGCGATGAAGGCCAAGGACGGAACGACGACGTCGTCGCCGGGTCGCACGCCCGCCACGATCAGCGCCAGCTGCAGCGCAGCACTCCCGCTGGCGACGGCCACGGCATAGGGCGCCCTCATGACACGGGCGAACTCCTCCTCGAAGCGGGCGACCGTCAGCCCCTCTGCGATCCATCCTCCGGCGACGACGCGAGCGACCGCCTCGGCCTCCTCCGGACCGAGGCAGGGAACCATGACCTCGATGATCGACTCAGCCACGATCGTCATCCCGCACGAGGCCCGTGCCTGCAGCTCGACCGGCGACCGGGATACCGGTCGCGCGGCTCGTGGTCATGCCGCGACCCCGGCCGAGCGGCGCGCAAGCCGCAGGGGCTGCGGCACACCGTACGCAGCCAGGCTCCGGGCCGCGGCATCCAGGATCGACAGAACGCGCAAGCCCGCCGCCCCGCTCGTGCGCGGCGCGCGCTTCTCACGGATCGCCGAGGCGAATTCTGAGACCACGGCACCGAGGGCTTCCCGCTCCTCGACAGCCTGTGCGCGGATGCCTCCGATGCGGAATGTGTCGGCGGCACGACGGTCGCGCGCGGTCGCACGCGAGATCGACGAGACGTCGACCCCCGGGTCGTAGACGCTGAGACGCTGTTCCGGATCGAGGTCGTCCCAGACGAGCGTGTGGCGCGTCCCGCCGATCACCATCCGACGGGTGCGGGTGGGACTCAGCCAGTTGACGTGCACGTGCGCCATCGCTCCCCCGTCGAGGGGCATCGAAAGATGGCCGATGCACGATTTGCCGGTGTTCGTCGGATCGGATCCGTGCGCTGCCACCGAGGTCGCCTGCAGGCCGCCGGGCAGGATGAAGTCCATGATCGACAGCTCGTGAGGCGCGAGATCCCAGAACACGTCGACGTCGGGCTGTGTGAGGCCGAAGTTGATGCGCACACTGTCGATGAAGAGGATGTCGCCGAGCGCACCGCCGGCGATCAGCTCGCGCATCTTCATCACGGCCGGTGTGTAGCACTGGGTGTGGTCGGTCATCAGCACGAGGCTGCGTTCGGATGCCCGGCGCACCATCTCGGCGCCGCGTTTCTGCGTGTCGGCCAGGGGCTTCTCGACCATGACGTGCTTGCCCGCGTCGAGAGCCGCCATGGCGATCTCGTGGTGCGTGGCGGCAGGGGTGGCGATGGCTATCGCATCGACGAGCGGATCCGCGAGCACCGACCCGACCTCTGACGTGACCGGGGCCCCTCCCACCGCATCAGCCACCCGACGCGCACGATCGATGTCGACGTCGCAGATGGCAGCGAGGTTCCACTCCCGATTGGCGCGCAGATTGCGCGCCAATTGAGGCCCCCAGTACCCCGCACCGATGACGGCGATGTTCAATTTCCTGCTCACGTGTGTCCCCCCACATTTCCCCAAGTCGTGCACGCTCCCCAAGAGCGTCCCCTCGCGGCTCACGCCGCAGCCCGGACAGCGCCGTCGCCGGTGCCGTCTCGGAGCCTTGTCATCGCGGGGGTTCGGGCCCCCGCCGCGAAGTCGTGCGCCGGCGCGCGAGTCGCATCGCCAGGCGCCGATAGGTGCTGTTCGGAGCCCGGCGCGGATCGGATGGGCACGAGAACGATCGGCGCGCAGGTGGCCACGAGAACGATCGGCGCATCGGTGCGCTCGCGGCTCGCCGCTCGTGCGACGGCTGTCCCCACTGTCCCCATTGCTCTTCCCCAGTCGCGAACACCCCGAGCAAGAGGTGTGTGCGTTAGACCGGCTCCGGCGACGATCCTATTCGTCGCCGGTGTGCACGCCTCCCCAGGCGGGCACGACCGGTGTCCCCGTCGATATGAAACCAGACCCGGGCGCTGCGCACAACACGATTCGTCACACGGATGAGGAAGACCCGCCCCGCGGCCGACATTGGGTCGCCCGAGTGCTTAGCCCCACCCACCGAGGTACGCGGCGACATCGGGCTCGCCGGCCAGGAGCCGGACCCCCTCGACGCGTTCCGACACGTGCGGGAACAGGTCTTCCCGACCCCACCGCCCCTCTCGCGCGGACGCGCGCAACGAGCGGATGCGCAGGAGCACATCGTCGTCCTCGTCGAGGATGCTGACGGTGCCGATCCCGTCGCGCGCGATGCGCTCGAGGAGGTCATCGAGTCGGCGATCCACGCGCACCTGCCGGACGATCTCGATGTGCAGCCGCACGCGGTCGAGGCGCCCCCGGGCGTCGATGAGGGCGGCGGCATCCACCCACTCCGATCCGGGGACGGCCGCGACGACGGAGTCGACGCTCACGAACGTGGCGCCCTCGGACGCTCCAGGTGGTGCGGTCACCGCGATGTCGACGTGCGACGAGGGCAGCCCTCGCGGGCGGGTCCTGGGGACCGGGATGAGGCCGGCGAGCAGGATCGCCTCCGCGTTCCGGGTCACACGATCGTGGTCGTCTCGGGCCCCGGCATCCGGTCCGTCGTGCCAGGCGACCGCCTCGGGAACGTGAGCGAGAAGGGCCCCGCTCAGCCACGCCCGGTACGTCCACTCCCAGTCCTCGCCGCCATAGGAGCGGAACGACTCGTCGAAGCCCCCGGTCGCGTCGAAGACGACGCGGCTGCAGGCGAGGACCGCACCGATCGTGTGCCGATAGCTCCGATCGTCGGCATCCAGGAGGTTGCGGGATCGGTCGTAGGCCTCGGCGAGCCACGCGGGCTCGGGCAGTTCGCGCCCCGTCACGACGGAACGGACGTCTGCGACCGGCGCCACCCCGGTGAGGTCGGCGTGGCGCCGCCGCCCGACCGTGACGACGTCGGGGGCGAGCCCCGGCATCCGCGTCAGCTCGCGGACGAAACCGGGCTCGGGAACGGTGTCGGCATCGAGGAAGACGAGTACGTCGCCGGTCGCGTGAGCCGCACCGAGGTTCCGCACGGCCGCGAGCCGGAACCCTTCGTCAGCGTGGCGAACGAGACGAACCCCCTCGGGAACGTCCGGTGCGACGGCCGACCCGTCGTCGGCGACGATCACTTCGAGGCGGTCCGCGGGGTGATCCTGCCCGGCGAGGCCCGCGAGGCACCTCCCGAGCTGTTCGGGCTGCTCGTAGTGGGCCACGACGACGGAGACCGACGGGGCGATATCGGGCGTGCGCCCGTCGAGGAGATCCCAGCGATTGCCCGGCAGTGCGATGCCCCCCGTCATCACGCCGCCCACCAGCGGACGTACGCGGCGGCCACGTCGTCGAGTGTCGGCGCCAGGGAAACGCCCGCTGCCAGCCGAGTGGATGCCGGATCGCGCCACGCGTCGACGAGTCGATCGGCGAGGTCGTCGGCGCTGTATCGCGCGAGCGTCCCCGGCCGCAGCTCGTCCATCTCCGCCGCGTACCGGGAGTCGACGACGAGCGGGCGCCGCCCGGCTTCGACCCAGTCGAGCATCGACCGCGAGGCCGACACGTGTTCGTGGGCTGCGAGCGGGATGCCGGGGGCCGCGAGTTCGCGGGCGAAGGCGTCGTCGCCCAGGAATCCGGTCACCTCGACGGCGACCCCTAGTGCCGCAGCCTCTTCCCGCAACTGCTCGACGTCGGCCTCGTGCCCGCGTGAGGGTGCGCCGATGGCGCGAACGGCGACGACCTCCGGTCCGTCGCCGCGCTCCCGCAGCACCTCGGCTGCGCGGGCCGCGGCGATCACCGCGGGACGGTGCCCCTTGCCGGGGTAGATGAAACCGGCGATGAGCACGCGGAGGTCGCTGCCTCCGGTGACGGCTCCGACGGGAGGGATGCCGGTGCGCGCCCCCAGGGCGATCGCGTGCGCGTGGGCGGAGCCGGGGAGGTACTCGTCCATCAGGTGCTGCTCGTGACGACTGTTGACGACGACCCGATCCGCCGCGGCGATCATGCGCGCATAGGCAGCACGGCGTCGGTCGAACATGGTGCCGTCGGAGGGCTGCGGGACGTCGTGGAGCGTCATCGTGAGGCGGCAGCGTCCGGCCCACCGCTCGACGACGTCGGCGGCATCCTCCGGCCGGGAGCCGAACAGGCGATCCGTGGCGTGGAGATGGACGCGGGTCCCCGCCTCGACGTCGTCGAGGGCAAGATCCCCGGACGCCACATCGGCGACTCGGACGACCCTCGCGTCGGGGTGCGCAGCCGTCACTGCCGCGGCGACGTCGTCGCCGTACCGGGTGACCCCGTGCCCCTCCGGACCGAGGACGAGCAGGACGGGCGGCGCAGAGATCACTCGGCATGGTTATCCGCCCGTGGGGGTGAGGTCAAGCCCCCCTCTCGGCTACCGCTTCATTGCGTACGGTCGGGGCGTTCAGGCGCACCCATTCCACACTGGTCGGCGCGTTTCCCTCTGCTCGGCGCGATGGCGCCGGAAGGAGCCACGTGGATACGACGATGCGCATCGACCCGCCGACGGGAGCGGGATCCACCGCCGCGGTGACGATCGTCTCCGTTCCTGCGGGTCATCCGTACGTGCAGCAGGCCACCGCGGATCCTCGCGTGGCGGTGCTCGACGATCCGATCGCGCCCGGCTCGGACCCCGCGGTCTGGTGGCCGCCGGCAGCGCTCGATCCCGCCTGGATCCGCGCCTACGCCGACGAGGCATCTCTCCTCCACATCCACTTCGGCACGGAGTCGTTCCCGCCAGGGCACCTGACCGCATGCCTCGACGCGGCCCACGCCGCCGGATGGCCCGTCGCGTTCACGCTCCACGACCTCGAGCACCCGCAACTGGGCGACAGCTCCGCCTACCTCGCGCAGCTCGACGAGATCATGGCGGGCGCCGACGCCGTCACGACGCTGACGGTCGGCGCGGCCCGCGCGGTGCGCGAACGGTGGGGTCGGCACGCCACCGTCATCCCGCACCCGTCGGTCCTCCCCCGCGACGCGACCATCGAACCGGCCGTCGGTGCGGGGCGCGTCGTCGGCGTCCACCTGAAGGACCTCCGGCCCAGCGTCGACGGACCGGGCACCGTGCGGACGCTCGACGCGGCACTCACCGCGCTCCGCGACGCAGGGCACGACGTCCGCGGCGAGGTCCGACTGCACCAGCGGGTCCGGGATGCGGATGCCGCAGCCGAGGTACGTGCGCTGTGCGCGGCATCCGACGCCCTCGATCTCGTCGAGCACGAGCGGCTCGACGATGCCGGGCTCTTCGCGGCGTTGGCGCGACTGGACGCCTGCGTCCTGCCCTACCGGCACGGCACGCACTCGGGATGGCTCGAACTGTGCTGGGACCTCGGCGTCCCCGTCGCCGCCCCGAAGGTGGGGTTCTTCGCCGAGCAGCACGACGACGGCACGGTCGCGTCGTTCTCGCCGGGCGACGCGACGGGGCTCGCCGGCGCACTGGCCGCGCTGTGGACCGCTCCCGCGTCGCGCCCGGCGAGTCCCGCGCGGGATGCGCTGGTCGATCAGCGCCGTGGTGTGCGCTCCGTGATGGATGCCGCAATCGCCCAGCGTCATGCGGAGCTGTATCTCTCGTTGCTCGAAAGCCGCACCGCGTGAGCGCCCGCCCGCTCCGCATCGTCGTCATCGCACCGCTGCGCTTCCCCATCCGCCGCCCGCACGCCGGGGGTCTCGAATCCGCCGTCTGGGCCGAGGTCGACGCCCTCCGCCGTCGCGGCCACGAGGTCACGTTCATCGCACCGGAGGGGTCGGACTTCCTCTCGGACGCGAGCGTGTTCCGCCTGCCGCCCGTCGTGTGGCCCGAGGGCGCGCGGCCCACCGACAAGACCTGGCCCGAGAGCTACCACCGCGAGAGCGCGCCGGCGCTCGGTCGCGCCCTCGACCGGATCGCCGCGCACCCCGAGCGGTACGACGTGATCTCGAACCACTGCCTCGACGCCCTGCCGCTGCAGCGGGCGTCGCAGCTCGGCGTACCCATGGTGACGACCCTGCACACGCCGGTCGACGCACTCGCGGTCGCCGCGCACGCCGCGGCCGACGGCGGCGGTTCGCAGTTCCTGTCGGTGAGCACGCACACGAAGACGCAGTGGGATGCCGCCGGTGTCCCCTCGACGCTTCTGCCCAACGGCGTCGACCCGCGGGCGTGGCCCCTGGGTCCCGGCGGCGACGACCTCGTCTGGTTCGGGCGGATCGTTCCCGAGAAAGCTCCGCACGTCGCGGTGGAGGTGGCGCGGCGTCTCGGGCGGCGCCTCGTGATCGCGGGTCGTATCGGCGACGAGGAGTACGCCCGCGAGGTCGTGTTCCCGCGCCTCGGCGGCGGTGTCGAGTACGCGGGCGAGCTCGCTCCGGCGCCGCTCGCGGACCTCGTGGGACGCAGCGGCCTCGCCCTGGCGACGCCGGCGTGGGCCGAGCCGTTCGGACTCGTCGGCCCCGAGGCGCTCATGTGCGGAACGCCCGTCGTCGGCTTCGCCGTCGGCGGTGTCCCCGAGATCGCTGCGGCGACGATGGGCATGCAGCTGGTCGCTGCGGGCGACGTCGACGCGATGACGGAGCGCGCGGCGGCGATGCTGCCGAGCGGGAGGGATGCCGCGTTCCGCGCGGTCGTCCGCGAGACCGCCGAGCGCCGCTTCTCGCTCGACCTGCGCATCGACGCCCTCGAGGCGAGCTTCGCGCGACTGCTCGCGACGGAGAGCGCCGCGTGAGCGACGGCGCGCCCCGACTCGGGTGGTACGTCCACAACCACGGCCGCGGGCACCTCACCCGCCTGCTCGCGATCGCCCCGCACCTGGACGCCGCGGTCGACTGCCTCAGCAGCCTCCCTGCTCCGCCCGGTCTGCCCTCGGGGTGGACCTGGACCGTCCTCGAGCGCGACGACGACGGCGGCGATCCCGTCGACCCGACCGTGGACGGGCTGCTGCACTGGGCACCCATCGGACACGTCGGTCACCGCTCTCGACTCTCGGTCATCGCCGCTGCGGCGACCGCGCGGCGGTGGGACGCCATGGTCGTCGACACGTCCGTCGAGGTGACGCTCCTCGCCCGCCTGCTGGGGCTGCGCACCGTCGTGGTGACGCAGCCGGGCAACCGTGTCGACCGCCCTCACCTGCTCGGCTTCGCGGCAGCCGACACCGTCCTGGCACCGTGGGCGCGCGGTATCCTGTCGCCTCCGCACCTCGAGGCGCTCGGCGACAAGGTCGTGCACACGGGCGGGATCAGCCGTTTCTCGAGCCGCTATCCGCGGAGCGGGCGCTCCGATGAGGTCGTCCTGCTGGCCGGAGCGGGCGGGTCCGCCGTGGGGCCGGCGGCGATCCGGGATGCCGAGAAGGCGACGGGTCGGCCGTGGCGAGTCCTCGGGGGCAGCGCCTGGGCCGACGACCCCTGGGAGGCGCTGACCTCCGCGGCGGTCGTCGTCTCGTACGCCGGCCAGAACGCCGTCGCCGACCTCGCCGCCGCACACGCTCCCGCGATCGTCGTCCCGCAGGATCGTCCGTTCGACGAGCAGCGCGAGACAGGACGCGCCCTTCGCCGCGCCGGCCTCGCTCAGGTCTCGGACGAATGGCCCGACGCGGCGGGGTGGCCGGAGCTCGTCGACCGCGCGTCGACCGCGCAGCCGGAATGGGAGCGCTGGGAGGTGGCGGGCGCGCCGGAGCGTGCGGCCTCGGCCATCGTCGACACCGTGCGGGGCGACCGATGAGCATTGCCGTCGTCAGCATGTGCTCACTGCCGCGTGTCGAGCACCTGCGCGCGCAGTTACGGGCCCTGGCGGGCGTGCCGGACGTCCGCCGCATCGTCGTCTGGATCGGCGACGACGAGCCGCCGGAGCTGGACGCCGAGACGGTCCTCCGGGTGCCTCCTGGACCCGAGGGGCTGCGACTGGCCGCCGGGCGCAACGCGGGCGCCGCCGCCGCCGAGGGCGCCGAGTTGCTCGTCTTCCTCGACGCGGACTGCATCCCGGGGCCCGACCTGCTGCGCCGTTACGGCGAGGCGGCAGGGCGCCACGCGGATGCCGTGCTGTGCGGACCGGTCACCTACCTCGCCGAGGGGGTCACGGCATCCGACCCCGCCGACCTGGTCGCTCACACCGCACCGCACGCGGCTCGCCCGATGCCCGCCGACGACGAGGATCGTGTCGCCACCGACGCGGAGTACGCACTGTTCTGGTCGCTCTCGTTCGCCCTCACGCCCGAGACCTGGCGGCGCATCGGCGGATTCGACGAGGCCTACGAGGGGTATGGCGGCGAGGACACCGACTTCGCGTTCCGGATGCGGTCGCACGGAATCCCGCTCGTCTGGACGGGCGGAGCGCACGCCTACCACCAGTACCACCCGACGTCATCACCCCCGTGGCAGCACGTCGACGACATCCTCCGCAACGGCGCGCTCTTCCATCGACGCTGGGACGAGTGGCCGATGACCGGGTGGCTCGAGGCCTTCGAGCGCGGCGGCGCGGTGGTGAGGGATGCCGCCGGCTGGCGGCGTGCCGACGGCATCCGTTCGTAGCCCCCGTGCGCGGTGCGACCCGACAGGTCGTATCCTTCGCTCATGGCAGACACGGGGGTGAAGACGTGGTCCCGAGGGCACCGCACCCGCGAGATGACGCGCGTGCTTCGACCGGCCGGCTTCGAGCGCCGCGGCGACGAGTGGATCCTGGACACGTCCGAGCTCCGGTGGTGGGTCCACCTCGGCACGGCAAAGTGGGACGCCCACGAGCACGAGCTGGCCGTGGGTTCCCTGATCCTTCGGGACGGCGAGCCCGACTATGACGCCCCTCACCCCGCCACCTTCGGGCTGAGCGACCTGCCCGGTGCATCCCGCCGCCGGTATCTCGACACGGACGAGGCTGCCCGCGATCCCCTCGTCCTCGACACCGAAGCGCTTCTGATCCCCCTGCTCGCGAGGCTCAGGACGATCGATTCGGTGATCGAGATGTGGCTCGCCGGGGATGTCGCGGCGGGAACCGTCTCGGACAGTCGGCCGCTGCAGGTGTGGCATGCGTGGCTCCTCGCGAAGAGCACGGACCGGTACGTGCTCGCCGATCGCGCGCTGAGGATCGCCGAGACCGTGCGGTGGACGCCCGACGCCCGGCGGACCCTGGCCGACCTGGGGATGCCGATCGATCGACCTGCGGGGCGTGCGAAGAACCTCACGGCTGTCGACCGCGTGGTGCAGCGGGCCTACGTCCGCAGGTTCAGTCCGTACGCCGACGCGGAGCGCCTGCCCCTGTGAAGGCGGGGGTCGAGCCCGCTCAGCGCCTCGGCACGTAGGTCTCGGCGGTCACGCCGGAGGCGAACGAGACGCGATCCACGAGCTCCAGATCCAGCGGCTCCTGCAGCCCCTCGAACAGCCGCGGACCGTGCCCGGCGAGGCGAGGGTGGACCACGAACGTGTACTCGTCGATGAGCCCCCAGCCCGCAAGCGTCGTCGCGAGGGTGACGCCCGCCGTGTACAGCCCGTCTCCCGACGTCGCCTTGAGCGACTCGACCTCCGTGCGCAGGTCCCCGGTGACCAGCTCGGCGTTCCAGTCCACCGAGCCCAGCGTCGACGAGACGACGTACTTCTTCGCGGCGTCGATGGTGTGCGCGAACGGTTGCATCCACTCCGGCCGCCCATCGGATGCCGGTGGACGCCAGGCATCCTCCATCATCCAGTAGACGGTGCGGCCGAACAGGAGGGCGTCGGCGCGGGCGATCTGCTCTGCGGCGTGGGCATGCGTCTGCGGATCGGGGATGCCGGCGAGGTGGTCGACGCACCCGTCGAGGGTGACGTTGATGGAGTAGCGGAGGGGGCGCACAGCGCGAGGCTACGCCCGGACCCCTGCCCCGCGCATCAGCCGATCGACCGCCGCCGTGCGCGCGTCAGAACGACTCCTCGAACCAGGGGTCGTCCTCCTCGTAGGGGTACTCGCCGATCGACGCCGGCGGATGGACGAGCCGGTCGTTGCGACTGAGGAGGTCCATGACCGCGGCCTCGTCGTCCAGGCGGACCGCGAAGCCCGTGTGCGGCGTCGTGTAGAGCTGGCTCGCGGGGCCGATGAGCATCGACGAGGTCGCCGCGCCCTCGGTGGTCGAGATGGGGACGGTGATGAGGTCCGAGGCTTTCTGCTCCGCGAGGCTCTTCGCGTACCGCATCACCGCATCCGCGATCGCGTCCGTCGTCACGACGTAGCCATCGGAGTAGTGCAGTTCGAGCATTGGTCGATAGTGCGGGCCGTTCGCGTCACGCAGATGGGGGTCGCGCCCCCGGCATCCGTCTCCTACACTGCGGCGTCTGCGGAACGGGTCATCGGTACGTGCGGAATGCGGTCCTCGACGTAGGACGCACCGCTGACGACGAACCCGAAGCGGCCGTACCAGTCCGCGAGGTGCTCCTGCGCGTCGAGGACGAACGGGCGCGAGGCGTCCTGGGCGATCGCGTGATCGATCGCGAGGCGCATGAGGTCGGCGCCGACACCTCGGCCGCGGGCGGCGGCACTCGTGACGACGCGTCCGATCCGCCACCGCGTGCCCTCATCCAGCACGCGGAGCGTTCCGAGGACCTCGCCGTCCTCCTCCGCCCACGCGAGGAGCGCGCCGGGCTCGATGTCGCGACCGTCGAGCTCCGGATAGGCGGCCTCCTGCTCGACGACGAACACGCCGACCCGCAGCCACATGATCCGGTAGAGGGTCGTCGCCGGGATCTCGGCGAGCGGGGACAGATGGATGCCGACGGTCACCGCTTCACGCTACGCGAACCCGGCCACCACACTCACCCGGTGCTCGCAAGCCCCTGCCGCGGGCTCCGCCGGAGTCGGAGCGTGGGGACATGAGCGAATCCGATGACATCCGACAGCCCCTGGACCACCTGCCCAAGAAGGAGGACCGCGACCGCGCGATCGAGATCGAGGAGCCGTCGTACCCCGGCACCGATTCCCCGCACGGCGAGTCGGCGGCATCTCCCGCGACCGCCGCGGAACCGGACGAGCCCGCCCGCCACGGCGTCGCGAAGCTCCCGCCCACCGGTCGATGACCCGGGTTCGGGGCGTCCGCCGCGCCGGATGACGCCCTGAACCGGTTCCCCCGCCCGCGAGCGCAGCCACCGGGTCGCGAAGAACAGTGCGACGCCGACCACGAGCAGGCCCGCGCCGAACAGCCAGACGATGCCGGACTGCTGCGTGAGCAGCAGGATGCAGGACGCGATCCCGAGGATCGGGATGACCGTCCAGACGCGGAAGTGATCGTGCTCGACCCGGTCGCGGCGCAGGACGAGAACCGACACGTTCGCGCTCAGGAAGACGAACAGCAGCAGGAGCACGACCGTCTCCGCGAGCAGACCGAGATCGCCGACGAGTGTGAGCAGCATGGCGATGAGCGTGGTCGTGAGGATCGCCACCCACGGCGTGCGGCGGTTCGGGAGCACCCGTCCGAGGACACCGGGGAGAAGCCCCTGCTCAGACATCCCGTACGTGAGACGACTCGCCATGATCATCGTGAGGAGCGCTCCGTTGGCGACCGCGACGAGCGCGATCAGGCTGAAGAGCCAGGCCGGCACGCCGACTCCCGCAGCCGCGACCACGTCGAGAAGGGGACCGCTGGAGTCGACGAGGTCCTCCGGCGGCAGGGCGGTCGCGCTCGCGAGGCCTACCAGTACGCACACGACCCCGCCGTGATGAGCTGCGGGCGCCGCCTTCCCGTGCGGACCCCCTTGCGCCGCGCGCCGGGCTGTGGCATCCCCGCCCGGTCGCGTCGCGGGATACCGACCTCAGGCGCGGTGGAAGGGGCAGCGCGCGCTGCCCGCCGGCGACCCGCTCGCGCGGACGCGACCGCCGGAGCGGGGCTTGGTCGGCATCCGGCGCTCGTTCACGTCGAGGCCCGCCGGAAGGATCGCGAGCCGCGGGTCGCTCATCGCGCTGATGGATGCCGCGAGCCCGGCGATCGCGAGCTTCTCGCCCGGGCAGCGGTGCCCCGTCGCGACGTCGGCGCCGCCGTGCGGGACGAAGGCAGCGATCGCCTCGTAGTCGTCGACGTCGACGAAGCGCTCGGGACCGAACTCGTCCGCGCGATCCCAGGACCGCTCGTCCGTGTCGGTGCCGAGGATGTCGAGGACGATCCGCCCGCCGGCGCGGACCGTGCGCCCGTCGACCTCGATGTCCTGCGTCGCGAAGGCGGGGAGCATCGGAACGAACGGTGAGGTGCGGCGGATCTCCTGCGCGAACGCCGTCGCGAGCGGGCCGTCCACGAGGGATCCGCGCTCGGCGACCTCCGCCGCGATCCGCTCGCGCCATTCAGGGTGCTCCTGCAGCCGCTTCGCCGCAAAGGCCGTGAACCGCGCGACGGCGATCATCGGCCGGAAGCTGTTCTGCAGCTCGATGCCGGCGAGGCGCGCGGGAAGCAACTGCCCGTCGCGATCACGGTGCCACGCCCAGGCGTTCAGCGCCGTCCCGGGCTGCGCGTCGAGACGACCCGCGCGCACCGCCCGGACCAGCCGCTCAGCGTGACGGTCGGACCAGCGTCGGTTCGCGAACGCCAGCACGTATTCGGGCGAGTACGGCACTCCGAAGCCGTCGACGATCTGCGCCTGCCGGCGAGCCCATCTCGTCTTGGCGTCGCCGGTCCCCGGCAGCCCCGCCCAGCGCATGATCGCCCGTCCCAGAGCACCGACCGCCGCGTCGTACGCCGATCGTTCACCGCCGGCGATCCACGCGTCGACCTCGTGCCGCCACTCCCGTTCGAGGTGCGGACGCAGCCGGGCGACCTGCTCGTCCTCGTACAGCGCCGAGACGAAGGTGGCCTTGCGGTGCCGATGCTCGTCGCCGTCGAGGCTGTGCACCGAGTCGTGCCCGAAGAGGGTCTCCTGGATGAACGGCGGCATCGCGCCGTGCCGTGCCACACGCTCGTCGTCGTAGAACGCCGCCACACCCTCGGCACCGCGGACGAGCAGCGCGTCGGAGAACAGCAGGCGCAAAGGTGCGGAACGCGCCCCCCGCGGAGCGCGGCTCCAGATTCGCTCACCGAACCGGTAGCCGCGGATCAGAAGCGACGCCGAGTCGTCGCGCCAGGCAGGGCGCGAGACGACACCGAGCGTCGGGTCCGCGCTGCGCTCCGCGCGGGTCGAGGGGACGGCGGTCGAGGGCTCATCGATGGTCGACATACCTCGACGCTCTCAGCGGCGGACGGCCTCTGCCCAGGGGCGTGCGCCCACGGATGCCGTGTGGTACCCGGGCTCAGTCGCACTCGTCGCGGGGGCCCGCGGAGAACCAGATCCCGGAGTCTTCGGGCGACGATACGGCCCGCTGCACGCCCAGACCGGAGACGGTCACCTGAGGCGGCGTCGGCATGAACCCGGAGCAGACGGTGTACCCATCGGCATCCTCGGCGTTCGCTTCGACGATGACCGTGAAGGCCCGCTGTTCCCCGGCGGGGACGGGCATGCCCTCGATCGCGAAGACCGCCGCGTCGTCGGTGTCGGCGAGCCTCGTCTGACCGTTCGGATTCACCATCGTCGGACGGACAAGGGAGACGTGATCCTCCTGCATCCCCGGGAGGGCGACGGCCTGGGCATCGACCTCGCTCCAGCCGTCGTTGACGACGAAGAACCGGATCGCGCAGGTCATCCCGGGCTCGACCCACAGAACCGACGAGTAAAACGTCTCGTCCCACGCGAAGCCGTTGTCACCCGCGACCTCGCCCGACGCGCCCGACGGCTGGAGGCCCACCTCGGCGCCTTCGCATACGACCGGCCGCGCGTCGTAGACGATCCGCACCGCGCCGAGCGCCGTCCATGCGGCGATCTGCCACCCGGCGACCACCACGGCGATCGCCCCGACCGCGAGCGCGGCGATCAGCAGGACCCGACGACGCGGTGCCCATCGCTTCTTCTCCGGCGCCGTCCCGAGCCGCTCCGCGAGCATCGTCTCCCCCATGCGCCGATCATGGCAGGCGGATCCCTAACCTGCGAATGAATCCCCGTCCACCCCTTCCGCGATCCCGCTTCGCCACGCCACAGTGATCGTGTGCGATTCGACGACGACCTCAGCGCCTGGGTGGCGCGACAGCGCTGGTACGCGGGCAAGAGTCACGATCCGCGATTCCGCATCCTCGATGCGCAGCCGGCACCCGGTGGCGCCACGAGCTATCTCCTCATGGACGACGCCGGAGCGCTTCCCACGCTCTACAACGTGCCCCTCGCCGAGGCCGACGACGCGCCGGACGAGGCGGTCGTCACCACGACCGAGGACGGGCACCGGCTGATCGACGCGACGCGGCATCCCGGGTTCACGGTCGGTCTCCTCGCCCAGATGGGCGTCGACACGAGCCGCGTCACCGGCTCGCGGGTGCTGACCGGCGAGCAGTCGAACACCTCCATCGTGTACGAGGTCTACGGGTCGCCCACGATCATCCTCAAGCTCTTCCGCACCCTGCACCACGGCGAGAACCCGGACGTGACCGTCCAGCGCGTCCTCAGCGACGCGGGGTCGCCCTACGTGCCGAAGTTCTATGGCAGCGCGGATGCCGAGTGGCCCGACGTCGGCCGCGAGACCGGCACCGCCCAGGGCACCCTCGGGTTCGCGCAGGAGTTCCTGCCCGGCGTCCGCGACGGCTGGGCGATCGCGCTCGACGCCGCTCGCGAGGGACGCGACTTCACCGACGCGGCGCGCGACCTGGGGGTCGCAGTCGCCGGCGTGCACGGCGCACTCGGCGACGCGCTCGAGTCGGTGGACGCCTCGCCCGAGCAGCTCGAGGCCGTCGGGCGCGCGTGGCGTCGCCGGCTGGCGATCGCCTCGGCCGAGGTTCCCGCCGTCGCCGACCGACTCTCGGCCATCGACGCCGTCTACGCCGACGCTCTCGAGCGCCCGTGGCCGCGGTTGCAGCGGATCCACGGCGACCTGCACCTGGGACAGGTGCTCGCCGTGCCGAACGGCGGCTGGCGCATCGTCGACTTCGAGGGCGAACCGCTCCGGCCGATGGCCGAGCGTGCGATCCCCGACCTGCCGCCGCGTGACGTGGCCGGCATGCTGCGGTCGTTCGACTACGCGGGCGCCGTCGGCGGAGGACCGGATGCCGCGGCGTGGGCGGCATCGTGCCGTGAGGCATTCCTGTCGGCGTACGACGCGGCCCCGGGCGCGATAGAACTCGACCCTGCTCTGCTGCGAGCGCTCGTGCTCGACAAGGCCGTCTACGAGTCGATCTACGAGGCGCGGAACCGTCCGGATTGGCTGCCCGTACCGCTCGCCGGGATCGACGCCGCGCTCGCCTGATCGGGCGAACGCGACGTCAGCCTCGTCAGTTCGAGGCGCCGCGGCCGGTCGCCTGCTGCAGGCGATCGATGTGCTCGGAGGCCTCTGCCTTCGTCAGGTTCGCGGGGATCTCCTCCCCTGCCTCGCGCGCGAGGGTGTCGAGGTAGCTTCGCTGCGCGCCCGTCATCGGCTCGTCGCCGGTGACCCACTCGTCAGGGTCCTTCACCGCGGTGTCACCGCTGGGGCCGCCCAGCATCTCGGGCTCGTCGGCAGGGTCGTTCTCGGGGGAGCTGCTCTGATCAGTCATGACATGACGCTACGCAGGATCCCCGACATCGCGCGGGGGCTTGCGCAGCGCCGCGTCAGTCCTCTTCGACCTGCGGCTGCAGGACGAGGAACCGCGCGCCGTAGGCGGGCAGTGACACCGAGAAGCTCTGCAGGTCGTCGACCCGGCCGATGACCTCGCCCTGCGCAGCGTCGAGGACGTCGCTCTGCGCAGTCAGGTGCTCCGACCGAACGGTGCCCTCGATCGGCTCGGGCGAGAAGTTGAGGACGGTCACCTGGAGAGGGGCGTCGGCCTCCGGCATCCCCTCGTCGAGACGGTGGACGAGCACAAGCATGCCCGCGTGCGCGACCTCGGGGATGTCGACGGCCGACGCCGTCGCGATGCCGTACTCGCGACGCAGGTCGAGGATCGCCGACAGCTTCGAGGCGAACGACTCGGGGTCCTCGAGCTGGGCGGGGAGCGGCCCGTACAGGGCGCGCCCGCGCGGCATGCCCGAGATCGAGCGTGTGGCGGCGGGGTCGACGTCGAGGAGGTCGTGCGCACCGCGCTCGATCCAGCGGGTGTCGCCCACGCGGATCAGGTCGGCCACCTCGTCGCCGGGGAGCGTCAGCATGCCGACGAGGTCCCAGCCCGACAGGGCGAACACCCCCGGCTGCCAGGCGTTGTAGGCCGAGAGCAGCAGGTGCGCGTCGCGGATGGCGGGCACCTCCGCCTCGGTGATGTCGTCGAGGGTCGGGATGCCGCGGGTCGCCGCGATGAGCGACGTCGTCGTGCAGGCGATGCCGTTCTGCGTGAACACGCGGTTGTAGTCACCGGCATCCACCAGCTTCTCGGTCAGCTCGGCGCGGACGACCTCGGCGAGGTCGGCGCCCGTGATGACGTCGCCGCGGAAGCCGTACTCCTCCTCGGCGTGCCGCGTCGCCCAGTGCACGAGCTCGTAGGTGAGCTCGTCGTGGTTCTGCAGGCCGTGCACGAGCTGCACCGGCGCGACCCCGAGCGCGAGCGAGGACGTGAGCGCCAGGCGCAGGAACTCGGTCTGACCGGTGGCGAGGGCGTGGTGGTAGCCCGGGCGTCCGATGAAGTCGTACGACAGGTCGGCGCCGACGGCACCGGTGTCGCGGATGTCCTCCATCGTGAGGTTCAGCTCCTGGAAGGTGAACCCGCCGACCTTGCGGACCATGCCCGCGATGATGTGGTTCGCGGCGTGCGAGAGTGGATGACCCTCGGACCACGCCGGCAGACCCTCGGCGCTCTTCTCCACGCCGAGGAAGCCGTTGGCGTCGAGGCGCAGCGCGCTCGTGCCGAGCTCGCCCAGGGAGTGCAGCGCGTCGCCGATGACCAGTCGCATGCCCGCGAAGGTCGGGTCGAGCCAGTTGATCGAGGGCTGGCCCTGCTTGAAGTAGTGCAGGTACACCCAGCGTCGGGTCACGCCGTCGGGGCCGATCGAGGGCGCCGTGGCGCTCCAGTTCGTCTCCTTCACGCCCGGCGTGTAGAAAATGACGCGCTGCAGGGCGCCGATGATGTAGCCGTGCTCGGCGAGCGTGTGCTCGGTCGCGGGGTCGAGGTTGACGCTGTCGTAGCCCTCGGGGACGTCGGGCAGCAGGTGCCAGTCCTCGGGCGGGATCGCGACCATGTGGTAGATCCCCGGGTAGTCCTTGAAACCCATCTCGGCGAGGCGGAAGTCCGCGCCCTTGCCGGTGTGGCCGGGGACGATGTCGTCGATGATGCTGCCGCCGTGCGTGTCGGCCACGTCGCACAGGGCACGGAACTCGTCCTCCGTGCCGAAGGTCGCGTCGATCGCCGTACTGATGCGGTCGAAGTGACCGTCGACGCTGGGCGTCTCGCCCCACCCCTCGATGCCGCCGGCGCGCTTGACGGGGCCGGTGTGGACGGCGGTGATGCCGATCCGCTCGAACACCGACCAGAGCTCCTCGTCGCCGAGCGCCGAGAGGAAAGACTGCCCCGGCCGCGTGATGAGCGAGATCGGATAGGCGGTGAACCACACGTCACTGGTCGCGATCGCGCGACGCGCGTCGGGGCGCGCATAGGCGTTCCGCCACATCGTCGGCTGACCGGACAGCTGACGGGCGAGGACGTCGGCATCCTTCAACATCGACTGCCGCACCAGCCACTCGACGTACGACGGGTTCGTGCCGTTCGCGGTGCGCGGGTCGGTGCGGATGCGTCGCACACTGCTGCCGCGCAGGTTGTCGCGCGGGCGGAGTCTGCGCGGACGGGCGGGATAGCGCTGCTCGTCGTAGCTGATCTCGGGCATCTCGAGATCGCCGTCCTCGGCCGCGGCGAGCGCCGCCAGGTCGATGGGTCCGGTGTAGAGATCCTCGGGTCGGTCGTCGTCACGCGCCATGGAGTCCACGCTACGAAGTCGCGCCGGTCGGCCGGAAGGGGTGGTGCGCAGATTCTCGAACCGTTATGGGATGCCGCCGGCCGGCATCCCGCTCGTTCGTGCGCCGACGCGTCGCAGATGGTCGCCCCGTCCCTCGCAACGCGACCATCTGCGACGGCTCAGCGGCGCTATGTGCGCCGACCCGACGCGAACTGCGGCTCCCCGGCCGGAATGGGCGCACTTCGCGTCGGCTCGACGTCGTCACAAACGCGGGTCGATCGGGTCGGACTCCAGGGCGAGCACGCCGAACACCGCCTCGTGCACGCGCCAGAGCGGCTCGCCGGCGGTGAAGCGGTGCAGGGATTCGATCCCGAGGGCGTACTCGCGGGCGGCGAGCGAGCGCTTGTGTCCGACGTTGCGATCCCGCAGGCGCGAGAGGTTGGCGGGCTCGGTGTAGTCCGGGCCGTAGATGATCCGCAGGTATTCGCGGCCGCGCACCTTGATGCCCGGCTGCACGAGACCCTTCTCGGTGCGCGTGAGGTTGGCGAACGGCTTCACGACCATGCCCTCCCCGCCCGCGCCGGTCAGCTCCTCCCACCAGTCGACGGCAGCGGTGACGGATGCCTCGTCCCCGAGGTCGATCCGTCGTCGCCGCGTCGGCGCCACGAGGTCGGGCGCGACCTCGACGAGACGGTCGGCGATCCCGAGGTGCCACCCGTGGTCGCGCGTCTCGAACGTCGCCTCGCCCGCGGCCAGCACCTGGAACGGCGCGATGCGGGCGTCGGACCCGTCGCCGACGTACCGGCGGTAGGCCGCGCGGAACCCGCGCGCACCCTCGGCGCGTGCCCGGTTCCGTGAGGCGAGGGCGCTGACGTCGATCCCGGATGCCGCGGCCCGGGCGAGCACCGCACCGGCGGCATCCGTGGCCGTCTCAGCCGCAGCGGCCACCGAGGCGTAGAGGTCCCGGATGAGGTCGCCGGCCTTGAGCGACCAGGGCAGAATCTCGGCGTCGAGGAGGACCCACGACGAGCCGAGCTCGTCCCACAGACCGGCGCGCTCGATCGCCGCGTCAAGACGCGCGAGCATGTCGGCCTCGACGTCGGGCGCGAAGAAGGGGCGACCCGTCCGCGTGTGGATCGCGCCGCGCCATCCCTCGGGTGCCGAGAACCGGGCCGGATCGCGGGCGACGAGCACGAGGGCGCGCGAGCCCATGTGCTTCTCCTCGGCGATCAGGTCGGTGACGCCGTTCGCGCGGTACGTCGCGAAGGCCTCGTCGGGGTGCTCGAGGTAGCCCTCCCGCGCCGATGTGTTCGGCGGCGACATCGTCGGCGGCAGGTGGATGAGCCAACGGGGGTCGGTCGCCCACCGGCTGATCGTCTCGAGACCGCCGGCGGACTGCTCCTCCTGGATGCCGACACGGCCGTGCAGGCTCGTCTGGACGATGAGCTTGCCCTGCACGTCGGCGAGGTCGAGTACACCGGGGGCGCGCACGGGCGCGGCGGGAGCGAGCGGACGGATCGGCTCGTACCAGACCTGCTCGGCCGGCACCGAGACGACCTCGCGCTCGGGGTAGCGCATCGCCGACAGCGCCCCGCCGAAGACGCACCCGGTGTCGAGGCACGCGGTGTTGTTCACCCACTCGACCGTCGGCACCGGCGTGTGCCCGTAGAGGACGACCGCCTTGCCGCGGTAGTCCTGCGCCCACGGGTGGCGCACGGGCAGCCCGTACTCGTCGGTCTCGCCGGTCGTCTCGCCGTACAGGGCGAAGGCGCGCACACGTCCGGACGCGCGACCGTGGTACTGCTCCTTGAGCCCGGCGTGCGCCACGACGAGCCGCCCCTCGTCGAGGATCAGGTGCGACACGAGGTCGTAGCAGAACGCCTCGACCTGCTCGCGGAACTCCGCGCTCTCGCCCGCCAACTGCGCGAGCGTCTCCTCGAGTCCATGCGAGATGGTCACGTTCGCGCCGCGGAGCGCGCGGACGAGCTTGGCCTCGTGGTTCCCCGGGACGGCGAGGGCGCTCCCCGAGGCGACCATCCCCATCGCGAGGCGCAGCACGCCGACGACGTCGGGCCCGCGGTCGACGAGGTCGCCGACGAACACGACGCGACGCTCTTCGGGATGCCGCGCGTCGACCGCCCGGCCCTGCTCGTCTCGCACGAGCTCGTAGCCGAGCTCGCGGAGCAGGGTCTCGAGCTCGCTGCGGCATCCGTGCACGTCGCCGATGACATCGAATGGACCGCGTTCATCGGTGCGGTCGTTGAGGAGGCGGGTGCGTTCGATCGTGGCGTCGGCGACGTCCTCGGGGCTGCGGAGCACGTGCACCTTGCGGAATCCCTCGCGCCCGAGGTGGCGGAGTCCGCGGCGCAGCTGATCGTTCTGCCGCTTCACGACACCCGCCGAGATGTGACGGTCGGTGCGCGCGGCGTTGCGTTCGACCGAGACCGCCTCGGGCACGTCGAAGACGATCGCGACGGGGAGCACGTCGTGGGCCTTCGCGAGCTCGACGAGCTTGCGCCTCGCCTCGGGCTGCACGCTCGTCGCGTCGACGACGGTGAGCAGGCCTGCGTCGAGACGCTTGCCGGCGACGTACTGCAGCGCGTCGAAGGCGGCGGCGGTCACGGACTGGTCCGACTCGTCGTTGCCGACGAGGCCGCGGAAGGCGTCGCTCGAGAGCGTCTCGTACGGGCCGAAGTGCTCCCGCGCGAAGGTCGACTTGCCCGATCCGGATGCCCCGACGAGGACGACGAGCGAGAGGGCGGGGATGTCGAGGACGGTCATGCGGCGGCCTCCTTGCGGAACAGGGCGAGCTGCGTGGGGGCGCCGCGGTCGGCATCCAGATCGCCGACCGGACGGAACGAGACCGCGTACCCGCGCCGAGCGGCGACCCCCTCGGCCCACTCCTGGAACTCCGTGCGCGTCCACTCGAACCGGTGGTCATCGTGACGGAACGAGCCCGCGGGCAGGTCGGGATAGAGGACGTTGTAGTCGGCGTTGGGTGTCGTGACGACGACAGCGCCGGGCGCGGCCGAGGCGAAGACGGCGTCTTCGAGCGCTCCGAGCCGCGACGGATCGACGTGCTCGATGACCTCCATGAGCACCATCGCATCGAACCCTTGCAGCCGCTCGTCGCGGTAGACGACCGAGCCGTGGAGCAGGTCGATGCGCTCGCGTTCGGCGTCGGACGCCTCGGCGAGCCGCAGCATCCGTGCCGCCTGGTCGAGCGAGCGGGCCGACACGTCGACGCCGACGATCTTCGTGAAGGAGCGGTCCTTGGCGAAGCGGGCGAGGAGGGCTCCGGGGCCGCAGCCCATGTCCACGACGCGGTGTGCGCCGACCTCGGCGAGCGCGGCGAGGACCGCGTCGGCGCGGTGCTCGCGGAGCGGTGTCGGGCGGTCCTCCGAAGCGGGCTCGTCCAGGAGCGCGCGCTGGTGCACGAGGTAGCGCCGCGTGATGAGGTCGCGCTCGGGGTGGACTGCGAGCCATCCCTCTCCGGCGCGTTCGAGCTTGCCGATCTCGTCGTCCCCGACCCAGTAGTGCTTCGCGTCGTCGAGGACGGGGAGCAGCACATAGAGCTGGCGGAGCGCCTCGGCGAGCCGGACCTCTCCCGTCAGGACGACGGAGCTGTACCGCGAGTCGCCCCACTCCCGGTGCTCGTCATCGAGCGCGATGCGAGTCTGTTCGACGGACCATCCGCACGGCTCGAACAGCCGGCGCACGAGATCCTCATCACCCCGGGCCGAGACGACGGGGACCTCGATCCGCAGCGGCAGAGCGGATGCCGCCAGCTCGGGGTACGAGTCGCTGCGCCCGGTCATCGCGGTGCGGAAGACGGTCCCGATCGCGACGGCGAGCATGCTCGAGGCGACGTACGGCCGGTCGTTGACGTAGTGGCCGAGAGCCCCGGCATCCCCTCGGAACCGCTTGTTGCGGACGAGCGCGATCGGATCCACCTCGAGCATCACCGCGACGGTAGTGACCTCAGGGGTCGCCTCAGGATAGAAGACGTGGATGTCGCCGACCGGCGCCGAGAACGTCTGGACTTTGGCGGGGTGTTTGTGCACGAGGAATCCGAGCGCGGTCGCATCCTGACCGTCCGTCGGCGCATAGGTCACCGTCACGAGCATCGTCGCCTCCCCCGTCGTGGCATCCGATTCACTCTAGGGCGGCGGGGCGTGCTCGAGACGGCGCAGATGGTCGCTGTCAGGCGCGTCGCGCGACCATCTGCGACGTCTCGGCGAAGCGAGCCGACGCGACGTGCGCGTTCGGGGCGGGAATGAGCGCAGTTCGCGTCGGGTCGGCGGCGCGGGCGGGGGTCAGACGGCGAGGAACTCCGCGACCCCCGCGAGCGCCTCGGGCTGCAGCCGGTAGTACGCCCACGTCCCGCGCTTGGAGCGAGAGAGGAAGCCGGCTTCGGTCAGCACCTTGAGGTGATGCGACACGGTCGGTTGCGAGAGGCCGATCGGCTCGATGAGGTCGCAGACGCACGCTTCCTGATCGGCCGACGACGCGACGATCGAGAGGAGTCGCAGGCGGGCCGGATCGGCGAGCGCCTTGAGGGTCGCGGCGAGACGCTCCGCCTCGCTCTGGCTGATCGGCTCCTTCACCAGCGGCGCGCAGCAGACTGCCGCATCGTTCGCCGGACGGTCGATCAGCGGGAGCACGGTCCTCATGTATCGATGCTAATCGATATTGACAGTCATCGATAGAGCGACGCATACTTTCCCTCGACATCCATCGATACCGGAGGACCGGATGACGCTGCTCGACCTCACCCCCCGCACGGCGACCGCGCCTCGGCTCGACGCCCTCCCGGTCGTCGTGATCGGCGCCGGCCCGATCGGACTCGCCGCGGCCGCCAATCTCGTCGAACGCGGGATCGACGTGGTGGTCCTCGAGGCGGGCGAGGAGCCCGCCGCCGCCGTCCGACGGTGGGGCCACAT
Organism: Microbacterium sp. LKL04; assembly: GCF_900102005.1. Taxonomy (NCBI): domain Bacteria; kingdom Bacillati; phylum Actinomycetota; class Actinomycetes; order Micrococcales; family Microbacteriaceae; genus Microbacterium; species Microbacterium sp. LKL04. The sequence continues at coordinate 2,785,978 of NZ_LT627736.1, read as the reverse complement.
CCGCCTCTTCTCGCCCTGGCGACACCTCGTCGACCCGGCATCCCGCCGCCTGCTCGAGGCTTCGGGGTGGACCGAGCCCGACGCGGATGCCGCACCGACCGGGCGCGAGCTGGTCGATGCCTACGTCGCTCCGCTCGCCGAGCTCAAGCCGCTGCGCTCCCGTATCCGCTACGGGTCTCGGGTCCTCGCCGTCGCGCGCGAGGGCATGGATCGCACCCGCAGCGCCGGCCGCGAGACAACCCCCTTCGTCGTCCGCTACGCCACGGCCGACGGGGTCATCGAGCTCACGGCCAGGGCCGTCATCGACGCCTCGGGAACGTTCGACTCCCCTAATCCCCTGGGCTCGACGGGCCTCGATCCGCTGGGCGCGCCGGATCTCGGCGACCGGCTCGTCCATCCCCTCCCCGATGTCCTCGGCATCGACCGGGCGCGCTTCGCGGGGCGACACACGACGGTGGTGGGCGCCGGACACTCCGCCGCGAACACGCTTCTCGCTCTCGCAACGCTCGCCGAGTCCGAACCGGGTACCCGCATCACCTGGCTGATCCGCAACGACTCCGCGGTCCGGGTCTCGTCGTCCGCTGACGACGAGCTCGGCGACCGGGCCGCGCTCGGGTCACGGCTGGACACGCTCGTGCACCGCGGCATCGTCGAGAAGATCGACGCGTTCGAGATCGCGACGGTGGAGCGCCGGGCGGGCGGTGTGAGATTGATCGGGATGCGGCGGGGCGCGGCATCCGTCCACGACACCGACCTCGTGGTCGCTGCCACCGGCTTCCGTCCCGACCTGTCGATGCTGCGCGAGATCCGGCTCGGCCTCGACGACATCGTCGAGGCTCCCGTCCGACTCGCTCCGCTCATCGATCCCAACGTGCACTCCTGCGGCACCGTCGAACCGCACGGGTTCGACGAGCTCCGGCATCCCGAGCATGGCTTCTTCATCGTCGGCATGAAGTCCTATGGTCGCGCGCCGACCTTCCTGCTGGCGACGGGATACGAGCAGGTGCGGTCTGTCGTGGCGTGGATCGACGGCGACATGCGCTCTGCCACCCGAGTGCAGTTGACCCTGCCGGCTACGGGCGTGTGCTCGACGGATGCCGGGGGATGCTGCTGATGGCACGCACCCGGCCGATGACCGCCGCCGACTGGCCCGCCGTCGAGCGCATCCTCGCGGCGGGGATCGCGGGCGGAGAGGCGACCTTCGAGACGTCCACGCCGACCTGGGAAGCGTTCGACGCGGGCAAGGTACCGGACGCGCGCCTGGTCGCCGTCGATGCCGACGACCAGGTCGTGGGGTGGGTGGCGGCATCCCGCGTGTCCGCCCGCGACGTATACCGGGGCGTCATCGAGCACTCCGTCTACGTAGACCCCGCCGATACGGGCCGGGGTGTGGGACGCGCGCTGCTCGACGCCTTCATCGACGCCGCGGAGGCAGCCGGGTACTGGACGATCCAGGCGAGCGTCTTCCCCGAGAACGCGGCGAGCCTCCACCTTCACGCCGGCGCCGGATTCCGCACCGTCGGACGGCGCGAACGCATCGCCCGCTCCACGCTCGGCGCCCACGCCGGGCAGTGGCGCGACACCATCTTCATCGAACGCCGATCCACCCGAAACGGAAGCGACCTCCCATGACCACCACCCCCACCGTCCTCTTCGTCTGCGTCCACAACGCGGGCCGCTCCCAGATGGCTGCCGGCTACCTGCAGCACCTCGCCGGCGACCGCATCCAGGTGCTGTCGGCCGGCTCGGAGCCGAAGGACCGGATCAACCCGGTCGCGATCGACGCCATGGCGGAAGAGGGCATCGACATCACCTCGAACACCCCGAAGCTGCTGACCGTCGATGCGGTCCGCGAGTCGGACGTCGTGATCACGATGGGGTGCGGCGACGCCTGCCCGATCTTCCCCGGCAAGCGTTACGAGGACTGGGAGCTCGATGACCCGGCGGGTCGGGGCATCGACGACGTCCGCCGCATCCGCGACGACATCCGCGGTCGCGTCGAATCGCTTATCACAGACCTGACCCCGTGACCGCGCCGCTGTGGCGCCGCGCCGTCGCCGAGGCGCTCGGCACGGGGCTGCTCGTCGCAGTAATAGTCGGCTCGGGCATCACCGCTGAGCGACTGTCGGCCGATGCCGGGCTCCGCCTGCTCGAGAACTCCATCGCGACCGCGCTCGGCCTCTTCGCCATCATCGTGTTGCTCGCCCCGGTGTCGGGTGCGCACCTGAACCCGGCGGTGACTGCAGCGGATGCCATGCTGCGACGCGTGCGGGTCGGCGAGGCGCTCGCGTACGTGGCCGCACAGCTCGCCGGTGCGGTCTGCGGTGCCCTCCTCGCCGGCGCCATGTTCGCACAGCCCGTCGCATTGTCGTCGACCCCGCGTGCCGAGCCTGCGACCTTCCTCGCCGAAGTCGTGGCGACGGCCGGGCTCGTGCTGCTGATCACTGGTCTCGTGCGGACGCGCGCGGCGATCGCGGTGATCGCCGCCGCCGTCGGCGCATACATCGGGGCCGCCTACTGGTTCACCAGCTCGACGTCGTTCGCGAACCCCGCGGTCACCCTCGGCCGGGTGTTCACCGACACGTTCTCCGGCATCGCGCCCGCCTCGGCCGCTGCCTTGGTCCTCGCCCAGTGCCTCGGGGCGGCCGTCGGCACAGTGCTTACCCTGGTGCTCTTCCCGCGCGGGGCGTCCTCCGCCTCCCCCGCGAGCCCACGCGACCTGTCGCTCCGGCGCTGCTGAAGCAACCGGTCGGGCGGCTGTCCAAGAAAAGCGAAAACCCCCGCATCAGCAGGGGTTTTCATGGCGGTGACGGTGGGATTTGAACCCACGGTAGGGGGTTACCCTACACAACTTTTCGAGAGTTGCACCTTCGGCCGCTCGGACACGTCACCGTCGTCCAGCTTACGACACGAGAGCGGATGCCGCGAACCGAGCCTCATCACGGCTCGCCGAGGCGTCGCAGATGGTCACTTCCCGGCCGCGAGGGCGACCATCTGCGACCTCTCGACGAACGGGCGGGCGGGGTAGCGTCGCGGTGTGATCACCACCGGAGTCGACCTCGCGGCGCAGCCGGCGCGCACGGCGGTCGCGGTCGTCGACTGGCAGGGCGGGGGCGCCCGGCTCACGACGCTCCGCCTCGGCAACACGGACGGCGACATCGTCGGGCTCGCGCAGGGCTCAGCGCGAGTCGGCGTCGACTGCGCCTTCGGCTGGCCCGACGACTTCGTCGCCTACGTCGCGGCGAACGCACGGGGCGAAGTTCCCGACCCGGACCTGCGCGGCATCGAGGGACGTCGCCGACTCGCCTACCGCGAGACCGATCGTGCCACCCACCGGGTCACGGGGCGCCTCCCGCTCAGCGTCTCGACCGATCGACTGGGACTCACCGCCATGCGGTGCGCCGACCTGCTCGCCGCGTTCGCCGACGCCGGCGACGCGGTTGACCGGTCCGGCGCGACGGGACGACTCGTCGAGGTCTACCCGGCGGCATCCCTCCGCCTCTGGGGCGTAGCAGTGTCCGGATACAAGACGGATGCCGCGGCCCGCCGCGCGGCGACAGCGAACCTCCTCGCCGCAGCCCCCTGGCTCACCGTCTCCCCCGACCAGCGCGCACTGATGGAAGCATCCGACGACGCGTTCGACGCCGTCGTCGCCGCGCTCATCGCCCGCGCACATGCGCTGCGCGCGACGCACCCCGTCCCGCCCGCCGAACTCGACCGCGCCCGCCGGGAGGGCTGGATCGCTCTCCCCGCCGCTCCCCTCGACGAGCTCGACCCGACGCGAACTGTCATTCCACTCCCGGAATGACGACAGTTCCCGTCGGCTCGACCTCCCGATCGACCCCGCCCCGGGCGTAACGTGAGCCTGTGAACGCTCCGACGACATCCCCCCGGTTCGGGCTGATCGTCGCGATCGCAGCCCTCGCCTCGGCGGTCGCGTTCCTCGACGGCACGGTCGTCAACGTCGCACTCCCCGCCATCCGCGATGAGCTGGGCGGTGGACTGTCCACGCAGCAGTGGGCGGTGGATGCCTACCTCCTCACTCTGAGCTCCCTCATCCTGTTCGCGGGGTCGGTGAGCGACGCGTTCGGTCGCGTGCTCGTCCTCCGGATCGGGCTGATCGGCTTCGGGATCGCGTCGATCGGCGTCGGTCTCGCACCCGATCCGGTCGTACTGATCATCGCGCGGGCCCTGCAGGGCGCCGCGGGCGCATTCCTCGTACCGAGCTCGCTCGCCCTCATCACGTCGCTGCTGAACGGACCGGCGCAGGCCCGGGCGATCGGCCAATGGACCGCGTGGACGACGGCCGCCAACCTCGCCGGCCCCCTCATCGGCGGCCTCTTCGTCGACCTGCTGTCATGGCGGTTCGCGTTCCTCGTCAACATCCTCCCGATCGTCGTGACGTTCGTCCTCCTGTCCCGCCTCGGCCACGTCGACCACCGCCGCGACGACGCGCACATCGACCTCGTGAGCGCGGCCCTGTGCACCCTGGGCCTCGGCGGCATCGTCTTCGCGCTCATCGAACAGCCGAACCTGGGGTGGGCGCATCCGGCGATCTGGATGCCGCTGGCCGCCGGCATCCTCCTGTTCACGGCGTTCCTGCTTCGTCAGCGCAGGGTGCGCTCGCCCATCCTGCCGCTGGGGATCTTCCGCGTCCGGAACTTCTGGACCGGCAACCTCGCCACCTTCTTCATCTACGCGGCGCTCTCGCTGAACGGTTTCGTCGTCGGGGTCTACCTGCAGCAGGGCGCGGGGCTGAGCGCGACCTTCGCCGGGCTCGCGAGCCTGCCGACGACCGTTGCTCTGATCGCGCTCAGCTCGGTTGTGGGCGGGTGGGTGAACCGGTTCGGCCCACGCCTGTTCATGACGGTCGGCCCGCTCGTCATGGCGGTCGGCGCGCTGATGCTGCTCGCCGTCCGCGAGGACTTCGACTACTGGACTCAGGTCCTGCCGGGTCTCGTCGTCTTCGGTCTGGGGCTCGGCGTCACCGTGTCCCCCCTGACATCGACGATCCTCGGCGCGATCGGCGGCGAGCGGTCGGGCATCGCCTCGGCGACCAACAACGCCGTCTCACGGATCGCAGGGCTCGTCGTCATCGCGATCCTCGCGGTCATCATCGGCGGCGCGCTGGATCTCGAGGGGTTCCACCGCGCAGCCCTGGTCACGGCCGTCCTCATGGTGCTGGGCGGCGTGGTTTCGTTCCTCGGCATCCGCCGGCCCGCCACCGCTGACGCCCAGCCCATCTGATTTGCACGGCTGGATCCGGGCATTCGGCATCCGTCCACTGCCACACTGGCGGTATGAGCGTCATCGAGAACTCGAAACTGACCGTCGTCGGCGCGGGCGCCGTCGGATCGAGCGTCGCCTACGCCGCCCTCATCCGCGGATCGGCCCGGCATGTCGCCCTGTACGACATCGCTGCGGAGAAGGTCGAGGCCGAGGTCCTCGACCTCGCCCACGGGGCGCAGTTCACCGGATCGAGCGACATCTCCGGCGGCTCGGACGTCTCGGTCGCCGCGGGTTCCCACGTCGTCGTCATCACCGCGGGGGCGAAGCAGAACCCCGGGCAGACCCGCACCGAGCTCGCCGGGGTGAACGCCGGCATCCTCAAGCGGATGCTGCCCGAGCTGCTCGAGGTCGCACCCAACGCCGTCTACGTCATCGTCACGAACCCGTGCGACGTGCTCACCGTCATCGGGCAGGAGGTCACCGGGCTCCCGCCCGAGCGGATCTTCGCGTCCGGCACCGTGCTCGACACGTCCCGCCTGCGCTGGAAGCTCGCGCAGCGCGCGGGGGTGTCGACCTCGAGCGTCCACGCCTACATCGTCGGCGAGCACGGCGACACCGAGTTCCCGCACTGGTCGCGCGCGACGATCGGCACCGTCCCGATCCTCGACTGGCAGCCCCTCGACGGGCAGCCGCCCTTCACGGTGGAGGAGCTCGACCGCATCGCCGTCGATGTGCGGGATGCCGCCTACACGGTGATCCGCGGCAAGGGCGCGACGAACTACGCGATCGGCCTGTCGAGCGCCCGCATCGTCGAGGCGATCCTCGGCGATCAGCACGCGGTCATGCCCGTGTCGACCGTGCTGAGCGACTTCCAGGGCGTCGACGGCGTCGCGCTCTCGGTGCCGTCCGTCGTCAGCAGCGCGGGCGCCCGGCCGATCCTCGAGACGTCGTTCTCGGACGACGAGCTCGCGCTCTTCCACCGTTCCGCCGACGCTCTGAAGGCGGTCGCCGCCTCGCTGCGCTGAAGCCCGCCGCGCGACGGCGGTGATGTCGGATGCCGCGATTAGCCTGAACGCATGGCTTCACGACGACCCGCCCCGACCGCGGCCTTCCGCTGCACCGAGTGCGGGTGGACGACCGCCAAGTGGGTCGGTCGCTGCGGCGAATGCCAGCAGTGGGGCACGGTCGTCGAAGCCGCCACGCAGACCGGGATCACGGCATCCGTCACCCCGATCGCGCCGACGCGGAGCGCGCGTCGCATCACCGAGATCGACACCCGCGAGACGCCGCGACGCTCGAGCGGAGTCGGCGAGTTCGACCGCGTCCTGGGCGGCGGCATCGTCCCCGGTGCGGCGATCCTGCTCTCGGGCGAGCCGGGGGTCGGCAAGTCGACCCTCCTTCTCGAGGTCGCCGCGCAGAGCGCACGCGCCGGGCGACGCGTCCTCTATGTCAGCGCGGAGGAGTCCCTCAGCCAGGTGCGCCTGCGCGCCGAACGCACCGGAGCGCTGCACGACGAGCTCTACCTCGCGAGCGAGACCGACCTGGCCACGACCCTCGGGCACATCGACGACGTGAAGCCCGACCTGCTGATCGTCGACTCGGTGCAGACCGTCTCGTCAGGGCTCATCGACGGGGCGGCGGGGCAGCCGAGTCAGGTTCGGGAGGTGGCATCCACCCTCATCCGCGTCGCGAAGGAACGCGACCTGCCCGTCGTGATCGTCGGGCACGTCACGAAGGACGGTCAGGTCGCGGGACCGCGGATCCTCGAACACCTCGTCGACGTCGTCTGCCACTTCGAAGGCGACCGGCAGACGTCGCTGCGCTTCGTGCGGGCGCTCAAGAACCGGTTCGGGGCGACCGACGAGGTGGGATGCTTCGACATGGCCGGCGACGGCATCGCCGAAGTGCCCGATCCGAGCGCGCTCTTCCTCAGCAACCGTCCCAGCGAGCCCGGCACGTGCGTGACGGTCGCGCTCGAGGGCCGGCGGGCACTGCCCGTGGAGGTGCAGGCGCTCACCCTCCACACCTCGGCGCCGAATCCGCGACGGATCGTGAGCGGTGTCGACGGCGCCCGTGTCGCGATGGTGCTGGCCGTGCTCGAGAAGCGCGCCGGCATCAAGCTGTCGGACCAGGACGTCTACGTCTCGACGGTCGGCGGGGTGCGGCTCACCGAGCCGGCCGCAGACCTCGCCATCGCCCTCGCGATCGCGAGTGCGGCGACCGAGCGGCCGAACCCCGCGAAACTCGCGGCCATCGGCGAACTGAGCCTGTCGGGCGAGATCCGCCGGGTCACCCAGCACGATCAGCGGCGGTCCGAGGCGGCGCGACTGGGATACAAGGCGGTCATCGACGCGGGCGCCGGCACCCTGCGGGATGCCCTCGCCCAGCGATCGCGCCACCACGCTCCCCGGCCGGACGACCGACCCGACTTCTGAGCGGGTCAGGCGTCGAGTGCGGCGATGAGGTCCGCCGGCGCCGCCTGCATGGGGTGCGGGCCGGCGATATCGAAGAACACCGTCGTGATCTCCTCGCCATACGTGCCGAGGAAGGCGCGCAGCCAGGCGGGAGACTGCAGTCCGACACCCGACGGAAGCGTCGCGGGCTTGTTGGCCGCGTCGCTGAACAGCAACAGGGCGACGTCGCCGGTGGCGGGGTCGCGGTACGTCCACACCTCGCCCGAGTCCCGGGGGTCGTCCCGCGCACCTGGACGCAGGAGCGGCACGACCGTCGGACCGTGCCGCAGAGCGAACGCCAGGGCCGCCATGTCCTGGGTCTGAAGAGCATCGGCGAGAGCCGTGTTCCGGAACTCCAGCGGCTTCTTCTCGCGCTTCTTTCCAGCCATCCCCTCAGCCTAAGTGGATGCCGCAGATCGCCGCGCCGGGCGCCCGAACGTAAGGGGGCCCCCTCGAACTCCCCATTGGGGACTGGAGAAGTCGAGAGGGCCCATCGCTCGCCGGCAACCGGGGGATCCGAAATCCTGCCTCTGGGGGGAGCAGGACTCCGTTGCTGGGGACAACGGAGGGGTGCCGCCGGGAGCTGACCCCCAGGGTACGCGTCGAGGGTCGCCGCGGAACACCCCGTACGGGCGATCGCAGATGAGAATGTTCTCAGAGAACCCGGTGCGCGAGGTGGGTCACCGGAGCGTGAACGACGCCGGCTCCGCCGAGCCGATTCCGCCGATGCTGACGGAGAGGTTGTACCAGCCGGGCAGCGCCTTCTGCCGGTCACCGTCGCACGTGTCGACCGAGGACCGGGTGCGATCCCAGACGATCGGGCTCGCGCTCGCGACCGTTTTCCCGGCATCCAGCTGGACGACCTGATCGCTCGGCTCCGTCTGACAATCGGTGGAACGCCACCACGTGTCCGACCCGCTCGTGATCTCGAACGCCTGCGCGGCCGTTCCGACGTTGATGAGGCAGGGCTGGTCCGTGTCGTTGACGAGCGTGATGGAGAGCTTGGGCAACTCGCCCGTCCCGTAGGAGCCCTTGTCGACGCCGGCGGTCACGGTCACGTCGCCCGTCGTGCACGCCGGCACGTCGGTCGGCTTCTCGTCGCCGCTGTCGACGGACCCTTCAGCGTCGCCGTCGGCGGAGCTCGTGACCCGGGGACTCGGCGTGCCCGAGGGCGTCGGCGGAACGGAGCCGTCGGGATTCGGTGCGGGACTGGCGGATGCCGGGGCATCCCCGGAGGGTGAGGACGCGGCATCCGTCATCGCACGCCACGGCTGCCACACGACGAGCGCGACGATGCCCCCGACGATGAGGACCGCGAGCAGCAGCACGGCCAGCCGGCGACGGCGGTACACGGCCGGGGTCGGCCGGCGGCGGGGGGTGTGGCTGCTCACGCGTCCAGGGTATGCGCGGGGTTCGCGGACGCCCGCCCGGCGCGCCTACAACTGCTTGAGCATGCGGGTGTTGCCCAGGGTGTTGGGCTTCACGTGCGCCAGGTCCAGGAACTCCGCGACGCCCTCATCGGGGCTGCGGAGGAGCTGGGAGTAGACGTCGGGGGCGACGACCTGCTCGCCGATCTCCGAGAACCCGCGGCGGGAGAAGAACGGGACCTCGAAGGTGAGGCAGAACAGCCGACTGAGCCCGAGCGCGCGGGCGTTGTCTTCGAGGAGGTCGACGACGGCGCCGCCCACTCCCCGGTGCAGCCAGTCGTCGGCGACGATGAGGGTGCGGATCTCACCGAGGTCCTCCCACATCACGTGGAGGGCACCGCACCCGACGAGCCGGTCACCTGCTTCGGCGACGACGAACTCCTGCACGGTCTCGTACAGGGTGACGCGCTCTTTGCCGAGGAGGATGCGCCGCTGCACCCACGGCTCCAGGAGCTGCTGGATGCGAGGGACGTCGGAGGTCCGCGCGGGGCGCACGGTGTAGGTCTCGTCCGGTCCCGTCATGCGTCCCACTGTATTCGCCCCGCACCGCGTCGACGCGCGGAGCGAGGGGGCCCGTGGGCCCTACGCTGGACGCAGGGAGGGACCTCGTGAGTGTGCTCCGAGACTACGCCGCGGCCGTGTCGCAGCCGACGCTGCCGTTCGCGTCGGCGACGCCGCGCTACGACGAGGTCGTCGACGCCGACGGTGCGCTGCGTCCCGCCTGGCAGGGGCTCGCCTCGCTCGCCCTCGGGCTGACCCGCGACGAGCTGGACCGCGTCGACGGGGAGATCTCGCGGTTCCTCGCCGACGACGGCGTCTCGTACGCGCGCGCCGGCGACGACTTGCAGCCGTGGCAACTCGATCCGATGCCGTTCGTCCTGGATGCCGCGGGATGGGCGCGTCTCGACGTCGGTCTGGCCCAACGCGCCGAACTCCTGAACGCGCTCCTGGCGGACCTCTACGGACCGCAGGTGGTGATCCGCGAGCGCATCGTCCCCGCAGCGGTCATCCTCGGCCATGCCGGATTCGTGCGCGCGATGGCTCGACGGGGCGGGGAGAGCCTGCCGCCCGACCTGCTGCTGTCGGCCACCGACCTGGGTCGGGATGCGGCGGGCGAGTGGCGCGTGCTCGCCGACCGCGTGCAGGCCCCGTCGGGGCTGGGCTACGCGGCCGAGAACCGACGCGTCATCTCGCAGGTGCTGCCCGACCTCCTCGACGAGGGCGCCCTGCACCGCATGGACCCCTACTTCGCGGCCCTCCGCGCGGCGCTCATCGCCGCCGCTCCCGACGAGACGACCAGCCCGCGGATCGTCGTCCTCTCCCCCGGGCCGCTGTCCGAGACGGCGTTCGATCAGGCGTTCATCGCCAACGCGCTCGGCTTCCCCCTCGTGCAGGGCAGCGACCTCGTCGTGCGCGACGGCGCGGTGTGGATGAAACCCGCCGGCTGGCCGCAGCGCGCGCCTCGGGATCGCGTCGACGTGATCCTCCGCCGAGTGGATGCCGAGTGGTGCGACCCCCTTGAACTCCGCTCCGGGTCGCGCCTCGGCATCGCGGGCCTCGCCGAAGCCGTCCGTCGCGGACGTGTGCGGGTCGTCAACGGACTCGGCGCGGGTGTGCTCGAGAATCCTGCCCTGCTCCCCTACCTCCCGGCCGTCTGCGAGCGCCTCCTCGGCGAGCAGCTGCGCCTCCCCTCGGTGCCCGCCTGGTGGCTGGGTGACGCCGACGCGCGCGCCGAGGTCCTTCCGCGGCTCACCGCCGGCGATCCGACGCTCGCCGTCGGTCTCGTCGACGATCCGCGCCGCCGCCTCGCTCCCGCAGACCCGGCGGTCCTCGCGCGCCTCGACCGCGAGCCGCACCGCTACGCCGCCGTCGAGCAGCTGCCCCTCTCGCAGGTTCCGGTGTGGGATGCCGGGGGCGCGGCATCCGCTCTACCGGTCACCCTGCGGGGGTTCGCGATCCGCTTCGGGTCGACCTATCGGCCGCTCGTCGGCGGTCTCGCCACCGTCCGCACCGCGCCCGACGCGGCCCCGCGCACGAAAGATGTGTGGGTGCTCAAGTCGGACGAGGCGGAGCCCGACCAGGGGATCGCGGACGTCGCATCTCTTCCGTCGACCCGCAGCGACCCGACGCTCGCACCGCGCGCACTGTCTGATCTCTACTGGACGGGCCGGTACGCCGAGCGCGCCGAGGATCTGCTGCGTCTCGTGATCGCCACGCAGGCCGCGCTCGACCAGCCCGGTGCGCACAGCGCCGCACGCGCGAGCGACAGCGTGCGGGTCCTGCTCGCGGCGCTGCACACGCTCGCCGGCACGCGGGCGAGCGACCCCGAGGCGGAGTTCCGGTCGCTGCTGCTGGATGCCGCCCGTCCCGGCTCGGCGGCGCACTCGATCGCGCGGCTGCGCGATGCGATGGAAGGTGTCCGCGACCAGCTCTCGGGCGACACGTGGCGCGTGTTCTCGAACATCGAACGCGCGGTGCGAGCGCTGCGCACCTCGTCGCACGCGCACCGGACGGCCGAGTCGGCCGGGCGCATGCTCGCCTCGATGCTGTCGTTGTACGGCGTGACGGCGAACATGATCCGCGACCCCGGCTGGCACATGATGGAGGCGGGTCGCTACCTCGAGCGCGGCCTGCAGCTGACCACTCTGTTGTCGTCTGCGCTGTCGGTCAGCCGCAGCCCGCGCACCGACCGCGAAGTGCTGGAGTCGCTGCTGCTGTCGGCTGAGAGCGTCGTGACGCACCGCCGCCGGTATCGCGGAGCGATGCGCGCGGCGGACGTTGCGGAGCTGCTGCTGCTCGACCGTGGCAACCCGCGTTCGCTCGCCTTCTCACTGCAGACGCTGCGCGAGCACCTCGGCGCGATGCCCGCCTCGACGGGTTCCTCGCGGGCCGAGCGTCTGCTCGACCAACTCGAGACCGAGCTCGGCGAGGTGGAGGTGCTCGAGATGACCGCCGTCGTCGGCGGTCGCCGCGAGCGGCTCGTCGACGGTCTCGAGGGGGTGCGCAGCCAGCTCGAGCAGCTCTCCGACGCGATCGGCGACCTGCACTTCGAGGTAGGACCTCCGCCCGTGTCGATGACCGAGCTGTCGCTGGTCGAGCTGATGGGTGCGCGCGCATGACCCGCTATCGCGTCTGGCACCGCACGGCCTACACCTACAGCGACGCCGTGCAGGACAGCATCGGGCAGTTCCACCTGCGCCCGCGCGAGCTGCCGTGGCAACGGATCGCCGACTCCGCGGTGACGGTGGAGCCGCTCCCCGGAGACGTGTCGCCCCGCACCGACTGGTTCGGCAACTCGTCGACCTACTTCCACGTGACCGACCCGCACGAGGCGCTGACGATCGAAGCCTCGAGCGAGGTGACGGTCGCGGTGCCCGACTACGACGCCGAGGCGCTCGCGCAGCCGTGGGAGTTCGCGCGGCCGCTGCGGCATCCCGAACTCGCCGGTGCCGTCGACGCCACGGAGTACGCGCTCGAGTCGGCCCGGGTCGCGCACGACGAGGCGGCCGTCGCGTACGGCGCCGAATCGCTCACGCCGGGGCGGCCGATCGGCGAGGCCGCGACGGATCTGATGCAGCGGATCTTCCGCGACTTCGACTACGACAAGACCGCGACGACGGTGACGAGCACGGTGGGCGATGCCATGTCGAAGCGGGCGGGCGTCTGCCAGGACTTCGCGCACGTCGCCCTCGCCTGCCTGCGCGGGCACGGCATCGCCGCCCGCTACGTCTCGGGATACCTCGCGACGCAGCCGCCGCCCGGCAAGGAGCGCGTCTTCGGCGCCGATGCCTCGCACGCGTGGCTCGCGGTGTGGCTGCCGGGCACCGACCAGTGGCTCGCGATCGACCCGACGAACAACCAGTGGGCGAACGATCGGTACGTGACCGTCGCGTGGGGGCGGGACTATGGCGACGTCTCACCGGTGACGGGCATCATCTTCACCGAGGCGAAGACCTCGACCCTGCGCGTGCAGGTGGACGTCGCTCCGCTCGACTAGGTTTCGGGCATGGACCACCCCGAGCTGCGAGCCGCACGGGTGGCCGCGTTCGCCGCGGCATCCGCTCTGGTCGAGGCGGTTCGCGCCGCGGATGCCGCGATCGTCGAAGCCCTCGCGAACGGCGCGACCGTGGACGAGGTCGCAGCCGAGATGGATCTGACCTACGAGGTCGCCGAGCGGGTCGCCGCTGGAGAGGTGTCATTCTCGAGCGTCCTGCTCGCCGGGCTGGCGGAGGGCTGGGTGCCCCCGTCCGTCGACGAGAGGGTGCGGCGCGCGACTGCGTTCGCGAACCGCACGCGGATGCAATAGTTCGGTCGCGACACGCCGTCGCCAGGCGAGCGGATGCCGCGTGTCGCCCGGCATCCATTGCATCCGCCGACAGTGGCCCGGTCGTGCCCTAGCCTGCAGTCATGGGGAGCGGACGCCGCCGGCTCGTGGTCTGGATCGTAGTGATGGGAGTGGCCGCGTCGGCTCTGAGCATCGCGCTCGCGGCATCGGCGGTGACCGCGACGGTTCTCGTCGACCGGGTGCCCGGAGCCGACGCGGGCATCGCGTCCTCCGCCGCGCTGGACGCCGCCTACGCCATCATGGCGTGGACCTTCCCGGCCCTCCTCGCGGTCGTGCTCATCGGCGTCGCCGTGCCCGTGATCGCACACCGCCGCACGCGGATGCAATAGTTCGGTCGCGACACGCCGTCGTGAGGCGAGCGGATGCCGCGTGTCGCCCGGCATCTATTGCATCCGCTGACGCGCGGTCAGTTCCGCGGTTCGCCCAGCGGCAGCACGCGCGAGCCGAAGTCGAGGATCGTGTAGCGGCCGCAGGCCACCCGGTCCGGGGTCTCCGCGCCGACGGGGAGCACGAACGGGACGGAGGCGGCATCCTGCACCAGGAAGGTGACCGGCCCGCGACGCTCCGCACGGTTGACGAGCCAGTCGTAGGGGCGCAGCGTGTTGTCGACCTGGATGAGCTGCGATGGGTCGGCGAGCGCCAGCTTCGGGGCGCGGACGGTCCAGAACTGCCCGGCCCCGGTCCGACCGGACTGCTCCACCCATCGGGTCACGCACGCGAGGTCGACGTCGTGCCGGCCGACCGCTGCCACCGTGACCGGCACGGCGGCGACCCCTCCGACGGCGAGCGCGCTCACCAGCGCCCCGCTCACCGCGCGCGGCACCGAGACGGCGGGCGGGGCGACGGCGAGCACGAGGATCGGCAGGAACACCCACGGCTGCAGGTACCGGTCGGCATCCGTCCCGGCGACGATCACCAAAGCCGTCGCGGCGATCGGTGCCGCCGCGGCGATCCCGCAGACCGCGGCCACGACGGCATCGCGCCGGCGCCACGCCCGCAGCCCGATCACGACGCATGCGACGACGAGTGCGAGGACGGCCGCGAACCAGAGCGCGCCGTTCCACCGCGACATCGTCGCTCCGCTCACCTCGGCGAGGTGGGCGATCGCTGCGCCGGCTCGATCCGGGCGCAGGTAGTTGCCCCCGGCTGCGACGATGGTGCCCGCGAACGGAGCGCGCAGCAGGTACCCGACGGCCGCCGCACCGGTGATCGAAAGGAGCAGGACGAACGCGAGACGCGGGTCGATCCGACGCCGCACGACCAGGATGCCGACCGCCCCGACGGCCGGCAGGACGCACCACACGACGAACAGCGGGTTCGTGAGCGTCGAGACGGCCACGACCAGTACGGTCACCGGCGCGGTCCGCACCGGCGGCGTCCCGTCGAGCGTGCGCCGGAGCAGGCCCACGACGACCAGGGTGCCCACGACGGTCGCTGAGTAGTAGGTCGTCGTCGCGGCCAGAAGCGCGAGGTGGAACCCCGGCATCCCGTCGGGCACTTCGAGGACGATCAGCGCGACGAACGCCGCGAACGCGAGGACACTCCCCGCCACAGGGCGTGCGCCGGGTCGGAAGCGCCCGGCCACCAGCCGGATGCCGCCGTACACGGCGAGGAGGTTGACGACGGCATTGAGCGTGAGTGTGCCGACCGTGCCGAGCCCGAGGAAGGACAACGCGCCGTAGACGGCGGTCTCGGGCAGGAAGAGCACGGGCGACAGTGCCCAGTCTTGCGGTTCGCCGCGCCGCAGCGAATCGGCCATGAGCGCGACGACGACCGAGTCTCCGTCGCGGTAGAGCAGCCATGAGCTCGTCGAGGCGACGACGGCCACGGCGATGAGCGCGAGAGCGAGTGCCGCACCCCACCCGGCCGCCTCGGCGCCAGCCCGCTGCATCACCGCAGGCCGCTGCATCACCATGGGCCGCATCATCACCGCTCAGCACACCAGATTCCCCGTGGCGGCACCAGTCGGAGCGTGACGCATGCACGACCGGCGGTACCGGTGTGACTCGGCGCGAACCCGCACGCGACAGCGGTCGGGCGTCCGTCGCCGCGACCTCAGCCCAGGAACCCTCGCAGCAACGCCTCCGACCCGGCGAGGTGCTCGAGCACCGCCGCCTCCGCCGCATCGGGCTTGCCTGCCAAGATCGCCGCGACGATCCGCTCGTGCTGCGCGTCGGAGTGCTCGATGTTGCGCGGCAGCAGCGGGAACGTGTCGAGCCAGGCGTTGATCCGCGCCCGGTTCTCGACGATCAGGGGCAGGAGGGACGGGATGCCGCTGGCCTCCGCGATCGCCAGGTGCAGCAGCGAGTCGAGCCGACGGTACTCCCCCTCTGCGGCTCCGACGGTCGCGCGGTGGCGTTCCTCGAGCACGGAGCGGGCGGCATCCGTCAGCGCCTGCGACGCCGCGGCGCGCGCGGCTCCCGCCTCGAGCACGCGGCGAAGGCCCAGGATGTCCTCGAGCTCGGCCGCGTCGACGGGTCCCGCGGGCACCGGCAGCGGGTCGGCGACGAACGTGCCGCCGTACCGGCCGCGGCGACGCTCGACGTACCCGGCGTCGGCGAGCTCGCCGATCGCCTGCCGGACGGTGTCGCGGCTGACGCCGTACCGCTCGGCGAGGTCGCGCTCCGAGGGGAGCGACTCCCCCGTTGCGACGACGCCGAGCCGCACGGTCTGCACGAGCCGTGCGACGGTGTCTTCGAGCGCGTTGCCGCCGCGCACCGGCCGGTAGACGGTGCGGCCGAGGTCGGGCGACGACGCGGCGCGGGTCACAGCGGCGTCACGTAGGCGTTGGTGATGCCGCCGTCGACGACGAACGCGTTGGCGGTGATGAACGAGGAGTCGTCCGAGGCGAGGAACGCGACGGCGGCCGCCATCTCCTCCGGTTCGGCGAAGCGGCCCATCGGCACGTGCACGAGGCGGCGCTGCGCACGCTCGGGGTCCTTCGCGAAGAGCTCCTGCAGCAGGGGCGTGTTCACTGGCCCCGGGCAGAGCGCGTTGACGCGGATGCCCTGGCGGGCGAACTGCACGCCGAGCTCGCGGGTCATGGCGAGCACGCCGCCCTTCGACGCGGTGTACGAGATCTGCGACGTCGCCGAGCCCAGCAGCGCGACGAACGACGCCGTGTTGATGATCGAGCCCTTCCCCGCCGGCACCATGTGACGCAGCGCCGCGCGCGAGCAGAGGTAGACACTCTTGAGGTTGACGTCCTGCACCTTGTCCCACGCGGGCAGCTCGGTCGTCTCGATCGAGTCGTCGTCGGCGGGCGAGATGCCGGCGTTGTTGAACGCGATGTCGACCGAGCCGAGGTCGGCGGCGACGCCGTCGAAGAGCGCGTCGACGGATGCCTGGTCTGCGACGTTCACCTGGCGGAAGACACCGTCCACCTCGTCGGCGGCCCTCTGGCCGGTCACGGGGTCGAGGTCGGCGATGACGACGCGGGCCCCCTCGGCGGCGAACCGGCGGGCGGTCGCGAGGCCGATGCCGCTGGCACCGCCGGTGATGATGGCGACGCGGTCGCGCAGGCGCTGGGTGAGGTCCATTCGGGGAGGTCCTTCCGGGTCAGGAGGTGGCGTAGAAGACGTTCTTTGTCTGGGTGAAGTGCTCGGCGGCGTCGGGTCCGAGTTCCCGGCCGAGGCCCGAGGCCTTCATGCCGCCGAACGGGGTCGTGTAGCGGACCGACGAGTGCGAGTTGACCGACACCACCCCGCTCTGCACGCCTCGGGAGACGCGGATGCCGCGGCCCAGGTCGCGCGTCCAGATCGAGCCCGCGAGGCCGTAGACGGTGTCGTTGGCGAGCGAGATCGCGTCGGCCTCGTCGTCGAACGGCAGCACCGCGACGACGGGTCCGAAGACCTCCTCGGTCGCGATGCGGTCGCCGCGGCCGGCGAGGACGACCGTCGGCGCGAACCAGAACCCGTCGCCGTCGGGCGCGGAGCCGCGGAACGCGACGTCGGCCCCGTCGACGTACCCGGCGACGCGATCGCGCTGACCGGCGGAGATGAGCGGGCCCATCTCGGTCGACTCGTCGTTCGGGTCGCCGACGCGCCAGGCGGAGACGGCGGGCTCGACGAGTTCGAGGAACCGGTCGAACACCGAGCGCTCGACGAGCAGCCGGCTGCGGGCGCAGCAGTCCTGCCCCGCGTTGTCGAAGACCGAGCCGGGGACGGCCGCGGCGGCCGCCTCGAGGTCGGCGTCGGCGAACACGATGTTGGCGCTCTTGCCGCCGAGTTCGAGCGTCACGGGCTTGAGCTCGCGCGCGCAGCCCGCGGCGACCTCGGTGCCGACACGCGTCGATCCGGTGAAGACGACCTTGCGCACGTCGGGATGCGTCACGAACCGCTCGCCGACGACCGGGCCGGCGCCCGGGATGACGGTGAAGACGCCGTCCGGGAGCCCCGCCTCGAGCGCGAGGTCGCCGAGGCGCATCGCGGTCAGCGGGGTCATCTCGGCGGGCTTCAGCACGACGGCGTTGCCGGCGGCGAGCGCCGGAGCGAAGCCCCACGCCGCGATCGTCATCGGGAAGTTCCACGGCACGATGATCCCGACGACCCCGTACGGCTCGTGGTAGGTCACGTCGAGTCCGCCGGCGACGGGGATCTGGCTGCCGATCAGGCGTTCCGGCGCGCCGGCGTAGTAGTTCAGCACCTGCGCGACGTGCGAGGCCTCCCACCGGGCGGACGAGATCGGATGCCCCGCCTCGAGCACCTCGAGCTGGGCGAGCTCCTCGACGCGGTCCTCAACGACGCGCGCGAAGTTCCGGAGCGCGTCGGCGCGGGCCACGGGGGCGAGCTCGGCCCACGCGCGCTGCGCGCGGACGGCGCGGGCGATCGCGGCATCCGTCTCGTCGACCGACGCGAGTGCGACGTCACGGACGGCAGCGCCGGTGGCGGGGTTCAGGACCGTGAAGGCGCTCATGCGGTGACCCCCCGGTGCGCGACGGCGTAGGCGTCGGCCGCGGCGACCAGGCCGAGGAAGAGACGCCGGTCGGCGGAGTTCTCCTCGGGGTGCCACTGCACCGCCACGAGGTAGTCGTCGCCGGGCGTCTCGAACGCCTGCACGAGGCCGTCGTCGGTGCGCGCGGTCACGACGAGCCCCTCGCCGAGGCGGTCGATGCCCTGGTGGTGGTAGCTGTGGACGCCGTACGGACCGGCACCGACCAGGCCCGCGAGCTTCGTGTCGGCATCCACCTCGACGGTGTTCTCGGCGAAGACGCCGCCGCCGATCTTGTAGCGCTCGGTGCCGAGGGCCTCGGGCAGGTGCTGGTGCAGCGTGCCGCCGTAGGCGACGTTGATCAGCTGCAGGCCACGGCAGATGCCGAAGACCGGGATGCCGCGCTCGCGCGCTCCGGCGAGCAGGGCGAGCTCCCACTCGTCACGGTCCGCGCGGGCAGGATCCGTGAGCGGATGCCGGGGCGCACCGTACAGCTCGGGCTGCACGTCGAGCCCGCCGGTCAGGATCAGCCCGTCGAGACCGTCGAGCACGACCTCGGCCGCCGCCTTCGCCGCCGGCTGCGGGGGCAGCAGCACGGCGACGCCGCCCGACGCGGTCACGGCATCGAAGTACTGCTGCGGCAGGAAGCTCGCGCGGACGTCCCACACCCCCTGCACCGCGCGCTCGAGGTAGGTGGTGAGTCCGATGACGGGGCGGCGGCCGCCCGCGGGATCAGAGACGTTCGAAGCCACGGATGCGCTCCCAGTCGGTCACGGCGGCGTCGTAGGCGAGGACCTCGACGCGCGCCTGGTGCAGGTAGTGGGCCACGACGTCGTCGCCGAACGCGGCACGCGCGATCTCGGAGGCCTCGAAGAGGTTCGCCGCTTCGCGCAGCGTCGTCGGAAGGTGGTCGACGTCGGAGTCGTAGGCGTTGCCGGTGAGCGGCGCCGGCAGCGGAAGCTCGTTCTCGATGCCGTGGAGGCCGCCGGCGATGATCGCCGAGATGGCGAGGTAGGGGTTCACGTCGCCGCCGGGCACGCGGTTCTCGACACGCAGCGACGAGCCCTTTCCCACGACGCGCAGCGCGCAGGTGCGGTTGTCGACGCCCCAGGCGATGCCCGTCGGCGCGAACGAGCCTTTCGCGAAGCGCTTGTACGAGTTGATCGTCGGCGCGTAGAGCAGCGTGAACTCCTTGAGCGTCGCGAGGATGCCGGCGATCCAGTGCTCCATCAGCGGGCTGAAGCCGTGCTCGCCGTCGCCCGCCATGACCGCCTCGCCGTCCTCGCCGCGGACGGAGAGGTGGATGTGGCAGCTGTTGCCCTCGCGCTGATCGAACTTGGCCATGAAGGTCAGCGACTTGCCGTGCGCGTCGGCGATCTCCTTCGCGCCGTTCTTGTAGATCGTGTGCTGGTCGGCGGTCTCGAGCACCTCGGCGAAGCGGAACGCGATCTCCTGCTGGCCGTCGTGGCACTCGCCCTTCACGCCCTCGCAGTAGAGCCCCGCACCTTCCATGCCGCGCCGGATGTCGCGCAGCAGGGGTTCGAGACGGGTCGTGGCGAGCAGGTTGTAGTCGACGTTGTAGTCGGTGGATGCCTGCAGTCCGACATAGCGCTTCGCCCAGGCATCCCGGAACGAGTCGTCGAAGACGATGAACTCGAGTTCCGTGCCCGAGTAGGCGACGAGGCCGCGGTCGGCGAGGCGCTGACGCTGCGCGTTCAGGATGCCGCGCGGCGACTGCACAACGGCACCGCCGGCGACGTAGTCGAGGTCGGCCATGACGAGCGCGGTCGCCGGCTGCCACGGGATACGGCGGAGCGTGGCCATGTCGGGGCGGAGGACGAGATCGCCGTAGCCCTTGTCCCAGCCCGACATCTCGTAGCCGTCGATCGTGTTCACGTCGACGTCGACCGACAGCAGGTAGTCGCACACCTCCGCGCCGTGACCGGCGACCTCGTCGAGCCAGAACCGGCCCGCGACGCGCTTGCCGACGAGGCGCCCCTGGGCGTCGGGGAAGGCGACGATCACCGTGTCGATCTCGTCCTTCGCGATCGCGTCGGCGAGCTCGTCCACCGTCAGATTTCCGGGCATCGGTCGTCCTTCCGTCGTGCGCTGGTCGGGCCTGTAACGAGAACGCTACATGCCAAAGGTAGACACGGCATACCAATAGACGCCACACTCTTCCGCAAGGCGTGAGCCAGCGCGCCGACCCGACCGGCGCGCTGGGCGCCGACCCGCAGCCAGGAGGTCTCATGACGAATCCGAGCACCACTCCCCCCGCGACCGGCGGCGTCCGCTACGCCCGAGCGGAGGAGGGCTACTTCGAGAAACGGACCCTGAAGCGCTCCGCCGGAGTCTGGGGTCTCTGGGGCCTCGCGGTCGCCGCCGTCATCTCGGGCGACTTCTCGGGGTGGAATTTCGGCATCGGGTTCGCCGGCTTCGGCGGCATGCTGATCGCCTTCGCCGTGCTCGTGCTCATGTACTACGGGCTCACTTTCTCGATCGGGGAGATGGCGGCGGCCATGCCGCACACGGGTGGCGCCTACTCGTTCTCGCGCTCGGCGATGGGGCCCTGGGGAGGGCTCGCGACAGGTCTCGCCGAGACGATCGAGTACGTCGCAACGACCGCGGTGGTGGTCTACTTCTCCGGGCAGTATGCGGATTCCGCTCTGTCGCTCCTGACCGGTGTGAGCCTGCCGCCGTGGCTGTGGTGGATCATCCTCTACGCGCTTTTCATCACCCTGAACGCTGCGGGAGCCGCTGTCTCCTTCGGCTTCGCGATCGTCGTCTCGATCATCTCGATCGGCATCATCGTCGTCTTCGGCGTGATGGCACTCGCCTCCGGAGCGTTCAGCTGGGACGCCCTGTGGGACATGGCCCCGGATCCCGACGCGTTCGCTTCGTCGACGTTCCTTCCCGAGGGCATCGGCGCGGTCCTGCTGGCTCTCCCGTTCGCGATGTGGTTCTTCCTCGGGATCGAGGAGCTTCCGCTCGCTGCCGAGGAGTCCCACAACCCCGCCCGCGACATCCCGCGTGCCGGACTCTGGGCACGCGGAACCCTCATCGTCACGGGCCTCATCGTGCTGTTCCTCAACACCGGCGTGCTCGGCGCCGAGGTCACCGGCGATTCGGTCGAGCCTCTCCTCGACGGCTTCACGGCGTTCCTTCCGGAACAGGCTGCGGCGATCCTGTCGCTGCTCGCCCTCGTCGGCCTGCTCGCCTCGCTGATGGGCATCATGTTCGCGTACGGACGCAACATGTACTCGCTGTCCCGGGCGGGGTACTACCCGCGCTGGCTGTCGCTGACCGGCAAGCGGCAGACCCCGTGGGTCGCGCTGACATTCGGCGCCGTGCTCGGATTCATCGCCCTCGTCATCCTCCAGGCCGCCGGTGGCGACACGAGCCCCGCCGGGGCGATCGTCCTGAACATCGCGGTGTGGGGCGCGGTGCTCGCGTACTTCCTGCAGATGGTGTCGTTCATCATCCTGCGCAAGAAGTTCCCCCACGCCGAGCGGCCCTACAAGAGCCCGTGGGGATTGTTCGGCGCCTACTCGGCCGCGATCATCGCCGCGATCGTCTTCGTCGGGCTGCTCTTCAACCCGGCCTACCTGCTGGCGATCGTCGCGATCATCATCGTGTACGTCGTGATCTTCATCGGGTTCGCGCTCTACGGCCGCAAGCGCCTCATCCTCTCGCCCGAGGAGGAGTACGCGCTCTCGGGCGGCCTGCACCGCGACCCGCAGCACGAGGGCTACGACGCCATGGAGAAGGAAGTCTTCGGCGACCGACGCCCCTGACAGACCCGGACGGGCCGGGCGCTGCTGAGGGCGCGCCCGGTCCGTCCGCATGTCCGCCCCTGCTCGCGGCCATTCCCTGTTCGCGGATGCAATAGTTCACACCCGACACGCCGACGATCGGACGACGGATGCCGGGTGTCGCCCGGCATCCATTGCATCCGCTGACGGCCGCTCAGAGCGGACGGCGCAGGCACACGAGCCGCTGGAGCGACTCCCACGACGGGACCTCGACGAAGCCCTGCCGCGCGTACAGGGCGAGCGCGTCCACACGCCAGTCCCAGACCGACAGCCGCAGGCCCGTCGCACCGGCGGCTCGGCCGCGGGCCGAAGCATCCGCCATCAGGGCGGATCCGGCACCTGACCGGCGCCCCGCGGGAGTGACCCAGAGGCGCTTGATCGCGACATCGGCGCCCGCGCGGTGCAGCACCGCCATGCCGATCGCCTCGCCGTCACGATCCGCGACGATGACGTCGGCACCGGCGAAGGACGCCGCGGTATCGCGCACCTCGGCCGCGTATCGCTCGGGCAGCTCGCCGGGTGCGGCGACACCGTGCGCGACCTTCTCACCCTCGGTCTGGGCGTGATAGTCCGCCAGCATCGCCGAGACCGGCCCGCGATCTGCACCGTGGAGATCGGCGGGGCGAATGGAGACGGTCACCCGACCATCCTCCCGTGTTCGCGGATGCAATACTCCGCGCCCGGCACGCCGACGATCGGACCAGGGATGCCGCGTGTCGCCCGGCATCCCTTGCATCCGTCGACGCACCCACGCGGTTGAATGGACGGATGCACTGGACGACCCGCCCCTCGACGCCCGACGACGCGTCGTGGATCGCCGAGCTCCGAGCCGTGGTCATGCGCCCAGACCTCGAGCGGCTTGGCCGGTACGACGAGCATCGCGTGCGGCAGCGGTTCCTCGACGCCTTCGATCCGGCCCTCACCCGCGTGATCGTCGTCGACGGAACGGATGCCGGTTCGATCGCCGTCCGACCCGCCGCCGACGGCACCTGGGTCGAGCACTTCTACCTCGTCGAGCAAATCCAGGGGCACGGCGTCGGCACCGAGATCCTGCGGGCGACGCTCGCGGAGCCCTACCCGACCCCGTGGCGTCTCAACGTCCTGCAGGGCAGCCCCGCCCGCCGCCTGTACGAGCGGCACGGCTTCACGCTCGACAGCGAGGACGAGGTAGACGTCTTCCTGGTGCGCCACGCCTGAACGACGAAGGGGCCGGACGCCTCTCGGCATCCGGCCCCTGTCGTTCGTGTCGTTTACGACCCGGCGATGATGTCCGGGCTCGCGGTGATCTCGCCCGCGGCGCCCACGCCGACCGCTTCGCGGCCTTCCTGGCGGGTCGTTTCGAAGACGAAGGCGTTGTTCTCGACGTCGACCGCGACGTGGTCGCCGGCGTTCAGCTCGCCCCGGAGGATCCGCTCGGAGAGCTGATCCTCGACCTCGCGCTGCATGGCGCGACGCAGGGGCCGGGCGCCGAGTGTCGGGTCGAATCCGATCTCGATGAGGCGGTCCTTGGCGGCATCCGTCAGCGCGACCGTCATGTCACGGTCGAGCAGACGCTCGCTGAGGCGCTTGGTGAACAGCGTCACGATCTGGCGCAGCTCGGCCTTGTTGAGCTGCGGGAAGACGATGACGTCGTCGACGCGGTTCAGGAACTCGGGCTTGAAGTGACGCTTCAGCTCCTCGTCGACCTTGCCCTTCATCCGCTCGTAGGTCGTCTGCGAGTTGCCCTCGACCTGGAAGCCGACCGGGCCACCGGCGATCGCCGACGAACCGAGGTTCGTCGTCATGATGATCACGGTGTTCTTGAAGTCGACCACGCGGCCCTGACCGTCGGTCAGGCGACCCTCTTCGAGGATCTGCAGCAGCGAGTTGAAGATGTCCGGGTGGGCCTTCTCGATCTCGTCGAACAGGACCACGGAGAACGGCTTGCGGCGCACCTTCTCGGTGAGCTGGCCGCCCTCTTCGAAGCCGACGAACCCGGGAGGGGCACCGAACAGTCGCGAGACCGTGTGCTTCTCGCCGAACTCCGACATGTCGAGGGAGATCAGTGCGCCCTCGTCGTCGAAGAGGAACTCGGCGAGCGCCTTGGCGAGCTCGGTCTTTCCGACACCCGTGGGGCCGGCGAAGATGAACGAGCCCGACGGGCGGTTCGGGTCCTTGAGTCCCGCACGCTGACGGCGGATCGTGCGGGAGAGGGCCGCGATGGCCTCCTCCTGACCGATGACGCGCTGGTGCAGGGCCTTCTCCATGAAGACGAGACGGCTGGTCTCCTCCTCGGTGAGCTTGAAGACCGGGATGCCGGTGGCCTGCGCCAGGACCTCGGCGATCAGCCCCTCGTCGACGACCGCGTGCGACGCGACGTCACCCGAGCGCCACTGCTTCTCGAGGCGGAGGCGCTCGGCCAGGAGCGACTTCTCCTCGTCGCGCAGGGCGGCGGCCTTCTCGAAGTCCTGCTCCTCGCTGGCGGCTTCCTTGTCCTCGCGGACCTTGGCGATCTTGTCGTCGAATTCGCGCAGCTCCGGCGGGCTCGACAGGATCGACAGGCGCAGGCGTGCGCCGGCCTCGTCGATCAGGTCGATGGCCTTGTCGGGCAGGAAGCGGTCCGAGACGTACCGGTCGGAGAGGTTCGCCGCGGCCACGATGGCGCCGTCGGTGATCTGCACCTTGTGGTGCGCCTCGTAGCGGTCGCGCAGACCCTTCAGGATGTTGATCGCGTGGGGAAGGCTCGGCTCCGCCACCTGGATCGGCTGGAAGCGGCGCTCCAGCGCGGCATCCTTCTCGAAGTGCTTGCGGTACTCGTCGAGCGTCGTCGCACCGATCGTCTGCAGCTCACCGCGGGCGAGCAGCGGCTTCAGGATGCTGGCGGCGTCGATCGCGCCTTCGGCGGCACCCGCACCCACGAGGGTGTGGATCTCGTCGATGAAGACGATGATGTCGCCGCGCGTGCGGATCTCCTTGGTGACCTTCTTCAGGCGCTCCTCGAAGTCACCGCGGTAGCGGGAACCGGCGATGAGCGAACCGAGGTCGAGCGAGTAGACCTGCTTGTCCTTGAGCGTCTCGGGCACCTCGCCCTTGACGATCGCCTGGGCGAGGCCCTCGACGACGGCGGTCTTGCCGACGCCGGGCTCACCGATGAGGACCGGGTTGTTCTTCGAGCGGCGCGACAGGATCTGCATCACGCGCTCGATCTCCTTCTCGCGCCCGATGACGGGGTCGAGCTTGTTGTCGCGCGCGGCCTGCGTCAGGTTGCGGCCGAACTGGTCGAGGACGGCCGAACCGCCCTGCGCCGTGGCCTGGGCCTGCTCGCCGGCACCAGCGGAGACGCCCGCGGGCTCCTTGCCCTGGTAGCCGCTGAGCAGCTGGATGACCTGCTGGCGGACCTTGTTCAGGTCGGCGCCGAGCTTGACGAGGACCTGCGCGGCGACACCCTCACCCTCGCGGATGAGACCGAGCAGGATGTGCTCGGTGCCGATGTAGTTGTGGCCCAGCTGCAGCGCTTCGCGCAGCGACAGCTCGAGCACCTTCTTGGCACGCGGCGTGAACGGGATGTGTCCCGTCGGCTGCTGCTGCCCCTGGCCGATGATGTCCTGGACCTGCTCGCGCACGGCGTCGAGCGAGATGCCGAGGCTCTCGAGGGCCTTGGCGGCGACGCCTTCGCCCTCGTGGATCAGGCCGAGGAGGATGTGCTCCGTGCCGATGTAATTGTGGTTCAGCATCTTCGCCTCTTCTTGGGCGAGCACCACCACACGACGTGCACGGTCTGTGAATCTCTCGAACATCGTCTCCACCTCCACTCGACGCACTGGCGGCGTCTTACGTAGAGGCTAACGACGGCGGGATGCCGGTATGCCCGTGTTCGCCGTGGGCATACGGGATGCCGGGGCTTGCGGCCGCGGCATCCGAGGGCATAACGTTTCTCGATAACAACGAATGTCGTTATGGGGGCGGGAATGGTTTCAGGGACGGATCTGCCGACCGTGCTGATGTGGGGTGGTGTGGGGCTCGCGGTGATCGCAGCGATTGTGGCTCTGATGGTCTGGGACGCGCGGCGACGGAAGTCGCCGTCGGTTCTGCTCGACGTCATCGCGGCGATGGCCCGCGTATGGGTCGCGATCGTGCTGCTCGGCGCCGGGCTCCTGATCATCCGCGGTTTCACCACCGCGCCGTACGACATCGCCGCGATGCCCATCTCACCGGCATGGCCGACGAGCCTGCCGTGTCAGACGAGCGGCTACGAGCCCACCGGCGCAACCGAGCTGTACTGCGCCAGCGCCGACACCGCCCACGCCACCGTCAGCGGGCTAGATGGCGGACTCCGCGCACTCCTCACTGCGGGCGACCTGCTCTCACTGCTCGTGCTCGGCGTTCCGGGAATCGTGATCGCGGTGCTGAGTCAGCGGGCCGTCGTCGGAGCCGCGTTCGCGGCGAGGACGTCCCGGTGGCTCCTCATCAGCGCGATCATCGTGCTCGTCGAAGGGACGCTCGGCCCGATGCTGACGGACATCGGGTCCGCTCTGGTCGCGCAGCAGGTGCTCCCTCCGGCGGACGCGAATGTCGCGGTCGCCGCGGGGCGGACGTTCAGCATCGCGCCACCCCTTTGGCCGCTGGGCGTCGCGCTGGGGCTCGCGGCGTTGAGCGTGATCTTCCGACAGGGTGCGCGACTCCAGCGCGAGACCGAGGGGTTGGTGTGACATGGCACGGTGGATGCTGATCATCGGGGCGGTGCTCGTCGTCATCCTGATCGTGGGGACGATCCTGGCGTTCGCGCTGGCGACAGCGAAGAAGCAGCGAGCCGGTCAGGACCCGACGACCCTGGTCCGCCTCACGCGGGTCATCGCGATCATCTGGGCCGGCGTGGCCGTGATCGGGGCATTGATCGCCCTCCTCACCGCACTGCTCGCTCCGGGTGTCGCCATCACGATGCCGATCCGCGAGTTCTGGCCGCAGCTGCCCGACACGGTGCAGCTTGATTCGGACACCGTGCGGCGAGTGTCCGGCGGGTTCACCGAGGTCACCCTCACGGTCGATGGTCTTGACGCGACGTCGCGCGTCCTCTGGGCGTTGAGTCAAGCGATCACCTGGGTGATCCCCGGCTTCGTCGCACTCTTCGTCGCGGTCACCTGTTCGCGCCTCCTGTCAGGCGCCGCGTTCACCCCGGTCGTCGCCAAGATGGCCGTCACCACGGGCACGATCATTGCGCTCGGCGGCGTCACGGCGCAGGTCATGGGGGACATCGCGGGAAGCATGGCGTCGACGCAGCTCTTCGGCGCGAAAGGCGGCGGATGGGAGGGCGATTTCCCGGGTATCGACAACGTCTTCGACGCCTGGCTGCCCTCCGCCAACGTCCTCATCTCGTTCCCCATGTGGCCGATCGCGGTGGGGCTCGGCTTCGCTGTGCTCGCCGCGATCCTCCGCTACGGCTCGCGTCTGCAGCGGGACGTGAAGGGGCTCGTCTGATGGCCGCCACGACACAGACCTCGGGCGCGCTCGATCTGATCGTCTACGGCGTCGCCGCCTCGGTCGCGGCCCTGGCCGTCGCGGCGTTCCGGATCGCCGAGATCCTCGGGCCCGACGGCCCCGCTGTGACAGTCGGAGGGGATGCGGCATCCACCTCGCTCGGACTCGCATCCGGCGCGGCGATCGACGCCGTGGTCGTCCGCGCGCCCGACCTCGGCGCGGGAGGCCGAGTCTGGATGATCGGCGCGGTCGTGCTCGCCACCGTCGCGGCGATCATCGTCTCCGCAGCGCTCATGCGGGTCGCCTTCGCGGTGCGCCGGGGTCGCGTGTTCACGGGCGGCGCGACGCGCGCGCTGACCGTGATCGCCGGCACCCTCACCGTCGCGGTGTTCGCATGGCCGATCGTCGACGGCATGGGGCGACAGCATGCGCTGCAATCGCTCGGCATCCGGTTCGAGACGCTGTCGATGCTCGACCTGCTGCCCCTGCTGCCACTCCTGCTCGCCGCCGTCGCGGCCGCCGTACTGGCTGGCGCCTTCGCACAGGGTGAGCGGCTGCAGCGCGACACCGAGGGGCTCGTGTGAGTCCCGCCGAAGAGGACGAGCTCACCGGCATCCACTGTCGGCTCGACGAACTGCTCGCGGCCCGCGGCATGACGCTGACCCGGCTGTCCGAGATCGTCGGCGTCTCGGTCGTGAACCTGTCGATCCTCAAGAACGACCGCGCCCGCGCGATCCGGTACTCGACCCTGTCGGCGATCTGCCGCGCCCTCGACTGCGAAGTCGGCGACCTGCTGGTCCGCGCGGACTGATGCCGCCTCGGTTCCGGGGGCGCGATGCGTCGTCTGCGCGACCCGCCTCCGGCATGTCGCGTCCCTGGAACCGACGACACCTCACTCCCGGGACGCATCGTGTCGCCTCGGGCACGCACACGCGACAGGTCGCGTCCCCGGAGCACCTCACCGCGCGAGCGCCCGACGAACCCGCGCGACGACGCCCTCTGCCTCCCTGAACAGGTGCGCTTTCGTCACCCGGATGACGACCCACCCGGCGGCGGCGAGCGCCTCGTGCCGGTCGATGTCCCGCGCCCACTGCCGCGGATCGACGGCGTGGTGACCGCCCTCGTACTCGATCGCGACCCGCTGCCGCGGATACGCGAGGTCGAGACACGCGACCACGCATCCACCGACGACGAGGTTCCAGTTGAGATCAGGCTCCGGAAGTCCTCCGTCGATCAACGCGAGACGGCACCAGGTCTCGGGGCGGGATGCCGACTCGCGTCCCCGGAGTGCGAGTCAGCGAATCGGCACCGTCTCGCTGCCGCCGGGCATGCCGAAGCTCAGGGTCGCGTCGCGGTCCACGACGGCCTCGGGATCGAGCTGGATCACCGTCAGCTGCGGCGCCATGTCCATCGTGCACACGCGATCCGCATCCGGCACCGCGAAGCCGACGACGACGGATGCCGGTGACTCCACCCTCGTGTCGGCGACGACCGGCGGGCACGACGACGACCCCCAGGTGCGGAGCGCGATCGTTCGATCACCGACCCAGGCCGCCTCCGGCGAGAACTCCTCGGCTGGGCCGCCGGCGTAGGCGGCGAGATCGACATCGGCACGCGACTCCCCGAGGGACACTCGCAGCCGAGCGCCCTCGGCCGGATCGATTCCCTGCGGCGACGCGATCTCGAGCGGCCGCGCGACGAGGTCGTCCGTGCAGGGACCGGGCTCCGGTTCGCGCAACGAGACGACGACGGTCCCGCCGTCGAGGCTCACCTCGCCGACCGCCTGAAGGCACGATGAGCTCCCCCACGTGACGAGAGCGATCGTCCGTCCGCCGTCGAGCCACCCTGCGCCGACGGGCCACGCCGGCGCAGCATCGGCGGCCGAGCCCCCGGGGTCCGCTCCACCTGGCGCGGGCGTCGCACAGCCGGCCAGCGCCAGACCGGCGAAAGCGCAGCCGGCGAGCGCGATCAGAAGACGGGCGCGCATGAGGATCTCCTTCCGAGGCGTGGACACCTTCTGAGTGTCACGCCCCGCCGGATCGTCTCACTGCAGAGCGGACGTGAGCCTCGCGAGGTTGTCGAGGAGGACCGAGCGGATGGGACGCTGCTCCCACTCCTCCAGGGTCAGTTCCCGCGACATGCCGCGGTATTGGTCTTCGACGGTGCGGAGCTGCTCGACGAACTCGGCGCCCCGGACGAGCATCGTCACTTCGAGGTTGAGACCGAAGGACCGCATGTCCATGTTGCTGGAGCCGACGACGGCGACCTCATCGTCGATCGACATCGACTTGGAGTGCAGGATGTACGGCCTCTTGTACATCCAGATCTTCACGCCCGTCGCGAGGAGCTGCTCGTAGTAGCTGCGCTGCGCGTGGTACACCATCGCCTGGTCGCCCTCTTCGGAGACGAAGAGCTCGACCTCGACGCCGCGGTGGCAGGCGGTCTGGATCGCGAGCAGCAGCCCCTCGTCGGGGACGAAGTACGGGCTGACCATGACGATCTTCTTCTTCGCGCCGAAGATGAGGCTCAGGAAGAGCTTGAGGTTGTTCTCGTATTCGAACCCGGGCCCGCTCGGGACGATCTGGCAGTCGAGGTCGCCGGTCCCGGCATCCGTCAGGAAGTCGGACTCGACGGCGAACACCTCGCCCGTCTCGCCATACCAATCCGAGACGAACACGGCGGAGAGGGATGCCACGACCGGGCCGTCGACGCGCACCATGAGATCCACCCACTGCAGCCCGCGACGCAGATTGGCCTTCAGGTTGTAGCTGCGGTCGGTGACGTTCTGCGAGCCGACGAATCCGACGGCCCCATCGATCACGACGAGCTTGCGGTGATTGCGGAGGTCGGGCCGCTGGTACTTGCCCTTCAGCGGCTGCACCGGGAGCATCAGGTGCCACTCGGCCCCCATGCGCTGCAGGCGCGAGATCGTCGCGTGGTAGTTCGGCTTCCACCGGTTCGCCCAGTGGTCGAGCAGGACGCGGACCGCCACCCCGCGCGCCGTCGCGCGTTCGAGCGCGGCGAAGAACCCGTCGGTCGCCCCGTCGGACTGCAGGATGTAGAACTCGACGTGGACGTATCGGGTGGCTCGGTCGATCTCGGCCGCCATCGTGTCGAGGCTGCCCTGGTAGTCCGAGATGATCTGCGCGCCGTTGTCGCCGGCCATCGGGAGCGCACCGAGCTTGCGGTTGAGCCCCACGAGCTGTTCGAACCACTCCGGCGCATCGGGGCGGAGGGTTCCGAAGTCGAGCCCTTCGCTCGCCTCGCGGAACGCGTCGTTGATCGACTCCTGCTCCTTGCGGCGCTTCCGCGGAAGGCGCGGGTTCCCGATGAGCAGGAACAGCAGGATGCCGATGATCGGGATGAAGTAGATCGCCAGGAGCCACGCCATCGCCGCCGTGGGGCGACGGTTCCGCGGGATGATGAACACCGCGATGATGCGCACCGAGATGTCGAACGCCAGGACGAGGACGATCCACCACGTCCACGTCCAGTCGACGCTGATGCTGATCACAGTTCCCCCAGAGAGTGTGGGGTCAGCCTATCCTTTGGCGGGTCGACCGGCGGTTTCGTCGCGGGGCGGCAGGCCGCGCTTGCGGCGCTCCTCAGCCTCGACCCGCGCGTAGAGCTTGCGTTCGGTGCGGTCCATGCGCAGGATGCTGCGGATCACGAAGGTGAAGAGCCCGGCGACGACGATCGTGGGGATCAGCCCCCAGATGACCGCTGTCCAGAACTCACCCATGCCTCCATCGTAATCGGCGCGAGACACCGCGCGGCCCGGCACGTTCTGCGCGCGGAGCGTTCTGCACCGGCGCCCCTCCGCGCCGCCTCTCCCCAGACGAACGACCTCACGCCCGAGGCGAGGACCACGCGGCGAGGGTGAGGCGATGTCCTCCATCGTCACCGCCGCGGATTCCGCGCACTTCCTCGCCCTCGTCCCCCGCCTGCTCGGATTCACGCCGACCGAGAGTCTCGTCGTGGTCCCCATGACCCGAGGGCGCAGCCTCGGAGCCCTGCGGATCGACCTTCCGCCGTCCGACGCCGCCCTCGACGCGGTCGCCTCCACCGTCATCGGCATGGTCTGCCGGGTGTCGGGAGCCGACGGTCTCGCCGGCGTCGTCTTCACCGCCGCATCCGCCCGGGCGGAGCTGCCCGGAGCGGACCTGGCGCTCGCGCTGGAACGATCCGCCCACGCGTGCGGGCTCGAGGTCGTCGACATCCTGACGGTCGCGGGGACGGGGTGGGGATCGCACTACGACGAGCGGATGCCGCCGGGCGGCCGCCCGCTCGTCGAACTCGAGCGCCATCTCCCTCGCCTCGACCGCGATCAGCACGAGGGTGCGGCGTTGCCGCCCGCCGACACTCCCCTGACGGCGGGCGTCGAAGCCGCCCTGCGATCGCTCGAATCCGCTCTCGCGGTGCTGTGCGGCATCCCGGTCGTCGACGGATCGTCAGAGCGCATCGACCCGGCGGCGCTCGAGGCGGGGTGCGCGCTCGATGACCTCCCCGGACTGTACGAGGGATGCCTGGGCTGGGACCCCGCGAACCTCGATCCGATGCGCACGGCGACCCTCGCCTGGTGCCTCGCTCGCCCGTCGCTCCGGGATGTGGCCCTGGTGCAGTGGGCGACCGATCGTCCCGGCGGCGACTCGGCGCTCGAGGCGCAGCGACGCTGGGAAGACGGGGAGGACTATCCCGCCGACCTCGCGTCGGTGATGTGGGGCGAGGGTGAGCGCCCCGACCCGCGCCGGCTCGAGACTGCGCTGGCGCTCGTGCGCCGGGTGGCGTCGAGCACGCCCGAATCCCACCGCGCGGGGAGTCTCGCCACCGCGGCCTGGCTCGCCTGGTCGCTCGGTCGATCGACGCACGCCGACCGCTACGCGGAGGCCGCGCTGCAGCTCGAGCCGGAGCACGGCCTCGCCGAGATCGTGCGATCCTTCGTCGCGCACGCGCACCTCCCCGAGTGGGCGTTCCGGCGCTGACCGGGCCGCGGCATCCACCGCGGCCCGGTCGGATCGTCACCGTTCGACGATCGCGAAGCCGCCGGCAGGCAGGGTGACCGCACCGAAGCGGTCCTTCTTCGCCCGCACCTCGCGTCCACGGTCGTCGTAGACCGCGAGGTCGCCGGCACCCACCCTGACTTTCTGCGGCGAGCGTGCCGCCGAGTGGACGAGTTCGGTACGCGCGCCGCCGTCGCCTTCGAGCACGAGGCGCGAGACGAACGGCCGGACGAGGATGCCGTCGAGCTGGAGGTCACCCCGCGTCGACTGGACTCGGAGTTCCTCGCTCGAGCGGGGCATCGCCTTCTGCAGGGTGTGCGGATGCATCGCCCCCGGCGTCGGCGAGATCCCCTGTCGCGGACCGGTCAGCTGCAGCGTCCCCAGTCGGGCGCGGTCGCCCGTCCAGGACGACGACGTGCGTTCGCCGACCTCCGACCAGACCACCGGCTCGATCCACCGATCGGAGGCCGCCGTCCCGACGTCGAAGACCGCGGTCTCGCCGCGGGACAGCGTCAGCTTGTCACCGGACCAGCTGGACTCACCCGTCCACGACTCCGGCGTCGAGATCTCGCCCGTCGTGCTCACGGCGTCCTCGGCTTCGATCCACGAGAGCCCCTCGCGGTCCGTGACCTCGGTCAGGGCGACGGCCTGCCGCTTGACGTCCGGATTCGCATCGAGCGCGAGGGCCGTGAGGAGTCCGTGGATCGTGGACTCCGCTCCGCTGTTGCGGTTGACGGTCCCGTCGGGCTGCAGGCCGTCGTACGTGACGCCCGTCGCCGGGTCGTACATCCGCTGCCCCGCATGGTTGGCGCCGAAGAACCACGCGGCCTGCATCGCGGCGAGGGCCTCGAAGCCGTCCGAACCGGTCGCCTCCGCGACGCCGAGCAGCGACTGCACCCGCGAGTCCGCGCCGTAGGCGATCTGCACCCGGTCGACGGGGCTCGGGTTCCACCCGTTGTCCGGCCCGCCGGCGGTGAGGAGGGTGGGCGTGAACGTGGACGCATCCGCGATCGCCGGGCGAGCGAGCGACCGGTCCTTCAATACGACGGATGCCGCGGCCAGCGCCGCCGGCATCTGCGAACCCCAGGCGTGCCAGATCGTCGGGGACTCCGCCCACGGCAGCACGGCATCGTACGGCCACTCCCGATCCGAGCCGTCGGACATCGCGGCGATACCCGTGGCGAGCTGACGCAGCGCCGTCGCTGCCGGTCGGTCGGAACCGGCTTCGACACGAGCCGCCAGACCGAGCACAGCCTCAGCCGAGGCATCCGCCCCGTTCGTGATGAGCCACGTCGGGACGCGTTTGCCGTCCGAGGCGGTCCACCTGCCGTACGTCGACAGGACCTGACGGTTCAGCGCATCCAGCGAGAGGTCGAAGCGGTCGTCGAGGAACGCGGCGAAAGCGGGGTCCTCGTCCTTGAAGGCGGCGTAGCCCTCGCCGAGGGCCCAGAGCGTCCGCGCGAGCCAGTAGCTCGGACCGCTGTCGGACGGATCCGGCAGCTCGACCGGCTCGGGGGACGGGTTGAAGGTGCCGTCGGGCTGCATCCACAGGACGACGTTGCCGGCATCCGGTCCGTCGGTCGTCTGGAAGTACGCGACCGACCGCAGCAGCTCGTACGCCTTGTCGCGACTGTCGTCGTCGCCGGTCTGCTCGAAGTGGCGGATGTAGACGACCGCGGCGCGCGTGATGTCGTCGGCGTTGTAGGCGCCCTGCCCCCAGTACCCGGTCTCGGGGTCGAGGGGTCCGCCGCCGACCCGTTCGAAGGTCCCGCCGTCACGGGCATCGGCGTACGTCCACGGCATGACGAGCGCCGGCTCCTCAGCCTGGCGGTAAGTGCTGTGCCCGTCGACGTCCTGCGGCGGGGTGGCCTCGTCGAGGAGGAAGTCGAGGTGCGACAGGTTGGTGACGGGTGCGGATGCCGGGGCGGCGACGGCGGTGGTGACACCCAGCGGGACGGCGAGCGCGAGCGTGGCCAGCGCGGCGAGTCCGACGGTGCGCGCACGTCGTTGTGCGGAGGTGGACATGAGGGTCGTTCCTTTCGTTGCGGTGCCGAGTGCAGGTGCAGAGCCGTTCCGGATGCCGTCAGGGCGACCGGAAGGCGGCTGAACCTGCACTCGGCACGCGATCAGTCGGTGCGTTCGAGCAGGGCGACGCCGATCTTCGAGTCGGCCATGCCGTAGAACACGAACAGGCGACCGTCGACCTCTTCGATCGCAGTCGGGAAGACGACGTTCGGAACGATTCCGCTCCGTTCGTCGTCTGTCTCCGGGGCCAGCAGGGGCTCCGGAGTGCGGGCGACGACCTTCGAGGGGTCGTCTCGGTCGAGGATGATGGCGCCTGCCGCGTAGTTCACCTTCTGCTGCTGCGCGAACGCGCTCTCGAGGACGCCGGTCACGCCGTGATGCAGGACGAGCCAGCCCTCGGGGACGCGGCGGGGCGGCGGACCGCCGCCGATCTTCAGCGCCTCGAAGGGGAACTCCGGCCCCGCGACGAAGCGGTGCTGCTCCCACAGGGTGAGCGCCGACAGGTCCTCCCGCACGGCAGCGAGCGGGATGTAGCTGATCCAGATCGATTGCCGTTCGTCTTCGACGCCGGCCGGGACGCGGATGCCCTGACCGGGCTTCGTCTCACCGAGATCCCACATGGGGCGATGGAGGACGGCGAGCGCCTCCCGCCCGTCGGGTGCGGTGACCGGCTCGGGGAAGAACACGGTGTCCTTGTTGTGGAACAGGTTCAGGTCCATGTCGAGGTCGTCCTGGTACCGGAACAGCGCCGGTCCGAGCCGTCGCCACTCGCGAAGGTCGCTCGACACCGCGATCGCCGTGCGAGGGCCGAGGGGTCCGTAGGCGACGTACGTCATGACGTGCAGTCCGAGCGTCTCGATCCAGGTCACCCGGGGGTCTTCGACGCCGGCGTTGCCGACCCCGCGCTCCCACCCACGATCGGGTTCGAGGACCACGCCCTCGCGCTCGACCGAGGTCGGCACACCGTCTTCGATCACCACGCGAGCCAGGCCCACGCGCGACACGTTCCCGTCGGCGACGAGCCGCGGCAGCAGGTAGAGCTCCCCGTCGGGGCCGCGGCCGGAGCCGGGATTCAACACCCCCTCGACCTCGTTCGGATCGCCCTGGGCGGGGGTCATCACGACCCCCACGCGGGTGAGTCGGTAGGGAACGTGGGTCTCGGTGGTCATGGTCAACCTTTCACTCCGGATCCGAGGTCGTTGGACGTGAAGTAGCGCTGGAACACGAGGAACAGCGCCACGGCGGGGGCGGCCAGCACGACGGCGCCGGCCATCATCGCCCCGAACGGGTTCGCAGTGGATGCCGCGATGTTCGAGATGAAGTTCGCGAGAGACACCGCGAGCGGCTGCATCTCGGCATCCTTCGTGATGAGGAACGGCCACAGGAACTCGTTCCACGGGCCGATGAACGTCAGCAGCACGACCGTCAGCAAGGCCGGACGGACGAGGGGCAGCGCCACGCTCCACAGCAGCCGGAACTCGTTCGAGCCGTCGATGCGAGCCGCGTCGAACAGTTCCTTCGGCAGCTGCAGGAAGTACTGCCGGAAGATGACCACCGCCGTCGAGTTGATGAAGAACGGCAGGATCATGCCGAGGTAGCTGTCGGCCAGGCCGTAGTCCCGGGCGATCATGACGTAGAGCGGGATCATGAGCAGCTGGAACGGCACGACCTGCACGAGGAGGGCCAGGGCGAACGTCGCGCCCCGCCCCCGCCAGCGGAGGATCGCCAGGGCGTATCCGGCCAGGACGCCGAAGACGACCGTGCCGAGGATCACCCCGCCGGTGAAGATGCCCGAGTTGGCGAGCCCCTGCAGCAGGTCGATGCGCCCGTTGATGGCTGCGTAGTTGTCGAGCGTCAGATTCGACGGGTTCGGGAACGCCCCCGCCGGCGACGGATCGACGTTCGTCTGCAGCGATCCGACGATCATGTAGAAGAACGGGAACAGGAACGCCAGCGCACCGATCGACAGCGCCGTGTACATCGCGATCTTCGAACCGAGTGCGCGTTTCATCGCTCCTCACCTCCCACGAGCTTGCGCTGCACGGCAGCGATGACCAGGACGAACACGATGAGCACGACGCCGATCGCCGCGGCGACATCCGGGTTCTGCTGCTCGATGCCGCGCTGGTACATGAGCAGCACCGGCGAGGTCGAGGCGCCGTTCGGTCCGCCGCCGCCGGTCAGGAGGTACGGCTCGGTGAAGAGGTTCGCGCCCGTGATCGTGGCGAGCAGGACGACGAGCAGCGTCGCCGGCCGCACGCTGGGCACGGTCACCGCGAAGAACTGCCGCAGCCGCCCGCCGCCGTCCATCGACACCGACTCGTACAGCTCGCGGGGCACGTTCTGCAGCGCCGCGAGGTAGAGCAGGATGTAGAACCCCAATCCCTTCCAGGTGACGAAGAACGCGATGGTCGGCATCGCGAGCGCCGAGTTCACGAGCCACGACGGCTCAGGGGCGAGCGGACCGAGCACGTTGTTGACGAGGCCGCCGCGGGCGAAGAGGAACAGCCACACCGCGACGACCGCGACGGATGCCGTGACGTACGGCACGTAGTAGCTCACCCGGAAGAAGGTCCGCGCCTTCGTGACGCGGTCGAGGGCCGTGGCCAGCAGGATCGACAGCACGACCGTGAGCGGCACGTTGATGATCAGGAAGATGCCGACGTTGCCGAACGAGCGCCAGACCTCGGGGTCGCTGAGCGCCGTGACGTAGTTGTCGAAGCCGACGAACGGCCGGTCGACCACGGCGCCGGGGGCGGCGAAGAAGTAGTCCTGGAACGACATCCAGACGGCGAACACCACCGGGTAGGCGAAGACCACCAGGACGAAGACGATGTACGGCGCTGAGAAGAGCAGACCGTGCGGTTGCGCGCCGAGGAGGCGGTGGAGGATGCCGCGGCGAGGCGCGGCATCCTTCCCGTCCTTCTCGGGGGTGGCACCGCGGGTCGCGCCGGGATCGGACCCGGCGCGACCCGGGACGACGGCGGTCATCTCAGCCCGCCGACGCCAGCTTGTCGACCTCTGCCGCCGTGTCGGAGAGGAACTGATCGACCGGCGTCTCGCCGAAGATGACCGACTTCGAGTAGCCGTCGCGGAAGGCCTGCCAGATCTCCACCGACCCGATGACGTTCGGGACCTCGACCGTGCGTGCGGCCTGATCGCCGAATTGCTCGTAGGCGGGGTTGTCGGCGAAGTAGTCCGGATACGTGCCCGTCAGGTCCTGACGCAACGGCATCTGGCCGGTCGCCTCGAGCCAAGCGCCGTCCTGCTCCTCGCTCGTGGCGAACTTGAGCACATCCCACGCCGTGCCCTTGCTCTTGCACGCGGTGAACATGCCGACGTTCTTGGCATCGCTGAACGTCCAGGTGTCGCCGGCCGCGGTCCCGCTCTGCGTCGGAACGGGGACGGCGCCCCAGTCGATCGAGTCGCCGTACACGCTGATCGCCCAAGGACCGACGATCGCCATGGCCGCGTACCCGTCGGCGAAGGCGTCGCCCTGGTACTGCTCATTGCCGGCCAGTTGCTCCTCGTAGAGGGTGCGCCAGAAGTCGGCGACGGCCTTACCGTTGTCGTCGTCGAATGTGGCCTTCCCGTCCTCGAGCAACTGCGTCCCGCCGGTCTGCGCCGCGTACAGCGGGTAGAAGTCGAACCAGGACTGGAAGAACTCGCTCGTGGGAGCGGGGTTGATCGCGTACTCGGACACGCCCTTCTCCTTGAGCATCCGGGCGGTCTCGAGGAACTCGTCGTAGGTGGACAGCTTCGGGTTCTCGGGATCGAGCCCGGCCTTCTCGAAGAGCGCCTTGTTGTAGAAGATCATCACGGGATTCGACTTCCACGGCAGCTGGTAGAAGTCGCCGTCGTCGGAGCGGTACTGGTCGGCGAGGTCGCCGCTCCTGGCCGTGATGTAGTCGTCGCCGTCCTCGAAGGTCGACAAGTCGACGAGGCCGCCCTGGCGCTGGAAGCCGGGCACCGCTGCCGGAGAGGTGTTGAAGACGAGACAGGGAGCGTTGCCCGCCGTGATCGCCGCGCCGATGACCTCTTCGCTCGAGGCTCCGGCGGGGATCTCCTGGGCCTTGACCTGCTCGTCGGGGTGATCCGCGTTCCACGCCTCGACCATCTTCTTGCCCCAGCCGATCTCGGCCTCGTTGTTGGAGTACCAGATGGTGATGTCGCCGCGGCTCTCGAGGTCGCCGCCGCCACCTCCGCCGCCGCCGCCGCACGCGGTGAGGGCGAGCACACCGGCTGCGCCGGCTGCCGTGATGAGGATGCGTCGTTGCATGTCCTACTCCTTCGTTCGGTTACTCGTGCTCTCTTGCTGTCGTCGGACGCGCGCCGCGCGGCCGTGGAGGTGCCGTCGAACCCCGGACGGCGAGGGTGGGATCGGGGAGGTCGATGTGCGCGGGCGGGTCTCCGGCGATCGCGGCGAGCAGGGTCCGCGCTGCCGTGACGCCCCACCCGCGGGCGTCGGTGGCGACGCTCGTGAGAGCGGGATGCACCCAGCGGCCGATCTCGGTGTCATCGAATCCGGTGATCGAGAGGTCCTCCGGCACGCGCAGCCCGCGCCGGTGGGCGACACCCATGCCGGCGACGGCCATACTGTCGTTCGCGTAGATCATCGCTGTCGGCGGGGTCGCCTCGTCCAGAAGGGATGCCGTGGCCCGCGCACCGTCGGCAGCGCTGAAGTCGGTCTCCACGACGGCGACGTCGAGGCCCGCGGCATCCGCGGCATCGAGGAACGCATCGCGGCGGTGCTGAGCGTGGAGCATTCCCGAGGGTCCCGCGACGTGGGCGACGCGGCGGTGCCCGAGCCCGGCGAGATGCTCGACGGCGAGACGGATGCCGGCACCGTCGTCCGACGAGACCGAGGCGAAGGGCGAGTCGACGTCGGGGACACCGAGGGTGACGGCGGGGATGGAGAGCCCTGCCAGGAGGGCGATGCGCGGATCTGCGACGCGGATGTCGGTGAGGATGACGCCGTCCACTCGGCGGTCTGAGGCGAGCGCCCGGTAGGTGTCGGCCTCCTGACGACCCGGGTTCGCGACGGCGAGGACGAGCGCCTGCCCCGTGACGAAGAACTCGTCCTCGAGCCCGGCGATGAAGGACGGGAAGAAGGGGTCGGCGGCGATGACGTCGGGGCTGCGGCCGATGACCAGTCCGCACGCGAATGCGCGGCCAACGCTGAGCGACCGGGCGCTCAGACTCGGCGTCCATCCGAGTTCCGCGGCGGTGTCCATGATGCGCTGCCGCGTCTCGGCGGCGACGCCGGGGCGGCCGTTGAGAGCGAACGAGACGAGTCCCTTGCTGACGCCCGCGGCCCGCGCGACGTCCGCGATCGTGGGACGGGTCTCAGGGGGCATCGGTCACTCCTTCGTGGCGAACCTGATCTACTAAACCGGTTCAGGCGCCGAAAAAGCAAGACCTTGACATTCACGCCGCCGCACGCGACGCCGGATTCAGCGCGTAGGCAACTCCACCCGGACGCGCCACCGGCCGTCATCCGGGCCCGCGGCGAACGTCCCGCTCAGCACCTCCACGCGCTCGCGAAGCCGCGCGAGTCCGAAGGCAGGGCCGGGGCGCGGGTCGGACGCGGCGCGGTGAGGATCGTTGACGACGGACAGGACGACGGTGTGCGGGGTGAGCACCAGGGACAGATCGATCACCATGGCCGGCGCACCGTGCTTCACGATGTTCGTGACGGCCTCGCGTGCGGCGCGGGTGAGCGTCGTGTCGATGATGCCGGCGAGCGCAGAGTCGCCGGTGACCTCCGTGCGCACCTCATGGCCGAGGTCGCGGAGCTTCTTGGCGAGGGAGTCGATCTCCCGACGGATGCCGGGGGCGCCGGCATCCGTGACACCGTCGCCGCCGGTACGGCCATGGATCAGTTGCAGCACGCGGCGGGTGTCGGTCAACGCCTGAGCAGACGCCGAGACGATCGCGCGCTGCGAACCCGCCCGCGTCTCGGGGTCGTCCGTGCGTTCCAGGACGCGAGCATGCATGACGGTAATGGAGATCTCGTGCGCGATGACGTCGTGGAGTTCATCGGCGATGCGGGTGCGCTCCGCCAGCAGGGCCGCGTCGAGCTGGGCCTCGTGGGCATCGACCTGGGAGGCGAGCACGACGTTGCGGCGCATGACCTTGCGCAAACCACGCCCCACTGTGGCCGACAGCAACCCGATGACGAACACGGCGACGACGCCGCCGACCTCGAGGCCGGGCGGCATGGTGGCGATCGCCGCGACCCACGCGACGGCGGAGATCCCGTACGCCGTCGACAGTGTCGCACTGCAACAGAAGAAGACCACCCCGACGCTCATCGCGACCGCGGTGAGATATTCGCCGCTCTGCCCCGCGGCGACGGCGACGAATCCGGCGAGCACGAGCACACCGGCTCCCCACGCGGGTCGCCAGGCCATCGCGATGATCGCACTGTTGGTCAGCAGGGGGGCGGCTACGGCGATCCAGGAGAAGGGACCTCCGGATGTCAGGTGCGCCCAGACCGCCTCGACCCCCGCCAGAAGGGGGAGCAGCACGATGGTGATGCGGGCGATGGTCGGGGGGAGGACGTACTCCCAGAGCTCGCGGTGCGCGGCGCGGGCTGCTCTGCCCGCGCCGCGCAGGCCGGCTATCGGCAGATGCCGAGCACCCGGCACAGATGCGTCCACAGGTACGCCGGCTGATTCGCGAACGGGATCCATCGGTACATTCTTTCTCTCCCCATCTCGATTTCGTGCGGGAACGATCTCCCGGCACGCCCTGGGCTCATCCTGACGGGTGGAGCCGCCGATTGCGCTCGTCCTCAAGACGCAATCGCGTGACCGCAAGACGCAAAACCCCCGCCTATGCTGATCGCATGGACCCCATCCGAGTTCTCATCGCCGACGATGAAGCTCTCGTTCGGCGGGCGCTCCAGGTCTTCCTGAACGCAGAACCGGGGATGACGGTCGTGGGAGAGGCGAGCGACGGTCCGAGCGCGGTCCGCCTGAGCCTCGAGCTGAAGCCCGACGTGATCCTGATGGACATCCGGATGCCGGGAGGGGACGGTATCCGCGCGATCGAGCAACTGGCCGTCGACCTCCCGTCGGCGCGGACCATCGCGATCACGACCTACGGGTCCGACGAGACCGTGGCGAGCGCTCTCCGGGTCGGCGCCGTCGGCTTCCTCGTGAAGGACTCCGAGCCGGAGCACATCACGGCCGCCATCCGCAGCGCGCACCATGGCGGGTTCGTCTTGTCGTCGGTCGCGGGACGCGACCTCGTCCGCCGGATCGGCACGCCGGCCGCGGGGCAACCCACGGTCACCCTGACTCCTGCAGAACAGGTCTCACGCCGAGAGCTCGACGTCCTCGAGCTGCTCGCGAAGGGGATGTCGAACGCCGAGATCGGACGCGACCTCTTCTTGTCCGAAGCGACCGTCAAATCCCATCTGCGCCGGATCATGACGAAGTGGGGCGTGCGCGACCGGGTGCAGGTCCTTCTCTACGCGGCGACCACCGGCGTCATCAGACTCCCCTGAACGCGGGGCAGCTCCTAGCTGCGCGAACGACTCCGACGCGACACGATCGCGTAGGCCGTCGCGGCCGCGACGATGCCGGCCACGGCGGTGATCCCCCACCGCAGGATCACCTCGACGTCGGTGAAGACCGCCAGGCAGATGTTGACCGCCAGCGCGACGATGAACAGGGCGGCGAATGCCGCACCGTCGGCGGCGGTCCGCTTCTTGTCAGCCATGGGTTTCCTTAGGTCGCGGACGAACGGGATCCGAGTCTCTGCCGCGCGTCGATGTGGGTGGGAACGCCTCGGAGCCTAGCTGCGGTCCGCGCGGCCTGATACGCCGCCCGAGCGCTTTCCGTCCGGGGACGGCACACACCGTGGATCAGTTGCGTCTAA
Source organism: Microbacterium sp. LKL04 (assembly GCF_900102005.1). Classification (NCBI taxonomy): domain Bacteria; kingdom Bacillati; phylum Actinomycetota; class Actinomycetes; order Micrococcales; family Microbacteriaceae; genus Microbacterium; species Microbacterium sp. LKL04. The sequence goes on along the minus strand of NZ_LT627736.1, from coordinate 2,743,417 downwards.
AGGCGGATGCCGATTGCGTCCCCCGCGCCGCCCTTGGGGCCTTTCGACTCAAGAACAGTGGCACGAGGCCTGGGTAGCGTCACTCCCGGCGCTGCGATCGCGGTCACGAACGCAGCGTCACTGACAACAATCAACGGATCGAGAGGAAACATCATGGGGGCAGTTCTGAGGTTCATCGCGTGGGTCATCGCGAACATCGGCCGCTGGGGCCGTGCCGTCGCCGGCCAGGTCGGTCGCATCACCGCGTGGGCACGCAACAACTGGCGTCGCGTGCTCGAGTGGATCAACGCGGGCATCTCGTTCGCGACGATCGTCGACTACATCCTGCGAATTCTCGGCATCGGCTGAGAGATGCCCTGATGGGACGGCACCACGTGCGTGCCGTCCCATCGGGACACCGCCCCCTCCGACATCGAAGGAGAGAAGACCCGTGCCGCAGCATCCCGACACCGGCATCCGCGTGAGTGGCGTCTCGAAGGCGTACGGCGCGAAGCGTGTCCTCGACGACGTCTCCTTCGACATCCCCTCCGGGACCGTCACCGGCCTGCTGGGCCCGAACGGCTCCGGCAAGTCCACCGCGATGCGCGCCATGCTCGGATTGACGATCGCCGACGCCGGATCGACCACGTTCGACGGCATCCTCTTCCGCGACCTCGCACAGCCCGGCCGCACCGTCGGAGCGCTTCTCGACCCGGGTGCCCACCACCCCGGGCGCAGCGTCGAGGACACCCTCGCGACGGCCGCCATCCTGACCGGCTCACCGCGCGAGCGGGTCGGCGAACTCATCGCCACGCTCGGCCTGGCCTCTGCCGCACGTCGACGCTTCGGCGCGCTCTCCCTCGGGATGAAGCAGCGGGTCGCCCTCGCCGTCGCGCTCGTCGGTCGGCCTCGACATCTCATCCTCGACGAGCCCATGAACGGTCTCGACATCGAGACCGGCGACTGGCTGCGATCGACTCTGGTCCATCACGCGCATACGACGGGCGGCTGCGTCCTCGTCTCGACGCATCTCCTGCAGGAGCTGCAGACCTTCGCAGATCGCATCGTCGTCCTCAGCGAAGGCGCCATCCGCTACTCCGGCGAGGTCGGCGACCTCACCGCCGAGAAGAACGCGACGGCGATCGCCGTGGACCCCGACCTGCTCCGGCGCGCGCTCACGACCCGCGGCATCCCGTTCAGCGTGCGTCCCGAGGACGGGCGCTTCTCGGTGGGCATCGACCCCCGCTCCCTCAGCGAGATCTGCATCGCCGACAGCATCGTGCTCGACGAACTCGCCGAGGACCGGGAGTCGATCAGCGACCTCTACCGTCGACTGACGCGCGGCCAGTACCGAGTGGAAGGTGACGTCTTTGATCCTCGCTGACAATCTCCCGCAGACGTCCGGCCGCTTCGGCCGCAGCCTGCGGGCCGAACTGCGGAACGTCCGGACGACACGGGGGACGCGCTGGGCGTTGGGCCTCACCGCGGCGCTCTGGGTCGTCGTCGGCGTCGGTGTCGCCGTGATCGCGCTGCTCGTCGACGCCGAATCGGTGAGCATCTCCGGCGCTCTCCTCGGCATGGGGGCGGCCGTCACCGTGTTCGTCCCCATCCTGGCGATCTTCATCATGGCCGCCGACTGGCAGTCGCGGGACGTGCTGACGACGTTCGCCCTCGAGCCCCGCCGACACATCGTCTTTCTCGCCAAGGCGCTGACCGCGGTCGTCGTGTGCACCGTCCTCGTCGCCGTCGCCGCCGTCCTGGCCGTCGTGTTCACCGCGGGCCTGGCCTTCGCCGCCAGCGCGACCATCGTGTGGAACGCGGATGCCGAGAGCATCGCGGTCTTGCTCTGGAGCGCCGCCGTCGGCACCGTGTCGGGCGTCGCGTACGGCGCGGCGACGCAGCGCGTCGCGATCGCCATCGTGTTCTCGCTCGTGCAGGGATTCGTGATCGACCCGCTGCTCATGCTCATCCCGCACGGCATCGGATCGTGGTTCCGGCTGACGGCCATCACCGACGCCGGCAGCGGGACGGGCGGGATCGGTCCGGCGCTGACCGCCGGACTGCTGTGGCTGGTCGTCCCGCTCGCCATCGGATTCGCCCGCAATCAGCGGGCCGACGTGCAATGACCGGCGCCCCCTCCGAAAAGGGGTCTGGCTGGCGTCTCGGTCAAGACGCCAGCCAGGGGTGCTTCGAATCGGATCGAGATGAAGCGCGACTAGTTTACGCGCGCCGAGGTTTCGATCTCCCGAGAATCCACACAGGACGGATGTCCGCCGGGGCAATCGGTGCGGGAGTATCGGGACCATGACCGTGCACACGAGCACCCCACCCTCGGGATACCCGCCTGCGCACGGCACCCCCGGTGAACTGGCGCTGGCACCCCGCGCACTGACCTACCTCAACGTGCGCGAGGGTGCGACCACGGTCCTCGTCACGACGGTGCTCGCCGTCGCCGTCGCCTTCCTCCCGGACGCCGCGTGGCGCACGGCCCTCTGGGTGGTCGTCGGCTTCCTCGCCGTCGTCTCCCTGCTGATCGAACTGCCCTGGCTCAATCGCAAGCAGGTCGAGAACACGAGCTACACCGCGACGGCCGACTACGTCTACATCACGCGCGGCTGGCTCTGGCGGCGGACCACGGTCATCGCGACGGCCCAGATCCTGAATGTCGAGGTCGTGCAGGGGCCGCTGCTGCGCGCGTTCGACGCCGTGAGCGTGCGGTTCACCTGCATCTCCGAGGTCGAGGGCCTCGGCCCACTCGAGCCGCTCGCGGCCGAGCGCATCCGCGCGACCGTGCTGCGCGCGCAGGCGGAGCCGGCGCGGTGACCGTCCCGGCCGACGCGGTCCCCCGGCGTCTTCCGCTGCGCTACCTTCCGGCGTCGTACCTGGAGTCCTCTCCCAAACTCGTCGGCAGTCTCATCGCCGGCGCCGTCTATCTCTTCGGACCCGCCGTGTGGCCGGGCGCCTGGGCGTGGCTGGCGCTCGCCCCCCTGATCGCCGTGCTCGTGTGCGAACCGGTCTGGCGGTGGACCTTCACCCGGGTGGCGCTCACCCCGGAGCACCTGGTGGTGACGACCGGTGCGTTCACGCGACGCCAGCAGTCCCTCGCCTGGGCCGACATCGGAACGGTCGACAGCAGGCAGTCCTGGGCCTTCGCCCGGTGGGACCTGCGCGTCCTCACCCTGTCCCAAGCCGGCGACGAGCGGACCAAGGTCCACCTGTGGGCGGTCGACGAAGACCTCCATCGCGAGGTGACGGCGCGCGCCGGGCATACGCTCGGGACGGCCGAGGATGACGGGACCACCGAGCAGCCTGCCGCGCAGACGCTCCCGACTCCCGGCATCCTGCTCTACCGGGTGCGGCTGGCGCACCTGCTGCTCGCGAGCGTCGTCTACGGCCAGTTCGCCCTCATCGGCGGCGGCGCGGCGCTGGGGGTGTCCGAGACGTTGGAGCTGTTCGGCGCCGACGCGGCGCTCGGGCAATGGTTGCCGCTCCCCCCCGTCGTCTGGGCGGTGGCGATCACCATCGGCATCGTGACGCTCGGCCTGGCGCTGACGGTGGTGCGGTACGCCTCGTTCGAGGTGCGACGGATGCCGGGCGACCGGATCGTGATCTCGTACGGCCTGTTCTCCACCCACACCCGGAGCGTCTCGCGGGCGACGACGATCGGCGTCGTGCTGCAGCGCAACATCGTGGAGACGCTGCTCGGACGCGTCCGACTATCGCTTCTGACGACGGATTCGGCCGCGCAGCTCGGCACGAACCTGCTGCTTCCGTCTCTTCCCCGCCGGGTCGTCGAACACCTGCTGCGCGAGGCGTTCGGCGGGGACCCGTCGACGCGACTGCTCACGGGCGACCGGGGCGCGCGCGCCGCTGGCACGGGAACCGTCGTGCTCGCCGGGCTGATCGCTGCCGCCGTCCTCGCCGGCGGGGTCGCCGCGGGGCAGGGGTGGCCGCCGCTGCTCGTGCTCGCGACCGGTGCGGTCGTCGTGGCCGTCCTCTGGCCCGTCACGGTCGTCCTCTGCTCACGGCTGCGGGTCGATGCGGGTTCCGACCGGGTCGTCCTCCTCGTCAGCCATGTCGTGCAACGGCAGACGGTGCTGTCCGCCGCGGCCGTGCACATCGTGGGCACGAGTCGGCTCGCGGGGCATCCGCTCGTCGCCGACGTGTGCTTCTACGCGGGGATGCCGCGCACCTTCCGTGCGCTCCGGTTCCGCCCCGCGGAGGTCGACGCGCTGTCGGCTCGGATCGCCGCGACGGTTCCGTTGGCGAGGACGCATCGTCGTGCGCCCGCGCCCGCTCTCACTTGACGAGCGGGAAGAGGATCGTCTCGCGGATGCCGAGGCCGGTGATCGCCATGAGCAGGCGATCGATGCCCATGCCCATGCCGCCGGTGGGCGGCATGCCGTGCTCGAGTGCGCGGAGGAACTCCTCGTCGACGCGCATCGCCTCATCGTCGCCGCGCGCGGCGAGCTTCGCCTGCTCGACGAAGCGCTCTCGCTGGATGACGGGGTCGACGAGCTCGGAGTAGCCCGTCGCGAGCTCGAAGCCGCGGACGTAGAGGTCCCACTTCTCGACGACACCGGAAATGCTGCGGTGCTCGCGCACGAGCGGCGACGTGTCGAGCGGGAAGTCCATGACGAACGTCGGGCGTTCGAGTCCGCCCTTCACGAAGTGCTCCCAGAGCTCCTCGACGAGCTTGCCGTGGGTCGCGATCTTCTCGGGGACCTCGACGCCCGACTCGGCCGCGAAGGTCTGGAGCTCCTCGAACGAGGTGTCGGGCGTGATGCGGCGACCGGCGGCATCCGACAGCGACTCGTACATCGAGATGCGGTCCCACTGACCGCCGAGGTCGTACTCGGTGCCGTCGGCCCACGTGACGGTGGTGGAGCCGGCGACCGCGATCGCGGCGTTCTGGATGAGCTCCTGCGTCAGATCGGCGATGCCGTTGTAGTCGCTGTAGGACTGGTACGCCTCGAGCATCGCGAACTCGGGGCTGTGCGTGGAGTCGGCGCCCTCGTTGCGGAAGTTGCGGTTGATCTCGTAGACGCGGTCGATGCCGCCGACGACGGCGCGCTTGAGGAAGAGCTCCGGTGCGATGCGGAGGTACAGCTCGGTGTCGAACGCGTTCGAGTGCGTGATGAACGGGCGTGCCGCCGCGCCGCCGTGCTGCACCTGCAGCATCGGGGTCTCGACCTCGAGGAAGCCGTGCGCGTCGAACGTGCGCCGCAGCGACGCGTTCACCTTGGCACGGGCGACGACCGTCTCGCGCGCGGTGTCGCGGACGATCAGGTCGAGGAAGCGCGAGCGCACGCGGCTCTCCTCGCTCAGCTCCGAGTGGAGGTTCGGGAGCGGCAGCAGTGCCTTCGCGGCGATCGTCCAGTCGGTGACCATGATCGACAGCTCGCCGCGGCGGCTGGAGATGACCTGACCGGTGACCGAGACGTGGTCGCCGAGGTCGACGAGTTCCTTCCACGCCTGCAGCGACTCGTCGCCGACTTCGGCGAGCGAGACCATGGCCTGAATGCGGCTGCCGTCGCCGGACTGGAGGGCGGCGAAGCAGAGCTTGCCGGTGTTGCGGCTGAACACGATCCGACCGGCGACCGACGCGGTCTCACCGGTCTCGTCGCCCGCCCCGAGCGACGCGAACCGCTCGCGCAGTGCCGAGATCGTGTCGGTGACGGGCACGGTCACGGGGTAGGCGCCACCCGCGGCATCCGCTCGTTCGCTCAACAGCCGTTCCCGCTTCGCGAGACGGACCGCCTTCTGCTCGATGACGTCCTCTTCGGTCGTCTCAGCGGGCGTGGGCGCGGACGCGTCGGTCATGTTCGGGGGCTCCTCGGGGATTCGACCCTTCAGTCTATCGACGGGCTCCCGGGCGGTTCCCGCGAGCGGCGCGTCAGCGGATGCAAGAGATCCGCCCCGACACGCCGCCTCGCGGCACCCCACCCCGGGGTGTCGCGCACGATCCCTTGCATCCGCGAACACCCCGCGGCGCCGGGCTCAGCGGCGCGCAGTCCAGCCGGGCGGGCGGGGGTCGCCGCCCGCGGCACGCTCCGCGTCGAACGCGGCCGACCACCCCTGCGCGGCATCCTCAGCGTCGAAGCCTCCCCGCGCAACGCGGAACCCGACGTCGTCGTGCGTCATGCGCGGTCCTCCCCCGCGGCGGGTACCGGCGCGGACGCTCCAGGCGTCGTCGGCGAACCCACCGCCTCGGAACACGCGGTAGTCGTCGTAGCGCTCGGTGTCGAGGAAGTCCCAGCACCACTCCCAGACGTTGCCGAGCGTGTCGAACAGGCCGTTCAAGTTCGGGAGCTTGCCGCCGACCGGCTGCGGCGAGGTCACGCCGTCACCGGCGGTCCACGCGACCTCGGCGAGGAGGCCGTAGTGCGGGCCCGTCGAGCCCGCGCGACACGCGTACTCCCACTCCGCCTCGGTCGGCAGCCGGAAGCCGTCGCTGTCGACCTGCCACCGCACCTCCTCACCGTCGACGGCGTAGGCGGGATCGAGCCCCTCCCACTCCGACAGCGCGTTGCAGAACCGCACCGCGCGAAGCCAGCTCACCTCGACGGCGGGGCGGCGGGGGTGGGATGCCGCGACCCCGATCACCTCCGAGAGCTGCTCCTGGGTGACGGGGTAGACACCGATCTCGAAGGGCTCGAGCGCGACGGTCCAGCGCCGACGGCGACGCGCGTCGTGGAGTTCGACGCTGCCCGCGGGGACCCGGGCGAGCTCCACGTCGGTCACGGCAGCGGCGGCCCGTCGCCGAGTGCAGGTGCGGCAGCACTCAGCGCGCGGTCGATCGTCGTGTGGACGAGCGCCGACAGGTACCGGGACGGGTCCTCGACGCCGGCATCCCGCAGCAGGTCGGCTGCCTGCTGGACGATCGACGACGAGAAGGCCGTCGCCGTCGAGATCGCCTCGCCGTACGCGGCGCGATCGACGTCGGCGACCACGACCGGCTCGCATCCCATCTCTACGGCGAGCGCCTGCGCGATCGGGAGGACGGCGGCCGGTGCCGTCACTGCCGCGTACGCGTCCTTGAGGGCGCGCAGATCCGTGGAGGTGCCCGTGAAGGCGATCGCGGGATGGATGGCGATGGGGATCGCCCCCCGCGCCGCGGCCGGGGCGAGCACCTGTATGCCGTGGGCGGCATCCGTGTGCATCACGATCTGTCCCACCTGCCACGCGCCGAGTTCGGCGAGGCCGGACACCAGCCCCGCCAGCTCGTCATGCGGCACGGCGAGGACCACGAGTTCACTGCGCCGGACGACCTCCTCGGCGCTGACTCGCGGCACGTCGGGGAGGATGGCATCGACACGATCATCGTCGGAACCCGAGGTGATCCCGGTCAGGGCGTGCCCCGCACCGGCGAGCGCAGCCGCGACGACGGGACCGACCCGGCCGGCGCCGATGGCACCGACACCGAGACGCCCCTCGCGGGTCACCGCTCCTCCGCCGGCGGCGCGGGCGGAACCGCGGGCGACTCAGGCGACGCGGGCGGGGTGAGCGACGGAGCGACGGGCGCGGCATCCGGCCACTCCACCTCCACCGCGTTCCGCCCGGCCTCCTCCGTCGACGACGCACCCTCCGCGGATGCCTCGGCCACCGCAGCGGCCGTGATCGCGTTCCATTGGGCGTAGGCCTGCTCGTGATCGAGCGACTCGATCGTCCCCGCGACGGGTCCCATCACGGTGTGACCCGTGAGGGCTGCGAGGCCCAAGCGGCGCGCGAGCGGACCCTGCGAGATGCGCACCGACTGCAGCCGCGCGAGCGGCAGGATCGTGAGCTTCGGCCAGAGGCGTCCCGTGCGCATGAGCACCGCCTGCGGCAGCACGAGGATGCCGTTGCGCCGCCAGGTGAGGGGATCGATGACGCGCGCCCGAGCCGGGGAGGTGAGGTATCCGTCCCCGTCGCGCGGCCCGTGCAGTCCCGCGTCGAGCAGCGCGGCGTCGATCGGGATCGACGGCAGGAGCAGGCGGAGGACGCGCTCGACGTCGGCCTGCGTCCCGATGGGCAGCACATCGCCCATCTGCGCGGCCGACGCATCGCTCGCCGAGCGCCCCGAGAGCTTGTTGACGCGGATCCGGTACCAGCCGCCCCACCGCCACAGCAGCGGCTGCCGGACGTCCACGGCGTGGACGCGACCCGGCGGGAGGGTCTCGGTGACCGTCGTGAGGAGGCCGAACGTGATGCGCACGCCGGCCGACGACGGCGCGATCGAGTACCGGACGGTCTTGATGAACTGGCGGATCGCGTAGGTGCCGAAACCGATCGCGGCCGGGATGGACGCACCGAGTGCGGGGATGATCCAGACGGGCTGCAGCACGAGCCCGACGATCACGGCGATCACGATCGCCACGAACCAGATCGTCGACCCCGACAGCAGCCCCGCGAGGATGAGGCGCGACATCGGCACCCGCACGATCGATTCGGGTTCGGTGCCGTCGTCGTCGACGCCGTCGACGATCTCGCTGAGGCCGGCGCTCACCCGCGAGCTCAGGCGCCCGTTCGCGGCGGCGGGGCGTGCCGCGGCATCCTTCGCGCGATGTCCCGATGCGAGCCGCAGGATGTCACCGCGCACCGTCTCGGCATTGCGGGTCGACAGGTACTCGAGCTTGACGTTCGCGTCGAGGCCCGCGCCGACGACCTCGAGCTTCGCGAGCCCGACGAGGCGCGCGAGCGCCGGGCGGGTGAGGTTCACGCCCTGCACGCGGTCCAGCGGCGCCCGCCGGTGCGTGCGGAACAGCACGCCGCTGCGCACCTCGACCTCGTCGCCCGTGATGCGGAACGTGTGGAACCGCCACGCCGTCCAGAAGATCGCCAGGAGGACGACGAGCCCGACCACGACGACGACGATCGCCTGGATCGCGATGCCGTTCTCCAGGACGAAGTCCACCGGATCCTCCTCGTCCCACCGGAAGTTCTCGGGCAGGAAGAAGGCGATGATGCGGTCGCGGAGGTTCGCCACCAGGATGCCGATGATGACGATGAGCGTCAGTCCGCCGCGCAGGAGCGGCGACAGCGGATGCATCCGGTGCCACTCGCCGTCGCTCATGTCGGAGTGCACCGCGGCGGGCGGCGGCGCGGAGGCCTGCGCTGCCGACGCGGAGGCCTGCGGCGCCGGCGCGGACTGCGGGTCGAGATCGCTCACAGACCGGTCCGTCGGGTCTCAGCCACCTCGATGAGCGTGTCGCGCAGCTGCTCCGCGTCACCCTGCGGCAGCCCGGGGATCGTGACGCCGGTGGATGCCGCGGCGGTCACGAGCTTCAGCTGGGCGATCCCCAGTATCCGATCGAGCGGGCCGTGGGTGATGTCCACGAGCTGGAGGCGGCCGTACGGGACGGACACCATCCGCTGCCAGAGGATGCCGCGGCGGAAGACCAGGTCGTCCTCGCGCAGCTGGTAGCCGATCGACCGCGCCTGACGTGGCGTGACGATGAGGGCGACGAGCGCGACGGCGAACATGATGGCGCCGGGGATGAAGGGCCAGGTCGCCTCGAACATGAGCCACAGGGTGAGGACGGCCGCGGCCGCCAGCACCATCAGCACGAGGTAGCCGACGATCTGGCCGATCACGTATTTGCGTGACAGCTGGCGCCACTCTCCGTCACCCAGCGGCAGCCGCGAGGCACCCCGGGGTTCGAGGATCGAGGTGAAGGTCTCGTCAGTCGGAGTGGGAGAGCCCGTAGCCGGGTTCCTCGGGTCCGGGCTGGTCGTCATCATCGTCCTTCCGGATGGTGCACAGGTGTTCGGCGACGAGGGCGGCGCCGACGAGGAGCAGCCCGCCCCCCAGCGCGGCGACCACCGCACCCGTCGAGCCTAACGAGGGCGACACCGGTCGTGTGAGAACGAAGACGAGAAGTCCGCCGGCGAACCCGGCGACGAGGGCGCCGACGATGCTCGACGCTTTCGCCATCATGGCGATGCGGAGGGCGCGGAACGGATCCACCGGAGCCGCTGCCCCGACCGTCGCGCGACGCACGGGGACGGCGGCGATGACCACCGCCGCGCCCAGCGCGACGAGCAGGATCGGCAGCAGCGGCGACGGAGTGAAGCTCGGCTGCCCCATGCCGGTGAGGATCTGGTCGACGAAGAAGCCGGCGATACCCGCGACCACGGCGACGGCCGCGAGGAGGAGCGGCTTCGTGCGGGTCATGCGGCGCCCCCCGGGAGCTCTGCGCGCAGGTCGGCGACCTTCCCGACGCCCGGCAGCACCGCATCCGGGTCGATGCTCAGCCACGGATCCAGCACGAAGTCGCGCTCCGCGGCGCGGGGATGCGGCAGAACGAGTGCCGGATCATCGGAACGCACGTCGCCGTAGGCGATGAGATCGAGGTCGAGGGTTCGACTCCCCCACCGTTCGCGGCGCTCCCGCCCGTGACGCCCTTCGATCGCGTGCAGGTAGCCGAGCAGGAGGGTCGGGGCCAGTCTCGTGTCGATGAGGGCCACCGTGTTCAGGTAGCGGGGGGCGTCGGCATCCGGTCCCCCGAGGGTGATCGCGACGGACTCGATCGGGTCGGCGGCGGCGACGAGGGACGTCAGGGGCAACCGGCCGAGGTCCGCGATCGCCTCGTCGATGGTCGCGCCGCGGTTGCCGAGGTTCGCGCCGAGGGCGATCACCGCGCGATGGGCAGGCCCTGCCGCGCGCGGCTCCTTCGGCGGCATCCCTTCGGCCAGACGGCGGCTCATGCGCGGGACCTCCGGACCGTCACGGCGACGTCGCCGAAGGGGACGGGGATCGGCGCGGACGGCTTGTGCACCGTGACCGCGACGGCGTCGACCAGGGACCAGCCCGACAGCACGGCCGTCGCGATGCGCTCGGCGACGGTCTCGATGAGGTCGACGGGATCGCCCGCCAGGATCGCGGCGACCCGCTCGGCGACCTCGCCGTAGTGGACGGTGTCGGTCACGTCGTCGGTGGCGGCGGCACGGGCCAACGAGAGCGACAGGACCAGGTCGGCGACGAACTCCTGCCCGTCGCGGCGCTCGTGCTCGTACACGCCGTGGTACCCGGTGGCGCGGATGCCGGTGATCGCGATCTCGTCGGTCATCATCCTTCACCCTCCCACGCCGTCCGCACCGCGAGGGCGAGACGCGTCGCGCCGACCTCGTGCACGCGGACCGCCCAGACCCCCGCCTGGGCGGCGAGGACGCTCGTGACCGCCGTGGCGAGGTCGAGGTCGTCCTCGCCGGTGAGGTCGATGCCCGCGCTCGACGCGGCGACCGCCAGCATCCGTTTGCGACTCGCGCCGACGAGCACGCGGTGTCCGCCGCCGACGAGCCGGTGGAGGCCCCGAACGACCTGCCAGTTCTGTTCGGGCGTCTTGCCGAAGCCGAAGCCCGGATCGATCACGATGCGGTGATCCGGGATGCCGACGGCCCGCGCCGCGGCGACGCGCTCACCGAGCTCGCCGATCACCTCCGCGACGATGTCGTCGTAGACGGCGGTCCGGTACATGTCGGCGGAGTGGCCGCGCCAGTGCTGCAGGACGACGTCCGCGTCGGTGCCGGCCACGGCCGCGAGCATGTCGGGGTCCGCGAGGCCGCCCGAGACGTCGTTCACGACGCGCGCTCCCGCCGAGACGGCGGCGACAGCCGTGCCGGCGTTCATCGTGTCGACGCTGATCGCCGCGCCTTCGGCGGCGAGCGCTTCGATCACGGGCAGGATGCGGCTCTGCTCGTCGCTCTGCGCCACGCGCGTCGCCCCCGGCCGGGTGGACTCCCCGCCGACGTCGAGCAGGTCGGCGCCGTCGGCGACGAGCGCACGACCGTGCGCGATCGCCGCATCGTGCGACGCGTATCGTCCGCCGTCGCTGAAGGAGTCCGGCGTGACGTTCACGACCCCCATGACGAGGGTCACGTCCGGCCGCCCGTCAGCAGGGCGATCGCTTCCGCGCGCTCGGCCGGCTCGGTGAACCGGCCCCGGGCGGCGACGGTGACGGTGGATGCCGAGGGCTGCCGTCCCCCGCGCATCGTGACGCACTCGTGCACGGCGTCGAGCACGACGAGGACGCCGCGGGTGTCGATCGATCCGGCGATCGCATCGGCGATCTGCTCCCCCAGGCGCTCCTGCACCTGCGGGCGGGCCGCCAGGATGTCGATCACCTTCGGCAGGGCGCCGAGTCCGACCACCTGCTCGCCGGGGAGGTACGCGACGTGCGCGTGCCCCGCGAACGGGAGGAGGTGGTGCTCGCACACGGAGCGGAATCGGATGTCGCGCAGCATGACCGCACCCGACGGGAGCGTGTCGGGGGCCGGCCCGCGACTGACCGAGATGGTGTGCGCGAGCGGCTCCGCGGCATCCTCTCCCACACCCGCGAAGAACTCCGCGTACGCGTCGGCGACGCGCTGCGGAGTCAGCTTCAGGCCGGGACGTTCCGGATCCTCACCGATGGCGACGAGCAGTTCCCGCACCAGCTCGGAGACGCGCTCGCGGTCGACCGCCATGCGCGCCGCCTCAGGCCGTCGCGGGTCGAGCCTGCCCGGTCGCGTGGCGCGCCGGCGAGGTCTCGGGAGCCGTCTGCTCGGCCTCGGCGTTCGCCGCGACCGGGACGTCGGCGCGACGCGGCACCTCGACGGGCGGAAGCGTCGAGACGGGGCGCTCGCTGCTCGAGAGCCACTGCGGGCGGGGCGGGAGGCGCTTGATGTCGGTGAAGATCTCGGCGAGCTCGATGTGGTCGAGCGTCTCCTTCTCGAGGAGGGCCAGTGCAAGGCGGTCGAGGATCTCGCGGTTGGCGTTCAGCACCTCGTAGGCCTCGTTGTGCGCCTGCTCGATGAGTCCGCGGACCTGGGCGTCGACGCGCTCCGCGATCCGCTCGCTGAAGTCGCGGCCGTGACCCATGTCGCGACCCATGAAGACCTCACCCGACGACGAGCCGAGCTTCACGGGACCCACTTCGGTGGTCATGCCGTACTCGGTGACCATCTTGCGGGCGATACCGGTGGCCTTCTCGATGTCGTTCGAGGCGCCCGTGGTCGGGTCGTGGAAGACGATCTCCTCGGCGACGCGGCCGCCCATCGCGTAGGTCAGCTGGTCCTGCAGCTCGTTGCGGGTGACGGAGTACTTGTCGTCCAGCGGGAGCACCATCGTGTAGCCGAGCGCCTTGCCGCGGGGAAGGATCGTGACCTTCGTGACGGGGTCGGTGTGGTTCATCGCTGCGGCGGCGAGGGCGTGGCCGCCCTCGTGGTACGCCGTGATCAGCTTCTCCTTGTCCTTCATGACACGCGTGCGACGCTGCGGACCGGCGATGACGCGGTCGATCGCCTCGTCGAGGGCGCGCATGTCGATGAGCTGCGCGTTCGAGCGGGCCGTCAGGAGCGCGGCCTCGTTCAGGACGTTGGCGAGGTCGGCACCGGTGAAGCCGGGCGTCTTGCGCGCGATGACGGCGAGGTCGACCGAGGGCGAGAGCGGCTTGCCGCGGCCGTGCACCTCCAGGATGCGCTGACGGCCCTTCAGGTCGGGGGCGTCGACGCCGATCTGCCGGTCGAAGCGGCCCGGGCGCAGGAGGGCGGGGTCGAGGATGTCGGGACGGTTGGTCGCGGCGATGACGAGCACCGACACCTTCGGGTCGAAGCCGTCCATCTCGACGAGCATCTGGTTGAGCGTCTGCTCGCGCTCGTCGTGACCGCCGCCCATGCCGGCGCCGCGGTGGCGACCGACGGCGTCGATCTCGTCGATGAAGATGATGGCCGGAGCGTTCTCCTTGGCTTCCTTGAAGAGGTCGCGGACACGGCTCGCACCGACACCCACGAACATCTCGACGAAGTCCGAACCCGAGATCGAGTAGAACGGCACGCCCGCCTCGCCGGCGACGGCGCGCGCGAGCAGGGTCTTGCCTGTTCCGGGAGGGCCGTACAGCAGCACGCCCTTCGGGATGCGGGCGCCGACGGCCTGGAACTTGGCCGGGTCCTTCAGGAAGTCCTTGATCTCCTGCATCTCCTCGATGGCCTCGTCGGAGCCGGCCACGTCGGCGAAGGTGACCGTCGGGGTCTCCTTCGTCACGAGCTTCGCACGCGACTTGCCGAACTGCATGACCTTGCTGCCGCCGCCCTGGGCGCTGGAGAGCAGCCACCAGAACAGCAGACCGAGGATGAGGATCGGGAGGAGGATCGAGATGAGGCTGCCGAACCAGTTGGTCTGCGGCACGACGTCGTTGTAGCCGTCCTTCGGCGCGGCCGAGTTCACGGCCTGCACGACCGTGTCGGCACGCTCCGTGACGTAGTAGAACTGCACGTTCGTCGAACCCTCGAACGCCTCGTTCAGCGTGAGGTCGACGCGGTTGTCGCCGTCGGTGATGACGGCCTTGCTCACCGTCGACCCATCGAGGAGCGAGAGGCCCTGCTGCGTCGTGATGCTCTTCGCACCGGTGAGGTTCGAGATCAGCGTCATGCCGATGATCAAGAGCACGCCGATGAGAACCACGTAGACGAACGGGTTGCGGGAGAGCTTCTTGACGTTCATGGTGCGTTCAGGCTACCCCCGCGGCGCTATGCGGGGTCTGTGCGTTCGTTTTGGGCGTACCGCGCGGATTCAGGAGTAGACGTGGGGTGCGAGGACCGCGACGTCGCGGAGGTTCCGGTACTTCTCCGCGAAGTCCAGCCCGTAGCCGACGACGAACTCGACCGGGATGTCGAAGCCGACGTAGCGGCAGTCGATCTCGACCTTCGCGGCCTCGGGCTTGCGCAGCAGTGCGAGGACCTCGATCGAGGCCGCGCCGCGCGAGGCGAAGTTCTCGAGCAGCCAGCTCAGCGTCAGGCCGGAGTCGATGATGTCCTCGACGATCAGGACGTGCTTGCCCGAGATGTCGGTGTCGAGGTCCTTCCGGATCTGCACGACACCGCTCGACTTGGTGCCGGCGCCGTAGGACGACACGGCCATCCAGTCCATCTCCATGGGGCGCTTCAGCGAGCGGGCGAAGTCGGCCATTACCATGACCGCACCCTTCAGCACGCCGACGAGCAGCAGATCCTTGCCCTCGTAGTCCGCTTCGACGCGCCGGGCGAGCTCTTCGAGCTTGGCCTGGATCTCCTCCTCCGTGACGAGGACATCGGTGAGCTGGTCGGCGATCTCGGCTGCGCGCATTGCAGAAGTCTAAAGACCGGATCCGGCGCCCGTGAACTCGATCGTGGCGCCCGCGCGGCGGGCGCGGCATCCGGGCAGGTCGATCGGCCCCTGCCCCGCCCAGTCCGTCACCAGGCGCGCCACCTCGAGCGTCTGCGTGCGGGTGAGCGAGACGTGGAACTCGCTCGCGACGACGTGCCGGATGATCCGGTGACGGAGCGCCGGCGGGTTCGCGGCGAGCGCGGCGACCGAGACGGCGATGCCCGCCTCGGCGTGCTCGACGATGTCCTCGATGGTCTCGTCGATCATCTCGTCGAACGCCTCGGCGTCCTCGCGCAACTGAGCCGCGGTGCGGACGAGCGCCTCGGCGATGCCGGGTCCGAGTTCGGCCTCGAGCATCGGCAGCACCGTCTCGCGGACGCGGACCCGCGCGTACTTCGGGTCGAGGTTGTGCGGGTCGTCCCACGGCTCGAGTCCCTGCGCCGCGCACGCGTCCCTGGTGGTCGCGCGCCGCACCTCGAGCAGGGGACGCAGCACGGCGACGCCGCCCAGATCGGATGCCGCGGCCATCCCCTGCAGGCTCCCCGCACCGGATCCGCGGGCCAGGCCCAGGAGCACCGTCTCGGCCTGGTCGTCCAACGTGTGCCCGAGCACGACAGCCGCGGCACGCACGTCGTGCGCGGCATCCCGCAACACGCGGTACCGCGCATCGCGCGCCGCGGCTTCGGGGCCTCCCTCGGTGCCGACGTCCACCCGGACGATGAGCGGATCGAGTCCCAGCGTCGAGGCGGCGCGGCCCGCGGCCGAGGCGACCTCGGCGGAGTCCGACTGCAGGCCGTGGTCGACGGTGAGGGATGCCGCCCGCAGGCCGAGCTTCGGCGCCTCGAAGCCGACCGCGGCGGCGAGCGCGAGCGAATCGGCGCCGCCCGAGAGCCCGACGATGACGACGGCGCCCTGCGGCAGGCCCGTCAGTGCGGTGCGGACGGCACGGCGGACCTCGGCGACGGCGGGATGCAGGGACGGCACCGCTCCACCGTACCGACGACCGTCCAGGCGCTCGTCCGCCGACAGGCGTGCCGAGTGCAGGAGGAACCGCACCCGGCCCGGCCCGGACCGCCGTCTCAGAGCGTTTCGCCCTGCGTTGGGCACACGCACCCGCGCAAGTAGGCTTGTGCCCGCATCCCACCGGACTTTCAAAGGAGCACAGGCATGGGCGCGTACGACGCCGTCATCGAGATCCCGCGCGGTAGCCGCGTGAAGTACGAGGTCGACCACGGCACAGGCCGCGTCTTCCTCGACCGCGTTCTGTTCACCCCCATGGGGTACCCCGCGAACTACGGCTTCTTCGAGAACACGCTCGGCGAGGACGGCGACCCGCTCGACGTGCTGGTCCTCCTCGACCGCGAGATCTACCCCGGCGTGCTCGCTAAGGTCCGCCCCGTCGCCGTCCTCAAGATGAGCGACGAGGCCGGCGGCGACGACAAGGTCGTTGCGGTCCTGGCGAAGGACCCGCGCTGGGCGCACATCCAGGACGTCGACGACATCGACGAGTGGACCAAGGGCGAGATCGGCCACTTCTTCGAGCGCTACAAGGACCTCGAGCCCGGCAAGTGGGTCAAGGTCGACGAGTGGGCCGGCGCCGCCGAGGCCGAGCGCCTCGTGTCCGAGGCCTTCACGCGCTTCGACGAGCACGAGGGCGAGACCCGCACGCAGGGTGAGGGCGAAGCGCCCAACAGCCTCTGAGGCTCACAACGAGAAGGTCGGATGCGGCGCGGCATCCGACCTTCGTCGTTTCACGACAGTGAGCGTCAGACGCTGATGCCGCGGGCGCGCAGGAACGGCGCCGGGTCGACGCGGATGCCGCCGCGGTAGACCTCGAAGTGCAGGTGGCAGCCGGTCGATGCGCCGGTGCTGCCGATGTAGGCGATGGTCTGGCCGGCGCGGACGTAGTCGCCGTAGCCCACCGCGTAGCCGCCGTCGATGATGTGCGCATATCCCGTGACGGTGCCGTCGCTGTGACGGACCTTGACGAAGTTGCCCCAGTCGCCGCTGTAACCGGCGAAGATGACAGTGCCGGACGCCGCCGCGTAGATGGGCGACCCGCACGAGCTGGCGAAGTCGATGCCGCGGTGACCGCTGGCCGTGCACCCGCTCGGGGTGCAGATGCTGCCGCGGACGCCGTACCAGGAGCTGATGTAGCCGTGCGCGGGGCGCACCCAGCCGGAGGGCTGGACGGAGCCGCCGGTGCTGCCTCCGCCGCCACCGCCGCCGCCACCGCCACCGGACGAACCGCCGCCGCTGTTGTTCTTTGCCTCTTCCTCGCGTCGACGCTTCTCTTCGGCGAGGCGGCGCGCCTCTTCGATCTTGGCCCGACGGAGCGCCTCGGCGCGGGCTTTGCGGGCCGCTTCCTCGCGACGCTTGCGTTCCGCCTCGACGCCGGCCTTGTAGCCGGCGACGGTCTTGGCGGTCGTGTCCTGCAGCGCCTGGAGCTGAGCCTCGAGCACCTCGCGGTGCTCGTTCTGGGCGGCGAGGGCCGCCTGGGCGGCTTCGGCGGCATCCTGCGCGGCCTGCATCTTCTGCTCGGCCTCGGCCTTGCGCTTGTCGCGCTCGTCGCGGGCGACCTGCGCCTGCGCGGCGAGGTTCTTCGCGCTGTCGCGCGCACCGATGGCGGCGGCATAGACGTCGCGGTTCGCCTCGACGAGACGGTCCATCGTGCCGAGTCGGCCCAGCAGGTCGTCGGCGGTCGCGGACGAGTCGGAGAAGAAGAGGTCGAGGGTCGCGTCGCCCTTGCCGGAGCGGTACTGCTGCGCCGCGAGCACGCCGAGCTTCGACGCGGCTTCCTTCGCCCGCGCCTCTTCGGCGTCGGCCTGCGCCTGCAACGCGTCAGCACGGGCTGCGGCGTCCTCGTACGCGATGAGGGCGTCCTGATACTCGACGCCGAGTCGCTCGGCCTCGGCCTGCTTGGCGACGACGTCGTTCTCGAGCGACGAGATGAGGTTCTGGATGCGGGTGATCTCGGAGCCCTTGGCGGACTCGTTCTTGCGGGCCTTCTCGACGTCGTCCCAGCTGGGATACGAGGTCGCGGCGAACGCGGGCAGGGCGAAGCCGATGCCGGTGGATGCCGCGGCCACACCGAGCGCGCCGAGGCCCAGGACGTTGCGACGGCTGATGCGCGACGAGAACGAACGCGCCTCGTCGGCGGTGGGCGCGCAGCCGCAGTCGGCTCCAGTCGCTTCGGGCAGGTCGGTCACTGCACACACCCTTCCCTCGGCCAGACGGCGTGCTGATCCGCCCATCACAGTAGCAACACTGGTCACATTCGTCACAGAGGAGATTGCGGCGGGCACCGTCATCATCCCCCTCTTTCGCCGCACGGAACGGTCGGCTCGCCCTCGATTCGCACATTCGCCGGGGATCGCATATGCTTGACCCTCGGTAAGCGTGATCCCCCCGGGGTCGCTCGGCCCCATCGTTTAGCGGCCTAGGACGCCGCCCTTTCACGGCGGTAGCACGGGTTCGAATCCCGTTGGGGTCACTCCCACAATTTAATAAGCATGGCCCTGTAGCGCAGTTGGTTAGCGTGCCGCCCTGTCACGGCGGAGGTCGCGGGTTCAAGTCCCGTCAGGGTCGCTCCGAGCGACAGGCCCTTGTCTTCAGCTTCTGTTGAATTCACGGGCCTTTCGTCTAGGACATGGCACCTCTGATGCCATGCGGCTCTGTAGCTCAGTTGGTAGAGCGCACGACTGAAAATCGTGAGGTCACGGGATCGACGCCCGTCGGAGCCACACGGACCGTCGTTACAACGGTTCTAGGAACCCTCGCGAAGCTTCTATTCGCGGGGGTTTCGCCTTTTCCGCGCGACGAGCCCCGTCCGCTCAGCCCGCGTCGACGCGCTGGCTCTCCGCGGACTGACGCGCCTCCTGGATGCCGTGCACGACGGCCTTGCGGATAACCCAGTAGAGGACGTACGAGCCGGCGGCGAACACGGCGATGAAGAGCACGGCGCTCGTCAGGGGATCCATGCGACCAGTGTGGCCGCCGCCGGCCTGCCTGTCGACCGGCGCTACTCGCAGCCGACGCCGTCGCCGTCCCGGTCGAGGTGCTTCGCGTAGCCGGGGTCGCCGACGTGCACGGGAGCTGCTCCCGCCTCGCGGGCGGCGGTGCAGTTCTTGAAGTACACGTCCGCAGGCTTCGCAGGAGCAGGTGTCGGCGCGGGCTTCGACTCCTGCGTCGGCTGGGACTTCGGCGCCGGAGCGACGCTCGGGCTGGGCTTCGACGCGGGCTCCGCCGCGATCGCCATGGCGTCGGCGGCGTAGTCCGACGTCAGGAGCGGCTCGGCCGGGCATCCCGTCAGGATCCGCTCCATGGCGTCGCGTTCCGCCTGGGTGACCCAAAGCTCGTAGGCGACCTTCACCGACGCCTGGCGCGCGACGTAGGCGCACCGGAACCCCGTGTTCTTCGGCAGCCAGGTCGCGGCGTCGCTGTCGCTTTTCTGCGCGTTCGCGGCGCCGTCGACGGCGAGAAGGTTGAGCGGATCGTTGCCCAGGGTCTCGCGCTGGTGCGCAGTGAGCTGCTGCGCACCCTTCTGCCAGGCATCCGACAACGGCACGACGTGGTCGATCTGTACGAGCGACGACGTGTCCTCGCCACGCTCGAACGTGATGCGCTCACCCGTGAACGGATCGTCCAGGATGCCGGACGTCACGACGCAGCGACCGTCCTTCTGCACGCCGGCAAGGTCTCGGGCGAGGACGTCGTCGCGCTGTCCGCACCCGTTGCGGTCGATGTCCTTCCAGCGCTGTCCGAACTCATCGCGGTCGTAGCCGGTCTTCGGCGCGCGCCCCTTCACCTCGAGGGCCGCGAGAGCGGCGAGCGCGGTGCCCGCCTCGGCGGTCTCGGGCGTGACGGTCTCGGTCGGCGTCGGGAATGCCTGCTGATCCTCGCCGACCGCGACCGTGTCGTCGGCAGCCGGGGATGTCGGCGCGAAGGCGACGGGCGCCTCGTCCACCGTCGTGTCCGCCCGCGGCAGGACGAGGTTCGCCATACCGGCCGACAGCAGCGCGACGACGACGGAGATGATCAGAGCGCGCGTGGCGGTGGCCGGCGTCGTGAAGCGCAGGAACGTCGGGGTCTTCTTGCCGAGTGAGACTCCCGCGGTGATCGCGACGGCGACGGCGAGGGTGCAGATGATCGGCGAGATCACGATGATCGCGACGATCAGCGCCAGGACGAGGGCCGTCCACCGGAGCTTCCTGTCACGTCCCGCCTTCTCGGTCGTGGTCTGCGTGGCCGCGCGGGGCGGGGTCGACGAGGGCATGGTGGTGCTCCTTCGAGCGAGGAAAGACCGCACGAAGGGCGCGCGAGTACTGAGCGAACTGGCCACGGGTCCGTGGCATCGGCGAGAGCCGGAGCGTCGTCGGGTGGGACGGTCGACCATCGCCGGGATCAGGCTGGAACAGCCCGTCATGATCGAACGTATCCCGCGCGGGTCACCCCGGCGGGCGCGACCCGCAGGCGCGGCCGGAACCCGCGCCGGCCGGGTCGTCAGAACGTCAGCGTCTGCCCGTCCTCGGGGACGTGGACGGCCGCGGTGATCCCCTGCGCTTCCGCGACCGCGCGCACGTCGGCGCGGGTCACGGTGCAGTGGTCGAGCGCCTCCATGTGGACGGCGACGATGCGGGCGTCAGGGGCGAGACCGTGCACGCGGGCGACGTCCTCGGCCCCCATCAGGATCGGGTCGAGGCCGGGGAGGACGGCTTCGCCCGTGTTCAGGACGACGACCTCCGGACGGTGCGCCGCGAGCGCCGCCTCGACGGTCGGGTGGTAGACGGTGTCGCCGGCGACGTACAGGGTCGGCTCCGCGGAATGCGCGATGACCACACCCATGACCTCGCCGAGTCGCGGCGCCGCAGCGAGCGTCGCGTCGGAGCCGTGCTGCCCACCCGTGCGCGTGAAGGTCACGCCGGCCAGCGTCGTCGGCTCGTCGAGGACGATCACCTGCGTGAAGCCGGCGCCGGCGATCACCGCGGCGTCGTCGGCGTGCTGGACGAGGACGGGAACCTCTCGCGGCAGGAGCGCGGCGGCCGCGGCATCCCAATGGTCGGTATGCGTGTGCGTCACCACCACGATGTCCGGATCCAGCAGGTCCGCGAGCGGGACCACGAGATCGACCAGCGGGTTGCGCCGTGCGCTGGCGAAGCCGGGCTGCGAGCCCTTCGCCCCCAGCATGGGATCGACGAGGACGCGGATGCCGCCGACGTCCAGCAGCAGGGTGGCGTTACGGACCTGGGTGATCTTCACTCCGGGATCGTCTCACGCGCCCCTGCCGGTGATCCGCGTGACGAACGCCGGGCGGAGCCGGCTGTTGTCGGCGATCCGCTCGGCCGTGAGTCCGGACCGGACGAGTTCCCGGACGATCGGCGTGACGCGAGCCTCGAGCTCCGAGACGTCGCACGTCTCTCCGCGAGACGCGGGCAGTTCCGCCTCCACCTGACCCAGAAGTGCCTGCTGGTGCGCGGTCAGCCGGTCGGGCTCGGAGCCGGGGATGCGGATCGTCCAGTCCGGGCCGGTGCTCATACCGCCGTATCCTGACACAGGTCCGACGCGGTCGATAGCCTCGCAGGATGACCCGCACGACCGCCGCTTACGCACACCGGGCCGCGGAGTACGTCGACACGCTCGGGTCCGTGGGCGCGATGCACCGCGCGGATCGCCACCTCATCGAGGCGTGGGGAGCCGCGGCATCCGGTCGCCTCATCGACGCGGGCTGCGGCCCGGGCCACTGGACGCAGCACCTCGCGGAGCGGGGCGCCGAGATCCGCGGGATCGATCTCGTGCCGGAGTTCATCGACCACGCGCGTGCGACCCACCCGGGCGTCCGGTTCGATGTCGAGAGCATCGAGGCGATCGACGAGCCGGATGCCGCGATCGGAGGCATCCTCGCCTGGTTCTCGACGATCCACCACGAGCCCGAGGCGATCGCGGTTCCGCTCACCGAGTTCGCGCGCGTGCTGCGTCCCGGCGGGTCGCTGCTGCTGGGCTGCTTCGACGCGGACGAGACGGAGGCGTTCGACCACGCCGTCGTGCGTGCCTACCGCTGGAACACGCGCGACCTGCAGCGGATCCTCGAGTCCGCGGGCTTCGACGTCGTCGCCGTCCACCGCCGCGCCGAGCGCGGAGCCCGAGCTGTCGCAGCGATCATCGCCGAGCGCCGGAGCTGATCAGCGCGGCTCGGTCACTCGCACGAGGCCGCAATTGAGGCATGACCACGCGACCGTGAACCGCTCGTCGTCGAGGATCTCGAAGCGCAGCGGATCGCCGCAGGTGGGGCACATGACCGCCGGACGCTCGCTCACGAAACGAGCCTAAGGTCGCCGCGGCACCCGGTTACCCTGATCGCATGCCGCAGTTGCTCAGCGCCGAACGGCGGTCGCTCCTCCTCGAGATGCTCGCCGAGTCCGGCAGCGTCCGACTCGAGCCGGCCGCCGAGGCGCTCGGCGTCTCGGCGATGACCGTCCGCCGCGATCTCGACGATCTTGTCCGCGAGGGGCTCGCGCGGCGGGTCCGCGGCGGGGCGGTCGCCGCCATCGTGCCGCAGGACTTCACCGCCCGGATCGCCGCGCGCGGCGGCGCCAAGGCCGAGATCGCACGGAAAGCACACGACCTGCTCCCTCACGGCGGTGCCGCGGCGATGGATGCCTCGTCCACGGTCGGTGCGCTCATTTCGACCCTCGACGACAGCGACGAACTGCTCGTCGTCACGAACTCGTACGACAACCTCCGCGCAGCACAGGGGCGACCCGCCGTCGACGCGATCCTCCTCGGCGGACGCCTGGAACCCCGCACCGGCAGCTTCGTCGGTGCGCAGGCGTGCGAGAGTGCGAGCCGCTTTCACTACGACCGCTTCTTCACGAGCGCTGCCGCCCTCGATCCGTCATTCGGCACGAGCGAGACGACCCTCGAAGAAGCCGAGGTCAAGCGCGTCCTCTCGACACACGCGGACGAGACCGTCGTCCTCGCGGACTCCTCGAAGCTCGAACGCCTCGCCGTTGCGCGCGCGCTCGCCTGGACGAACGTCGACCTGCTCGTCACCGAGCTCGACCCCGCCGACGAGCGACTCGACGCCTTCCGGGGGCTGGTCGAGATCCGCTGAGCCTGTTAGATTGTGAAAGGTTTCACAAGATCTTTCACGTCTGAGCCTCGCAGGAGAGTCGATGTCCCCCACCACCACGGCCGCCGCCGAACTCATCGCGCGCAGCAACCGCCTCGGATCCGACCCGAAGGTCACCAACTACGCGGGCGGCAACACGTCCGCGAAGGGCACCGACACCGACCCCGTCACCGGTGAGCCCGTGGAGCTCCTCTGGGTCAAGGGATCCGGCGGCGACCTCGGCACGCTGAAGCCCGAGGGCCTCGCCGTCCTCCGCCTCGACCGCATGCGCGCGCTCGTCGACGTCTACCCGGGCGTCGAGCGCGAGGACGAGATGGTCGCGGCCTTCGATTACTGCCTGCACGGCAAGGGCGGCGCTGCTCCCTCGATCGACACCGCCATGCACGGGCTGGTGGATGCCGCCCACGTCGACCACCTGCACCCCGATGCCGGCATCGCCATCGCGACCGCCGCCGACGGCGAGAAGCTGACCGCCGAGATCTTCGGCGAGAAGGTGGCCTGGGTCCCGTGGCGGCGCCCCGGCTTCCAGCTCGGCCTCGACATCGCGGCGATCAAGGCGGAGAACCCCGACGCGATCGGCTGCATCCTCGGCGGACACGGCATCACCGCGTGGGGCGACACCTCTGAGGAGTCCGAGCGCAACAGCCTCTGGATCATCGAGACCGCCCAGGCCTACATCGACGCGCACGGTGCGGCCCGGCCCTTCGGCGAGATCCGCGCGGGCTTCGACGCACTGCCCGAGGCTGAGCGCCGCGCGAAGGCCGCAGCCCTTGCGCCCACGATCCGCGGCCTCGCCTCGACCGACAAGCCGATGGTCGGCCACTACACCGACAGCGACGTCGTCCTCGACTTCCTCGCCGCCGAGAAGGCTCCGGCGCTCGCGGAGCTCGGCACGAGCTGCCCCGACCACTTCCTGCGCACGAAGGTCAAGCCGCTCATCCTCGACCTGCCGGCATCCGCGTCCGTCGAGGACTCGATCGCTCGCCTCCGCGACCTGCACGAGGCCTATCGAGCCGACTACCAGGCGTACTACGACGCGCACGCGACGGCCGACTCGCCCGCGATCCGCGGCGCCGACCCGCTCATCGTCCTCGTCCCGGGCGTCGGCATGTTCAGCTACGGCGCCAACAAGCAGACCGCCCGCGTCGCCGGCGAGTTCTACGTCAACGCGATCAACGTCATGCGCGGCGCCGAGGCCCTCTCGACCTACTCCCCCATCTCCGACGCCGAGAAGTTCCGCATCGAGTACTGGGCCCTCGAAGAGGCGAAGCTGCAGCGGATGCCGAAGCCCAAGACTCATCAGGGGCGCATCGCGTTCGTCACCGGGGCTGCCTCGGGCATCGGCAAGGCCATCGCCACACGGCTCGCCGCCGAGGGCGCGTGCGTCGTCGTCGCCGACCTCGACCTCGAGAAGGCGCAGGCCGCAGCCGCAGAGCTCGGCGGCACGGACGTCGCGGTCGGCGTCGCCGCGAACGTGGCGGATGCCGAGGGGGTGCAGGCGGCGATCGATGCGACCGTCCTCGCGTTCGGCGGCATCGACCTGGTCGTGAACAACGCGGGCCTGTCACTGTCGAAGCCGCTGCTGGAGACCACCGAGAAGGACTGGGACCTGCAGCACGACGTCATGGCGAAGGGCTCGTTCCTCGTCGCGAAGGCTGCGGCGAAAACGCTCATCGAGCAGAAGATGGGCGGCGACGTCATCTACATCTCGTCGAAGAACTCCGTCTTCGCCGGCCCGAACAACATCGCGTACTCCGCGACGAAGGCGGACCAGGCCCACCAGGTGCGCCTGCTGGCCGTCGAGCTCGGCGAGCACGGCGTGCGCGTCAACGGCATCAACCCCGACGGCGTCGTCCGCGGGTCGGGCATCTTCGCCGCGGGCTGGGGCGCTAACCGCGCTGCCACCTACGGCGTCGAGGAGAAGGACCTCGGCCAATTCTACGCGAACCGCACGATCCTCAAGCGCGAGGTCGTCCCCGAGAACGTCGCCGACGCGGTCTACGTGCTGACCGGCCCCGAACTCTCGCGCACGACAGGACTCCACATCCCCGTCGACTCCGGCGTCGCCGCCGCGTTCCTGCGTTAATCCCGGCCCGCGTCGGATCACTCCAGAGGAGGATGGTTGCCATGGTGCAGCGTCAATTCCCGAAGCCGGTCGAGCTGCTCGAGCTCATGCAGTTCAAGAAGCCCGAGCTGAACGGCACGAAGCGACGGCTGGATGCCGCGTACACGATCTCCGACCTGCGGAAGATCGCGAAGCGCCGCACCCCGAAGGCCGCGTTCGACTACACCGACGGCGCTGCGGAAGGCGAGACCTCGCTCGCGCGCGCCCGTCAGGCCTTCGAGGACGTCGAATTCCACCCCGACGTGCTCCGACCCGCTGCCGACGTCGACACCTCGGTCGAGATCCTCGGCGGCCCGTCGGCGCTCCCCTTCGGCATCGCCCCGACCGGCTTCACCCGGCTCATGCAGACCGAGGGTGAGGTCGCGGGCGCGGGTGCGGCGGGGGCCGCCGGCATCCCGTTCACCCTCTCGACCCTCGGCACGACGTCGATCGAGGGCGTGAAGGCGGCCAACCCGAACGGGCGCAACTGGTTCCAGCTGTACGTCATGCGCGACCGGGAGATCTCGTACGGTCTCGCGAAGCGCGCCGCGGAGGCCGGATTCGACACCCTGCAGTTCACCGTCGACACCCCCGTCGCCGGTGCGCGCCTGCGCGACAAGCGCAACGGATTCTCGATCCCGCCGCAGCTGACCCTCGGCACGATCGTCAACGCGATCCCCCGCCCCTGGTGGTGGATCGACTTCCTCACCACCCCGAAGCTCGAGTTCGCGTCGCTCTCGGCCACCGGCGGCACCGTCGGCGACCTGCTCAACGCCGCGATGGACCCGACGATCAGCTACGAAGATCTGAAGGTCATCCGCGAGATCTGGCCCGGCAAGATCGTCATCAAGGGCGTGCAGAACGTCGAGGACTCGAAGCGCCTCATCGACCACGGCGTCGACGGCATCATCCTGTCGAACCACGGCGGGCGTCAGCTCGATCGGGCTCCGATCCCCTTCCATCTGCTGCCCACCGTGGTGCGCGAGGTCGGCAAGGACGCGACGATCATGGTCGACACCGGCATCATGAACGGCGCCGACATCGTCGCCGCGATGGCGCTCGGCGCGAAGTTCACGCTCATCGGCCGCGCGTACCTCTACGGCCTCATGGCCGGCGGGCGTGCGGGCGTCGACAAGACGATCGAGATCCTCCGCAGCGAGATCGAGCGCACGATGAAGCTGCTCGGCGTCGCCTCGATCGCCGAGCTCGAGCCGCGGCACGTCACGCAGCTCACGCGCCTCGCGCCGATGCCCCGTTCCGACGCCTGAGCCTGCGCGTTAGCCTGGCGCGGTGAGCGCAGCGGGCGAGACCGGACCCTTCTTCCACGGCACGAAGGCCGATCTGCAGATCGGCGATCTGCTGACCGCGGGACGCAACTCGAACTACCGGCCGTCGATCGTGATGAACCACATCTACTTCACGGCGCTCCGCGACCCCGCCGGCCTCGCGGCCGAACTCGCCGCCGGCGACGGCGAGCCGCGCGTGTACCGCGTCGAGCCGACCGGTCCGTTCGAGGACGACCCGAATGTGACCGACAAGAAGTTTCCCGGCAACCCCACCCGCTCGTACCGCAGCGCCGACCCGCTCCGCGTCGTCGCCGAGGAGATCGGGTGGCCGCGCCTGCCCCCCGAGGCGCTCGCGGACTGGAAGCGCCGCATCGCCGCGATCGAGGAGTCCGGCGGCGAGATCATCAACTGATGAGCGACGTCGTCCGCTTCTGCCGCAGTCGCAGCGCCGGTCGCCGCTGCACGCGCCCCCTCGACCACCCCGGTCTGCACCGCCACCGCACGATCATGTGGACGGATGCCGCTGCCGACCCGTCCCGCTGCCCCGGGTCCGGCGAGCCGGGATCTTCCGCCGCCATGCTCGCGGACGGGTGGCCGCACGGCCGTGCCCTGTGCCCCGCCTGCCATCGCTTCGTCCCACTCGAGGGCGGCCTGCTCGCCGAGCACGCGACCTCGGACGAGGACGAGACGGATGCCGAGGCATCCCGTCGTCGGGAATGGCTCAACACCCACGGGTGGTGACGGCCCTCGCTGCCTGGCACGCGTGCCATGCTGACGGGATGCGCATCGCCGTCACCGGTTCGTCCGGAAAACTCGGGTCCGTCGTCGTCCGCGAACTCACCGCCGCAGGACACGAGGTGATCGGCTTCGACCAGCACGGCACCCGCGGTCCGGGCTTCGTGCAGATCGACCTCACCGACCACGGACAGGTCGTCGACGCGCTCACGGGAGTCGGCGATCAGCACGACGGCATCGACGCCCTCGTCCACCTCGCCGCGATCCCCGCCCCCGGCATCCGCCCCGACGTCGCGACCTTCCACAACAACATCACGACCACCTTCAACGTGTTCTGGGCCGCGCTCCGCCTCGGGATCACGAAGATCGTCTACGCGTCGAGCGAGACGGTGCAGGGACTGCCGTTCGAGACACCGCCGCCCTACATCCCGGTCGACGAGGACTACCCGGCGCGTCCCGAATCGGTCTACTCCCTCGTGAAGCACCTCGAGGAGCAGATGGCGATCGAGCTGACGCGGTGGCACCCCGAGGCATCCATCACCGCCCTCCGTTTCTCGAACGTCATGTGGCCCGAGGACTACGCGGAGTTCCCCTCTTTCGACGCCGACGCGCGCCAGCGCAAGTGGAACCTGTGGAGCTACATCGACGCCCGCGACGGATCGCAGGCCATCGAACGCGCGCTCGAGGCCGCCGGCCCCGGCTTCGACCACTTCCTCATCGCGGCGGCGGACACCGTCATGAGCCGCCCGAACGACGAGCTGGTCGCGGAGGTGTTCCCCGGAGTCGAGCTCCGCGGCGACCTCGGAGTGAACGACTCGCTGTTCTCGACCGCGAAGGCGCAGCGCGTGCTCGGCTATCGGCCGCAGCACTCGTGGCGCGACTCTGTGGGCTGAGCGCCCAGCCGCCCGGTCAGCGGGTGCGCAGTCGGGCCGCGCGGACGATCTGGATCGCTCCCAGGAGGATGAGGGAGACCCCCAGCCACACCCAGAGGACCAGCGCACCCCAGACCGGCGCGAACAGGATGAGGACGCCGGCGACGATGCTCAGCACCGCGAAGGCGATGGTCCACCCGCGCGATCGCGTGCCGCCGAGGGTCGTCAGCGAAACGACCCCTTCGACGATCCACAGGATGCCGACGAGCGCGCCCACGAACGTCGCCAGCGTTCCGGCGGCGAGTCCGAGGTTCGAGAACGCGACGATGCCCGCGATCAGGAAGATCAGTCCGAGCACGATGTGCCCGACGCGCGACCAGGCGCCGGCGGACCGTGACAGGACTCCGAGGGCGATGTTCACGACGCCGGCGATCACCGCCCACGCCGCGATGATCCCGGCGACGACCATCGCGGTCTTGCCCGGCCAGACCAGGATCAGGATGCCGACCACGACGGCCAGTACGCCGCCGATCAGCAGTGCCCCGCGGATGCCGCCGACCACCGTCCGTGCCGATTGCTGCGTGCTCATCTCGCGCTCCCCTCGCCGGATGCGGCCAGGCTATCGCCGCGGCATCCCGGGCGACAAGGCACGCCGGTCAGCCGTCGTCAGCGGACCCAGAACGTTCGCCGGGGACATCCTCAGTTCGCCTCGCGCCCGCCCGGCTAGGCTGAGACGTCACCCGTGCCCGCCGCCGAGCATCGCGAGCCCCGCCATGGATCTGTCGATCATCGTTCCGACCTTCAACGAGGGTCCGAACGTCGACGAGCTGTTGCGGCGGATCGGCGACGCCCTGGAGGGACGCGTGTTCGAGGTCATCTTCGTCGACGACTCGACCGACGACACCCCCGAGATCATCGCCGCCGCCGCGCCTCACGCCGGTTTTCCGGTGCGCCTGATCCATCGCGAGGACCCCGTCGCGGGCCTCGGCGGGGCGGTCGTCGCGGGGTTCCAGGCAGCCGGCTCGCGGTGGTGCCTCGTCATGGACGGTGACCTGCAGCATCCGCCCGAGGACATCCCGCGACTGATCGAGCGCGCCGACCGCGGCGACGTGGACGTCGTCATCGCGTCGCGCTACGCGTCGGGCGGGACCTCGAAAGGCCTCGCCGACGCGACCCGTACCGCTGTCTCGCGCGCGTCGACCGCGCTGACCAAGGCGATGTTCCCGCGCAAGCTGGCCAACTGCTCCGACCCGATGACCGGCTTCTTCCTCGTCGACACCCAGGCCGTCGACGTGGAGGCACTCCGACCGCGCGGCTTCAAGATCCTGCTCGAGGTCCTCGCCCGACGCCAGCTGCGCGTCGACGAGGTGCCCTTCGACTTCGCCTCGCGTCATGCCGGGACGTCCAAGGCGACCTTCACCCAGGGCGTGCGCTTCCTGACGCAGCTCGCGATGCTGCGCTTCGGCCGGATGTCGGCGTTCGCCCTCGTCGGCGGGTTCGGCGCCATCGCCAACCTCGTCATCATGTGGGGCCTGATCCGGTTGGGGATGGACTACGTTCCCGCCGCGATCATCGCGAGCGTCATCACGATCGTCACGAACTTCCTGCTGCTGGAGTACCTGGTCTTCGCTGACATGCGCTCCGAATCCGGGCGCATGCTCACCCGGTTCGTGAAGTCGTTCACCTTCAACGGGCTCGAAGCGATCATCCGCATCCCGGTCCTGTCGATCCTCGTCGAAGGCGCCCACATCCCGGCCGTCCTCGCGGCCGCGCTCACCCTCATCGCGGCGTTCGTGCTGCGCTTCGTCTTCCACGCCCTCGTGGTCTATGCGCCGCGCCGCGCGGCCCGCCCCGCAGCGACGACGGAGGCCGCGCCGGCCCCGGCGGGCAGGCGTACCCTGGACTGATGACCGACACGTCCGCTCAGATCACGATGTTCGGCGCCGACTGGTGCCGCGACTGCCGCCGCACGAAGGCGCAGCTCGACAGCCTCGGAGTCGATTACCGGTACGTCGACCTCGAGGCCGAGCCCGACGCCGCCGACGTCGCCCGTGAGATCTCCGGACGCACCAACATCCCCGTCGTCGTCTACCCCGACGCGAGCCACCACGTGGAGCCCAGCAACGACGACGTCGCGGCGAAGCTCCGCGAGCTGTCCCTCATCTGAGCCCATCGCGCAGCGACGATGACGACGACGTCACCGGCCACGCCGCACGAGCTCTCGCCCGGGACCCGAGCCCCACTCGATGCCGCCCTCACGCGGCTCCGCGCGGGCGCGGCCGAGTGGACCGCGCTCCCGGCCGCAGACCGACGTGATCTGCTCCGCCGCGTCCGTGTCGCCGTCGCCGATGCCGCCGACGACTGGGCGCGGATCGCCTCGGCGAGCAAGGGACTGAGCGCCCGGCATCCGCTCGCCGGAGAGGAGTGGCTGGCCGGCCCCTACGCGGCGATCGTCGCGCTCGACGCCTACGCCGACACGCTCGACGCCCTCGCCCGGGGTCGCAGCCCGCTCAGCGGCATCCGCACCGGCACCGCCCCCGGCGGCCGCACCGTCGTCCACACGTCGCCCCTGCGGTTCTCGGATCGCATCCTGCTGTCGGGGTACACGACCGAGGTCTGGTTGCAGCCGGGGATCACGTCGCACGAGGCTCGGGATGCCGCGGGCCTCGGCTCGAGGCATCCGCTCCGCAGCACCGGGGTGGGGCTCGTCCTCGGCGCGGGGAACGTGACCTCGATCCCGTTCCTCGACGTCCTCTACGAGCTGCTCGCCGAGGGGCGCGTCGCGCTGCTGAAGGTGAACCCGACGCAGGACGCCCTCGTCCCGGTGTTCGAGAGGGCGTTCGCGCCGCTCATCGAGGCCGGGTTCACCGCGGTCGCGAGCGGAGGCGGCGACGTCGGCGCCTATCTGACGAGGCACCCCGAGGTCGACCACGTGCACATCACGGGGTCGGAGACGACCTTCCGCGCCATCGTCGGGTCGGGTGCGGACCGGTTGCGCGTGCCGATCACCGCCGAGCTCGGCGGGGTCTCGCCGATCATCGTGGTGCCGGGGCGATGGTCGAAGGCCGACCTGAGGTTCCAGGCCGAGCACGTCGCCACGATGCGGCTGCACAACAGCGGGCACAACTGCATCGCCGGGCAGGTCGTCCTGCTCAGCCGCGATTGGGATCAGCGCGAGGACTTCGAACGCGAGCTGCGCCGCGCCTTCGCACGGACGCCGAAGCGCCCGGTTTGGTATCCCCACGCCGCGGCGCGGCTCGAGCGCGTGCGCGAGGTCTACCCGGATGCCGAGTGGTTCGCCGACGGCACGCGGGCGATCGCGGCGGGTGACGGCGAGATCGAGACGACCGAGTACTTCGCCCCGGTCCTCGGGATCGTCGACCTGCCCGGCACCGGCGCCGCGTTCGTCGATGCCGCCGTCGCGCACGCGAACGAGCGGCTCACGGGGACCCTCGGGGCGAACGTGCTCGTCGACCCGCTCACCCAGGAGAGCCTCGGCGCGCAGTTCGACGAGGCGATGGCGCGCCTGCGTTACGGCACCGTGGCCATCAACGCGTGGACGGCGTTCGGGTTCCTCACCCCCACAGCGACGTGGGGCGCGTTCCCCGGCGGCACCGTCGACGACGCGCCGAGCGGCATCGGGATCGTCCACAACGCACTTCTGCTGGACGACGTCGAGCGGAGCGTCGTGCGCGGACCGTTCCGTCCCTTCCCCCGCTCCCTCGGCCGCGGACGCTTCTCGGCGCTGCCGAAGCCGCCGTGGTTCGTGACCTCGCGTACGGGACGCGCGGTGTCGGAGGGCTTCGCGCAGTTCCGGATCGACGGCCGCATCGGCCCGCTCGTCATGACGCTCTTCCGCGCCTTCGGCGCCTGAGCCCAGACGCTCGGCGGCGCGGCCGGGCATCGCCAGACCTGGCCGCTGATGACATGACGCGTCGGTTTACATCGAGTTAACGCCCCGCGCTCGCACGACCGTTCGTCGCGCGCTAGAGTTGCCCTCGAGTGGATCGCGCGGCCGGGGGGTCGTGCGGAGGTTCTTGGGGGACCGCGAAGCTCATTGGGGAACTATGCATCCGCCTTGGGGGCGGGTGCAGTGATCGCACATTGCTTGGGGGCATGATGCGGACACCGTCCGATGTGTGTGGGGACGCACGGTGAGCGCGGTCGAGGGCATCTCGCCCGGCCTGTCGCTGCCAGGGCTGAGCCCGCTGACGACCGTGCGCGGGTGGGCGGGCGAGGCGCCGCGGGCATCCGCCGCGCTCGTCAGCCGTCAGCAGTGGGAGCGACGCTTCCGCGTGCGACTGCGAACCAGCGACACGGCGATCGTCGCGCTGGCATGCGCGTTCGCGACGGTCCACGTCACGGCAACGGGCGCCCTCGCCCCCGCCCCGTACAGCGCGGTCGCGATCGCGATCGCGACCGGCACGCTCTGGCTCGTCGCGCTGATGCTCTTCAACACCCGCTCCGCGAGCGTCATCGGCTCGGGCTCGGTCGAGTACGCCCGGGTCGCGCACGCGACCGGGCTCGCGTTCGGGCTGCTCGCCATCATGTTCGTCGTCTTCGAATGGGGCGGCATCCGCGCGCAGCTGTTCACCGCTCTCCCCCTCGGGACGCTCGCGCTCCTGCTGTCGCGCTGGGGGTGGCGGCGGTGGCTCATCGCGCAACGCGCCGACGGCCGCTTCGCTTCGCGCACCGTCGTCGTCGGGTCGCGGGATGACGTCGAGTACGCCATCCGCACCCTCGGTCCCGCGGGCCAGCTCGGCTACCTGGTCGTCGGGGTCGCTCTCCTCGAGGGCGCCGGCGAGCGCGTGAGCGTCGACGGTGTCGACTACCCGGTGATGCACGGCGAGGACGCCGTCCTCCGTGCGGCGGAGATCTACGGAAGCGACACGATCGTCGTCGCAAGCCAGCCCGCGGGCGATCCCACGTATGTGAAGCGTCTCTCCTGGTCACTGGAGGGCACCGCTGCCGAGCTCGTCATCTCGAGCCGGCTGGCCGACGTCGCAGGACCACGGATGTCGCTTCGACCGGTCGAGGGGATGCCTCTCATCCACGTGAAAATCCCGACCTTCGAGGGTGCCTCCTTCTACGTCAAGCGAGCGCTGGACATCCTGGTGTCGGGCGCCGCACTCCTCGCCTTCGCGCCGGTGGCGGCCGTCATCGCTCTCGCCATCAAAACGAACGACGGCGGCCCGGTCTTCTTCCGCCAGGCCCGTGTCGGCCGCGACGGTCAGGAGTTCGCGATGCTGAAGTTCCGGACGATGCGAGTGGATGCCGAGTCGGAGCTCAGCGCCCTGCTCGCCCAGAACGAGGGTTCCGGCCCGCTCTTCAAACTGAAGCAGGACCCTCGGGTCACCCGCGTCGGACAGATCCTCCGGAAGTTCTCCCTCGACGAGGTGCCGCAGTTCTGGAACGTCCTCCGGGGCGACATGAGCGTCGTCGGCCCGCGTCCGCCGCTGCCGGCAGAGGTGACCGCATACGACGGCACCGTCTTCCGCCGGCTCTACATCAAGCCGGGCATCACCGGACCGTGGCAGGTGGGCGGGCGCAGCGACCTCTCCTGGGAGGAGAGCGTCCGCCTGGACCTCCGCTACGTCGAGAACTGGACCGTCATGACCGATCTCGTCCTCATGTGGCGGACGGCGAAGGTCATGATCACACCGCAGGGGGCGTACTGATGGTCATCGATTCACCGCGGAGCACCGTCACGACCGAGGGATCCCGTGCCGGATCGCACGGCCGCGCGATTCGGACGCTCCGGATCGCGATGGTCGGGACGCGGGGCGTACCCGCCTCGTACGGCGGTTTCGAGACGGCGGTCGAGGAGATCGGGCGCCGGCTCGTCGAGCGCGGCCACGAGATCACGGTCTACACGCGCGGCTCCGAGAGCCGCAAGCGCGAATACCTCGGCATGAAGATCGTCCACCTGCCCGCGGTCTCGGTGAAGCAGCTCGAAACCCTGAGCCACACCGGACTGTCGGCGGTCCATGCGGTGCTCCGTCGCCGACCCGACGCCGCCTTCGTGTTCAACGCCGCCAACTCGCCCTTCCTGCCGGTGCTGCGTGCCCGTGGCATCCCGACCGCCCTCCACATGGACGGTCTGGAGTGGAAGCGCTCGAAATGGGGCCGGCGCGGCAAGGCCTACTACCGCTGGGCGGAGGAGTTCGGCGTGCGGACCGCCGACGCGCTCATAGCCGATGCCCCCGGCATCGGGGACTATTACAACCGGGAGTTCGGCGTCCCGACCGAGCTCATCCGGTACGGCGCGCCGATCCTGGAGAGCGCCCCGGCCGACGGCATCCGTGCCCTCGACCTCGCACCCCGCGGATACCACCTGGTCGTCGCGCGATTCGAACCCGAGAACCACGTGCTCGAGATCGTCGAGGGGTACCGCGCGAGCGCGGCCGCGAAGCCGCTGGTCGTCGTCGGCTCGGCACCGTACGCCGCCGAGTACACGGAACGGATCCGAGCCGCCGCGGGCGACGACCCTCGCATCCGCTTCCTCGGTGGGGTGTACGACCAGGGCCTGCTCGACGCCCTTTACTTCCACGCGCTCTCGTACGTTCACGGACACTCCGTCGGCGGCACGAATCCCTCGCTCCTGCGGGCGATGGGCGCCGGCACGGCGACCCTCGCCTACGACGTGGGATTCAACCACGAGACCCTCGACGAGCACGGACTGTTCTTCGCGGATGCCGCCGAGCTGACGCGCGGGGTCGAGGCGCTCGACCGCGACGCGGCCTTTGCGGGCATACTCGGCCTCCGCGCCCGCGAACGCGCCGCGACGGCCTTCCGCTGGGACGACGTGGCGACCGCTTATGAGGATCTGGCCGGGCGCCTCGCTCGGCGGGAGTCCATGCACCAGCTCGGCCGACGGGCCCGGCGGCGCGCGAGCGCGGCCCGGAGCGGCGAATGACGGCACCCGGCACGATCCGGACCCCCGAGTCCCCCGCGATCGATGATGTCGCGGGGGACATCGACGCGGGCGTCGAGCGGCGGCTCGCCACCCGCCGTGGAATGCTGGCATCAGTCGGCGGCAGCGCGGTCGCCCGGCTCATGGTCATGCCGGTGAGCGCGTTCCTCGGCATCGTCGTCACCCGGCTCATCCTCGACAACTACGGTGAGGCGTCGTACGCCCAGTACACGCTGCTCGTCGGCATCGCCGCGCTCCTGCCGTTCACCGACCTCGGACTGTCGGCGGCGATCCTCAACGCGGCTTCCGCCGCTCGCGATCCCCGGACCGACCCGGGGCTCCGCGGTGTCCTGATCTCCTGCATGCGCCTCCTCGCGTGCTGCGCGATCGTCCTGCTCACCGTCGCGGTGGCGATCTACGCTCTCGGCTACTGGGACACGCTGCTCGGCGAAGGGTTGAACCTCGCATCAGGCGCTCTCGCTGCGACGCTCTGTCTCGGGATCTTCGCGCTCAACCTGCTCATTTCGTTCGGGCAGCGCATCCTGATCGCGCTCGGTCTGAACACGCTCGTGGTCCTCCTCGGCGCGCTGCAGACGCCGGTCGTGCTCGTCGTGCTCTGGCTGACGATCTCGGTCGGCGCCGGCGGCGGGTACATCGCCGTCGCGTCGTACGCAAGCACCTTCCTGATCAGCGCCATCGCCTTCGTCATCGCCGTGCGGCGCATCTCGCCCACGATCGGTGTCGCACTTCGGGAGAGCCTCAACCCTCGCGTACGCGGGGAGCGCGTCTTCAATGTCGCGTGGCCGATGCTCGTCCAGATGATCGCCCTCCCGATCGCCATGTCCTCCGACCGGCTCGTCCTGAGCCATCTGGGATCCCTCGACGACCTGACCGAGTACAGCCTCGCGATGCAGATGTTCACGCCCGCGCTCGGGGTCCTCGCCACGGCGGGCATGTCGCTGTGGCCCGTCTTCGCACGCGCGCGGGCAGCGGGCACCTCGACGCCGTTCTCCCCGCACGCCATGGCGGGCATGTTCGCGGCGCTCGCGTTCATCGGCGGCACCCTGATCTTCGTGTTCTCGGGATGGCTCGCCGACCTCGCGTCGGGCGGCCGGATCGAACTCGGCTGGCCCATCCTCGTGGCCGGTGGCGTCTTCATCATCATCCAGGCGGTCAAGCAGCCCTACGGCATGGCGCTCACCGATGCGCGCGGGCTCACCTTCCAGGCCGCATGCGCGATCGTGCTGTTGCCCGTGAACCTGGGGCTCACAATCGGCCTCACCCCGAGCCTCGGCGCTCCCGGCCCGCTCATCGGCTCGATCGTCGCCGTTGTCGCGTGCCAGCTCATCCCCAACGTCCTCTTCGTCCGGCATCGCTCACGCCGCTCTGCACTCGCCGACGAGGCCCCCGAGTCAGGAGCACACCATCAGTGACGTGGTGACAGAACGGTCGGCGCACGCGACGACCGTGAAGCTCGCCCAGGTCGGCGACTACTCCGTGGCGAACTGGGGCGATCGGTTGTATCCGGGCGTCACCAGCCATCTTCTGCGCCAGATCGGGCTCGAGGCTGATGTCACCCACTTCGCCCCTCTCCCCGGCGCCACCCTCGCCGGGGAGCCGATCCGGCCGCTCCGAGAGATCCGGCGGACGAAGGTGGCCGCTGTGCTCGTCGGCGGCGGGGACCTCGTCCGTTTCGACACGACCACGGTCGCCCTCGATCACATGGCGATCCCGGAGGCCCAGCGCCACGGTCGTCTCCTTCGCCTCCGGGCAGAGCTGTTCGCCCGGAGGCACTTCCTCAACGGGCCGGGCGTCTGGCTCCCTGAGGCGGACTGGGTGCCCGGTGCGCCGACCGTGCTGGTGTCCGTCGGAGCTCGGCGAATGGCGCACGACCCTCGGGCTCGCGCCGCGGTGAGTCGCCTGAAGGGCGTCTGGGTACGGACAACCCACGCCGCCCGTCAGTTCGAGGCCGCCGGGGTGAGCCCCGAACGCATCGTCCGCGCCCCGGACATGGTCTTCGCCCATCCGGCCCTCTCCGATCAGACCCGATCCGCAGAGCGCGGTCGTCAGGTCGTATGGAGGCGGCTCGGCGTCGACGAACCGCTCGTCGTCTTCCATGCGGCAGCATTCCACGGCTGGCCGGAGGCCCGCGTCGAGGCCGCGCTCCGCTCCTTGACGGGGTTGCCGATCGCCGTCCTGTCGCTCGGTGCTCATTCGGGCGAGGATCGCGCGCTCGCAGCCGCGGCTGAGCGGACGGGGACTCTGGCTCTCATCGGACTGAAGGCGGACGAGATCGTGTGCGTCCTCGCATCCGCAGGGGTCGTGTTCACGACGAGCATGCACGTCGCGATCGTCGCCGGATCGTTCGGTACGCCTGTGCTGACCCCGGGCGTGCCGAAGACCGCCGAAGCGTTCTCTGCCTGCCCCACCCCTCCCCAGGTCGAGGAGGTCAGCGACGAGGACCTCGCCGACACCGTTCGCGCGCGCAGAGGGAAACGCTCCGATCACGACCACGCACCGAACGCGGCTGCGGCGACGAAAGCCTTCGAGTCCGTGCTCACGATGGCCGGTGTGCTGTGATCGCGCCGAGGACGGTCCTCGCTGCACACCCGGGCGCCGAGCTGTTCGGATCTGACCGGATGTTCCGCGAATCCGTCGCCGGGCTG
Organism: Microbacterium sp. LKL04; assembly: GCF_900102005.1. Taxonomy (NCBI): domain Bacteria; kingdom Bacillati; phylum Actinomycetota; class Actinomycetes; order Micrococcales; family Microbacteriaceae; genus Microbacterium; species Microbacterium sp. LKL04. Next base: position 2,705,631 of record NZ_LT627736.1, on the reverse strand, counting down.
ATCGACGGCGGCGCGCGGGTCGTCGTCGCGATCCCCACGAACGGTCCGCTCATCGACGAGATCCGTTCCCTCGGCGCGGAAGTCGTCATCGCGCCTGGTCTCGTACTGCGGAAGGCGCTGCTGCGGCCCTCGGGGTGGATGCGTCTCATCGGGGAGACGTTCCGTGGACTCGGTTCGGCCTGGCGCATCATGAGCCGGGTCCACCCGGACGCGGTGTACGTGAGCACCATCACCATTCCCCTCTGGCCCCTCATCGCGCGACTGCGACGCACCCCCGTGATCAGTCACGTGCATGAGGCGGAAGCATCGGGGAGCGCCCTGCTGAACCGACTCCTGTACAGCCCGCACCTGCTGTCGGACGAGGTCCTGGTGAACAGTCGCTTCAGTCAGGCGACCATCCGACACGTCCTCCCGAATCTCGCATCGCGGGCGGAGGTCGTGCTCAACGGAGTCGTCGGGCCCGCGAGCCCGCAACCGCTTCGAGCAGACACGGACGGCGCACTGCGCGTGCTCTACATGGGACGGCTGTCACCCCGGAAAGGCCCGGACCTGGTGCTCTCCGCCGCGGCGCTGCTGGCCCGCGACGGCCTGCCCGTCGACGTCACGCTCATCGGCGACACCTTCCCGGGATACGAATGGTTCGGCGACCAGCTGCGACTGCAGGCTGACAACGCACCGGAGCACATGTCGGTGACGTTCGCCGGATTCCAGCCGGACGTGTGGAGCTTCGTCGCGGACACGGACGTCGTGGTGGTGCCGTCACGCATCGACGAGCCGTTCGGCAACACCGCCGTCGAAGCCGTCCTCGGGCTGCGGCCCGTGGTCGTAGCCGACACCAGCGGACTCCGCGAGGCGGCCGGCAGCTACACGACCGCGCGCATGGTTCCGGTCGATGAGCCTGCGGCCATCTCGGAACAGCTGCGGGCGCTCACCGAATCATGGTCGGCCGTGCGCGCCGACGTCGAGGACAGCCGCGCAGAGGCCCTGCGGCGGCACGCACCCGAGTCGTACCGCGCAGCCGTCCGCCGTCATGTCGAGCGTGCCGTGCGCTCCGGATCGAGGCGGGCGGACGCACCTCGGCGCCGAGGCAGGACGCGGTAGGTACGCAATCCACGGCTCATCGCGACGTCGTTCGGCAGATGGTCCACTCCGCGGAGGTACTCGCGCCCCTCTTCCTGCGCTGCATCCCAGGAGTACGTGCTGGCGACCTTGCGGCTCGCATGCACGACGGCCGCCGCGTCGATGACGCCCATGCGCAGACCGGCGTGCTCCATGAGGTGCGCCCACTGGAAATCCAGGCCCCAGCCCCATCGAAGGTCGGCCGGGAAAGGCAGGAGCAGTTCCGCCGCATCCGCACGGATGAGGGTGACGGGCCCGATCTCGACGAAACGCGTCCTCCGGGCGACGCTCAGCAGCCGCCGCTTGGCGACGATCCAGTTCGCATTGCTGAACCGCGTCTGAGCCGGCTGAGCGAGGGCGAAATCGAGCCTCTCGCACACCTCGATCGCCAGGTCGAGGAAACCAGCGGGGAGGACGACGTCGTCGTCGATGATCACCAGCCAGTCCACCGCCGGAAGATCCCGCACGAGGACGTTGAGGTTCTGGAACTTCCCGGCCGTGAGGTGATCGGCTCCCGTGTCCGACGCCATGCCGGCGGGGATGTCACCCATCGCGCCCACGTTGACGGTCAGGTCGTGACGCGAGGCCCTGAGCTGATCGATGGCCGAACGGATCGGCTCGGCTTCGCGGTAGATCCCGACGACGCCGACCGACCGGCGCGGTCCGGTACGGATGGCTCGGAAGCTTCGCGCATAGACGCCGTCCAGGACTTCGGCTGCCCGACGCCCCGCCCGTCTGATCCCAAAACCGCTCGTTCGCATACGACTCCCCCAGTCTGCGTGTCCCCGTTCAGAGGATACCGGTCACCGAGCCGATTCACTCATCCCCGGCACCGAGTGCACGCGTTACGGCATAGAATGCGGGAAACAAGAGCATCCGCCAGGGCCGTTGGGGGGCACCTCGGGTGCTGTGGGGGGGATCTGTCATCGTGATCGACGACGAACGTGCAATGAACGCGGTTCCAACAGAGCCGGGGCTCCGTCGGTGAGCCTCAACGACTACTTCCTGGCCCTGCGCAAACAATGGTTCGCCATCGTCGCGCTCGTGCTTCTCGGCGCAGCGGTCGCGTACGGCTACGCGCAGACGCAACCGAAGGTGTACCGGGCCCAGGCAGCCGTCGTCGTCCTGCCGACTCGCGGTGACAGCACAGCCGAACTCGTGCAGGGCTCCAGCTACGTCCAAAGCCTCGTGAGCACCTACGCGCTGGTCGCGACATCGCCCGTGGTCCTCGAGCCGGTGATCGACCGCCTCGGACTCACGATCACGCCGCGCGCCCTCGCCGGCCAGGTCGTCGTGGAGACGCCCCTGGACTCGGCGGTGCTCAACATCTCCGTGAGCGGCGGGTCTTCGACCGGAACGGCGACCATCGCGAATGCGATCGCCGAAGAACTCTCCGAGGCAGTCGAGGGCTTGTCGCCCCAGACGAGCACATCCGGTCCTGCCGTGCGCATCGAGACCATCAGCCCGGCCACCGAGTCCCGTAATCCCGTCGCGCCGAACACACGGCTGCTGATCGTCGTGGGCGCGCTCGTCGGGCTGATCATCGGCATGGTCTACGCCTGGCTGCGACGACTGCTCGCAACGCGACTGCAGTCCCGCGAGGACATCGCCGCGCTCACCGAGACTCCGGTCCTGGGTGAAGTCACCGGCGTCGGTCATGGGGCCACCCTCCCCGACGCCGTGCGGCGGGCGGAGACCGGCCTGGCCGCCGAGTCGATCCGCGGTGTCGCCGCGGGGCTACGGTTCGCCAACGTCGACGGCGACACGAGCGTGATCCTCGTCACCTCGGCGACATCCAATGAGGGCAAGTCCTCGGTCGCCCTGTCGACCGCCCTGATCCTCGCGGAACAGGGTCAGCGGGTCCTCCTCATCGACGCCGACCTGCGACGTGGGTCGATCGCGAAGATGACCGGACTGGAGGGCGGCGTCGGCGTCACGACCATCCTCGTGGGCGACATCGGCTTCGCCGACGCGATCCAGCACTGGGGCACACGCAACCTGAGCGTCCTCCCGAGCGGGACGATCCCCCCGAACCCGGGACAGCTACTCACTTCGGACCACCTGCGAGACCTGGTCGTCGACGCGCGCAAGAGGTTCGATGTCGTCGTCATCGACAGCCCGCCGGTCTTGGCCGTCAGCGACCCGCTGTGGCTGGCTCCGGTCGTGGACGGGATCCTCGTGGTCGCGCGCTACCGGTTCACCAAGCGGCACGCGCTCCGACGGACGCTGGACGAGCTCGAGTCGACCCGGACGAGGATCCTCGGCGTCGTCCTCAACGCGGTCAAGCGCGTCGACTCTAGCCCGTACCACGACAACGATTCCTCCATGCCGCAGCCGTGGCGCTGGCGCAGGAGTGATCGGCGGGGTGGGAGATCGAAGCCGCGGACATGAGCCCGCGTACGGCCGCGGCCGGCGGCGCGGACATCCTCACCCGCAAGTGGACGGCCGAACCCGTCTTCGCGATCCTCCTCTGCGTCATCGTCGGACTCCGCATCGCGCTCCCCTTCAACGCCCCCGTGGGCGGCCTCGTCGGATTGCTGCTCGTCCCGCTCTGGCTGCCTCTGCTGCGGCGGGCTCGACTGTTCGTCGCGTTGACCGCTCTCCTGGTCGCTGCCACAGTCGCGGGCGTGCTGCTCACATGGTGGATGTCGACGGATCACCTCGCACTCCCCTCGAGCCTGGTCGAACGCAGCGCTCTCGCACTGGGTCTGCTCGGCGCCGTCGGAGCGCTCCTCTGGGCTCGGACCGTCATCGGACTGTCGGCGGTGTCGATCGCGTACGGGGTGGGCATGACCCTCGGCATCCTGGGGGAGATCGACGCCACCGCGAGCTGGCGGTTCACCTTCTCGATCCCGCTCACGATCCTCCTCATGGCCATCGCCGCGCGGGGCGACCGATTGATGCCGCAACTCGTCGTCGTCGTCCTCCTCGCAGCGGTCGGCGTGGTGAATGACGCACGCTCGAACACCGCCATGCTGCTTCTGGCGGCCGTCGTCCTCATCTGGCAACGGATCGGTCGGGTCGCGGGGTCTGCGCGTCGTCGCGCGGGCAACGTCGTCGGAGTCGTCCTCTTCGGCATCGCCATCTTCTTCGTCGCGCAGGCGGCGATCCTGGAGGGCTTCTTCGGCGAGGCGACCAAAGATCGGACCCAGGCGCAGATCAGCACGTCCGGCTCGCTCCTGCTCGGCGGCCGCCCCGAGATCGCCGCATCCGAAGCCCTCATCCGCTTGAACCCGTGGGGGATGGGATCTGGCATCGTCGCGTCGCCCACCGACGTCACGGCAGCGAAGTCCTCCATGGCGGCGATCGGGTACGACCCCCACAACAACTACGTCGACAGGTTCATGTTCGGCGGCGGCATCGAAGTCCACTCGATGGTGGGCGACCTCTGGCTGTGGTTCGGACTCCCCGGGCTCGCAGCGTGCGTGGTCGTCGCAGTCATCGCGGGCATGGGGCTCGAACGCGCGCTGCGCGAAGGTGCGTGCACCGTGCTCGCGGTCTACCTGGCCACACGCCTGGTGTGGGATCTCGCGTTCAGCCCTGCGATATCGGCGATGAAGACGCTCCCGCTGGCACTCGTCGTGTTGGCGGTGCCCGTGTCGGCCCTCATCGCGCAGCGCTCGTCGGTCCGGCAGGGTGCGCCACAAGGAGCCGCGGCGGCGGATCGAAGAGGAACCTGAGGAACGTCCGTCGCGAGATCCGGTACAGGCCCAGCGAGAGGCCGATCGCGGCGAGTGCCGCAGCCGCCGGTAGCACCGGGGCCGCCGTTCGGACCACGGTGTGGTCCGCGACCAGCGCGACAGCGGCGGCGAGCAGGATGACGATGGGCGTGTGCGCGAGGTAGACCGGCAGTGTCCGGGACCCCAGGCCCACGATCCAGGCGGACCACTGCAGGACCTGGCTGATGGCGATGCCCGCGAGCACGCCCACGCACGCCAGAGCGGGGTACACCCCGGGGATCCGACTCAGGTCGAACACCGTGACGGCCCACGCCGCCGCGGCCCACGCGACGACGACCAGGCTGCGCAGAACCCATCCGCTGCGCGCCGCGTAGGCGAACAACGCGCGCCGCCACGTCATCCCGATGAGGAAGAACACGTAGTACTTGCAGACCCCCGTCCAACTCGGCGACGGGAGCGGGAGGATGCCGGTGAACCCGATGACGGACACGAGGGCGGCTGTGGACAGCGTGACGGCCGTCGGCACGGCCCGTAGCGCCCTGTTGAGAAGGAAGAACAGGGCCAGCGCCCAGATGAACCAGAGCTCGAAACGAGGGATGAGTGGAGAGATCGCGGTGTCGAAGATCTCTCTCCGCGGATTGATCTCGATGCCGTGCGCCGCCTGACCGATCAGGTAGGGGCCGAGGCCGAGCAACTCCCAGAGGAGGAAGACCCACACGAAGAGGCGGAGCTTGGCGTTCCAGAGCTGCGCGAGCGGCACCGTCGCCCACTTGGCGGCGAACAGCCCGGCCAAGGTGAAGAACAAGGGCATCCGCATCGTGGCGAGAATGTCGTTGATCCACAACCAGCCTGAGACATCGCCCGCCACTCCAGCGAACCAGCGCGCCGAGTGGAACAGGACGACCAGCGCGATCGCCAGCCCTTTGCCGGCATCCACCCATTCGATCCGACCGTCGTGCGACGGCGGCGCTGATCGCCACAGCGAACCCCACACGATGACCCCCCATCATCAGCGCGGACCAAGCCCCGTCCGCAGAATGCCGTGCACCCCTGCACAGATGAAAAGTGTCTCATGGCACGCGGCTGAGAGCACGCCCCGTGATCTGATGAGCATTCATCCGCGCCACCCCCACCCGAAGGCGACCCGCTGATATGACACATCCTCCTGCCCTCACGCGCGCCCGATTCCGCGTCCGGGCTGCCGCCACCGCTGTGGCTCTCGCACTCATCGCGGCGGGATCTGCCGCGACCGCACCCGCGGCGACCGCCGCCACGCACGTCCAGGACACCTTCAGCCGCACCGTGGCGGAAGGGTGGGGCACGTCGACCTCCGGCGATGCGTGGACCGCCTCGTCCCCGCGATCGACGAGTGTCCGCGACGGAGCCGCCGCGATCACCCTGACGCCCGGAACGTCCGCGGAGCAGGCGATCCGCTCGACCTCGCTCACCGACGCTGTCCTGGGAGCCACCGTCTGGCCGGAGAAGCCGACGACGACGGGAAACGGTTCGACCGTCTCGCTGGCACTCCGATCCGACGGCAAGTTCTCCTACCAGGCCCGGGTCGGGTTCGGAAAAACGGGCGTCAACCTCTGGATCAGCCGGTTCGACGGCGGATCCGGCCGAGAGGCCGTGCTGCGTTCGGTGAAGCCGATCTCGAGCCTTGCGGCCGGAACGCGCGTCAACGTGGAGTTCTCCGTGACCGGTTCGTCGCCGGTCCAGCTGCGCGCTCGCATCTGGACTCAAGGATCGACCAAGCCCGCGTGGCAGGCGGTCTACGACGACACCAGCGCACAGCGCATCTCCCGCGCGGGTTACCCGGCCATCGCGTCCTACTTGTCGGGGAGCTCGCCATCCTCGACCGTCCGTCTCGACGACGTCGGAGTCTCGGACCCGGCGTCCACCTCGCCAGCGCCGACACCTACACCGCCCTCGAGCAGCGACAAGGCTGTGGGCAGCGCTCCCGTCGGCACGACGACGTACCCCGTTCCGGCACGCGCGATATTCGTCGCTCCCAAGGGAACGCAGACAGGCTCCGGCACCGCGGGCGATCCGTATGGAAGTGCCGCCTACGCAGTCTCGAAGGCACCGTCCGGATCGACGATCGTCCTCCGGGGCGGGACGTACCGCGAGTACGTCTACGTCGGCTACAACAAGGCGCTGACGATCCAGGCCTACCCCGGCGAAGCAGTGTGGTTCGACGGCAGTTCACCGGTGACCGGCTGGGTCAAGTCGGGCAACGTCTGGGTGAAGGCCGGCTGGACGCACAAATTCGACCACACCGTGTCGTTCACGGCGGGGAAGGATGAGACCCGCCGGTTCGTCGACGGAGCGAACCCGCTCGCCGGGTACCCCGATCAGGTATGGATCAACGACAAGCGCCTCACCCAGGTCAGCTCGGCGAGCGCGGTGACGGCCGGCACGTTCTACGTGGACGAAGGCGGAAAGCGACTGCTGGTCGGCTCCGACCCGACGGGCAAGCGGGTGGAGGCCAGCACACTGACGCGCGCCTTCAAGATCCAGGGCAAGCACACCACACTGCGCGGGTTCGGAGTCGAACGATACGCGACGACCCTCTCGATGATGGGTACGGTCACCGCGGAGGTCGACGACATCACCCTTGAGAACATGGTCGTCCGGGACAACGCCACGGTCGGTGTCTTCGCCTGGAACGACTTCAAGAAGTTCCACCGGGTCACACTTCAGGACAACGGCTTGCTGGGTCTCGGCGTCAACAAGGTGGCGAACCTCGCCCTGACCGACTCGATCATCAGGGGGAACAACACGCAGAGCTTCAAACCCGCGCCCGTCTCGGGCGGGGTGAAGATCACCGACTCGAACGATGTCCGTATCGACGGCAACATCGTCGACGACAACGACAGCGCCGGCGTGTGGTTCGATATCAACTCGCGGGACGTCGAGGTGACGAGCAACACTGTGGCCGACAACAAGACCGCCGGTGTTCAGCTCGAACTCAGCCAGCAGGCGATCGTCGCGGACAATGTCTTCTCGCGGAACGGTGCCGACATACATGTGATGAACAGCGGTGACGTCCGGATCTGGAACAACACCATCGACGCCGGCGGGCGAGCCATCTTGTTCTGGCAGGATGAGCGCCGTCAGACGAACACGGCTCTGAAGTCCGTCGCCCCGTGGGTTCTGGATGACGTCGTCGTGCGGAACAACGTCATCTCCTTCAGCACCGGGTCGGGCTCCTGTCCCGTGCTCGCTCAAGACACCGAGCGGCGACTCGCCGGCGCCGGCGTCGGCGCGTGGATGGAGAACAACCTCTACTACCGACGCGACTCGTCGACGCCGGCGAACCTGGCCTGCTGGGCGAACGGATCCTCGGGGACGAAGAGCCTGAAGACCCTTTCGGAGGTGGCGGCTTTCACGGGCAACGACAAGAGCTCCGCGCTGTGGACCGGTAGCCCGATCCTCACCTCGTCGCTCGGGTTGCGCAGTGATGTGCTCGCCTCCCCGCGCGCGTCGCTTGGCGGGTTGCCGTCGGACATCGCCTCGGCCCTCGGGGTCGCCGCAGGCACCAAGCGAGCCGGCGCATTCACCGCTCCACTCGATCGGTGACACCCCGCCGTAGCCACGCGTCACATGCGACGCATACGATGTGATCGTGGCTACGGGGGGCGGTGCGGGCGTCGTCGTCTTCTATCCCGCAAGTCGCGACCTGTCCGCATGGCGCGAGCGCCACGCGGCGGGTGCGGCCCCGGATCGGTGGCCGTACGGACTGAACCGACTCGAGGAGCTCCTGGCCGGCGTCACGGCACGGAACCTCCCGGACGTGTCATCAGCGGGCCGCGCGGCCCGACGCGTGAAAGCCCTCTTCCCTCCCGGGCGACGGAGCGGGGGTCCCGTGGGAGTCACATGGGATGAGAACGCGGGAGCCCTCCTGTCGACCACCGGCTCGCTGAGCGCGCGCTATTCAGGCGTCGTCTGGCTCACCGACAGTGTCGCACGACGGGGGGAATCACCGTTCCGAGGAATGCGACGCTCGATGAGGCGAATGGATGGACTGTGGGTCCTCTCGGATGCTCAGACCGCTCCCCTCACCGACTTCCTCGGCTCAGGGGCACCTCCGGTCCACTACGTCCGCTTCGGGGTGGACCATGACTTCTTCCGGCACGTGGCATATCCCACGCGCCCGCTCATCGTGAGCGTCGGCGGTGACCGCGATCGAGATCCGGAGACCTTGCTCCACGCGATGACGGTGCTGCGACGCGCCCGTCCCGACGTTGAGATCGTGGTGCAGAGCAAGACCAGCATCGACCCACCTGACGGCGTGACGGTCATCCCGTATCTCACGCACGCCGAGCTGCGCGATCTCTACGCGCGTGCATCTGTGGTCACCATCGCGACCCGTCCGAACCTTCACGTGTCGGGCATGACGGTCGGCCTGGAGGCCCTCGCCACAGGGCGCCCGCTGGTGATCACGCGCACGCCCGGGATGGACGACTATTTCGGAGGGACCTCGGCCGTGCGCATGGTCGATGTCGGCGACGCCGGCGGGCTCGCTCGCGAAACCCTGGCTCTGCTCGACGACCCGGCGTCGGCGTCCGCCGCGGGGGACGCTGCACGCGCCCACGTCGAAGCGGGATTCACCACCGCGCATCTCGCCGGGCGGATAGCCGACGTCATCCGATCCCGGTAGAGTCGTCGACCCGGTGCATCCATTCGTGCGCCGCCTGCCGCCCATCGACGCGGGGCAGATCCGAACGCACGTCGGCCGGGTCGCGAGAACTGCCGACCGCCTCGATGAGCGCCGCCCCGAGGGCGGCCGGAGCCTCCGGTTCAGGGATCACCCAGTGACCATGGCCCGAGAGCCACTCCGCGATACCGGTCTCCGTGGTCGTCACGACGAGGCACCCGGCCGCCAGTCCCTCAATGATCGGCAACCCCACCTGCTCCCGCCACAGCGGTCGACGACGCGACGGGAGGACCAGGACCTTCGCCTCGCCGAGCAACTGTGCGATGTGAGCGCGAGGGGGGTCGATGACGGTCGTGACCATCTCATCGGCTGACGCGAGAGCCGCTGCCTCCTCGGAGCCCGCGCCGCGCCCGACGATCAGCAGACGGGCTTGCGGTACCGCCGACCTCACCCGGGGCCACGCAGCGACGACGTCGAGGAACCCTTTCCGCTCCGACAAGTCGCCGAGGAACAGGATGATCGGATCACGTGCGGCATCCGTTCCCCCTGCCGGCGCAGGCAAAGCCTCGATCAGCGTGCCGACGGGTCGGCGGACTGTCTCACCGAACACCTTGCCGTACAGGGCTCGCGCTCCCGCGGTGCCGTACACGATCCGGTCCAGCGATCGCCACAAGATGGGTGTGGCGAGGTGACGCAGTCGGTGGCGGATCCTCGCCTTCGGCGGAAGATTCCGTACCAGCACGTCCTGATCGAAGTTCTCGATGGCGTAGGAGACGGCCAGGGGGCGCGGGCGGCGTCGGAGTGCGGCTCGGAACCGTGCCGCGGCGATGAACAACACACTCGGCAACGACGAATCGCCTGAGAGCGGCTCGTTCACTTCGACGATGTCGACGTCCGTGGACAGTGCATAGACGATCGACCGCCACAGCCCCCGACGCTGCGCGTTGGACGCCTCGACGAGTGATGGGTCGAAATCGTACCTGTTGCGGCGGTACAAGATGACGGGCCGCGGCTCGACGGCCGCGGCCCGCTCCAGGTGCGCGCTCCTCACCACCTCGTAGAGCTGGACGACGCGCAGGTCTCGAGCGATCGAGTTCACTCGCTCCGCACGCCTCCTACGGTCACGGCGCCGCCACGATCTCGAGGTCATCGAACGTCAGCGCAACCGGCGCGTTCACCGTCGCACTCGGCAGGTAGCCGTACAGTCCCGCCGATCCCGCCCCCTGCAGTGCGGCGGTCGCGTCGGAGCGCTCGATCTGCCACGCTGTCGGCTCGGCGTCCCCGGCCTTCCAGAACTTCGCAGCGATCGCGGTCGTCGTCGTCGTCTTGGTGTCGATCTCGAATCGGTAGGTCTGTCCTGCAGTGACCGTGAGTCCCGCCGGAGACACCGCCGCACCGACCGACGTGCTGTCACCGCGAAGGACGTTGAGCTTGACGGTGCCGTCCGCCGCGATCCGAGCCCGAACGAGCCACTGGGTGGTCCCCACTCGACGAGCGATGACACCGACGTACATGCCTTCGTTTACCTTGTCGACAGTGAAAGAACCGCTCATCGTCGTGGACGTGCTGTCGATGACAGGTGTATCGGCGAAGAGCGACGTGCCGGCCCCGACGGAGAACTTGCCCACTCCGTCGGCGACCGAGAAGCGGGTCGCAGCACCGCGGGTCGTCCATGCCGCCCCGCTGTCCGACATCCCCCAGCCAGCGGTCGTCGAGCGACCGAAGGCGTCAGCGAAGAGGACACCCGGCGCGGGCGCCGTGACCGTCACCTGCTGCGTCTTCGTATCCGTCGCACCGTCGTCGTCGGTCACGGTGAGGCTGATCGTGTAGGTCCCGGCCACACGATAGGTGTACGAGGCCGTGGCGCCTGTCGCTGTGCCCGCGTCGGCATCCCCGAACTGCCAGGCGTGCGACGCGATCGTGCCGTCGGGGTCGTTCGACGTCTTGCCGTCGACTGCGACCGTCAGCCCTGCCGGTGTCCGCGTGAACGCCGCTGTCGGCGCCACGTTGGCGGCCGGTGCGGCGACCGTCACCTCATGGGTGACGGTGGCCGTCGCGCCGTCGTCGTCGGTGACGGTCAGCCGAACGGTGTAGGTTCCCGCCGCCGCGTACGTGTGCGACGCCTTGGCTCCGGTGCCGACGCTTCCGGCCGGGTCCCCGAACTGCCACGCATACGACGCGATGGAACCGTCGGAGTCCGATGATCCCGCACCGTCGACGTCGACCTTGAGGCCGTCCTTCGTGTGCGTGAACGCCGCCGTCGGTGCGGAGTTGACCGTCGGGGGCACTCCGGCATCCGGGTCGGTGGCGACGATGCGATCGAAGGAGACTGTCACAGGGTCGTTCGTCACCGCAGCGGGAAGGAATCCGAAGACCCCGGTCCGCCCGGGCGCCTGCAACGCAGCCGTCGCGTCGGTGACTTCACGCTGCCAGGTCGGCTCAGCCCCCGTGGCGGGCCACACCTTTGCCTTGAGTGACGTCGGCGACGTTCCGGTGACGTCGAACATGGCGTGGTACTTCTGTCCGGCCTGGATCGTGAAGGGCAGCAGGAACGATGAACCGATCGCCGTCGAACCGTTGCGCAGCACATACAGGCGACCGGTCCCGTCCGCGCTGATCCTCACCCGGAGCACATAGCTGTCCGCGCCGACCTGACGTCCGGTGACGGCGACGTACGTGCCCTCGGCGAGCTTGTCGACCGAGAACGTGGCGTCGACGCGGACTCGGTCGGTGTTCACCGACGTCGCGTCGGCGTACACGGTGGTCGCCTTCGGCAGGATCAGGTTCCCGCTTCCGTTCGCCACCGAGTACCGGCTCGCGACCGAGCGCAGCGACCAGGCACCCCCGACATCGGCAGTGCCCCAGCCCGACCCCGCTGTTCGCGAGAACTCGTCGAGGAACAAGGGCTTGGCCGCGGACGGGGCTTTCACCGTCACCGTTGCGGTCTTCGAGCCGGTCGCCCCGTCGTCATCGATCACCGTGAGGGTGATCGTGTACTCGCCGGCGTTCTTGTACTCGTGCGACGCCGTCACGCCGGTGGCGGTTTCGCCGTCGCCGAATGCCCAGGAGTACGAGGCGATCGTGCCGTCGGCGTCCGTTGAGGCCGCACCGGTGACGGAGACCGAGAGATCGGACACCGTCGGGGTGAAGTCAGCCGTCGGCGCCGCGTTGACCGGTGCCGCGACGACCACATCGAGCGTGGTCTTCGCGATCGCGCCGTCGTCGTCCGTGACCGTCAGCGTGACGGTGTACGAGCCGGCCTCGGCGTACGTGTGGCTCGGTGACGGTGCCGTGTCGGTGCGTCCGTCCCCGAAGTCCCACGCGAATGCGGCGATCGATCCGTCGCTGTCCGTCGACCCGGAGGAGGAGAACGTCGCATCGAGACCGACGGCGCTCCATGCAGCCCGTGCGGTCGGAGGCTCGTTGGCGATGACCGTGATGGGCACCTGCACGGAGTTCGTGGCGCCGTCGTCGTCGGTCACCTTTAGCGTGACCGTGTAGTCCCCACCCGCACGGTAGCGGTGCGAGGGGTTGACGTCCGTCGACGTGTCGCCATCGCCGAAGTCCCACGCGTACGACGCGATCGTCCCGTCGGGATCCGATGACCCCGATCCCTGGAAGGACGCGGCGAGATGCTCGAGCGAGTAGGTGAACTGGGCCGTCGGAGGCAGGTTCGGCGTCTGACCCGTGGAGCCGACGGCGTAGTGCTGCGACACCTCGGCTGCCGTGAGTGCGCGGCCGTAGATCGCGGTCTCGTCGTAGCTGCCCGTGAGGAACGGCGACGACGAACCCCATGTCGTGTCACCACCGACGCGCCAGTAGCCGTTGTACCCCTGCGCCTGCGTCTGCGGGTTCGTCCCGACCTGGACACCGTCGACGTACATCGCCATACCGGCGGGTCCCTGCGTGGCCACCATGTGATGCCACTGACCGTTGTTGTAGGCGCTCGGCGACGTGATCGTGTTCGCCTGCCCGGTCCAGGTCCCGAACACGAGCTGTCCGTTGTCCTGCATGTAGACGTGTCGGTCGTAATTGGACGACGTGCCCGCCTGTGCGTCACCGAAGCCGATGATCTTGCCGCCCTGCGTGGAGGTCGTCTGGAACCACGTCTCGGCCGTGAACGCGCCCGGCGACCCGAACTGCGCGACCGAGTGCACGTTGGACCAACCCGAGAGCGAAATGCCCGGGTCCGATGTCCCCGAAATGGCCCCGGGTACGTCGCGCGTCACGGTACCGGCGATGGCGCCGGCGTACCCCGAAATGCTGCTGTCCGCGACACTCGTTCCCGACTTCTCGCTGTAACGCCAGTAGAGATCCGGTTCGGAGTTGTACACGACGGCGCCGTACGCGTCCGCCGGGGCCTCGGGCACATCCAGCGTCCGACCCGACTTGCGGTAGTGCGATTGCACCTCGGCCAGTGTGAGCGCCTGACGATACACGGCGACATCGTCGATGGTGCCGGTGAGGTGCGAGGAGGAGGGCTGGTTGGGCCATCCGCCGATGTTGTCGCCTCCCACGCGCCAGTACCCGTTGTAGGACTGTCCCGACGTCGTGTCCGCGCGCTGTGCGACCCGCCTGCCGTCGAGGTAGAGCTTCATTCCGTCGGCACTCAAGCTCGCCACGATGTGGTGCCACTGGCCGTCGTTGTAACCGGCACCGGAGTTGACCGTCCGCACCCCGCCGGGATGGACACCGAACCAGATACGGCCGTCGTTGTCCATGTACACGTGCCGGTCGTAGCTGTTCGAGTTCCCGCTCGAGCTGTTGCCGAAACCGATGATCTTGCCGCCGGCCGTGGAGGTGGTCTTCACCCAGCTCTCGACCGTGAACGTGCCGGGACCCTCGATGGAGTCCGTCGTGGCTCCGAAGGCCCCGTTCGAGAAGTTCTTGGCAGTGTCAGGATCGGATGCGATGGCACCCGCCGCGGACTCCACCGTGCCGGTGATGGTCAGGTCGGACGTTCCCGCCCAGTCGCTGGAGCTCGCGGAATCCGGGTCGGAGAGACGCCAGAAGTGCTCGGCGTCGTCCTTGAAGACGTCCTTGGCATAGTCACCGAGGACAGCGTCCGAGACCGTCACGGTGATCCAGCTCGACTTGGCGACGTTCCCGTACGGATCGGTGGCGACCACGCGATAGCGGTGCGAGCTGCCCGGCTGCTGGTCGGCGTCGGTGAGGGTCTGCGACTGCGGCTTCCAGAACACCGTCGAGATCGTCTTCTCCGAGATGGGCGCGGAGGCCTCGGAGTCGCGGTAGACGCGGTAGGTCAGGGTCGTGTCGTCACGATCCCAATTGGTCTGGTACCTCACGCGAACCTCGCCCGAGGAGAAGGACTTCGCAGAGAAGCTCCACGCATCGCCCGAGAACCGAGGGCCTTGCTTGTTCGGCGCGAGCGCACGCGTGCCGTATCGAACGAGACCCTGCTGTCGAGTGCCGTTCACCACCGGGAACTCGCCACCATAGATGACGTAGTCCGAATTGCCTGTGACGGTCCAGACGGCCTGCCCCGTGCCGGTGAAGTTGCCCGGCGTGGTCTGGGGGAACCAATTCAACAACTCGGGTCGCGGTGTTCCCGGGTGGTCTGGATAGCCGTAGATGTCACCCGTGTTCGTCCCGCGGGCATCGGTGGTCCATGCAGTGGAGTGGTAGAAGCTCCACGGGTCGGTCTGCGGGAAGCCGCCGCTGTTACCGCAGTAGTGCTTGTGGCTTGCGGAGTAGGCGATGTCATTGACGATCGCGATGTCGTATGTGTCACCATGGCAGTCCTCGATCCAGGCGATCGCGCCGTCTGCCCAGTTCACGGCAAAGGTGCCCTCCACGTTCCCGGTGCCGCCGAAGTGCCAACCCGCTCCGTAGAACTTCGAGCCATCAGTGGCGAGGCTCATGAAGCCCGCGGTCTCTCCCGCGTTGCGTACCTGGGTGTTTGCGGGGAGTGGGAGACCGGTACCGCTCGACGCGTCGGCCAGATACAGTCCGAAGCCGGGCTTGTCGCCGCCGCCGACGGACGTGAAGTTGCCTGAGATCGCGACCCGGTCGCCGGCCGGGTTCACGGCGATGCTCTGCACCTGACCGTTGTCGACCGGTACGGCGAAGGGCTGCACAGCAGTGCCGGCGGAATTCAGCTTCACGATGCGCTGGCGAGGCTGGCCTGCGACGGAGGTGAAGTATCCGCCGACGAAGACGCCATCGGCGGTCGCGGAGATCGCCTTGCCGATGTTATTCAGACTGACGGTTCCCGAAACGAGGTTGCCGCTGGGGATGTCGAGGACGGCGAAGCGCTGCCGGTTCTGACCATTGACCTGGCTGAAGGAGCCCGTGACGTAGAGCTTCGTGCCGTCCGGAGACGCAGCGAGCTCGTTGATCCGGTTGTTGAAGGTCGGAGCGAACGAGGTGATCAGCGCGCCCGTGGTCAGGTTGTAGGCGAGGATGTTGCCGCGCGCCGACAGATTGGTTCCCGGTGCCGCGCCCGCCGGCCGCGCGTTCGAGAACTGCCCGGCGGCGTAAACCGTGTTGCCCACGATGACCTGGGACCACACCACGCCGCCGTCGATCTGCACGGTGGGAAGCGCGTCGGCCGTCACCGTCTCAGGGAGCGGCGACGGCGCGGCGGCCGGTGGTGGATCCGCCGCGATCGCCGCTTGCGGCATCACTCCGAAAGTCAGTCCGGCCGCGACGACAGTCGCGATCATCATCGAAAAGGCCGCACGGCCTGCAGAAATCGTCCCCACGATTTACATCCCCTATATACGCGTCAGCATGCACACGCAGAGCGCGTGATGCTGACGGGTCCCCAGAAATCCCCCCAAAGGATTTCTCGCACAACATACGCCATAACGTGCGCTGAGCGCGAACTGTTTTCAGAATCGGCCCTCAGCCGGTCAGTCGATGTCGCCCTCGAAGGCGATCAGCGGGTCCGAAACAGACAGATCGACCTCGATGCGAACGTCCGCGCGCTGCCCCTCGGGCAGTTCGAAGACGAAGGCGCCTTCGGCCGTCTTCCCCGGCGCGACCTCGGACGGGAAGGCCTTGCCGGCCGGCTTCGTGACCGGACTGGCTTGCAGATCCGAGGAACCGGCGAACAAGGTGACAGCTGCGGTGGTCAGATCGATGGCCTTCGTGGAGCCGTTCTTCACCTCGACGGTGACGCGGACGGCCGGGCCGCTCACCTCACCGGGCAGGACGGCTTCTCCCGTCACGCTCTCGATGCGACGCACCGCCACCGTCGGACCTCCCTCCACGGCGACGGGGGCCGCGAGATCGACCGGCGGAAGCGTCTCACGGGCATCGGTCCCCGGCGCGGAAGGATCATCCGACTGGTCCGAGCCGGTTCCGGGCGTCGCCGTCGACCCGTCGGGTGCCTCCCCCGTCGCCGTCCCGCTCGGCGCGGGACTCGAGGAGGGCTGGCCGGTCACGGGCGAGGCGCTCGAACCGACACCGCCCGGCGCCGCGGACACCCCACCGCCGCTCAGACCGACCGCGAGCGCGATGCCGCCCCCGATCACCACCGCTGCGGCGACCGCCACCGCGATCATCGCCTTGCGTGACGGGCGGCGCGGCTCGTCACCGAGCAGCCGCTCGAATTCATCGCGATCACGCGCGAACGCTTCGTCGTCCTTCATCCTGATGTCGTCCTCCCCCATGACCGTGCCGTCCTCCCCAATGGACGCGCCGCACGATTCGCACAGATCCTAGCCCCTGACGGCGGCCCCGACACCGCTGCCGCCGAGTCTCAAGCCTTCATCCGCGATCCGGCGGGCGTCGCGAACCCCGCGCAGGTAGGCCCGCCATGGCGCTGACGACCGGAGCAGCTGTGCGCGCCCGCCCCGGAGGATCACTTCACGAGCGGATGCGGTGACGCCGGCGCGCCAGCGACGGATCCCTTCTTCGTCGAGGAAGCGAATGGCGAAGAGCATGCGATTCCGGATGTTGAAGTAGTAGTACGTCTCGGACTTGCTGCGGCTCGTCTGTCGATGCGATCGGTGCGTCGCCCCCTCGTCATGGACGGCGACGGAGTCGGTCACCACGCGCAGGGTCCCGCCCGCGGCCACGGCCCTGCGGGAGAAGTCCACGTCCTCCCAGTACAGGAAGTACTCCTCGTCGAAGCCACCTGTGGCATGCCAGAGCGCCGCCGTGAACCACAGGCACGCGCCGGTCAGCCACTCCCAGGTCTCCTCGCCGGGGTACTGGGCGCGCTTGGCATGACTGCGGGTGCGACCGTCGACGAGGGAGACGTCCGAACCCGCGAACCAGACCGAGCCTCCGGGCGTCATGATTCGCGGCGCGCACAGGGCGAGCGGAGAGCCCGCGGTCGCGCTCCGGAGCGTGCGGACGGCGTCCCCGCCCATCCGGGCGTCCGGGTTGAGCAACAGCAGCCCGGTCGCTCCCGCTTCGAGGGCTGCGGCCACGCCGAGGTTGACGCCGCCGCCGAAACCGGTGTTGACGTCGGGCTCGATGAGGGTCCAGCGTTCCCGTCTGGCGAGGTCGCGCATGCGCTTCCGCTCGCCGCCGGTCGTCGGATTGTCTACAACGACGACGATGTCGGGCTCCGCCTCCGCGACCGTGGCAGCGAGATTGGCCTCGAGGAGCGCGCTCGAGCCGTAGTTCACGACGACGACGGCCCACCTCGCGTCGTCAGCCGACACGGCGCATCTCGCGGAACCACTTCACGGTCGCTGCGCCCAGGAAGAGCGCGTTGACGGCGAACAGTGCGCCGTAGACCGCCAGGAACAGCGGCGACACCCCCCACAGGAGGAAGGCGAGGCAGAGCACGCCGAAGTCGGTCGGCAGAAGGATCATCGACCGCCCGAACGTACCGCCGGCACGCGCGTGGGTCGATGCCACACCGCGTGCGCCTTTCAGGAGGTCGTTCAGGATCATCCCGAAGAACGTCACGGTCGCGACGACGGAGTAGCCGATCGGGATGAGAAGGGCGAACTCGCCGAGGTCCCCGAACCGGTAGAGCCCGACCAGGACGGCAAGGTGCAGACTCGCGATCTTCAGGGCATCCACGAAGTGGTCCAGCCATTCACCCGCGACCGAGCCGCCGCCGCGGAGCCGGGCGACCTGGCCGTCGGCGGAATCCCACGCGTAGCCCGCTACGAGCAGCACCGCGGTGAGAATGCCGGACCACCAGGACGGCGGCACCGTCGCGATGAGGGCGACGCCGACGAAGGTGTGGGCGGCGCTCACGAGGGTGACCCGGTTGGGCGTGAGACCGAGTCGGTACGCGACGGCGGCGAACAACCGTCCGATACGACGGTTGACGTACACCGAGTACGCGGGCGCACCACGGGCGTGGCCCTTTTGAGCTCCGCGCAGTCTCGCCATCGTCTCGGCGAGATTCGGTGAGATGGGATCTGTGGTCGTCATCGGGTTGCTCCTCGCAAGCGTCGTGCGCGTGGGCTACGGACGGGCACCGCGACACGGTCCGGATCGGCGATCCCCGAGGGCGGACGGACGGTGCGGGACACCCTACCGGGCACCGTCGCGATCCCAGCGGTGACGCGCAACCACGCGGCCGTCGTGCTCACGTCCCCTATGAGCGAAGTCATTCGCGCCACCCCCAGTAGCTCGACATTCGCGGGCGCCGGAAGCGCCCATCCCCACGGCCAGTATGCCGCGCAAACCCGATGTTGTCTCGCGCGCCGGCCGACTCCGCCCCGCCCGGACCCCGTGGCTGAAGGGGTGAGCATGCGGAGCGGAAGGCGTCCGCCGACCTGCCAGACTGTCCGCTATGCCGACCGGTGACCGCCTGCGCGTGATGCAATCCTTCGGGGCGCCGCGACCCACGTCCAATCCTTACGTCCACATGCTGGATGCCGCGCTGAACTCCGAACCCGGACACGAGCACCTGCGCTTCGACCGCCGGAGCGCGTTGCTCGGCCGGTACGACGTCCTGCATTTCCACTGGCCGGAGACGCTTTTCGGTGGAGCGACCCCGGCCAAGCGCGTCGCCCGTCGGCTGTTCGCCACCGTGCTCGTCGCGCGACTGCGACTCACCCGCGTCGCGATCGTCCGGACGCTCCACAACGTCGAGCTCCCCGACGTGGACTCGCGGTGGGAACGGTTCCTGTTGCGGTGGATCGACCGCCACGCCGACTTTCACATCCGCCTGAACGATTCCACGCCGGTGCGCCCCGGCATCCCGTCGGCCGTCATCCCGCACGGCCACTACCGCGACTGGTTCGCCCGCGTCGAGACCGTTCCGGCGGCACCGCGCTCTCTCGGCTTCGTCGGTCTCGTGCGCCGCTACAAGGGCGTCGAAGCGCTCATCGAGCGTTTCCGGGAGACCGCCTCCCGTCTCGGGGACTGGACGCTCCGGGTCTCGGGAAATCCCTCGACGCCGCAGCTCGCCGCGGAGCTCCGGGAGCTCGCCTCACCTGACGACCGCATTTCCGTCGATCTCCGATACCTGTCGGAGGAGGACTTCGCCCGCGCCGTCATGTCCGCATCGGGGATCGTGCTGCCGTATCGGTTCATGCACAACTCCGGCACGGCGCTCGCGGCGCTCTCGCTCGATCGCCCCGTCCTCGTGCCCCGCAACGAGGTGAACGAGGCGCTGGCCCTCGAGGTCGGCGACGGGTGGGTGACGATGTTCGACGGCGACCTCACGGCCGACGCCCTGTCGGCGTTCGCCGAAGCGACGAACGCCATTCCTGCGACGGTCCCGGATCTGGACGACCGCGGATGGTCGCTCGTCGGCGCCCGCCACCGCGAGGCGTACGTCGGGGCGATCCGGTCGCGGCGGGGCGAAGCGTGAGTGCGTCGAAGCGGATCCTGATCGCGGTGCCGTCGTACCGCCGGCCCGACCGCCTCGCCCGGCTGCTGATCACCCTCGCCGACCAGCGCGAGGACGTCGCGCCCCTGAGCGCGGACGTCATCGTGATCGACAACGATCCGGGAGGAAGCGCCGCAGGACCGGCTCAGGCAGCATCGGTGCACTACCGGCTCGAGCCGCGTCCCGGTCTCGCCGCGGTGCGGAACACCGCGCTCGACGAAGCCATCTCCAGAGGCGTCGACGCCCTCGTCTTCATCGACGACGACGAGGTCCCCGCCCCCGGATGGCTGCAGGCCCTGATATCGCCCTGGGCTGCGGGGACGGCGGATCTGGTCTCGGGCCGCGTCGAGTCGGAGTTCGACGTCCCGCCCGACGAGTGGATCGTGGCGGGCGGGTTCTTCCGTCGTGTCCGATTCGCGGACGGAGAGCGGATGCCGGCGGCCCCGACCAACAATCTCCTGATCGACGTGTCCACGCTCCGCACCACGGGCATCCGCTTCGACGAGGACTTCGGACGCTCCGGTGGCGAGGACATCCACTTCACGTCCGCCCTCACCCGAGCCGGTGTGCGGATCGCGGCCGCGCCGCGTGCCGTGGTGACCGATCACGTACCGGCGGACCGGGCGACCCCGTCCTGGGTCCTCCGGCGCGCGTTCCGCGTCGGCACGACGACCGCCCGCAGCGACATCGGGCTCACCTACGGCGCCGTACGCACTCTCCGACGCCGCGCCCGCTGGCTGGCCGTCGGGCTGGCGCGCGCGCTGGCCGGTACCGGCCGGTGGTTCCTGGGCGTCGCGACGCGTTCGACGGTGCACCGGGCCCGCGGCGCGCGACTCGCGGCCCGTGGGATCGGTATGGCTGCCGGCGGCGCCGGGTTCCGCTACCTCGAGTACCGACCCCGCACCGGATCGTGACGCCCGGGCGCGTCGTGGTGTAGTGTCCAGGAATCGGGCTTTGGGGGCCCGATTCGAGTTGGGGCTCGATCTAGCTGGCTGGGGAGCTTGCTATGACTGTGCGTATCGGTTACGCCGCGGGGGCGTTCGACCTGTTCCACGTGGGACATCTGAACATCCTTCGCCACGCGAGGGAGCACTGCGACATGCTCGTCGCCGGTGTGGTCAGCGACGAGATGCTGCACGAGGTGAAGGGCGTCGACCCGTTCATCCCGACGGCGGAGCGAGCCGACATCGTGCGCGGCATCCGCTTCGTGGATCACGTCCACATCGAACGCGTGCCCGACAAGCTGGCAGTGTGGCGCGAGGTCGGTTTCACGCACTTCTTCAAGGGCGACGACTGGCGCGGCACCGAGAAGGGCAACCGCCTCGAACGCGAGTTCGCCG
Organism: Microbacterium sp. LKL04; assembly: GCF_900102005.1. Taxonomy (NCBI): domain Bacteria; kingdom Bacillati; phylum Actinomycetota; class Actinomycetes; order Micrococcales; family Microbacteriaceae; genus Microbacterium; species Microbacterium sp. LKL04. Next base: position 2,684,058 of record NZ_LT627736.1, on the reverse strand, counting down.
AGGTCGGGGTCGAGGTCGTGTACTTCCCATACACAGCGCACACCTCCAGCACCCAGTTGCGTCGTGCGCTCGAGGTCGCCTCGGCCGAGACGCTGTTCGACCGCGAGCTGCGTTCCGAGTCGGCGTGACCGCGGCGCGCGACGACGGCGCGCGATCCGAGGGTGCCGACGACGTCATCGAGCTCTTCGTCGGCCAGGTCCTCGCCCTCTATCCCCTGCGGGTCATGGGCGGACCGACCAACGGACTCGATCCTCCCCCGCTGCGGAGCATCTTCCCCCGCTCCCGCGATCCGAGAGCGTCCGTCGCGACCGAGCAGGACGGGGCGCGCGCCCGGGCGCGGACCTATGTCGTCCTCGCCGATGCGCCGGGCCACGGCATCCTCTCCATCGGCGACTACCGGGTGGAGGTCGTCATCCTCCCCCTCGATGCCTCGACCCCGCCGCAGGCAACCGTCTTCCGCATCGCCTCGATCACCGGGCGGATGGTCACCGTCACCGGGTCCGTCATCGACCCGCTGATGGATGCCGCCGACTGAGCCCTGACTTTTCGAGACCTGTCCCGCCCACCGTCGTGCGGGACAGACGGCGAGAGCCGCACCCCTGTGGACGGGGTGCGGCTCTCGACCTGGATGTTGTTGCGGGTCAGCGACCGCTGCGGCGGCCGGCACCGTTCTGGCGGACGACCGAGCCGACGGTGAGCGAACCGCCACCGCTGGCGCGGCGGCCGGTGCGCCGGGCGCCGCCGGCCGGAGCGGCCTTCGGAGCGCCGTGCGAGGCGGCCTGGCCGGCCGCGCGAGCGGGCTGACCGTCGCGACGCGGGGCGTCTGCGGTACGGCGCGTGGCGTCGGAGGTGCGGCCCTGACCGCGACCGCGCCCGCCGCCCTCGCCGCGTCCGCCGCCCTGGCCGCGTCCGCCGCCCTGACCCTCGCGGGCGGCGCGCTTGCGCTGCGCATTCGCGCCCTGGCTCTGGCCCCCGCCGCGGGTGTGCGGCTGCTCGGGCGCCGGGGTGACGTGCGGGGCGATCTGGCCGACGAGCTCGACGACCGAGGCGGATGCCGCGGTCACGGTCTCGGGCGTGACGGAGATCGACGCCTTGCGCAGCAGCGAGTCGACGTCGCGACGCTGCTCCGGGAGCACGACGGTGACGACGGCTCCCTCGGCGCCGGCGCGGGCGGTGCGGCCCGAGCGGTGCAGGTACGCCTTGTGCTCCATGGGCGGGTCGACGTGGACGACGAGTTCGACGTTGTCGACGTGCACACCGCGGGCGGCGACGTCGGTCGCGACGAGCACCCGGGCGGTACCGTCCGAGAACGCGGCGAGGTTGCGGTCACGCTGCGGCTGCGAGAGGTTGCCGTGCAGGTCGACCGACGGGATGCCCTGCGAGGTCAGCTGCTTCGCGAGCTTCTTCGCGGCGTGCTTGGTGCGCAGGAACAGGATCCGGCGACCGGTGCCCGAGGCGAGGAAGCGCACGAGCTCCTTCTTCTCGTCGGAGCCGGGAACGTGGAAGACGTGGTGCGTCATCGCGGCGACGGGAGAGTGCGCCTCGTCGACCGAGTGCAGCACCTCGTTCTGCAGGAAGCGGCTCACGAGCTTGTCGACGCCGTTGTCCAGCGTCGCGCTGAACAGCATGCGCTGCGCGCCCTGCGGGGTCGCGTTCAGGATGCGGGTGACACCGGGCAGGAAGCCGAGGTCGGCCATGTGGTCGGCCTCATCGATGACGGTGATCTCGACGGCGTCGAGGCTCACGAGCTTCTGCTGCATGAGGTCCTCGAGGCGGCCGGGGCAGGCCACGACGATGTCGGCACCGCCGCGGATCGCCTCGACCTGACGGTTCTGGTTCACGCCGCCGAAGACCGTCGCGGTCTTCATCCCGTACGCGGCGGCTAGCGGTGCGAGGGTGCGGTCGATCTGGGTCGCGAGTTCGCGGGTCGGTGCGAGGACGAGGCCCAGGATGCGGCCGCGACGGCGGGTGCCGCCGGCCAGGCCCTGTCCGAGGCGGGCGACCATGGGGATCGAGAAGGCGAGGGTCTTGCCCGAGCCGGTGCGGCCGCGGCCGAGCACGTCGCGACCGGCGAGCGTGTCGGGGAGCGTGTCGATCTGGATCGGGAACGGGGTGGTCTTGCCGTCCGCGGCGAGCGCGGTGACGAGGGGAGCGGGCACGCCGAGCGTGCCGAACGTGGGTTCAGTCATGAGAGAACTAACTCGGGCGTGTTCGCCCGGATCGGTGTCCCGAGTGCGGATGCGCAGACGGGTTCGCCGTGAGAAGGAGTCGCCAGCGACGATCGGTGGATCGGCAGCGGATGATGCGTTCTACGACGCGAGGGGCACCAGAGAAGGCACCGCAACCCGTTCAGCCTATCAGTCGCCTCCTGGGCGAGGCTCTCAGAGCTCCGCACCCGACACGGCGAACGTGTCGCACGCCGCGTGGCCGCCCTCGTAGCCGGCCATGAACCAGCGCTGTCGCTGCTCGCTCGAGCCGTGGGTCCAGCTCTCGGGGTTCACGCGTCCCGACTGCTCCTGGATGTGGTCGTCCCCGACGGCCGCCGCGGCGGAGAGCGCATCGTCGATCTGCGCCCGCGTCGGCTCGAGCAGGTAGGGCTGCCCGGCGGCATCCGTCTGCTTCGGAGCCTCTGCGGCCCAGGCTCCGGCGAAGCAGTCGGCCTGCAGTTCGGTCCGGACGGCGTTGCTGTCCTCACCCGTCCCGTCGCGCGGGTGGTCCTCGAAGACACCCGTCAGGTGCTGCACGTGGTGGCCGTACTCGTGCGCGAGCACGTACAGCTGCGCGAAGTCGCCGCCCTCGGCGCCCAACTGACCGCGCAGGATCGACCAGAACGTGGGGTCGATGTACACGGTCTCGTCGGTCGGGCAGTAGAACGGACCCGTCTGATTGGATGCCGTTCCGCACGGCGTCTGCGCCTGCTGATCGACGATCACGAGGCTCGGAGCCCGGTAGTCGCCGCCGAACTCGCCCTCCCAGTAGGAGTTGATGACCTCTTCGCCGGCGTCGAGCCGGCACGCGTCGTCGTTGTTCGCATCGCTGCCGGTCTGGCAGTTCGTCAACGCCGTCCCCGGCTCGGAACCGCCGCCGCCCGGCGCGCCCCCGAGAAGCCCGCTGAGGTCCTGCCCGGTGAAGAGCGAGAAGAGCAGCACGGCGATGCCGATCACCCCGACTCCGGCGCCACCGGCGATCATCGGGCCGCGGCCACCGCGGCGGGTCGCGCTCTTGCCCCGCACATCCGCGTTCGGGTTGAAGGTCATGCCCGGACGCTACTCCCGCCGCCGCCTCGGACGACACGGGTTGCGTCCACGCCCGGAACCCTACTCGCGCCCCCCCGCGCGCCCGCGCGATCGGACACAATGGGGCCATCGGGCACAATGGAGTGCGGCGGCGCTGACCGCGTCGTCGCTCGCGGAGGAGATCATAGTGGACGCACGCGCGGACGAACCGGCACCCGGGGACTACGCGGAATCGCGCCTCATCGCGATCCCCGACGATCCGACGACGGATGCCCCCGGCTTCGCCGCGCTGCACCCCAGCCCGGAGTGGTGGCTCGCCCTCCCGGCCGGCTCGCGGCTCGTGGGTCTCGTCGTCTCGCGACCCGACATGCCGAGCGTCGTCGCGCAGCGCGAGGCGCTCGCGCAGTTCGGCGTGCCGATCGAGGGGTTCCGGCATCCCGCCCCCGACATCGGGGAGACGTGGGAGGAACGGCTCACGCGCCTGTTCGGCCGCCTGGGAGCCGGGGACGTGCTCGTCGTCACCGACGTCAAGGCGCTCGGCCGCGACGCGCACGAGGAGACCCGGACGGTCGCGGAGCTGCGCCGTCGGTCGGTCATCGTAAAGGTGCTCGACCGGAGCTGAGCCGATCGCTCAGGACGTCGCGCAGATGCGGAGCGGGTCGCTCGTCGAGCCGTTCTCACGGCGCACGCTGACGTCGATGCAGAGCTGGGTGTCCGAGCCGAGGGAGACCGTGACGTTCGTCTCCCGCACGTTCGCCGCCGTCGCCTCGCCGCCGTCGAGACGGACCTGCTGCCACAGGTAGGTGTCCCCCTCCTGCGGATCGGGGTTGATCCAGCGGAACGTCGCCTTGTCGCCCGACACGGAACTCTCGCCCTCGGTCGGCGGCGCGATGAACTCCGACACGGGATCCTGCGGGATCGGCGCCGCCGAGGGCGAGGTCTCGGGAGCTGCCTCGTCGACCGGGGGCGTCAGGAGGGACGCGACGACGACAGCTCCCACCACGACGATGGCGACGACAGCGGCGGCGATCAGCCCGATCCACAGACCTCTGCGGGACGTGGCCGGAGCATCCGTCGGCGGTGCCGTGTCCTGCGGAGATGCGGCCTGCGGAGATGCGGCCCGCGGCGCACCGGTCGTCGCAGACGGCGGAAGAGGCGACGTCGGCGCCGTGGCAGCGGGGATGCGCTGGGGCCCCCGCACGATCGTGCCCTCGTCCGCCGCGGTGGTGACCGGGGCAGACGGCGGGATGGCCGTCGGCGGGCGCAGCATGGTCGCGTCGGAGCCGGTGTTCGTGCCCGTGTCGACGGGTGCCCAGCCCGAGGTGTCCCGGCGAGCCGTGGCATCCACCCCTGTGCCGAGCCCGCCGGCGAGAGCGGAACGCTCCCACGTGGGCCCCGCGGCGGGCGACGTGTGCGGATCGATGCTGACGATGCCGCGGACGCGGGTGAGTTCGCCGTCCTCCTCCTCGTCCTCGATGGGCGGAGCGTCGTCGAGGATGTCGATCGGGGTGACGGAGTGAGCCAGCTCGATCTGCACCTTCTGCAGAGCACGCGCGAAGGCGACGGCGGATTCGTACCTGTCGCCCGGCCGCTTCGACATGGAGCGTTCGAGCACCTGGAACAGGGACGCCGGCACGTCCGCGCGCTCGAGGCGCGCGAGCGGCTCCGACTCGATGCGGCGGATCAGATCCGCGCCGCCGTTGCGCCCTCCGGGCACCTCGAACGGCGACCGACCCGCCAGCAGGTTGTAGACCGTCGCGCCCAGAGCCCAGACATCGGACTGCACGGTGAAGTCGGGGCTGTCGGCGAACGACTCCGGCGGCGACCACGGGATCGACATCCCGGCCGACGGATCGGTGCCCTCCGCCGTCGTCGCGATGCCGAAGTCGGTGAGCGCGGGGCGGTTGTACTCCGTGACGAGGATGTTCGCCGGCTTGATGTCGCGGTGGAGGATGCCGGCACGGTGCGCCGTCTCGACGGCTGCGGCGACCTGGATGCCGACGCGAAGCGACTCCGCGACCGAGATGGGCGCCGACCGGGCACGCACCTGCAGATTCGGCTTGGAGCAGTACTCCATCACCAGATACGAGCGGCCGTCGTCCGACACACCGGCCTGGTAGATCGTGACGATGGCGGGATGCGTCGACAGCATCGCCATGACATTGGCCTCGGCCTGGAACTGCTCGGCGACGCCGCTGGTCATCTTGTCGGCGAGGAGGACCTTGACCGCGACCCGACGCCGCGGCAGCGCCTGCTCGTACAGGTAGACGTCGGCGAAGCCCCCGGACCCGAGGACCTGGACGTACGAGAAGCCGGGCAGTTGGGGCGGCGGCGCAGGGGCGCGCTTGGAGCTCACGGAAGGTCCTCGAAGGTGAGGGTGACGCCGTCGCCGAGATCGAGTACGTCGGCGTCGATCACCATGGTCGGCTCGTTCGGGTGGAGTCGCACGGGGTCGTGGCCGCCGCGGAGGAGGACGGTGCCGTTGGTGCTCGCGAGATCGACGGCGAGCACGTGCTCGCCCTCGGCGCGGATCTCGACGTGGTTGCGCGAGATGTCGTGCTGCGGCCCGTCGACGGCGACCAGCGTGGGCAGGTCGTTCTCGGCCGGGCGGGTGGAGCGGGGACGGCGCCCGATGATGACGGTGCGCTCCAGCTCGACGACCCGCCCGTCGGCGAGGCGGATGCGTCCGCGGGAGGGGCTGCGCGGCGGGACGTCCTCGATCGAGTCGTAGGACGTGGATGCCGCGCGCATCGCGCGGGCCTCGGCGACCGACACGGTGGCGCCGTCGTGGTCACCCAATTGCGCGGCGCCTGCCACGTCCGGCGGCAGCGGCGGCACAGGCGGCACGAAGGGCGGGAGAGCGGGCACCGCCGTCGTTCCCTTGGCCGCCGTGCGCGGGCTCGCGACCGTCGCGCCGAGCTCGGGGTCGTCGTCGATGCCGGAGACGGTCTCGGAGGGGGTCGCCGCACTGTGGGGCGCGGATCCGCCCGGGGTGGACACCGGCGATCCGCCGAGGGTGTGCAGGGGCGGCACGCCGGTGACGAGGCCGGGGGTCGCGGGCTCCGGCGCGAGCTCAGAGGCGGGTTCCTTCGCCCGGGTGCGGGGTGAGGCGATGGTCTCGCCGAGATCGGCCGGGGATTCCACCTCCGGCGAGGAGGCGGCCTCCGCCGCGGGCTCCGGCTCCGCCGCGGGCGCAGGCTTGACGGCCGGCTCAGGCTCCGGCTCGAGAACGGGCTCCGGCTCCGCCACGGGCTCCGGCTCCGGCACGGGCTCGAGCGCGGGTTCGGGCTCGAGCGCGCGTTCGGGCTCGGCGGCGGGGGCAGACACCGCCGGTGCGGCGGCGGCGACGGGCGTCGGAGTATCGCCGCCCGCCAGGTCGAAGACGACCTCGGCCGCAGGGACGACTCCCGATTCGATCGGCAGCATGTCGGCATCCGTGCCCGTCCCGAGGTCGACGCTCACGCGCACGACCCCGGCGAGGAACCGTTCGGTCCAGGTGGCGACGCCGTCGCCCGAGATCGCGTCGACGCCGTCCGCGGTCTCGACGACGAGCGTGACCGGACCTCGGACGGCGACCCGGACGCCGTCGCCCTCGGCGACGGCGAGACCGAAGGGCGGGATCGCCGCGAGCGACGTCCCGAACGCGCCGGTCAGGGACTCGAGGACGGCACCGATGCCCCCGCCGTCCAGGCGACGCCAGACGCCCTCGACCGCGTGCGGGGTGACCGCCGGCGGCAGCACAGCGAGCGCGGATCCGGTCACGGCAGCACGCCACGCCTCGGCGTTGCCGTCAGGCCGGTATCGCACAGAGCGCATCAGGCGTCTCCTCCTGCCGCTGCACGCGGCCGTGTGTCCTCGTCGGCGTGCGACACGCGGCCCGCGGGCGACGTGTCGTACGCATCATCATCCTGCCCTGACACGCGGACGGCATCGACCACGACAGCCGTGATGTTGTCGCGACCGCCGTGGAGCATCGCCTCGTGAACGAGGCGGGTCGCCGCTTCGCCGGGGTCGCTCACATCTCGCAGGATGCCGCTGATGCGCTCTTCGGGAACCTCGCCCGACAGCCCGTCCGAGCAGATGAGCATGCGGTCCCCCGGTTCGGCCGCGACGAGCCAGAAGTCGGCCTCACCGCCGCTGCCGGCGCCGATCGCGCGGGTGATCTCGTTGCGCCGCGAATCGCGGCCTGCCGCTTCGCCGGTCAGCTCGCCCGCGTCGATGAGTTCCTGGACGACGGAATGATCGACGCTGATCTGCTCGAGCTCACCTTCCGCGTACCGGTAGGTGCGCGAATCGCCCACGTTGATCGTGAGCCAGTAGCCGTGCCCGCCGACCTCGGTGACCGCGACGCCGGTGAGGGTCGTGCCGGCCGCACGCCCCTCATGGCTGATCCGGAGTACGGCGGCACGTGCCCGGGCGAGGGCGCCCCGCATCTCCTCGATGCCGACGGAGTCGCGGCCGACGAGGGTGCGGAACTCGGTGACGACGGCGGAGCTCGCTGCGGCTCCCGCGTCGTGACCGCCCATGCCGTCGGCGACGAGGAACAGCGGGTACTCCGCCAGATGCGAATCCTCGTTGACGCGTCGCCGCAGGCCCGGATGCGTCGCCGCTCCGATCTCCACGTCGATCGCGATCATCGGGCGCTCTCCACCGTCAAGCTCCGGTCGCCGACCTCGAGGACGTCGCCCGACCAGATGCGCGCGGGTTCTCCGGGCGCGAGCCGTTGCGGCTGGCCGCCGCGGACGATCACGACGCCGTTGAGGGAGTGCCGATCGACGATCCAGGTTCCCGTGGCGTCGACGCCCACCTCGAAGTGGGTCTTGGACATCGAGAGCGTCTCATCGCGCACGGCGACGCTGCGACGTCCCTCCTGATGTCCGGGGCCGCGGCCGAACAGGCTCGGCTCGTAGACGTTGTGACGGGTGCCGTCATCCCAGCGGAGGATCGCGATGACCGGCGGAGCCGCGTGCTCCACCGCATCGGGCTTTCCGTCGCGGTGGGGAACCCCGGGAACGGTCGAGATGACGTCGACCGGCAGCGTCCGAGGGATGCGCCGGTTCGCCGGAGGGGATGCCGGGGCCCACGCGGGTGCCGGCAGGGCGGCACCCTGCAGCGCGGGCGCCGCGGGCGCGGGCGCGGGAGCGACGACCGGGGCGGGCGCCGCCGCGAGCACAGGCTCCGGCGACAGTGCCAGGGCAGGGGCAGGGGCGAGGTCGGCGGCCGGAGGGGAGGCCGGCGCCGCCTGCACCCGGTCGGGCCGTTCGACGCGGCTGACGTCGACCACGACGGCACCGGATGCGATGTCGTGCCACCCGCGTCGCCACCGCGAGGGGTCGAACAGGGGCGAGAACAGCCCGACGAGGACGCTGCCGGTCAGTCCCCAGATCAGGTTGCGCCCGAGTGCACGTCCGAAACCGAGGCCGGCGTCGTCCGCAGAGTGCGCGAGCGCGAGACCCATGAACCTCATGCCGAGCGATCCGCGTCGACCCTGGAGCGCCGTGTGGATCAGGAACCAGACGATCGCGGCGACGATGACCGCAGGGACCAGGACGAGAACCGGCACGGCGCTACCGGTGAGGACCGACGCGGTCACGACCACACCCGAGACGAGCGCGACGACGACTCCCGCGATCACGGAGTCGATGACGACGGCGAGGATGCGGTGGAGCATCGTCGCCGGGTGACGCTCGGTCATCGTCGTCGCGTCCGGACCATCGTCGAAAGACTCGCCCACAGATTCGTCCGGTCGCGTCGCAGCGACCGAAGACTCAGCCGCGCTCGCAGGCGCTGCCAGAACGTCGCTCCGCCGGCCATGCCTGCAACGATCTCGTCGACCTCGCGCCAGAACGCGTCGACGTCCTCGGGGCTGGGGTCGCCGGGACCGTAGACGTCGGCGTCGGCCTGCTGCGCGAGGGTCGCAACGCGGGCACCGTCGAACGACTCGCCGACGACGACCGCGCTCTCGGCTCGCGTGGACCCCGGCGGGACGCTGATGCGGTAGTCGACGGCGCGGTCGACGAGTTCGTCCCACCCGCCCGACACGCGATCCGCGGTGCGCTCCGCGTGCAGGCGGCGCGTACGCCGCGCGGCTTTGATCCCACCGATCACGAGGAAGGGCGACAGGAGCAGGAGGATGCCGCCCAGACCGACCGCCGTCCACAGCAGCACGGGCCCCAGCCACCCGAGACCGGAGTCGGGCTGCTCGTCCTGATCGCGCTCCTCGGCCAGTGCCGGCGGAAGCTCCGCGGGCTCCTGAGCGGGCGGCGGCGGCTGCAGCACCTGCGGCTTGGGGTTCGCTCGCGGCTTGGTGTTCTGCTGGCTCGGCTCGTTGTCCTCGTCGGGGGTCGGGTCGAACGGCACCCAGCCGACACCCTCGAACGCGATCTCCACCCACGCGTGGACGTTCTCGCCCGTCGCAGTGAAGACGCCACCGGCATCCTTCTCGTCCTGGTCGGGGTGCCAGCCCATGACGACGCGCGCCGGCATGCCGAGCTGCGTCGCCATGAGGGCCATGGCGACGGCGTACTGCTCGTCGTCGCCGATCATCTGCTCGTTCGAGACGAGCATCGAGATGCGCGCCGCACCGTGACCGGAGGGCGAGTAGACGTCGCTCGCAAGACCGTGGCTGAAGTAGCCGTCCGTCTGGAGATAGGTCTCGAGCGCCCGCGCCCGGTCGATCGGCGTCTCGGCATCCTCCGTGGCGTCCGAGGCGATCTCGCTGAGCGCCTGCGGGATGCCCGCCTGCTTGGGCATCTTCAGCGACGCAAAGGGGGTCTCCGAGAGCTGCTCATCCTTCACGACCGGGGGAACGATCGTGTCGATCGTGTACGCGTCACCCGATCGGACACCCGAGGTGGTCACGGCCGTCCCCGTGCCGTCGTTGAAGTGCGCACCACGACGGAGGTCGGTCGCGCGCGTCCCGGCGAAATCGAACTCGCGAGCGGAACCGACCGTCGGCAGCCAGACACCGGAGAGGTTCTCGATGTCGACGCGCACCTTCGTCTCGGTCCCCTCCGCCTGCGGCGACATGTTGGAGCGGATGGAAGTGAACGCACTCGACGAACCCGCACCGTCCTCGGCGACGTTGTAGACGATGCCGTCGTAGGAATCCATCGTCGCGAGGCGCACGCGGCCGTCCTCCGGGAGGCCGGTGACGGTGAACAGCGGATCGGTCGTGTAATCGCGGACGTACTTGCGCCAGGCCTGCAGCGGGCTCGCATAGTCGTGGATGTCGAAGGGCGGGACGACGAAGTCCCGCAGGATGTAACGCTGCGTGGGGGGTGCGGCGGTCGCCGCCACCGCGGCGCCTGCACCCGTCGCGAGAGCGAGGACGACGCCGCCCGAGATGAGGCGACGCAGTCGTGCGGCGCGCGAGGCATCCGCTCCCGGCGTCGCCGCTTCGACGGCGGTGCGCTCCGGGCTCCACATCGTCCGCAGCGCGAGCCAGACGACGGCGACGACGGCGAAGAGGACGCCCTGCACGATCGGGGCGACGGTCTGAGCGGTGCCGAGGAGGATCTCGCCCGCGATGTAGAGGGAGGCGGGGATCAGCGCCCACGCCGCACGCCGCAGCCGGAGCGCGAGCGATGCGGTGAGCACCGACGCGACGAGCGTCAGGAGGAACGGCACGATCAAGTGTCCGTCGCCGGGGTCCACCGGCGGCACCGTGGTGAGCAGGTCCTTCCACGAGGTCACGACGCCGACCGCGAGCTGACGCCAGGTCTCGAGCGTCGGAATGACTCCGAGGAAGGTCGTGTGCGGCAGGGCGAGCGCGCCGCCGAAGAGGAAGTACACCGCGACTGTCGCGCCCGTGAGGGTGAGGACCCCCCAGCGCCAGCGCGCCCCGACCCACGCGAGCACGAGACCCAGCAGGAGCGCACCGATCGCCGCGACCAGGTAAGACGTGCCGTCGAAGGTGGCGGCGAAGCCGATGATCGCGACCGTCAGGAGGAGGACCACGGCACCGACGTCCGCGACGACACGGCGCCAGGTCATGCCGGGCAGCAGCAGGAAGGCGAGACGGTTCACGAGAGTACCTTGCGGAGGGCGTTCGGGAGCTGGTCGAGGTGCCCGAGGGCGACGACGTCGGCGTCGCCCACGCGGCGCAGCGCGGGGGATTCGAGGCGGCTGTCCGCGATGACCGCGATGGTGCGCACTCCGAACGGCACGCGGGAGCACGCCAACCGGATCTGGCCCGCGTCGACCGTGGACCCGCAGATGAGGACGGCGACGGCGGCATCCGGGGAATGGGCGGCCAGGATGCCGGCGAGGGCGACGATCCCGCCATCGCGGGGCTTCGTCGTCTCGAGGGCGGAGAGCGAGTCGAGGAAGCGGCGACCCGTCTCGGCTCGGATCTTGCCCTCGGACGTGCGGACGTCGAGGGAGCGCGAATCGCGGAGCGCCCGGAGGCCCACCGACCCGGTGACCGAGATCGCCGTCTCGAACTCGTCGGCATCCCGGTACTCTCCGGGATGGGTCGACAGCGCGACGACGAAGTGCGACCGGCGGGTCTGCTCGTACTCGCGGACCATGAGGGTGCCGGTGCGGGCCGTGGACTTCCAGTGGACGTGCCGCAGGTCATCGCCCGGCTGATAGTCGCGGAGCGCGTGGAACGACACGTCGTCGCGGGCCAGGTGCTGGTCGGGCAGCCCCTCGAGGTCGCGCATCAGACCGAGCGAGAGCCCCTCGAGCGGGAGCGTGCGCGGGTGCACGAACAGGTCGACGGCCTGGCGCCGGTCGTGGGTGCGCTCGAACAGGCCCAGCGGGTCGCCGCGGAGCACGCTGACGGGCCCGACGGAGAGGACCGCCCGGTGGGTCGTGGGGATCGCGAACAGCTCCTCGTGCTCCTCGCCCGCCTGCAGGCGCGGCACCTGGAACACCCCCCGCCCGGACCCGACCGGCAGGACGATCTCGGAGGGAAGCAGGGCGCGGGAGGTGCGGTTCGCCAGCTTCAGCGCGCCGACGGCCCGCTCCCCCACCACGACGCGGGTGCGCGTGAGATCGAGGTCCACGTCGTACGCCGTCCGACCGAACAGGAAGCCCACGCACAGGAGCGCGAGGACGGTCGCCACGATGGCCGCGACGAACGCCTCCTGCCACCCGAGCGTAAGCGCCGCGATCCACAGGACGATCGCCACGGCGATGACCACCCAGCCGGTGACCTGGATGACGGCGGCGACGACGGAGATCCGCGCACCGGCGCGGCGCGCCCAGACCGCGGCATCCTCTCGGAACTTCTCGCCCCGCGTCGCCTGACGCGCGGCGAAGGCGGGAGCGTCCTCGACGGTGTCCGCGGGCGCGCCGGAGGGGCCGGGCGCGTCCGGCGCGGCGACCGTCTCCGGCGTCATCGTCATCAGGCCGACGCCCTCGCGAGAGGCGCCTCGACCTGCGTGAGAGCGCGCTCGATGACGGACTCCGACGTCGTGCCCGAGAACTCGGCCTCGGGGTCGAGGACGAGGCGGTGGGTCCATACCGGCGCGGCGAGCGCCTTGACGTCATCGGGGATGACGTAGTGACGGCCCTGCGATGCCGCGACGACGCGCGCGATGCGCATCATCGAGATCGCACCGCGGACCGAGACGCCGAGCTTCGTAGCATCCGACTCGCGGGTGGCCTCAACCAGCTGCGCCGCGTAGCGGGCAACGGCGGGGTCGACGTGGACGGTCGCCGCGAGGTCGGCCATGTCGGCGACGGCCTTCGTCGTGATGACGGGACTCAGCTTGCCGGACGGGTTGCGGTCGACATCGCCGGCGAGGATGCGCTCGGCGACGGCGAGCGAGGGGTAGCCGATCGACGTCTTGATCATGAAGCGGTCGAGCTGGGCCTCGGGCAGCTTGTAGGTACCCGCCTGCTCGATCGGGTTCTGCGTCGCGATGACGAGGAACGGGCGGCCCACCTCGTGCGGCACGCCGTCGACGGTGACCCGCGACTCCTCCATGACCTCGAGGAGGGCCGACTGCGTCTTCGGCGAGGCGCGGTTGATCTCGTCGGCGAGGACGATCGACGAGAAGACGGGTCCCTTGTGGAATTCGAACTTGTGGTTCTGCTGGTCGTAGATCGTGACACCGGTCACGTCGGAAGGCAGCAGGTCGGGCGTGAACTGAATGCGGGTGGACGTGCCCTGCACGCTCGCGGCGAGCGCCTTCGCGAGGCTCGTCTTTCCCGTACCGGGAGCGTCCTCGAGGAGGACGTGGCCCTCGGCGAGCATCGCGGCCAGCACGAGGCCGACCACCTCGCGCTTGCCCATCAGGGCCTGGTCGACGTTGTCGACGAGGCGCGTGAACGTGTCGCGGAACCAGGCCGCCTGTTCAGGGGTCATGCTCATTCGTTCAGTCCTTGCTCTCGAAGGTGTTCACGGCCGTGGCCAGAAGGTTTTCTCGGTGTCGACGCCATCGCCCCATCCTTCGATGTCGACCCAAACGTTCTGACCGTCTCGACCAACGTGGCAGGTCAGTTCCTGGCTGCCTGCGCCGTTGAAGTTGATCCGTCCGTAGCTGGAGAAAGCTCCATCGTTGTCACTCACGCACGTGACGGTCCGGGTTCCGATGTTGAGGTTCTCCCAGTGGACGTTGTAGCGGCGGCATCCGTTGACGCAGTTCCCGTCGGCCGATCCCTGCGTGACCCACACCCGCGGCTGCGGCGGCGGCGGCGCATCGACCGTCGTCGCACTCGCCTGCGCCGTCGTCGTGGTGCTGCCCGCGGCGCTGGTGCGCACCTCGATGGTCCGCGTCACGCTGTAACCGAGCGCGTAGTCCTCGGTGCCGGACGCGGCGACCGTTCGCCAGCCTCGTCCATCTCCCGTGCGGATCTCGGTCGTGACCGGCCGCCCGTTGGGTCCAGGCGAGGACCAGCTCATGCGGATCGTCTGGCCGTCCCCGACGCGGTTGGCACTCGCCGACGGGTTCCCGATTTGCCCATAAGGACGGACCTGGTTGGATGCCGCTGACGCCGCACCCTCGTAGGTCGTGCCGTCGGCGGTGGCCACGGCGCGGATCTGCACCGTGTAGGCGCCGTTGTTGTTCACCGCGCCGTTGCCGATCGTGCCAGAGGTACCCGAGCCGCCACCCTGAACCCAGTCCGCTCGCCAACCGCCGCCGACGTTGTACTGGTACTGGATCTCACTCGAGCTGGCTCCGTTGGACGCACCCGGCTGCCACCGCACGGTGACCCGGTTGTCCCCTTCACCCGCGGTCACACCGGTCGGCGCTCCCGGCGGCGTGAAGGCGCGGCGCGGCGCGGACGGCGCACTCCACTCCGCCCAGCCCGCCTTGTTGCGGGCGCGGATGCTGTAGGTGTAATTCGTCTCCGACGTGTCGACGACGACGGCCTGGCTCGTCTGTCCCGCCGAGACCGACAGAGTGTCGACCACGCTGCCGCCGCGGATGACGCGGAGCTCGTACCCCGAGATGGCGTCGCCGTTCTCGGCCGGCTGGTTCCACGAGACGCGCATCTGCGCGCGGTTGCCGACGGGCTCCATCCGCGCCACCGTGGGCGCGCCGGCCGTCGCCGGCGGGGCCGCGGGGATCTCCCCGGCGGACCACTGCGAGAAGTCAGACGGCTCGGGCGCACGGTTGTGCGCGCGGACGCGGACCTGGTACTCGACGCCGTTCTGCAGACCATCCCACGTGACGCGGGTCGTCGTGACGCCGGTCCGCTGCGCGACCCCGGACGGCGGCGCGGGCGAGATCTCGAGCGTGTAGCTCTCGACCGGCGAGCCCTCGGTGCGCGGCGCCGTCCAGCTGACGTCGAGGCTGCGGTCGCCGAAGGTCAAGGCCGGCGGAGCGGGCTGGTCGGGCCGCACGTCGGGTCGGGCGGTCTCAGACGGCACCGACGGCTCGGACTCGCCGACGCTGTTGGTCGCCGTCACCACGAAGTTGTACTCGACGTTGTTCGTGAGCCCGTCCAGGGTGCACGTCGTCGACGGGCAGTCGCGGGTGTACCCACCGGCCGTCGAGGTCACGGTGTACTTCTCGATCCGGCGGCCGTTGTCGACCGGGGGCGTCCAGCTGAGAACCACCGTGCGGCTCTCGACCGTCGTGACGGTGGGCTTGCCGGGCGCATCGGGGCGCCCCTGGACCGTGATGCGGATGCGGCCGTCGACACGTCGATCGGCGTCGCCCGTCGCGTCCTGCACGGTGTACCGGACGACCACGTTCCCGACGAAGTCCTTGTCCGTGGTCACGCTGACGGAGCCGCCCGACACGTCGACGGAGGTCACCGCGCCCGTCTCGATCTGCGTGCTGACGATCTCGAGAGGCTTCTCGGGGAACGGGTTGACGTCGTTCTTCAGCACGTCGATCGACACGGTTTCGCCCTGATCCGCCTGTGCCACGACGTCGTCGTTCACGGAGGGGAGCTCGCGCGTGGAGGCGGTGACCGTCACCTGGATGTTCGCATCGACGGGTTCCGTCTGACCGTCGGTGGCGCGCACCGTGAGCGAGAACCGGGTGCCCTTCTTGACGTCCGCTTGAGCGGACACCCGCAGGGTCTGCCCGTCGATCGAGGCGTCGATGCCGCCGGGGGCGTCGGACGCGAGCGAGAACTGGAGCTTGTCCATGTCGCCCGGGTCGGGATCGGAGGCCAGCTCCCGCAGACCGAGGGTCGTCGGTTCCTCACCCGGCGCCACCGAGATCGACGCGCCGGTCATGGTCGGCGGGACGTTGTCGGGCGGGAGCACCGTGATCGGGATGGAGAGGGTGGACTTGCGGCCCTCCGCGTCGTCGGGACCGTTCCCGTCGGTGACCTCGAAGGTCAGGGCATCCGAACCGAAGTAGCGCTCCGCCGAGGTGTAGGTCAGCGTCGACTCGTCCTTGACGAGGTTCGCACCGTTGCTGTGCGCAGCGGCCACCTTCTCCGCCTCGGTGATCACGACATTCCCGCCACCGGACGCACGGACGTATTCGGACAGCGGAAGCTCGATCGTCTCACCGCTTTTGACCGTGACGGGCTCGGTCGAGATCAGGGTCGGGGGCAGGTCCTGGAACGACGGGACGTGGATGAAGGCCGCGGCGACCTGATCATCCTCGTCGGTGACGAAGTAGGTGATGAGCTGACGCTCGTCGGTGATGTCCAGACTGACCTGACCGCCGGATCCGACGCGGGCCGCCTCACCGCCGGTGCCGAGCGACACCTTCAGCGCGGAACGCGTGCCGTCGGGGTCGTCGTCGTTCGCGAGCACGTCGACCACCGCGCTGCCGTCCTCCTGCACCTGCTCCGGCAGGACGCGGTCGTCCCGCGCGATGGGGCGGGCGAGGGGAACGTCGGGATCGACCGTGACCTGCACGGACGTCGTCGCGCTGAGGCCGCGCTCGTCGGCGATCGTGTAGAGCACGCTCGTCTGCATCGGCTCGTCGGGGGCCGTGATCAGGAGCTGCTGTCCCGACACCTTCGCGCTCAGACCCGGGACGTCCGCAGCCTCGACGGCGTTCTCGGCGAAGCCGAACTTATCGCCGTCGGGGTCCGAGTCGTTCTTCAGCACGTCGACGGCCACCGTCCGTCCCGGACGCATGGTGATCGAGTCGCGCACCGCATACGGGGCCTGGTTGGTGGTGGGAGACGGGGCGACGCCGACCTCGACGGTCGCGGTCGCCTCCTTGCCGAGGGCGTCACGCACCCGGTACTGGAATCGATCGACGCCGACGGAGTCCTCGAACGCCGTGTAGGTGAAGGAGTCCGCCTCGATCGCCGAGACCTGCCCCTTCTGCGGCGCCGACGCGAGCCCGACGAGTTCGACCGAGTCGCCGTCCGCGTCGATCCCGTTGAGGTCGATGGGCACCGTCACGGCCGAGTTGCTGAGGGTCCGGACGGTCACGTCGCGGGGACGCGGAGCGGCGTTCGCCTTGTCGTCGCGGGGCAGGATGCGGATGGTGACGTAGCCGGCATCCCGTTGACCGGTCTCGTCGACGACCTCGTAGGTCGCGTTGACCGTCTTCGCTTCGGGCCCGGCGCGGAAGCGCAACGTGTCCTCCGAGACGAACAGGTCGCCGTCGGCTTCGTCGATGAGCGGGGGGACGAGGTCCGGCGAGACGTGGATCTCGCTGTTGTTCGGGCTGTAGTCGTTGTCCATCACCGGGATGGTCACGACGTCGCCGGCGCGCACGACGACCTCGTCGTCGACGGCGATCGGCGGCCGGAGCTTCTCGGGTGCGGGCACCGGGATGACGATGATCTCGCCCTGCGCGGACTGCTCCCCGTTGGAGATCGTGTAGGTCAAGCGGACCTGCTTGTCGAGCGACGCCTGGTCGCTGACGCGCACGGTCTCGTGACCGAGGACGGCGGCGGCGACACCGGCATCCTCGTCGACCGAGACCGACTGGACGACCAGGATGCCGCCCTGCGGATCGGTGTCGTTGCCGAGCACATTGACGAGCACGTCTCCGCCGGCGGGCAGGAGTGCGACGTCGCGCACCGCGATGGGGGCGACGTCGGCATCCTCTTCGGGAAGGACGTCGATGCGAACGATGCCCGGAGCGGAGTTGGGGCCCGCGGATGCGAGGTAGGTCGCGTAGTACGTGCCGACCTTCGACGACCGGAACGTGAACGACTTGTCGGGGTAGTCGCGGCCGACCGTCCCCCCTTCGACGTCGTCCACGCGGGTCAGGCGCAGCTGCTCGCTGCCCGTGCTCGTGTCGTTCGTCAACGGACGCACCGTGACGGGACGATCGGGACGCGTCACGACGTGATCGGCGTTCGTGACCGGCAACGTCGTGCCGAGAGGACGGATGTCGAACCGCGCCACTCCGGCAGTGCTTTCGCTCCCGTCCGAGACGGAGATCGGGACGTCCTTGCGGCCCTGAGTACCGCCGATCGCCCGGTACGTGATCTGACCGTCCGGAGTGAACTCGGCCTCGTCGCCGCCGTCGGGGCTGACCGACTGGAGGAAGATGTCGTCGCCGTCCGGGTCGACCCAGTCGCTGAGGACGTTGTACGAGACGACACCGTTCGTCTCGACGGTGATGGCCGTCTTGCGCTTCTGCACCGGGGGGGAGTTCTCGGAGAGCGGCTTCACCGTCAGCGAGACCCGGGCGCTGTCCTTGCCCCCGCGGCCGTCCGAGACCTCGTAGGTGAAGTTCGTCGTCCCGGTCGCGTCCTCGGGCATCGCGATCTGGAGGGCGGTGCCGTTGTAGATGGGGATGACCTCGCCGGTCGACGGCGGTGTGACGACCTTGGCGACGAGCACGTCGCCGTCTGCGTCGAGGTCGTTCTCGAGGACCGGGAGCACCGTGGTGCGGCCCGGACGAACGCCATAGCGGTCGTCCTCGGCCACGGGCGGCGTGTTCTGCTCGCTCCGCTCGGGGAGAGTCGTCTGGATCGTCTCCTCGGTCGTCTCCTCCTCCTCTTCGCCCTCGCCCTCGGGAGGAGTGATGTCCTCCCAGTTGTCCACCTGCTGCAGCGCGTCGCTGGCCATCCACGCGCCGCCGCCGAAGACGTCGTTCAGCACGACCACGTCGCGGTTCACACGGAAGCGGAGATCGCTCTTGCCGTCGACGCCCTTGATCGTCTTGGCGAGGTCGTTCTCCTCGCCGTCGCAGTCACGGATGAATGCGCCGGTTCCGGACCACGCGCCGTAGGCGCAGCCGGCGACGTGGACCGGCTGCGCCGGGTTGCCTCCGCCGCCTTCGGCATCCTTCACGACGGCATCCCCGCCGCCGAGCGGGACACGCACCAGCTGCGTCGGGGTGGCGAGGGTGACGGAGTCGGTCACGTTGGACGGCTGCTGGAGCACCGCGTCTTTCGGAACCTCCGTCTGCAGGCCGTCGCTCGAATAGAGCACCGACGTGGTCCGGTCGAGGACGACACTCACGCCGCCGACCGCGCTGATCGCGAGCTCGTCGCCCTTGTCGATCCCCTCGAGATCGCGCTCCGCCGTCTGCACGAAGCTGCCGTCCGCGCCGGGCGCGTAGGCGAAGAGCTTGCCCGTCTCGGGAGAGACGGCGTACACGATGCCCGCGGTGCTGACGGTGACGACAGCCCCCTTGCCGAGCTTGGCGATCGGGTCGCCCGATTCCTTGCCGACGGCGGCGATGGACGTGAAGGGTGCCGCGCGGAGCCCGCCGTCACCGTCGACCGTCGCGACCGTCGGTCCGCCGAGGACGGTCTTCGCACCGGATGCGAGGTCGGCGCTGTCGGACAGGACGACCCGCGCGGGGTCGATCGCCGTCGCCGTGTTCTCGGTCTGGTCCGTGACGAGGACGCGGTTACCGGCCTGCTGGATGTCGTAGTCGGCCGACAGCGTGCGGAGACCGCCGTCGAGGATGCGCGACTCATTGTTGAAGTGCCCGACGAGCAGGCTCGTCTGCTTGGTCAGCCACACGCCGCCGTCGTTGAGGTCGACCTCGGTCGTCGGCTCACCCTCGTAGGTGAGAGCGAGGACGCTGACAGCCACGACGGCCGCGGTCACCGCACTGATCGACGCGAACGTCTTGGGGCGGGATCGCAACCAGCCGAATGACATCATGAGCGCTCTGACTCCCCCAGGCAGACATGCGTGCAGTGCCGACGGCACTCGGCAGGACAGGCCGGGTGCGTCGAGGTGTGGACGCCATTAAGGATAAATGAGTGACGAATCGAGGGCGAGCGCGTGACGTGGGGACTTCTCCCCATCTATGCTTCTTCGTCCGACGGGGCTGAGCCGCGTCAGACGGCCCCGACGTACCGGGCCAGGTGTTCGCCCGTCAGCGTCGACCGCCCCTCCGCCAGCGCCGCCGGCGTCCCCTCGAAGACGATGCGCCCGCCGTCTCGTCCCGCGCCGGGCCCGAGGTCGATGAGGTGGTCCGCGTGGGCCATGACCGCCTGATGGTGCTCGATGACGATGACGGAGTTGCCGGCATCCACCAATCGGTCGAGCAGGGCGAGCAGGTTGTCGACGTCGGCGAGGTGCAGACCCGTGGTCGGCTCGTCGAGGACGTAGATCGCACCCTTCTTCGCCATGGCGATCGCGAGCTTCAGGCGCTGTCGCTCGCCACCCGACAGGGTGTTCAGCGCCTGCCCGAGGGTGATGTACCCGAGACCCACGTCGATCATCCTGGCGAGAGTCGTCTTCGCCGGTCCGGTCGTGAACCCGTGGGCTTCCTCCGCTGACATCGCGAGGACCTCGGCGATGTTCTTGCCGTCGAGCGTGTACTCCAGGACGGCGTCGCTGAACCCCGACCCGTCGCACACCTCGCAGCGCGTCTCGACGCTCTGCGTGTAGCCGAGGTTCGTGATGATGACGCCGAGCCCCTTGCAGGCGGGACACGCCCCCTCGGAGTTCGCGCTGAACAGCGACGGTTTGACGCCGTTGGCCTTGGCGAACGCAGAGCGGATGCCGTCGAGCACCCCCGTGTAGGTGGCGGGGCTCGAGCGGCGCGATCCCTTGATCGGCGACTGGTCCACGACCACGACATCGTCGAAGGCGGGGACGTTCCCGTGGATGAGCGACGACTTGCCCGAACCCGCGACGCCCGTGACGACCGTGAGCACCCCGAGCGGGATGTCGACGTCGACGCCGGTGAGGTTGTGCTGCGTTGCACCCCGGACAGACAGGGATCCGGTCGCGGTGCGCGTGCTCGCCTTCAGGGCGGCGCGGTGGTCGAGGTGCCGCCCCGTCAGGGTGTCGGAGGCGCGGAGACCCGCGACATCCCCCTCGTACATGATCCGACCGCCGCGAGAACCCGCCTGCGGTCCCAGATCGACGACGTGGTCGGCGATCGCGATGACCTCGGGCTTGTGCTCGACGACGAGGACGGTGTTGCCCTTGTCGCGCAGCAACAGGAGCAGCTCGTTCATGCGCTGGATGTCGTGGGGATGGAGTCCCGCCGTCGGCTCGTCGAAGACGTAGGTGACGTCCGTCAGCGCCGAGCCGAGGTGTCGGATCATCTTCGTGCGCTGCGCCTCGCCGCCCGAGAGGGTGCCGGATGAGCGATCGAGTGAGAGGTAGCCGAGGCCGATGTCGATGAACGAGGCGATGACCCGCTTGAGCGACGAGAGCAGCGGACCGATGGAGGTCGGGTCGACGGTGTCGAGCCAGGCCGAGAGATCGGTGATCTGCATCGCCGAGACCTGTGCGATATCGACGCCGCCGATCTTCGAGGAGCGCGCGCCCTCGTTCAGACGGCTGCCACCGCAGTCCGGGCACGGCAGGAACTTCACGGCACGGTCGACGAACGCGCGGATGTGCGGCTGCAGCGCTTCACGGTCCTTCTGAAGGAACGACTTCGTGATCTTCGGAACGAGACCCTCGTAGGTCATGTTCATGTTCTGGAGCTTCACCTTCGTGGGCTCCTTGTAGAGGAAGTCCGCGCGCTCATCCGCCGAATAGGCGGCGATCGGCTTCGCGGCATCCAGGAACCCGGACTCGGTGAAGATCCGCACCATCCACCCGTCCACGTTGTAGCCGGGAACGGTGATCGCTCCGTCGGAGAGGGACTTCGAACTGTCGAACAGCTCGTCGAGGTCGACGTCGCTCACCTCGCCGAGCCCCTCGCAGCGCGGACACATGCCGCCGGTGACGGTGTCGGCACCCGGAGCGGACGGGATGTTGAACGAGAACGCCTGCGGTGATCCGATGTGCGGCTGGCCGAGCCTGCTGAAGAGCAGGCGCAGCATCGCATACGCGTCGGTCACGGTACCGACCGTCGACCGCGCGTTGGCTCCCATCCGCTCCTGGTCGACGATGATCGCGGGACTGATGTTCTCGAGTCCGTCGACGTCGGGACGGCTCAGCTGAGCCATGAACTGCTGGACGAACGTCGGGTACGTCTCGTTGATGAGACGCTGCGATTCGACGGCGATCGTCCCGAACACGAGCGACGACTTGCCCGACCCGCTCACGCCGGTGAACACCGTCAGGCGTCGTTTGGGGATCTCGACGTCGACGTCCTTGAGGTTGTTCTCCCGCGCGCCGAGGACGCGGATGACGTCGTGCGCGTCAGCGACGTGACTGTCGGATGCCACGACTCACCCCTCCGGCGTCGACCACGGCATCGGCCGCTCGTCGCGCGTCGAATCAGACGGCACCCCGGGGAGCTCCTCGCCGCCGGCGCGGATGCACAGCCAGCGGAGCTGACCGGGGCTGTCGGGGTGGGCGCGCCACGTCCGCCACACTCCCTGTCCCACGCGGACGACCGAGCCGGGCCCCACGTCGACCAGGTCGTCGTCCAGCCCCATCTGGCCGCGCCCCTCGAGGAAGACGTAGAGCTCCTCGACCTGCGAGTGGGAGTGCCAGTAGCCGGCCTCCTCACCCGGTTCGAGCGCGTTGGCGGTCAGCCCGATGTACTGCATCGCGAGTTCGTGGTCGACGACGCGCCGACCGTCGCGCGAGCGTGCCGGGACGAATCCGCCGAAGTGGTCGCGCCACCGGTCGAGCCCGCCGATCTCGGTGATCTCGTACCCTGCCATGTTCACCCTTCCGCCGCCGTCTCCACATGTTCCCGGGAACCGGACCCCTCGGACAAGGGCGACCCCGCGCGATGGCATCCGACGACGTGATCGTCGACCATCCCCGACGACTGCATGAGCGCATACATCGTCGTGGAGCCGACGAATCGGAATCCCCGCTTGCGCAGGGCCTTCGACATCGCGTCGGACTCCGTCGTCGTGGCCGGCACCTCCGCGAACGAGGCCGGCCGACGATGGGATGCCGGGGCGAAGGACCACATGAAGGCGTCGAGCTCGCCCGGGGCCATGTCGGTGACGAGTCTCGCGTTGCCGATGGTGGCGAGGATCTTCGCCCGGTTGCGGATGATGCCGGCATCCCCCATGAGGCGCTCGACGTCGGACTCGTCGAAGGCGGCCACGGTCTCGGGATCGAAGCCGGCGAACACCTCGCGGAAGCGGGGTCGTTTGCGGAGGATCGTGATCCACGAGAGCCCCGCCTGGAACCCCTCGAGGCTCATCTTCTCGAAGAGGGCCCGATCGCCGTGCAGGGGGCGACCCCACTCCTCGTCGTGATACCGACGGTACTCGGCGTCGTCGCCGACCCAGCCGCAACGAAGGAGGCCGTCGGGCCCGAGACGCATATCCACGCGCTCAGGCTATCGACGGCCCCCGACGCTCACTTCGCCGTGAGCGACTTCTCCGGCACAGGTGCCTCGCCGCGCGCCGCGAGGTCGGCGTAGTGGGCGCGCGCCTCGTCCTGTCGCTGCCGCTCGATGCCCGACGCGATGGGTGCACGCACGTGCTCGGGAGCGAAGCCGAACGCGTCGACGAGGTCCTGCGCATGGGGGCGCAGACGCGCGCACAGGCGGTCGATGTACTTCGACACCGCCGCACCGCGCTGGGTCGACAGTCGTCCGTTGATGAGGTGCCACGCGAGGTGCTTCTCGATGAGGTGCAGCCCGAAGAGGTCGCGCAGCCACGTGAGGACCTGACGTGTGCTCTCGTCGGCGGTCCCCTTCACCGCATCCGAGAACGCCTCCCACTGCAGCAGCTCACCGTGCGCCCGTGCCGCCTCGATGAGCTCGGCCTGGTGCTGGTTGAACAGCGCAGCGGCCTGGTCGGCCGGGAGCTTGGATGCCGGGCGCAGCGCGCCGGCGATGTCGGCGACCATCTGCTCGACGCGTCCGGCCAGCAGTTCGTGCTGCTGCTCGGCCCGCAGGCCGAGTTCGACAGAGCGGGCCGTCGATCCGAAATCGGCGACGGTCTGACCGAGGCTGCGGAGGCCCGCACCGTGGAAGACCTTGCCCGCCGTCTGGCCGACGGCGAACTTCGCGAGGGCCGCGGCATCCGCTCCCTTGAACTGCTTGGCGAAGTCGGCGAGCAGACGCTTGCCGACGAGCTGCAGGAGGACGTTGTTGTCGCCCTCGAAGGTGACGTAGACGTCGAGGTCGGAGCGGAGACCGACGAGGCGGTTCTCGGCCATGAAGCCCGATCCGCCGCAGGCCTCGCGGGCCTCCTGGATCGTGTTCAGCGCGTTCCACGTGCTGAGCGGCTTGAGCGCGGCCGCGAGGGTCTCGAGGTTCTCGCGCTCGGCGGGGGTGTCGGCCTTGCCGCCGAAGACGCCGTCGAAGGTGCGCAGCAGCTCGTCATGCGCGAAGTACTGCGCGTAGTTCTGAGCGAGGAGGGGCAGGAGGCGCCGCTGGTGCTTGCCGTAGTCGAGCAGCACGACCTCGTCGGTGCCCGCTCCCGAGTCGAACTGACGACGCTGGTTGCCGTACGTCAGCGAGATGTACAGGGAGAGCGACGAGGCGATCGTCGCCGCACCGTCGAGCGAGACGCGACCCTGCACGAGGGCGCCGAGCATCGTGAAGAAGCGGCGACCGGTGCTCTCGATGGGGCTTGAGTAGGTGCCGTCGGCGGCGACATCGCCGTAGCGGTTGAGGAGGTTCGTGCGCGGCACCCGGACGTTGTCGAAGGCGAGACGACCGTTGTCGATGCCGTTGAGCCCGCCCTTGACGCCGTCGTCCTCGCTCTGCACGCCCGGGAGCAGCTCGCCCTCGGTCGTGCGGATCGGTACGAAGAAGCAGTGCACACCGTGGTTCACGCCCTTCGTGATCAGCTGCGCGAAGACGGTCGCGGCCTGTCCGTGGACGGCCGCGTTGCCGAGGTAGTCCTTCCACGCCGCGCGGAACGGGGTGTTGATGACGAACTCTTCGGTGTCGGGGTCGTACGTCGCGGTCGTGCCGATGGCGGCGACATCCGATCCGTGCCCGATCTCGGTCATGGCGAAAGCGCCGGGGAGCTTCGCATCGCGGATGTCGGGGATCCAGCGGTCGTGGTGCTCCTTCGTGCCGAGCTGGAGCACGGCCGAGCCGAAGAGTCCCCACTGCACACCGGACTTGATCTGCATGCTGGGGTCGGCGAGGACGAGCTCCTCGAAGCCCGCGAGGTTGGCACCGTTGTCCTCCTCGCCGCCGTACTCCTTCGGGAGGGCACGGGTCGAGCCGCCGTTCTTCGCGAGGAGGCGCACCTGGCCCATGACGCGCTCGCGGTGCTCGGCGACGCTCTGGCCGTCGATGCGCCAGTAGGCGGGGTCCTTGATGAGTTCGCGGACGGTGAGGCGGGTCCCGCCCCACGTGCCCCGGAGCATCGCGCCGACCGTGTCGATGTCGATGCGGGCTTCGTGCGCCTCGTCGGCGCTGTGCGGCGCGGTGGGGGCCCCGCCGGCGGGGGTGCGCTTGTCGGCGGCGGGGGTGGAGGAGCGGACGACGGTGTCGGTCATCACTGGCCTTTCTGAGGACGCCGGGGTACGGCGACGGGACAGGGAAGTTCGACAATCACGGTAGGAGTCCTCCAACACGACACCAAGTTGGTTGTGCTATCGCGACAAGTGGCGTCGGGGACGTGGTCCGGGCGGGTTGTACGGCGCCTACACGGGCGGCGCAAAGGCAGCTCGCTCGGGCCGGAACGGCGTCCGGTGCGTGCACGTTCACGGAGCGTGACTGACAGACTTGGGGGATGCCCGTTCTCCCCTCCGACGCGAGCGTCGTCCACCTCCGTTCCGGCGGCACCAGCGTCGTCGTCGACCTGCAGCCCGACACCGCCGCGGCCATCGTCCACTGGGGCGCGGATCTCGGCGATGCACCGCACGACACGCTCGTCTCGCTCGCGACCGCCTCGCGTCTGCAGCGGGTCTCGGGCGGGCTCGACCGCACGGTGCGCCTCGGCGTCGTCGGAACCGCGGCATCCGGCTGGGCGGGAACGCCGACCCTCGAGGGTCACCGCGACGGCGAGGACGTCGGCGCCCTCTTCGCCCTGACCGACCTGCAGGCGACCGAGGACACCCTCGAGCTGCACTTCACCGACAGCGAGATGCAGCTGTCGGCACGGCACGAGCTGCGGGTCACGGCATCCGGACTCGTGCGGGCGCGGACGACGGTCCGCAACGACGGTGCGGGCGTCTACACGGTGCAGGCTCTGCACACGACGCTGCCGCTGCCGTGGGACGCGACCGAGATCCTCGACACGACGGGGCGCCACCTGCGGGAGCGCTCGGCCCAGCGCCACGAGCTCACGTTCGGTACGCACGTGCGTGAGTCGCGTCGCGGCCGTCCGGGGGCGGACTTCACCCTGCTGCTGGCTGCCGGCACGCCCGGGTTCGGGTTCGAGCGCGGCACCGTGCACGGCGCGCACCTTGCCTGGAGCGGCAACTCCCGCATCTTCGCGGAGCGGATGCCGACAGGTGAGTCCTTCCTCGGGGCGGGCGAGCTCTACCTGCCCGGCGAGATCCGTCTCGCGCAGGGCGAGGAGATCTCCTCGCCCGAACTGCTCGGCTCCTGGGGAGACGGCCTCGACGAGCTCGCGGTGCGATTCCACGAAGAGTGGCGAGCACGCCCTCAGCACCCCACCCGCCCTCGGCCGATCACCCTCAACACGTGGGAGGCGGTCTACTTCGACCACCGCCTGCCCAAACTCATCGCCCTCGCCGATGCGGCGGCGGAGATCGGCGTGGAGCGCTACGTCTTAGACGACGGCTGGTTCCGTCACCGCCGCGACGACACCGCGGGCCTCGGCGACTGGTACGTCGACGACACCGTCTGGCCCGACGGCCTGCATCCCATCGCCGACCACGTCGTCGCGAAGGGGATGGAGTTCGGCCTCTGGTTCGAGCCCGAGATGGTCAACCCCGACAGCGACCTCGCCCGGTCGCACCCCGACTGGATCCTCCGCGGCCGCACCGACCTGCCACCGTCCGCGCGTCAGCAGCAGGTGCTGAACCTCGCGCACCCCGAGGCCTACGCGTACATCCGCCAGGTCATCTCGGACATCCTCGCGGCGTACCCGATCGCGTACATCAAGTGGGATCACAACCGTGACCTCGTCGACGCCGCCGCCGGTCCCGGCGGTGCGGCCCGCGTCCATGCGCAGACCCTCGCGGTCTACCGCCTGATCGACGAGCTCAAGGCCGCCCACCCGGGCCTCGAGATCGAGAGTTGCGCCTCGGGCGGCGCGCGCGTCGACCTCGGCATCCTCGACCGCACCGACCGCATCTGGACCAGCGACTGCCTCGACCCGGTCGAGCGCCTCGAGAACCAGCGCTACACCGCGCTCGTCGTGCCGCCCGAGATGATGGGCATGCACCTGACGACCCCGCACGTTCACTCCACCGGCCGCACCGTGTCGCTCACGATGAGCGGCGCCGTCGCCCTGTTCGGCCACTTCGGCATCGAGTGGGACGTCACGACGCTGTCAGAGACGGATGCCGCGACCGTCGGCGCGTGGGTCGCCCTCGCCAAACGGGT
The DNA here is from genome assembly GCF_900102005.1 of Microbacterium sp. LKL04. Classification (NCBI taxonomy): domain Bacteria; kingdom Bacillati; phylum Actinomycetota; class Actinomycetes; order Micrococcales; family Microbacteriaceae; genus Microbacterium; species Microbacterium sp. LKL04. The sequence continues at coordinate 2,656,664 of NZ_LT627736.1, read as the reverse complement.
GCGCCCCCTCGTCGCGACGGGCCGCTTGGTCAACGCGGACGTGGCCGACCCGGGGCTCGACGTCCGCGGCGTCGTCGCGGAGGACGCGGCATCCGCCTTCTTCACGATCACGCAGACGCAGACGCTCATCTCCTCGCCCACCGGCCGCGTGCGCCTGCCGGGACTCGACGCGGACCGCGTCTACCGTGTGCAGCTCGTCACGCCGGGCGGGATCGTCGAGACCCCCGCGCAGTCGCCGCTCGAATGGGCGCACCACGACACCGTGATGACCGGGCGTCAGCTCGCCGTCGTCGGTGTACGTCCGCCCGTGCAGAACCCTCAGCAGTCCGTCGTCGTCGAGGTCACCGCGGTCTGACGTCCGTCAGATCCGTTCGAGCTGGTCGAGGAACTCGTCGGCCATCTCGACCTGACGACGGAGCTTCTCGCGCCGTGCCGCGGCCTCGGCGCGGACGCCGTCGAGGCGGGCACGGATCTGCGGGTCGTCGGCATCCCCCGCCATCGCGTCGACGACCTCGAGGAGGTCCCGCATCTCGTCGAGGGTGAAGCCCAGCGGCTTCATGCGACGGATGAGCAGGATGCGGGCGACGTCGCCCTCCGTGTAGAGACGGAAGCCGCCGTCGGTGCGCGCGGACGGGGTGACGAGGCCGATCTCGTCGTAGTGGCGGAGGGTGCGGAACGAGAGCCCGGTCCGCTCGGCGACCTCGCCGATGCGCATCGTGTCGTCGGTCATGCGTTCCCCTCGGGTGGACAGCAAACCTCACGTTACGTTAGGTTTGGTCGTGCGCGATCTGCGCGCCCCCATTCTTCCGCGCCGGCACCGGGTCTGTGCGCACCCCTCCTCGACGGAGTCATCATGACCGCCACCACTCCCGTGCGCCCGCGCATCGAACCGACAGTGCTGCAGGCCCTCCGCAGCCCGCGCCTGCTGACGCGGGAAGTCCTCGCCGGACTCGTCGTCGCCCTCGCCCTCATCCCCGAGGCGATCGCGTTCTCGATCATCGCGGGCGTCGACCCCCGCGTCGGGCTCTTCTCGTCGTTCATCATGGCCGTCGCGATCGCCTTCCTCGGCGGTCGCCCTGCGATGATCACGGCGGCGACCGGAGCTGTCGCGCTCGTCATCGCGCCCGTCGTCCGCGAGTACGGGATGGACTACTTCATCGCGACCGTCCTCCTCGGCGGGGCCATCCAGATATTGCTCGGCCTCGTGGGCGTCGCGAAGCTCATGCGCTTCATCCCGCGCAGCGTCATGGTCGGCTTCGTCAACGCGCTCGCGATCCTGATCTTCCTCGCCCAGCTGCCGCAGCTGTTCGGCAACGGGATCCCGTGGCTCGTCTGGCCACTGTTGGCCGCAGGCCTCGTCATCCTCTACGCGATGCCGCGGCTCACCAAGGCCGTCCCGGCTCCCCTGGTCACCATCGTGCTGCTGACCGCGGCCGTCGTCGTCTTCGCGTGGAACGTTCCGACCGTCGGCGACCAGGGTGAACTCCCCGAAAGCCTGCCGTCCCTGTTCATCCCGAACGTGCCGCTCACGCTCGAGACGCTGCAGATCATCGGCCCGTTCGCCCTCGCGATGGCGGTCGTGGGGCTCCTCGAGTCGCTCATGACCGCCAAGCTCGTCGACGACATCACCGACACGCACTCCTCGAAGACCCGCGAATCGCTCGGCCAGGGCGCCGCGAACATCCTCTCGGGGGCGTTCGGCGGGATGGGCGGCTGCGCGATGATCGGCCAGACGATGATCAACGTGAAGGCTTCCGGTGCCCGCACCCGCATCTCGACGTTCCTCGCCGGCGTGTTCCTGCTCATCCTCGTGCTGGCGCTCGGCGACATCGTCGCGATCATCCCGATGGCGGCCCTCGTCGCCGTCATGATCATGGTCTGCATCGGCACGTTCGACTGGCACAGCATCCGCCCGGCCACGCTCCGCCGGATGCCCAAGAGCGAGACCGCCGTCATGCTCATCACGGTCGTCGCCACCGTCTGGACCCACAACCTCGCGATCGGCGTCGTCCTCGGCGTGATCGCGGCGATGATCATGTTCGCCCGGCGGGTCGCGCACTTCGTGACCGTCACGCGCACGGTGGATGCCGCGGCATCCACCGCTCACTATGCGGTCGACGGCGAGCTGTTCTTCGCTTCCAGCAACGACCTGACGACGCAGTTCTCGTACCCGGACGACCCGGCGAACGTCGTGATCGACATGTCGCGTTCGCACGTGTGGGATGCCTCGACGGTCGCCGCCCTCGACGCCATCGTGAACAAGTACGAGCGGATGGGCACCGCGGTGACGATCGTCGGGTTGAACGACACGGCATCCGCATTCCACGGCCGGCTCAGCGGAAAGCTGGGCGCCGGCGAGTGATCGGGGGTTGACGGTGGTGCGGCAGGCCTGAAGGATGCCGGGGGCGCCCCGCTTCGGAGCGTCACGACGAAGGGGTCCCATGGCAGAGCCGGCACGATTCGCGATCATCGGCACGGGCTGGCGCTCGGAGTTCTTCCTGCGCATCGCCGCGGCGGCACCGGAGCGGCTGCAGGCCGTCGGCGTGCTCGCCCGGTCCGACGCCTCGGCGGCACGGGTCGCCGGCTGGAACGTGCCGATCCACCGCTCGCTCGACGACCTGCTGGCCGCCCGGCCGGACTTCGTGATCGCGTCGGTGACGTGGCCCGCGATGCCGGGGGTGATCACCGAGCTCGTGGAGCGCGGCGTGCGCGTGCTCGCCGAGACGCCGCCCGCCCCCGACGCGGACGGCCTGCGGAAGCTGTGGCACGACGTCGGCGCGAGCCGGCTGGTGCAGGTCGCCGAGCAGTACATGCACATGCCGGGGCACGCCGCCCGACTCGAGGTGGTCCGGTCGGGTGCACTCGGCGCCGTCGGCGGGGTGCAGGTCTCGTCGACGCACCTGTACCACGCGACCTCGATGATCCGGACGTTCCTGGATGCCGGCATGGCCGAGGCGATCGTGTCCGCACGAACCTTCACCGCGCCGCTCGTCGATCCGTTGACGCCGGCCGGATGGTCGGACGACCTCGCACCGAAAGAGCGGACGACGACGATCGCGACGCTCGACTTCGGCGACGGGCGGATGGGCCTGTACGACTTCGTCGACAACCAGTGGTGGAACCCGATCCTGTCGCGCCGGATCGTCATCCGCGGCTCGCACGGGGAACTCACCGACGACACCGTGCGCCGCTTCGAGGGCGCCGAGGTGCTCACCTCGCCGATCACGTACCGCCGTACGGGTGTCGACCTGAACCTCGAAGGCAACGACGTCGTGTCGGCCGCCTTCGAGGGGCGGATCGTCTACCGGAACCCCTGGGTCGGGACGCGACTGTCGGAGGACGACATCGCCGTCGCGTCGTTGCTCGAGCTCACCGGTCGGTGGGCCCGCGGTGACGGCGCGGAGCCGTATCCGCTGGCCGACGCCTGCCAGGACCATCTGCTCGGTCTCGCGATCGGCGAGTCGGCTCGGACGGGCGCCGATGTGCGGGTCGCCCGTGAGGCGTGGAGCTGACGGCCTCAGGCCTTGTCGTGCAGGGTGATCCGGTAGCCGTCCGGGTCGGCGAAGGTGAACGTCCGGCCGAACGGGCCGTCGATGGGCGCTGCGACGATCTCGTGGCCGTCCGCGGCGAGCGCGTCGTGGATGTCCTGGACGTCGGTCGCGCGCAGCCAGATCGCCGCGCCCATCCCGGGGTGGACCCCCGAGGCGAGATCCGTGCCGGGCACGATGTCGCGGAGCGCGAAGGCGATCGGCGCGGTCTCGAACACGACGGCGTGCGGAGGCCCGGCGGGTGAGCGGACGAGCCCGAGGTAGTGCTCGTAGAAACGTTCCGAGGCGTCGAGGTCGCTGACCTGCAGGGAGACGAAGTCGGGTCCGATGGCGGGCATGAGGCATCCTTTCGTTGTCAGTTATCTGACACTTGCCAGTGTATGTCAGAATACTGACATGGTCCACTCGGATGAGATCGATCTGCCGACGTCGCTCGGCTATCTCCTCAAGGAAGCGGCGACCGCGCTGCGGGTCGCGATGGAGGATGCGCTCCGCCCGTTGGAGCTGACGGTGACCGCCTACTCGTGCCTCGAGATCCTCGCGCAGCGTCCGGGGTCGTCGAACTCCGATCTCGCTCGAGGTGCCTTCGTGACGCGGCAGAGCATGAACGTCCTGCTGCAGACCCTGGAGCGGGAGGGCCTCGTGACGAGGCCGGCGACCCCTGCGGAGGGCCGGGTGCTGCCGGTCACCCTGACCGATGGCGGGCTGCGGCGTCGGGAGCAGGCGAGCTCCGTGGTCAAGTCGGTGGAGGATCGGATGCTGGCCGAGTTGTCTGCGCAGGAGCGCGCTCAGGCGTTCGACGTGCTCACCCGCATGACGCGGGCGCTGCGGGAGGCGTGAGCGGGGCTACGCCTTCGCGATGACGGCGACGACGGCCTCGCCGTAAGCCTCGCGCTTCTTCGCACCGATGCCGGTGATGCCGTCGAGGTCGGCGACCGACGTCGGACGGTGCTCGGCGAGGGCACGCAGGGTCGCATCGCCGAAGACGATGTACGCGGGGACGCCCTGCTCCTTCGCCTGCTCGGCACGCCACGCGCGGAGCGCCTCGAAGAGGTCGCGGTCACCCTCGGGCAGCGCGTCGGCGGCCGACTGCTTCTTCGCGCGGGTCGATCCGCCGCCGGTGCGCCCGAGGACGTCGCGCCGCAGTGGCACGGGCTCCTCGCCGCGGAGCACCGGCATGCCCGCGTCGCCGACAGCGAGGACGCCGTACTCCCCCTGCGCGACCAGGATGCCGCGAGCCAGGAGCTGGCGGACGACCGAGCGCCAGTCCTGCTCGGACAGGTCGTTCCCGATGCCGTAGGTGGAGAGCTTGTCGTGCCCCTGCTGGCGGATCCGTTCGGTCGAGCCGCCGCGGAGGATGTCGATGAGGTGCCCGGCGCCGAAGGCCTGGTTGCGCTCGCGCTGCAGGCGCACGATCGTCGAGAGGAGCTTTTGCGACGCGACGAGGCCGTCCCAGGTGTCGGGCTGGGTGAGGCAGGTGTCGCAGTTGCCACAGGCATCCGACGACTGTCCGAAGTAGCCGAGGAGGTTCTGCCGGCGGCACGAGACCGTCTCGCACAGGGCGAGCATTGCGTCGAGGTGCTGACCCATGCGCATCTTGTAGGTGCGGTCGCCGGGCGACTGGTCGATGAGGCGGCGCTGCTGGACGACGTCGCCGAGGCCGTAGGCCATCCATGCGACCGCGGGCTCGCCGTCGCGGCCGGCGCGGCCGGTCTCCTGGTAGTAGCCCTCGACGGATTTGGGCAGGTCGATGTGGGCGACGAAGCGGACGTCGGGCTTGTCGATGCCCATGCCGAACGCGATCGTGGCGACCATGACGACACCGTCTTTGCGCAGGAACCGGGACTGGTGCCGGGCGCGGATCGAGGCATCCAACCCCGCGTGATACGCGAGGGCGTCGACGCCCTGCGTGCGCAGGTACTCGGCCGTCTGCTCGACCGACTTGCGGCTGAGCGCATAGACGATGCCGGCGGAACCCTCGGGCTGCGTGCGCACGAACTGCACGAGCTGACGCCGCATGTCGACCTTGGGCTCGATGCGGTACTGGATGTTCGGCCGGTCGAAGCTCGCGACGAAGTGGCGGGCGTCGGGCAAGCGGAGGCGCTCGGTGAGCTCGGTGTGCGTCGCGCGCGTCGCCGTGGCGGTGAGTGCCATGCGCGGGACGCCCGGGAAGCGCTCGGCGAGGTCGCCGAGCGCCAGGTAGTCGGGGCGGAAGTCGTGGCCCCACTGCGACACGCAGTGCGCCTCGTCGATCGCGATGACGCTGAGCTGGGCGCGCTGCAGGAGCGCCGTCGTCGCGGGGACGGACAGCCGCTCCGGGGCGACGTAGATGAGGTCGAGTTCACCGTCGAGGAGCGCCTGCTCGACACCGGCGCGCTCGGCCGGGGTCTGCGTGGAGTTCAGGAAGGCGGCGCGGACGCCGTTGGCGATGAGCGCGTCGACCTGGTCGTGCATGAGCGCGATGAGGGGACTGACGACGAGGCCCGTGCCGGGACGCACGAGCGCCGGCACCTGGTACGTGATCGACTTGCCGCCACCGGTCGGCATGAGCACGACCGCATCGCCGCCCGCGATGACGTGCGAGACGATGTCGCCCTGATCGCCGCGGAACGCCGTGTAGCCGAAGACCTCGGTGAGCACCTTGACCGGGTCGTCGCCGACGTGGTCGCGGCGCTCGAGACGGAGGACGGATGCCGGGGGTGCGGAGGTGCGCTGCTGCGGGGCCGGCTGAGCTCGTGCGGGCTGGGCACGGGCGGGCTCGGAGCGCGTGGGCTCGGCGCGCGCGGCGCGGGCGACGGACGCGGCGTAGTCGTCGTAGCGCGGGTCGGGCGGCGGCGGTGAGTCGAAGTCGTCCGGCGGCGGAACGTCGTCGGGATCCCACACGAGATCGGCGTAGGGGTCGTTCTGCCATCCGCCGTCACTCACCCGGTCAACCCTAGCCGCGGCATCCGACACGGTCTGCGGGTGTGGAGAGTCTCGGCGCCCGCGCGGGGTTGGGGAGGAGGGGTGATCCGGGTTCGCGAGGCGGGTCGGGCTCGCGGGGCGGGTCGGGTCGGGTTCGCGAGACTGCACCCGCGCGACGAGACTGCATCCGCGCGACGAGGGTGCGGCGCGCGAGCGCAGTCTCGATGCGGACGTGCAGTCTCGGGGCGAGGGGCGGGACGGGGGCGAGGGGCGGGACGGGCGCGAGCGGGGCGGCGGCCCGCGGCGCGGGCGAGCGGCGCGGCGGGCGCGCTGCGGCCGTGCGAGGCGGTTCGGCCGCGAGACTCCACTCGCGCGACGAGGATGCGGCGCGGGCACGCAGTCTCGATGCGGGCGTGCAGTCTCGCCGACGGCGGGGGGCGGGGGGCGGGCGCCGTCAGCACCACTTCTCGGCGAGCGTGCCGATGACGTTCGCGTTCCGATTCGTCGCCGCGCCCAGCAGTTTCGCCGCGCCCAGCGGGTCGACCGTGCCGTCCTGATAGCCGGGCTGCAGCAGCGCGTGCACCGCGCGCCCCCGCACCACCATCCGCCCGCGACCATCGTCGCGCGCCTCGATCTCGGCGATCCGCTCCGGGGTCAACTCGTCCTTCAACAGGTAGACGTAGTGCCGGGCGAGCCCTGGATTCGCCTCGGCCAGCTCACGCGTCTGCCGAGCGACCTCGCGGAACTCCGCGGCGGAGTAGACGATCGACGGCACCTCGAAACCCCGGTCGGCGAGGAACGCGTCCTCGAGCGTGCGCTCGATCCGCTCGCGCGAGCGCATCCGCGACGCGAACCGCACGTTCCCGGTGTTGATGTGCGTCTCGACGTCCTCGAAACCCACACCCTCGACCACCCGGCGGATGTCCTCCTTCGGGAAGACGCGCTTCGCGCCGAGATTGATCGCCCGCAGGAACGCCAGGTACGTCGTCATCCGCCCAGTCTGCCCGCACCGGCCGACACCCACGAGGGAGCAGGATGAAGACATGAACGAGCTCACGCGCTGGCTCCGCGACCAACCGTCCCTCACCGGAACCCCGCCGCCGCTCGACCTCTCCGATCTCCCCACTGACCCCCACGACCTCTTCGACGCCTGGATCCGCGCCGCCGCCGATGCCGACATCGCCGAGGTGCGTGCCGCGACGCTCGCGACGGCGGATGCCGGTGGCCGCCCGGACGCGCGGACCCTCATCCTGAAGGGTGTCAGCGCCGATGGGTGGGAGTTCGCCGGCCCGCGATCCTCCGCGAAGGGACGCCAGCTCGCCGACAACCCCGCCGCTGCGCTCAACTTCTGGTGGCAGCCCGTCATGCGCGCCGTCCGCGTCCGCGGCACCGTGCACGAGGCGACACCCGAGGAGAGCGCAGCCGACTTCGGGGCGCGCCCCGCCTCCAGCGACGCGGCGCCGTCCGACTGGGTGCTCTGGCGCCTCATCCCAGACCGCATCGAGTTCTGGCAGGGTTCCCACGACCGTCGGCACACCCGCATCGTCTACACGCGCGACGGCGACGACTGGGGCCACGAGAGCTGAGGCCCGCGGCCGCGAGGCATTCGTCGACGGATGCCTCGGGGTCGACACGTCACCGCCACGACGTGGCGCGGCCGACCGGTCGCGCAGGATTGCCCGCGACGATCGCTCCGGGGGCGACGTCGCGAGTCACGACGGCACCGGCTGCGACGATCGCGCCGTCACCGATCGTGACGCCCTTCAGGATGATGGCGCGTGCTCCGATGAGCACGTGACGGCCAATGCTGATCGGCGCGGAGCGCACGTGGCGTCGTCCGTCCTCGAACTCGATGTCGTGGAAGTCCGTGTCCATGATCTCGACGTCCCACGACAGTTCGGCGCCCTCGTGCAGTGTGACGCCGGTTTCGACATTGATCGTGTTGCGGGCGCCGACGGCCGCTCCCGGCATCACCGTGAGCCGAGCCCCGGACCCGACGTGGATCCGCGCACGCCTGCGGATGATCGCTCCCGGACGCAGATCATAGGTGCCACGCCCGGCCATCTTGACGCCGGGCTGCAGCTTGACCCCATGGTGCCCCCGCGCCGAGGCGCGCAGCCTGTTCATGATCTTCTTCAGTACGCGCATGATGTCCCCTCGATCGCGCGGAATCGCCCCGTCGCGATTATGACGTCGCGAGCCGATCCGCGCGAGTCCGCGCACAGACCGAGCCGAAGCCTAGAGCCGCACGACCTCGGTCACGCGGACGACCGCGGCGCCCTCCTCGACGGATGCCTCCAGGTCGACCTCCGCGCGGATACGCCAGTCGTGGTCGCCGGCCGGGTCGTCGATGATCTGCTCCACACGCCAGACACCCTCGGACGCAGCCGACTCGTCGATGACGCACAGCGCGGGACTGCGCGCGGTACCGCCCGTCAGGATCTCGTCGTGGTCGTCGAAGTAGCGGTCGAGGACGTCGGGCCAGGCGGCATCCGGATCCAATTCGACCAGCGCATCGTCGTTCTGGAGCGCAGCGAGCTGCACCCGGCGGAACATCTCGTTGCGCACCAGCACGACGAACGCGCGCCGGTTCGCGATGATCGACGGCGGCGCGGGCGGCACGACCGGCGCCTCGGGATCGTCGGCGGGGTTGATGAGTGCGTTCCACTCGTCGACGAGGCTCGAGTCGACCTGGCGCACCAGCTCGCCGAGCCACTCGATCAGATCCAGCAACTCGTCGGTGCGGGCCTCGGCCGGAACCGTCTGCCGGATCGCGCGATAGGCATCGGACAGGTACCGCAGCACCAGGCCCTCGCTTCGGCCCAACTGGTAGAACGACACGAACTCGCCGAACGACATCGCCCGCTCGAACATGTCGCGGACGACCGACTTCGGCGACAGCTCGAAGTCGCGCACCCAGGGCTGGCTCGACGCGAACGTCTCGTACGCCTGCGCCAGCAGCTCCGCGAGCGGCTTCGGCCACGTCACCGCCTCAAGCAGCTCCATCCGCTCGTCGTACTCGATGCCGTCGCGCTTCATCGCCGCGACCGCCTCGCCACGCGCCTTGAACTCCTGCTGCGAGAGGATCGCGCGCGGATCGTCGAGCGTCGACTCGATCACGCTCACGACATCGAGCGCGTAGTGACCGCTGCCGGTCTCGCTGTCGTCCGGGGACAGCAACTCGATCGCGGCGAGCGCGAACGGCGACAGCGGCTGGTTCAGCGCGAAGTTCGGCTGCAGATCGACGGTGAGACGGATGCCGTCGGCATCGGCCTCGACGATGTCCGCCGCCACGAGGGTCCGGAACAGCGCGATCGCCCGGCGGGCGAGCTCGTACTGCCGCGCCTTCGGTTCGTGGTTGTCGAAGACCAGCGAGCGGACGTTCTCGAAGACGTCGCCGCCGCGACCGATGACGTTGATGAGCATCGCCGCGGTCAGCTTCAGCTGCGGCGACAGCGGCTCGGGCTCGGCGGCGACGAGGCGCTCGAACGAGCCCTCACCCCAGTTCACGACGCCGGTCGGCGCCTTCTTGCGGACGATCTTCTTGCGCTTGGCGGCATCGTCCCCCGCCTTCGCGAGCGCGACGGCGTTCTCGATCTCCCACTCGGGCGCCATCACGACGACGCTGCCGTGCGTGTCGAAGCCGGCCCGCCCCGCGCGTCCGGCGATCTGATGGAACTCGCGGGCTGACAGCTGGCGCATCTTCGTGCCGTCGTATTTCGACAGCGCCGTGATCAGCACCGTGCGGATGGGGACGTTGATGCCGACGCCGAGGGTGTCGGTGCCGCAGATGACGCGGAGCAGCCCGCGCTGCGCGAGCGTCTCGACCAGCCGGCGGTAGCGCGGCAGCATCCCGGCATGGTGCACGCCGATTCCCGCGCGGACGAGCCGCGACAGCGTCTTGCCGAACCCCGTCGTGAAGCGGAACCCGCCGATCGCCTCGGCGATCGCGTCGCGCTGCTCGCGCGTCGTGATCTTGACGCTCGACAGCGCCTGCGCCCGCTCGAGCGCCGCTGCCTGCGAGAAGTGGACGATGTAGACCGGCGTCTCGCGATTTTCGAGTAGCCCCTCGACCACCTCGTGCACGGGCCGCCGGGCGTAGGAGTAGTCGAGCGGCACCGGGCGCTCGACACCCGCGATGTGCGCGACGGCGCGGCCCGTGCGTCGCTCGAGGTCGCTCTTGATCGCCGAGACGTCGCCGAGGGTCGCCGACATCAGCAGGAACTGCGCTCCCGGGAGGAGCAGCAGCGGCACCTGCCACGCCCATCCGCGATCGGGGTCGCCGTAGTAGTGGAACTCGTCCATCACGACCTGGTCGATCTCGGCGTCAGGACCGAGGCGCAGCGCGACGTTCGCCAGGATCTCGGCGGTGCAGCAGATGATCGGCGCGTCGGGGTTCACCGACGAATCGCCCGTGACCATGCCCACGGCATCCGGTCCGAAGATGTCGACGAGCGCGAAGAACTTCTCGCTGACGAGGGCTTTGATCGGAGCCGTGTAGTACGTGCGGCCGCCGCGGGCGAGGGATGCCGCGTGTGCCGCGACCGCGACGAGCGACTTGCCCGTGCCGGTCGGGGTCGCGAGGATCACGTGCGATCCCGACGCGAGCTCGAGGACCGCCTCGTCCTGCGCGGGGTACAGCTCGATGCCGCGCTCGATCGTCCACTCGAGGAAGCCCTCGTAGACGGCGTCGGGGGTCGACCCCGCCGGAATGCGGTCCCGGAGCGTCGAGGTCATCCCTCGAGTCTGCCCCACCGGCGGCGGGACGGCGTGCCCAGTGCAGGCTTGATCGGCTCCGACCGCCCGGAACGGGTGCGAGCGCGCGTCTCAACCTGCACTCGGCACACGTCAGGGCATGTCCGCCTTCGCCGCGAGCACGCGCGCCGCCGCGGCGTCGACCTGCGCGGCGAACTGCGGGTCGGCGGTCGCCTTCGCGAGCACCGCGTCGTACATCGCCGGGAACGCCGACGGATCCGCCGAGACGAGCACCACGTCGACGCCGGCGGAGATCGCCTGCACGGCGCGATCGGCGGGCGACCAGGCCGAGACGGCGACGGCCGCGGAGAGGTCGTCTGAGAACACCACACCGTCGAAGCCGACCTCGCTCCGCAGGAGCCCGACGACCTTCGGAGAGAACACGGCCGGCGTGGATCCGTCGATCCGGTCGTAGATCGCCGACGAGACCATCACCGCGCTCGGCCCCGCCTCGGTGAGCGGCCGGTAGACGCCGACGTCCGGACCGTCCGGAGTCACCGTCGTGTCGACCACGTCGGCCGTGGTGTCGGTGTTCGCGGACACGTGGCCGAGGCCCGGGAAGTGCTTGAACGTGGGGAGGATGCCGGCATCCCGCATCCCCTCGGCGAAGGCGCCCGCCTTGCCTGCGACGGTCGACGCGTCGTAGCCGTACTGCCGGCCGTACCCGCCGATCGGCGGGTTGTCGAAGCGGGTCGCCTTGCTTGTGACGATGTCGGCGACGGGGGCGAGGTCGAGGTTCACCCCCGCCTCGGCCAGCTCACGCCCCCACGCCTCGGCCTTCTCCTGCAGCTGATCCGACGGCAGGTCTGCCTGACGGATGCCGTAGGGCATCGCCCCGAACCCCGGCCCCCGCAGCACTTGGACCTCGCCGCCCTCCTGATCGGTCGCGACCCAGAGCGGCAGGTCGCGCTCGGCGAGCGACGTGAAGCGCGACACGACGCCCGCCGTGGCCGCCACCCCGCCCGTCGACCGCCCGCTCAGGAAGACGCCGCCGGCGTACCGGTCGCGGACGGCGGCGAGGGTCGTCGGCGATGCGGTGGTCGCGCGAGTTCCGACCATGAAGAGCTGGCCGACACGCTGCTCGAGCGAGAGCGCGTCGACCGACTCAGGGGTGGAAGAAGGTGACGCGGAGGGCGATGCGGGGGGAGGGGATGCCGAGGGTGACGCCACCGGCGACGCTGAGGCGGTCGGCGACGAGGCGGGCGGTGCAGGAGACGCCGTCGGCGAGGCGGCACACCCCGCGAGGAGCGACGCGGCCATCACCGTGACGAGAGCGGACCATCTCCACGACCGACGCACACCGACATTCTGCGCCTGCTCCGGCCGTCGTGGGCCGGGCTCGGCGTTCCGTATTCAGTCTCGTCGGCAACTCACAAGGACGCGACGCCCCGGGCGTCCGCAGGTCCACCCGTCACGGGTCGCCACCCGAGACTGAATACCGGACGGTCAAACCGCGCGCCTCAGCTGCGCCCCGGCGTGTGCAGCCTCGCGAGGTAGGCGCCCGCGCGCACGGGTGCGCCGCCGCGATCGGTGAGCGAGACGACGACCGTGACGGCGGTCGCGAGCGGGATGGTCCATGCGGCGGGCTGCGCCAGCAGCGGAGCGGCGATGCCGACCCCGCCGACCGCCGCGTGCACGAGGAACGCGAGCCCGCACGCGACCGCGCCGGTCACCATGCCCGCCACCGCGCCGCGGGCCGTCAGCCGCGACCACCAGATCGACAGCAGCAGGACGGGGGACAGAGCGGATGCCGCGAACACGAACACGGCGCCGACCGAGGCCACGAGTCCCGCCGGCTGGGTCAGCAGGGCGATCGCGAGGGGGACGAGGGCGACGAGCAGGGCGGACAGCCGGAACGAGCGGACGGACCCGCTGAACACGTCCTGGCTGATGACGCCGGCGAGCGAGACCGTGAGTCCCGCCGACGTCGCGAGGAAGGCGGCGAAGGCTCCGGCGACCACGAGGGCGGTGAGCAGTTCCCCGACGAACCCGGGGAAGACCCGTGCGGGAAGGACGAGCGCGACGGTGTCGGCGACGCCCGGTCGGGCGAGATCGGGCGCCACGATCCGCGCGAGCAGACCGATGACGCTCGAGACGGCGTAGAAGACGCTCACCATGACGATGACGAGGACCGTCGTCCGCCGCGCCGAACCGCCGGTCGGGCTCGTATAGAAGCGCACGAGGACGTGCGGCAGTCCCATCGTGCCGAGCAGGAGTGCCAGCAACAACGAGCCCGCCGCGTAGGCGTCGAGCCCCGAGGGCCCTGCATCGGCGGGGAAGACGACGAGCGGATCGATCTCTCTCGCTCCCCCTCCGACCGCGAAGGCGATGAGGACGGCGGGCACGAGTAGGGCGGTGAGCTTCAGCCAGTACTGGAACGCCTGCACGTATGTGATCGCCCGCATCCCGCCGGCTGCGGCCGCCGCCGCGACCAGCACCGCCACGAGCACGGCGCCCACCCACGGCGGGATGTCGGCGACGACCTGCAGCGTGATCCCGGCGCCGTGGAGCTGCGGCACGATGTACAGCCACCCGATCAGGAGGCACGCGACGCTCGTCACCCGGCGCGCGCGTCGCGAGTCCAGCCGCGCTTCGATGAAGTCGGGGATCGTGTACGCGCCGCTACGTCGCAGCGGTGCGGCGACGAACAGCAGGACGAGCAGGTACCCGGCCGCGTACCCGATCGGGAACCAGAAGCCCTCCGACCCGCTCAGCAGCACGAGTCCCGACAGCCCGAGGAAGGTCCCGGCCGAGAGGTACTCCCCGCTGATCGCCGAGGCGTTCCACACCGGCCTCACGGTCCGGGATGCCACGAAGAAATCACCCGTGGTCCGCGAGACGCGCAGCCCGTAGACCCCGATGAGTGTCGTCGCGCCGACGACGAGCGCGACGGCCACGAGGTCGAGGACGGCGTTCACCGCTCGTCCTCGTCGCGGAGCGCGCGGTAGCGCCGCTCGTTGCGGTTCGCCCCGCGCACGTAGAGGATCGCGAAGCCCGCAATAGCGGGGTAGAACCCGAACGCGTGCAGCAGCCACGACAGCGGCACGCCGAACCACACGATCTCATCGAGTTCCGGGATGAGCGTGAGGGCGCCGTAGAGGACGAGCACCACCACGACGAAGCCGAACAGCGTGCCGAGCGCGAGGCGCAATTGCGACCGCCGCAGCGCCCGCGCGTATGCCGCCTCGACGTCGTCGACGGGCGCCCCCGGCAGGGCGATGCCGCGCGTGGGTGCGCCGGGCTTGCCGGCGCCCGCCGAGACGCGAACGCGGTCCGCGCTCACCGCGCCGCCGGCCTCACGCGCCGGTCCGTCCGAGCAGGGCCTCGCGCACGAGCGGCACGAACCGGCGACTGACGGGGAGCGCGGTGTCCCCGACCCACACGGCGGGTTCGGCACCCGAGAGGCGGACTTCGGTGACGGATGCCGCCCGCACGAGGAACGAACGATGGATCCGGACGAAACCGGCATCCGCCCACCGCGTCTCGAGCTCGGAGATCGGGATGCGCACGAGGTGCCCGGCGTCGCCGTCGGTCTGCAGACGCGTGTAGTCGCCCTCGGCCCGCACCCAGCGGACGTCGCGACGGTGGACGAAGCGGACGGTCGACCCGACCGTGACGGGCAGGACCTCGTCGCCGTCCGCCGGCGGTTCTGTCACGACGATCCGGTCGACGGCGCGGCGCAGGCGGTCGGCGCGGACCGGCTTGAGCAGGTAATCGAGGGCCCGCAGCTCGAACGCATCGACCGCGTGCGCGTCGTCCGCGGTCACGAACACGATCGCCGGCGGCTGCGCCAGCGCTCCCAGGGCGGCGGCGAGGTCGAGGCCCGACAGCCCCGGCATGTGGATGTCGAGGAAGGCGGCGGCGACCGCGCGCTCGGTGAGCAGCCGCAGCGCCTCGGCACCCGATGAGGCCGTGATCACCTCGCCTATCCGCTCGTCTGCACGCAGGAGGAAGGCGAGCTCGTCGAGCGCCGGCTTCTCGTCGTCGGCGACGAGGACGTCGATCATGGCGGTCACCTCAGCCCTGCCGAATCGTGATGCGGTTGCGACTTCGGGACGCGCATCCGCACCAGGGTACCGGCGCCCGTGTTCGTCTCGACGACGAGCCCGCCCTCGGCGCCGTAGAGCTGCCGCAGCCGGGTGTCGACGTTCCGGAGTCCCACGTTCGCCGCATCGCCGGTGCGGGTCAGGAGCGCATGAAGCTCGTCGGGATCCATGCCCGCGCCGTCGTCCTCGACCGTGATCTCGGTGTGGGTGGCGGCATCCTCCGACGCGATGAGGATCGTCCCGCCGCCCTCCCCCGGCTCGAGACCGTGCCGCACGGCGTTCTCGACGAGCGGCTGCACCGAGAGGAACGGGATGACGGTGGCCAGCGTCTCGGGCGAGATCCGCAGCGTCACGGTGAGGCGGTCGCCGAAGCGCGCCCGCTCGAGTTCGAGGTAGGAGTGGATGCTGCGGAGCTCTTCCGCCAGTGTCGTGAACTCGCCCTGGCGCCGGAACGAGTACCGGGTGAAGTCGGCGAACTCCAGCACCAGCTCGCGGGCGCGCGGCGGATCGGTCGTGATGAACGAAGCGATCGCGGTCAGCGCGTTGTAGATGAAGTGCGGCGAGATCTGCTGCCGGAGCGCACGCAGGTCGGCTTCGGCGAGCGCGGCGCGCGAGGCATCCAGCTCCCCGAGCGTCGCCTGCGCGGCGCACCACTCGGCGACCTCTCCCGCGGCGCGGACGAGAGCGGCCCGCACGGGAGCGGCGAAGGCGACGAGCACGCCCGCGACGACGCCGTCCACGCGGATCGGTGCGCCGACGGCCTCGAGGCCGTCCCCTCCCTCGGCGCGGGGGAAGACGCGGCGCTTGCCGGTCTCGGCGACCTGCGCCGCGATGCGGCGAGCCGCGGCATCCAATCCCTCGGACTGGCCGTCACGCGCGACGACCACGTCGCCGACCACCAGCACGACCGCCGCGCTGCCGAGGACGGCGCGCAGATGCCGCGCGGCGCGCGCGACGTCGGGGGTCGCGAGCCCGCCGCGCAGGTAGGGGGCTGCGAGGCTCGCCTGGTGGAGGGCGCGGTAGGTGGCCTCCTCGGCCTCGCTGCCGAGGCCACCCGCGCCTCGTGCGTAGCGGCGGGCGAGCAGCAGCAGGGCGGACAGCACGATGCCGCCGACCACGCCGAGCAGGGCGGCGAGGACGACGGCATCGGTCATGCGATGAGCCTAGATCGCGGGCGTCAGCAGCAGCGGGCGCCCGGGTTGCGGTCCTGGTCGTCCATCTTCTGACGCCAGAACTGCCGCTCGGTCATGGGCTCCTCGTCGGGGTGCACCCGACGCTGATGCGCGACGTACGTCGCGTAGGCCGTGTCGCCCATGAGGGTCGTCATGTACCAGCGGATGCCGCGGCCCGTCCGCAGCACGAGGTCGAGCATCGCCCGCATCGGCGAGACCGCGGCATCCATCCGTGTACTCATGTCAGTGCCTGTTCGCTGCGCGCTCGTCGGCGAGGATCGGCTCCCACTGCTTCTCGAGCTCGCGCTCGGAGGCGGTGCCGATGAGCCCGGCGGGGGCGAAGCGGCGCGAGGGCACCGGCTCGTCCTCGTGGTTCTCGCCGCCGCCGCGGCGGATCGCGGCGATCGTGACGATCACCGAGGCGATGATCACGATGATGGCGAGGACGACGAACACGATCGACAGGGTGCCCTGCACGAAGGTGTTGCGGATGACGGCCTCCATGACCGCCGGCTCGCCGAGTTCGGTGTTCCCCTGCGCCAGCGCGTCGCGGTAGCGGAAGTGGTTCGACCAGTATCCGATCGCCGGGTTCGGCGAGAAGATCTTGTAGGCCGAGGCGGTGATCGTCACGACCGCCGCGAACGCGAGCGGCAGAGCCACGATCCACAGCCACCGCACGTACGTCGGGCCGCGCTTCGCGATGATCGCGAGGACCACGGCGAGGGCGATCGCGGCGAGCAGCTGGTTGGCGATGCCGAACAACGGGAAGAACGTGTTGATGCCGCCGAGCGGGTCGGTGACGCCGAGGATGAGGATCGCTCCCCAGCCGGCGACCATGATCGCCGTCGTGATCCAGACGCCGGGACGCCACGACACATCGCGGAACTTGGGGACCCAGTGGCCGATCGAGTCCTGCAGCATGAAGCGCGCGACGCGGGTTCCGGCATCCACCGCCGTGAGGATGAACAGCGCCTCGAACATGATCGCGAAGTGGTACCAGAAGGCCATCATCGCGGGGCCGCCGAGGGCCTGCTGCATGATGTGCGCGAGGCCGAGCGCAAGCGTCGGCGCACCGCCGGTGCGCGACACGATCGATTCTTCGCCGACGGCCGCCGCCGTGCTCGTGAGCATCTCGGGAGTGAGGTTCACCCCCGTGATGCCGAGCGAGTTGACGAAGGCCACGGCACCTTCGACGGTGCCCATGGTCGATGCCGCCGACGCGTTCATCGCGTAGTAGATGCCCTGGTCGATCGAGATCGCGGCGACGAGGGCCATGATCGCGACGAAGGACTCCATGATCATGCCGCCGTACCCGATGAAGCGCGTCTGGCGCTCCTTCTCGACGAGCTTCGGGGTCGTGCCCGAGGAGATCAGCGCGTGGAATCCCGAGAGGGCGCCGCACGCGATCGTCACGAACAGGAACGGGAAGAGGGGGCCTGCGAACACCGGCCCGGTGCCCTCGAGGGCGAAGTCGGTGACGGCGGGAACGGTGATCTCGGGGCGGACGAGGACGATCGCGCCGGCGAGCATCACGATGACGCCGATCTTCATGAACGTCGAGAGGTAGTCGCGGGGGGCGAGCAGCAGCCAGACCGGCAGGACCGCGGCGATGAAGCCGTAGATGATGATGCCCCAGGCGATGACGCTGCGGTCGAGGTGCAGGAACTCCTGGCCCCATGCGGTCTCGGCGACCCAGCCGCCGGCGACGATCGCGCCGATGAGCAGGACGAAGCCGATGATCGAGACCTCGGTGACCTTGCCGGGGCGGAGGTACCGCAGGTACAGGCCCATGAAGAGGGCGATCGGGATGGTCATCGACACCGAGAAGACGCCCCAGGGGCTCTCGCCGAGCGCGTTGACGACGACGAGGGCGAGGATCGCGACGATGATCAGCATGATCAGCAGCGACGCGACGATCGCGGCGGTGCCGCCGATCTTGCCGAGCTCCTGGCGAGCCATCTGGCCGATCGTGCGGCCGCCGCGGCGCATCGAGAAGAAGAGCACCGTGTAGTCCTGGACAGCACCGGCGAGCACGACGCCGACGATGATCCAGATGGTGCCGGGGAGGAAGCCCATCTGCGCCGCGAGCACGGGACCGACGAGGGGACCTGCGCCGGCGATGGCGGCGAAGTGGTGGCCGTAGAGGACGCGACGGTCGGTCGGGACGTAGTCCTTGCCGTCCTGCTTGACCTCGGCCGGGGTGGCCCGACGGTCGTCGGGGCGCAGCAGGTGCTTCTCGATGACCTTCGAGTAGAACCGGTAGCCGATCAGGTAGGTCGCGACCGCGGCGAACACGAACCAGATCGCGTTGACGGTCTCACCGCGCACGATCGCGAGCATCGTCCAGCCGAGACCGCCGGCGAGCGCGATGAGCGCCCAGACGACGATCTTCAGCGGCGTCCAGCGGCCGTCTTTGGCTTTCTGCTCCTCGGTGAGGGCGACGGGGGGAAGGGAGGGATCGGGTTCGAGCGTGGCGGCCTTGCCACGGCGCGACGGTGCAGACATGGGCGACTCCTTCGGGCGCGTCTTTGCGTACACGTCAGGGTAGGAAAACGGATGCCGCCTCCCCCGGCTCGCTCGTGGGGTGCTGCGACGAGCGGCGTCACCGGCGCGACGAACGGCGGCGGTGCGGATGTCCAGTCCTGGCGGCGAGACGTTCGAGACGCTTACGGTTGACCCACACGACAGAGGGAGTCCCCGTGGCACACGACGCCGCACTGACGGTCACGCGCAACGACGAGAAGAACCGCTACGAGATCCACGTCGACGGAGCCGTGGCCGGCTACACCCTCTTCACCGTCGACGACGCCGGTCGCACCGTGATGCCCCACACCAAGATCGACCCCGCCTACAAGGGCCAGGGCCTCGGCTCGACCCTCGTCGCCGACGCGCTCGCCGACCTCGCCCGCCGTGGCGACGAGGTCGTCCCGCAGTGCCCGTTCGTCGCGGGCTACCTCGCGGAGCACGACGTCCCCGGCCTCACGGTCGCCTCTCCCGACGCGGAGTGAACGATGACCCGCCTCGACGCCGACCCGACCGAGACCGTCGACGCCCCGGCATCCTGTGACGGCCCGAGGGCGCTGCTGCTGACCGCACGCGAGGTGCCGCTCGGCGGCGTCCGCGGCATGCAGGTGCACCGTGCCCTGCCGCAGCGCGAGCTGCCGATGGTCGGCGCCTGGTGCTTCCTCGATCGGTTCGGACCGCAGGTGACGACGATGCGCGTCGAACCCCACCCGCACATCGGGCTGCAGACGGTCACGTGGCCGTTCGCCGGCGAGACCCGCCACCGCGACACGATCGGCTCCGACGTCGTCATCAAGCGCGGGCAGCTGAACATCATGACCAGCGGCGCAGGCATCGCCCACTCCGAGTACTCGATGGGCGACGAGCCCGCCGTCACCGACGCCCTGCAGCTCTGGGTCGCGCTGCCCGAGTCGCGCCGCCACGGGGGGCCCGACTTCGAGCGGCACACCGACCTGCCCGTCGTGGACCTGGGCGACGGCGCGGCGGCGGTCGTCGTGGTCGGCGAGCTCGCCGGCATCCACTCGCCCGCGACGATGTACACGCCGATCGTCGGCGCAGAGGTGTTCCTCCCCGCGGGGGCCCGCGTGCGGATCCCGCTGAACCCGGCGTGGGAGCACGCCCTCGTGGGTGTCGACGGCGCACCCGTCGTCCACGCCGCCGACGAGGAGTCGGTCGAGCTCGGCGACCACGATCTGCTCTACCTCGGCCTCGCGCGGGAGGTCATCGAGATCGAGGCGCCGACCGATGTCACGGTCTTCGTGCTGGGCGGCGAACCCTTCGAGAGCGACATCGTCATGTGGTGGAACTTCGTCGGACGCAGTCACGACGAGATCGTCGCCGCACGGGACGAGTGGGAGGCGGACTCCCCGCGCTTCGGGCACGTCGTCACCCACGGCGACGAGCGCATCCCGGCGCCACCGCTGCCCACCGTCCGCCTCACGAAACGCCGCCGGCGGCTCTGAGGCCTCAGGTCGCCGTGTCGACCCGGACGACGAGCGAGGCCGTGTACCCCGCATCGACATCCCCGGTCATGGTCGCGAGTTGCAGCGCTCCGCCGTCGTCGCCGAAGACCATGTCCGACGCGAGCGAGAGCCGGCCGAGGTTGCTCGCCGAGTCCCCGTAGCCCGCCCGCGCGTACACGGCCGACGCCGCGGACTCCGGGAACGCCAACTGCGAGGTCGCGATCGCATTCCCCGAGTCCGTGATCGATGCGGCGTCGGGGTAGACCTCGAAGTGGATGTGCGGCCAGCGGCCCGGGTAGCAGCCGGGGAAGATCGACGTGAACGTGACCTGGCCGTCGGCATCCGTCACTTGGACACCGCGAAGCCACGAGCGGTCCTCGACGCCGCCCGTGTACATCGAGTACCGCCCCTCGGCGTCGCAGTGCCACACGTAGACGGCGACCCCCGCGAAGGGACGGTCGCCGTTCGCCATGTCGGTCAGGCGCAGCGTGAACGAGAGCGGCACGCCGTCGACGGCGTCACCGCCGCCGACATCGGCGCGGATGTCGCTCCGCACGACTCCGCTGCCCTCGAGCACATCGGGCCCGTTCGAGCCGTCGCCGGGGAACGGTCCGGCCGTCTCCTCGGGGATCTCGCCGGAGGGCAGGGCGGTGGCCGCGCCGCCGGCGGTCGCCGTCGCCGAGGGGGTCGCGGCCGGCGAGGCGGCGGCCGAGCTCGGCGCCACGGACCCGCGCGGCGTGCACGCGGCGAGGAGGGCGGCTCCGGCGGCGATGCCGACGGCGCCGAGCATGCCGCGGCGGGTGAGGAGCGTGCGGATGTCGAAGGCGGCGCCCTGATCGACGACGTCGTCGTCGGGCCGGTCGAGCAACCGGCCTTCGAAAGCGGGGCCGTCGGGTGTGCGAGTCGGTTCGGGGCTGTTCACGGGGCGGTCTCCTCGGTGTCGGATCCCAGCGTGGCGGAGGGGGTGATGCGCCCCCGGTGGCAAGGCTATGGGAACACTGTGGCCGCCGCCGTTCCGCGGTTTTGCACGGCCCAGTGGTTCCGCACGCGCGGATAGCCTTGGACCCGTGACCCGGACCCTGCTCTCGACGCGCGTGCTGCTGGTCTGCGCCGCACTCGGAGTGGCGACGGGCCTGCTCGGCGGGGTCGCCGGCATCCTCACGCCGTTCGTGATCGCGGCGGCTCCCTACGCGTACGGCCTCGTCCTCGGTTCCCACGTCCTGCCGGGCATCATCGCGCAGCAGGTTTTCCGGATGCCGCTGGTCGCGCTGACGACGCACGTCCTCGCCGCCCTCGTCGCGAGCGCCGTGAACCCGGCGTGGATAGGCCGGTTCCTCGCCACGGCGCTCCTGTTCGGCGCGATCCAGGAGGGCGTCGCCGCCCTCACCCGCTACCGCGCCTGGGGGCGCTGGCGTTTCTACGTCTCGGCCGTCGCCATCGGGGTCGTCGTCGCCGTTGCGGTCGCCTTCGCCGCCGACCTCACGATCCTCCCCACCTGGGCGCAGATCGCCTACTTCGTGTTCTCGATCCTCGGGCCCGTCGCGTGGACCGCCGCCGGCCTCGGCGTGGGCTCGAGCCTGCGCCAGGCGGGTGTCGCGCGACAGCCCCTCAGGAGCAGGTAAGGGCAGGCTAACCTAGGAGTCACCCCTCCTCGTTTGGACTCTCGTGACCTCTGCCGACTCCGGCGCCACCGAAGCCCCGCTCGCCCCGGGAGCCCCGCCCGCGCTTCTGCACGTCCGGGATCTCGCGATCGTGCACGAGGGAGCGATTTCGGCATCACCGGCATCCGTCTCGTTCGATGTCGCGGCGGGCGAAGTCGTGCTCCTGCTCGGACCGAGCGGATCGGGGAAGTCCACCCTCGCCCTCGCCCTGAACGGGCTGATCCCCCAAGCTGTGCCGGCCGCGCTCACCGGCACGGTGTCGGTCGCCGGCCTCGACGCGACGACGACACCCGTGGCGACGCTCGCCTCGCGCGTGGGGATGGTCTTCCAGGACCCGGACGCGCAGCTCATCACCGGCTCGCTGCTCGACGACGTCGCCTTCGGGCCCGAGAACCTGCGGCTCCCGGTCGAGGACGTGCTGTCGCGCACCGAGGACGCGCTCCGGGTGATGGGGCTGTGGGAGAGGCGTCACGAGAACCCCGACCGCCTGTCGGGCGGAGGGAAGCAGCGCCTCGCCATCGCGAGCGCACTCGCCCTCGGTTCCGATCTGCTCGTCCTCGACGAACCCACGGCCAACCTCGACCCGGCCGGCATCGAGGACGTCTACGACGCGCTCACCGCCGTGGTCGCCGACGGCCGATCGATCCTCCTCGTCGAGCACAACCTCGATGCCGCCGTCGGGCTCGCCGACCGGGTCGTCGTCCTCGACGCCGCGGGCCGGACGGTCGCCGACGGCGCGGTCGACGAGGTTCTCCGCGAGCGCGCCGAGCAACTCCACACGATGGGTGTGTGGCTGCCCGTGTCGACCCTCGCCGCCCTCGCCCTGCGCCGTGCCGGATGGCGGATCGAGCGGATGCCGCTGACCGCCGCCGAACTCCGCGAGGCCCTCGAGCAGGTCGACGCCCCCGTACCCAGTGCAGGTTCAGACGCGCGGGAGGCGGCCGAACGGGCACCGAACCCGTCGCTGGACCTGCATCCGGCGCACCCGGCGGTCGAGGTGCGCGGGCTCACCCTCCGCCGCGGCCGGCGCGAGGTGCTGCACGACGTGGACCTGACGGTCGCGCCAGGCGAGTTCGTCGCCGTCGTCGGAGCCAACGGGGCGGGGAAGACCAGCCTGCTGCAGGCGATCGCGGGGGTCGTCCCGCCGCCGCGAGGCGCCGTCCGCGTGGCGGGAGCGGACGCCGCGCGCACCCCGCTCCGCGACCTCTCGCGGCGCGTCGGATTCGTCTTCCAGAATCCCGAGCATCAGTTCATCGCCCCCACCGTCTTCGACGAGCTGGCCCACGGCCTGCGCGGCCGCCATCTCTCCGCCGATGAGGTCCGCGAGCGGACGATGGAGGTTCTGACGCGGTTCGGCCTCGAGCACAAGGCGGACGTCCACCCGTTCCTGCTCTCGGGCGGGCAGAAGCGGCGGCTGTCCGTGGGGACGGCCCTCGTCGGCGGCGCGCCGATCCTCGCGCTCGACGAACCGACGTTCGGACAGGATCGCGCGCGCGCCGACGAGCTGCTTCGCCTGCTCCGCGGTCTGAACCAGGACGGCACGACGATCCTCGTCGTCACCCACGACATGCAGCTCGTCGCCGAGTACGCGACCCGCACGATCGTCGTCGACGGCGGACGCATCGTCGCCGACGCCCCCACGCGGGACGTCTTCGCCGATGAGGCGCTGCTGCGCCGATCGGGACTGCGCACCCCGCCGCTCACGGCGGCCCTGCGCGACGTGACGCGGCATCCATCCCTCAGGACGATCAACCGACTAGCCGATCTCGAGGCGGCGGCCGGATGACCACCGCGATCGACCCCTACGCCGTCGCGGCGCCCGCAGGCGCGTGGCTCACGCGATTGAGCCCGCTGGCCAAGCTCGCCGGTCCGCTGCCGGCGATGCTGCTGCTCATCTTCACGCGCGACCTCGCCACCCCGGCCGTCTTCCTCGGGTCGGCGTACGTCCTCGTGCTCACGGGCGCGCGGCTCACCGGTCGCGTCGCGCTGCTGCTGTTCGTCGCGGTCCCCGTCGGCGCGGCGGTGATCGGTTTGGCACTGTCACTGTGGGCCGACCCGGGACGGGTAGATCAGGCCGTGCCGGTCCTCTCGGTCGGTGACTGGACGCTGTACCTCGGCGCGATCGAGGTCGGGCTGGCGACGGGCCTGCGGCTCGCCGCGATCCTCGCCCTGGGCTTCATCGCAGGGCTCACCACGACGGGCTCCGACCTCGTCCGCGCGCTGGTGCAGCAGCTGCGCGTGCCGTACCGCATCGGGTACACGGCACTCGCCGCGTTCCGCTTCGTGCCGCGCTTCGGCTACGAGCTCGAGGTCATCCGCCAGGCCCACCGGGTGCGCGGAGCCCACGTCGGCCGAGGTCCCCTCGCGGCGATCGCCCGCTGGTGGGGCTACATCGTGCCGCTGCTGGCGGGCGCGATCCGTCACGCCGAGCGTGTGGCGCTCGCGATGGACGCCCGCGCCTTCGGCGCGCACCCCGACCGCACCGAACGGCACCTGCTGCCCTGGCGACGGCGTGACACCGTCTTCACCGCCGTCTTCTGGATCGCCTCGGCGACCGCGCTCATCGCCCTCTTCCCGTGGACCCTGTGACGAAAGGATGGCGATGGCCCGCGCTAGCGCACTCGTGAAACCCGAGGTGCAGGAGCTCCTGCACCTCACCGTCGTGCGGACCGAGAGGATCGCTCCGCACTGGATGCGCGTCACCCTCGGCGGCGGCGAGATCGATCGATTCACCTTCCGCGGATACGACCAGTGGTTCCGCCTGTTCCTGCCCATCGGCGGTGAGGAGGGGCTCGATCGCATCCCCGCCAAGGCGAACGGGCTGCTGGGGTACCTCCGGTTCCTGCGCATCCCCGAGGGCGTCCGCCCCGTGATGCGCAATTACACCGTACGGGCGTACCGCGCGGCATCCGCCGACCGCGGCGCCGAGATCGACGTCGACTTCGTCCTGCACGGTGACGGGGATGCCGCGGGTCCGGCCTCGGGATGGGCCGAGCGCACCCAGCCCGGCGAGAGCGTCGTGATCATCGACGAGGGCCTCGGGTTCAACCCGGCGCGCGGGGTGGAGCGCGTCGTGCTCGTCGCCGACGAGACGGGCGCGCCGGCGGTGGCCGGCATCTGCGCCTCGCTACCGGCATCCGCCACCGGCATCGCGATCGTCGAGGCCCCGACCGCGGCGGACGTCCTGCCGATCGACGCCCCTGCCGGTGTCGAGGTCCGCTGGCTGGTGCGGGAGGCGGATGCCGCGCCCGGCCGGAGCGCTCTCGCCGAGCTCGAGCGGCTCGCTCCCATGGCGGGCACGCACTACTTCATCGTCGGCGAGCAGCACCTGCCGACCTCCGCCCGTCGTCACCTCGTCGCTCACGACGTCGACAAGGCGGCGATCAGCTTCATCGGATATTGGCGCTCGACGACGGGACACTGACATGGGGAAGATCACCACCGCGTACCTGCTCACCTGCGCCGCGATCGGCGTCGCCTCGGGGATCGTGCTCGCGGTCGGATGGTGGGTGTCGCTGGGCCTGTTCGCCACGATCCCTTTCGCGAGCGTCGCGATCGCCGGGCTCTGGGTCATGCCCGCCGTCATCGCCTTGCGCCTGCTCAACCGACCGTTCGCGGGGCTTCTCGTCGGCGTCATCTCGGGTCTCGTCCTCGCACCGTTCTGGACGATCTCCGCGGTCGCGACCACGGTGTTCTGGTCGCTGTTCCCCGAGCTGCCCTTCTTCGTGACCCTGTACCGCCGCTGGGCGACGTGGCTCCACTACGCCGGCGGCGCGGCGGTCGGCGTCGCGTATCCGATCCTCGCCGCGCAGTCGTTCGACCTGTGGTCGATGAGCCCTCCACTCGTCGCGCTGTTCATCGCGCTCTGCGCGGTCAGCTGCCTCGTGGGGACGTGGGCCGGCATCCTCCTCGCCGACCGGTTGCGCGCGGCCGGAGTGGCCCGTCTGGCGCGACGGCGGGCGCCCCGGACCGCCTGAACGGATGCCGCAGAATGCCCCTCGTGCGCGCGTGATCTCCGGTGCTACTGTGAGGCACCCTTCCCGCGAGGCCGGCACTCCCGAGGTCGCCGACCGCCCCCCGTGCGGGGGCGGTTCGCGTTTCTGAGGAGGCCCGCGTGACCACGACACCCGTTCACCTGACCCGGCCGGACGGCAAGGGTCTCGCCACCGGTACGCTCGGCCTGTGGGGGTCGACCGTCATCGGCCTCGCCTCGACCGCGCCGGTGTATTCGCTCGTCGCGACGCTCGGCTACGTCGTCCTGGCCGTGGGAGGGCAGGCGCCGATCGCGTTCGTGATCGCGTTCGTCCCGATGCTGCTCATCGCCTTCGCCTACCGCGAGCTCAACAACGCCGTCCCCGATTGCGGGACGGCGTTCACATGGGCGACGAAGGCGTTCGGACCGTGGGTGGGGTGGATGGGCGGCTGGGGCGTCGCGATCGCCGGAATGATCGTGCTCGCCAACCTCGCTCAGGTCGGTTCGGTCTACTTCTGGGCTCTCCTCGGGCAGGAGTTCGAGGAGCAGAACGACTGGCGGATCATCCTGGTGGCCGTCGCCTTCATCGCGGCGATGACCTGGATTTCGTGGCGCGGCGTCGAGATCGGCGAGCGCATCCAGAACGTGCTGCTCGGCATCCAGTACCTCGCCCTCATCATCTTCGTGATCGCCGCCCTCACGCAGTTCTTCACGGGGGGCGCACCGGACGCGACGCCCTTCAGCTGGGAATGGCTCAACCCGTTCGCGTTCGGCGACTGGGGCGGGTTCGTCGAGGCGATCCTGCTCGCGATCTTCATCTACTGGGGCTGGGACACGTGCCTCGCCCTCAACGAGGAGACGAAGGACCCCAAGCGCATCCCGGGGTTGGCCGCGCTGCTGACCTGCGTCCTCCTCCTCGTCACCTACGTCTCGGTGACGATCGCGGCGATGATGTACGCGGGCCTCGGCGAGGAGGGGGGTGGGCTCGGCAACCCCGAGAACGCCGACGACTTCTTCCTCGGCATCCGCGACGGTCTCCTCGGGCCGTGGGGCTGGCTGCTCGTGGTCGCCGTGCTCATCTCGGCGGTGTCGTCGACGCAGACGACGATCCTCCCGACGGCGCGCGGCACCCTCGCGATGGGCGTCTACCGGGCGCTCCCCGCCAAGTTCAAGGACGTCCACCCCGACTACCGGACGCCCTCGTTCTCGACGCTCGTCATGGGCGTCGTCGCGATTGTCTACTACGTCGTCATGACGACGATCAGCGATGCGATCCTGCAGGACACGATCCTCTCCCTCGGCCTCGCGATCGCCTTCTACTACGCCCTCACGGGGTACGCGTGCGTCTGGTACTTCCGCGCCGACCTGTTCCGCTCCGCGCGCGACTTCTTCTTCAAGGGGCTGTTCCCGCTCATCGGCGCACTCATGCTCACCTACGCGTTCGTCCAGTCGGCGATCGACATGCTCGCTCCCGACTACAGCTACTACGGCACGCTGCTCGGGATCGGCTCGACGTTCGTCGTCGGCATCGGGGCGCTCGCGCTGGGCGTGGTCCTCATGGTCGTCTGGTTCTTCTTCCCCCGGGCCAAGCGCTTCTTCCGTGGCGAGAGCCTCAACCGCGACACCCCCGTCCTCGTCCCCGACGACACCAGCTCGCTCCCCCGTTCGATCGACGGCGGCATCTGACCGCCCGAAAGGAACCTCCCGCATGCGCATCCTCATCATCGGCGCTGGCGGTGTCGGCAGTGCTGCCGCCCGCATCCTCCGCCGCCGCGACTTCTTCGAGGCCGTCGTCATCGCCGATTACGACCCGGCCCGCCCGCAGGCGCTCGTGGAGGAGCTCGGCGACGAGCGCTTCGTGGCCGCGCAGGTGGATGCCTCGAGCGCGGAGTCCGTGGCATCCCTCGTCCGCGAGCACTCCGCCACCCACGTGCTGAACGCCGTCGACCCCCGGTTCGTCATGCCGATCTTCGACGGCGCGTTCGCGGCCGGGGCGACGTACCTCGACATGGCCATGAGCCTGTCGCAGCGGCATCGGGAGCGCCCCTACGAGAAGGTGGGCGTGAAGCTCGGCGACGCGCAGTTCGCGAAGGAGCAGGAGTGGCAGGATGCCGGGCGCCTGGCGCTCGTCGGGATCGGCGTCGAGCCGGGCCTGTCGGACGTGTTCGCCCGCTACGCCGAGGACGAGCTGTTCGACGAGATCGACGAGCTCGGCGTCCGCGACGGGGCGAACCTCGTCGTCGCCGGCTACGACTTCGCGCCGTCGTTCTCGATCTGGACGACGATCGAGGAGTGCCTGAACCCGCCCGTGATCTACGAGGAGGGGAAGGGCTGGTACGTCACCGAGCCGTTCAGCGAGCCGGAGGTGTTCGACTTCCCCGAGGGGATCGGGCCGGTCGAATGCGTCAACGTCGAGCATGAGGAGGTGCTCCTCATGCCGCGGTGGACCAAGGCCAAGCGCGTGACATTCAAGTACGGCCTCGGCGACGAGTTCATCGAGGTGCTGCGGGTGCTCAACAAGCTCGGCCTCGACAAGACTGACCCGCTGACGGTGAAGGGGGTACAGGTCTCGCCGCGCGACGTCGTGGCGGCGGCCCTTCCCGACCCCGCCACGATCGGCGACAGGATGAGCGGCAAGACCTGCGCGGGCGTGTGGGTGACAGGCACCGGCAAGGACGGGCAGCCGCGCTCGACGTACCTATACCACGTGGCTGACAACGAGCAGACGATGCGCGAGGACAACTCGCAGGCCGTCGTCTGGCAGACCGCGATCAACCCCGTCATCGCGCTCGAGCTCCTCGCCCGCGGCACCTGGTCGGGCACGGGCGTGCTCGGCCCCGAGGCGTTCGACGCGAAGCCGTTCCTCGACCTGCTCGCCGCGCCGAAGCCCGAGGGCTACGGCTCGCCCTGGGGCATGCGGGAGCAGCCGCATCCCGTTCCGTCCGAGGCCTGACGCGACCGAGGTCCCGATCGGGCCGGGAAACGTCGCATCGTTTCCGGCCCGATCGGGACCTCGGGTCGTGTGGTCAGCGCTTGCCGGCGATCCGGCGCGAGACGATGTCGCGCATGATCTCGTTCGTGCCGCCGTAGATGCGGTGGACGCGAGCATCGAGGAAGGCGCGCGCGATCGGGTACTCCATGATGTAGCCGTAGCCGCCGTGCAGCTGGACGCAGGCGTCGAGCACCTCCCACTCGCGCTCGGTGGCCCAGAACTTGACCTGGGCGGCATCCTCCGCCGAGAGCTTGTTCTCGCCGTACAGCGTGATCGCCCGGTCGATGTAGGCCCACATGACGTCGACCGTCGTGACGAGGTCGGCCATCGCGAAGCGCGTGTTCTGGAAGTCGATGATCCGCTGGCCGAACGCCTCGCGGTCCTTCGTGTAGGCGATCGTCCATTCGACGCCGGCTTGCGCGGCGGCCGCGCCCGCGACACCGATCGACAGGCGCTCGAGGGGCAGGTTCATCATCAGCTGGACGAAGCCCTTGCCCTCCTCGCCCCCGATGAGATTGGCGTCGGGGACGAAGACGTCGGTGAAGCTGAGCTCCGCCGTGTCGTGCCCGTGGAAGCCCATCTTGTGCAGCTTCTTGCCGTGGTCGAACCCGGCCATGTCGGCCTCGAGCAGCAGCAGCGAGAAGGCGTCCGGACGGTTGCCCTCGCCCGTCTTGACGAAGACGACGAAGATGTCGGCTGTCGCGCCGGAGGAGATGAACGTCTTCGCGCCGTTGACGATGTAGCCGCCGTCGGTCTTCTTCGCGGTGGTCGAGATGCCACGGAGGTCGGAGCCGGCGCCGGGCTCGGTCATCGCGAGCGCGCCGATGATCTCACCGGTCGCCATGCGCGGCAGCCAGGTTTCCTTCTGCTCCTGGGTGCCCATGTGCACGAGGTACGGCACGGCGAGGTCGTCCTGGATGCCGAAAGCGCCGGCGAGCGAGCCCGCTCCGGCACGGATGATCTCCTCGTTCACGACCGTGCGGAAGCGGTAGTCCTGCAGCATGCCCGCGCCGCCGAACTCCTCGGGGACGCTCAGGCCGATGACGCCCGCCTCGCCCGCCGCGAGCATCGTCGCGCGGTCGATCTCGCCGGCGGCATCCCACTGTTCGCGCTTCTCG
The DNA here is from genome assembly GCF_900102005.1 of Microbacterium sp. LKL04. NCBI lineage: Bacteria > Bacillati > Actinomycetota > Actinomycetes > Micrococcales > Microbacteriaceae > Microbacterium > Microbacterium sp. LKL04. Next base: position 2,626,509 of record NZ_LT627736.1, on the reverse strand, counting down.
TTCGTGACGTACCGCTTGACGAACTCCTTGACGACGTCGCGGAACGCTTCGTGGTCCTCTTCGTAGATGTTCCGCTCCATGCGCGGCCCCCTTCGTGTCTGTGCTTTCACACACGGCTTTCACACACGCGCGACGCTGCGCTCGTGGGCGGCGTCGCCACCGTTCACTGTACGCGCGTCGTGGGATCGAATGCCAGGGCGGGCGCGACTGAGTGCCGCGCCCTCAGTCGTAGTCAGGGGCGGGCTCGAGCCCGAAGAATTCCTCGAGTGTCCGGAACCCGCCGTCCGCATAGGCGGCGGCGAGTTCTCGGCCGATGAAGCGCAGATGCCAGGGTTCGGCCGAATACCCGGTCGTGCCGGTGTGACCCTCTTCGTAGCGGACGATGAATCCGTAGCGCCACGCGTTCTCGACGATCCAGTCCGACTGCGGCGTCCCGCCGAAGCCGTCGTGGTCGCCGCACCCGGCGTCGCACGCGACCACGTCGACGGCGAGTCCCGTCTGGTGCTCGCTGTGCCCCGGGCGCGCGCTGCGCAGGTCGGCCGCCGCCTTCCCACGGTTCGCGACATGGCGGTTGTAGGTCTCGACCTGGTTGTCGTAGGGGCGAAAACCGCTGCTGACGCCGATGTTCCCAGCACCCGCCGCGGCGAGGTCGATCGCGAGCTCATCGAGCGCTGCGGCCGTCTGGTCGAGCAACCAGCCGCCCGCGACGATCCGCAGCTCCTGCGGCCGGGCTTGAGGTGTCGGCCAGTGGTCGATTGGATTCAACGGATGCCGCTTGTTCGCGACTACCCAGACGCGCCCCGCCTCGTGCAGGTCGATGCAGGGCGCCGAGCCGTCGGCGACGGCGGCGCGGAAGGGCTCGGCTCCTCCGAAGGCGGCGATCACATCGCCGTCGGAGCCGGTCGCGAGCGCGGTGGTCACGGCTTCCGTCTCGCAGATCGGCGTGGGCTCGTCGACGGGTTCGGCCGTGGGTTCGGTGACGGGTGAAGCCGCCGGGGACGACGCGACAGCGGCAGGATCGGATGCCGGTTCCGCGACCGCCTCGTCGGGTGCGAAAGCGCGCGACAGCACGATGACGAGAGTCACCACGACGGCCGTCGCGAGCGTGAGGAGGACGAGGGCCCGGCGCTGCCGTCGACGACGGAGTACTCTTCGCCGGACGGCGCTCCTCGACTCGGACACCTGGCCAGTCTTCCAGGAGGCCACCGGAGTCCGTGATGTTCGAATCACCCGCGCGTGTCGTTGACTTAGATTAGTAGATGTGTTCGAATGGGTCGATGCGATGGCAGGGACAGGACATCTCGGCGGTCGACGACGCGGCCCTGCCCGGACTCGAGTCGATGGGCGGCCTCGTCCGATCGGTCGCCACGCCGGAGTTCGCCGGGATGACCTTCCACGAGGTCGTCGCGAAGTCGGCGCTCAACCACGTGCCGAGCGGGTCGGCGATGCCGTTCTCGTGGACGGTGAACCCGTATCGAGGCTGCCAACATGCATGTGCCTACTGCTTCGCTCGTCAGACGCACACGTACCTCGACCTCGATGCAGGTGCCGATTTCGATTCTCAGATCGTCGTCAAGGTGAACGTCGCAGAGGTGCTCGCGCGCGAGCTCGCCAAGCCGTCGTGGCGACACGAACCTGTCGCCCTCGGGACGAACACGGATCCGTACCAGCGCGCTGAGGGGCGCTACAAGCTGATGCCCGGCATCATCGACGCACTGACGTCCAGTGGCACACCGTTCTCGATCCTGACGAAGGGCACGCTGCTGCGCCGCGATCTTCCCTTGCTGACGGATGCCGCGACCCACGTCCCGATCCATATCGCCATGTCGATCGCAATCCCCCACGAACCGCTGCGGCAGCTCCTCGAACCGGGAGCCCCGTCGTTCCAGGCACGGCTCGACACGGTGAAGGCCGCAACGGATGCCGGCTTCTCGGTGACCGTCTTCCTCATGCCGATCGTCCCGCACCTGACCGATGGGATCGACGTCCTCGACGATGCGATTGCGCGGATCGCGGCATCCGGAGCACGTCGGGTCGTCTTCGGGGCGCTGCACCTGCGCCCGGGCGCGAAGGAGTGGTTCTGGCAATGGCTCGAGCGGGAGTGCCCGGACCTCGTGCCGGCCTACCGTGGCCTGTACCCGGGCGCCGCCGTGTCGGCGCCGAAGGGCTACCGCTCGTGGCTGTCGGCGCGCGTGCGTCCGCTGCTGCGGCGACACGGCCTGCACGGCCGACTCGAGGAAGAAGACGTCCCGCCGCGCGGGATGGGTCCGGTGCGGACCACGGGGCCGGTCATGAAGACCGCGACCCGGGAACAGGCATCCGCGATGCTGTTCTGACTCAGCCGTCGGGGATCAGGCGCTTGCCGAGGACCGAGGTCGCGTCGCGGGCATAGCCGAGGGTGTCGTAGAACTCCGCGACGGCGTCGTTCCCCTCGCGGACCATGAGCATCACCTTCGGGCAGCCGAGCGCCTCGAGTCGGCGCTCCGCCTCGGCGACCAGCATCCTTCCGATGCCCTCGCCACGGCGGTCCGGGTCGGTCGCGAGGTAGTACAGCCAACCCCGGTGGCCGTCGTAGCCGGCCATGACCGAGCCGACGACGCGATCGCCGTCGGCCGCGACGAGCAAGAGGTCGGGCCAGACGGCGCGCGCACGTGCGATGTCGCGGTGCGGATCGTTCCAGGGACGCGTCAGACCGCACGCGTGCCAGAGCGACACGACCTGCTCGACGTCGGGATCACCGAGGGGGCGGATGACAACCGGCATCCGCCCACCCTAGTGAGCGATCTCAGGCGTCGACGTTCGAGGCCTGACGACCCGTGATCTCTTCGAGCACGTCGTCGCCGGCGCGCGCCTCGTCGAACGGCGCGTCGATCTCAGCGCGCTCGAGCATCTCGGTCATGCGACGGCGGCGCTGACGCGTGATGAGGGTGACGACCGTGCCCGCGCGGCCCGCGCGACCGGTACGGCCGGAGCGGTGCGTGTACGTCTTGTACTCGTCGGGCGCGTCGGCCTGGACGACCAGGTCGATGTCGTCGACGTGGATGCCGCGGGCCGCGACATCGGTCGCGACGAGGACGTTCACCTTGCCGTCGGTCAGGCGCTGCAGGTTGCGCGTGCGCTTGGCCTGGTTCAGGTCACCGTGGAGGGCGACGGCGGCGATCCCGGCATCCTCGAACTGCTCGACGAGCATCTCGGAGTAGGCGCGCGTACGGGTGAAGACGAGCGTCTTGCCGTCGCGGTCGACCAGCGACGTGAGGATCTCGGCCTTGTCGCGGTGGTCGATCACGAGCACGCGGTGGTCGATCGTGCTGGTCTCCTGCGTCTCGCCGGCGACCTCGTAGACGGCCGGGTCGACGAGGAACTCGTCGACGAGCGCGGCGACCTCGCGGTCGAGCGTGGCCGAGAAGAGGAGCTTCTGCGCGTCGTCCTGCACGAGCCGGAGGATGCGCTGCATCGGCTCGAGGAAGCCCAGCTCGCTCATGTGGTCCGCCTCGTCGAGGACGACGATGCCGACCTCCGACAGGTCGAGTTTGCCCTGCTTCTCGAGGTCCTCGATGCGGCCGGGGGTGCCGATGACGATGTCGACGCCCTTCTTGAGCGCGCCGACCTGGCGGCCCTGCGGCACGCCGCCGTAGACCTGCGTCGTGAACAGGCCCACGCTCTGCGCGAGCTCCTGCACGGTGCGGTCGATCTGCAGCGCGAGCTCGCGCGTCGGCGCGAGGATCAGAGCCTGCGGCGAGCGGCCCCAGGCGCGGCGCTTGCCGGCCTGACCGCGCAGCACGCGCTCGACGAGCGGGGCACCGAAGGCGATCGTCTTGCCCGAGCCGGTGCGGCCACGGGCGAGGACGTCACGGCCGTCGAGGATCGGGCGAACGGTGGCCGCCTGGATCGGGAACGGGCTCGTGGCGCCGAGGCCTTCGAGGGTCCGGACGATGTTCTGGCCGAGGCCGAGGTCAGCGAACGAGGCCTGCTCGACGGACGCGGCATCCACCGCTTCGGCCTGCAGCCGCTCGTGCACGACGTCGACGTGGTCCTGGTGCGCCTTCGACTTCTCGTCGGCCTTCCAATCCGACCGGTTCGCGCGCTCGTCGCGACGGGGGCGGTCGTCGCGGCGGGGGCGGTCATCGAACGACCGGGTCGGACGCTCGCTGCGGTCGAAACGGGGACGCTCAGCCCGGTCATCACGACGGGGACGGTCATCGAACGAACGAGCGGGACGCTCGTTGCGATCAAACCGCGGACGCTCGGTCCGGTCATCACGACGCGGACGGTCATCGAAGCTTCGCGCGGGGCGCTCGGTGCGGTCGAAACGCGGACGCTCGGCGCCACCGGCACGGTCGAACCGCGGACGCTCCGTGCGGTCATCGCGACGCGGACGGTCATCGAACGACCGAGCCGGACGCTCGTTCCGGTCGAAACGCGGACGCTCAGCGCCACCGGCACGATCGAAACGCGGACGCTCGGTCCGGTCATCCCGACGCAGACGGTCGTCGAAGCTGCGCGCCGGACGCTCACTACGGTCGAAACGCGGACGCTCCGAACGGTCATCACGACGCGGACGGTCATCGAACGACCGAGCAGGACGCTCACTACGGTCGAAACGCGGACGCTCATTACGGTCGAAGCGCGGGCGCTCAGCGCGATCGAACCGCGGACGCTCGCCCTCGGCGTCGCGACGGGGACGGTCGTCGAAGCCGCGGTCGCCGCGGGCGTTCGAACGGATGCCGCGGGCTTCTGCCCGGCCGGCGCGGTCCTGTTCGGTCCAGCGGCCCTTGGCGGGTGCCGACTCCTCGGCGGCGCGGAAGCCGCGGTGCTTGGGGCTCTTGCTGCCGGCGGTTCCGGCGGAGGCCTGACCGGGGCGACGCTTCGCGTCCTGGTACGAGGTCTTCTTGCCGTAGCGGGGTTCGAAGTTCTGCGCGCGGCCGCCGGCCGGCTTCTTGTTCTTGGGCATGCGTGTGCTTTCTGAGTTCTCGCACGAAACAGCGCCGTGCGCGCGCGCACGGTGAGACCCGGACTTCCGTCGGCCGGGGGCCATTCCAGTTACTGGTTCCGAAACCGCGGATCGGGTTTCGAGATCGGCCCCGAGGACTACACAGGATGCCCGCGCACAGCGCGGTGTCCTCCGCCGACTGCTCCACGATACCCGCCTCACCTGTGAAGCGGCCGCGCGGATACGCTGGCCGCATGGCCGCCGACCCCACCGGAACCCGCTTCACCCTCCACACCGCTGGCGTCTCCGCCGAGATCACCGAGGTGGGCGCCGCGCTCCGCGCGCTGCGCGTCGGGGAGGTCGACCTCGTCCCCGACTACCCCGACGACGTGCCGACACCCGCGGCATCCGGGATCGTCCTGGTGCCGTGGCCGAACCGCATCCGCGACGGCCGCTGGGAGGACGACGGCGAGCTCCGCCAGCTCGCGATCACCGAGCCGAAGTTCGGCAACGCGTCGCACGGGCTGCTGCGGTTCGCGCCGTACCGGGCGGAGGAGCAGACGGATGCCGCCCTCACCCTGCGCGCGGACGTGTTCCCGCAGTCGGGGTACCCGTACCACCTCGACAACCGGGTGACCTACGCGCTCGAGGAGCGCGGACTGCGCGTCACCCACGCGATCACGAATGTCGGAGCCGGCGACGCGCCCGTCGCGGTCGGAACCCATCCCTACTTCCGCATCTCCGACGTCGACACGGCCGACCTGTCGCTGCAGCTCGAGGCGCGGACGTGGTTCCGCCTCGACGAGCAGAACATCCCCATCGCCGAGGAGCTGGTCGACGAGGCGCACGACCTGAGCTCACCGCGACGCGTCGGTGACCTGTCGCTCGACGTCGCGTTCGCCGGGCTCTCCCGCCGTGACGGTCGCATCGAGGCTCACCTCGTCGCACCCGACTCCCGGCGCCTGACGGTGTGGGCCGGCGAGGGCTTCGAGTACGTGCAGGTGTTCACGACCGATCGATTCCCCGGGCACGACGTCGCGGTCGCGATCGAGCCGATGACGGCGCCCGCCGACGCGTTCAACTCCGGGCGGAGCCTGCGCCGACTCGCGCCCGGCGAGACATGGACGCTCGAGTGGGGCGTCGACCTCACCGAGGCCGACTGACCCTCACTCCTCGCGCCGCGGCTCGTCCGCGCCCGGCTCTTCGACGTCAGGCTCCTCGACGGCGGCCGGCTCGTCCATCGGGATCTCGATGTCCGGAGCCTCCTCGATGACGAGCGCCGTGTCGACGGCCGCAGCACCCGTGACGGCGACGGATGCCGCATCCCGCCGCGCGCGCCGCGTCAGCGGAGCCTGGCTTCCCGCCGACGCACCGGCGACAGCCGGGACGACGTCGCCGCGCCTGGCGGCACGACGCTCCTTAGCACCCTCGACGAGGTTGTAGAGGGCGGGAAGGACCAGCAGCGTCAGGATCGTCGACGACACGAGGCCGCCGATGACGACGATCGCGAGCGGCTGCGAGATGAACCCGCCGTGTCCGGTGATGCCGAGCGCCATCGGCGTGAGCGCGAAGATCGTCGCCAGAGCCGTCATGAGGATGGGTCGCAGACGGCGAGCGCCACCGGCGAGCACCGCCTCGGGGGTCGACAGACCCTTCTCGCGGTACTGGTTGACGAGGTCGATGAGGACGATCGCGTTCGTCACGACGATGCCGACGAGCATCAGCACGCCGATGAGCGACGCGACACCCAGGGGCACACCCGAGGCGATCTGCAGCAGGATCGCACCGGTCGCCGCGAAGGGAACCGAAATCAGCAGCAGGATCGGCTGACGCAGCGACTTGAAGGTCGCGACCATCACGATGTAGACGATCAGGATGGCGGCGAGGATGGCGAGACCCAGCTGCGCGAAGGCATCCTGCTGCTGCGTCACGACGCCGCCGACCTCCGCGTCCGCTCCCTGCGGGAGGTCGGCGCCCGCGAGCGCCGCGGTCACGGCGGCGCCCGCCGCGTTCAGGTCGTCGCTCGCAGGGGTGACGGTGACGGTCGCCGTCCGCTGGCCGCGCTCACTCGTGATGGACGAGGGCCCCTCGGACTGCTCGACCGTCGCGACCTCGTCGAGGCGGATGAGTCCCGAGGCGCTCGCGATCTCGAGTCCGCGGAGCTCCTCGATGGTGTCGGGGATCTCGGCGGCCTTGAGGTAGACGGTCAGGGTCGAGTCGTCGATCTCGACGGTGCCGATCTGGCGCGGCTGCATCGTGTTCGCGACGAGCCCGCCGACCGCGACCTCCGACAGGCCGAGCTCCGCCGCCTTGTCGCGGTCGACGGCGACCGAGACGAAGGGGAGGGATGCCGACAGGTTCGAGTCGACCTGGTCGACGCCGTCGGCGTCCTTCAAGGCCGCGACGACCTTGTCGGTGGCGTCGCGGAGAACACCGGCATCGGGCGCCGTGATGTCGACCTCGACGTCGGTCGAGCCGAACCCGCCCTGGGCGGCCGCGACGGTGATCTCACCGGCATCCTCCACGTCGGCGACGGCCTTCTGCACGTCGGTGCGGATCTGCTCCTGGTCGGCGTCGGGGTCGGTCGTGATCGAGTAGGTGATGCCCGTTCCGCCGCCCGAGAAGGCGTCGCGGAGCGCGGAACCGGTGGAGCCGATCGAGGTCTGCACGGTGTCGACGCCGTCCACGTCGAGGAGGACCTCTTCGACGCGCTTCGCCGCGGCATCCTGCGCGTCGAGGCTCGCGGTCGCGCCGATGTCCTGGCGGACGGTGAAGGTGTTCTGACCCGAGTCGCCCAGGAAGTTGACCTTCATGAGCGGCACCGCCAGGATCGTCCCCCCCAGCACGAGGACGGCGAGGAGGATCGTGACGACCGAGTGCCGAAGCGTCCAGCGGAGCACAGGGAGGTACGACTTCTGCAGGCGGGTCGGCGGGGCGGCGGGGTCTTCGGGGTCGATGGCCCGGCCCGCGGCATCCAGAACCGGCTTGCCCGGCCGCAGGAACCAGTACGCCAGCACGGGCACGATCGTCAGCGCGACGAAGAGCGAGGCGAGCATCGCGATCGTGACGGTCAGTGCGAACGGACGGAACAGCTCGCCCGTGAGGTCGCCGACGAAGGCGATGGGGAGGAAGACGGCGACGGTCGTGAGGGTGGATGCCGTGATCGCCGACGCCACCTCGCGGACCGCCAGGCGGATCGAGGCCAGCTTGTCGGCGTCGCCGACGTAGTGCCGCTTGATGTTCTCGATGACGACGATGGAGTCGTCGACGACGCGTCCGATCGCGATCGTCAGCGCGCCGAGCGTCAGGATGTTGAGCGAGTAGCCGAACGCCTGGATGCCGATGAACGTGATGAGCACGCTCGTCGGGATCGAGATGGCGGTGACGAGCGTCGAGCGCACCGACAGCAGGAAGATCAGGATCACGACGACGGCGAACGCGAGGCCGAGCAGTCCCTCCTGGGCGAGCGCCTCGATCGACTGCTCAATGTACGGCGCCTGGTCGAAGACCACCGTGACGGTCGCGCCGTTGCCGAGGTCGTCCTTGATCGTGGACAGCGAGTCGCGGACGAGGTGCGAGACGTCGACGGTGTTGGCTGCGGGAAGCTTCGTGATTGACACGGTGAGCGCCGGCTTGCCGTCGACGCGCGAGATCGACGTCACGGGGTCTGTGTCGAGGACGACCTTCGCGACGTCGCCGATCGTGACATCTCCCGCTGCGATCTGGTCGGCGTCGGTCGGGACGAGCGGGAGATCCGAGATGCCGTCGACGGAGTCGAGCTTCGTGCCCGTCTGCACCGTGAGGGTCTGGTCGCCCTCCGAGACGGTGCCGCCGGGGAAGAGCGTGCCGTTCTGGTCGAGGGCGTCGGTGATCGCCGTCTGGGTGTAGCCGGCCTCTGCGAGCTTCTCCTGATCGGGGGTGATCGTGACGCGCGAGGTGCGACCACCGACGATCTGCGCCGCGGCGACGCCGTTGAGATCCTCGATATCGGGGATCACGGCGTTCTCGAGTCGGTCCTGCACGGCGGTCTCGTCGCTGTAGCCGGTCACGGCGATCGAGATGACCGGCAGGTCGTCGGTCGAGAAGGCGAGAACGTTGGTGTCGAGGTCGTCGGGCAGCGAGTCGAGGCGGTTGATCGCCTGGAGGATCTTCTGCTCCGCCGTCGCGAGGTCGGTGCCGTAGGCGAAGGATGCCTGGACGATCGACGCGTTCGTCGTGCTCGTCGACGTCGTGGACTCGAGGTCGGGGACGGCCTGGATGGCCTGTTCGATCGGGGTCGACACGTCGTTGTTCACGACGTCGGGAGAGGCGCCCGGGTAGGTCGTCAGAATCGACAGCTGCGGCAGCTGGATCGGCGGGATCAGCTCCTGCTTGAGGCTCGTGAGTGCGAGGCCTCCGAAGATCGCGGCGACGATCGTGATGAGGGCGATGAGCGCACGGTTCTTGAGGCTCAGGACGGCGAGGTGAGACAACGGGGGCCTGTTTCCACGATGCAGGGGGCGGTGCGGGGACGCGCGCCAGTATTTCACGCGTGTCAGCCCCCGAGGCTGGGAACCGTCGTCAGGCGAGGATGAGCGTTCGGATGGCGGATTCGGGCGAGACCGTGGTGTCGAGGATCAGGCCTCGCCGATACCGGTCGAAGACCCTCGGGTCGATGTACGAACTCCTCGCGACCGTGGGGGTGTTGCCGAGAGCTTCGGCAGTGACCCTCACGGCGAGCACCTCGGCCCGTTTGAGGTCGCTCTTCTTCGTCGCCGGGCCGATCTGAGCGAGCGCTTCCGCTGCGGTGATGGTGCCGCGGAGAGTGCGGAAGTCCTTGGCCGTGAAGCTTCCGCCGGTCATCGACCGGACGTAGAGATTCACGTCCCGGGCGCTCAGTGCGACGCGCCGACGCCCGCGCAGGTACGCCAGGAGGGGCGAACTGGGACGCCCTCCGACGAGCAGCTCGACCGCCGCAGCGAGGTCCACGTCGTCGACTTCCATCTCCTGCCGCTGACCGCTCTTGCCGGGGAACCGCAGCGCGACGACGGTGCCGTCGACCACCGCGTCGCGACGGAGCAGCGTCGTGAGCCCGCGGCTGCCGTGCTTGACGAGGTACCGCTCAGCGCCCACGCGCGGGGCGGCGAGGTCGAGGAGACGGAAGGCTGCGGCGAGGACGCGCTCCTGGTCGATGTCGTCCCGGCGGAGCGATGTGGTGACCCGTCCGCGGGCGCGCGGCAGAGCCTCGGCGAGCTGCAGCGCTCGGGCGTACTTGCCTTTGTCGCGGCCGGCGGTCCACTGCGGGTGGTACCGGTACTGCACCCGCCCCGCCTCATCGACGCCGGTCGCTTGGACATGGCCGTTCGCGTCGGCGCAGATCCACACGTCCTGCCATGCCGGCGGCAGCACGAGGGCGCGCACGCGGTCGGCCTCCGCCTTCGGGAGCGGAGAACCGTCGGCATCCACATAGCGGAAGCCGGTGCCGGAACGCATCCGCCGGTATCCGAGGTCGACACCCGGCCGTACGCGCTTGAGTCGTGGCACGTCAGTGCGATCGGAGCATGTCGATGAGCTCCGCCTTTCGAGCGTGCGAGTACCCGCTGAGCCCGAGCTCCTTCGCCCTCGAGCGGAGGTCGGCCACCGTCCAGTCCTCGTAGTCGCCGGCCTGACCGCCGCGCTTGCCGACCGCCTTCCGACCGTCGCGGGCGGCAGCGTTGGAGATGCGCGCGGCCTTCTCCTTCGACGCCCCGTCGGCGCGGAGCTCCTCGTACAGTTCGGGGTCTTTCAGGCTGTTCGAGCCGCGTCCTGCCGGCATGGTGCATCCGCCTCACGTGTCGATCACGGGCAAGGATCGCCCGCGTGCGGCCACGTTATGTCACCGCATGGCCGACCTGTCAAGGCCTGTCGTCACCTGAGAGAACGCTGATAGCAATGTCTGGACGCACACCCGCGTCACCCCCGCCCCGGCGGACAACGGAGACAATCAGAGGGAGCCTCCAATGAACCTCGCACTCATCATCATCATCGTGATCGCCATCGTGCTGGCGATCGTGGGTGGCATCACGGAAGGCCTCCAGTTCCTGCTGTGGGTCGCCATCATCGTCGGTGTCATCGCCCTGATCGCCTTCTTGCTGCGAGTACTGCGCAAGAACACATGATCGTCTGACGCGCTCCCCCAGGCGTGTCAGCGGCGCTCTCCCCCAGAGCGCAACGAGGCCCCCTCCCGTTCACGGTCGAGGGGGCCTCATCATTCCCGGCATCCGTTCTCGACACTCGAGATATATCGTGTTATCTTCTGTCCAACGCGATATATCTTGACTCGCGCTCACCCGCAGGAGACAGAATGACTCTCGAAAAGTGGCTCGTGCAGCCCGGGGAGACCCGCGTCATCGACCTCGACGGCATCCGTCGACTCAAAGTGGGACTCGTCGGCGGACAGATCGACGTCGTCGCCCACGACGAGCCCGGCGTCCGCATCGAAGTGCACTCGGTCACGCAGAAGGAACTGCGCATCGAGGCGCAGAACGGGGCGATCGAGATCGACCATGCGCAGCTCCGATGGGACAACTTCCTGACCTCCTTCCGCAACTTCGGGAGCGGAGGCCCGCAGGCCGAGATCAGCATCGCCGTTCCGCGTGACATCGCCCTCACCCTCGGCGTGGTCAGTGCAAGCGCGCTCGTCGCAGGCCTCACGACCGACGCGAAGCTCAACACCGTCTCGGGCGACATCATCGTCGACGGGCTCACGGGCGACGTGACGGCGAACTCCGTCTCGGGCGATGTGCAGATGCGCGGACTCACCGGCACCCTGAACGCCAACGCCGTGTCGGGGGCCATCACCGCCGCGGGCACGATCCGAACCGCCTTCGCCGACACGGTCAGCGGCGCCGTCCTCATCGACTCGAGCGGGCCGACGCAGAACGTGTCGTTCAACACCGTCAGCGGCGCGGCCACACTGCGCCTCGACGAATCGGTGGCCGCGAAGTACACCCTCCGCACCGTGAGCGGAAAGCTCAACGTCGACGGGATCGACCGCTCGCAGAGCGGGATCGGCTCGAACTACTCCGGCACGGTCGGCGAGCTCAGCGGCTCGTTCGCCGAGGTCCGCGCCAACACCGTCTCGGGCGACGTCACCGTCATCCGGCGCACCAGCGCGGCCATCGCCGACGAGGCTCCGATCCGAGAGGAGATCTGACATGCCCCCCGTCTTCTCCCACGGCGATCTGCGCATCTACCTGCTGAGCCTCCTCGACGGGGCGCCGCGCCACGGTTACGACCTCATGCAGGCACTGTCGGACCGCACCGGCGGCACCTACACGCCGAGCGCGGGAACCATCTACCCGCGCCTCTCCAAGCTCGAAGAAGAAGGACTCGTCACCAAGACCGTCGACGGGCGCAAGACCGTCTACGAGATCACGGATGCCGGTCGTGCCGAAGTGGCATCGCGCTCGGGTGACCTCGCCGGGATCGAGGCCGGGCTCGCCGACAGCGTCCGACTCATCGCCGACGAAGTGCGAGCGGGCGTCCGCGAGGCGATGCGGAGCCTGCAGGCCGACCTCGCCGCAGCCTCCCAGCCCTCCGCACGTCCGACGCCGTCCTCGACGCCCGACCCGCGCGCATCCGCTCGCGAGCAGGTGCGGCGGGCCGACGAGCTGCTGGCGGAGTTCCGCGCCGAGCTCCGTGCGGACCTTCGGAGCCACGTCGCGCGGGGCGGCGACCTGGCGGCATCCGTCATCGACGACCTCAAGGGTGCGCTCGACGAGGCGGCCGAGGCCGTGCGACGCGCAACGCGGGGCTGATCAGCCGCCGGGCCAGAGCTCCTCGGGCCAACTCTGCTTCTCACGCCACGGATCCTCGTCGTCGCGCGCCGGTTCGCCGATGGGCACGACGAGGATCGGTCGCGGCTGCCGGTGGGCCAGGCGCGCGGCGACGGACCCGGTGAAGAACTCGCGGATCGATTCGCCGATGCCGCGCTTGCGGGTTCCCACGACGATCAGCCGCGCGTCGGTGCGCTCGGCCAGATCCTTCATCGCGAGCGCGGGATCCCCCGCGAGCATCTCGAGCTGCCAGGCGATGTCCACTCCGTCCAGCGCACGCGTCGCCTCGTCGCGGAGTTGCGTCTCGAGCGCCTCGCTGGGGATCGCATCGAGGTTGATCGGCGCGGTGTGCACGTAACCGTCGGGATCCTCGTAGGAGACGAACCGCGTCACGTCGACATGAGCGACAAGGAGCGCCGCACCGTGCATCCGGGCGTACTGCGCCGCTTCCCTGAGCACACGGGACGACTGACCGGGCACGATCCCGGCGATCACCGGACGGTGAGGACGACGGACCATAGGCTGCGACTCGGCGTCGGGCATGGCGGATCACCTTTCCTGGATCCCCGCCCGCGAGGGCGGCGGGAACGCTCCGTGGTACCCTGAATGCTACTCTTCCCGGCCTCTGCCGGACTGTGACTGCGTCGGGCTGCCGGACCAAGCCCGCACTCGTGAAATGAGGGGGTTACGCATGGGGCGTGGCCGTCAAAAGGCGAAGAACACCAAGATCGCCCGTGAGCTGAAGTACGACACCTACAGCTTGAACATCAACGCGCTCGAGCGTGAGCTCGGCGCGCCCGGTGACGAGCAGTACGAGGACAAGTGGGCCGATCAGTACGCCGACGAGGATGACGAGGACGACGAGTCCGAATCTCCGTCGCCGTCGCTCGAGAAGGCCTGACCTCCACCTTCACGCTCACCACGATCCGTGGCGCTGTTCCCACTCCTGTTCGACCGTCTTCCGTCGTGCGATCACAACGCCTGCGGGAAGCGCCAGGAGCGAGATCCCGATGAGGATCACGAGCGGCGCCGTCCATGAGTCGGTGGCATCGTGCAGGACGCCGACCCCGATCGGCATGAACATCGTCACGCCGTAACCCACGCTCTGAGCGAATGCGCTGAGGGCGACCGTCGCGTCGTGCGTCCGCGTGCGAAGTCCGACCGAGGTCAGCACGAGCGGGAACAGCAGCGGGAGCGTTCCGAGGAGCGCCACCCAGAGCCAGGGAGCGGATGCCGGGGCCACCAGCAGCCCACCCGCTCCGAGCACACCCGACGCCGAGGCCACGATGAACAGCGGCAGCACGACGCCGCGCCGTGCGACGAGCGCGGGCACCACGAGCGACGCCGGCAGCCCGATGAGAGCGAACAGCGAGAGCAGGACCCCGGCGACCTGGGGCGTGACACCCGCGGTGTCGACGAGGATCTTCGGCAGCCAGGCGAACGACGTGTAGGCGACGGCGCTCGAGGCGAAGAAGGTGATGGCGAGCGCCCACGCGGTGGGGAGCCGCCACATCCGCCCGAACACACGGGTGCTGGGAGCCTCGAGGTCCACGTCCGCCGCGGCGGCGCGGCGGGAACGGACGGCGAGCACGATCCAGGGGATCAACCCCGCCACCGCGAACACCGCCCACACCCCGAGCGACGTACGCCACCCGGCGGCGTCGGCGATGGGCACCGCGATCAGCGGGGGCAGGAACGTCGACACGGCCATGGTCGTCGTGTAGACGGTCGTGAGCAGGCCGATGCGCTCGGCGAAGTACTTCTTCACCAGCGCCGGCACGAGGACGTTGCCGACGCCGACACCCGCGAAGATCAGCGCGGACCCGAACAGCAGTCCGTACGCATCGAGCGCGGCGGCGCGGGCGACGAGTCCGAGCCCCACGGCGCCGAGCGCGACGAGGGTCGTGCGCTCGAGGCCGAACCGGCGTTCGAAGCCGGCGGCGAGCAGACCGAAAACCGCGAAGCAGAGCGGCGGCACCGTGCCGATGAGTCCCAGCACGGCGGCGGGGAGATCGAAGTCCTCGCCGATCGCATCGAACAGCGGCGACAGCGACGCGACCGCCGATCGCAGTGAGAACGCGAGGAGGACGATGCCGACGACGGCGAGGATCCGGCCCCGTCCCACGGCGAGGGGGTCAGGTGTCGTCACCGACTCAGCCTAGGCCGCTCAGGACTCCTGGGTGCCCTCGACCCAGGCGAGGTACTCGTCGCTGACCGTGCCGGTGACGTACCGACCGTCGAAGCAGCTCATGTCGAGGTCCTCGACGTCGGGAGCGCCCTCGAGGATCGCCGCCTTCAGATCGTCGATCTCCTGGTAGACGAGATAGTCGCAGCCGAGCTCCTCGGCGATCTCGGGGATCGTCCGGTTGTACGCGACGAGCTCGTGACGCGACGGCATGTTGATGCCGTAGACGTGCGGGAAGCGGATGGGGGGCGCGGCCGACGCGAACGTCACCGACTTGGCCCCGGCATCCCGAGCCATCTGGATGATCTCGCGCGACGTGGTCCCGCGGACGATCGAGTCGTCGATCAGGAGGACGTTCTTGCCCTTGAACTCGGTCGACATCGCGTTGAGCTTCTGGCGCACGCTCTTCTTGCGGATCGCCTGGCCCGGCATGATGAACGTCCGGCCGATGTAACGGTTCTTGTAGAAGCCCTCGCGGTACTCGATGCCGAGCTTGCGCGCGACCTGCATCGCGGCGGGACGAGAGGAGTCGGGGATCGGCATGACGACGTCGATCGACCCATCGGGGGTGTACTTCGCGATCGTGTCGGCGAGGCGCTCGCCCATCCGCAGACGGGCCTCGTAGACCGAGATGCCGTTCATGACCGAGTCGGGACGCGCGAGGTAGACGTACTCGAACGAGCACGGCACGAGCTTCGGGCTCGGGGCGACCTGCTGCGTGAAGAGGTTGCCCTCGAGATCGATGAACACGGCCTCGCCCGGCTCGACGTCGCGGACGACCTCGAAGCCGCCGTTCTCGAGGACGAGCGATTCGGACGCGACGGTCCACTCGTACCGGCCGTTCTCGGCCTTGCGGGTGCCGAGGATCAGGGGACGGATGCCGAAGGGATCACGGAAGGACAGCAACCCGTATCCGGCGATCAACGCGATCGCGGCGTAGGAGCCCTCGACGCGCTGGTGGACGCGCGTGACGGCCTCGAAGATCTGCTCGTGGTCGAGCTCGAGACCCGAAATGACCTGCTGCAGCTCGTTCGCCAGGACGTTGACGAGCAGTTCGGTGTCGGAGCTCGTGTTCAGGTGACGGCGATCGGTGCGGAAGAGCTCCTCGGTGAGCTCGCGCGTGTTCGTGAGGTTGCCGTTGTGGACGAGGACGATGCCGTACGGGGCGTTGACGTAGAACGGCTGCGCCTCCTCCTCGTTCGAGGCGGTGCCCTTCGTGGCGTAGCGGACGTGACCCAGGCCGATCGTCCCCAGGAGCGCGCGCATGTCGCGGGTGCGGAACGCCTCGCGCACCATGCCGCGGTTCTTCGCGATGTGGAAGATGCCGCTCGATTCGGCCGTCGCGATACCGGTCGAGTCCTGACCGCGGTGCTGCAGCAGCAGCAGGGCGTCGTAGACCTCTTGGTTGGCGGGCCCCTGAGCGACGACGCCGACGATTCCGCACATAGGTGTAGCTCAGTCCGTTTCTGCGAAGGAACCGACCAGGCGGACTGCGCCGCCGTCGACGCCCTTCGCGCCCTGCTCGTAGTCGCCGGCCGGCAGCGCCGAATCCGACACCGTCCCGACCTGCCAGGTGTGGATGCCCTCTGCCGAGAGGGTGGATGCCGCAGCCTCGGCGGTCTCAGGCGAGACGACCGCGAGGAAGCCGATGCCGAGGTTCCACGTGCCCTCGGTCTGCTCGAGCGACAGCCCGCCGATGTCGGCGAGCACGCGGAAGACGGGCGAGGGCGACCAGGTGGAGCGGTCGACGTCGACCCAGGTGCCCACGGGCAGCACGCGCGCGAGATTGGCCGCGATGCCGCCGCCGGTGACGTGGCTCAGGGAGTGGATCGCGCCCGGGTGCGCGTCGATCGCGCGCAGCAGCGGTGACGTGTAGAGGCGGGTGGGCTCGAGGAGCTCCTCGCCCCACGTGCGACCGAAGTCGGCGGCGTTGTCGCCGTAGCCGATCCCCGCGTTCGCGATGATGTGGCGGATGAGCGAGTAGCCGTTGGAGTGCGGCCCGCTCGAGGCGAGTGCCAGGACGACGTCGCCCGAGCGGACGCGGTCGGCGCCGAGGACGGCATCCGCTTCGACGACACCGGTCGCGGCTCCTGCGACGTCGTAGTCGTTGATGCCGAGGAGCCCCGGATGCTCGGCGGTCTCGCCGCCGACGAGCGCCGTCCCCGTGGCGGAGCAGCCGTCGGCGATGCCGCGGACGATGTCGGCGATGCGCTCGGGGAACACCTTGCCCGTCGCGATGTAGTCCGTCATGAAGAGGGGCTTCGCACCCACCACGACGATGTCGTCGACGACCATGCCGACCAGGTCCTGGCCGATCGTGTCGTGCTTGTCGATCGCCTGCGCGATGGCGACCTTCGTGCCGACGCCGTCGGTCGAGGTCGCGAGCAGCGGCTTGGTGTAGCCGAGCAGGGCGGATGCGTCGAAGAGTCCGGCGAAGCCGCCCACGCCGCCGAGGACCTCAGGGCCCTGGGTGCGACGGACGGCCGATTTCATCAACTCGACGGCGAGGTCCCCCGCCGCGGTGTCGACGCCGGCAGCGGAATAGGGATCGGTGGGAGTCGAGGCCACCCGCACAGCCTACCGGCCACCGGACCGGGTGATCCGCCATCATCGCCACGGGACGCCGACCACAGGGGCGCCATAGGATGTCGCCATGAGCGGGGCTGAGCGGCCCGAGTGGGTCGTACGGGAGGACGCGAGCACGACGGTGCTCGTCGCGCTGTACGTGCGCCAGGCGCTCGGCATCCGTGCTCCCGAGGAGCTTCCCCACCTGCGAGGAGCTCCCGCAGCGCAGCCCGTCGACGATGACGCCGCCGCCGTCCTGCAGCGGCAGTGGTTGGCGTACTGGGCGATGGCGGTCGAGCCGCAGGCGCACCCCTCTCCTGTTCCGCTCGATCTGGTCGACGGCTTCGAGACCCTCGCTGTGCTGCCCGTCGAGGGGTTCGACGAGCTGCGGGCGGCCATGGCCCCGTTGGCGGAGGATGCCGTCGCCTACGCGAACTGGGCGAGCGACCGCTACGCCGCGCAGGCTCGTTCGGGCTCGGCCAGCAGCTACCGCGCCTACGCGAGCGCGATCGCCGAACACGAGCGGCGCGTCGGACGTCGCGCGCACTCGTTCGAGCTCAACGTTCAGGTGCTCCCGCTGACGCAGCGGGGCGTGTGGTGGATCGGCTCGCTCACGATCGCTGTCACCGACGGACTGCGCGGTGATGTGGCAGCGTTCGACCCGGCGATTCAGCCGATCATCGCCGAACTCGCCTGATCAGTCGGACTCTTCGACGCGTTCCCGCTCGATGCGCACCGTGGTGCTCCGCCGTCCCAGCACGCGGTCGAAGATGAGGGCGACGAGCCCGCCGAGCGCTACGCCCGCCGGCACGCAGCCGAGCAGCAGGAAGCCGAAGACCTGGCTCTGCGAATAGGTCGCGCCCGTGCTCTCACTGATCTGACCGTCACCGAACGCGTACGTCAGGATGAGCGCAACGACGATGCCGAGTGCCGCCCCCGCTGCGAAGAACGCGGCGAACCGAGGAGTGCGCCGCAGTTGCGCGGACTCGACGTTCGTTTCGGAATGCTCGGCCATGAGTCCATTGTCCACCCCCGCCTCACGGACGCGGGTCGTCGACCATCTCCGGCTGGGCCGCGCGAGCGCTGTTGCGCTTGCGCCGCTGCACCGATCCGACCGCCAGAAGCGTCGCGAGGAGCGCCGCGACCCCCACGACGATGACGGGAACCAGGATGCCGGTGCCCCCGGCATCCGCTTCGTCACCGGCCGGCGCCGCAGCCGGCTCGGCGGTGGTGCACGTCGCAGCGACGGCCAGGTCGAGCGTGCCGGAGGCTCCTGACCACAGGACCTCGCGACCCTCGGCGGTCGGCTCGGTCGCCGCGGCGACCCCGTCGAGGTTGACGGTGTCGCCCGCCTCGGAGACCGCGGCGGCTCGCAGATCGATCGTCGCCAACGGAGCCTGCGGCATCTGGTCGGCACCCTCGGGTTGTACGTCGAAGAGAAGAGATCCCCTCTCGCCGTCGAGGACGAGGGTCGGCGCCGAAAGGGTCGTCTTCACGCCGGCCGTATTCGTGTAGACGAGCGAGCCGTCGAAGCTCACGCTGCCGGCCGGGGCGATCGGCTCGAGCACGCCCTTGCCCTCCTCGAAGGTGAGGGTGCTGTCATCGGCGGTGACGGAGCCGCTCGCCTGCACATCGGAGGCACCGGCATCCCACACGAGCTTTGCCTCGGACACGGTGCACGTGCGGGGTGCGGCCTGAGCGGAGATCGCGGTGACGGGGAGGAGAGCGGCCGCCAGAGCGATCACGAGGATCGCCGAACGCGCGTTCACCCCGAGGTGTCGTGCCTGCATGCGGTTCCTCTCCGCAGGCGATCGTACCGGCGGGCGGGGCTGCCGCGAGGTCTTCAGGGTCGCAGCGGGAGGAGTCCGTCGAGGTTGGCCCGCACGCCCGACGCGCGGACGGTGCCGGCTGTGACGGCGTCGGCCCAGGCGGTCTGACCGGTGGCGAGCGCGATCCAGGTCGCGGCATCCGTCTCGATGACGTTGGGAGGGGTGCCGCGTGTGTGACGCGGGCCCTCGACCACCTGCACGGCGCCGAAGGGAGGGACGCGGACCTCGACGGAGTTGCCGGGCGCCTTCTCGACGAGCAATTGCAGCAGATAGCGGACGGCGGTGGCGAGGTCGGTGCGCGCCGCGGAGCCTGCGGCGACGGCGGCGAGCGCGTTGCGCCCGTCTCCGGTGCTGATGGTGCGAGCCATGGATGCCACCGTAACGCGCGCGCGGCGCTCGGTAGTCTGGCGGGGTGAAGATCCTGGTCCTCGGCTCGGGCGCGCGCGAGCACGCCATCATCCTCGCTCTGGTCGCCGAAGGCGCCGGGCACGAGATCTTCGCGGCCCCCGGCAACGCCGGCATCGCCGCCGACGCGGCCCTCGTCGCAGACCTCGACCAGAACGACCCCGCCGCCGTGACCGCCTTCGCGAACGAGCAGCACATCGACCTCGTCGTGATCGGTCCCGAAGCACCGCTGGTCGCGGGCGTCGCCGATGCGCTGCGCGAGCGCGGCATCCCCGTCTTCGGACCGGGCAAGGCCGCCGCGCAGATGGAGGGGTCGAAGGCGTTCGCGAAGCGGATCATGGATGCCGCGGGCGTCCCGACCGGACGCGCGGCGCGCGCGCAGACCCGCGACGAGGTCGCCGCCGCGATCGACGAGTTCGGCGCCCCCTACGTCGTGAAGGCCGACGGGCTCGCTGCCGGAAAGGGCGTCATCGTCACGTCCGACCGCGAGGCAGCCCTCGCCCACGCCGACACCTACCTGCCGAGCGGCCCCGTGCTGGTCGAGGAGTTCCTCGCCGGCCCCGAGGTCTCGCTCTTCTTCCTGAGCGACGGCGACACCGTCCGCGCGCTCAGCCCCGCGCAGGACTTCAAGCGCGCGCTCGACGGCGACGAGGGGCCCAACACGGGCGGCATGGGCGCGTACTCGCCCCTCCCCTGGCTCGCGGATCGCTTCGGCAGCGAAGAGGCGTTCGTCGCGCAGGTGACCACTGAGGTCGCGGAGCCCGTCATCCGACAGCTGGATGCCGAGGGCACCCCGTTCATCGGGCTGCTCTACGCCGGGCTCATCCTGACCGACGCCGGCGTGAAGGTCATCGAGTTCAACGCGCGCTTCGGCGACCCCGAGACGCAGGTCGTCCTCCCCCGGCTGACGAGCCCGCTGTCACGGCTGCTGCTCGCCGCCGCGAGCGGCACGCTCGAGTCCGAGCCCGCTCCGGAGTTCTCCGCCGAGGCGGCCGTCACCGTCGTCCTGGCCAGCGAGGGATACCCCGAGCAGCCGCTCACGGGTCGCCCTCTCACGGGAACGGATGCCGCGGCATCCGTCGACGGCGTCCACCTCGCCCACGCGGCGACCACGGACGCCGATGGCGGACTCATCGCGACCGGTGGCCGCGTGCTGAACGTCGTAGCCCTCGGCGCGGACCTCGCCGACGCCCGCGCCCGGGCGTACGCCGCCCTCGAGCAGATCTCGCTCGAGGGGGCGCACTACCGCCGCGACATCGCGCTCAGCGCTTCGCAGTGACCTTCAGCGCTTCGCAGTGACCTCTAGCGCTTCGCGAGGTGCGCCGGCCGACGCAGGAACAGCACCAGCACGACGCCCACCGCGATGACGGCGGCCGGCAGCAGCATCGCCTGACCCATGGCGGTCGAGAATCCCTCGGCGACGGCGGGCGGCATCCCGCCACCTCCGCCGAAATCGCCACTGGCTGCATCGCCCGCACCGGGCAGGTTCGCCTCGAGGCGCGCCTGCATGACGGCGGCGATCGCAGCCGACCCGATGACCGAACCGATCGTCCGCGTCGTGTTGTAGATGCCCGAGCCCGCGCCCGCCTGCTGCGGCGGGAGGTTGCGGGTCGCGGTGGTGGCCAGCGGTCCCCACATGCCGGCGTTCGCGACGCCGATGATGGCCGAGGGGATGAGCAGCAGGAGGACGGGGGCCTCGGTGTTCATCAGAAGCACGTAGCCGACGAGACCGACGACCATGAGCGACAGTCCGGGAACGAGCAGCACCCGCGGGTCGACCCGGTCGAGGATGCGGCCTGCAAAGGGTGCGAGGACTCCCGACAGCACCGCCATCGGGATGAGCAGCAGTGCCGACTCCGTCGGGGTGAGTCCGCGCGCGAGCTGCGTGAAGAACGCCATCGGCAGGGCCATGCTCGTCACGGTGAAACCGACGGCGGCGATCGCGAGGTTCGAGATCGCGAAGTTCCGGTCGCGGAACAGCGCGAGCGGCACAAGGGGTTCGCTCTTGGTGCGCGCCTGCGTCCAGACGAAGACCGCGAGGACGGCGACACCGGCGACGATCATGACCCACACCCAGGGCGCCCACTCGTAGTGCTGGCCCTCTTGCAGTCCGAAGACGATGAGGAACAGGGCGACCGCGCTGAGGACGACGCCGAGCACGTCGAATCGGTGCGGGTGCGTCTCGAGCTGCGGAACGAGGCGCACGGCGAGGACGAAGGCGATGATCCCGACGGGGATGTTGACGAAGAAGATCCACTCCCAACCGAAGCCGTCGACGAGCAGTCCGCCCGCGAGCGGACCGACGAGGGTGGCGACACCGGCGGTCGCACCCCAGAGGCCCATGGCCGCTCCGCGTCGCTCGGCGGGGAACGTGCGGGTGATGACTGCCATCGTCTGCGGCGTCATGAGCGCGGCGCCGAGGCCCTGGGCGGCGCGCGCGATGATCAGCATCTCGAGCGAGCCCGACAGTCCGCACGCCAGCGAGGCGAGCGTGAAGATCGCGAGCCCGATGAGGTAGATGTTCTTCGGCCCGAACCGGTCGCCGAGGCGCCCCGTCACGAGCAGCGGGACGGCGTACGTCAGCAGGTAGGCGGACGTGACCCACACGACGTTGTCGAGGTTGCTGGTGGTGGGGTCGAGCGCCGCCTTGATGGCAGGGTTCGCCACCGAGACGATCGTGGTGTCGACGAGGATCATGAAGAACCCGAGGACGAGCGCCCACAGCGCGGGCCACGGATTCGTCGGGACGGGGGCCGCACCGGGGGTGCGGACGGTGGTCGTGCTCTCGCTCATGCGCGTGCGGATTCTCTCTGTGCCAGATAGCGGTCGGTGACGGGGATGTCGACGACACCCCAGACGGTGTCGGGACGCCGGATGAACTCGACCGCGTCGTCGAGCCAGGCGATGTCGGCGGCCAGCAGAGCGGCCTGCCGGTGGACCTCGATGAGGAACTGCGGGTGCGACCCGTGCGCGATGGCGGTCTCGCGGGCGCTCCGGTGCGCGTCGAGGGATGCCGCGAGCAGCTCGCGACGTTTCGCGAGCAGCGCGATCACCTCGGACCGATCGAGGTTGTGCGCCTCGGTGAGGGCGATGCGGAACCGCTCGGGGCTGTCGATGGATCGCAACTCGTGCCGCACCCATGCCAGAAGCGCCCGAGCCCCGGCATCCGTCAGCGTGTACGTCGTCCGCTCGGGCCGGTTCCCCTCGCGGTCACTGCCGGCCTCGGCGAGGAGATTCTGCCGTTCGAGGCGAGCGACCGTGTGGTAGATCGTGCCGTGGGTCAGGGGGATCATGCGATCCGCCCGACGCTCGCGCAGCAGACGCACCATCTCGTAGGTGTGCATGTCGTCCTCGTGCAGGAGCGCGAGGAGCATGATCGCGGTGGGGGTGAGCCGCGAGACGGCGTCCGCCATGGTGCTCCCTCCGCCGATTAGTCCATGTGGACTATACGCCTCTTCTCGGGATCAATCGGTGGCGTCGGTGGCTCGGAGGACGGCCCACGCCTGGTCGACGCCGTCGGTGACCGCCGTGATCTGGATGCCCACCATCCGACTGACCGTGATCCCCGTGATGCGCCCCGGAGCACCGCATCCCTGCGTCACGGTGATGGGTCCCTTGAGCGTCACCGGCGGATCGTCTTCACCGGCCGCGGGACTCAGCGACAGGGTGATGGTGGCGTCTCGGGGGATGCAGTCGAAGTCGAGGGTGTACTCCTGCTCGCGCACAGCGCTTGCCGCCACGTTCAGGGCGGTCCGGGGTTCGACGCCGACCGCATCGCCGTCGAACACGAGGCGGGTCGCTTCGAGCGGGCTCTCGTCGGGAACCCGGTAGGACGGATCGGCAGACTCCTCGACCGATGGGGACGGGGCCGGCGACGGAGGGGGCGACGACGGTGGCTCGACGATGGATACGGACGGGGCCGGCGAGGGCACCGCGTCATCGACCCCGGTGGTCGAGACACAGCCGCTCAGACCGAGCGACAGCGCGAGGGCGGTCAGGGCGAGGAGCGGGCGGCGCATGACGACAGGGTACGCACGGGCCCGCGCCGCCCGCGATAATGGCCGGGTGACGGATGCCGCGACTGCCCTGCCCGGATGGACCCACGTGTACTCGGGCAAGGTCCGGGACCTCTACCGACCCGCCGACGGCACGGACGGACGGATGCTGGTGGTCGCCAGCGACCGCGTCAGTGCGTTCGACCAGGTGCTGGACCCGGGCATCCCCCAAAAGGGCGAGCTCCTCACCCGCCTGAGCCTGTGGTGGTTCGCGCAGCTCGCGGGCGGTGACGGAGGACGGCCCATCCCGAATCACCTGATCGACGGCGTCGAGGCGCCCGCCGAGGTCGCCGGTCGCGCCATGGTCGTCCGCGAGCTCGACATGCAGCCGATCGAGTGCGTCGTCCGCGGCTATCTCACCGGGTCGGGCTGGGCCGAGTATCAGGCCGACGGCACGGCCTGCGGCATCCCGCTCCCGTCGGGCCTGCACAACGGCGATCGCCTGCCCGAGCCGATCTACACCCCTGCCTACAAGGCACCGCTCGGCGAGCACGACGAGAACATCTCGTTCGAGCGCAGCGCCGAGCTCATCGGTGAGGCCCGTGCGGCCGCGCTGCGCGACGCGTCGCTCGAGATCTACCGCCGCGCCGCCGCCCTCGCCGAGGCGAAGGGGCTGATCCTCGCGGACACGAAGTTCGAGTTCGGCTACGACGCCGACGGCGTCCTGACCCTCGCCGACGAGGTCCTGACGAGCGACTCGTCGCGGTACTGGGATGCCGAGACCTGGCGCACCGGCTCGACGCCGGCCGAACGCATGGCGAGCTTCGACAAGCAGATCGTCCGCGACTGGCTCGCGGCGAAGTGGGACAAGCAGGGAACGCCTCCCACCGTCCCCGCCGACGTCATCGAGCAGACGGCAGCCAAGTACCGCGAGCTCCTCGAGCGCCTCTCCTCATGACGGCGTCGCTCCCGCACGCACAGCCCGCTCCCAGGTAGCCTGACCCCAGGCATCCCCCACCATCTGAGGAGCACGCGCATGCCCATCTGGACCCTTCACGGCGATGGACGCCGCGTCGCCCCCGGAGCCGTCGTCACCCCGAGCGAGCGTCTCGGCTGGGGCAGCACGATCGCGATCGGCGCCCAGCACGTCGTGGCAATGTTCGGCGCGACGTTCCTCGTGCCGCTGCTGACCGGCTTCCCCGTCAGCACGACGCTGCTGTTCTCGGGACTCGGGACGCTCCTGTTCCTGATCCTCACGCGCAACAAGCTGCCCAGCTACCTCGGCTCGTCGTTCGCGTTCATCGCCCCGATCACGGCCTTCGGCCCGGGCCAGGGCCAGCCGCTCGACAGCCCCGAGCAGATCGGTCAGGCGCTCGTCGGCGTCTTCGTCGCCGGCATCCTGCTCGCCGGCATCGGGTTCCTCGTGCAGGCGACGGGAACGCGCTGGCTCGAGAAGCTCATGCCGCCGGTCGTCTCGGGCGCGATCGTGGCCCTCATCGGCCTCAACCTCGCGCCGGCCGCGTGGAACAACTTCCAGACCGACGCGGTCCTCGCGACCATCACCCTGGTCGCGTGCATCCTGTTCGCGGTGCTCTTCCGCGGCATCCTCGGACGCGTCTCGATCTTCCTCGGCGTCGTCGTCGGCTACATCGCCGCGCTGATCATGGGCAAAGTCGACTTCTCGGGAGTCACCACGCTGATCGACAACGGGCAGTGGATCGGTCTGCCGACCTTCCACCTGCCGTCCTTCGGTGATCCGGTCGCCTGGGGACTCCTGCCGATGTTCCTGCCGGTCGTCCTCGTCCTCGTCGCCGAGAATGTCGGCCACGTGCGCGGTGTCGCGACGATGACCGGAGACCCCACGGTGAACAAGCGCACCGGCCGCGCCCTTCTCGCCGACGGTCTCGCGACGACCCTCGCCGGCGCGTTCGGCGGCTCGGGCACGACCACCTACGGCGAGAACATCGGCGTCATGGCGGCGACCCGCATCTACTCGACGGCGGCGTACTGGGTGGCCGGCATCATCGCCGTGCTGCTCTCGTTCTCGCCTGTCGTCGGCGCCGTGCTCTTCACGATCCCGAGCGGCGTCATCGGCGGCGTCACGACTGCGCTGTACGGTCTCATCGGGGTCATCGGCATCAAGATCTGGGTCGACAACCAGGTCGATTTCTCGCGGCCGGTCAACCAGTACACGGTCGCCGTCGCGTTCGTCATCGCGATCGCGAACTTCACGATGGACCTCGGTCAGCTGCAGTTCGGCGGCATCGTGCTCGGCACGGTCGCCGCCCTCGTGATCTACCACGCCGGCAACGCGATCGCCCGGGCGCGCAAGACGGGGGCAGACGACGGCGGTCCCATCGTCCCGATCGGTCAGCTCGGCGGCGACCCCGACTGACGGGGAACAACCTCGGGTGCGGATGCGTTCCATATTCACATGAATACGTCCGCGCTCGACCGGCTCGCTCCCACCACCGCGATGGGGGCCGTCACGCTGCTCGTCGGCGACCTCGACGGCATGACGCGGTACTACCGCAACGTCGTCACGCTGACGGTGCTCGACGCGGCCGGTGACACCGTCACGCTGGGCCGCGCCGGACGTCCGATCGTCGTCCTACGCCACGAGCCGGGACTCCGACACGCCCCGGCCGGCGCCGCGGGCCTGTTCCACACCGCGATCCTTTTCGAATCCCAGACCGCGCTGGCCGCAGCGATGTTCTCGCTCGCGCAGCACTCGCCGCAGTCGTTCGCCGGCAGCGCCGACCACCTCGTGAGCCAGGCCTTCTACGCCACCGACCCCGAGGGCAACGGCATCGAACTCTACTGGGACCGCGAGCGCACCGAGTGGTCCTGGACCCACGGCCAGGTCGAGATGGACACCCTGTACCTCGACCCCAACGCCTTCCTCCGGGAGCATCTGACGGATGCCGCGGCCCAGGGCGCGAGCGCCGATGATGCGGCATCCGTCGGTCACGTCCACCTCTCCGTCGGCGACGTGCGGACCGCCCGAGCGTTCTACGTCGACGCGCTCGGCTTCGACGTGACGGCGGAGCTCGGCGGGTCCGCCCTGTTCGTGAGCGCGGGCGGCTACCACCACCACATGGCGATGAACGTGTGGAACTCGCGCGGTGCGGGACCGCGCATGCCGGCGCTCGGGCTCGGCCGCGTCGACCTCGCCCTGCCCGATCAGGACGCGCTCGGCGAACTCGGTGAACGCCTGAGTCATCACGGCGTGCAGGTCGTCGACGACGGTCGGACGGTCTCGTTCACCGACCCGTGGCGCAACACCCTCCACGCCGGCGCGGCGCTGTAGGCCTCAGGCGGATTCGCGCACGACCAGCTGCGTGTCGAGCAGCGTCTCGTGGGGCGGGAACCCGCCGGCCAGGAGCGTCAGCAGGACATCGGCCATGACCTCGCCCTGCTGCAGCGAGGGCTGCCGCACGGTGGTGAGCGTCGGCGAGACCGACGTGGCCACCGGCGAGTCGTCGTACCCGACGATCGCGACGTCCTCGGGGACGCGGAGTCCCGCACGAGCCAGCTCGACGAGCGTTCCACGCGCCATGAGGTCGCTCGCCGCGAAGAGACCGTCGAACCGGGCGCCGGATTCGAGGATCCGCCGGACGGCCGCGGCGCCTGCTGCGGCGGTGAAGTCGCCGTCCTCGACCGCGACGGGCGCCAGGCCCGCGGCATCCAGCGCTTCGCGGAAGCCCGTCAGACGGTCGATGCCACCGGGCATCGTCGTCGGGCCGGTGATCGTCGCCAGCCGCGTGCGACCCTGGTCGATCAGGTGCTGCGTCGCGAGGCGGCCGCCTTCGACGTTGTCGACGTCGACGTAGTAGTCCCGTTCTCGCTCCCGGACGGGCCGGCCGCCGTAGACGACGGGCATCGCGGCGGCGATGCGGTCGATGAAGGCGTCGCTCGTGTGGTGCGAGACGATGATCGCCCCGTCGACGGCACCGCTGCGGAGGTACGCCGTCGCCTTGTCGTCCGGATCGTCGCTCGCGATGATCAGGTTGAGCACGTAGTCCGACTTGGAGACCCGCGTGTTGATGCCGCTCACGATCGCCGCGAAGAACGGGTCGCCGAAGAAGCGGGTCGTGTCCTCGGGAACGACGAGGGCGATCGCCATCGTCGCCCGGCTGGCCAGCGACCGCGCCGCACGATTGGGCACGTAGTTGAGCTCGTCGATCGCCCGGCGGACGGCAGCGAGCGCGGCAGGACTGACGGCGGTCGACCCGTTCACCACGCGCGAGACGGTGGAGCGGGACACCCCCGCCGCTGCAGCGACCTCTTCGATCGTGACCGGCGACGCGAGCGTTCCGGGCGGAGGAATCGTCACCGAGGGGCCGCTCGTCACCGGCGAGTGAAGGGTTTCGGACACGGTCACCTCGGGAAGTGCAATCAGTCGATCGCTCGGTCGGCGATGACCCGACGATACTCCAGCGCGCTGTCCTTGAACGTCCGTTCCTGGGTGTCGTAGTCGACGCGGATGAGCCCGAAGCGCTTGTCGTACCCCCAGGCCCACTCGAAGTTGTCCATGAGCGACCAGTAGAAGTACCCGCGCACGTCCACACCGGCGTCGGCCGCATCCAGGATCGCCTCGAGATGCCCCCGGAGGAACTCGACCCGGTCCTCATCGTGCACCCGGGTCTGGCCGCCCTCGTCGACGGTCTCGTCGTCGTAGGCGGCGCCGTTCTCGGTCACGAACAGGGCGGTACCGGCATCCTGCGCGTATTCGTCCCACACCCGCTCGAGAAGCGTCGTCAGCCCCGCGGGCTGCACCTCCCAGTGCATCGCCGTACGGGGAAGTCCGCGCTCGTACCAGTGGATGCCGTGGCCCGCCGGCCAGGGCGAGCCCACGACGCGGTCGGTCGGCGCATCGCCCGGCAGGGGCGGGTCTGCCGGGGCCGTGCCGCCGACGAACTCGCCGTGGTAGTAGTTCACGCCCAGCACATCCAGCCGCTGCGAGATGGTGTCGAGGTCGCCGGGGAGGACCGCCGCCTCGAAGCGGGCCACCTCGTCGGCATCGACGCCGCGGATGTCCTCGACGATGTCCGCAGGGTAGCTCCCGCGGAAGATCGGGTCGAGGAACCACCGGTTGAACTGCCCGTCGATGCGACGCGCGGCGTCCACATCCTCCGGTTTGGCCGGATCGGCCGCCTCGGCGACGGTGAGGTTCAGCGTGATGCCGAGGTTCAGCGCGGGGTCGCGGCGGCGCAGCTCCTCGACCACGAGACCGTGTCCGCGCAGCAGGTGGTGGGATGCCAGCATCCCGTCACCGATGCTGAACCGGCCGGGGGCGTGGATCCCGCCCGTGTAACTGAGGAACGACGAGCACCACGGCTCGTTCAGGGTCGTCCAATCGGTGACGCGGTCCCCGAGGGCGTCGTGTACCGTCAGCGCATACTCGGCGAACCGCTCGCTCGTCTCACGCGCCGTCCACCCACCGCGCTCCTCGAGCGCCTGCGGCAGGTCCCAGTGGTAGAGCGTGAGCCACGGGCGGATGCCGGCGGCCAAGAGCTCGTCGACGAGGCGTTCGTAGAAGTCGACGCCCTTCGGGTTGGCCGCTCCCCCGTCGGGCCGCACGCGCGACCACGAGGTGGAGAAGCGGTAGGTGTCGAGGCCGAGCTCTTTCATGAGCGCCACGTCACCGCGGTAGCGGTGGTAGTGATCGCACGCGACATCCCCGTTGTCACCGCCGATGACGGCGCCCGGCACGCGGCTGAACGCATCCCAGATCGAGGCCGTGCGGCCGTCCTCGAAGGCAGCTCCCTCGATCTGGTAGGCGGCGGTCGCGGCGCCGAAGAGGAAGTCGGTCGGGAAGGGGCGCGGGGTTCGGGCGGGCACGGGGGCAGAGTACTCCTGCGAAAGGACGTTCACGGTGAGGCCGTCAGCCCTTGACCGCGCCGGCCATGATGCCGCTGACGAGCTGCTTGCCCGCGAAGACGAACAGCAGGATCAGCGGAACGGTGGCCAGGAGGACGCCCGCCAGGACGACGGAGTAGTCGACGAAGTAGTTCGCCTGCAGAAGCGACAGCGCCACCGGGAGGGTCGGGCTCTGCCGGTCGAGCACGATGAACGGCCAGAAGAACTGGTTCCACGCACCGACGAACGTGAAGAGGAAGAGCATGGCCGCGGCGGGACGCGCTGCGGTGACGCCCACCGTCCAGAAGGTGCGGATCTGACTGGCTCCGTCGACGCGGGCGGCCTCGATGAGTTCGTCGGGCACCGTCTGGCCGATGTACTGCGTCATCCAGAACACCCCGAAGGCGCTCGTCAGCGCCGGGATGATGATCGCGCCGATGGTCCCCGTCCATCCGAGGTCTGCGAACAGGATGTACAGCGGGACGACGCCGAGCTGCATGGGGACGGCCATGGTGGCGACGACGAACGCAAGCAGGAACTTGCTGCCACGGAAGCGCAGCTTGGCGAACGCCCATCCGGCGAGCGTCGAGAAGACGACGACCGACGCCGCGATCAGCGTCGAGCTGAAGACCGAGTTCCACAGGGCCAGCCAGAAGTTGACGGCCGGGTCGTTCATGACCGAGAGGGCGTTCGTCACGAAGTTGGCGCCGGGGATCCACGACATGTTCGGGTCGTTGATCGTGAACTGGTCTCCCGAACCGATGAGGAACGACCAGTAGTAGGGGAAGATCGCCGACACGGCGACGACGCCGAGCCCGACATAGACCCAGAAGCCGGCGCGCACGCCGCGGATGCGGGTGGTCCGCTCGCCGCGACGACGACGGGCGGCGTTCGGGATGTTCTCTTCGACGATGGCCAGGGGCGGCTCGCTGATGGTGGTCATCGCGCGGCATCCTTCCGTGCGCGTCGCGGCGCTTTCACGCCGCGGCCGCCCTCGTCGCGGACGAGGCGGCGGGTGATGAGGAGGTTCACGAGACCGATCACCACGATGATGATGAACAGGATCCACGCGAGGGCGGCGGCGCGACCGAAATTGAACTCGCCCCAGCCGATGTTGTAGAGGTACAGCGTGATCGTGAGCCACTGCTGGGCGGGTCCGCCCTCGCCGGTGTTGTCGAACATCCGCGGCTCGTCGAAGATCTGCAGACCGCCGATCGTCGAGGTGATGATCACGAAGATGAGGGTCGGGCGGAGCGAGGGCAGCGTGATGCTGACGAACTGGCGGAACGCGCCGGCGCCGTCGACCGTGGCCGCCTCGTAGTACTCGCGCGGCACCGCCTGCATGGCCGCCAAGAGGATGAGGGCGTTGTAGCCGGTCCAGCGGAAGTTCACCATGGTGGCGA
Source organism: Microbacterium sp. LKL04 (assembly GCF_900102005.1). NCBI lineage: Bacteria > Bacillati > Actinomycetota > Actinomycetes > Micrococcales > Microbacteriaceae > Microbacterium > Microbacterium sp. LKL04. The sequence goes on along the minus strand of NZ_LT627736.1, from coordinate 2,595,539 downwards.
TCGCGACGTGGCTCCAGAACGGGTCCTTGTGCCAGGCGATGGGATCGAGGCCGACGGAGCCCAGCGCGTTGTTCACGAGGCCGTGGACGTCGCCGAACATGTTGCTGAAGATCAGCGCCACGGCGACGGGCGCCATGACGAACGGGAGCAGGACGCTCATGCGCCAGAACGTCTTGGCGCGGATGTTGCGGTCGAGCATCGCCGCGATGAAGACGGCGAGCAGCAGCTGCGGGACGGTCGAGAGCAGGAAGATGCTGAACGTGTTGCGCAGGGCGACCCAGAACTTCGGGTCGTTCAGGATCCAGGAGTACTGCTCGAAACCGACGAAGGTGCCGGAGTTGCGGATGAGATCCCATTCCTGGAACGAGATGACCGCCGTGAACCCGATCGGGAACAGACCGACGATTGCGAACAGGATGAAGAACGGCGAGATGTAGAGATAGGGCGAGACCTTCACGTCCCAGCGGCTGAGTCGCTGACGGAAGGAGAGCACACGGATCGGACGGTCCCCGGCGGTGGGCCGCTCGTCCACGGGGGTCTGTGGGCGGATGTCGGTGGTGGTCACGAGTCGTCTCCGTGGTGGTCGAGCGATGGAAAGGGATGCCGGCCGCCGCAGAGCGCGGCCGGCACCCCCGTCAGGAGTGGATCAGAAGGCCTCGACCTCGGAGACCCAGGTCTCCCACGCGGCATCCTCGGACTCGGACTTGTCGAAGACGCGGTTCACGGCGTTCTGGAGCGCGTCGTGGTACTTGAAGTAGTCCGCGCTCTTGAACGGCAGGACCGTGACGGCCTCGGCGCGGTCCGCGCCGATCTCGCCGGTCTTGGCGCCGTTGTAGTAGTCGTTGACGTAACCCGTCAGGTCGGCGTTCTCGTACGCGTCGACCTGGCTGGGGAACGCGCCGACGTTGACGAACGCCTCGACCTGCTGCTCAGGAGCGGACAGCCAGTCGGCGAGCTTCTGCGCTTCCTTCACGTTCTTGCCGTTGGCAGGAATGGTCAGGTACGAGCCGCCCCAGTTGCCGCCGCCGCCCGGGAAGGTGTTCGCGATCTTCCAGTTCTTCTGATCCGGCGCGTAGCCGGAGATGATGCCCTGCATCCAGCCGGGGCAGAGGACCGTCGCGAAGTCGTCGCCCTGGAAGGACGCGATCCAGTCGTCGCCCCACTGCGCGGAGTATGCCGAGTTCGGCACGGCGCGCTCGACGACGCTCTTATAGGCGTCGGCGATCTCGGGGTTCGAGGTCGCGATGACGGAGCCGTCCGGCTTGTCGTAGGTGTACTCGATCTGGTTGACGATGCCCTGCAGGACCGAGTTGGCCGAGTCGATCATGGCCTTGCCGGATGCCTCGCGGTACTGGTCCGCCACGTCGAAGTAGTTGCTCCAGTCGCCGTCGAACAGCGCCTCGACCTCAGCGGGCTCGGACGGCAGACCGGCCGCCTCGAAGAGGTCCGACCGGTAGCAGATCGCCTGCGGACCGATGTCGGTGCCGTAGCCGATGAGGTTTCCCTCGGGGTCCGTCGCGGCCTTCTCCTTCCAGTCCAGCCAACGGCCCTTGAGGTCGTCGGGGACGGGGGCGAGCAGGTCGGAGTACTGCATGGCCTCGCTGAGCCAGTCGACCTCAACGGCCTCGATGTCGGCGAGACCGCCCTTGCCGAGCTTCTGGAAGAAGTTCTTGCGGGCGTCACCCGACTCGGCCGCCTTGTTGTGGACGATCGTGACGTTCGGGTTCTCGTCCTCGTACTTCTGGAGGAACTCGTCGGTGTAGCCGAAGTTGTTGAAGGTGGCGATGGTCAGTGTGACCTTCTCGCCTTCCGCTCCGGTGCCGCCCTGGTCGCCGCCGCCGGCGCAGCCGGCGAGGACGAGAGCGGAGGTGGCGGCGACGCCGGCGATCAGGCCGACGCGGCGCAGGGCGCGTGCGTTCACAGAACACTCCTTTGTGGTGTGGCGAGAGCGAGGTGCAAGGATCTCCCGCATGGGAGCGCTCTCATCGAGTGATGCCGACGTTATGGGATCGCTCCCACGACTGTCAAGGGAGCGCTCCCACGACGGCGATCACGGTTTGGTCACGAGCCTCGACCTGCGCGGACGGTGCGCGGGCACGTCGGGCTCTAGACTGGTCGCGCACCCCTGCCCGCGACATCCCGGAGCTTTCTGATGCCCACCATCGTCGTCGACGTCATGCCCAAGGCCGAGCTCCTGGACCCGCAGGGGAAGGCCGTCGCCGGAGCGCTGCAGCGCCTCGGCCACGCCGGATTCGGCGATGTCCGGATCGGCAAGCGCTTCGAGCTCACCGTCGAGACGGCCGACGAGCAGACCCTCGCCGCCGTCCGCACGATCGCCGAAGAGATCCTCTCGAACTCCGTGATCGAGGACGTCGTCGGTATCGAGGTCGTCGAGTGACCGTCCGCGTCGGGGTCATCACCTTCCCCGGCTCGCTCGACGACGGCGACGCCCGCCGCGCCGTCCGGCTCGCCGGCGCCGAGCCCGTCGCCCTCTGGCACGGCTCCCACGACCTCGAGGGCGTCGACGCCCTCGTCCTGCCGGGCGGCTTCAGCTACGGCGACTACCTGCGCGCAGGCGCGATCGCGGCGCTCGCGCCCATCATGTCCGAGGTGAAGGATGCCGCGGCCAAAGGGATGCCGATCCTCGGCATCTGCAACGGATTCCAGATGCTCGTCGAGGCCCACCTGCTGCCGGGCGGCCTGATCCGCAACGCGCACCAGCAGTTCATCCGCCGCGACCAGCGCCTCGTGGTCGAGAACGCCGACACCGCGTGGACGAACGAGTTCCGCCGCGGCCAGGAGATCGTCATCCCGCTGAAGAACGCGGACGGCGGCTACATCGCCTCCGACGAGACCCTCGCGCGGATCCAGGGCGAGAACCTGGTGGCGTTCCGCTACGCGGGCGTCAACCCGAACGGGTCGATCGACGACATCGCGGGGCTCACGAACGAGCAGGGCAACGTCGTCGGGCTCATGCCGCACCCGGAGCACGCGATCGAGCCCGGGTTCGGACCCGACACCGCGGCCGCGATGCGGTCGGGGGTCGATGGCCTGCGGTTCTTCACGGCGGCCGTCTCGGCCGTCGTGCACGCCGCGGCCTGATCCGGCTCAGCCGCCCAGCCTGCGGGCGAGGTGCGGTGCCGTGCGACTGTCGGGTTCTGCCGCGACGGCTTCGGGCGTCCCCTCGGCGACGACGCGGCCCCCGGCATCCCCGCCCGACGGGCCGAGGTCGATGACCCAGTCGGCCGACGCGACGACGTCCATGTCGTGCTCGACCACGACGACGGTGTCGCCGGCGTCGACGAGGGCGTGCAGCTGCGCCAACAGTCGCCGGACGTCGGCGGGGTGCAAGCCGGTCGTCGGCTCGTCGAGGAGGTACAGCGTGTGGCCGCGCCGCGCGCGCTGCAGCTCCGTCGCGAGTTTGATCCGCTGGGCCTCGCCGCCGGAGAGCTCTGTCGCCGGCTGGCCGAGGCGCAGGTAGCCGAGACCGACGTCCTGCAGGGTGCGGAGGCTCCGGGATGCCGCGGGCACCCCCGCGAGGAACGTCGCCGCCTCGTCGACGGTCATCGCGAGGACGTCGGCGACGGTCTTGCCCTCGTAGGTGACTTCGAGCGTCTCGGGGTTGTAGCGCGCACCGTGGCAGGTCGGGCACCGGCCGTAGCTGCCGGGCAGGAAAAGGAGCTCGACGGTGACGTAACCCTCTCCCAGGCACGTCTCGCAGCGGCCGCCCGCGACGTTGAACGAGAACCGGCCGGGCGTGTACCCGCGTTCGCGCGCGAGGTCGGTCGCGGCGAACACCGCGCGGACGGCGTCGAACAGTCCGGTGTAGGTCGCGAGGTTCGACCGCGGGGTGCGACCGATGGGCTTCTGGTCGACGCGGACGAGGCGGTCGACGGCCTCCAGGCCCGTGACGGCGCCTACCCGCAGGGTGTCGATGGACGCCGCCGGCAGCGTCGCCTCGGCGATGCGCTCGGACGGCTCGTCGGCATCGCCTCGGCCGTCGGCATCCGCGTCGTCGACGGCGTCGCCCCGCAGATGACGATCGACGACCTCGCGTAGGACGCGGCTGACGAGCGTGGACTTGCCCGAGCCCGAGACGCCCGTGACCGCCGTGAAGACGCCGAGGGGGAACGCGACGTCGAGCCCGTCGAGGTTGTGCAGTGAGACACCCTGGAGCGAGAGGATGCCGGTGGCCTCGCGGCGCTCCCGTCGCACCGATGCGTCGGCGCCGGGGAAGAGGAACGGACGCGTCGCCGACTCGGCGACGGCGGCCAGCCCCTCGACCTCGCCGGAGTAGAGGACGGCGCCGCCGGCCTCACCCGCGCCGGGACCGACGTCGATGATCCAGTCGGCGCGACGGACGACGTCCATGTTGTGCTCGACGACGAAGACCGAGTTTCCCGAGGCGCGAAGCTGCTCGAGGACGTCGAGGAGCGGTGCGGCGTCGTCGGGGTGGAGGCCGGCCGACGGCTCGTCGAGGACGTAGACGACCCCGAACAGGCCCGAGCGCAGCTGGGTCGCCAGCCGGAGGCGCTGCATCTCACCCGGCGAGAGGGTCGTGGTGACCCGACCGAGGCCGAGGTACCCGAGACCGAGGTCGAGCAGCACCTGGATGCGGGCCACGAGGTCGGTCGTGATGGCGACGGCGACATCGGTGCGCTCGCCCGACGCGGTGGTCGGGAGGGCGGGCGAGGCATCCCGGATCTGCGTCGTCGGACGCAGGACCTCGGCGAGTTCGCGGATCGGCAGGGCGTTCAGCTCGGCGATCGAGTGCCCTGCGAACGTGACGGCGAGCGCTTCGCGGCGCAGGCCCGTCCCGCCGCACAGCGGGCACACGCCGGTGCGGACGAAGCCGAGCACGCGGTTGCGCATCGACGCGCTCTGCGAGTCGGCGAGCGTGTGGAAGACGAACTTCTTCGCGCTCCAGAACGTGCCGTTGTAGGGCTTGGCGACACGGTCGCGCTGCGGAGTGATCTGCACGACGGGCTGCTCCTCGGTGAACAGGAGCCAGTCGCGGTCGGCCTGGTCGAGTTCGCGCCACGGGCGATCGACGTCGTAGCCGAGGGTGATCGTGATGTCGCGGAGGTTCTTGGCCTGCCATGCCCCCGGCCACGCCGCGATCGCGCCGTCGCGGATGCTCAGCGACGGGTCAGGCACGAGCGTGTCCTCGGTCACCGTGTGCGCGACGCCGACGCCGTGACACTCGGGACAGGCGCCCGCCGCCGTGTTCGGCGAGAACGCGTCGGAGTCGAGGCGCGTCGTGAAGCCGGTCGGGAACGTGCCCGCCCGCGAGAACAGCATGCGCAGCGAGTTCGACAGCGTGGTGACCGTACCGACGCTCGACCGCGAACTCGGCGCGCCCCGCCGCTGCTGCAGGGCGACGGCGGGCGGGAGCCCCGTGATCGAATCCACGTGCGGGTCGTGACCCTGTTGGATCAATCGCCGCGCGTACGGCGCGACCGACTCCAGGTAGCGGCGCTGCGCCTCGGTGAAGATGGTGCCGAACGCGAGCGAGGACTTGCCCGAACCCGAGACACCGGTGAAGGCGACGATCGCGTCGCGGGGGACGTCGACATCCACGTTCCGCAGGTTGTTCTCGTGCGCCCCGCGCACACGGACGAAGGCATCGGCGTCGCGGCGGGGGGTTTCAAGCATCGAACCAGCCTAGGTGTCGTGGTCCCGGCACGGGCCGAGGCCCTGGGCCGGACGATAGCCTCGGACGCATGGCTTCGATCAGCGTCAGCGTCCCCTCTGCCCGCCTCGCCGAGGACCTCTCCGACATCGACGGGGCCGACGTCTTCGTCTGGAAGATGGATGCCGCCTCCCCCCGCCCGCGCATCGACATCGTCGTCCCGCCGTACATGTCCGGGCAGGACCCCCTCGCCCGGCTCGAGGGTGTCGAGGTCGGACTCGTGCAGGGTCAGGCGATCGGCTACGAAGGCATCGAAGACCGCCTGCCCGCCGGTACGGTCTTCGCGAACGCCACGACCGTTCACGAGGCGGCCACCGCGGAACTCGCCGTCGCCCTGACGCTCACAGCGCAGCGCGGCATCGACCGGTTCGTCCGCGCGCAGGAGAAGGGCGACTGGTCGCCGTTCCAGGCCACCGGTCTCGCCGACCGCCGCATCCTGGTGCTCGGCTACGGCGGCGTCGGCAAGGCGATCGCCGCACGTCTCGCCCCCTTCGAGGTCGACCTGGTACCGGTCGCCTCGAGCGCGCGCGACGAGGACGGCATCCGTGTGCACAGCGTCGACGAGCTGCCGGACCTCCTCCCCGGCGTCGACATCGTCGTTACCTCGCTCCCCGGAGGCGACCAGACCCGGCACATCATCGACGACGCGTTCCTCGCCGCCCTGCCCGACGGCGCCCTCGTCGTCAACGTGGGACGGGGGTCGCTGATCGACACGGACGCCCTCGTCGCGCACATCCGGAGCCGCGGCATCCGAGCGGCCCTCGACGTCACCGACCCCGAACCGCTCCCCGCGGACCACCCGCTGTGGACGCTCGACGGCGTCGTCATCGCGCCGCACGTCGGCGGGGCGACCGATGCGATGCACCCCCGGATCGTGCGGCTGCTGCGTCGCCAGATCGGGCACCTGCTCGCGGGCGAGGAGCCCGAGAACGTCGTGATCCGGACCTGATCAGACCGTGAACACGCTGTGCACGGGGCCGCAGACGGAGCGGCCCCCGAGCGCGGTGAGCTCCATCAGCACCGACGTGCCGGCGAGGCTGTAGCCGAGCTGCTCGAGCAGCTGCTGCCCGGCGCGGAGCGTGCCACCCGTGGCGAGGACGTCGTCGACGAGCAGGACGCGCGCGCCGGAGGACAGGTCGCCCGACATCTCGATCGTCGCGCTGCCGTACTCGAGGTCGTAGCTCACCGAGCCGGCGGGACGCGGAAGCTTGCCCGCCTTGCGGATCGGGGCGAGACCGGTGCCCGAGGCGATCGCGATCGCGCCGGCGAGCAGGAAGCCGCGCGCTTCGACGCCCGCGACGACGTCGAACGAGCCGATGAACGGCTCGGCCATGGCCATCGCGATGGTGCGGAGCCCCGCGGGGTCGGCCAGCAGCGGCGAGATGTCGCGGAAGAGGATGCCGGGTTCGGGGAAGTCGGGGATCGTCGCGATGAGCGCTTCGGCTCGGGCGAGTGCGTCGGGATTCACTGGGTCGAGGGTACTCGACAGCGTCTGATACCGCGTGCGCAAGCGCTTGCGCTAGGCTGGCGCGCATGACTTCGACCCCCTCCCCGACCGTCACCTCGACGCTCGCTCCGATCGGCGAGAGCCGGCCCGGCGCCGAGTGGTGGCGCACCGCCGTGATCTACCAGATCTACCCCCGCTCCTTCGCGGACGCCTCGGGCGACGGCATCGGCGACCTGCCCGGCATCACGTCGCACCTCGACGACCTCGCCTCGCTCGGCGTCGACGCCGTGTGGCTGAGCCCCTTCTTCACCTCTCCCCAGAAGGATGCCGGCTACGACGTCGCCGACTACCGTGACGTCGACCCGCTGTTCGGCACCCTCGGCGACTTCGACGACATGCTCGAGGGCGCTCACGCCCGCGGCATCCGAGTCATCATCGACCTCGTCCCGAACCACTCCTCCGACAAGCACGTCTGGTTCCAGCAGGCCCTCGCCGCCGCTCCCGGCAGCCCCGAGCGCGCGCGCTACATGTTCCGCGACGGCACGGGCGAGAACGGCGAACTGCCCCCCAACAACTGGGAGTCCGTCTTCGGCGGCCCGGCCTGGACGCGGATTGCCGACGGCCAGTGGTACCTGCACCTGTTCGACACGTCGCAGCCCGACTTCGACTGGACCAACCCCGAGGTGCGCGCCGAGTTCGAGGCGACGCTGCGCTTCTGGCTCGACCGCGGCGTCGACGGCTTCCGCGTGGACGTGGCGCACGGCCTGATCAAGGCCGACGGCCTGCCCGACTACACCCCGCCGGCCGAGGCCGACTCGATGGGCGGCGCGGAGCCGGTCCCGTATTGGGGTCAGGACGGCGTCCACGAGGTCTGGCGCGAATGGCACCGTGTGCTCGCGGAGTACGACGGGGACCGCGCGCTGTGCGCCGAGGCGTGGCTGCCGACGGTCGACGAGACCGCCAAGTGGGTGCGCTCCGACGAGATGCACCAGGCCTTTAACTTCCCCTACGCGATGAGCGAGTGGGATGCCGCGCAGCTGCGCGAGATCATCAGCGAGTCCCTGCGCGCCTTCCCCGCCGTCGGCGCTCCGGCCACGTGGGTCCTCTCGAACCACGACGTCATCCGCCACGCGACCCGCCTCGCGATGCCCGGTCACCCCCAGGGGCACGGCGTCGGGCCCGAGACGCCCGGCAAGCCCGATCCCGCCGCGGGACTTCGTCGCGCCCGCGCGGCGACCGCGCTCATGCTCGCCCTCCCCGGCTCGTCGTACCTGTACCAGGGCGAGGAGCTCGGACTCCCCGAGGCGATGGAGTTGCCCGACGACGTCCGCGAGGACCCGACCTGGTTCCGCACGAACGGTGAGCGCTACGGACGTGACGGATGCCGCGTCCCGCTGCCCTGGACCGCCGATCAGGGCGCGTTCGGCTTCAGCCCGACGGGCGAGAGCTGGCTGCCGCAGCCTGCGGAGTGGACGGCGCTCGCCCGCGACGTGCAGGAGGACCAGCCGGACTCGACCCTGTGGCTGTACCGCACGCTGCTGGCGACCCGCCGCGCGCACGACCTCGGGTCGGGCGCGCTCGAGTGGCTGGACGGCTACGGCGAGGACGTCATCGCCTTCCGCAACGGCGACATGACGGTGATCGCGAACGTGGGCACGACCCCGGTCGCGCTGCCGAAGGGGACGCTGCTGGTCGAGAGCGACGCGTTCGAGGGGCGCGAGCTGCCGGCCGACACGACCGTGTGGATCGCCGCGGACTGACGTGACCGGCATCGACGACGTCGCCCGCGCCGCAGGCGTCTCGGCGGCGACCGTCTCACGCGCGCTCAGCGGGCGCGGGCGCATCTCGGATGCGACCCGCGCCCGCGTGCGTGCGGCCGCGGCCGACCTCGGCTACGTGGTTTCGGCTGCGGCATCCGCTCTGGCGACGGGGCGTGCCGCGAACATCGGCGTCGTCGTCCCGCTGCTCGACCGGTGGTTCTTCGCGAACGTGCTCGACGGCATCGCGAGCCGCCTCGCACCGCAGGGCTACGACATGACGCTCTACAGCATGAGCGACGAGCGGTCCCAGCGGGACGGCGTGCTGGACGTGTCGCTGCGGCGCGGCCGGGTCGACGGAATCATCGTCCTCTCGGTGACCCTCGCCGACGACGAGGTCGACCGGCTCCTCGCGCTCGATCTGCCCGTCGTGGGCCTCGGCGCCACCACTCCCCGGCTGCCGGCACTCCGCGTCGACGAGCTGGCCGTCGCCCGCGCCGCGACCGAGCACCTGCTGACCCTCGGCCACCGGCGCATCGCGCACATCGGCGCAGGCTACGCGGGAGATCCGGGCCTCGACATCCCGTCGCTGCGCCGGCACGGTTTCACCTCGGCGATGGCGGATGCCGGCATCCCGGACGCTCCCTTCGCCGCGGCGGACTTCACGATCGAGGGCGGACATCGCGCCGCACTCGCCCTGCTGGACGGTGCCGCTGCGCCGACGGCGATCTTCGCGGCATCCGACGAGATCGCCTTCGGCGCCATGTTCGCGGCGAGGGACCGCGGACTCGAGGTGCCGAGGGAGCTCTCGGTGATCGGCGTCGACGGGCACGAGATGGGCGGCTTCTTCGGCCTGACGACGATCGCCCAGTTCCCGCACGAACAGGGCGAGCGTGCCGCCGCCGCCGTCCTCGCCGCGCTCGAAGGGCGCCAGGAGCTCGGCGAACTCGCGTTCCAGCTCGTCGAGCGGACCTCGACAGCCGCTCCCGTAGAGGACTCACTGAGGTAGCGGCGGCCCCGTCCCCGTAGGCTCGACGTCATGCCTCTCGACCTCGAAGCGATCTACACCGACCTGCACCGGCACCCGGAACTGTCGTTCCAGGAGACCCGGACGGCCGGCGTCATCACACGCGAGCTCGCATCGCTCGGCCTCGACTACGAGGAGGGCGTCGGCCGCACCGGCGTCGTCACCGCGATCCGCAACGGCGACGGACCCGTGATCTGGCTCCGCGCCGACATGGACGGCCTCCCGGTCCCCGAGCAGACCGGCCTCTCCTACGCGAGCACCGCCCGCGGCGTCGACCCCTCCGGGCAGGACGTCCCGGTCATGCACGCCTGCGGCCACGACATGCACGTAACCGCCCTGCTGGGCGCGCTCGAGAAACTGCAGGCGACCCGTGAGGAGTGGTCGGGCACCGTCGTCGCCGTCTTCCAGCCCGCCGAGGAGTACGGCGCAGGGGCACAGGCGATGATCGCCGACGGCGTCTTCGACCGGTACCCGAAGCCCGACATCGTCCTCGGCCAGCACCTGACACCGCTTCCCGCCGGAACGATCGGCGTGCGCCCGGGCACCCAGATGGCGGCATCCGACGGCATCACCGTCACGATGCACGGCCGCGGCGGTCACGGCTCGCGTCCCCACGCGACGATCGACCCGATCGTCATGGCGGCGGCGACGGTCATGCGCCTGCAGACCGTCGTCTCGCGCGAGGTCGACCCGCGCGAGATGGCCGTCGTCACCGTCGGCTCGATCCACGCCGGCCTGAAGAACAACATCATCCCGGCCGAGGCGACCCTCGAGCTGAGCCTGCGCTATCCGAACGACGAGGCACGGGCCGACATCCTCGAACGCGTCGAGCGTGTCGTCCGCGCCGAGGCCGCGGCATCCGGTGCGGAGCAGGAACCGACGATCACGACGCTCCACACCCTGCCGCCCACCATCAACGACATCGACTCGACCGCCCGCCTGACCGCGGCGATGGACCGCGCGTTCGGCGAGGGCACCGTCGTGGATCCCGGTATGTTCACCGGGAGCGAGGACGTCTCGTGGTTCGCCCGGGAGGCCGGCGTTCCGCTCGTCTACTGGTTCTGGGGCGGCGTCGACCCGCAGCAGTACGCGGATGCCGCTGCTGCCGGTACGATCTCGCGTGACATCCCGACGAACCACTCCCCGTTCTTCGCCCCCGTCCTGCACCCGACCATCGAGCGCGGCGTCGACGCCCTGACCGTCGCCGCGCGGGAGTTCCTCACATGAGCAACGACGACTGGCTGCCCTTCGCGCCCCTCGACCCGCAAGAGCACGAGAAGCCCGAGCGTCCGGCGAACCCGAACCGGGTCCCGATGATCCTCGGCGCGGTCGCCGGCGTGCTCCTGGTCGCCGTCATCGTGGTCGTCAGCGTCTACCTGCTACGGGCGACCGAGCCGACGACGGCAGCGCCGCCGGCGCCGGCGACCTCGCAGGCCGCACCCCAGCCGGCGCCCTCGCCATCGCAGGACCCCGAGCCGTCGGAGCCCGTGGCGGAGGAGCCGCCCGCCGCGGCATCCACCATCGAAGTGAACGGGTCCGGTTTCACCGTGAAGACCGCCGACGGCACGGTCGACCACAAATGGGCCGATGACTCGGGTCCGGTGATCGCTGCGCTGACCAAGGCTTTCGGCACCGCGCCGAAGGAGGAGTTCGTCAACGGCGACGCCGAGAACTGGGCGTACGACATCTACGTCTGGCCGGGGTTCCGCCTGTACGACGTCTTCCTCGGCGACGGCGGCCGTTCCCGGGGCGAGGTCCCCGCACCGACGTGGATCGCACTGACCTCCGGGCTCCCCCAGGACGTGCAGGTCGCGAACGAGTTCGGAGTGGCCGTCGGCGACAGCCTCGACCAGGCTCGCAGCAAGGGGCCCTTCGACGAGTTCACGCTCACGAACGGCCGCGTGCGCCTCACCTACGGCGAGGGCCGCGGAAAGTTCTACAGCAACGGGTCGCGCGAATTCAGCGCCTTCGTCGAGTCCGACGAGTCCGGTCAGAAGGTGGCCTCGATCACCTACACGTTCCGCGCCCGCGGTCAGTGATCGGTCGGCGCCGTCGTGCGCGCATCCACCAGTCGCCGTCCGCTGACGACGCCCGGTAGCCCGCGCCCGGCGGGGGTGGCGAAGAAGAGGACCGCCCACACCAGCACGAAGACGACCGAGAGGATGCCGAGGGCCGCCCCCAGCTCGCTGAGCAGGAGGTAGCCGCCGATCCCGCCGACGAAGCGGAGCGCCCGTGCGCCGGGCTCCGGCAGGCGGCCGCCTTCGTAACGCAGCTCGACGCACAGGTCGCCGACGGTGCGGCCCGTCGCGAGGACGACGACGGTCCACACGGCGATCGGCACCCATCCCGAGGCGATGTCGGCGATGACCCCGTCGGCGACCAGGTCCTCACGGCGCAGTGCGTACTGCAGGAAGAGCTGAATCGTGGTCCCCGCGGCACCTCCGAGGATCGCCGTGCCGAGCAGGTCGCAGACGGCCCCGAGCAGGCGGCGGCCGCGCGTGACCGGGCGGGGCTCACCGGCATCCGCTGCCTTCTCGACGCCGCGCAGTCGCGCCGGGACGAGGAGGGCGACGATCGAGCCGACGAGGGCGCCCAGGGTGTTGGTGAGCAGGTCACCGACGTCGAAGAGGCGGTACCCGCACGGGAACAATCCCCACACCCCGGTCAGCTGGGTGGTCTCGATGAGCAGGGACAGGAGGAACCCGACGAGAGTGGCGATGACGACACCCCGACGCCCCACGACCCGGATCAGGAACCCGAGGGGGAGGAAGAGGAGGACGTTGAAGGCGACCTGGAGGAGTCGGATGTCGGTCAGCGGCGACCCGTCGGCGAAGGCCCCCACGAGGTCGTCGATGGTCGGCGCGAGCGAGAGCACCGCCCCCGAGCAGCGGTAGTCGTCCGAGGCGGGCAGGGGAAGGAGCGTGTAGCTCCAGATGGCCAGGAAGTAGACGAGGGATGCCGCCCAGAACGCCACGCGGCCGAGACTGAGACGACCACGGCGACGGTAGCTGACGGCTACGACGGGGACGAAGAGGATGAGCCCGACGACTGCCCCGAACAGGATCGCGACGACTGCCGGGAAGACTTGTCCGCTCATCCGGCGAGTCTAGGGAATAGTCCGTGACCCGCCCGCGTTGCGGCGGGTTCGCGGGAGGCGTAATGTCGCCCGCCGTGACCAGTGACAGCCGCGACCCGAACGCGGTCCCTTCTCCCGCCGTGAAGCGCATGCTGATCGGCGAACCCCTCGACACCGAGAAGCTCGATGGGCAGTTGCTTCCGAAGAAGCGCGCGCTGCCCATCTTCGCGTCGGATGCACTGTCGTCGGTGGCCTACGCGCCGCAGGAACTCCTGATGATCCTGCTCATCGGCGGGACGGCGTTCATGGCGTTCGCGCCGCCCGTCGCCGCCGCGGTCGTCGTGCTGCTCGTCGTCGTGGTCCTCAGCTACCGCCAGCTCATCAAGGCGTATCCGTCGGGCGGCGGCGACTACGAGGTCGCCCGCACGAACCTCGGCGAGAAGGCCGGCGTCGTGGTCGGGTCGGCGCTGCTCGTCGACTACGTCCTGACCGTCGCGGTGTCGGTGTCCTCCGGCGTCGACAACATCATCTCGGCGCTCCCGTTCCTCAACGCATGGCGCGTGGAGCTCGCGGTGGGCTTCGTGATCCTCCTGGTGATCGTGAACCTGCGCGGCGTGCGCGAGGCGTCGCAGGCGTTCGCGATCCCCACGTACGTGTTCATCGGCTCCGTCGCGCTGATGATCGGGACCGGCCTGTTCCGCTGGGCGATCGGCGACGCACCTGTCGCCTCGAGCGCGGCGTACACCGTCGAGCCCGAGGCCCTGTCTCAGGTCGCGTTCATCCTGCTGCTGCTGCGCGCCTTCTCGAGCGGCTGCTCCGCCTTGACCGGAGTCGAGGCCGTCAGCAACGGTGTGCCCGCATTCCGCACCCCCAAAGTCAAGAACGCGCAGACGACCCTCGTGCTCATGGGCGGCATCGCGATCGTCCTGTTCGCGGGGCTCACCTCGCTCGCCCTCATCGCCGGCGTGCACTACGCCGAGAACCCCTGCAGTCTGATCGGCTTCGATTGCGCGGCCGGCCCGCAGCCGAGCCTCATGGCGCAGGTCGCGGCAGCCACCTTCGGCGGCGACTCGGTGTTCTTCTTCATCATCCAGGCCGCTACCGCCTGCGTCCTGCTGCTCGCCGCCAACACGGCGTTCAACGGGTTCCCGCTGCTCGGGTCGGTGCTCGCCCGCGACAGCTACGCACCCAAGGCGCTGAACTCGCGCGGCGACCGCCTCGTCTTCTCGAACGGGATGCTGATCCTCGGCGGCGCGGCGATCGCGATCCTCGTGGTCTTCCAGGCGAACCTGACCACCCTCATCCAGCTCTACATCATCGGCGTGTTCGTGTCGTTCTCGCTCGGCCAGATCGGCATGGTCCGGCACTGGCGTCGCGAGCTGCGACTCCTCAAGGGGAACTCGGCCGCGCGGCGGGCTGCCCTGTCGGGACTCGCCATCAACACCGTCGGGGCGGCGTTCACCGTCGCGGTCCTCGTCATCGTGACGATCACGAAGTTCACGCACGGCGCCTGGCTGGTGTTCCTGGCGATGCCGGTCCTCGCGTTCCTCATGATCGGCGTGAACCGGTACTACCGCGACGTCGAGCACGAGATCGAGATGGACGACACCGTGAGGTTCGGCGCATCGGGCGACCTCGCGATCATCCTCGTCGGCAAGCTGCAGAAGCCCGTGGCCAAGGCCATCGACTACGCCCTGGCCGCCAAGCACGAGAAGACCCTCGCCGTCCACGTCGCGGTCACGACCGACGACATCGCCGAGTTGAAGGCCGATTGGGAGTACCACCGGATGCCGGTGCCCCTGGTCGTGGTCGATTCGCCCTACCGCCACTACGGCTCGCCCCTGATCGGCTTCATCGAGAAGTACCGCGAGAAGCACGGGCCCTCCGTCGTGACCGTCTACCTGCCGCAGTACATCGTGGGCCACTGGTGGGAGACCCCGCTCCACAACCGCCGCGCCCGCCGGATCGCGCAGCAGCTCATGATGGTCCACGGCGTCACTGTGACCCTGGTGCCGTGGCTGCTCGACTCGTCCGAGATCGTCTACGGGCGCCGGTCGCGCCCGCTGCCCGGCGACGATCGCGGCGGCCGCGTCGATCAGCGTCATTACGGTTTGGTCGAGCATTCCGACAACTGACGCGCCGGGCCGTGCCACCGCGCACCGGCGTAGCCTAGAGGGGTGACTTCTCCCGCCCTGTCCGAGTCGGCCACGCTCGACGCTGCCCGGCTTCGCGAGGACTTCCCGATCCTCCAGCAAGAGGTCAACGGGCACCCGCTTGTCTACCTCGACTCCGGAGCGACGAGCCAGAAGCCCCGGCAGGTGCTGCAGGCCGAGTACGACTTCCTCACCCGCAGCAACGCGGCCGTCCACCGCGGCGCCCACACCCTCGCCGCCGAGGCGACGGATCTGTTCGAGGATGCCCGGGCTACCGTCGCGCGCTTCGTCGGCGCGCGCGAGGAGCAGCTCGTGTGGACGAGCGGCGCCACCCAGGGCCTCAACCTGGTGGCCTACTCGATCGGCAACGCGACGCTCGGGCGGGGGGCACCGGCATCCGCTCGCCTGGCTCTGCAGCCCGGCGACGAGATCGTCGCGACCGAGTCCGAGCACCACGCGAACCTCATCCCGTGGCAGGAGCTCGCCGCGCGCACCGGCGCCGTTCTGCGGCACATCCCTGTGTCGGACGATGGCCGCCTCGATGTGGATGCCGCGGCGCAGATCATCGGCGAGCGCACGCGGATCGT
Source organism: Microbacterium sp. LKL04 (assembly GCF_900102005.1). Lineage (NCBI taxonomy): Bacteria > Bacillati > Actinomycetota > Actinomycetes > Micrococcales > Microbacteriaceae > Microbacterium > Microbacterium sp. LKL04. The sequence continues at coordinate 2,579,800 of NZ_LT627736.1, read as the reverse complement.
CGCGTTCTCGCACGTGTCGAACGTCCTCGGGATCGTGAACCCGGTCGCCGAGATCGTCGCGCTCGCGCAGAAGGTCGGCGCGCTGACCGTGCTCGACGCCTGCCAGTCGGCACCGCACATGCGGCTCGACCTGCCCGCGATGGGGGTCGACCTCGCCGTCTTCAGCGGGCACAAGATGCTCGGGCCGTACGGGGTCGGCGGTCTCTACGGCCGCAGTGAGATCCTCGAGGCCATGCCGCCGTTCCTCACGGGCGGGTCGATGATCACCACCGTGACGCTCGACGAGGCCGGCTATCTGCCGCCGCCTCAGCGTTTCGAGGCGGGCACGCAGCCGATCGGACCCGCGATCGGGCTCGCGGCCGCCGTGTCGTATCTGGAGGACGCCGGCATGTCCGCCGTACACGCGCACGAGGTTCGCCTCGCCGCGCGCATGCGCGAGGGACTCGTCGACATCCCCGGCATCCGTCTGCTCGGCGATGCCGAGGGCGCGGAGCGCGTCGGCCTCTGGAGCTTCGTCGTCGACGGCGTGCACGCGCACGATGCCGGCCAGTTCCTCGACGCGCAGGGCATCGCCGTCCGCGTCGGACACCACTGCGCAGCTCCCCTGCACCGCCGGTTCGGCGTGACGGCATCCGTCCGCGCATCCGCCGCCCTGTACAACACCGACGCCGATGTCGATGCCCTGGTCGATGCCGTCAGCGGCATCCGGTCCTATTTCGGAGTGAACGAATGAACGGTCTCGACTCGCTGTATCAGGAGCTGATCCTGGACCACTCGAAGCACCCGCACGGCCAGGGCCTCTCGTCCGAGGAGGGGCGGACCGCGAGCTCGCACCAGCACAACCCGATGTGCGGCGACGACATCACCCTCCGCGTGCGCGTCGACGACGCCGGCGAGCGCATCGTGGACCTGTCGTGGGAGGGTTCGGGCTGCTCGATCTCGCAGGCGTCCGCATCGATGCTCGCGGCCCTGATCGAGGAGGACGGCGGCGACGCCGGTCTGCCGCGCGAGGACGCCGTGAAGCTCATAACTGGGTTCCGCGAGGCGCTGCGTTCGCGCGGAGCGATCCCCCTCGACGAGGAGACGTTCGCCGATGCCGCCGCGCTGTCGGGGGTCTCGAAGTTCTCGGCTCGCGTCAAGTGCGCGATGCTCGCGTGGGTCGCGCTCGAGGACGCCCTCGCCCGGGCCTGAGCCGGCGGACGAGGACGTCGCTTCGGCCAGGCGTCACGCCGCCTGCAGCACCTCGCGCTCGAGCCGAGCGTAGGACGCTTCCATGCCGTCCGCCATGCCGGTGGCGAGGATCATGTCGCGCGTCTCGCGATCGGGGTATTCGATGAGGAGCGTCAGCAGCGTCGCACCGTCCTCCTCGTAGAACTGCAGGTCGTTCGTCGTCGACGGACCCTCCATGCCGATCATCCTCTCGGTGCTGACCGAGCGGCGCGGTTCGTCGAGGAGCAGCGTCTCGCCCTCGAAGCCGAAGCGGCTCTCGGGCTTGCCGTCCTCCTCCCACACGTTCCGGTAGTGCTCGCCGACGACGCACTCCACCATCGACCACCCGTCGGGGCCCAGCATCCACTTCTTCAGCAGCTCGGGGTCGTTGTGCGCCCGCCAGACGAGCTCCCGCGGACCGTCGACGAGACGCGTGATGCGGACGTGGGTGTCGTCGAGCAGTTCGACGTTCGTGCCCTCGCCCTGGAACCAGTCGCGCAGGTCGTGGAGGACCGTGTCGAGCTGGTTCATCGCCATGCGCGATCCTTCGACGGCGCCCATCGCGACGACCTGCTCAAGCGCCTCGACCGAGGTGAAGTACGTGATGTTCGAGAGCCGGGAGCCGGTGGCGGTTTCGTCGAAGGAGAAGCGCATGCGCATGGAGGGGAAGCCCGACATCGGCTCGCCGTTCTCGTCGGCGAACGCGTCGAGCACCTCGAAGCTGCGACCCTCGTCGATGGCGAGGAACTCCCATGTGCCGCGGGACTTCTCACCCTGGGGGCTGGTCATCGCGTAGTCGGCGTGACCGCCGACGGTGAAGTCGAAGGCGGTGAACGTGGCCGGCCAGCCGGGAGGACCCCAAAACCGCTCGAGCTGACGCGGCTGCGTGAACGCACGCCACAGGCGGTCGACGGGGGCGTCGACGTCAGCCGTGAGCGTCATCGTGAGGTTGTCGGTGTCGGTGGTGATGTCGGTGACGGGCATGTCTCACTCCTTCGTGGGATGGGTCAGTTCTCGGGCTCGGCGAGAAGGGCGTCGAGCCGATCGACGCGGGAGCGCCAGAGGTCTTCGTACTGTCCGAGCAGCGCCCGGGCGCGGGCGATCATGTCGGGGTCCGCTCGAACGAGGCGCTCGCGGCCCTCCGCGCGCTTGACGACGAGCTCGGCCGCCTCGAGCACGGCGACGTGCTTCTGGACGGCCGCGAACGACATGTCGTAGTCCGCGGCGAGCGTGGAGACGGACTGCTCGCGCTCGAGCGTGCGACGCAGGATGTCGCGCCGCGTCGCCGCCGCCAGGGCGTGGAAGACGCGGTCGATCCGATCATCGCTGAGCTCCGTTTGTGCAACCATTTGGTTGTACGTTAGATCAGCGGATGCCGGGCGTCAAGAGGTCTTCTTCTGCCAACCCCGGGCGGTCAGGCGAGCGAAAGGAACAGCTTTTCGAGCTCTTCGGGCGCCATGTCCCCATCGGGATCAGTGAGGCACTCTCGCAGTGCCGTCGAGATGACGAGGAACCCGGCCCGGTCGAGCGCCTTCGACACGGCGGCGAGTTGATGCACGACATCGCGACACGAGGCATCCTCTTCGACCGCGGAGATCACGGCGGCGAGCTGCCCCTGCGCGCGCTTGAGACGATTGACGACCTTGCGCTTGGCTTCGGGGTCGCCGGTCGCCGGGTCGTCGATTCGCGCTGCGTCACTCATGTCGTCACCCTCTCGTCGCGTCGGCATCGATGATACCCCCCTGGGTATTGATCCCCGCGGAATCGAAAGCGAGTGTGAGCGGCGCGAAGCGCGCTCGGTGTGCCGCGCGCGCTGACCGAGGGGGAATGGGCCGGTGAGAGGTTTCTCATTCTGGGCGTCGTTCATAACGGGTGGTTTCGGTGGTTTTTCGGGGTCTGAATGTCGGTGGTTGGTGCGAGAGTGCAGGTATGACGGAACCGATGGAAATCCCCGATGGTGAGACGTATCCCGCTGCCATCGCGGGCATCGTCGCGGACGTCGAAGACATCGGGGTCGAGTTCGCCCGCGTGAAGATTCGTGAGCTTCGCGCCCTGGCCGCCGCGGGACGGTTGGCGGACGCGCAAGGCGCACCCCGGAACGCACGGGTCCAGGTGCACGACATGGTGCTCCGGTCGATCTCCGCCGAGGTCGCCGGGGTGATGCGACTCACCGACCGGGCAGTGCAACGACGGATCGGCGAAGCGCGAACAATCGTCGAAGGATTCCCCGCTGCGGTCGCTGCGTGGGAGGCCGGGCGGATCGTGCAGGGCCACGTGAAAGCGATCGTCGACGCCGGGCTGAACCTGCCCGCGGAATTGTGGGCGGAGTTCGAGAAGGTCGCGATCGAACGTTGCGACGGCGAGACGCCGAACCGTGTCCGGGGTGAGCTCGAAATCCTCGCGCACCGGATGCACCCACGATCGTTCGCGGAACGGCACGAAGAGGCAGCCACGGGCCGGTGCGTGCGACTGATGCCGGGGCGGGATGGGATGAGCGACCTGATCGCGACGTTGCCGACGGTGATCGCGGAGGGGATCCACGACCGGCTGACGCAGCAGGCACGGGCGATCATCGACACCCGGGATGAGCGTGCTTCCGGCGAGGACGCCGACGTTGTCGCGACAGATGCACGATCGACCGATCAGGTCCGGGCCGACGTATTCGCCGACCTGCTGCTCGCAGGCTCCCCGGCGTTGGATGACACGCGCGACACGACCGCCGGACCCCTCGGCGCGATCCGCGCGAGGGTGCAGGTTCTTGTGCCCGCCGCGACCCTCGCCGGTGCGGACGACGGGCCGTGCGATCTCGCGGGCCGATCCCCGATTGACCCCGCGACCGCCCGCCTTCTCGCCGGGGCGACGCACATCTGGGAACGCCTGTTCCACGACCCCACCACCGGCGTCACCGTCGCGACCGACTCATACCGCGTGCCATCCGCGATGCGACGGTTCCTGCAAGCCCGCGATCAGCACTGCCGGTTCCCCGGATGCCGCGTCGCGGCCATCCGCTGCGAGATCGACCACACCCACGACCACGCCCTCGGCGGCAAAACAGAACTCTCCAATCTCGCCCACCTGTGCCAGAGACATCATTCGATGAAGCAGTTCACCGCCTGGCGGGTCCGACAACTGTCGGGTGGAGTCCTGGAATGGACCTCACCCCTCGGCAGGACCTACAGAGAAGACGCACCCACACCGGCCGTCGCCTTCACCCCTGGCACAGCACACCCCGGAGACCCGGCACCCTTCTGAACCGCTGGGCGCCAGCCGCACCTCGCACACGCACGCGCACGCTCCCGCACGATTCGCCGCAGCTCGCGATGGCTACTCAGACGAGCGACGCGCACGCGACGCACATCGTCGCCTGCGGCCGAACCTCCAGCCGCGCCTCGGGAATCGGACGGCCGCAGCGTTCGCACACCCCGTAAGTCCCGGCATCCACTCGCGCCAGAGCCGTTGCGACCTGCGCCAGTTCATCCCGCGTCGACGCGCGCAGCGCGGCCACCCGCTGCCACTCCCCTGACAGAGTCGACCCCTCGGGGTCGTGCTCGTCGTCCGCGGTCGCGTCGGCCCTGTCGACCCGCAGCGCGGCGTCGTCGGCATCGAGACGGGCCAACTGGTCCGTCAGCTCCCGCTCCCGCTCCCGCAGCCGTTCGATCGGATCCATCCGGTCAGCGTAGGCCTACCCACCGACCCGGCGACCGTCAAGACCGTCGCGGCACCGGCATCCGACCTCCAGAGTGAGACTCAACGGAAGGAGCCCCCATGGCTGACAACGACGGCACCGAGCACGCCGACCCCGAAGAGATGCCCGACACCGAGGAACTCGAAGAGCCCAGCGTCGCGAAGGAGGCCGGCGAGGAGCCGAAGGCACCTCAGCCGCAGGGCGAGGAGCCCAGCCACCACGCGGTCGGCATCGGCGTCATCGACTCCGACCCGGACGACACCGAGGAGTGAGTCGGACTACTCGCCGGCGCCCTCCAGCGAACCGGTGAGCCGGTCGTACTCTGCCGTGCTCGCTACGCACGAGACGAGGCGGTCGTCCTGGTACTGCCAGGTGTCCGAGGACGGCGAGTAGAACGAGTACTCGTACACGGACTCCTCGTAGGGCACCCCGATGAACTCGGCGAATGCCGCCTCGCACTCGGCGTAAGCCTTCTCCTCGACGACCTCGGCACCCGGATACTCACCCTCGGGCAGCGTGAACTCGTGGTACGCCTCGAACGTGTGCTCCTCCGCGCACGGCACCGCCGCGACACTGCTCGTCTCACTCTGCTCGTCCACCGCCAGCCCCGCGAGAGCATCGTCGAAGAAGCAGTCACCCGGTGCGATCGTGAACACATCGAGGTCGCCGCCGGCGTCGATCTGCCCCGTCTCATCCCGGGACGCACCACCGAGCAGCGCACTGAGCGACGTGGCGCACCCCGACAACATCACAACGGCAACGAGAAGGGCGACGGCAGCGCCCGAACGACGAACAGACATGGATCCCCCAGGACCAGAAAGCGATAGCGGCGGTTCAGCGTATCGGAGTCGTCACGAGACGAAACGGCCCGAGCCCGCCGCACTTCCCTCAATGGTCCCGTCCTCGAGGCCGATGACGCATCTCGCTATGCGGTCGCCGAGCGCCCAGGACTCCGCCGTCGGCAGGTAGTACCAGAAGTCGAGCGTCGAATCCTCGTACGATCCGCCGACGTAGTCAGCGAAAGCGTCGTAACAGATCTCTTCCGCGGCATCACTCACCGCGTCGTCGCCCGGGAACAGGGCCGTCGGCGACATCGCGTCGGGGAAGTGAGACATGCCCAGGTCGCCCTTGGCGTACAGCTCGTACCAGTGCGGCTCCTCGCACGGGATGAGGAGCATCGTCCACGCCCCCTCGCCGTCGTACGCACCGTACTCGTTCGGATCGTCGAAGCAGTCCCCGACCCTGAGGTACTCGAAGGCGATGTCGTTGTCGACATCCTCGGCCTCGGTCTCCGCCTCGGCCGGACGTTCCGGCGATGACGCCCCGCCCCGCACCTCGAGGATCGTTCCCGCGACGACGGCCACCACCTGAGTACACCCGGACAGCAGCGGCGCCATCGCCGCGGCGACCACGAACGCCGCGAAAACGGCACGGCGCCGCGAGTGAGCTGTCGACATGAATCCCCCAGGAGTGCGCGTCGAGCTGATGCGGTCAGCGTATCGAAGCGGGCCCCCGCAGACACGACGGGATGCCGGTGCCCCGCCGATAGGATGGGGGCGTCCCCCGGCATCCCGAGTCTTGGAGCCCAGCCGCGTGAGCACCCCAGTCGCAGACACCGTCGAGAACGCCATCGCCACGCCGGAGCGGGAGCAGCCGTACGGCGCCCTCGGCCTGAAGCCCGACGAGTACGACAAGATCCGCGAGATCCTCGGCCGCCGCCCCACCTCCGGCGAGCTGGCGATGTACTCCGTCATGTGGAGCGAGCACTGCTCCTACAAGTCCTCGAAGATCTACCTCCGTCGCTTCGGCGACAAGGTCTCGGACGAGATGAAGGAACGGCTCATGGTCGGCATGGGCCAGAACGCCGGCGTCGTCGACGTGGGCGAGGGCTGGGCCGTCACCTTCAAGGTCGAGTCTCACAACCACCCGAGCTACATCGAGCCCTTCCAGGGCGCCGCGACCGGCGTCGGCGGCATCGTCCGCGACATCATCTCGATGGGCGCGCGCCCCGTCGCGGTCATGGACCAACTCCGCTTCGGCGACATCGACGACCCCGACACGGCGCGCGTCGTGCACGGCGTCGTCAGCGGCATCAGCTTCTACGCCAACTGCCTCGGCCTCCCCAACATCGGCGGCGAGACCGTCTTCGATAAGGTCTACCAGGGCAACCCGCTCGTCAACGCGCTCGCGGTCGGCGTCCTCCGCCACGAGGACATCAAGCTCGCCAACGCCACCGGCGCCGGCAACAAGGTCGTGCTGTTCGGCGCCCGCACCGGCGGTGACGGCATCGGCGGGGCATCCATCCTGGCGTCCGATACCTTCGCCGACGGCGGCCCCACCAAGCGTCCCGCCGTGCAGGTCGGCGACCCGTTCGCCGAGAAGGTGCTCATCGAGTGCTGTCTCGAGCTGTACCAGGGCGAGCTCGTCGAGGCGATCCAGGACCTCGGCGCCGCCGGCATCTCGTGCGCGACGAGCGAGCTCGCCGCCAACGGCGGCTCGGGCATGAAGGTCGACCTCGAGAAGGTGCTGCTGCGCGACCCGTCGCTCACGCCCGAGGAGATCCTCATGAGCGAGAGCCAGGAGCGCATGATGGCGATCGTCGCTCCCGAGAAGCTCGACGCGTTCCTCGCCGTCGTCCAGAAGTGGGATGTCGAGACAAGCGTCCTCGGCGAGGTCACCGGTGACGGCCGCCTGCAGATCTTCTGGCACGGCGAGCAGATCGTCGACGTCGACCCCTCGACGGTCGCGGTCGACGGCCCCGTCTACGAGCGCCCCGTCGCTTACCCGACCTGGATCGACGCGCTCCGCGAGGACTCCGCCGCCGCCCTCGAGCGGAGCGACGATCCCGAGGTGCTGCGCGAGCAGTTCGTGAAGCTCCTCGGCAGCCCGAACCTCGCCGACACGTCCTGGGTCACCAACCAGTACGACTACTACGTCATGGGCAACACGGCCCTCAGCTTCCCCGACGACGCCGGCATGATCCGCGTCGACGAGGAGTCGGGCCTCGGCTTCGCGATAGCGACCGACTGCAACGGCCGCTACTGCCAGCTCGACCCGTACGCCGGTGCGCAGCTCGCCCTCGCCGAGGCGTACCGCAACGTCGCCGTCACGGGTGCCGAGCCCACCGCCGTCACCGACTGCCTCAATTTCGGCAGCCCCGAGAACCCCGAGGTCATGTGGCAGTTCGGGCAGACCGTCGACGGTCTCGCCGACGCCTGCTTCGAGCTCGGCGTGCCCGTCACCGGCGGAAACGTCAGCTTCTACAACCAGACCGGCGACCAGCCCATCTTCCCGACGCCCGTCGTGGGCGTGCTCGGCATCATGGACGACGTGTCGCGCCGCATCCCCAGCGGTTGGCAGGATGCCGGCGAGAACATCTACCTGCTCGGCACGACCTCGACCGAGCTCGACGGCTCGGCCTGGGCCGACACGATCCACGACCACCTCGGCGGTCGCCCGCCCAAGGTCGACCTCGCCGGCGAGAAGACCCTCGCGGGTCTGCTGCAGGCAGCCCGTGACGAGATGCTCGTCTCGAGCGCCCACGACCTGTCGGCCGGTGGCCTCGCTCAGGCTCTCGCCGAGGCGACGACGCGGTTCGGCGTCGGCGCCCGCGTGTGGCTGCGCGAGATCATGGAGCGCGACGGTGTGGATGCCGCGACCGCCCTGTTCAGCGAGTCGACCGGCCGAGTCATCGTGTCGGTTCCCCGCGAGGAGGACGTGAAGTTCCGGGGCCTCTGCGAGGGGCGCGGCTACCCCGTGCTCCGCATCGGCGTGACCGACGACGCACCGGAAGGCGAGCAGGCGGCCCTCGAGATCCAGGGCGTCTTCACGCTCCCGGTCGGCGAGCTGCGCCGCGTCTCGAAGGCGACCCTCCCCGCCGCGTTCGGTGCGATCGTCGACGAGGTCCCCGCGTGAGCGACGACCCCGAATACGCCGACTTCGTCGGGCGCAAGCGCGCCCGCACCAAGGTGGTCGCGTGGACCGTCATCATCGCGATGGTCCTCGTAGGCGGCGGCGCGACCGTCCTCACGCTGCTGTTCGGCTGAGCCGACCGATGGACGCCACCGCGCCTGCCCTACCGGGTCGCGCGGTGCTGCAGCAGCGCTGGAGCGGCGCCTGCTTCCTGCACTGGCGGGTCGATCCGGCGCTGATCACACCGCACCTGCCGCCCGGGACCGAGCCCGACGTGTTCGACGGGTCGGCGTGGGTGGGCCTCATCCCGTTCGTCCTGAGCGAGTTCCGCTTCCTGCCGCTGCCCCCGGTCCCCTTCGTCGGCCGGTTCGTCGAGATCAACGTCCGAACGTACGCGAAGGATGCCGACGGTCGCCGCGGCGTCGTCTTCCAGACCCTCGAGGCCGAACACCTCCTGCCCGTCCTCGGTGCGCGCGCCGTGTTCGGCCTGCCCTACCGCTGGGCGAAAGCCGCGACGCGGACGGACGGCGATGCGATCGAGTACGCCTCGCGACGGCATCCGGGATTCGGAGATCGGGTGCGCACCCGCATCCGCGTCACGGCCGGCGACGAGATCGTCGACGACGAGCTGAGCCGCTTCCTCACGGCGCGCTGGGGCTTCCACGAGCGGCACCTCGGTCGCACGATCTGGGCTGCGAACGAGCACGAGCCGTGGCCGCTGGTCCGCGCCGAGCTCGATCGACTCGACGACGGCCTGCTGGCGGATGCCGGATTCCCGGGTCTCGCGGATCGCGCGCCTGACTCCGTGCTGGCGATGCCCGCCCGGCATCCCGGCGTCGTCACCCGCTTCTCGGGCGCACGCCTCGTGCGCTGACGCGCGTCAGGCGGGGAGCGCGTCCCGCAGCCGGGCGAGCGTCGCCCGCCAGTCGTCGAGCCCGTCCGCGTCGGCCCACAGCTCGGCGAGCTCGGACTCCCCGCCGACCTTGTCGAGTGCGGCGCGAGCGGCGGTCACCGCGGATGCCGGAGGTGCTCCCACCCGGCCGAGGAACCCTTCCACCGACTCGGTGTCCTCCTCCTCGGACAGCGCGAGGCCCGCGCCGTGAGCGACGACCGCCGCCGCGGCGACCGCGACCTCGTCGAGGCCCGAGTCCGTCTCGTCTTCGCCGAGATAGTCCCGCAGCACGTCGCTGACGACGTCCCACGAATCCGCCTCATCGAGTTCCCATGCCCAGTCCGCCGCGGTGTCGTTGCCGAACGGTTCTTCACTCCATGTGCCCACGCCGCAGAGCGTAGCGAGCGGAAGCGACATCCAGAACGGCCGATCCCTGGGAGCGCGTCCACCGGTCGCGGATAGCATGGCGGCATGCAGCTCTGGATCGTGGGGATCGGAGCCGCGCTGGCCGAGTTCTGGTGGGTCGCCCCCGCCGCTGCAGGAGCCGGTGCGGTCGGGTTCGTCGGCGTGCGCCGCGGCCGGACGACCCGTGCCCGTCGCCTCGCCCTCACCGCCGCGCAGCGCGAACTGCAGCAGGCGCGCACCGACGCCGTCGGCGCGCGCGCCGCGGCGCGCGTCGCGCAGGCCGAGCTCAGCCGCGTCGACGCCGAACGCGCCACTGGGCGCGCCCGCCCCGACGACGTCCGCGCCGCGCGTCGGGCCCTCGAGACCGCGCAGCGCGCCAAGGCCGCCGCGAGTGCGACGATCCGCGTCGCCCGCGCCCGCGTCAGCGCGGAACGAGCCGCCGTGCCCGCCCGCGGCACGGACCCGAAGCATCTCCCGCTCGCGCGTCTCATGGCCGCCCACGATGCGATCGCGGCGCGATGGATGGAGTACGAGACGGATGCCGCCCGCCGCCTCGCGTTCCCCGCGCTGAGCGACGTGCGCGTCCCCGCGACGGCCGAGTTCCTGCGCCTCGAGGGCATCGCCCGCGAGCACCGCCCGGCATCCCCCACCGCTCCTCTCACCCCCGAGCAGTTCACGGCGTACCGCTCCGCCGTCGACGACGCCGGTCGTGCTTTCGGCGTCGCCGAGCAGGAGGCCTGGCGTCTCGCCGGGCACCGCCCGAACGACGCGCCGACCGACACAGCGGCGCCGCTGTGGAGCGTCATCGCGTCCGAGGCGATCGCGCGATCGGTCGACGGCATCGCGCGCGCGGCGGAGGGCGCGGCATCCGCTCTCGAGGCCTACCGGTCGCGGCGCGACGGTCGTGACCGCGACCAGCCGCGCCCGTAAGGTGTAGCGAGTGGACGGATTCTGGGCCTTCGCGGGCAACTACTGGTGGCTCGTGTTCCCGCTCTTCGGGCTCGCCTCTGCCGCGAGTGGATCCTTCGCCGCGGCCTCGAAGCGCCGCCACAAGCACCGCCTCGAGATCATGAAGGCGAAGGCGGAGCTCACCGCCGCCCGCGCCGCCGCCAAGCGCGGCATCGGCTCCGCCGCGGCGGCCGAGGTAGAAGCCCCGTCGCAGTCCCTCACCGACCAGGCCGACGACCTCCGCGCCGTCCACGACGAGGTCACCCACCGCTGGCTCGACTACGAGCTCGACGTCGCGAAGCTCATCGCGTTCCCGTCGATGAGCAACGGCCGCGACCCCCTCACCGCCGGATTCCTCCGCGCCAAGAAGATCGCCGATCGCGCGCGCCCCGCCGACGGCTCCAAGCCCACCGCGGAGCAGATCGCCGAGTACCGCCGGGCCGTCACCGACTTCGAGGTCGCCTTCGACCTCGCCGAGCGCGAAGCCCGTCGCACCCGTGATTCGGGACTGACGGATGCCGAGCGCAAACGCCTGGCGACGGCATCCCGCATGCTCGCCGTCGCCACCGACGATGCCGCAACCCCTGCTGAGCGTCACCTCGCCTACCAGCGCGTCCGCGAGGAGATCGACGGGCTCATCGCCCTGTCGGACGAGGCGGTCGAGGTGCTCGAGAAGAAGGTCGCCCAGCCGATCACCGAGCGCCCGAACACCGAGCGCCGGGACACCGAGCGCCGGAACGACGAAGGGGACCCGGCCGAAGCCGGATCCCCGTGACGTCGCCGACCGATCAGTCGGTGACGATCGTGTCGTAGGCGTCGGGGTTCTCGGTCAGCCACTCGTCGATGGCCTCGGCGTACTTGCCCTCGCCGTATTTGTTGACGACGGTGTCCTCGAGACTCGCGTACTGCTCGTCGTCCAGCGTGATGCCGGCGATGAGCTCAGCCGCCTCGGGGTACTCCTCCGTGAAGCCGTCGGTCGCGAGGAAGTGCAGGGCCTCGGCCTCGCCCATCGCGCCCTTCGGGTCCTCGAGGTCCTTGAGGTTGTACCGGTCGTTGGCCCAGAACGGACGCCACGAGGTCACCACGATGTCGCGCTGCGCCGCCTCGGCGCTGTCGAGCTCGGTGAGCATCGCCGCAGTCGACGAGGTCACGAGCTCGTAGGTGTCCTCGAGGCCGTACTCGGGGAGCATCGACTCCTGCGTCTGCTTCGTCAGACCCGCACCCGGCTCGATGCCGTAGATCTTCCCGCCGAAGCGGTCGGCGTTCGCCTTCAGGTCGTCGATCGAGTCGATGTCGACGTAGTCGGGCACCGCGATGGTCAGCTTCGCGCCCTCGTAGTACGCACCGAGGTCGTCGATCTTGTCGCCGTACTTGTCCATGTAGGACTTGTGGGTGAGCTCGGGCCAGGCCGACGGGTAGATGTCGACATCGCCCTGCGCGAGACCGGCGTAGAGCGGCCCTGCCTCGGTGAGCTCCTGCATCTTGACCGTGTAGCCGGCCTTCTGGAGCTGGTCCTCGAGCAGGTAGGCGGTGCTGAGACCGTCGGTCCACGAGGGCAGGTAGCCGAGGGTGATGGTGCCGAGGCTGTCCTCGCCGCCCTCCTGCGCGCCGCCCGCGGCCTGGTTGCCGGTGGCGCAGCCGGCGAGGGCGAGGGATGCCGCAGCCCCGATCGCGAGGATCCCGGTCAGGTGTCGCTTGTTCATGAGTGCCTTCCGTATGTGATTGCTGGTTCCGTATCGTGCAGGTCCGGGTGCAACCGGACCGTGCGGCGCGAGGCCGCACGTGTGTGGGGTCAGATCCCGCCCGTGGCGATCGGTGCGCGGCGCGGGGATGCCTGCTCACGCTCTGCCTCGGTGGCCGCATCCTGCGCAGCGTCCTGAGGATGCGACGCATCGCCGCCCTTCTGACCAGGTGTCCGGCGACGCGCGATCGCACCGAGAAGCGATCCCCGCTGGTTCTTCAGCGCACCGAGCGCTCCCGTGAGGCGGTCGAGGTAGACGGCGAGGATGACGACGCTGAGGCCCGCCTCGACGCCCTTCGCGATGTCGACCGTGGACATCGCCTGGACGATCTCCTTGCCGAGGCCGTCGGCGCCGGCGATACCGGCGATGACCGCCATCGACAGCGCGAGCATGATCAGCTGGTTGATGCCCGCCATGATGCTCGGCATGGCCAGCGGGAGCTGCACACCGCGGAGTATCTGGCCGGGAGTCGCACCGAACGCGTGACCGGCTTCGACGGTTTCACTGTCCACGCCGCGGATGCCGAGCTCGGTGAGACGCACACCGGGGGGCAGCGCGAAGATCACCGTCGCGACGACGCCCGGCACGACGCCGATGCTGAAGAAGACGATCGCGGGGATCAGGTAGACGAACGCCGGCATGCTCTGCATGAGGTCGAGCACGGGGCGGAGGATCGCGCTGAACGTGTCGTTCCGAGCTGCGGCGATGCCGAGCGGCACGGCGATCACGACGGCGATGATGGCCGCCACGAGGACGAGCGCGAGGGTCTGCATCGAGGTCACCCACTGGCCGACGCCCAGGATGAGGACGAAGCCGACGACGGTGCCGATGGCGAAGCGCCACGAGCGCAGCAACCACGCGAGCGCGGCGAAGACGACGATGACGGCGACGATCGGCAGCGAGAGCAGCGCGTTCGCGAGCGCGTCGACCAACCAGCCGACGACGGCCGAGACGCCCGACAGCAGCCAGCCGAGGGTGTCGCGGATCCAGTCGACGCCGGCGTCAGCCCATTCACCGATCGGAATGCGGAAACCATCCATCAGCGCACCTCCTCCTTCTCGGCGGCGGGGCCGTCGACCGCGCCTCCGGCGAGTGCTTCGTCGATCACGGAGCCGGGCACCGGGTCGAGGATCACCGGGATCTCCGTTGTCTCAGTGGTGGAGGGTCCGAGCGCCGTGAGCAGCGTGATGCGGGGGATGACGCCGACGAGGCGGCCCTCGGCATCCGTCACCGCCAGCGGCAGCGGCGACTCGGCGGCGGGGACGAAGAGGTCCATGAGGACGTCGTCGCGGCCGACCGCCTGCGGCACGGGGCGCAGGAGCGACGAGATCGTCGTCTCGCCACGGCGGACGAGCTTGAGGGCGTCGCGGTCGCTGATCATGCCGAGGAGCTTGCGGCTGCGGTCGGTCACGTAGACGGCGGCCATGCGGGCGTCGCGCATGGTGCGCAGCGCCGTGCGGGGGCCCGCTGCCTCGGTCACCGACACCGAGCCGGGTCGTTCCATGACGTTCGCCGCCGTGAGGACGCGGGCGCGGTCGACGTCCTGCACGAACTGCTCGACGTAGTCGTTGGCGGGGTCGGTGAGGATGTCCTCGGGGGTGCCGATCTGCACGATGCGGCCATCGCGCATGACCGCGATCCGGTCGCCGAGGAACATCGCCTCGTTGAGGTCGTGCGTGATGAAGATGATCGTCTTCTGCAGCTTCTGCTGCAGGTCGAGCAGCTGCTCCTGCATCTCGCGTCGGATGAGCGGGTCGAGGGCGCTGAACGCCTCGTCCATCAGTAGGATGTCGGTGTCGGCGGCGAGCGCGCGGGCGATCCCGACGCGCTGCTGCATCCCGCCCGACAGCGCGGACGGCAGCTTGTCACCCCAGCCCTCGAGGCCGACGAGGGCGAGGATCTCCTCGGCCTTCGCAAGGCGCTCGGCCTTGCCGACGCCCTGCAGTTCGAGCGGGTAGGCGACGTTGGCGGCGACCGTGCGGTGCGGCAGCAGGGCGAAGTGCTGGAACACCATCGCGATGCGCTCGCGACGGATGCCGCGGAGCTTCGAGGCCGGGATGCCGGTGATCGGCTCACCGTGCACGAGGACTTCTCCGCCGGATGCGTCGTGCAGACCGTTCAGCATGCGGATGATCGTGGACTTCCCCGAGCCGGACAGACCCATGATCACGAAGATCTCGCCCCGCTCGACGCGGAAGCTCGCGTCGATGACGGCGGCGGTCCCCGCGTCGCGGACCTGGTCCCGGGGTTCCCCGGCCTTCAGGCGCTTGACCGCCTGGCCGGGGTTGCGTCCGAAGACTTTGAACAGATTCTTCGCTTCGACAGCGGCAGTTGTCACGTGCTTCCCTCGGCGGGCGCGCACGCGTCCGCATCGGTAGCGTCCGGGTGGCGATCACCGGCATCCGCACGAGCGAAATGTCACTCGAGTGCAGAGCTTCGGCGACGAACATCGGGATCGTCGCCCAGACCGCCGACCATACGAGCGCTCGTCGCCGGCTCCCCAGGAAGTCGGTTCGAACGGCCGCGGACTGGTCGTCGAGGGCACTGGGCCCGCCTTCGACGGTAACGAAGTCGGTTGACATGGATCAAATCGAGCCACCCTCTTGACCATGTCGAAATGCGACGGTATTCCGCGCGCGCGGCAGTCGGAACAAGCCTCACCGACCCTCGGGGGTGCAGAGTGGGAGGGTCCGCCCGGAATGAGGAGCACCACGCATGAGCGAGTTCGCCCGACGCATCGACGCCACGACGATCGACCACCTGCGGTCGACGGGTGCCACCAAATGGTCGGCGGAGGACGGGACGCTCGGTGCGTTCGTCGCCGAGATGGACTTCGGGATCGACCCGACGATCACGGCGGCGCTGCACCGCGCGGTGGATGCCGGGTCCTTCGGATACATGCCGCGCGGGATCAGCGCCGACCTCTCCGACGCGACCGCCGAGTTCGTGGCGCGCCGGTACGGCTGGGGGGTCGCGGCATCCGACGTCCAGCCGATCCCCGACGTGATCATGGGACTCGAGCTCGCCATGGAGCACTGCTCCGCACCGGGCTCGAAGATCATCGTCCCGACACCGTCGTACATGCCGTTCCTCTTCGTCCCCCCGATGCGCGGGCGCGAGGTCATCGAGGTGCCGCTCGCCGTCCGCGAGGGTCGGTACGAGTTCGACCTCGACGCCCTGCAGCGGGCGTTCGACGACGGTGGCAACCTCCTGCTGCTCTGCAACCCGTACAACCCGGTGGGCCGGGTCTTCAGCCGCGCTGAGCTCCTCGCGATCTCGGAGGTGGTCGAACGCAACGGCGGCCGGGTGTTCTCGGACGAGATCTGGGCACCTCTGGTCTACGGCGGCTTCACCCACACCCCCTACGCCACGGTCTCTCCCGCCGCGGCGCAGCACACCATCACCGCGATGAGCGCCTCGAAGGCCTGGAACCTGCCGGGTCTCAAATGTGCGCAGCTCGTGCTCACGAGCGACGCGGACCGCGAGGTCTGGGAGGAGATCGGCCCGTTCTCAGGTCACGGCACGAGCAACCTCGGCGCGATCGCGAACACCGTCGCGTACCGCGACGGGGACCCATGGCTGGCCGATCTGGTGCCGTACCTCGAGCACAATCGCGACACCCTGCTCGAGCTGCTTGCCGAGGAGATCCCCGACGCATGGATGCCGAAGCCCGAGGGGACGTACGTCGGGTGGATCGACTTCCGCGCCACCGGCATCGGCGATCGTCCCGCGGAATTCTTCACGCGCGAGTCGTCGGTCGTCCTCACCGAAGGAACGATGTGCGGCGTCGCCGGGACCGGCTTCGCCCGCCTGATCTTCGCAACTCCGCGGCCGATCCTCGAACAGGTCGTGCGCCGTCTCGGCGCGTCCCTTCGGGCCTGACCGCCCGCTGATCGGATCCCGCGGCCCCTGGGGGTCGCGGGATTCGTCGTATCCGGGTGTTGACACCCCCTAGGTTCAGTGGTTACCTACTGATGTAACTAACCCACTAACGAGAACGCGGAGTCGGAATGGTCGACGAAGGACGCCCGCTCTTCCTGCAGATCGCGGAGAGCGTCGAGGACTCGATCATCGACGGCACCCTGTCCGAGCTGGAACAGGCGCCGTCGACGAACGAGCTGGCGGCCTTCTACCGCATCAATCCGGCCACCGCGGCGAAGGGAATCGCGATGCTCACCGACAAAGGCGTCCTCGTGAAGCGCCGCGGCATCGGCATGTTCGTCGCCGACGGCGCTCGCGAGCTGCTGCTGACCGAACGGCGATCGGCCTTCGCCGACCGCTACCTCGACCCGCTCCTCGACGAGGCACGCAAGCTCGGCCTCGGACCCGACGACCTCGCCCGCCTCCTGGCGGAGCGCGCCCAGACCACCACCACGAAAGGAACGTCACGATGACCGCCGTCATCGAGGTGAAGAACCTCACCAAGCGTTACCGCGACACGATCGCCGTCGACGACGTCTCGTTCTCGATCGAGCGCGACGCCATCTACGGCCTGCTGGGCCGCAACGGCGCCGGCAAGACGACCGTCATGTCGATCCTCACGGCGCAGAACTTCGCCACCGCGGGCGAGGTCCGCGTCTTCGGCGAGCCGCCCTACGAGAACGCCGCCGTCCTCAGTCGCATGTGCTTCGTCCGCGAAAGCCAGAAGTATCCCGATGACGCGACGCCGACGCACGCCTTCCGCATCGCGCGACTGTTCTACCCGAACTGGAATCAGACCGTCGCCGACCAGCTCATCCGCGAGTTCCGTCTGCCGATGAAGACCCGCATCAAGAAGCTCTCGCGCGGTCAGCTCTCGGCCGTCGGAGTGATCATCGGGATCGCAGCGCGCGCCGAGGTCACCTTCTTCGACGAGCCGTACCTGGGGCTGGATGCCGTCGCGCGCCAGATCTTCTACGACCGGCTCCTCGAGGACTACGCCGAGCATCCCCGCACGATCATCCTGTCGAGTCACCTCATCGACGAGGTCGCGAACCTCCTCGAGAAGGTCATCGTCATCGACGGGGGTCGGATCATCATGGACGAGGACACCGAGTCGATCCGCGGTCGCGCCTCGACGATCGTCGGCGACACCGCGGTCGTCGAGGAGTTCGTCGCCACTCGCGAGGTCATCCACCACGAGAGCCTCGGACGGATCACCAGCGCCACCGTGATCGGCGCGCTGAGCGCCGAGGACCGCAGCGAGCTCGCCCTGGCCGGCCTCGACGTCCTGCCGGTCTCTCTGCAGCAGCTCATCGTGCGGCAGACGCAGAACGCCGCCAAGACGGACGAAGGAGCACTCCGATGAACCGCACACTCAACGTCGTGCGCATGCAGCTGGTCAACCGCTCCACCTTCATCTGGGTGCCGTTGATCGTCCTGGGCGGCACGGTCGCCATCAGCCTGGCCATCTTCTGGCTCCTCGCGGGCAACGTCGAGTCGACGACCATGTTCGGCGGCGGAGCGCAGGCTCCCCTCTGGTACTTCCTGGCCGTCGGCATCCAGGCGCTCACGCTGAGCTTCCCGTTCGCGCAGGCGATGAGCGTGACGCGGCGCGAGTTCTACCTCGGCACTCTGCTGACGGCCGCGTTGACCTCGGTCGGTCTGGCCGTGCTCTTCGTGGTCGGCGGGCTGATCGAATCGCTCACGCGCGGCTGGGGCATGAACGCCTACATGTTCCGCCTGACCTGGATCTGGTCGCAGGGACCGCTCGTCGCGGGACTGTTCTTCGCCGTCGTCGCGATGCTGTTCTTCGTCGTGGGGTTCTTCTTCGCGAACGTCTACAAGCGGTGGGGCAACCTCGTCCTGACCGTCCTGCTGATCGCGCTGGCGCTGGTGTTCATCGTGATCCTGTGGATCATCGGTCGAGCGGATGCCTGGGGGCCGGTCTTCGCCTGGTTCGGGTCGCTGACCCCGATCGCTCTGACGGGCGCGTTCGTCCTCGTCATCGCGGCGTTGGCCGCGATCTCGTACGGCAGTCTCCGGCGGGCCATCGCCTGACCAGCCGCCGACCGACGGGGCCGGGATCGCACATGCGGTCCCGGCCCCGTCGTCGTGCTGTGCGGAACGCGCCGATCAGCGCTCTTCAGCCGCTTCCGTGTGATGGCGGATGACCTCCGCCACCACGAAGTTGAACCACTTCTCGGCGAACTCGGGATCGAGGTCGGCCTCTTCGGCGAGCCGGCGCAGCCGCGCGGTCTGCTGCTCCTCGCGGGAGGGGTCGGATGCCGGCATCCCGTGCTCCGCCTTGAGGACGCCGACCTGCTTCGTGCAGCGGAACCGCTCGGCAAGCATGAAGACGAGGGCGGCGTCGATGTTGTCGATGCTGGATCGCAGGGTCTGCAGCTGGACGTTCGGGTCGGTCATGATTCCTCCGGCGACGAGAGTACCGCGGTCGATGATGGTCAGCCGTGCAGGAAGTCCTTTCGCGACGGCTCGTGCACGGGTTCGAGCCAGAGCTTCACGACGACGCCGACGGCGGACGGCGGGGTCTCGGGCAGGGTGACGCGCAGGGCGTCGGCATCCTGCGACCACTCCGCGGGCCCCGCGCCGAGCACGGTGAGCTCCGCGATCCGGCGCCCCAGCAGTCCGCTCGACCGCCCCCACGAGCGGATGCGGGCGACGCCGTCCTCGGGCCACCGCAGGACGGTCGCGTACAGGTAGTCGCCGGTGACGTCGGTCCGGGTCGTGAAACGGACGTCCTCCGACGTGTAGGGCGCGAACGCGTCGTCGATCATCGACCCCGCGACGACCTCCGTCGGCCCCTCTCCGGGGATGAGCCACGGCCGCGACCCGAAGACCGCCTCGCCGTTCACCGTGAGCCAGTCGCCGATCCCCTCCAGCAGCTCGCGCTCGGCCGGGGCGATCGTGCCGTCGGCCTTCGGACCGATGTTCAGGAGCAGGTTGCCGTTCTTCGCGACGACGTCGACGAGCTCGCCGACGAGGTCGTCGAGGCTCTTGTAGTCGTGGTCCTCGATCCAGCCCCACGACGTCTTGCCGACCGAGCTGTCGTTCTGCCAGACATCGGGACGGATGCCGGGCATCGCCCCGCGCTCGATGTCGTAGACCGCGCTCCCCTCCGCGAACGCCGTCCACTTGTAGTTGATGACGACCCCGCGGCCCCACTCCGCGGCGCGGTTGTAGTAGTACGCCGCGAGCAGGCGGAGATAGGGCTCGAAGGCGGGCTGTTCGAGCCACCAGTCGAACCACAGCACTTGCGGCCGGTACCGGTCGATGATCTCGACGGTCCGCAGCAACCAGTCCTCGAGGAACTGCTCGTTCGGCGCCGTCTCCTCGCGCTGGGCAGGACCATAGAAGTCCGAGAAGCGGGCATCGCGGACGTCGGAGTCGAACCGCATCCCGCCGTTCATGAAGAACCAGTGCTCCGCCCGGTGCGACGAGGCACCGCGCACCATCCACGCGTCGTCGACGGCCGTCATCAGCTCGCCGAACACGTCGCGTCGCGGACCCATCTGCGCTGCGCTCCACCGGGAGCGGGCGGTGTCGTACATCGCGAAGCCGTCGTGGTGCTCTGCGACCGGCACGACGAACTGCGCGCCCGCGCGACGGAACACCTCCGCCCACTCGGCGGGGTCGAAGCGGTCCATCGTGAACGAGGGGATGAAGTCCTTGTACCCGAACCGATCGTGCGGCCCGTAGGTCGCGCGGTGGTGTTCGAACGCCCGGTCGGCCTCGAGGTACATCGTCCGCGAATACCACTCCCCCTGTGCCGGGACCGACGGGATGCCCCAGTGGATGAAGATGCCGAACTTCGCATCGCGGTACCAGAGGGGCGCCTCGTATGCGCGCAACGATTCCCACGTCGCGTCGAACGGGCCGGCGTCGACGACGGCGCGGACAGCGGCGAGCGCCGCCGAGTTGTCGCTCACGTCGACGCGAGGAGGGAGGGATGCCGGGTCGAGGGGCTTGAGGGGAGAGTCGGCCATGCCACGATCCTGGCTCCGACCGGCCGGGGCTGCAACGTGGGAGTCGTGGTCGTCGGGAGATCCCTCAGAGATCCACACGTCGCCCGAAGCGGCGCTCGCCCCGCGGCCGCGGCGAGCATGTGGCAGCCGAGCGCAGCCGGACGATCTCGTGCGGCTGCAAGCCCGCCGCTTCGCCGAAGTCCTCGACCGAGACGAAGCCGCCGTTCTTGGTGCGCACCTTCACCGCCCGACGTGCCTTGGTGCGGCTGAGCCCCGGCAGGTCGGCGAGCTCATCCGCCGTCGCTGTCTGCACGTCGACGGGCTCGGCCGGTTCCGCCGGTGCGCGCGCCTGGAGAAGATCCGCGGAGGTGGCGCCGACGGCGTCCGCCAGCCGGACCGACTCCGGCAGCGGCGCGACCTTCACCGCGGAGCGCTTCCGTCGGGTGCTGCTGCGCGACGACGTCGACCGCGTGGATGCGGCCGACCGCGCGGGCTGCGACGCGCGCCCGCCCGCGGAACGACGCTCCCAGCGGGTCCGCAACCAGCCGGGGTTGATCATGAGCGCACCGACGATGCCCCCGAGGTGGCAGACCGCGTTCACGACGCCCGTGAACGGCCCCCACAGCTCGAACAGGACCGTCAGTGCGAGTGCACCGCTAGCCACGCCGATCACCCATGCCGCACGCCTGCGCGACGCCGTCGCGACGACGAGGAAGCCGAGCCATGCGACCGCCGGCCCGATGAAAGGGAGGAGGAGCCATGAACTGGTGCCGATCAGCCAGCCCCAGGTCGGGACGTCCTCGCGGGACGACGTGGTCACGCGTAGTCCCGCACGTTCAGGACCATCGTGACCGTGTCGTCGTCGTCACGCGTCTCGGAGACGAGCTCGAAGCCGGCCTGGTCGGCGCGCGAGCGGATGCGCTCGGCGACGGCGCGCTGCACGTGACGGGCGTAGGCGGCATCCAACTGCGTCATGAGGGAGGTCGCCTCGGCTTCGGTCACCTCGTGGCCGTCGAGGCGCGACAGGTGTGCGCCCCACACACCGTCGTCGGTGCGCGACATGACGATCTCGACGCCGTCGATGGTCGCCGTCAGAGCGCCGTTTGCGATCGCCGCGTCCGCTGCGCCGAGGTCGGCGAGCGCCGCCGCGAGCAGGTCCGGGTCCTTCATGCGGGTCTGCACTGCGATCGGCACGGCCTCCGACTCGCCCCGGGGGTCCGACTTCGCGCCGGAATTCATCGCGATCGCGCCGAGCGCGCCGGTCCCGCCGACGGCCGCCGCGGCGGCGAGCGCGGCGGGCAGGAGGATCAAGGAGATGCTCATCGGATGGTTCCCTTTCCCACGGATGCGGCGCGGTCCCCGCGCACGCCCAGATCGTCCAAGAGTTCGGCGAGCGCGGCATCCGTCGCCCAGCCGTTGACGGAGACCGCACCGTCCACCGCAATGCGCACCTCGAGCGAGTCCCGTCCCCCGTCGCGCGCGATGCGCTCGACGTCGGGCGCGTACCGCGGGGTGAGCGCGCGGATCGACTGATTCCGCGAGCCGATCCACGGCCGGCGCGTATCGGGGAGGTCCCGGAGGTACGGA
Source organism: Microbacterium sp. LKL04 (assembly GCF_900102005.1). Taxonomy (NCBI): domain Bacteria; kingdom Bacillati; phylum Actinomycetota; class Actinomycetes; order Micrococcales; family Microbacteriaceae; genus Microbacterium; species Microbacterium sp. LKL04. The sequence goes on along the minus strand of NZ_LT627736.1, from coordinate 2,557,516 downwards.
CCGTCGCACAGCAGATCCGTCGCCGCGAGCAGACGCGAGATGTCGTCGCGCTCCGCCGACCACGCCTGCAGCCGGTCGAGCGTGTATCCCGAGAAGGCCATGACGCCGAGATCGGCTCCGCGGAACGCCTCGGCCACGACGGCGAGCGCACCGGCCTGGTCGAACGGTTCCCCGCCTAGCAGCGTCACGCCCTCGGCGCCGACCGCGTGCGCCTCGGCGATCCAGCGGTCCGCGAGCGCGGCGGGGTCATCGAGCAGCGCACCCCGCTCAGCCCACATGTGCGGGTTGAAGCATCCGGGGCAGCGGACCGCACACCCCTGCACCCAGACCGCTGCCCGCAGCCCCGGGCCTTCAGCCGCGGTGGCCGGCACGAAGCGGGACCACCGCAGCGCTGCGCCGCTGCGCGCGGGCGGTGTCGTCCCGAGAAGGCTCCCCTCCCCGCCGACGCCGAGCGACTGGGCGACGATCACCGGTCCCGATCCTCCTGCAGGAGCGAGTCGGATGCCGTCGCTCCGGTGCGCGTGTAGTCCTCGGTGAACTGCGACGAGGTCGTCTCGGCTTCCAGCAGCGCTTCGAGCTGCTCGATGTAGTCGAGGCATTCCGCCCCGGTCATGCCGAAGGTCTCGGCGGCGACGGATCCGTCGGGCCGCAGCTGCACCACGAGCTTCTTCATGTCCACTCTCGTTCCTCACCCGACAATCAGTAGTCCACGGTACGTCCGCCGCGGCGCGAGGAGAGGGGCCCGTGGCTCTCGGGCGCGATGCCGACGGCGTCGAGGGCGTCGAGGTCCTCCGTCCCCGTCGCACCGACCGCACGCTGGGCGGCCCACGCGCGTATCCGCTGGACCTCCTCGGCCTGCGTGACGGCGAGGGGGATCATCGACTCGACGACCCGCGTGACCACATCCGTCGTGATCGTCTTGCGGCCGCTGAACCCCTCGTAGAGGGCGGCGACCACGGCTTGCTCGATCTCGGCGCCCGAGTGGTTCTCGCTCGCGGCGACGAGGGCCGACACGGCGGCGGGATCGCCGGCGACGTTGGCGAGACCGTTCGCCTCGGAGGCGTGGGCCGCGAGCTGCAGCGTCCAGATGGCCTCGCGCTCGACGGTCGTCGGCAGGTCGACGAAGAAGATCTCGTCGAAACGCCCCTTGCGCATGAACTCCGGCGGCAGGGCGTCGATGTTGTTGGCGGTCGCGACGACGAAGACGGGGTGCTTCTTCTCCTGCATCCAGGTGAGGAACGTGCCGAACACGCGCGCCGTGGTCCCCGAGTCGCCCTGCCCCGTGGTGTTCGAGAAACCCTTCTCGATCTCGTCGACCCACAGGATGCAAGGGGCCACGGCCTCGGCGGTCGCGATGGCCGTTCGCAGGTTCTGCTCGCTCGACCCGACGAGCCCCGAGAAGATGCGGCCGATGTCCAGTCGCAGGAGAGGAAGACCCCAGGACGCGGCCGTCGCTTTCGCGGTCATCGACTTGCCGCAGCCGGGCACGCCCGTGATCAGCACGCCCTTCGGGGAGGGCAGCCCGTATTCGTGGGCGCTGGGCAGCCACGACCCATTGCGGCGCTCGAGCCAGCGCTTGAGGTTGGTGAGGCCGCCGACGTCGTCGAGGTCGAGGTCACCCGTGATGAACTCGAGCACACCGGACTTGCGCACCACCTGGCGCTTCTCATGGAGGACCACGCGGATGTCGTCGCCGGTGAGGGTGCCGTCGTTGACCATCGCCTGCGCGAACGCGTTCTCGGCTTCGGCCATCGTGAGACCGAGGGCGGCCTGGACGAGCGCCTCGCGCGCCGCGTCGTCCGCGTCGACGCGGATCTCGCCGGCGTTGTTGGTGATCATCGTGTCGAGCAGCTCGCGGATCTCCGCCGCGGTCGGCAGGGGGAAGTCGAACAGGTGGGTGAGCTCGTCGAGCTCGGGCGGGATCACCCGCACCGGCGCCGTGATGACGAGCGTGCGCGACACGTCGCCGTGGCGGAACTCGAGCGCCGTCTCGCGCACCGTCCGCACGATCGCCGGGTCACCGGGACGGTGCTCGCTGCCGAAGTACGCGTGCAGGTCGCAGAAGATGAAGACGCTCGGGTCACTCACCCCCGCCGCGTGCTGCAGCGCCCGTGCCGGATTCGTCGTGTTGGACACGCTCTTGCCGTCCGGATCGATGAGTCCCAGGGCGGACGTCCACGTCCACACGCGGCGGCGGTTGCGCTGGGCGTGCGCGGCATCCGTGATCGCGGACACCGCCCGGACCTCCTCCGCGGTCTCGAGGTACAGCAGCGGCAGGCGTGCCTTGAAGGCCGCGTCCAGCGTGGCGTCGAAGGTCACGTCGTTTCCCTTTCGTGTGGAGGTCATGGTCAGTCGGATGCGGGTTCGTCGAGTCGGATCGTCCACGTCCCCGATCCGTCGTCGGAGTCGACGCGGAAGACGACCCGATCGCTCGGCGGCCAAGACGATCTCGTGTCGACGTCGTCGAATCCCTGCGCGACGTCGGTGGCGGCCTCGCCGGGGTAGAGGGCTTCGACTCCGAAGAAGCCATCGCCCCGGTAGACGAAGCGTCCGCTCAGGGCCTCGCCGTCGTAGACGAGGAGGGCGGGTCCCTCGCCCGTCACCGTCCTGCCTTCGACGGGCGTCGGCGTCTTCCGAGTGACCGTCGCCCGCCAATCCGTCAACCGAGGGGCGAACCAGAGACGACTCGCGTGATCGCCGGCCACGAAGGTGAGCGGCCGCGACCCGGTCACGAGCCCGATGTACGTCGGCCGGTCCTCGGTGGCGCTGACGTCGACGTCGGTCTGCTGATGGACGTTGACGTAGTCCTGCTGGCCCTGGGTGAGCGGGCCGATGACCCAGACGTCGTCGCCCGCCGGGAGATCGAGGTACCCGCTGCCCGCCGTCCCGATCAGCGTGTCGCCGTCGAGGCGGACCTCCCGCGCTGCGGGGTCCGACCACGGACGGTACTCGTACTCGTTCGGGTCGGTCAGCAGCAGATCTCCCGTCGCGGGGTTGATGCCCACGAACGGCACGACGATGAACGCCACGACGACCGCGACGACCGACCCCGCGAGGAAGGTGATCGTCGAGAACCGCCGGATCCGGGCATCCGCCGCCGTCATGGCGTCTCCGTCGGCGTCGGCGTGGATGCGGCGTCGGTCGGAAACTCGATCCGCCACGAGGTGTCGTGCCAGGACTCGACGTAGAACAGGACGAGGGGCGCGTCCCGCCAGGCGATCGAGCGGTCGAACGGTGACTCCTCGAAGAGCGGCTGCTCGCTGCCGTGCGCGGTGACGACCTGGATCACGAGGTCGTCACCGCCTCGCGCGCTCACGCGCGCCGTCGTCGCGCCGCCGTCGTGGGTGAACATGAGGGTCTGCGAGCTCGAGAGGACATCGTCGGCCCGCAGGCCCCGGTCGAAGCGCAGCGACGCCTCCCAGGTCTCGTCGCGGGGACCGTCGACCCACAACTCGACGTCGGGCTGGTCGACGAGGACGACGATCTTTCCGTCCCAGAGCGTCGAGAAGCGCGGCGGCTCTCCGCCCTCACCCTCCGTGACGATGCGGCCGTCCGCACCCGTGACCCAGACGGCGTTGAGGCGGGTGCCCTCCGCGGGGGTGAGGACGATCGGCGTGTCGACGTCGAGACCAGTCAGCCGGATCACGGCGCCGTCCGGGCCCCGATAGGTGTCGGCTTCCGGCTCGTCTGCGACGGTGGGGTCGGGATTCGTCCAGGGCGACAGAGCATGGTCGCCGCCGCCGCCTATCGCCCGCACCTCGAAATCGCCGGCGTCCGCGTATCCGAGAGCGATCAGCCCTGCGATCACCAGGCCGACGGTGGTGATCAGCACGGTGAAGCTGTTGACGCTCGGCCCCGCGGACCTGCCCGCCGTCATCCGTCCGCCCGCGCTCATGAACCCCTCCGACCCGTCACGTTACCGAGCCGCCGGATCAGGCTGGGAAGGCTAGGAGCGCCGTCGGTGACGGTGCTATTGTCCGATGCCGCACGCGGCCCGGGACCCCGGTGCGCTCGTCGATCGCGAGCGAGACGATCTCGTCCGCCTGCTGACCGGCGACCACGACGGTGTCCCGAGCGACGACGTGGTGACGCGGCCAGATCGTGCCGGACTCGGCGAGCGCGATCGGCTGCAGTGTCTCGCCGCCACCGCGCACTCTCACCGTCGCGAGGGTGTCGCTCCCCCGCAGGCCCGCATAGAGGAAGACGCCGTCGCGCGACATCGCGAGCTCCGCCCCGGCATCGCCCGGGTACGCGCCCAGCTGCGCACCGCCGACGAGCCGCCACGTACCCGATGCGTCGGCGGCCAAGGCGAAGACCTCGCCGGAGTGCTCGGTCACGACGTAGAGATGCCCGCTCGGGTGTGCACGCAGGTGGCGGGGCCCCGTGCCCGCCGGCAGCTCGAGCCGCTGGATCTCACGACCGCTGCGCCAGAAACGCACGAGGTCGAGGCCGGTGTCGGTCGTCGCGATGAGTCCGCCGGGGAGGGATGCCGCCTGGTGGGCGCGCGAGGGACGCGTCGACGCCACGACCTCGGACTCGTCGTCGTCGGCGTGCGGCACGAAGTCCGCGTACTCCTCGCCGACGACGGCGCGCAGGGCCCGCGCCGCCGAGGCGAGATCGGATGCCGGGGCTCCCTCGGCGACGGCCGCCCAGCGCCGCGCGGCGCCGGGGCGCCCGTCGGCGTTCAGCGCGACCCTCACGACGCCGCCGTCGCCGTAGCACGACACGATCAGCGCGTCCTCGAGCGCGAGCACGTGGCACGGGCTCTCGCCGACGGCGACCTCCGCGCCGAGCGGCACGAACGTGGTGTCGCCGGTCCGACGGTACGCGCGCACACTGCCGCGCCCCTCGAGCACGGCGTAGACGACGTCGAGAGACGGATGCCGCGCGACCCATGACGGCGATTCGGCCGCGACGACATCACGGCCGACACCGAGCGGACCGCTTGCGAGCGGCGAGTCGGGGCCACCGGCATCCAGCAGTCCGATGCCCGTCGCCGACCCGCCCATGTCGGCGGAGTACCCGCCGAGCAGGAACCGCACCGGTCAGTCGAGCAGGTCGTGGCGCACGATGACCGCGTCGCGCGCGGGGCCGACGCCGATCACCGAGATGCGCGTGCCGCTCATCTTCTCGAGCGCGAGGACGTAGTCCTGCGCGGTCTGCGGCAGGTCCTCGAACGTGCGCGCAGTGGAGATGTCCTCGTCCCAGCCGGGGAAGTTCTCGAGGATCGGCGTCGCGTGGTGGAAGTCGGTCTGGTTGACCGGCACCTCGTCGAACCGCTGCCCGTCGACGTCGTAGGCGACGCAGACGGGGATCTCCTTGAGACCGGTGAGGATGTCGAGCTTCGTGAGCACGAGGTCGGTGATGCCGTTGATCCGCGTCGCGTAGCGCGTGATCGGGGCGTCGTACCAGCCGACGCGGCGCGGCCGGCCGGTCGTCGTGCCGAACTCGAAACCGCGCGAGCGCAGGAAATCGCCGCTCTCGTCGAAGAGCTCCGTCGGGAACGGACCCGAGCCGACGCGGGTCGTGTACGCCTTCACGATGCCGACGATGCGGTCGAGGCGGTTCGGGCCGACACCCGATCCGGTCGAGGCGCCGCCCGCCGTCGCGGACGACGACGTGACGAACGGGTACGTGCCGTGGTCGATGTCGAGCATCGTGGCCTGGCCGCCCTCGAAGACGACGACGTCACCGGCATCCAGCGCATTGCTGAGCATGAGTCCGGTGTCGGCGACCATCGGGCGCAGGCGCTCGGCGTAGGAGAGCAGATCCTCGACGACCTCGTCGACCGTGATGGCGCGGCGGTTGAAGACCTTCACCAGCAGGTGGTTCTTCTGATCGAGTGCACCCTCGACCTTCTGCCGCAGGATGTTCTCGTCGAAGAGGTCCTGCACGCGGATGCCGGTGCGGTTGATCTTGTCGGCGTACGTCGGTCCGATGCCGCGACCGGTCGTGCCGATCATCTTCTTGCCGAGGAAGCGCTCGGTCACCTTGTCGAGCGTGCGGTGGTACTGCGTGATGATGTGCGCGCTCGCGCTGACCTTGAGCCGCGAGACGTCGAGGCCGCGGGCCTGCAGCGCGCCGAGCTCGGCGAAGAGCACCTCGAGGTCGATGACGACGCCGTTGCCGATGACGGCGTTGACGCCGGGCGACAGGATGCCGCTGGGCAGCAGGTGCAGGGCGTACTTCTCGTCGCCGATCACCACGGTGTGGCCGGCGTTGTTGCCGCCGTTGAACTTGACGACCCAGTCGGTGCGCTCGCCCAGGAGGTCGGTGGCTTTACCCTTGCCCTCGTCTCCCCATTGAACTCCGACGATCACGATGCCTGGCATGGGCTCTCCCCCGTTATCGGACGGTTACACCCCATCCTATCGGGCCGGGTGAGACGTGCCGACGGAGGGTGGCGGATACTCTGTCCGTCAGAGTATGGTCGGCGCATGACCCGGGAGATGCGGGAACCCACGTTCCTCATGCTGACGGCTCTCGCCGACGGCCCCAAGCACGGCTACGCCCTCATCGAGGAGGTCGACCGTGTCTCACGCGGACACGTGCGCCTCAAGGTCGCGACCCTGTACGCCGCGCTCGATCGCCTCGAGAAGGAGGGCACGATCCGCATCGCCCGCGAGGAGCGGGTGCAGGGTCGCGTGCGCCGGTACGTGGAACTCACCCCCGACGGCGTGGGCCTTCTCGCCGAGGAGGTCGCCCGGCGCGAGGTCACCGTGGCCGAGGCCCGGCGGCGCCTCGCTCTGCGCCCCGCGCTCGGAGGTGCCCTGTGACCACGGTCGACGACACCCCCTGGCGCCGCGCGCTCCGCGCGTACCCCTCCTCGTGGCGCGACCGGCACGGCGAGGCCATGCTCGGGACCCTGCTCGACGAAGCCGAGGCGCAGGGACGGGACGAACCCTCGCGCGGCGAGCGCATCGCGCTGATGCGCAGCGGCCTCGCGGTCCGCATCCTGGGGTGGATGCCGCAGCCCGCCCGCGAGGCCGTCGCCACCGCATCCGCGGCCACCGGATTCGCCCTCGCCATGGTGTTCGCCGTCTTCAGCGGGTTCGAGGTACGGATGGACTGGCGCCTTCCCCCCGAAGGTCAGAACCCCGACCTGCAGGCGAGTCCGGGACTCATCGCCGCGGGCCTGTGGGCGATCGCGTTCGTCCTGATCCTCTGCGGCGCCGCACGGGCGGCGCGCCTTGCGCTCGCGGCCGCCGTCGCGGGCGCCGTTGGAGCGCTCGTCTACGCGCAGATCGATCCGCTGGCCGGCCCCCGCGCGATCGTGACGGTGACGCTCACGGTCCTCGCGCTGCTCGCCCTGCTGGCCCCGGTGCGCGCCCGCCTTGCGGCAGGCGTGACGGCAGCGGTGACGACCGGCATCCTCCTCTTCTTCCACCTCTCCTTCGAGGTGCCGCCCGGCAGCCCGTCGGATGCGATCTGGACCCGGGTCCTCACGGCGGAGTTCACCGGCTTCCTGGCGGGTGCCGTCTGGGTGCTCGCCCTCCTCACGGCGATCGTGCGCGCTCGCACCGTCGCCCGTCTCGTCGCCGCCGTCGCGGGTGTCTGGACGATCGTCTGGCTGATCCGCCTCACGATGTGGGACGTCGCGACCGGGATGCTGGGGCTCGCGGTTGTCGTCGCGGTCGGCGCCGTCGGGGTCGGGATCTTCCGCGCGGGGGCCCGATGGGGGCACGGAACCCACCCGCGGGAAGGCGCTGCCTGACACGGCTCGCAGCGCGCTAGGGTTCGGTCATGCGTACCCGAACGTGGCCGACAGTGTGGTCGGTCCTCCGGCTGATCGCGGCCGCTCTCATGATGTCCGCCGTCGTCACGCAGTTCGTGACGACGGTCCGGACCGCGATCGCGAACGATCGCGACGTCACGACGACGATCGCGAACTTCTTCAGCTTCTTCACGATCCTCTCCAACATCGTCGGGGTGCTGGCACTGCTCGCTGCGGTCATCTGGTTCTGGATGCGGCCGTCTCACGAGGAGCGCGAACCGGCCGGCGTCGCGCTCGGCCTCGCCGCGGCGACGACATACCTCTTCATCACCGGCGTCGTCTACAACCTGCTCCTCCGGGGCTTCCCGACATCCGACGACCACGTCGCCTGGGCGAACGAGATCGTGCACGTCGTCGCGCCGCTGTTCCTGCTGCTCGACCTCGTCGTCGCACCCACCCGCAGAGCCCTCCCCTGGCGCGCGGTCGTCGCGATCCTCGCCGTCCCGATCCTCTGGATCGGCTACACCCTCGTGCGCGGACCTCTCGTGATCGACCCGACGGACGGTGTGGCGTTCTGGTACCCGTACCCGTTCCTCGACCCGAACGGCGTAGCCGGCTGGGGCGGTGTCGGCGCCTACATCGTCGGGATCGCGACCGCCTTCGTGGTCATCGGCGCGCTCGTCGTCTGGGTCGGGCGCCTGCGCACGCGGTCGACGCGCGTCCCCGTCACGGCCTGACGGCGACGGAGGACTCGCGCACGATCAGGTGCGTGGGCAGCGGTGTGTCCTCGGTGAGGGCGTCGGGTTCCTCGACCGCGAGGAGGACCTTCTGCATCATCAGCTCGCCGAGCGCGCGGAAGTCCTGCCGCACCGTCGTGAGCGGCGGCGACAGGTAGGCGGCCTCGGGAACGTCGTCGAATCCGACGACCGCGACGTCGTCAGGGACGCGGAGGCCGCGCCCGCGGAGAGCCGACAGCAGACCGATCGCCATGTGGTCGTTGCCCGCGAACACGGCGTCGCCGGGCTCGAGATCCAGGCCGCGGCCGATCTCGGCTCCGCTGGCCGCCGTCCAGTCGCCGTGGATCGGCTCGACGACCGCGAGCTGGTGCGCCCCGAGCTCATCGCGCCACCCGCGGATGCGCTCGACGGCGTCGGGATTCCGGGCGGGGCCGGCGATGTGGAGGATGCGGCGGTGCCCCCGCTCCGCGAGGTGGCGTACCGCCGAACGGGCGCCGCGGTACTGATCGATCGACACGAGCTGGCGGTTCCGGCGCTGGGTCGCGGCAGCGGCGACCATCGGCACGCCGAGGTCGAGCCCGCGGACGACCTCGAGCACGCCGAGGTCGTTCACGACGATCACGATGGCGTCGACCCGCTGACGGAGCAGGCCCTCGACGACCGAGCGGATGCTGGCGGCATCCGTGTCCGCAGCCGTCACGGAGTCGACCGAGTACCGCTCGACGCGCGCCGCGACGTTGAAGTGCATCGCGACAGACGTGGGCCCGAAGTCCGCCGTGCCCGGCGTGATCAGCCCGATCGTCCGGGTGCGCTTGGTGACGAGCGCGCGGGCGGCGGGCGACGGGCTGTAGCGCAGCTGCGCCATCGCCTGCTCGACGCGGGCGCGGGTGGCCGGGCGGACGTTCGGCAGATCGTTGAGCACGCGCGACACGGTCTGGTGCGAGACGCCCGCCAGGCGCGCGACGTCGAAGATGTTGGCGGACTTCGCGCCGCGCTCGTCGCTCACGACTCGTCCTCGGGACGCGCGACGAGCGCCAGCAGCGAATCCACCGTGAGCGAATCGGCGGGAATCGTGTCGACGAGGCGTCCGCCGCGCATGATCGCGATCCGGTTCGAGACCCGCAGCACCTCTTCGAGCTCGGCCGAGATGAACAGCACCGAGAGGCCGTTGTCGGCGAGGTCGGCGACGAGCCGCTGGATCTCGACCTTCGCGCCGACGTCGATGCCGCGCGTCGGCTCGTCGAGCACCAGCACCCGCGGCGACAGCGCGAGCAGGCGGGCGAGCAGCACCTTCTGCTGGTTGCCGCCCGACAGCGTCCCTGCCGGCCGGTCCGGGTCGGCGGGGCGGATGTCGAGCGCCTCGATCCAACTCATCGCGAGCTCCCGACGGCGCGCGTTGCCGAGCCGGTGCAGAATGCCGCGATCGGCCTGCAGCGCGAGCGTGATGTTGTCCTGCACGCTGAGCTCGCCGATGATGCCCTCGGTACGGCGGTTCTCGGACGAGTAGACGACGCCCCGACCGATCGCCCGGCGCGGGGTCGGCAGGTGGGCGGGAGCACCGCGCACCTCGAGCTCGCCGGCATCCGGTCGGTCCACACCCGTGAGCGCACGCGCCAGTTCGCTCCGCCCCGAGCCGAGCAGCCCCGCGAGTCCGACGACCTCTCCCTCGCCGATCGACAGAGTCGCCTCGGTGAGGCCCGTCCCCGAGGCGAGGCCCCGTCCGGCGAGCGCGATCGGGACGGATGCCGCGGCATCCTCCCTCTGATGGACGTCCATCTCGTCGGCCCCGCGACCCAGCATCTTCTCGACGAGATCGATGCGCAGGAGCTCGGCCGGCACGTACTCGCCGATCAGACGCCCGCCGCGGAGGACCGTGATGCGATCGCAGATCTCGTAGACCTGGTCGAGGAAGTGCGAGACGAACAGCACCGCGACGCCGCGGGAGGTCAGCTCGCGGATGACCCGGAAGAGTTCGGCGACCTCATCCAGGTCGAGGCTCGAGGTCGGCTCGTCGAGCACGACGACGCGCGCGTCGACCGAGATCGCGCGCGCGATCGCGACGAGTTGCTGAACGGCGAGCGAATGCCGCGACAGGCGCGTGCGCGGGTCGATGTCGAGCCCGAGCCCCTCGAGGATCTCGGCCGCCCGGCGGTGGGTCTCGCGCCAGTCGATCGCTCCGAAGCGGCGGCTCTCGCGACCCAGGAGCACGTTCTCACCGACCGACAGGTTCGGGAGCAGGTCGATCTCCTGATAGACCGCGCTGATCCCGGCGGCGAGGGCATCGGCGGGCGAAGCGAAGTGCACCGGCTCTCCGCCGACGCGGATCGTCCCGGCATCCGGTCGGAGCGCACCAGTGATCGCCTTGATGAGCGTCGACTTGCCGGCGCCGTTCTCGCCCATGAGCGAGTGGACCTCGCCCGGCAGCAGCCGGAAGTCGACCGCGTCGAGCACGGTCTCGGCGCCGAAGCGGACGGTCGCGCCGGTCACGTGCACGACCGGCGCGACCGCTGCTTCGCGCGCATCCATACGGACCATCATGCCCGCGGTGAGCCTCCCCCGAGGTTCACCGCGTCGTTCGCGCGGTCCGCGCGACCAGCAGACGCTGCACGACGACGAAGACGAGCAGCAGCGCGCCGATCGTGATGCGCGTCCAGGACTGGTCGACGCCGAGGAACGAGATCGCCGTCTTGATGGTGCCGTAGACGAACACGCCGATCATCGAGCCGAGCACGAACCCGCTGCCGCCCGTCAGCAGCGTGCCGCCGATCACCACCGCGGCGATGGTGTCGAGCTCGGTCCCGATGCCGTTCAGCGGGTACGACGCTCCGGTGTACGCCGTGAACACGACGCCCGCGAGCCCCGCGCACACCCCGCTGATGACGTAGGCGAGCAGCTTCGTCCGCACGACCGGCAGACCCATGAGCCGCGCCGACTGCTCGTTGCCGCCGATCGCGTAGATCGTCCGGCCGAACCGCGTGAACTGCAGGATCAGGATGCCGACGACCACCACGACGAGCGCGAGGATGCCGGTCGGGGTGATGTAGAAGCTGCCGGGGCCACCCTGCATGCGGGTCGACTGGAGCCACAGGATCGCCGGCTCCTCGACGCGGATCGAGGACAGGCTCACCATGAACGCGAGCCCGCGAGCTGCGAACATCGCCGCGAGCGATGCGATGAACGGCTGCACCCCGAAGTACTGCACGAGCACCCCGACGAACAGGCCCATGAGCGCCCCGAGGACCAGCATGACCGGGATGACGAGAGCCACCGGCATCCCCTGGCTCAGCATGCTGGCACCCAGCATCCCGGTGAACGCCATGACCGCGCCGACCGAGAGGTCGATGCCGCCGGTGAGGATGACGAAGGTCATGCCGACCGCGAGGATCAGCAGGTACGCGTTGTCGAGCAGGAGCGCCGACAGCACGCGGGGGGTGACGAAGTTGCCGAAGTAGGCCTGCGCTCCGACGAGCATCGCGATGAGGATCACGACGGCGGCGAACACGGGCACCCATGAGGCGTGCCGGCTGCGGAAGCGCTGGATCGTGTCGGCGAACCCGCCGGTGCGACCGAAGTCTGCGGTGACGGCGCTCACGAGGCCACCTCCGCGGTGCGACGGCCGCCGCCTCGGACGGCATCGACCCCCTTCGCGAACAGCGACCGCGTCCGCGGCGACTGCACGAGGACCACGATCACCACGACGATCGCGAGGAACAGCGGGCTGACCGCCGGCGGAACGCCGAGGAAGGTGATCGTCGACTTGAGCGTCTGGATCGTGAAGACGCCGACGACGGTGCCCGCAATCGTGAACTTGCCGCCCATGAGGCTCGTGCCGCCGAGGACGACGGCGAGGATCGCGTCGAGCTCGATGTAGAGACCCGCTGCGTTGGCGTCGGCCGCCATGATGTTCGACGAATAGAGGATGCCGGCGAACCCGGCCAGCAGACCGCTCGCCGCGTACGCGCCCCAGATGATGCCGCGCGAGCGCACACCCGCGAGGCGACTGGCCTCGGGGTTGATGCCGACGGCCTCGGTGAGGACGCCGAGGGCGGTCCGGCGCTGCAGCACGGCGACGATGACGATCGCGATGACCGAGACGTAGAAGGCGAACGGCAAGCCCACGAGGTAGCCCTGCGCCATGAAGCGGTAGGGCGCGCTCGTGATGGTCGTGATGAAGCCGCCCGTGATGAGCAGGGCGACGCCGCGACCGGCGAGCATGAGGACGAGGGTCGCGATGATCGGCTGGACGCCGACGACCGCCACGAGGAAGCCGTTCCACACACCGAGCAGCAGCGCCACGAAGACGGCGAGCGCGATCGCGATGAGCACGGTCGACAGGTCCTCGGGAGCGGGCGAGGCCGAGATGTAGGTGAGCGCGACGGCACCCGAGACCGCCATGATCGCGCCGACCGAGAGGTCGATGCCGCGCGTCGCGATGACGAGCGTCATGCCCAGCGCCACCAGCATGAGCGGTGCGCTGTTGCGCAGGATGTCGATCAGCGGGCCGTACAGCTGACCGTTCTGCACCGTGATCGAGATGAAGGAGGGACGCGCGATCGTGTTGACGATCACGAGCACGAGCAGTGCCGCGATCGGCCAGACGAGGCGGTGCGCCAGGAAGCGCTTCAGGGTCGGGTTCATGCCGCTGTCTCCGGGTTGAGGCGAGACGACGTCGTCTCGCCGGACTCTTGCGCGATGAGGGCGACCAGATCGTCGACCGTCACGTCGGCGGCGTCCAGTTCGCCGATCTTAGAACGGTCGCGCAGCACCACGATGCGCTGGGCGATGCGGACCACCTCCTCGAGCTCCGAGGAGATGAAGACGACCGAGAGGCCCTCGGCCGCGAGCTCGGCGACCTTGCGCTGGATGTCGGCCTTCGCGCCGACGTCGATGCCGCGCGTGGGCTCGTCGAGGATGATCAGCTGCGGCGCCGTGGCGAGCCACCGGGCGAGCAGCACCTTCTGCTGGTTGCCGCCCGAGAGGTTGCGCACGAGCGCGTTCGGGTCGGCAGGGCGGACGCCGAGCGCCGAGATGTACTCCGAGACGATGGCGTCGCGCTCGGCCTTGCCGATGGGACGCATCGCGCCGCGCTTGGCCTGGATGCCGAGCACGATGTTCTCGGCGACGGTGAGGTCTGCGATGATCCCCTCGGCGCGACGGTCCTCGCTCGAGAAGGCGATGCGCTTGTCGATCGCGTTCCGCGGGGTCGTGATGCGCGCGGCATCCCCCCGCACCTCGTGCGTACCGGCATCGGCGCGGTCCGCGCCGTAGACGAGACGGACGAGCTCGCTGCGGCCTGAGCCCAGCAGGCCGGCGATGCCGACGACCTCGCCCTCGTAGACCTCCATGTCGACGGGTTCGATGACGTTCTTGCGACCGAGCCCCGCGACGCGGAGCACCGGCGTCGCGCCGCGGTCGATCTCGCGCTCGGACGTGCGGGACAGCGCCTCGAGCTCATCGAGCTGACGGCCGATCATCTTGGCGATGAGCTCGCCGCGCGGCAGCTCGGCCGGCAGGTACTCCCCCACCAGCTGACCGTTGCGCAGGACCGTCAGGCGATCGGAGATCTCGTAGACCTGATCGAGGAAGTGCGTGACGAAGAGGATGGCGACGCCGCGGTCGCGAAGGCCGCGCACGACCGTGAACAGCTGCTCGACTTCGCTGCGGTCGAGGCTGGAGGTCGGCTCGTCGAGGACGAGCACGCGGGCGTCGGCGACCGTCGCGCGGCTGATGGCGACGAGCTGCTGCACGGCGATGGAGTGCGACGAGAGCGCGGACCGCGGATCGATGTCGAGCCCGAGGGCGGCGAGATGACGCGTCGCCTCGCGGTGGGTCGCACGCCAGTCGATGAAGCCGGTGCGCCGCACCTCGCGGCCGAGCATGACGTTCTCACCGACCGACAGGTTCGTGCAGAGGTTGACCTCCTGGTACACCGTGGAGATCCCGGATGCCTCTGCGTCGGCGGTCGAGCGGAAGACGCGCTGCTCGCCGGCGACCTCGATCGTCCCGCCGTTGATGGCGTAGACGCCCGTGAGCGCTTTGATGAGCGTCGATTTTCCGGCGCCGTTCTCGCCCATGAGGGTGTGCACCTCGCCGGCGCGGAGGGTCAGATCGACCCGGTCCAGCGCGAGCACGCCGGGGAACCGGATGGTGACGTCCCGCATCCGCACGATCTCGTCGTGCTGCGGAACGGTGGCCGGGGATTCCGGCGTGGCTGCGACATCGACCATGGGGCGCGCCTTTCCGTGATGACCGCCGGGGACCGGAATCCGGTCCCCGGCGGTGGTTCGGTGATCCGAGCGGATCGTGAGGGGTGGCGACCGATCAGTACGGGCGGGAGTCCAGGACCTCGGCGGCCTGCTCCTGCGTGAACGACTGGTCCTCGACGATCGTGCGCTTCTCGACGGTCTTGCCGTCGACGACGGACTTCACGAGCTCGGCGGCCTTCTCGCCCAGGAGCGGGTTGCACTCCACGATGAAGTTGAATTCGCCGCCCGCGAGGGCGGTCATGCCGTCCTTCACCGCGTCGATCGTGACGATCTGGATGTCCTTGCCGGGGGTCAGTCCCGCCGCCTTGATGGCGTCGAGTGCACCCAGACCCATGTCGTCGTTGTGCGCGAACAGCACGTTGATGTCCTTGCCGTACTTCTGGAGGTAGCCCTCCATGACCTTCTTGCCGCCGTCGCGGGTGAAGTCACCCGTCTGCGAGTCCATCACCTTGACGTCCGTGCCCTCGATGGCCTCGTTGAAGCCCGTGGCGCGGTCGAGTGCGGCCGACGAGCCGGTCGTGCCCTCGAGGACGACGAGGTTCGCGCCCTTGCCGTCGAAGTTCTCCTTGACCCACTCGCCGGCGGTGCGACCCTCCTGCTCGAAGTCGAGGCCGACCCACGAGGCGTAGAGGTCGTCACTGGCCGAGACCGTGCGGTCTTCGAGGATGACCGGGATGCCGGCATCCTTCGCTTCCTTCAGGACGTCGTCCCAGCCGTCGACCGTGATCGGGGCGATGACGATGGCGTCGACGCCCTGGTTGATGAAGTTGCGGACGGCGGAGATCTGCGCCTCCTGCTTGTTGTCCGCTGCGTTGAACGTCAGCTTGAACCCGTTCTCCTCCGAGAACGCCTTCTTCATCGACTCGGTGTTGGCTGCGCGCCACCCGGACTCGGAGCCGGTCTGTGCGAACCCGACCGTGATCAGGTCGCCGCCGCCACCGTTGCCACCCGCGCCGGGTGCGCCGTTGCCCGCGCATCCGGTGACGACGAGTGCCAGTGCCCCCAGCATGGCCGCTGCTGCGAAAGCAGTCTTCTTCATCCCAAAACCTCCTTGTTCGGGTCCGGCTCACCGCCGGTGTTCCGGGCCGCCATGGCTTCCGGTTGCTCGAATGTTAGCCTTCACATTTTGCTCCGCGCTAGATTGTGAGCGGTAACATTTGCGTAACGCGGCGGATGAGTGGGTGTCACCTCTCGAGGTGGGGAATGGCCCGTTCTGCACAATGTGAGCATTCACATACGGCGCACCGAGCCGCCGAGCGGAGATCCTCACCGACATGCCGCGGCCCGGCATCCATTCCCCCGCGTGTCGCCCGGATCTCCGCCGCACCGCCCGCGCGTAACCGCGCCGGGGCCGGACCGCCCCCTCGATAGGATGGGGACCATGTCGAAGGTCCTTCAGTCCCTGCCCGTCGGCGAGCGCGTCGGCATCGCCTTCTCGGGGGGTCTCGACACCTCGGTCGCCGTCGCCTGGATGCGCGACAAGGGCGCCGTCCCCTTCACCTACACCGGCGACCTCGGCCAGTACGACGAGGACGACATCGCGTCGATCCCGGGTCGCGCGCTGCAGTACGGCGCCGAGGGATCCCGCCTCATCGACTGCAAGCCGATGATGGTCGAGGAGGGTCTCGTCGCCCTGTCGTGCGGCGCGTTCCACATCCGCTCGGGCGGACGCACCTACTTCAACACGACCCCGATCGGCCGGGCCGTCACCGGCACGATGCTCGTCCGCGCCATGAAGGAGGACGGCGTCGACATCTGGGGTGACGGCTCCACTTACAAAGGCAACGACATCGAGCGGTTCTACCGCTACGGCCTGCTCGCGAATCCTGCGCTCCGCATCTACAAGCCGTGGCTGGATGCCGACTTCGTCACCGAGCTCGGCGGCCGCACCGAGATGAGCGAATGGCTCGTGGCGCACGGGTTCCCGTATCGCGACTCGGTCGAGAAGGCGTACTCGACCGACGCGAACATCTGGGGCGCGACCCACGAGGCCAAGACCCTCGAGCACCTCGACGTCTCGCTCGAGATCGTCGAGCCCATCATGGGCGTCCGCTTCTGGGACCCGGCCGTCGAGATCGAGACCGAGGACGTGTCGGTCACCTTCGAGGCGGGACGCCCCGTCGCGATCAACGGCGTCGAGTACTCGGATGCCGTGGGCCTGGTCATGGCGGCGAACGAGATCGGCGGGCGCCACGGCCTCGGCATGAGCGACCAGATCGAGAACCGCATCATCGAGGCGAAGTCCCGCGGCGTCTACGAGGCGCCGGGTATGGCGCTGCTGTTCATCGCGTACGAGCGCCTGGTCAACGGCATCCTCAACGAGGACACCCTCGCCACCTACCACGAGCAGGGCCGTCGCCTCGGTCGCCTCATGTACGAGGGTCGCTGGCTCGAGCCGCAATCCTTCATGCTGCGCGAGTCGATCCAGCGCTGGGTGGGCTCCGCGATCAGCGGCACCGTGACCCTGCGTCTGCGCCGCGGCGAGGACTACACGATCCTGAACACCGAGAGCCGCAACCTGTCGTACTCCCCCGAGAAGCTCTCGATGGAGCGCGTCGGTGACGCCGCCTTCGGTCCGACCGATCGCATCGGTCAGCTGACGATGCGCAACCTCGACATCGCCGACTCGCGCGCCCGCCTCGAGCACTTCGTGTCGCTCGGCATGATCGGCGGCGCGACCGCCGACCTGGTCGGCGAGCTCGAGCAGGGCGGCGCCGACGCCATCACCGGCAACTCCGGTGAGATCGACGAGCTGGCGGGTGCGATCGACGAGGCGGGGGACTCGGCATCCTTCGACTTCGGCGCCGACTGAGAGCTCGCTGAATTAAGTTGCACACGATTGTGCAACTTCGTATGATCGTGGCGTGACCACGACTGCATCGCCGCGTCGTCCGAGAAAGGATGCCGCGGCGAACCGCGCGGACATCCTCGCGGCGGCAGCGGCCACCATCGCCCGAGACCCCCACGCTCCGATCGACGCCATCGCGCGCGCCGCCGGGCTCAGCCGTCGCGCGCTCTACGGGCACTTCGACGACCGCGACACGCTGCTGCGCGCCATGATCCTGGGCGGCGCCGAGCGCTTCAACGCGCTGGCCGGCGACGTCGATGACAGCGGCCCCGCGCCCGTCGCCCTCGCCCGTCTCGCCCTCGCGCTGTGGGATGGCGCCGCCGACGTGCAGTTCGCCGCGACCGTGGCCCTCGACGACTCGCACATCGAGGAGACCGCGGCGGTGCTCACCCCGGTCCGCCGGCGGGTCCTCGCGATCGTGACCCGGGGACGCGACGAGGGCACGATCCGCACCGACATGCCCGCTGCGACCGTCGCGCGCCTGATCGAAGAGGCCGCGCGCACCGTCATCACCCGGCTCGACACCGCCCGGCCCGAAGCCGCGTCGGTCGCCGTCCGGGCGATCCTCGGCGTCGCCGGCCTCGGCTGGCGGGAGGCCGACGAGGTGCTCGAAGGAGCCCGCGCGTGAAGATCGTGCTCGACGACGTCTCGAAGGGTCGCGCCGGCGGCATCCTTCCCGCGACGGACGCCACGTTCGCGTCGGGTCGCGTCACCCTCACCACCGCCGAGACAGAACAGCGCCCGTCGGTGCTCGGTCTCATCGCCAGCGGACGCATGCGAGCCGACACCGGCACCGTCACGATCGACGGCCGCCGCAGCCCCCGCCGGCTGAGGAAGGTCGTCGCCCTCGTCGACGCCCCCGATGTCAACGACCCGGCGCCCGACGTCGCCGTCGTCGGCGTCGTCGAAGAGGAGCTCATGTTCGCCGGGCGGCGCGCCGATCCGCTCTCGGCCCGCCGTTGGCTCGACGAGCACGGCTGGCGACCGCTCGCACGCACACCCATCGGGCAGCTCGACGCCGACGACCGCATCCGGATGCTGCTCGAACTCGCCGCCCTCCGACGCGGCATCGAGGCGCTCGTCCTCGTCTCGCCCGACCGTCACGGGGGCGATCCCCGGCACTGGCAGCGCATCGCCAAGGACTTCGCCGCACGCGGCTTCGCCGTCCTCGTCATTGCCGGCACGGCCGCCGCCACGGCCCTCGAGGCTGAGCCCCCCGCCCGCCAGGGTCGTGTCGGCCGGCCCCGCCTCCGGGCGACCTCGGCCCTGCGCTCCCGGCGCCGTGCCCTCACCGACTCTTCGACCGAAGGCATCCTCTCGTGAAGATCCCCGCTCTGTTCGCGGCCGAGCTGCGCCGCCTCACCTCGACCCGCATGCGGGTCATCGCCCTCATCGCCCTGATCCTCGTGCCGGTCCTCTACGGCGGCCTGTACCTGTGGGCGAACCAGGACCCGTACGGCAACCTGTCGGAGGTGCCCGTTGCCCTCGTCGTGCAGGACGAAGGGGCCACCCTCAACGGCGCCGACCGCAACCTGGGCGACGAGGTCGCCGACTCGCTGCTCGAGGACGGCAGCTTCGACTGGCACGAAGTGGATGCCGCCGGCGCCCGACGCGGCCTCGATGACGGCTCGTTCGATTTCGCCGTCACGCTCCCCGCCGACTTCACCTCATCCGTCGCGTCCATCTCGTCGAAAGACCCTCGGCAGGCCGAGATCGACCTGACCACAAATGACGCCAACAATTACCTCGCCTCGACGATCGGCAGTCAGGCGGTCTCGCGGATCCGCACGACGGTCACGGAGAAAGTGGTCCGTGAAGCCGGGCTCACGATGCTCGATGCGCTCAACACCGTGCGGGTGAAGCTCCTCGATGCGGCCGACGGGGCCGGTCAGCTGACCGACGGACTCGCGAGCGCCGGTGACGGTGCCGACACGCTCGCCGACGGCGCCGCCACCCTCGCGGACGGGACGGCGAAGCTCCGGACCGGTGCCGATTCACTGGCGTCGGGCATCGACACGCTGTCCGACGGACTCCAGTCCCTGACCTCGGGCGCTGAGCAGGTCTCGGGCGGCACGGCGAAATTCCGGAGCATCGCCGACCGCGTCGGCTCCGCCGCGGACCGGGCCGCGTCCGCCGTTCCGTCGCTGCATGACGACCTCACGGCACGGTTGCAGAAGCAGGGACTCGACGCCACCCAGATCGCGCAGGTGCTCGACGTCGTCGACCCGATCGGCACCCGCGTCGCCGACCTCGACACGCGCGTGCAGCAGGCCGTCGCGCAGATCGACGCCCTCGATGCCGGCGCCGCCCAGGTCGCCGACGGCAGCGCGAAGCTCGCGTCGGGGGCCGCCACGGCCGCGACCGGCGCCCACACCCTCGCCGACGGGGTTGCGAGCGCCGACGCCGGTGCGCACAAGCTCGACGAGGGATCCCACACGCTGGCCTCCGGCATCCACACCCTCGACGAGGGCGCCACAAAGCTCCGCGACGGCCTGCGGGACGGTGCGCAGCAGCTCCCCGACGACAGCGCCGACACGCGCAAGGCGCAGGCGTCGACCCTCTCGGACCCGGTCGGCATCTCCGAGGCGTCCGTCACCCAGGCGCAGAACTACGGCGCGGGCCTCGCGCCGTTCTTCGCCGCCCTCGCCGGCTGGATCGGCATCTACGCCCTGTTCCTGATCGTGAAGCCGATCTCGAAGCGCGCCGTCACGGCGCTCCGCTCCCCCATCCGCGTCACCCTCGCGGGGTGGCTCACGCCGGCCGCCCTCGGCGCGGTGCAGATGGTGTCGCTGTTCGGCGTGCTCTCGATCGCGCTGGGGTTCTCGTTCACGCATCCGCTGCCGACCCTCGGCATCCTGCTGCTCGCATCGGCGACGTTCGCGGCGATCATCCTCGCCCTCAACGTCTGGCTGGGGTCGGTGGGGCAGTTCGTCGGACTCGTCCTCATGGTGCTGCAGCTCGTCACCGCGGGCGGCACGTTCCCGTGGCAGACGCTTCCGGCACCGCTGGCCGCGCTGCACCACGTCCTGCCGATGGGGTACGTCGTCGACGCGATGCGGCAGGTCATGTACGGCGGTGTGGCCGGGCGCGCCTGGACGGATGCCGCGGTCCTCGCGACCTGGCTGGTCGGCGCCCTGGTGGTCGCGGTCGCGGGCGTCACGCGGATGACGTTCCGCCGGACGATGCGGGACCTGCAGCCGAGCCTGATCGGCTGAGTCAGCCGCCCGCGGCGGGCGGGGTCTCCTTCGCCTCGGCGAGTTCGTCGACGTGGAGGTTCCGGCGATCGATCGTGCCGTTGCGGTAGGCCTGTCGTCCGACCATGTGCGCCGAGAGCGGCGCGGTCGCGAACTGGATGAGCAGGACGGGGACGAGGAACGCCACGACCGCCCAGGACTGCAGCTCGAGGCCGATCGCGATGGCGATCAGCAGCAGTCCGAGCACCTGCGGCTTCGTGGCTGCGTGCAGCCGCGTAGGCACGTCCCGGAACCGCATCAGGCCGATCGCGGCCGTGAGGCACAGGAGCGCGCCGACGAGGATCAGCAGCAGGGCGACGACGTGGAGGATCTCGATCATCGGTCGACCTCCGAGTCGCGGCGCGCCACGAAGCGGGCGATCGAAACCGATCCGAAGACGCCGACGGCGGCGACGATCAGCAGCACCGGCAGGGTTCGGGTGTGGTGGTTGATGGCCATCTCGGCGCCCAGCGCGCAGATGAGGAGCGTCAGGAGCACGTCGGAGGCGACCGCGCGGTCGAGGATCGACGGACCGATGATGATGCGCCAGACGGTCATGAGTGCGGCGACACCGAAGACGGCGCAGATGAGGACGATGAGGATGGTGGTCACGAGCTCTCCTCCTTCACGCGCGTGCGAATGCCCTCGGCGCCGGCCTGCGATGCGCGGACGGCGTCGAGCTGAGCCCGCGAGCCGACCGCACGGACGAGCCGTGCCTCCCAGCGCTGCACCATCCGGCGCTGCTGCTCCACCTCGGCATCCGTCGACGCTCCGAGGACGTGCAGGTACAGGATGCGGCGGTCGCGGTCGGTCTCGAGGACGAGCGATCCCGGAATGAGGGATGCCGTGACCCCCACGTGCGCCATGATCAGGTCGTCGTCCGTCACGAGCGGCACGGCGACGACCGAGACGCCGGGCTGATGACCGGGCCGCACGACCTGCCACGCGACGACGAGCGAGCCCTTCACGACGGCACCGACGAACTGGAGCGTGAAGACGAGCAGCCACCACGGGTTGAGTCGTCCCGACAGTTCGACGGGGGGCAGGCGGAAGACGCTCGTCACGAAGACGGCGACCACGACGCCGGTGAGGAAGGCGAGCACCGTGAACTGACCCCACAGCAGCATCCAGAGCGCGACGAGCCACAGGAAGAACGGCAGCTGCCGCCAGATGCCGGTCAGCGCGCTCCGCTGGATGTCAGTTCCCACCGTTCACCTCCTCCTGCAACTGGGTGAGGCTCACGGGGTTCAGGAGCGACGCTCCCATGCTCGCGCACAGGTGGTAGAGCGGACCGGCGAAGACGGTCAGTGCGATCGTCACGGCGACCATGCCCGTCGTCGAGGCGGTCATGATGCGCGGGATGACGCGGCGTTGCGTCTGGACGCCGGCGGCGGGGGCGTCGTCGAGGTACGAGATGCGGTCGATGACGCCGGACTCCTCGTTCGCGTCCTCCTCCTCGCGCCAGAACGAGAGGTTCCAGGCTCGCATGAGGGCGTACAGGGTGAGAAGGGACGTCAGGATGCCGGCGACGATGAGCGCGTACATGATCGGCGTGCCGACGGCGGCGGCCGCATCGAACAGCGCGTACTTGCCGATGAATCCCGAGAAGGGAGGCAGTCCGCCGAGGTTGATCGCCGGGATGAAGTAGAGCACGGCCAGCAGCGGCGCCGCGCGCATGAGCCCCTTGACCTTGAGGATCGAGGTCGATCCTGCGCGGCGCTCGACGAGCCCGACCGCGAGGAAGAGCGTCGTCTGCACCACGATGTGGTGGACCATGTAGTAGATCGTGGCGCCCAGCGACGCGGGCGTCGCGATCGCGAGCCCGAAGACCATGTATCCGATGTGGCTCACGAGCGTGAACGACAGGATGCGCTTGAGCTCGGCCTGAGCGACGGCGCCGAGGATGCCGACGATCATGGTGGCGAGCGCGACGATCAGCAGCAGTTGGTTGACGTCGTTGTCGCGGAAGATCTGCGTCTCGGTGCGGATCATCGCGTAGACGCCGACCTTGGTCAGCAATCCGGCGAAGACCGCGGTGACCGGCGCCGGCGCGGTCGGGTACGAGTCGGGCAGCCAGAACGACAGCGGGAAGACCGCGGCCTTGATGCTGAAGGCGAGCAGCAGCATCAGATGCAGCACGAGCTGCACCTCGTCGGGGAGCTCCCCCATCCGGTCGGCGAGCTGCGCCATGTTGACGGTGCCGAGGGCGCCGTAGATCGCCGCGATGGCGGCGAGGAAGAGGATCGATGAGACCAGTGAGACGACGATGTAGACGACGCCGGTGCGGATGCGGGACTCGGTGGACCCCAGCGTGATGAGCACGTACGACGCGACGAGCAGGATCTCGAACCCGACGTAGAGGTTGAAGAGGTCGCCCGCGATGAACGCGTTGAAGATGCCGGCGGCGAGGATCAGGTACGACGGGTGGAAGATCGAAACCGGCGTCTCCTCATCGCCGTCCGCGGCGCCCTGACCCACGGAGAAGAGGAGGACGGCCAGGAGCACGATGCTGGAGACGAGCACGAGGAGCGCGGCCAGCCGGTCGACGTATAGGACGATGCCGAACGGGATCGGCCATCCGCCGACCGAGACGGCCAGCGGCATCCCGCTGACGTCCACGTAGTACAGCAGCACGGCGGCGATGACCGCGGCGACGGTGAGGGTGACGATCGAGACCCCGACCTGCACCCGACGCCGACGCCCGAAGATCAGCGCGATGCCCGCGCCGAGGAGCGGCAGCGTGACGAGCAGGGGGACGAGGGCGGTCATCGGTGCCCTCCCGGCTTGTCGGTGGGGGCGTCGTCGCGCAGTTCGGCGATGTCCTGCGCGTGGAGGATCACGATGGGGGAGGTCTCCGTCCCGATGAAGTCGGTCGTGGCGTCGTCGTCCTCGTCGGTGATCTCGTCGTCCATCGTCTCTTCGTCGCGGGCGCCGCGCTCGCGCACCTCGCGGTCGGCCTCGTCGTCGGCGACCGTGTCGGCCTGTCCCAGCTGCCAGGAGCGGTAGATGAGCGCGAGCAGGAACGACGAGATCGCGAACGTGATGACGATGGCCGTCAGCGACAGGGCCTGCGGCAGCGGATCGCTGAACTCCTCACCCTCGCCGTCGCTGCCGAAGAAGGGCGCGACGCCGGGAGCACCCATGACGATCAAGAGGAAGAGGTTCGCAGCGTTACCCAGGAGCAGGAAGCCGATGAGGACGCGCGTGAGGCTGCGCTCCAGCATCGCGTAGACGCCGGCGGCGAAGAGCACACCCATGATGATCACGAGGACGAGCGAGACGGTCATGCGCTCACCCGCTCCCGCTGCGCCTGCGTCTGCCGGTCGACCTCGGCGCCGAGGGAGCGCAGCACGTCGAGGACGAGTCCGATCACGACGAGGTACACGCCGACGTCGAAGATCGTCGAGGTCACGAACTCGACCTCGCCGAGTAGGGGGATCTCCGCCTCCCAGTACGTGCTCGTGAGGGGCGCGGCACCGAAGAACAGCGGCACGATCGCACACGACAGGGCGAGCACCATGCCCGCGCCGAGGAGTCGGCCGGCATCCGTCGGCGCGGCCGCACCCAGCTCCCACCGTCCGCCGGCGACGTAGCGCATGACGAGTGCCATACCGGCGACCAGGCCGCCGGCGAATCCGCCGCCGGGCAGGTTGTGGCCGGCGAACAGCAGGTACACCGACACGACGATGATCGAGTGGAAGAGGACGCGCACGATCACTTCGAGCAGGAGCGATCTGTTCTCGGGCTTCACCTTCAGTCCGCCCACGAGCCACGCCTGGCGGGTCGAGCCCGGCGCCGTGGAGCGGGGGCGCGGTCCGTCGGCCGTCTCGACGAGCGGACGGCGGCTGCGTCCGGAGCTCGTCGGAAGAGAGGGCAGGACGCGGCTGTCGGAGCGGTTGGTGACGAAGACGAGGGATGCCACGCCTGTCGCCGCGAGGATGAGGACCGAGAGCTCGCCCATCGTGTCCCACCCGCGCAGGTCCACGAGTGTCACGTTGACGACGTTCTTGCCGTGCCCGATCTCGTAGGCGAGGTCGGGGAACGGACCCGAGACCGGGTCGGCCACGCGGGCACCCGTCGCGATGAGGGCGACGGCCGCCATCGTGACGCCGACCCCGATGCCGATGACGGCGCGGACGACGGGGAGCACCGACGCGTTGTGGTCGCCCAGGCGTGCCGGGATGCGGCGGAGCACGAGCGCGAACGCGATGAGGGTGACCGTCTCGACGAGGATCTGCGTGAGGGCGAGGTCGGGGGCGCCGCTGGTCGCGAACAGGAGCACCATGCCGAGACCCGTGACCGAGACGAGCACGACTCCCGTGTAGCGCTTGCGTGCGCGGATCGCGACGATGCCCGCGAGGATCATGACGGGAGCGGCGAGCAGCTGCGCCGGGCTCTGCCAGGCGTCGACGGCGATGCGCCACTCGGTCGAGGCCAGCAGGGCCGTGGCCTCGGCGGCGATGAAGACGACGAAGATCGTCCCGACGTAGAACGGCAGCGAGCCGCGCTGGGTGAGCGACGTCGTCCAGACCGAGACCTTCGCGACGCCGCGCAGCGACAGGTTGTAGACGTCGTTCGCCGTGAACGGCAGCATGCGGGTTCTGAGTGGGCGGCGCTGCGTGATCCAGAACAGCAGCGCGCCGAGGGCGATCGAGCCGAGCGAGAGGAAGAGCGCGGGCTCCCACCCGTGCCAGAGAGCGAGGTGATATTCCTTGCCGCCCTCCTCGAGCGGGATGCTGTCGGCGTAACCCGCGAGACCCGAGTCCAGCAGCGGCGCCGTGACGCCGGCGACCATGGTCAGCCCGCTGAGCACGACCGGCGCCACCAGGAAGCCGATCGGCGGGTCGGGCCACTCCGTGCGCTCGCGCGGCGCACCGGCGGCATCCTTCTTCGTCCAGAAGGCACCCCACACGAAACGGATGCCGTACGCCGCCGTCAGAGCGGAGCCGCCGAGGATCCCGATCAGGGGGATGAGGGCCGTCGCGGACGCGCCGCCCTCGAGGAACGAGGTGAGCGCCGCTTCCTTCGCGACGAAGCCGACCGTGGGCGCGACCCCCGCCATCGACGCGATCGCGATGATCGAGAACGTCGCGAGCGTCGGCGCCTGGCGCCCCACCCCTGAGAGCTCCCCGATGTCGCGGGTGCTCAGCTGACGGTCGATGACGCCGACGATGAGGAACAGCGCCGACTTGAAGAGGGCGTGCCCGACGAGGAGGGCGAGACCGGCGAGGGCGCTGTTGCGTTCGCCGTAGCCGAGGACGACCGTGAGCATGCCGAGCTGGCTGACGGTGCCGAAGGCGAGGATGCGCTTGAGGTCCGACTCGCGCATCGCCTGGAATCCACCGAGGAGCATCGTGAAGATCCCGAGGCCGATGACGATGGGTCGCCACGGGTCGGTATCCGCGAAGGCGGGCGCGAAGCGGGCGATCAGGTAGATACCGGCCTTCACCATGGCGGCGGCGTGCAGGTACGCGCTCACCGGCGTCGGCGCGGCCATCGCGCCGGGGAGCCAGAAGTGGAACGGGAAGATGGCCGACTTGCTGAGGGCCCCGACGAGGAGCATGACGATCGCGGCATTCAGGGCGACGGCCTCGCCGCCCTGGAAGACGGGCCCGGTCTCGATCATCGTGGTGATGCTCGTCGTGCCGTAGAGGACGACGAGCATGACGACGCCGATCAGCATGACGAGCCCGCCGAGCGTCGTCACGAGCAGGGCCTGCAGAGCGGCGCGTCGGCTCGCGCCGCGGCGGTGGTAGAAACCGATGAGCAGGTACGAGAGGACGCTCGTGACCTCCCACAGCATGATGAGCACGACGATGTCGTCGGTCAGCACAAGCCCGTACATCGCACCCGCGAAGGCGAGGAGGACCGCCGAGAACGTCGCGAGGCCCTCGCGCTTGCCGGCGAAGTACCAGCGGCAGTAGAGCATGACGAGCGCGCCGACGCCGGTGACGATGAGCGCCATGACCCAGCCGAGAACGTCCATCCGCATCGACAGCTGGACCTTGAGATCGGGAATCCAGGCGTATGTCTCGAACGGGATATCACCGTTCAGCACGCGCGGGGCCTGCAGCGCCGTGTGCACGAACGCGGCGATCGGAACGAGAGCCGCGACGAGGAAGGTGCGCGAGCCGAGCCGGGAGACGAGGGCCGGCAACAGGAGCGGCACGAGGGCGAACGCCGCGAGGAGGATCAGCAACCTGGCCTCCTTGTGCAATCGCGGGGGTCGAGATGTCCAGTCTACCGGCTGAGGGATAGGCGGCGCCCGGCCGGCTCCCAGGTCACCCCGGTACGGGCGCGGTCGTGTTCCCTCGTCGGAATGTGCAGGTGAGGGTGAGGGATGCCGGTTCCCGCCCCTCGAGCATCGCGACGACCGCCTCGCCCGCCGCGCGTCCCTTCGCGCCCGCGTCCTGCGCGAGCGTCGTGAGCGCGTAGGGGGCCAGACCGTCCACTGCGACACCGTCGAAGCCCGTCACGCTCAGGTCTTCCGGAACCCGGAGCCCGGCTTCCTCGGCGGCACGGATCACCCCGGCCGCCAGGAGGTCGCTCTGCGCGATGATCGCGGTCGGCCGGCGACCCGAGAGCAGCACACGGCCCGCGGCGAGCCCTTCGTCGATCGAGCTCTCGCGGACCGCGTAGGCGGCAGCATCGGGGAAGATCTCCCGGGCGCCGAGCAGTCGATCGCGCGTGACGTCGACGGTGATCTGCGCGGGATCGTCGATGAAGCCTCGGGGACGCGCGGCATCCTTCGCCAGCGTCACCAGCGCCACGTCATCGTGACCGAGGGAACGCAGGTGCTCGGCGGCCGTCCGCTGGGCCTCGACGTTGTCGAGGAGCACGCGGGGGACGTCGGCTCCGGCATCGCCCTCGATCACCACGACGGGGATGCCGCGACCGCGGAGCACGTCGACCGACGACTGCAGGATCTCGTTGCAGCCGAGGAGGATCGCCGCGTCCAGGGGCGCGGTCGTCAGGGTGGGGCCGGACTCCGCCGGGCCCTCGTCGGTGAGCAGGAGGATGCCGGCGCCGATCGGGCTGAGGGCGGCCGTGAGTCCGTCCATCATCTCGGTGGTGACGGGGTCGCGGAACGCGATGCCGAGCCGCTCGCGGAAGAGCACCGCCACGACGCCGGCTCGGCCGGTCCGCAACGACGCCGCTCGCGGGTCGGGACCGGTGTATCCGAGGGCATCGGCGGCGCGCATCACCTTCGCGCGGGTGGCGTCGGAGACGGCGACCTTGCCGCTGAAGACGACGGATGCCGTCGAGGCCGAGACTCCGGCGTGGCGCGCGACGTCGGAGATCGTCGCTCGGCGGCTGCTCATGCTCTCGATCGTAGCCGCACGGATCCGATTGTCGAATCGATTCGGAGATGCCGCTAGAGTGACCGTCATGACCCTCGAGCTCACCTCCGCGCGCCTGTGGACCTGGCGTCTCGCCGTGTTCGCGATCTTCACCGCGAGCGGCTTGAGCATCGCGACGTGGGCGTCGCGGGTGCCGTCGATCAAGGCGGCGCTCGGTATCGACAACGCCACCATCGGACTCCTGCTGCTCGGCATGGGAGCGGCGTCGATTCTGGGCCTGTCGGTCTCTTCGGTCATCGCGGCGCGTATGGGTACCCGGCGCGGGATGCTCCTGGTAATGCTCGTGCTGGCGACCGGCCTGTTCCTCATCGGGCTGGGCACGGACGTCCTTGCCGCCGTCCCCGTGGTCCTCGTCGGGCTGATGCTGTTCGGCTTCGGCAACGGCGCCCTCGACGTGCTCATGAACGTCGATGGGGCGGCGATCGAGGTCGAGGTGAAGAAGACGATCTTGCCGCTGTTCCATGCGTTCTTCAGCCTGGGCACCGTCATCGGAGCCGGGCTCGGGGCCCTCGCCGCTCGTGCGCAGATCTCGGTGTTCGCCCATGCCGCTGTGATCGCGGTGTCGATCGCGGTCATCGCCGTCGTCGCGTTCCGTTTCGTTCCGCACCGTGAGTTCGGTTCACCAGACGCAGCACCGGCCGGGTGGCGGGCCCGCCTGATGATCGCCCTATCGGCGTGGCGTGAGCCGCGAACCTACGTGCTCGGCGTCGTGATCCTGGGAATGGCGTTCGCCGAGGGCGGCGCGAACGACTGGATGGCGCTCGGCGTGAGCGAAAACCACGACAGCACGGAGGAGCTCGGCGCCGCCGCACTCATGGTCTTCTCCGTCGCGATGACCGTGCTGCGTGTGTTCGGCGGACCTCTCGTCGACCGTTTCGGTCGAGTGGCGACGCTGCGCGTCCTCGCTGCGACGACGGTCGCAGGCATCCTGCTGTTCATCCTCGCGCCGAACCTGCCGCTCGTGTTCGTCGGGGCTGCGCTGTGGGGGGTGGGCGCCTCGCTCGGCTTCCCGCTCGGCATGTCGGCGGCGGCCGACGATCCCGAACACGCGGCAGCGCGCGTGAGCGCTGCGGCGACGATCGGCTACATCGCGTTCCTGTGCGGGCCGCCGATCCTCGGTGTGATCAGCGACCACATCGGTCTGCTGAACGCGCTGTTCATCATCGCCGCCCTCGTCGCGGCGTCCGGGTTCGCGTCCGGTGCGGCCAAGCCGCTGCCGGGAACCCGCGGCACCGGTCACTGACGCAGATCAGAACAGGCGGGGCGCCCCGGACTCGATGCCCTTCATCTCGTCGTAGTCCAGAGTGACGCAACGGATGCCGCGGTCGGTCGCGAGCACCTTCGCCTGGGGCTTGATCTCCTGGGCGGCGAACACGCCGGTCACGGGTGCGAGGTGCGGGTCGCGCCCGAGCAGCTCGAGGTAGCGCGTCAGCTGCTCCACGCCGTCGATGTCGCCGCGGCGCTTGACCTCGACGGCGATCGTGCCGCCCTCGGGGTTGCGCAGCAGAAGGTCGACCGGCCCGATGGCCGTGGGGAACTCACGTCGCACGAGCGTCAGGTTCTCGCCGATAACCCCCACCTGCTCCGCGAGCAGCCGCTGCAGGTCGGCCTCGACGCCGTCCTTCACGAGACCCGGATCCACGCCGAGCTCGTGCGATGAGTCGTGGAGCACCTCGTAGATGCGGATCGTCAGTTCGTCGCCCGTCTTGGCGTGCGTGACGCGCCACTTCTCGACGACGTCGATGTCGTCCTCGCCGGGCTCGATGATCGTCAGCGTGCACGGCGGGCTCATCCAGTTCAGCGGCTGATGCTGGATGTCGCGGTGGAACGCGACCGTGCCGTCCGCCTTGACCATGATGAGACGGGTGGCGGGGGGCAGATGCGTGTTCAGGCGACCGGTGTAGTCGACGGAGCAACGGGCGATGACGAGACGCACGGCGACGAGCCTACCCGCGGCATCCGTCCCCGTAGGCTGGTCGCATGACGACGCGCTCCCCCTGGTCCTGCATCCTCTGGGACGTGGACGGCACGATCGTCGACGCATCCGTGGGCATCCTCAGCCGCCTCGACCGCTGCCTCACCCACTTCGGGTACCCGGCGCCGACGCGCGCAGAGCTGGTCCACTGGATCGGCCCGCCCATGTACGACTCGTTCCAGAAGAACGTCGGGATGACGCCGGAACAGGCCACCGAAGCGGTCACCTATTACCGGGCTCTCGGCAAGGCCGACGGGTACACCGCGAACGTGGAGCTCTACCCGGGGGTCGGGGAGCTGATCGCGGACATCGCGGCGGCGGGCATCCCGCAGGCGACCGCGAGCTCGAAGCCCGAGGTCCAGGTCGTCGCGCTCATGGAGCACTTCGGCCTGTCCGAGCACATGCAGGCGATGGCGGGTGCGACACCGGACGAGAAGACACTCGCCACGAAGGCCGACATCGTCGCCGAGTCATTGCGTCGCCTGAAGGCGGCTGGAGCGGATATCAGCCGCCCGATCCTCATCGGCGACCGCCACCACGACGTAGACGGGGCCGCCGCGAACGGCGTCCCCGTCATTTTCGTACGGTGGGGCTTCAGTTGGCCCCACGAGAGCGATGGGGCGCAGGCGGCGGTCGACACGATGGCCGAACTCCGCCGCCTGCTCCTCACTGCTGAGGTGTGAAACCTCAGACGGGGCGAATGTTCTCCGCCTGCAGGCCCTTGGGGCCCTGGGCGATGTCGAACTCGACTCGCTGGTTCTCTTCCAGCGAGCGGTAGCCCGAAGATTCGATGGCTGAGTAGTGGGCGAAGACGTCGGCGCCGCCTTCATCGGGAGCGATGAACCCGAAGCCCTTTTCCGAGTTGAACCACTTGACGGTACCGCTGACGCTCATGAACTGCCTTACTGATTGATGCCGGCGACACGTCCGCCGGTCCTTCCCCAACCTAGCCCTCACAACCTGTACAGTCACCCCCTCCGTAGGAAGGTGACACAAACGTTGCCCGCCAGACACCCATGGAGGGACGAAATGAGGGACGGATGACACCTCTCAATACCCCCGGGGGTATTCTGGTGACCATGCGCACCATCATCATCGGTGGAGTCGCCGCAGGCATGTCCGCGGCGACCCGCCTGCGTCGACTCGACGAGGACCGTGAGATCGTCGTCTTCGAGCGAGGCCACCACGTGTCCTTCGCGAACTGCGGGCTCCCCTATTACGTCGGCGGCGTGATCGAGGACCGCTCCTCGCTGCTGCTGCAGACGCCGGCATCCCTCGCCTCCCGCTTCGCGCTGCAGGTCCACGTCCGCCACGAGGTCGTCGCGATCGACACGGCTGCGAAGACCGTGAAGGTCCGCGACCTCGAGACCGGCGACGAGCGGATCGAGCCCTTCGACGATCTCGTCCTCGGCATGGGCGCGACGACGGGCGATCCCATCCCGGGTGAGGGGATGCCGGTCATCACCCTCCGGAGCGTCGAGGACGTCGACGCGATCACCGCCGTCCTCGCCGAGGCCGCCTCGCCGCGAGCCGTCGTCGCGGGAGGCGGGTTCATCGGGATCGAGGCGGTCGAGAACCTCG
This sequence comes from Microbacterium sp. LKL04, assembly GCF_900102005.1. Taxonomy (NCBI): domain Bacteria; kingdom Bacillati; phylum Actinomycetota; class Actinomycetes; order Micrococcales; family Microbacteriaceae; genus Microbacterium; species Microbacterium sp. LKL04. The sequence continues at coordinate 2,525,801 of NZ_LT627736.1, read as the reverse complement.
TCGCCCGGGGCGCACGGGTGACCCTCGTTCAGCGGGGCCATCAGGTACTGAGCCCCCTCGACCCCGAGATGGTCTCTCCCGTCCACCGGGCACTCAGCGATGCCGGAGTGGATCTGCGCACGGGCGTGACCGTGTCGGGAATCGGTGCCGGCGTCGCCACCCTCTCCGACGGGACCGAGGTGCCCGCAGAGCTGGTCGTCGACGCTCGCGGCGTGCGTCCCGAAGTGCAGATCGCGAGGGCCGCGGGGATCGCGCTCGGTCCGACGGGCGGCATCGCCGTCGACGACCGGCACCGCACGAACGTGCCCGATGTGTGGGCCGTCGGCGACGCCGTCGAGAAGACCGATCACCTGGACGGCACCGCGACCCTCGTCACCATGGCCGGGCTCGCGAACCGGCACGGTCGCGCGGTGGCCGACGACATCGCCGGTGCGGCGACCGTCGCCGCGACCCCTGCTCTGGGGACGACGATCGTCGGAGTCCTCGGCCTCACGGTCGGTCTCGTCGGCTGGAGCGAACGCCGACTCGTCGCGGCGGGCCGGCCGCACCGCATCGTGCACACGCACCCCTTCTCTCATGCGACCTACTACCCGGGCGCCGAGCAGATGGCCATGAAGCTGTTGATCGATCCCGACACCGACCTGATCCTCGGCGCGCAGCTCGTGGGGCGGTCAGGCGTCGACAAGCGGCTCGACGTCCTGGCCGTCGCGATGACGGCAGGGCTCACGGCATCCGCTCTCACTCAGTTGGAACTCGCCTACGCGCCGCAATACGGTTCGGCGAAGGACGCGATCAACATGGCGGGGTACGTGGCCGAGAACCTGGCGACCGGTGCCGACCGTACGATCCAGTGGCATGAGGTGGATGCCGCCCGCGCAGCCGGCGCCGTGGTCGTCGATGTGCGCACGACGGGCGAGCACGAGGCGGGATCGATCCCCGGGTCGATCCTGATCCCCCTCGACGAGCTTCGCGAGCGTCACGGCGAGCTCCCCGATGCGCCGCTCATCGTCCACTGCAGGGTGGGCCAGCGGGGCCACACGGCCAGCCGCATCCTGCAGCAGCTCGGTCACGACGTCCGCAACCTCGACGGCGGGTGGCTGACGTGGACCGACGGAGCCGAGACCGCCGGCCGCAGCTGAGCCGGCTGGACGAGAGCCCCGACAACGGAGAGCTCACGGGCCAACCGCCCGAGGGATGTCAGCGAGTCCGACGAACGAGAGCGGAGACCACGGCGACGGCGGTCCCTGCAACGATGCCGACGAGCGTCTCCCCCAGACGATCGCTCAGCAGGACTCCGGCGGTGGTCGGTGCCGCGAGCTGCACCATCAGGAGCGCCAGCGGCGTGATGAACACCATCGCGATCGCATAGTTGCGGCCGACGAACAGTTCGGCGGCCGCTTGGAGGGCGACGGCGATCAGGATCACGCCGAGCGGCGGCACCCCCAGGGCGAGGATGGCTGCGGCCACCACCACTCCGAGACCCGTTCCGATGAGACGCTGCAGGCCGCGGATGATGCGCGCCTTCACGTGCGGCCCGCTGACCGCCGCGACGGCACCGACCATCGCCCAGTACCAGTGCGAGTCGAGCAAGAGGAGCCCGGCGATTCCACCGAGGAGCGTCGCGACCGCGACCGTGATGGCCATCTCCGCGGCCACGGCACCGACGGCAATGCGGTTCTTCGTCCGTGTCAGGCGCGGGATGCTCCGGGCCGAAACGGCCTCGTAGACGAACGTGATGATGATCGAGAAGATCACCGCCGCGAGGCCGACGGCGAGGACGTCCATCAGTCGGGTGACATCAGCGGGGACGGATGCCGTGGCTCCCGCGGCGAACACGATGAAGAGGGCGCCCGGCGGGTGCCATTGCGCCGAGTAGGCGAGCAGCGTGACGAGCGAGGCGACAGCCGACACCACGACGATCGCCCACGGCGCCGCCAGGCCGGCGACCGACGTCGCCGTGCCGATGAGCATCGCGGTGAGGAGGACGGCGCCGGCGGCCGCCTGCATCCTGACCCGATCGCCGATCCGGTCGGTGCGCCCGTAGAGCGACGCGAAGGCTCCGAAACTCGCGTAGATGCTGAGATCGAGCCGGCCCATCGTCCAGAGGAAGAGGAGCGGGACACCCACGCTGATCGCCGCGCGGATCGCGACCGTGTGATCGCGGTCGTACGGTGCGACGCGGATGACCCCGGTCCAGATCCGGCCACGCGATGCACTCACCTGACGAGCCTACGCGCCGAGGGCTGACGCCTCAGGGGGCCGCATGCGAGCGAATCACGGGAGACGCCTCAGTGCACGGGGCCCTGTGCCTCCGACTCCCCGACGGGCTTCCGCACGAAGGCCGCCAGCACAACGGCCACCGAGGCGACCGCCGCGCCGACGAAGAAGGCGGTGTGCACGCCGGACGCAACAGCGCCGATCGCATCGGCCCCGGATGCCGCCGCGGCAGCGCCACCGACCGACATGAGCGTGATGAACAGAGCCGTGCCGGCCGCACCGGCGACCTGCTGCAGCGTGCTGACCGTCGCGCTGCCGTGCGAATACAGCCGCTGCGGAAGAGACCCCAGCGCCGACGTGAGCAACGGCGTGAAGACGAAGCCGAGCCCGAGGTTCAGAGCCATGTGCACCGCGATGATCCATGCGACCGACGTGCCTTCACCGAAAGTCGTCATGCCCCACAGGGCCGCCGCCGCGACGACCATGCCCGGAAGGACCAGCGGCCGCGGTCCGAAGCGGTCGAAGAGCGATCCGACGACGGGAGCGATGATGCCCATCAGCACACCGCCGGGAAGGAGCATGAGTCCGACGGTCAGGGTGTCGAGCGCGAGGACCTGCTGCAGGTAGATGGGAAGCAGGATCAGCGACCCGAACAGCGCCGACATGACCACGATCACGAGGACGACGGCGAGGCTGAACGAGCGCGACCGGAAGGTCCGCAGGTCGAGAAGAGCGGCATCCGTCCGCTGCAGCACCAGCTGACGGACGACGAAAGCGATGAGGGATGCCGCGCCCACGACGAGCGGGATCCACACGGGAACCGGGGCGTGGCCCGACGCCGACTCGCCGATGGAACTGAGGCCGAAGATGAGACCGCCGAAGCCCAGGGCCGACAGGACGACGGAGAGGATGTCGAAACGCGCGTCCCTCGTCTCGGTCACATTGCGCACCCAGAGCGCGCCGAGGGCGATGGCGACGAGCGCGATCGGCAGGACCAGCCAGAACATCCAGCGCCAGTCCAGCGCCGAGAGGATGAGCCCCGAGACCGTGGGGCCGATCGCCGGCGCGACCGCGATCACGATGCTGATGACCCCCATCATCCGCCCGCGGTGTGTCGCCGGCACGACGTTCAGCACCGTGGTGAACAGCAACGGCATCATGATCGCGGTACCCGACGCCTGGACGATGCGGCCGACCAGCAGCATCCCGAATCCCGGCGCCAGAGCCGCGATGAGCGTGCCGATCGCGAACAGCGTCATCGCGGTGAAGAACACCTGGCGCACGGTGAAGCGCGCGAGAAGCGTTCCGGTCAGGGGGATGACGACGGCCATCGTGAGGAGGAAGCCTGTCGTCAGCCACTGCGCGGTGGCTGCCGTGATATCGAGGTCGACCATCAGGCTCGGCAAGGCGACGCCCATGATCGTCTCGTTGAGGATGACGACGAAGGCGGCAACGACGAGGAGCGCGATGACCGGTCCGGTCTTCGCGGGGGGAACGGCGACCGTCGGGGCGGGCGCTGTGCCGGGGCGGGAGTCACTGAGTGTCATGGGTTGCCTTCGATGTCGCGCGATGAGGATCGTGTCGATGATATATGACAGTGACTGCCATATTGGCGGTCAGCGCATATTTGACGATCAGTGCAACAATGAGGTCATGAACGGGTATTCCCCTACCGACGGGCCCGCCACGGAGCGGCCCGCCGAGGGACTGCGCGAGCGGCGTCGCCGCGAGACCCAGCGCGAATTGTCGGATGCCGCGATCGAGCTGTTCGAGAAGCACGGCGTGACCGGCACCACCGTAGATGACATCGCCGAGCTCGCAGGCACATCGCCCCGCACCTTCTTCCGCTACTTCCCGACGAAGGAGGCGGCCATCCTGCAGCCGACGGAGGACTCCGAGTCGATGCTGAAGGCGGTGAGCGCCGCCGTGGTGAGCGGAAACCCGCTGTTGCGCGCTCTCGAGAACACCTGGCTGGCGCAGATCACCTGGTTCGACTCCCGTCCCGAAGAGCATGAGCGTGCCCTCCGGGTCAGGCGGCTCGTCGGTCAGGAGCCGACGCTTCTCGCCCTCGCGCTGCGCAACGAGGCAGACCAGGTGGATGCTCTGACGGCGACCGCGACGGATGCCGCGGGGTCGGATGCCGACGTCCTCACCGCCCGCGCCGCGATCGGGATCGTCTTCCTCATCGTCCGGCTCGCCTTCGATGAGTGGGCCCGTCGCGCCGAGATCGGAACCTCAGCCAGCGTGCGGGAGATCTACCTCGAGATTCGACGCAGCACCGCGGCGATGAGCGATCAATTGGGCGACTCGCCCGCCTGAACTCGGTTCAGTAGGTCTCCGACGGGGAGCCCACGTCGATGCCCCTCAGATCGGCAAGACACAGGCCGCTGTCACCGACCGGACGATTGTCGCTGTCCCAGCTGGTCAGATAGTCGATGTCCCACTCGACGTCTCTGGCTGTCAGGGTCTCCAGCAGCAAGTCGGCGCGTTCTGTGTCACCCTGAGCCGCGGCATCCCAAGCCGCCGTGATCACAATGCACCCCCAGAGGCGCTCGGTTCGATACGGCAGCTCAGAACGAGGGCCTCCGGTGAAGAACTCCGGGGGGTAATCGACGGGCCAGTGATATCCCTCCGGCAGCGCGAGATCGAAAGAGCGAACGGCCTCCTCGTACTGCTGCTGAGGGGAGGGACTGGGGGTCTGCGTCTGCGCGAGGGAGCTGGGGGTGACCATCTGCGGGTCGGGCGCGGTCGACACGACGCACGCCGACAGAGTCACGGACACCGCGAGACCACCCAAGATGACGACACTGATCACCAGGGCTCTGCGCGACGTGAAGAACATGTACCGAACCGTACAGCGACCCCAAGACGGGCCGACAACCTCAGTCGGTTTCGACGTAGACGTCGAGGTTCTTCGCTACCTCGGAGAGCGACACCTCGAACGAATCGACAGACGCCCAGCTCTGAAGGGCCGAGGGACACGCCTCGTCGGACAGGAGAACGGTTCGCGTCCCCGCTTTGAGCGCGAGCAGTCCACAGCCGTGAGCTGCCGCGCTGTCCGATCCCTGCCCGAAAGAAGCAGAGCCATATCCTCCGAAGAACACCCCGTAGGTCGTGTAACCGTCCGATGTCTCGGCCGAGTAGACCGCCGCATTAGTGTCGCGCAGCCGGGGGGTGTCACCTTCGTCGAGGTCTGACTCCGTCAGGTCGTTTCCGAACACTGCTGCGACTTGCGGAGGTGACAAGGTGCGGCCTGGCTCGAGACCCGCGAAGGTGTCCCTCGCCTGCTTCAGCACGAAGCCCATCTCAGCCTCCACGCTGTCTTCCGCCTCTTCGGTCACCTGTCGATGAAGTTGGGACGCGACGCACCCCGTGAGGACGAGGGTCACGACGGCCACCATCGACAGTGCGGGCAGAATTCCCACCCGTACAGATGTCCGGGTCATGCCGGTTCCTCCCTTTCCATCGGCGGACGACGGGGCATCACGCATCGGCCCCAGACGCATCGGCTGATGTGAGTGTGCGCGCGAGGGCTCGCACCTCGGATTCAGGCAGCAAGCCTGAGTAGAAGGCCAGCCCTTCCCGAACCGCACTCAATGTCGTCTGGATCTGGCCCGCGCGAATGTCAAGCGCATGGTGGGTGCCGTAGACGGTCGATGCCGGCTTGGCGCGGAACTCCGCACCCTGAATAGCCCCCAGCATCTCTTTCGAGTTCTTCCAGAACTCAACGCCGTCCCGTGTACCGACGATGTGGACGTAGCCCGCCTTCACAGGCTTGCCCACGAGGCGGCTGAAAGAATCCACGTCGTCAGCGCGCAACACGGTAGGCGCAACCACCGCAGCGTCACGACGCGCGCGGCGGAGGGCTCGCGTGTGCAATGACAGGCGTACGCCCACGAAGAGGACGATGGCCACCACGGCAGCTATCCCGGGCAGAATTCCCAGGAGTATCGCGTCTAGAGCAGACCCGCCCATCCGCTCCACCCCGGACCCGGTGATCAGGAAGCGAGCCAGGATCGCCAGGAGGCAGATCGCGAAGGTTGAGGCGAGAAATACTCCTAGCCACTTGCCGGATTGGTTTGTTCTCATTGGTCGCTCGCCGTCCCAGCAGAGTGGATGCCTCAGGTAGCTTGCCACTCCCGCTGGTGCGAGACCTACACCGCCCGCGCCGCGAAGAAAGGTGCCCCACCAACGACGAAGCCGGTCGGGGTTCTCACCACCAACCGGCTTCGTGTCGCACTGTCTGTGGGTGTGTTTGGATTTCCTCGGGGCCAGGCACCGACAGGGCCCGCGAGAGGTGGGCTCCGTCGCTTTCCACGTTTGCGGCTGACATTTTCCAACTCCCAGGTCAGCGGTGATTCCCACGGCAGCGTCTCAGGCACGGGCCGGGCTTCGCCGAACAGACATCCGGAGGCCCCTCCCGTTCGAAGTGATACTCGTCCGACCTGGAGGCCCTCGGCAGACGCCGTCGTTCGGGGCCGGTACGCGACTGACGAGCGTCTGCAGAGCAGATTCGCGGTTCTGCGCGCTGAGGCGACCAAGGTGGTAGATGGTGGCGTCCTCGAGGGACGACCCCCAGCCCTCGTAGGCCTGATAGGAAACGGACGGGTTGACGTTGATGGTGGTGGCCGAGCTGTTCGTCAGGGCGGTGAGCGTCTTGTCGGCCTGGGGGCTCAGCCGGTACGAACCTTCGTCGACGTTGTATGACGTATAAGTGACCGCCACTGCCCCGCCAGCGCCCGTGACGGCGGCCGCGGATTCGTGGTTGAACGGCTGGACCCCTACTGCAAGGAGGGCGGCGGTGGCAGCGACGGCAATGCCGGCGCGCCACGGTTTCAACGCGGACATGTCAAGCTCCTTTGCTTGGTGTGCGGGGCGACAGTGCCCCAAAGACCAAGGCCCGGGCGTACTGCCCGGGCCCTGGTGCGTTCAGTCAAACTCTTCGATGGTCCATTCGTGGCGCCATTCGATGACGGGCCGGTCGCCGTCGAAGCGGATGGGCAGCCAGACGTAGTCCGCGATGGTCGTGTCGACGTCGGCGAACTCTTCCATCGGCTCATCGCCGTCCTTGCCAGGGGCGAAGTGCTCGACGAACGCGTCGTGGGCGCGGGCGCCGTGGTCCAGGTACCTCGGTAGCCACCGGTCGGCGATCGCGATGTAGAGGTCCTTCTTGTCCGGGTGTTTGAAGACGGAGGAGATCTGGGAGTGGAACGAGGTGCGGGATTCGTCGGTCGGGTGCAGGTCTCCGAGCACCTCGAACGGACCATGGTAGGAGCGCGATACGGCCGCTTCTGACGGGTTCGGGTAGTACCCGGTTGTTCCCGAGGTCAGGAGGTAGTGCAGCCGGTTGCGGTACAGGTGGGCGGGAGCTTCGCGGACGAAAGGCGGTTGCGGCTGCGGGAAGTGGGTGGAGTAGTAGCCGGTGACGTCGGTGTAGTCGGTGGTGAGATCGGCACAGATCATCTCCGAGTGCACGCGTTCGAAGTAGTAGTACCCCTTGCCGTCGTGCGGGTCGACGACCAGATCAAAGTCCCCGGCGCTCATGTCCAACGGTTTCAACCAGGTGCGCACGATCTCATATGGTCCGAGGATGTCGTCGGCGACCAGGACGGTCGAGCGCTGTAGTGAGCCCTTGGTCATGATCTTGAGCCACGCGACGAACTTCTTCGTCTCGGCGTTGTAGATGATGTGCGGCCGGTCGACGAGCTGCTTCGGGTGCAGCGGAGAGTCTTCATCGTCTTCCACCGGCGGGATGATCAGCCCGCGGTCCTCCCAGTTGTAGAGGTCGGTCGACGAGTAGCACCGGACACCCCAGTGCCAGATACCGCTTCCGGGTGCGGAGAACTCTTTGTTCTCGCCGTACCAGTAGTGGACACCGTCGACGGTGATCACAGAGCCGCCGTGCGCGTGGATACGTTCGCCCTTGGTGTCGAGCCACACCTGGCCGGGCTTGATGGATGTCTGCATGGACGTCTCTCTGCAACGCGCTCAGGCGTCAACGGGTTCAGGTTTGCGCCATCCGACGACCGGTGCCGCCGGATCGTCGCTGGCGGGTCGGAATGACTCGGTGAAGGTGTGCTCGCCGGGACCGACCTCGATCTCCCGGCCGCTGCCGGGTAGGACGACGACACCGGTGGAGGCGGCGGGCACCTGGATGCGGATGGTCAGGGCGTCCCCGTCGCGCGCCCATCGGATGGAGGCGGTGCCGCGGACGCTGTCATAGCGAGCGGATGCGTGGGTCAGTCCGCCCCCGGGTCGCGGCTGGTACCGCACCTGTTTCCACCCGGGCGCATCGCTGGCGAGCCCGGCGACGGTCTCGTGAAGGAAGCTGGCGACGGCCCCCAGCGCGTAGTGGTTGAAGGAGGTCATGTCGCCGGGGTTGATGTTGCCGTCGGGCAGCATCGAGTCCCACCGCTCCCAGATAGTGGTGGCTCCCATCGACACCGGATAGAGCCACGACGGCAACTCCTCCTGCCGAAGCAGGTGGTACGCGTAGTCGACACTTCCTGCGAGGACGAGCGCGTCGCAGATGATGGGCGTGCCTACGAATCCCGTGGAGATATGGAACCCGCTATGCTCCACCAGCTCGAGGAGCCGCCTTCCGGCCCGTCCAGCCTGAGCCTCGCTCTCGAAGAGGTCGAACACGAGGGCGACGGCGATGGACGTGGGTGTGTCGCTGACAACCCGACCGGATCCGGAGATGAACTCGTCCTGGAACGCACGTGTGGCGCGATCGGCGATCGCCGCATATCGCTGTGCGTCCTCCTCTTTGCCGAGGAGCGCTGCGGTGTCCGCGAGGATGCGTGCGGTGCGTACGTGGTAGGCAGTCGCTACGAGGTACTTATCGGTGTGGGACTTGCCCGGGTCCTCCGGCGGTGCGGTGGGGTCAAGCCAGTCGCCGAGCTGGAAGCCGCCGTTCCAGAGGCCGCTATTGCCGGTGAGGTTGTCGACCAGGTCCACCCAGGCGCACATGCTCGCGTACTGCTCGGTGAGGATCCGGGTATCGCCGTCGGCGAGGTACATCTCCCACGGCACGACCACCGCGGCGTCTCCCCACGCGGCTGTCGGGAAGTTGGGGAAACCGCATTCGATCCACGGCACGAACTGGGGCACATGCCCTTGCTCGGCCTGCTCGAAGGCGAGATCCCTGAGCCATCCCGTCAAAGTTCCCTGAGCAGCGAAGAGGCGCAGCGCGGTGGGTGCGAAAACCTGGATGTCGCCGGTCCAGCCGACGCGCTCATCGCGTTGCGGACAGTCGGTGGGGAGGTCGACGAAGTTGTCGCGCATGCTCCACTGCACGTTCGAGTGGAGCTTGTTCAGACCGGGATGGGATGACTCGAACCAGGCCGTCTGACGCATGCTGGTGTGGATGACCACGGCTTCCACGTCCCCATCAGTGAGTTCGCCGGGCCAGTTCTCCAGTTCCGCGTACTGGAACCCGTGGATGGTGAACCGCGGCGTGTAGACCTCTTCCCCGCCTCCGCGCGTCGTGTACGTGTCGATGGACGTGGCGCCGCGGAGCGGTCGAGTTCCGAGTTCGCCGTTCTCGATGACTTCGGCGTGATGGAGCCGCACAGTGCGGCCGGCTTCAGCTCGTACTCGGATCCGGATGACGCCGGAGATGTTCTGACCGAAGTCCAGGCGGATGCGACCGTTTGGTCGACGCTCCGCGGACACCGGCGCGATGGTTTCGACCTGTTGTACGGGAAGGGCCGTGGGTGATTCGATGCGCGCGGTGAAGTCGGCGCGGGGCAGGACCCGGACCGGGCTCCAGGCAGCGGCGTCGAAGGATCGCGTCGACCAGCCGCGCGGCAGGAGCCTCGCGTCGAAGGTTTCCCCTTCGTACAGGCCGACCGCCGTGATGGGTGACGCGGACCACGCCCACTCCAGCGGAATGTGATGCATGGTGCCGTCGGTGGTGGTGACCTCGAGCTGAGCGAGCAGGGCGACGTCGGTGCCGTAGATGTCCCACAGCCCGCCATCAAAGCCGATATGGCCTCTGTACCAGCCGTCCGCGAGCCAGGCTCCGATGACGTTCGTTCCGCCGACGAGCCCGTCGGTGACATCGTGCGTCTGATAGCGGATCCGGTGGCCGTAGCTGGTCCAGCCGGGTGCCAGGACGTCGTCCCCGACGCGCGCGCCGTTGAGTTCCAGTTCGTAGACTCCGTGCGCCGTCGCGTACACGCGGGCGCGGGCGATGTCGCCGGGGACTCGCGCGAGGTCGAAGGTTGCACGCAACAGCCATGCAGGGCGAGGCCCTTCGTGGTCCGCTTCGACGGAAGGTGAGACGAAGTCGACGTTCCAGTCGTCCCCGAGGCCTGTCTCAACCCGGACCGAGAGGGCGTCCTCGGTGGACCCGGCGCGCAGTTCGCCGCCCTCCCGGGCGCTCAGCGGCGCAAAGGGCCAAGCGACAAGCTGCGTGTCCGAAACGGCGGTCATCTCTACGCGGCCGTCGTCGTGCGCGAAGCGAAGGTCGAACGGTCCGGGCCCGACGGCGGTGAAGGAGATGCGGGGTGCCGCTTCTCCGATGCCGATCGTCTTTCCGCCGCGCCTGTTCTCGAGCCAGAGCTCGGTGATGGTGGTCATGTCAGCCTTTCACTGATCCTGCGGTGAGGCCCTTCATGACCTGCTGGTTGAGGAAGAGGTAGATGAGGAGGGTGCCGAAGACATTCACGGCGATGGCGGCGAAGGTAGGCCCGTATTGGACAGCTCCGTACTGGCCGGTGAAGTTGAGCAATCCGACCTGGATCGTACGGAGATCGCTGCTGTTGGTGAACGTCAGCGCGATGAGCAGGTCGTTCCAGAGGAAGAAGAACTGGACGAGTCCCACGGTGAACAGCGCGTTCCGCACGAGCGGCAGGCCTACGGACCAGAAGGACCGGAAGATATTGGCACCATCGAGCGTGGAGGCTTCGAAGATCTCGCGGGGCACGGCTCGGAAGAACGTGGCCATCATGAAGACGGTCAGCGGCATGCCGATCGCCGTGTAGGTGAGGATCAGCGGCCAGAGCGATCCGTTCAGGCCCGTCCGGAAGTAGATCGTGAACAGCGGCAGCAGGATCATCTGAGCCGGAACCATGATCCCGGCAAGGAAGAGGAGCAGGACCGTGCCCCGTCCTTTCCACACCATTACCTCGAGAGCGAAGCCAGCTGCGGCGCCGAACACGAGGATGATCGCGAGGGATGGGAAGACGGCGATCACGCTGTTGAGGACGTACTTGCCGAACTCCCCGGTCGTGAACACCTCGACGTAGTTCTCGAAGCCGAACGAGCTCGGGAGCGCCCAGAACGGCTCATTGAGGAACTCGTTCTGCGTTTTGAAGGAACCGAGCAGCATCCAGACCATCGGGTAGATCTCGATGATCAGGAGGATCGCGATGCCGATCCGTAGGGGGAGACGTCCGAAGAAGTCCTTCGGGCCTCGACGGCGGCGAGCGGGGGGTCGCGTCGCGGTCTCGAGTCGCTTGCCGGATACCAGCAGGCTGGTGGTCGTCATGGTCAGCTCTCCTTCGTGAGGTCGCGGCGCGTTGACCGGAAGATGAACACGGTAAACAGGAGGCAGAGGATGGTGAGCATGAGCGCGATCGTGCTTCCGTACCCGTACTGGCCGTAGGTGAAGGACGTGCGGAACATGTAGAGGGTGAGCGGGGTGGTGGCGCTGCCTGGACCGCCGTTGGTGAGCGCTACGACGGTGTCGAAGACTTTGAGGGTGCCGTTGATGCTGAAGATCAGCGAGGACAGCAGCACCGGCAGCGACAGGGGTAGGACGATGGTCCGGACGAGCTTCCACCCAGCGGCACCGTCGATGCGTGCGGATTCGAGGAGCTCGTCGGGGATGTCGACGAGGCCTGCGTACAGGAGCACGGCGTAGAACCCCATCGACCGCCACAGGTCCATCAGGATGATGATCCAGAAAGCGGCTCCCGGCGTCCCGAACCAGTCCACCGACTCCAGCCCGAAGGCGTTGAGCAGGGAGTTCACGGGGCCTGTGGTGGGTGCTGCTTCGAAGAGCCGCTGGAACAGGAGAGCGACGGCGACGGTCGGAAGAACGACCGGGAAGAAGACGATCGTCCGGATGAGGCCCGACGCCTTCCTCAGCCAAAAGACGTACATCAGCGCAAGCAGGTAGCCGACGCCCACCTGGAGGACCGTCAGGATCGCGGCGTACATCAGGGTGAATCCGATGGCGTTCCACGCGGCGGGGTCCTGGAAGAACGTGACGAAGTTGTCGACGCCGTTGAACTCGAACCCCGTGATGGGGTTACCGTCCTGAACCGTGTAGAAGAGCGACCACACGATCGGGATCAGCATGATCAGGGAGTAGACCAACAGGGCTGGGCCTACGAGGACGAAGATGGCGCGCTTGTCGCCCAGGACTTTGTTCATTGGGGGTCTTTCGGGTGTGGATGAGCGGAGGTCAGGGCGGGCCCAGGGCCCGCCCTGACCGTGGTGTGGCTCAGCCCTTGTCGTTGGCTGCCTGGACCAGTTCCATGAACTGCTGACCGGAGACCGAGCCCGTGGCGAGACCGCCTCCGTTGGTCTGGCTGACGCTGGTGCCCTCCGAACTGAACAGCGCCTCGAACCAGAGCACGCTCGAGGGCGCCGCCTCGATCTCGGCCTGGACGGCCTGAGTGGTCGAGGGGAGGTCTGCCGGCGGGTTGTCGACGACGAAACCGGATACGACACCGCTGTCGGCAAGCACGGTGTCGCCGTAGTTCTCGGCGATGCACTTGATCCACGCGCCGGTGTCGTCGCCGTAGTTCTTCTGCGCGAACATCACGGGGATGCCGACGTTGGCCGGGATCTCGTCGATGCTGCCGGCGCCGCCGTCGACGGCAGGGAAGCGGGCGAATCCGATGTTGTCCGGTCCGCCGATCTGGTTCTGGGCTTCGTCGGCGAAGTTCGCCAGGGCCCAGCTGCCCATGTAGAAGAAGGCGGCCTTGCCGGTCAGGAAGGTGTTCATCGCGGCGTTGTAGTCGACAGACCCGACCGCGTCGCCGAAGTATCCGGCTTTCCCGAGCTCGGCGACGGCGTCAGCGGCTGCGACATACTCGGGGTCGGTCAGCTTCGCTTCTCCGTCGGCGACCTTCTGGAGCGCGTCGGCGCCCAGGTCGCGGAAGATGTAGTCGCCGACCAGACGGGTGACGGGCCAGCCGTCCTTGCCCGCCGCGCTGAAGGGCTGGACGCCGGCGGCATCGAGGGTTTCAGCTGCCGAAACGAGGTCGTCCCAGGTCTCCGGGACCTCGACGCCGTTGTCGGAGAGAAGCTCCTTGTTGTACCAGAAACCCTCGATGTTGAACTCGGTCGGGAGGGCGTAGAGGCTGCCGTCACCGTACAGAGCCTTGATCGTCGACTCGGCTGCGGGCTGGATGCGATCCGCCACACCGAGCTCATCGAGGGTCTCGGACAGGTTCAGAACCTGGCCTGCGTCGATGAACTGGCTCATCAGAGAGGGGGTTCCCGCTGCCATCGACATGCTCGACAGGCCATCCTGGCTGGCCAACAACTGGAGCTGCTGGTCCCACTGCGTACCGGCGATGTCGTCCGCCTTCAGCGGAGCCGCCTTCTCCTCGGCTGCGCACTGGTCTTTGGACAGTGTCTCGAGGGTGCCGACGATCGTCGTGTTCTCGGTCTGACCGAGGTAGGTGAACTCGCCGGTCGACTCCCCGGAAGACGGGCTTCCGGCCGGACCACAGGCCGCAAGCGCGAGAGCGCCTACGCCGAGAGCGGCGAGAGCAGGAACGAGGCGACGGGCGCGCCGCGATGCTGTGGACACTATTCCTCCTTGAATGTGACGCCTCGGTTTTGAAGCGCTCCAACGAACGATGACACCGGTTTTATGGACTGTCAAGGATGCGGGAGGTAACGAATATGAAACGCTTCATTTCAGATGCGGTCACCGATATGATCGCAACTGCCACGACGTCGCCCGACTCGTCGCGGTGAAGGGATCCGATGGTCATGGAGCGGTCACCGGCGCCGAAGCCGCTGCCCAGCATGGCCGACGTGGCTGCGCACGCAGGGGTCGCCCTGGGCACGGTATCGAACACGCTGAACAACCCCGAGAAGGTGCGGGAAGCAACAAGGCGACGAGTCTTGTCGGCAATCGCGGAACTCGGGTTCGTGCGGAACGACGCAGCGCGATCCCTCGCCGCCGGAGTAAGTACTTCCGTGGGCCTCGTACTTGCCGACCTCGGCAACTCGTTCTTCGTCGACATCGCACGAGGCGTCGAAGCGGTGATGCGACGACGCGGCATGGACGTCCTGATCGTCAACTCCGACATCGAGCCCACTCGTGAAGTTCACAACCTCGAGTTGCTCGATCGCTCGAGAGTTGCCGGCATCATCATTGCTCCCCTCGACACGGACCTCGCTCGTTCAAACTTCCTGCCCACTCGTTCAACACCGACCGTTCTCGTCAACTTTGAGTCCCCATCGCTCGCCTACTCGGGTGTCATAGTCGACGAGCATCACGGTGGCCGCTTGGCCGCTGACCATCTCCTCGCCCTCGGTCGGAGGCGGCTGGTCTTCACAGGTGGTCCGCTGTTCCTCTCCGCGGTTTCCGCGCGACTGGAGGGCGCCCGCGAGGCCGTCGCGGAGGTCCCAGGCGCATCGCTCGAGATCGCCGAAACGCGGGGGCTGAATATTCGTCACGGGCGCGAGGTGGCAAAGCGGCTCTTGAGCCGGGGCGCCGGTGCATTCGACGCGGTGATCGCAGCCTCCGACCTCCTCGCGATCGGTCTCATCCAGGTGTTCGGTGAGGTGGAAGGCTTTTCTGTGCCCGGCGACATCGCGGTCACCGGGTATGACAACAACCACTTCGCATCTGAGAGTGCCGTGCCAATCTCGACCGTCGCTCAGCCCGGTGAAGAGATGGGACAGGCTGCTGCGGATCTTTTGCTGGAGCGGATCGAAAGTCCCACAGCACTGAACAGAACAGTGACACTCGAACCACGCCTCATCCCGCGTACGTCTTCGCTGGGTGCTGCTTGGCGTCGGGACTGACGACGTGCACCACCATCGCTTTTGAGCAACGAATGACCGAGTCAGGCGCGAGCCCGGCTGCGCCGCTGGACAGGGACGAACTCCGAAGCCACGCCAAGTTCAACAGCCGTTAGGTGAAAGCTGACGCCGACCGACCTGGGCAATCCGGAGAAACGGCGAGCGCGCGACTACGGCTACCGCGCACTCACCTCAGCGGCGGCGTTCGCCATCGACGACATGCGCCGCATGGTCAGCTTCATCAGCAGCAAACGCGGCTGAACTCGCCCACCGACGACGAAACCGGTCGGGGTTCTCACCACCGACCGGCTTCGTGTCGCACTGTCTGTGCGCGAGGGGGGAGTTGAACCCCCACGCCCTTTCGGGCACTGGCACCTGAAGCCAGCGCGTCTGCCTATTCCGCCACTCGCGCGAACCCGTGTCGCCACGGGATCAACTTTCCGAGGATATCATGGCGCGAGCCCGCCGGAGAAACGGCCGCAGCTGTGTTCCCCAGACCCTGCCAGGGTCGACAACTAGCATGTGAGCACCGGTCCAGACTGCCTGAGGAGCCCCGTGGGACTACTTGACAGCTTCGAGAAGGGAATCGAGCGCGCCGTGAACGGCGCGTTCGCGAAGACCTTCCGCAGCGGTGTGCAGCCTGTAGAGATCGCCTCCGCACTGCGTGCCGAACTCGATGCGAAGGCCGCCGTGGTCTCGCGCGACCGCATCCTCGTTCCGAACACTCTCGTCGTCCGGCTCGCTCCGGCAGACCACGAGCGCATGGGCGCGCTGGGCCGCGCGCTCCACGACGAGCTCGTTCAGCTCGTCGAAGGCCATGCCAAGGCGCAGCAGTACAGCTTCGCCGGTCCGGTCTCGCTCTCGATCAACGCCGACGAGTCCCTCACGACCGGAACCGTCCGGGTCGACTCGCACTCGGCCGGCGCCGAGGACGTGTCGTGGCACGGTGTCGTCGAGATCGACGGCCAGCAGCACCGCCTCACCGCGAGCCGCACCGTCATCGGACGCGGGACGGATGCCGACATCACGATCTCCGACGCCGGAACCAGCCGCCGGCACGTCGAGATCCTGTGGGACGGCCGCCGCGCCATGGTTCGCGACCTCGGTTCGACCAACGGCACACAGCTCAACGGTATGAAGGTCGGGGAGGCGGCCCTCGAGCCGGACTCGGTCGTCACGATCGGGCGCACGCGCATCACGTTCCGCGTCGTCGCGCAGGCATCCCGCCGCATCCCCCCGCGGCCGCAGGATCCGGCGACGCGCATGTTCGACATCGGAGGCCAGGCATGAGCGAACTGACACTCCTGCTGCTGCAGATCGGGTTCCTGATCCTGCTGTGGTTCTTCGTCTTCGCGGTGGTCTACTCGCTCCGCGCCGACCTCTTCGGGGTCAAGGTGCGGAAGATGCCCGAGCCGGTCGCCGCCGCGCCCGGACCCGTGGCGACCGCTCCGGCGAACGCTGAGACCTCGATCGTCTCGCCGATCGCGAACCGGCCGGCCGCCCCGAGCGGTCCGCAGAAGGCCACGAAGAACACGGCCTCGCGCATCGTGATCACCAGCGGACCGAAGGCCGGGCTCGAACTGCCGCTCGGTGACGAACCGCTCACGATCGGTCGCTCCAGCGAATCGGGCCTCGTCATCCGCGACGACTACACCTCGAGCCACCACGCGCGGCTCGTGCTGTGGGGCGAGCAGTGGATGGTGCAGGACCTCGACTCCACGAACGGCACCTGGCACGACGGCGAGCGCGTCGCCTCTCCCGTCCCCGTGATCGTCGGCGCCCCCATCAAGGTCGGCGCCACGACGTTCGAGCTGCGGAAGTAGCGGCCCGCACCGATGGTCTTCGAGGGGTCGAGCGCCGCCATCTCCCATACCGGGAAGGTCCGCTCCAACAACCAGGACTCGGGCTTCTCGGGCTCGAACCTGTTCGTGGTCGCGGACGGCATGGGCGGCCACGCCGGTGGCGACATCGCGTCGAGCATCGCCGTCCACCACCTGGAGGGCCTCGACCACGGGTTCCCGACCCCGGCCGAGGCGGAGCGGGAGCTCCGTGAGGCGATCGTGGATGCCGCGCACGTCCTCGTCGACACCGTCGCCGAACGTCCCGAGCTCGCCGGCATGGGAACGACGGTCAGCGCCGTCCTGATGGTCGACGACTACGCCGTCATCGCCCACATCGGCGACTCGCGCGTCTACCTGTTCCGCGATGGGGCCTTCACCCAGATCACGACGGACCACACCTTCGTCCAGCGGCTCGTCGACTCGGGTCGGATCACACCCGAAGAGGCCCGTTACCACCCGCGCCGTTCCGTCCTCATGCGCGTGCTCGGCGACATGGGCACCGACCCCGAGGTCGACGCGTTCATCATGCAGACCCAGCCGGGCGACCGCTGGCTGATCTGCTCCGACGGTCTGTGCGGCGTCGTGGACGATGCGCAGACGGCGAAGGTGCTGCGCCAGGATCTCGCTCCCGGCCGCACCGCTGACATGCTCCTGAAGCTGGCGCTGGATGCCGGGGCCCCCGACAACGTCACGATCGTCCTCGTCGACGTGGGGGGCCGGCATCCGATGTACAGCGGGACGGCGACCGTTGTCGGCTCCGCGGCCACACCCAAGGGCATCGAGATCCCCGTCGCCCGGCCGGCCCGCACGGGCTGGTTCCAGACCGGACGCCAGGCGGCGAACGAGCCGAGCCACTTCGAACCGGCAGCCGAGTACCTCGAGGAGCTCATCGAGGAAGACCGTCGCCGGGGACGCCGCCGGCGCGTCTGGTGGTTCGTCGGGTTCATCGCGATTGTGGCGGTCATCGCGGCGGGCGTGTTCGCCGGATACGCCTGGACGCAGACCCGCTACTTCATCGGCGCCGACGACGACAGCGTCGTGATCTATCGCGGCATCCAACAGGACATCGGTCCGATCTCACTGTCGACGCCGTTCGAGGACACCGACATCCTCCTCGCCGACCTCCCCGCCTATCAGCGGCAGTCGGTGGAACAGACCATCTCCGCCCGATCGCTCGCCGACGCGCAGGCGATCGTCGACAACCTCCGCCAGGGGACCCCATGACAGCCTCGGTAGAGACCGACACGACGGTCATCAAGGCACTGCGCAAACTGCGGATGCCGGCGACGCAGCGCAACCGCGAGCTCGGACTCCTCGTGTTCGCGGTCGTCGTGACGACGGTCGCGGTCATGCTCGTCCAGCTGGGCACCCGCGGCGAGATCGACCCGACGTTCCTCTCGTACTGCGGCGGGCTCGCCGGTCTGGCGCTCGCTCTCCACATCGTGACCCGCATCTGGGCACGGGACGCGGATCCGTTCGTCCTGCCCATCGCGACCCTGCTGACCGGTCTCGGCGTCGCGATGATCTACCGGCTCGACATCGCCGAGGGGCGTCTCGGCTGGGGTTCGCTGGGCTTCCGCCAGCTGGTGTGGGCTGCCATCGCGATCGCGGGGGCGATCCTCATCGTGGTCTTCCTCCGCAACTACCGCGTCCTCTTCCGCTACACGTACGTGTTCGGGCTGACGGGCATCCTGCTGCTCCTCCTGCCGTTCGTGCCGGGTCTCGGCATCAAGGCCGGCGCAGATGTCTGGGTGTCCATCGGCGGCGTCTTCTCGTTCCAGCCCGGTGAGCTCGCGAAGATCTGCCTCGCGGTCTTCTTCGCGGGATATCTCGTCCGCACCCGCGAAGCGCTCAGCTCGGTCGGCACGAAGTTCCTCGGCATCACGTGGCCGAAGGCCCGTCAGCTCGGCCCGCTGCTGATCGTCTGGGGTGTCTCGCTCGGGATCATCGTCCTGCAGCGCGACCTGGGTACCGGCATCCTCATCTTCGGCATGTTCATCGCGATGCTCTACGTCGCGACGGGCAAGGCCAGCTGGGCGATCCTCGGAGTCCTGATGGCCGCCGCCGGCGCTCTCGTCGCCTCGCGAGTCCTGCCCTACGTCGGACTGCGCTTCTCGAACTGGCTCGACGCGTTCAACCCGGACTACATCAACGGCAGCAGCTTCCAGCTCGTGTCCGGGATCTTCGGTCTCGCCCACGGCGGGCTGATCGGCACCGGCTGGGGTCTGGGGCGCCCCGACCTGACGCCGCTGGCGCACAACGACTACATCCTGCCGAGCCTCGGCGAAGAGCTGGGTCTGGTCGGTGTGTTCGCGATCCTCGCGCTCTACATGGTGTTCGTCAGCCGCGGCATCCGCATCGGCATCGCCGGTCAGGACGATTTCGGCAAGCTCCTCGCGACGGGCCTGTCGTTCACTCTGGCCCTGCAGGTGTTCATCATGGTCGGCGGCGTGACCCGCGTCATCCCGCTCACCGGTCTCACGATGCCGTTCCTCGCGGCGGGCGGATCGTCGCTCATCGCGAACTTCCTCATCATCGCGATCCTGCTTCGCATCTCCGACGCGGTTCGCTCCAGGCCCCGGGTGGTGATCGGATGACCAAGCAACTACGCCGACTGAGCGTCGTCGTGCTCCTCATGTTCCTCAGCCTCTTCGCGGCGACGAGCGTCATCCAGGTCGCTCTCGCCGGGCAGCTGAACGAGAACCCCAACAACCGCCGCACCCTGTACGACTCGTACGAGGTGCAGCGCGGGACGATCTTCGCCGGCGGTACCGCGATCGCCTCGTCGAACCCGAGCGACGACGTCTACAGCTGGATCCGCACGTACCCGGATGCCGAGATGTGGGCGCCCGTGACCGGGTTCATCAACCCCGTCCTCCGTTCCTCGACCGGTCTCGAGTACGCGATGAACGCGGCCCTCGCCGGAACGGGCAGCCGCCAGTTCCTCACCCGCTTCGACCAGATCGTGAGCGGACAGCCGCCGCGCGGGTCGAACGTGCTCCTCTCGCTCGACCCGAAGATCCAGAAGGTCGCCTACGACGCGCTCGACGGCCTCGAGGGAGCCGTCGTCGCGATGGAACCCGACACCGGCCGCATCCTGGCCATGGCCACGAGCCCCAGCTTCGACACGAACCTGCTCGCGTCGCACAACAGCTCCGCCGTCAACGCGGCCGACCAGAAGCTCGAGGCCGACCCGCTGCGACCGCTGACGAACCGCGTGACCCGCGAGACCGAGCCTCCCGGATCGACGTTCAAGCTCGTCGTCGCGTCGGCGGCGCTGTCGTCGGGCAAGTACACGCCCGATTCGGAGTTCGACAACCCGGCGACCTTCACGCTCCCCGGAACGAGCAACATCCTGCACAACTTCGACCGCGGCACCTGCGGCCCCGGCGAGAAGACGACCCTGGCGACGGCGCTGCGGCTGAGCTGCAACATCCCGATGGCCGAGCTCGCGCTCGAGCTCGGCACCGACGCGATCCGCGAAGAAGCACAGAAGTTCGGCTTCAACTCGGCCTTCGAGATCCCGCTCAACGTCGCCGCCTCCAGTTACCCCGAGGGCTTCGACGCGCCGCAGACGGCGCTGAGCGGCATCGGCCAGACCGACGTCCGCGCGACCCCGCTGCAGATGGCGATGGTCGCGGCCGGCATCGCCAACGACGGCGTCGTCATGAACCCTCGCATGGTGGACCGCGTCGTCGCCCCCGACCTGACGGTGCAGGACGAACCGGCGAACACCGAGTTCGGTCGCGCCGTGAGCCCGGAAGTGGCGAAGACCATGACCGAGCTGATGACCGCCAATGTCCAAAACGGCGCGGCGTCGGGTGCGAGAATAGACGGCGTCGACGTCGCCGGGAAGACCGGAACGGCGGAGCACAATCCGGGGGACCCGTACACGCTGTGGTTCACCGGGTTCGCGCCCGCTGAAGACCCGAAGGTGGTCGTCACGGTGATGGTGGAGAACGGTGGTGGGCTCGGCCAGAACGGCACGAGCAACGGGATCGCGGCCCCGATCGCGAAGAAAGTGATTGAGGCGGTGCTGAGCGAATGAGACCGACGCAAGGTGTGAGCTTCGGCGGACGGTACGAACTGGACTCCCGGATCGCCATCGGCGGCATGGGCGAGGTCTGGGAAGCCACCGACCACGTCATCGGGCGTACCGTCGCGATTAAGATCCTCAAAGACGAGTACATGGGCGACCCCGGCTTCCTCGAGCGCTTCCGCGCCGAAGCTCGGCACGCCGCTCTCGTCAACCACGAGGGCATCGCCAGCGTCTTCGACTACGGCGAGGAGAACGGCTCCGCCTTCCTCGTGATGGAGCTCGTCCCGGGCGAGGCTCTGTCGACGATCCTCGAGCGTGAAGGCGCCCTGTCGACCGACAAGACGCTCGACATCGTCGCTCAGACCGCCTCGGCTCTCCAGGCGGCGCACGCCGCAGGCCTGGTCCACCGAGACATCAAGCCCGGCAACTTGCTGATCACCCCCGACGGCCGCGTCAAGATCACCGACTTCGGCATCGCCCGTATCGCCGACCAGGTGCCGCTGACGGCGACCGGTCAGGTCATGGGTACGGTTCAGTACCTCTCGCCCGAGCAGGCGTCAGGGCACGCGGCATCCCCCGCGACCGACATCTACTCCCTCGGCATCGTCGCGTACGAGCTGCTGGCGGGACGCCGTCCGTTCACGGGCGAGTCGCAGGTCGCGATCGCGATGGCGCAGATCAACGACACCCCGCCGCCGCTCCCCGACACCGTGTCGGAGCCCGTGCAGCGCTTCGTGATGAGCATGATCGCGAAGAAGCCCGACGAGCGTCCCGCGTCGACCTCCGCCGTCGCGCGCGCCGCGGGAGCCCTGCGCCGCGGTGACGTCGCGGGTGCTGCGGCGATCGTCCCGGCCATCGCGGGTGCCGCCTCGACGGACGCCTTCACCCAGCTGCTGACCTCCAACACGGGTTCGGATGCCACGACCCGCCTGCTGCCGTCTGCGGGTGCCGCCGCGGCCGGAGCGGGCGTCGGAACCGGCACGGCTGCACTCGCGACGGAGCAGGCCGCGTCGGAGCAGAAGCCCAAGAAGAAGCGCAGTCCCTGGACGTGGCCTCTCGTGGCCCTCATCGCCCTGCTCGCGGTCGTGCTCATCGGCACGCTCATCGCGCTCTTCGGGCCGAAGGACGACACAGCGGATCCCGGGCCGTCCAGCCCGCCGCCGAGCTCGCCCTCCCCGCCGGCATCGTCGCCTCCTCCCTCGTCGCCGCCGCCCCCCACGACCGCGGCGCCCAACCCCGCCTCGCTCGGACTCGAGGGCAAGTCGTGCGACGAGGCGACGCGCATCCTGAACGACAACGGATTCAACAACGTCCAGTGCGAAGACGGCGACCCCGCCCCCACCGACGGCCAGGTCGGTCAGGTGTACCGCGTGAACCCGACGGGCAACGTCAACACCGCGGACCAGATCACGCTGCTGCGCTACACCGACGCGGCGCAGATGGAGACGCCCGCGGCGCCGAGCATTCAGGGCGGCAACGCAGACGGCACGGTCACCGCCGGTTCCACGGTCCGCATCATGTGGGACAGCTACACCTGCCCCGCCGGTGCCCCGCAGGCGACGAGCTACACGATGACGGTCTCGGGCGGAGTGTTCAACACGAACGGCGAATCGACGGCGAGCTTCGCGATCGGGGATCGGCCGCAGGAGGTCGTCGTCGACGACAACGGCAGCCAGGCCCTGTCTGTCACGTACACGGTGACCTGCAACGGCGACAACACCGAGCGCGTCTCGGGAGACTCGTCGGAGGCCGCGGCATCCATCGTCCCGGCGCCGGAAGAGACCCCGCCGCCGGCCGACGGTGGGTCCGACGAGGGCCAGGGCTGATCGCGACGGCTTTCAGCAGGCTTTCGAACGCGGTCGGATAGGCTGTCCGGGTTCCATTCCGGGGAGTGAAGTGTCCGTTACATCACGTGTGCTGTCGGGCCGCTACCGAGTCGATGACCTCATCGGCCGGGGTGGCATGGCTTCGGTGTACCGCGGGCAGGATCTGACGCTCGGGCGACCCGTCGCGATCAAGATCCTCGAGCCCGACCTCGCTGCCGACGGCGCGTTCCGCACCCGGTTCCGCCTCGAGGCGCAGTCGGCGTCGCGCATGTCGCACCCCGCGATCGTCCGCGTCTACGACGCCGGTGAGGAGACCCGGACGGATGCCGCGGGCCGCCCGCACCCCGAGCCGTACATCGTCATGGAGCTCGTCACCGGCCACCTGCTGAAGGACATCATCAGCGAGGGACCGGTGCCCCTCGAGGACGCACTCCGGTACACCGACGGCATCCTCGAGGCGCTCGAGTACTCCCACCGCGCCGGTGTCGTCCACCGGGACATCAAGCCGGGCAACGTCATGGTGACCGATGCCGGTCAGGTGAAGGTCATGGACTTCGGCATCGCACGCGCGGTGTCGGATTCCTCCTCGACCGTGGCCGAGACGACGGCCATCATCGGCACCGCGTCGTACTTCTCGCCCGAGATGGCCAAGGGCGACCCGGTCGACGCACGCGCCGACATCTATTCGGCCGGCATCGTCCTGTACGAGCTCCTCACGGGCCAGCCGCCCTTCCGCGGCGAGAACCCGATCGCCGTCGCGTACCAGCACGTCTCGGAAGCCCCGATCCCGCCGTCCGAGGTCGTCGAGACCGTCCCGCGCTCCCTGGACGCCCTCGTCCTCCGCGCGCTGGCCAAGGATCCGTTCCAGCGTCCCCAGACGGCGGTCGCGTTCCGCGACGCCCTCGCCGCCGCGACGGGTCGCAAGGTGCCCAGCAAGCGCCGGGTCGAATCGCTCAGCAACGAGCTCTACGGTCCCGACCCGAAGCAGGCCGCCGAGACCGCACGGTCGCTCCGGCAGCTCACGAGCGACGACACCATGCGTCGGACCCAGGCCGGTCCTCCCGCCGCGTGGGTCTGGGCCGGCATCGCGATGCTGGCCGTCCTCCTCGTGTCGGTCTTCATCTGGGTCAACAGCATCCGACCCGATGAGGGGACGGTCACCCCCAACGCCCTCGTCGTGCCCGACGTCGTGACCATGACGTGGGACCGCGCCGATCAGGTGATGGGCGCGGCCAAGCTCGAGGCCCAGCAGGTCCAGGAGACGAGCGCCGATGTTCCCGAGGGAGCCGTGATCAGGACGGATCCCCTCGCGGGGACGACGGTCGCACCCGGCGACCAGGTGACGGTCTACGTCTCGAAGGGCATTGAGAAAGCCGCCCTTCCGACCCTCGCGAACCTCACGGTGCGCGAAGTCACGACCTCTCTCGAACAGGCCGGGCTGACCCTCGGCTCCATCACCCGACGGAACGACCCCCAGCTCGCCGCCGACGTCGTCATCAGCGGGTCGGTCAACGGCGCGTCGGTGGCCCCCGGAGACGAGATCCCGAAGGGCACCGCCGTGGATCTCGTCGTCGCGACGGGAACCGTCACGGTCGAGGACTTCGCCCTCAACTACACCGTCGACAAGGCGGTGGAGATCCTGAAGTCGGAGCAGTACGGCCTCAACCCGATCGTGCAGGAAGACCCCTCCTGCCCCGCGACCGATCCCCGCATGGTGAAGGTCCAGTCCGCGATCGGTGAAGTCCCCGTCGGATCCGAGATCACCCTCACGACCTGCAGCGGCTGACCGCCTCAGCCGACGGTGCGATGCGGCGACAGCCGGGCGCCCCGCTGGGCCGCCCCTGCGACCCCGATGCCTTCGAGCCATGTCCCGAGCAGGAGATAGCCGGCCTCGGTCAGCACGCTCTCGGGGTGGAATTGCACGCCCTCGATCGGCAGCGAACGGTGGGCCAGGCCCATCACGGTGCCCGATTCGGTTCGCGCCGTCACGCTGATCTCGGCGGGGAGGGAGTCCTCGCGGACGGCGAGCGAGTGGTACCGGGTCGCAGTGAACGGCTGCGGCATCCCTGCGAGCACACCGGACCCGTCGTGCGTCACGCGGGAGGTGCGTCCATGCATGAGGTCGGAGGCGTGCGACACCACGCCGCCGAAAGCGACCGCGATGGCCTGGTGCCCGAGACACACGCCGAGAAGCGGCGTCCGCGTGTCCGCGCAGTGTCGCACGATCCCGATCGACGCCCCCGCGTCCTCGGGCGTCCCGGGACCCGGGGAGATCAGGACGCCGTCGGCCGCGTCCACGCGCGCGACGGCACCGGCGGCATCCGCCTCGACCATGTCCACCCGAGCCCCCAGCTCCACGAGGTAGCCGATGAGGGTGTGGACGAAGCTGTCGTGATTGTCGACGACGAGAACCCGGATGCCGGTGGTCACCCGCCGCCGCCGACGGTGGACTCCTCGCTCGGCCACACGGTCTGGAAGACCCACGGGAAGACGTAGAAGTACAGCAGGTACAGGATGATGGCGACCAGCACGAGGAGAATGAACACCCGCACCCACCAGGGACCGGGCAGTGCTCGCCACAGCGCGGCGTACATCAGGCGCCCACCCCGCCGGTCAACGAGGCCGGCGGACCGTCGGCTGCGGGAGTGAACTCGTCGAACACGGCGTAGGCGATGATGCGCTCCAGGGAATTCAGTTTCGGGGCACAGCTCGTCAGCGTGAGGTAGCGGCCATTGGCGGCGACGCCTTCCTGGTTCGGGACCGGCAGGAGCACCTGGACCTGACTGGGCTGGACGTACTCGAACGAGCGGAACCGGTAGGTGTACCACCCGGCTTTGGTCTGGATGACGATCGCGTCGCCGACCACCAGCTTGTCGATCGGATCGAAGGGCGCGCCCGAGGTCCAGCGGTGAGCCGCGTACGCCGTGTTGCCGACCGCACCCGGCATGGCGGTGTCGGGGTAGTGCCCGATCTCGCCGCGGTCCATGATGTCGGGGCGGGTCACACCCGAGGCGATCTTGAACTGCCAATCCTTGCCGAAACGCGGGACCTTCATGATCCCGAACACCTCGGCGTGCTTCTGGTCGCCCAGGACGGGAATCGCTTCTTCCGCGGAATCGGGTTGCTGCGTGGGGCTCGGGGCAGGAGACGCCTCGGGGGTCTCCTCCGCCTCGGTCGCCCACTGATCGGCCAGCGCCTGAGCCGCGGCGTGCTGCTCGCTCTGCACGATCGCGTCGCCGATCCAGGTGTGCCACGAGACGTAGAGGAGGACCACGACGCCCAGAGTGAGCAGAATCTCACCCAGGACGCTCGCGACGGTGGCGCGGGGTCGTGGGCGGGATCGACGCGTGCGTCGGGTCTGGTGCTCCGTGGGCGAGGAGTCGGTCACGATCGGAGTTTAGCCAGCGAAGGCTGAATCGGGGCTGGCAGGTAGACTTCTCGCCATGGCACGTGGAGACAAGGACGAGGACCGACTGGTTCAGCCCGAGGGCGAAGCCGCCCCCAACCCGGTCTGGTTCAAGCCGATCATGATCGGGCTGATGCTGATCGGACTCGTCTGGATCATCGTCTTCTACCTGAGCGGCCAGGCCTTCCCGATCCCGCAGATCGGTCCGTGGAACCTCGCAATCGGGTTCGGCATCGCGTTCATCGGATTCCTGATGACCACGCGCTGGCGCTGAACCCTGGCATCCCACCGACAGGAATTACACCGGTGTGATTCATCCCCAGCCTGGGGATGAATCTGTGGATAACTCAGAGATACAGCAGGGCGGGTACCGTCGCGGTCACCGCGACCAGGCCGACGCCCACCGCGACGAGCAGTGCGGCCTGCAGCGGTTGACGCTTCTGCGCGCGCGTCCGCGCGAAGATGAACCCGATGAGCAGGCCCACGAGCCCACCACCGATGTGGGATTGCCACGAGACGCCGGACCCTACGAACGAGAACACCAGGTTGATCCCGAGCAGGATCGCGATGGGCAGGATGTTCGCGCCGACGTGTCGGCCGATGATGAGCATCGCCGTGAGGAGGCCCCAGACCGCTCCCGAGGCGCCGACGACCGCGGACCCCGGTGCGATCAGAGCAACCAGGGCCGAGCCGCCGATCGCACTCAGCACATAGAGCGCGATGAAGCGCACCTTGCCGAGCAGCGGTTCGAGGCTGCGGCCGAGCGCCCACAGGGCCAGCATGTTCAGGGCCACGTGGAAGGGGAGCGGCGTCGAGTGCACGAAGGCGACCGTCAGCATGCGCCACGGTTCGAACGGCGCAGCGCTCCCGGGAACCGCGTACGCGGGCGCGAACGCGAGGGCGTTCGTGACCTCGCCGCCGACGACGGGGATCAGCTGCACGAGGTACATCGCGAGCGTGAAGATCATGATCGCGTAGGTGACGACAGGGCGGTCGCTGCGCATCTTGCGCGCGAAGCGCCCCGGCATCCGCTTGACCTCCGCCGACCGTGCCCCCTTCTGCTGCTCCGCCAAGCACTCCGGGCAGATGACGCCGACAGGAAGCGGTGTCTGGCACTCGGGGCAGATGGTGCGCAGGCATCGCTGGCAGAGCACGAAGCTCTGACGGTCAGGATGCCGGTAGCAGAAGTTGTCCGGATTGGTCCGGGGGTCGGCGGAGGTCACGAAGGGATCAGGCCTCGGCGATGTCGATGGAGGAGATGACGACGGGCTCGACCGGACGGTCCTGCGCACCGGTCGGGACGGCGCTGATCTTGTCCACGACGGCACGCGACGCGTCGTCGGCGACCTCGCCGAAGATCGTGTGCTTGCCGTTGAGCCACGGGGTCGGGTCGGTCGTGATGAAGAACTGCGAGCCGTTGGTGCCCTCGGCCTTGCCGGTGATCGCATTGCGGCGCAGGCCCGCGTTCGCCATGGCGAGCAGGTAGGGCTTGCCGAAGGTCAGCTCCGGGCTGATCTCATCGTCGAAGTTGTAGCCGGGGCCGCCGATGCCCTGGCCGAGCGGGTCGCCGCCCTGGATCATGAAGCCGGGGATGATGCGGTGGAAGATGACGTCGGTGTAGAGGGGACCTTCGCCGGGCTTGCCCGTGGCGGGGTGCGTCCAGGCCTGGGATCCATCGGCCAGACCCGTGAAGTTCTTGACGGTGCGCGGCGCCTGATCGCCGAACAGGTTGACGACGATGTCGCCGTGGGTGGTGTGCAGTGTCGCGACAGCGGAGTGAATCGGCATACTCATCATCCTCTCACTTGCAACCCCCCGCGCCGCCTGAATGCGTCTGGCAGTATGGACCCACTACGTCCCCGGATGAACCCCGAAAAGGGAGGGCCCCGTGAGCCTCAACCGCAAGACCAAGAAGGAACTCCGCAAGCTGCAGAAGCAGGCAGCGAACCTGTGGGAGTCGCAGCAGGTGCTCGTCGGTCAGGCCGGTGACGTCGCCCGTGAGGCGGGTCGCCAGCTCGGCAAGTACAACCACGACCACGTCGTGCCCGCTGCCAAGCACTCCTACGAGCGTTACGCCGCTCCCTACGTCGACCGCGGCGTCGAGACGGGACGCAAGGTGCTCAACGGCGCCGTCGTTCCGGCTGCCGGTGCCGTCGTGGGAACCGCACTCTCGGTGTGGGATGTCGCCAACGACCAGCGCCACCGCTTGTCGAAGGGCAAGGGCCTCGGCGGCTTCGACGCCGACTCGTTCCGCAAGAACGCCGCCAAGGCGGGCAAGAAGGCCACCAAGAAGCTGTCGGTTCCGCAGAAGAAGAAGGGGCTCGGCGCCGGTGGCGTCCTCGCCATCATCTTCGGCGTCGCCGCGACGGCCGGTGTGCTCTACGCCGCGTGGCAGACGCTTCGCGCAGACGACGAGCTGTGGGTGGCGGACGACCCGCTGCGCGCGCCGGATGCCTGAATCCACGCCCGTACCGTCGGAGCGCGTCGCTGAAGCGGCGCGCTCCCGGTCTTTGTCGGTGCAGTTCGTCGCTCGCCCCGCGGCCGGGAGCCTCGAGGAGGCCGCGGAACTTCTCGGGCTCGCGGCATCCGACATCGTGAAGACCCTCGTCGTCAAGCGCAGTGACGACACCTATCTGTTCGCCCTCATCCCCGGTGACCGGGCGATCTCCTGGCCAAAACTGCGGGCGGTGGTGGGCGTGAACAAGCTGCGTCTCCCGGAGCCCGAGCTGGCGCTCGCTGCGACCGGCTACGAACGGGGAACGATCACGCCGATCGGCAGCACGACCGCCTGGCCGGTCTACGCCGACGCGAGCATCGTCGGCAAGCAGATCGCTATGGGAGCCGGCGCGCACGGCTTCAGCCTGTTCGTCGACGCCGATGACCTCATTCGCTCCTACGATGCCGTCGTCGCAGACATCTCGCAATCGATGGGCGAACGGCGGGTCTGACCGCTCATTACGGCACGCGGGGTACCCGGCGCCACGCGTTGTCGCCATTCCAGACGTCGACCAGCATGATGGCATGACCTCCGCTGTCTCGCGCCGTCTGCTTTCTATCCTCACCGTGGTCGTCGCGGCGCTGACCTTGGTCGGCTGCGCAGGCACGTCGACGGCGGGCGGTGCGTCGGCGACGCCGTCAGCATCTCCCACGCAGACCACGTCGGCAGAGGACGCCGCCTTCACCGCTGAGATCGCGGCCAGGCTGCCCGAGGCCGACATGGACACGCTCATCCCGATGGTGCACCAGCTCTGCGAAGACCTGTACGACGATGACAAGGGCTATCTGCTGGGATACGGGGTCTTCAATGACAAGATCCGTGAACAGTATGGCGACGAGGCCGTGGAGATCATCGTCCCGCCGGCCGTCGAGACCTACTGTCCCGGAGACGAGCCGAAGATGGTCGAGGCGTTCAAGAAGCAGATGGCCGAGGAGTTCCCCGACGTCGATCTCGCCGAGTCCCTCGCCATCTCCCGCGCGTTCTGCGCCGACCTCGAAAGCATGTCCATCGAGAAGTCCGTCGACCGCTTAATCACGACGGCCGAATCGTTCCTGACCAGTGAGAGCGCCCCGGCGATCATCGGGATGGCACCGACGGCGTTCTGCCCCGAGAAGACAGACGCCGTCATCGCGTACCTCAGAACGCTTTGCGCGAAGAGGCGCATGGTCAGGCGATGAGCCCCGCCATCCGCATCGCCGTGTCGACCAGACCGACCCGGGTCAGGGCCGCAACCTCCCTCACAGGGAACCAGGCGGCCTCATCCGTCGAGCCCTCCTCCTCGTTCCGGAGCTCGCCACCGACGACGTGGGCTCGGTAGACGATGCGGAGGGCCTGGATCGGTCCACTGCCGTGGAACCGGTCCTTCTCGGCGATCACCTGGGAGTCGGTGCCCAGGATTCCGTCGAGTTCCACGTGAAACCCCGTCTCCTCGAGGACCTCCCGGACCGCGGCATCCATCGGATCCTCACCGGGACCCAGCCCTCCGCCGGGCATCGTCCACGCGGGTCGCGTGGGGCTGTTCCAATGGGCGAGCAGGATGCGGTGGTCGTCGACGACGACGGCGTAGGCAGCAACGCGGATGTCCACGCGTTCACCCTAGAGGATGGGCGGTCCTGGACGTGGTGGCAGGCGACTGCCTGGGACGCAGGATCCCCAACCGTACGTCCCAGGCTGATGTCGCGAGCGGATCCCCAAAGATCCCGCTGCCCACGCGGGACTTCTGCTCATCGCTGGGCCGAAGCTGCGGGTCATCGGCGCCATCGGCGACACCTTCATCGTCGCCATCCGAACGCAAGCGCAGCGCAAGGCTCGCTCAAGATTCGCGCAAGATGCCCTGAAGGAAGAGGTGCGGAACGGGAGAAAGCCGGGATCCGTGGGGATTCCGGCTTTCTGACTGTGGAGCCTAGGAGATTCGAACTCCTGACATCCTGCTTGCAAAGCAGGCGCTCTACCAACTGAGCTAAGGCCCCCGGTGCGGTGACGGTGGGGCTACCAGGACTTGAACCTGGGACCTCTTCATTATCAGTGAAGCGCTCTAACCGCCTGAGCTATAGCCCCGTCGTTGCCGGCTCACGCCTGCAACCTCCAAGACTTTACCCGACGATGGCACTGTTTGACGAATCCGCGCGACCGGCGGGGCCCGTCGCATGCCGCCGTTCTGGTTCACTGGGCTCATGAGCACGACCATGCACGCCGAGCCGCAGGGCGCCGGCCTCGGACAACGACTGAACTGGCTGCGCGCCGGAGTCCTCGGAGCGAACGACGGCATCGTCTCCGTCGCGGCTGTCGCGGTCGGCGTCGCCGGCGCGACGACGGACCTCGGGCCGATCATCACGGCCTCCTCCGCCGCGCTCGTCGGCGGGGCCATCTCGATGGCGCTCGGCGAGTACGTCTCGGTGAGCAGTCAGCGCGACACGGAACGCGCGCTGATCGAGAAGGAGAAGCGCGAGCTCGCCGAGATGCCGGAGCAGGAGCTCGCAGAGCTGACGGAGCTGTACCGCGAGAAGGGACTGTCCGAAGAGACGGCACGCAAGGTGGCCGAGGAACTCACCGCCCACGACGCGCTGGGTGCTCACCTCGACATCGAGCTCGGCATCGACCCGGACGAACTCACGAGCCCGTGGCAGGCCGCTCTCTCGTCGGCGATCGCGTTCACGCTCGGCGCTCTGCTGCCGTTCCTCGCGATCCTGCTGCCACCCGCGGAATGGCGCGTTCCGACCACCTTCGCCGCTGTGCTCGTCGCGCTCGCGCTGACCGGAACGATCTCGGCCCGCCTGGGCGGCGCCGGCAAGCGTCGAGCCGTCACCCGGCTCGTGGTCGGCGGGGCACTCGCCCTCGCCGTCACGTGGGCGCTGGGTCTGCTGCTGGGCACCTCCGTCGTGTGACGGGATGCCGCGGCATCCGACTCAGTTCGAGGTGAAGCCGACGAGCAGTCCTCCGGTGACCTTGACCATGAGGTTGTAAATACCGGCCATGACTGCGCCCAGCACGGTCACGACGATGAGGTTGAGGATCGCGACGACAGCGGCGAACGCCATCACCTGGGGCAGGTTGATGACGGACCCGAGCGTGAACGAGTTCTCACCGTTGACCGCACCGAGCAGCGCGTCGACCTGACCGATCAGGTTCGTCGAGCTGATCACGAGGTAGATCAGCAGGGTCGAGACGACCGTGACGATCGCCAGAGCGACCGCAGCCAGGAACGACAGCTTCACGGCCGACCAGAAGTCGACGTAGACGAGACGGAGGCGGACCTGCTTGGCGGTCGTCCGGCTCGAGGACTTCTTGGCGAGTTTGTCGGCAACAGAGCTCATGCGTCACTCTCTTCGGTGGTCTCGGGAGCCGAGGCGGCTTCAGGATCGGCTGCAGCTTCGGCCAGTCCACGCTCGCCGTTTCGGGCGATGGCGAGGATCCGGTCGTCGTCGTCGGGCCGGGCGAAGACCACGCCCATTGTGTCGCGGCCCTTGGCGGGCACCTCGGCAACGGCCGAGCGTACCACCTTGCCGCTGGCAAGAACCA
Source organism: Microbacterium sp. LKL04 (assembly GCF_900102005.1). Classification (NCBI taxonomy): domain Bacteria; kingdom Bacillati; phylum Actinomycetota; class Actinomycetes; order Micrococcales; family Microbacteriaceae; genus Microbacterium; species Microbacterium sp. LKL04. The sequence goes on along the minus strand of NZ_LT627736.1, from coordinate 2,493,454 downwards.
CGAGGACCTCGTCGTCCGCGCTGACGATCAGCCCGCCGGCGAGCTCGCCGCGGTCGTCGTGCAGCTTGGCGACCTTGATGCCCAGACCACCGCGGCCCTGCACGCGGTACTGATCGACGGCCGTGCGCTTGGCGTACCCGCCTTCGGTGACGACGAAGACGAATCCTTCGTCACGGACGACGGATGCCGAGAGCAGGCTGTCGCCGTCGCGGAAGGACATGCCCTTCACACCCTCGGTCGACCGGCCCATCGGGCGGAGGGACTCATCGCTCGCCGTGAAGCGCAGCGACATGCCGAGCCGCGAGACGAGCAGCAGGTCGTCGGTCGAGTCGACGAGCATCGCGCTGACGAGCTCATCGCCGTTCTCCTCGTCCTGACCACGCAGACGGATCGCGATGATGCCGCCCTGACGGTTGGTGTCGTACTCCGTGAGGGCCGTCTTCTTGATCTTGCCGTCGCGCGTGGCGAGGACGAGGTACTCGGCCGTGGCGTAGTCGCGGATGTCGAGGATCTGGGCGACGTCCTCGCCCGGCTGCAAGGCCAGGAGGTTCGCGACGTGCTGGCCCTTCGCGTCGCGCCCGCCCTCGGGGAGCTCGTAGCCCTTCGCGCGGTAGACGCGACCCTTGGTCGTGAAGAAGAGGAGCCAGTGGTGCGTGGTCGACACGAAGAAGTGCTCGACGATGTCGTCGGCGCGCAGCTGCGCGCCCTTCACTCCCTTGCCGCCACGGTGCTGCGAGCGGTAGTTGTCGCTGCGCGTGCGCTTGACGTACCCGTTGCGCGTGACGGTGACCACGATCTCCTCTTCAGGGATCAGGTCCTCCATCGACATGTCGCCGTCGTAACCGTGCAGGATGTGCGTGCGACGCTCATCCCCGAACTTCGCCACGATCTCGCCGAGTTCGTCGCCGATGATAGCGCTCTGCCGGTCGCGCGAGGCGAGGATGTCGTTGAGGTCGGCGATCTTGAGCTCGAGCTCGGTCGCCTCGTCGACGATCTTCTGGCGCTCGAGGGCCGCCAGGCGGCGCAGCTGCATCGTGAGGATCGCATCGGCCTGCGCGTCGTCGACGTCGAGGAGCGCCTTCAAGCCCTCGCGCGCCTCATCGACCGTAGGGGAGCGGCGGATGAGGGCGATGACCTCGTCGAGCGCATCGAGCGCCTTGAGGTAGCCGCGCAGGATGTGCATGCGCTTCTCGGCCTCGCGCAACCGGTACCGGGTGCGGCGGACGATGACCTCGAACTGGTGCGTCAGCCAGTAGCTGATGAAGCCGTCGATCGGCAGCGTGCGCGGCACGCCGTCGACGATCGCGAGCATGTTCGCGCCGAAGTTCTCCTGCAGCTGCGTGTGCTTGTACAGGTTGTTGAGGACGACCTTCGCGACGGCATCCCGCTTCAACACGATGACGAGTCGCTGACCCGTGCGGTCGCTCGTCTCGTCGCGGATGTCGGCGATGCCGCTGAGCTTGCCCTCGCGCACGAGAGCCGTGATCTTGGCGGCGACGTTGTCGGGGTTGACCTGGTACGGGAGCTCCGTGATCACCAGGCAGGTGCGGTTCTGGATCTCCTCGACGTTCACGACGGCGCGCATCGTGATCGAGCCGCGGCCGGTGCGGTACGCCTCGCGGATGCCCTTGGTGCCGAGGATCTGCGCACCGGTGGGGAAGTCGGGCCCGGGGATGCGCTCGATCAGCGCGTCGAGGAGCTCTTCGCGGGAGGCATCCGGGTTCTGCAGCGCCCACATGACGCCGTCGGCCACCTCGCGCAGGTTGTGCGGCGGGATGTTCGTGGCCATACCGACGGCGATGCCGACCGACCCGTTGACCAGGAGGTTCGGGAAGCGCGAGGGGAGGACGACCGGCTCACGGGTCCGGCCGTCGTAGTTGTCCTCGAAGTCGACGGTGTCCTCGTCGATGTCGCGGACCATCTCGAGCGCGAGCTGCGCCATCTTCGTCTCGGTGTACCGCGGGGCGGCGGCGCCCATGTTGCCGGGGGAGCCGAAGTTGCCCTGACCGTCGGCGAGAGGGTAGCGCAGCGACCAGGGCTGCACGAGGCGGACGAGCGCGTCGTAGATCGCGCTGTCACCGTGCGGGTGGTACTGACCCATTACCTCGCCGACGACGCGGGCGCACTTCGAGTAGCTCTTGTCGGGACGGTAGCCGCCGTCGTACATGCCGTAGATGACACGACGGTGGACGGGCTTGAGGCCGTCCTCGACGCGCGGCAGCGCACGCCCCACGATCACGCTCATCGCGTAGTCGAGGTAGCTCCGCTGCATCTCGACCTGGAGGTCGACCTGGTCGATGTTGCCGTGCGAGTAGCCGGCAGTCGGGTCGGGACGCTCTTCGTCAGCCATGTTCTCTCAGTCTTCGTTCGTCGTCGTCGGAGTGCAGGGGCGGATGCGGCGGACTCAGATGTCCAGGAACCGCACGTCCTTGGCGTTGCGCTGGATGAATCCGCGCCGCGCCTCGACGTCCTCGCCCATCAGCACGGAGAAGATCTCGTCGGCCGCCGCGGCATCGTCGATGGTGACCTGACGCAGCGTGCGCGTCTCGGGGTCCATCGTCGTCTCCCACAGCTCCTTGGCGTTCATCTCGCCCAGACCCTTGTAGCGCTGCACGCCGTTGTCCTTGGGGATGCGGCGGCCCGCGGATGCGCCCTCGCGCAGCAGCGCGTCGCGCTCGGCGTCGCTGTAGACGTACTCGTGAGGAGCGTTCGACCACTTGAGTCGGTACAGCGGCGGCTGCGCGAGGTACACGTAACCGGCCTCGACGAGCCCGCGCATGTAGCGGAACAGCAGCGTCAGCAGAAGCGTCGTGATGTGCTGGCCGTCGACGTCGGCATCCGCCATCAGGACGACCTTGTGGTACCGGGCCTTCTCGATGTCGAAGTCCGGTCCGATGCCCGCGCCGAACGCCTGGATCATCGCCTGGATCTCGGCGTTTCCGAGCGCCCGGTCGAGCCGCGCCTTCTCGACGTTGAGGATCTTGCCGCGCAGCGAAAGGATCGCCTGCCGCTCCGGGTCGCGACCGGAGACGGCCGACCCACCGGCGGAGTCACCCTCCACGAGGAAGATCTCGCTGATCGACGGGTCCTTGCTCGTGCAGTCCTTGAGCTTCTCCGGCATGGATGCCGACTCGAAGACGCTCTTGCGACGGGCGGTCTCGCGCGCCTTGCGCGCAGCCATACGTGCAGTCGCGGCCTCGATGGCCTTCGTGATGATGAGCTTGGCCTGCTGCGGGTTGCGGTCGAGCCAGTCCATGAGCTGGTCGCCGACGACCTTCTGGACGAAGGCCTTCGCCTCGGTGTTGCCGAGCTTGGTCTTCGTCTGCCCCTCGAACTGCGGTTCGGACAGCTTCACCGAGATGACGGCGGTGAGGCCCTCACGGATGTCCTCGCCCGCGAGGTTCTCGTCCTTGTCCTTGAGGAGGCCCTTCTCCTTCGCATAGCGGTTGATGTACATCGTCATCGCCGCGCGGAAGCCCTCTTCGTGGGTGCCACCCTCATGGGTGTTGATCGTGTTCGCGAAGGTGAACACGTTCTCGGTATAGCCCGAGGTCCACTGCATCGCGAGCTCGAGCGAGATGTGGCGGACCGTGTCCTCGGACTCGATCTCGATGATCTCGTCGTTGATGACCTCGGCCTTGCGGACCTTGTTGAGGTACTCGACGTAGTCGACGAGGCCGCGCTCATAGAGGAAGTCGTCGTGGCGCTGGGCCGTCTCCGACCCGCCCTCGGGAAGATCCACGACGTCGATCGCTTCGGGACGCTCGTCGGTCAGGGTGATGCGCAGCCCCTTGTTCAGGAACGCCGTCTGCTGGAACCGGGTGCGCAGCGTGTTGTAGTCGACCTCGGTCGTCTCGAAGATCGACCCGTCGGGCCAGAACGTGATGGTCGTCCCGGTCTTGTCGCTCTCCTCGCCCTTGGCCAGCGGGGCCTCGGGCTTGCCGCCTCCCGAGAAGGTCTGACGCCACACGTGTCCCTGACGTGCGATCTCGACCTCGAAGCGCGTCGACAGCGCGTTGACGACCGACGAACCGACGCCGTGGAGACCACCCGAGACGGCGTAGCCGCCGCCGCCGAACTTGCCGCCGGCGTGGAGGACCGTGAGAACGACCTCGACGGTCGACTTGCTGGGGTCGGACGAGTGCGGGTCGACGGGGATGCCGCGACCGTTGTCGACCACGCGGAGTCCGCCGTCCTCGAGGATCGTCACGTGGATCGTGTCGCAGTACCCCGCGAGAGCCTCGTCGACGGAGTTGTCGACGATTTCGTACACGAGGTGGTGGAGGCCGCGCTCACCGGTGGAACCGATGTACATGCCGGGCCGCTTGCGAACCGCTTCGAGACCCTCCAGAACCTGGATCTCAGAGGCGCCGTATTCGGCGGGAATCCGGGGCTCGGCGGGAGTTTCGGGGTCTTCGGGAACGGTGTCGGGGGTTTCTGACGTCATCGGTTTCGTGCGCTCCACATCCATCGTTCAGGCCTTCCTCCCAGTCTATCGGAAAGGGGGCGCTATGAGCGGCTGAACGGCGCTGTGAGCGCGTGAAAGCTTCTCGGAGGGTGCGGGACGTGCCTCACCCGTAGGTATCGCGAGGGCCCCGCCCTGGAACGGCTCTGGGGCCCCATTTCCATGAGGGGACGTCCGGGCCCACGAAACGGACCGATTCGACGCCGGCTTCGGGGAACCGTCGGATGAGCTCCGTCACGATCGTCGCGCGCATGAGGTGCAGGTTCTTCGCCCACGCGGTCGAATCGCACTGGACGGTGAGCACACCGTCGCTCAGCGCGACGGGATCTGCGTGACGCGCCGTCTCCTCACCGGCGACCTCGGCCCACTTGAGGACGAGGTCCTCCTTGGCGAGTTGCACGTCCCATCCGGACTGACGCGTGAGGTCGGCGAGCAGATCGCCCATTCCCTTCGGGTCCCGCCCCGACGTGAACGGCTGGTTCTCGTCGTCGTCGTTCCGCCGCCGCTTGCGGCGCTTCTTGGCCGCGGAGGGCTCGAGACCGCGCAGGCGCAGGTAAGTGGAGACCGTCTCGGGGATGCCGCCGGCGTCAGACATCGGCATCCGCCACGATCGTTCCCGCCTCGACACGGACGGTCCGGACGCGGAGGGCCTCGGGGACGTCACCCTCGACGGCGGCGGTGACGATGACCTGTTCGAAGTCCGCGACGACCCCCGCCAGACGTGTCCGACGATCGGCGTCGAGTTCGGCGAAGACGTCGTCGAGGATGACGATCGGGTCACCGAGTCGCAACTGGTCGCGCAGGAGCTGCGCCGACGACAATCGCAGCGACAGCGCGGTCGACCACGACTCGCCGTGCGACGCGTATCCCTTCACGGGGAGCCCGCGGAGCCGGAGGAGCAGATCATCCCGGTGCGGCCCGACGAGGGTCACACCGCGCTCGAGTTCCTGCGCGCGTTTCGCGGCGAGACCGGCGCGGAAGGATGCCGCGATCGCGTCCGCTCCGATCGCCGAACCCGTCTGCGTCACGGCAGCGCCGTCGTCCTCGGGGTCGGCACCCTCCACGGTCAGCATCCATTCGAGCTGCGGGCCGTGATCGGCGCCGGCGATCGCCTCGTAGGCATCGCGCATCGGCTGCGCGAGGTCCTCCGCCAGACGGAGCCGCGCCAGGATGATCTCGGTCCCGAGCGAGACGAGCTTGTCGTCCCAGACGTCGAGGGTCGTGAGCTGCTCTGCCTTGAGGCTCCTGGCCCGCGCGGATTTCAGCAGGGCGGTGCGCTGCTTGAGTACGCGGTCGTAGTCGGCCAGCACACCGGTCATGCGGGGGGAGCGCTGCACGAGCAGCTGATCGGCGAACCGACGGCGCGACGACGGATCGCCGCGGACGATCTGCAGGTCTTCGGGGGCGAACAGCACCACCTGCGCGTAGCGCGGGAGTTCGGAGGTCCGTACCGGCGAGCCGTTGACCCGCGCCTTGTTCGACCCGGACCGGTTGAGCTGCGCCTCGAGCTGGATGCGCCGGTCGCCGTAACCGAGCCGCGCGCGGACGAAGGCGGCATCCGCTCCGTAACGGACCATCGGCGCGTCCTGTGAGACGCGGTGCGAGCCGAGCGTCGCGAAGTAGCCGATCGCCTCGGCGAGATTCGTCTTGCCCTGACCGTTACGGCCGACGAAGACGTTCGGACCGGCGACGAGGCCCACCTCGGCCGACGCGTAGTTGCGGAAGTCGACGAGACTCAGATGCTCCACGATCACCAGCTCACCCTCCTTCGAGGCACCGACACGCCTCGAGGTGGACGGACGACGGGGTCAGCGCAGCAGCAGGTTCGGCTGCAGCAGGTATTTGAAGCTCTCGGGCGTGCCCGAGGTCTGCGGCGTGATGAGAACGGGGCTGAGCTTGTTCGCGTTCTCGCTGGAGGTGAACGTCACACGCGTGAACTCGCTCTTCACCGCACCGAGGGCCTCGAGCAGGTACTGCGGGTTCAGACCCAGCGTGACCTCGTCACCGGCGAGCGTCGCGTCGACCGATTCGGTCGCGCGAGCCTGCTCGGTGCCTGCGGCATCCATCGACACGCCCTCGTCCGAGAACGTGAACCGCAGCGGCGCGGAGCGGTCGAGCACGAGCGAGACGCGGCGGACCGCTTCGGCGAGCTCGGCGGTGTTGACGACGGCGTAGTGCTCGGTCTGCGCCGGGAAGAGGCGCCGGACCGGGGGGAAGTTGCCCTTGATCAGGAGCGACGTGACGGTCTTGTTGCCCGCGGTGAAGGCGATGATCTCGCGATCACCCGATCCCGAGAACGACACCTGGATGTCACCGGCGTGGGCGAACGTCTTGCCGACCTCGGTCAGGGTGCGAGCGGGAACCAGCGCCGTGGTCGCCTCTTCGCGGGCGACGGCGCCGCTGTCGAAGTTGATCTCACGGAGAGCGACCCGGTAACGGTCCGTGGCGACGAGGCTGAGCTCGTTCCCGGTGACCTCGAGCTGGACGCCGGTGAGCACGGGGGTGACGTCGTCACGGGATGCCGCGAACGCGACCTGCGCGATGGCCGTCGAGAAGTCGTCGCCCGGGACGAGGCCCGAATCCCCCGAGACCTCGGGAATCGCCGGGTACTCGGCGACCGGCATGGCCGCGAGGGTGAAGCGCGCCGACCCACAGGTCAGGAGGATCTCGCCGTCGGCGTCCTGCGTGATCTGGATGGGAGCGTTCGGCAGCCGGCTGGCGATCTCGGAGAGGAGCCGGCCGTGCACGAGGATCGTGCCCGGTTCGTCGACGGTCGCGTCGATGCGGGTGCGAGCGGATGCCTCGTAGTCGAATGCGGCCAGCGACAGACCGTCGTCGGTCGCTTCGATGAGCACGCCGGCGAGGATCGGCTGGGGGTTCCGCTGCGGGAGCAGCTTCACCACGAACGACACGGCTTCGCTGAATACGTCGCGGTTGACGTGGAACTTCACGGATGCTCCCTTGACGGCGAGATGGGCCCTCTCATGCTAGTGCCCATGTCGAGCCGGTCCGGAAGCGTCTCTGCGTGGATCGAGCGGAGCCGGATCTCACCCCTCGGTGTGATCGGACCGGGTTCTCATTAGATAGTTCTCTGTCTTCTTGTTAACAGTTGTGGAAACTGTGGATAAGTCGGTGGATCCCAGTCGCCGAGCCGGAACCACATCTGTGTAACTTGTGCACGGGCTGCGGAAACTCGCGGGACAACGCGGACGTCGACGATGTCGCGTTCAGACCTTCATCCACAGGCGGCCGCCGTTCGTTCACATCTGAGGGCCGTCGCCGCACAGTTATCCACAGGCTTTCCACACTGTGGGAAACCGCATTGTGGGGGTGAGTCCGGGAGCGTGTCAAGTACGCCCGAACGCTCGGGCGTGTGCGTCCGTCAGCGGCCGGAGCGGCCCAGCTGCGACGTGATCTCCGACACCTGGTTGTAGATCGAGCGACGCTCCTTCATGAGTTCGCTGATCTTCTTGTAGGCGTACATGACCGTCGTGTGATCGCGGTTGCCGAAGAGCTGACCGATCTTCGGCAGTGACAGACTCGTCCGCTCGCGGCACAGGTACATCGCGATCTGTCGAGCGGTCGCGACCGACTGCGACCGGCTCGATCCGTAGAGGTCGTCGACTGTGAGGCGGAAGTACTGGGCCGTCGCGGAGATGATGTCGGTCGGCGAGATGACGTTTGCGTCGTCCTGGTCCACGATGTCGCGGAGCACGGTCTGCGCGAGCGAGATGTCGAGGTTCGACCGGTTGAGGCTCGCGAAAGCCGAGACGCGGATGAGCGCGCCCTCGAGCTCCCGGATGTTGCTCGAGACCTTGGTGGCGATGTACTCGAGGACCTCGTCCGGCACCTGGAGTCGCTCCGACTGGGCCTTCTTGCGCAGGATAGCGATACGGGTCTCGAGGTCGGGGGCCTGCACATCGGTGATGAGGCCCCACTCGAAGCGGCTCCGCATCCGGTCCTCGAAGCCGGTGAGGTGCCGGGGCGGGACATCGCTCGTGATCACGACCTGCTTGTCGTGGTCGTGCAGCTGATTGAAGGTGTGGAAGAAGGCTTCCTGGGTCTCGGCGCGACCCTGGAGGAACTGGATGTCGTCGATGAGCAGGATGTCGACGTCGCGGTAGCGCGCCTGGAACGCCGACGCCCGGTTGTTGACGATCGAGTTGATGAAGTCGTTCGTGAATTCCTCGCTCGACACGTACCGCACCTTGATACCCGTGTAGAGGTTGATCGCGTAGTCGCCGATCGCGTGCAGGAGGTGGGTCTTGCCGAGTCCCGAGTCGCCGTAGATGAACAGCGGGTTATACGCCTTGGCCGGAGCTTCCGCGACGGCGACGGCCGCGGCGTGTGCGAAGCGGTTGGACTGACCGATGACGAAGTTGTCGAAGGTGTACTTCGGGTTCAGGCGGGTGTCGTTGCGGGATGCCGGTGCCGCCTGCTCGCTGTAGTCCTCGGCGTTCGGGCGGATCGGGGCCGTGGGCGTCGGTGCGAGAGCGGACTGCACGGGGACGGGCGCGGTGAGGTGGGCGTCGCCGAGTTCGGGGTTCACCACGACGCGGAACGTGCTGGCGGCCGGTTCGGCGTCGACCTGGGCGAGGGCCTCCATGATCGGGCCGCGCAGGCGCTTGTTGAACTGGCCGGCGGTCAGATCGTTGGGCACGTCGAGATACAGGGTGCCGCTCATGACGCCCTGTGCGACGGCGAGGTTCACGAACCCGTGCAGTTGCGGAGTGACGCGGTCGTCGTGAGCGAGGACGTCGAGCACAGCGGTCCAGACGGGGACATCTGGAAGTTCGTGCTCGGACATGACCCTCCTGGGGTGTGGACAATGGTGTGTACGGGACTGTGCACAACCTGTGGATAAGTGTCCGGATCACGCTAGTCATCTGGGCAGCGCAAGGCAAAACCCACTGTAGAACCGGCCCGCGTGTCGTCGCCAGCGGCGTTCGACCACCGGTGGATAATGGCCGGTCGGTGTGACGAGTTTGGGATCTCAGGAATCTCGACGTATCCTAGGTCGGTTGACTTGCGCCTTTTCGGCGTGGGTCCCCCATGTACCTGTGTCCCCGGTCTCGAGCGTTCGGGTGACCCCGCCTTTCCGGAGTGATCTTCATGAGCAAGCGCACGTTCCAGCCCAACAACCGCCGCCGCGCCAAGAAGCACGGCTTCCGCGCCCGTATGCGCACCCGCGCCGGCCGCGCCATCCTTTCGGCTCGTCGCTCCAAGGGGCGCACCGAGCTCTCGGCCTGACGCCACACGGTGCTGGCGCGCGGGAATCGCATCACCCGCGGGGCGGACTACCGTTCCGTCGTCCGCGGAGGTTCTCGCTGTGCGGCAGCGCACACCGTGACCCATGTGGTCAGCACTTCTGAGCAGCGCCCCCCACGCTTCGGCTTCATCGTGAGCAAGCGCGTGGGGGGCGCTGTCGTGCGCAATACCGTGAGGCGGCGCCTTAAGGCGATCTGCGCGGAAGCCCTCGACGGCGTCCGTCCCGGGGCCGACGTGGTGATCCGCGTGCTGCCGTCTGCGGCATCCGCCGACTACGCGGCGCTGCGCACCGAGGTCGTGCGATGCCTCGAACGGAAGGCCGCCGCGTGAGCTCCGCACCTCTCCCCTCCTACACGCGAGGAGAAGCGGTGGTGGATGCCGCAGCACTGCCGGCATCCCTCGTCCTTCTCCCCCGCAACGCCGTGATCGGTCTCCTGCACGGATACCGCGCCACCATCTCCCAGACGTACGGCGATGTCTGCAAGTACTATCCCTCGTGTTCGGCCTATGCACTCGGCGCGGTGCAGCAGCACGGTGTGATCAAAGGGTCGGCACTCGCAGCCGCCCGCCTCGCACGATGCCACCCGTGGGCAGCGGGCGGCATCGATGATGTCCCCGCCCACACGCACTTCCGGCACGACCTGACTTCGCACGGCTTCGTCGTGCCCCGCAGAAAGGACTGATCCTTGGTGGATCTCTTCGCCGCCGCGGCGACCCTGCCGCCCCTTCCGAACCCGACGACCCCGAAACCCGGCGGCACGGACTTCTTCAGTGTCATCCTGTGGCCGTTCAAGTTCGTCGTCGAGGCGATCCTCGTCTTCTGGCACTGGATCTTCACGTCCATCGGTTTGCAGCCGGATGCGGGTCTGACCTGGGTTTTGTCCATCGTCGGTCTCGTCATCGTCGTGCGTGCCGCGCTGATCCCGCTGTTCGTGCGGCAGATCAAGAGCCAGCGCAAGATGATGGAGCTCGCGCCCGAGATGCGCAAGATCCAGGAGCGCTACCGCGGCAAGCGCGACCAGCTCTCTCGCGAGGCCATGAGCCGCGAGACCATGGCGATGTACAAGAAGCACGGCACGACGCCGCTGTCGAGCTGCCTTCCACTCCTGGTGCAGATGCCGATCCTTCTCGGCATGTTCTACACGCTCAGCGAGGTCAAGCGGCACGCGGAGTGGGGCGTCGGTGGCACCGGCCTTCTCAATGCCACGCTGACGCGCGAGTTCTACAACGCCGAGCTCTTCGGTGTCGCGCCGCTGCACGTCAACATGATCGACGCGATCAACACGAATCAGACCGCGACGGTCGTGATCCTCGTGATCCTCGTCATCCTGATGATCCTGTCGCAGTTCTTCACGCAGCTGCAGATCATCTCGAAGAACCTGTCCCCCGAGGCCAAGACCGGCCAGGCGTACCAGATGCAGCGCATCATGCTCTACGTCCTCCCCCTCGCCTTCATCTTCTCGGGTGTCTTCTTCCCCCTCGGCGTGGTCATGTACTGGTTCACGTCGAACATCTGGACCATGGTCCAGCAGTTCATCGTCATCCGGAACCTGCCGACCCCCGGCTCCGAGGCCGCGAAGGCGCGCGAAGAGCGTCTCGCGAAGAAGGGCAAGGCGCTCGACGCCACCGGCAAGGTCATCCCGATGGCCAAGTACGAGGCCGAGCAGCAGCGTCTGCTCGAAGAGGCGGAGCGTGCGAAGGCGGCTGCGCCGAAGCGTCAACAGCCGGTAGGTAAGAACCGTGCCAAGAAGCAGGCTCAGAAGGGCAAGCAGGACAGCTCGTCCTGACGAGGACTGAAGGATTCACGATGACCACGACTGACAACACCGCCGGCGCCCGCCCCGCGCCCACCGTCGACGAGCTCGAGCAGGAAGGCGACATCGCGGCCGACTTCGTCGAGGGGATCCTCGACATCGCCGACATCGACGGCGACCTGACGCTCGACGTGCGTGCGGGCCGCGCCTACGTCTCGGTCGAGAACGAGCAGGCCGGCGCGCTGTCGCTGCTCGCCGATCCCGACACGGTGCAGGCGCTTCAGGAACTCACCCGCATCGCTGTGCAGACGAAGACGGGACGCTTCTCGCGTCTGATCCTGGACGTCGGTGGATCCCGTGACGCCCGTCGAGGCCAGCTGCAGAAGCTCGTCGAGCGAGCCCTCGAGCGCCTCGACGACGGTGCCTCGCAGGCATCCCTCCCACCGATGTCCAGCTACGAGCGCAAGCTCGTGCACGACATCGCCGCAGAACACGGCCTGGTGTCCGAGTCCTACGGCGAAGGTGCGGACCGCCACACGGTTCTCCGCCGTGGGTGATGTTTCACGTGAAACACCCGAGGCTGAACCGGATGCCGCGGCATCCGTCTTCGGCGATCGGGTTGATCTCGCGCGTCGGTTCACCGCAGCGCTGATCGCACAGGGCGAGGAACGCGGGCTCATCGGTCCGCTCGAACTCCCCCGCATTTGGACGCGCCACATTCTGAACAGCGGCGTTGCGGCTCCGTTGTTCACCGCAGGATCTCGCGTCGGCGACATCGGATCCGGTGCGGGTCTCCCCGGCCTCGTCCTCGCGATCGCGCGGCCCGACGTGCGCTGGGTGCTCGTCGAGCCGATGGAGCGGCGCATCGCCTGGTTGACCGAGCAGGCTGACGCGCTGGGGCTCGACAACGTCGAGATCGTCCGTGCGCGCGGCGAGGACTGGACGGAAGGTCCCGTCCTGGATGCGGTGACGGCGCGCGCGCTCAGTGCATTCCGTACGCTCATCCCCATCACCGCACCCCTCGTCCGGAACGGCGGGGAGTTGATCCTGCTGAAGGGCGCGAACGCGGCGAACGAGATCGCGGCAGCAGAGAAGATCGTCCGCAAGTTCCGGTTGTCGGATGTCCGCGTCGAGCCCATCGGCGACGGCATCGTCGAGGAGCCGACACGGGTGATCCGCGCGACTGTGCGCTGACACCCGTCATGTTTCACGTGAAACAGTGCCGCGCTAGTGGCACGGTCGATGTTTCACGTGAAACACCCGCCACCGCACGTTTCACGTGAAACATAGGCTCATCCGCTGACAGGGGAGGCCTCGACTACAGTGGAATAGTCCTCGACACGACAGGAGTATCAGGTGCCGGATTCGGAGAATACCACCTCTCCCGCACCCTTCTCTTTCGACGACAGTCCGATCGCCCGCGAGTTGGCGAATCTGACGTCGCGCCGGAAGGCATTGGCGGCGATCGAGGTCGAGTTCGACGGCACGACGCGCGTGCTCACCGTGTCGAACCAGAAGGGCGGCGTGGGTAAGACCACGACGACCGTGAATCTCGCCGCTGGCCTCGCATCGGTCGGTGCACGTGTTCTGGTGATCGATCTGGATCCGCAGGGAAATGCGTCGACCGCCCTCGGGATCCCCCACAGTGCTGACGTGGCCAGCATCTACGACGTGATCATCGACGACGAGCCGCTCGCGGATGTCATCCAGAGCAGCCCGGAATCCCCGAATCTGCTGTGCGCCCCCTCGACCATCAACTTGGCGGGTGCTGAGATCGAGTTGGTCTCCAAGGTCGCCCGCGAGCATCGCCTGCGAACGGCCCTGGACGCGTATCTGAGTGAGAACCATGTCGACTTCGTCTTCATCGACTGCCCTCCGTCGCTCGGACTTCTCACGATCAACGCTTTCACCGCCGCGACCGAGGTCCTGATCCCGATCCAGTGCGAGTACTACGCACTCGAGGGCCTCAGCCAGTTGCTCGGCAGTGTCTCGATGATCCAGAAGCACCTCAACCCCGCGCTGCACCTGTCGACGATCCTGTTGACGATGTACGACGGCCGCACCCGTCTCGCGCAGCAGGTGGCAGACGAGGTGCGCGAACATTTCCCGGAACGGGTCCTGAAGACAGTCATCCCGCGATCGGTCCGCGTATCCGAGGCTCCGAGCTTCGGACAGACGGTCATCGCCTACGACGGACAATCCGCCGGCGCCGTCGCCTATCGCGAAGCCGCGGTAGAGATCGCGCGCCGCGGCAACGAGCAGAGAACAGAAGAAGGAGCCGGCTGATGGCCAAGCGAACCGGACTGGGCCGAGGCATCGGCGCCCTCATTCCCACCCAGGATTCCTCAGAAGCCCGTCCCGTGGACGTGTTCTTCCCGGGTGCATCAGTGCCGGAGGCGAAGAGCGACGGATCCGAGCAGCAGTCGATTGCCGCTACAGAGGCCGACGCGGACCTGGTCGCCGTTCCGGGAACCCGCCTCATCGAGGTCGACCCGAACGCCATCGTTCCGAACCCCCGCCAGCCGCGCACGAATTTCGATGCGGATGATCTTGCCGAGCTCGTGCACAGCGTTCGTGAGTTCGGCGTCCTGCAGCCGGTCGTGGTTCGCCGCAACGAGGACGGAGAGTACGAGCTCATCATGGGTGAGCGTCGTACCCGTGCGGCACGGGAGGCCGGCCTCACGGCGATTCCCGCCGTGCTGCGCGAGACTGAGGACGAGAACCTCCTGCGCGACGCGCTGCTCGAGAACCTCCACCGGTCACAGCTGAACCCGCTCGAAGAAGCGTCGGCCTATCAGCAACTCCTCGAGGACTTCGGGATCACCCAGGAAGAGCTCGCGACTCGGATCGGCCGCTCGCGCCCGCAGATCAGCAACACGATCCGTCTCCTGCGCCTGCCGGTGCCGGTGCAGCAGCGAGTCGCGGCGGGAGTGCTGAGCGCCGGCCACGCTCGCGCGATCCTCTCGGTCGACGACGTCGACACGATGCAGCGACTCGCCGACAAGATCGTGAATGAGGACCTGTCGGTGCGCGCGGCCGAGGCTGCGGCGAAGACCATCGGGAACCGAGTCCGGCCACTGCCGAAGGCGGGGACGCGCCGTGCCCACCTCGACGACGTCGCCGAGCGGCTGGGGGACCGACTCAACACGAAGGTGAAGATCGCACTGACGGCACGGAAAGGCCAGATCACGATCGATTTCGCTACGATCCAGGATCTGAACCGGATCCTCGGTGAGCTCGGCGAAACCGAGTTCGGCACGTCCTGATTCTGTGCCCTGCGGGCCTCGCGCTCAGCGTCCGAGCGTAGGCTTGAAAGGTGAGTGATCGTCCCAATCTTCCTCGACGGGCCAGTCTCGAGGTACTCCGTGCGGAGGCATCGGATGAGCTCTCGGTCCTGGTCGAGGAACGCCTCCGCGACGGCGAGGACCCCTGGGCCTTCATGGAGGACCTGCCGACCGTCGACGAGCTCGTCGTGCTGACCCTGCGCGCCGAGAACATCGCCTCCGATGGCGGGCAGCGTCCGACCGAGGCTCGCAACTACCGCGTTCTGCGTCAGATCGCACTCGACTACCCGGCTCTGAGCGCCTCCGTGTGGCGCCTTCTCGGCAGTGAGCCGCACCGAACCTGGAATGTGTCCGTCCGCGCCTCCTGAATGTTCCACGTGAAACATTGCCGTTCACCCGAGCGGGCTACGGTCGGGACGTGTCCAGATCGATTCTGATCGCCGATCTCGATCTCCGTGGAGGGCGGGATCTGACACACGAGCGCATCGCGGCATCCCTCTTCACACGCGGTGTGCCCGCGGTCACCGCACTGGAGGATGAGCGGGTCCTCGTCCGCGTCGCCGTGGATGCCTGGGGCCGGCTCATCACCACGGATGACGGAGGGCGACTCGTGCGTGCGGATCCGTCGCCCATCATCGCCGCATTCGCGGAGGAGTGGCAAGCCGATCTGCGGCTCGAACGAGGCTCGGTGGTGCTGGCGGCATCCGCTCGCCGACGGGGATCGGGCGACTCGTCGCGTGTCGCACCGTCGGTGGCAACGCCCTCTCGCATCCTCGTCGTGGGTGGCATCGTGCCGATCGATCCGGAGCGGCGACGGGGGCTCGCCGCGCAGCTCGAGTGCTCACTCAGCGTCGTGCCGGCAGGGGACATGCACCTGGTGCAGACGCACGGCGATGCGCACATGGACTGGCCGCCCGCGCAGCGCCCGGTCGTGAGGCTGTCCTTGGAGGGTGGGGCGCTCACCGTCGAGGTCTACAGCCGGATCGCGCTCGACGACGAGCCACCGGAAGGACGCTGGGCGATGCGCGGCATCCCGGATCTCACTGCCTCGTGGCGAGCGGATTGGCAGGGCGTCCTGACGGGAGCGGGCGAGATCGCCGACGTGCAGCGGGTGCTGGCTCGCGCCGACCTCTCGTTGAGCGCACGTCGCGGTCCCCGGGATCCGCAGGCGGCACTGGCCGAGTGGGGGACGGATGCCGCGGCGCTCGACGCGTTGCGGGATCACCCGAATGACGATGCTCTGCTCGACGCCGTCGTCGCGACCCTGAGCCTGCCGCGACAGACGGTGCAGCTCCTGCGGGGGAGTATCACCGTCGACGATCTGCCCGGTTCGCAGCACATCGAGCGCACCGGCATCCGACGAGCGGTCTGGGAACAGACCCATCCGACTCGGCCGTCCCTCTGGACGCGGCTGGTGCGGCGGATCCGCGGTGACGGCGCCCGAAACGACGAAGGACCCGGCGACCGGGGTCGCGCGGGTCCTTCGTGAAGCGGGGGTCTCAGCCGATGTAGTCGGCGAGGTCCTGCTGGAGGGCGAACTTCGGCTTCGCACCGATGATCGTCTTCTCGACCTCACCCTTGTTGAAGACCTTCATCGCCGGGATCGACGTGATCTGGTACTGCATGGCGAGCTGCGGGTTCTCGTCGACGTTGAGCTTCAAAACCGTGATCTTCTCGGGGTTCTCGGTCTGGATCTCGTCGAGGATAGGCCCGACCATGCGACAGGGTCCGCACCACTCGGCCCAGAAGTCCACCAGCACGGGGCCTTCGGCGTCGATGACGTCCTGCTGCCAGGTGCTCTCGCTCGTTGCCTTGGCGGTCATATGTCTGTCTCCTTAGGGGTCGACACGATCGTGTCAGTGGTGAGAACGCAGCGGATGCCGCGATTGTTCCGCGGTCAGGCCGCGTCGGCCTCGGCGTCGGGGAGACCGTCGATGATCGAGGCGTCCGTCGCCGGTGCCCCGGCGTCACCGCGAGCGGCGAGGTAGTGCTCGAGGTCGAGAGCGGCGACCGTGCCGCTGCCGGCGGCCGTGACCGCCTGGCGATAGGTCGGGTCGATGACGTCACCGGCGGCGAAGACACCGGCGACCGAGGTCTTCGAGGTGCGACCGTCGACCCAGACCGTTCCGTGCTCGGTGATGTCGAGGACGTTGTGCACGAGGTGGGTCCGCGGGTCGTAGCCGATGGCGACGAACACGCCGTCCAGGGCCAGGTCGCGCTCGGAACCGTCGACGGTGTCGCGGAGGCGGACGCCGGTCACGGCATCCTCACCCAGCACGTCGATGACCTCGCTGTTCCAGACGAATTCGATCTTCTCGTTCGCCTTGGCCCGGTCCTGCATGATCTTGGAGGCGCGGAGCTCGTCGCGACGGTGGATGACGTACACCTTCGACGCGAACTTGGTGAGGAACGTCGCCTCTTCCATCGCCGAGTCGCCGCCGCCGACGACGGCGATGACCTTCTCGCGGAAGAAGAAGCCGTCGCACGTCGCGCAGTAGGAGACGCCGCGACCCGAGAGGCGGGTCTCGCCCTCGATGCCGATCTTGCGGGGAGCGGAGCCGGTGGCGAAGACGATCGCCTCGGCCTCGTGAGTCTCGCCGCGCCCGAGGGTCACGCTCTTGATGTCGCCCGAGACGTCGAGCGAGACGACGTCGTCGTAGACGACCTCGGCGCCGAACTTCTCGGCCTGCTCCTGCATCTTGGCCATGAGGTCCGGGCCCATGACACCCTCGGGGAAGCCGGGGAAGTTCTCGACCTCGGTGGTGTTCATCAGCTCACCGCCGGCCTCGACCGAACTCGCCACCACGAGCGGCGACAGGTTCGCGCGGGCTGCGTAGATGGCCGCGGTGTACCCCGCGGGGCCCGAGCCGATGATGATGACCTTGCGCACGATGAATCCCTTCTCCATCGGGGCGGAATTCCTCGCCCCGACACGTCCAACCAATGCTAGCCGCGTGGCATTCCACGTCGCCTGGGGACGCGCGTTCGTGTCAGCGGCCGGGCAGGAAGCGGCGGAGCGCACGGCCCGCCGTGGCGAGCTCGGGAGTGCGGAACGCGGCGAGGATGGCGGCGTACACAGCCAGGGTGACACCGCCGATGAGGGCGGCGCCGAGGAAGCCCGTGAGCCCGTTCGTCGTGGTCCACCCCGGGACACCGCCGGCCCAGAGGAAGACGCCGACGCCGGCCGCCGCCGCAGGAATCGCCGCGAGTGCGAACCGTATGACGGCGCGGGCGGCGCCGCTCAGGCCGAGCGGACCGATCTTGCGCCGGAGAAGCGTGATGGCAAGGGAGAACTGGACGATGTTCGCCACGGACTGCCCGAGCGCGATCGCGACGGCCAGCCAGGCGAGCGGAAGCAGGTCGGCACCGACGAGAGCGCTGGCGATCAGTGCGGACGCGACGACGAGGACCGCCTGCACGAGGGTGTAGACGAACGGGGTGCGGGTGTCCTTCAAGGCGTAGAACGTGCGCTGCAGGCCGAACTGGAACGACAGGGGGAGCAGTGCGACGAGGTAGGCGCCGAGGACTGCGGCGAAGGCGACGGCGTTGTCAGGACTGTCGGTGAAGATCCGCGACAACGGCACGATCGCCGCGACGATGGCCGCGAGGACGCCGACCATGAATATCCCGACCGTCCGGGTCAGCGACGCGAGATCCTGGGTCACCTGGTCGGTGCGACCCTCCGCGACGTGTTCGCTGAGACGTGTGTAGTACGGCGTCCCCAGGGACAGCACGATGACCGAGAACGGCAGCATGAACAGCAGCCACGCGAACTGGAGGCTCGCATTCGCGGCGCCGGTGCCGGACGCCGCGCCGACGATGTTGACCTGGAAGACGCCCGCGATCTGACCGACGACGACCATCAGGAACGTCCAGCCGGCGAGGCGACCGATGTCGCCGAGTCCGAGGCCGCGCCACCGGAAGTCGGGTCGGACGCGCAGCCCGGCGCGACGCCAGAAGAACAGCAGGATGACGGCTTGCAGGACGATCCCGGCCGTGGCGGTTCCGCCGAGCACGGCGACCATGCCGGGCGTCCAGCCGGTGACCTCGGTGTGCGGGCCGAACATCCAGATGAACGCACCGAAGCCGAGGATCGAGACGACGTTGTTCACGATCGGGGACCACGCGTACGGACCGAAGACGCGGTTCGCGTTCAGGATCTCGCCGACGAGCGCGTAGAGACCGTAGAAGAGCACCTGCGGGATGCACCAGTAGGCCAGGGCGAGCGTCAACGCCTGCTTCTCGGGTGTGAACCTGCCGCCGTAGAGGAGGATCAGCAGAGGCGCGGCGATCACCGCGATGACCGTGACGACGGCCATGACGACCATCCCCAGCGTCAGGAGCTTGGAGACGAAGGCATCGCCTCGGTCGTCGTGCGTGCGGACCGCCTTCACGATCTGAGGCACGATGACGCCCGCGAGCAGGCCCGACGAGATCAGGTTGAAAACCGTGTTCGGGAGCGCGTTGGCGACCGCGAACGCGTCCGCGGCACTGCCGGCGACAACGGGGAGCGCCGCAGCGAGGACGATGTTGCGGATCAGGCCCGTCAGCCGGGACGCCATGGTCCCGGCGGCGACGGTGGCGCTCGCGCGGCCGAGGCCGGCCATCAGGCGTCCACCGGCATCCGTCGACGACGCCGGATCGTGCGGACGACGCCGAAGACGAGGAGGACGCTGACGAGGACGGCGAGGACGACGACGGCGACCGATTCCCACTCCGCACGCACCGAGACCTGGACGGTCTCCCGTGGACCGATGTCGAGACCGGCGGGTGTCCGCAGCTGCAGGCCGACGGACGACTCCCCGCTGCCCACGAGTGCCGAGACGGGGACGGCGACACGGCTGGTCTGCTGCCCTCCGATGCTCACCTCGGTCGTGGACTCGATCACGAGGCGCGCGTCACCGGGCGTCGCGAGAAGATTCACGCGCGCCGGCCACGGCAGGTCGTTGCGCACCGTGAACACGAGCGGAGCGGACGAGCCCGCGAGAGTGATCGGACCGCCGAGGACGAGCGCCACCCCGTCGGTCCAGGTGTCGATGCGGTCGCGTTGCGCCTGGACCGCGGCATCCCATCCTTCGCGATCGTCGCGCCACGCGTTGCCGAGGAGCTGCAGCTCCGTCGCGCGTTCCGATGAGGCGAGCAGGGCGGGGTCCTCCAGCACACCGGCGATCAGCCGGAGGCCGGGCTGGGCGTCGCGGAAGTCGTCGATCATCGCGATGCGGTCTTCATCGGGAGCGATCGAGGTGAGCCGGACGGTAGCGGGCCTCTCGGCGAGCAGGCCGTCGAGGTCGGTCGTCGTCCACCCGGGCAACGCCGTCGCGGCCTGGATCGCGTCGCGGAGTTCGGACTCGGAGCGGCCGTTCGCGCGGTCCACCGTGACCAGCAATGAGCCGGCAGGGCTGCTGAGCGTCGCCCGCGCCGTGTACTCGGCGAGGGCGTTGTCGCGGGCGGTGTCGTCGGCCGAGGTCGATGCCTGCTCGAGGAGGGCCGACAGGTCCCGGTCGTAGACGAGGAGATCAGCGCCGTCGGCGGTGGCGTGAGCCGCGGCATCCGTTCGGACGACGGAGCTCGGGAGCAGGGTCACCGGCGTGTCGGTCGTCCCGGTGAGGGCGCCGAGGACCGTCGCCGTCTCGGCGCCGGCCGTGCCCGTCGCCGGCCAGAAGACCGCGTCGCGGTCCGCGCCGACGTCGAGCAGCTCGTCGAGCGTGGGGACCGTGACCGCACCGGGCGTCGGCGTCGGTTCCGGAGTCGCGCCTCCCGCGGCAGCCCCCGCGGCGGCGAAGTTCGCGGCATCGAGGTAGGCGGCGTACGAGGCCAGCTGAGCCGGTGATGTCGCACCCGCCCCGACCTGGGCGGCGAGGTCGGCGTCGCCGTATTGCAGGGCGAATCGGTCGTTGGGCAGCGACATCAGCTCGTCGAGCCACGAGACGGCGTCGGCGGGAGCGGCGGAGCCGAGCGCGCGGATCGATGCGGTGATCGCCGGGTCGATCGCGAGGATCGCATCGGTGCCGGCGACCGCGTTCAGCTGGCCGCGCAGATCGCCGTCGTCCGCGGTCAGCGTTCTGAGCGTGTCCGCGCTCAGTGACCCGCTCGACTGCGGCCCGGCGGTGATCGGGACGACGACGCCGACCTGCTTCGCCGGTTCGCCGGTGCGCGGCACGACGATGACGGTCCGGGCCCGGACCGTCTCGTCGCCGGTGCGGTAGACGACGCGCGCCGGGTAGACCCCGGGATCCTTGTCGTCGAAGATCTCGTCGTCGGTGTCGACGGAGACCGACTCGGATGCCGATTGCTCCGCTGCGATCTCGGGCACAGCAGTCTCGCCGACCTCGGCGAAGGGGACCGCCGCGGCCCCGCTGTCGAGCCAGGAGCTGAGGGCGCCGCCGGTCGTCAATGGCCGGGTTCCGAGCTCGAAGGTCGCGTCGCCCGCGGCGAGGGCCTCCGTGCCCGGATTGTCGGCTGTGACGGTCAGGGTGAGGGAACCGGATGCCGGGAGGATGCCGTTGTTCGTCGGCGCGAGCACCGCGGTCGGCGGCTGCTCCTCGCCGGAGTCCTCGACGGCGGCGAAGGCGAGCGGCGCGGGGGCACTCAGGGCGATGGCGGCGGTCGCTGCCGTCGCCGCGCGGAGCCAACGGGATCGGCGCGGCGGACGTCGGCCCGGAACAGGCGAGATGAAGGTCATGAAGAGGTCGATTCCTGTGCGATCCATGACCGCACCATCGAGAGCGATTCTAGGGTCACCGCCCTGCAGAGCCCCTGATTGGGCGCGAGGGCCGGTTGAATGGACGGGTGAGCGACTCCCGGCATCCCGACCCCTCTTCGATCGTCGCGCTCCGCGCGGACCTCGCCGCGGCGGGCTACACGGCCGACGCGGTGCGGGCGGCGTGGGGTCCCCTCGCCGACGATGCGATCGGCCGCGGACTGCTCGCTCCCGCCCGCCGGGCCCTGTCCGACCGCACCGACGCGCTGGCGGTCCTGAGCCGTCTGCTGTTCCTGGGCGACCCGGCATCCGTCGCCGACGTCGACGCCGCACTCCCCACGGCGCGGGCTGCGGCCCTCGAGCGGCTGGGCCTGGTTCGCATCGATGGCGAGGCGGTCACCCCGACGGCGCTGCTGCGTCCGCAGGACTACTCGGATGCCGCGGGTTCCGGCCAGTGGTGGATCGTGAGCGATCTCGACGAGGCGGCGCTCGGCGGCGCCCTGCCGACGGGACACGTCCTGGGGGTGGGCGGTGCGTCGCTCACACTCGCCGGACTGCAGCTCGACACGCCCGCGCAGCGTGTCCTCGATCTCGGGACGGGATGCGGCATCCAGGCCCTTCGCGCCCGCCGGAACGCGCCCCGCGTCGTCGCGACGGACATCTCGGAGCGCGCGCTGCGATTCACCCTGCTCAATGCGGCCCTGAACGACGTCGACGGGGTCGAGGTGCGCCACGGCAGCCTGTTCGAACCGGTTGCCGGCGAGGAATTCGACCGCGTCGTCTCGAATCCGCCGTTCGTCATCACCCCGCGCGTCGCGGGAGTGCCCGAGTACGAGTACCGGGATGCCGGCTTCGCGGGCGACGACCTCGTCGCCGCGTTCGTGTCGGGTGTGGGCGACGTCCTCGCCCCCGGCGGGACGGCGCAACTGCTCGGCAACTGGGAGTACCGGGAGGATGCCGACGGTCTGGAGCGCGTGCGGGCGTGGGTCGCGGCATCCGCTCACCCGCTCGACGCGTGGATCGTGGAACGGGAGCGCCTCGACCCGCTCGCCTACGCGGAGCTGTGGGTGCGCGACGGCGGCACGACCCCCGGCAGCGCCGACTACGCCCGCCTCATCGACGCGTGGCTCGCCGACTTCGCCGAGCGCGGCGTGACCTCGGTCGGGTTCGGGTACCTGCTGCTTCGGCGGACGCCGATCGGGATGCCGCCCCTCGCCCGGTACGAACGGGTCACCCAGCCGGTGGGGAGCGCACTCGGGACGCACCTGGGCGAGGCACTCGCCGCGTGGGACCGGCTCGGGCTGCTCGACGACGACGCACTCGCCGAGACGACCGTGGTCGTCGGCTCGGACGTCACTGAGGCCCGTCACCACCGCCCGGGCGCGGAGGAGCCGTCGGTCATCGAGCTGCACCAGGGCGGCGGTTTCGGCCGCGTGCTGAACGTCGACCCGGCGCTCGCCGCGCTCGTGGGGGCGTCCGACGGCGATCTGCCGCTCGGCGTGCTCATCGACGCGATCGCCGACCTGCTCGAGGTGGACGCCGCCGCGCTCCGCGCCGACCTGCTGCCGCGCGTGCGCGAGCTCGTGTTCACCGGGTTCCTGCGGCTGGGGTGACCGGGGGCGCGCGCCCGCCGGCTCCCACTCGAGCCCGAGGCGCCGCTCGGTAGGCTCGTAGGCATGCTGAACATGGCCGAGGGTCTCGCGCGCCTGGGCGCCCTCGCCGAGGCTCCCGTCTCGGCCGCGCTCGCCCGTGCGTTCGCGGATGCCGGGTACGAGCTCGCGATCGTCGGCGGACCCGTCCGCGACGCGCTCCTCGGGCGCAGGGTGAACGACCTCGACTACACGACGAACGCGCGTCCCGACGACATCCTGCGCATCGTGAAACCCCTCGCGACGGCGACGTGGGACATCGGCCGCGCCTTCGGCACGATCGGTGCGAAAGTCCGCGGCGAGCAGGTCGAGATCACGACCTACCGTGCGGACAGCTACGACGGCACGACCCGCAAGCCCACCGTCGAGTTCGGCGACGCGCTCGAGCAGGACCTGGTCAGGCGCGATTTCACGGTCAACGCGATGGCGTTGCGGATCCCCGGCCCTTCGCTCGTGGACCCCACGGGCGGCGTCGAGGACCTTGTCGGCCAGACGCTGCGGACGCCCACCGACCCCGACGTCAGCTTCGGCGACGACCCGCTCCGCATGCTGCGCGCCGCCCGCTTCGCGAGCCAGCTCGGCATGGACGTCCACCCGGCCACCCTCGAGGCGATGACCCGCCTCGCGCCGAGCCTGTCGATCGTGAGCCCGGAACGCGTGCAGGGCGAGCTGGTGAAGCTTCTCGCGACCGACGCGCCGGACCGCGGCATCCGTCTGCTCGTCGACACCGGCCTCATGGAGCTGTTCCTGCCCGAGGTCCCGGCGCTGCGGCTCGAGGTCGACGAGCACCACCACCACAAGGACGTCTACGAGCACTCGCTCACGGTGCTCGCGCAGGCGATCGACCTCGAGAAGCAGCGGCATCCGGGCCAGGCGCCCGATGTGACGCTGCGGCTCGCGGCCCTGCTGCACGACATCGGCAAGCCGGCGACCCGCAAGCTCGAGCCCGGCGGTGCGGTCAGCTTCCACCACCACGACGTCAAGGGCGCCCGCATGGCGCGGAAGCGCCTGCAGGCGCTCAAGTTCGACGGCGCGACGACGGATGCCGTGTGTCAGCTCATCGAGCAGCACCTGCGCTTCTTCGGGTACGCCGAGGGCGCCTGGACCGATTCGGCCGTCCGCCGCTATGTGCGCGACGCGGGTGAGCAGCTCGAACGGCTGCACATCCTCACGCGGGCAGACGTGACCACGCGGAACAAGCGCAAGGCGGGTCGCCTGCGCTCGGCCTACGACGACATCGAGACGCGGATCGCGCAGCTCGCCGAGCAGGAGCAGCTCGAGGCGATGCGCCCGGCGCTCGACGGCAACCGGATCCAGGAGGTCCTCGGCATCCGCCCCGGTCGCGAGGTGGGCGAGGCGTACCGGTTCCTGCTCGACATCCGCCTCGATGAGGGCGTCGTAGAGCCGGAGGTCGCCGAGCAGCGCCTGCGCGACTGGTGGGCCGCGCGAGCCTGACTCACTCGACGTCGTCGGGCTCGAACACGGTCTCGATCGACGTCTCGAACAGACGCGCGATGCGGAACGCGAGCGGCAGGCTCGGGTCGAATCGGCCGCGTTCGATCGAGATGATCGTCTGACGCGAGACCCCGAGCTCATCCGCGAGGCGCTGCTGCGACCAACCGCGATCCTGCCGCAGCGCGGGCAGCGAGTTCTCCACCCTCAGCCCCGGCGCTGCGCGATGAGGTAGCGGATGCCGAAGCTGCCCATCGCGACGAGCAGGACGCCGATGAGGGCGATGAGCACGTCGATCCGGATGCCGGTGATGGCGAGGAACGCCGTGCCGAGCCCGACGATGAGGAGGATGTCCGAGAAGGCGCCCTGCGCAGCGCGGTTGTACCAGGCGCCTTCGACGGACTCTTCGGGGCGGTCGAGGGCGCCGCGCAGGGTGCTGCGGTCGACCAGGAACACCCAGGCCAGGGCGACGAGGGCGGGGAGGGTCACGACCGTGAAGCCGATGCCCACCACGACGGGCGGGGTGGGGGCATCCCCCATCACCGCGGCGATGACGCCGACCACTGCAGCGAGGACGAGGCCGACCGGGGTCGCGATCGTCATCGCCGGGATGCGGCTGCCGCCGCGGAGGCGTCCCCACCGGGTGCGGTCCTGATCCTGCGTCGCGTGGCTCACGGCATCCCCTTGTGTCAAGTGACCTTTACGTAAAGCAACCTTGACACAGGCTGCGGATGACCGCAAGCGGGCCGCTCGTAGGCTGGAGCCGGGACCCCCGGACGAGGCCGTCGGGGCGACGTGGATCGATCTCAGCGCCGGAGGCGCCGAGCCGCAGTCAGGTCGATGACGAAGAGCGCGGCTCCTTGAATGACGACGGCGAGGCCGTGTCCGCGCGCTTCCGCGGCGCTCAAGCGACCGCCGAGCGTCGGCTGCCGCACCGCGAGGTGCGCACCGGTGGCGACGTAACCCACGTCGAGGGCGGCGTTGACGAGGAGGATGCGGCGCAGCATCCGCTTCTTCGGAACCTCCGCCCGCCGGCGGGTGAACGCGGCGAGGGCCACGTCGATCGCACCCCACATCAGCGTCTGCAGGCCGAACGCGCGGGTGCGTCGCGGCAGGGCGAGCGCGCTCCCGACGAGGACGGATGCCGTACCCCACCGCGTGAGCCGATGGACGACGGTACCGGTGACGCTCTTCGCTGATGCCATGTCCCCATGATGGCGCGGTCCGGCCTCTTGCAGGGCAGGACCGCGCCCGCGGGGTCTTCAGGCGGCGCGTGATGCCGCGAGGGTGCGACCGGCGTCGACTGCCGCCTGCTCCGCGCCGGCCTTCAGCTCGGCCGCGGCGTCAGAGAACGCGTCGAGGGCGGGGTTGACCCCGACGAGGGTGAAGGGTCGGTGGACCACGGTGAGGTCGAGACCCCAGACATCCTCGAAGACGCGGCGGAGCCACCCCGTCGAGTGATCCCAGCCCTCCTTGGGGCTACCGGGCTCGTAGTTCCCGCCCAGGACGGTGACGAGCGTCGCCGCCTTGCCGCGCAGCGCCGTGCCCTGCGGGTCGATCCGCGGGTCGGTGTAGGCCACGTCGAACCAGGTCTTCACGTGCTGCGAGACGCCGTAGTTGTAAAGCGGAACGGTGAACAGCAGCGCGTCGGCGTCGATGAGCTCGTCCGCCAGCCGCGCACGCAGGGCGACGGCCTCCTGCTGGCCTGCGGTGTGCGCCTCGGCGGGGGTGAAGCCCGAGGTGACCGAGTCGCGCCAGGCCGTGGCGGGGATGGGGTCCGCGGCGACGTCGCGGCGCACGACCGTGCTCGACGGGTGAGCGGCGAGCCACTCGGCCTCGACGAGGTCGCCGAGTTCACGGCTGGCCGATGTGGCGGGGAGGATGCTGGCATCCAGGCGGAACAGGGTCATTAGCTTCTCCGATCAGAGTGACTATGAAAAACAAAGCGGCTTTGCGAACGCTAGCACACGTACGATGGAGGCATGGCCGAGACTCACGACGCGCGTCAGTGCGACGCCGCGGTCTCGCACGCATTCTCGGTCCTCGGCAAACGCTGGAACGGCATGATCCTCGACGTCCTCGGCGCGGGCGAGCTTTCGTTCTCGGGGCTGCGCCGCGCCGTCGCCGGGATCAGTGACGCCGTGCTGTCGGACCGTCTCACCGAACTCTCGGATGCCGGTCTCGTCGCGCGTCGGGTGGATCCGGGACCACCCGTGGCGGTCACCTACGCGCTCACCGAAGCGGGCTGCCGCCTCGTGCCGATCCTGACCCAGCTCGGGGAATGGGCGGACGGCAACCTCGCCCGACGCTGAGCTCGCGTGTCGCGCGTATGCGGATGCAAGGGATCCGAGGCGACGCGCCGCGGTGAGGGCCGGACGCGCGGCGTGTCGCGCGCGAACTGTTGCATCCGCTGACGCCTCGCACGCGACCCCGGCGAGCACGCCCCGCACGCGAGAACGCCCCCCGTCCGAGGGACGAGGGGCGTTCCGGCTGTGTGCGGTGATCAGCTGCAGGCTTCGCTGATCTTCTTCGAGGCGTCGGTGAAGCCCGTGATGCCGCCGGTCAGCTCGTTGGCTGCCGCCTGGAGGGCGTCGTTGTCCTTCGCGTCGACGGCGTCGCTGACCTTGACGAAGACCTTCTCGAACTCGTCCCAGGCCGATGCGTACGCCTGGTAGGCCTCGGAGACCTCGGGGTTCGTGATCTCGCCCGAGATCTCGTCGATGCGGGTGCCGATCTTCGTGAACATGTCGCGTGCACCCGACGTGTCACCCGACTGCACGGCGGAGGAGAGCTCGCCGCTGGCACCGTTGACCTCGGTGTTGAGTTCGCTCAGCTCGGTCTGCAGGATCTTGCAGGCGTCGGCCGCGCTCTGGTCGCCCGCGGGCGCCTCGGCTTCGGCGGAGGGCGACTGCTCGGCGGGGGCGGAGCTGACCGGCGCCGGGTCGGTGGTGGTACCCGACTCGGCCGAACCGCAGCCGGTCAGGGCGAAGAGGGCGATCGTGGCGACGGCGAAGCCGGTCGACAGGGTGGTCTTGCGCGACATGTGAGGTCTCCTTGGTGTGCGACGAGCGGGGACACGCACCAGGACGAAGCGCCCCCCGACGATCGACCACGATAGCCGAGCCGTCGCGGGCGGCTGAGCCAGTGGACCGGGATCGAGCCGTGTGCTAGTCCCGGGCCGCCGCGACCGGCAGCGTTCACCCGGGGGTCACCTCCCGGACACGCCTCCTTGTTTGTATCGACGCGTGTCCTCGCCGATCGTGACCGTCATCCTGCCGGCGAAGGATGCCGGGCCCTACATCGGGACGACCGTCACGACGCTGGCCCGGCAGTTCCGGAACTCGGATCGGCTGCGGCTCGTCGTCATCGACGACGGCTCGACGGACGACACTCGCGTGCAGGTGCAGCACTTCGCCCGGGACATGCCCCACGTCGAGATCCTCTCGAACGCGCACTCGGTCGGTCTCGCCGCCGCACGCAACCAGGGACTCGAGAAAGTGGACACGGACTTCTTCTGCTTCGTCGACGGCGATGACTGGATGCACCCGGACCGCCTCGAGAGCCTCGTCGCGTCGATGCGCCGGCTGGAATGCGACTTCGTCCGCACCGATCACGTGACCGACACCGACGGTCGCCGGCGGCTCATGCGCGCCCCGTTCGCGTGGCGGGAGCGCGTGCTCGCGCCACGCGACGCCATCCTGCCGGCGGACGAGACCACGATGGTCGACTACCCCTATGCCTGGGCGGGCATGTTCCACCGCCGCGTCCTCGACGAGGGGCTCGCACACTTCGAGCCGGGCCTGTTCACGGCGGAGGACCGGCCCTGGATCTGGCGGCTGCACCTGCACGCGAGCACCTTCGCGATCGTCGACGCCCCGGCGATCCTCTACCGCCGCGGCGTGACCACGTCGCTCACGCAGATCCTCGATCGCCGACAGCTCGACTTCCTGCCCGCCTTCGCCGAAGCGATCCGCGTCGTGCAAGACGACCACGACGCGGAGCGGTTCCTCCCCAAGATCGCGACGACGACCATGTCGGTGTGCGCGTACCACCTCTTCCGCGCTCGAGCGATGGCGACCTCGGAGCGCACGGCCTTGCGCAGCGGCATCCGGGATCTGCTGCGTGCCATCCCGCCGGACCAGATCGACTCGGCACTGCAGCGCCTGTCGGACCGGCGTCGTCGCATCCTCGCCCGCCTCGTTCGCGAGGTCCGCGCCGCATGACGCAGATCTTCGTCGTGAACTCCGCGTACGGGCTGATGACGGCCGTCGCAGGAATGGATGCCGGTGCCATCCCGGCATCGGGCGAGGCCCGCATCCTGGTCGCGGTGAATGCGGCGATCATCCCCGAGGTCGGCGAGGGCATCGTCGACGCCGCCCATCTCGCGACTCTCCGCGACCGGTTCGATCTCGTCATCGACCTCAATGCGCTGCTCGCCCCGGAGCGCCCGTCGCACTGGCAGGTGACCGTCGCGGAGGCTGCCGTGCTCGAGCGTCTGCTGCGGCAGGCGTGGAGGATCGACGGAGACCGCGTCGAGCTCTACCTGCAGAGTCCGCAGGTCGCGCCGTCGCGGGTGTTCATCGACGTCTTCGCGGGAGCACCGGTGTCGATCATCGGCGACGGCCTGATGACGTACTCACCGTTGCGCGACCGGTGGCCGCCCGCGGTCGCGAGACGCGTGACGGGCGTCGTGTACGCCGACACCGTCCCCGGGGTCGAGCCGCTGCTGTTCGCCGGCACGACGCGAGCCCCCGTCGGCATCGCCTCGTTCCGCGCCGTCGTGGACGACGTGGCCCGGGCGACTCTCGACCCGGCGATCGACGAGCTCGCCGACGTGCCGCGCCCCGTGCTCGTGCTCGGCCAATACCTCTCGGCCCTGAAGCTCGTCTCGGCCGACGAGGAACGGCGGATGCAGCGCGACATGATCGACCGCGCACTCGCCTGGGAGCCGGAGACCATCGTCTTCAAACCGCACCCGTCGGCTGCCCCCGCCCTCATCGACGACCTCGCCGCCCATGCCGCGGAGCGCGGTGTGGCGTTCCGGGCGTTCCGCGGCGACGCACCCGCCGAAGTCCTCGCGCTGCGCGTTCCGTTCGTCGGCGCCGTCGCGGG
The DNA here is from genome assembly GCF_900102005.1 of Microbacterium sp. LKL04. Lineage (NCBI taxonomy): Bacteria > Bacillati > Actinomycetota > Actinomycetes > Micrococcales > Microbacteriaceae > Microbacterium > Microbacterium sp. LKL04. The sequence goes on along the minus strand of NZ_LT627736.1, from coordinate 2,463,770 downwards.
GTTCTCCACCGCGCTGCCGACTCTGCACGCGCTGACGGGATTGCCCATCGCCTCCGTCGGCACCGAGGTGCTCCTCCACCGACTCACCCCGTTCGAGAACGGCAACCGCATCCCCGTGACCATCATCGATGCGCTCACCCGCACCGATTCGCCGTACCGGGGAGAGAGTCTGCAGCACCTCGTCGACGCGGTCGGCTATGCCATGCAGCCGGAGAACGCCGCGCCGCTGCGCGCGAGGGCCGAGGAGTTCCTCGCCGCGGCATCCCCTCAGGAGCGGGACCGGTACGTCCCTCGCGCCCGGCTCAGTTCGCTCGGACTCCCCGGCGGACGGCGTCCGGGGTTCTTCGCCCGTCGGCTCGGATCCCGCGGGGGCGCCACTCGGGTCGCCGAAGTGGAACTGATCCTGCGCGGCGCCCGGCGCCGCAGTGCACGGGCGTGGCGCGCCCTGCGAGGAGAGTGAGCATGGTCGAGACGGTCGCCGTCATCCCCGCCCGCGGCGGGTCGAAGGGGGTTCCGGGCAAGAACGTCGCCCGGGTCGGCGGCATCCCCCTCGTCGCCCGGGCGGTGCGCGCGGCGCGGGCCACCGGTGTCATCGACCTCGTCGTCGTGTCGACCGACGACGACGCCATCGCCTCCGCAGCCCGTGCCGCGGGCGCGCGCGTCGTCGCCCGCCCCGCGGATCTCTCGGGAGACACGGCCAGCTCCGAGAGCGCGCTCCTGCACGCGCTCGACGTGCTCGCCGCCGACGGCATCGCTCCCCGCGTGACCGCGTTCCTGCAGGCGACGAGTCCCTTCCTCCCCGCAGGTCCGCTCGCCGAGGCGGTCACCGCCGTCCGCGACGGAAGAGCCGACAGCGTGTTCTCGGCGCGGGAGAGCTACGAGTTCGTGTGGCAGCGGGATGCCGACGGTGCCGCCGCCGCCATCGGTCACGACGCCGCGCATCGACCTCGCCGGCAGGACCGCGAGCCCCACTTCGTCGAGACCGGGGCGTTCTACGTGTTCGCGACCGCGGGGTTCCGCGGGGCGCGACACCGCTTCTTCGGACGCACCGAGATCGTGACGGTGCCCGAGGCGACCGCGATCGAGATCGACGATCCGGCTCAGCTGGGGACCGCCCAGGCGCTCGCCCCCCTTCTCGATTCGCCCGAGGCGGTGGCGGCCACCGCGCTCGTGACCGACTTCGACGGTGTGCACACCGACGACAGCGCATGGGTGGATGCCGCCGGCACCGAGCACGTGCGCGTGAGCCGCTCCGACGGGATGGGCGTCGCCCTGTTGCGTCGTGCGAGCGTGCCCGTGCTGATCCTCTCCACGGAGCAGAACCCCGTGGTCCGGGCGCGCGCCGAGAAGCTGCGTGTCGAGGTCATCCACGGCGTCGAGGACAAGGCATCCGTCCTGCGCCGGTGGGCGCAGGATCGGGATGTCGATCTGACGGAGACCGCCTATCTCGGCAACGACATGAACGACCTGGCGGCGATGGCCCTCGTCGGATGGCCGGTTGCGGTGGCCGACGCGCACCCCGCGGTGATCGCGGCTGCCCGGATCGTGCTCGGCCGCTGCGGCGGTGACGGCGCCGTCCGAGAGCTGGCCGACCGCATCCTCGCGGCGCGCTGACCGCACGCATCCGACAGCCAGCCGCCCGGTGCCCGCCACACGGGGTTCATTCCCCCGTCACCGTCGCGAACCACGCTGAGGGTCAGCATCGACGAAAGGATCCGTCATGACGGTGACCATCGGAAGCCACGTACTGGGCGGCGGGCACCCCGTGTACGTCATCGCCGAGATCGGCCTGAACCACAACGGCGACGTCGCCCTCGCCAAGCGGCTCATCGACGTCGCTGCGGATGCCGGTGCGAATGCGGTGAAGTTCCAAAAGCGCACGCCCGAGATCGCCACTCCAGCGCACATGCGCGACGTCCTCCGCGAGACGCCGTGGGGCACGATGACCTACCTCGAGTACCGTCACCGGGTCGAGTTCGACCGCGACCAGTACATCGAGATCGGCGACCACGCGACCATGCGAGGGCTCGACTGGTTCGCGTCCCCGTGGGACGTCCCGAGCGTCGACTTCCTCGAGGACCTGGGCGTCGTCGCCCACAAGGTGGCCTCGGCGAGTCTCACCGACATCGAGCTGCTCGAAGCACTCCGTGCCACCGGCAAGCCGGTCATCCTCTCGACCGGCATGTCGACGATCGAGCAGATCGACCGCGCGCTCGACGTCCTCGGTACCGACCGCACCGTGCTCATGCACGCCACCTCGACCTACCCGATGGAACCGGAGGAGGCGAACATCAAGATGATCGCCTCGCTGCGCGACCGCTACGCGGGGATCCCCGTCGGCTACTCCGGACACGAACGCGGCCTGCAGATCTCCCTCGCCGCCGTCGCGATCGGCGCCGTCGCGGTGGAGCGTCACATCACGCTCGACCGCACGATGTGGGGCTCCGATCACGCCGCATCGCTCGAGCCCACCGGTCTCGCGCATCTCGTCCGCGACATCCGCGTCATCGAGATGGCCCTCGGCGACGGCGTCAAGCGCATCTACGAGGGCGAACTGGCGCCCATGGCGAAGCTGCGCCGCGTCCCGGCATGACCATGAGCACCGACCGGTCACCGGACCTGCGCGTCGTCGCGATCGCCGACGCGGACTCCTTCGTGAAGTGGTCGGCGGCGCTCATCGACTCCGCGCCGGAGGTCGACCCGCACCTGGTGCTCGTGCAGACGCCCCTCGTGGTGAGCGTCGCGCAGGAGCATGCGGCTCTGGCGGGCACCGGCATCCGTCCCGAAGCGGTCACGCGTCTCGCCTACGACGCCCTCGCCGGGTGGCTGTCGGCGGATCGACCCGACGTCGTCGTGGTCGGCGGGCGCGGCCCGTTCGTGCGACTGATCATGCGGCAGATCGACCGGGTCACCCCTCGACCGGTCGTCGTCTCGGGACTTCCGGGCATGTCGATCCCCGCGCAGCGCGGAGCGGCGCTCTACCGCCGCTACAGCGACCTCATGGTGGTCCACTCGCGACGCGAACAACGCGCCTTCGCGCAACTGGCGGATCGCCTCGGCCTCGACATGCGTCCGAGTCTCGCGACCCTGCCATTCGCCCGGCCGACCCGCGGGGCGGGCGGCGGTACGGACCTCGTGTTCGCCGCGCAGGCGATCGTGCCCCACGAGCCGGCGGAACGCAGCCGGCTCGCCGGGATCCTGCGGTCGGCCGCGCTCGCCGACCCCACGCGGCGCGTGGTGGTCAAACTGCGCTCCCGGCCCGAGCTCGGCGAGGCCGAGACGCACTTCGAGCGCACCGGACTCACCGGCCTGCTCCGCGACCGGCCCGACAACCTCGTGTTCTCGCACGAGCCGATGTCGCGCGCCCTCGAGACCGCCGAGGGGCTCGTGACGATCAGCTCCACGGCGGCGATCGAGGCCATGGCCATGGGCGTACCGGTCATCGCGCTGACCACCTTCGGCGTCTCGAAGACGCACCTCAACACGGTCTTCGTCGGCAGCGGTCTGCAGGGTGAGGCGGACGACGTCATCGCGCGTCGGTTCCGGCACCCCCATCCGGGGTGGCTCGCCGACAACTACTTCCACGACCCGAGCGAATCGACCTGGTGGTCGGACGTCGAGCACCTCATCGATCAGCGCCGGCGCGGTGTCCTCGTCCCGAGGTACGTCCCGGCGGCACGAGGGGGCGCACTCCACGACGCCTGGCAGCGCAAGGCCGTGCTCGGCGCCGAGGATCGCTCGGTTCTCGGATCGATCGCGCTCGCGGTCGGGGCGCCGCTCGTGCGGGGGATCCTCTCCACCCGCACGATGCTCGGCCGTCGCGGAGCGGAGTCGTGGTCCGACGACGGCAGCGACATCACGGTCACCCCGGCGCGCTATCAGGACCCGGTCGTCCGTCCGCGCCGGTCGGTCCTGGCCACCGTCATCGACTGAAGATCGCGTTCATCACGCCGCTCTGCAGGCCGATCCACACGACGAGGATCCCCCCGCCGATGAGAATGGTCGCCCACGGGACGGCCCTCTTCAGCCGGCGGCCGCCCGGGGCGACACCGGGCGGAGGACGCAGCGCTTCGACGGGCGGCGTGAACGGCAGGGCGGTGCCCGGCTCCCCGCTGAGAGGGGCGGATGCCGGTGTCCCGGCGGCGGGCATCGCGAGACGGTCGTCGCGCCACCGCTCCCACTGCGCCAGTTTGTCCATCAGCGCGCCGACGACGGAGAACAGCCATCCCCACGTCCGCGGATCGAGGGTGGAGAAATCGCGCTTGCCGTAGAGGAACATCCAGTCGTCGACGATCTCGATGTCGAGCTGGGCGGCGTTGTCGATGAACCGCGCCATGATGTCAGGAGTGAACAGGTAGAGCGCGTCCTGCTCGTAGCCCTGCGGGCAGTAGAGCGAGAAGTACCTGTCGAAGTCGCCCTCGAGACTCAGGCGCTGGTGCCGGTCGAAGGACTGCGGCAGGTTCGTGCCGAGGAAGGTGTTGTTGCCCTCGGCATCCAGCACGATGTGGGGCAGTGGCGTGTGGAGGCGGATCGCGACGTAGCCCCACCGGTGGGTGGTCCGGTTCTTGCCGGACCCCGTCGTGTAACGGTAGTTGCCGAACTCGACCATGCGGGGCTGCTCGCCACGGAGGATGTCGGTCGCCGTGCGGGAGCTCCCGAGCGAGAAGATCATGCCCGGAAGGGGCGGATCGGATGCCTGGGGGAACCAGGTCATCCCGTTCGCCCGGGCGAAGTGGTCGAGGCGATACCAGCGCACGCCGCCGTTCCGATACGCCCTCACGATGAGGGCGGTCAGGCCGGCCGCGATGAGTGCGACGACGAGGATGATCGCGATCGAGCCGACACCGTTCGGAGCTGAGCCCTCGAAGAACGGGGCGAACACGAGCCGGAAGATCAGGTTGACGACGACGAGACCGAATACTCCCACGACGCCGACGACGAGGCATCCCGCGGCCCAGCCGGCGGTCTTGGGGGCGCGACCCGTCGCGAGGAGCTGCTTGCGGTAGGCCCGCGCGGTGGCCCCGTCGACGGGGTCGGTCAGGGGGCGGGCGTCGAAACCGGGGGCGCTCATCGGGTCACTCCGTGTCCGTCGAGGACGGCATCGGCGGGAATCTCGACCGCATCGAGACCCGCGCGCGCCACCAGAGCGGCTGCGAGGGCGGCGCTCCCGCCGACGAGTGTCGAGTCGAGGTCGGGATCGCTCACCAGCACCCAGGCGCGGTCGTCGGGCCAGATGAGGCTCGGGCTGAGGATGTCGTCGGCGTCCTCGCCCCGCCACGGCGCGGCATCCGTCCACCCGAGATCGGCGAGTTCCGAGACCCCGCCGCGGAAGAGCACGTGGGTGCGGCCGGGCAGCTCGAGCCGCGGGCCCGCCGAGATCTCGCGGGAGAGGATGCCGTCGTGCCAGGTGCGCTTGCCCGTGACCGCGCTCCACAGGTCCTTCGCGCTGCGTCCGAGCATCTCGTTGTGCCGGTGCAGGTTCGCGTCGGACGGGTCGCCCGCCTGGTAGACGGTGCGCGACGAGCGCACCCGCATGCCGCCGAGGAGGCCGGGGTGCCCGTCCCACAGTGCGACGACACCGTCATCCGGCGCCGCCGTGTGCGAGGCCAGGACTGCGGCGATCTCGGCCACCTGGGCAGGATCGAGTTCGCCCCCGAGAGGCGGGTTCACCCAGTCGCCCGCCGGGGTGACCAGCACTCCGGGCGTCTCCGTGGAACGGGTCAGGTGCTCCCAGTCCGCGAGCGGGGAGAACTCCGTCCCGAAGATCCCGGCCGCCTCGCGCCACGTCAGGGGGCGCTCCTCGATGCGCGAGAACAGCGACTCGCGTCCCGCGTCGGTCATGGCGGCGACGGCGTCGAACGACGGCATCCGCTCGTTCGGGATCCGCTCGAGGTGGACGGGGTGCAGGATGCGGACATAGGCCTCGAACCCGCGCGGTGCGACGTCGTGGACCGTGCCGCGGGGAGGATCGTCGAGCCGTCCGCGCAGCCAGTCGCCTGCAGAGACATCCCCGGTCCACTCCATGCGGCCACGGTACCGAAGACGCCACCCCGCGAGAGATCCTGCGCGCGGGGTGGCGTCGGGTACCTGCTCTGTGTCAGGCGTGGGTGTCAGCCGGCGTGGGCCGCGCGGACGTCGACGACCCACGTCACGCCGAAGCGGTCGGTGAGCATGCCGAAGCCGGCGCTCCACGGCGACGCCGCGAGCGGCTCGACGACCGTCGCCCCCTCGGCGAGGGACTCCCAGCGCGCGGCGACCTCGTCGAGCGTGTCGCCCTGCAGCGAGACGAAGAAGGCGCGATCGGTGATCGTGGCGCCGTTCTCGCGACGGGTCGACCCGGCCACGGCCTCGGCGCCCCGCGTCTCGCCCGGGACGTCGTACGCCATCAGTCGGAAGCCGTCGGCCGCGACGAGGATGCCGAACACGACCTTCTCGGCGCCGGGCGCCTCGGCGGGCATGCCGAGCTGCGCGTACGTCGTCACCGAGACGGTGCCGTCGAACACACGGCCGTAGAACTCGAGCGCGTCGCGGGCGTCGCCGTGGAAGTTGAGGTGCGTGGTGGTGGAGAGGGTCATGATCGTCCTTCGGTCGGTGGCTGTCTGCCGGCATCCACTCTTCGCCGCATAGAGGACCGTTTCTGTCCGCTTCTCGAGCAGGATGGAGGAATGTCATCGCCGTCGCACCGGATGCTGGATCTGCTGTCCGTCCTTCAGTCGCGCCGCGACTGGGGCGGCCAGGAACTCGCCGACCGGCTCGGAGTGACCGTCCGCACGGTGCGCCGGGACGTCGACCGGCTGCGCGAGCTCGGCTACGCGATCACGGCGGCGAAGGGCCCGTACGGCGGATACCGGCTGAGCCCGGGCGAGGAACTCCCGCCGCTCCTCTTCGACGACCAGCAGGCGGTGGCCATCGCCGTCGCACTGCAGTCGGCATCCGGAGTCGACATCACGGATGCCGCGGCCCGAGCCCTCGCCACGATGCGGCAGGTCATGCCGTCGCACCTTCGTCACCGCATCGACGGGATCCGGTTCGAAGCGGGGGCGCCGGCCGAGCAGGTCGCGACCGCCGCGCTCGAAGCGGTGAGCGTCGCGACGCGCGAGCACCGGACGCTGCGGTTCGACTACGGCGACGACGCCGATCGCCCGGCCCGGCACGCGGAGCCGCACGCCGTCGTCGCGCGGGACGGGCGCTGGTACGTCGTCGCGTGGGACCGGGATGCCGCGGACTGGCGCATCCTCCGGCTCGACCGGCTGCGGCCCCGCCAGGGCGGCGGGGTCCCGTTCGAGCCTCGGGAGATCCCGACGGGGGATGCGCGGACGTACCTCGCGGCGCGGTTCAAAGGATCCGAGACGACGGACCGGTGGCCGGTGACGGGCGAGATCGCCCTGCCGCTGCCCGCAGGGCGGGTCGCGCCGTGGCTCGGCGACGCCGAGCTCGCGGAGCGCCCCGACGGCACCTGCGTCGTGAGGGTCGGGTCGTGGTCGTGGGCAGGGGTGCTCGCCTGGGCACTGCGGTTCGACGTGCCGTTCGAGATCCTCGGGCCGCCGGAGCTGGCCGCGGCGGCGGCCGAAGCGGGGCATCGGATGGCGGCGTCCGCGGCGGGGCCGGCCGATTCCGCAGCAGGGCCGGGCATCCGCTAGACTGTTGTGGTTGTCCGTCTGCGCTCATGCGCGGAATCAGCGGACACGTGCATCAACCCTCCTGATGCCGGGAAACGCCCGGCATCCGTTCTAGTCCGAAGGAGGTGGGTTAGTGACGCACATCCACCAGTACGAACTCATGGTGATCCTCGACCCCGAGATCGACGAGCGCCAGGTCGCTCCCAAGCTCGACGGGTTCTTGAAGGTCATCACCGCAGACGGTGGCTCGATCGAGAACGTCGACGTCTGGGGCAAGCGCCGTCTCGCCTACGAGATCCAGAAGAAGAACGAGGGCATCTACGCCGTCGTCAACTTCACCGCCACGAGCGAGGCCACGCAGGAGCTCGACCGTCAGCTCAAGCTGAACGAGCAGATCATGCGTACCAAGGTCCTCCGCGCCGAGGAGGCGATCGCTCAGGTCGCCGCCGAGAAGGAGCGCGCTGAGGCCAAGGCCGCCCGCAAGGCTGCGAAGGCCTAAGGCTCATGGCCGGCGAGACCATCATCACGGTCGTGGGGAACCTCACGGCAGACCCCGAGCTGCGGTACACGCAGAACGGCCTGCCCGTCGCGAACTTCACGATCGCATCGACGCCGCGCAGCTTCGACCGTCAAGCCAACGAGTGGAAGGACGGCGAAGCGCTGTTCATGCGCGCGTCGGTCTGGCGCGAGTTCGCTGAGCACGTCGCAGGCTCGCTCACCAAGGGCATGCGGGTCGTCGCGACCGGCCGCCTGAAGCAGCGCTCCTACCAGGACCGCGAAGGCAACAACCGCACGGCGATCGAGCTGGAGGTCGACGAGATCGGCCCCTCGCTCCGCTACGCCACTGCCCAGGTCACCCGGGCCGCCTCAGGCGGCGGCGGTGGCGGCGGCAACTTCGGCGGCGGTCAGCAGCAGTCGCGTCCGCAGGTGCAGCAGGACGAGCCCTGGGCCACGCCCGGGTCTTCGGCCCCTGACGCCTGGAGCGCGCCCGGGACGAGCTACGGCGACGACACCCCGTTCTGATTCGAATTCCGGATGCCGCGGGCCGCGGCATCCACCTCTCTTAAGGAAGACACATGGCTGGAAAGGCAACCGGCGACCGCCGCAAGCCGCGGAAGGGCGCGAAGAACGCCGCTCCCGCGAAGGCGATCCGCGTCGGCGTCATCGACTACAAGGACGTCGCGACGCTTCGTAAGTTCATCTCGGAGCGTGGGAAGATCCGCGCCCGTCGTATCACCGGAGTCTCGGTGCAGGAGCAGCGTCTGATCGCCAAGGCGATCAAGAACGCCCGTGAAATGGCGCTCCTGCCCTACGCCGGCGCTGGCCGGTAAGGAGCACCGACATGGCAAAGCTGATTCTCACGAACGAGGTCGCCGGGCTCGGTAGCGCCGGTGACGTCATCGAGGTCAAGAACGGGTACGCCCGTAACTACCTCATCCCCCAGGGCTTCGCTGTGGCCTGGACCCGCGGTGGCGAGAAGCAGGTGGCGTCGATTCGCGCCGCCCGCGACGCCCGCGCGATCCACGACCACGAAGAGGCTGTGGCGCTCAAGAACACGCTCGAGTCGAACACGGTCAAGCTGACCGTCAAGGCCGGCGCGGAAGGCCGTCTGTTCGGTTCGGTCAAGCCGGCCGACGTGGCCGACGCCGTCAAGGCCGCCGGTCTCGGTGACCTCGACAAGCGCAAGATCCACATCACCTCGCCGATCAAGGCCGTGGGACAGCACGAGGCGACCGTTCGCCTGCGTGACGACCTCACCGCCGCGATCACCCTGCAGGTGGTCGCCGCCAAGTAATCCTGGCGCGCGGTTCGGATGCCGCGGTTCCTCCCCTTCGGGTCGGGACCGCGGCATCCGGCGTTTGGGGCGGGTGTGCGGGCGTGTTGGAGTTCGCGGATGCGGGCGTGCGGGTTCGCGGATGCAATAGATCGTGGCCGACACGCCGTGTCTCGAGGCCTGGTGGCGGGGTGTCGTGCCCGATCTCTTGCATCCGCGCACGCCGGAGGAGCGGATGCCGGTGCTCGAGCCGCGGCATCCGCCCCTCCCGGGCTGTGTCAGGCGGTGCGGCGACGCAGGGCGAGCAGCGCCCCTGCGAGGATCAGCGCCGCGGCGGACAGCGGGAGCCACGTCACGGGCACGCCACCTGCCTGAGCCAGGGCTCGAGGCATCTCGGTCGCGGTGGCCTGCGGTGTCATCGACGTGCCGGGAGCACCCGGGATCTGGTCGTCCGTTCCCAGACCCGGGGTGTCACCCGGAACCGTGCCCGGGTCGACCGGGTCCACGGGGTCAACCGGGTTCGTCGGGTCCACGGGGTCAACAGGCTCGACGGGGTCCGTCGGGTCGATCGGGCCGGTGCCAGGACCGGTTCCCGGGTCGGTGCCAGGACCGGTTCCCGGGTCGGTGACGGTGCTGTCGCCGATGATCGACACGGCGGTGTCACCGACGGTGATCGGGATGCCGATGGGCAGCAGAACCTGCGTTCCTCCGCCGATCCCGTTCTCACCCGAGGTGATCGGGGTGCCGATCGTGCCGGTGCTCGGCGCGGTACCCGTTCCTCCGCCGACGCTCGTGCTGTCACCGATGACGGAGACGGCCGTGTCGCCGATCATCACCGGAAGCGTGATGGGTGCGACGACCTGGGTGCCGGATCCGATTCCGTCGGAGCCGTCGGTCGACGGGCCCTCGGTGGCTCCGGTGGCGGGAGTGCTCGGGGCCGCGGCGCCCGTGCTCTCGGTGGTGCTGTCACCGATGACGGAGACGGCGTTGCCGTCGACCGTCACCGGGACGGTGATCGGTGCGACGACCTGGGTGCCGGATCCGATGCCGTCAGAGCCGTCGGTGGACGGACCTTCGGTGGTTCCTGCCGCGGAGGCGGTGGGAGCGGGGGCTCCGGTGCTCTCGGTGGTGCTGTCTCCGATGACCGAGATGGCGTTGCCGTCGACCGTTACCGGAACGGTGATCGGTGCGACGACCTGGGTGCCGGACGCGATGCCGTCGGTGCCGTCGGTGGTGGCCGACGGGGCGGGCGATGCCGGTGCGCTGGGAGCCGCGGCATACGTGCTCTCGGTGGTGCTGTCGCCGATGACGGAGATCGCGACGTCCTCGACCGTCACGGGCACGGCGATGGGGGCGACGACCTGGGTGCCGGACCCGACTCCGTCCTCTCCGCCGGTGGTGGCCGACGATGCAGGCGACGACGGTGCGGCCGTGGCCGCTGCATCCGTGCTCTCGGTCTTGCTGTCACCGATGACCGACACCGCGGTGTCCTTTACGGTCACCGGGGCCTTCACGGGGGCGACGACCTGTGTGCCGGACCCGATGCCGTCTGACCCGCCGGTCGACGCTGCGGGCGCCTTGGCGGGATCCTTTGCAGGTGCGGCAGGCGCGGCATCCGTGCTCTTGGTCGAGCTGTCACCGATGACCGAGACCGCCGTGTCCTTGACCGTGACGGGTACGGACACGTTGATGATGGCCTGCGACCCGGAGGCGGCACCGTCGGAGCCGCTGGTGGATGCAGAATCCGAATCGCGCGACGGAGCCGCGGACGACCCCTTGTCGCTCGAGCTCGTGGACGAGTCGCCGACCAGCGAGATCGCGGTGTCGCCGATGGTGACCGGGACGTCGACGTTCAGGAGCGCCTGGGTGCCCGAGAGCAGCCCGTCCTCTCCGGACGTCGTGGATTCCGCGGCCTGCGCGGCCGCTGCGCCGAAGAGCGTGATGCCCCCGGCGACGAGCGTACCCAGGAGGGCACGCGACAACATGGTGTTCATTTCTCTCTCCTGGAAGATGACTGGGGATGGCGCGGATGCGCCCTCACGTGGGACGTGCGGGATGCGTGCCGCGAAAACGCGCGGCGCAATCCCCGTCAGTCGGGAGAGACGTCGCTGTCGAAGAAGGGTGCGGGCAGGCCGTGCTCGTCGTGCGGCCGTCCCCGACGCGCCCAGGCACGGTGCGCAACGGGGAAGCCGAACGGAAGCAGGGCGAACAGCCCGGCAGCCCCTCCGGAGGAAGCGGACGTCAGAGAACCGGTTCCCGCCAGGGGCGCTGCGGGCGCGGGCGGGGCGGTGTCAGGCGTGGGGGATGCCGCGAGCCCGGCAACGGCCGACGATACGTCGGCGGAACGAGCCGCCACGGTCGCCTGGAAGGCGTCACGCGTTGTCAGAGCAGCGGGGCTGACCCGTGCGGCAGAAGCTGGCGTCGAAAGCGCACCGACAGCGGTCGCGGCGGGTGTCGTGCCGGTCGCGGAAGCGTCGGCATCAGGCGACACCGGCAGAGGGTAAGCGGGAATGACCCCGAGGCCCGGTGTGACGGGCTCCGTCACGGGGTCGATGGCGTCAACGACCGGGGGGAGCACGGTCTCGATCACCGGGTCGATCGCGTTCACAACCGGCTCGATAACCGGGCGGACGGCATCCACGATAGGAACGACGACACTGTCCGTGATGGGCGTCACGACGGTGACGACGGGAGGCAGGACGGTATCGGTGACGGGCTTCACCGCCGTTTCGACGACGGGCTTCACGACCTTGTCGGTGACGGGCGCGACCACCTTGTCGACGACCGGCTTCACGATCTTGTCTGTGACAGGCTGCACGACCTTGTCGGTCACGGGGGTGACGACCTTGTCCGTGACGGGCTTCACCGCCTTCTCGGCCACCGGCTTCACGATCTTGTCGGCGACGGGTGTGACGACCTTCTCGATGACGGGCGCGACCGCCTTCTCGGCCACGGGCGTGACGAGCTTGTCGGTAACGGGCTTCACGACCTTGTCGGTCACCGGTGCAACGGTCCGTCCGACGACCTTGGTCACCCCGCTGAGGAGCCCATCGTCTTCGCGGTCGGCGGCATGGGCGTGCGATGCGCTCAACACGACCGCGAAGGCCACCCAGAGCAGGGCGACGCCGAGTCCGACCGCAGCGAGGAGACCGAGTCGGACGAACGCTCGTTGCGTTGTAGGCACAGGTCACCTCCACGATGTCTCATCGGAACGCGCGCCGTGATGGCCGCGTTCTGCGGGGTGCCTGGAACAGCCACGGTACCGACTTCCTATGAATTTGACAAGAGCACTTCGGGCATCCTTTTGAGGGGTGAGCAAACCGCAGAAACCGGCCGACTTTCTCATTTGACAAATCGCGGATTCTGCACATGTGTGGGGATAACCCTGAACCTTCAAGCGCCACTTGAGGTCGGTTAGCCATCCACAGGCTGTGGGAAAGCAAAGTCCAGATCAAAGTTCTATTCCTGCGCTCCCAACACGGAGATTCCACGCGTTGTCCACAGGCTCTCTGCACAGGGTGAGCGGCGTTTCGCGCAGATTCTCCACACAGTTATCCACAGGCCGGTTTGCGTGTGTCCGAGCCCCTCCCTAGCGTGTGCGAGGGCCTTCCAGCAGGTCCGGAAGAGGGGCTTGGATGTCGATCGCGGACCTGTCTGACGACCGAATCGGCGGATCCCGCGGTCCGGAACGCACCCCGCCGCACGACATGCTCGCGGAACAGAGCACCCTGGGCGGCATGCTCCTCTCGGGAGACGCGGTCGCCGATGTCATCGAGGCCCTTCGGGGAACCGACTTCTACGTGCCCAAGCACGAGCTGATCTTCGAAGCCGTCCTCTCCCTCTACTCGCACGGTGAGCCCACCGATGTCGTCGCCGTGACGGATGAGCTGATCAAGACCGGCGATCTGCAGCGCGCCGGCGGCGCGGACTACCTGCACTCCCTCACGTCGATCGTCCCCACCGCAGCGAACGCGGCCTACTACGCCTCGATCGTGCGGGAGCGAGCACTGCTCCGTCGCCTCGTCGAAGCCGGCACCCGCATCGTGCAGATGGGCTACAACGGCCAGGGCGAGGCTCTCGACCTCGTCAACAACGCGCAGGCCGAGATCTACTCGGTGACCGGGCAGGAGCAGTCCGAGGACTACGTTCCCCTGCAGGTCGCCGTTGACGCCGCTGTCGAGGAGATCGAAGCCGCGCGCGGACGCGACGGTCAGATGACCGGCATCCCGACCGGGTTCGCTGCCCTCGACCAGCTCACCAACGGCCTGCACGGCGGACAGATGGTCGTCGTCGCCGCTCGTCCCGCCATGGGTAAGTCGACGCTCGCGCTCGACTTCGCTCGCGCGGCCGCCATCAAGCACAACCGCCCCACCGTGTTCTTCTCGCTCGAAATGGGGCGCAGCGAGATCGCTATGCGACTCATGAGCGCCGAGGGTGCGGTGCCGCTGCAGAGCATGCGCAAGGGCATGCTCGACAGCCGCGACTGGACCACGATCGCCTCGACCCGCGGTCGCATCAACGATGCGCCGCTGTACATCGACGACAGCCCGAACATGACGCTCGTCGAGATCCGCGCGAAGTGCCGCAAGCTCAAGCAGCGCGTCGGACTCGAGATGGTCGTCATCGACTACCTCCAGCTCATGACGAGCGGTAAGCGCGTCGAGTCCCGTCAGCAGGAGGTCTCGGAGTTCTCCCGTGCGCTGAAGCTGCTGGCGAAGGAGCTGCAGGTTCCCGTGATCGCCCTGTCGCAGCTGAACCGTGGTGCCGAGCAGCGCGCCGACAAGAAGCCTGCCATCAGCGACCTGCGTGAATCGGGCTCGATCGAGCAGGATGCCGACATCGTCATCCTGCTGCACCGCGAAGCCGCGTACGAGAAGGACAGCCCCCGCGCCGGCGAGGCTGACCTGATCGTCGCCAAGCACCGCAACGGCCCGACCGACACGGTCGTCGTTGCGTTCCAGGGTCACTTCTCGCGCTTCACCGACATGGCCGTCGGGATGGACTGAGCAGGCCGGACCTTCCGGAGAGGACACCGATGCGAGACCTCGTCTACTACGTCGCCGTCAGCATCGACGGCTGCATCGCCGATGAGAACGGCGGGTACGACGCCTTCCTCATCGAGGGCGACCACAACGCTGTCATCTTCGGCGAGTACGCCGACGCGCTGCCTGGGCACGTGCAGCGGGCGGTCGGCATCCAATCACCGAACACCACGTTCGACACCGTGATCATGGGGTGGAACACGCTGATTCCCGCGCTGGATGCCGGGATCACGAGCCCGTACCCGCACCTCCGGCAGATCGTCGCCAGCCGCCGGGAGCGCGATGTCGACCCGTCGGTCTCCCTGACGAACGATCCGGTGGCGACCGTCCGGTCCCTCAAGGCCGAGGACGGCGCGGACATCTGGCTGTGCGGTGGCGGCGAGCTCGCCGGGGCGTTGCTGCCCGAGATCGACCGGCTCGTGCTGAAGCGCCACCCGGTCGCTCTGGGCTCCGGCATCCGCTTGTTCGGTGAGGCCGCCCCGGCGGAGTACCCCTTCACGCGGACGCGTGTGCGCGAGTTCGCCTCGGGTGTCGCGATCGAGGAGTACGTGCGCCGCACGGCCTAGCGGCGTCAGGACTTCGGGCGCTTGACTCCGCGCGGCCGCCAACGCCACCACATGACGTGGTAGTCGCCCTGCTCGACGTCGTAGATGCGCCCGCAGATCGTGCACTCGCATTCGTAGGTCATCGACCAGCCGGGTTCGCTCGTCGAGAGGATGCGGATGTTCCCCGCGTCCTCTTCCTTGCGTGGGTCGCGGTGCTCGGGACCCGGGTAGTCTTCGCACCAGCACGACCGGTTGGCCCGGTGCTCTAGCTTCGCGAGGGCGAACTCGACGTTCGCCGAATTGGGCCGGATCAAGCCGCCGAGATTGAGCTTCTCCGTGGCCTTCCGGATGCGGGCGACGTGCGGCACGAGCGGGTCCACCAGGTCGGGGTCGCGACTGCCGAGCACCTGCCACGTCGCATGGAGCACGCGGTCCGTCTCGCCGGAGAGGAAGTCCTCGAGCAGGGTCGTCGTCATGCGGGATGCCTCCTCAGCAGCTTCTCGGTCACCATCATCGCTCCGCCGAGCACCGCCGGGATGCCGCCGCCGGGGTGCACGGAGGCGCCGACGCGCCACAGCCACGGCCGCCGGAGATCGTGGTGCGCAGGCCGGTGGAACGGTCCGCTCATCCACAGAGGACGGGCGGCACCGTAGAGGGCGCCGTGGTGCTCGCCGAACGTCCCGAAGTACGCGGGGTCGAGGACCGCGGCATCCGTCATCGCATCGGTCAGCAGCCCGTCGAGGCCCATCGTGCGGGAGATCCGTTCGACCTCGCGCCGCACGAACGGGTGCTCGAGGCTGTACCCCGACCCGTCGGCCGGGGCGGTCAGCAGGACGGCGAGCGTGCTGCGGTCGTTCGGGTAGACCTGGCCGGCGCGGTAGAGGTTGACGAACGCCATCGTGTCGGCGGGCTCGTCGCCCGCGGCGAGGCTGCGGTGCAGGGCGTCGGGCTTCGTGGGGAGGATGACGCTGTGCGCGGCGATCCACTCGGGGAGCGGCTCGCGGAGCGTGCCGTAGATCGCGACGGCCGAGCACGACAGGGCGCCCGGTGTGCGCCGCCGCCTGCCGAGAAGGGCGTCGACCCGGTCCGCGTCGAGCGCGCTCACGACGATGTCGGCCTCGAACGATCCGCCCGTCGTCGTGACCCGTCCGTGCTCGATGCCCGTCACGGACTGACCCGTGCGGATGTCGACACCCGCGGCATCCGCCATGCGCTCCAGCGCGAGCGGGATCTCGTAGACGCCGCCGCGGGGGACCCACACACCGGATGCCGCCATCACGGCCGGCATGCTCGCGTAGAGCGCAGGCGTCCGCTCGGGCGGGACGCCGGCGTTGAGTGTGTGGATGGCGATGATCTCGCGGAGGCCGTCGGGCATCCACGTCAGGCTGTCGAGGTATGCCCGCGTGCTCAGCCGCGGCCCGTACACGGCGAGCAGTCGCCGCAGCGCGGGCAGTGAGCGCCGGTCGAGCGGGTCAGCGACGAGAAGCGCGGTCACGTCGTCGGCGAGGGGAGCGTGCTCGTCGCTGAACCGCTTCCACGCCGGGTACCAGCGGTGCTCGGGCGGCACGGGGAGGGTGACCTCCTCGCCCTCGTAGTAGTAGCGGCCGACCTCGGGCAGCCGCTCCAGCTCGAGGGCGCCGGGGTCCGTGCCGAGGCGGGCGCACAGCTCCTGCCACACGCCGGGGAACGTCACGAGCGAGGGGCCGGAGTCGATGCGCTCGCCGTCGACCTCGAGCCGCCTACTCTTACCGCCGACCGTCACGGCCCGCTCGAGCAGGGTCACGTCGTGTCCGGCGCGGGCCAGCAGAGCGGATGCCGCCAGCCCCCCGAGTCCTGCGCCGATGACGACGATGCGGCTCATCCGTACACCTCGAAGAACATCTTCGTCAGCTGCAGTCCGCTCGCGACCGAACCGGCGACATAGGGGAACGCGATCGACACCGGGTACAGGCGACGCCCGGTCGCGGGGGTCGGACGCACCAGCATCCATCCGACGAGGACGCCCGCGATCGCGAGGTTGACCGCTGCGACGGGGATGCTCACGAGCGCGAACAGGACGGTGGAGGCGAGCCACCAGCATCCGCTCCACACCGCGGTGCCGCGCGGGCCGAGGAGGACGGCGGTCGTCCGGATGCCGGCCTCACGGTCCTCGTCGATGTCCTGCACCGCGTCGTAGGCGTGCTTCGCGACGCTCCAGGCGAGGAGTCCGATGACGGCGGGCCACAGCGGCGGCTCGCCGAGGGCAACCGGGACGATCAGCAGGGGCAGACCGTAGGCGGCGTTGCTGATCGAGTCGAGGAACGGCCGCTGCTTGAACCGCAGCGGCGGCGCCGAGTAGAAGACGAAGACGAGCGTGTAGAGGAGGATCAGCAGGCCGGCCGCGGGCGGGTAGGCGATGAGGAACCAGACGAGGAACGGCACGTTCGTGATCGCGACCGCCCAGACGATCAGCCGCACCTCGCGCGGCTCGATCCGGGCGCCCTCGATCGAGCCCTTCCGCGCGTTCAGCGCGTCGGTCTCCTGGTCGAAGATGTCGTTCACGCCGTAGATCAGCAGGTTGAACGGCAGCGTGAGCCACAGCAGGAGCGGGATCGCCGCGGCATCCAGCAACTGACCCGTGAGCCACATGCCCAGCACGCCGGTGCCGATCGTGTTGATCCAGAGGACCGGGCGCGAGATGTGGACCAGGCGGCCGAGCGTCGACCACGCCGAGACGCGAGGAGCCGGAGCGGGCTGATGGTCGATGGCGGGACTCCTCGGGTGGCGACGGCGCGGACGACCGTGTCCCGCGATTGTATGCGGCGACGACGAACCCCCGGCCGCTCTTGCGCGGGGGGTGCGGATTAGGAGCGCGTGGTTGCCAACCAGGGGGCGAGGATGTCGCGGGCCGGCGTCCAGGTCTGGCGTCCGTAGCGGTCGTTGTCGACGTGGCGCAGCGCGGCCTCGCCGCTGAACATGCTCACGAAGTACTGCATGCCCTGCCAGGCGGGGAACGTCTCGCCGGGGTTGCTCGAGAGGCGTCGCCCCACTGCGGCCATGGCCGACAGTGTCCCCGTCGTGCCCGCCCACTGCAGCCTGAATGTGTCGCCGCTGAGCTCGGTCGCGAGTCCCGCCACCTGGCGAGCGGTGATCCGGTCGCCGGCGACCTCGACCACACGCGGGGCGTCGGCGTCGAGGGCGACCAGCGCGACGGTCCGGGCGGTGTCGTCCTTCGTCGTCACGTCGAGCACCTGGTCCGCCGACGACCAGTAGAGGACGCGCTTGCGGTCGCGGAGGATCAGCGGCGCCTGGCCGGCGAGCAGTTCGGTGAACATGCCTCCCAGCACAGACGTCGCCTGGATCGGGGCCGCGTCGAGGTCGGCGGCGAACTCGCGGCGCAGCTCGAGGTTGCGGTTCGTCCCCGGGGTGAGCCGACGGTAGTCGGCGGAGTAGTCCGACGGCAGGAAGCGCGGCACGCCCGCCGCGACGGCCGCGGCGAGCAGCGCGCGCTGCGCGTCGACGATCACGGGGCGGAGGCCGCTGACCGCCGAGACGACGACGTCGGCACCGGATGCCGCGGCCATGAGCGCATCGTGGTCCGCGTAGTCGGCGGTCACGATCTCGACCCGCGGGTCGTCGCCGAAGCGCTCGGCCGCGGTCGAGCTGCCCGGACGGGTCAGCACCCGGAGCCGGACGTCGTGGTGGAGGAGCTCGCGGGAGATGCGGCTGCCGAGGTCGCCGGTTGCGCCGGCGACGAGAACGGTGGTGGTCACGTGGTCATCCTGCGGGTGACCACGTGTTCCGGGCGAGGGGTTGCGTTCCGCTCGCCTCAGCCGGCCGGCTCGTCGAGCGCGATGCGCGCGCGGCGCGCGACATCGAGGATGCGGCCGACGTTCTCGACGGCGACCCCGGGCTCGTCGTCGCCGAGGTGCTCGAGGGTCGCGAGCTGCGAAGCGAGGAGCGCCGGCGGCATGAAGTGCTGACGCGAACGCATCCGGCGGTCCAGCTCCTCGGGCGACACGACGAGTTCGACGAAGCGAACGTCAGGCGCGGCGGCGCGGATCCGGTCGCGGTAGCGGCGGGCCAATGCGGAGCACGCGACGACGAGACCGGGCGCCTCGGCGAGGGTCTGTCCGACGATGTCGAGCCAGGGTGCGCGATCCTCGTCGTCGAGGGGGTGGCCCGCCTCCATCTTCTCGACATTGGCCTGCGGGTGCAGATCGTCGGCGTCGACGAAGTCCACGCCGAGATCGACGGCGAGAGCGGCTCCGACGGCGGTCTTGCCCGACCCGCTCGGACCCATGACGACAATGCGGGGTGCGGTGCTCACGACGCCACCTCCACGTCGGTCAGGGTCACGACGACTTTGCTGCTCTCGGCGGGGCGCCGTGCGGTCTCGAACGCTTCGATGGCCGCATCGGGGCGGAACTCGTGGGTGATGACGGCCTCGATCTCGGGGCGGCGGCTCAGGACCTCGATCGCCTCGTCGATCTCATCGAGGAAGCGGAAGGCGCCGGTGAGTGTGGCTTCTTTCGAGATGAGCGGGGCGATGTTCACACCGACCGGCTGGTTGGGCAGCATCCCGATCTGCACGACGGTTCCGCGGCGGCGGACGGCGGCGATCGCCGACGACACGGCGGGTGCGGCTCCCGAGCACTCGAGGACGACGTCGTAGACGTCGGAGGGCACCTCGTCCTCACCCACCCGCCAGACGCCGTCGACGCCGAGCGCGCGTGCCCGCTCGAGCGGCTCGGCCAGCAGGTCGGTGATCTCGACGCTCGCCGCTCCCGCCTCCTGTGCAGCGACGACAGCGAGCAAGCCGATCGGACCCGCACCGCAGACGAGCACCCGCGCGCCGGCGAGGGAGCCCGACCGGCCCGCGCCGTGAAAGGCGACGGCCAGGGGCTCGGCCAGGACGGCGCGGCGCACGGGCAGGTCCGAGGGCAGGGTCCGGATCATGCCGGCATCCACCACCAGGTAGTCGCTCATCGCGCCCTGCGTGTGCGGGGTCGTCGCGGCGCTGCCGAGGTAGCTGCCTCCGGGACGCAGGTGCGGCTCGACGGGAGTCGACCCTTCGGGACCGAAGCGCGCGGGATGCACCGTCACGGGCGTCCCCGGCGACAGCAGACCGGACGGGTCGAGGTCGACCCAGCCCGACAGCTCGTGCCCGGGAACCAAGGGCTCGGTGACAACGAACGCGCCGTTCGCCCCCTCGGAGTAGTAGTGCAGGTCGGATCCGCAGATCCCGACGTATCCCACCCGGATCCGGACCTGTCCCGCGTCCGGCTCGGGGACGGGATGGTCCGCGACCGTGAGGTCGAGCTTGCCGCCGATGACGACTGCGTCCATGTGTGTCTCTCCTCGGGTCAGACGACCGCGGTCATGCCGCCGTCGACGAACAGGTTCTGGCCGTTCACGAAGTCGCTCGCCGCCGAGGCGAGGAACACGAGCGGTCCGCGCAGCTCCGCGACGTCACCCCAGCGGCCGGCCGGGGTGCGCTGGGCGACCCAGTCCGAGAAGTCCGCGTCGGCGACGAGCGCCGCGTTCATCTCGGTGGCGAAGTAGCCGGGCGAGAGCGTGTTGACCTGGATGCCGTGGCGCGCCAGGTCGGCGGCCATCCCACGACTGAGCTGGGCGATACCGCCCTTGCTCGCGGCGTACGGGGCGATGGTCTGGCGCCCGAGCATCGACTGGACCGAGGCGATGTTGATGATCTTGCCGGAGCCGCGCGCGATCATGCCGGGAGCCACGAAACGCGACACGTAGAAGGCGCTCGACAGGTTGCTCGAGATGACGGCATCCCAGTCCGCGACGGGGAACTCCGCGAAGGGCGCCCGCCGCTGGATGCCGGCGTTGTTGACGAGGATGTCGGGGGCGCCGACTCGCTCGACGAGGTCGCCGATCGCCTCCTCGACAGCCGCGGCATCCGTGACGTCGAACAGGGCTGCCTCGGGACGGATGCCGGTGCGCTCGGCGATCGCGGCGGCGCTCCGCTCGACGGCCTCGGCATCGCGGCCGTGGACGATGACGCGGGCGCCGGCCTCGGCGAGGCCCACGGCGAGGCTCTGGCCGAGCCCCCGCGATGATCCCGTCACGAGGGCCAGACGGCCGGTGAGGTCGAAGACGTCAGACAAGGGACACCAGGCCGAAGATGCCGAGCACGATGAGGAAGCCTACGACCGACTCGAGGGCCTGCTGCACGGTCCAGGTCTTGAGGGTCGTCTTGACGTCCATGCCCATGAGGCGACCGACGAGCCAGAAACCGGAGTCGTTGACGTGACCCGCGAAGACGGAGCCGGCGGCGGTGGCGAGGACGATACATGCGACCTGCAGGGCATTGAATCCACTCGACAGAACGGCGGGTGCGACGAGCCCCGCGGCCGTCACGAGGGCGACGGTCGCCGAACCCTGCGCCACGCGGAGGAGGAGCGCGATCAGGTAGGCGGCGAAGATGACCGGGACGCCGATCGAGGCGAGCGAATCCGACAGCGCATCACCGATGCCCGAGGCGCGCAGGACGCCACCGAACATGCCACCCGCGCCGGTGATGAGGACGACCGAGCAGATCGGTCCGAGCGAGGACTCGACGATCTTGTCGAGCGCGCTGCCGCCGACACCGCGGCGGGTGCCGAGGACGAACAGGGCGACGAGGACGGCGATCAGCAGGGCGACCTGGCTCGTGCCGATGAGGCCGAGCGCCTGCACCCAGACGGCGGTGCCGTCGACGGCTCCCGACGAGACGAGCGCCGCAGAACCGGTGTTGAGGAGGATCAGGACCAGCGGGATCGCGATGACGCCGATGACGGTGCCGGCCTTGGGCGGGTTCGTGGGTTCGACGTCCTCGCCGAACAGACGGGGGATGGCGAGCGGGATGCGGCGGTCGATGAAGCGCGCCCAGAGGTACCCGCTGAGGTACCAGGTGGGGATCGCGACGACGAGACCGATGAGCAGGACGAGGCCGAGGTTCGCTCCGAAGGTCTCGCTCGCGGTGATGGGGCCGGGGTGCGGCGGCACGAAGACGTGCATGACCGAGAACGCGGCGGCGGCCGAGATGCCGTAGAGCAGCATGTGCTTGCCGCCGATGCGGCGCGCCACGGCGAAGATGATCGGCAGCATGACGACGAGGCCGGCGTCGAAGAACATCGGGAAGCCCATGAGGAGCGAGGCGACGCTCAGCGCGATGGCGGCGCGCTTCTCACCGAAGATCGAGACCATCTTCTCGGCCAGCACGCGGGCGCCGCCCGAGCTCTCGATGAGCGCGCCGAGCATCGCTCCGAAGCCGACGAGAAGTGCGACCGTGCCGACGGTCGAGCTGAAGCTGTCGATCAGCACCTTGCCGATGCTGCCGACGGGGATGCCGGTGGCCAGTGCCGTCAGCAGCGAGACCAGCACGAGCACGATGAACGCGTGCATGCGGACCTTGATGATGAGCAGCAGGATCAGGGCGACCGCTCCGGCCGCGATCAGAAGGAGCGGTAGCGCTCCGAGTGTTTGCGTCCACTCGTCCATGGGTGTGTTCTCCAGTGAATCGTCCCGGTGCCGGGGCCATTCCCGGCAGCGAGCCCACGGTGCCACATAAGTAGTACCTTTCGCAAGCGAATGATCGTACTTTTCGCGGTAGCGTGAGCATCGCTACGAAGGACACCGATGCCCACGCCTGCCACCACCGCATCCCACGCTCACATCGTCGAGACCCTCGGCCGGAGGATCGTCGGTGGTGAGTTGCCGCCCGGAACCGGGCTGACCCTCGCCGGTCTCGAAGAGTCGTTCACCGCGTCGCGGACGGTCGTGCGCGAAGCGGTCCGGGTCCTCGAGGCGCACGGGCTGCTCACCTCGCGTCGCCGTGTCGGGCTCGTCGTCCGGCCTCAGGCGGAGTGGGACATCTTGAACGCGGACATCATCGAGTGGTCGCTCGACAGCCCCCGACGGCGCGACGTGCTGATCGAACTGACCGACCTGCGCGTCGCCGTCGAACCCGTCGCGGCCCGGTTGGCCGCGGAACGGGCGGGGGATGCCGAGCGCGACGAGCTCGTGCGGTGGGCGACGCTGCTCAGCGACCTCGGGAATCAGGGTCTCGGCGACTCGGACGAGTACCTCGACGCCGACATCGCCTACCACCGGCTTCTGCTGAGAGCCTCGGGCAACGCCCTGTTCGAGAAGCTCGGCGACCCCATCGCCGAGATCCTGCGCGGCCGATCGGTGCGAGGGCTGACGCCCGGGATGCCGCGGGTCGGCACCCTCGAGGCCCACCTCGCGACGGCTCGGGCGATCCACGACGGGCGCGGTGCCGACGCGGAGGCCTCGGCCCGGGAGCACCTGACGCTCGTCTCCGGCGAGGTCGAGGAAGTCTGACCCGCGGGCCCTTGACGCACATACCCTAGGGGGGTACCGTATCTGTCATGAACGGGTACGACGCGAACAAGGATGACCTGCAGAAGCGACTGCGCCGGGTCGAAGGCCAGGTGCGCGGCATCGCGCGCATGGTCGACGAGGACAAGTACTGCATCGACATCCTCACGCAGGTCTCCGCCGCGACGAAGGCGCTCGAGACCGTCGCGCTCTCGCTGCTCTCCGACCACCTGAGTCACTGCGTCGCCGAGGCGAGCGCCGAGGGCGGCCAGGTCGCCGCCGAGAAGATCCGCGAGGCGAACGACGCGATCGCGCGTCTCGTCCGCTCCTGAACCCTGGAGGACACACCATGACCGACCGCATCCAGCTCGGACTGACCGACGTCTCCGCATCCGGGGCGCCCGCCGCACCGGCATCCGCCGTCAACGAAGAACTGCTCGTCACCGGTATGACCTGCGCGCACTGCGTGGCGAGCGTCCGCGAGGAGCTCTCCGAGATCGACGGTGTCGAGGCCGTGTCCGTCGACCTCGTCGCCGGCGGCACCTCGCACGTCACCGTGCACAGCGCGACCCCCCTCGACGACGACGCTCTGACCGCCGCCATCGAGGAGGCCGGATACACCCGGGTGTCCGCGTGAGCACCGACGTCGAGCTCGACATCTCGGGGATGACCTGCGCTTCGTGCGCCACCCGGATCGAGCGGAAACTCAACAAGCTCCCGGGCGTCGAGGCATCCGTCAACTACGCGACCGAGAAGGCGCGCGTCCGTGCCGAGGGCGTCGAGACGGCGCAGCTGATCGCGACCGTCGAAGCCGCAGGGTACGCCGCGGCGGTGCCGGCCCCTGAGCCCGGGGCGGCCGAGGCGGAGGACGAAACCACGCCGCTCCGCCAGCGGCTGCTGATCAGCGCGGCCCTCTCGTTGCCCGTCGCGCTGATGTCGATGATCCCGCCGCTGCAATTCGAGAACTGGCAGTGGCTCGCGCTGACCCTCGCGGCTCCGGTCGCGGTGTGGGGCGCGTGGCCGTTCCACCGTGCCGCCGCCGTCAACCTGCGCCACGGCGCGGCGACGATGGACACCCTCATCAGCCTCGGCGTCATCGCGTCGTTCGGCTGGTCGCTGTACGCCCTCTTCTTCGGCGGCGCGGGCATGCCCGGCATGACCATGACCTTCACGCTCGTCGGTGCGCCGCAGGCGGGCGGACACGAGATCTACCTCGAGGTCGCCGCGCTCGTCACGGTCTTCATCCTCACGGGCCGCTACATCGAGGCTCGCGCGAAGCGGGCGTCGTCCGAGGCGCTGCGCGCGCTGCTCGAACTCGGGGCGACGGATGCCGCAAAGCTGCAGAACGGCGTCGAGACCCGCGTGCCGGTCTCGCAGCTCGTCGTCGGCGACACGGTCGTCGTCCGCCCCGGCGAGAAGATCCCGTCGGACGGACTCGTCACCGCAGGGATGAGCAGCGTCGACGCGAGCATGCTCACGGGTGAGTCGATGCCCGTCGAGGTCGCTGAAGGGTCCCGCGTCGTCGGCGCGACGATCAACGTCGGTGGTCGACTCGAGGTGCAGGTCACCCGCGTCGGCGCCGACACGGAACTGGCGCGGATGCGGCGGCTCATGGAGGAGGCGCAGACCGGCAAGGCCGAGGTGCAGCGCCTCGCCGACCGCGTCTCGGCCGTCTTCGTGCCCGTCGTGATCGTGCTCGCGCTCGCCGCCCTCGTCGGCTGGGCGATCGCCGGTGCGCCGTGGGAGCTCGCCTTCACCGCTGCCGTCGCGACGCTCATCATCGCCTGCCCGTGCGCGCTCGGGCTCGCGACCCCGACCGCCCTGCTGGTGGGAACCGGGCGCGGGTCGCAGCTCGGCATCCTCATCCGTGGTCCGCAGGTGCTCGAGCAGACCCGTACCGTCGACACGATCGTGCTCGACAAGACGGGCACCGTCACGACCGGACGCATGAGCGTGACCGACGTGCTGCCTGCGAGCGTGTCCCGCGAGGAGCTTCTCTCGGTCGCGGCGGCCGTCGAATCGGGGTCGGAGCACCCCGTCGCCCGCGCGATCGTCGCGGCGGCGCCGACGGGGCGCGTCGAGTCGTTCCAGTCGCACGCCGGATTCGGTGTGCAGGGTGTCGTCGAGGGGGCGGCGGTCGTCGCCGGCCGGCCGTCGTGGCTCGCCGAGCAGTGGGCCGTTGCCGTGCCCGCCGATCTGCCCGAAGGGACGGTCGTGGCGGTCGCGCGCGACGGTGTGTACCTCGGCGCGATCATGGTCGCTGACACGGTCAAGTCGTCGAGCGGGGAAGCGATCGCGCGGTTCCGCGAGCTCGGGCTCGAGCCGATCCTGCTGACCGGCGACACCGAGTCCTCTGCAGCTCGGGTCGCCGCTGAGGTCGGGATCTCCCGCGTCGAGGCCGGCGTGACACCGGCGGGCAAGCTCGACACGATCCGCCGTCTGCAGGGCGAGGGCCGGGTCGTCGCGATGGTGGGCGACGGTGTCAACGACGCCGCGGCGCTCGCAGCCGCCGACCTCGGGATCGCGATGGGCGGCGGCACGGACGCGGCGATCGCGGCATCCGACATCACCGTCGTCTCGGGCGACCCGATCGTCGTCGCCGACGCGGTGCGTCTCGCGCGGCGGACCCTGGGCGTCATCAAGGGCAACCTGTTCTGGGCGTTCGCGTACAACGTCGCCGCGATCCCGCTCGCGATGGCCGCGCTGCTGAACCCGCTCGTCGCCGCGGCGGCCATGGCACTGTCGTCGGTGTTCGTGGTGACCAACAGCCTGCGCCTGCGCGGGTTCCAGGCGGTCGGGCGGGGCTGAGGGCGGCGCTGTGCGCGCGGTGCGGGGCGCCTCTGTACGCGGATGCAATAGATCGCGCGCGACGCGCCGAGCCGCGGCATCCTTCACCCGCGTGTCGCTTCGGATCTCTTGCATCCGCGGACATCGAAAGCGGCGGAAGGCCCGGAATCCGCCGCCCGGGGGATGTTGCCGAGGTGACGCAGGCTTACCGTCGAGGGCATGGATATGCATCAGCTGTCTCGAGCATCAGCGGGAGCGACGGCCGCCGTCATCCTCGGCTTCGCGGTCGGCCTGATCGCCGACAACGCCCTCATCGGACTCGCCGCGGGCGCAGTGTTGATCGGGCCGGGCGCGTACATCGGCCTGCGGCTGACTACCGGAAGGCCGGGTATCCCGGACTGAGGCCGCTGTCCGCGGGCCGCGATGAGCCCGGGTGTCCGTCGGCTTCGGCCGTGGGGCCGAGACCATCAGTCCGCGCACGATGAGACACAGACCTCCGCGTTCAGCACGCCGGTCAGCCCGAGCCGCCCGCCTCGGATAGGGTCCCGGAGTGTCCACAAACCCTTTCGGCGAGGTCCCCGTCCTGCCCGTAGCGATCCCGCTCGGCATCGCGCTGTTCGTCCTGTTGATCGCCGTGTTGGCGCGTCGGAACAAGCTCACGTGGGCTCGCGCCGTGACAGCCGTCGTCGTCGCGGTCTACGCCGCCGGGATCTTCGCCAACACGATCTTCCCGATCTACCTGTCGCCCGTCGACAGCGGTGAGCCGTGGACCCCGAAGCTCGCGCTGGTGCCGTTGTACGACTACGAGGTCGACGACGCGCTCATGAACATCGCGGTCTTCGTGCCGCTGGGAGTTCTGATCCCGCTCCTCATGCGTCGCTCGTCCTGGGTGAAGGTCGTGCTGGCCGCCGTCTCGGTCAGTCTGGGGATCGAGCTCGCGCAGTTGGTTGCGCAAGCGTTCTTCGCTGGCGGTCACATCGCCGACGTCAACGACCTGATGTGGAACACCGTGGGCGGCGTCGCCGGCTACGCGGTCTACCTGCTCGCCCTGCGCATCCCCGGCCTGTCCTCGCTCGTCCGCCTGTTCCGGTGGCATGACGACGCGGCGCCACGGACGGTGGCGAGCGCTCGTCACGCCGGAACGGCTTCCTGACGGCGCCTCATAAGATGAGGGGCCCCACCGGCTGACCGGCAGGGCCCCTCCCATGATCGGGCTGGCTTACTTGAACACGTCCTTGACGTTCTCGCCGGCCTTCTTGAGGTTCGCTTCGCGCTGGTCGGCTTCGCCCTCACGGCGAAGTTCCTCGTCACCGCGGTGGTCGCCCAGGGCTTCCTTCGCCTTGCCGGCGATGTCCTGCGCAGCGTTCTTGATCTTGTCGTCGAGACCCATGGCACACTCCTCAGTTCGTGGGAATCCCAGAATCCGACTCGCGGCGATTCCGCTCAACCGCTTGCATTCGACGCCGTTTGGTGAAACTCATACTTTTCGCCGACGCCTCGCAGGGGCGCAGCCACGCGATGCGGATGCCGGTCGGGTCTACTTTCCGCATCGACCTGCCCAGTTCTCGTCTGGTTCGTCGGCGTCGGGTGACGTTCCGGCATCCTGCGGCGCACGCCGGGGCTTCACGTCACGCAGGGCCAGCGCGCCGGTGCACGGCACCGCGAGCAGGTCTCCCTCGACGAGGTCGGTGGGCAGGGCTGCCTGGTTGTAGGGCCACGTGGGCGCACCGACGTCGCCCGGGACGATGTCGAACATCGCCGTCTTCGCGGTGGACGCACGACCGATGAGGCGGCAGTGCTCCCACTGGATCGGGAGGTCGTGCGTCGTGCAGTCGATGAGCGCCAGACGGCGCCCGTCCTGCGAGTCGACGCGCAGGGTCACGCGGAAGACGAGGACGGTGACGTCCATGCCGATGCCGCGACGACGGGCATCCTGCGTGTGCGGGTGGGCGAGGTCGCCGGTCATCACGCACGGCGTCCCTTCGAGCGCGGCCAGGCGCGTGAGCGACACACCAGCCACGGTCACATCGCACACCTCCGCGACGGTGTGCTCGGGCCAGGCCCGCCGTTCGATCGGATCGGGGATGCTGCGTCGCAGCGAGGGGAGGACCGAGGTCAACGTCATGAGCACAGTCCTAAGCGCTCACACACCGCCCGGGAACAGGTCCGAACGGAACCCATACGGCCGGCCCGCGCGTCGCACCCGGCACCTAGGGTGAGGGGATGTTCACCGTCACCGAGTCCGTCACCATCGACCGCCCGGTGACCGAGGTGTTCGACTTCTTCACCGAGGGCCGCGCCCGGTGGGACGAGTCGGTCGTCTCCGAGCAACTGACGTCGCCGCCGCCCGTCGGCGTCGGATCGACCCTTCACACACGGATGCGGGCGGTCGGTCGCGAGGTCGACTTCGACTGGCGCGTCACGGCCTACGACCCCGGCGCGCGGATGGCGGTGACGAGCACGAGCGGGATCATGGCCACGTCCTCAGACCTGCAGTTCGCCGATGCGAACGGCGCGACCGTCGTCGCCGTGCGCATCGACGCCGAGCCGACCGGGATCATGCGTCTCGCCGAGCCGATGATCGCCGACTCGATCCGCTCGACGCTGTCGACGTCGCTCACCCGCGCGAAGCGGATGCTGGAAGGCTCCTGACCCGGCGTCATCCTCTGGGCTGACACGGATGCCTCTCCGGGCCGACGACCTGCGCGCGGTGCCTGCGTAGACAGGAAGCATGAAGCGCACACTCGCCGCCCTGTCCCTTGTCCTCGTCGCCGCTGGCGTCATGACGGCCTGCGCGCCGACCGATGGTGATGACGAGGAACGCATCGTGAGGACCGTCAGCGAAGGATCGATCATCCCCGTCGCCGACCTGGTGCCCGACGATGCGAAGCGATTCACGATCGTGTGCCCGTACGAGAGCGTGGAGGATGTCGCCACGCGTCTCGGCGTCCCGGCGAAGACCGTCCCCGACCTCTCGAAGCGCGACGATGCACAGGCGCTTATCGTCGTGACCGCGGACGGCGTCGATGCAGCCGAGTTCCCGCGTGACCGCGTCGACCTGTGCTCCACCGAGGGCGCGTGGGCGGTCTACGAGAGGACTGACACGGCCACGGCCGCCGTCGCGCGCAAGGACGACGTGTACGTCGTCACGCGCTGACCTACTTCACCAGGGGCCGCACCGTCGTGAAGCCGCCGTCAACCGGGATCACCTGACCGGTGATGCGACCGGCATCCGTCGACAGCAGCCAGTCCATGACCGTTGCGACGTCGTCGGCCGTCTGCACGCCGCCGAGCGGGTACTGCTTCTCGGCTCCCTCGCGCTGCATGGGGACGCTCAGCATCCCGGCGGTCATCGGGGTGTCCGTCATCCCCGGAGCGACCGCGTTGACCCGGATGCCGCGCGCGGCATACGTGGCGGCGGCACTGCGCACGAGCGCCTCGATGCCCCCCTTCGCGGCGGCGATCGCCTCGTGGTTGGCGACGCCGATCCGGGCGACGACCGAGCTCGCGAAGACTGCGGCGCCGGGCTGTTTGCCCGTCGCCTCGAGCCAGGCCTGCAGGATCCAGATGCTGCTCTCGAGGTTGACGCGCAAGATGTCGCGCGCTGCGTCGGCCTTCGTCCGATGCAGCGGGGTGATGAGCGTGCTGCCGACCGCGTGCGCGAGCCACGCCGGTGCGTCACCCAGCTCGGACCGGCAGCCCTCGAGCGCTGCGGCGGCACCCTCGGGCGTCGTCACGTCGGCCTCGATGTGCGCGTCTGCCTCGACGGAGGCGAGGGATGCGGCATCCCGCCCCACCGCGGCGACGCGCAGACCGCGCGCCCGCAGCCGCGCGACGAGGGCGCTCCCGACTCCACCGCGGGCGCCGGTCACGAGGGCGATGTCGGTCGAGGTCATGGTGCTCTCCTTGCTCAGGTGTGCGGAACCGTGATGTCGCCGCGGCGGATCGCGTCGGCGCGCTCGCGGATGCCGGTGATCTCGTCGTCGTCCAAGCGCGACACGTTCTTCACCTGCAGCGACATGCGGTGGTTGGCGGCGAGGGGCTCCTCGTGCCGGATGAGGTAGTCCCAGTACAGGGTGGTGAAGGGGCAGGCGTCTTCGCCGATCCGTTTCGCGGGGTCGAACGGGCACGTCTTGCAGTACGGGCTCATGCGGTCGATGTACTTGCCGGTCGCGGCATACGGCTTGCTGCCCATCAGCCCGCCGTCCGCATACTGGCTCATGCCGAGCGTGTTCGGGAGTTCCGCCCACTCGACCGCATCGACGTAGACCGCGAGGTACCAGGCGTGCACCTCCCGGGGATCGACGCCGAGCAGCATCGCGTACAGACCCGTCACCATGAGGCGCTGGATGTGGTGGGCGTACCCGTTCTCGAGCGTCGTGCCGATCGCGTCCTGAAGGCACGCCATCGCCGTGTCGCCGGTCCAGTAGAAGTCGGGGAGCGGTTCGAACGCCTCGAAGGCGTTCCGCTCGAGGTAGCCGGGCATCTGCGTCCAGTAGATGCCGCGGACGTATTCACGCCATCCGAGGATCTGCCGGATGAAACCCTCCACGGCGGGCAGCGGAGCCTTCTTCTCGCGGTAGGCCGCCTCGGCCGCGGCGACGACCTCGCGTGGAGTCAGCATCTTGAGGTTCATCGACGACGACAGGTGCGCATGCCAGAGCCACGGTTCGCCCGGCCACATCGCGTCCTGCGTCTCGCCGAAGCCCGGCAGACGTTCCTCGATGAACAGGTCGAGCGCCTCGAGGGCCTGCGCGCGGGTGACCGGCCAGGCGAACGAGTCGAGCGAGCCGGGGTGGTCGGCGAACCTCTTCTCGACGAGCGCGATGACCTCGCGAGTGGTCTCGTCGGGCTCGAACCGAGCGCGCGGGGGGACCAGCCCCGGTCCCTGCTTCGGGAACGACTTGCGGTTGTCGGCGTCGTAGTTCCACGACCCGCCCACCGGCTGTCCGCGGGTCGTCATCAGCACGTCGTGCTTCTTGCGCATCTCGCGGTAGAAGTACTCCATCCGCAGCGACTTCCGCCCTTCGGCGTGCGCGGCGAACTCGGCGACGGTGCTGAAGAAGTGCCGGTCCTCACGGATGTCCAACGGGATGCCGCTGTGCTCGGCCACGTCGCGCAGCGCTTCGCGCACCCGCCACTCGCCGGGCTCCGTCACGACGAGTCCCTCGGGCTTCAGCGTCGTCACGTCGGCCGCGAGCTGGTCGGCCAGCGAGTCCTTCGTCGAACGGGCGTCGAGCTTCGCGTAGTGGAGGGGGCGCCCGGCATCCGTCACCTCCGCGGCGAAGTGCCGCATCGAGGCGAGGAAGACGGCGGTGCGCTGCTTCGTGCTCCAGACGTGCTCGGATTCGCCCGCGACCTCGGCCATCCAGACGGTGTCCTGATCCGGGTCGAAGCCGTCGAATGCGCTCGACTCATGATCGAGCTGATCGCCCAGCACGATGACGAGGTGTCGCAGCATGGCGCCAGCGTAGGAAGGGGGTCGGACGGTTCCCACCGCTTGTGCCGAGCGGGCGAGCGCGCTAGCGATGGGGGCTCTGCCAGGGCCTCCCTCGTCCGCGCCCAGAGGCTTATCGTCGACGGCAGGAGGTTGACACATGCACACCAGGACACTCGGACAGGGCCTGCAGGTCTCGGCGATCGGGCTCGGAGCGATGGGGATGTCGCAGAGCTACGGACCCAACCCCGGTGATCGCAGCGAGATGATCGCGGTGCTCCGCTCCGCGCTCGACGCCGGCGTCACGTTCTTCGACACCGCCGAGGTGTACGGCCCATACGTCAACGAGGAGCTCGTCGGCGAAGCCCTCGAGCCGGTGCGCGATCAGGTGGTCATCGCGACGAAGTTCGGGTGGGACATCCAGAACGGGCAGTCGGTCGGACTCGACAGCCGTCCGGAGCAGATCCGTCGCGTCGCCGACGCGTCGTTGCGCCGGCTCCGGACCGACACGCTCGACCTCTTCTATCAGCACCGGGTCGATCCGGACGTCCCCATCGCCGACGTCGCGGGGACGATCGGCGAGCTCGTCGCCGAAGGGAAGGTGCGGCACTTCGGGCTGTCCGAGGCGTCGGCCGCGACCATCCGCGCCGCGCACGCCGTGTTCCCGGTGACCGCCGTGCAGAGCGAGTACTCGCTGTGGACCCGCGATCCCGAGGTCGAGGTCCTGCCGACCCTGGCCGAACTCGGGATCGGTTTCGTGCCCTTCAGCCCGCTCGGCAAAGGTTTCCTCACGGGGACGGTGAGCACCGACACCGCATTCGATGAGGGCGACATCCGGCGCCGCGTGCCGCGTTTCGAGGCGGAGAACCTGTCCGCGAACCAGGCATTGGTCGATCATGTGAAGGTCCTCGCCGAGGCGAAGGATGCCGCGCCCGGCCAGATCGCGCTGGCGTGGCTGCTCGCGCAGCATCCGTCGATCGTGCCGATCCCCGGCACTCGGCGCACGTCGCGCATCCGCGAGAACGCTGCGGCGACCGAGGTGGCGCTCTCGGCAGACGACCTCGCCGACCTCGCCGGCCTCGCGCAGCGGGTCGGTGTCGCCGGCGACCGCTACAACGCGACCCTCATGGAGTACGTGAACCGCTGAGCGACACCGCCCCGCGGCGCGCGGCACCGGCGCCGGCTGGCATCCTGGGTGCATGCCCGCCACCGAGGACGCCCCCGACGTCGACGTCGAGCACGTCGGACGCGGCAGCCATCGCACGCGTGTGACGCGCGTCGAGACCACGGCAGGCGACGGCGGACGGCCCTTCGTCCTCGTCGCCGGTGTCGGTGTCGCAGCGACGTACTTCGAGTTCCTCGCGCCCTCGCTCGCCGAGCACGGGGACGTGTTCGCGCTCGACCTGCCCGGATTCGCGGGGATGCCGCGGCCCGGCGACCAGCCCACGGCGGAGTTCTTCGCGGATCGGGTCGAAGAGGTCCTCGATCACTACGGCCTCGAGGATCCGGTGATCATCGGTCACTCGATGGGCACGCAGGTCGTCACCGAAGTCCTGATCCGACGGCCGCAGCTGCGGCACGCCGTGCTGGTGAGCCCCGTCGTGAACGACCAGGAGTCGTCGCTTCCGATCGTTGCGCTGCGGTTCGCCCAGTCCGCGACGCGCGAGACGTTCCACCTCGCGATGACCGCGCTGTCGGCATACGTCCTCTGCGGGTTCGTCTACTTCGTGCAGGTTCTGCCGCACATGCTGCGATACCGGTTGGTCGAGCGGATGCCGCGGGTCGAGGCATCCGTCCTGTTCATCCGCGGCGAGTACGACGCGACGTCACCGCGCCGGTTCCATTCGCGGCTCGTAGCCGCGGCGCGGAAGGCCCGCCGGTGGGAGATCCGGGGCGCGGCGCACTCGATCATCAACGCGCACGCGGTGGGGGCGGCCGAGCTCATCGTGAAGCACGCGAACGATTCGCTGCGGCCGAAGGGACGGATGCCGGCCGAGGAGGCCGCCGTTCCGCCACCGCCCCACGCCGGCATCGGGGTCGTCTGGAGCGCGATGCTCGAACGCGCCGCCGAATGGTGGTCGGCCGCGCGCCGCGACGAGGCCGGCGTCGAACGCGCGAAGGAACGGCACGCCCGCATCCTCTGGCGCGCCTACTCCCGCGCGCGCCAGGACCCGCGCCGCGAGGTGCGCTGAGACTCAGGCCGGCCAGACGTCGAGCGCGCGTTCGCGCGCTGAGGTCACAGCCGCGGCGACCGCTCCGGTGACCACGACCTCGCCCCCCAGGGTCGACGCGACGAGCTCCGGCGCGGGCAGGTCCAGGTCGGTCGGGAGCGACCGCCGCGCCGCAGCGACGACCTCGTGCACGCCGTCCGCGATCGCGCCCGACACGACGACACGCTCCGGGTCGAACATGCTGCCCAGGACGCTCACGATGCGGGCGAGGGCGAGGCCCACGCGGTCCACGATCCGCAGCGCGTCGGCGTCTCCCCGGGCGGCCATCGCGAGGACCGTCCGGGCGTCGAGCTCTTCTGGCCCGACCTCCCGGAATCCCGCCGTCGCCTCACCGGAGCGGGCGAGTTCGGCGGCCCACGATGCCACCCGCGATCCGAGGCCCTCGGCGCCGCGCACGCCGTCGACGTGGTCGAATGCGACCATCTCGCCGACCCCGCCGTGATGACCGCGCAGCAGGTGTCCGTCGACGACGACCCCGGCGCCCAGGCGCGACCCGGCGAGCAGGGCGATGTAGTCCTGGCATCCCTTCGCGGCCCCGTTCGACCCCTCGGCGACCGCAGCCAGCGACGCGTCGTTCTCGATCCGCACGATCGGTGCCCACGAGAGGACGTCGACGAGGTCGGGGTTCATGCGCTCCCAGAAGCGGGTGGGATGCCGCGGCGACCGCCCCGTGCGGTCGACCGGCGCGGGCACGCCGGCGCACACCGCGAGCACGTCCGCTCGCGTGCGACCCGCAGCGGCCAGGGCCCGGTCGACGGTCTCGGCCACGGCAGCGGCGCGAGCGGGGGCGTCGTCACGGTCCAGGACGAGGCGCGCGTCGGCATCCGCCATCGACTCGCCCCGGAGGTCCGCGATCGACACCGACACGTGCTCGTGTCCGGCGTCGATGCCGACGACGAGGGCGGCGTCGTCTCGCAGCGCGAACCGACGCGCCGGGCGGCCCTTGCGGTAATCCCCGGCCAGACGTGCATTCGGCAGCTCGGCGAGCAGCCCGCGAGCGACGAGGGCAGCGGTCGCTTCGATGGTCGTCGACCGCGTCAACCCCGTGGACTCCATCGCGTCCGTGGCGGTGAACTCGAGTGTCTCCCACGCGAAAGCGAGCACGGCGTCCTGACTCGCCGGGCGAGTCGGAGGAGAGACGAGTGTCGACATCGGGGTCTTGACCTTTCGGGATCTGCCCTGCAATATTGCCTGCATCGGATTGATTTGGCGACTAAATATAGTCGCGAGGTTTGACCGATTCGGGATCTTTCGTCCGCAACGACGCGATCGGATACACATGTCATCGACCCATTCCCGGCTGCGCCGGGGCGCCGCGGCGCTCGCCGTCCTCTCGATCGGGGGTGCACTGCTCGCCGGTTGCTCGGCCGACGGCCGCGAGACCCTGCGGTTCACTTTCAGCAAGCGCGAGGCGCTGCCGTTCATGCAGGACGTCGTGCAGAAGTACAACGCCTCGCAGGACCGCGTCACTGTCGAGATGGACACCTCGGGCGTCGACGTCGTCTCGGCCAGCTTCGTCCGAGGCAACCCGCCCGACATCATGCTCGCCAACTACAACTACGAGGTCGCCCGCTTCGTGCAGCGATGCGCGCTCAGCGACCTGAGCGGGACGGATGCCGCCGCCACGGTGCGCGAGGACCTGCAGCCCCTCATGGAGCAGTACGGCACATGCGAGGGTCGCACGAGTGCGCTGCCGTACTCGGTGATGGCGTCGTCGGTCATCTACAACACGCAGATCTTCGAGGAGAACGGCCTCGAGGTGCCGACCACGTGGGACGAGCTCATCGCCGTCTGCGACGCGCTCGAAGAGGCAGGCGTCACGCCGATCTACGGCACCTTCAAGGACGACTGGACCGTGGCGCAGGGCTGGTACGACTACGCGATCGGCGGGTCCGTCGACGTGATCGACTTCTTCGACCGCCTCGCCGCGGAGGGCGCGGAGGTCGACAGCTCGTCGGAGGTCTCCTTCGAGAAGACCTTCACCGAGCCGGTCGAGAAGGTGCTGCAGCTCGCCACCGAGTACACGAACCCCGATGCCGACAGCCGCGCATACGGCGACGGCAACCTCGCGTTCGGCGAGGGCGAGGCGGCGATGTACCTGCAGGGGCCGTGGGCTTTCAGCGAGATCGCCAAGACAGCGCCCGACGCCCCGCTCGGAACGTTCCCGCTTCCGATGACGGATGATCCCGACGACCTCGCGATCCGCGTGAACATGGACCTCGCGGCCATGATCCCCGACGCGTCGACGAAGAAGGATGCCGCCCGGGACTTCCTCGAATACCTCTACCAGCCCGAGATCATCGAGGCCTACAACGAGTCGCAGCTCGGGTTCGCACCGACGACGGATGCCGCTCCGCCGCAGGATCCGCGAATCGAGGGCATGCAGTCGTTCTACGACGAGGGTCGGATCTACCAGGGTCCGTCGGTGCTCGTCCCGAAGACGATCCCGGTGTTCGCCTACGCGCAGGCCATGCTGTTCGGCCAGGACCCCGCGCGCACGTTCGCCACCATGGACAGTGACTGGTCGCGACTCGCGTTCCGCCAGCCCGTCCTCACCGACGAGGCCGAGGAGGCAACGCGATGACCACCACCACAGGGTCGACGACGACCCTCCTGACTCAGGGCGACCGCACCGCGAGGCGCAGTTCGAAGCGCGTCGAGCCGATCTACTACCTGTTCCTGCTGCCGACGGTGCTGCTGTTCACCCTCGCGATCACGGTTCCGGGTCTCATCGGCATCTTCTTCAGCCTCACCGACTCGATCGGGCTGGGGGAGTGGAACTTCATCGGGTTCACGAACTACATCGCCCTCTTCAGCGACCCGGCGATCCTGCAGAGCTACCTGTTCACGGCGGGCTTCGCGATCGCGACCGTGATCGTCGTCAACATCGCGGCGTTCCTGCTCGCCGTCGGGCTGACCGCCCGCATCCGCTTCAAGACGGGCCTTCGCACGATCTTCGTGATCCCCATGGTCATCTCGGGCATCATCATCGCCTACGTCTTCAACTTCCTGTTCTCGAACTCCCTGCCCACGGCGGGGTCGACCCTCGGCATCCCGTGGTTGCAGGAAAGCCTGCTCGCGAACCCCGACCTCGCGTGGATCGCCATCGTCATCGTGACGGCGTGGCAGGCGATCCCCGGGACGCTCCTCATCTACATCGCCGGGCTGCTGTCGGTGCCGGGCGACGTGTACGAGGCGGCCGACCTCGACGGCGCATCGAAGCGCCAGCAGCTGTTGCGGATCACGCTGCCGCTGGTCGCCGGCTACGTCGTCATCAACGTGATCCTCGGGTTCAAGGGCTTCCTGAACGCCTACGACATCATCGTCGGTCTCACAGGTGGCGGGCCTGGGACGGCGACCCGCAGCGTCGCGATGACGATCATCGCGGGCTTCAACGGCGGCGACTACGCCTACCAGATGGCCAACGCGACGATCTTCTTCATCGTCGCCGTCGTGATCTCCCTCCTCCAACTCTCGCTCACGCGCGGAAGGAACCGAGTCTGATGTCCACCACGCAGCCCGCGCTCGCCTTCGAACAGGCCGATGCCGTCACCGCGACGGACCGCCCCGCCGACGCCCCGCGTCGCCGGCGCCGCGCGGTCGCCGAACGTCCCAGCTGGTCGACCACCGTCATCCTCTTCCTCTGCGCCATCACCGTCCTCCTGCCGCTGTACGTCACGATCTCGATGTCGCTGAAGACGACGGGACAGGCCGTCGACGGCAACGCGTTCTCGCTGCCGGCCCCGATCAGCTTCGACGGGTTCGTGCAGGCGTGGAACCTGACGCAGTTCCCCGTCGGCGCCGCGATCTCGTTCTTCGTCACCGCCGGCACCGTCGTCGCGACGATCATCCTCGCCGCCTTCGCCTCGTATGCGATCGTCCGCAACTGGGACCGGAAGCTCTTCCGCTACTCGTTCTTCTACCTGCTCGCGGCGATGTTCATCCCGTTCCCCGTCGTCGCGCTGCCGCAGATCCAGCTCACCGGCCGGCTCGGGCTCGACAACCCGTTCGGGGTGATCCTGCTGGCGACGATGTTCCAGCTCAGCTTCAGCGTGCTGCTGTTCACCGCGTTCCTGCGCTCGATCCCGATCGAGCTCGAGGAGAGCGCCCGCATCGATGGCGCCTCGACGTGGCAGACGTTCTGGAAGCTGATCTTCCCGCTGCTCGCGCCGATGAGCGCGACGGTCGGCATCTTCGCCTTCCTCTACGCGTGGAACGACTTCATGCTCCCGTCGCTCATCATCTCCGACCCGTCGATGCAGACCCTGCCCGTGCGGCAGAACCTGTTCCAGACGCAGTTCAGCAACAACTACAACGTCGCCTTCGCGTCGTACCTCATGGCCATGGCCCCCGCGATCCTCGCGTACCTCTTCACCCAGCGCTGGGTGATGGAGGGCGTGACGCAGGGCGCCGTCAAGGGCTGACCGACCACCGAACCCCGAAAGGACACCGTGACCTCCGACGTGCAGACCGCACCCGAGACCGCCGACCTCACCGACGCCGAGCTACCCGAGTGGTGGCGCCAGGCGGTCGTCTACCAGGTGTATCCCCGCAGCTTCGCGGATGCCGACGGTGACGGCATCGGCGACCTGCGCGGCATCCGCTCGCGGGTGCCCTACCTGAAGGAACTCGGCGTGGACGCGGTGTGGATGAGCCCGTTCTACC
The DNA here is from genome assembly GCF_900102005.1 of Microbacterium sp. LKL04. Lineage (NCBI taxonomy): Bacteria > Bacillati > Actinomycetota > Actinomycetes > Micrococcales > Microbacteriaceae > Microbacterium > Microbacterium sp. LKL04. The sequence goes on along the minus strand of NZ_LT627736.1, from coordinate 2,425,342 downwards.
CGTCGGAGCTCGCCGACGGCGGGTACGACGTCGCCGACTACCGCGACGTCGATCCCCGCCTGGGGACGCTCGCCGACGCGGACGCGCTGATCGCCACGCTGCACGAGGCCGGGATCAAGGTCGTCATCGACATCGTGCCGAACCACACGTCCGACCAGCACGCGTGGTTCCAGGAGGCGCTCGCCTCGGAGCGCGGGTCGGCTGCGCGGGCGCGGTACATCTTCCGCGACGGGAAGGGCGAGAACGGCGAGGAGCCGCCGGCGGACTGGCAGTCCGTGTTCGGCGGGCCGGCCTGGGAGCCGGTCGGCGACGGCCAGTGGTACTTCCACAACTTCGCCGTCGAGCAGCCGGACCTCGACTGGTCGAACCCCGAGGTGCGTGCCGACTTCGTGCGGACCCTCCGCTTCTGGTCCGACCGGGGCGTCGACGGATTCCGCATCGACGTCGCGCACATGCTCACGAAGGACCTGCCCGTCGACCTGCCGACGCAGGCCGAGCTCGACGCGATGCCGCACGACGGGCAGCACCCGATGATCGACCGCGACGACGTGCACGAGGTCTACGCCGAGTGGCGTGCGGTCTTCAACTCGTACGACCCGCCCCGCACCGCCGTCGCCGAGGCCTGGGTCGCGCCCGCCCGCATCCCGCTGTATGCCAGCGCCGAGAGCCTCGGGCAGGCGTTCAACTTCGACCTCCTCGAGGCCGACTTCGATGCGAGCCAATTCCGACGCATCGTCACCGACAACCTCGCGCTCGCCGCGTCGTCGGGATCATCGACCACCTGGGTGCTGTCGAACCACGACGTCGTGCGCCACGCGACGCGTTACGGGCTGCCGCATCCGGCCCGGGATGCCTCGGGCCGCCCCGCGCGCAAGCACGGCAACGAATGGCTGCTCTCCGGCGGCGCCGCGTCGACCGTCGATGCCGACGCGGGGATCCGGCGGGCGCGCGCCGCGAGCCTGTTCGTCCTCGGGCTGCCGGGATCGGCGTACATCTATCAGGGCGAGGAGCTCGGCTTGCAGGAGGTCGGGGACATCCCAGAAGGCGACCGCCAGGACCCGACGTTCTTCCGCAGCCCTGGCGAGGACATCGGGCGGGACGGATGCCGAGTGCCGATTCCCTGGTCTGAGTCCGGATCGTCGTTCGGCTTCGGCTCGGGAGGAGCGCACCTGCCGCAGCCGGCGTGGTTCGGCGAGATGTCGGTCGAGGCGCAGGAGGGGGATCCCACGTCGACGCTGAACCTCTACCGCCGCGCGCTGCATCTGCGCGACGACCTGCAGACCGCGGAGGAACTGACCTGGCTCGAGACGGGGCGTGCCGATGTGCTCGCATTCACCCGACCGAACGGTTGGACCGTCGTGACGAACTTCGGCGACGAGTCGGCCGACCTGCCGGCGGGCGAGGTGCTGCTCGCGAGCGGAGATCTGGACGGCGGGCAGCTGCCGGGCGCGACGACGGTCTGGCTGCGCGCCGCACGCTGACGCGCGTCGGCCCGGCCCTCCGACTCCAGCGCCGAATCACCACTCAGCTGTCGAATCACCGCCGGAATGCACGACGATGGGTGGTGATTCGGCACGCGGGTGGTGATTCGGTAGGCAGGGGGACGGATGCCCGAGGGCGACAGCGTGTACCGGTTGCGGCAGCGGCTGGCCGCGGCATCCGTCGGTCACGTCGTCGTCGCGGGGGAGCTGCGTTCCGGCGCGGCGGCGGGCACCCCGCTCGCGGGTGCGCGGATCACCGCGTACGACACGCACGGCAAGCATCTGCTGACCCGGTTCGACACCGGGCAGACGATGCACACGCACCTGCGGATGCAGGGCAGCTGGACCGTGACGCGGCCGGGTCGACGCATCCCCTCGCGCGAGGATCACCGGGTGCGCGTGCGGATGCGCCTCGACGACGGGTCGACGCTGTGGGGCATCGACCTGCCGGTGGTCGAACTCGTCGCGACTGCGGACGAGGGCGCCCTGCTGGCGTACCTCGGTCCCGATCCGCTGCGGGACGACTGGGATGCCGCCGAGGCGGTGCGTCGACTGTCGTTGCAGTCCGAGCGGCCTCTGGTCGCGGCACTCCTCGACCAGCGGAACCTCGCCGGACTCGGCAATCTGTGGGTCAACGAGACCGCATTCCTCTCCGGCGTGCATCCGTTCGCACCGGTCGGGTTGGTCGACCTGGTTCCGCTCGTCGAAAAGGCGTCGCGGATGCTGCGGATCTCGGCGACCGTGCCGGGCATGTACCAGGTGACCACCGGTTCGACCCGGAAGGGCGAGTCCCATTGGGTCGTCGGACGCGCCGGGCGCCCATGCCTGCGCTGCGGCACGCGGATCCTCGTGCGCGACGAGGTCGCGAACGACCCGGAGCGCCGTCGCACCTGGTGGTGCCCACGCTGTCAGCCGGAACGATGACGGCTAGGTTGGGCGCATGATCGAGCTCGCCGACTTCGTCCCGCATGCGCCCGTCGAGCCGGAGATCATCGCGGCGTACCGCGACCGCGTTCCGGCGGAGATCGTGGAGATCTGGGAGACCTACGGCTACGGGACGTTCGGCGACGGCTTTCTCCGGGTGATCAACCCAAGGGTGTACGAAGAGGAGCTCGGCGACCGGATCGGAAAGACGCAGGGCGACGGCACCGCGATTCCCGTCATGGTGACGGCGCTCGGCGACCTGATCACGTGGGAGCCGAGCATCGGAGGGCTCGTAGCGCTGATGTTCCGCAGGAACGACGGCACCGGCCTCGGCAGTGCGAAGACATTCTTCGGGCTGCTGCGCCTCGACGGCGCGGACCACCTCGCGGAGAAGTTCCACTGGGACGTGTTCCCCGAAGCGTTCGCGCAGCAGGGGGCGCCGGCGTTCGACGAATCCTTCATCTTCGTGCCGCTGCCGTCTCTCGGCGGACCGGGTACAGCAGACACGCTGAAGAAGCGTCAGACCATCTCGGCGATCCAGGTCATGGTCGACCTGCAGGGCCCGATCGGTCACTGAGCGGCGCCGACCGGCGACCGCAACCCCTTCGCCCCTGTCGGCCACTCGACATAGCGTCGCGGCATGGCTTCTTCCCCCGCCCCCAAGACGTGCGCCTCGTGTGGACGTGAGATCCAGTGGCGCAAGAAGTGGGAGAAGAACTGGGACGAGGTGAAGTACTGCTCCGACGCGTGCCGGAGGCGCGGCATCCGCCCCGTCGACGAGAAGCTCACCGCGTCTATCCGCGAGCTGCTCGACGCACGCGCGGCGTCGGCGACGATCTGCCCGTCCGAGGCTGCTCGCGCCGTGGGCGGCGAGGAGTGGCGCGACCTCATGGAACCCACACGTCGCGCCGCCCGCCGGCTCGTCGCCGCAGGCGAGGTCGAGATCACCCAGCGGGGGCAGGTCGTCGACCCGTCGACCGCGAAGGGGCCGATCCGCATCCGGAAGGCGCGCTGACGTGCAGACCTTCGTCCCGTTCGACGACCTCGCCCGCGGCATGGCGGCGCTCGACACGAAGCGGCTCGGCAAGCAGCGCGTCGAGACGTTGCAGGTGATGCGCGCGCTCACGATCCCGGGCTACGGCTGGCGACACCATCCCGCGGTGAAGATGTGGCGCGGGCACCGAGCCGCGCTCATGGTCTACCAGGACCTCACGGTGGATGAATGGGTGCGCCGCGGCTTCGCCGACACGACTCGCGCCTCGACCCTGGCGACGCTCGACGAGATCCCCGAGGACGGTGCCGAGTACCGGTCCGGAACGGTGCGGATGCCGCCCTGGTTCGGCCGCGAGGACGTCCACCGCTCGCACCGCTCGAACCTGCTGCGGAAGGACCTCGAGTACTACCGCGCGCAGGGCTTCGACGACCCCGACGACCTCCCGTACGTGTGGCCGACGGCCGAGGAAGAGTGAGTCAGGCGGATGCCGCCCAGTCACGCACCTGGGCGAGGAGATCCGCTTTGCGCCCGGCATCCGCGAAGGACGCCTCGATCGAGTTCTCGGCGAGCTTCGCCAGTTCCGCCGTGTCGAAGCCGAGCGAGGCGACGGCGGCGTAGTTGTCGCCGATGTAGCCGCCGAAATACGAGGGATCGTCGGAGTTGATCGTCACGACGATGCCCGCATCGACGAGCTCGCGCAGGGGGTGGGCGCTCAGCTCGGGCACGGCGCGCAGGCGCACGTTCGACAGCGGACACACCGTCAGTGCGACGCGGTGCTCGGCGAGGTGTGCGAGCAGTTTGGCGTCGTCGATGGAACGGATGCCGTGGTCCACCCGCTCGACCTCGAGAAGTCGCAGCGCCTCCCAGACGTACGCCGCCGGTGCCTCCTCGCCGGCGTGGGCGACGCGACGCAGTCCCAGCTCGGCTGCCCGGCGGAACACGCCCTCGAACAGCGATGGCGGGTAGCCGACCTCCGCGGAGTCCAGACCGATGCCGAGCAGCTCGTGGGCACGCGGCGCGATCTCGTCGAGGAGGGCTTCGGCCGAGGCGACCGGGTGGTCGCGGACGATGCAGACGATGAGTCCGCCGGAAATGCCGAACCGCTCCCGCCCGACCTCGAGTCCCGCGCGGAGCCCGTCGATGACGACGTCGACCGCCACGCCGTTCGCGGCGTGCACCTGCGGGTCGAAGAACATCTCGACGTGATGCACCCCGTCGGCGGCGGCCCGCTCGAGGTAGGCGACGGCGAGGTCGGTGAAGTCCTGCGCGGTCCGCAGCACCGCCATGCACGCGTAGTAGAGGTCGAGGAAGGACTGCAGGTCCTCGAAGTCGTAGCGGTGCCGCAGGTCGGCGACGTCCGCGAACGGAAGCGTCACGCCGTTCCGCTCGGCGAGGGCGAACGCGAGCTCGGGTTCGAGTGTGCCCTCGATGTGCAGGTGCAGCTCGGCCTTCGGGAGGGTACGCAGATCGGGGCTCGTCACGGGGAGCCATCGTACGCACCCGCCCTAGGCCGCGACCTCAGCTCGCCGTGCGCTTGCGCCCGAACAGCGCGCCGTAGATGAGGAGCACGATGATCGAGCCGCCGATGGCGAGGAGCCACGTCGACAGCGAGAAGAACTCGTTGAGGTTGACGTTGAAGATCAGTCCGCCGAGCCAACCGCCCAGCAGTGCGCCGACGATGCCGAGCAGCAGTGTGACGAACCAGCCGCCGCCCTGCTTGCCCGGCAGGATCAGCTTCGCGATGGCACCGGCGAGCAGACCGAGGATGAGGAAACCGAAAAAGCCCATGATGACTCCTTAGCGATCGTGAATCTGGGTCCGTCAGAGCGGATGCCGTCAGTCCAGTCGCTTCGGCACGTCTTGCGCTACGTCCTTGACGGGGCGGCGAAAGTGAGCGCGGGATACCCTCGAGGCATGACGATCACGGCACGCTACCGCCTCGAGCGCGCGTTGCCGTCGGCCATCGGCATCCGCGCGCTCAGCGCGCCGCAGCATCCCGGAACGAACGGCTGGGTGAGCGAGTGGGGAACCAACGCGCACGGCGAGATCGCCGGCTGCCCGCCGTCAGCGGCCTGACCCGCACCGCTCGTCGGTGCGTCCTCAGCGACCCCTGATCCCCGACGCGGAAAGCGATCCGTCATGTCCTCCTCTCCTTCTTCCCGTACAGCCCCGCACGAGATCTGGCGCGGTATCCGCCAGACCGTCCGCACCGACACCTTCGGCGGCATCCTGCTGCTCGCCGCGACCGTCGCGGCGCTCATCCTCGCCAATTCACCCGCCGCGCCCTGGTACGTCGGGCTCCGTGAGACGTCCTTCGGTCCCGAAGCCCTCCACCTCGACCTCACCGTCGCCCACTGGGCGGCCGACGGTCTGCTCGCCGTGTTCTTCTTCGTCGTCGGCCTCGAGCTCAAGGAGGAGATCGTCGCCGGGCGACTGCGCTCGCCGCGCGTCGCCGCGGTGCCGGTGATCGGAGCCCTCGGCGGCGTCATCGTCCCCGCGCTCATCTTCACAGCCTTCACCGTGACCCTGCCCGGCGACGCCGTGCGCGGCTGGGCGATCCCCACCGCGACCGACATCGCCTTCGCGATCGCCGTGTTCGCCGTCGTCGCGAAGGGCCTGCCGCCGGCGCTGCGCGTGTTCCTGCTGACCCTCGCCGTCGTCGACGACCTCTTCGCCATCACCATCATCGCGACCGTCTACACCGACGACCTGCAGCCGCTGTGGCTCGCGGCGGCGATCGTCCCGCTGGTCCTGTTCGCTCTGGCGGTGCGGCGCGGCATCCGTCACTGGTGGGTGCTGATGCCGCTCGCGATCGTCACGTGGGGCTTCGTGCACGCGTCGGGGGTGCACGCGACGATCGCCGGCGTGGTCCTCGCGTTCATGGTCCCGGCGACCGTGACGCCGCGTGCCCGGGTGCAGGTGGGGACGGATGCCGACGGTTCCCCCGTCCACGATGCGTTGACGGCGCACTTCGCCGACCGCTTCGGGCCGATCTCGACGCTCGTCGCCCTGCCGATCTTCGCCTTCTTCTCTGCCGGCGTCACGGTCGGCGGCTGGGAGGGGCTGACGGCGGCCTTCACCGATCCGGTGACCCTCGGCATCCTCGTCGGACTCGTCCTCGGCAAACCTGTGGGCATCTTGCTCGCGGTGTTCCTTCTGACGCGGATCCCGGCGGTGCGGCGGACGTTCGAGCTGCGGTGGGGTGACATGGTGGGCGTAGGGCTCCTGGCGGGAATCGGGTTCACCGTCGCGCTCCTCGTCGGCGAGCTCTCGTACGGCGTCGGATCGCTCGAGGACGATCACGCGAAGATCGGCATCCTCGCCGGGTCGGTCGTCGCCGCGATCCTCGGCGGTGCCGTCCTCGCCTGGCGCGCCCGTCGCGTGCGTCAGACTGGAACGACACCCCCGTCCTGAGGAGCCCCGTGAGCCGCACGCAGCCGACGCCCGCGACGTACCAGCGCAACGCCCTCGCGCCGAGCCTGCTCGCCGCGGCGGTCCTGTTCGTCGCGCCGGCCCTGCTCGAGAGCGACTGGTTCCTCACGGTGCGTTTCGTCGCGACGATCTTCGCGCTCATCATCGGGTGGTTCGCGTTCCAGGCGAAGCACTGGTGGTGGATGCCGGTGATGCTCGCGATCGCAGTGGTCTGGAACCCGGTCTTCCCGTTCGAGTTCTCGGGCCCGATCTGGAGCGCCGCTCAGGTCGCCGCCGCGTTCGTCTTCCTCGGCGCGGGCGCGACGATCAAGGTCCGGCGCGACACCTGAATCAGCGGAGGTCGAGCACGACCTCCGGGTGGTCGGCGAACACCTCGAGAACGCGGTCGAAGTAGGTCGTCCCCGTGCCGGCGCGCAGGTCGTCGAGCTGTCGCTGGAGGTCGTCCGACCGGAACCGCCCCGGCTGTGCCAGCTTCTCCCGCAGCCAGCGGACCGTCTCGGCGACCCCCAGCGCGTCGCGGCTGTGCGCGGCATCCCGCCAGACGATCCGGACGGCGTCATCCCCGGCCAGCGCCCCGTACCCGCCGTAGAGCAGGTCGTCGAGCGCGTCGAGGCTGGCGCCGAGTTGCCAGTCCTCCCCGGTCATGAAGTGGCGGTTGAGTTCCTCGTAGAGATCCGGGATGCCGCCGATGCGGCCGCCCTCGATGACGTACTCGGCCACGCGGCTCAGGGGACCTTGTGGCCTGCAGCGGTGATGAGGCCGTACCACTCGGGTCGGGTGAGGGGGATGTCCGAACCGGCGGCGGCGTCCGCGACGCGCTGCGGGTTGGTGGTGCCGAGCACCACCTGCATGTGCGCGGGATGCCGGGTGATCCAGGCCGTGGCGATGGCGGTCGGCGTCACGTCGTACTTCGCGGCCAGGCGGTCCATCAGTTCGTTCAGCTCGGGGTACTCGGGAGCGCCGAAGATGACGCCGTCGAAGAAGTTCTTCTGGAACGGCGACCACGCCTGCAGCGTGATGCGGTTGATGCGCGAGTAATCGACGAGACCGCCCCCGTCGCGGGTGATGGAATCTTCCTCTCCCGCCATGTTCGATGCGAGGCCCTGCGCGACGATCGTCGAGTGAGTGATCGACAACTGCACCTGATTGGCGACGATCGGCTGGGTCACCGCCGTCTTGAGCAGATCGATCTGCCGCGGCGTGTGGTTCGAGACGCCGAAGGCACGCACCTTGCCCGACGATTCGAGGTGGTCGAAGGCCCGCGCGACCTCCTCGGGCTCGACGAGCGCGTCGGGACGGTGGAGGAGGAGCACGTCGAGCCGATCGGTGCCGAGCGCCTGCAGCGACTCTTCGGCCGACGTGACGATGTGCTCGTACGAGTGGTCGAAGTGCCAGTCGTCGGCGACGATGCCGGTCTTGGTCTGCAGCGTGATCTCGTCGCGCTCCGCAGGGCTGAGGTTCAGAGCCTCGGCGAATCGGCGCTCGCAGCCGTGGCGGCTGCTGCCGTACAGGTCGGCGTGGTCGAAGAAGTCGACGCCGGCGTCGCGGCACGCGTCGTACAACCCGCGGATGGCCTCGTCGGACATCTCCTCGATGCGCATCATCCCGGCGACGACGTTGGGGACGTGGTGGTCGGTGGGCCCGAAGGGGACGAGGCGCATCATGCTCCGTTTCTGCGCCCGATGGGCGCTGCCGAGTGATCAGTCTGACCTGTGACGGCTCGTGCGTCGAGGAGGGTGCGTGACAGTACCGTCGAACCGGCGACGGCTGCCGGCATCGCAACGACGGCGCCGAGCGGGATGAGGAAGCAGAGCTGCGTGGCCACGCCGAAGCCCAGCACCCGCGCACGGTTGCCCTTGCGCAGGGCGCGGCGAGCCGCGGCATCCCATCCCCGTGCGGCGAGGGCCCGCGAGGTGAGCTCGTCGGCCAGGAGCCACCCCGTGAGGAAGGCGGCGACGACGGCGCCGAGGACGGTGCCGACCAGGGGGATGAGCCCGATGAGGCCGGCGACGATCGCCGCGAGCAGGCCGCGGAGGATGAGCCCGATGCTGTCGCCGATCGAGCGCCAGAATCCGTAGTCGGATTCGACCGGCGCGTCGCCGAGGTGCTCCTCGACGGAGCGCCAGATGCGCTCGTAGAAGGGATCGCCGACGAGGAGCGTCAGGGCGGTGAACGAGACGACCGCCAGGACGATCGCGCCGCCGAGGATTCCTGCGCCGATGCCGAACCGCACGAGTGACGCCGCGACGTCCGACCATCCGTCGGCGAACCCCGTGACCGCGGTGACGATGTCGCGCAGGAAGACGATGAGCGTGATGATCCCGGCGAGAAGGAGGAGGCCGACGATCGCGGCGGGGATCAGCCCGAGCGCCATCCGGCCAGGCAGGCGCCCCCAGAAGCCGAATCCGCGACCCAGATCGCCGACGCCGCGGAAGAACGACGCGACGGGATGCGTCGCGGGTGGGGGAGTCGTCATGAGCCCATCCTGCCGTGTCGGCGCGACGCCGGCTCTCGACACCGAGCGTCGTTCATCGATATACATCTATCGAATATCGATAGATGGAGGCCGTTCATGATCACACTCGCCAAGGTCGGTGCGGGTTTCGTCTTCACCGTGATCGTCATCGTGCAGGTGTGGGTCGTGCCGGGCATCGCCGACGTCGTCGTGCAATGGGTGCCGGAGCTCGCTGGGCTTCGGGATGCCGGTGTGGTGCTCGCGGGCATTTTGCTGTCCTGCGTGCTGGCCGCCCTCGTCTGCGTCTGGCGGTTGCTCACCCGCGCTGACCGCGGGCGGCTCTTCGACGATGGCTCGATGCGCTGGGTCGACGGGCTGGTCGGGTGCGCGGCTGCGGCGATGATCGTGGTCGTCGTCGGCTGCGGGGTCGTCTTCGGCGCGGGTGCGGGGAGCCGGGCCGTCCTGCTGATCGCCGGCCTCGCGATGGTCGTCGGGCTCGGCGTCGCGCTCCTTCTCGGAGGGCTGCGCGAGGTTCTCAGGCAGGCGGTTCTCTTGCAGGATCAGGTCGGGGGTGGCGCGCAGGCACAGGAGACCCCGTCGCGGTAGGGGTTGCATCCCGCGCGGGACTTGGCTGGAGTGGTGCGATGACAAACGACACCACGGCTGCACCCGCCCAGGAGAAGCCCGGTCTGAAGCGCGCCGTCGGCACGTGGCTGCTGTTCGCCTTCATCGTCGGCGACACCCTCGGCGCCGGCATCTACACGCTCGTCGGCACGATGGCGACCGACGTCGGCGGCGTCATCTGGCTGCCGCTGCTGATCGCGCTCGTCGTCGCGCTGCTCACGGCCGGCACCTACGCCGAGCTCATCACGAAGTACCCGCACGCCGGAGGCGCCGCGCGCTACGTCGACAAGGCGTTCGGCATCCCGTTCCTGTCGTTCCTCGTCGGGTTCCTCATGATGGCCTCGGGCATCACGACGGCAGCCGCTCTCGCGAACGCCTTCGCCGGCGACTACTTCACCGCTCTGGTCGACATCCCGCCGATCCCCGTGGCCATCACGTTCATCGCCCTCCTCACCCTCATCAACCTGCGAGGTGTGAAGGAGTCGCTCGCCACGAACATGGTGGCCTCGATGATCGAGGTCTCGGGCCTGGTCATCGTGATCGTCGTCGCGGCGATCGTGTTCGGCAGCGGAGGCGGAGATCCGTCGCGCATCTTCGAATTCGCGCCGGACGTTCCCCCGCTCGAGGGGGCCTTCGCGGCATCCATCGTCGCCTTCTTCTCGTTCCTCGGTTTCGAGGCCGCCGCCAACATGGCTGAAGAAGTGAAGAATCCCTCCCGGGCGTACCCACGGGCGCTGTTCGGGGCGATCCTGACCGCGGCGGTCGTCTACCTGCTGATCGCGATCGGCGCCGTCATCGTCGTCGAGCCGACCGAGCTCGCGACCTCGACCGGTCCGCTGCTCGAGGTCGTCACCGCCAGTGGGCTCGCCGTCCCGGGGTGGCTCTTCAGCCTCATCGCCCTCGTCGCGATCGCCAACGGTGCGCTGCTGTTCATGGTGATGGCGAGCCGCGTCGCCTACGGTCTGGCCGAGAACCAGCTGCTGCCGCACGCGTTCGGCAGGGTGCTCCCGAAGCGGCGTACGCCGTGGGTCGCGATCATCGTCGTCGCCGGTGTCACGATGCTCCTCACGGTCGTCGGCGACATCTCGACGCTCGCCAACACGACCGTGCTGCTCCTGCTGCTGGTCTTCCTGACGGCGAACGTGAGCGTGCTCGTGCTCAAGAAGGACAAGGTCGAGCACAAGCACTTCTCGGTCCCGCGCATCGTGCCGGTCCTCGCGATCATCGCGTCGATCGTCCTGCTAACCCAGCAGGAAGGGCCGGTCTGGCTGGCCACCGCCGGCTACGTCGTCGTCGGGACGATCCTGTTCTTCATCGCGCGCTACGGCCGACGTCGCGGCGACCGCAAGATCGCCGAGCGGACGGGCTCCATCCCCACCGTCTGACCGATCGCGAAAGGGTCAGCACTCGCTGTATAGTCAGCGTGTGCTGACCCTTTCTTCTCGCCTCGACGTCATGAACCGCTTGGGACGCGCGATGGCGGATCCGTCGCGCTCCCGCATCCTGCTGTCGCTCCTGGAGCGACCCGGATACCCCGCCGATCTCGCCCGCGACCTCGAGCTGACGCGGACCAATGTGTCCAACCACCTCGCCTGCCTGCGCGGCTGCGGCCTCATCGTCGCGACGCCCGAGGGTCGGCGCACGCGGTACGACATCGCCGATCCGCATCTGACCGCCGGGCTCGCACAGCTGCTCGACGCTGTCGTCGCGGTCGACGCCGGTGAAGAGTGCGCGATCGACGGATGCCGGTGCTGCGCGTGACGGCTGTCGCCGAGGCGTCGCGGGCCGGAGTGCTGCGTCGCCGCATCCGGTGGATCGTCGCCGCCACGATCGCGTACAACCTCATCGAGGCCGTGGTCGCGGTGACGGCGGGGACGATCGCCTCGTCCGCCGCGCTGATCGGGTTCGGGCTCGACTCGACCATCGAGGTGCTGTCGGCGGCCGCGGTGGCATGGCAGTTCACTCGACGTGACCCGGAGCGCTGGGAACGCGGGACCCTGAGGGTGATCGCCGTCGCGTTCTTCGCGCTCGCGACCTATGTCACCGTCTCGTCGGTGACGGCGCTGGTGCTCCGCACCGAGCCCGAGACCTCGCCGATCGGGATCGTCCTCACGGCGGTGAGCGTGCTGGTCATGCCGTTCCTCTCGCTCGCCGAGCGACGTGCCGGCCGGCAACTCGGCTCGGCGACGGCCGTGGCCGACTCGAAGCAGACCCTCATCTGCACCTACCTGTCGGCGGCGGTCCTCGTGGGTCTCGTGGCGAATGCCGCATTCGGCTGGTGGTGGGCGGATGCCGTCGCCGGTCTCGTCATCGCGGTATTCGCGGTGCGCGAGGGGGTCGAGGCCTGGCGCGGTGACGCGTGCGCGACCTCGGTGGGAATGCTGCTTGAGGACGAGCACGACCACCACGACTGACGCGTGCCGTCAGCTCGCCGGGTCGATGTCGACAGGCACTCGCACCGTCGCGCGCAGACCGCCGGTCGTTCGTGCCGCGAGGGTGAGCTCGCCCCCGTGAGCTCCGACGATCGCTCCGACGATCGCGAGTCCGAGTCCGTTCCGCTCGTGATCGGATCGGCGGATACGAGCGGTCCCGCGTTGGAACCGTTCGGCCAGCGTCGCGACCACGGTGGGATCAAGCCGTTCGCCGCCGTTCTCGACGATCAAGATCGCGACGTCGGATGCCTGGGGGAACCCACCTCGGTCAACGCGGGCGAGCAGCAGCCTCGATCCGACGGAGGACCCGCGCATGGCGGGCTGACCCGAGCCGCGTGCTGCGGGCGCCCGTAGGCTGGCTCGCATGAGCGACGGCGCAGGAGAGAACTGGTCCCGGAACATCCGCTACACGGCGGAGCGGTACGTCGCGCCGAGGACCGTCGACGAGCTGCGCGAGGTGGTCGCGGCATCCGATTCGGTCAAGGCTCTCGGCTCGCGTCACTCCTTCACCCGCATCGCCGACACGGGCGGGACGCTCGTGTCGACCGCCGAGCTCGATCTTCCGATCCAGGTGGATGCCGCGCAGAAGCGGGTGCGCGTCGGCGGGGGCGTCCGTTACGGCGAACTCGCGCAGGAGCTCGACCGGCAGGGGTGGGCGCTCGCGAACCTCGCGTCGCTGCCGCACATCTCGGTCGCCGGCGCCGTGAGCACGGGCACGCACGGGTCGGGTGTGGGCAACCGCTCGCTCGCCGCCGCGGTGACCGGCCTCGAACTCGTCACGTCGACCGGTGAGCTGGTGCAGCTGACCGACCGCGACGACGCCCTCGCCGGCGCGGTCGTGGGGCTTGGTGCGCTCGGGATCGTGACGACCGTCGAGCTCGCGATCGAGCCGACGTACGAGGTCGCGCAGACCGTGTACGAGAACGTGCCGCTCGAGGCAGTGCGGAAGGCGTTCGACGTCATCGCGGGGTCGGCCTACAGCGTCTCGTTCTTCACGACGTTCCGCGACGACATGTACGTCGACCAGGTGTGGCGCAAGGAGCGCACGGATGCCGCGGCGACCCCGATCCCCGCGGCGCTGCGCGATCGCCAGGCGTCGGGCGCCCGGCATCCGCTCCCTGGCGTCTCGGCGGCGTCGTGCACCGTGCAGGGCGGCAAGGCGGGGCGGTGGCTCGATCGGCTGCCGCACTTCAAGCTCGAGTTCACGCCGTCGAACGGCGAGGAGCTGCAGTCCGAGTTCCTGCTGCCGTTCGGCGACGCGGTGGCTGCGTTCGACGCGGTCCGCGAGCTCTCCGAGCGCCTGAAGCCCGTGTTGCAGGTGTGCGAGGTGCGGACGATCGCCGGCGACGACCTGTGGCTCTCGCCGAGCTCGGGTCGGGACTCGGTCGCGTTCCATTTCACGTGGACCAATGATGAGGCCGGGGTTGCGGAGGTACTGCCCGAGCTCGAAGCCGCGCTCGCGCCGTTCGGTGCCAGGCCGCACTGGGGCAAGGTCTTCACGCCGCGCGATCCCGCCGAGCTCTACCCGCGGTGGGCGGAGTTCGTGCAGCTGCAGCGTGCGCTGGACCCGCGCGGTGCGTTCCTGAACGACTACTTGCGGGCGCTCGGGCTGTAAGGCAGGGCGCGCTCTATTCGCGGGTCGAGATCGTGCGAGTCGGCGTGGCGGGTCGCGATCGGGCGAATCGGCAGCGGTTCAGAACGGCGCCAGGTCTCCGGGAGTAACGGTGGCAGGGGCGAAGGCGACGGCCGGGGTGGGTGCGTCTTCTCTGTAGGTCCTGCCGAGGGGTGAGGTCCATTCGAGGACACCACCCTCGAGTTGTCGCACACGCCAGGCGGTGAATTGCTTCATCGAATGATGCCGCTGGCACAGGTGGGCGAGGTTCGTGAGTTCTGTTCGTCCGCCGAGGGCGTGGTCGTGGGTGTGGTCGACCTCACACCGGATCGCCGCGACTCGGCATCCGGGGAAGCGGCAATGTTGATCCCTGGCTTGCAGGAACCGGCGCATCCCGGACGGCACGCGGTACGAATCGGTCGACACGGTGACCCCGGTCGTCGGGTCGTGGAACAGGCGCTCCCAAACGTGCGGCACCCTGGCGAGCACCCGCGCGGTCGCGGGGTCGATCGGCGAGCGGCCCGCGAGATCGCACGGCCCATCATCCGCACCGGTCAAAGTCGCGGCCGGGACGAGCACCTGCACCCTCGCGCGGATCGCGCCGAGCGGTCCGGCGGTCGTGTCTCGGGTGTCGTCCAACGCCGGGGTGCCCGCGAGCAGCAGGTCGGCGAACACGTCTGCCCGAACCTGGTCGGTCGAGCGCGCATCGGTTGCCACGACGTCGGAGCCGGCCGAGCGCTCCTCTCGCGTGTCGATGATCGCGCGCGCCTGCTGCGTCAACCGGTCGTGGATCCCCTCCGCGATCACCGTCGGGAGCGTTGCGATCAGATCGCTCATCCCATCCCGCCCTGGGATCAACCGCACGCATCGGCCCGCCGCAGCCTCCTCGTGCCGTTCCGCGAAGCTCCGTGGGTGCATTCGGTGCGCGAGGACTTCCAACTCTCCTCGCACCCGGTTCGGCGTGTCGCGTTCGCATCGTTCGATCGCGACCTTCTCGAACTCCGCCCACAACTCCGCGGGAAGGTTCACTCCGGCGTCGACGATCGCGCTCACGTGCCCGCGGACGATCCGGCCGGCTTCCCACGCGGCCACCGCCGCCGGGAACCCTTCGATGGTCACTCGGGCCTCGCCGATCCGGCGTTGCACCGTCCGGTCAGTCAGTCGCATCGCCCCCGCGACCTCGGCCGAGATAGATCGCAGAGCTATGTCGTGCAGGAGGACGTTCGCGTCCGCATGAGCGCTCTGCGCGTCCGCCAAACGCCCGGCAGCGGCGAGCGTGCGAAGCTCCGCGATCTGCCCCGCAGCGATCTGGCGGCCTACATCTTCGACGTCCGCGACGATCCCCGCGACGGCAGCGAGATACGCCTCACCACCGGGGGTTTCCGTCTCGTCCGTCATACCTGCACTCTTGCACCAACCTCCGACATCCAGACCCGAGAAACCGGCCGAATCCGCACTCGGCAGAGACCCCTCAGATGAGAAATCGCTCATCTTCGGAGGCATGCCGACACCCAGCTCGTCGACGACGCCGGCGCCACGGTGCGGCATCCTGGAACGCACCCCACCCTCCCCCGAACAGGACCCATGCCCCACCTCCACACCGACCCCGGCGACCACGACGCGACGGTCAGCTTCTTCATCGTGCGCACCGACGGTCCGGAGCCGCGCCTGACGTACCACCTGCATCTCAAGGTGCGGAAGCTCATGATGTTCGGCGGGCATATCGAGCGCAACGAGACGCCGTGGGCGGCGGTGCTCCGCGAGCTCGTCGAGGAATCCGGCTACCAGCCCGCACAGGTCCAGCTGCTGCAGCCGCTCATCCGGATGAGGCAGGTGACGGATGCCGCCGCCCACCCCGTCCCGGTGATGTCGTCCACTGCCTGCACCTCCGCCGATCCGGCGCATTTCCACACCGACCTGCTCTACGCCCTCATCACCGACGAGGAGCCCGCAGGCGCACCGGAGGACGGCGAGTCCACCGACATCCGTCTGGTCACGCGCAGCGAACTCGACCGCATCCCCGACGAGGACATCTTCGAGATGTGGCGCGAGGCGGGACGGTTCATCCTCGACGAGATCCTCGACGCCTGGGAGCCCGTCGCGATGGACGCCTACCCCGGCACAGCGCCCCTGGTGTGAGTCCTACTCCGCGTCCGTCTCGACCTCGCCGTTCGCGATGGCGTCGGCATAGGTGCGCAGGTCGGGACCCGGTTCCCAGTCGATGAACTTGTCCTTCAGCTTGCCGGTCAGTGCCGCGAACGCCTCGTCCGATGTCATCTCGCCCGAGCCGGCGAGGTCCACGACGGCCTCCCGCAGCACCCGGTCGGCGTCGTCGAGGATCTTGGCGCGCGCTTCTTCGTTCCAGCGAATCTCTGAGCTCTTCATGCCGGGACGGTAGCCCGCCGATGGATGCCGAGAGTCGGGGTTGCGTTCCTCCGCACGATGCGCTTGCGCCTCGTACCCCATCCCCGCACCCCTGGCAAGCGCATACCTCCGACCCGGGGCGCACCGAAAGATGGCTGCAGCGGTCGATGTTCGACTCCTCGGGCTGATCACGCCCAGTCGGGCCCCCGCGGGAGGAGTCGCCGTGAGCAGCACCACATCCCGAGGCGTCGCCGTCGTCACCGGCGGCAGCGCAGGACTCGGTCGCGCTATCGTCCGCGAACTCGCCGACCGCGGCTGGGATGTCGCCGTCCTCGCCCGCGGCCGCGACGGGGTGGATGCCGCCACCGCCGAGGTCCGCGCCACGGGACGACGCGCACACGGCATCTCGGTCGATGTCGCGGACAACGCTGCGGTCGACGCCGCCGCATCCGAGATCGAAGCGGAACTCGGCGAGATCGACCTCTGGGTCAACAACGTCATGTCGGGGTCGATCGCCCCGTTCCTCGAGACGACTCCCGAGGACTACGAACGGGCGACCCAGGTCACCTACCTCGGCACCGTGAACGGCACCCGCGCCGCACTGACGCGGATGCGGCCGCGCAATCGCGGTCACGTCATCCAGATCGGCTCGGCTCTGGCACACCGCGGCATCCCGCTCCAGGCGGCGTACTGCGGCTCGAAGCACGCCGTGCACGGATTCACCGACTCGGTCGTGTCCGAACTCACCCATGAGGGCAGCGCGGTCGCCGTCTCGATCGTCGACATGCCGGCCCTGAACACCACGCAGTTCGGCTGGGTGAAGTCGCCCTTCTCGGAGCACCCGCAGCCCGTCCCGCCGATCTACCAGCCCGAGGTCGGAGCCCGCGCGGTCGCCGACGTCGCGGACAAGCCCCGCCGCCGCACCTGGGTGGGGGAGTCGACCGTCGGCCTCGTGCTCGGCACCCGCGTCGCCGGCCGGTTCATGGACTGGTACCTCGCCAGGAACGCCTGGGAGGGGCAGTTCGCGCCCGACAAGGGCTCGTCGACCACCCCGCCCAACCTGTACGAGCCCGTACCCGGCGACCACGGGGCTCACGGCGCGTTCGACGATCGCGCGCGCGGCGAGAGCATCCAGACCCGCGCGCTGCGGCACCGGCCCGAGTTGTACTCCGCGGCATCCGTCGCCGTCGTCGCCGCGCTCGCCGGCGTCGTGAAGCTGCTGCGGCGCTGAGTCTCCCGGGCCGGGGAGGCCACGGGTAGCATCCGTACTCGTGCCCGCCTACTTCGAACGAACCGACGCGACCAGGTTCCAGCCGACGACGTTCACCGGGGGAGCCTGGAACGTCACCGAGCAGCACGTCGCCCCGCCGATAGGCCTCCTCGCCCATGCGATCGAGGTCGATCACGCGGCGCGCAGCCCGCAGCCGATGCAGCTCTCGCGGCTGTCGGTGGACATCCTCGGGGTGATCCCGATCGACGACGTCGAGGTGACCTGCCGCGTGCTGCGCCCGGGGCGGAGCATCGAACTCGTCGAGGCAACGCTCTCGCAGGCGGGCCGGCCCGCGCTCAGCGCGCGGGCGTGGCTCATGCACACCCGCGACACCGACCCGCTCGCGGGCACCGCCCACCCCGCGATGCCCCCACGCGACACGATCGAGCCCGTCGATCCGTCGTCAGCCTGGCCCGGCGAGTTCATCGCGACCGTCGGCGAGGTGCGACGCCGACAGCAGGAACCGGGTCGTGCACAGACCTGGATCCTCCCCGCCGTCCCGCTTCTCGAGGGAGAGCCGGTGTCGACGACCGCGCGGCTCGTCTCGCTCATCGACATCGCCAACGGGATCACGCCTCGCGCCGACCCGCGCGAGGTGGCCTTCCCGAACCTCGACCTCACCCTGCACCTGGTCCGCACGCCCGAAGACGGATGGATCGGCTTCGACACCACCGTCACCTTCGGCGCGACCGGCCTCGGCATGACCCACACGGTCCTCCACGACGAACGCGGTGTCGTCGGATCCGTCGTCCAGTCCCTCACCGTGAGGCCGCACCGATGACCCTTCCCCTTGCAGGAAAGACCGCCCTCGTCACGGGCGTCTCGCGCCGTCGCGGCATCGGCTTCGCGGTAGCCTCCCGCCTCGCAGAGCTCGGCGCGAGCGTCTTCGTGCAGCACTGGCGGCCTCACGACCTCGACCAGCCATGGGGCGGGGACGACCTCGATGCGGTGCGCAGCGGCATCCGCTCGGCCCTCGTCGGCGACGCGAGATTCGGCGACGTCGAGGCGGATCTGACGGATGCCGGGGCGATCCCCGACCTCATCGACGCCGCGTCCGCGCTGACCGGCCGCCTCGACGTCCTCGTCTGCAATCACGCCAAGAGCGGCGACGACGGCAGCATCCTCGACATGACCGCCGACCGGCTCGACGCGTTCTGGAGCACGAACGCCCGCTCGACGCTCCTGCTCACGGCGGAGTTCGCCCGCCGCCTCGCCCCGCCGCAGTCGGGTCAGCGGCGCCCGGGCGACGCGATCGAGGGCGCGAAACCGTACGCCGAGCCGACCGGGCGCGTGTTCTGGATGACCTCGGGCCAGGGCCACGGCGCGATGTTCGGCGAGGTTGCGTATGCGACGAGCAAGGCGGCGCTCGCGGGCATCACCCGCACCGTCGCGGCCGAACTGCTCGAACTCGGCATCGTCCTCAACACCGTCAACCCCGGCCCCGTGAACACCGGCTACATGGATCCCGACACCGCCGACCGCGACACGTCGGGACTCGACGAGTGGATCCGGGCGACCCCCTTCGGCCGTGTCGGCGTGCCGGCCGATCCCGCCGCACTCATCGGCTGGCTGTCTACGGCCGAGGGCGCCTGGGTCGTCGGCCAGGTCCTCACGAGCGACGGCGGATTCAGCCTCTGAGGCGACGTTTGCACGATGGGCGGGTTGGGAGCGGCCTCGCCGGTCTGCGCCGGCATCACCCGCACCGCCGGTCGTGCATCCGCCGCGGCAACCCGGCGGCTTAGAGTCTCCTCAGCGCCCGTCACCGCAGACGGGCGCGTCGAAGGAGACGCACGCATGACAACGGATGCCGCGGACGCGATCGTCGTCGGAGCGGGACTCGCTGGGCTGGTCGCCGCATCCGAACTGCTGGATGCGGGCAAGCGCGTGCTGATCGTCGAGCAGGAACCCGAGGCGAGCTTCGGTGGACAGGCGTGGTGGTCGTTCGGCGGCCTGTTCCTCGTCGACTCACCCGAGCAGCGCCGCCTCGGCGTGAAGGACTCGCTCGAGCTCGCGCGGCAGGACTGGTTCGGCTCGGCGGGCTTCGACCGCCCCGAGGACCGCTGGCCGCGGGCGTGGGCTGAGGCGTACCTGCAGTTCGCCGCCGGTGAGAAGCGCGCATGGCTGCGGGAGCGCGGCATCCGCTTCTTCCCCGTCGTGGGATGGGCCGAGCGCGGCGGCGACCGGGCGACCGCGCACGGCAACTCCGTGCCGCGGTTCCACATCACGTGGGGCACCGGTCCGGGCGTCCTCGAACCTTTCGTCCGCCGCGTGCTCGAGGGGGTCGCCACCGGCCGGGCACGCATCGCCTTCCGGCACCGTGTCGACCGGCTCGAGGTCGACGGCGGCGCGGTCGTGGGGGTGAGCGGCGCGGTCCTCGCACCCGACTCCGCCGAGCGGGGTGCTCCGAGCAACCGGAACGAGACGGGCGAGTTCTCGTTCCGCGCCGGCGCAGTCCTCGTCTCGAGCGGCGGCATCGGCGGCAATCACGACCTCGTCCGCGCCCAGTGGCCCACCCGCATGGGACGCGCCCCCGAGACGATGCTCTCCGGCGTGCCCGCGCACGTCGACGGACGGATGCTGGGGGTCGCCGAGACCGCCGGCGCCCACCTGATCAACGGCGACCGCATGTGGCATTACGTCGAGGGCATCCAGAACCACAGCCCCGTGTGGCCGAGCCACGGCATCCGGATCCTGCCGGGGCCCTCGTCGCTGTGGCTGGATGCCACCGGTCACCGTCTGCCCACGCCGCTATTCCCGGGGTTCGACACGATCGGCACGCTCGAGCACATCGTGCGCGACGGTCACGACCACAGCTGGTTCGTGCTCAACCAGGCGATCCTGAAGAAGGAGTTCGCGCTGTCCGGCAGCGAGCAGAACCCCGACCTCACCGGCAAGGACCTGAAGCTCCTCGCGGGGCGGCTGAAGGCCGGCCGAGCCACGCCTCCGGTCGAGGCGTTCAAGGAACGCGGGGCGGACTTCATCGTCGCCGACACGGTTCCGCAATTGCTCGAGCGGATGCGGGCGGCATCCGCTCTGCTCGACATCGATCGCGTGCGCCTCGAACTCGAGGCCCGGGACCGCGAGATGGCCAACCCGTTCACGAAGGACGCGCAGGTCACCGCGGTCCGGCAGGCGCGGCGTTACCGCGGCGACAAGCTGCTGCGCGTCGCGACCCCCAGGCCGATCGCCGACCCGAAGAACGGTCCGCTCATCGCGGTGAAGCTCCACGTCATCACGCGCAAGAGCCTCGGCGGCATCGAGACCGACCTGTCGGGTCGTGCGCTCGCCGCCTCGGGGGAGCCGATCCCCGGCTTGTACGCAGCCGGCGAGGCGAGCGGCTTCGGCGGGGGCGGCGTGCACGGCTACCGCGCGCTCGAAGGCACGTTCCTCGGCGGCTGCATCTTCTCGGGCCGCGCCGCCGGACGCGCGATGGCGAGCGCCGTGTGAGCGGGATCCCCTAGGCGGCCGCGCCGGTCGGCGGCGGCTGAATGGGGGTCGAGCCGGTGAGGGGGAGCGCGATCGACTCGGCGAGGGGACGCGCCGCGTCGCGGAGCTGGTCGAGCGCGCTGCGCGTGCGCGCCTTCACCGTGGCGAGGGGGGTCCCGGTCATCTCGGCGATCTCGGGCTGGGTGTGTCCGCCGAAGTAGGCGAGCGAGACCACCTGTTCCTGCTCGTCCGGCAGCTTCCGCAGGGCACGGTGGCTGGCTGCGGTGCGGTCCGGGGTGTGCGCCCCCGCGTCCGCGGGCCGCGCCTCGCGAAGGGTGGCGACGGCATGGCGGTGCACGATCGCGAGGATCCAGGAGAGCGCAGCGGTCCGCTTTGCGCGGAAGCGTCCCGCGTCGTGCCACACCGATACGAAGGCGCTCTGCAGCACCTGCTCGGCGAGACGCCGGTCGCCGGTGACGCGCACGGCGACGGCGAAGGCGGCCGCGGACGTCGCGTCGTAGAGACGGGTGAAGGAGGCGACATCGCCCGAGGCCGACCGGGCGATGAGTCGCCCCAGTGCGGCATCCTTCTCGGGCGCGGGTAGTTCGGACATGACTGAATGGTGCGCTTCCACAGGGGGCGCATCGAGCTCTTGCCGAGCGCGCGCGGGAGTGCTAGCAGTATCCATTCATATGAATGACTCGGCTGTCAGCGCACCGCAGCCCCGATCGCGGCACCCACCCTGGCCACCTGCATCGCGAGGGCCACGCGGTACAGCGGCGCCATCATCCAGCCGAGCCCGCTCCTGCGGCGACGGTACGTGCGCTCCCACGAGTAGTCGATATGTACCGTCGTTCCACCCGCGGCCGGCTCCAGGCGCAAGCCAATGCGCCGCGCGTTCGCCTTCGGGGCGTCGGGGTAGCGGAACGTCCACGTGACGTGGTGCGTGTCGGCATCCATCGTCCGGCTGATGGACAGCCGACGGAACGCCGGTCTGGTCTCGACGTCGTCGCGAGGCGTCGCGACCCAGTCGCCATCGGGGGCGGCGCTCACGTGGTCCACGGAGTCCTCCCACTCCGGCAGGCGCTCGGGGTCGGACACGAGCGCCCAGGTCTCGTCGACGGGTGCAGCGACGAACGACGCGGCCGACCGGGCGAGCGGATGCCGCCGCCGCGCCGTCGTCACCGGCGGCAACCCCGCGGCGGCGTCCAGCCGCGCACGCAGATCGTCGGCCGTCATGTTCAGGCGGCGCAGCAGCGCCTCGATCGCCCCGCTCGGCTCGTCGAGCAGGCGGCGCAGGATGCCGGCGCTCGTTCCGTCTCCCGGTGAGGTCAGCACCCGTTCGGCCACGGGGGACCACGCCCATCCTGCGGAGGGTCCGACGGCGATGGGCCCGGGTGCGAGGCCGGCCCCCGCGGCGCCGAGCGCGGCGAGGTGAGCGGCCTCCTCCGCGGCGACGGCCTCACGGGCTGCCGCGATCGTCGCTCCCGCGGCTCGGAGGACCTGGCCGGCATCGGCCTCGTCGAGGGTGAGCGCGAGGAACAGGTGCTCGACACCGAGCTCGGTGCGGCCGGTGCGGGATGCCTCCTCCATGGCATACCGCGTGAGGCGATGTGCGTTTCCCATCGCCGTCGTCATCCTGCTCATGCTTTCCTCCGGGGTACCTCGATGGTCGGATCGATCCGCTTCGCGTACTTCTTGTGCACGGCCTGGCGGGTGACGCCCAGCGCGTCGGCCACGCCTTGCCAGGACATGCCCGTTCGCAGGGCGGCCTCGACCTGCCGGAGTTCGAGGGTGTCGGCGAGGATGCGTAGGGAAGCGACGGCGCGGAGTCCTGCGCGCGGGTCGGTGGTGTCGCTTGCGACGTCGATCGCACGGGGAGTGTCCATGGAGCAACCTTGGTTGACAGGCTTCCGTCTTGTCAACCCGAGTTGCTTGACGAGCGGTAACGTTGCCGCATCCGTCACGATTCGTCAAGGCATGGGGATCGCTCATCCTGCGGTGGGAAAGTGATGCCCATGACCGTTCCCACTCTCACACTCAACGACGGACACACCATTCCCCAGCTGGGCTTCGGCGTCTTCCAGGTCGATCCCGCCGAGGCCGAGCGCATCGTCAGCGTCGCCCTCGAAGCCGGCTACCGCCACATCGACACGGCGGCGGCGTACCAGAACGAAGAGGGCGTCGGCCGGGCCATCGCGGCCTCCGGCATCCCTCGTGACGAGCTGTTCATCACCACGAAGCTGTGGAACTCCGAGCAGGGTCGCGCCACGGCTCGTCCGGCGATCGAGTCGAGCCTCGAGAAGCTCGGGCTCGACCACGTCGACCTGTATCTGATCCACTGGCCGCGCCCCGACAAGGACCTCTACGTCGAGACGTGGCAGGAGTTCGAGAACTTCCAGGCCGACGGTCTGACGCGCTCGATCGGCGTCTCGAACTTCCACCAGCCGCACCTGCAGCGCCTGTTCGATGAGACCGACACGGTGCCGGCCGTCAATCAGATCGAGCTGCACCCGGCATTCGCGCAGCGCGAGCTCCGCGGCTTCCAGGAGCCGAAGGGCATCCTCACCGAATCGTGGGGGCCGCTCGGTCAGGGCAAGTACGACCTGTTCGGCGAGAAGGCCGTGGCGGATGCCGCCGAGGCACACGGCGTGAGCCCGGCTCAGGTCGTCATCCGCTGGCACCTGCAGGAAGGCCTCATCGTCTTCCCGAAGTCCGCGACGCCCGAGCGGATCCGCTCCAATTTCGACGTGTTCGGCTTCGAGCTCACCTCGGACGAGGTCGCCGCGATCGGCGCCCTCGATCGTGGTCTGCGTGTGGGATCCAACCCGGAGACCGCCACGTTCTGATTCCCACAGAGCGAAAGGGCGCCGAGCGATCGGCGCCCTTTTTCTGTGCGACCCCCCTTACGGCTCCCAGGGTGACCTCGATACAATCGATCGACCTCGAATCGATTCGAAATCCCGAAAGCCCGCATGGCCACCTCTCTCACGACGGGCCGCCCCTGGCGCGTCATCCTCCTTTTCACCCTGCCGCTGATGATCGGCAACGTGGTGCAGCAGCTGTACCACTTCGCCGACACGATCGTCGTCGGGCGCCTCCTGGGCGTCGACGCGCTCGCCGCCGTCGGCGCGACGGGCAGTCTCCTGTTCCTGCTGCTCGGCTTCGCGTGGGGTCTGACGTCCGGTTTCGCGATCCCCACCGCGCAGGCCTACGGAGCGATGGATGCCGACGGTGTCCGCCGCTCCGTCGCAACCGGTGCGTTCCTCAGCGGCATCACGACCATCATCCTGACCGTCGGCGCGCCCCTGATCGCCGAGCCTGCGCTCGTGGCGCTGCAGACCCCGCCCGAACTCCTCGCCGACGCGACGATCTTCACGCAGGTCAGCTTCCTCGGCGCCGGCGCGCTGATGTTCTTCAACTTCCTGTCGGCCGTCATCCGAGCCATCGGCGACTCGCGGACGCCGCTCATCTTCCTCATCGTGTCGTGCGGTCTGAACGTCGTCCTCGTGATCGCCGCCATCGCGTGGCTCGGTCTGGGCGTCGCGGGCGCGGCCCTCGCGACCGTCATCGCCCAGGCGGTCTCGGTGCTCCTGTGCCTCGAGTTCGTGCGCCGCCGCATCCCCGAGCTGCACCTGCGGCGCGAGGACTGGCGCATCACCCGCGCCGACATCGTGGCCCACCTGCGTCTCGGCCTCCCCATGGGATTCCAGGCGTCGATCATCGCGATCGGCGCACTGACTGTGCAGGTCGCGCTCAACACGCTCGGCGGCGAGGCGATCGCCGCCTATACCGCGGCATCCCGTGTCGACGGCCTGGCGGTCGCCCTGCTGCAATCCATGTCGCTCGCCGTGTCGATGTACGTCGCGCAGAACTACGGCGCCGGTCGCCCCGACCGCATCCGCCGCGGTGTCGTCCAGGCGACGTGGATCGCGCTCGGCGCGGCGGTGGCCCTCGGCATCCTGCTCATCTCGCTCGGCGCACCGATCGTCCGCATCTTCGTCGGCGACGGCGCGGACGAGGTCGTGCACCTTGCGGTGTCGATGCTCGTCATCAACGGGCTGAGCTACACCGCGCTCGGCGTGCTGTTCGTCACGCGCGGCGCGCTCCAGGGCCTCGGCAACGCCGTCATCCCGACGGTCACGGGCGTCGTGGAGCTCATCGCGCGCGCCGTCGCGGCGATCCTGCTCGGCGCGCTGTTCGGCTTCATCGGGGTCGCGTGGTCGAACCCGCTCGCGTGGATCTCGGCCGCCGTCATCCTCATCCCGGCGTACATCCGCGCGCACAAGATGCTCGCGACGATGCCGATGGCGCCCATGACGATCACGCCGACGACGCCGATCGCGGTCATCGGGCCGGTCGACGGTTCCATGACGGTCGAGACCGTCGTGACGCAGCCGGTGCCGCTGCCGCAGGTGTCGTCCCGGATGCGGCGCGCCCTGCGCCGTCGCCCCGGCACCACGCGTCGGCTCGCTCGCAAGCGCTGACCGGCGCCCGCGTCGAGGTCCCTCCGGGCCGGGAATCGCCCCGCCATTCCCGGCCGGATCGGGACCTCGGCCCGCCTGCACCACCCGCGGGCCGTGACGCAAGCGATTCCGGCGAGCCGGCCGGCGGGTGCATGATCGGGGGATGACTACCGTCTTCCCCGCGCTCACCGAGATCCCCGACCCGCAGTTCGTCATGGTCGGCGACGGGTATCGCGTCGCGACGTACGAGTGGGGAGCGACGGATGCCCCGACGGTCCTGCTCGTGCACGGGTTCGCCTCGAGCGCCCGCGACAACTGGGTGAACACGGGCTGGGTGCGCGACCTGCTGCGCGCGGGCTACCGCGTGCTCGCCGTCGACCAGCGCGGACACGGCGCCAGCGACAAGCCGCACGAGTCGCGGGCCTATGCGCTCCGCACGATGGTCACCGACGTCGAGGCCGTCCTCGACACCTACCTCGTCGACGAGGCGCTCTACGTCGGGTACTCGCTCGGCGCCCGCGTGGGTTGGGAGGTCGCGCGCGACCTGGAACCCCGCATCCCGCGCGTCGTCCTCGGCGGCGTGCCCGACGGCGTGCCCCTCGGCCGCCTCGACCTCGACCAGGTTCAGGCGTACGTCGACGAGGGGACCCCGGTGACGGATGCCGTGACCCTGAACTACATCACCCTCACCGAGCGGGTGCCCGGCAACGACCTGCGCGCGCTGCTCGCGATCGCCCGCGGCATGCGCGCGACCGGCACGGTCGACCCCGATCCGGGCAACGCCCCCGCGCAGCCCGTGCTCTTCGCGACCGGGACCAAGGACGGCATCATCGAAGGTTCCCGCACGCTCGCCGCGGCGACGCCGCAGGGCCGGTTCGTCGAGATCCCGGACCGCCACCACTTCAACGCGCCCGGATCCCGCGCGTTCCGCGAGGCCGCGCTGGCCTTCCTCGCCGAGTAGGCCGCGCCGCGGCACCCGTTGCGCAGTCAGGCGTCGCGGGCCGCGGCATCCTTCCGCGCCTTCGCGCGTGCGATCAGCAGACCGGGCAGCACGGATGCCGCGAGACCGAGGGCGACGACGGCCACGGTGACCGGCCAGTCGAACCGGAAGACGGTGAGCAGGAGGATCGCGCCCACGAGGGTGCCGATGACGAGTCCTGCGATGCGTCCGATGTTCACGTGCTCAGTCTTGCAGGTAGGCCGCGCCGCGGCATCCGTCGACGTCCCACTCCGGCCGGGAATGGCCGCGGGATACCCCGCCCGATCGGGACCTCGCGCCGCGCTACGCTCGCGGCATGACCGATCTGCCGTCGTGGGGCGTCGCCTCCGATTCGCCGACGGCGGAGCACTACCGCACGTTCGGCGCGCTCGAGGCTCGCGGCTCGTCCGCGGCGTACGAGGACTGGGCGCTCGGGGTCGCGGATGACGCCGAGATGCTCGAGCTGATCGACGAGCTCCCGCGCGCCAAGCGGCAGGCGAACCTCGTCTTCGCCGCGATGCGCGTCGTCGGCGTGCCGATCGCGTCATGGCAGGGCGCGCGCGGAGAGGCGATCGCGCGGTGGCCTCGGATCCGCGAGGTCGCGCTGACCCACGCGACCCAGACGAACGAAGCCGCGCGCTGCGCCGTGCTCCTGCCGCAGCTCGCACGCATCCCGGGCCCGCTCGCCCTGCTCGAGGTCGGAGCGTCCGCGGGACTCTGCCTCTACCCCGACCGGTACACGTATCGCTACACCGACGACGACGGCACCGTCACGCGCATCGACCCGGTGGTTCCGACCGACGTCGTCATCGACTGCCGCATCGAGAACACCGCGCCGCCGACGCATCTGCCCGACGTGGTCTGGCGCGGCGGGATCGACCTGAACCCGCTCGACCCCGCCGATCCCGAGACGCTCGCCTGGCTCGACGCCCTCGTGTGGCCCGAGCACCATGACCGCCGCGCCCGCCTCGCGGCAGCGGCGCGAGCCGCGGCATCCGATCCCGCTCCGATCCGCGCCGGTGACCTCAACGACCTGATCGCGGATGCCGCGGCATCCGCCCCCGCCGATGCGACGCTCGTCGTCTTCCACACCGCGGTGCTCGCGTACCTGAGTCCTGAGGATCGCGATCGCTTCCGCCGCACGATGGCGCAGACGGATGCCCTCTGGCTCTCGAACGAGGGGCTCGGCGTCTTCCCGGAGTTCGAGCGAGTGGTGCCGCCCGGAGAGCGGCACCGGTTCGTGCTGGCGGTCGACGGCGAACCCGTCGCGCTCACGCACCCGCACGGCCGCACCTATCGCGCGCTCTGAAACCGGTTCGGGGACGCGACCCGCCGCCTGTCGGCATCCCACCCGACATCACGCGTCCCCGGAACCTCGCCCCGCGAGCCCGCGAGTGGCAACATCGGCAGAAGACCCGGAAGGAACCACCATGGCAGGCAAGACCAGCGAGGGCGCCGGCTTCAGCGACGCCGAGAAGGCCGCGATGAAGCAGCGGACGGACGAGCTCAAGGCGATGAAGGGCCTGAAGGGCCTCGCGAAGATCGAGAAGGAGAACCAGGCCTGCCTCGATGCGATCGCAGCGCTCGAGGGCACCGACCGCCTCATCGCCGAGCGCGTGCACGTCATCGTCCTCGAAGAGGCGCCGCACCTGAACCCGAAGACGTTCTACGGCTTCCCGGCCTATGCGAAGGACGGCAAGGTCGTCGTCTTCTGGCAGCCGGCATCCAAGTTCAAGACCCGCTACGGCACGGTCAGCTTCGACGAGACCGCGCAGCTCGACGACGGCCCGATGTGGCCCGTCTCGTTCGCGGTGATCGAGATGACGGATGCCGTCGAGCAGCGCATCCGCGAACAGGTCAGGCGCGCGGCACCGCGAGACTGACGATCCGGTCGTCGCCCTCGCGGGGCGACCCCCGCCCGTCCGTGTTGTTGGTGAGCACGAACAGCGTGCCGTCGGGGCCGAGGGTCACGTCGCGGAGCCGGCCGTACTCGCCGGCGTAGAGCTCGGTCGATGAGGTCGGATCCGCCACGGGGACAGCCCGCAGCACGCGCCCGCGCAGGTTGGCGACGAGGATCGTGTCGTTCACGATGGCGATGCCGCTGGGGCTCGCGGCATCCGTCGGCCACGTCTGCACCGGATCGATGAACCCGTCACCCTCGCCGCCGGTGCTCTCGACGTACGGCCACCCGTAGTTGCCGCCCGGCTCGATGATGTTGAGCTCGTCGCGGTAGTTCCGGCCGAACTCGCTCGCGAACATCGTGCCGTCCTCGGCCCACGCGAACCCCTGCACGTTGCGGTGCCCGAGGCTGTAGACGGGGGAGGTCGGGTCGGGATTGTCCGACGGGATGCCGCCGTCCGGGGCGATCCGCAGGATCTTGCCCGCCAGCGAGCCGGGGTCCTGCGACGCCGGCTCGTCGCTCGTGTCGCCGTTCGCGATGTAGAGCATCCCGTCGGGGCCGAACGCGATGCGGCCGCCGTTGTGATGGGTGCCCGCCGGCATCCCGTCGATGACCGACGTCCGGCCGCCGAGACCGTACGAGCCCGGCTCCCCGGTCAGCGGGTACCGCTCGACGCGGTTGCCGCTGCGCGCCGTCGAGTAGACGAAGAGGGAATCACCGTCGGTGGCGAGTCCCAGCAGCCCGCCTTCGGCACTGTGGGCGACGCCCGCGATCGTCCCGACGACCCGTGTCGCCCCGTCGGGGGCGACCTCGAGGATGCGGGCGGTGTCGCGCTCGCTGACGAAGACGGTGTCGCCCACCACGGCCATCGACCATGGCGCATCGAGCCCGCTCGCGACGGTCCGCGGTGTCTCGGGCGCGGGGACCGGTGTCGGGGTGGGGGTCGGCGACGGCGTGGGGCTCGGCGACGCGGGCGCCGACGGGGAGGGCGACTCGGCCGCAGGGTCCTCGGCCGACGTGCACCCGCTGAGCAGGAGGGCCGCGGCGACGCCGACACCGGCGATGGAGGAGGAGGTGCGTCGTCGCGAGAGCATGCGCCCAGTCAACCGCATCCCGCCCCGCGGAGGACGGAACCAGGTGAACGACCTAAACTGGGGGCATCCCGTTCCCGTCTGTGAGAATCACGCCTGTGTCTGACGCTGCCCCCCGCGCCTTCGAGGTGCGCCACCTCCAGATGGGGCGCGCCCTTTTCGCGGCACTCGCGGCGATCATGATCACCTTCTCGGCCGATCACTCCGCCGAGGTCGGGATGTCGGTGTTCAGCGGCTTCGCCGTCGCCACCGCCCTCATCCTCATCCTCTCCGCCTGGCTCGTCTTCCCGGCGGGTGAACACTGGCAGGCGGTGCTCCTCGGCATCCTCTCGATCGTCGCAGGCATGATCGCGACCCTTCCCGTGGTGCGGACGGTCGACGGATTCTTCACGACCGTCCTCGTCTGGGCGCTCGTGGCCGGAGCCGCGGAACTGATCATCGGCATCGTCGGACGTCGCCGGGGCGATCCCGCGGCGCGCGAGGCGGTGTTCGTCGGTAGCCTCACCCTCATCCTCGGGGTGGTGCTCGCGTTCATCCCCCGCGACTACATGCTCGAGTACTACATCGAACAGGCGCGTCGCTCATTCACCCTCACGGGGTCGACGATCGGCGTCGGCGTCTTCGGCGGCTACGCGGCCATCGTCGCCGTGTACCTCGGGATCGCCGCGTTCTCGCCCCGCCCCGACGCGGCGGCTGCCGTCGAGACGGCCGACACGGATGCCGCTGGAGGCCGCGCATGAGCGAGAAGAACCCCACCCGCCGCGACCTGATGCGTCCCGTCCACCTGCTCGGCTTCGCCCTGCTCGCGGCGGTGTTCGCCGGTGTCGTCACCCTCGTGTCGATGGGCGTCCTGCAGGAGCAGCGCGCCGGAGCCGTCGACATGCACCTGCGCGCGTGGGCGATCGCCGGCGTCGTCGCAGGGATCACGTTCATCGCGACCCTCGTGATCATGGCACTGTCGCTGCTCGCCGTAGACCCGGCGAAGATGGCGAAGCCCGTCACGCGCGGTCTGCTGCTCGACCCCGAGGACGAACAGTCGAGCGGTGAGGGCGACACCGATCGCCGTCAGGCACCGCCTTCCGGGCACTGATCCGACGGACCCGAAGCGGGACCGGGAAACCGGCCCCGCAGCCGCGTCAGCGCAGCAGGTCGACGAGCCGGTCGGCGAGCCCCGCGTAGCCGGCGGGCGTCAGCGCGAGCAGGCGCTGCTTCGCGGCATCCCCGATGTCGAGTCCGTTCACGAACTCGGCGAGCTCGGGCGCGCCGACGCGGCGGCCGCGGGTGAGGTCCTTCAGCAGGGCGTACGGGTCGGTGATCTGCGAGCGGCCCGCGACGATCTCAGCGCGCACGACGGTCTGGATCGCCTCGGCGAGCACCTCCCAGTTCGCGTCGAGGTCGGCGAGCAGCACGTCGCGCGACAGTGAGATCTCGGTGAGACCGCGCTGCAGGTTGTCGAGCGCGAGCAGCGAGTGGCCGAAGGCGACGCCGATGTTGCGCTGCGTCGTCGAGTCGGTGAGGTCGCGCTGCTGACGCGACGTCACGAGCGTCGCGCCGAGCGTCGTGAACAGGCCGCCGGCGATCTCGAGGTTCGCCTCGGCGTTCTCGAACCGGATCGGGTTGATCTTGTGCGGCATCGTCGACGAGCCGGTCGCCCCGGCGACGGGGATCTGCGCGAAGAAGCCCATCGAGATGTAGGTCCACACGTCGGTGGCGAGGTTGTGCAGGATGCCGCCCGCGTGCCGCACGCGGTCGTACAGCTCGACCTGCCAGTCGTGCGACTCGATCTGCGTCG
The DNA here is from genome assembly GCF_900102005.1 of Microbacterium sp. LKL04. NCBI lineage: Bacteria > Bacillati > Actinomycetota > Actinomycetes > Micrococcales > Microbacteriaceae > Microbacterium > Microbacterium sp. LKL04. Next base: position 2,394,100 of record NZ_LT627736.1, on the reverse strand, counting down.
TCAGCTCGTTGAAGCCGATCCCGAGACCCTCGATGAAGCCGCGCGAGAGCGCGGGCCAGTCGACGTCGGGCTCCGCGGCGAGGTGCGCCGACCATGTGCCGGTCGCGCCCGAGAACTTCGCGAGGTACTCGCCCTGGGAGATCTGTGCGGCCACCCGCTGCAGGCGCCATGCGAAGACGGCGAGCTCCTTGCCCATCGTCGAGGGCGTCGCGGGCTGACCGTGCGTGCGCGAGAGCATGACGGCATCCCGGTGCTCTTCGGCCAACTGCGTCAGCGAGGCGATGACGGCCTGCAACTTCGGCAGCCACACGCGCTCGACGGCGCGCTGGACCGTGAGGGCGTACGAGGCGGAGTTGATGTCCTCGCTCGTGCAGGCGAAGTGCGTGAGCTCGGCGATCGCGTCGAGCCCGAGCGACGAGAGCCGGTCGCGCACGAGGTACTCGATCGCCTTGACGTCGTGACGGGTGACGGCTTCCTTCTCGGCGAGCCAGCCGATCTCCTCGGCGCCGAAGTCGCGGTACAGGGCGCGGAGGGACTTCTTCTGCTCATCGGTGAGCGCGGACGATCCGAACAGGCCGCGGTCGGTCAGCGTGATGATCCACTCGACCTCGACCTCGACGCGGGCCCGGTTCAGTCCCGCCTCCGAGAGGTACTCGGCGAGGGGTGCGACGGCGGCGGCGTAGCGGCCGTCGAGCGGGCTCAGGGACATCGAAGGCAGGGAGGACACGCGACTCCGTTCGGTGGGGGGTGCGCTCACCGGCGAAGCGCGGGTTCGAGCTGCCGGAACAACGCCCGGCTGGCGCTCTCGATCATACCGAGCACCTCGTCGAACATCGCAGGGCCCCCGTAGTAGGGGTCCGGGACGTCGAGCGCACCGTCGCCGCGCGCGTCGAAACTCAGCAGGAGGGCGAGCTTGTCGACGTCGGCAGGACTGCGCGCCCACTCCGAGAGGATCCGCTCGTGCGAACGGTCGAGCGCGATGACGAGGTCGTTGCGGTCGAAGTCCTCGCGCGAGAACTGCTTCGCGCGGTGGCGGGTGCCGTCGTAGCCGCGACGGTCGAGGGCGTCGAGAGTGCGGCTGTCCGCTCTCTCCCCGACGTGCCACTCGCCCGTACCGGCGCTCGTCGACACGACGAGGTCGCCGAGGCCCGCCTGGTCCGCGAACCACCGGAAGACGACCTCCGCCATCGGGGAGCGGCAGATGTTCCCGGTGCACACGAAAACCACGCGGAAAGCATCATCGGGCGCGGGCACCTCTCCATTGTGCTGATCGAGAGGCCTTCTGCACAGACCGGGCGGTGGCCGCGGCATCCACGTCCTTTGCCGAAACCGCAGTGACGACGGATGCCGCGGGTCACCCTCGACGCATGTCAGATGTCGTCGCGCCGTCCCCGTATCTCTGGGGCGCTCCACTCGAGGAGCGCCTCGCCGCCCTGGATCAAGCGCTCGCACTGCTGCAGATAGCCGAGGCTCAGGCCCTCCAGCTCCTCGACCAGGTCCGCCGTCTGGCGCCTGTCGTCGATTGGAGCGCGACCGCCGCGGACGCCTTCCGGGCGGCGGTCTCGGCCTGGGAGGACGAGATCGCACGCCTGACGGCGTCGATCCCGTCGGTGATCGACCAGACGCGGAGCGACCGCCAGTGGATGCAGGCGGTGGGGTGAGTGAGCGACATAGAGATCCGGAGCGGACGCGTCGTCGCTGTGGACACGGCCACGCTGCGCGACGCTGCCGCCCGCGCCGATCTGGCGGTCGCCGACGCGGAGAGTCTGCGCGCGGCCCTGGCGAAGGTCGATCATCTGCTCGGCGTGACGATGATCGGAGGCACCGCGGCGCACCCGGTCACCGTTGCGACGACCGTCTGCGAGCAGGGCGAGATGCTCGTCACGGCGCTTCGCAACACCGCCACGGCGTACGAGCTCGTCGAGCTGCAGGCTCGGCAGGCCGCCGCGGCAGCAGGTGACCCGGGCGATCGACGCGAGGCGGTGCTCCTGGCCCGCAGGATCGAGCAGCTCGAGGCTTCGTCTCCGGCGGCCGCCGCCCTCGCGGACCAGGCGGTCGCCGACGCTCCGAACCCCTTCGCGACGGTCGCGGGTGAGCTGTTCTGGCCGAGCATCTTCCTCGGCACGCTCGGCGCTGCCGCGGTGGGTCTGTACAGCATGGGGACGCTTGCGATCCGGGCCGCGGGGAAGGGGGTGATCCCCGACGGCAGCACGCTCGTGGGGGCCCCGAGGACCCCGACGGTCCGGCTGATGAACGTGAGAGAGGGCACGGCGCCCGACTCGATGTCGGCTCTCGCGCGGCGGCAGCCGTCCACGGAGCGTCCCGGAGACATCCGCGTCGAGCGTTACACGATGCCCGGCGGCAGTCAGCGGTTCGCGCTCTACGTCTCGGGGACGCGGACCAAGGGCGACATCGGGACGTTCGGCATGGCGACGAATGTGCCGCTGTACTTCGGGGTCGCGTCGTCGTCTTACGAGGCCACGCGCATCGCACTCGAAAGGGCCGGGGCGAAGCCGGGGGACTCCGTGATGGTCAGCGGTCACTCGCAGGGGGCGATGATCGCGAGCCGCCTCGCGCTCGAAGAGGAGTACGACGTGCCGATGCTGGTCGGCTTCGGGAACCCGGTGCAGGCGGACGTGGGAGCGGACACCCTGCAGGTCGACTTCCGCCACAGCGACGACGTCGTCCCTCTTCTGGCCGCCGGAGGACACGACGCCTCGATCGGTGCGACGGGGAGCATGGTCGTCGAACGGAACATCAACCCCTGGCCGTGGCTCGACTCCCACCAGATGGATGCCTACACCGAGACCGCCGAGATGCTCGACGCCTCGTCCGATCCGCGGATGGATGCCGTGCGGCAGCGCCTGGCCGAGTTCGGGCAGGCCGAATCGGTCGAGGTCTTCGTCTACGACACCGAGGAGGGCGTCACGCCTTCGTCTGCGGACGCAGGATGATCCCGAAGATGAAGTTGATGATCGAGATGAGCAGGGCGGCGACGACGCCCAGCCAGAACGACTCGACCGAGAGTCCCCAGCCCCACCATTCGGTGAACCACCCCGTGAGCCAGAACAGGAACCCGTTGATGACGAGCGAGATGAGACCGAGCGTCAGGATGTAGAGCGGGAAGGCGAGGATCTTCAGGATCGTGCCGATCACGGTGTTGACGATCGCGAACACCGCAGCGACCGCCAACAGCGACAGCACGAGCTGGAGTGTCTCGCCGGGTGCGAACGGGGTGACCTGGACGCGCAGCGGCTCGATGAGCGTGACGACCCAGATGGCGAATGCGTTGATCACGACGCGGATGATGAAGCGCATGCCCGCAGTCTCCCACGCAGGTCGCCGCCCCGCTCGTAGACTCGTCGCGTGACCGACATCCCCATCCGGGTTCGACCTGAGATCGCCGCCCTCCCTTCGTACAAGCAGGGCAAGCAGGCCGGCGCCACCGCCTACAAGCTCTCCAGCAACGAGAACCCGTTCGATCCGCTCCCCGGCGTCGTGGCCGCGGTGCGGGACGCGGTCGCGTTCAACAGGTACCCGGACGCGCTCGCCGGTCGCCTCCGAGCCCGGCTCGCCGAGCGGTTCGGCGTGACCGACGACCGCATCCACATCGCCGCCGGGTCGGTGTCGATCCTCTATCAGCTCGCTCAGGCCGCGGCATCCGTCGGCGACGAGATCGTCCTGCCCTGGCGCTCCTTCGAGGCGTACCCCGGCATCGTGACGGTCACGGGAGCGACGCCCGTCATGGTCCCGCTGAATGACGCCGCCGCCGTCGACCTGCCCGCGCTCGCCGCGGCCGTCACCGAGCGCACCCGCGCGATCTTCGTCTGCACGCCCAACAACCCCACGGGGGCCGTCGTGACCCAGGCCGACTTCGACGCGTTCGTCGCGGCCGTTCCCTCCGACGTGCTGATCGTCCTCGACGAGGCGTACGTCGAGTTCGTGACGGATGCCGCCGCGGTCAAGGGCGAGCAGGTCATCGCTGCCGGGCACGACAACGTCGTGATCCTCCGCACCTTCTCGAAGGCCTACGGGCTCGCGGGCCTGCGCATCGGCTACGCCGTCGGGCACCCCCGCATCCTCGATGCCGCCCGCAGCGCCGGCATCCCCCTGTCCGTCACCGCCCAAGCCGAAGCCGCCGCCCTCGCCAGCCTCGACGCCGAGGACGAGCTGCGCGAGCGCGTCGCCGTCGTCGCCGAGCGGCGCGACCGCCTCATCGTGCGGCTCCGCGAGAACGGCTGGGACGTGCCGGCCGCGCAGGGGAACTTCGTCTGGCTGCCCGCGGGGGAGCGCTCGCTCGACGTCGCCGCGGCGTTCGAGGCCGCCGATCTCGTCGTCCGGCCGTTCGCCGGTGACGGCGTCCGTGTGTCGGTGGGCGAGGATGAGTCGATCGACCGCGTGGTCGAGGTCGCGGCATCCGTCCGTCCCTGATCGGACCTCAGACGACAGCGTCCCCGGAGCCCTGAGGAGGGCGTTCCGGGGACGCGTCGTGTCTGTGCGAAGCGGTCCCGACGACGTCTGGCGTCCCCGGAACCGGCCTAAGACTCAGCGCGAGGACTTCTCCTTGGGCCCCCGCACGAAGAGCGTCTCGGTCTGCTCGAGCTCCATGCCCTTCGTCTCGGGCACGCGCCAGGCGACGTACACGAACGACAGAGCCGCGAACAGGGCGTACATGCCGTACGTGAGCGGCAGGGACCAGCCCGACATCGCGGGGAACGACACCGTGATGAGGAAGTTGGCGACCCACTGAGCGGCGGCGGCGACACCGAGTGCCTTGCCGCGGATGCGGCTGGGGAAGATCTCGCCGAGGAGCACCCAGACGAGCGGACCCCACGAGGCGCCGAAGCCGACGACGAAGAGGTTGGCGGCGACCAGGGCGATCGGACCCCACGCGCCGGGCAGCGACACCTCGCCGTCGACGGTCACCGCGAAGGCGAAGGCCAGCGCCATCGTCGCGAGAGACAGGGTCATGAGCACCGAGCCCGTGAGCAAGATCGGCTTGCGACCGACGCGGTCCACGAGCCAGATCGCGATGAGGGTGACGACGACGTTGGTGACCGAGGTGATGACACTGATGAGCAGCGAGTTGCTCTCGTCGAAGCCCACGGCCTTCCAGAGCGTGGTCGAGTAGTAGAAGATCACGTTGATGCCGACGAACTGCTGGAACGTCGACAGGATGATGCCGACCCACACGATGCCCTGGAGGCCCAGAACGGGTCCGCGCAGCGATGCGCCCTTGCTCTTGCGGTCGTTCTCGATGGCGGAGCGGATGTCGTTGACGGACTTGTCGAGGTCCGCTGGGGGAACGAGCCGCGAGAAGATCTCACGGGCTTCGTCGTTGCGGCCTTTGGCGAGCAGGTAGCGCGGCGACTCCGGCATCGTGAAGGCGAGGATTCCGTACACGGCCGCCGGGATGACGCCGACGAGGAACATCCAGCGCCAGGCGTCGAGTCCGAGCCAGAGCTGCTCCGCGGCGCCGCCGGCGCTGTTCGCGAGGACCGCGTCCGAGAGGAGCGCGGCGAAGATGCCGAGGGTGATCGCGAGCTGCTGCAGCGAGGCGAGGCTGCCGCGGATCTGGCGCGGTGCGATCTCGGCGATGTAGGCGGGGGCGACGACCGAGGCGATGCCGATGCCGATGCCGCCGACGACGCGCCACACGATGAGGTCGGGGACGCTGAAGGTCAGCCCGGATCCGATCGACGAGACCAGGAACATGACGGCGCCGAGCATCATCGTCTTGAGGCGGCCCCAGCGGTCCGAGAGCCCGCCGGCGATGATCGCGCCGACCGCGCAGCCGAGGAGTGCGACGGCCACGACGAACCCGGTGAGCACCTTGTCGAGCTCGAAGTTGCCCTCGATCGCATCGACCGCGCCGTTGATGACCGATGAGTCGAACCCGAAGAGGAAGCCACCGACTGCTGCGGCGATCGACAGCCCGATCGCTCGTCGCCCGTACGGGCTCTTGATCGAGAAGGCGTCTGCGGGAATCGTGCCGGTAGTGCTCATGAGGGACGAGGGTACCCGCGGTCTCGTGCGACCGACTCGCCCTTGCGCCCGCGACGAAAACCGATACTGACGCGGCGTCACACCGCGGTGAACCCGAGCTTGTCGACGCCGCGAGCGATCCACGGATGCCGCGCGAAGGCATCCCACACGACGGTCGACCCGAGCGCCGCAGCACCGAGCACGGCCGTGGCGCCCTTGTTCAGGCCGTAGCGCGGGCCGGCGTACCAGGGCTGGTCGCCCTCCAGGTTGACGCCGTCGGTCGCGCCCCATTCGTTCCAGGCGCCCGGGTGCTCGTCGCGCAGCACGCGGAGCGCAGGCGCCACCTCTTCGGGGGCGAGCGCGAGCGCGCCGAACAGCGACACCGGCGGGATGGTGCCGTCCCAGCGCGGCTCGTGGCCCGCAGGACGCGCACCGTTGACGACGTAGCCGCTCGGGCCCTCCCCGGCGGCGGGTCCCCAGAGGCCGGCGGCGAACGTCTTCGACTGCGCAGCCTGATCGGCGCACCACGCCTTGTTCGCGAGCGACGCTTCGCGCGCGTTCGCCCACCAGTCACGGCCGTCGCGGTCCCGCACGCGCTGGAACGGGTAGAACGCGAGCGGGAAGTGGTAGACGAACAGGGTGCCGGCCCGCTCGTACACGCACTCGTGCCCGCCGTACTCGCCGACGGGCTTGTCGAAGCCGTCCCACAGCGCCTGCGCGCGCTCGGCGGTGACACCGGGGTGGCCCGCGGCGAGCAGGTACATCGGCAGCTGCTCGGCCGTCATGTCCCACTGACTCACGAATCCGTCGCCGTCGGCGCCTTCCGCGTAGTCGTCGGTGGCCGATGCGACCCACGCCATGCGCACGAGGGTGCGCCCGGAGTCGTCGACGGTCGTGATCCAGTCCCAGTCGATGCGCTCCAGCATCCGGTCGACCGCGGCCGTCACCTCGGCATCGTCGAGGAAGGATGCCGCGACCACCGCGCCGCACAGGGCGAGGGTCGTGTCGATCGTCGAGTACTCCGACCGACCTTGGCGCTCGCCGGTGGCGGCGTCGACGAAGTGCGCGAGGAAGCCGTTCTTCTCCGGCACCGTCTGCTCGAGGGTCCGGACGGTGCCGCGCACCCGGTCGAGCACCTCGCCGCGGTCGAGGATGCCGCGGTCCACCCCCACGCACCAGGCGGCGAGGGCGAAGCCGGTCGCGGCTACCGTGGCGACATCGGGCAGGTCGTCTTTGTCGAGGACGAGCCCGGTGCCGGCCCCCGACGGCGTGGAGAAGCGCCAGAGCCACCGGATGGAGGCATCCACCTCCTCCTCGGTGAGGTCGCGGATGTCGGACGGGAGGGTGTCGACGGCGGGGAAGGTCATGCGGCGGACCTCTTCTCGAACGGGTTGGGGATGGCGTCCAGCAGCTGCCGTGTGTAGGCGGCCTGCGGGTTGTCGATGACCTGCTCGGCGGGCCCGGACTCGATGAGCTCGCCGTTCTTGAGGACGAGCGCGTGGTTCGCGAGGCTCTTCGCCGAGAGCAGGTCGTGGGTGATGTACAGCATCCCGACGCCGTGATCGGCGACGAGCGACTGCAGCACCTCGAGGATCTCGGCGCGGATCGACACGTCGAGACTCGCGATGGGCTCGTCGGCGATGATCAGCCTCGGCTCGGCCGCGAGGGCGCGGGCGATGACGACGCGCTGGCGCTGGCCGCCCGAGAGCTCGTGCGGCAGCCGGCCGATGAAGCGCCCGGCGGGGGTGAGGCCGACCGTCTCGAGCAGGCTCGCCGAGCGCTCGATCGCCTCGCGGCGCCCGACGTGCAGGAAGTTCACGAGAGGCCGGGCGAGCGAGTAGCCGACGGTCAGCGTCGGGTTGAGTGCGGCGTAGGGGTCCTGGAACACGTACTGCACGTTCCGCCGATACTCCCGCGCGATCTTGCCGCGCAGCTTCGCGATGTCGTGCATCGATCCGTCGGCCTTCGCGGCGTACCGGACCGAGCCCGACGAGGGCACGTCGATGCGGGTGAGGATGCGGGCGATCGTCGACTTGCCCGAACCGGACTGGCCGACGAGCGCCGTCACCTCTCCCTCGCGGAGCGTGAACGACACGTCCTTCACGGCGTCGACGTGCTCGGTCTTCATCCCCTGCCTCTTCGCGAACCGTCGGCCCAGATCGTCGATCTCGAGCACCGTCCGCCCCTGGACCGGCGCTTCCTGCGACACCTCGGCGGGCTCGTCCAGTTCGGCGCCGGTGTAGCCGGCGACGTCCTCGCCGAGCAGTTCCGCATAGGACCCGACGAGGTGGATGGAGTACGGATGCCGCGGGCCGGGGCTCACGGCATCCGTCGCCGAGATGTCCTCCACGATCTCGCCCTCGTACATGACCGCGACGCGGTCCGAGAAGTCGAGCAGCGTGCCCATGTCGTGCGTGATGAGCACGGCGCCGAAGCGCTCCCGTTCCTGCAGCTCTCGGATCTTGTCGAGGATCGACTTCTGCACGACGACGTCGAGGCCGGTGGTCGGCTCGTCGAACAGCACGAGCTGCGGCTGCAGTGCGAGGGCGAGGGCGAGGTTGACGCGCTGCCGCATGCCGCCAGAGAGCTCGTGCGGGTACATTGCGAGGAAGCGCTTGTCGACGCTGACGAGGTCGAACAGCTCCTCGCAGCGCTCGCGGATCTGCTGATCGGTGAGATCGGTGTGCTCGTGCATGACGTCCTCGAACATGCGCCGCACCCGGACGACCGGGTTGAGCGAGTTCATGCTCGACTGGAACACCGTCGACACATACGACCATCGGTACGGTCGCAGGTCGTCGCCCGACAGGTCGGTGACGTCCCGATCGCCCCAGCGGATCGTCCCGCTCGTGATGCGTCCGGGGCTGCGCAACAGCTTGAGCACCGCCTGCGCGAAGGTGGTCTTGCCCGAGCCGGACTCGCCTGCGAGCCCCACGAACTCGCCCGGCGCGACCTGGAGCGACGCGTTCTTGACGGCGTCGACGACCGCGCCGACCTTGGGTCGGTACTGCACCGACAGGTTCTCGACCGAGAGCACGGATGCCGCAGTGTCCATCAGTTCTCCTCCTCTTCACGCAGGTGGGGGTTGCTCAGCATGTCGACGCCGAAGTTCACGAACGTCAGCGACGTCATGAGGAGCGCGAGCATGACCCCGGGGGCCACGAGCCAGACCCACAGGCCCTGCACGAGGGCGCCGTTGGCGTTGGCCTGGGCGAGCATCTGGCCCCAGCTGACGGTGTTCGGGTCGCCGAAGCCCATGAACGACAGCCCGGCTTCGGCCGCGATGGCGGCGGTCGCCGCTCCGATGAACCCCGAGACGATGAGGGACGACATGTTGGGCATGATCTCCCGGAACACGATGCGCAGCATCCCGTCACCGCCGAACCGGGCGGCCGTGACGTAGTCGCGGTTGCGCATCGAGATGATGAGCGCGCGCATCTCTCGGGATGCCCCGGCCCAGCTCGTGATCGCGACGACGAACACCAGCAGGGCGAGGCCCCGGGTCTCGCTGTACGCGACGATGACCATCATCAGCGGCAGGACCGGGATGACGAGGGCCAGGTTCGTCGCGAACGACAGCACGTCGTCGAGCGCGCTCCCCTCGCGATACCCCGCCAGCAGACCGACGACGATCGCGATGACGATGGTCGCGAGTCCGCCGAGGACACCGATGGCGAACGAGAGCCTCGTGCCGTGGACGAGCTGCGTGCCGATGTCGTAGCCGAGGGTGTTCGTGCCCAGCCAGTGGGCCGCGCTCGGATCCTGCGACGGGGCGAACGACGCATCGGTGGGGCTGTACGGCGTCAGGATGTCGGCGAGGATCGCGACGAGCGCGAAGACGGCGAGCATCACGATGCCGACTCGCGCCTTCCGGCTCGACCAGATCACCTGGTACCAGCGCGGCGGCCGGACGACGGCGACGACCTCCTTGGTCGACGCATCCGCGTCGGTGATGCGTCGCCGGAAGGTCCGCACGGGTTCGGTGCGGTCGGGCAGCACGCCGCCCGCCGGCTGCGGCATCGATGCCGGCTGCGGGAGGGGGGTCTCTTCAGGAGCCATGTTCGTCACCCGACTTTCAGACCGACGCCTTGCGGGCGCGGGGGTCGATGAGCGGATAGATGAGGTCGACGATGAAGTTCGCCGTGAGGACGATCACGATCGTCGCGAGGAGGATCGCCTGCATGAGCGGGAAGTCGCGGTTGCTCGTCGCCTCGCCCATGAGCCGCCCCATGCCGGGGTAGTCGAAGACGGTCTCGATGAGGATCGACCCGCCCATGAGCACGCCGAGCGAGAGCGCGAACCCGGTGATCACCGGCAGCAGAGCGTTCCGGGCGGCGTAGCCGAGCGCGAGCGTCCGCTCCTTGAGACCGGCCGCCGACGCGAGGCGGATGTAGTCCTCGCCGAGCACCTGCACCATCGTGTTGCGCATCGACAGGATGAAGCCGATCGGGGCGGTGATCATGAGCGTCAGCGCGGGCAGGAAGCCGTGTGCGATGACGTCGGCGATGTGTTCGGGGGTGCCCGGGTCCGTGTAGCCGTACCCACCGGTCGCAGGGAACCAGCCCAGCGTGTAGGCGAACAGGAACACGACGATGAGGGCGATCCACACGGACTGCAGGTTGCCGACGAACGTCGATCCGACCGAGATGGTCGCATCGAAGCGGCTGTTGCGCCGCCAGGCGGCGATCGCGCCGAAGAGCGTTCCGATCACGAACGCCAGGATCTGCGTGAGACCCACCAGCACGAGCGTCCAGGGGAGCGCTTTGCCGAGCACTTCGATGACCGGCGCAGGGAAGTAGGTGAACGAGATGCCGAGGTCCCCGGCCGCCAGCTGCTGCAGGTACTGCCAGTAGGCGATGAACACGTTGTCGTCGCCGTAGCCGAGCATGGTCCGGATGGCGGCGACCTGAGCGGGGTCGACTTCGCCGCGACCGGTGAGCTGGGTCACCATGATCTCCGCCGGGTCGCCGGGCTGCAGCCGCGGGATGATGAAGTTCAGCGTGATCGCCGCCCACAGCGTGAGCAGGAAGTAGCCGGTCTTGCGTGCGTAGTACACCACGGCTCAGTCCTCCCCGGTGCCGGCGGATGCGTCCGCACCATCGGTGGGGCGGAGCTCCGACGCGAGGCGGATCAGCTGGTCGACCGGGTACGGATCCTCCTCGCTCGGCCATCCGACAGCGTTCTCGGTCCGGTAGATCAGCCGGCTCGGTGCGTACTGCAGGGCGATGTACGGGAACTCGGTCATGAACACGTCGATGACGCGTTCCTCGATCTCCTTCGCGCGGGCGGGATCCGTGACGTTGGCCCACTCGTCGATAAGCGCATCGATCTCGGGGTTGGAGTAGCGCGCACGGTTGAGGAGCAGCTCCTTGTCATGCGAGATCTGCGATGACTGCAGGCGCGCGCCGAGATCCCGCGACCGCTGGCATCCGCCTCCGACGAAGTCGACGACCATGTCGAAGTCACCGGAACGCTGCATCCCGTCGACCGCGTTCGGGTCGGTGGTGACCATCTTCACCTGGACGCCGACGTCCTTGGCGTTGCGGACCACGACATCGGCCATCGCGATGATGTCCATCCAGCCGGCCTGGACGCTGAAGATGAACGACAGCGGCTTGCCCTCGTCGTCGACCCGCCACCCGTCGGCGTTCTTCTCGTAGCCGGCGGCGTCGAGGAGTTCATTGGCCGTGTCGGGGTCGTAGGGGATCGTCTCCTTGCCGCGCCACTTCTCGGGGATGTCCTGCTCCTGGTAGGGGAGGAGGAGCATCGACTGGCTGGCGGGCTCCATGATCCCGTACGTCGCGCGCTCCGTGATCGCCTCGCGATCGATCGCGTAGGCGAACCCCTCACGGAACTTCGGGTCGTTCAGCACGGGCCGCTCGTTGTTGATCGCGAGCACGGTGGTCGCGTCCGGCGGGTAGAAGAAATGCGCGTTCTCGGGGTCGGGGGCGACCACCGAACGGTTCGGGTTGGGGATGTCGCCGCGGTAGAGGTCGAGCGCGCCGCCGCGGAGCTTCAGCGCACCGGAATTGGCGTCGTACTGCCCCTCCATGGAGATCCGCTGGATCTTCACCTCGTCGGCGTTCCAATAGTCCGGGTTGCGCTCGAGGATGAGGCGTCGACCGTTGTAGTCCTTCGGGACGAAGGGGCCGGTCGCGACGCCGGCGGTGTCGACGAAGAGCGTCGGGTCGCCCTGCTCGGCGTAGATGTGCTCGGGCAGGATCTTCATCGTCGAGAGGATGCCGTCGGTCTTGGGTACGGCCGCTCCGGTGAACTGGATCTCGACCGTGTGGTCATCGAGTGCCCGCACGTTCTCGGCGGGAGCGCCGAAGTACTCGCCCCAGATGCCCGCCCGGTCCGCCGCGGGGAACTCCTTGCCGACCATGAACGTGTAGACGACGTCGTCGGCGGTGAACGGCTCGCCGTCGCTCCACTGCACGCCGTCGCGGAGCGTCAGGACTATGCGGTCCGGTGTCGGCCACTCGTACGAGGTGGCGAGCCACGGGATCGCCTCGCAGGTGAACCGGTCGCGGATCATCAGCGGCTCGAACAGCCACGTCTGCACGGTGGCGTTCGGGGACAGCCAGTTGTAGTTCAAGATGCCCTGCACCGACCCGGCTGCCTCGGACGGCATCCGGATCTCGGCGATCATGCCCTCTTCGGCGGCCGGCGCCGGCGTCAGGCCGATGTTCGCGCAGGCGGACGTCGCCAGCAGCGCGGACACCAGGGCGGCGCTCGCCGCCATCCTCGTTCTCGTGCGCGTTCTCATCGGAACCTCCTCGTTCCTCGGGGTGGGGCGCGCGGCGCCCGGGTCTCAGTCCGTCGTGGTGTCGACACCCGCCGACGCGGCGCAGCCGCAGGACTCGCGGATCACGAGTCGCGTCGGCAGCACCGTCCGCGGCTCGAGGTCGTCGCCGAGGGCGCCGGCAGCGGCGTGCGCGCCCAGGTCGGCGACCGGCTGGTGGACCGTGGTCAGTCGGGGCGAGGCGATCTCGGCGAGGGACTGGTCGTCGAACCCGGTGATCGCCACATCCTGAGGGATGCGGTGGCCGAGTCCCGGCAGTGTCGCCAACAGGCCGATGGCGAGCTCGTCGTTGGCGCAGACGAGCGCATCGGGCAGCCCGCTCTCGTGCACCTGGCGGGCCGCCAGGGCGCCGCTGCGGACGTCGAGGCCGTAACGCAGCGGTGCGCCGGCTTCGTCGAGTCCCGCGTCGCGGAGTGCGTCGCGGAATCCGTCATAGCGGAGGGTCGTGTCGGGGGAGCCGTCCGGTTCGCCGACGAACCACAGCCGGCGGTGTCCATGGGTCTCGATGAGGTGGTGGGTCAGCTCAGCCGCCGCGCTGCGGCCGTCGGTCAGGACCGCGGGCGCCTCGGCGCTCTCGCCGGCGACGACCACGACGCGTCCGGCCGCGGCGAGTCGGCTGATCTCGGCATCCGGGATCGTCCCGCCCGCGACGATGAGTCCGTCCGTACGCTCGGCGAGTTGACGGACGGATGCCACGGCGTCGGGACGCAGGTGCGTCCCGAGCACGTTGATCGCGACACCGCGCTCGACGGCGACCGATTCCGCGCCCTCGATGAGCGCGGCGAAGTACGGGCCCCCGAGACCCGGCAGGACGATCCCCAGCGTGTTCGTGCGCTGGTACGAGAGCGCACGGCCGAGGGAGGAGGGCGTGTAGCCGAGGCGGTCGATCGCCTCGCGCACGCGTTCCTTCGTCTCGCCGGTGACGCGGGGATCGTCGTGCGTGACGCGCGAGACCGTCGCGACCGAGACGCCCACCTCGCGGGCGATGTCGCGGATCGTCGGTCGCGATCCTGTGCGCGACCGGGGGGTGCGTGCGTCGGTCATGTCCCTCCGTCACCTCCTCGTGAGTCCGGGGTCCGGCGATGTAACCGGATACATCGAGAGACTGTAGCGGTGGTAACCGGTTACATCAACCCCTCACGACGACAGGCGTCGGTACGCGTCGCCGAGCCAGCGGTCGTACGCGGCCCACGGTTCACCGATCCGCTCGCGCACCTCGTCGACGTGGGCGAGCAGGAGGCCGGTGAGGGTGAACCATTCGCCGCCTTCCCGCAGCTCGCCGAACTCGATGTGCCGCGCGTGCTCGACGCGGCGGTCGCCCGGCTCGAAGGCCAGCAGCTCGTCGTGCATGATCGCGGCGAGTCGGCGTCGGGGCGTCGCAGAGGTCCCGATCTTCACCCGGTCCCGGTACCGCAGGTAGTAGACGACGTCGATGCGAGGGCGCGGGAGGTCGGCGTCCGGAGCATCGCCCAACCGCCACCCGCACCGGGCGCACACCCACGCGTCCTCGAGACGTTCCCCGCATCCGCCGCCGCACACGCGGCACGGCGAGGGGAGCGATGTGGGCACGACGTCATCCTGATCGACGGTTCCGACATCCGTGCCCGTCCGGCGGGAGGGACCCCGGCGCGAGCCGCGGGGGGAAGGCGGGTCGACGACCGAGGCTCCCGGATGCGTCACCGTGGTGCATTGGCGAACGCGATCCCGCGCGGACACCCGGGGCTGGGTTGCCGGTGACGATACGCGAAAGCGGGTCGAGACAGAAGGCATTCGATGATCCGGCTGGAGCGGGGTCTCCCCCAGACCCCAGCCGGATCGTCGCGCTGTAGCGTGGCCCGCACGCGGGAACGCCTGGAGCCCCCAGAAACCAGTCCGAGTGCGGGCTAACCAGCTCCCCAACTGTTGGTCTACAGCGATCCGAATGTACCGCCGCCTAGGTCGCCATTTGTCCCCCTTTCGGGGGACAAGCCCGATGTGCTAAAAACTTCTTCCCGCTCATCGCTGGGGAAGGATGGAGGGGTGTCCACGCTGATCGTCGTCGCCCACCCCGACCCCACCTCCCTCACCCGCGATGTCGCGGCACGACTCGCCGCTGCCCTCCCCACGGGCCAGGTCGAGATCGCCGATCTGGCTGCAGAGGGGTTCGATCCTCGGTTCACCCTCGCCGACCGGCACTCGTTCCTCGTGGGGGGCGACTACCCCGAGGACGTCGCGGCTGAGATCGCGCGTGTGGAGCGCGCCGACCACCTCGTCCTCGTCTTCCCGGTCTTCTGGTGGTCGATGCCGGCCGTCCTGAAGGGGTGGATCGACCGCGTGTTCGTCAACGGCTGGGCGTTCGGCGTCGGCGAGGGCGAGGGGATCAGGCCAGGGCTCGGCCGCCTCTCCGCGCACATGATCCCGATCGCGGGATCGGATGCGGCACTGTACGAGCGGCGTGGGTACGACGCGTCCATCGCGACGCAGATCGGCACGGGGATCTTCGACTACTGCGGCATCCGTCGCGGTCTGACGGAGTTCCTCTACGACGCCGACAGCGGCGCTGCGGCTGCCCACGTCGACGGCGTGGTCGAGCGGATCGCGGCCGCTGTCCGCGGCTGACCGACCCGCGGCATCCGCTCAGCGGAGCGCGTCGACCACCTTCGGGCGTGGCTGGATGTAACCGGATACATCAGGTACTCTCCCCGGGGTAACCGGTTACATGACCTGCAACGTCGCAGAGAGGAACGAGCCATGGCGTCATCGACGCTCGCCGACCGACTCGATCGCATCGTGCTCTACCAGGCGTATCCGCAGAGCTTCGCGGATGCCGACGGTGACGGGATCGGCGACCTCGACGGTCTCGCGGGGCGCCTCGATCACCTGTCCTGGCTCGGCGTGGACGCGGTCTGGGTGAATCCCTGCTTCGTGTCGCCCATGCGGGATGCGGGCTACGACGTCGCCGATTTCGACCACGTCGATCCGCGCTACGGCGGCGACGCCGCGCTCGACCGACTGGTCGCCGCGGCGGACCGGCAGGGAATCGCCGTCATCCTCGATCTCGTCGCAGGCCACACGTCGGATGAGCACCCCTGGTTCCGTGCCGCCATCGACGACCCGACCGATCATCGGTACGTCTTCTCCGACCGCGAGGCCGACGGCTTCGAGGCTGTCCCCGGGCCCCGCGGCGGCTTCTACAAGCCGAACTTCTTCGCCTTCCAGCCCGCGCTGAACTTCGGCTACGCCAGGACCCACCCGGACGAGCCGTGGCGTCAGTCAGTCGACGCCGAGGGGCCGCGTCGCAACCGCGACGCCCTCGTCGACATCATCCGCCGCTGGTACGACCGCGGCGTGCAGGGGTTCCGCGTCGACATGGCGGCCTCGCTCGTCAAGGACGACCCCGGCCACGTCGAGACCGCGAAGCTGTGGAACGAGGTCCGGGCGCGGCTCGACGAGAGCCACCCGGGCCGCATCCTGCTCTCGGAATGGGGTGATCCCGCACGGGCGATCCCGGCGGGCTTCCACAGCGACTTCTTCCTGCAGTTCGGCGGAGACACCGATGGCCGGCCACTGAAGTCCCTGTTCAACGACAACGCCGGCACGGTCCACGACGCGTGGAACCAGTCCGAGGTGTGGGCCGGAGCGGACGCGACCGGGGATGCTGCGGACTTCGTCGCCGCGTGGCGCGAGGCCGCCGGCGCGATCGACCGCGACGGCCGGGGCGGCGTCGTCGGGCTCCCGACGGCGAACCACGACTTCACCCGCATGGTCAGCGGGCCGCGCGATGCCGAACAGGCCCGCGCGGCGCTCCTTCTCGTGCTCACGTGGCCGGCGATGCCCTCGATCTACTACGGCGACGAGATCGGCATGCGATACGTGCCCGGGCTCGCGTCGCACGAGGGATCGTCGCTCGGCCCCCGCTACAAGCGCGCCGGCTCGCGGACGCCGATGCAATGGGGCGACATGGGCGACGGCATCCATCCGTCGCGGTACCTCCCCGAGGACCCCGACCCCGGCCGTCCGACGGTCGCGGCGCAGCGGGACGACCCCGGCTCGCTCCTGACGTTCGTCCGCGCCGCGATCGCGCTGCGGCGTGAGGACCCGCGGCTCTCCGCCCGCGCGCCCGTCGAGGTCCGGACGACGGGCTACCCCTTCACCTACGTGCGCGGCGGCTCCCTGCTCATCGCCCTGAACCCCTCGCGCACGCCGCGGACGGTCCCGGATGCCGGTGGCCGCCTCGTCCACGGATACGCCGCGCACTTCGACGGCGACACACTTCACCTCGACGCGTTCGGCTGCGCCGTCGTCGAGCTCGACCACACGACGGCCGCGGCACCCGCGGCATCCGATGAAAGGACCCCCGCATGACGACGCACACCGGACCGACGACCGACGCGCCCGAGGGATTCCTCTGGGGTGCCGCGACGGCCGCGCACCAGATCGAGGGCGGCAACGTCAACACCGCGCACTGGGAGTTCGAGCACGCCGCCGACACGACCGTCGAGGAGCCCTCGGGCGACGCGTGCGACTCGTACCACCGCTACCCCGAGGACATCCGCCTGCTCGCCGAGGCGGGCCTGGGCACCTACCGCTTCTCGATCGAGTGGGCGCGGATCGAGCCCGAGAAGGGGGTGATCTCGCGGGCGCAGCTGGACCACTACCGCCGCATGATCGACACGTGCCGGGATGCCGGCATCACCCCGTTCGTGACGCTGCACCACTTCACGGTGCCGCGCTGGCAGGGCCGCGACGGCGGCTGGTACGCCGACGACGTCGTCGACCGGTTCCGCCGCTACACCGAGACGGCGACGCGCATCCTCGACGACGTCGAGCACGTGGTGACGATCAACGAGCCCAACATGATGGTCAACCAGACCGAGGCGAAGATCGACACCGAGCAGGGCGTCAACTTCCCGGGGCCCTCGCCGCACGTCGCCCAGGTGATCGCCGAGGCCCATCACGCGTCGCGGGAGGTGCTGTCGGGCCTCGGGCACGTGAAGAGCGGCTGGTCCGTCGCGAACCAGGTGTACCAGGCAGCGCCCGGGTACGAGAAGGAGCGCGACGAGTGGGGCTACTGGCGTGAGGACTACTACCTCGAGCAGGCGCGCGACGACGACTTCATCGGCGTGCAGTCCTACCTGCGCACGATCATCGGTCCCGACGGCCCGGTGCCCTTCCCCGACGACGTCGAGCGCACGCTCACGGGCTGGGAGTACTACCCCGAGGCCCTCGGGCACGCGCTGCGCCACACCCACGAGGTGACCGGCGGCATCCCCATGATCGTCACCGAGAACGGGATGGCGACGGCCGACGACAGTCGGCGCATCGACTACACGACCGGCGCCCTCCAGGGCGTGTCGGCGGCGCTCCGCGACGGCCTCGACGTGCGCGGCTACCTGCACTGGTCACTGCTCGACAACTACGAGTGGGGTTCGTACCGCCCGACGTTCGGGCTCATCCACGTCGACCACGAGACCTTCGTGCGGACGCCCAAGCCGAGCCTCGCCTGGCTCGGCGACCTCGCGCGGCGCGGGGTGATCCCCGCGACCTGACGCGCCGGAGGGATGCCGCGGCATCCCTCCTCGGGAATCGTCATCTCCTCGCGAACCGACACGCGAACGGGCGCGGATCCCGCAGGACCCGCGCCCGGACGAACGCCGTCGGCGTCCGCGTCAGTCGTCGATCTCGCTCGCGATGACCGAGCCGGAGGCGTCGAGGGTGATGTCGACGACCTGACGGTCGCCGGTGAGCACCGACACGTCGAACGGCGAGCGGTTGTCGTCGTCGGCGTCGATCTCGAGGATGCGGCCCGGCTGCTCGGCCAGGGCGGCATCCACCATGGCCGTGAGCGTGGCTGCATCGAGCACGTTCCTCGGAGCCCGGTCGTCCGCCTCAGCGGCCTCGGTCTCATGAACCGCGGCGGTGCCGTCTGCGGTGATGCGCACCTCGGTCTCGGCGCCGTCGCCCGCGGTCAGCGTGACGTCCCACGTGCCGTCGCGGTTGGCGTCGATCGCGGTCGGCTCGCCGTCCGCGACGCCCTTGGCGGCATCGACCAGCGCAGACAACTCGCCCGCGTTCCCCGCGCCGAAATCGGCTGCCGGGGCGACCTGCGCGTCGTCGTCCGTGCGCTCGGTCGTGGCCGCGACGTCGTCCGACGCGGTCTGCGAACGCTGACTCGAAGAGAGGCTGTCGAAGCCGTCGTCATCGCGGTCATCGGCGACGGCCGCGCCGATCGCGACTCCGCCGCCCACGAGAAGCAGGGCGCCGAGGGTGGCACCGCCGGCGATCATCGCGGTGCGGCCGCGACGCTTCGAGTGTGCGGCGGCAGGGGCCTCGGTCTGGGCCTCGGCGATGGGGGAGGTGGGCTGGTCGGGGGTGGTGGTGTTCTCGCTCATGAGGACAGCCTGCCGAGCGGGCACTGAAGCAGACCTGAAGCGACCTGAAGCGGTCTTCAGGATGCCGGGGTGAGAGGATCGTGTGATGTCCGAGAGCCTCTCCTCCGCAGCCTTCCCGCTCGACCGCGACGCCGCCGACCGGATGTGGGATGACTACCGCGCGGCCCACCCCGCCGCCGCCACGGCCGGCGCGGAGTACACCGTCGAGCACTTCGGCGACAGCCCGCGGCTCGCGGATCAGCTGCTCGACGCCGTGCTGAACGGTCCGAAGCGCGCGACCTCCGAGCTGGTCGCCGAATTCTCCGAGCACGGCGACGCCCTGCCGAGGATCGGTTCGCACTGGATCGCGTGCGACGGCACCGGAGCGCCGCGGATCATCATCCGGAGCACCGAACTCCGCGTCGGTCCGTTCGCGAGCGTCGACGCGGGGTTCGCGTTCGACGAGGGTGAGGACGATCGCTCGCTCGAGAGCTGGCAGCGCGAGCACCGCCGCTACTTCACGCGGGTCGCGGCCGCCCGCGGTGCGGAGTGGTCGGAGGACGACGAGATCGTGTTCGAGCGCTTCGCCGTGGTCTGGCCGCCCGAGCACGCCGACTGAGACCAGCCTGTCGCCCTCAGTCCGCGACCGGCAGGCGGACCGTGAAGCGCGCGCCGCCCAGCGGTGAATCGCCGATCGAGACGGTGCCGCCCGACGCCCGCACCACGCCTGCGACGATCGCGAGCCCCAGGCCGCTGCCCCCGGCATCCCTCGCCCGTCCTTCGTCGAGGCGAACGAAGCGTTCGAACACCCGCTCTCGCTCCGAGGCCGGGATGCCGCTGCCGTCGTCGTCGACCGTCATCACCGCGTCAGCGCCGTCGCGGGCGACTCCCACGGCGATCCGGGATGCCGCGTGCCGGGCCGCGTTGTCGGCCAGGTTCCGGGCGATGCGGCCGAGAAGGCGTTCGTCACCCGTGACCTGCACCGCAGTGATCGCGGAGCCGTCGACCGTGACTCCGGCGGCGCGCAGACGCGCCACCTCGGCGAGGGCGAGGTCGTCGAGGTCGACGGTCCCTCGGCGGTGCGGCGCCTGCTCGTCGAGCCGCGCGAGGACCAGCAGGCCCTCCACGAGGTCCTGCATCCGCGCGCCCTCCTCGGTCACCACCTCGGCGAGGTCGTCGAGGGTCGTCGCCTCGGGATGGGCGCGGGCGAGCTCGGCATGCTGGCGCATGGTCGCGAGCGGGGAACGCAGCTCGTGCGAGGCGTCCGACACGAACCGCCGCTGCGCCGTCGCGGACGCGTCGAGTCGGTCGAGCATGCGGTTCATGGTGACGGCCAGCGCCGCGATCTCGTCGCGCGAAGACGGTTCAGGGACACGGCGGTCGAGTCGATCGGCGGTGATGTCGTCGACCTCGCGACGAATGCGGCCGACCGGACGCAGGGCGCGCCCGACGACCCACCAGGTGACGGCCGCGACGACGAGGACGACAAGAAGAGTGGATGCCGCCAGCAGCCAGCCCGCCGTGGCGAGCGTCGCCTCGTCGCCGTCGACGGGGACGGCGAGGACGACGCGGGCATCGTCGTCCGCCTCTTCGACGACGATGAGGACGGGGTCGCCGTCGTAGGTCACGACCTCGCCGTCGCGATCCGCGGGCAGGGTGCCGTCCTCCGCGTCCTCGGATGCCGCGACCACACGACCCGACTCGTCGACCACCTGCACGATGTCGTCGTCGAGGTCGGCGATGCCGGCCGTGCCCGAGTCGTCGATGCGGGTCGCGATCTCGGCGGCGCGCGTCTCGGCGGCGCGCGTCGTCGCGTCCCTCACCTCCGAGCTCAGCACGGCGCTGAAGCCGATCGATGCCAGCACCATGACGATCGCGACGATGATCGTCGCAGCGGCGGTGATCCGCGCCCGCAGCGTGCAGAGCACCGGCATCCGTCCCTTCGTGGACATGGGGTCAGCCACCGTCGGCCGCCAGTCGGTAGCCGGCACCGCGCACCGTCTCGATCGCGTTCCGGTCGAACGGGCGGTCCACCTTGCGGCGCAGGTGCCCGACGTACACCTCGACGATGTTCGGGTCGCCGTCGAAGTCGTCGTCCCAGACGCCGGCGATCAGGTCGCGCTTGGAGACGACCTGCCCCTTGTGGCGGATGAGGTGCAGGAGCACGGCGAATTCGCGCGAGGTCAGGTCGATCGCGGTGGAGCCGCGGCGGACGCGCCGCGCGGCCGGGTCGACGTGCAGGTCGCCGGCCTCGAGGGCGACGGGGCGCTCGACACCGCCGCGGCGGATGAGCGCCCGCAGCCGTGCGACCAGCACGGGGTACGAGAAGGGCTTCGTGACGTAGTCGTCAGCGCCCGCATCGAGCGCGTCGACCTGATCCCACTCGCCGTCCTTGGCGGTGAGCATCAGGACCGGGGTCCAGTTCTCCTCGGCCCGCAACGCCTCGCAGACCTTCCATCCGCTCATGCCCGGCATCATGAGGTCGAGCACGATCGCGTCGTACCGCGTTTCGCGGGCGCGCCACAGGCCGTCGATGCCGTTGTGCGCGACGTCGACGGCGAAGCCCTCGGCCTCGAGCCCGCGCCGCACGCCGTCGGCCAGGCGCACCTCGTCGTCGACCACCAGAACACGCATGCGCCCAGTGTGGCGTGCGAACGCTGAAGCAGGGCTGAAGCGGGCCGATCAGCCGCGTCCGGGAGGGCCTGCCGAGTCGCGCCAGACGACACGGCTGACGGGGCGTGTGTCTACCTCGGCGTGCGCACCGCGGATGGTCGCGATCAGCCCGGTCATCGCGTTCCGGCCGATCCGCTCGAGGTCGACCTCCACCGACGTGAGCGGGGGAAGGAGGAAAGGAGCGAGGGCGGTGTCGTCCCAGCCGGTGACGCTGATGTCCTCGGGGATGCGCCATCCACGGCGGCTGGCGGCGCTGATGACACCGGCCGCCACGAGGTCGTTGGCGGCGATGACGGCGAGCGGCGGTGCGTCGTCGGGAAGAGCCTCGACGGCCGCGACCCCGGACTCGCCCGACCAATCGCCGTCGTGGACGCCGAGCGAGTCCAGTGCCAGGCGCTCGATCGTCTCGAGGTAGGCGCCGCGCCGCGACCGGGCGGACGCGAAGTTCTGCGCGCCGGCGACGTGCAGGAATCGGCGGTGGCCGAGCTCGGCGAGCCGCTCGATGATGGTGACGATGGCCGAGCCGTCGGCGAGTTCGCCGATGCCGCGCATCTGGTCGTCGAGCTCGGCGGCGACGGTGACGGCGGTGCCGGGAGGAAGTCTCTCGACCACCTCGGCGTCGACGGGCGCGAACGACAGCACACCCTCGACCTGCCCCCATTCGACCAGGTCCAGCAGTCGGTCGGCCCGCGACGCGGCCCCGCCGTCGTAGCTCATGACGTCGACCGAGAAGCCCGCGTCGTGCGCGACGTCGGTCGCTCCCGAGAGCATCCGCGCCGGGTTGAATGCGACGGTGGGCAGGAGGACGGCCAGCCGTCCGGTGCGCCGCGTCCGCATCGACCGGGCGACGAGGTTGGGGCGGTACCCGAGCTCGTCGATCGCGGCGCTGACGCGCTCGCGGGTGGAGGGCTTCAGTCCCTCGCCGTGGAACCGCAGGAACCGAGACACCGTCTGATGCGACACCCCGGCGACCCGCGCGACCTCGAGGATCGTGGGGCGCTTCGTGCCGCTCGCGGCGTCGTCGGTCATGGGTCGATGTTGACAGAGAAGATGAACGTTCACTAACTTCGAGGACGAAAGGTGAACGTTCACCTTCATCTCGAGGAGGAGAGCGGATGCCTCAGCACGACACCCGATCGCGGGTCGCCATCATCGGCACCGGCGCCATCGCGCACGCGCACGCCGAGGCGCTCGGCCAGCTCGCCGACGACGTGGAGATCGTCGCCGTCGCCGACGTCGACCCGCAGAAGGCGCGCGAGTTCGCCGCGAGGTTCGGCGCGACCCGCTTCTACACGGATGCCGCCGAGCTCCTCGACACCGAGACCCTGGACCTCGTCCACATCTGCACGCCGCCCCAGTCGCACGTCCCGCTCGCCCTCCTCGCGCAGCGAGCCGGAGTCCCGTCCCTGGTCGAGAAGCCGATCGCGCTCAGCCTGGAGGAGGTCGATCGCCTCGTGGCCTCCGAGGAGGCCACCGGCGTGCCGGTCCTCACGGTGTTCCAGCATCGCTATGGAGCGGCCGCGCAGCGGTTGCGGCGCCTCGCCGACTCGGGCGCCCTGGGCCGCCCGCAGGTGGCGACCTGCGAGACCCTCTGGTACCGGCCGGACGAGTACTTCGATGTGCCGTGGCGAGGGCGGTGGGAGGTGGAAGGCGGCGGCCCGACGATGGGCCACGGCATCCATCAGTTCGACCTGCTCCTGTCCGTGCTCGGGCCCTGGTCCCGCGTGAGCGCCTTCGCGGCACGCCAGTCCCGTCCGACCGATACCGAGGACGTTTCGATCGCCGTCGCCGAGTTCGAGGGCGGCGCGCTGGCGACGATCGTCAACTCGGTCGTCTCGCCGCGCGAGACCTCCCGGCTGCGGTTCGACTACGAGTTCGCGACCGTCGAGGTCGAGCACCTCTACGGCTACACCGACCGCGATTGGACCTTCACTCCCGCGGCGGGTCACGAGGAGCTCGCGGACCTGTGGAACGCCGACTCCGATGTCGTCAGCGGGCACCGCCTGCAGATCGAGGCCGTTCTGGCTGCTCTCGCGGCCGGAGAGAGCCCGGGCGTCGGCATCCACGACTCGCGGCGCACCCTCGAGTTCGCCGCGGCCGTCTACGCCTCCGCCTTCCGGGGTGTGCCGGTCCGCGCCGGCGAGATCGATTCCGACGATGCGTTCGCCCGCAGCATGGACGGCGGCATGGTGCCGTGGGCCCGAGTGAAGGAAGCCACCCGATGACCGAGTCCGCCCTGACCCTCGTCGAAGAGGACGACGTCGTCAGCATCCTCGACGGCGACGTCGAGCTGCTGCGGTACACCTTCGTGCCCACCACGCCGCAGCTCGAGTCGCCGAAGCCCTTCGTCAGCCCGTTGCGCACTCGCGCCGGCCGCGTCGTCAGTCTGTTCCGACCGCACGACCACGTCTGGCACAAGGGCATCGCGTGGTCGCTGCCCGTGGTCGACGACGAGAATTTCTGGGGTGGTCCGACGTTCGTCCCCGGCCGCTTCTACGTCCAGCTGCCGAACGACGGGTCGCAGGAGCATCGCGAGAACGTGGCCGCCGAGGTCGAGGACGGCGCAGCGGTCTTCGCCCACCGACTCGACTGGGTCACCGAGGGCGGCACGCGCATGTTCGAGGAGCGCCGCGAGCTGACGGCCCGCGTCGTGACCGACGATGCCTGGGTGCTGACGTTCGAGACCGCGATGACCAACGTGACCGAGGCGACGATCTCGATCGGCTCGCCGACGACCCGGGGCCGGGAGAACGCGGGGTACGGCGGCCTGTTCTGGCGCGGTCCGCGGTCGTTCACCGGCGGCGCGGCCATCAGCCCCGAGGGTTCCGGCTCGGGAGACGACATGCGCGGTCAGCGTCACGAGTGGATGGCCTACGCCGGTGCGCACGACGAGATCGACGCATCGTCGGTGCTCGCCTTCGTCGACGATCGTGACAACCCCCGGCATCCGCCCCAGTGGTTCGTCCGCACCGAGGAGTTCGCCTGCATCAACCCCGCCCCGTTCTTCAGCGAGGAGCTGGCGGTCGAACCGGGCGAGACGGTGCGTTTCCGCTACGCGGTGACGATCGCGGATGCCGAGGCCCCAGACGCGGCGCACCTCGCCGACCTCGCTCGCAAGGTCCTGACCGCATCTCGAGCAACGAGGTCGGCGTGACCGCGACGACCTTCCCCGGCGGGACGTCGGTCACGTTCCTCGACGTGTACGACGACGCGGCTCCCGACGGCATCCCCGGCGGGAGCCCACACCTGCACCTCGCGTCGACGGAGTGCTACGTCGTGCTCGAAGGGTCGGGCGAGCTGCACACGCTCGACCTCGCCGGCGCCCGCGAGATCCCCTTGCAGGCCGGATCCGTCGTCTGGTTCACCCCGGGGACGATCCACCGCGCCGTCAACCGCGGCGGCCTCCGCGTCCTCGTGATCATGAGCAACGCGGGGCTCCCCGAGGCCGGCGATGCCGTGATGACCTTCCCCGCCGACGTCGTCGCGGACCCGGCGCGGTACCGCGCGGCGGCCGCAGCCCTCCCGGACGGGTCGGCGGCGGAGCGCGCCGACGCCGCCGCCCGCCGGCGCGATCTCGCGGTCACCGGCTACCTGGACCTGCGCCGCGCTCTCGAGCAGGGGGATGCCGGTCCGCTGCGCGCGTTTCATGCCGCCGCCGCCGCGATCGTCCGCCCGCGCGCATCGTCGTGGGAGGACATCGTGGCCGCCGGGCCTGCCGCGCTGTCCGACCTCTCCCTCGCGCACGTCGCCGCGCTCGCGGGCGGAGCCGCGGATCATCTCGCCGACGCGACGGTGCGGCAGGTGACGCTCGACGACGAGCGCGGGTTCGGCATGTGCGGCCGGCTCCGCGCGCTCGACGCGCGATCCTGAGCCCGGCCTTGTCCCGAACGCACGGCGAATCGCGGCATCCGTTGTCGACCTCATGCAGAACCGGCCATGCGTCGGGGGTTAGCGTGGGAGGGTGACCCCCTCGTTCGAGGCTCCGGCCGAAGCATCCGACGTCGTCCGCGTCCTCGCCGCCGACGGTTCGTACGCGCCCAGTGAGGCGGCCGAGCGCTACCTCCCCCTCATCGACGCGCTGACCGACGCAGAGCTCGAGACGTTCTACCGCGACATGGTCGTGGTGCGCGCCTTCGACCGGCAGGCGACGAACCTGCAGCGCCAGGGGCAGCTCGCCCTGTGGCCGCCGTCCTTCGGGCAGGAGGCTGCGCAGGTCGGCTCGGTGCGCGCGGCCCGCGCGCACGACCACGTCTTCCCGTCGTACCGCGAGCATGTCGTCGTCACGACGCGCGGCGTCGACCCGATCGACATCATCCGACTGATGCGCGGCCTCACGCACGGCGGCTGGAACCCGGCCGACCACCAGAACACGCACATCTACACGCTCGTCCTCGGCGCGCAGACCCTGCACGCGACGGGCCTCGGCATGGGCCTCGTCTTCGACGGCCGCACCGGCACGGGCGACCCCGAGAAGGACGAGGCGGTCATCGTCTACTACGGTGACGGCGCCTCCAGTCAGGGCGACGTCCACGAGGCGATGGTCTTCGCCGCCAGCTATCAGACCCCGCAGGTCTTCTTCTTGCAGAACAACCACTGGGCGATCTCCGTGCCCGTGTCGACTCAGTCCCGCGTGCCCCTCGCTCGCCGCGGCGAGGGCTACGGCATCCCGTCGGTGCGGGTGGACGGCAACGACGTCCTCGCCAGCTACGCCGTCAGCAAGCTCGCCCTCGACGAGGCGCGCGCCGGCGGCGGCCCCCGCGCGATCGAGGCGCTCACGTATCGGATGGGCGCCCACACGACGAGCGACGACCCCACGAAGTACCGCACGAGCGACGAAGAGGAGTCCTGGGCCGAGCGCGACCCGATCGCGCGCATGCGGGCCTTCTTGCAGAACCGCGGCGCCTCGGCATCCTTCTTCGACGAGGTGGATGCCGCCGCCGCCGCCTACGCCGACGACGTGCGCGTGCGTACCAACGCGCTCGGCGACATCCCGACCGAGATCATGTTCGACCACGTCTACGGCGACGCCCACCCGCTCGTGCAGGAGCAGCAGCGCTGGCTCGCCGAGTACGAGGCATCCTTCGAGGAGGGGAACGCGTGAGCGACATCCAGACCCTGCCGTTCGCGAAGGCCCTGAACGCCGGCCTCCGGGCGGCGATGGCCGCGGACGACCACGTCCTGCTGATGGGCGAGGACATCGGCCCGCTCGGCGGCGTGTTCCGCGTGACCGAGGGCCTGCACGCCGAGTTCGGCTCGCAGCGCGTGCTCGACACCCCGCTCGCCGAGTCCGGCATCGTCGGCACCGCGATCGGCCTCACGATGGCCGGGTTCCGGCCCGTGATCGAGATCCAGTTCGACGGGTTCGTCTTCCCCGCCTTCGACCAGATCACGACGCAGCTCGCGAAGCTCACGAACCGTCACGAGGGCACCGCGAATTTCCCCGTCGTCATCCGCATCCCCTACGGCGGGCACATCGGCGCGGTCGAGCACCACCAGGAGAGCCCCGAGGCGTACTTCGCGCACACCCCGGGTCTGCGGGTCGTCTCGCCGTCGACGCCGAACGACGCCTACTGGATGATCCAGGATGCGATCGCATCGCCCGACCCCGTCATCTTCCTCGAGCCCAAGGCCAAGTACTGGATGAAGGGCGAGGTGGATGTCGCTGAGCGCGCCCTCCCGCTCCACGCCTCCCGCGTCGTCCGCCGCGGCACGGACGTGACCCTGGTCGGCCACGGCGCGATGGTCACGACCCTGCTGCAGGCCGCCGCGCTCGCCGAGGGCGAGGGAACCTCGTGCGAGGTCATCGACGTGCGTTCGCTCGCGCCGATCGACTACGAGCCGATCCTCGAGTCCGTCCGCCGCACCGGCCGCATGATCTACGCGCAGGAGGCGCCCGGCAACGTGTCGGTCGGCTCCGAGGTCGCGGCGACCGTCATGGAGCGGGCCTTCTACGCCCTCGAGGCACCGGTCCTCCGGGTGTCGGGCTTCGACGTGCCGTTCCCGCCCGCCAAGCTCGAGGGTCAGTACCTCCCCGACGCCGACCGCATCCTCGAGGCCGTCGACCGCGCCCTCGCCTACTGACCCCCGACGATGCCCCCTACCCGCGACCCCCGCACGTCCGCGAGACTGCACGTGTGCGCCGAGACTGCGGCGTGAGCCCGCTGTCTCGGCGTGCGGCTGCAGTCTCGCGGGGATGGAGATGACATGAGCACGCAGACCTTCCACCTGCCGGACGTCGGCGAGGGCCTCACCGAGGCCGAGATCGTGCAGTGGCGTGTGGCGCCCGGCGATACCGTCGACGTCAACGACGTCCTCGTCGAGATCGAGACGGCCAAGTCGCTCGTCGAGCTGCCGTCCCCGTTCAGCGGGACGGTCGGCGACATCCTCGCCACCGAGGGCACGACCGTCGAGGTCGGCGCGGCCATCATCACGATCGCGGGTGGCGAGGGGCAGCCGGATGCCGACATCGGCCGCTCCGAGCACGGTGAGAAGCCCGCCGAGGAGCCCGGTGGCTCGGTGCTCGTCGGCTACGGCACCGGTGGCGAGGTCAAGTCGCGTCGCCGCAAGCCGGCCGAGAAGCCCGTGACTCGTGCCGTGGGCGTCGTCGCGAAGCCCCCGATCCGCAAGCTCGCGCGCGACCTCGGCGTCGACCTGGCCGACGTGTCGCCGAGCGGCACCGCCGGCGAGGTCACCCGCGAGGACGTCGTCCGCCACGCCGAGCAGGCCTCGGTCTTCCGCAACATCGCGACCCCCGACCTCCCCGAGGAGCGCGAGCTCTCGATTCCCGTGGCGGCACCCGCGGCATCCGCTCCGGCTCCTGCAGCACCCCAGGCTGATGCCCGCGAAGAGGCCATCACGGTGAAGGGCGTGCGCAAGGCGACGGCCAACGCGATGACCTCGAGCGCGTACACGGCGCCGCACGTGTCGGTGTGGACCGACGTCGACGCGACCCGGACGATGGAGCTCGTCAAGCGGCTGAAAGCCTCGCCGGACTTCGCCGACGTGAAGATCTCGCCGCTGCTGATCTTCTCGCGGGCCGTCATCTGGGCTCTCCGCCGCACGCCGATGATCAATGCCGCGTGGGTCGAGACCGAGAACGGCGCCGAGATCCGCGTGCGTCACTACGTGAACCTCGGCATCGCCGCGGCGACCCCCCGCGGCCTGCTCGTCCCCAACATCAAGGACGCACAGGACCTCAACATGCGCGGTCTCGCGCGTGCGCTGGAGAAGCTGACCGCCACCGCGCGTGACGGCAAGACGACGCCGGCTGACCAGCAGGGCGGCACGTTCACGATCACGAACATCGGTGTCTTCGGGATGGATGCCGGGACCCCGATCATCAATCCGGGTGAGTCCGGCATCATCGCCATGGGCACGATCCGGCAGAAGCCGTGGGTCGTCGACGGCGAGGTGCGCCCCCGCTTCGTGACGACCGTGTCGGGGTCGTTCGACCACCGCGTCATCGACGGCGACGGCATCAGCCGGTTCATCGCCGACGTCGCCTCGGTCCTCGAGGAGCCGGCGCTCCTGCTCGACTGAGGGGTCAGGCGCGGTCGGTGCCGGCCTTCTCGTGGAACCAGTCGCCGAGTGCGTCGGCCGATTCGCGCGTCGACTCGTCGTCGCTCGCCGTCTGGATCGCAGCCACGGCCTCGCCGGATCCGTCTCCGGGAGTCGTCGGCTCGTAGCCCATGGACCACGTCGAGTACTTGCGTTCGGTCGCCTGCTCGTCGAGCAGGACGCGGACATCCATGTGACGGGGATCGCGGCCGATGCGCTCCAGGAGCGCTCGGACGGCGGCATCCGGTCCTTCGAGGATCTGGATGAAATCGGGGTGGGTGTAGACGAGCATCCCCGTGATGCCGTCCCGCGAGTTGTTCGTTCGACTTTCGGTGAGGAGCTCGACCAGGCGCGCGTGGTCGAAGGGCTCGGTCGCGCGGCTCGCGTAAGCGATGAAGGTCAACTGCTCGGTCATCCTCGTAATCCCCTCGGGCGTGCCGGGAGGAGATGCCGCCCGGTTTCGATGACAGTAACACCCGGCGGGAAGCCCATCCGGCCCTTGCGCAACCCCTTGGAAGAAGTCCGCTCCCCCGCCCGGCACATTCGGCAAATGGACGCCGACGAGCAGCAGCAGATCACGACGGACTTCGACGGTGCGGTCAACATGACGGCCGCTCAGATCGAGAAATGGCTCGACACGGACGAGTCGAAGGCGGTGGGCCAGAAGTCCGGGGGAGGAGAGTCCACCGGGCATGCCTCCGGGCGCCGGATCGTGAAGATCCTCCGCAAGAAGAAGGACGAGCTGACGGGCGCGGACTACGCGCACATGAAGAAGGTCCACGGTTACGTCGCCCGGCACTCGACGCAGCGTCCGAAAGGCGATGTGACGGACACGGATTGGCGCTACTCGCTGATGAACTGGGGCCACGACCCGAAGAAGTGATGGTGATGAGTCCGCTGAGGATCGACGCTTGAGTTTGAGAACCGTTATCAACAGCACGTAGACTCGCCGTCATGACCTCTCGTGTGCCCGCACTCGTCGCTCTCGCGGCCGGATCCGTCCTCGTTCTCGCCGGCTGCGCCACCGCGACCCCCGGCGCCTCTGCCAGCGACAGCGCGACCCTGAAGGTCGTCGCGTCCACGAACGTCTACGGGTCACTCGCGGCCGCGATCGGCGGCGACGACGTCGAGGTCACGTCGATCATCGACTCTCTCTCTCAGGACCCGCACTCGTACGAGGCGTCCGCGCGCGACCAGCTCACGGTGTCGCAAGCCGACCTCGTGATCGAGAACGGCGCCGGGTACGACGCGTTCCTCGACGGACTCATCGAGGCGAGCGGTACGAAAGCTCCGGTCATCACTGCCGTCGAGTACTCGCACGACTACCCCGGCAATGAGGGACACTCCGACGACGCGCACGCCGAGGGTGACGGACACGACCATGCCGAAGAGGGTGATCACGCGGGGCATGATCACATCGAGGGGTTCAACGAGCACGTCTGGTACGACCCGCACACCGTTGAGCACGTCGTCGAGGACATCGCCCACGAACTCGGTGAACTGGATGCCGCCAAGGCCGACACCTTCGAGGCCAACGCCAAGAAGCTCATCGACGGCATCGCAGGGCTCGAGACCTCCCTCGAGAAGATCTCGGCCGCTAACGCGGGCGAGAAGATCTTCGTGACCGAGCCCGTACCGCTGTACCTCACGGCTGCGGCCGGTCTCGAGAACGCGACGCCCGAGGCGTTCAGCGAAGCGGTGGAAGAGGGTCAGGACGTGCCGCCTGCCACCCTGCTCGAAGCGACGAAGATCCTCGACTCCGGCGAGGTCCGAACCGTCATCGTCAATGCCCAGACCGGCGGCGCCGAGACCACCGAGGTGACGAAGCTGGCCGAGAAGAACGACATCCCCGTGCTGAAGTTCACCGAGATCCTCCCGGAGGGTCTGACCTACGTCGAATGGATGCAGAAGAACATCGACGACCTGGCGGGTACGCTGACCCGGTGACCCCGGACGCACCAGCCCCTCTCGAGATCCGGGGTGCCGCACTGCGGCGCGGCGGTCGCGAACTGTGGAGCGGTCTCGATCTGACGGTCGAGCCGGGCGAGCTCATCGCGGTCCTCGGTCCCAGCGGTTCCGGCAAGACCACTCTGCTGCGCGCGATCCTCGGACTCGAGGACCTCAGCGAGGGGTCCGTCGAGGTCGACGGAAAGCGCGTCCGCCGCGCGGGCAACCGGGGAATCGGCTACCTGCCGCAGACCCGCCCGCTCCCACGGGACACCGCCCTTCGGGGGCGCGACCTCGTCGCGCTCGGGGTCAACGGCCACCGATTCGGACCCCCGATCCCTCGCCGGAAGGACCGCCAGCGGGTCGACGAGCTCATCACCCAGATCGGCGCGACGGAGTTCGCCGATCGCCCCGTCGGCATCCTCTCCGGTGGCGAGCAGCAGCGACTGCGCGTGGGGCAGGCCCTCGCCGACGACCCGCGACTGCTGCTGTGCGACGAGCCGCTGACGAGCCTCGACCTCGCCAACCAGCAGGCGGTCGTCGGACTCATCGATAAGCATCGGCGCAGCGGAGCCGCGGTCCTGCTCGTCACCCACGACATCAACCCGCTGCTCGGCAAGGTCGACCGGATCCTCTACATCGCGAACGGCCGCTTCACCCTCGGAAAGCCGAAGGACGTGCTGACCTCTCCCGTCCTCACCGACCTCTACGGCGCGCCGGTCTTCGTGCTGCGAGCCGGCGACCGGTTGGTCGTCGTCGGGGCGCCCGACGCCGAGGCATCCCACCATCATCACGAGGACCACGCATGAACTGGGACGACATCGCGAACGCCATGTTCGGCGGCGTGCCGGTCTACGGTCAGATCCTCGCACTCGTGCAGAACTCGGTGTGGGCGGGCGCCATCCTCGGCCTCGTCGGCGGGCTCATCGGCGTGTTCGTGCTGCAGCGCGACATGGCCTTCGCGGTGCACGGCATCAGCGAGCTGTCGTTCGCCGGTGCGGCGGCGGCGCTCCTGATCGGCGCGGACGTCGTCACCGGGTCGATCGTCGGATCGATGGTCGCCGCGGCCCTGATCGGCTGGCTCGGCTCGCGGGCGCGCGACCGCAACTCGATCATCGGTGTGCTCATGCCGTTCGGTCTGGGCCTCGGCATCCTCTTCCTCGCCCTCTACGACGGACGGAGCGCCAACCGCTTCAGCCTGCTGACGGGGCAGATCGTGTCGGTGCAGTCCGATCAGCTCACCTGGCTGATCGCCATCTCCGCCGTCGTACTGGTGGCGCTGCTGCTCATCTGGCGTCCCCTGCGATTCGACTCGCTCGATCCGCAGTCCGCGGCGGCGCGCGGCGTCCCGACCGGGCTGATCTCGCTCGCCTTCATGCTGCTGCTGGGTCTCGCGGTCGCCGTCGCCGTGCACATCATCGGCGCGCTCCTCGTCCTCGCCTTGCTCGTGACTCCGGCCGCCGCCGCGGCGCGTATCGCGCACGGGCCCGTCGCGGTCCCGCTGCTCGCGGCCCTCTTCGGCGTCGTCTCCGCAGTCGGCGGCATCCTGCTCGCCGTCGCCGGCACCCTGCCGGTGAGCCCCTACATCACGACGATCTCGTTCGTCATCTATCTCGTCTGCCGCGTCTTCGGCGATCGCCGGGGGCGGGTGCAGCGGACGGATGCCTCCCGAGGCACCCAGCCCGTCGCTAGGGCGCGAGCGTAGAATCCGCGCATGGCCCAGCGCAACACCTGGCAGCGCGAGCGCGTCCGCTCGGCGCTGTCCGACGCCCCGGGATTCGTGAGCGCCCAGGATCTGCACGCCGCACTCCGCGACGAGAACACTGGGATCGGCCTCGCGACCGTCTACCGGGCTCTCGCGACCCTCGCCGCCAGCGGTGAGGCGGACCAGCTGCAGTCTCCCGAGGGCGAGGCGATCTACCGGGCGTGCGCCAGCACCGGACATCACCATCACCTGATCTGCCGGGTGTGCGGCAAGGCCGTCGAGATCGAGGCCACCGAGGTCGAGACCTGGGCGAAGCGCACGGCGGCGGCGAACGGCTTCACCGACGCCGAGCACGTCGTCGACATCTTCGGTACGTGCGCCGAGTGCAGCGCCCGGATCGCGCGGGGCGACGACCGGCCCGAGGCTCGTGCGGACTGAGGTCCGCCCCGCGGCATCCCGAACGTCGTCGACCCCCGTACGGGGGTCGGCTGCGCGCGGTGCGCTCTGGCTGGGGCTCGGTTTCATCGGCGTTCTGGCGCTCATCGGCGTGGCGCTGTGGAGCCCATCACCCGAGCTCCCGACTCGCGCGCAGGACGGCCTGACCCTCGCCCTCAGCGTCCTCATCGAGTCGCTGCCGTTCGTGATGCTCGGCGTGATCCTCTCGATCGTCGTGCAGGTGTGGGTGCCGCCGGGGGTCATCGAACGCTGGATGCCGCGGAACCCCTGGGGCCGCCGCGCCGTCCTCTCCCTCCTGGGCATGCTGATCCCGGTCTGCGAGTGCGGCAACGTCCCCTTCGCCCGCGGGCTCATGATGCGCGGGTTCTCGGTCGCCGAGACGCTGACCTTCCTGGTCGCGGCGCCCATCGTGAACCCGATCGTCATCATCACGACCCACCAGGCCTTCGGCTTCGACGACGGCATCCTCGTCGCGCGCCTGCTCGGCGGGTACCTCATCGCGAACGTCATCGGATGGCTGTACAGTCGGCATCCCGATCAGGACTCCCTCATCACCGATCGCTTCCGCGACGCGTGCCTGGCCGAGCAGGGCGTCACGGGCGACCGCGGTCGGCGCAGCCTCGCGCAGTTCGTCGTCGAGCTGCGCGCCGTCATGCCCGCTCTCATCATCGGTTCGGCCGTCGCGGGTGCGGTGCAGGTCGTCGTGCCGCGCGATGTGCTGCTGTCGATCGGGTCGAACCCTGCCCTCTCGATCGCCGCGATGATCATGCTCGCGATGATCGTGTCGATCTGCTCCAACGTCGACTCGTTCTTCGCGCTCTCGTTCGCCTCGACGTTCACCCCGGGCGCCATCGTCGCATTCCTCCTCGTGGGTCCCCTCGTCGACGTGAAGATGCTCGCGCTCCTGCGCACCACCTTCCGCACCCGGGTCCTCGGCGTCCTGGTCGCCGCGGTCGTCCTCGCGGCGGCCGCGATCGGAGGGGCGGTGAACCTCCTTGCGTGACACCGTGTGGTTCCGGATGCTGGGCGTCGGCGCGGTCGCACTGATCTCGGCCCTGACGATCGCCCTCGCGGTGACCGGCCGGCTCGGGCTCTACATCAACCCCGAGTCGTCGTGGTTCGCGGTCTCGATGGCTGCCCTCGCGCTCGTCGGGTGCGCGATCAGCTTCGTCCTGCCGCTCGGCGCGGCGGAGGATCACGGGCACGACCACGGCGACGCGCCCGCCGACCACGACCACCACGATCACGACGAGCGTTCGCCGCGCACGCCCCGCCAGGTCGTCGGCACCGCGGCGACGGTTGCGGGAGGGGCGCTCGCGCTCGGTCTCGCGGGAACGATGCTGGTCGTCCCGCCGGCCACGCTGTCGGCGGAGCTGGCGGCATCCCGCACCACCGGCTCGGCACCGCTGTTCCAGAACGCCGACACCGTCGCGCTCGCGATCACCGGCGACACGGCCTCGTTCGGCATCGGCGACTGGGCGAGCGTGTTCGCGACGGCGACCGACCCCGAGGTGTTCGACGGCACCGAGATCTCGCTGACCGGCTTCGTCGCTCCCGGCCAGCAGGGCTTCGCCCTGACGCGGCTCATCATCACCCACTGCGTCATCGACGCGCAGCCGGCGAGCCTTCCGGTCGCCACCGACGACATCCCCCGCAAGGGCCAGTGGGTGACCGTGACGGGGACCATCCGCGACGTCGACGGTCAGCTGCAGGTGACGGCGGCCTCCGTCGAGCAGATCGACGAGCCCAAGGACCCGTATGAGTTCTGACAGCCGGCGCGCTCAGCGCCAGCGTCGGCAGGCCCGCGGGTTCTCGGTACGTGTGATCGCGGTCGTCGCGGTCCTCGCGCTCGTGGCGCTCGCCGCCGGCGTCATCACGACCCTGCAGGGTCCTCGGATCACCTCGGTCCAGGCCGACACGGCCGCCGCCGTCTCCTCCCCCGGTTCCCGCGTGATCTTCGAGACGACGCAGTCGCTCCAGAAGGTGGATGCCGCACAGGTCACCATCACGCCGGCGGCGCCGTTCAGCGTCGACACCTCGGGGCGGAGTGTCGGCATCCGCTTCACGGATCCGCTCTGGGACGAGACGACGTACACGATCCGCATCGACCGGTTGGCGGGTCTCGGGGGCGGCCCGGCCTCGACCGTCGAGGAGTCGTTCGCCACGCCGAAGCTGCACTCGTACGTCCTGCAGCGCAGCGAGGGCGGCGACAAGATCTACCGCGTCGACCTCGACGGCAACACGGAGCCCGTGTTCGAGCACGAGCACATCGAGGACTTCCGCGCGACGGCCGCGCACCTCGTCGTATCCACCCTCGAAGACGGGGTGTCGCACCTCATCGTCACGCGCACCGACGGCTCCCAGCCGAAGGAGCTCACCCTGCCCGGTGAGGGCGTCGTGACGAACCTGCAGAGCGCAGAACGCGGCAACACGATCGGTTACACCTTCACGGATGCCGACATCTCGGCATCCGGGGGACGCGAGAGCCTGCTCTTCACGGGCTCGACCGCGGACCCGGGCGCGGGGCCCGCCGAGATCTCGGTGACCGGGGCCGACAAGCGGGTCGAGGACTGGCGGTTCGTCCCCGGGACCGACACGATCCTCATGCTCACCTTCGACGGCGCGCTCAGCCTCGTGTCGTCGGCGGGGGCGCCTCCCGTGGAGCTCGGGAATGCGATCGGGATCGACGACATCGCCGGGACGACGGCCTACATCGAGCGCGTCGACGGACCGGCGATCGTCGACCTCGCCTCGGCGAAGGAGAACCCGCTCCCCCCGACGGCGGGGGAGCTCGGTCAGACCGGCTCGGTCCTGGCGATGTCCGACGGGTCGACCCTTCGCGCCCTCACCCCGTTCGACGGGCTGAACCCGCTCGGCACGAACATCATGCGGGTGGATGCCGACGGCAAGGCGAGCGTGGTCGCGAAGGTCGATCCCGCCGACGGACTCCTCCAGACGTGCGTGTCGCCGAGCGGCCGGTACGCGGCTCTCGTCATCGCACCGAACGTGGTCGACAACCCGTACGACGGTTACACGCTGCCGCTGCCGACGACGCTCGAGACGCGCATCTACGCCCTCGACGGGACGCAGGTCACCGTCATGGAGGGGTTCGACGTCGCCTGGTGCCGGAAGGCCCCCTCGCTGTGACCGCCCTCGTCGCCGCGACCCGCGAAGCCCTGGCGGGACTCCCGGCCGATGTCGCGCCGACCCTGCTCGGTGGCGAGCTGCACGTGACGACCGCGACCGGCTTCGTCGCCCTGCGGATCACCGAGGTGGAGGCGTACCACGGCCGCGGGACGGGGCCGCAGGCCGACCCCGGCTCGCACGCGCGGATGGGGCCGACCGCCCGCAATGCGACGATGTGGGGCGAACCCGGCCATCTGTACGTGTACCTGAGCCACGGCATCCATTCGTGCGTCAATGTCGTGTGCGGTCCCGAGGGTGTCGCGGGCGGAATCCTGCTGCGCGGCGGAGAGGTCGTCGACGGAGCGGATGCCGCGCACGCCCGCCGGCCCGCGGCGCGCACCGCGCGCGACCTGGCCCGCGGACCCGGCCGCCTCGGCGATGCGGTGGGGCTGCGGAATCCCGTGCACGACGGCATCGACGCGGTCACGGGGGAGGAGCAGGCCGGCGCGAGCGCGCGGCTGTTCCTGCGCGCCGATCCGCTGGTCGAGATCGCGACGGGACCGCGGGTCGGCGTCGCAGGGATCGCCGGGACCGACGCGTTCCCGTGGCGCTTCTGGATCCCGGGCGACCCGTCGGTGTCGGCGTTCCGCTGGGGGAGAGGGGCGCGCGAGGCCGCGGGCTAAGGTCGCGATGCCGGGAACACTCGCTCACCTCGGCGTGTTCCAGTGAGGGTGGGATGCCGCATCCCGCCCGACCCCGTGAGGTGACCCATGACCGAGACGTCCGCTGCAGACCGGCTCGAGGCCGCCCTCGCGTCGCTCGACCCGTCCGCGCGCGTGCAGGCCGCGATGACGGCGGGCACCCACCCGCGCTCGGAGTACATCCCGGTGCTCGTGGCGCAGTGCCGCATCGAGCCGCAGTTCCTCGTGCGCGAGATGCTGACCTGGGCGTTGACCCGACACGACGCCGATGAGGTCATCGACCGGCTCCTCGTCGAACTCGGCTCACGCGGGGCCCAGATCCGGGCGCAGGCGTTGCACACGATGTCGAAGATCGGCGGTCCGCGCGTGTGGCCGGCGATCACCGCCGACCTGCTGAAGGATGCCGACGACGCGGTCGCGCGCGTGGCCTGGCGGACGGCAGCACGGCACGTGCCGGCAGCCGAGGCATCCGCTCTCGCGACGACCCTGGCGACGCAGTTCGCCCGCGGCGAGGACGACACCCGGCGCAGTCTGAGCGAGGCGTTCGCGACGCTGGGCGAGCCGGCGCGTCCGCAGGTCGACTGGGCACTCGCGACGGGTGGCCCGTACACGCGCGCCCACGCCGCCGTGACCGCGCGACTGATGGACGACCCGGAGGCGACGTACGACGAGGCCGTGGCTGCGGCGCAGGCGTCTGAAGTCGGCCGCTAGCATGACGGGGTGCCCCAGGTATCCGTCATCCGCGCCTCAGACATCGACGCGGCGGTCGGCGGCGGGAGCCGTCAGTACCTGACGGGAACCCTGGCACGCGCTCAAGCGCTGGCGCATATCGAAGACGCTGAGCTCGAAGCGGGGATCTCGGACTACGACGCGGATACCGTCGACCAGCCGCATATGCATCCCCGCGCGCGGGAGTATCAATTGGTCCTGCGCGGCCGTCTGCTCATCCGCGAACTCGCTACGGGAGTCGTGCACGATCTTCGGGCCGGCGACTTCTACGTGATCGAGCGAAACACCGCGTATGCGCAGAAGGTCTACGCGCATACGCGCGTGTTCTTCTTCAAGAATCCGGCGGGCAACGACAAAGTTGCCGTGGAGCTCGACGCCGCCGCAGAGGAGTGGGTGGCGGAAGGGTGGCCAGAGTGACGGTCACGACGGTAGGGGAGTCGACCACGGCCCGCACGTATGCGCGGTTTCGGCTGCGGCGGTTCTTCTCCCGCGGATGGCGAGTCTTCGCGGCGGTGTTCACCGTGGGATACGCGGGTCTGCAAGCGGCGGTGTTCCTCATCGACGGGCTCGATCCGCTCCGCTTCCCGGTTGTCGCATCGATCTTCGGTGTCGCTCTCGTTGCCGCGATCATCGCCGGGCTGATCGCGCAGGCACGGCTCCGCAGTGTGACCGTTGCGGTGGATGCCGGACACAGCGTCACGGTCGTGGTGGGCGACTTCATGGACAACCTCGATAAGTACCCGCGCGCATCCTTCGTCCTGGGAATCAACGACCGCGCGGCGGTGGAGGGTCTCGCGGAGGACTCGCTGCACTTCGCAGTCCTCGATCGCTTCTCCCGCGGTGGCGCGCGCGAAAGGCAGGAGTCGCTCGATGACGCCCTGCTCGAGCAACGACTCATCCCCCGACGTCAGCGCGGTCGGGTGGAGTGGGATCGGCGGACCGTGCTTCCCCACGGGACAGTCGTCATGCAGCCCGTCGGGACGTTCGGTAGCGCGGGTGCGCGATCGGCGTTCCTCGTCGTCAACTCGTCGCGGGGCCGAACCGACTACCGCGGGACCGGCGCTAGCCGCAGCGCCGCCGACCAGGTGTGGGCGTTCCACGAGCACGCCGGCGTCTTCACCGACGAGATCTTGTTCTCACTCGTAGGAACTGGTCGCTCGCGCGACCTGAGCAAGATGCACTCTGCGCTGCGGATAATCGATCGCTACTTCGAGGGCCTCGCCCACGATCGTCCCGTCCGGATCGCGCGGGTCGTGATCTCAATCCTCCCCTCGGTCGTGCGATCTGGTGAAGTCGACCTCGACGTCCTCCACCGGTACATGTCCGCGAAAGTCGCAGCCGAGCGCACGTCGGCCACCGCGGCATCCGCCTGAGCCACGGCGAGGCGACACGCCCGGCCGTGCTAGACTGACTCTTCGTCTGCGCGCACTCCAGCACGCAGTTCGCATCCCACCCTCAGAAGACGGCCCAACAGCCGTGTCCGGGAGCGGGGTGCAGACAAGGGATCTTGGGTGGCACCGTCCGGTGTCACGGTACTAAGGAGAATCACTATGGCAGCAGTGTGCCAGGTGACTGGAGCTGTTCCCGGCTTCGGTCACAACATCTCGCACTCGCACCGCCGGACGAAGCGCCGCTTCGACCCGAACGTGCAGAAGAAGACCTATTTCGTTCCTTCGCTTGGTCGCAAGATCACGCTGAACGTCTCGGCTAAGGGCATCAAGGTCATCGACGCCCGCGGCATCGAGTCGGTCGTGAAGGACCTCCTCGCGAAGGGTGTGAAGCTCTAATGGCGAAGAAGGCTCAGGACGTTCGTCCGATCATCAAGCTGCGTTCGACCGCCGGCACGGGGTACACCTACGTGACGCGCAAGAACCGCCGCAACAACCCCGACCGCATCGTGCTCAAGAAGTACGACCCGGTGATCCGCAAGCACGTCGAATTCCGAGAGGAGCGCTGATCGCATGGCGAAGAAGAGCAAGATCGCGCGCAACAACCAGCGCGAGGTCATCGTCGCCCGCTACGCCGAGAAGCGTGCCGAGCTGAAGAAGACCCTCGTGGACCCGAACGCGACCGACGAGGCCCGCGAGGCCGCCCGCGTCGGCCTGCAGAAGCTTCCCCGCAACGCATCGCCGGTCCGCCTGCGCAACCGCGACGCCATCGACGGACGCCCCCGCGGCCACCTGTCGAAGTTCGGCATCTCGCGTGTCCGCTTCCGCGAGATGGCGCACCGTGGCGAGCTGCCCGGCGTGACCAAGTCGAGCTGGTAAGCACCACCTCCGCACGAAGCCCCCGTCCTCGGACGGGGGTTTCGTCGTTCCCAGGGCTCAGTCGGCCTTCATGACTGACATCACCAAACCCGCCGTCCTCTTCGTCTGCGTCCACAACGCCGGCCGCTCGCAGATGGCCGCAGGATACCTCCGCGCGATCGCCGGGGACCGCATCGACGTGTTCTCCGCGGGCAGTGAGTCCGACAACGCCGTGAACCCTAACGCCGTCGCCGTGATGGCGGAGGAGGGCATCGACCTCGCCAGGGCCGTGCCGCGGATCCTGACCACCGACGCCGTCCGCCGAGCCGACGTGGTGATCACGATGGGCTGCGGCGACGCCTGCCCGATCTTCCCAGGCGAGCGCTACGAGGATTGGCAGCTCACCGACCCCGCCGGCCAGTCCATCGAGATCGTCCGAGAGGTCCGTGATGATATCCGCGGGCGGATCGAGGAACTCGTCGGCAGCCTGCTCTAGGCTTCCGCGCACTCCATGTCGCCGGGGCTGACGGTGAGTCGCCCTCAGTCGCGGCCTGATCCACCTTCTTCCATCCAGTCACTTACTCGCGCGCTCTCATCGCCCAGGTCGCCTGTGTCGGGCGGAGTGAATACGATCGAGGCTGCAAGTACCGCCACAGCGGCGGCGCGAGCTATCTCCCGATGCGACGCGTCTTGGAATCGATGGGCGTCGGCGTCTCGCTGGATCGCCAGATGAGTGTCAATGTCGCCCAGGCGTTCTGCGATCACGGAGGCGAGTCCATCGCGGAGCTCTTCAAGGTTGGTGTTGTAGATCTCAAGCCGACGGTCGGACACTCGCAGTTCCGCGGTCGAGTAGCCGTGCGCGGACAGTTGCGCCCGGGTCTCGTTGCCTTCAATGGCGGCTATCTCATCCGGCTCCACCCTGCGGGTGAAGACGGCTTCGACGGTGTACCGGTCGGGTGCATCGGCGGTCATCAGCTCCGACGGGAGGGTGGTGACCAGGATCGACCGGAGGCCCAACAATGCGGGGCTACTGCCCGCGCTCTTCACTTGTGCATTCATGAACCGACGTTACGCCTCCGGCCTGGGCGTCGCACAGGAACCGGCGGCTGCCCCAGCCTGTCGCTGGAGCGGGGACCTCGCCAGGCGCGCACTGGGGGTTGCGTTGGCCTCAGAAGACGAGGTCCCCTCTCAAGCGGTCGTGCAGACAAACAGGATCCCCTCACAATCACCCCCCAGGTGAGTGCAAGGGGATCCACCCATCTCCAAAACACGAGGATCAAAAGATCTGCGGTGCTGGCGGGGCTTCTCCAACCGGGCGGCCCCCCCGACCGCCCTCATTGCTGACAGTGTCACGGATCCCCGCGCACCGATAGGGGGGTAGCCGGATACCACCCGGCCGGACACTTCGGGGGCGTTGGTCAGATGACGTCGGCGGCCGCTTCGGCGCGATGGTCATCCGGCGGCTCGGACACGAGGTAGAGCCCGCTGGTCGCGTCGGCAAGGCGCGCGAGCTTGCTCAACCACGCCCTGTTGATGGTCGGCGCGCGGCTACCGCGGTACGTGAAGCTGAGCTTCGAGTCGGAGTGGATCCAGACCGCTCGTCGGCCGTCATCCATGCTGAGGTCCTCGCGCCAGGTGAAGAAGAACGGCTCGCCACGTTTCAACTTGTTCCCGATCACGATCTGCAAATGCGCGAGCGCGCGATCTTCGATGTCGGTCTTCGCGTTGGTGCTGTAGTTGAAGCGCCCCATGGTGGTGACCTTCCCTTAACCGGGCGCATCCCATCAGACACACTGCTGAGCAGTGCTGCGGATCCAACATGCTGGTGCCCCACTCTGCAGGTTCCTCGCGTCACGCCGATCGGGCGAGGGGTTGCGCGCCACACGACAACGTGATGGTCGGCGGCTGGCAGATCGAGATGTACGACTGATCCGGCGAGGTGGTTCCAGATGCCTGTGATGCCGGCGGCGCGTGCGATCGTGCTGTGGCTACCTGGCCGAAATCTTCACGGCCGTAGCCGGTGTGCGGTCACCGGCCTGTTTCGGCGCTCCGACCTCACTGGTCGATTGACGCCATGTTGCCCTCGTCGTGCCGAGCGCCGGCGGCCGGCGTCAGGTTGTTGAGGCGCTCGATCTGGTCTTCCGTGAGTTCGACACCGTCGGCTGCTGTGTTCTCCTCGACGCGGTTGACGCGTCGCGTTCCGGGAATCGGAGCGATGTCTTCTCCTCGGGTCAGCAACCACGCGAGGGCCGCCTGCGCGGGCGTTGCCCCTGCTTCCGCAGCGATGGCTCGCACCTCATCGACGATCGCGAGGTTGCGGGTGAAGTTTTCGCCTGTGAACCGCGGATTGGTCTTCCGCCAGTCGTTGTCGGGAAAGTCGGTGACGGTGCGGATTTGTCCGGTGAGTAGCCCGTGGCCGAGCGGCGAGTACGGCACGAGCCCGATTCCGAGCTCGCGCAGCAGCGGAAGGATCTCCGCTTCCACGTCGCGGGTCCATAGCGAGTACTCGGTCTGCAATGCGCTCACAGCCTGTACCGCGTGCGCACGTCGGATCGTCTCCGGCGATGCCTCCGACAAGCCGAAGTGCAACACCTTGCCCTCAGCGATCAGCTCCGCAACGGCTCCTGCGGTTTCCTCGATGGGCGTCTTCTTGTCCACGCGGTGCTGGTAGTACAGGTCGATGTGGTCGGTACCGAGTCGCTGCAGGGAGCCTTCGACCGCGGTCTTGATGTTTGCGGCGCTGCTGTTCGGGTTTCGCTCACCACGCGAGTGGTCGTAGAGGCCGAACTTCGTGGCGATGACGACGCCGTCCCGACGTCCCTTGAGGGCACGGCCAACGATTTCCTCGCTGAGGAAAGGCCCGTAGATCTCGGCCGTGTCGATGTGGGTGACCCCGAGGTCGAGCGCGCGGTGGATCGTGCGGATGGACTCGGCATCATCCAGGCCGCCTTCGGCGGTGTAGGTGCCTGCCATGGTCATGGCACCGAGCCCGATGCGGGATACCTCAAGGTTTCCGAGCTGTGCATTTTTCATGGGTGTTTCTCCTGTTCGGTTCGAGCGCAGGTAGCGCACGGGGTGTTGGTTTTGAACGGGTTCATGATCGGGAAGTGCTCGGAGTTATCCATCGACGAGGTGGGGCCAGTTGGTCCCGAAGTAGTCGATGAACGCGTCTCCGAGCCGCTCCGCGCGGAGGCGCTCGCGGGACAGGGGAAACTCCTGCGGACGATAGTCCGGGTCGGCGATCGCCTTCGTGGCGAAGGAATGGTCCGCGATGGCCGCCTTGCCGATATATGCGAGATCCGCCCCCTGGTCCAACATGCGCTGCGCATCGCGGGCCGTCGAGATATGTCCGGCCACGCCCAGCGCGGCGCCACCGCGGGGGATGTCGAGAAAGTGCTCGATCAGCGTGGCGCTGCCCTCGGGTGCGTTGGCGGGAAGCTTGCGAACATCCCACAGTGAAAGGTCGAGCAGGTCGATGTCGCCGCTGGCGAATAACTCGCGGACGAGATCGACCATGTCGCCGAGCACCTGCCCGTGGCGCTCGACTGAAAGGCGGAGGCCCACATGGAAACCAGATCCGGTGCGCTCGCGAATCGCCTTCAGGACTTCCTTGACGAACCGGCTGCGCCCGGCCGGGTCGCTGCCGTAGCCGTCCTCGCGCAGATTGTTCGAGGCGTCGAGAAACTGCCCAACAAGGAAGCCGTGACCGCCATGGACCTCGATCCCGTCGAAGCCCGCGTTCTCGGCGCGGCGGGCCGCTTCGGCGAAGTCGTCCACAGCCTGGTGGACCTCGCTGGTGGAGAGTGCCCGCACCCCTGTCTGCGCATCGTCCCAGGGGCCGACGACGGTGCCGTGTGAGAGATTCGGGTCTGCGCGAACGCCTCCGTGATGGAGCTGGATCGATGATCTGGCACCGGCGGCGGCGACCCTCGCCGCCAGACGCTCGAGCCCTGGAAGATGCGAGTCACTGGAGATCCCGAGTTGTCCCGGCCACACCTGGCCTGCTGGGTGCACGAATGTCGCCGCGGTGTGAAGCAGTCCGAAGCCGCCGTCTGCCCGGGCGGCGAGCCAGTCGAGCTCATCATCGGAGAGCGTCCCGTCGGGGTGGCTCTGCTGGTTGGTCATCGGTGCGAGGACCAACCGGTTGGAGCCACCCCGATCAGCGCCCGAACCTCTCGCTCTGC
Organism: Microbacterium sp. LKL04; assembly: GCF_900102005.1. NCBI lineage: Bacteria > Bacillati > Actinomycetota > Actinomycetes > Micrococcales > Microbacteriaceae > Microbacterium > Microbacterium sp. LKL04. The sequence goes on along the minus strand of NZ_LT627736.1, from coordinate 2,349,636 downwards.
TGCAGTCGATGTTGGCGCCCACGGGACGCGGAGCCGTGCCCATCCGAAACGCCTTCGTGCAGTCAGCAGCGCCGGGGCCGGACGGTACCCGCGCCGGTCCTATGGCCTCACTTGTCGGAGACTGGCCCGCGATCAACGCCTACCTACTCATTCACGCGGTCGCGAGCGCCAGCTCGCCGCACATCGCGTACTACCCCGCGGGATCGTGGGCAACCGTCGCCGGACTTGCTCTGCATGCCGAGATGGATTCCGCGAAGTCGCGGTGGTCGAAGCAGGTGACGAAGCTCGTCGAACGCAAGCTGGTCAAACGAAGTGGATCCGGCCGCAGCGTCACCTACACACTTCTCCACGAATCCGGCAACGGAGACCCGTACACCCGACCGCGCACTGCCGCAGACGGACCCTGGTTCGCCCTCCCGCATGCGTTCTGGCTCGAAGGGCATGAACGCGACATGGACACCGCCGAGAAGGTGATGCTGTTGATTTCGATGAGCTTGAAGCCAGGCTTCGAGCTTCCGGCCAGTCGAGCGCCATCTTGGTATGGGGTGTCGGAGTCGACGGCCAAGCGCGGCCTGCGGAAGCTCGAGCGTGACCTGCACATGATGTCGGGGGACGATTACGTACCCGACGCTAAGTCCAGGACGATGTGGAGGACTGTTCGCTCGTACCATCTGATCGGCCCTTGGGGTGCAGCCGAGAGGAAGGCCGCGATGCGCACTCGCCGGTCGCCGGCCTTCCAGGCTGCATCGGCGGCAGCCTCGGCGGCCGCAGCGTCGGCCTCAGCGACGGCGGCAGCCGCGTCGACCTCGGTGGCGGTCGAATCGGAGAGCTGACCATCATGCGCCGAAGAGGCCCGCGATGAGCTCGACGATGCGCGCAGCCGTCTCGACGCTGTCGACGAGGCTCGTTGTGCCCGCCTCGAGGTCGCTCAGCATCGTCTGGACCTGGCGCATAGTGTCGCTGAAGAGTGCGGCCGCTTGAGGGGCCATGAGGATGAGCGCAGGGACGGTCCAGCGGGAGTGCCGCGGGTCTCCGTCCAGGCGTGAGGTCGGAAGTTCGTTGGGGTTCAGGTTCGTAGTCATCGAGGCCCCTATGCGCGAGGTCTCGAAAACTCTGAACGAGCAACTCGGTGTCCCAGGGTGGGACAGTTGGTCCGCTGTGCGCCGAGGAAGGGAACGCCACCGAAAACGATCGTTTGCGGCTGCGCTGCGCCGAGGAGGCCAAGTTGCGCGCCAAAAACGTGGAGCAGAACCTAGTTTCGGTGGGCGTTTCCGGCGGCGAGGCGACGGTCAATCGCGCATCGGCCTCGATCAGCGCATCACGAGCCACTCTTGCTGATCCGGTGGATGAGTGCGACCGTCTTGGGATGACGGACGAGGATGCATCTGAGGCACGGTCGGCAGGTGGCCTAATCACGCAGAGGATGGTCGCCGAACGTGGGCGGCTGGAGGCGAGCGGTTGTCTGATCCTGGCGGCAGTGATGTTCGCCCAGGCGGCTTTGAGGGGTGTGCCGACTGACACGCTGGAGTGGGTCTTTCTCGCGGTGAGTGTAGTTCTGGGCGTCGGGTTCGTCGGGTTGAGTATCCGCGTCCTTCGCACGCGTAGTAAGCGGATAGAGGAGTTCGAAGCGAAGCACGGTGTCGGGGCGGGGCGACAAGAGCCTGTAACGCGCAAGTAGGTCGCTCCGGCGGCTCACAAACGGTCTGATTGGACGTTCCGATGCACTGGTGGCTGACAAAACTGCTCGAAGCCTCGATGCGCTTTATCTGGCCGATCGCGGGGATTCTCGCTGGGTGCGCGCTCATCTGGATGACGATCGTTTTTGCTAGCAAGGACGGGGGTCTTTGGATCCTTCTGATACCGGCGCTCACCGTCCTTCTGGTCTCGATGTTCGCGCTCATATGGAGCAACACCCCGCGCGCCAGGAAGCAGTGGCAGCAGTACGAGATGCCCGACGACCCCGACAGCTAGCTCGGGACGCGCGCCCTCTGGTCAAGGGCACCCAGTTCGCGACACTCTCACCGAGAGAGCGCTCGTCTGGTCCGCAGATAGCGGGTTTATTTGACTTGGCATCTGCGGTGCGGCTCGCCGCCGAAAACGATCGTTTTCGGCAGCCCCTAATCGGAATGCTGGGTATCTATGGTCGGACCGGAGGATGAGGCCGGAGCCCCGAGGTGGGCCAGTTCGAGAGCGACAGCGCGGGTCAGAGCCCTTCGCTAACCTCGAATCAGGCCGGACAGGGCTCAGACCTGGGGGATCAGAATGACGCGCGCGCAGATCACTCGCTTTCGCAAGATCGGGAAGTATCGAGTTTTTGAAAACTGGGGCGACGAAAGTCGGCCGAAGGACCTCGCCCGTGTCAACCTCATCTATGGGACCAACGGCAGCGGCAAGAGCACCCTCGCAAACATCCTCCACGCCTGCTCAATTGGCGCACCCGACGTCGCTCGAGCTGGGATTGAGTTCGACGTTTTGGTGGATGGCGTTCAGACCGTCGTGACTGAGGCGGCGGCGAATTTTTGGCCAAGGGTCCGTGTCTTCAACTCGGACTACGTACGGGAAAATTTGAAGTTCGACGACGTCGATGGGCCGCGCTCCGACAGCCTCCTAACCTTGGGAAAAGCCAACGTCGACGCCGAGCAAGAGCTCGCAGATGCAGAGAACCGGCGTACGGAGATCGAGCCAGCAGCAGCTGCCGCGCGAGCAGAGGCCAAGGCAGCAGACAAGTCCCTGCAACAGCGGATGACGGAGGTGGCCGGATACGTCGTCGATGATCTGCGCTCATCACCGGTTGCCACTTACCGCGGGACGAATGCGTACACTCGGGCCAACGTGCGAGCTTTGCTTGCTGGCGATCGTAGCGTTTTCGACGGCGCGTCGACGGACCTCCCGGCGGATCGCAAGCTGGCAACCTCGGACGCACTCCCGTCCTTCACGAACCTCCAGCGCCCTCGCTTTCCAGCCCTAGAAATCATCCAGGATGAGTCGATCGCTCTTCTGACGACCGACGTAACCGCCCGCCCGCTTGCCCGGCTGGCAAACGATCCTCCTCGAGCTCAGTGGGTCCAGGAGGGCCTCGCACTGCACGAGCAGGAAGAGAACTGCTCGTTCTGCGGCAACCACATCACGGATACGCGGCGATCGGAGCTGGCAGCCCACTTCGACAGGTCGATTGTCGACCTCCAGGAGCGGATCGATGAGCATCTGCGTCTCTTGGACCAGGCCAGCAGGTCATCTGGCGCTATGGCCGAGAGCATTCCGCGTGACGCAGATCTATACCCAGACCTGGCCGGTAACCTCAGATCTGCCAGAACAGTCGTGCGGGACCAAGTAGACCGCTTCCAAAGTCTCCTCCTCGCCCTGTCGGCGGCGCTCGCGGCTAAACGCGCCAATCCCTTCGTCTCCGGAATCGAAAAGTTCGATCTGGTCGAGATTCCGACTGCGGATGCGGTGATATCCGTAATTGACGCTCACGAGCAGCGACGGAGTGAGCACGTCGCGCTTGCCTCAGCGGCCGCCCGCAGGGTCGAACTGGCTCGCGTAAAGGGAATCATCGACGAGTACGATTCGAGCGCGAGCAGACTTCATGAACTGAACGAACATGCCGCGGCGCTCGAGTCGGAGCTCAAGGAGCTGAGCTCGCGAGTTATCGCACTCCGCAATTTGGACGCCGATCCGGTTCCGCAGGCGGCTGAACTTACGAGCAGTGTCACAAGGCTCCTGGGCCGCTCAGACCTGGCTTTCACCCCCAGTGAGGACGGCAAGCAGTACCGAATCGAGCGAGCCGGTAGCCCCGCCACACACCTAAGCGAGGGCGAACGCACCGCCATCGCCTTGCTTCACTTCTTGGCCAGCATTCGAGAAGGCGTCGTAAGCGGCGACGAACCGATCATCGTGATCGACGACCCCGTCTCGAGCATGGACGACGGGATCCTGTTTGGTGTCTCGTCCTTCCTATGGTCGTCACTGGTGGAAAGCACATACGCCAGCCAAATCATGCTCCTTACCCACAACTTCGAGTTGTTCAGGCAGTGGGTGATGCAGCTTGAATCCGCTGGACGACATGTTGTCGGCGGGTTCACCATCCATGAGATCCGGATGCGCCACCGCAGCCGAGGGGCGAGCACACCACGTCGACTTCCCCAGCTGGACCCCTGGACCGAGAATCAGCAACAGAGCCGTCGACTGAGATCGCTGTACCATTTCCTATTCGCACGGGTAGCTGAGTCGGTGTTGGCCGCAACCCCGGAAATGAGCCTCGCTGAACGTATGGACGTCCTAGCGCTCGCACCGAACGCGGCACGGAAGATGATCGAAGCGTTCCTCAGCTTCCGATTCCCCCAGCACATCGGCAGCTTTCACAGCGGCATGAAAGCGGCGATCAGGGAGCTCGACGATCCAGCTATCCGCACCCATGTCGAGCGCTACCTACACGCTTACTCCCACAACGAAGAAGGCAACATCTCCGCGATCGTGGATCCGAGCGAAGCGACTGTAGTGCTGCGCTCGCTCTTCTTGATGATGCGCGCTAACGATGCGAGGCACTTCAGCGCGATGTGCGAAGCACTCGGAATAGACGAGCCCACCCTATTCGCGCTCCCGAGGTAGTCATCGCGACCTGGCATCCCTGACAGCGGGGCCACATAACCCAACCAGAACAGCAACGAAGCCGCACTCGGACTCGGCAAGGTGCCAGGCGGCCTTACCCGCGAGCAAATACGTCGCGTCGTCAACGACATCGCCACTCAAACCGACGTCGTCGCCCTCACCATCGCCGAGTTCATCCCTCGCGACGCTCGCCATCCAGGGGCTCATCGACGGCCTCCCGCTCGTGAGCGAATAATCCCCCACGCACCACTTGACAGGGCCTGATTGGATGCCGCAAACGTTGTCGCCGCACGATCAGATTAGCCCCGCCGAAAACGATCGTTTGCGGCTCGTGCGCCCGAGATGCCGAACTGGACGCGCCACAAACGGCACCCGCTACCGGGTTTTGGCAGACCTTTCTGGTGGATCGGCTACCGCGGTAGCGACAGTATCGCCAGTGTCCCGACTACGCCGACCACGGTAGCGATCAACATCAACCAGCCTCTTCTGGTCGACGTGGTGCTGAGGGGACGCCGGTCATCCTCGATGCCCAACCGGGTCCTGATCTCCGCTGCTTCCTTATCGAGTGCTTCGCGGTGGTCGATGTGGCCGTAATCGGGCGTGCCAGCCACCCACGCGAGGTTGATGAGTTCTTCGCGGATCTGTTGCAGTCGGGCGTGGTCGCGCTTGGGAGCATCATCAGCTGTCATCTGAAGGAGCGCCCTTGCCCCGCCCCTTCCTGAGTTGTTGTCCGCCGATGATGGTGCCGAGAGCGCCGAGCACGGCGAGTCCTATCCCCGCGGGTGGCCCCGGGAGGTCTGAAGCGATTGCGAATATGGCGAGTGCGGTACCTCCGAGGAAAGTGAGGAGCGACCCAACGAACATGACGAGGTACGGGGCTCTCATGTGGTGCACTCTCCCACGCCCGAGCCCACCTGCTCTATCCCGCGTCGAGAGGGTGCCTCACTTCGGCTTCCGAAGAATGATCACCGCCACGAAGATGACACACACCGCGATTCCTGCCGCCATTAGTGCCCACCCAGGTAATCCGAGTGCTGCAGAGACCCCTACATCCGGTGATCCCTGGCGAATTTGCGGGACGAAGAGGAGAAGCGAGAACAAGACGGCCAACCCCCCGAAGAAGACGATTCCCGCGGTCCTGCCGTTCATAGTTGACTCCTCGCTTCAACCGCATCGGATGGCTCACGACACTATCTCGCTCGCAACGATGCATCGGGCTTAGCTCCGGAGGTCCCAAGCGGCCCGCAACCGCCGGGACGCTCGACGAATCGCTCTCGTCGAACCCGCTTGTAGCTCACCGCACAGCGACCTCTTCGCAGGCCTGCCCTTCGCCCACCGAAAACGATCGTTTCCGGGCGCATCGGATCAAGGCTGCTGAACTGCATGCCGGAAACGTGGATCAAAACCTGGTTTCGGCGGGCGGTTTTGGTCCTCCTGGCGGATGCGCGGTTACCTTAGGGCTAGCGCAGGTCGCGGACGTACTGTCGGCACACATGGACCCGTTGATAGCGAGAGCGCAGCTCGTCCTCGTCGTCGATATGACCATGGGCGAACGCCGCGTGTGGCTTGGACAACGGTTCGGGCGCGCGGAAACCGGATGAGTCGTCGCCGTCGCTGAGGTAGACGTGTAGGTAGCGGTAACGCTCTTGAAATCCATTCCGTCGGTACCACTCGTTCGCGGCAACGTCTTCCCTAGTCCACGCGTCAAGAGTGGTGACGCGCGTCTCAGAGAAGGCCGCAAGCGCGACTTCGAGCAGGGAGGTCGCTAGGCCGCGACCTTGGTGATCGGGGTGCACGGCGATCGTGTCGATCGTGGCTTCCGTCCCATCGACCTCGATATCGAGGACGCCGACTACGTGGCCCAGCGAATCGGTGGCGACAAGACCGATAGACGGTGCATCAAGCTTGCCGCGGTGCGGCTTGACGTGGTCGTAGTACTGGGTGGTCAGGAAAGCCAACGTGCGGCACCGGACCCACCCGTTCTCGTCACCGGGAGTGAACGGTCGGACGTCGTAGCTAACGGGGGTGAAGGTCATTCAGAGCAGTCTCCCGCAGATTCTTCTGCCGCCCGGGGCTCCTTCCGGCGAGTTCGGGCCGCCCCGCCGTAAACGATCGTTTATGGTGGGTCCACCTCAAGGGCGGCTCGACGTAGCCGCGACTATCAGCTCATCGATGTGGGTCGGTCACGAGCGAGCATCACCTCGGTGGGTGGCTTGTCGCACCGTCCCTCGATAGTGAGCTGTAGATGGTGCCCCTCTGCCGTGCGCGTCCATACCTCCCACCCATCGCTGGCGAGCACCCACGCGGTGCTCGCCGCAAAGGCACCATCGAGGTGGATCCGTGTCGGCTTGGTAGCAAGAGCGCGTCGAGGCGCGGGGGGCCTGTGCTCTGCAGGCCACAGCGTCGCGCTGTAGGTTGCGTCGTGACCCCTCACCGATGCCGTCGCCGACACATCATCGTCCCCGACGAGGCCCGCGCTGAATTGCAGCGAGTCCGGTGTATCGATCTCGAAACGGTAGAAGCAGCCGAATCGGTCTCTTGCTCTACCAAGGAGGTCCGAAGGTGAGGCCATGCGCGGAGTATGACACACGAGGAGTCGGGATCGAGTCCGGTCGCGTCGACCTCGACTGACTCGTCACACGCCGCCTGCTCTGAGATCCGCCGGCGAAGCGGTGCACATGCTCATCGGCGAGGCCGGGAAGGTCCTCCTTCATCCCCAATCTCGTCTAGACCGAGCGTCGGCATCGCTACCTAGACTGCTCCTCGTGAGCCCAGATCAGGAAAAGCACGTCTTCATCTCCTACGTGCACGAGGACAGCACCGAAGTGGACAAGCTTTGCAAAGTGCTTGAGGCCTCCAAGATCCCTTACTGGCGCGACAGGAAGTCGCTCGGTCCCGGTGATGCCTGGAAAGCGAAGATTCGCGAGGCGATCCGGGGTGGCTCGATGGTGTTCCTTGCCTGTTTCTCCGACCGCTCGCGGGCAAAAGAGAAGTCACACATGAATGAAGAGTTGACCCTCGCAGTAGACGAATTCCGCAAGATGCCCCCGGGAAGAACGTGGCTTATCCCTGTGCGCTTCGACGGCGGAGATGTGCCCGAATGGGATCTCGGCGCGGGGCGAGTTCTTGGGGACCTCAACTACTCTGATCTGTTCGGCGAGGGATACGCTCCCGAAGCAGCCTCGCTCGTCACAACCATTCACAACCTGATGGGTGACAAGCAACTCGGCCCCGTAGCGACGCTGAACGCCGTCGAGCAGGCAGCGGCCGCCGACCGAGTCGAACTGATGCGACGACTCACCAAAGAAATGCTCCTCGATCCAACCCGCCGCATCGAACTGGACGACCTTGTCTCGCATGAGGTCCAACGCATCCTGAAGGTCCTCAACGACGCCGACTGGGCGACCAGGCCGATCGGGGTGAACATCGAGGAACAGGCCACTCGGATCGTCACCGAGGCTCAAATCCTCATACAGATCACCCTTCCGTTCAGCGCATCACTCCAGGTCGCTGCGCGCTGGGGAGCGCCTGAAACGCTGGCCCCTTGGGCGAACGGGCTCCGGTCATTTGTGCAATCCGCCACGAGGCAGAAGAGCGGGACGGTGGGGCTGCTGAACCTTCGCCACCTTCCCGGCGTCGTGTCTGTGATGACCGCGGCCCTTGCGTCCGTTGCAAGCGGGCGCTGGGAGAATCTCAAGGAGCTTGTCGCGGAAAGCTCCGTCATCGATTCCTACAGCCCTCGACCGCTAGCCCTACTCGAGGCGGTTGACCCCTACAAGCCATTCGGTGGCGACGAGCTGACCAGTAACGCTGTGGCGCGCGCGGCACAATCCGATGCCCAACCCGCTGAGGTGGTCTCCGACCTGATCCAGAATCGTACGCAGAAGTTTTACACGCCCATCGCTGAGTTGCTGCACACCGTGCTCCGGCCCCTCTTCGAGGGAGAGATGCCCGACACCGCGACCTATGACCTGGAGTTCGATCGGGCCGAGGTCATATTAGGCGTCCTGGCGCAGGACGCCGTGAACATGCGCAAGGCTGTCGACGGGAGCACCTGGGGTCGTTCCCACTGGTTTGGTCGGTCCACCTGGCGCATGGCCGCGAGCCGAAACAATCCCGTGGCGAATCTTCAGCACGACCTATCCCAGCGTGGAGCAGCCTGGGGTCCACTGCGCGGCGATCTCTTCGGAGGCGACTCCGAGCGAGCCAGCGCAGCTGTGGAAGAATACTCAGCCTTATTTTCGGAGATCGCCCGCCACCGGTCCTGGTGACCCCAAACCCTCACCATCCCGGCAGCAGCAAAAGAGCGCTCGACGTATGCCGCTGGAGCGCACCTCGCGGCAGCGCAGCGGCCGCGCCGAAAACGATCGTTTTCGGCGGGGGGCGCCTCACCTGCTTCCGGTGGTCGCCGAGCGATGGGTGGCCGTGAGTTGGACGGATGGATCGATCGGCCGTCAGGCTGCGAGAGTGTGGATCTTGCTGCTGTAGAAGACGAGGGGCGCGCTGGACTCGTCGCGCTCGACCGATATCACGTTGAGGAGGACGAGGGTGTGGTCCCCGGCTTGGATCTCCGAGTGCAGCGTGACACCGATCTTGGCGAGAGCTCCTCGCAGGAAGACCGCACCGTCAATGACGTCGACATCTAGCCCCGAGAATCGCTCGCTCGTCGGCCGCCGCAGATCCTGCGCCACTGATATCGCGTCTTCGCTGAGCACGCTGATCCCCCAACGTTGCGCCCTTTTGAGGAGGGGCCACGTGGACGACGTGTGAGCAAACGACAAGGAGACAAGAGGCGGGTCGAGCGAAACCGACACCAGCGAATTCACTGGCATACCGACAACCGCACCTTCATCATCCTCGGCGGCGACCACCGCGAGCCCTGTAGCGAAGCCGGCAAGCGTACGACGCATGTCGCCTGGATCGACGGTCGGAGCCGGCCCCTCAACCTTCGTCGCGGGAGCCGCGTGAGAATCATCTAGAGCGGAGATGTGCGACATGGTCTAGTCCTTCCCGGAGTCGAACGTGAGGCGCCGTGATTGTTTCGGGCGTCCGAGTGCGCGAACATCCCAGCCCGCGGCTCGGTACGTGTCCGCGTCGAGGGCATGACGCGCGTCGAGGATTCGCCGGTGGGTGACGAGCGCACCGAGTTCGGCGGGGTCGGCATCGCGGAATTCTTGCCATTCCGTGAGCAAAGCGACCGCGTCCGCCTGTTCAACGGCCTTTTCTGCGCTGTCCGCGTATGACAGATCAGGGTGCTTCCGTCGCGCGTTGGGCATAGCTTCCGGGTCGTAGACGATGACCTGGGCTCCCTCGTCGTGCAGTAGTTGCGCGACGTGGAGCGCAGGAGCGTCGCGCACGTCGTCGGAGTTGGGCTTGAATGCGGCGCCGAGGCAAGCAATCCGCGCTCCGCGCAGGTCACCGCCGACGAGCTCGCGCAGGACGTCGACGGCGCGGGTGCGGCGGCGGTCGTTGATGCCGTCGACCTCGCGGAGGAACGCGGTCGCCTGGCCGACGCCGAGCTCGTCGGCGCGATGGGTGAACGCGCGGATGTCTTTCGGGAGGCAGCCGCCACCGAATCCGAGACCGGGGTTGAGGAAGCGCCCGCCGATACGAGAGTCGAGCGAGAGGGCCTGGGCGAGCAGGCTGACGTCGGCACCGGTTGCTTCGCACACTTCGGCCATCGCGTTGATGAACGAGATTTTGGTTGCGAGGAAGGAGTTCGCGGCAACCTTGACCAGTTCCGACGTCGCAAGATCGCTCACGACGACGGGAGTTCCCTCAGCGATGATCGGCGCGAATGCGGCTTCGAGCTGTGCTCGTGCCCAGTCGGATTCAACTCCGAAGACGAGGCGGTCGGGGTGCAGGGTGTCCTTCACTGCGAACCCTTCACGCAGGAATTCCGGGTTCCATGCCACCTCGAGGTCCGCGCCGGCAGGTGAGAGGCTGTGCACCATCTCGGTCACGCGGGCTGCGGTGCCGGTGGGCACTGTGGACTTGCCAACCAGGAGCGACCGGCTGGTGACGCGGCGGGCGAGCTCAGAGAAGGCGGAGTCGACGTAGGTCATGTCGGCCGCTGCCGAACCAGATGTTTGCGGGGTTCCCACGCAGATGAAGTGCACGTCGCCGAACGCAGCGGCATCGTCGTAGTCAGTAGTGAACCGCAGGCGGCCGCTGCCCAGCGCCTCTTGCAGCTTCTCGGGCAGGCCGGGCTCGAAGAATGGCACCACGCCCGAGTTCAACTGGCGCACTTTCTCCTCGTCGACGTCGATGCCGAGGACCTCGTAGCCGAGGATGGCCATGCATACGGCGTGGGTCGCGCCGAGGTAGCCAGTGCCGACGACGGTCAACCGCGGGTGCTCGACGACGGGGGGAAGTTCGATGGACACGCTGCTTCTCCTTGAGGTGTCAGTGAAGGTTGTTGGGTCGGCCGCCGGACGGCCGTGAGCTCCGATCCGAGCCCACGGTCGCCTCGTCAGCGATCTGCAGCGAGCCGCGGGTCGACGCCGAGCTGCGCAGGGAGACCGAGGTGGTCGCGCAGGGTCGTGCCGGTGTAGTCGTCGGGGCGCAGGCCGCGGCGCCGCAGGACGGGTACGACCTGATCCACGAACGCATCCATCCCGTCGTGCAGGTCGTCGATGGTGACGGTGAAGCCGTCGGCGGCGCCGGTCTGCACCCATTCCTGGAGGGTGTCGGCGATCTGTTCTGCCGTTCCGACTATGGACGGTGCCGGGTCGAGAACTCCGTGCCCGAGGATCTCCGTCGGGGTGCGTCCCTGCTGGGCGAGCTCGATGGCGTACGCGGCCTGCGCTACCCCGGGGTGCGGTCGCAGCTGCAATGTCTGCGTGGTGGTGAGTCGTTTGTCGCGGTCGGCGGGGTCGAGGCGCACCCCGAGGACGGCCGAGAGCTGAGCCAGTCGGCCCTCGATCCCGGCGGCTTCTTCCAGCACCATGCGACGCCGAACGGCTTCTTCAAGGGTGGGCCCAACGGTGAGTGCGAAGAAAGAGAGGAACTTCACCTCGTCAACGTCCCGGCCGGCTTCCACCGTCATTGACCGCATCATCTCCCGGTACGACTTGGACTGCTCCATCGTGGGGGCGTGAGCGATGATGCCGTTGGCGTACCTGGCGGCGGCTTGCACACCCAGCCCGCTGGCGAAGGGCATGAAGACCACCGGCTGGCCCTGCTCAGACGGAGGAATCTGCAGCGGACCCCGAGATGCGACATGACGGCCCTGCAGGTTGACGGGGCGGATCTGCGACGTGTCGGCGAACCGTCCCGTGGTCTTATCCGGGGTACCTGCTTCGCGGCGCCAGCTTCCCCACAGTGCCTGGGTGATCTGAACGGATTCGTTGAACCGCTCGTACTTCTCCTCGCGCTCCGGGACAGGGAGACCGTAGTTCGCGAACGCCTCCGGCTCGTAACTGGGGATAGCCTGCCAACCCGCACGACCGTGACTCATCACGTCGAGCGCTCGCACCTGACGGGCGATCGTGTACGGCTCGGCAAAAGACGTCGAAATCGTCGTGACCAGGCCGATGCGGCGCGTGGCCGGGGCGATCGCGGCCAGCGTCAGCGTCGGCTCCATCGAGACGATGGGAGGCCCGGATTCCAGGTCCCCCCAAATGAAGACACGGTCCGGCAGGAAGATGTAATCCAATCCGCCGCGCTCTGCTGCCTGTGCCGCGCGCACTATCGATGCCGTGTCCGTGTAGGCGCTCGTATCTGCCGAGGGCATCCGCCACGCGCCGGGGTGGTTGCCACTCATCGCTCCAAGCACAGCGCCAAGCGCGAACGTACTGCTGCTCATCGGTCATCCTTACGTCACCAGGAAGCGTCATACGGACACATCGTCCGTTTGTCTTCGACTAAGATAAGGACGCAGTGTCCGTTTGTCAAAGAGGAGTGGACCGTGATGAATGACCCAGCCGTCAGCGACCGCAAGACCCGATCGGACAAGGAGCGTAACCGTAGCCACATCCTCGACGTGGCGACAGAGTTCTTCGCTGAGCAAGGCGTCGACGGGCCTATGCATGACATCGCAAAACGCGCGGGCTTCGGGCCAGGCACCCTGTACCGCCACTTCCCGACCCGCGAAGACCTCCTCGCGGCCCTCCTAGAGGCCCGGTGGGATGAACTGTTCGCGCGCCGCGATGTCATCGAGCGCAGCGAACGCGACAGCGCCGCCGCACTGCAAGCCTGGTTGGACGCACTCAGCGATTACGTCACCGTGTTCGACGGACTACCCGACCCTCTCCGCGTGGCGCTCACGAAAGACACCTCTCCCCTCGCGATCACGTGCGAGACGCTCGTGGACACGACCGGACAGTTCCTGGCAGCGGCCCAGCGCGACGGCAAAGCTCATTCCTGGGTCGGCGCGCGCGAACTCTTTCTGGGAGTGCTCGCCTCCGTATGGGTCGGCGGAGCCGTACTCGCCGACGAGGCATCGACCAGCGCACTACGTCCCTTGTTGCGCGCGGGGTGGGAAAAGCCCTCAGTTCCACATCTAGGGCATGGCGGCCGCGCCGACGGCGACGCGTGAACCCGGTGCGCCGGTGCTCGAACGCCGAAACCACCAGCGACTCCGTCCCAACCTCGACACGAAGACCCTCAAATGACTGACTTCCCCTCGCTGCTTAGGTCGCGGAGCTCGGCCCGGAGGTATCTGCCCGAGCAGATTCCAGGGAACGAGATTCGAGAGATCCTCGAGGACGCCCGATCAGCCCCTTCCAACAGCAACACCCAGCCCTGGGTGACCCACGTCGTCTCCGGCGCACCCCTCAAGGACCTAGGAGATCAGCTCGTCGCCGCGTTCAACGGTGGTCATGACAGCCCCGACTTCACGACCGACTACGGCAACGGCATCCACCAGCACCGCGCGCAGCAGTTCGCCGCCCTGCACTACGGCAAGCAAGGCGTCGCCCGTTCCGACCACGACGGTCGGAAGCGAGTTCTCCTCGACAATCTCCGGTTTTACGGAGCTCCGCATGCCGCTCTCCTGTTCATGCCCCTGATCGGCGACGGCGTCAGAGCAGCAAGCGACGTCGGCATGTACGCCCAGAACTTCCTGCTCTCCCTCACAGCACGCGGCTACAGCGGCATCCCGCAAACCATGATCGGCAGCTACGCCGACACCGTCCGCTCCGCCCTCGGAATCGACCCCGAACTCAAGATGCTCTTCGCCATCTCATTCGGACTACCCGACAACGACTCTCCGCTCAGGAGCCTCAACACCCCACGTGTCCCCCTCGAAGACACTGTGGTTCTCCACGGCACAAAGGACGTGGTCGCCCGCGCATGAATCCGCCGTTGCGCGCGGCTCGTGAGACTCAGCGACCATGAACATCAGAGTCGAGATTCGGACGACCTTATTGGCGGCCTTCTCGGACGCCGCGGGTGCGGCCGAAAACGATCGTTTTCGGCGCAGCTGGCGAGTCGCGTCAAATTTTGAAGGCCGCATCCGACGCTCCCACCCACTGACGAACTCACCTGTGCCAAAGTCGCAGAATGTCTCCGAAGGATGAAGAGCAGGAACAGGCGTACCTAGAGCAGCTGCCCCCTCTTGTTCGCGCTGCCGCAACAGGCGATCTCGAACGAGCACGCGCGCTCCTCGCAGCCGGCAGGTCGGTCAATGAGGCAGATGCCACAGGATGGACCGCACTGCATGCTGCGGCTACACGCCGGCACCCGCAAATCGTTCGCGCTTTGCTGGCTGCTGGCGCTGATCCGGACGTCACAGACTCGGCAGGTTTTACGCCGCTGCTCAACGCGTCTGGCCCGGGAGACTCCGCCAGCGTCGAGGCGCTGCTGAATGCTGGTGCTGACGTCGCAGTATCGGACGTCGACAATGGCTGGTGCCCGCTGAGCCGTGCCGCGGAGTGGGACAACTTCGAGGTCCTCACCCTCCTTTTGGCGGCGGGTGCGGACCCCAACCAAGATTCGCCGCTCGTCGATGCAGCTGAGGCGGGCAGCTTGCGTTGCGTTCGCGCACTTGTGGCTGCGGGCGCCGACCCTACAAAACAGATCGATAGCCAGACTGCCGCAGAGTACGCGCGGTCTCATAACCACGACGACGTGGTGGCCTACCTAGAGAACCTCGTCGCAGCCGAACAGTGTTGAGCACCTCCTCGTGATGCGAGGCAGCGATGCCAGGCGGACGCCTCCCTGAACATAAGGTCAAGGCGTGTACGTCTATCGACCGACGCTCGCCTGGCGCCTCACGAACGCCGCTGGCGCATCGACGCTTCCGCTCCTGGGCGGATGCGCACTGATCTGGTCGCTGCCGGAAGGTGACGTGGCCGTCACCGCTGTTGCTATGTCGATCGTCATCTTCGGTTGCGTCTGGCTGGCGCGTGTTTTCCGCGTGCGCGTGATTCTCGACGATGCTGAGGTCCGGTTATGCAACTTCTTCCGCGTCGTGCGGGTCGCTCGGGCGCAGATAACGGAAGTCGACCAGGATCCGCGCACCGCGAAGCTTGAATGGTCCATTCCGGGTGGACGATCGAGAACTGCGACCATAAGCGCGGTCGCAGTGGGGATCAGCTACTCACTGCCAGCCTCAACGCTCGAAGTCCCCCGCCAGTTCCTGGCCCGTCTGGACAGATGGGTGAAGACGCGAGGGAATTGACGGTGACCCGCTTGACGATCGAGCTCGTGTCATTGGGTCCTTCCGCGGGCCAGCCACGGGCTCCTGTGATGAAGGCCAAGCCGAAAACGATCGTTTACGGCGCACGGCCGGGCAGGACCTCGCAAGAGGCCAACACGCCGCGAATCGACCCGCCGAAAACCCCCGCCGAAACCTTCCCGCGCCGAAACTCCCCGCGAACGTTTTCGGCGGGGCCGGTGGGCCCACCTAGACACCGTCCAACGCATCGGCGCCCGGGGCTACGCTCGAACGGTCGGAGGGAGCACCGTGCCGCTGGATCCGTTCTTCCGCGAGCGCCTGCGCACGCATCGCCGGTATCTCGCGAAGAAGGCGTGGACCGACCTGACCGCGCGGTTCCGACCGGCGCCGCCGGCAGCGCCGGCATCCGCTTCGGCGAAGAAGACGACGCCGCTCACCCCGCGCGAGCGGCACCGTCGCGCGGCGCTCAACTGGGACCGCATGGAGCTGCGCAGCGCCGGCATCCCCGGTCCCGACATGGAGACCACCGAGGTCACGGTGCCGGTCGAGGGGTACCCCGACGTCCGCATCCGCATCTACCGCCCCGCCTCCGCCCCGACTCCGGCACCTGCGTGCCTCGTGATCGGCGGCGGTGCGTTCCGCATCGGGGGCATCGACTATCCGACGGCGGATGCCTCGTGTCGCCGCCGCGCCGATCGGTCCGGGGTCGTGCTCGTCACCGTCGGGTACTCGCTCGCCCCCGAACAGCGCTATCCGACGCAGATCGAGCAGGTTCACGCCGCGTGGGTGTGGCTGCACGCGCACGCGCAGGAGCTCGGGATCGACCCGGACCGGATCGGCCTGAACGGTGCCTCGGCCGGCGGATGCCTCGCGGCATCCCTCACCCTCCTCAACCGCGACCGCGGCACACCCCAGGCGGCGCTGCAGATCCTCGAGGTTCCGGTCACCGACCTCACCGGCCGGTGGATCGACCTGCGCGCGACGTACGCCTTGGGCGTGCCCGCGTTCATCGCGCTGCGCGAGCTGCGCTCGGTCGCGAGCACCTACCTCGGCGACCGGTCGCGGGCGCGCGAGCAGTACGCGTCGCCGATGCGGGCCGCCTCGCACGCGGGGCTTCCGCCCGCCGTCGTGCTCACGGCGGAGTACGACCCGCTCCGCCGCGACGGCGCCACCTACGCGGCGAAGCTGCGGGACGCCGGCGTCGATGCGAGCGCGACGCGGTACCTCGGCGTGACCCACGACACTCCTCTTTATGTGGGCGCGCTTCCGGCCGCTCGCCGCTGGGAGGACGACGTCGTTTCCGCCCTCCGCCGCATCTGACGCGCTGGTAGCGTGCGCGACGTGCATCCTCCGATCGAGCCCCACGCATCCGGAATGCTGGACCGCCCGGACGGTGCCCGCCTGCACTGGGAGGTCTCGGGCTCCGACACCGGCCGCGGCGCGTTGTACCTGCACGGCGGTCCAGGCGGCGGCCTCGGCAAGGGCGGCTACCGGCGCGTGTTCGACCCCGAGCGCTACCGCATCGTCGGCTTAGACCAGCGCGGATGCGGCGCGAGCACGCCCTGGGCGATCGACGACCTCGCTCACCTCGACGACAACACAACCCCCGCGCTCATCGCCGACATCGAGGCGCTCAGAGAGCACCTCGGCATCGACCGCTGGCTCGTCTACGGCGTCTCGTGGGGATCCACCCTCGCCCTGGCGTACGCGCAGGCGCACCCCGAGCGGGTGAGCGAGATCATCCTTCTCGCCGTCACCGCCGGGGCCCGCGACGAGATCGAGTGGATCACCGACGGGGTCGGGCGTATCTTCCCCGAGGCTCGTGACCGCCTCGGCGACCTCGTGCCCGACGGTGAGCGCGTCGTCGACGCCTACGCCCGCATGCTGCGCGACCCCGACCCCGCCGTCCGCACCCGGGCCGCCGATGCGTGGGACGCGTGGGAATCCGCCCACATCGCCCTCTCCCCAGGGGCGGGGACCGGGCCGCTGCATGAGGATCCGCGGATGCGCGAGAACTTCGCCACCCTCGTGACGCACTACTGGGCGCAGGACTGCTTCCTCGACGTGCCGATCCTCGACCGGATGGACCGGCTGACCGGCATCCCGGGCGTCCTCGTCCACGGCCGGCGCGACGTCAGCGGACCGGCGCTCACGCCGTGGCTGCTGCACAGGGCGTGGCCCGGCAGCCGGTTGCACATCCTCGAGGAGGAGGGGCACGGCGGCCCGGCCTCGGCGCAACTCGCCTGCGACGCCGCCGACGAGTTCGCCCGCGGGCGACGCTGAGCGCACATCGGTCCCGAAAAGCAACCCCCTCCGCGGAATTCCGCGGAATCCGGCCGAAACGGCCACATTCGCCTCAAAAGTCACATCCGACACGCGACACGCCGACCAATTGGGCCGCAGATGACTCAAAATCCGCGGAATTCCGCGGTCCGTGGGTATATTCGGGACCGGTCGCAACGACCAGCCGGCGGTCACCCCGTCGGTCCGAGTAACTGAAGACGGCGATCCGCCGTCTGGAGGAGCACCATGGCCATCACCAAGACCGAACTCGTCGCCAGCATCGCCAGCGCCACCGGCGAGAGCCAGGCCACCGTCTCGCGCGTCGTCGACGGCCTGTTCTCGTCCGTCTCCGAGGCTGTCGCCAAGGGCGAGAAGGTCTCGATCCCGGGCTGGATCGCGTTCGAGCAGGTCGAGACGTCCGCTCGCACCGGCCGCAACCCGCAGACGGGTGCCGAGATCAACATCCCCGCCGGCAAGCGCGTCAAGGTCAGCGCCGGCTCGAAGCTGAAGGCTGCCGTCAAGTAAGACGCTGCAGTCGTACGAAGGGGGATGCCGAGAGGCATCCCCCTTCGGCGTTCCCCCACCTGCCCGCGCGTAGGCTTGCAGGGTGAATCCGCGCGCTCTCCGCTTCGCCGGGCCGGCGATCCTCGCGGGCGCGGGTCTCGTCGCGCTCCTGCTGGGGCTGGCCTACGGTGGCGGCGCTGCGCCCCTCGTGATCGGCGACCCCGGCCCGGTCGTCCGCTGGCTGCTCCCGGTCGCCGAGCTGACGGTCAACCTGTCGGCGGCGCTCCTCGTCGGGTCGCTCGTCCTGGCGCTCTTCTCGCTGGTCGCGGGGTCGAAGGAGTTCGACTTCGCCCTGGATGCCGCTTCTGCCGGCGCGGCGATCCTCACCGTCGCCAGCGCTCTCACCGGCTATCTGACGTTCCTGAAGGTCCTCGGCGCCACCCCGAGCGCCGACGCGGCGTTCGGCGAGCAGCTCGGCCGCTTCCTCGTCGACACCGACCCGGGGCGGGCCTGGCTGATGACGACGGTCGCCGGCGCGGTGCTCACCGTCCTGGCGTTCGCCGTGCGCGGCTGGCTGGCGACGCTGCTCGTGGCCCTCCTCGCGATCGCGTCCATGGTGCCGATGGCGACGGCCGGCCACACCGGCAGCGAAGCGAACCACAACATCGCGGTGACCTCGCTCGCCCTGCACATCATCGCCGCCGCGGCCTGGCTCGGCGGTCTGATGATGCTCCTACTCCTGCGTCCGCTCTTCTCGAGCGACCGCCTCGCCACGGTCCTGCAGCGCTACTCGAGCATCGCCCTCGCCGCCTTCGTCGTCGTGACCCTGTCGGGCATCGCGCGGGCGACCGTCGGCATCCTGTCGTTCCAGAACCTCTTCTCGGCGTACGGCGCCCTCTTGATGGTGAAGGTCGTCGCCCTCCTGGCGATGGGGGTGCTGGGGGCGTTCTACCGCCGCCGGTTGATCGCCGGCATCCGCGATACGGCCATCGCAGCACGCTTCTGGACGCTCGTCGTCCTCGAGGTCGTCTTCATGGGCATCGCCTCCGGCGCCGCCGTCGCCCTCTCGCTCACGCCGCCGCCGGTCGACACCACGCTGCCGCTCGACCAGACCCCGGCCGAAGTGCTGACGGGGTCGCCCCTGCCGCCGGAGCTCACCGTCGGTCGCTTCTTCACGACGTGGGACGTCGACCTCGTCTGGGCTTTCGCCGCCGGGTTCGGTCTGTTCTTCTACCTCGCGGGTGTGCGCCGTCTCCGCCGACGGGGCGACACCTGGCCCCTGGGACGCACGGTCCTCTGGGTCGCGGGTCTGCTGCTTCTGGTCTACGTCACATGCGGTCCGGTGAATGCCTACCAGGACTACCTCTTCAGCATGCACATGACGGCGCACATGCTGCTGTCGATGGCGATCCCGATGTGCCTCGTGTTCGGTGCGCCCGTCACGCTGGCGTCGCGGGCCATCCGCAAGCGCGACGACGGGACGCGCGGCGGTCGCGAGTGGATCCTCTGGGCGGTCCACAGCCCGTACGCCAAGGTCATCACGCATCCGCTCGTGGCCGCGGCGCTGTTCATCGTGTCGCTGTGGGCCTTCTACTACACGGACCTGTTCCGGTGGACGCTGTACGAGCACCTCGGGCATGAGTGGATGGTCGTGCACTTCCTGACAGTCGGGTACCTCTTCGTGCTGTCGCTCGCGGGCATCGACCCGGTTCCCTACCGACTGCCGCACGCCGGTCGCCTGCTGACGCTCATCGGCATCATGGCGATGCACGCCTTCTTCGGCATCGCGATCATGATGGCGTCGGGACTCTTCGTGGCGGAATGGTTCGGGTCGATGGGGCGCACCTGGGGCCTCGATCCGCTCGCGGACCAGTACACGGGCGGCGGCATCGCCTGGTCGATCGGCGAGATCCCGACCCTCATCCTGGCGATCGTCGTCGCGGTGCAGTGGAGCCGGTCCGACGAGCGACGCCAGCGCAGCACCGACCGCCACGCCGACCGGTCCGGGGATGCCGAGCTCGAGGCCTACAACGCCCGCCTCGCGGCGATCGCCGAGCGCGATGCCCGGCGGGAAGCCGCGCGCTGAGCCCGGTCAGTCGGCGGCTGAGACCGCGATCGACGCCGTCCCGTCGGGGAGGATCGTGATCTTGCCGGTGAGGAAGAACGGGACGAGCTCCTCCACGTCGTAGACGGAACCGTCGAAGATCGACCGGATCTGCACGTCGATCTTGGCGACGGCCTGGGTGCGCGTGATCGCCCAGCCGGCGCCGTCGGGTTCGAGAGTCACGACGGGGTTCTCTTCGATCTTCCACGTGGGCGGCTCGACGATCCGGTTGCGCACGTAGTAGCCGAACGGGCACCCGGTCGGCTGCAGGACCTTCTGCGTCGCGCACTGCGCCAAGAAGTCGTCCACCTCCTGCTGCACCACCCCGAGGAACTTGTCGGTCGGTTCGGCCTGGAACGACACGGGTATCTCGGCGAGAGGGGTGTCGGAGAGGACCGCGACCCCGGGACTCGACGTCGCCGCGGTGTCGACCGTGATCGAGTACAGCCCGGGTGAGAAGGCGAGCAGGGGAATCGGTTCCAGCGGGTCGGCGTCGGCGCCGTCGGGTGAGACCTGTCGCTTGTCGACCGAGAAGCCGTTCACCTCGAACTGCATCGAGCCGCGCACCTCGAGCTCGATGACGGCGAGGGGACTCTCCGCGAAGCGCCAGCGGGGGAGGAGCGCGCCGTCGTCGTCTCGTTCCACGTCGAAGGTCGTCGTGCCGGAGTGGCCGCCGACGCGGTAGGTGACGGTGACGGTGGTCGTGCCGTCGGCATCCGTCGTCTCCGAGACCGGCTCGACGTCCGTCAGACGGGTGAGGGCGCTGCCGCGCAGGAGTGCGCCGCTCGCGTCTGCGGGGAGCTTCGCGGCGGCGAGCTGGCTCGACGACGCGGAGACGCCCGGGAGCAGGAGAGCATCGGTCGCGCGACCGTCGGCGAGCAGGTGCAGGTAGTCGAGGACGAACGCAGTGGGGCTGTAGAGCTGCCGGTAGAGCACGGCGCCGGTCGCGCCGATGGCGCCGATCAGAAGGATGCCGATGACTCCGAGTGCGGTCAGATCGACCGCGAGCCGGCGACGTCGGCGCGGGCCGGCGACCGTCTCGGTCCGTGTGGGGGCAGCGGGGACGTCGGACTCGGCGGCATCCGCCGTCACATCGCCCCCATCGTGTTCCACGTGCTCAGTCTAGGAAAGGCCGGCTGGTAGCTAGCATGGTTCCGGTGAGCCTGCCGCCCCTGTCTCCCGAACAGGACGCGCTCTTCCGTCTCATCGAGGACACCCGCGAGCACGTGTTCGTGACCGGTCGCGCCGGAACCGGCAAGTCGACGCTCCTCCAGCACCTG
The DNA here is from genome assembly GCF_900102005.1 of Microbacterium sp. LKL04. NCBI lineage: Bacteria > Bacillati > Actinomycetota > Actinomycetes > Micrococcales > Microbacteriaceae > Microbacterium > Microbacterium sp. LKL04. The sequence continues at coordinate 2,328,236 of NZ_LT627736.1, read as the reverse complement.
TCGTGGAACACGACCAAGCAGATCGCCGTCTGCGCGCCGACGGGCGTGGCCGCCCTCAACGTCGAGGGACAGACCATCCATTCGCTGTTCAAGCTGCCGATCGGTCTCATCGCCGACAGCGAGATCGAGCAGACCGACGCGACCCGCAAGATCCTGAACGCCATCGACACCCTCATCATCGATGAGGTCTCGATGGTCAACGCCGATGTCATGGACGCCATCGACCGGTCGCTCCGGCAGGCGCGGCGAAAGCGCGCCGAAGCCTTCGGCGGGGTGCAGGTCGTCATGTTCGGCGACCCGTACCAGCTCTCCCCGGTCCCGCCCCGGGGTGACGAGCTGCGCTACATCCAGGACCACTACCGCTCGTTCTGGTTCTTCGACGCGCAGGTGTGGGCAGGCCCCCGAGCGGATGCCGGTGCCATCCGCTCCGACGGACTGCTCGATCTCGGGCGGGTCGGGGCTCCGCTGCACATCGCCGAGCTCCGCAGCATCCACCGGCAGTCCGACGACGCCTTCAAAGCGATGCTGAACGCCGTGCGCCACGGGATCGTGACGGCGGACATCGCGGGCGCCCTCAACGCGGCCGGCGCTCGGAAGCCGCCGGAGCCGGCAGCGGGCGAGGTGCCGATCATCACCCTCGCGACCCGCAACGACATCGTGTCGCGCATAAACCAGCGTCACCTCGACGCGCTGCCCGGGCCGGCGCAGACGGCGCGCGCAGAGATCAGCGGCGACTTCGGTCGCGGCGACGCCTACCCCGCCGACCAGGAGCTGCAGCTGAAGGTGGGCGCACAGGTCATGTTCCTGCGCAACGACATCGGCGGCTTCGGCGGCGACGGCCCCCGGTGGGTGAACGGGTCGATCGGCACCGTCACGCGCATCGCGGGCGGCACCGTCCGCGTCGAGCTCGACGGCGAGGAGCACGACGTCGAGCCGACGGTGTGGGAGAAGTTCCGCTACGCCTACGACCCGGGCACCCGCAAGCTGACCCGCGAGATCGTCGCGGAGTACACGCAGTTCCCGCTGCGGCTGGCGTGGGCGGTCACGATCCACAAGTCGCAGGGGAAGACCTACGACCGGGCGATCATCGACCTCGGAAACGGCGCGTTCGCCCCGGGCCAGACCTACGTCGCACTGTCGCGACTGACGTCACTCGACGGGCTCTACCTCTCGCGTCCCCTCCGCCCCGCCGACATCCTCGTCGACCGCGACGTGCGGCGCTTCATGGCCGGGGTCCGGGCGGCACAGAACGCCGGGTGAGACCCGGCATCCGTCATCACGCGAGGCGCGACCGGACAGGCGCGACGGGTGTGTTGTAATCGTTGAGACGAATCCCGGGGGTGATCTGCGCGTGGCAGGACGTGTGTCGAGGCGAGTGGTCGCTGCAGTGACGGCGCTCGGCCTCGCGATCGGTCTCGGCGCGTGCGCTCCCCAGCCGGAGCGCATCGACATCGGGGTCGACCAGGTCGACGGCGCCCTGCCCGCCGATCTCACGGAGCAGATGCAGTCGCTCACCGAGACGGCGATGACCTCGATCGGCGCCAGCGGCGCGATCGTCTCGGTCTCGGTGCCGTGGTCGGGTGAATGGGTCGCGGGCCTCGGCACGTCAGGCCCCGGCGGGCCCGAGGTCGACCCGTCCATGACCTTCAAGAGCGCCAACGTCACGCGCGCCATGACCTGCGATGTGCTGTACGCCCTCGTGAAGAAGGGGACCGTCGGCCTCGACGACACCGTCGGCGACTGGCTCGATTCCTACCCCGGGCAGGCGGGGATCACCCTGGGTGACCTGTGCGACAGCACGAGCGGTCTGGCAGGCTACCTCGGCCGGGTCTTCCCCCGCGTGATCGCGGCGCCCGAGCGCGTGTGGAACCCGCGCGAGCTCGTGGCCTACGGGATCGCCCAACGCGCGACAGCTGCGCCCGGCGCGGAGTTCCGCGATTCCGACACCGGGTACGTGCTCCTCGGACTCGTGCTCGAACGTGCGGGCGGTGAGTCGCTCTCCGACCTGTACAACGAGTACGTGTTCGAGCCGCTCGGGATGTCCTCCAGCGCCTACCCCACGGGAGCGGGCGGCGGAGATCGCCTCAAGGGTGCGTACATCGCCAACGGCAAGGACCGGAAGCCGGACTGCAGCGCCCCGATCGATGTGACCGAGGTCACCTCGAGCGTCGGTGCCGCGTCGGGCGGTGTCGTGTCGACCGTGGGTGATCTGTCGACGTACGTGCGCGCTCTCGCCGTCGGCGCCCGGTCGTACGACGCGGACACCCGCTACGCCGACCCTCGTCCCGCGAACTCCGAGCAGCCGGCATGGTTCACGGCGGACGGCGGCACCTACCAGGCCGGCAGTCTCGTCGGGCAGTTCGGCTCGCTTCCGGGCTACATGGTGGCGGCGTTCGCGGACCGGACGACGGGCATGTCCGTCGTGGTCGTCCTCAACGAATCTCGTGCGTCGTCGAACGCCGTGCGCGTGCTCGCCTGGCAGCTCGCGGCACTGGCCTCGAAGGCCCCTGCCGCGGACGGGCGTACGGCGCCCGAGATGGGCCTGCCGTGGACCGCGGAGAGCCTCGCGCCTGAGCTCGCCCGCTACGCCACCTGCGGAGGGTGACCGCACGCGGCACGTCGACGACCGCCGTCACGCTGGTCGTCGTGGGGTTGTGCTGCCAGGAGGTCGGCGCCTCGCTCGCGGTGCTCCTGTTCCCCGAGGTGGGACCGCTCGGCATGGTGATGCTGCGCCTCGTGTTCTCCGCGCTCATCCTCGGGCTGATCGCCCGGCCCTCCTGGCGCGGCCACAGCCGCGCGTCATGGCTCGCCGTCGTCCAGCTGGGCGTGGCGCTGGCGGTCATGAACGGGTTCTTCTACCTCGCCCTCGAGCGGCTCGCGCTCGGGGTGACGGTGACGATCGAGGTGCTCGGTCCGCTCGCCCTGTCGATCATCGCGAGTCGGCGGGCTTCGGCCTGGATCTGGGCGGGGCTCGCGCTCGTGGGCGTCGTCGCGCTCGGAGGCGGGGGGTTCGACCGGCTCGATCCGCTCGGCGTCGCCTTCGCCCTCGGCGCGGCCGTGAGCTGGGCGTTCTACATCCTGTCGTCGGCGAAGGTCGGCGCCGCGTTCCCTCGGCTCGACGGGTTGGCCCTCGCGATGGCGGTGGGCGCGCTCCTCTCGCTGCCGTTCGGCATCGCGAACGCGGGCAGCGCGCTTCTGCGGCTCGACCTCGTCGCGCTGGGTGCCGCCGTCGCGCTCCTGTCCTCGACCATCCCGTACGCCCTCGAACTGATCGCGCTCCGACGCCTGCCGGCGGCTGCGTTCGCGATCCTCATGGCGCTCGCTCCCGCGACGGCATCGCTGGCGGGTTTCGTGCTGCTCGGGCAGCACCTAACGGTGATCGAGCTCATCGGCATCGCGCTCGTCATCGCTGCCTCGATCGGCGCCGTCCGTGCGGCGGGGCGCCGCGCCGACGACGTCGTCGAGCCGGTCGGCTGAGCCGCGTCAGGCGGCGGCCGTCGCTCGCGCGGAGGCAGCGGCGGCCAGGTAGCGCTCGACGACCACGGTCGCGACCGCGGCGTCGGGGGCCAGCGGGGCGGTCACCGCATCGGCGCCGGCGCGGGCGATGACGTCGGCGAAGAACCCCGGCGCGAGGACGTAGCTGGCCGCGACGACCCGCATCGCACCGGCATCCCGAGCCGCGGCGACGGCGTCGGCGATCCTCGTGCCGGCGCCCGCGGCGAAGCCGACCGAGACGGGGGCGTCGATCCGCTCCCGCAAGAGGTCCGCCATCTCCGCGACGTCGACGGATGCCGCAGGGTCGCTCGATCCCGCCGCGGCCAGCACCACCGCATCGCCGGGGGCGAGGCCGGCATCGCGCAGTCGCTCCGCGAGCAGGTCGGCGAGGAGCGGATGCGGTCCGAGGGCGACGGTCGCGACGGCGCGGGAACCGGCATCCGTCACCGCCCGCGCGATGTCGACCTTCGTGTGGAACCCGGTCGACAGCAGGAGGGGCACGACGACGGCCGGGCGGGGGGAGGTGGCCTGGACGACGTCGTCGATCTCGGGCTGCTGGACGTCGACGAACGCCTCCGCCACGGCGACGTGGGGCAGCAGCAGACGCACCTGCTCGACGACGGCCGAGATGGCGGCGCGGCCCTCGAGCGAGCTGGTCCCGTGCGAGCAGGCGATGAGGACAGGGGTCACGGTGTCTCTCCCGGGGTGAGGACGTCGAGGCGGTAGCCGCGTTTGACGACGGTGCGGATGAGGGTCGGGATGCCGAGGGCCTCGCGCGTGCGCGCGATCGCGACATCGACCGCGTGGGTGCTGTCGCCGGCGCCCGAGCGGGGCAGGGCTTCGGCGAGTTCGGCTCGGCTGACGACACCGCCCCCGGCGGCGAAGAGGAGGGCGAGGATCGCGGCGGACGTGGGCGACAGGGGCAGGAGCGCGCCGTCCAGGACAGCAGCGCCGCTGCGAAGCTCCAGCCGCCCGGCTGCGGTCTCGAGGGCGGGGGCGCCGCCGCCGCCGAAGTGCGTGACGACGGCTCGCACGAGGGATCCGAGCCGGCCGCGCTCGGCGACGAGCGGTGCCGCTCCGGCCTCGACGAGCGGACCTGCCGTGATCGGGCCGACGGCGGCGAGGAGGAGCGTGCCGTCGACCGACCGGCGCACGATCGCGTCGAGGGCGCCCTCCCGTCGCGCCGTCGCGAGCCACTCGGCGGCGCCGGGCGCGGAGGTGAAGAGGACGGCGTCGACATCGCCCTGTGCCGTCTGGGCGACCGACCGTGCGACGGCGGCGGAATCGGGAGGAGGTCCCCAGCGGTAGACGGTGAGGCTCACGACATCGGCACCCGCGGCCGAGAACAGCTCGTCGAGCCCGTCCGCGCCCGACCCGTGGTGCTGGACCGCGACGCGACGGCCGGCGACGCCCTCGGCCAGCAGGAACGCGCCGAGCTCCTCGGAGGTCTCGGACTCGGCGACCCAGTCGGCGGTCAGGCCGGCCTGCTGGATCGCTCCGCGCGCCTTCGGCCCGCGCGCCACGATCTGCGCGCCCGCGAGCGCCGCGTGGAGCGCACCCTGCAGTCCCGCTTCGTCGGCGGCTTCCATCCACCCGCGGAAACCGACTCCCGTGGTGGCGACCACGATGTCGGGCGGATCGTCGATCAGCGCACGCGTCGCTCCGATGAGCGCGTCGTCGTCGATGTGCGACTCGATCGTCAGGGCGGGGGCGTGGCGCACCGTCGCCCCGTGCCGCTCCAGCGCCGAGGCGAGCTCGGCGGAGCGACGATCGACGGCGATGACGATCGTGCAGCCGCCGAGCGCGGCGGAGAGGGCGGGGCGGGCGATGGTCACCGGGGCGGATCCCCCGTTCCCGCGGCCACGGGCTCCGGCAGCAGCAGGCCGGCGGCGGCGACGTCGCCCACCACGATGACGGCGGGATTGCTCACCCCTGCGGCCGCGGCATCCGTCACCGCGTCGGCGAGGGTCGTGCGGGTGGTCCGCTGCGTGGGCGTGTGGCCGCGCTCGACGATCGCGACGGGGCGATCCTCGGGGGCGCCGGCCGCGAGCGCGGCGGCGACGAGCTTAGGGAGCGCGGCGACCCCCATGAGCACCACGGTCGTGATCGTCGCGTCGGCGAGGGCGGCTCGGGTGGCGGGTGTGACGGGTCCCTGTCCGATCGTGACGTGCAGGCCGGCGGCGGTGCCGCGGTGGGTGACCGGGATGCCGGCGGCCTGGGGAACCGAGACGACACTCGTCAGCCCCGGCACGACCTCGACGGGCACGCCTGCGGCCAGGCACGCGGTGACCTCTTCGCCGCCGCGTCCGAAGACGAACGGATCGCCGCCCTTCAGACGCACGACGCGCTTGCCTGCCTTCGCGTGGGCGACGAGGAGAGCGTTGATCTCCTCCTGCGGCACCGGGTGGTTGCCGGGGGCCTTGCCGACGTCGATCACCTCGACGTCGGGGTCGAGCTCGCTCAGCACGTCCGTCGGGCCGAGACGATCGGCGACGACGACGTCGGCCTCGGCGAGCAGCCGGCGACCGCGGACGGTCATGAGGTCGGCGGGGCCGGGACCACCGCCGACGAGGTCCACCCGCCCGGCGGCCTTCCGCCGGCGACGGAGGGGGAGCGTCCCCTCGCGGAGGGCTGACCCGATCGCGTCGCGCAGCCGGGCGGACCGGCGCGGGTCGACGCCGGCGTCGGAGGCCACTCCGACGATGACGTCCCCCGATCGCGTCTCGGCGGTGAGTCTCGCCGTGCCGTGGGCGCCGTCCGAGGCGTTCACGCAGAACACGCGGGCCGACTCGCACCAGGCCGCGACGGTCGCGTCGACGGATGCCTGGGCCGTCGCCGCGTGCACGAACCAGGCATCCGCCACATCGGCCTCGCGGGCCGGGCGGGCGGTCCACGTGACCCGTCCCGCGTCGACGAGCTCGCGCATCGCGTCACCGAGCGCGGGCGCGACGACGGTCACGAGCGCGCCCTCGTCGAGGAAGCGTCCCACTCGCCGGCCGGCGACGGTCCCCCCGCCGACGAAGACGACGCGTCGACCGGTGAGGGACAGCCCGATCATGGCGGTCATCGCTGCTCCTCCCGGAGGTAGACGATCCCGTCGGCGACGGCAGCGGGCCAGACGCGCAGGGCCAGCGGCTCCTTGCCGTTCGTCTCGAGGCACGCCCCGGTGCGCAGATCGAAGACCTGCTTGTACATGGGCGATGCGACCGTCGGCACGTCGCCGCGGGTGCCGACGATGCCGCGGGAGATGACGTGGGCTCCGCTGTACGGGTCGAGGTTCTGCACCGCGTGGACGCGTCCGGCGTGGGTGAGGAACAGTGCGACCTGCGTGCCGCCGAGGAGGGCGGCACGGCCGCGCTCGGTCTCGAGGTCGGTCACCGCGCACACCGCCGTCCAGCCGGCGGGCGGGGCCGCGGCATCCGTCTCATGCGTCACCATCGTCATCGCCGCACCTCCAGCGTCGTGCCGGCGATGAGCACGCCGGCGTCACGGTCCTCGGCGGTCGCCGGGCGGGCCTGCCCGCGCTCCGCCGTGTAGGCGAGGGAGGGGTCGGGCGTCGTGGGGGCGTTGACGAACGAGGCGAACCGGCGGAGCTTCTCGGGGTCGTCGAGGGTCGCCTTCCACTCGTCCTCGTAGTTCTCGACGTGGCGCGCCATCGCGGCATCCAGGTCGGTGCAGATTCCGAGCGAGTCGTCGAAGATCACGCGGCGCAGCTCGTCGATGCCGCCCTCGAGGTCTTCGAACCACGGGGCCGTGCGCTGCAGCCGGTCGGCGGTGAAGACGTAGTACATGAGGAAGCGGTCGATCGCCTGCAGGAGCCCTGCGTCGTCGAGACCCTCGGCGAGGAGCACCGCGTGGCGCGGCGTGAAGCCGCCGTTGCCGCCGACGTACATGTTCCAGCCGGCCTCGGTCGCGATGACGCCGACGTCCTTGCCGCGGGCCTCGGCGCACTCGCGGGCGCACCCCGAGACGCCGAGCTTGATCTTGTGCGGCGATCGCAGGCCCCGGTAGCGGAGCTCCAGCTGCACGGCCATGCCGACCGCGTCCTGCACGCCGTAGCGGCACCAGGTCGAGCCGACGCACGACTTCACGGTGCGCAGGGATTTGCCGTACGCGTGGCCCGACTCGAAGCCCGCGTCGACGAGGCGCTTCCAGATCTCGGGCAGCTGCTCGAGGCGGGCGCCGAACATGTCGATGCGCTGGCCGCCGGTGATCTTCGTGTACAGCCCGAAGTCCTGCGCCACCTGCCCGATCACGACGAGGCCTTCGGGAGTGATCTCGCCGCCGGCGATGCGGGGGACGACCGAGTAGCTGCCGTCCTTCTGCATGTTCGCCATGACGTGGTCGTTCGTGTCCTGCAGCGTCGCGTTCTCGCCGTCGAGCACGTGGCGGCCGGTGAGGGTCGACAGGATGCTGGCGAGCACCGGCTTGCAGATGTCGCAGCCGCGTCCGGTGCCGAAGCGGTCGATGACCGCGCTGAAGGTCGACAGCCCCGAGACGCGCACGGCGTCGAAGAGCTGCCGGCGCGACATCGCGAAGTGCTCGCAGAGCGACGTGCTGAGGGCGGCGCCCGTCTTCGCGAGCTCGCTACCGAGGAGCTTCGTGATCATGCCGACGCACGATCCGCAGGCGGCGCCGGCCTTCGTGCAGGCCTTGATGCCCTTCACGTCGGTGCAGCCCTCGTCGTGGACGGCCGAGCGGATGCCGCCGGCCGTGACACTGTTGCAGGAGCACACGAGCGCCTCGTCCGGCAGCTCGCCGGTCGGGGCGGCGACGCCGTCCTGCGGCATGAGGTACGCGACCGGGTCGCCGCCCAGCGCGCCGCCGACGAGAGGGCGGAGCGAGCCGTAGGCCGACGCGTCGCCGACGAGGATGCCGCCGAGCAGGGTCTTCGCGTCGTCAGAGACGACGAGCTTCTTGTAGACGCCGGCGACGGGGTCGGCGTAGACGACGTCGAGCGCGCCGGGCGTCTCGGCGAACGCGTCGCCGAAGCTCGCGACGTCGACACCCGAGAGCTTGAGCTTGGTCGACACGTCGAAGCCCGCGAAAGATGCCTCGAGTCCGAGCAGCCGCGCGGCGGCGACCTCGGCCATGGCGTACCCGGGGGCGACGAGACCGACGCACTGCCCGCCGAAGCTCGCGACCTCGCCGATCGCGAGGATGCGCGGGTCGGAGGTGTCGCAGGCGGCGTCGATGACGACCCCGCCGCGCGGGTCGACGGTCAGGCCCGCCGTCCGCGCGAGCTCGTCGCGAGGACGGACACCCACGGTGAAGACGACGACGTCGGTGCGCTCCCACGTGCCGTCGCGGAACTCGAGCCCCACGACCTGGCCGGTGCGGTCGGCGTCGAGTCGCGTCGTGAGTGCGGAGGTCCGCACGCCGATCCCACGCTGCTCGATGAGACGCCGCAGGGCGTCGCCGGAGGGCAGGTCGAGCTGCGCCGACATGAGCCGGTCCGAGGACTGCACGACGGTGCAGTCGACGTCGAGTCCCTGCAGGGCGCCGGCCGCCTCGAGGCCGAGGAGTCCGCCGCCGATGACGGTGCCCACGAGGCGGCGACCGAGCTCGGCGGATCGGCGCTCGACGAAGCGCTCCAGTGCCTCGACGTCGTCGAGGGTGCGGTAGACGAAGCATCCGTCGTGGTCGTAGCCGTCCACGGCGAGCCGCGCGGCGTACGAGCCGGTCGCGAGGACGAGCCGGTCGTAGCCGATGCGCTCGCCGCGGTCGGTGACGACCTCGGCCTGGCTGCGATCGATCCGCGTGACCGTCGTGCCGCGGAGGAAGCGCACGCGCTCGTCCGCCAGGGGAGCCGCGTCGAGCTCGAGGTCGTCGGCGGACGCACCGGCGAAGAAGGAAGTGAGGCCGACCCGGTCGTAGGGGTGCCGCCCCTCCTCGCCGATCACGGTGACCCGCCACGCGTCGTCGGTGCGGCTGAGCAGGCTCTCGACGAACCGGTGGGCGACCATCCCGGCACCCACCACGACCACGTGGGGCGGGGTGGGGCCGGTGGAGCTCATGTCGTGACCGTATGCGGGCGACGTTGCAGCCGGGGTCCCGTCGTGTTGCGGGCTCTTTACGGGGCGGGCCACGGCGATCACCGAGCGGCGACGGGAGCGTCCGCCGTGGCGGCGCGGGCGGCGGTCTCGCGGCGCGAGGCCCGCACGCGACGCGGAGCCGAGGGGCGGCCGTACGTGAAGTACAGCGGAAGTCCGACGAACAGCAGGCCGCCGACGAGGTTGCCGAGCACCGTCGGGATCTCGTTCCAGATCAGGTAGTCGCCGATCGTGAAGTCGCCGCCGAGGAGCAGGCCCGAGGGGAACAGGAACATGTTGACGATCGAGTGCTCGAAGCCCATGAAGAAGAAGAGCATGATCGGCATCCACATCGCGACGATCTTGCCGATGACGTCTTTCGAGACCATCGCGAGGACGACCCCGGTGGCGACCATCGCGTTGCAGAGGACGGCGCGGACGAAGAGCGTCAGCATGCCGTTCGCCCCGTGCTCGGCGTAGCCGACGGTGCGGCCTTCGCCGATGTGCCCGATCGCCTGACCGACCTCGTTCGGCGGGGTGGAGAACCCATTGGTGAAGACGATCGCCATGAGCACCGCGATCGCGAACGCGCCGATGAAGTTGCCGAGGAACACGAGTCCCCAGTTGCGGAGGATGCCGCCGAGCGTGACGCCCGGGCGCTTGTCGAGCCACGCCAGCGGGGCCAGCACGAAGACGCCCGTCAGCAGGTCGTAGCCCAGCAGGTAGAGCATGACGAAGCCGATGGGGAACAGCACGGCGCCGAGGAGCGGACTGCCGGTGGTGACGCTGATCGTGACGGCGAAGGCGGCCGCCAGAGTGAGGATCGCGCCGCCCATGATCGAGCGGATGAGGGTGTCACGGGTCGAGAGCATGACCTTCGACGCGCCGGCGTCGATCACGGTCTGGACGAGTTCGGTGGGCTTGACGTACGTCATCGCAGTGCCTTTCAGTCGTGGAGCCGGGTGTGAGGCTCGACGCTAAAGGGCGGGTGTTTCCCCCGACCGCACGGGGATCGACCGCTTTGGTTACCTCTTCCTCTCAAACGAAGAGGTCGCGATGTGAGAACGGATGCCGGGGGTCACTCCTCGTGCCCGACGGAGCGGGCTTCGAGGTAGGAGCACAACTCTGCGGCGACGGCGAGCTCGGCGGCCATGCCGTGGAGCTGGTGGCTGTTGAGGATCGTCGTGTCGGGCTGCGGTTCGAACGTCACGCGCCACGAGGCCTCGCCGATCTGCACGGGCTCCATGGAGATCGCAACGGTCGCATTCTCGAGGGGGACGATGACGAGCCCCGTGTCGGATCCGTCGGATCCGTCCTGGACGATCACCTTGATGCGGTCGCCCGCGCCCCGGGCGTCGTGGAACTCGGACACCCACGTCTCGAGGGTTTCTTTACTGCGGAACGGCATCGGGACTCCTCCCCCGGGTCGCGAGGAGGGTAGCGGATCGGCGGACACGTGGCCACAGGCATCCCTGCACCCTCTCTCATCACCTATTCTCGACGAGATCGCCGTGAACGGCGTCATTACCGGGGAGTGAATGTGGCGGACGTCGACGCGCAGACCAGCGAGGAGCCGCCAGCGACGGCCGGGTACTGGTACGACGAGTCGCCCGGCCAGCGCGAACGTGCCCGCCGCGTCCTCGAGGCCCTCCGCACGTACCGTGCTGCCGAGTCCGCGATGCGTCGGCGTACGCGGGACTCGATGTCCATGGGTGAGAACGAGCTGCTCGCCCTGCGCTACCTGCTCCGCCAGCCCGGCCACTCCGCTCGTCCCGCCGAGCTCGTGAAGTACCTCGGGGTGACGTCGGCCTCGATCACGACGATGCTCGACCGGCTCGAGAAGACCGGCCGGATCGAACGGCTGGCGAATCCGGCGGATCGGCGAAGCATCTTCGTGAAGGCGACGACGCACGCGAACGAGGAAGTGCGCGAGACCCTCGGCCGCATGCACGGGCTCATGTACGACGTCGCTGTCGGGATGAGTCCTGAGGCGCAGGAACACGTCGTCGACTTCCTGCGTCGGATGTCGGATGCCGTCGACGGTGTCGACCCCGTCGTCGTCGAGGAGCCCTGACGCACTCGCCGTACCTGGCTCGGGCGCCGAAAGCAACTGGTCGGTCGAAACCGGGCTCGCCACCCATAGTGGTCACATGAGATGCATCACCTACGCCGGCGAGACCGTGGTCACGACCGATGACGTGGCGGAGGCTCTCGTCACCCTGACCGCAGCCGTCGCCGAGGTGGGACGCGCCGACGCGGTCACGATCCCCATCGTCTTCGAGAAGAACGGCGAGATCGGCGAGGCATCCCTCGTCATCGGCGTCGGCAACGACGTCCTGTCGGTCGCGACCGATTGGGAGCGTGAGGAGCCGGACTTCTCCTTCGCCGCCGCGCAGCTGCGGCGCCACCCGCATTATCCGCGTGGCGATTCCGGCTCCGCCGAACCCGTGTACGACGAGGGCCCGGAAGCGTACTGGGACCCCGACCTCGACGGGTTCGGTCGCAACTGACCGGAGGTCAGTCCTCGACGCCCGCGGGCGGAGCGCCCAGAGCCTCGACCGCGTCGTAGAACTCCGCGGGGATCTCGGCCTCGATGAGCGGCGCGAGAGCATCGAGGCGGGCCGTCGAGGTGATCCCCACGACCGTCGCGTCGACCAGCGGGCTGCGCATCGAGAAGTGCAGGGCGGCCGCGGCGAGGTCGACGCCGTGCTCGCGGGCGAGATCCCGAACGCGGCCGAGGTGCGCGGCGAAATCGTCGGGCATCGGTCGGTACCCGAATGTGTCGTCGCCGTTCGCGAGCGTCCCGCCGCCGAACGGCGCGGCGTTGAGGACGGTCATGCCGTGCTCGCGCGCGGCGCGGAAGAGGGACTCGGCCGTCCGGCTGACGAGCGTGTACCGGTTGTGCGAGAGGACGACGTCGAAGACGCTGGTGTCGACGTATTCGCGCACCTGCGACAGCGTGCCCGAGGCTATGCCGATCGCCCCGATGACGCCCTGCTCCCTGAGTTCGAGCAGAGCGGGCACGGCCCCGCCGGGTGCCATGGCCTCCGCGAAGGAGATCGTGTACGGGTCGTGCAGCTGGTAGAGCGGCAGCCGGTCGAGTCCGAGGCGCGTCAGCGACTCGTCGAGCGATCGCTTGACGCGCTCGCCGTCGAAGGCGCCCGATGCCGGGTCGCTGTCCGCCTTCGAGTACACGGCGGTGTGCGACGGAAGACCGCCCGCGCGTCGGATCGCATCGCCGAGCAGCTGCTCGCTCTTTCCGCCCGTGTAGTTGTTGCTCGTGTCGACGTAGCCGAGAGAGGAGCGGATGAGCGCGTCCGCCAACGCCTCCGGGTCGGGGCGATCGCCGAGGCGGGACGCGCCCAGGATGACGGGGGTGGGCGAGAGTGTCGACATGAGAGCCTCCGGGCTTCTGTGCGCGGTCCACTCCGACGATACTCATCAGCGAGCGCGCGTAGCGTTTCGCGTGGGGGATGCCCCGACCCGAGGCATCCGTCCATCGATCTGCAAGGAGACCCCCATGCCTACTGTCGCCGCTTACGCTGCGCCGTCCGCGACCGAACCGCTCGTGCGCACGACGATCGAACGCCGTGAGACCGGACCCCGCGACGTCCTGATCGCGATCCGCTACGCCGGGATCTGCCACTCCGACATCCACCTCGTCCGCGGCGACTGGGGTCCGGTGACCTACCCGCAGGTCGTCGGTCACGAGATCGCCGGCGAGGTCGTCGAGGTCGGCTCCGATGTCACCGGCTTCGCCGTGGGCGACCGGGTCGGCGTCGGGTGCATGGTGAACTCGTGCCGCGAGTGCGAGAACTGCCTCGCCGGCATGGAGAACTACTGCCTGAACGGCAACACGCAGACGTACGGGTCCGTCGACCGCGACGGCACGATCACCCAGGGCGGCTATTCGACGCACGTCGTCGTCGACCAGGACTTCGTCCTGCGCATCCCCGAGGCGCTTCCGTACGAGTCGGTCGCGCCGCTGCTGTGCGCAGGCATCACCACGTACTCGCCGCTCGCGCACTGGAAGGTCGGCCCCGGCTCGAAGGTCGCCGTCGTCGGCATGGGCGGACTCGGACACCTCGCCGTCAAGATCGCCGTCGCCATGGGCGCCGAGGTCACGGTGCTGTCGCAGAGCCTGTCGAAGCAGGAGGACGGCAAGCGGTTCGGCGCGACGCACTACTACGCCACGAGCGACGCCTCGACGTTCACGGCCCTCGCCAACACGTTCGACCTCATCATCAACACGGTCAGCGCGCCGCTGAAGCTCGAGTCCTACCTGCGTCTGCTGCGCCTGGACGGCACGATGGTCAACGTCGGCGCGCCTTCCGAACCGCTGTCGCTGCGGGTGTTCACCCTCTTCGGCAACCGTCGCTCGTTCGCCGGCTCCAACATCGGGTCGATCGCCGAGACGCAGGAGATGCTCGACTTCTGCGCCGAGCACGGCATCGCCCCCGAGACCGAACTGATCGGTGCGGGCGAGATCAACGAGGCCTACGAGCGCGTGCTCCGCTCCGACGTCCGCTACCGGTTCGTCATCGATATCGAGACCCTGCAGGACTGAGTCCAGAAACCGGCGGGGCGGTGTCACCTAGGGGTGTTACCCTCGCGACAGAGCACGACGTCGTCCCGCCGGGGCCACCGGCACGCCGCCGCGCCGGGAAGACGAACACATGCCGTACCGCAGTCGCGAAACCTTGCAGCTCTGGCTGGACGAGTTCGTCGCCGCGCGTGAAGACGGAGACCTCATCAAGGTCGTCATCCAGGACGACTCCTGGGGTGATGACGGCGGGCTCGTCGTCGTGCCGCTGCGGAACGCGTCGACGACGGTCTACGTCCGGCCTCCGATGGGAGGCGACGCGCGCTGGCGCGTCGTGTTCGAACCGCAGCTCGACGAGGTCGCCCTCTCGGCGGAGGAGACTGCCGCACTCGTCGCCGAGCTGGGTACGGCCGCCGAGCTCTGCGGGTACCTCGAGGTCCGTTCGGTCGCGCACATCGAGACAGCGCCCACGGCCTGACGGCCGCGAGCGCTGCTCGGCGGACGACGTCCGCGGTGGTGATGTGGCGTCAGTGGGCGGAGTAGCCGCCGTCGACCAGGTGGTAGCTGCCCGAGATGAATGACGCGTCGTCGCTCAGGAGGAACAGCGTGAGCGCTGCGACCTCGGCATCCGTTCCGAGCCGTCCCGCCGCATGCTCCTTCTCGAGAGCCGACAGTGCATCGCTCGAGAGGCTCGCGCGCACGAGCGGGGTGTCGATGAAGCCGGGACCGACCGCGTTCGTGCGAACGCCCTGGGCGGTGTATTCGAGGGCCGCCACCTTCGTGAGGCCGACGAGGGCGTGCTTGCTGGCGACATAGGCCGCGTTCTGCGCGATGCCGACCGAGCCGAGCACGGAGGCCATGTTGACGACCGCACCGCCGCCGGCGGCCACCATCGCGGGCAGCTGGAAGCGCAGCCCGTAGAAGACGCCGTCGAGGTCGACGGCGCGCACCCGGTCCCACGCCTCGATGTCGTAGTCACCGATGTTCTGCGGCGCGGCGCCGATCCCGGCGTTGTTGACCGCGAGGTGCAGGGCGCCGTAGGTGTCCTGCGCGTAGCGGACGGCCGCCTCGGAGTCCTGCCATTTCGCCGTGTTCTGAGCGAACGCGGACGCGGTGCCCCCGGCATCCGTGATCTGCCTCACGACGGACTCAGCCGCCTCGAGCTTGATGTCGGTGACGACCACCGATGCGCCCTCAGCGGCGAGCTTGCGGGCGATCTCCGCTCCGATGCCGCTGCCGCCGCCGGTGACCAGAGCCGTCTTGCCGTCGAACCGTGCCATTGCATTTCCCTCTTCTCGCAGGGCCTGGCGCCGTGACTCTCGCGGCCGATGCCATGCACCTGAATACAACGGATGCCGCGCGCCGGCATTCCTGCGAGCACGGAAACGTGTGCGCCACAGCCATCGATTCCCTCGGTGACAGATGCGACGAGGGCGTACGGTGAGCGGAGGACCGGGGGAACGACCATGCTGAATCTCGCTGTGCGGAGCGTTGCTGCTGTCGCGGCGCTCCTCGTCGGAACGATCGCGCTCTCGGGCTGCATCTCCACGGGGCCGAAGAACTTGGACGATGCGCCGGACGGAGTGCCCTCCCCGGTAGCGACGGAGGTCGCGGGCTTTCCCGCCCTTGACGACCTCATCGTCCGGACCGCCGACACGGAGCTGCGGCTCGAATCCCTGCCCGAGGAGGCCGGGTACGCGGGCATGCCCGATGACGTGCCCGCCATCACCGGGGACGACCTGTACGTCTTCGTGCGGCAGGACGGATGGATGCTGTTCGCCGAGCAGCGGGGCGGCGACGTCGTCGGCTGCGGCCCGGATCTGTCCGAGCCGGAGATCACCGACCTCGGGAGGGGGTGGTGGAAGGTCGCGAACCGCTCGGAGGCCGACACGTACGCCCTGTGGCTCCAAGCCGGGAGCGGCCCCGGTCTGCCGATCGGCGGCACGGTCGGGTCGTCTCAGGCCTACGTGAGGTGGACGACCACGACTACGTTCGACGTGCCGGCCACGAGCTCGCTCGACGTCACGGCGAGTCCGGACGGAGAGGGCGGTTCCGTGCAGCTCCACCTCCGTGACGTGACCTCTCCGCTCACCGCCGTGGCGGCGACGATCGCGCTCCGCGGCGAGGGAGGGGGCGTCGACCTCCAACTCGCCATCCCGGACTGGGCATGCGACCAACCCGGCGACCTCACGCTCTTCTCCCGCCTGTCCCCATCGCAGATGGCGACGCTGGGCGAGGATGGTGCCGTCGACTACGACGTCGAGCTCGTCCTCGACGGGACGACGTACACCGCGAGCGGAAGCGCGGACGGCGCGTCGAGCGCCGAGCCGACGTGGACTCCGGGCCTGCCGTGACCCCCGCATGAGTTTCGTCGATGAGGGCGAGACGTTCTCGCGGATCGCCAGGATCACCGGACCGGTGACGTCCGACGACACCCGCCGGCTGGTCGAAGAAGGACATGAAGGCATCCTCCTCGACCATGAGTCTGTGGACGCGGCATCCTCTCTGCGGTGGATCGCGGAAGTGCCCGCGCTCCGCTTCATCGAGTTGCGCGGCAGGATCGTCACCCCGTCGCTGGCGATCCTCGAGGAGACGAGCGTTCGATCGTTGATCGTCAGGACGAATCACGCGCGTCCTGTGCCCACGGCGGACCTCCGCTGGGCGACCCGCATCCATTCGGAGTCCTCCGACTTCGCCGCGGACGGGTGGGTCGGCCTTCCCCGGCTGGAAAACCTCGTCCTCGGCCGGGTCGGTGGCGAGGTCATCACGGCGGGGGACGGATGCTCAGCCCTCGCGCATCTGAAACTGCAGGGTAAGCGGCAGACCGCCGCCTTCCGATGGGAGGACCCACCGAAGAAGCTGGATTCGATGCTCCTCCTGACGCTGCGGTGTCGAGATGTCGCTGCGCTGTCCGGATGTCGGGCGTTACGCAGCCTCCACATCGAGAACCCCGCCCTCCTCGTCGGCGCAGACGTCGTCGACGTCTCGCCGTTGGCCGACCTCCCCGTGCTGGACAGCGTGGGGATCGCCGAGAACCTTCCGATGGCGAGAGTGCCGAGTCTGCTCGAGAGTGAGGCGCCGTTCGGCTGGCTGCCGGTGGCGAAGGGGCATCATGACGGTGATCCGGCGGACCCGCGCCTGCGGGAGTTCGTCTTCCGCACCACGTCGTGATGATCCGGTCGGCCGCCTCATTGCTCGAACGGGTGGTGCCGCTGCGGCGGGCACCGATAGCTTCGACTCCCATGAGAGCGCCGGGGGTGTGGGATGGTCCTGACTGCGTTCGGCGTGACTCTTCTCGTCGGTTGTGCCCCCGCTGCTGAATGGGAGCATTCCAGACGCTCGGCCGGGCCTGGCGGAAAGGATTGCCGATGGCGAATGACTCAGACTCCGACGACGAGCGCTGGCTCGTCATCAACGGTCGCCGGTGGCGGCGCACCGACCCGTCCCTGCCCGCTGACCTCGTCGCGGCGCTGACGTCCCATCTCGGGCGCGGCAGGTCGGGTGTGCGCCGTGCGAAGGGCGATCCGGATGCCACTTCAGCGGCTCGCCGGCGGGTCGACCTCGCAAAGCACGGGCTCGGCGAGCGCGGTCCGTACTGGTGGGACGAGCCCGAGGTCGAGCGACTGCGCCGTGCGAGGCAGGCGCTCCGAGAGCTGGAGGAACTCGAGGGCTGAGGGGTTTCGCCGGCTGTAGGGTCCGGGTCAGCGGCGAGGTCACCGTTCCACCCGTCGGTAGGAAGGGGCTACCGCCGCGCGACCGTCGACCCTCGGATCACCAACCGCACCGGCAGGTTCCGGATGCCGGACTCTCGCGTGGAGCCGTCGATCGCTTCGAAGACGTGCTGCGCCGCGCGCCTTCCGAGCTGCTGCAGGTTGGCGTCGATGCTGGTGAGCTCGGGGCGGGAGTTGGTGGCCAGGAGCTCCCAGTTGTCGTACCCGATGACGGCGAGGTCGTCGGGGACTGTTCTGCCGAGGTCGCGCGCCGTATCGAGTACGCCGCGCGCGATCTGATCGGATGCGGCGAAGATGGCGTCGATGTCGGGGTGTCGAGTGAGAAGAGTGCTCGCGGCATCCCTTCCCCAGTGCTCGGACCAATCGCCGGAGAGGGGTTCGCCGACGAAATCGAGTCCCGCGTCCGCGAGTGCGGTGCGTGCGCCTTCGAGCCGCTCGCGAGCGGCGGCGTAGGTGGGGTCGCCGGAGACGTGCGCGATCCGTGAGCGCCCGCACGCGAGCAGGTGCTCGATCGCCAAGCGGCCGCCGGCGCGGTTGTCGGGAGTGAGGGACAGGTCGCGATCGTCGTCGGAGGGCGCATATGCGTAGACGACCGGGACGGGGATCTCTTGACCGAGCGAGGGGCGCGGGTCGGTCTGACGGCCGACCACGATGATCCCGTCGACTCGTCTGCTCAGGAGGGCGCGAAGGTGATGCTGCTCGCGAATGGCATCTCCGCGGGCATCGCATAGGAAGACATTCACCTGCCCAGCTCCGAAGGCGTCTTCGGCGCCCATGAGGATCGGGAGCATGAAGCGTCCGTCGAGGTCGCTCGTCAGCAGCCCCACGGTGCCGGTTCGGCCCGCGAAGAGCCCCTTGGCCATCGGGTTCGGTGTGAAGGCGAGCTCGTCCGCCGCCTTGAGTACCCGCCGTCGCGTGCTCGCCGCCACGTCACTGCGGTTGTTCATCGCCTTCGATGCGGTGGCGAGTGACACTCCGGCGGCGCGAGCGACATCGCCCAGAGTGGCCATGCGAGAACCGACTTCGTCGAGCGACACGGACCTACCTTTCGAAAAGATTTCGGAATCCATTATTGACCCTAGCGAACAACCGGCGCTAGTGTCCCGAAATGGGTTTCGATAGTTTCGAGATCCGCAGCACCAGGGCCGTGTGATCACCCACACGCTCACTCGACGGAGAGTAAGAGGACTCGCAATGACCACCATCCCTCGCCGGTCCCGACGGCGGACTTTCACTGCACTGATCACTGCCGGGCTCCTGGCCGGTTCGCTGGCCGCCTGCGCAGGTGGCGGGAACACGACGGGGGCGGCGCCTGCCGACATCCCCGCCGAAGGCGTGGACGACGGCTCCACTCTCACCTTGTGGACGCGCGCACCGCTCGAGAAGCAGGCGAAGCTCCTCGTCGAGGCCTACAACGACACGCATGAGAACCAGGTCGAGCTGACGGTCGTGCCCAACGACGACTACGTCGCCAAGGTGGGGGCCGCTGCCGGTTCGAACGGGCTCCCGGACCTCTTCGCTGCGGACATCGTCTACGTTCCGAACTGGGTCGAGCAGGGTTTGTTCCAAGACATCAGCGCGCAGATCGACGGCCTCGACTTCAAGGATGAGATCAACAAGGGGCACCTGAGTGCCGGCACGGTCGACGACAAGGAGCACGTGCTCCCGTTCGTCCTCGACCTCTCCATGCTGTTCTGGAACAAGGAGCTGTTCGAGGAGGCCGGACTCGACCCGGAGAAGGCGCCGGCGAACCTCGAAGAGTTCGCCGAGGCGGCCAAGGCGATCCAGGCCCTCGACAAGCCGGACGTCTACGGCACGGCTACCGGGCTGAACTGCGGCGGATGCCTCGTCTTCACGTGGTTCCCCACGGTGTGGGCCGATGGCGAGGACGTGCTGAGTGCCGATGGCATGGAGTCGTTGCTCGCCAGCGACACCGCCAAGGAGGTCTACTCGACCTGGAAGGACCTGTGGGACTCGGGCGCCGTTCTGCCCAGCTCCCAGGATGAGGCCGGGCCGACCTGGACGGCGGGATTCACCGAAGGCAAGGTCGGGCTCATGTACTACCCCGCCACGCTTCTGTCCTCCACGCCCTTCGACGCGGGCGTGGCGGGTATCGCCGGTCCCGACGGCGGCGCCTCGACCTTCGTCGGTGGTGACGGCATCGGCATCTCGAAGGACTCGAAGCAGTCGCCCCAGGCGTGGAACTTCCTCAACTGGCTCATGTCCGAGGACGCTCAGGTCGGTGTCCTCGCCAAGAACAAGGACGTCGTCTCACGAGCGGACTTCGCGTCGAACGAGTACTCCGAGGCGGACCCGCGACTGGTGACCATCAACGAGGTCGCGGGTCAGGGTGACACCCCCGTCGCGCTGAACTTCCAGCAGGCCTTCAACGCCCCGGGCAGCCCGTGGCTGACGCTCGTCCGCAACGCCGTCCTCGGCGACGGGGACACGGTCGACGCCGACAACGAAGAGATCACCGCCATCCTGCAGCAGTGATCCTCGGCGGGGGCCGCGCCGACCGCGCGGCTCCCGCCGGCATCCCCTCCACGAAAGGTCGACATGGTCGTCACCGCACCTCCCGCTCCCGCCCGCCGGCGGGCGCGTCGCCCCCTCGGCGGGCCGGCACAGGGCTGGGGCTTCGCTGCTCCCACGGCGCTGTTCGTCGTCTTCCTGTTCGTCATCCCGCTGTTGCTCGTCCTCCAGATGTCGGGCTCGGACTGGCCGCTCCTGGGTGGCAACCGCGGGCTGAACCTCCCCGAGAACTACGTCGATGCCGTCGATCACCGGTTGTTCTGGGATTCGATCCGGTTCACGCTGCTCTACACCGTCATCACGACGGTCCTGCTGA
The DNA here is from genome assembly GCF_900102005.1 of Microbacterium sp. LKL04. Classification (NCBI taxonomy): domain Bacteria; kingdom Bacillati; phylum Actinomycetota; class Actinomycetes; order Micrococcales; family Microbacteriaceae; genus Microbacterium; species Microbacterium sp. LKL04. The sequence continues at coordinate 2,307,587 of NZ_LT627736.1, read as the reverse complement.
TCGGTCTCGGCCTCGGACTCGCCCTGCTCGTGCAGGAGAGCACGCGCTGGAAGGGGCTGCTCCGCACGGCCTTCCTCGTCCCTTCCGCCCTGGGCCTCGCGTCCGCGTCGCTGCTCTTCTACGTCCTGTACTCGCCTCTCGCTGGGCCCTTCGCCGATCTGATGGATGCCTGGGGCATCACGTTCCTGGGTACGCCCGAGGGTGCGCTCTGGTCGACCGTCTTCCTCATCGTGTGGCGGTACGCGGGCTTCTACATGCTGCTCATGCTGGTGGGCCTGCAGGGAATCCCCGACGAGGTGTACGAGGCCGCGCGGATCGACGGTGCCTCGCGCTGGCAGACCTTCCGCGACATCACCGTGCCGCTTCTGCGGCCGACCTTCGCGCTCACCACCGTCATGTGCGTGACCGGCTCCCTGCTCGCGTTCGAGCAGTTCTACATCCTCACCAAGGGCGGGCCCGACAACAGCACGGTCACGATCGTGCAGCTCATCTACAGCGTCGCGTTCCAAGGGCAGAACAACCTCGGAGTGGCCGGAGCGCTCTCGGTGCTCGTGCTGCTCGCTCTGATCGTCATCAACTTCTTCCAGCTGCGTGCCTTCCGCCGCCCCGACGAGAGCTGACCTCCGATGACCATGACCGCCACGCGCACCCTCGTAGCCCCGGGGTCGACCCCCGACTCGCCGCGACGGCGTCGCTCCCGCGCACAGCGCCTCGTCCTCGGCATCCCCTATGCCGTCTTCACGACAGCCCTCGCCATCATCTTCTTGTACCCGCTCATCTGGACGGCGGTGTCATCGGTGGGCCCCCGTGCGGGTACGAGCCAGACGGAGGGCTGGGGCTTCGGCAACTACCTCGCCCTCGCCGACTATCAGGCGGGGATCTGGGTCTACCTCGGCAACTCCCTGTTCGTATCGATCTTGACGGTGGCGCTGACGCTGCTGCTGTCACTGACCGGCGGGTACGCGTTCGCCCGATTCGATTTCCCGGGCAAGAACGTGCTGTTCCTCCTGGTGCTCGCGATCTTGATGGTGCCGTACGCGACGCTGTTGATCCCGCTCTACGTCCTGCTGAACGCCGTCGGCCTGCAGAACTCGCTCGTCGGGGTGGCCCTGGTGATCACCATGTTCCAGTTGCCGTTCTCGATGTTCATGATGCGAGTGTCGTTCGAATCGGTCCCCAAGGAATTCGACGAGGCCGCCATGGTCGATGGGTGCTCCGCATTCAGCGCGCTGTGGCGCGTGCTGATCCCCGCCGTCAAGCCGGGATTGATCACCGTCGGGTTGTTCGCCTTCCTCACCGCGTGGAACGACTTCTTCGCGCCGCTCATTCTCATCAACGACTCCGCGCGGATGACGCTGCCTCTCGCGGTCGCCAACCTGCGGGGCCAGGTCCAGGGCGTCGTCGACTACGGCGCGACGGAGGCGGGGGTCGTCGTGCTGGCGCTGCCCTGCATCCTTCTCTTCCTGATCCTTCAACGTCATTACGTCCGCGGCTTCATGTCCGGCGCTTTCAAGGGATGACCATGACCACTCCGATCGTCGACACCGCTGTTTCCCGACCCATTGCGCCGGCCGATCCCTCAAGAGGTCGATTCCGTCCGCTCGGCCTCAGCGAGGTCCGGCTGACCGACGGCTTCTGGGCCGAGCGTCAGAGGCGCAACGCCGCAGCGACCATTCCCCACATCCGGGCGCGGCTCGAGTCCGAAGGCTGGCTCGGGAACTTCGATCTGGCCGCTGCGGGTGACCTTCCCGAGGGGCGCCGCGGACGAGAGTTCTCCGACTCGGAGGTCTTCAAGTACCTGGAGGCGCTCGCATGGGAGCTCGGCCGCGAGCCCGACGAGCGATCAGAGGAGAACTTCCGCGCCGTCGTCGCACGGGTCGCCGCCGCCCAGGAGCCGGACGGCTACGTCAACACCATGTTCGGCCGCCCCGGCCAAGCTCCGCGCTGGTCCGACCTCGAGTGGGGCCACGAACTGTACTGCCTCGGTCACCTCTTCCAAGCGGCGGTCGCCCGTCACCGCACGCGGCCCGACGCAGACGACGGGCTCATCGGTGTCGCGCGTCGTGCTGCGGACCTCGTCTGCCGCACGTTCGGCGAGGGGGGCATCGAGCGGGTGTGCGGGCACGCGGAGATCGAGGCCGGCCTGGCCGAGCTCGGCAGAGCATTGGGCGAGCCCGGATACATCGATCAGGCGGCCCTGTTCGTCGAGCGTCGCGGCCACGGCACGCTCGCCGACATCGAATGGGGCAGGGTCTACTTCCAGGACGACGTTCCGGTACGCGAGGCCGACTCCCTTCGCGGCCACGCGGTGCGCGCCAACTATCTCGCCGCCGGTGCCGTCGACGTCGCTGTCGAACGAGGCGATGCGGATCTGCTGGATGCCGTCCGGCGTCAGACCTCGCACGCCATCGCCCGCCGTACGTACCTCACGGGCGGTCAGGGATCTCACCACCAGGACGAGGCTTTCGGGCAGGACTGGGAGCTGCCCTCCGACCGCGCGTACTCGGAAACGTGCGCCGGGGTCTCCTCGATGATGCTCTCGTGGAGACTGTTGCTGTCCGACGGGTCTCCGGAACACGCTGACCTCATCGAGCGCACTCTCTACAACGTCGTGGCGACGGCGGTGGGGCAGGACGGCACGTCGTTCTTCTACGCCAACACTCTCCACCAGCGTGTGCCGGGCGAGCCCGCCGATCCGGAGTCGACGTCCCCGAGGGCATCCTCGTCGTCGCGCGCACCGTGGTTCGACGTGTCCTGCTGCCCACCTAATGTCGCGCGGACGTTCGCCGCCCTCGGCGCCTACCTCGCCACGGCGGACGACGACGGTATCCAGGTGCACCAGTACGCCGGTTCCGAGATCCGCACGATACTCCGGCCCGGGGTGACGGTCGGCGTGCGCGTCGAGACGTCCTACCCGGATGCAGGCGACATCCGCCTCGTCATCACGGAGTCGACCGGCGGGCCGTGGTCGCTCACTCTGCGCGTGCCGGCGTGGGCGGTCGGGGCGACGATCTCCGATGCGGATGGCACTCGAACCGCCGAGCCCGGGACTGTCAGCGTGCGGCGTTCCTTCGCCGTCGGTGAAGAGGTTGTCCTGACGCTGCCCATGGCGCCCCGTGTGACGCATCCCCACCCGCTCATCGACGCCGTCCGGGGGTCCATCGCGGTCGAACGGGGTCCGGTGGTCTACGCCCTCGAGTCGATCGACCTCGGTGCCGACGTGGATCGAGCCGTCGTCGTCGGCGACCCGGAACTGGATGTGCGGGGCGGCGAGATCCTGCTCCGAGTCGGCGTTCGCGCGTCCGAGGAAGCCTCATGGCCATATGGCGACGCGGTCGATCCGGTGGTCGAAGAGACGCGAGTGCGCCTCATTCCCTATCGAGAGTGGGGCAACCGCGGGCCCTCGACGATGCGCGTATGGATCCCGCGGTGATCCCGCGCGAGAAGTCACAATGGATGTGACTTCTCGTTCAAGATGACACTGGGTGAGGGCTTATCCGAGTTGTTGGCACTGATGAATGGTGGGATCCCGCTTGGCGTGGTGGGTGGCGATTCTCAGGCTTGATGACACTTCGTCGAAGGAATGCCCCTGATCAGGTGATTAAATCGCTTCGATAAGCGCTGAGATTTCAATCGCCGTCGCCCTCGCTAGTGTGATCGCAGGAAAGAGACGACCTCGCTGAATCGTGCCTTCGCCAGATCACTTCCCCTCAGCCAGACCTCGAGTCGGCCTGCATCTCCGAACACGCCATCGAACTGATGGTCTGAGGCGAGGTTGAAGAGGAGAAGGTGGCGGTCGTCCCCGCTGAGGGGTAGTTCCTTTTCCAGGACGTCGCGGTCGCCGTCGTCCAGACCGTAGGAGAGGTCGGGAAGCCCGAGAATGCGACTCCACCGCGGCGCGATCTGGTGCCGGTGCGTGGGGACGTCTACGCCTCCGCGCAAGCCCGCAGCGCGGTCTGCCTCGTTCTGCAGGCTGACCGCGAGGTCGGTGTCGGCCTCACGGTGACCGGCGAGCGCGAATGTCGGGAAGACGGAAGGGGAAGGGATGCTGACCGGATAGTCGGTCGCAACGAGACGGGGATCGTCGCGATCCCGGAGCTGAGCTTCGGTCAGGTGGAGGACCTGCGCACCGCCTCCGCGGAGAAAGGGGTCCGTGGTGCTGTCGCCGGTCGTGGTGTGGAACAGCTGAAGCACACCGTCAGACGGGAGAAGTGAATCCTTCAGGAATGACGCGATGGGCTCGTCCCATGAGAACGCATCGTGGAGGCAGAGGAGATCGACCTGCATGAGGAACACGGAGTCAGGTCTGTCGACACTGGGGACGGTTGTGGGAACGCCGCCCACGCGGTGCAGCAGTCGCTGCCGCTGATCGTCAGGCTCGCGGAGATACTCGCCGGCGTAGGGGCCCGCCTCTTTGTCGTGGGCCTGGTTCTGCTGCTCGACACCCGCGAAGTAGACGGCGGGGGCGATCAGAACGCCGTCGGTACCATATCGTTCGACGAAGTCCGCGGGGTCGTCTTCCCATTCATCCATCGGTCTGCCGAGGAGAGTGTCGAGAAGGTCGGAACCGGCCTCGTCAAGGGCAGCGGGGTCGAGTTCACGCAGACTCTGCATGATGCCCGCGTCCTGTTTGACGGATGATTCCAGTTCGTCGGCGGCGCGAACGATCTTGCTGACCCGAACGCGAGGAATTTCGACATCGGACTCCGCCGCAACCGCTGCCTCGTGAGCCTCACAGAACCTCATCCAGAGCTCGTTGCCTTCAATCCAGGTCCGTGGATGCATGAGTATTCCTTACGTAGGACGGGTAAGGCGACCGGTTCCCGAGCGCCTCACCCGTGCCACTTAGATGTTGACGCCGCAGTACCGCAGGAGGGCGATGCCGATACGGTGCTGATTCTCTAGGCTGTACTTCTGCACTCTAGATCGCATCGTGGCGCCCGTGGCGAACTTGAAGGTCTGACCGTCGATCTTCAACGAGAACGCCGTTTTGCTCGTTGCCATCTTGGAGTTGATGCACTTCTGGTGGACTTTAGTCGGCACCTGTACGAGATTGTGCTTGTTGTGAATCAGTTGCGCTCCGAACTTCTGAACCTGACTTTGCTCGACGATGTGGTGCCATTGATGGTTGGGCTTCGCATGTCCGACGGCGCTCTTGAAGGCAGGGAACGACTTGTAACCGTTGCTGGCAATCAGGCGAGCCCCGGGGATGATCCGAGCGACGGTGAATGCGCGGGCTGCGACAGGCACGCCCACTCGCAGAACGGCTGCGCCGAGAGCGATGATGATCAAGGGAATGGGGTCGGCGACCACCGGGAACGCAGCGCCCTCGGTGTCAACGACCTGCGTCAGCGTCGTCCCCTCGATCTCGTACGTAGTGGGAAGCAGGACGCCTTCAGCGTCAACCGCCCACGCGGGTTCGAACGAAGCGACAACTACTTCGTCGGCGCCGACGGCGCCGTCCTGCTCGCCTACACCCTCAGCAGACTCCGCCAAGCCCGCTTCGTAGTCGACTAGGTCGACGTCGTGGTTGGGAACCCAGTCCTCATCTATCGCGGGAACAGCTACGTCTGTCCGAACAATGATGATTTCCCCGTTGGACAGCTGACGAAGTTCCGTGCCTGCGTCCAGCGAGATGTCGTAGTCGTACCGGTGAGTCGGGGACGAACTGAACGTCTCGTCCGCGACAGTGAGCACGCGACTCGTTAGCCCACCTTCTGCAGGCACGACAGCGACTCCGAGACCGTTCTCGGAGGGGGAAATCGCGATCCCGTCACGTGTGAGCTCGAAGCCTCCCGCGGCAGGCAAGCCAATAGCGAGCCCGTCGACCCCGATATCAACAGAACCGGCGTCAGGATCCAAACTGGTCTCGCCCGCAGTGAAGGCCCCGCCCTCGGCGGTGAAAGCGCCGACCTCGCCCGCCTCGGGCACCGCGACATCTACGCCTGACAGCGCCACCGCAGCTAGAGCTTCTGATTCTGCGGCGGAATAGCCCTCGTCGGCAGTGGCCGGTGTCGCTTGGAGTAGCCCGAGGATCAAGGCTCCGACGGCAACGGAAACCCCGCCGACCCGCACTCCCCGTCTGTACTGAATCTCTTCCATAGTTCCCCCCTGTATTCCTGCCTATCCGGCATTTCGAGCAGGCTAAGCGGTCGCGACGAGGGCGCGCTTCCGCCAAAAGGTGGACCAGATGTAGCTCGTAGATTGATAAGTCCGTGAGTGCTTCGAGAGGCTTTGGAGATGGATCGCCCTGCGAAGGCTTCGGGGCTGGGGCGGAGGAGTGGCTGGGCGCATGCCAGCGTTCAGTGGCTACATAGGTCTGCGCGACCGAGTGCTCGGTGCGGCAGCTGGTGAGCGGCACCTGGTGGATCTTTCGAGCCTGTCGCGCGGCGACGGCAGTTGAGGGCTGGTCAGCGCGAGTATCCCGATCACGGATTCGATCGATGGCCCGCCCGTGTCGAAACGAGAAGTGACACCCGGGTCGAGAAAGTGCCACCTTGCACGAGAAGTCACAATGGAGGGGCTGACGGGAATCGAACCCGCGCTATCTGCTTGGGAAGCAGATGTTCTGCCATTGAACTACAGCCCCACTGCGCCCGGAGGCGCCTCGTAAGCCTAGCAAGGCTCGGAGGCGTCCGCCCGTCGCAGCGATCAGTCGTTCGACGGGCGCGCCGGCGGAGCCTGCGGGGGCGTCTGCGGCGGAACCGGGGGCTGACCTCCCACCGGGGGCTGGCCGCCCACCGGGGGCTGACCGGGGTACGGCGGCTGAGCTCCGGGGTGTCCGCCTCCGGGGTAGGGCGGCTGAGCCCCGGGCTGCCCGCCCCCCGGATAGGGCGCACCCGGCCGCGGCGCGAAGATCATGCCGCTTTCCTGCATCGCGCGCAGCATGCCGTTCTTCACCGCGGTGCGCTGGATGAGATACCCGACCCAGAGCGCGAGAGCGAAGATGCCGACGTAGATGATGATCCCGAAGATGATCAGGCCGGCGCCGAGCCCCGCGTAATCCCCATAGCTGTTCATGCCCGGAACTGTAGCGAACGGGAGGGACTTAGTCCCGCACCTTGACGGAAGCGGTCACCACCAGAATCCCGAGCACAGCGACGAGTCCGGCCAGGGCGGCCCACCCGCCCGCGGTCCACGCTGCCGCGCCGATCGTTCCGAGCACGCTCGAGCCGATGTAGTACGCCACGCTGTACAGCGCCACCGCGTGCTGTCGGCCCGAGCCACCGGCTCGCGCGGTTGCGGCGTTCGCCGTCGCGTGGGCCAGGAACATCCCCGCCGTGATGAGCAGGACTCCGAGCACGATGACGACCACCGGCGACGCGAGGGTGATGACGGCGCCGACGACCATCGCAGCGCCGGCGGCGACCAGCGGCATCCGGGTCCCGAAACGCTGGACGAGCGCGCTGGACAGACGTGAGGTCACCGTGCCCGACAGGTACGTCAGGAACACCAGCGAGACAGCCGTCGCCGACAGGAAGTACGGCGCGGCTTCGAGGCGGAAGCCCAGCGCATTGAAGACCGCGACCATCGCCCCGACGACCATCGCGCCGATCGCATACAGCGGGAGTGCGCGCGGGTTCACAGCCTGTCGTCCGAGGACGCGCAGGCTGCGGGCGAGCGGCACCGGCCGGTGCTCCTCGGTCGGCGGCAACAGCACCGCGAACAGCACGGTCAGGGCTGCCGCGAGGATGCCGAGCAGCTCCAGCGACAGCCGCCATCCGACGACCTCGCCCACCGGCGCCGCGACGAGCCGCCCCGCGAGCCCGCCGACGCTCGTCGCGGCGACGTACGCTCCTGCCGCGACCCCCGCGCGCTGCGGACCTGCGGCCTCGTGCAGATACGCGACCGCGAGAGCCGGGATGCCGCCGAGCGCCGCGCCGAGCAGGAACCTTCCCACCAGCAGCCCGGCGAACCCCGGCAGCAGAGGCGATGCGACGGCGATGACCGCCGCGGCCACGGCGGCGACCCGCAGCATCCGTCTCCGTCCGAAGCGGTCGGCAGCGAGCGCCCACGGCAGGATCGCCAGGGCAAGCCCGAGCGTCGCCGCCGACACGACCCACGACGCGTCGGCCGCGGTGAGCCGGTACGTCTCGGCGATGCCCGTCAGCAGGCCCTGCGGCGCGTAGAGCACCCCGAACGTCGCGATGCCCGTCGTCCACATCGCCGCGCCGAGCCGACGGGGCGACGCGGTGAGGGGAGGGATGCCGACGGTCGTCACACGCTCCACGGTAGGCACGCGTCGCATTCAGATCCAATACCTATGTGTGTGAAGCGATAGCGTTCGCGCATGAGTCGTGACCGCCTCGTGGACCTGCTGCCGCACCTCCCGCTGCTCGACGCACTGGGTGAGGACGAGCACGTCACCCGCGCGGCCGAGGCGCTCGGGGTGCCGCAGCCGACCGTGAGCCGTGCGCTCCGCCAGCTCGAGTCGCGGCTCGGCGTCGCGCTGGTCGCGCGGGACGGCCGCGGCATCCGGCTCACCGACGCCGCGCGTCGCATGCTGCCCGGCGTCCGCGTCGCCCTCCGCGCGGCGCAGGACGCGCTCGACTCCCTCGACGACGCCCGGTCGACCGTCGGGCTCGCGTTCCAGAACTCGCTCGGCGAGAACCTCGTCCCGCGGCTCGTCCGGCGGCTGCGCGAGGCGCGCCCCGACATCCGGGTGCAGCTCTGGCAGGGCGCACGAGACGCGTGCCTCGCCGAACTCGACTCTGGACGGACCGACCTCGCGATCGTCTCGGGGGCCGCCGCGACGCATCCCTCCGGAGAAACGCTCCACCTCTACGACGAGCCGCTCGTCGTCGTTGTCCCCGAGGGGCACCGACTCGCGACGGCCGCGCGGGTCTCGCTCGCGGACGTCGTCGGTGAGACGCACGTCACGCTCAAGCCGGGGTACGGACTGCGCCGCACGCTCGAGCAGCTCTTCGCCGCCGAGGGCGTGCCGCTCGACATCGCCTTCGAGGGCGACGATCTGCGCACCCTGCACGGTCTCGTCGCCGCGGGGCTCGGCATCGCCATCGGGCCCGAGGTGCCGCATCCGCTCGACGGGTGCGTGCAGCGGCCCATCGACGATCCGCGCGCGGCGCGCGACATGGGCGTGGTCTTCCGGTCCGGGCCGCGCCCGCCCGCGGTTGACGACGTCATCGCCGTGCTCCGGGAGCTCACGCGGTCCTGACGCGCGGCAGAATCGAGGCATGCGCGCGATGGTGATGGAACGGATCGCAGGACCCCTCGTCGTCACCGAGGTCCCCGATCCGGTCGCGCCCGCGGGCGGCGCCGTCATCGAGGTGCACGCGACGGGCCTCTGCCGCAGCGACTGGCATGCCTGGGTCGGACACGACGACATCGCCCTGCCCCACGTTCCCGGGCACGAGCTCGCGGGCGTCGTCGTCGAGGTCGGCGCAGGCGTCGAGAACTGGTCGGTCGGCGACCGGGTCACGGTGCCGTTCGTCTGCGGATGCGGCCGGTGCGACTGGTGCCGCACCGGCAACGCTCAGGTGTGCCCCGACCAGCAGCAGCCCGGCTTCACCCACTGGGGTTCGTTCGCCGAGCGGGTCGCCCTCCATGCCGCCGACCGCAACCTCGTCGCCGTGCCGCAGTCGATCTCGTTCGCCGCTGCCGCCGCACTCGGATGCCGCTTCGCCACCGCCTACCGTGCGCTCACCGCGCGTGCGCACCTGACCCCGGGGGAGTGGGTCGTCATCGTCGGAGCCGGCGGGGTCGGGCTCAGCGCCGTCATGATCGCGAAGGCGCTCGGCGCGAAGGTCGTCGCGGTCGACCGGTCGGTCGCGGCGCTCGACGTCGCACGCACTCTCGGCGTGGATGAGGTCATCGTCGCGGACGGGCGCGACGTGCCCGAGGCCGTGCACGCGATCACGGGTGGCGGCGCCCACGTCTCGATCGACGCCGTCGGCAGCGAACAGACCTGCGCGGATGCCATCCACAGCCTGCGCCGCCGGGGCCGGCACGTGCAGGTCGGGCTGCTGCCCTCGGCATCCGGTCTCACTCCAGCACCGCTGGCGCGCGCCATCGCGTGGGAGCTCGATCTGCTCGGCAGTCACGGCATGGCGGCCGAGGATTACCCGGGGATGCTGGAGCTCATCGCCCGCGGCACGCTCCGCCCGCAGGACCTCATCGAGCGGACCGTGTCGCTCGAGCAGGCCGCCGAGCTGCTGCCGGTCATGGACTCGGCGTCGCCCGCGGGGATGACGATGATCGACCCGCGGCTCACACCTTCGGCCTGAGTAGAGCGTCCAGCGCGACGCGCATCGCGGCGACGGGGTCCGTGCCGTCGGCGAGCCAGCGCACTTGGATGCCCTCCCACGTGCCGATCACGAGGTCGGCGAGCATGGTGGCGTCTTCCGTCGTGGTCAACCGTCCGGCCGCACGGTCGTGCTCGATCGCGTCGCGGTAGTCGGGGATGACCGACGCGTAGCGCTGCCGCAGCCACTCGTGCGCCTCATGGTCGGCGTGCGTCGCCTCGGCCTGCACAACGGTGAACATGCGCACGAGTTCGCGCCGGGCGATGTTCCGCTCGACGATCGCGAGCACCGTGGGGATGAAGCCGTCCCGGGCGGAGCGCTCGAGGAAGTCCGTGTCGGCGGCATCCTCCTGCGAGAGGACGGCTGCCAGCAGCGACACCTTCGTGGGGAAGTGGTGCATGACGGTCGTGAGGCCGAGATCCAGCTGCTTCGCGATCTGGCGCAGGGACCCGCCCCGGTACCCGTGCGTACCGAAGACGGCCGTCGCCGTCGCGATGATCTCGCTGCGCCGCGCGGCGGACTTCGCGTACGGTCCGCGGGCCGGTGCATCGGTCATAGTCGAACAGTAGATCACGTGAAACCGTGCACCTGCACGTTTTTGGGCTAGCGTTGTCGCGTGCAGAACTATCGCTGGGTGAAGGACGGCTCGCAGGAGCCCGGGACCATGCGCTACGGCGCCGACTACAACCCCGAGCAGTGGCCTCGCGAGGTGTGGGACGACGACATTCGCCTCATGCGCACGGCGGGCGTGAACATCGTCTCGCTCGGTATCTTCTCGTGGGGCCTGCTCGAGCCCCGCCCCGGCGAGTTCGACTTCTCGTGGCTCGACGAGATCATCGACCTGCTGCACGCGAACGGCATCGACGTGGACCTGGCGACCGCGACGGCGTCGCCTCCCTCGTGGATGGCCCGGCGGCATCCCGAGATCCTGCCGCAGACCGTCGACGGCACGATCCTCTGGCCCGGCGCCCGCCAACACTGGCGGCCGACCTCGCCCGTGTTCCGCGAGTACGCACTGCGCCTGGTCCGCGCGCTCGCCGAGCGCTACGGTGACCACCCCGCCGTCGTCGCGTGGCACATCTCCAACGAGCTCGGATGCCACAACCTCTACGACTACTCCGACGACGCCGCGCGCGCGTTCCGGGTCTGGCTCGAAGCCCGCTACGGCACGATCGAGGCGCTCAACGACGCGTGGGGCACGGCGTTCTGGTCGCAGCACTACGAGGAGTGGGACGAGATCCTGCCGCCGCGATCGGCGCCGACCATCCGCAACCCCGGGCAGCAGCTCGACTTCGAGCGGTTCTCGTCCGATGCCGTCCGCGACCACCTGCGCGCCGAGGCGGCCGTGCTCGACGAGGTGACCCCCGGCATCCCGCGGACGACGAACTTCATGGTCGCGCAGAACGTCCGCGACATCGACTACCCGTCCTGGGTGCCCGACGTCGACTTCGTCTCGAACGATCACTACCTGCGACCCGGCGAGTTCGGGCGCGACGACCTCTCGTTCTGGGCGAACCTCACGGGCAACATCGCCGGCGGACTGCCGTGGTTCCTCATGGAGCACGCGACGAGCGCCGTCAACTGGCGCGAGGTCAACCCGCCCAAGCGCTCCGGCGAGCTCGTGCGCGACGCCCTCACGCACGTCGGGCACGGCGCCGACGCGGTCTGCTACTTCCAGTGGCGGCAGTCGCGCGCCGGCGGCGAGCGCTACCACTCCGGCATGGTGCCCCACGCCGGTGAGAACAGCCGCGTGTTCCGCGACGTCGTCGCCCTCGGCGGAGCGCTGCGCGACGTATCGCCGGTCACCGGTTCGCGTCGCCAGAAGGCGCACGTCGCGATCGTCGTCGACTACGAGTCGTGGTGGGTCAGCGGGCGCGACGCGCACCCGTCGGACTCGCCCGCCTACGATGTCGAGTCGCTCGCCTGGTACCGGGCCCTCCTCGACCTCGGCGTCCGCGCCGACGTCATCCCTGTCGGTGCCGCGTTCGACGGGTACGAGGTGCTCATCGCCCCGATGCTGCACGTCGTCCCCGAAGACCTGCGGTCGCGTCTCGAGGCATATACGGATGCCGGTGGCCACCTCGTCACGACGTACTTCTCGGGCATCGTCGACGAGAACGACCGCGTCTGGCTGGGCGGCTACCCCGGCGCGCTGCGCGAGCTGCTCGGCGTCATGGTCGAAGAGTTCGTGCCGTTGCTGCCCGAGGAGCGCATCGCCCTCGCCTCGGGAGCCGTTGCGCACGGCTGGACCGAGCGGATCGTGCACGTCGGCGACGACGTCGAGCTGCTCGACACCTACGCCGACGGCGACCTCGCCGGTGCGCCGGCGGTGACGCGGCGCAGTCTGCCCGCGGGCGGGTCGGCGACATACGTGTCGGCCGACATCGGCCGCGACGGCGTCCGCGCGGTGCTCGCGGGGCTCGGTCTCGAGGCGCTCGCCGGCGACCCGCGGTCGGCGGACGGCCGACTCGACGTCATCGAGCGCGGCGACGACGAGGCGCGCTACGTCTTCCTCTCCAACCGCACCGACGACGAGGTCGCGGCGCCGGTGGTCGGCGACGTGCTCGTCGGCGGCGCCGCGGCATCCGGTGTCGTCACGGTGCCGCCGCGGGGAGTGGTGGTCGTCCGCGTCGCGCGCTGAGGGTGTGATGCGCCGGGAGGCTGGCCGCGTGCTGCCTTCGGCGGCCGGGAGGCTGGCCGCGTGCTGCCTTCGGCGGGCGGGAGGCTGGCCGCGTGCTGCCTTCGGCGGGCGGGAGGCTGGCCGCGTGCTGCCTTCGGCGGCCGGGAGGCTGGCCGCGTGCTGCCTTCGGCGGCCAGTAGGCTGGCCGCGTGCTGCTCAGCGACCGCGACATCCGAGGCGAGATCGACGGAGGCCGTATCGGCCTCGACCCGTGGGACCCGGCGATGGTCCAGCCGTCGAGCGTCGACGTGCGGCTCGACCGGTACTTCCGGCTGTTCGACAACCACAAGTACCCGTTCATCGACCCGTCCGAGGACCAGCCCGAGCTGACGCGCCTCATCGAGGTCGCGCCGGACGAGCCGTTCATCCTGCATCCGGGGGAGTTCGCGCTCGGCGCGACCTTCGAGCAGATCACGCTGCCCGATGACGTCGCCGCGCGCCTCGAGGGCAAGAGCTCCCTCGGTCGACTGGGCCTCATCACCCACTCGACGGCGGGCTTCATCGACCCCGGTTTCTCGGGTCACGTGACGCTCGAGCTCGCGAACGTCGCGACCCTTCCCATCAAGCTGTGGCCGGGCATGAAGATCGGGCAGTTCTGCTTCTTCCGCCTGAGCTCGCCGGCCGAGAACCCCTACGGCACCGGCCCGTACAAGAACCGGTACCAGGGGCAGCGGGGGCCGACGGCATCCCGCTCGTTCCAGAACTTCCACCGCACCGACGTCGGGACGACCGACGCCGGCGCGAAGGGGAACTGACCGCGCTCGTCGTCAGGAGCGTGCGTCCGCGGCGCTCCAGCTCGCCAGCAGGCGCAGCCGGTCGGCGGTCTCCGATCCCGGTTCGGCGCCGTAGACGACGAGGTTCTGACCCGGGTCGGCAGGCAGGGGCATCGCTTCGAACGTGAGGTGGAGTTCGCCGACGACCGGATGCCGGATGCTCTTGATCCCGGCGTCGTGGGTGCGAACGTCGTGGGACCGCCACAGCTCGCCGAACTCGGGGCTGAGGCGGTTGAGCTCGTCGACGAGCTGTTCCAGCGCCCGATTGAGCGGGTCGGAACCGACCTCGCGTCGGAGATTCGCCACCAGGTTGGCGGCGGCGGTGTGCCAGTCGACGAAGAACTCCTTCGCACCCGGCTCCAGGAACGTGTAGCGCGCGGTGTTGGGGATGCCGTCGGGCGCGGCGTCGTACAGCGGCGAGTAGACGGCCCGCCCCAGGGTGTTGGCGGCGACGAGGTTGCGTGCCGCGGTCGCGACGAACGCCGGTGAGTCGCTCAGACCGTCCAGGATTCGCTGCACGGTGGGCCGGACGGTCGTCCGTTCGGGCTGCGCGGCGGGTCGGAGTGAGGCGGTGGTGCCGGTCAGGTGGAACAGGTGATCCCGTTCGGTGGACGTGAGCTGCAACGCGCGGGCGACGGCGTCGAGGACCGAGGGGGAGACGACACCCACGGCGCCGCGCTCCAGCTTGGTGTAGTAGTCGACGCTCACCCCCGCGAGCATCGCGACCTCTTCGCGGCGGAGCCCCGCGACGCGGCGATTGCCGCCGTAGGCAGGGAGCTTCGCCTGCTCGGGTGTGATCCGTGCGCGCCGGGACACGAGGAACTCCCGCAGCTCGTTCTCGCCGTCCATGTTCCGAGGCTACGACGGAGCCCGCACTCGAGGGTGGTTCCACGAGAGCCTGGTTCGCCCGACGCGACGGGCGTTCACTGGTGTTCGACGCCCGCCGGCCTGCTACTGCCCCCCCGCGCCGACGCGCGCGGCTGAAAGGAACACCATGGACACCACCCCCTCCGTGACTCTGAACACCGGGGCCGAGATGCCGCTGCTCGGCTTCGGCGTCTTCCAGATCCCCACCGACGACACCGAGCGCGCCGTGGCCGACGCCATCGCCGCCGGGTACCGGCTGATCGACACGGCTGCGAGCTACGGAAATGAGGAGGCGGTCGGTCGAGGCATCGCGGCCAGCGGCATCCCGCGTGAAGAGCTCTTCATCACCACCAAGCTCTGGATCCAGCGCCGCGGCGAGCAGGGCGCCATCGACGCGATCGACGCGTCGATGGCGAAGCTCGGGCTCGACTACCTCGACCTGTACCTCATCCACCAGCCCTTCGGTGACTACTACGGGGGATGGCGAGCGATGCAGCGGATGCATGAAGTGGGACGGATCCGCGCGATCGGCGTCTCGAACTTCGCACCCGACCGGCTCGTCGACCTCATCGAGTTCGGCGGGACCGTGCCGGCCGTGAACCAGATGGAGGTCAACCCGTTCCACCAGCAGGCCGACTTTCAGCGGCTCCTCACCGAGGAGGATGTCGTCCTCGAGGCCTGGGCGCCCTTCGCCGAGGGGAGGAACGACCTCTTCGCGAACCCGGTGCTCACCGAGATCGGTGAGGCCCACGGCAAGACCCCTGCGCAGGTCGTGCTGCGCTGGCTGCTGCAGCGCGGCGTGGTGTCGCTGGCCAAGTCGGTGCGGCGCGAGCGGATGGCCGAGAATCTGAGCGTGCGGGACTTCGCACTGTCGGATGAGGAGATGCATCGCATCGCGGGCCTCGAGGTCGGTCGGTCCCAGTTCTTCTCGCACGCCGACCCCGAGATGGTGCGGCGGCTCGCTGCGCGCGCGCACGACTGAGAGCGGCGGCACCCCCTACCGCGCCGGTGTCGGTGCGGTGGGGGTGGGGTGGCGCTCAGTCGCGCTGCGCCTGCTCGTAGCCGCGGGTGAAGCCGCGCTCGAAGGCCTCGGCGACGGCGGGATGCTGCGCGAAGCCGCGCCGCTCGCTGTGACCGTGCCGGTGGCCGCAGTCACGACCGTGGTCGCCGTGCCGGTCGTGGTGGCCGAAGCCGTGGCCGCGGTGCGGACCGAAGCCGTCTCCGCGGTGCGGCCCGAACCCGTGGCGCGGACCGAAGCCGCGACGGTGGCCGCGTCCGGGACGGGGCGGCATCGGCTGCGAGTCGTCCCAGCCGAGTTCCCGCGCGATCGCGTCGAGCGAGCGGAGCAGGGTGTCGTAGTCGTCCTCGGGGACGGCGGCGGAGACCCGCGCCTGCACGGCGGCGACGATGTCGTCGCGCCGCGCCTCCGTCCCGGCCTGCGCGGCCTGCTCGTGGAGCTCGCGCGCCACGAGGCGGTGAACGAGCTTGAGGCGGTATCCGAGGGTGTCGTTGGATGTGGTGTTCATGAGGTGTCCTTCCGGGACGTCGTGTCACCGGCGGACGTTCCGCGATGACCATTGCATGTCAGTGTGCAAGTACATGCAGCGTGACATGCATCGGTGGTGCATGTCAAGTGACATGGATGCCGTCGCTGCCGGTATCGTCGAAGCGTGACCGATCCCACCGGCGACCTCGACGCCCTCCTCGCGGCCTTCGCGCAGATGCGCGGACGCGGCGGACCGCATCGGCATCACCCCGGCGGGCCGCACGCCCACGGCCCGCACTCGGATGGCGGACCGCCGCCGTGGATGCGCGGCGAGCGCGGCTTCGGTCCCGGCGCGCGCCTCGCGGGCGCTCCCGCCCGCATCCGTCTGCTCGACGCGCTGGTCCACGCCGCGCACCCGCTCTCGGTGAGCGAGATCGCGGACGCGATCGGCGTCGACCAGCCGCGCGCATCGCGGCTCGTGCAACAGGCTGTCGAACTCGGGCTCGCCGCTCGTGAGGCAGACCCCGACGATGCGCGGCGCACGCGCATCGCGCTGACCTCCGAGGGGCGCCGCCGTGCCGGGGACTTCCGAGGCGAGCGACGCGAGCGGCTCTCCCGCGCGCTGGCCGACTTCACGGCCGAGGAGCGCGCAGAGCTCGTCCGCCTACTCGGCAAGCTCGCGGCATCCTGGCCCCGCGAATGAGGCGCTAACCCGGCCGACCCCCGGAACGCAAGAAGGTGAGCGGATCCCCCTCCGTCAGTAGCCTGACGGCATGTCCGACAGCGCCTCACCGTCAGAGACCGTCGCCCACCCACCCGCGTCGCGGGCGAAGGCCAGCGTGTGGGTGATCGCGCCGGCAGCCGTGGTCGCGGTCGTCTTCAGCGCGTTCGCGATCGCGCTTCCTGCCCAGGCCGAGGCGTTCTTCGGGACGATCCAGGGTGCGATCATCGACACCTTCAGCTGGTACTACGTCCTCATCACCGCCTTCTTCGTCGCCTTCTGCCTCTTCCTCGGGTTCAGTCGATTCGGCGACATCCGCCTCGGCAAGGATGACGACAAGCCCGAATTCTCGACGGGTGCCTGGTTCTCGCTCCTCTTCGCCGCGGGGATGGGGATCGGCCTCGTCTTCTACGGCGTGAGCGAGCCGCTCAGCCACTTCGTGGACCCGAAGCCCGGCGTCGAGGGCACGTCCGCGCAGCTCGCACAGTCGGCGCTGACGCAGACCTACCTGCACTGGGGCGTTCAGGCGTGGGCCGTCTACGTGGTCGTCGGCATCGCCCTCGCCTACGCGATCCACCGCCGCGGACGCCCGCTGTCGATCCGGTGGGCGCTCGAGCCCATCCTCGGTCGGCGTGTGCGCGGCGGGTGGGGCAACGCCATCGACGCCATCGCCCTCGTCGGCACGCTGTTCGGCGTCGCGACGAGCCTCGGTCTGGGAGTGCTGCAGATCAGCTCCGGCCTAGACAGCGCGGGGATCATCAAGGATCCCAGCCTGCTCGTGCAGGTCATCATCATCGCCGTCATCACGACCGCCGTGCTCTTCTCGGTGCTGTCGGGCGTGACGAAGGGCATGAAGTGGCTGTCGTCGCTGAACCTGATCCTCGCCGGGCTCTTGCTGCTGTTCGTCCTGTTCACGAACGACACGTTCTACCTGCTGCGCGAGTGGGTGCAGTCGATCGGCTCGTACCTGCAGAACTTCGTCGGGCTGAGCTTCAGCGTCAGCGCCTTCCAGGGCGCGGAGGGCCAGGCCTGGCAGGCGACCTGGACCTCGTTCTACTGGGGCTGGTGGATCTCGTGGGCGCCGTTCGTCGGCATCTTCATCGCCCGCGTCAGCCGTGGTCGCACGGTGCGCGAATTCGTCATGGGAGTGCTCATCGTGCCGACGCTCGTCGGTGTGCTCTGGTTCGCGGTCCTCGGTGGCTCCGCGATCAAGCTCCAGCTCGACGAGCCGGGCGTGATGACGCAGGCCGACGGATCGGTGAACGTCGAAGGCGCGCTGTTCCAACTGTTCGAACACCTGCCCGCACCGCTGCTGCTCACCATCGGGGCTCTCATCCTCATCGCGCTGTTCTTCGTCACCTCAGCGGACTCGGGTGCGCTCGTCATGGGCATGATCGCAACGGGCGGCGACCCCGAGCCGAGCAAGCCCGTGCGCACGCTCTTCACTCTCATCACCGCGCTCCTCGCGATCGCGCTCCTGATCGCGGGCGGGCTGACGGCGCTGCAGACGGCGGCCATCATCATCGCCCTGCCGTTCAGCATCGTGATGCTGCTCATCTGCTGGTCGACCGTCGTCGCGTTCCAGCGCGAGAGACGCATCTACGAAAAGGCCGAGCGGGCGCAGCTGCTGGATCACATCGGGGAGCACTACGGCCTCGAAGTCGAGTCCGAGAACGAGCGCGGCATCCGACTGCCTTGGGGACGGAAGCGGGCCGACTGACCGGCTTCCGCTGCGGTCACCGGCCGGCGTCGACGGGGAGCGAGGCGGAGCTCAGCCTCGAGGCGGCCGCGGCGTCGAGGACGAGCATGACGCGGTCGTGGCGCTGCAGGAAGGATGCCGGGAGCTCGGCGGTCTGCGGACCCTCGACGGCGCGCGCCACGGCGTCGGCCTTCGACTCGCCCCACGCGATGAGGACGATCTCGCGCGCCTCGAGGATCGTCCCGATGCCCTGCGTCAACGCCCGGGTCGGCACGAGGCCGGCGTCGCCGTCGAAGAAGCGGCTGTTGTCGGCGACGGTCCGCGGAGCCAGGTCGACGACGCGAGTGCGGGAGTCGGGGGCGGAGCCGGGCTCGTTGAACCCGATGTGCCCGTTCGCCCCGATGCCGAGGATCTGCAGGTCGACGCCGCCCGCCGCGGCGATCGCCGCCTCGTAACGCGCCGCTGCGGCGACGGGGTCGGCGGAGATCCCCTCGGGGACGTGCGCGCGGGAGGGGTCGAGGCCGAGGGGGCCGATCACCTCGCGGGCGATGACGGAGTGGTAGCTCTCCGGGTGGTCGACCGGCAGGCCGACGTACTCGTCGAGCGCGAACGCTGTCGCGCGCGCGAGGTCGAGGCCGGCCCGCACGCGGTCGGCGAGCGCCCGGTAGAGCGGCTGCGGGCTCGATCCGGTCGCGACGCCGAGCACGGGTGCGGGGCGATCGCCGAGGGACGAAGCGATCACCGCGGCTGCGGCGACACCGGCGCCGGTGGCGTCGGGGGAGAGCAGGATTCTCACGAGAGCGCCTTTCCGAGAGAGGGGGCGAGCGCGCTGAGGCTCGGGTACCGGATCTCAGGCAAGGTAGACCGCCCCCTGCACGTGATCGATGGTGAGCTGGCCGATGCCCACGAGGGCTGCGTCCTCGCCGAGCGCCCCGACGACCAGGGCGGGAGGGCGGGGGATCCGCCCCGCCAGGCGTTCCGTGACACCGTCGACGAGCCGGTCGGTGCGCCGCGGCAGGCGTCCGGCGAGGATCACGACGCGGCAGTCGAGGATCACGGCGAGCGCGGCGACCGACATCGCGATGTGGTCGAGCAGTCGCTCCGCGCGGGCGTCGTCGCCCTGATCGAGAACCGCCATCGTCGAGGCGTCGTCGACCGTTGCGGCGCCGAGCGCGAGCACGCGCGTCTCGAGGTCCCCGCCTGTGCCGTGGTCCTGCGCGAACGCCGCCGGATCGGTGATGAGGTAGCCGATCTCGCCCGCGGCGGAACCCGCTCCGCGCACGAGGCGGTCGCCCGAGACGATCCCGGCGCCCACGCCCACCCCGAAGACGAGGGCCGCGAGGTCTCCGGTGCCCTGCCCGGCGCCGCGGGTCCACTCGCCGATCGTGACGGCGTTGGCGTCGTTCTCGACGACGACGGGGAGCCCCGTGCGCCGGTGCATCAGGTCGCGGACGGCGAGGCCGTGCCAGTCGAGCTCGACTGAGTCGCTGACGGTCCCGTCCGGGGCGACGACGCCGGGAACCGACATTCCGATGCCCTGCGCGGGGGTCCCGAGCTCGGCGGCCGTGCGGACGAGCCCGTCCGCGAGCCGGCCGATGCCCTCGAGGCGAGACGATGCCGACGGCATCCCGTCCTCGCCGCGGAGGGATTCGCGGGCCTCGTGGCGGATGTCGCCGTTCAGGTCGATGAGCGCTCCGCGGGCGACGGTGGCGGTGACGTCGAGGGCGACGACGGTGCGTGCCTCACCGAGCGGCCGGTAGCGGTGCGTCGGGCGACCGACGCCGCCGGAGTCGCGCTCGACGGCGAGGAGCCCGTCGGCGACCATCCGTGCGCACAGGCGGTGGACCGTCGCCGAGGCGAGCCCGGTCGCTTCGATGAGCTCCGCGCGGGTGAGAGCGCCACCCGCCTGCAGGGCGTCGAGGATCGCGGTGCGGTTGATGCGGGTGACGTCGGCGTTGGTCGCCGTGCCCTTGCTCGCCGCGCGTTCGCCGCTCATCGTTCCCCTGACGCCCTTTTCGTCTTACTCTGAGATAAAAGCAGACGGATGGCGCTCCCGCAAGACCGCCGGCGCCGTCCCCGACATCGGAGCAGCCGTGGCCCCCACCTCCTCTTCACCCACCGCGTCCCTGCGCCGCGCCGGTCGGTTCGGTCTCGGGGCCGCACCTCTCGGCAACCTCTTCCAGGAGATCGCCGACGCCGAGGCCGCGGCGATCGTCGACGGTGCCTGGGACAGCGGCATCCGCGTCTTCGACACCGCGCCCCACTACGGACTCGGCCTCAGCGAGCGGCGCCTCGGCGCCGCGCTCGCCCGCCGACCGCGCGACGAGTTCGTCCTCTTGACCAAGGTCGGGCGGCTGCTCGAACCCGACCCGAGCGGTGCCGGTCGCCTCGACGACGAGGGGTTCATGGTCGAGGCGACGACCCGGCGCCGGTGGGACTTCTCGGCCGACGGCGCGCGCCGATCGCTCGAGTCCTCACTCGAGCGGCTGGGGATGGACCGGGTCGACATCGTGCACCTGCACGACCCCGAGGGCCGCGTCGACGAGGCGATCGATGGCGCCCTCCCCGCCCTCGTCGCGCTGCGAGAGGCGGGTGTCATCTCCGCCGTCGGCGTCGGGTCCAAGGACACCGCCACCCTCACCCGCATCATCGAGACCGGCATGGTCGACGTGGCCATGGTCGCGGGGCGGTACACGCTCCTCGAGCAGCCCGCCGCCGACGACGTCCTGCCCGCCGCGCTCGCCCACGGAGTCGACATCATCGCCGTCGGCGTCTACAACTCGGGGCTCCTCGCGACCCCGCATCCGGATCCCGCCGCGCCCTATGAATACGGCTCCGCGCCCGAAGCCGTCTATCGTCGAGCTGTACGTCTTGCAGACGCGTGCGCGGCGCGTGGAGTGCCGTTGCCCGTCGCCGCCCTGCACTTTCCGCTGCGGCATCCGGCCGTGGTGAACGTGACGGTGGGACTCGGCAGGGCGTCGCACGTGGCGCAGACAGCCGGATACGTCAGCGAGCCGCCGACCGAGGAGTTCTGGCGCGGTCTCGAAGAGGAGGGCCTGGTGCCCGAAGGAGAACGATGACCGAGCACGTCCTGTGGTACCGCCGCCCCGCGGAGACCTGGAACGAGGCACTGCCCCTCGGCAACGGTGCGCTGGGAGCCATGTGCTTCGGCGGTGCGACCGACGCGCTCCTGCGTCTGAACGACGAGACCCTCTGGTCGGGGAGCCCCGCGAGCGAACTCGCCGCGCCCGTCGTCACCGCCGACGAGGCCCGCGAGGCGCTCGCCGAGGCCCGTGCCGCCGTCGCCGACGGGCGTGAAGAGGATGCCGACCGTCACCTCCGCCGTCTGCAGCACCGCCACGCGCAGTCGTTCCTCCCGTTCGCCGACCTGCGCCTGCGCATCGACGGCGCGACCCCCGACCAGGTCGAGGACTACCGCCGCGAGCTCGATCTGGCCACGGCGACCCACGTCGCCGCCGGCACGCGCGCCGGGGCGGCGCTGAGCCACCGCACATGGATCAGCGCCCCGCACGGCGTGCTCGTCCACGAGCTCGAGAGCGACGAGCCGATCGACGTCCGCGTCGAGCTCGAGACGCAGCTGCGCGAGCTCGGCCGCGTCGAGATCGACACCGCGACGACTCTGCTCGTGCAGGCACCCTCCGACGTGACGCCCCCGCACGACGTCGTCGACGAGCCCGTCGTGTACGAGGACGACGCCGTCTCGGTGCGCGGAGCCCTGCACGCCCGCATCGTCACCGACGGCACCCCGGTCCGCGGCGGCCGCGTGCTGCGCGCGACCCGTGTGACGGTCGTGCTCGCGACCGCGACGACCTTCACCGGCATGGGACGGATGCCGGCGGGCACCGAGCGTGCCGCGGCCCGCCGCGCGGCCGAGCTCGTCGACGCCGCGATCGCCGCGGGGCTCGACGAGGTGCGGGCGGCGCAGCTCGCCGATCACGCGGCGCTGTACGACCGGACCGAGCTCGCGCTCGGCGCCGCGCCCGATCCCGAGCGCGACACGGCCGAGCGCCTGCGCGACCTCGCCGACGACGGCGCCGTCGACATCGGCCGCGACCCGGGGCTCGCTGCGCTCCTCTTCCACTACGGCCGCTACCTGCTGATCTCGTCCTCGCGGCCCGGGGGGCTCCCCGCCACGCTCCAGGGCATCTGGAACCAGGACCTCCGCCCCGACTGGAGCTCGAACTACACGACGAACATCAACGTCGAGATGAACTACTGGGGCGCCCATAGCGCCAACCTCAGCGAGACGGAGGAACCGCTCCTCGACCTCATCGAGGCGCTCGCCGACAGCGGCGCCGAGACCGCGCGTCGGCTGTACGACGCCCCCGGCTGGGTCGCCCACCACAACACGGATGCCTGGGGCTACACGCAGCCCGTCGGTGACGGTGTGCACGATCCCTCCTGGGCGTTCTGGCCGATGGCGGGCTTCTGGCTCTGCCTGCACCTCGCCGAGCGCGACGCGTTCGGTGTCGCCGACGAGTCCGAGCGGCGCCGTGCGTTCCGTCTGCTGCGGGGCGCGACCGCCTTCGCCCTCGCGTGGATGACACGCGCCGAGTCGGGCGAGCGGGGCACCGCGCTGTCGACGTCGCCCGAGAACACGTTCCGCACCCGAGACGGCGGTTCGGCTGCCGTCGCCGAGTCGGCCACGCTTGACATCGTGCTGCTGCGGGCGCACCTCGACGAGTTCGTGCGCCTCGCACACCTCCTGGGGCAGGAGGACGATCCGCTCGTCGCGCGCGCGCAGGACGCCCGTGCCGGCCTGCCCGAGATCCCCCTTGAGGACGGCTCGATCGCCGAGTGGCCCGGTGGCCGGGAAGCCGTCGACCCCCACCATCGTCACGTCTCGCCGCTCGTGTTCGCCTACCCGGGGACGGAACCCCTCACGCCGGAGCTCGGGGCTGCGGCATCCCGCTTCCTCGACCTTCGCGAGGACGAGTCGACCGGATGGTCGCTCGCGTGGAAGATCGCCCTGCGCGCCCGGCTCGGTCAGGAGGATCGCGTCGCGGACCTGCTCGCGCTCGTGTTCCGTGACATGTCGGTCGCCCGCGGCGGCCACTCCGGCGGCCTCTACGACAACCTGCTCGCCGCGCACCCGCCGTTCCAGATCGACGGCAACCTCGGCTACGTCGCCGGCCTCGCCGAGTGCCTCGTCCACTCGCACGGCGACGCGATCGGGCTGGTGCCGTCGTGGCCGTCGGCGCTCGGAGCGGGTTCGGTGCGCGGTCTCGTGGCGCGTCCCGGTGTCGAGGTCGACCTCGCGTGGGACGACGCCGGCGCCGTGACCTCCGCCCGCGCACGTGCCCGGGTTGCGTCGGCGCACGGCGCGCGCACCTTCCGGGTGGGCGACCGCGAGATCGAGGCGACGCTCGACGATGCGTGGAGCGTCCTCATCGGCGAGTGATCGCCTTCGCACAGCGTGTGTCGGGAATGCGCGCGTGACGGATGCGTTTCCCCGACGTATGACACACGTAGGAATCATCGGAGCAGGTCACATCGGTTCGGCTGTCGCGCGCGGACTCGTCGCGCAGGGGCACCAGGTCGCGATCAGCAACTCGCGCGGTCCCGAGACGCTCAGCGATCTCGTCGCCGAACTCGGTGAGAACGCTCAGGCCATGACCGCGAAGGATGCCGCAGCATTCGGCGAGTGGGTCGTCGTCACCGTCCCGCTGAAGGCCATCGACGACCTCCCCGTCGACGAGCTCGCCGGCAAGATCGTCGTCGACACGAACAACTACTACTGGGAGCGCGACGGCCACATCGCCGAGCTCGACGAGAAGAAGACCACGACCTCGCGCATGCTGCAGGAGCGCCTGCCGCAGTCGACCGTCGTGAAGGGGTTCAACCACATCCCCGCCGCCGACATCACCACCGACGGCGCCCCCGCCGGCACGCCCGGCCGTCGCGCACTGGCGACCTCGAGCGACTCGGCCGACGCCGTCACCTTCATCACCAAGGTCTACGACGACTTCGGCTTCGACACCGTCAACGTCGGCGGCCTCGACGAGAGCTGGCGCGTCGAGCGCGACCAGCCCGCCTACGTCATCCGCCAGAACGCCGACGAGCTGCGCGAGAACCTCGCCCGCGCCGAGCGCTGAGCCCCGGCATCCGCGTCGAGCCGACGCGATCTGCGCTCATCTTCTTCGGATGGATGCCGATTGCGTCGGCTCGACGGCGTCGCGGGAGCTGTCGCGGTCAGCGCAGGTGCGCCGGCCGCGGCAGCTTCACGAAGAGCATGAGGACGAGGCCCACCACGAGCACGATCGCGATGCCGAGGATGCCCCAGTAGGTCGCACCGAAGACCGTGATGAACAGCGTCCACATGCCCGGCGCCAGGAAGCTGACGACGCGTCCGGTCGTCGCGTAGAGGCCGAACACCTCGCCCTGCATGTGCTCCGGGGTCACGCGAGCCAGGAGTGAGCGCGTCGAGGCCTGCGCGGGACCGACGAAGGCGCAGAGCGCGAGACCGAGGATCCAGAACGGCAGTTTGCCCGCGTCGTGCAGGAGGAACACCCCCAGGGCCGACGCGACGAGACCCACGAGCGACGTGAGGATGATCGCGCGGGCGCCGAAGCGGTCGTCGAGGCGACCGGCGAGCACCGTCGAGATGCCGGCCACGAGGTTCGCGGCGATGCCGAAGAGGATGACCTCGTTCGGCGAGAACCCGAACGCGACGGCGGCGAGCACACCGCCGAAGGCGAAGACGCCGCCGAGGCCGTCGCGGTAGACGGCGCTCGCGAGCAGGAACCACGCCGTCGGGCGGTGCGAGCGGAACAGGTCGCGGATCGAGCGGAAGAACGCGCGGAACCAGGCGGTGAACCCGAGTGGCGGCTCTCCCGGGGGCGCCGGCGGTTCGGGGACGTTCCGGAAGAGCGGGATCGCGAAGACGATCGTCCACACGGCGCAGCCCGCGGCGATGAGCCGGTACGCGAGGCCGTCGGACGTGTCGAGACCGAACCACTCGACGGCATTGAGGACGACGACGGCGACGAGGGCGAGGATGCCGCCGATGTAGCCGAGTCCCCAGCCGAGTCCCGACACCTTGCCGACCGTGCGGGGCGTCGAGACGCTGACGAGCAGCGCGTTGTAGTTGACGCCGGCGATCTCGGAGGCCACGGCGCCGAGCGAGACGATGATCGCGCCGAACCAGAAGTAGGTCGGGTCGGCGAAGACGAAGAAGAGGCTGAACTGCAGAAGGGCGAGCAGCGCCGTCGCGATGAGCAGCCACCGCTTCTTGCGGCCCTTGCGGTCGGCGACCTGTCCGAGGATCGGCGCGAGCAGCAGGATCGCGAGTCCGGCGATCGTCGAGACGAGGCCGTATCCGCTCGACAGCTCCGCGAGCGCGGACTCCTTGATCGGGTCGTCGTCGGCGAGGCGGGCGACGTTCTCGGGGAGGAACGTGTCCGACACGAGGTACAGCGAGACGAAGACGAAGGTCAGTATGACCGAGTTGAACGGCTGCGTCGCCCAGTCCCACATCGCCCAGGACACGACGTTCCTGCGGGCGACCGGTCGTTCCTCGAGGTCCTGGAACATCACGGGGAGGGCGCCGCTGTCGGCGGTGGCGGGGATCTCGGGCGTCCCGCCGTTGGTGCGCGTCATGAGCCGCACCCTACCCCGCGGCGGGGTCCTCGCGGTGACGCCGCGGGTGCGGCTCCGGAGAGCCGGGCGGATGCCGCATCCGCATCGGACGATGCAACATCGGCCACGGCGGGGGTCGGGGCCGCTCCTACGCTGGAACCGGGGCGACGTCGCGCCCGGGAAACGGAGCATCATGGAGCGCACACTCTCCATCCACTCGATCATCGCGGGGGCGCCGGTCGCCGGCTCCGGCGAGGAGATCTCGGCCGTGGCCGCCTTCGACGGCGCACCGCTCGAACCCGCCTACCGGGCGACGAGCCCCGAGGAGTTCGAGCGCGCCGCATCCGCAGCCGCCGACGCGTTCGACGCCTACCGCGCGACAGACCACGAGACGCGCGCCGCCTTCCTCGAGCGGATCGCGGACGCGATCGAGGCGCGCGGCGCCGAGATCACGGAGCGCGGCGTCGTCGAGACCGGCCTGCCCGCGGCGCGCCTCGAGAACGAGCGCGGCCGCACGACCGGCCAGCTGCGCCTGTTCGCCGCCGTCCTCCGCGAGGGCAGCTGGGCGGGTGCGCGCATCGACCGCGCACTGCCCGACCGTGCGCCCGCGCCGCGGCCGGACCTCCGCCGCCGCCTCGTGCCCCTCGGCCCGGTCGCCGTCTTCGGCGCCAGCAACTTCCCGCTCGCGTTCTCGACCGCCGGCGGCGACACCGCGTCGGCGCTCGCCGCCGGGTGCCCCGTCATCGTGAAGGCCCACCAGGGGCATCCCGGCGTCGCCTCGCTCATCGGCGACGCGATCGCCGAAGCCGTCGAGGCGTCGAGACTGCCCGGCGGCGTGTTCTCGCAGGTCTTCGGCTCGGGCCGCGACATCGGCCAGCGCCTGGTCGCCGACCCGCGGATCGCCGCCGTCGGCTTCACCGGCTCGCGCGCGGGCGGGCTGTCCCTCGTCCGCACCGCACAGCAGCGCCCCGTGCCGATCCCGGTCTACGCCGAGATGAGCAGCATCAACCCGGTCGTCGTCCTGCCCGCCGCCGTCGAGGCCGACGGCGGAGCCATCGCGGCCGGGTACGTCGACTCGCTGACGCTCGGCTCGGGGCAGTTCTGCACGAACCCGGGCATCCTCGTGGTGCCGCGCTCCGCCGCAGGAGACGAGTTGCTGGGCCGCGTCGCCGAGCTCGTCCGCGGCCGGACGGGGCAGACCATGCTGACCCCCGGCATCCACTCCGCCTTCCGTGAGGGCGTCGACGCGCGCCGAGCCGCCGACACGGCGATCGTCGGCGAGGGTGCGCCCGGCGAGGGCCCCCACGCGCCTGCGCCGATCGTGTTCGAGGCGGATGCC
The DNA here is from genome assembly GCF_900102005.1 of Microbacterium sp. LKL04. Classification (NCBI taxonomy): domain Bacteria; kingdom Bacillati; phylum Actinomycetota; class Actinomycetes; order Micrococcales; family Microbacteriaceae; genus Microbacterium; species Microbacterium sp. LKL04. The sequence goes on along the minus strand of NZ_LT627736.1, from coordinate 2,280,161 downwards.
GCATCGTTCGGCGACGCGCTGGCCGACGAGGTCTTCGGGGCCGCGGGACTGGTGCTGCGGTACGACTCGGCCGAGCAGCTGCACGGCCTCGTCGACGGCCTCGAGGGGCAGCTGACCGCCACGGTGTTCGCCGCGGAGGCCGACCACGAGGTGGCCCGCGGCCTGCTCCCGGTGCTCGAGCGGCGCGTGGGGCGCATCCTGTTCAACGGCTGGCCGACGGGGGTCGAGGTGACGTGGACGATGGTCCACGGCGGACCGTTCCCGGCCACCTCGGACTCGCGCAGCACGTCGGTGGGCGCCGCCGCGATCGAACGCTTCCTGCGGCCGGTGGCGTACCAGAACGTGCCCGCCGGGCTGCTGCCCGAGGTCGTCCGCGACGACAATCCGTGGGGCGTCCCGCAGCGCGTCGACGGCGGGATCGTGCTGCCCTGACGCCGGCGCCGCCGCGCGCGCTACCGGGCGAGCGCGGCGGTCTCGGGAACCGGTGTGACCAGCCGGCCGTCCGCGAGGTAGGCGCGCAGGTTGTCGAGCACGAGAGCCGCCATGTCGGCGCGGGTGTCGACGGTGCCGCTGCCGAGGTGGGGGAGCAGCACGACGTCGTCGCGACCGAGGAGGGCGCTCGGCACGTGCGGCTCGTCGGCGAAGACGTCGAGCCCGGCGCCGCCGAGGCGGCCCGCCTCCAGCGCGGCCACGAGGGCGTCCTCATCGACGACCGACCCGCGGGCGATGTTGACGAGGTAGCCCTCCGGCCCGAGCGCGTCGATGACCGCGGCATCCACCAGGCCGACGGTGCCCGCACCGCCGGCGACGGCCACGACGAGCGCGTCGCTCTCACGGGCGAGGGCCACGGGGTCCGGAACGAACCGGTACGGCACGCCCTCGACGGGCCGCCTGCCCGAGTACGAGACCTGCACGCCGAAGGCGTCGGCCCGTGCGGCGATCGCGCGGCCGATGCGGCCGAGCCCGAGGACGCCGAGCCGCGAGCCCGAGAAGCGCCGTGTGAGGGGGAAGGCGGATGCCTCCCACCGCCCCGCGCGGACGAAGCGGTCGGCGGCCGAGAAGCCGCGGAAGACGTCGAGCAGGAGCCCCAGGGCGGTGTCGGCGACGCAGTCGGTGAGGACGTCCGGCGTGTGCGAGACGACGATGCCGCGACGGGATGCCGCGTCCACATCGGTCGTGTCGTAGCCGACGCCGAAGTTCACCACGGCCTCGAGGCGCGGCATCCGCTCGATGAGGTCGGCGTCGACGCCGGTGCGTCCGCTCGTGACGACGATCCGGGCGGCCTCGGCGACGGCGGCGAAGCCGGGGTCGGTGCGGTCCGCCGGCAGGAGCGCGGCGGCGAAGTCCTCGCGGAGGGTCGCCGCGAGGCCCGGCAGCAGGGGGCCGACCTGAACGATCTCACCGGGGGCGGGACGGGATGCGGGGGGCGTCGTCATGCGGCCGATGCTAGGTTCGCGCAACGATGCGCGTCCAAGATCGAAAAGGCATGGATCGATCCGCTTACGACATGCAAGCCCGCGATCCGCGTGATCCTGCGGAAGACGGCGGCGCGGTGGCGTCCGAGAGAGCCGTCCCTCGGAATCGCGCGGAATCCCGCGGGTCCCGGCGTATTGACCTGACTCGGCGGTCTTCCACATCCTGGGACCGTCTCCGACCCGAGAGTGCCCCACCGGCTCCGGACCCGCGATGCCGCAGGAGACTCGATTCTGGAGGAACAACGATGTCTTCTTCTTCACCCCGAACCCGCCGATTCGCGGGAGTCGCCGCCGGCGCCGCCGCCGCTGTCCTGTTCACCGGATGCGCCGTCGCGAACTCCGAGGGAACGTCGACCGGCGCCGACAGCGACGCCCTGCGCGTCGTGCTCTCGCAGGAGCCGCCGACCCTCGAGCCCTGCGAGGCGAACCTGACCTCGACCGGCGTGGTGGTGCGCAGCAACATCACCGAGCCGCTCGTCGAGCGCGACCCCACCACCGGTGAACTCGACCCGCTGCTGGCGACCGCGTGGGAGCAGACCGGCGACACCGAGTGGACCTTCACCCTGCAGGAGGGCGTCACCTTCCAGGATGGCTCGCCCTTCAACGCCGAGGCCGCCGCGTTCTCGATCGACCGCGCCGTCAACTCCGACCTCGGCTGCAACGTCGAGGGCTACGTCTTCGGCGACGACGACCTGGGCGTCGAGGCCGTCGACGACACGACCCTCGTGATCACGACTCCGAGCCCCGACCCGATCCTCCCGCTGAAGCTCTCGTTCATCGAGATCGTGCCGACCTCGACCGACACGTCGGCGAAGGTCCGCGAGCCGATCGGCACCGGCCCCTACGCCGTCGCGCAGTGGGATGCCGGGACCCGCCTCACGCTCGAGCGGTACGACGACTACTGGGGCGACGCCCCGGAGTTCGCGTCCGTCGAGTACCAGTGGCGTGACGAGGGCACCGTGCGCGCGGCGATGATCACGAGCGACGAGGCCGACATCGCGACCGGCCTGAGCGTCGACGACGGCATCGGCGACCTCGGCGTGGCGTACCCGAACAACGAGACCGTGGCGCTCCGCTTCACCGGCGACATCGCGCCGCTCGACGACATCCGCATCCGTCAGGCCATCAACTACGCGGTCGACCGTGAGGGCATCGTCTCGTCGCTCTACCCCGACGGCGACGTCGTGGCCGCGCAGCTGATCCCCGAGGGCGTCGTGGGCCACAACCCCGACCTCGAGCCGTGGGAGTACGACCCCGAGCGCGCCGCCGAGCTGGTGCAGGAGGCCGCCGCCGACGGCGTGGCCGTCGACACCCCGATCACGCTCGTCGCCCGCAACGCGCAGTTCCCGAAGGTCGGCGAGATGGCAGAGGTCCTGCGCGAGCAGATGGCCGCGGCGGGCTTGAAGGTCGAGCTGCGGATGGTCGACACGACGCAGCACCTGCAGTACCAGCTGCGTCCGTTCGTGACCAACGAAGGGCCGATCGCCCTGCTGGTCCAGCACGGCAACCAGGCCGGTGACGCGCAGTTCACCGTCGAGCAGTACATGTCCTCCACGGGCGCGCAGAGCACCTTCGGCACGGACGAGTTCGACGCGATCCTGGACGCTGCCTCGCAGCTGTCGGGCGACGAGCGCCAGCAGGCCTACGCCGACATCTTCGAGTACCAGAACGAGGAGATCGTGCAGTTCTCCTTCATCGCCCACCAGACCGGCATGCTCGGCATCTCCGACCGCGTGTCGTACGAGCCGAACTCGGCCTCGGGCGACGAGCTGCGGATCTCGCAGGTCACCCTGGCCGGCTGACGCCGAGTCGTACCGCTCGCCGAATTCGGGAGGAATCAGCCATGTGGAGCTACCTGCGCGGACGCATCCTGCAGAGCGCACTGCCCCTGGTCGCGGTGGTGCTGGGAGTCTTCCTCCTGGCGCGCCTGACCGGCGACCCCGCCAGCCTCTACCTTCCGCTCAACGCGACGGAGGAGATGAGGGCCGACTTCAGCGAGCGGTACGGGCTCGACAAGCCCGTCTGGGCGCAACTGGGCGACTACCTGGCCGGCGTCGTCCGGTTCGACTTCGGCGTCTCGATGCGCACAGGAGAGCCCGCAGCCGACATGGTGCTGCGGGCCTTCCCGGCCACCCTGCAGCTGGCTGCGGCGACGATGCTGCTCGCGGTGATCATCGCCGCGGTGGTCGGATGCTGGGCCGCGCTGAAGCCGAACGGCGCCGCCGACCGGGTGGCGAGCTTCACCTCCATGACCGCGGCCAGCGTGCCGGACTTCTGGCTCGCGATCATGGGCATCTGGATCTTCGCCATCTGGCTGGGTGTGCTGCCGACGTCCGGCACCGCGGGCGCCGCGGCCTGGATCCTGCCGGTCGCGGTGCTCATGATGCGCCCCGTCGGCGTGCTCACCCAGGTCGTCCGGGGCTCGATGGTCACCGCCCTCGGCCAGCCGTACGTGAAGGTCGCCCGCAGCAAGGGAGCGGGCGAGTTCTACATCGTGTCCCGGCATGCGCTACGGAACGCTGCGGCTCCGGCGCTCACGGTCGCGGGCGATCTCACGGTCGGATTCATCAACGGCGCCGTCGTGATCGAGTCGATCTTCGGGTGGCCCGGCATCGGCAAGCTGATGATCGACTCCATCCTCATGCGCGACTTCCCCGTGCTGCAGGCCGCCGTCCTGCTCACCGCGATCGCGATCTTCGCCCTCAACATCCTGATCGACGTCTGCTACGCGCTGCTCGATCCGCGGGTCCGCCCCGCGGCGAAGCGACGCCGGACGTCGAAGCCCACCACCGAGTCGACGAAGGAGCCGGCCCATGTCTGAACTCCCGGCCACGCAGAACATCCTCGCGCTCGAGGACCGCGCCCAGACGGGCCGGCGGGCGAGCCTGTTCCGGATGCTGCTGAACGACCCGGTCGCCACGGCGTCCGCCGTCATCCTCGTCGTCGTCGGCCTGACCGCGATCGTCGCGCCGCCCCTGCTCGGCGACCTCGCCCGCGCGCAGGATCTCGGCGCCCGCAACCTGCCTCCCTTCAGTGTCGCTGAAGGGAGGCAGTACATCCTCGGCAGCGACAGCCTCGGCCGCAGCATGATCGCGCGCATGATGGTCGCGGCCGGCACGACGCTCGGCGTCGCGGTGCCCGCGGTGCTGGTGGCAGCCCTCGTCGGTTCGGCCTGGGGCATCTGGGCCGGCTTCCACCGCGGCTGGCGCGAGGCGGTCTCGATGCGCATCGCCGACGTCATCATGAGCTTCCCGTCGCTGCTGCTCGCCGTCGTCGTGCTGTACATCTTCAACCCGAGCGCGGCGAACATCGTGCTGGTCCTGGCGGTCACCCGCATCCCGGTCTACCTCCGCACCGCACGCGCCGAGGCGGCCGAGCTGCGCTCGCGGATGTTCGTCGACGCGGCGCGCAACTTCGGCACGCGTCCGAACGCCGTCATCCGCCGGCACATCGTCCCGAACGTCCTGCCGACCCTCGTCACCCTCGCCACGCTCGAGTTCTGCTACGTCATGCTCGCCGAATCGTCGCTCAGCTTCCTCGGCATCGGCATCCAGCCGCCGGACGTCAGCTGGGGCCTCATGGTCGCGCAGGGACGCGAGTACCTCTCGCAGGCGTGGTGGCTGTCGGTCCTGCCGGGCCTCGCGATCGTCATCACGACCGTGGCGGCGAACGTGCTGGCCGCGTGGCTGCGCCTCGCGACCGACCCCGGTCAGCGCTGGCGGCTCGCTTCGAAGGGGCGCCGCCGGTTCATCGGCCGGGTGACGCCGCGCGCCACGCGTTGAGGACCGTCCGGTGAGCGTCGAGGCGCTCCTCTTCCTCGCGCTCATCGTCTTCGTCGCCTCGTGCCTGCAGGCCGCGATCGGGTTCGGGCTCGGCATGGTCGCCGCCCCCTTCGTCGCGATCGTCGACGCGTCGCTCCTGCCGGCGGTCGTCATCATGCTCGCGATCATGGTGTCGGCGGTCATCGCGGTGGTCGAACGGGCCGCGCTCGATGTGCGGGGCGCGGGGTGGGCGCTCGTCGGACGGGTGCCCGGCAGCATCCTCGGTGCGGTCCTCGTCGCCGTCGTGTCGGCCCAGGCCATCGGCTGGCTCGTCGCCGCGACCGTCCTCGTCGGCGTCGTCGCGTCCCTCCGGGGATGGATGCCGCGGGTCACCCGGACCACGCAGGTCGTCGCCGGGGGCCTCTCGGGGGTCATGGGCACCGCGACCTCGATCGGCGGTGCGCCGATGGCGCTCGTCTGGCAGGGGTCTGACGGACCGCGCCTGCGGGGCACGATGTCGGCGTTCTTCCTCGTCGGGTCGGTGGTCTCGACGATCGCGCTGGCGGTGCTCGGTCAGATCTCCCTGCACACTCTGCAGGTCACGGGCCTGCTGGTGCTCCCTGCGGCGCTCGGTATCGTCGCGTCGCGCTTCGCCGTCCGCCACCTCGACAAGCGCCGCGTCCGTCTCGTCGCGCTCGGCGCCTCACTCCTCGGCGCGGTGCTGCTCATCGGCACGCAGACGGCCGCGCTGCTCGCCGGCTGAGCGGCTCAGCGCACGCGGCGCTCGAGTGGCGCGCCGGCGGCGAGCAGCTCGAGGTTGCGAGCGATGTCGGCGGCGCGTGCGGCGAAGACCTCGCGCGCGTGCCCCGAGTGGTGCGGGGTGAGGACGGTGTGCTCGAACGCGGCCAGGCGGGCGACGGATGCCGGTGCCTCGACGCCGGTCGGAGCCCCCCACCAGACGTCGATCGCGGCCCCGGCGAGCCGGTCGCCGGCCAGCGCCTCGCAGAGCGCGTCGAGGTCGATGACCGGACCACGCGCGACGTTGACGACGATCGCGCCCGGCGGCAGGAGGGCCAGCTCGTGCGCCCCGATCGCGCCGCGGGTGGCGTCGCTGAGCGGAATGGTCACCACGAGCACGTCGGATGCCGCGAAGAACGAATTGCGCTCGTCCTCGCCGTACACCGTCGCGTCCGTAACGCCGTCGGGCAGCGCTCCGGTCACATGCCGGCGGAGGAATGCGATGCGCATCCCGAAGGCCTGCGCGAGCCGGGCGACGGCGCCGCCGATCTCGCCGGCGCCGGCGATGCCGATGGTGCGCCCGGCGAGCGCGCGGTGGAACGGCACGTCGTCCGTGTTCATGACCGTGCGCCACGCCCCGGCTCGCATCTCGGCATCGGCCTGGCGGGCGCGGCGACGGAGCATGAGCGTCGTCATGAGCACGTGCTCGGCGATCGCCTCACCGTGGTGACCGGTGTTGCACACGGCGGCACCGTCCGGCACCGACCCCGGCTCGAGGCGGTCGACGCCCGCGCCCGTCACGTGGACGAGGCGGAGGCGCCCGGCATCCCTCGTCATCGCCGGCGTCAGCCGCGAGCACACGACCGCGTCGGCGTCGGCGAGCGCGTCGGCGATCTCGTCGTCGGTCGCTCCGGGCAGCAGCACGGCTTCGCCGAGGACGTCGGCGAAGCCGCTGATGACGGGATCGGTGACGACGACCTTCACGACGGGGTCACCACCGCGGGCTGGCGAGCGTGTACTCGGGGACGTGCCGCTGCATGTAGCCGGTGTCGTCCCGCTCGCGGATGCCGGAGTCGAGGTACTGGCGGTGCAGGCGCTGCAGGGCGTCCTCGTCGAGTTCCACCCCGAGGCCGGGGCCCGTCGGCACGGCGACCGCGCCGTCCGAGAACGACAGCGCGCCCGGGACGATGACGTCCTCGTCCGCGCGCTTCCACGGCCAGTGCGTGTCGCAGGCGTAGTCGAGGACTTCGGTCGCCCCCGCCAGGTGCACCATCGCGGCGAGGCTGATGCCGAGGTGCGAGTTCGAGTGCATCGACAGCCCCCAGCCGACCGTCTCGGCGATGCCGGCGAGCAGGCGCGACCGTTCGAGTCCGCCCCAGAAGTGGTGGTCCGAGAGGACGACGTCGATCGCGCCGGCGCGGATCGCGGGAGCGACGTCGGCGAAGCTCACGACGCACATGTTCGTAGCGAGCGGGATGCCGGTGCTCGCCCGCACCGCGGCCATGCCCTCGATGCCGGGGGTCGGGTCCTCGAGGTACTCGATGACGCCGGTGAGCGCGTCGGCGACCCGCACCGAGGTCTCGACGCTCCACGCGCCGTTCGGATCGATGCGCAGCGGATGCTCGGGGAACGCGTCGCGAAGGGCCAGGACGGCCGCGATCTCGTCGTCCGGGTCGAACACGCCCGCCTTGAGCTTCAGCGCGCCGAACCCGTACTCGTCGACGATCCGCCGCGCCTGCGCGACGATCCCCTCGGGGTCGAGCGCCGGTCCCCAGGCGTCGGCGGGCGAGCCGGGGTGACCCTCCCATTTGTAGAAGAGATAGCCGCTGAAGGGCACCGTCTCGCGGACGGCGCCGCCGAGCAGATCGCTCACCGGCAGACCGAGCGCCTTGCCGCGCACGTCGAGGGCTGCGACGTCGAACGCCGACAGCACGCGGTCTGCGGTGCTGCTGCCGGTGACCATGCCCGACATCCCGTGGCCGCCGGTGCCCGTGTCCGAGCGCAGCGACGCGCGGACACGGGCACGCAGCTCGTTCGTCGCGAAGACGTCGCATCCGATCAGCAGCGCCGCCGCGGCTTCGAGGCGACGGAGGTGCCCCTCGTCGCCGTAGGTCTCCCCGAGTCCGGTCAGGCCGCTCTCGGTGCGGATCTGCACGATCGCGCGCAGCGCGTACGGCTCGTGGACCCCGACGGTGTTCAGCAGGGGGAGGTCGGCGAAGGCGACCGGGACGACCCGGACGTCGCGGATGGCGTGCTCGGCGCGGCGCACGATGGGCCTCAGCGCGCGGCGACGAACGAGTCCGCCAGCACGCGGCGGGCGTCCGAGACGAGCTGCTCGAGGTGGTCGGCGTGCTCCGGCAGTGCGTCGACCAGGGGAGGTCGGACGTGCCCGGCATCCACTCCGGTGAACCGCGTGACACCCGCCTTGATCAGCGAGACCGCGTACCCCGGGACGAGGTTCCGAAGCCGGACCAGCGGGTGGAAGAACGCGGCGTCGAGCGCTGCGATCGTCGCGGTGTCCTCGTTCTCGACCGCGGCGAAGTACGCCAGCGCGATGTCGGGCGCGAACGCGAAGGATGCCGACGAGTACAGCGGCACGCCGATCGCCCGGTAGGCCACCTGCGCGATCTCGGCCGTGGGGAGGCCGTTGAAGAACTGGAAGTCGGCGGCACCCGGCACGTCGCTGTCGCGGACGGCGCGGATGATCCGGGTGATGACGTCGATCTCGCCGACGCCGTCCTTCAGTCCGACGACGTTCGGGATGCGGGCAATCTCGAGGGTCGTCGCCTCAGTGAAGCGCGCGGTGCCGCGGTGGTAGGCGATGATCGGCAGGCTCGTCGCCGACGCCACGCGTCGGACGTACTCGACGAGCCCGGCGTCGGGACCCGCCGTGAGGTACGGCGGCAGCAGCAGGATGCCGGTGGCCCCCGCGCGCTCGGCGACCTGCACCTGCTCGATCGCCGCCGGCAGCGGACCGCCCGCGCCGACGAACAGCGGGGTGCGCCCGCCGATCACGGCGGCGCTCGTCTCGACGACCGTGGCGTAGTCGGTCTGCCCGAGCGCGTGGAACTCGCCCGTGCCGCAGGCGGCGAAGATGCCGCCCGGCCGGTGCTCGAGGCCCTGGGCGATGTGGTCGCCGAGGGCGACGCGGTCCACGGTGTCCTCCCGGGTGAACGGGGTCACGGGGAAGAAGAGGATTCGGTCCAGCACGGCAACTCCCTAGATCCTCGGCCCGCTCCGATGCGGAGGCCGATCACGCTCGACGCTAGGGTTGCGATGGATACAATCGCAAACCATAATTTGCACCGATTGATATCGGGAGGGTATGGATGCTGTCGCTCGTCCAACTGGAGTGCTTCGTCGCCGTCGCGGAGGAGCTGCATTTCGGCCAGGCCGCCGCCCGGCTGCGCATGACCCAGCCGCCGCTCAGCCGGCAGATCCAGCAGCTCGAGCGCGAACTCGACACCCGCCTCTTCGAGCGGACGAGCCGGCGCGTGCAGCTGACGGAGGCCGGCCGCACACTGCTGCCGAGCGCCCGGCGCATCATCGACCTCGCCGCCAAAGCCACCGCCGACGTCCGCTCGGTCGGGCACGGGGCGTCCGGCACGCTCACCGTCTCGTACACGGCGATGGCGGGGCAGAGCGTGCTGCCCGCGTTCCTGCGGCGCGCGGCGCGCGAGCTGCCCGGCGCGACGCTGCTGCTGCGCGAACTCGTGACCGCCGATCAGATGGAGGAGCTCGAGAAGGGGACCGTGGACGTCGGCCTCCTGCGGCCGATCGTCGAGCGCCCGGGGGTCTCGTCGCGGTCCGTCCTCGACGAGAAGCTCGTGCTGGCCGTGCCGTCCGATTCCCGACTGGCGGAGCTCGCCGACCCGATCTTCCTCTCCGACACAAGCGACCAGCCGCTGCTCATGTACTCGCCGGGCGGCGCGCGGTACTTCCACGACCTGCTGCTGTCGATGTTCGTCCGCGCCGGCGTGCACCCGCGCATCGTCCAGTACGCCGGTCAGGTGCCCGCGCTGCTGGCACTCGTGAGCGCGGGTCTCGGGTTCACGCTCGTCCCGGAGTCGGCGCAGGGGCTTCCCATCGCGGGCGTGACCTTCCGGCGGCTCTCGCCGGACGACCGGTCCGACGACGTCAACCGGGTGCGGCTCGACGTCGCGTGGGCGACCGAGTCGACCAATCCGCTGCTTCCCGAGGCGCTGCGCGTCCTGGACGCGACGTTGGAGCAGCACGCCGCCGAGTCTGGGATCGATGCCGTCGGCGCATGAGTCGATGCCCTAACGGCCTTTGATGGCACCGGTCGGCTGTGCGTAGGGTGGGGCCACTACCGACGTCGAAGGCGAGGATCGGATGAGCACCCCCGTTGTGGTCTCCTACGACGTGATCCCCGTGGCGGGTCACGACAGCATGCTGCTGAACCTCAGCGGTGCACACGCCCCCTGCTTCACGCGCAACCTCGTGCGCCTGACGGACGTCGACGGTCGCGTCGGCATCGGCGAGGTGCCCGGCGGCGAGCCCATCCGCGCCGCACTCGAAGCCTCGGGTGCGCTGCTCATCGGCACGCCCGTCGCGGCGTACCGCGAGACGCTGCGGTCGCTCGCGGCATCCCTCGCCCACCTCGACGCCGCGGGGCGGGGCGACCAGACCTTCGATCAGCGCATCGCCGTGCACGCCGTGACCGCCTGGGAGAGTGCGCTGCTCGACCTGCACGGCAAGCAGCTCGGCCTGCCGGTGAGCGCCCTCCTGGGTGACGGACGTCAGCGCGACGAGGTCGACGTGCTCGGCTACCTCTTCTTCATCGGCGACGCCGCTTCCACTGACCTGCCGTATCTGCAGTCGGAGGGCGCCGCCGGGTCGTGGGAGCACGTGCGGCGCCGAACGGCACTCGACGCGGACGCCGTCGTCGGGCTCGCCCGCGCTGCGCAGGAGCGCTACGGATTCCGGGACTTCAAGCTGAAGGGCGGCGTCCTGCTGCCCGAGACCGAGGCCGACGTCGTCACGGCGCTCGCCGAGGCGTTCCCCGGCGCGCGGGTCACACTCGACCCGAACGGCAGCTGGCCGCTCGCCGAGGCCATCCGGCTGGGTGGACGCCTGCGCGACGTGCTGGCCTACGCCGAGGATCCCGTGGGGCCCGAGGGTCGCTACTCCGGCCGCGAGACGATGGCCGAGTTCCGACGGGCGACGGGCATGCGCACGGCGACGAACATGATCGCGACCGACTGGCGCGAGATGGCCCACGCGGTCCGCACGCAGGCCGTCGACATCCCGCTCGCCGACCCGCATTTCTGGACGATGGCCGGCTCGGTCCGTGTCGCCCAGCTCTGCGACGACTTCGGCCTGCAGTGGGGGTCGCACTCCAACAACCACTTCGACGTGAGCCTCGCGATGTTCACGCACGTCGCCGCCGCGGCCCCGGGGACGCCGACCGCCGTCGACACCCACTGGATCTGGCAAGACGGGCAGCGCCTCACCGTGCAGCCGCCGGTCATCCGGGACGGCCGGATCGCCGTCTCGTCGGCGCCCGGGCTCGGGATCGAGCTCGACGACGCGCAGGTCGCCGCCGCACACGAGCTCTACCTGCGCGAAGGGCTGGCCGGTCGGGACGACGCGCACGCCATGCGCTACCTCGTGCCCGACTGGGAGTTCCACCCCAAGCGCCCCGCCCTGCAGCGATCCCAGCTGGAGCGCACCGCATGAGCACGCCGTCGTCCGCAGAGGAGTCCCCCGTGTCGACCACCACCGCCGCGCCGCGCGCCGAGGCATCCGTCCCCTCCCGCACCGAGCGGGCCGTCCTCCTCGAGGTCCGCGACCTCACCGTGGCGTACCGCATGGGCGACCGCGAGGTCGAAGCCGTCCACCACATCGACCTGACGATCGGCGCGGGCGAGGTCGTCGCCGTCGTCGGCGAGTCCGGGTCGGGCAAGAGCACCATCGCGCACGCCATCATCAACCTCCTCCCGCCCAACGCGCGCGTGACGTCGGGGAGCGTGAGTCTCGGCGGCGACGACCTGACGGCGAAGCCCGAGGCGCAGTGGCGGAAGGTCCGGGGCAAGCGCATCGGCCTCGTGCCGCAGGACCCGTCGCTCTCGCTCAACCCGGTGCGCCGCGTCGGGCCGCAGGTCGCCGAGCCGCTCCGCATCCACAAGCTGGCGACCCGCGCTGAGGCGAACGCCCGGGCGGTCGAGCTGCTCGAGATGGCCGGGATCACCCACCCGGCCGAGCGCGCCAAGCAATACCCGTACCAGTTCTCCGGCGGGATGCGGCAACGCGCCCTCATCGCGACCGCGCTCGCCGCACGTCCCGAGCTGATCATCGCCGACGAGCCGACGAGCGCCCTCGACGTCACGGTGCAGAAGCAGGTGCTCGATCACCTCGACCACCTCGCCGACGAGTTCGGCACCTCGGTCCTGCTCATCACGCACGACCTCGGCGTCGCCGCCGACCGGGCCGACCGCATCATCGTGATGAAGGACGGCGCGGTGGTGGATGCCGGGCCCGCCGCACAGGTGATCTCGTCGCCGACCGCCGAATACACGCGCCAGCTGATCGCGGCATCCCCCGACATCTCCTCGCACGTGCGCCGCGCCGAGGCGACGACCCGGCGCGGCCTCGACGACAGCGACTGCATCGTCCGGCTGTCGCACCTCGTGAAGACCTTCCCGCTGCCGGCCTCGTCGCGTCGCGACGGCGCGCGCGAGGTCACCGCCGTCGACGACATCTCACTCGACATCCGCCGCGGCGAGACGCTCGCCGTGGTCGGGGAGTCCGGCAGCGGCAAGTCGACGCTCGCGCGCCTCGTGCTGCGGCTCGAGGAGCCGAGCTCGGGCTCGATCGAGTTCGACGGCGCCGACATCACCGAGCTCGCGCCGGCACCGCTGCGGCAGCTCCGGCGCAAGTTCCAGCTCGTCTATCAGAGCCCGTACGACTCGCTGAACCCGCGGCTCACGATCGAGCAGCTCATCTCCGAGCCGCTGCACTCGCTCGGTTCGATCGACGGCGCCGGGCGGCTCCGCAAGGTGCGGGAGCTCGTCGAGCAGACCGCGCTGCCGCAGGGCGTGCTCGCGCGCTACCCCGACGAGCTCTCGGGCGGACAGCGACAGCGCGTCGCGATCGCGCGTGCTCTCGCGCTCGATCCGGAGTTCCTCGTGCTCGACGAGGCGGTCTCGGCGCTCGATGTGTCGGTGCAGGCGCAGATCCTCGATCTGCTCATCACCCTGCAGGCCGAGCGCTCGCTCAGCTACCTCTTCATCACGCACGATCTGGGCGTCGTCGCCGAGATCGCCGACCGGGTGGCCGTCATGCGCCACGGACGCCTCGTCGAGGCGGGTGCGGCGGCGCAGATCCTGACGGCGCCGACCGATCCCTACACGCAGGCGCTCATCGCCGCGATCCCAGGGCAAGGTCGGCACGTGCGCCGGAAGGGCGCGTCGGTCTGAGACCGCGTCAGAGCTTCGCCGGCGCGAAGCGGTAGCCGATCCCGCGGACCGTCTCGATCCAGCGGCATCGCCGGGCCGTGCCGCCGAGCTTGCGCCGCAGATTCATGACGTGCACCTCGATGGCGTGCAGGTCGTGCGCGTTCACGTGATCGCCGTTGCCACCGTTCTGGCGACGCAGCAGCAGCACGATCCAGGACTTCTCGAGGACGACGTCGGGGTTCCTGACGAGGGCCAGCAGCAGATCGAACTCCGACCGAGTGAGGTCGATGCGGCGGTTGGCGAGCTCCGCCCGACGGGATGCCGGGTGCAGCCGCAGTCCGTCGACGACGAGCCAGTCCGACTCGGTCGGCGGCAGGGCGTCGGCGGCGCCGAGCGTACGACGCAGGATCGCATCGAGCCGGGCGCGCAGCTCGAAGGGGCGCCACGGGCGCAGGATGTAGTCGTCCGCGCCACTGCGGAAGGCCTCGACGGCGGCCGTCTCCTCGGTCATGTCCGAGAGGATGACGACCGATCCGGCGTGGAACGAGCGGATGCGGCGCACCACTTCGAACCCGTCGATCCCCGCAAGGGTGGTGTCGACGGTGACGAGGTCGGGCTGCAGGCGGTCGACGGCCTCGACCGCCGCGAAGCCGTCGGAGAACGAATGCACCTGGAAGCCGTGCTGCTGCAGCGTGGTGGAGAGGCGGTCGCGAGCCGTGCCGGCGTCCTCGACGAGGACGGCCACGCGTGTGACCGGTCCCAGGGTTCGCGCGGGAGCGGGGTGTTCGAGAAGAGTCATGTGTAGTCCGATGGGGTCCACGACTGTCGCTTCCCCCGCTTTCATTAAAATGCATTAATCTTCCGGCGCAACTCAGCGCGCCCCAGCACTACCTCAGCTTTGCCTCAGTTGCGGTCGGCGCCGTGTGTCGCTGCAGCCCTGCTGTCTACTCTGGCGAGGCGCGCTCGGACTGGGTGGGCACGTGCGCGCCCCGACCTGAGTCCGGCCGCCGATACAGGGGGTGCAGGATGCGGGGGATCGCACAGACACTGGTGTTGACCGGGGCCGTGCTCGCCGGCGAGGTCGCGACGCTCGTCGACGAATACGGCGAGACGGACGAGCTGATGCAGCAGCTGCTGGCGCGGGGCGTCGTCTCGCCGAACCAGCTGGCCGAGGCGGTGGCCCTCCACACCGGGCACCGCTACATGGACCTCTCGGGACGCCAGCTCGACGCAGCGGTCGTCGCGCTGCTGCCCGGCGGCATGTGCCGCAAGCACCGCGTGCTGCCGGTCGAGCGCACCGGTGACCGGCTCGTCCTCGCGATGGCGGACCCGTCCGACATCATCGCCCTCGACGATGTCGCGACGATCACCGACCTGCACATCTCGCCTGTCGTCGTCGCCCTGGATGCGCTCGAGAGCGCTTTTCAGCGCTACGTCCGCTCGGACGACGAGATCTCCGACCTGTCGGCCGCCCTCGAGGAGTCCGCCGCGGCGGAGGTCTCGGTCGAGGAGCTCGACCAGTCCGACAGCGACGCGCCCATCGTCCGCTTCGTCAACCTCCTCATCACGCAGGCGATCGACGACCGCGCGAGCGACATCCACGTCGAACCCGGCGAGACCCACCTCGCCGTCCGCTACCGCATCGACGGGGTGCTGCACGAGATGCAGCGCGCCGACCGCGCGATCCAGGACGGTGTCGTCTCGCGCCTGAAGATCATGGCCTCGATCGACATCGCCGAGCGCCGCAAGCCCCAGGACGGCCGGCTCTCGGTGACCCACGTCGGTCGCAAGATCGACCTGCGCGTGGCGACGCTGCCCACCGTGTGGGGCGAGAAGATCGTCATGCGCATCCTCGACAACACCGGCGTGAGCCTGTCCTTGCGCGACCTGCAGATGGGGCGGGGGAACCTGGGGCGGTTCCGCTCGGCGATCACCCGCCCGCACGGACTGGTGCTCGTGACCGGCCCCACCGGCTCCGGCAAGTCGACGACGCTCTACACGGCGCTCCGCGAGGTCGCGAACCCCGCCGTCAACGTCATCACCGTCGAGGACCCGGTCGAGTATCGGATCCCCGGGATCAATCAGGTGCAGGTCAACGCGAAGGCGGGCCTCACCTTCCAATCGGCGCTGCGCAGCATCCTCCGCTCCGACCCCGACATCGTCCTCGTCGGCGAGATCCGTGACACCGAGACGGCGATCATCTCGATCGAGGCGGCCCTCACCGGTCACCTCGTGCTCTCGACGCTGCACACCAACGACGCCCCCGGCGCCGTCGCGCGTCTCACCGAGATCGGCGCCGAGCCCTTCCTCGTGGCGACAGCACTGTCGGCGGTCGTCGCCCAGCGCCTCGCTCGGCGCCTGTGCACGGCGTGCCGCCAGCCGTACCGCGAGGATCCCGCCGTCCTCGAGCGCCTCGGCTTCCCGTTCGATCCGAGCGATCCGCCCGAGCTGTTCCGCAAGGGCGGATGTCCCGAATGCTCCGGCACGGGCTACCGCGGCCGCGTCGGCCTGCACGAGGTCATGGCGATGTCCGACGAGATCGAACAGCTCGTGGTCTCGCACGCGACCGGCAGCGACGTCCGCGCGGCGGCGCTCCGCGACGGGATGACGAGCCTCCGCGAGGACGGCTGGTCGAAGGTCGTGCTGGGGGCGACGACGATCGAGGAGGTCCTGCGTGTCACGGTCTGAACTGCGAGCCCGGGCGGTGTCGTCCGACGCCGGCGCGACCGCTCTGCTCGACGGCATCCTCGGTACCGCGGCGGGAATGGGGTCCTCCGACATCCACTTCTCGGCGGATGCCGTGACCCTCCACCGTCACGACGGACACCTCATCCCGGTCACGGGCTTCGAGGCGCCGATCCCGGGACCGACGCTGCTCGACGCGCTCGTGTCGATCATGACCCCATCGCACCGGGAGTCCTTCCACGCGACCGGTGACGTCGACCTCTCGTACACGGTCGCCGGCGTCGGCCGGTTCCGCGTCAACGTGTTCCGCCAGCTCGGCCAGGTCGCCGCGGCCTTCCGACTCATCGCGAGCCGTGCCTTCACACTCGCCGAGCTCGGAGCGCCCGAGGTGGCAGGCGAGCTCGCCCTGCGCCCGCGCGGTCTCGTGCTCGTCACCGGCCCGACGGGCTCCGGCAAGTCGACGACGCTCACCGCGATGATCGACCTCATCAACCGGACCAAGCAGGACCACGTCGTCACGGTCGAGGACCCGATCGAGTTCGTCCACACGTCGCGCCAGTCGCTCATCCACCAGCGCGAGGTCGGCGCCGACACGAGCTCGTTCGCCGAGGCGCTGCGCCGCGTCCTGCGTCAGGATCCCGACGTCATCCTCATCGGCGAGCTCCGCGACCCCGAATCGATCTCGACCGCGCTCACCGCCGCCGAGACCGGCCACCTCGTCCTCTCCACCCTGCACACGCAGGGCGCGGCCAAGAGCATCAACCGCATCGTCGACGCCTTCCCCGCGCACCAGCAGAACCAGGTCCGTACGCAGCTCGGCGACGCGCTGCAGGGCGTCGTCAGCCAGACCCTGCTGCCGCGCGCTCACGGGGGCGGCCGGGTGATCGCGACCGAGGTGCTCGTCTCGACGCCCGCCGTCGCGAACCTCATCCGCGAGAACCAGATCGCGCAGCTCTACAACGCGATGCAGGCCGGGGCAGGGCACGGCATGCACACGCTCGACCAGTCGCTGCGGCTGCTGGTCGAGCGCGGTGAACTGAACCTCGCCCTCGCCAAGCACTACCTGACCGACCCGAAGGCCCTCGACGGCGTGCGTGTGCAGCCGGCCGGCGTGCACGCCGACGCGTGGGCCGACCCGATGGATGCGTGGACGCGCTGATATGCCTCTTCAGGAGTACACCTACCGAGCCGTCGGCACGACCGGCGGCCCCGTCGTCAAAGGCACCGTCGAGGCGGCCAGCGAGAGCGCCGTCGTCTCCAAGCTGCGCGCGCAGGGCCTCGCGCCGCTGCAGGTCGCGCCGATGTCGACGACCGGCCTGCACCAGGAGATCTCGATCCCCGGGTTCGAGAAGGGCGTCAAGGTCGAGGACCTCGCCATCTTCGCGAAGCAGCTCTCCGGGCTGATCAATGCCGGCCTGCCGCTCATGCGCGCGCTCGCCGTCATCTCCGAGCAGACCGAGAGCAAGAAGCTGGCGTCCGCCCTCGTCGCGGTGCAGACCGACATCGCCGCCGGCAAGTCGTTCTCGGCCGCCATGGCGGCGCAGCCCAAGGCGTTCCCGCCGCTCATGGTGAGCCTCGTGAACGTCGGTGAGACCGGCGGTTTCCTCGGCGAGTCCCTCGTCGCCGTCGCGAAGTCGTACCGCTCCGACGTCGACCTGCAGCAGAAGATCAAGTCGGCGATGACGTACCCGATCGTCGTGCTCGTCATCGCCATCCTCGGCGTGCTCGCGATGATCACCTTCGTCGTGCCGATCTTCGAGAAGATGTTCGCCAGCATGGGCGGGGAGCTGCCCATCCCGACGCAGATCCTCGTGACCCTGTCGCGCAACATGATCTGGATCGGGCCGCTGCTCGTCGTCGCGGTCGTGGGCGGGGTGGTCTGGTACCAGCGCGTGAAGGACGCCGACCGCTTCCGCGGCGCCGTCGACCCGTTCCGGCTCAAGATGCCGATCTTCGGCGCGTTCATCACGAAGATCGCCGTGGCCCGCTTCGCCCGCAACCTCTCGATGATGCTCAAGGCGGGCGTGCCCCTCCTCCAGGCGCTCGAGCTCGTCGGCAAGGCATCCGACAACAAGGCCATCGAGGACGCCCTCGGCGAGGTGCGCGAGTCGGTGCGCCACGGCAGGTCGTTCTCGACGCCCCTCGCGAAGGCCGAGGTGTTCCCGGCCATGGTGTCGCAGATGGTGTCGGTCGGTGAGGAGTCGGGCACGCTGCCCGACATGCTCGAGTCGATCGCGGACTTCTACGAGACCGAGGTCAAGGCTGCGTCCGAGCAGCTGACCAGCATGATCGAGCCGATCATGATCACCCTGCTGGGTGTCCTCATCGGCGGCATGGTGGTCGCCCTCTACATGCCGATGTTCACGATGTACGAGCAGCTCGGCAGCTGAGACCCACGCGAAAAGCCCCGGACCCTGGAGGTCCGGGGCTTTTCGCGTGTGCCGTGGGTGGTCAGCCGGCGACGTAGAAGGCGAGCAGCGTCACCTCGGCGGTGACGGTGCCGTCGTCGTCGGTCGTGATTCCCGCGTTCGTGACGGCGACCGCGCGCGGTCCCTTGCGCAGTTCGTCGATCACGGCGGTCGCCTTCGTGCTGTCGGGTGCCGTGATGCTGACGGTGATGCTCACCTGCTGCGGCCCCTCGCCGGCCGGGGCGGCAGCGGGGTCGGCGGGAGCCGCGGCATCCGCTCCCTCGTCCGATCCCGACGTCTCCGTCGTCGTCTCGGCCGTCGTCTCGGTGGCGGCCGGGGTGGTGCCGTCGGCGGCACCCGCGGCCGCATCGACGGTGCGGGCCGCGAAGGCCGTCGTCTCGCCGACCGTGACGGCCACGACGCGGCCGTCGTGCTCCGAGGCCGCGTCGGCGGCGAGCTGGACGACGTCGTCGGCGCGGACGGATGCCGGGACCACCCGGCGCAGTTCCGCGACCTCCGCGTCGAGCTCGGTCATATCGGCGGCCTGAGCGGCGAGGCCGTCGAGCACGGCCTGCTGGGTCGCGTTGGACTGCTCGACGGACGCGGCGTCCGCGGTGATCCGCTGCGCGCCCGTGAACTGCGGCAGTGCGAACAGGAGGGCACCGGCGAGCAGGATGCCGAGGGACGCGACGGCCCCGATGAGGTTGACCAGCTGCTTCGTCATCGTCACTCCGTCTCGGTCGCCTGCTCGGGTGCGAAATCGCCCGAGTAGATGGTCTGGTCGAGCTGCACCTCGACGGTGTAGGTGTAGAGGCCCTCCTCCTCGGCGAGCGTCTGCACGCCCACCTCGAGGATCGCGTCGACGCCGCGGAGCGCCCGCGTCGCCTCGACCAGGCTGATGGGCTCGTCGCTGACGACGGTGACCGAGCCGGCCGCGCCGACGGTCTCGTCCGGTGCGGTGTCACCGGGCACCTGGCCCGCGGCCAGCGCGTAGCCGGTGACCGTGACGCCGGAGGGCAGCGCGTCGGCGATCGTTCCCACGGCCTTCCGCCAGGAGATGTCGCCGGCCATGGCCTGCGTGACGAGCCCCGACAGTTCGGTCCGCTGCGCCACCGCCTGGCTCACCGGCGCGAGCTCGGCGATGTCGGCGATGACGCGGTCGGTGTCGGCGTTCGCGGCGGCGAGCCGGAGGGCCGCTTGCACGTTCAGTGCGAACGCGCCGCCGATGAGCAGGAGTGCGACCACGAGCGAGCCGAGTCCGATGGTGACCCACGACCGCCCGATGCGCCGGACGTCACGGCGACGCGTCTCGGACAGCGGCAGCAGGTTGGCGCGGGGGAGGGACCCCGGCTTGAAGGCGGGGGTGCGCACGAGCGTGCTCATTTGGTTCCTCCGAGGAGCAGGGCGACGGTGGGAGCGATGCGCTCGTCGACGGCGGGGTGCAGCCCGTTCTTCACCCGGACCAGGTCGGCCCCGGTGATCCGGCGGACCTCGGTGCCGGCGACCTGCGCGAGGGCGGCCTGCAGGCGCGGGTGGTCGGTGTGCAGGCCCGTGATGAAGGTCGCGGCGACGGGCGCGGCATCCGTTCGATCCCGGTAGAACGAGACCGTTCCGCGCAGGCGGGTGACGAGATCGATCAGGACGTCCTGCAAGTCGGCCGACATGGCATCCGCAGCCGGCGCCTCGGGCACGCCCGCGGGCGGCGTCGCGACGGCCGTCCGGGCACGGCGCAGGTCGCCGCGCGAACGGATGGCGCCGTCGGCGGACTCCTCGACCCCGCCCGTCCGGAACCCGGTGAGGGTCTCGAGCTCGGTCGGGGCGGCCTCGATCTCGGTGACGCGGGCTTCGCCGCGCGGCACGTCGATGGGGATCGCGCGGGCGAACTGCGGCACGCCGTCGGTGGCGATCACGACCTGGGTCGTGTGCTCGCCGATGCCGATGAGCATGCCGGTGACGCCCTTCGGGGCGAGCCCCGCGAGCGCACGGCAGTAGCCGAAGGCGAGCAGATCGATCGAGTCGGCGGTGAGCCCCGCCTCGGCCAGGACCGAGACGAGGTCCTCCATCTGCTCCGAGACGGCGGCCACCATGAGGCCGTGCATGCCCTCGTCGTCGACGTGCGTCGGGATGAAGTCGAGCACCGCCTGGTCGACGGGGACCGGCAGGCGGTCCTGCACGTCGAAGGGCAGCGCCTGGCGCACGAGAGCCGTCTCGCGCAGCGTCGAGCTGTGCTCGCGCACGAGGACGCGGCGGCCGCCGACTCCCAGGACCACGTTGCGGCCCTTGATCCCGGCATCCGTCCACAGCCGGCGGAGCGCACCCACGACGACGTCGCGGTCGACGATCTCGGAGTCCTTCGCCGCGCCCGGGGGCAGCATCACCTCGCCGGCGGCGAGCAGGGTGGGAGCGCGCCCGTCGGTCACCTCGACGGCGCGAACGCTGTCTTCGGTGATCTCGAGCGCCACACGTGTCTTGGCCATCAGAGGACCTCCTTGCCTGGGCGACGGGTCATGACATCAGCCGACCGTCGAGAAGTGTGAGGTAGCCGTCGGCGATCGCGTCGCCGGCGACGATGCCGACCCACGCTCCGAGGATGATCCACGGGCCGAACGGGATGGCGGTGCGGCGACCCGCCCGCCGAGAGAACAGGAGAGCGACGCCGTACACGCCGCCGAGCACGAACGCGGCGAACGCGCCGACCACGAGCGGGCCCCACCCGAGCCAGCCGAGCAGAAGCCCCGCATAGGCGGCCAGTCGCACGTCGCCGCCGCCCATGCCGTCGGGGCGGATGAGGCGCAGGAGGCCGTAGAAGAGGTACAGCGCGACGAATCCGATGCCCGCGCGCACGAGCGCCCACGCGTCGGCGCCGAGCAGGACGGCGCCGACGAGCAGAGCGATGGTGACGAGGATGCCCGGGGTCGTGATCGCGTGCGGCAGGCGGCGGGTGTCGAGGTCGATCAGCGTCAGGACGATGCCCGCCGCCGCGAACCACAGGAACACCGCCAGGACGAGCGCCTGCGCGACCGTGGGTCCCGCGAGGCCGTCGGCGGCGGTGATGGCGGCGAACGCGGCGCCGACGGAGTCGAGCGAGGGTGCGGCGGGGAGCGGGATGCCGGAGCCCGGCCGCCCCGTGGCGAGCAGCCAGACGAGCGCCACGGCTGCGAAGGAGGCGCCCGTCGCGAGCTCGACGAGGGGGTAGCGCGCGCCGATCGCGGAGCGGCACGATCCGCATCGGCCGCGCAGGAGCAGCCACGACAGGACGGGCACGTTCTCGTACCAGCGGACCGGCTGGTCGCACGACGGGCAGCGGCTCTCGCGCAGCAGCGAGATGCCGGCGGGTACCCGGTAGGCGACGACGTTGAGGTACGAGCCGATGATCAGGCCGAACCCGCCGGCGATCACTCCGACGAGCGTGACGATCGTCGCCGGGCCGAGGAGGGCGGTCATCCGGCGCCGTCCGTCCGGGAGAGCAGCCCGCCGAGGCTCACCGTGGTCGTGCCGCCGCCGGGCATCGAGCCGGGACCCGACGATCCGCCGCCCTGGCCGGGGAGCAGCAGGGGGCGACCGTAGAAGTCCATCAGGCCACCGTGATTCAGCCCGCCGCCGTAGAAGGTGCCGTGCCATTCGCCGCCGCCGGTGATGCTGATGCGGCACGGCGTGTAGATCATCGCCGAGATGCCTGTACCCATGACGGTCGTGTTGATGTTGACGGTGCCCGCGGGGCTCACGCAGCTCGGCGCGCCGTCGGCGATGCGGTCCTCGACGATCCACCAGACCTTCGGGGTCTTGCCGGTGGCGGCCTTCATCGTGAGCGCCGTGATGTCGTAGTTGTTGGCGAGGAAGGCGATGTCGGTCTGCAGCGTGACGACGGGCTTCGAGCCGTTGTTGGAGCTGAGGGTTCCGCAGGAGCGCGCGTCGACGACGGTCGGCGACGTGAGCGCCGACAGCTCGCGCCAGCCCGCCGCGTTGCCCGTCGACGGATTGTTGTTCCTGAACCGGTTGCAGGTCCACGGGCCGTCGCCCGAGGTCGCGAGGGTCTTCACGGCGAAGCCCGGCCAGTGGGATGCGGAATAGCTGTAGTCGAACCAGCTCTGGAAGGTCGGTGCGGTGGGCGGGACGGTGGAGGTCGGCCACTGCAGGCCGCCGGCGGTGCCCTTCGCGACGCGCGCGTGGGCGGACGTCGGGTATTTCACCTGCAGGTGGCCGTCGAGCTTGATGGTCGACGCGCGCGGCAGGGTCAGCTTGCCCGCGATCGACACGCTCGTCATGTCGACGTTGCCGCCGGCGAACACGTTGCCGGGGTAGGTGAAGCCGCTCCACCCGAAGTCGATGGGACCGCCGACGTGGATGTCGCCGCCGATCATGCCCGAGATGCCCGCCGTGGCAGTGCTCGACGCGTAGAGGTTCCCCTTGATGGTGTCGCTCGCGTTCGACATCGAGATCGACCCGCCGGTGGCGACGGTGCCGTCGATCGTGCACTGGCCGTTCGTCTTCACGTTGCCGCCGGCGAGGATGTTCGCCGGCACGTGGTTCTGGCAGACGAAGGTGCCGCGGGGCATCATGATCGTCAGCAGGCGTTCGTCGAGCTCGTGCGAGCGGACTTCGCTCGTGAAGGTCGCGTCGCCGAAGAAGACCATGTCGGCGCCGAGTCCGGGCGCGACGGTCGTCGTCTTCTTCAGTTCGTAGCTGGCGCTCGTCACGGTCCTGCTGCCATCGGACCCGGTGCCCGTCGAGACGAAGGTGACGACATCGCCCGCGCACGAGGCGGTGACGGCGTAGGTCGGCGCCGAGGTGGATGCCGGCTTCACGACGCACGGGTCGGCGCCGGTCGCGGTCGACGAGGCCACGGCCGCAGCGAGGCCGGCATCCGAGGCCGCCTGCGAGTCGAGGCTGCCGCGCACCCCCGCGGTGGTCTGCGCCGTGGCGACGACGGCGCCGGCGAGGGTCACCGCGAGGAGCCCCAGCACCATCACGATCACGAGTACCGACACGAGCGTCGAGCCCTCGTCCCCCGAGCGGCGTCTGCGTGCGTTCACCAGCATTTCTTCCCCGATCCCCCAGCGGTCTTGCCCAGCGGCACGGCGGATCCCGAGATCGACGCGGCGGGCGCGGATGATGCGGCGGCGTCGAGCCGCGGCACGGCGATGTTCCAGGTCAGCGGTGCGTCCGCCGACGCGAGCGCGGCGAAGGGCCGCGCGGTTCCCGTCGGGTTCACGACCTGGCGCACCCGCGGCGCGAGCACGCCCCACGACGCCCCTGGTGCGGGTGCGCTGCCGGTCGCGAAGGCGGCGTAGGTGCGCACGCGGACCTCGCGGATGCCGGTGGCCGCCCCGGCGGGCGTCGTGAATGCCCATGCCGAGCAGCGGTCGCCGGGCAGCGCGGCGCGGACGACGGTCGTGCCGCCGCTCGTCTCGACGCGCACGGCGGAGGCGGAGCGGACCGTCGTCGACAGCGAGGTCGAGATCGCCTGCAGCTGGCCCGTGGCGAGGTCGCGCTCGCGGGTGACGGAGTCCGCGCGGAGCGCGCCGACGAAGACGGCGCCGAGGATGCCGAGGAACAGTGCCCCGACGAACATGTAGACGAGCAGCTCGACGAGCGTGAGCCCGGCGTCGTCGCCGGGCTGGTCGTTCGTGGGCTGGTCGTCGGAAGAGGCGGGGGTCACGGGCCGGTCACCACGATCTGCGTCGAGAGCGTGGCCGTCGGCGTGCCCGTCGCGGCCGGGGAGGAGTAGACCTTCGCGCGGATGGTCGCGACGCTGACGCCCGCGGCAGGGCACGTGCTGTCGGCGGTGAGGCGGGCCGTCTGACCCGAGCCCGCGGGGTCGGTCACGACGCCCGCGCTGCCGCGCGCGGCGAGGAAGTTCCTGACCTCGGCGCAGGTCTGCAGGTCGGTGTCGCGGAACTCGGCGCGCACCTCGGCGAGCAGGCTCGAGGCGAACGCGCTCGCACTCGCGGCGTCGCGGTTCGTCGAGCTCAGGGCCTGCGCCTGGATGGCGAGGGGGAGGATGGCGACCGCGAGCAGCGCGAAGAGGAACATCGCGATGACGACCTCGACGAGGCTCACACCGTCGTCGTCGCCGATCGGCTCAGGCGCGCGGGACATCGGGTCGTCCTTCGGTCGCGGGGTGGGAACGGGGATGCCGGGCCGGCGAGCTGCGCGCTCAGCCGACCCGGCGAGGTGGTGCGGGTGCTTACGGCGTGGTCGGCGCGGCGGTGCAGGACGGGCCAGACTGCTTGGACTCCTTGCCCGTCTCGGCGACCGTGACGCAGTAGTCCGTGATCGTGGCTCCAGAAGTCGGCTGGATCGTGATCGTGTACTTGGTCCCGTTGCGAAGGTTGTTCAGGCCGAGGTCCTGAGCCTTGTTCTGCGACAGGTTCGACGCGACCTGCGTAGCTGCGTTCGCGGCGACGGTGGCACGGGCGTTGTCCTCAGCCTGTGCCTGCAGGCCCGTGAACACGGGGACGGCGATCGCGGCGAGGATGCCGAGGATCACGACGACGACGATGAGCTCGATGAGCGAGAAGCCGGACTCGCCGGTCTCCTCCTTGCGACGGTTGCAGGCGGCCATGTAGTTCTTCAGCGATGCACGCATGTGCAGATCTCCTTGCTGGTCCGATGTGTTGGGACGCGAGGCGACGCGGACAGCAGGGCACGCCGAAGTGGCGCTCACCCGGAGACTCCCCAGTCGACCACCCCAGTGCGGTCACGGGCTCCCCAGGGCAGGGCCCCCGCGCATCCCACTATGCCCAGGCGAAGGGGCGAAAAGGGGTGCCGGGCGCTCAGTCGTTGCTCAGCCTTTCCTCAGTCCCCGGCGTGGGGCCCGGAACGGCCCTCGGCGAGTCGATCCGTCCCCCTAAGCTCGGGTCTCGGTGCGGGGGAGGGACCCCGAATCGCCGACGGGGGACCGCGAGCTGGGGCTCGCATCCGATCGCTCACGCGTCCATCGCGTGGTCCGATCAGCCGCGTCCGGTCGCACCGACCGAGGGAGAGAGCGCGCGTGGCGGAACACGTCATCCTGTTCGCCGGGCCGATGGGCGCCGGTAAGACGACGGCCATCCGCAGCCTGAGCGAGATCGACGTCGTCTCGACCGAGGCCGCCAACACCGACCGTGCCCAGGCCGACAAGGACACCACGACGGTCGCCCTGGACTACGGCGAGCTCACGCTCGGACCCGACGAGAAGGTGCGCCTCTACGGCGCCCCCGGCCAGAAGCGGTTCGACTTCATGTGGACGGTGCTCGCCGAGCGGGCAAAAGGCCTGCTGCTGCTCGTCAACAACGACCTGCCCGACCCCATCGCCAAGGTCATCGAGTACCTCGGTGAGTTCGAGGCGCTCGTCGCCGGCGGCGCCGTCGTCATCGGGGTCACCCGCAGCGACGTCGCGCCCACGCCCGACCTCGGCGCGTACGCCGACGCGCTGGCGCAGTGGCATCCCGATCGCACCATCCCGGTCTTCACGGCCGACCCGCGCAGCACCGACCACATGCGCACCCTGCTGCTGACCCTCGTCGCGAGCGTCGAAGCAGCCGAGATCATCGCGTCCGCCACGAGCGACGCCTCCGAGACCGCCGCCTGAGACGCGAGGACGACCCCCCATGAGCACCGCCCTGCACCAGGACGCCGACGTCATCGCACTCGCGACCGACGTCCTCGGCGCCTTCGCCGCCCACAGCACCTCCCTCACCTACGCGAGCGTGCTCACCGACGACGGCTTCGAGGTCGCCTCGCAGCACGGCGCCGTCGCGCAGAACGGCGGCCGATTCGCCAGCATCGCGAGCTCGCTGCAGGCCCTCGGCGAGGCCGCCGTGCGAGAGCTCCGTCTCGGCGGCGCCTCGTCCGTGCTCGTCTTCAGCGACGCCGGTCACATCGTGCAGGTGCGCGTCGAGGGCAGCACGCTCGTCCTGGCCGCCCTCTTCGGCTCGGGCGAGACGCTCGGCCACGCCCTCGCCCTCGCCCGGCGCGCGGCATCCGATCTCGGTCGCAGCCTGCCCCGCACCGGGTGATGCCTTCTCTGCGACTCACCCCGCGCCGCACGGCGGGCGCGACCCGGCGGGAACGCCGACAGACCACCCGAACGCCATCTGACAAAGGACACGACATGGCAAACATCCACGACTCCCTCGCGAAGCTCATGACGATCGACGGCGCCATCGGCGTCGCGCTCGTCGACTCCGGCTCGGGCATGGCCCTCGGCACCCTGGGCACCGGCCTGGACCTCGAGCTCGCCGCTGCCGGCAACACCGAGGTCGTCCGCGCCAAGCTCAAGACGATCGCGGCCCTCGGCCTGAACGAGTCAATCGACGACATCCTCATCACGCTGTCGTCGCAGTACCACATCATCCGTCCGCTGGCCGCGGCGCCCGAGGTCTTCATCTACATCGCCCTCGACAAGGCGCGCGGCAACCTCGCCCTCGCCCGTCTGTCGACCCGCGAGGTCGAGAAGCAGCTCGAGCTGTGATCGACCGCGGCGGCGGATCCTGCACCGGGTCCGCCGCCGCACCGCCTGACCCGTCGCACCGGCCCACACGAGGAGACGAGATGACCACTGACGCGCAGACCGCGGCCGAATGGCGCCCAGACCCACTGGGGATCGCCGCCTACCGCTGGTGGGACGGCTCCGGCTGGACCGGCTACACCTCCGACACGGATGCCGGGACTCCGACGGCCGTCGACCCCGCCGCCCGTGCGGGTGTGCAGCGCGAGGTGCACGTCTCGGCGCCGGCCGCGGCGCCCGTGGTCGAGCAGCCCGCCGCCGCGCCCTACGCCGCGGAGCCCGCGGCGCCCACGATCGGCGGGCCGACCCGCGGGCCGTGGCCGGCATCCCTCCCCGACTCACCCGTCCGGCGCGCGACGACCCTCGAAGAGGCCGCCGCCGGGCTCGGCGCCATGCCCGAAGGCGTCGCCGACGACATCGACTGGTCGCGCCTGGCCCTGCGCCTGAAGACCGCGATCGAAGCCGGCGAGAACGACCTCATCGAGGTGCGCGCGGGAGACCTGCCGCCCCTCGTGCTCGACGTCGCGCAGCACGCGTACTGGTGGGACCACCCGCTCGCCGACGTGCCGGGTCGCGTCACGTCGATGACGATCCTCGACGTCGACCGCGAGGCGCACCTGGCCGCAGAGCCCGGGCGCGACCTCGACCCGCTGCTGTGGGCCGTCGCTCACGCGTCGTTCGAGGCATCCGCTGCGCCCTGGATGCGGGCGGGCGACCGCTACCGCCTGCACCGCTGGCCGAACCTGACCACGCTGCCGCATCAGCCGCACCACCTGCGCGCGATCTCGCTGCTCGGTCAGGCGGCCCTCACCGAGGACGAGTTCTCGCGCGTTGCCGATCTCGACGCCCGCGAGGCGCGGCGCCTGCTGACGACCTTCAGCCTCATGGGACTGCTGCGCGTCAGCGCGGCCGAGGGGCGTTCGGTCTTCGTCGCGAAGCCGAAGCCCGCCGGCGGCGGACTGCTCGGACGACTCGCCAAGTTCTTCGGCGGGCGCTGAGTCCGACGCTCAGTCGGCGCCGGGAACGTCCCAGACCACGGGTGTGACGGTGCCGTCGCGCCAGTCGCGGCGCAGGATGCTGTAGGCGACGGATGCCAGCAGTCGCCCGTCGTCTGCGGGCCAGCCCTCGCGGTAGTAGGCCTCCTGCACCCAGCCGCAGCGGACGAACACCCGCCGCATCGCGATGTTGTCCTCCCGCGTCTGCCCTTCGAATCGGTTGACCTCGGGCATCGTCGTGAAGACGTGGTCGGTCGCCGCCCGCAGAACGTCCGCCGCGAGCCCGTGGCCGCGGTGCGCCGCGTCCAGTCGCAGGTCGAACAGGGGAGCGTCGTCGCTGAGGTCTTCGAGCCGGAAGAAGCCGATACGGCCGTGCTCGTCGGAGTCGATCCAGAACGACGCGTGATCCTCGTCGGCGTACGCGCCGTCGTCGATCGCCGCGGCGATCTGCGCCGCCGTGGGATCGGTCCGCACGTGGAACGGGAACGACTGCGACGTCATGAACGAGATCAGCGCCTCGCGGTCGGCGCCGGTGGGATCGAGGGACGTCAGGCGGATCGGCATCCGTCCACGCTAACGATCGACCGGGGTGGCGCCGAAGTCTGCAAACTTGATATGAGTCGGCTCAAGTTGGTTTGACGCTCGCGAGGTGTCGGAGTAGCGTTGAGTCATCGCGGCTCAGGTTGTGGCCAGGACCGCGGAAAGACTTCAGATCTACGCAAACGCCACACGAAGGAGAATCACATGGCACGTGCAGTGGGAATCGACCTCGGAACGACCAACTCGGTCGTCGCCGTCCTCGAAGGTGGCGAGCCGAAGGTTATCGCCAACGCCGAGGGTCTGCGCACGACCCCCTCGGTCGTCGCATTCACGAAGGACGGCGAGGTGCTCGTCGGCGAGACCGCCAAGCGCCAGGCCGTCACGAACGTCGACCGCACCCTGACCTCCGTCAAGCGCCACATGGGCACCGACTGGAAGACCCAGGCGATCGACGGCAAGAACTACACGCCGCAGGAGATCTCGGCCCGCATCCTCCAGAAGCTCAAGCGCGACGCCGAGCAGTACCTGGGCGACACGGTGACGGATGCCGTCATCACCGTCCCCGCCTACTTCAACGACGCCGAGCGTCAGGCCACGAAGGAGGCCGGCGAGATCGCGGGCCTCAACGTGCTCCGCATCATCAACGAGCCCACCGCCGCAGCCCTCGCATACGGTCTCGACAAGGGCAAGGAGGACGAGCTCATCCTCGTCTTCGACCTCGGTGGCGGAACCTTCGACGTCTCCCTCCTCGAGGTGGGCAAGGACGACGACTTCTCGACCATTCAGGTGCGCTCGACGGCCGGTGACAACCGCCTCGGCGGCGACGACTGGGACCAGCGCATCGTCGAGTACCTGATCAAGCAGTTCAAGG
Organism: Microbacterium sp. LKL04; assembly: GCF_900102005.1. Lineage (NCBI taxonomy): Bacteria > Bacillati > Actinomycetota > Actinomycetes > Micrococcales > Microbacteriaceae > Microbacterium > Microbacterium sp. LKL04. The sequence continues at coordinate 2,250,779 of NZ_LT627736.1, read as the reverse complement.
ACACGAGCGGTGTCGACGTCTCGAGCGACAAGATCGCCCTGCAGCGTCTGAAGGAAGCAGCCGAGCAGGCCAAGAAGGAGCTCTCGAGCTCGCAGTCGGCCTCGATCAACCTGCCCTACCTCTCGCTGACCGAGTCCGGCCCCGTCTCGCTGTCCGAGACGCTGAGCCGCGCGAAGTTCGAGGACCTCACCAAGGACCTGCTCGACCGCACCAAGAAGCCCTTCGAGGACGTCATCCGCGAAGCCGGCATCAAGGTCGCCGACATCGACCACGTCGTGCTCGTCGGTGGGTCGACGCGTATGCCCGCCGTGAGCGAACTGGTGAAGAAGGAAGCAGGCAAGGAGCCCAACAAGGGCGTCAACCCGGACGAGGTCGTCGCCGTCGGCGCCGCCCTGCAGGCCGGCGTCCTCAAGGGTGAGCGCAAGGACGTGCTGCTCATCGATGTCACCCCCCTGAGCCTCGGCATCGAGACCAAGGGCGGCATCATGACCAAGCTCATCGAGCGCAACACGGCCATCCCGACCAAGCGCAGCGAGACCTTCACGACCGCCGACGACAACCAGCCGTCGGTCGCGATCCAGGTCTTCCAGGGTGAGCGCGACTTCACCCGCGACAACAAGCCGCTCGGCACGTTCGAGCTCACCGGCATCGCGCCGGCACCCCGCGGCATCCCCCAGATCGAGGTCACCTTCGACATCGACGCGAACGGCATCGTCCACGTGTCCGCCAAGGACAAGGGCACCGGCAAGGAGCAGTCGATGACGATCACCGGCGGCTCGTCGCTGCCGAAGGACGACATCGAGCGCATGGTGCGCGAGGCCGAGGAGCACGCGGCCGAGGACAAGAAGCGCCGCGAGGCCGCCGAGGTCCGCAACCAGGCCGAGACGCTCTCGTACTCGATCGAGAAGCTCCTCACCGAGAACGCCGACAAGCTGCCCGAGGACGTGAAGACCGAGGTCCAGGCCGACGTCGACGCGCTCAAGACGGCGCTCGCGGGCGACAACGACGACACCGTCAAGGACGCCTACGACAAGCTCAACGCGTCGCAGACCAAGATCGGCGAGGCGATCTACGCCGCGAGCCAGGCCGACGCCGCCCAGGCGCCGACCGATGCTCCGGCCGGCGAGCAGCCGGCATCCTCCGATGAGGACGTCGTGGACGCCGAGGTCGTCGACGACGAGGACGAGAAGAAGTAAGCATGGCGGACAAGGACTTCGAGAAGCCGGACGAGGGCGACGACGTCGCCGCGACCCCGGCCGAGGAGTCGGCCCGGCCCGCCGAGGATGCCGACACGGAGCCGGAAGCGCTCACGGTCGACGACATCCTCGGCGCGGCCCAGTCCGACGAGGCCGCCGTCGCGGACGCGCCGGAGGAGGAGCACGACCTGCTCCTCGACCTCAAGCGCGTGCAGGCGGAGTACGCCAACTACCGTCGCCGCACCGAGGAGCAGCGCGAGGTGGAGCTCGCGCGCGCCAAGGGCGCCGTCGCCAAGGGGATGCTCCCCGTGCTCGATGATCTCGATCGTGCCGAGAAGCACGGCGACCTCGCCGAGGGCAGCGCGCTGGCCGCGATCGCCGAGAAGATGCGGGCGGTCGTCGCCCGCCTGGGAGTGGAGCGCTACGGCGCTGCGGGCGACGCGTTCGACCCGCAGCAGCACGAGGCGATCTTCCAGGCGCCCACACCCGGCACGACCGAGCCGACGATCCTCGAGGTCGTAGAGGTCGGTTACCGCCTCGGTGACCTCGAGCTGCGTCCGGCGAAGGTCGTGGTCGCCGTTCCGGCCGAGTAAGGAGGCGCGCTGATGGCCAGTCAGGATTGGTTCGACAAGGACTTCTACAAGGTGCTCGGGGTGTCGAAGGACGTCTCCGATGCCGACCTGAAGAAGACGTACCGCAAGCTGGCGCGCACCTACCACCCCGACTCGAACGCGGGGGACCCCGCGGCCGAGGCGAAGTTCAAAGAGGTCAGCGAGGCGTACTCGGTGCTCAGCGACAAGGAGCAACGAGCCGAGTACGACCAGCTGCGCGCCATGGGGTCCGGAAGCGCCCGCTTCCAGCCCGGGGCGAGCGGCGGGTTCGAGGACGTGTTCAGCCGGTTCCAGCCGGGTGGCGCGGGCGGCCAGCAGGCCGACTTCGACGACCTCTTCGCGATGTTCGGGCAGCAGAGCGGCGGACGCTTCGGCTCCGGTCGGTTCGGGCAGTCGAGCGGCGGTTTCCGCGGCTTCGGCGGACCGCAGCGCGGGGCCGACGTCACCGCCCGCACGACGCTCGACTTCACGACCGCCGTGAAGGGCGACACCATCACGCTCCAGGGCGACGACGGCAAGCCCATCAAGGTCAAGATCCCCGCGGGGGTCTCAGACGGGCAGAAGATCAAGCTCCGCGGTCGCGGCCGTCCCTCGCCGGACGGCGGGGAGGCGGGCGACATCGTCCTCACGGTCGGCGTGCGCCCGCATCCCGTCTTCACGCGGGAAGGGCTGAACCTCCGCATCCATGTCCCCGTCACGTTCACGGAGGCGGCGCTGGGTGCGACCATCGAGGTCCCGACGCTCGGCGGCGACAGTGTCAAGCTGCGCGTCGCGCCGGGGACCCCGTCGGGGCGCGTGCTGCGCGTGAAGGGCCGCGGGGTGCAGACGGCGAAGGGCACCGGCGACCTGCTCGCCGAGGTCCAGGTCGCGGTCCCCACGCACCTCGATGCCGCCGCGCGCGAAGCGCTGGAGCGCTTCCACGAGCTGGAACCCAAGGAGAATCCCCGCGCCGACCTGATGGCCAAGGCGCGCGAGTGAGGTGAGACGCATGGCGAACGAGCAGGTCGACGAAGACGCCCCGATCCTGGCGATCGCGGTGGCCGCTGAGCTCGCCGGCATGCACCCGCAGACGCTGCGTCAGTACGACCGGCTGGGACTCGTGGTACCGGCGCGCACCCGTGGTGGGTCGCGCCGGTACTCCCTCCGGCACGTCGCGCAGCTGCGCGAGGTGGCGCAGATGTCGGCCGACGGCGTGAGCCTGCCGGCCATCTCGCGCATCATCGACCTCGAGAACCAGGTGCGGATGCTGCGCCGCGAGGTCTCGGGACTGCAGGGCCGCCTGCGCGACGAGGTCGCCGCCCGCCGCGGCGCCCGCGTGTTCGCCGCCGGCGCGACCGGCTCGGTCGTCACGCTCCGCCAGGGCACGCGCGTGCGCCGCGCGACCGACGTGGTGCTCTACCGCCCGCATCCCCCGACCGACTGACGCGGCGACGCGTCGGCGCGACGCCGCCGAGAGGTCGCAGATGGTCGCCCGGCGGGGGAGAAAGCGGCTAACTGCGACGTCTCGAGGCTTCTCCAGAAGGTGCGCCGCGCGAGGGCCGTACACAGGGCTGCGGGTTCGGGGTCGGCGACAGCGGAGATAGCGGGATCGTTGTCGGATGCCGAGCGTCCTTCCCCCGGAGCTGCCCGACCGCTTCCTGGTGGGGCACGCGCTCGACGCCGGTGTCACACGCCGTCGCTTGCGGCATCCGTCGTTGGCCGCACCGTTCTACGGCGTCCGCTCGCGCGAGCAGGCGAGCGACGTGGTGGCGCTCGCGTGCGGGTACCTGCCCAAGCTGCGGGCACGAGAGTACTTCTCCCACGCGACGGCGCTCGTGCTCGCGGGTGGTTGGGCTCCTGACCGACTCCGAGCCGTTCTCGACGTGACCGCGATCCCGCCGACCGTGCGCGCTCGGGGGGCGGGCGTGCGTGGGCACCAATCGCAGGAGGCACGCGTCCGGTTCGTCGGCGGGATGCCGGTGGCCGAGCCGGCCGCCGCGTGGTGCCAAACGGCATCCCTTCTCACCGACCGTGAACTCGTGGTCGCGGCGGACTCTCTTCTCCGTCGGCATGATCCCGTGCTCACCGTCGATGCTCTCGAGGCGGAAGTCGGCGGTCGGGACGGGGCGCGCGGCGTGCGTCGACTGCGACGTGCGCTCGCGCTTGTAGAGCCCCGCACGGATTCCGTCGCCGAGACATTCCTTCGACTGGACGCGCGAGAAGCGGGACTGCCGCTCTTCGAGGTGAACGCCGAGATCCGGGATGCGCACGGCCGGTTCCTGGCATACGGCGACCTCGTCCATGCGCCCACGAAGGTCGTCCTCGAGTACGACGGGCAGCAGCACCGCCTCGACGACCGCCAGTATGCGCGCGACGTCGAACGCCTCGACGACCTCGCCGCCGCCGGCTGGCGCGTCATCCGCGTGAACCGCTCGCATCGCGGTCCCGCCCGTCGAGCCATCCTGGAACGCGTGCGCAGCACCCTGGTCGCGCGGGGCTGGCGCGCCGAGACGTCGCACATGGTCGGGCAGCGGCGGCGAAAGTGACCATCTGCGACGGCTTGACGACGGCCGAGCGGATGCCGGGGGTCAGGCGGGGTCGATGCGGAGGGTGCCGGGGCCCTCGCCGACGGTCAGGTCGGTCACGAGGCGGAGCGAGCGCGCGAGCGCGTCGACGGCGGGGATGACGGTGCCGAACCGCTCGCGGTCGGAGATGACGGCGGTGAGGGTGACGAGGTGGGTGCCGGTGTCCCAGGTGTACGAGGCGAACGGCGTCTGACGCGGGTTCGGCGGCAGGGGCATCTCGAGCTTCTCGCCGACGCCCAATGGGGAACCGGTGAACGAGACGGTGTCGTCGTACTCGATGGGCATGCTCGCGCGCATGGTCCGCAGCTGCGGCGTGAGCTCCTGCACCTGAGCCATCGCGACGAGGAGCTCGGGGTCGTCCTTCCACACCCAGGCCAGCAGGCGTCCGTCGGCGCGGCGCATCAGCGCGGGGATCGCCTGGCTCATCGCCCACGCGGCGACCTTGCTGCCGGGCTGCTCGCGACCGAAGGCGGCGTTCGCCTGGGCGAGCAGCATCCCGATCGCCTTCTTGCGGGCGCGGCGTCCGCGGAACCCGAACGAGCCGGTGATCGGAACCCACTGCGCGGGGTCGGCCTGGGCGGAGATGCGGGTCATGCCGACAAGCGTAGGGGGGTCGCCTTCGACGGTCCTGAGCCCGGGGCGCGCCGACCTCCCAGCGGGCCCGAAACGGCTCGCGGGCTAGAATCGAGCCCCGGCGCCCCGCACATCCCTGCGCCCCACCGGCGAGAGCCCCTCGCCTCCGACGCACAGATTGGCCCGTACCCCGTGACCATGACGCCCCCGGACGGTCCCGCTCCCGAGCGCGGACCCCTCACCATCGTGATCGCGGCCGACACGTTCGCGCCCGACGTCAACGGAGGAGCCCGCTTCACCGAGCGTCTCGCCGCCGGCCTCGCCGAGCGCGGCCACCACGTGCACGTCGCCACGCCGAGCGTCGGGCACCGCAACCACGGCGTCTTCACCGAGGTGATCGAGGGGCAGCCGCTCACGGTCCACCGTCTGCCCGGGTGGCGCTATCGGCCGCACGACTGGCTGCGCTTCGTCCTGCCGTGGATGGGCAAGCACTACGCGCGCCGACTCCTCGACCAGGTCGACGTCGATGTCGTCCACAGCCAGTCGCACATCGTGATTGGCCGCGCGCTGACGCGCATCGCGAACCAGCGCGGCATCCCGGTCGTGGCGACGAACCACATCATGGCCGACAACATCCTCGACTTCACGCTGCTGCCGAAGTTCCTGTACGACATCTTCCTCAAGCTCGCGTGGGCCGACGCGGAGCGCACCTTCAAGATGTCGCGCGCCGTCACGACGCCCACCCGCAAGGCGGCGGAGTTCCTCGAGAACACGATCGACATCCATGGGGTCGTCCCGATCAGCTGCGGCATCCGCAAGAGCAACTACACGCCGAACCTCGAGCCGCGCGAGAACCGTCGCCGGGTGCTGTTCGTCGGACGACTCACGACCGAGAAGCACGTCGAGGTCACGCTCGAGGCGATCGCGAAGCTGCCCGACCTGAACCTCGAGTTCGAGATCGTCGGCGGCGGCGACCAGCGCAAGAGCCTCGGACAGGTGACCGAGCGTCTCGGCCTCGCCGACCGGGTCACCTTCCTCGGGCGGGTCTCGGAGGAAGAGCTCCGCGCGGCCTACACCCGTGCCGACGTCTTCGTCATCGCATCGGTGGCCGAGCTGCAGTCGATCGCGACGATGGAGGCCATGGCCTCGGGTCTGCCGGTCATCGCCGCGAACGCCGTCGCGCTGCCGCACCTCGTGCACGACGGCGAGAACGGCTACCTGTTCGAGCCGGGCAACTCGGACGAGCTCGCCGAGAAGATCCGCACCGTGCTCACCGCCGACCAGGCCGACTACTCGCGGATGCAGCAGGCCTCGCTCGACGGTGTCGAGATCCACGACATCGAGCGCACGCTCGACACGTTCGAGAAGCTCTACCGCGGCGAACCGCTCGACGGCTGACATGCGGCTGTTCTTCGACGCGCGCTACATCCGCACGGACTTCCACGACGGCATCAGTCGCTACTCGGCCGAGCTCGCACAGGCGGTGTCGGATGCCGCGTCCGCCCACCGGACCGAGGTCACCTACCTGATCCACGACGAGCGGCAGCGGGCCTTCCTCCCGGCCGATGCGATCACCCTGAAGATCCACGCGCCGACGTCGGTGAAGGAACCGTTCTCGTCGCTGCTGCTGAACCGGCACCGACCCGACGTGCTGTTCTCGCCGATGCAGACGATCGGCTCGGCGGGACGTCGGTTCCGCCTCATCCTGACGCTGCACGACACGATCTACTACCGCCACCGGACGCCGCCGCGCGCACTGCCCTGGTACGTGCGTCTCGGATGGCGGCTGTTCCACCTGTCGTACTGGCCGCAGCGGTGGACGCTGAACGCGGCCGACCTCGTCGCGACGGTCAGCGAGACGAGCGCTCGGCAGTTCGCGCGCGTGCGGCTCACGAAACGTCCGGTCGTCGTGATCCCCAACGCGCCGCAGCGACTCGCCGAGCTGCTGCCGCAGGGCACCGCCGTCGGCGCGGGTCCCGTGCGGAACCTCGTGTACATGGGCTCGTTCATGCCGTACAAGAACGTCGAGACGCTCGTCACCGCGATGCGGCAGCTGCCCGACCACACCCTGCACCTGCTGTCGCGTATCTCGCCCGAGCGGCGCGCCGAACTGACGTCCCTGGCGGCGGGAGCGTCGGTCGTCTTCCACGACGGCGTGACGGATGCCGCCTACGCGACGCTCCTGGCCGATGACGCCGCTCTCGTGACGACGAGTCTCGATGAGGGCTACGGCCTGCCGGTCGCGGAGGCTCTCGAACTCGGGGTGCCCGCCGTCGTGACCGACATGGAGATCTTCCGCGAGGTCGCCGGCGACGGCGCGCTGTACGTCGACCCGCTCGATCCGACGGCTGTGGCCGACGCGGTGCGTTCGCTCGACGAACCGGGAGTGCGGGACGCTCTGGTCGAGGCGGGGACCGCCCACATCCGCTCGTTTGACTGGGCCCGGTCGGCGCAGATCCTGCTGGCAGCGGCGATGGACCTCACGCGGCGCTGAGCCGGGTCAGACGCCGCCCGCTCCGCCCGCGTTGTTGCGGTTGTCGACGTAGGTCGCCGTCGCCTTCGCCATGCGTGCCTCGGAGTCGGCGCTGCGCCGAGCGGCGGCACCGTGGCCCTCTTCATCGGTGACGCCTCGGTCGAGGCGCGCGCGTCGGCGCGCGATGAGGAGGCTTGCAGCGACGATCCCGACGACGACGGCAGCGAATCCGAATTCCATGGGCTCAGGCTATCGGCCACGCGGTGTCCGGCCGACGGTCAGAAGAATCGGCCGCCGATCGTCGAGGACGCGAGGCTGAGGACGATACCGACAAGGGTCGATCCGGCGATGCCGATCGCGATGCCGCCGAGGAGTCGAGCCCCGGCATCCCGCCGCGCCGCGATGATGCCCATGACCAGGGCGGCGACCGAGACGGCTGACATGAACAGGGAGAAGACGGCGTTCACCAGTCCGATCGCGGCGGGGTCGTAGATCGCGCGGTAGAGCTGGATCTGGATCCCCGGCCACACGCCCTGCAGGAGGACCGGCACGGCGGCGACGATCAGGGCGACGAGGGCCAGGTTCCTGGCGGACGGGGCGGCGGTCGACGGCGGGTAGGGGTAGGGCTGCGGTGTGTACGGCGGAACGGGCTCGGTCATGGGGTCCTCTCGCGGGGCCCCGAGTCTAGGGCGGTCCGCCGACGCGGGGAAGGGGCGTCAGGGGCACCGGGCGCGGTCGGTGCGAGAGGGCTCGCGGCGGTATCCGTCGACGGCGACGAGGTGGAGTGTGCCGATCACGGCGCCGGCGACGACGATGAGCAGAAGCAGGATGAGGAGGAGTGCGGCGATCATGGCAGGAAGGCTATGCTTGGCCTGATCCTGCCACGAGTGGCCGTATCGTCACCGTTCGTAGGAATCCTGCCAGCGTGCGTCCTGCGCTGGTTCACGTCTCCCGGAGGTCGTCCATGATCCGCACCGTCGCCTGCGTCGTGCAGCCCGGTTTCGCCCCGTTCGAGTTCGGCCTCGCCTGTGAGGCGTTCGGGCTCGATCGCAGCGACGACGGCATCCCGAACTTCGACTTCCGCATCGTGGCGCCCGACCCCGGTGCGGTTCCGAGCAACCTGGCGTTCTCGATCAACGTCGCGGAGGGTCTGGCCTTCGCCGACGAGGCGGACGTCGTCGTCATCACGCCGATTCCGCGAGAGGCGTGGGCGAACGTCGACCCGCGCGTGATCGACGTCATCCGCCGGGCGGTCGGGCGGGGGGCCTGGGTGCTGACGGTGTGCAGCGGGGCGTTCGCGGTCGCGGCATCCGGAGTTCTGTCCGGTCGCCGCGCGACGACGCATTGGCGGTACGCCGAGACGATGGCGAGCATGTACCCCGACATCGAGGTCGACGCGAACGTGCTGTACGTGCAGTCTGATCGGATCATCACGAGCGCGGGAACGGCGGCGGGACTCGACGCGTGCCTCCACCTGCTGCGGATCGAGCTCGGGGCGGAGGCGGCCAACACGATCGCGCGCCGGATGGTCGTGCCGCCGCAGCGGGACGGCGGGCAGGCGCAGTTCATCGCGGCACCGCTGCCCGTGTCGACGTCGCTGTCGCTCACACCGGTGACGGACTGGATGCTGGAGAACCTGCGGCGGGACCTGTCGGTCGATCAACTCGCGGCGAAGGCGCACATGTCGCCACGGACGTTCGCGCGGCGGTTCAAGGCCGACTACGGCACGACACCGGGTGCGTGGCTCGGCCGGCAGCGGATCCTGCACGCGCAGCGTCTGCTCGAGCAGACCGACCTCGGGCTCGACGCGATCGCGTACGAGTGCGGGTTCGGTTCTGCGGCGGTGCTGCGGCAGAACTTCTCGCGGGTGCTGGGGACGACGCCGACGGCGTATCGGTCCCGCTTCGCCTGCGCCGCCGATCTGGCGTCGTGATAAAGTTGAGCCAGACGGACTCAAGTTTCTCTCGATCCTTCAGGAGCAGATGATGAACGCACAACCGGCCCCCGGGCAGGGGGAGCAGGGCAGCGCCCTCGAGCAGTTCGGCATCAACCTCACCGACCGTGCGCGGCAGGGCAAGCTCGACCCCGTCATCGGCCGCGACGGCGAGATCCGCCGCGTCAGTCAGGTGCTCACACGCCGCACGAAGAACAACCCGGTGCTCATCGGTGAGCCGGGCGTCGGCAAGACCGCGGTGGTCGAAGGGCTCGCGCAGCGCATCGTCGCGGGCGACGTCGCCGAGTCGCTGAAGGGCAAGGAGCTCATCGCGCTCGACATCTCCGCGCTCGTGGCCGGGGCGATGTACCGCGGGCAGTTCGAGGAGCGGCTGAAGAGCGTGCTGAAGGAGATCACCGAGTCCGAGGGTCGGGTGATCACCTTCATCGACGAGCTGCACACCCTCATGGGTGCCGGCGGCGGCGAGGGCTCTGTCGCGGCATCCAACATGCTGAAGCCCATGCTCGCGCGCGGTGAGCTGCGCCTGATCGGTGCGACGACCCTCGACGAGTACCGCGAGTTCATCGAGAAGGATGCCGCTTTGGAGCGGCGCTTCCAGCAGGTGTACGTCGGCGAGCCGAGCGTCGAGGACACGATCGCGATCCTCCGCGGACTGAAGGAGCGGTACGAGGCGCACCATAAGGTGGCGATCTCGGATGGCGCCCTCGTGGCGGCGGCGGCTCTGTCGCACCGGTACATCCCGGCGCGACAGCTTCCGGACAAGGCGATCGACCTCATCGATGAGGCGGCGTCGCGGCTGCGTATGGAGATCGACTCGGCGCCGCTCGAGATCGACGAGCTGCGCCGGCACGCGGACAGGCTGAAGCTCGAGGAGCTGGCGCTGAAGAAGGAGAAGGACGACGCGTCGAAGGAGCGTCTCGCGGCGCTCCGCGACCAACTCGTGAAGGTGCAGCAGGAGCTCGACGAACTGCAGGCGCGGTGGGAGCGTGAGCGCGCGTCGCTGAACGCGGTCGGCGACTACAAGACCCGGCTCGATGCGTTGCGCGTCGAGGCGGAGCGCGCGCAGCGCGAGGGCGACCTTGAGCGTGCGTCGCGGTTGCTGTACGCGGAGATCCCTGCGCTCGAGCGCAAGCTCGCCGAGGCGGAGCGTGCCGAGGGCGCGGCGGGCGACGGCGCCGAGCGCATGGTGGGCGACCGGGTGACCGACGAGGACATCGCGGAGGTCATCGCGGCGTGGACCGGCATCCCGGTCGGACGTCTGCTCCAGAGCGAGAGCGCCCGACTGGTGCACCTCGAGTCGGAGCTCGGAAAGCGGTTGATCGGACAGAAGCCGGCCGTGAAGACGGTGGCGGATGCCGTGCGCCGATCGCGGGCGGGGATCAGCGACCCGAATCGGCCGACGGGGTCGTTCCTGTTCCTGGGGCCGACGGGCGTCGGCAAGACCGAGCTCGCCAAGGCGCTCGCGGAGTTCCTGTTCGACGACGAGCGCGCGATGGTGCGCATCGACATGAGCGAGTACGGCGAGAAGCACGCTGTCGCGCGACTCGTCGGAGCCCCGCCGGGGTACGTCGGGTACGAGCAGGGTGGTCAGCTGACCGAGGCGGTGCGGCGCCGGCCGTACTCGGTGGTGTTGCTCGACGAGGTCGAGAAGGCGCACCCCGAGGTGTTCGATGTGCTGCTGCAGGTGCTCGATGACGGCCGGTTGACCGACGGTCAGGGCCGGACGGTCGATTTCACGAACACGATCCTGATCCTGACGAGCAACATCGGGTCGCCGGTGCTGATCGATCCGACGCTGACGGACGAGCGCAAGCGCGACCAGGTCATGGCCATGGTTCGGCAGGCGTTCCGGCCGGAGTTCCTGAACCGTCTCGACGACGTCGTGATGTTCACGCCACTGACAGAGTCGGATCTCGCGCAGATCGTGGAGCTGGCGGTCGATGCGCTGCAGCGGAGGCTGCACGCTCGCCGGTTGACGCTGGCGGTGACGCCGGATGCGCGGGCGTGGCTCGCCGAGCGCGGGTACGATCCGCTGTTCGGGGCGCGGCCGCTGCGGCGCTTGATCCAGTCCGAGATCCAGGACCGGTTGGCAATGGCGCTGCTCTCGGGTGGTGTGCACGACGGCGACGTGGTGCGGGTGGATGTCGCGGTCGACGGGTCGCAGCTGGTGCTGACGAGCAGTGGGCCGACACCTCCGGAGGAGTCCGGTGACGACGTCATCGAGGCGGAGCTGCTCGACTGATGATGCTCGTCTCGCTGCACACGATGCTGTCTCCGGGACGTGAGTCGACCGAAACCGACCCGCATCGTCCCACACGAGGACCGTTGGGCGGGCGCTGCGCGACCTCAGCGCACGCCGAAGCCTCAGAACGGTGCCGGGTCTCCGGGTTGTGCTGTGGCAGGGGTGAAGGCGACGGCCGGGGTGGGGGCGTCTTCTCTGTAGGTCCTGCCGAGGGGTGAGGTCCATTCGAGGACACCACCCTGGAGTTGTCGGACCCGCCAGGCGGTGAACTGCTTCATCGAATGATGCCGCTGGCACAGGTGGGCGAGGTTGCTCAGTTCTGTTTTCCCGCCGAGGGCGTGGTCGTGGGTGTGGTCGACCTCGCAGCGGATGGCCGCGACCCGGCATCCGGGGAACCGGCAATGCTGGTCGCGGGCTTGCAGGAACCTGCGCATCCCCGAGGGAACACGGTAGGAGTCGGTCGCGACGGTGACGTCGGTCGTCGGGTCGTGGAACAGGCGTTCCCAGATTCCGGTCGCACCGGCCAGCACCCGTGCGGTCGCGGGGTCGATCGGCGAGCGGCCGGCGAGATCGCACGGCCCATCATCGGCACCGGTGAGCGTCGCCGCGGGGACGAGTACCTGCACGCGTGCGCGGATCGCCCCGAGGGGTCCGGCGGTGGTGTCGCGGGTGTCGTCGAGCGCCGGGGTACCCGCGAGGAGCAGGTCGGCGAACACGTCGGCGCGGACCTGGTCCGTCGAGCGCGCGTCGGTCGCGACGACATCGGAGTCAGCCGATCGTTCGCCCCGGGTGTCGATGACCGCCCGTGCCTGCTGTGTCAGTCGGTCGTGGATCCCCTCCGCGATCACGGTCGGCAAAGTGGCGATCAGATCCGACATGCCATCGCGCCCGGGCATGAGTCGCACGCACCGACCCGCCGAAGCCTCTTCATGTCGTTCCGCGAACGATCGTGGGTGCATCCGGTGCGCAAGGATCTCGAGCTCACCCCGCACCCGGTTCGGCGTCTCGCCGTCGCAACGTTCGATCGCGATGGCCTCGAACTCCGCCCACATTCCTCCGGGCAAGTTCAGCCCGGCGTCGACGATCGCTTTCACATGGCCTCGGACGATCCGCCCTGATTCCCACGCTGCTACCGCAGCGGGGAACCCTTCGATGATGGTCCGAGCCTCACCGATCCGCCGCTGAACCGCCCGGTCGGTGAGCCGCATCACCCCGGCGACCTCGGCAGAGATCGACCGGAGCACCATGTCGTGCACCTGAACTCTCGCGTTCCGGGGTGCGCCCTGCGCATCAGCCAACCGCCCGGCAGCGGCAAGCACGCGAAGCTCCGCGATCTGCCCCGCAGCGATCCGGCGGCCCACGTCTTCGACGTCCGCGACGATCCCCGCGACGGTGGCGAGATATGACTCTCCACCGGGGGTTTCCATCGGTTCCGTCATACCTGCACTCTCGCACCAACCACCGACATTCAGACCCCGAAAATCACCGAAACCACCCGTTATGAACAACCCCCAGAATGAGAAAGCTCTCACCTATCCGCCCGGCCGACGTGGGACCTGAGCGACCCCCCGGCCGCGCCCTGTCTCAGGCGTGAAAGGATCGAGCATGCGAACCGTTCGGGCCCTGTGGGGTGCCACTCACCCGGGTCCCTCGCTCGTCGTCACGGTCCTGTCTCTCGCTCTCGGCGTCGCTGCCGGGTTGGAGCCGTGGCGGATCGTCGTTCTGGTCGTCGCGGTGTTCGCGGGTCAGATCTTCGTCGGGCTGTCGAACGACGCGATCGACCTGTTCCGCGACGCGACCGTCGGGCGGGCCGACAAGCCGCTCGTCCGAGGCGACACCCGGGTCCGCACGGCGTGGATCGCAGCGCTCATCGCGCTCGGGGTGGCCCTCATCCTGTCCGCGGTCCTCGGCTGGGCCATGCTCATCGCCCACGTCATCGCCCTGGCCTTCGCGTGGAGCTACAACGCGGGCCTGAAAGCGACACCCCTCTCGCTCGTCCCTTTCCTCGTCAGCTTCGGGATCTTCCCCTCACTCGCGACCCTCTCCGCGCCGGTCCCGCAGACCGCAGCCGTCTGGGCGTCGTTCGCCGGTGCGATGCTCGGCGCGGCCGTGCACCTCACGAATGTCCTGCCCGATCTCGAGGACGACCGGCGCACGGGCGTCCGCGGGCTGCCGCACCGGATCGGACCCTCGGCATCCGTCGTCCTGGCCGTCGCCGGAATCGTCATCGCTGCGATCGCCGTCCTCGTCGGCAGTCTGATCGAGGGCGCCGCTCCGGTCGTGATGGCCCTCTTCGCGGTGGCTGTGATCGTTATCGCCGGGGCCGTGATGATCAGGATGCGGCGGCGCGGCGCCGATCGCTCGGGATTCCGCCTCGTGATGGGTGCCGCACTCGTCCTCGCCCTCCAGCTCGTGGTCGCCTCCGGCACGGCATGATCCACGCGCTGTCGTACCCCGACCTTCACCGCCCGGCGGCGTCGAGACCCATCGCGTAGGCGTGCGGGACCAGCGACCCGGTCGCGGTGAGCACGGAGCCGAGCACCCGCGACCGCACCGCGTGCGCACGTCGCGCCACCGGACGGCCGAGGCCCATGTTCACGGCGGCGAGCCGTCCGGCCACGCGGGCCGAGCGGAGGCGATCCCGTTCCCACTCGGCGAGATCCGATTCGGGCGCTGACCCCAGCCGAGTCCACGCCGCGAGCAGCGGGGCAAGGGTCGCGGCATCCAGCAGTCCGAGATTCAGGCCCTGCCCGCCGATCGGACTGATCTCGTGGGCCGCGTCGCCGATCACGAACAGCCGATCGCGGCGCAGCGCGGGTGCCAGCACCCGTCGCACGCCGAACTCGGTCGCGGAGGTGACCAGCTCGGCGGCTTCGCTCTCGCCTCGCTCGCGCATGGCCTCGCGCAACCGTGCCGTGAGAGCGTGCGGCTCGCGCGATCCGCCTGCATCCCACGCGACGAAGCGGCGCTGCCCGTCGGGCAGCGGGAAGGACTCGAGCACCCCTCCGGGTGCGAGATGGACGACCGCGGTCTCGGCGTCCTCGCGCGGCGGGAGGGCGGCATCCGTCATCAGATACCGGTCCGGGTATGCGGTCCGTCGCAGCGCCGTCGAGCGGAACACCAGGCCCCGCGCGCCCACCCCGCCGGCCATGACCACGATCGGCGCGACGCGCTCGCCGTGGTCGGTCTCGACGCGCACCCGGTCGCGGTCGCGCGTCACGCGCGTCACCGTCAGACCGCGCTCAGGCTCCGGACCGTCACCGCGCAGTGCGGCTTCGGTCTCACCCTGCGGCAGCGTTGCGACGTACGGATGCCGCGCGTCGAGGCGGCCGAAATCGACGACACCCAACGTTCTCCCGTTGGTGCGGGCCTCGCCGCGACGCACTCGGACGGCGCGGGTCAGGATCCGCTCGGTCGCACCTCCGGACTCGAGAGCCGCGAGCGTCGGCGCGTGCAGTCCGATCGCGCGGGAGCCGCCACCGGCGGCCGGCCGTCGCTCGAGGACCGCGACGTCGACGCCGAAGCGCGTGAGTTCAGCGGCCAACAGCGTGCCCACGGGACCCGCTCCGACGACGAGGACCTCAGGCATCGCCGTCCGCCACCGCGAGGAGCCGGAACGGAGCCGGCGACGCCACGCGCCACGGCGCCCCGAGCGCCTGCTCGAGCTCTCCCGCCCGATAGCTCCTGCGGATCGACCGCAGGCCGTCGGTACGGAGGAAGGTTCCCCGTTCGAGCGCTGTGATGCCTATGCCGTACAGCGCATACGCGAGCGGTCCGCGCTCGATGTCGGCGTGCATGACGGTTCCCGACGACAGCGCGCGCGTGTCGTCGGCGAAACCCGCGAGCTCCTCGGCGTCCAGATGGTGGAGCACGTGGTTGGACAGCACGAGGTCGAACGTCTCGCCGGCATCCCGGAGCCCGGCGGCATCCGTCGCGGCGAACGACACGGTCGCGCTCTCGCGCGTCCGGGCGACCTCGAGCGCGCGCGGGTCGGGATCGATCCCGAGCCACGTGACCTCGAGACCGTCGCGCTCCGCCCACTCGGCGAGCCGCGCGACCACGTCGCCGCCCCCGCTGCCGACGTCGAGCACGCGCGCCGGTCGTCCGAGGTCCCTGAGGCGGGGACGGATGCCGCGTCGCCAGACCCTGCCCCACCCGCCGATCGCGCGGTTCACGAGATCGAACCGGCGCAGGGTCGCGGCGAGGGCGACGGGGTCGCACGCGGGGTCGTCCATCAGCTCCTGAAGCGCGGTGTCGCGCGCGGCGAGGTTCACGCGGCGGCCCGTCGGAACGTCAGTCGAGCGGCCTCGAGCGTCAGGCCGGGCCCGAACGCGAGAGTCGCCACGCGGTCGCCGTCGGCGAGGTCCGCTGCGAGCAGTGCTTTCAGGATGAACAGGATCGTCGCGCTCGACATGTTGCCGTAGTCGCGCAGCACGTCACGCGAGACGGTCAGGGCGTCGCCCGGCAGGTCGAGACCGCTCTCGACGCGGTCGAGCACGCTGCGGCCGCCGGGGTGCACGGCCCAGGTCTCGACGCCCTCGTCGCCGAGGAACGACTCCACCGCGCCGCGGATCTCCCGACCGATGATGCGCGGCACCTCGGCGGACAGGACCATCTCGAACCCCGTGTCACCGATCGTCCAGGCCATGTCCTTCTCGCCCTCGTCGGTCAGCACGGTCGCGAACCGATCCAGCTCGAACGTCGCGCCGGTCGCCCGGGCGACATCCGCGCTGACCACAGCAGCGGCCGCGCCGTCGGCGAAGACGGAGGCCGAGACGATCTCGTCGTGATCCGCCGGCGTTCGCACGTGCAGTGAGCAGAGCTCCGCGCAGACGACGAGCACGACCGCGTCGGGGTGGGCCGCGCAGATCTGGCTCGCGGTCCGGAGAGCGGGCACTGCAGCGGCGCACCCCATGAAACCGAGGTGCGACCGCGCGACCGTCGTCGGGAGGCCGAGATCGCGCACCAGGCGGTAGTCCGGTCCCGGCGCGAACATGCCCGTGCACGAGACGGTGACGACGTGCGTGACCTCGGCAGGATCGACGGATGCCGCGGCCAGGGCGTTCCGCGCCGCCTCGGCGAACAGCGGCGGCGCGAGACGGATGTAGGCGTCGTTGCGAGCGCCGGTCGACGGAGCCAGCAGAGTGCCGGTGTCGGTGACCGTCGGCATCCCCTCATCTTCGCGGGGGAGGGCGGTCGCCGCCGCTGCGGCGGCCAGATCGTCGAGCACGGTGTGCCGCGTTTCGATCGCGGAGGCGTCGAACGCGGCGCCGATCAGTCGCTTCGTCAGACGGTCGGCGCCGGGCTGCCCGGCGAACAGGTCGCGCACCTCGTCCTGTCGCAGGCGGGCGCGGGGCACGGCGGTGCCGATCGACAGGATGCGCGGGGTCATGGCCTCACCGTAACCGGCGAACGCGCGCGCGGCGTCGCGGGTTGACCGCGGCGATTCTCTGTGTGGGGTCTACCGCTTCGTGCGCCGGGGCAGGCAGACGGTGAAGGTCGCCCCCATGTGCGGCGCGCTGTCGACCCGCACGCTTCCGCCGTGCGCGACGACGATCGCCCGGAGGTTCGTCAGTCCGAGCCCGAAGCCCTGGATTTGGCGCGCTCGGGCGTCCGCCGTCCGGTAGAAGCGGTCGAAGGCACGCCGCTGCTCGGCGTGGTCGAGTCCCACGCCCCTGTTCGACACGGCGATCTCGACGCCTTCCTCGTTCGCCCGCGTCGTCACGGTGACGACGCTGTCGGCGTCGCCGAACTTGATCGCGTTGGTGAGGAGCTCGGTCACGCCGACGAGGAGCTGACGTTCGTCTCCTTCCGCCGTGATCGCGGGCGGCCCCGCCACCTCGACGCGCATGCCGCGGGCGGATGCCGCGCCGCGCACCTCGTCGACCGCGTGTCGCGCGATCGCCGCGATGTCGAGCTGGGCGATCGTCAACTCCTTCACCGTGTCGGTCGCGTTCAGGAGGTCCCCGACCCGGTGGAAGAGGTCCTCGGTCTTACGCGAGACGATCTCGATGTAGCGCTGCAGCTTCTCGTCGCTCGGGTCGGCGGCGTCGGCGAGCAGATCGAGGAAGCCGGTGATGCTCGTGATCGGCGTGCGCAGTTCGTGCGACACCGTCCGGAGGAACTGCTCGCGCACCTCGACCGCATCGGCGAGTTCCGTGACGTCGTAGGCGACGATGACGGTGCCCAGCAGGCGGCCGTCCTCGCTATGGACGCGTCCCGAGGACGCCAGGATCGCGACCTGCGCGCCCGCGGGACCGAGCCACTCGACGTGATTGGCGATGGTCTCGCCGCGCAGCGCCCGCGGGATGATCTGCTGGTCGTACGGGATCCGGCTCACGCGGTCCTCGGCGAGCACGTCGTCGCCGGCGTAGGGCGGCTCGTCGAGGCGGAAGCCGACCATCTCCACCATCCGGTGCGCCAGGGCATTCGCGACGTCCAAGCGTCCCTCCTGGTCGTAGAAGGCGACGCCCGCGTTGACGGTGTTGAGGATGCCGAGAGCGATCGCCTCGGCATCCTTCGCCTCCCGCAGGGCCTCGTCCTGTGCACGGAACGACTCGGCGAGGCGCCGCGCGTTACGGCGGAGGTGTCGTGCCGCGACGAAGACGAGGATCGCGATGCCGACGATGAGGGCAGGGAAGGCGAAGATGTTCGCCCACTCGGCTGCGGACGCCGGCCACGCCCCGCTGTGGACGAAGCGGTAGGCGATGATGAACACCGATCCGACGATCCCGACCGCCATGCCGTACCAGGGGAACCCGTAGGCGAGCCACAGGACCGGGAACAGCGCCAGCACGGTGACGGCCGGGACGAACGTCATGAGTTCGGCGCGCAGAAGCGCCACCGCGACGATGTCGGCCACCGCGACGGTGATCATCCACGCGCGCGAGATGCGTTCCCAGGGGATGACGAGAGCCGAGGCCGACGCGGCGGCGATGACCACGTAGGCCGTGATCGTCGTGGGCGTCGACAAGCGATCGGGCTGGGCGATGAACGCCACGACGAGGATGACCAGCGTGCCGAGGACGAAAGGCAGCTGCGCCCGCAGGAAGACGCGCACCCGGCCTGCCGGGGTCGCTTCCATCTCGAACAGGGGCATCGTCGCCTCGTCCTCCTTCGGCCCGCACGGGCCGGTACCGGAAACGTACCCCACCGCGAGCGGATCGCAGTCAGCGCGCGGCGACCCAGACCTCCACGCCGCTCTCCCCGAGCGTGAAGTTGATGGCCGTGCCGAGGGCGTAGGCATCCTTCGCGGCCTCGGGGCTGAGGTCGCTGACGACGGCCGTCACCGCGACGGGGAACGGGCCCGCCCCGCACGTCGACAGGGTCTCACCGACCTCGGGCTGCGCGGCTTCCTGCGGGCTGACGATGCTGAGGCAGCGCACCGGGTTCGGGTCCGCCGGCGTGCCGACGACGGTCGCGAAGACCGAGAAGCCGCGGAAGTCGGCGTAGCGACGACTGTTCGAATCGCTCTCGGGCGGCCATGCCTCGAGCTGCGTCAACGTCGCCACCTGCTCCGCGTCGGGATAGCGGGGCGCCTCGCGCGGGATCGACAGCGTGATCGCCACGGTCCCGGCCACCAGCGCGGCGGCGCTCGCGACGAGCCCGAGGTTCGTCGCCCAGCGCGGCCAGCGTCGGGGCGCGCCGTACGGGCGCTCCGGGTCGACGTCGGGGGCCGTCGTTTCCGCCGCGGGCGCCGTCTCAGGGGCATCGGCCGCGTCCTCGGCGGGCGGGCCCTCGTCGGGGCGTTCCGCCTCGCGGGCCTCGAGCTCGCGCAGGCGCGCGACAGCAGCGGCATCGCCTGCGATGTCAGCGCTGCGCCCGTAGGCGCGCTCGCGCAGTCGGGCCAGCTCGGCGGCGTCGTCGTCGTCCATCGGGACCACTAAACCAACAGTTCGACCCCGCCGGGCGCAAGCGGCTGTCGCCGCGCCGGGTCAGTCGTCGACGAGGATCGACTCGGCGACCGGTCGGCGCTCGCGGGGAGCCTCCTCGCGGGCGCGGAGATCGTCCGATGCGGAGTCGATGTCGCCGAGCGGGCCGACGGCCATCACCGTGACTGCACGCTGGTCCGCCGCGAGGTCGAACGCCGAGGCGATGTCAGCGGGGCGGAACCCGCCCATCTGGTGGGTGCTCAGTCCGTTCGCGTGAGCCTGCACCGTGAAGTGCGCCGCCGCCTGGCCGACGTCGTACGTCGCCCAGCGCAGCTCCTTGCCGTCCTGCTCCGTGGTCGCGACGAACACGACCAGGGCGGCGGCGTCGGCCGCCCATGCCCGGTTGAAGCCCAGGAGGCTCTCGACGACGACGGCGTGGGATGCCGAACCTCGCCGCGCGACGATGAATCGCCACGGCTGCGTGTTCGAGGCCGAGGGCGACCAGCGGGCAGCTTCGAGAGCGGACTGCAGAGCCTGCTCGTCGATCGGAGCGGAAGCGTCGAAGATCCGCGTGCTCCAGCGCTCGGTCAGGACGTCGAGGATGGGTGCGTCGGTGGATGCGGTGCGATTCGGCATCCGTCTATTCCATCACCGCCGACGATGCCTCGGCGTCATCACGTTCTCAGGACGTCGCCCAGTCAGCCGGCCCCGAGGTTCCCGCGGCGTACTCGTCGAGCGGGACGCGACCATCCCGCCACGCGTCGATGACGGGTTGGACGATGTGCCAGCAGTCGACCGCGGCGTCGGCGCGGACCGACAGCATGGCGTCGCCATCGAGGATGCCGGAGAGCACCTCGGCGTACGCCTTCAGGGCGCCCTCGCCGAGGTGAGCCTCGAGTGTCGCCTTCTCGAGCTCGAGCGGGTCGGCCTCGCCGTTGACGTTGAGGTCGAGCGAGATCGAGTCGGGTCCCAGCGAGAACCGCAGCACCGTCGGACCCGGGTCCCCCGTGAACCCGCCGGGCAGGTGTCGGACGGGGTGGAAACGGACCTCGACCTTGGCCTCGGCGTCGCCCAGAGCTTTGCCCGAGCGGAGCGTGATCGGGACTCCCTGCCACCGGGCATTCCGCACCTCGACGGTCATCTCGGCGAGCGTCTCGGTCTCGCGGGTCGGGTCGACGCCCGGCTCGTCGACGTACGACGGGAAGTCCCGCCCCCCGACCGTCCCTGCGGTGTACCGCGCCCGCCGCGACGAGGCGGCGGGGTCGTCGCCCCAGATCGCCGTCGCCCGGAGGGCGGCGCCGGTCGCGTCGCGGAGGTCGCGTTCACCGAGGGATGCCGGGGGTTCCATCGTCACGAAGGCCATCACCTGCAACAGGTGGCTCTGGATCATGTCGGTGAGCGCGCCGGCCTTGTCGTAATAGCCGGCGCGTCCCTCGAGGCCCAGCGGCTCATCGAACTGCACGAGGATCGACGCGATGTGATCGGCCGACCAGGCGGGTTCGATGAGGCGGTTCGCGAAGCGCACACCGAGCAGGT
Organism: Microbacterium sp. LKL04; assembly: GCF_900102005.1. Lineage (NCBI taxonomy): Bacteria > Bacillati > Actinomycetota > Actinomycetes > Micrococcales > Microbacteriaceae > Microbacterium > Microbacterium sp. LKL04. The sequence goes on along the minus strand of NZ_LT627736.1, from coordinate 2,229,759 downwards.
TGAGCACGGTGGAGCGGCCGAGGAAGTGGTCGACGCGGAAGACCTGGCCCTCGGGCACGAGCTCGGCGAGCGTCGCGTTCAGGTGCTCGGCGCTGGCCGCATCGAATCCGAACGGCTTCTCGAGCGCCAGGATCGTGCCGTCGGGGATCGTCACCGAGCGGAGCGCGTCGCAGGCCTTCGCCGCGACCGCCGGCGGCACGGCGAAGTAGAGGGCCGGCCGCCCCTCCGCAGCGTCCAGCAGCTTCTGCAACTGGTCGGGATCGGTGATGTCCGCCTTCGTGTACGTCGTGTCCGAGAAGGCGTCGAACGCGGACTCGGACCCCGTGGTCGCGAACGCCTTCCGCACCGTGTCGCGCCAGGCGTCGTCGCTCCAGTCGTCCGCACCCGCACCCGCGAGGCGCACCTTCCGCTCGGGCTCGTGGACGAGGAGCTGTCCGAGCGCGGGGAGGAGCAGCCGGGAGGTGAGGTCTCCCGACGCGCCGAGGATGAGCAGGGTCGTGTCGGCCGTCATGGGCGTCACCCTAACCCGCGGCGGCCCGTCGGAGCGGCGAGCGAACCGTCTCTTGCCCCACCGGGTGCCGCGCGTGACAATGACGACGATGTCCACCCCGATCGAGTCCTACGCCCTGCTGAGCAACTGCCGCACCGGCGCTCTCGTCTCCGATGCCGGGAGCATCGACTGGCTCTGCCTCCCTCGCTACGACGACGCGTCGATCTTCGGTGCGCTGCTCGGCGATGAGCAGCACGGCCGCTGGAGTCTCCGCCCCGCCGACCCCGCGGCGGCGGCGACGCGGCGGTACGACGGCGACACGTTCGTGCTCGTGACGCGCTGGCGGAGCGCGGAGGGCGTCGCGGATGTCATCGAGTTCATGCCGGTCGACGACGAGGCGGATGCCGTGGTCCGCCGCGTCGTCGGCATCGAGGGGACCGTGGCGTTCGAGAGCGAGCTGCTTCTGCGGTTCGACTACGCCCGCGCGCTGCCCTGGGTGCGCCAGATCGGCGACCACGATGCTCCCGTCCTGCTCGCGATCGCCGGCCCCGACGCCGTCGCGGTGCGCGGTCCACGGCTGCATCCCGACGGCACGACCCACCGCGCCGCCTTCAGCGTGAGCGAGGGGCAGACGGTCGACTCGGTGCTCACGGGGGACCGGTCGTACCACCGGCATCCCGTCGCGATCGACGTGGATGCCGCGCTGCAGCGCACGCGGACCTGGTGGACGGACTGGGCGTCCCGCGTCGAGCGCGGCGGGCCGTGGCAGGCGGCGCTCATGCGCTCGATGCTCGTCCTCCGCGCGCTCACCCACCCCGAGACGGGCGGGATCGTCGCCGCCGCGACGACGTCGCTGCCCGAGGACCCGGGCGGCTCGCGCAACTGGGACTACCGATTCGTCTGGCTGCGGGACGCCGCACTCACGCTCGAGGCCTACCTCGCCCACGGCTACACCGAGGCGGCGAGGCGGTGGCGGGACTGGCTGCTGCGCGCCGTCGCCGGGGATCCGGCCGACGTGCAGATCATGTATGGCCTCGGCGGCGAGCGAGACCTGCCCGAGCGCGAGCTCGCGAGCCTGCCCGGCTATCAGGGATCCGCGCCCGTCCGGATCGGCAACGGCGCGGTCGACCAGTACCAGGGCGACGTGATCGGGGAGGTCCTCGTCGCGCTCGAAGCCGCACGACTGGCCGGGGTCACCGAGACCCCGTCGTCGTGGTCGTTGCAGCGGGCGCTCCTGGCGCAGGTCGTCGAGTGGGTCGACCGGCCGGACAACGGTATCTGGGAGATGCGCGGCGACCTGCACCACTTCACGCACTCGCGGGCCATGGTCTGGGCGGCGCTCGACCGTGGCGTCAGGGCGGTACGCGAGCACGGCCTCGCGGGAGACGCCGACACGTGGGAGCGGCTGCGGGATCGGGTGCGCTCCGAGATCAACGAGACGGGGGTGGATGCCGCCGGCCGCCACTTCACGCAGCACGACAGCACTGACGAGGTCGACGCCTCGCTGCTGCTCCTGCCCGTCGTCGGCTTCTGCGCCGCCGACGACCCGCGGATGCTGGCCACCGTGGCTCGCATCGAGCGCGACCTGCTGCGGGACGGCTTCGTCATGCGGTACCGCACGTCCGCGGGGACCGACGGGCTTCCCGGCGACGAGCACCCGTTCCTCGCATGCTCGTTCTGGCTCGTCGAGCAGTACGCCGCGACGGGGCGCGTCGACGATGCGACGCGCCTCATGGACCGCCTCTGCGCCGTCGCGAACGACGTCGGCCTGCTGTCGGAGGAGTACGACCCCGGGGCCGGGCGCCACATCGGCAACACCCCGCAGGCACTCAGTCACCTCGCGCTCGTCGGCGCGGCGGATGCGCTCGCCGGGCACACGGGCCGCGCCGCGCACCGCACCTGAGCCGGGTGGGGAGCATGTCGGGTCCAGGCGACCACCGGTAGCCTCGACGGCGACAGAGTGAGAGGAGACGACGCGATGACGGAGACACCCGAGCCGCTGCCCGGCGACATGCTGGCGGAGCGCTACCGCCTCGTCGCGCAGATCGGGCAGGGCGGCATGGCGCGCGTCTTCCGCGCAGACGACACCGCACTCGGTCGCACCGTGGCCGTCAAGGTGCTCCGCCCCGCCGTCGAAGAGGCGGTGAGCGCCCCCGAGCGGGCGCGCAGCGAGGTCACTCTGCTGGCGTCGCTCAACCACCCGTCGCTCGTCACGCTCTTCGACGCGCACCTGACCGGCTCACCCGACTATCTCGTGATGGAGTTCGTCGACGGTCCGACCCTCAGTGCCCGCATCGCCGAGGGGCCGGTGCCACCGGCGGAGGTCGCGACCCTCGCCGCCGAACTCGGTGAAGCCCTCCACGTCGTCCACGGCTCCGGCGTGGTGCACCGCGACGTCAAGCCGTCGAACGTGCTGCTCGCTCCGCCGCACCTGCCCGGTGGGCGTCCGCGGGCCAAACTCGCGGACTTCGGCATCGCGCTCCTCCTCGACAGTGCGCGGGTGACGACGCCCGGCACGATCATCGGCACGGCCGCGTATCTCGCGCCCGAGCAGGTGCAGGGGCGCGACCCGGCACCGGCATCCGATGTGTACGCCCTCGGTCTCGTGCTGCTCGAAGCCCTCACGGGCGAGCGCGCCTATCCGAGCACCGACGGCGTCAGTGCGGCCATCGCCCGCCTGACCACGCCGCCCGCTGTCCCCGACACCCTCAGCGCGGGGTGGCGTTCGCTGCTGTCACGGATGACGGCGACTGCGCCCGAGGATCGGCCGACGGCTCTCCAGGTGGTCGAGGCCGCCGAACGACTGCGGGCGGAGCCGGTCGACGGTGCACCGCCGCTCCCCTCCGTCCGCGCCGCGGTCGCTGCCGGCATCCCGATCGCGTCCGTCGCCGGTGCGGAGGCTGCGCGAGACGAGGAGAAGGCGGGGGATGCCCCGACCCGCCGCTACCCGAGCAGCACCCCGACAGCGGCGACCGTCGCGCTCGCCGGTGAGGCGGCTCCCGGTGCCGCGAGCGACGGCACCCCGACGCGGCGGTCCCGACGCCCCCTCGTGATCGGGCTCGCCGTCGGCGCGGTCGCACTGATCGCGGCGGGGAGCATCTGGGCCGGATCGCTCGCGGGATCGCCGCAGCCGGTCTCGACCGATCCTGCGCAGACCGTCCCGCAGGAGTCCACTCCCGCCGAGGTCGTGTCGACCGATCCGACGCCGACCCCGACCGTCTCGACGACGAACGATGATCCCGCTCCCGACGACAAGGCGGCCGACGAAGCGGCGAAGGATGCCGAGAAGGCAGCCAAAGAGGAGCAGAAGCGCGCCGAGCGCGACGAGAACAGGGACCGCAAAGGGCCGAAGGACAAACCGTGAACGACGAGACCGCCCCGCCGCAGAAGCGGCGGGGCGGTCTCGTTTCGAGGACGACTCAGCGCGAGAGCGCGTCGCGCAGCTTGACGCGGGCACCCATGCGCAGGAGCGAGTTCTCATAGATCTTCGCGCCGACGAGGATCGCGCCGATGCAGGCGGCCAGCATGACGAGCAGAGCGAGGAGCGGCTCCCACCACTGCGCCTCACCGACGAAGATGCGCACCGGCATCCCGACGGGAGCCGAGAAGGGGACGTACGACATGATCGTCAGCACGACGGGGTTGTCGTTGAAGAAGATCACGAGGAAGTACGGCGCCATCACGATGTAGGTGAGCGGCGTGATCGTCGGGCCGATGTCCTCCTGGCGCGACACCAGCGCACCCGCCGCGGCGAACAGCGCCGCCAGCAGCACGAAGCCGAAGAGGAAGAAGACCGCGAACCAGGCGATGGGGCCGCCGAGCCCGGCGATGAGGAAGTCCTGTCCCGTCACGGTCAGCCCGATGATGGCCACCGCGGCGATGCCGACGATCTGACCCATCGCCAGGATCGTGTTGCCGAGGACCTTGCCCGCCAGGAGCGCGCGGGTCGGGATCGCCGAGATGAGCAGCTCGACCACACGGGTCTGCTTCTCCTCGACGACGCTCGTCGCGATCGTCGTGCCGAAGGTCAGCGCTGCGGCGAAGAACACACCGCCGAAGGCGATCGCGATGATGTACCGGAGGAACCCGTCGGTGCCCGCCGGCTCGAGGATCTCGACCTCCGGGGCGATGCTGAGCTGCTGCAGGAGGGTGTTCGACACCTGCTCGTCGAAGACCACCGTGTACCCGAGCGGCTCGTCGCCGCCGGGGATGACGGCCGCATCGACGGTGCCGTCGCGGACCAGATCACGTGCCTCGTCGGCGGACGCGGCATCCGTCACGTCGAAGGCCTCGGGGTCCGTGATGGCCGACGCCGTCTCAGAGGTGACCGCGATCGGCGTGCGGCTGTCGCTCTGGGCCGAGAAGCCCGCCCAGAGAACGCCGGCCAGCACGATCAGGAACATGACGGCGGTGGAGATGATGAACGACTTCGAGCGCAGCTTCGAGCCGAGCTCGCGCTCGGTGACGAGCCAGACGCTCTGACCGAACGAGGGGGAGACGGACGTGTTCACTGGATGACCTCCGTGAAGATCTGGGCGAGGGTGGGGCGGCGCGGCGCGAACGTGGTCACGTCGCCCGCGGCGACCGCGCGCTGCAGGACGCGCTGGACGGTCTCGTCGGAGTCGGCCTCGAAGAGGGCGTAGCCGCCGTCGAAGTCGACGACCTCGACGCCCGGCTCGTCGCGGAGCCAACCGGCATCCGTTCCCGAGACGAGCTCGAATCGGCGGGTAGCGTGCTCGGCGCGGAGTCCCTCGCGGGTGCCGGCCGCGCGGATCGTGCCGCCCGCGATGATGACGAGGTCGTCGCACAGACGCTCGACGACGTCGAGCTGGTGCGACGAGAACAGCACCGAGACACCCTGCGCCGCGCGGGTCTGCAGGACGTTCGCGACGACGTCGACGGCGATCGGGTCGAGGCCCGAGAACGGCTCGTCGAGGATGAGGACCTCGGGGTCGTGCACGAGGGCGGCGGCGATCTGCGCGCGCTGCTGGTTGCCGAGCGAGAGGGTCTCGACGTTGTCGGTGAGGCGCTCGCCGAGTCCCAGCTCTTCGAGCAGGGCGGTCGCGCGGGCCGCGGCATCGGTCTTCGAGAACCCGTGCAGGCGGGCGAGGTAGACGATGTGCTCGAGCACCTTCATCTTCGGGTACAGCCCGCGCTCTTCGGGCATGTAGCCGAACAGGCGGCGGTCGGCGGCGGTGACGGGCTCGCCGTTCAGGGTGACCTCGCCGGCGTCGCGGCCGAGCACGCCGAGCATGATGCGCATCGTGGTGGTCTTGCCGGCGCCGTTGCCGCCGACGAACCCGGTCAGCCGTCCGGGTGCGACGTCGAAGGCGACGTCGTCGAGGACGCGCCTCGATCCGTAGCTCTTGGTGATCCCGCGTAGCTGCAGCATCCGTTCCTCCTGTGATCGGTGCACCACCGGCGGTGGCACGTGTCCCACGCTAGGGAGATCGGATGCCGCGGACCTCCCCCCGGCGGGTGAAACCCGACCCCGCCGCGCGGGGGAGAGTGCTTGTCGGTGCATTCATAGGAATACGGATGCCGGGGCTCCCGTTGGAGTCTGCGATGCCCTCCGGCATCCCTTTCGATTCTCTTTGGAGGACCCATGACGGACCGCACCATCGGCTACATCGTCGGCAGCATCTCGTCGACCTCGATCAACCGCCGCCTCGCCGAGGCGCTGAAGCGCCTCGCCCCCGAGGGCACGACGCTGGTCGAGATCCCGATCGCCGACCTGCCCTTCTACTCGGTCGACCACGACGGGAACTTCCCCCAGGCCGCCGAGGACTTCAAGCAGGCGATCGCCGACGTCGACGGCGTCATCATCGTGACCCCCGAGTACAGCCGCTCCATCCCGGGCGTGCTGAAGAACGCGCTCGACTGGGCCTCACGCCCGTACGGCCAGAACTCCTTCAACGGAAAGCCCACCGCGGTCATCGGCACCTCGGGCAGCGGCATCGCGACCGCCGCCGCACAGCAGCACCTGAAGGCGATCCTCAGCCACTTCAACGCGCCCACGCTCGGCCAGCCCGAGGGCTACATCCAGAGCACGCCGGGCCTGTTCGCCGAGAACGGCGAGGTCACGAACGACGAGACCGCCGGCTTCCTGATCGGCTACCTCGAGGCCTTCGGCGACCTGGTCGACCGCTTCGCGAAGGTGCCCGCCGGCGCCTGAGTCGCAGCTTCCGCAGCCGAAACGGCCCCGCCCCGACTCGGGCGGGGCCGTTTCTCGTGTGGTCACGCTCAGGCGAGGCCGTAGCGGTGCGCCCAGACGACGGCGGCGACGCGGTCGCGGGCGCCGAGCTTCTGCAGCACGTTCGACACGTGCGTCTTCACCGTCGCCTCGCCGATGTAGAGCTCGCGGGCGATCTCGCCGTTGCTCATCGCCTGCGCGAGCAGCCGCAACACCTCGACCTCGCGGTCGGTGAGCTCCACCGGAAGGCGGGGCGCGGCATCCGTCTCGCGGGGGAGGGATGCCGCCGGTTCCGCCTCGGTCCGGGTGAAGCGCTCGATGACCCGGCGCGTCACGGCCGGCGCGAGCAGCGCGTCGCCCGAGGCGGCGACGCGGACGGCGTTCGTGAGCTCTTCAGGTCCGGCGTTCTTGAGCAGGAATCCGCTCGCCCCGGCCGAGAGGGCCTGGAACAGGTAGTCGTCGCGGTCGAAGGTCGTCACGATGACGACGGATGCCGCGATCCCGGCATCCGCCACGATCTGCCGCGTCGCCTCGAGGCCGTCCATGTCGGGCATCTGCACGTCCATGCAGATGACGTCGGGCTGAAGCGTGCGAGCGGCCTCGATCGCGGCGCGACCGTCGCCCGCCTCGCCGACCACCTCGATGTCGCCGGCGGCATCGAGGATCATGCGGAAGCCGGCCCGCATGACGGCGTGGTCGTCGACCAGCAGCACCCGGATCATGCCGGCACCGCCTGCGACAGCGGCACGCGCACCCGCACGAGGAAGCCGCCCCGGGGCCGAGCTCTCGCCTCGAGCGTTCCTCCGGACGCAGCCGCCCGTTCGCGCATTCCGACGAGGCCGAGGCCCGCTCGCCCGGAGATCGGTCCGCGGCCCTCGTTCGAGACCTCGAGCTCCACCGCGTCGTCGGCGTACCGCAGGCGCACGTCGGCCGTCGCGCCGGGCCCGCCGTGGCGGCGCGCATTCGTGAGGGCCTCCTGCGCGATGCGGTACAGGTTCACCTGCACCAGCTCGGGCGTCGGGACCGGATCCCCCACGATCGAGACCGTCGTCGGCAGGCCGTTCTCGTTCGCGTGGGCGACCAGGTCCGGCAGCGCGTCCAAGCGCACCGTCGACCCGCCGGGGGCGTCGGTCTCGGGGGTGCGGAGCGTCTCGAGAAGCTGACGGAGCTCGGTCAGCGCTTGGCGGGCCGAGGACTCGACGCCTGTCAGCGCGGTGCGCGCCGCATCCGGATCGCGGCCCAGCACCGTGCGCGCGGCGCCCGCCTGCACGCCCATCGCCGACACGTGGTGCGCGACCACGTCGTGCAGCTCGCGGGCGATGCGGACCCGATCGAGGGCGACGGCTTGAGCGGCCGTCCGCTCCCGCTCCCGCTCGAGTTCGCGGGTGCGCTCCTCGAGGGCGGTGCGCTCCATCGCGCCCGTGTAAGCGCGCTCGCCGAACAGGTACGCCCCGCCGAAGAAAGCCACGTTGACGAGGAACTGGATCATCGCGAAGGCCGCGAAGGGCGAGAACGGCCCCTCCTGCGACAGGCCGTCCTCGGAGGAGGCGGCGGTCTGGAAGATCGTGATCATCAGCCACACGAACATCGCGACGATCAGCAGGATGCGCACGAGCGCCGCGCGACGACGATCCGACACCCACGCGCCGACCGTGTACATCCCGACGAACAGGGCGACGTTGCCGACGTAGAGCTCGGGGATGCGCGCCGAGACTCCCACGAAGAACACGACGGACACTGCGATCAGGGTCGTCATCGGGTACCGGCGCCGGAAGGCGAGCGGCGCCGTCATCGCGACCGAGTAGAGCAGACCCCAGATGAGGTCGGGCTGTTCGTCGCCGTAGATGCCCGAGACCGAGCCCAGGGCGGTGCTGATCATCGCGGCGACGAACAGTCCGGCGGCGAGCCAGGCGTCCTGGCGTCGTTCGGCCGCGGTCGCCGCGCGGCGGAGCATCGATTCGGGCATGCTCTCCACGCTAGGGGGGGGACGTGAGCCGCGGCATCCGTCCCGCGGGGGAGTCGACGCGGCGTCAGAAGATCATCGGACGGTCGTCGTCGCCCTCGTCGTTCAGGTCCAGGTCGACCACGACCGGGACGTGGTCGCTCGGGATCTCGCCCTTGCGCTCGTCGCGGTGGATGGATGCCCCGACCACCCCGTCGGCGAAGGCCGAGGAGCCGAGGATGAAGTCGATCCGCAGGCCCTCATTGCGGGGGAAACGCAGCTGCTTGTAGTCCCAGTAGGTGTAGCCGGAGGGGACGAGCGGGCGGACGGTGTCGACGAGTCCGGCGTCGAGGAGGGCCTGGAACGAGGCGCGCTCCTCGGGGGAGACGTGGGTCGTCACGCCTTCGACCACCGTCGGGTCGCCGTTGTCGGCATCCGTCGGTGCGATGTTGAAGTCGCCGACGAGCGCGAGCGGCAGGTCGGGGTGAGCCGCGAGCGTCGACTGCGTGTAGGCGCGGAGGGCCTCGAGCCAGTGCAGCTTGTACGTGAAGTGCGGGTCGTCGAGCCCGCGGCCGTTCGGGACGTAGAGGCTCCACACCTTGACCCCGTTGATCGTCGCGCCCAGCGCCCGCGCCTCCTGCGGGGCATCCGGTCCTTCGTGCCCCTTCAGGAACCCGGGCATGTCGGGGAACGCGTGCTCGACCTCGGTGATCGGGGAGCGACTCGCGATCGCGACGCCGTTCCACTGATTGAGGCCGTGCGCTTCGACGTGATATCCGGCCTCTTCGAACGCCTCATAAGGGAACTGCTCGGGCTTGCACTTGATCTCCTGCATCGCGAGCACGTCGATGTTCTCGCGTACGGCGAAGTCGACGGTGCGCACGATGCGCGCGCGGATCGAATTGACGTTCCAAGTGGCAAGCCGCATGGGATCCAGCCTAGATCGGGCGTCGGACGCCGCCGGTCGTAGACTCGGTGCCGTGACCGTCGCCTCCACGCCCGAACTCGAAGCCGATCGCCAGCGCCTCATCTCGCTCATCCAGGAAGAGGCCGTTTTCCACGGCGACTTCACCCTGTCGAGCGGGAAGAGGGCCTCGTACTACGTCGACATGCGCAAGCTCACGCTCGACCACCGCGCGGCCCCCGCGATCGGGCGGATCATGCTCGACCTCATCCGCGACGTCGACGGCATCGTCGCGGTGGGCGGTCTGACGCTCGGCGCCGACCCCATCGCCAACGCCGTCATGCACGAGTCGGCGCGCACCGACGCTCCGCTCGACGCCTTCGTCGTCCGCAAGGAGCCCAAGGACCACGGCCGCGGTCGTCAGGTCGAAGGAGCGGATGTCGTCGGCAAGCGCGTCATCGTGGTCGAGGACACCTCGACCACGGGACAGTCGGCGCTCAAGGCGGTCGAGGCGCTGCGCCGCGAAGGTGCCGAGCCCGTCGCCGTCGCCGTCATCGTCGACCGCAAGACCGGAGCGCAGGCCGCCGTCGAAGCCGAGGGCCTGACCTGGCTCGCTGCGATCGACCTCGACGACCTGGGGCTGCAGCCGCAGTAGGTCCTATTTGGGCTCGAGGTCGTCCCACGGGTTGCGGTCGTCCTCGTCGTCCCGGCGCCGCCGCACCATCTGCACGACGACGATCACCAACGACGTGACCATCGTCAGCCCGACGACGGCGAACAGCAGGTTCTGCTCGAGTCCGCTCATGCGTCCACTCTCCCACGCATGCAGGCTCGGTGCGGAGGGGCGCGGAGCGCGGGCGCGGCGGGGCGCGGCGGGGCGCGTGGGTGTCCCGCGCGCCGAATCACCACTCGCGTGCCGAATCACCGGTGGAAGGCGCGCATTCGGATGGTGACTCGGCGTTCGGGTGGTGATTCGGCGACGAGGGCGGGACGCGGCGCGGCGCGGCGCGGCGCGCGAGCGAGGCGGGACGCCGGGACCCGCGTGGCGCGTGCGGGGAGGCACGGCGGATGCCGCGCAAGGGGATGCCGCGCACAGCCGCCGAGCGTAGGGTCGAGGATGTGGCGCGCGACGACTGGGACCCCGACGATCTCCCCGATCTGAGCGGCCGCCGCTACCTCGTCACCGGCTCGAACACCGGCCTCGGGTTCTTCTCGTGCCTTCAGCTCGCGGGAGCGGGCGCGCACGTCATCATGACGGCGCGGAACCCGTCGAAGCTGTCCCGCGCCAGGGCCGCGGTCCTCGCGCAGGTGCCGGATGCCGACCTCGAGACGCTCGCGCTCGACACGAGCAATCTCGGCTCGGTGCGTGCCGCTGCGGCGACCGTGCGCGGCCGCGTCGGACTCCACGGCGTCATGCTCAACGCCGGCATCGTGCACCCGCCGAAGACGCGCCAACTGACCCGTGACGGGCACGAACTCGTCATCGCGACCAATGCCCTCGGCCACTACGCGCTCGCCGGGGCCCTCCTCCCCGCCCTCGCCGCTGCCCGCGGTCGCATGGTCTGGCTCGGCTCCATCGCCACGAAGCTCTTCCCGTGGGATCCCGTGGATCCCGAACTGGTCGACGACTACACCCCGTGGCGCGCCTACGTGCAGTCGAAGGTCGCGACCGCGGCCATCGGATTCGAGGCCGACCGTCGGTTGCGCGCGGCATCCGTCCCCGTCTCGAGCCTCGTCGCGCACCCCGGCTACTCGCTCGGCGGACGGACCCGACGCATCGCCGGCGTCAGTGCGCCGTCGCGACGCAAGCGGTTCGTCGGCGGACTGCAGGCCGCCGTCTCGCAGTCGAAGGAGAGCGGCGCGTGGGCGCCGGTCCGCGCACTCGTCGATCCCGAGGCCGAGGGTGGCCAGTACTGGGGTCCCGCGCACACGTACACGGGCGCCCCCGTGCAGGTTCGCGCGCCGCGAGTCACGATCGACCCCGACGTTGGTGCCCGCATGTGGCACTACGCCGAGCACGCGACCCGTGCCGAATGGCCCTACCTCAAGGGCCGCAAACTCCGCCTGCGCTGAGGGTGCCGTGTAGATGTCGCCGCACCGGGTCTTGCCGCGGCGGGTGCGGTCCGCCGATCATGAATTCGGGAGGCGACATAGCTGAGGCGACGGCGGGAGATGCGCGAGATCCTCGACGAGGTGCGCACGATCATGGGCGAGCGGTCGATGGGGCTCAGCTGGCTGCGGATCTGGCTGGACCCGGACCACTCCCGGCTGGAGTTCTGGATGCGGGCGGCACTGCGCCGCCCGGGGAAGAGCGCGGGCTGACGGTCAGGCGGTGAGCCACACCGCGCGCGCGGCAGCGGCCGGCAGGTCGACCGTCGGCCCGCCGTCGATCTGCACGGCGTCGCGCCCCGTCGCGGTGACCGTGTGCCCGACGTCGATGCCGACCTCTTCGAGCGAGCGCAGCAGTGCGGGGTCCCGATCCGAGACCCGCAGGACGCGGCCGGTGTGTCCGATCGTCGCCTCGGCGAGCAGGACGAACGGCTCGCGCTCGACGCTCCCGTCCGGCCCGGGGATCGCGTCGCCGTGCGGGTCGAACCGCGGATGCCCGAGGCGCGCGTCGATCCCGGCGAGCAGTCGGTCGCTGATCGTGTGCTCGAGCACCTCGGCCTCGTCGTGCACCTCATCCCACGCGTAGCCGAACTCGCGGACGAGCCACGTCTCGATGAGGCGATGCCGACGGATCACCGCGGTCGCGCGGGAGGTCCCGGCATCCGTCAGCGAGATCGGACCGTAGGGACGGTGCGACACGAGGCCTTGGGCCGCGAGCTTCTTGATCATCTCGGTGACAGAGGAGGGCGCGAGTCCGAGTTCGGCCGCCAGCACCGACGGGGTGACGGGATCGGTCTGCCACTCGGTGTGGTGGTAGATCGTCTTCAGATAGTCGTCGACCGTGGACGCGGGCACGGACCCCAGATTATCCGCCGAACAGGGTCAGCCAGACTCAGCCGCCACGGGTACGAAGATCTAGAGGGCGTCGGAGGAGGCAGCGCTCCCCGCCGATGATGCTCGCCGGTCGATGCTGCGGCCGACCCATTCACGAAGGAGCGCCTGCTCTGCAGTGCTGAGACCCGTCAGCTCGTCGGTCACGGCTCGCAGCTGGATCAGGAGAGCATCGACGGGGCGGGAAGGGGTCTCGCCCCGGCTGTGGACGATCTGTGCGAGGACGCTGTTGAGCATGTCCTCGGACAGCACGGACATGCGCTCGGCATCGGCCCGCGCGGCCAGAAGTGCGCGGATCACTCCGTCGCCCGCAGCGCGGATGAGGTCTACTGCTCGTTCCTCCGGGACCATCAGGATGCCGGCAGAGGCGATCGCTCGCACGCGCGTCGTCAGGACATCGGGGACACCCGACGGCGTGTCGTGCTCGGCCTGTCGGGTCGCATGCGTGCCGTCGTTCATGAGGAGATACAGACCCGAGTTGGCAAGGCCGAAGTCGATGTGCGCTCGCCATGCTGCCCCCAGAGCGACAACGGGGTCGTCGTCGTCGTCGGCGACATCCTTCGATCGGGCATAGGTCTCGAGGACGTGGGCTGCGACTGCCCGAACCAGCCCCTGCTTGTCCTCGAACAGGCGGTAGATCGTGGGGGCTTGCACGCCCGCCCGCATAGCAACGGCACGGGTGGTCATCGCGGCCGCGCCGCCCTCGGCGATGAGTTCACTGGCGGCCGTGAGGATGATCTCCCGTATGCGATGCCGCTGTGTGTCCTCGTCTCCCGCGCCCATCTTCACAACGATACCGCGTTGGTGTTACTGTCGATATTATCACCGGTAACACTCCGACGTTAGCGGCGATTTAACCGTCGGAGGATTGGCATGCCAGAGAAGATCAAGATCGTCGGGCTCGAAGAGCACATCGCGCTCCCGCTGGTGCTGGATGCGTGGGAACGTTCGGGGGTCCAGCCGAACGCGCACTCCGGGTGGGGAGACGACCCGTTCGCCCGCCGGCTCCGGAGTACCGGCGCGGAGCGCCTGGCCGACATGGACGATCAAGGGATCGACGTGGCCGTCCTGTCGCTGAATTCACCCGGGGTCCAGAATCTGTCCGCAGCGGACGCGCCCGTCGTCGCGCGCGACGCGAACGATCACCTCGCCGCGATCGTGTCCGAACATCCCAACCGGTTCCAGGCGTGGGCCGCCATCCCCACGGCCGACCCGACCGCCGCCGCGGCCGAGCTCGAGCGGGCCGTCGACCGGCTCGGCTTCGTCGGAGCGATGCTCTACGGCCGCACCGGCGACGTCTTGGCTGACTCGCCGGCCCACGACGAGCTGTACGCGAAGGCCGTGGAACTCGGCGTGCCCCTGCACTTCCACCCGCAGGTGCCCACGCCCGGGGTCATCGAGTCCTATTACTCGGCCCTCGGCCCGGCCGGCATGGGCCTCGCTACCGCGGGCCTCGGCTGGTACTACGACCTCGGGATCCAGTACATGCGCATGATCTTCAGTGGCGTCTTCGACCGCCATCCCGATCTGCAGGTCGTCGCCGGGCACTGGGGGGAGTTGGTGATGTTCTATCTCGACCACACCGGCATCATGGCGAGCAACGCGAAACTCGAGCGACCGCTGCTCGACTACTGGGCCCAGAACTTCTGGATCGCGGGGAGCGGCACCGTGTCTCAGCGCTACATGCGGTGGACCGCGGAGGTCGTCGGGACCGAGCGGATGGTCTACTCGACGGATTACCCCTACACGTTCGGTACTCGCCCCGATGACTTTCCCTTCCTCGACACCTCTACCGGCGTCGGCCGCAGCTTTCTCGAGGATTCGCCATTCACGCACGAGCAGAAGGTCGCCATCGGTTCCGGCAACTGGGAGTTGCTGACGACCCGGCGGCGATGACACGTGACGGGCCTGTCGTCATGGGCCGAACAGGGTCAGCCAGAGCAGTAGGCCGTTGAGCGTCACGAGGAAGACCGACGCGAGGATGCCGGCGATCGTCGTCCATGCCCGGTTGCGGTACCCGCCCAGCACGTCCGCTTGCGCGGTGAGCGCGACCAGGGGGACGAGTGCGAACGGGATGCCGAAGCTCAGCACGACCTGGCTGATGATCAGGGCGAGCGTCGGGTCGACCCCGACGGCGAGGATCGCGAGCGCCGGCACGAGTGTCACGAGGCGCCGGGCGAGGAGCGGGATGCGGACGCGCAGCAGGCCGTGCATGATCTCGGCTCCCGCGTAGGCTCCGACCGCGCTGCTGGCCAGGCCGCTTGCGAGCAGACCGACGGCGAACAGGGTCGCGACGACGGGTCCGATCCCGTTCTGGAGCGCGGCATACGCGCCCTCGAGGCTGTCGGTGCCGGGGACGCCCGCGAGGTTGGCCGCCGCGAGCAGCAGGATGCAGAGGTTTACCGTGCCCGCGATGGCAAGCGCGATCGTCACGTCCCAGCGGGTGGCGCGGAGCGCGCGGCGAGTGTCGATCGCGGCGTCGGCGGCCGCGGCATCCGTCCGGCGGATCTCGGTCGGCCGGAAGCGGTCGCGCGCGAGCGAGCTGTGCGCGTAGATCGCGTGGGGCATGATCGTGGCGCCGAGGATGGATGCCGCGAGCAGCACCGAATCCGTTCCCTCGAAGCGCGGCAGGAGGCCCTCCACGACGCCGGATGCCTCGGGGGGACCGATGAAGACGCCGTAGGTGAAGCCGAGAGCGATGATCACCATGAGGCCGATGATCACGAACTCGAAGCTGCGTGCGCCGCGACGGGACTGGATGAGCAGCAGCGCGATCGAGACGGCCCCCGTGATGAGCCCGCCCCAGAAGAGGGGCACGCCGAACAGCAGCCAGAGCGCGACGGCGCCGCCGATGATCTCGGCGACGTCGGTCGCCATCGCGACGAGCTCGGCCTGCAGCCAGTACGCGCGGCGGGCGGTGTTCGTGCGGAAGCGCGCGCCGAGGAGCTCGGGCAGGCTCCGGCCCGTGACGATGCCGAGCTTCGCCGACAGGTACTGGATCAGCCAGGCCATCACGTTGCCGAGCACGACGACCCACACCAGCAGGTAGCCGTAGCGGGCGCCCGCGGTCATGTTGCTCGCGACGTTGCCGGGGTCGAGGTAGGCCACGCCTGCGACGAGTGCCGGTCCCAGGAGCCAGGCCGCGCGCGCTCGTGTTCGGACGGGCGGGGGATTTTTCGGCATACCGAAAAATCTAGCGCACGGGGCGAGTGGGGGTCGCCGGGGGCGTCGCGGGGGCGTGGGCGGCGCCTCCCGGCGCCGAATCACCACTGGGCTGCCGAGTCACCATCCGGATGCGCGCCTTTCGGTGGTGATTCGGCGCGGGGGCGGTGATTCGGCGCGGGTGGGCGTGCGCGCGGGCCGGGCGCGGGCGCGGGCGCGGACTAGCCTGGATCGGTGCCAGAGCCCACCGACACCGACGCCGAACCGCAGCTTCCGGTGGGGGTCGGGCCGTGGCCGGGCGACCGGGATGAGTGGCCCGACGACCCGCGCTACGACCGCGACCTGCTCGAGCACGGGGACCGACGCAATGTCGTCGACCGGTACCGCTACTGGACGATGGCGGCGATCGTGGCGGATCTCGACGAGAAGCGGCATCCGTTCCACGTCGCGATCGAGAACTGGCAGCACGACATGAACATCGGCTCGATCGTGCGCAGCGCCAACGCGTTCGGGGCCGCCGAGGTGCACATCATCGGCAAGCGGCGCTGGAACCGGCGCGGCGCGATGGTCACCGACCGGTACCAGCACGTCCGCCACCACGAGGACGTCGCGGCCTTCACCGCATGGGCGGATGCCGCGGGTCTGCCGGTGCTCGCGATCGACAACGTCGACGGGTCGGTGCCGGTGGATCGGGCGGACCTGCCTGAGCGCTGCGTCCTGCTGTTCGGGCAGGAAGGTCCGGGGCTCTCGCCCGAGGCGCTGGCCGCGGCATCCGGTGTCGTCGAGATCACCCAGTACGGGTCGACCCGGTCGATCAACGCCTCGGCCGCCGCGGCGGTCGTCATGTACGAATGGTGCCGCCGGCACGCCTGAGGCTCATCCCGCCCCCTCCGCGAGGCGGAAGCGGTGCTCGGGGCGGCCGGTCGTGCCGTAGCGCAGGCTGATCTCGACGAGACCGCGCGAGGCGAGCGCGGTGAGATGGCGCTGCGCCGTCGCGCGCGAGATGCCGCTCCGGTCGGCGACCTCGCTTGCGGACGCCTCGCCATCGGCGAGGGCGCCGAGGATGGTCCGCTCGGTCGCCGACCGCGACAGCGACGCCTGTTCGGGTGCGCCGCGCAGCACCGTCGCGGCCCGGTCGATCTGCTCCTGCGTCAGCGGAGCGGTATCGGAGAGCAGGTTGCGGTAGCGCGCGTAGCGATCGAGCCGGTCGGCGAGCGTCCGCGCCTCGAACGGTTTCACGAGGTAGGCGAGAGCGCCGGCGCGGAACGCCCGGCGGACGGTCCGCGCATCCGTCGCCGCGCTCAGGACGAACGCGTCGACGCCGCAGGCGCGCACCACCTCGATGCCGTCGCCATCGGGCAGATAGACGTCGGCGAGGATCAGGTCGGGCGTCTCGGCCCGCACCGCCGCCAGCGCGTCGGCTGCGGTGCGCACCGGCTCGAGCGCCGCGAATCCGCGCACCCCCGTCACGATGTCGCGGTGCACACCGGCGACGCGGAAGTCGTCGTCGATGATCAGCACTCGGATGTCAGTCATCCTCGCCCTCCTCGATCTCCCCGGGGCCGGCCGGCCCCATCACTCCCGGCAGGCGGGCCCCGAACACCGCGCCAATCCCGTCGCCGCCCGCATCGATGATCCAGACCTCGCCGCCGCGACGTCGCGCGATCTCACGCGACAGGGGCAGGCCGATGCCGTGCCCGTGCACCGCCGTGTCGGTGTCGGATCTCGTGCGCGCCGCGAACACGTCTCCGGGGTCCGCGATGCCCGCGCCCGAATCCGCCACCGTCACGACGAGCCCGTCCTCCTCCACCGCGTCGAGGAGCGTGACCTCCACCCACGACGGGCCCTCGGAGAGGGATGCCGCGGCCGTCACCGCGTTCCCGACGAGGTTCCCGAGCACCGCCAGGCTGTCCTCCACCTCGCGCAGCGTGCTGCGCAGCAACGTCTCCTCGCCCACCCGCAGCTCGACGCCGCGCTCGCGCGCGCTCTCCGCCATCGCACCGAGGAACGACTGCAGGACCGGGTCCGTCACGGCATCCAGTCCCGCGACGCGAGGGTCGACGGCGCCGCGGCCCGACACCTCGCGCAGGAAGTCGCGGGCCTCGTCGCCGCGGCCGGCGTCGAGAAGACCGGATGCCGCATGCAGCCGATTGGCGAATTCGTGACGCTGGGCGCGCAGCGCGTCGGTCAGCGTGCGGACGCCGTCGAGGCGTTCGGTCAGCGCGAGCAGGTCGGTGCGGTCGCGGAGGATGGCGGCCGTTCCGAGCGCGCGGGAGCCGCGGCGCACCGGACGCACGTCGATGTAGATGATGCGATCGCCGACCGCGATGCCCGAAGGTGCACCGGTCGACAGAGCCTCGCGCGCGGCCCGGTCGACGGGTGCGTCGGCGAGCGCCGATCCCGGCTCGACCCGCACCCCCAGCATCCGTGTCGCCGCATCGCTCCACACGCGCACGACCCCGTCCGGATCCACCGCGACCACGCCCTCGTCGGCACTCTCGAAGACGGCGGTCTGCGTCTGCACGAGGGCTGCCAGCTCCTCGGGCTGCAGGCCGAGCGTCACCCGCTCGAGTCGCCGGCGCATCAGCAGCGCGGCGACCGCGCCCAGCACGAGGGCGATCAGGACGGCGACGGCGATCCCGGTGAGGAGAGCGGGGAGATCCCGGAACACGCTGGCGCGCTCGAACCCGACGCTCACCTCGCCGACGGGACGGTCCGCGGCCCCGGGGGCGTAGACCGGCACCTTTGCCCGGGCCGACTCGCCGAGCGTGCCCGACTCCCACGTCACGACCTCGCGGCCGGCGAGGGCCTCGTCGAAGCTCGTGCTCACGACCTCACCGAGTCGGTCGGGGTCGGGGTGGGCGAGACGGATGCCGTGATCGTCGGTGATCACGACGAACAGCACGTCGGTGCGGGAGGTGACCGCGCCGGCGTACGTCTGGAGAGGGCCGTCCTGCAGAGCCGCCGCACCCGGGGTGCCGGGGTCAGCGGAATAGTCGGCCACCAGCTCCCGGACGTCGGGCGTCGTCGCGACGCTCCGGGCGATGTTGAGCGCAGACGATTCGGCCTCGGCACGGAGCTGCTGGACACCCAGGAACAGGAAGACACCGGCGCACGCCGCCACGACGCACACCTGCGTGACGAGCTGGAGGACCAGCATCCGGCTTCCGAATCGCATCCACCCTCCTGGTGCGCACAATGAGCGAAAGCCACGTTACGCGCACAACGACGCGGAATGCGCCTTAGCGCGCGCACGGCCTTCGCAGGTCCCTACTCTCTCGAGACGAGGTGCCGTGTCCGTGGCGCCGCTTCACGACGAAGGAGTCGCGATGAGCATCGTGCAGACCGCCGCAGCCGAGTATCCCGTGGCGTTCACCCCGCCGGACACCGTCCTGGTCATCCTCGGCTTCGTGATGGTGCTGACCTTCATGGCGTTGATCATGACGAGGCGCCTCACCCCCATGGTTGCGCTCATCACCGTGCCGACGATCTTCGGCCTCTTCGCCGGCGCCGGCCTGGGCCTCGGTGACATGGTCATCGACGCGATCGGCGATCTGGCCCCCACGGCGGCGCTCCTCATGTTCGCGATCATGTACTTCGGCATCATGATCGACGTCGGCCTGTTCGACCCGCTCATCCGCCTCATCACGCGCCTCCTCGGCGACGACCCCGCCAAGGTCGTCCTCGGCACGGCGATCCTCGCCGGCGCGGTCTCGCTGGACGGCGACGGCTCGACGACGTTCATCATCACGACGTCCGCGATGCTGCCGATCTACCTGCGGCTCGGGATGAGCCCGGTCGTCCTCACCTGTGTCGCCGGCCTCATGAACGGCACGCTGAACATCGTGCCGTGGGGCGGCCCGACGGTGCGCGCCGCCTCGGCGCTCGGCCTGCAGCCGACCGACATCTTCGTGCCGATGCTCCCCTCGCTCGCCACCGGCCTCGTCATCTCGCTGCTGTTCGCCTGGTTCCTGGGGCTCTCCGAGCGTCGCCGTCTCGCCGGATCGGTCGACACGTCGCGCCTCGAGGGCGCTAGCGGCGACGGGCGCCTCGGCGCCCCGCGACTGTTCCGCGGCGCGGAGAACAAGCCGGGGGCGCTCGCACACCTGCGCACCGGCAACATCGTCACGGTCCGCGGTGCCCGCACCGCCGTCGACGCCGCGAAGCTCGTCGACACGGCCGACACCGCGATGGCCGACACCCTGCTCGACCCGAACCGTGCGACGCTCCGGCCGAAGCTCATCTGGTTCAACCTCGTGCTGACGATCGCCGTCATGGTGATGCTCGTGCTCGACATCTACCCGCTGGCGTACGTCTTCATGGTCGGCGCGGCCATCGCCCTCCTCGTGAACTTCCCCCGCCTCAAGACGCAGGCCGACGAGATCGTCGCCCACGCCCCCAGCATCGTCGGGGTCGTCTCGATGGTCCTCGCCGCCGGTGTGCTCGTCGGCGTGCTGAACGGCACCGGCATGGTCACCGCGATGGCGAGCTGGGTCACGCAGGTGATCCCGCCGTCGCTCGGACCGTTCATGGCCGTGATCACCGGCATCCTGTCGATCCCGTTCACGTTCTTCATGTCGAACGACGCGTTCTACTTCGGCATCCTGCCGATCCTCGCCGAGAGCGCGACGACCTACGGCATCGAACCCGTCGAGATGGCGCGCGCCTCGATCACCGGGCAGCCGGTGCACCTGCAGAGCCCGCTCGTCCCGGCCATCCTGCTGCTCGTCTCCCTCGCGGGCGTCAACCTCGGCGATCACCACAAGAAGGTCCTGTGGCGCGCGGTCGTCGTCTCGCTCGTGATGCTCGCCGTGGGCGTCCTCGTCGGGTCGATCCCGCTGATGGCCTGAGGCAGGCCGACCCCGCGTTCCCGGAGGGGCGGATGCCGCTACGGTGAACGTGCGCGCTCTGGGGGCGCGCACGATGTGGGGGAGACATGTCACTGCGAGTTGCCGAGCGCTCGCCGCTCGCCGGCGCCCAGGTCGTCCGCGACGTCCTGGGCGCGGTCGTCCTGACGGTCGTCGCCGGTGCGGTCGTGTGGGCGGCGACGAGCACGTCCCGGCGGGTGTGCGCGCCGGTCCCGTCCGGATGGTGGGGTGGTCTCGCGCCGGCGGGAGCGCCGGAGGAGTTCTGCGCGATCCTGCATCTCGAACCGAGCCCGCTCGTCCTCCTGGCGCTCGCGCTCGTCCTCGTGTTCTCGATCTCACGGGTGCTGCGGGTGGCGCGGTCGGCGCAAGAGAGTGCGCGCATCCTGTCGCGAGCGGTCACCGCCATCGTCATCATCGCCGCCGTGACCGTCGTCGTCGGTCAGGCGTGGCTCTGGCTGTACGGTTACCCGAGTAGCGCGCCGGACGGAGCGCTACTCGTGGTGCCGCCCTTCCCCTTCGCGGGAGGTTCGGTCGAGGAGGAGACGTTCAACATCGCCTTCGTCGGCTGACGACGCGTCTCAGACCGTGGCGGGCATCCACTCCGAGCGGCGCACTCGCCACCCGAGGGTGCCGAGGCGCGCGAGCATGTAGACGCCGAAGAAGCACGCGGCCAGCCAGGCGAGTCCGCCCGATCCGCCCGGGTGCAGCGCCGCGACGACCGCGAGCGCCGGGATGTAGGGCACCAGGTTCAGGCCGCCCGCGATCGCGAGGTACTTGGCATCACCGGCGCCCATGAGCACGCCGTCGAGGACGAAGACGACACCGCACACCGGTTGCGCGATCGCGAGCACGAGGAGGGCGGGCACGATCAGGGCCGCCAGGTCGGGGTCGCCGGTGAACGCCAGCCCGATCACCCCCGAGAGTGCGGCGATGAGCACGCCCACGATGACGCCGAACCACGCGCCCCACGCGACCGTCCGTCCGAGCACGCGGCGCACGAACGGCTCGTCCTGGGCACCGAGCCCGCGCCCGATCAGCGCCTGGGCGGCGATCGCGAGCGCGTCGAGCGCGAACGCCGCTGTCGAGAAGATCGTGAACGCGACCTGCCATCCGGCGAGCTCAGCGGTGCCGAGACCCGTCGCGACCGCGACCGTGGCCAGGAACGCGGCGCGCAGCGACACGGTCCGGAGAAACAGCCAGCCGCCCGAGCGGGCAGATCCGCGCACACCGTCGCGCTGGGGGAGCACGGATGCCGCGTGCCGCCGTGCGAGCCGTCCGATGACGACGACGTAGGCCGCGACCATGCCCCACTGCGCGGCGACGGTGCCGGCGGCGGACCCCGCGATGCCCCACCCGAACCCGTAGATGAACAGCCAGTTGAGCAGGGCGTTCGCGCCGAAGCCGAGGCCCGCGATCCAGAGCGGTGTCACGGTGTCCTGCATGCCGCGCAGAAGGCCCGTCGCGGCGAACACGATGAGCATGGCGGGCAGTCCCCACATCGACATCGCGAGATAGGTGACGGCCTGCTCGGCGACATCGCGGCTCGGGCCGAAGAGGTCGACGAGCCACGGCGTCGCGAGGGTTCCGAAGAGTGCGAGCAGGGCGCCGAGGCCGAGGGCGAGCCAGAGGCCGTCGATGCCGACGCTGACGGCGCTCTTGCTGTCGCCTGCTCCGAACCGTCGGGCGACGGCGGGCGTCGTCGAATAGGCGAGGAAGACCATGAGGCCGACGATCGTCTGGAGGATCGCCCCCGCGATGCCGAGGCCCGCGAGCGGGACGACGCCGAGGTGGCCGATCAGGGCGGCATCCACGATGAGGAACATCGGCTCGGCGATCAGCGCACCGAGCGCCGGCACGGCGAGGCGCAGGATCTCGCGGTTCAAAGTCGGCGCGGGCATGATTTTCAGCCTAGGGGTGACCGGGGACCCGTCCCGCCGTGCGGTCAGCCGGCGGCCGGCTCGTACCGTCGGGGCTCGTGGGTCCGGGCGACGAGGTCCCGCAGCGCCTCGAGCGAGCCGGTCACAAGACCCGCGGCCCGCGCCTGCACGAGGATGTTGCCGAGCGCGGTCGCCTCGACCGGGCCCGCGAGCACCGGGACGCCCGCCCGATCGGCGGTGCGCTGACAGAGCAGCTCGTTGAGCGAGCCGCCGCCGACGATGTGGATGACGCGCACGTCGACCCCGCCGATGCGGCCGGCCTCGTGTGCGGTGTCGGCGAAGGCCTGTGCGAGCGACTCGATGATGCTGCGGGCGATCTCGGCCTGACTCTGCGGCGCCGCGACGCCGTGCTCCGCGCACCACGCGGCGATGCGCGCGGGCATGTCTCCCGGAGGCAGGAAGCGCGCGTCGTCGACGTCGAAGATCGAGACAGCACCCGGCACGGCGGCCGCGGCGGCCAGCAGTTCGGTGAGTTCGATCTCGTGGCCCTCGCGCTGCCATCCGCGGACGGTCTCGCTGAGGATCCACAGGCCCATGACGTTGCGGAGCAGCCGGGTGCGCCCGTCGACGCCGCCTTCGTTCGTGAATCCCGCCTCGCGGGCGGTGTCGGTGAGGACGGGGCGCTCGGCCTCGACCCCTACGAGCCCCCACGTCCCGCACGAGATGTACGCCGCGTCGCCGGAGGCCATTGGGACGGCGACGACGGCGGATGCCGTGTCGTGCGACCCGACGGCGGTCACCGTTGTCTGGGGCGCGCCGATGCTCGCGGCGACCTCACTGGTGAGGGGGCCGAGGGGCTCACCCGGCGCGATGAGCGGCGCCAACAAGTGCTGCGGCAGACCGAGGGCGGCCGTGAGGTCGGCATCCCAGTCGCCCGTGTCGGCTCGGAGCAGGCCCGTCGTCGACGCGTTCGTCCGTTCGGCGCGTGCCTGGCCTGTGAGCCAGAACCCGATGAGGTCGGGGACGAGAAGTGCGTGTTCGGCGAGGCGCAGCACGGAGCGATCCTCGGCGGCGAGCTGGTAGAGCGTGTTGAACGGCAGAAACTGCAGGCCGTTGCGGGCGAACAGCTCGTCGTGCGGGTGCGTCGCGTGGACGGCCTCGACGCCGCGAGCGGTGCGCTCGTCACGGTAGTGGAACGGCTCGCCGAGCAGGCGCGAGCGGGCGACCAGGCCGTAGTCAACGGCCCACGAGTCCACTCCGATGCTCGCGATGTCGCCGCTCCGCGATGCCTCGCGGAGGCCGTCGAGCACGGAGCCGTAGAGGCCCAGGATGTTCCAGTGCAGGCCGTCGGCGACCCGCACCGGATCGTTCGCGAAGCGCGCGACCGTGGTGGTCTCGAGCGTGTCGGAGCCGACGTGACCGACGATGACCCGGCCGCTCGTCGCGCCGAGGTCGACGGCGGCGACGGTTCCTCGCGCGCTCACGGCGTAAGGCCGGCCAGGCGCGCGGCGAAGCGGGCCAGCGTGAGGGAGGCGGCATCCCCTTCATCGGGGCGGTTGAGGTGGCCGTGGTCGGTCCCCGGCTCGATGACGTGCTCGACGTCGCGGCCGGCGGACGTCAGCGTCCGGGCGAAGTGCTCGCTCGAGACCCGCAGCTCGTCGACGTCGCCCGCGACGATGAGCGTCGGCGGGAACTCGGCGAGGTCCTCGTGGGTCGCGAGACCCGGGATCGCGGCGAGAGGCGCGTCCACGACCGATCCGCCGACGTAGTTCTCGTACATTCCGCGGACGGCATCCGGACCGAACCGGTCGGCGTCGGGCCTGGCGTCGAGCGCGGCGCGGAGCTCGCCCCCGGGTGCCGGCTGCTCGGCCAGCAGCGTCGGGTAGGCGAGCAGCACGAGCGCCGGCAGGTGCCGGTCGTTCTGGATGAGGCGCAGGACGGCTCCGGTCGCGATGTTCGCACCGGCACTCGCTCCGCCGATCGCGAGGCGCGCCGGATCGACCCCGAGCGTCGCGGCCTCGGCGAGCAGCCAGTCCCACACCGCAAGAGTGTCGTCGGATGCCGCGGGGAACCCCGCGCGCTCGCGGCCGGGCTCCGTCGCGGGAGTCTCCCACCCGTCGGGCAGCGGCGCCAGGCGGTAGTCGACGGAGAGGACCGTGGTCCCGGCATCCGCCAGCGTCCGTGCGACGTGATCGGCCTCGGGCATGTCGATGTCCCCTGCGGCGAACCCGCCGCCGTGGAGCCACACGAGACCCGGGGTCGGGCGGTCGAGGACGCGCGCCGGGTAGACGCGGACGAGGCCGCCGGCGGCGCCGTAAGGGGTGGGGATCTCGCTCATCGGTCGATCATGCACCCCAGCCGGCCTGCGTGCCGCCGACACGCTCGTCAGCGATCCTCTGCAGGTGACCGGATGCCGCGTACGCGGCCATCGGGTCGGCGGCGAGGCCACGCGACTCACGCCACTCGGCGAGAGCGGGACGGACGTCGGTGTAGAAGGCGTCCATGAGGATGCCGTTGGCTCCGAGGACGTCGTTGGCCTGCTGCGCGGCATCCAGCGCGTTCCGGTCGATGAGCAGAGCGCGAGCCGTCATCTCCTGCACGTTGAGCACCGAGCGGATCTGGCCGGGGATCTTGTCCTCGATGTTGTGGCACTGGTCGAGCATGAACGCGACGTCGGGGTTGTTCAGACCGCCGCCGCGGACGACCTCGGCCAGGATGCGGAACAGCTGGAACGGGTCGGCGGAACCCACGATGAGGTCGTCGTCGGCGTAGAAGCGCGAGTTGAAGTCGAAGGACCCGAGCTTTCCGAGGCGCAGGAGTTGCATGACGATGAACTCGATGTTGGTGCCCGGCGCGTGGTGACCGGTGTCGAGGCAGACCATCGCCTTCTCGCCGAGGGCGGCGACCTGGGCGTAGGAGGTTCCCCAGTCGGGGACGTCGGTGTGGTAGAACGACGGCTCGAAGAACTTGTACTCGAGCACGAGACGCTGCGCGTCGCCGAGGCGGGCGTAGATCTGCTGGAGCGAGTCCTGCAGGCGGTCCTGGCGGCCGCGCATGTCGTTCTGGCCGGGGTAGTTCGACCCCTCGGCCAGCCAGATCTTGAGGTCGCGCGAGCCCGTCTCGTGCATGATGTCGATGCACTCGAGGTGGTGGTCGATCGCCTTGCGGCGAATGCTCTCGTCGTGGTGCGTCAGCGCGCCGAACTTGTAGTCCTCGTCCTGGAACGTGTTCGAGTTGACGGTGCCCAGCTGCACGCCGAGGCCCTCGGCGTGGCGGCGCAGGGCGGCGTAGTCGTCGACCTTGTCCCACGGGATGTGCAGCGCGACGCTGGGAGCCAGCGCCGTGTAGCGGTTGACCTCGGCGGCATCCGCGATCTTCTCGAACGGATCCCGCGGGGTGCCGGCTGTCGCGAAGACGCGGAACCGGGTGCCGGAGTTGCCGAACGCCCAGCTGGGGAGCTCGATGGCCTGCCCCTCGAGCTGGGTGAGGATGTCGGAGGACAGCGTGGTCATGAGGGATCGCTTTCTGAGGGTGCGGCGGCTGTCGCCAGCTGGTCGTGCAGGTTGAAGACTTCGGCCAGCGGCGTCGCGGCCTGGTCGGGGCGTCCGTCGAGTCCGACGAAGAAGCGGGACATCTCGGCCTCCCATCGCGCGGCGATGGGGGAGGCGGCGAGGTAGGCCTGCGCCGCGGTGTCGTCGTCGACCTCGTAGTAGCCGAAGAGGCGGCCGCCGTCGCCGAGGAAGAGCGAGTAGTTGCGCCGACCGGCTGCCGCGATCTCGGCGAGCATCTCGGGCCAGACGGGGGTGTGACGCGCGACGTACTCGTCGATGAGGGCAGGGTCGATCTGGAGTTGGAAGGCGACGCGGGTCATGTCACTCCTTCGTGAGGCCGGGTCGAGAATCAGGGAAACGTTTCATGAAACGATTCAACCTTGTGAACAGTAACGTGGGTCCGAAGCATCCGTCAAGGCAGGTCACGTGGCAGTCAGTGTGAAGGACGTCGCTCGCGCGGCGGGAGTGTCGGTGGGGACCGTGTCGAACGTCCTCAACCGGCCCGAGAAGGTCTCTCCAGCGACGGTGGAACGCGTGCACGCGGCCATCACCGAGCTCGGCTTCGTCCGCAACGACGCCGCGCGGCAATTGCGCGCCGGACGCAGCCGAACCGTCGGACTCGTCGTCCTCGACTCGGCCAACCCGTTCTTCGCCGAGGTCGCCCGCGGCGCCGAGGAGCGCGCCGCCGAGCACGGCGTGACGGTCCTCCTCGGCAGCAGCGGCCAGGAGGCGGCGCGCGAGAACGCATACCTCGACCTCTTCCGCGAGCAGCGCGTCAACGGTGTGCTGCTGACCCCGCTCGCCCTCGACGAGGCGCGGGCCGAGACGCTCGAGACGGCCGGCGTGCCGATCGTGCTCGTCGACGCCGAGGCCGACGGAGACCTCCCGTCTGTGGCCGTCGACGACGTCGAAGGCGGATACCTCGCCGTGCAGCACCTGCTGGCGCAGGGACGTCGCCGCATCCTGTTCGCCGGGGGCCCGGCATCCGTCCGCCAGGTGGCCGACCGCCTCGACGGAGCGCGGCGTGCGCTCGCCGAGGTGCCGGACGCGACCCTCGAGGTCGCCTCGACCGACGAGCTCACGGTGCTCGCGGGGCGCCTCGTCGGAGAGGACCTCGCCCGGCGCGACGCGAGCGAGCGGCCCGACGGCGTGTTCTGTGCCAACGATCTGCTGGCCGTCGGGGTGCTGCAGGGTGCCGGCATCCTCGGGTCGCTGCGCGTCCCCGAGGACCTCGCCCTCATCGGCTACGACGACATCGACTTCGCTCAGTCGACGGTCGTGCCGCTCAGCTCGATCCGCCAGCCCGCGCGCGAGATCGGCGCCGCCGCCGTCGACGCGCTGTTCGCCACGCTGTCGGACCCGGATGCCGCGCCCCAGCGCATCCGCTTCCGCCCCGAGCTCGTCGTCCGCGCCTCGACCGGGGGCTGACGCACGGCGGGGCACTGTCGCCGTCGGCGGGCCTGCGGCGGGTCGGGCGGCGGGGCTGAGCTTCGGCGCGCGGCACTGTCCGCGGAGATCGACGCTGTCCGCGGCGTGTCGGGCGGAATCCGAGCGCGTTTCGCCGCGAATCTCCGCGGTTCGTGCCGCAGGGCTGTGGGCGGGATGCCGAGAGGGGCGAGGCGCCGGAGCGCTCGCGCCTGCGTGATTCGGACGTCGGTGAGGCGTCGCGCCGCACCAATCGCGGGGTTTTGGCGCAGCCGGCGGAGTGCGGCGCTGCCTCGGCCGCGTTCCGCTCGGATATCCGCGGTTCGTGCCGCGCGGCTGAGGGGGGATGCCGGCATCCATTGACACGATTCAACACCGCGCCTAGGCTCGGCGGACGACTGGGGAAAACGCATTCCATATCGAGTTCAAGGGTGAACAGCATGAGAAGACCCGTCCGCACATCCGTCGTCGCCGCGCTCGCCGCAGCGGCCCTCATCGTCCCGGCGCAGGCCGCGATGGCGCATCCGGGGCACGGCCCCGGGAAGCCGAAGCCGGCCGCTTCGCCGCAGCTCGAGAAGCTCGATCGGGGCCTCGTCGCCCTGCCGGGCGAGGACGGTGTCCACCTCACCTGGCGCCTGTTCAAGAGCGAAGCGACCGGCGCGTCGGCCACCGGCCTCACCGGCACCGACTTCGTCGTGAAGCGCGACGGCAAGCGCATCGCGACCGTCACCGACTCGACGACCTACGTCGACCCCGACGGCACCGACCGCTCGAGGTACACCGTCTCGCCGCTGCAGGGCAAGCGCGAGGGCAAGCCGTCCGAGAAGGCGACGGTGCAGGGGTCGCCGTTCCTCGACATCCCGCTCACGAAGCCCGCCGACGGTGTCACTCCCGCGGGCGAGGCGTACACCTACTCGGCGAACGACGTGTCGGTCGGCGACGTGGACGGCGACGGCGCGTACGAGTACATCGTCAAGTGGGACCCGTCGAACTCGAAGGACGTCTCGCAGGTCGGCTACACCGGCCCGGTCTACATCGACACGTACGAGCTCGACGGCACGCTGCTGAACCGTATCGACCTGGGCGTGAACATCCGCGCGGGTGCGCACTATACGCAGTTCCTCGTCTACGACTTCGACGGCAACGGCAAGGCCGAGATCATGATGAAGACGGCGCCGGGTACGAAGAGCACGGAGTACAAGAAGGGCAGGGCCAAGAAGGCCGAGTTCGTCACGATGCCGAAGGCCGACCGCAAGGCCGGCTACTCCCACTCCGACGACTACCGGCTGAGCGCCGAGGACTACGCCTCCCACCTCGCCGACGTCTTCCAGGGATGGTCGGAGCGCGACGAGGTCGTGTCGGGTCAGTGGCCCGCCACGATCGAAGAAGCGCTCGGCACCGAGCCGACGCACGATTACCCGCTGTCGCGCGCCGACGCCGAGGAGCTCGTCGACTACTTCATCGACGTCTACGCCCCGTCGCGTTCCGCCCGCAACGTGCTGCGGAACTTCGAGGGCTTCATCGTCGACGGACCCGAGTACCTGACCGTGTTCGAGGGCAAGACCGGCAAGGAGCTCGAGACGGTCCGCTACGAGCCGGGCCGCGGCGACGACGGCCTGCTCTGGGGCGACTACGCGATGTCCCGCATCGAGCCGGGCAACCGGGTCGACCGCTTCCTCTCGGGCGTCGCCTACCTCGACGGAAAGCGTCCGTCGGCGGTCTTCGCCCGCGGCTACTACACCCGCTCCACCGTCGCGACGTACGACTGGAACGGCAAGCACCTGACCAAGCGCTGGTTCGTCGACAGCGGGCACGTCCCGCTGACGAACCCGTTCAACGACGGGCCGCACGGGCGTGACGGCACCGATCCCGAATACGGCACGCTGACGACGCAGGGCTTCCACAGCCTGAGCGCCGCGGACGTCGACGGTGACGGCAAGCAGGAGATCGTCTACGGCTCTGCGACGCTCGACGATGACGGCAGTCTGCTCTACTCGTCGTTCGACACGATGCCCGAGGGCAGCGCGACGCCCGGCGAGAACGTGCGTCTTGGTCACGGCGACGCGATGCACGTCGGCGACTTCGACCCGAATCGCCCCGGCAAGGAGATCTTCACCGTCCACGAGGGTGGCACATACGCCCCGTACGGCACGGCGATGCGGGATGCCGCGACGGGCGAGGTGCTCTTCGGTGCCTACTCGGGCCGCGACACCGGCCGCGGCATGGTGGGCGACGTCCGTCCAGACGTCGACGGTGTCGAGGTCTGGTCGAGCATGCCGGCGGGAACGGATGCCTCGGGCCTCCTCTCTGCCGACGGGGACACCCTGCAGACCACCAACCCGGGTACGAACATGTCGATCCGCTGGGCCGGTGACCTCACGACGCAGATCGTGAACGGGGCGCAGACCGTGACCCCGACGATCGACGACTGGACGCGCGGGACGATGCTCACGGCATCCGGCACCCTCACCAACAACGGCACGAAGGGCAACCCGTCCCTCGTCGCCGACGTGCTGGGCGACTGGCGCGAGGAACTGCTCGTGCGGACGGCCGACTCGTCGGCGCTGCGCATCTACGTCTCGACCGAGCCGACGGAGCACAAGCTCTACACGCTCATGCACGACCCGCAATACCGGGCCGAGATCGCGCGTCAGCAGACGACGTACAACCAGCCCGCGTACACGGACTTCTACCTGGCGTCCGACATGTCCTTCGCGGACGTGCCGCTGCGCTGATCTCGACGAGTCGTCGAGCTCACCCTGTCCGACCGAACCAGCCCTCTGCGCGCCGTGCGTAGAGGGCTGGTTCGCGACATGGGGGTGGGTTCGGTGCCGGCGTGCTCGCGTCAGTCGGTCTTGCGGCGACGCGGGGCGGCGGAGCGGGGTGGGGCGGCGCGCATGTGATCGCGGACCCGCCCGAGGATGTCGGCCAGCACGCGGGCCTCGCCGTTGGCCAGGGGCGCGAGGAAGTAGCCGCGGAGGATCTCGAGGTGCCCGGGGAAGACCGTCGCGAGCAGGGCGCGACCGGCATCCGTGATCGTCACCGTCACGCTGCGTTCATCGTCGACGGAGGGGGCGCGCGTGACGAGGCCGCGCGACTCCAACAGCTGCGCCTGATAGGTCAGGCCGCTGCGGCTGTAGACGACGCCGTCGGCGAGGTCGGTCATGCGCGCACTGCCGTCGGGGGCATCGCCGAGCGTCGCGAGGACGTGGAACTGCACGTAGCTGAGGCCGCCGGCATCCTTCAGCTGCTGTTCGACGGCGTGCCGCAGGAGGTTGCCCACCTCGGTCACGGCGAAGTAAGCGTCCAAGTCGGCATCGCTGATTCCACTCATCCGTCGAGCGTACCAATGTTTCGATTTCGAACTACTTGCTTTGAACTCGAAGCAGCGCTACAGTCATCTCATTGCTTCAGATTCGAAGCACAACGAGAGGATAGACCATGAAGACGATGCGCTTCTTCGAGACCGGTGACCCGTCGGTGTTGACGCTCGACGACGTCGAGACGCCGACGCCGGGCGCCGGGCAGGTGTCGCTGCGCGTGGCGGGCGCCGGCGTGAACCCCGCTGACAACGGCATCCGCTTCGGGCGACTGCCGATCCCGATCACCCTGCCGCACACCCCGGGCTACGACGTCTCGGGGACCGTGGTCTCGTTGGGCGACGGCGTCACGGGCTTCGCTCAGGGCGACCAGGTGATCGGGTTCCTGCCGATGACCGATGACGGCGCGGCGGCTGAGTACGTGCTCGCGCCGGCCGAAGCGCTGGTACCGGCTCCGACCTCGGTCGCGCTGGCGGATGCCGCCGGTCTTCCGTCCGTGGGTCTGACCGCGTGGCAGGCGCTCTTCGAGTACGCGGATCTGCAGGCCGGGCAGCGGATCGTCATCGCCGGGGCCGGCGGCGTCGTCGGTCTCCACGCGGTGCGCCTCGCGAAGCGCGCCGGTGCCGAGGTGATCGCGACCGCGAGTTCGCGCAGCTTCTCTGCCGTGACGGATGCCGGTGCGGACCGCGTGATCGACCACACGACGACCTCGGCGGCATCCGCCGTCGACGAGCCGGTCGATGTGGTGCTCAACCTCGCCCCGATCGGTGCAGACGAGTTCGTCGCGCTCGCCGCGCGGGTCCGCGACGGCGGTGTGGTCGTCTCGACGACCGCATGGATGGCGACCCCCTCGGACGAGACGCGCGGCGTTCGAGGGCTGACGGTGTTCGTACGCAGCGACCGGGATCAGCTCGCCGAGCTCGTCCGCCTCGTCGACGCCGGCGAGCTGCGCGTCGACATCGCCGAGCGCGTTCCGCTCGCCGCGCTGCCCGAGGTGCACGCCCGGCTCGAGGCGGGCCAGGTGCACGGGAAGATCGTCGTCACGCCGGGTGCGTGATCGGGCCCGCGGCTCAGCGCGAGCGGACGAGCGCGTTCACGCGCTGCTGCCACTCGCGCAGCTGCCACATCGGGTGGTGCGGGGCGGCGTTCGAGCACAGGACGACGCCCCACACGCCGCGGTCGAGGGCGGTCCGGATGCCGTGTTCCGCCAGGTCGCGCCCGGTCTCGGACTCCTCGAACCCGCCGTGGAGCGGCGTGTATCCGACCCAGCCCTCGCCGATCACCGCGGGCACACCCCGCCAGCGCGCCCATTCGGCGATCGCGATGACTCGGGATTCGATCTCGCGGTGCATCACCTCGGCGTAGCGCGGGTACTCGGCGTCGAGCCACGCGTCCCAGGCCGCGGCATCCACCCAGTCGTAGCCGTAGATCATCTGATCGGTGACGACCGTGGCGCGCAGCTTCCATTCGGCGGGCCGGCCGTACTCCGCGAACGACGGGGCATCGGCGCGCAGCAGGGCGCGCAGCTCGGCGTTCGGGAAGTCGCCGCTCCCCTCGGAGCGGATGTCGATGCGCTTCTGGAGGGCGTCGAGCACGCCGTAGCTGTAGACGTGGAACTGCGCGGCTCCGAGACCCTCGGGGACCCGGTGCATCGCCAGGTGCGGCGGCTTGCCGTAGCTGGCCGTGACGAGCAGATCGGGATGCCGCGTCCGCAGCCGCTCGACCTCCGTCGCGCCGCCGTCGCTCAGCGCCGGGAGGATCGAGAAGTCGACCTCGTTGTGAAGTTCGACGAGGGCGACGAGATCGCGGAAGCCGCGCTCGTCGATCCACGCGAGCATCCGATCCCACGCGGCGCCGAGCACGGCGTACCGATCCGCGAGCGGCACTGCGTCGATGGCGTCGAACCACCGGGACGACGCCGCGAACGCGGGCGACTGCTGGTACTCCCAGCTCGCGAGGATCAGCACCAGCCCGTGCCGCCGCGCCGCGGCGAACAGCGCTTCGAGGTGCGCGTACAGGTCGAGCGCGTAGCCACCGGGGGTGTCGTACCAGCGGGTGCGCTGGCCGTAGTACCCGCCGGATGCCGCGGTTCCCAGCCCCTCGATCTCGAGGCCCCGGGCGAGGTCGTCGAGCCCCAGCTCACCGAACAGCAGCAAGGGAGCGGCGCAGATGCGGATCGCGTTGTAGCCGAGCGCGGCCGCGTCGGCACAGGCGGCATCCAGGTCGGCGTACACGTCTCCCTCGCCGGCGCGGGTGTACCAGGAGAAGTCCCAGAGCGTGATCGCGAGACGGTCGGGGAGGTGTGCGGGCACGGGTCCTGTCGGCCCGTACGGGGTTTCGGGGAGATTGCCCGACCCCAGGTAGCGATCGGTCATGCGTTCATCCTCTCGTTCGCGATGGTGCGGCCGTCGGTTGCCAGGTGGCGCAGCGCGGCGGCCTGCGCCCGTCGCCGGTCGGGGGTGTCGAGATCGAACACGAGCAGCTCCGGCAGCGAGGTCGCGAAGTAGTCGACTTCGTCGGGTGCGGCCTCGATCTGCGTGGCGCGCGCGTCGAGCGCATCCCAGATCGTCTCCGCTGCCGAGCGCTCGCCGAGGCGCGTGTGGGCGACGCCGATCCAGAACGTCGCCTCGTCGGCGGGACGCGGAGCGACCGCGAGCGGCGTCGTCATGCGGGCCCGCTCCCAGGCGGCGCGGGCCGCGTCGTCGTCGCCGGCGAGGCGGTGCGCGTCGCCGAGGGCCACGAGTCGTTCGGCCTGAGGGACCGCGGGATGCCGCCCCTCGCCGAGATTCGCGGGGGCGTCGATGCCCGCCTCGAGCAGTGCGACGGCGGCGTCCGCACGGCCCTCGGCGCAGAATCGCCGCGCCAGGAGGCAGGCCGCGCGGTCGTAGGCGGCCAGCACGACGCCTTCGCCGCCCTCGAACGGGCGGAACACGCGCGTCGTCAGGATCCGCCACGCGTCATCGAGTCGGCCCGCGTCGAGCAGGAGCCCGACGTGACTGACCGCGAGGTCGTCGCGGGCGTCGAGCGCGGCGGGGTGGCGTTCCATGAGCGCGAGGCGGGCGGCGGCATCCGTCCCCGTCAGCTGCGCGAGCAGGTCGCGCTCGAGGACGAGGCGCGGGTCGGGGCGGCGGGCGAGCGCGGACTCGTACAGGTCGGCCGCGTCGGCGGGGTCGCCGCCGGTGCGGACCGTCGCGAGGGCGAGGTTGCGCAGCATGACCGGGTCGTCGCAGCCCAGGTCCCGTGCGCGCTGGAGAGCCGTGCGGGCGTCGTCGTCGCGACCGGCATCGAGCAGCCAGGCGCCGAGCATCCCTGCCGCAGCGGAGGACCCGGCCGCGGTGCCGGCGACGAGGGCATCGTGCTGGTCGAGCCCGGCGGGGAAGGCGCCCCCGAGGTCGAGCAGGTCGGCGGCGGCGCGCTCGGTGGCGGCGAGGTCGGGGCCACCGGCGGCATCCGCCCACGCTGCGCGGAGGATCAGCCGGACCGGCTCGAGGTTGCCGAATCCGGCGTCGCCGGTCGCCTCGCGCTCGGTCGCGGCGAGGGCCTCGTCGAGCGCGCCGGCGCGGGCGAACTCGGCGCCGGCGTCGAGCGCGGCGCGCGGGTCCGACGGTGCGGAGCCAGCGAGGCAGCCCGTGATCGGGTCGAGGGGGTCCGCCGCGGTCAGGGCATCGAGTGCGGCGGCGACGTCCCGGCCGAGCCGGCGCAGCGCGAGCACGCGGAGCCGCTGGGCCTCGGCGATCGGCCCGGCGGCGTCTGCACGTCGGAGGGCGTCGGCCGGTCGACCGTCCGCCAGAGCGAGACGGGCGCGGGCGAGGGATGCCGGTGCCGCCCACACCGCGTTCCACGCCGCGCGCGCGAATCGGCGATCGGCGTCGGCACGCTCGCCGAGACGCTCGAGCGCGAGCCCGAGCAGGTAGTGCGCCTCGCCGTCGCGGGGGTTGAGGTTGCGGCGGGTCTCGCGGGCGACCGCCGCCTCGAGGTGCTCGCGCGCCGCGGTGTACTCACCCCGCGCGAGGTGCCACGAACCGAGCATCGTGCGAGCGCGGGCGTCGTCCGGATCACGCCGGAGCGCCTCGTGGAGGTAGGGGAGGGGCGACCGGGTGGGATGCCGGTACTGCACGAGGTGGGTCGCGGTGAGCAGCAGCTCGTCGATGCCCGCGATGCGCTCGGCCGGCTCGGGCGCCGTCGCAACCCAGGGCTCGATCGGCTCCGCGTCGCGCCGGACCCATCGCACGAGGGTCGCGTCGCCCGCGACCAGCGCCACCGCGACTGCGCTCCCAGCGACCTCGATAGCGGCGGGGGAGCCGGGTCCGACGGCGACCTCGAACATTTCCCGTTCGCCGTCCTCGAGCTCGACCTCGACGCGCGCCGCCTCGTGCGCGCGCGTCGTGATCACGCCGATGCGCGACCGGCCGCCGTCGGTCGTGACCGAGACCGCGGCATCCGTCGTCGCCTGCCGGACCGGGCCGATCGCGTGGATCGGGAACCAGTGCTGCGAGAACGCCTTCGTCTCGCCGGGGACGAGCCAGGCGAAGTCGGGCTGGTTGTCGGTGTAGACGCCGGCCATGAGCTCGACGTAGGGGCCGTCGGTGTCGGTGAGCTGGTCGTCCCACGCGCGTCCGATGGGTCCGTCGCCCCATGTCCACTGCTTCTTGCCCGGTGAGATCGCGGGGTCGGCCCAGTGCACGAAGCCCGCATCGGCGGCGTGGTCGTAGCCGCCGAAGAACCCGTCGTCGGTGTCGGTGATCATGTACGACGTCGGAACCGGGATGTTGCTGTAGACGTCGATGCGGTCGGCGTCGGGGCGCTCGGCCGCGAGGGTGGGGTAGTCGACGCCGTAGTACGGCCGGTCGGCGCGCGGGAACGCGGTGATCGCGCGACGCGCGTGGTCGGCGACGTAGCTCACGTCGTCGGGGAAGAAGGACTGGTACCGCTCGTGCGACCGGGCGGCGACGTTCGCCCACCACAGGAAGGTCTGCGGCACGTCGGTGCGGTTGTGGAGGCGCACGTCGAGCTCGATGAGCGATGATCCCGGGCGCAGTCGCACGCCGTGGACGCCCCGCATCCGCTGCAGCGGGTCGAGGTCGCTGTGCCAGACGACCGCCGCGCCGTCGTCCTCTCGCTCGATGCGGCTGTCGACGGGCAGGAACGTCGCCGGCCGGTGGTGTTGCGGCCAGTTGAACTCGACGCCGCCCGAGATCCACGGCCCGGCGAGGCCGACGAGTGCCGGTTTGATGACGTTGTTCCGGTAGAAGAAGTCGTAACCGGCGACCTTGTCGTAGCCGATGTGGATGCGTCCGCCGAGCTCGGGCAGGAGCATCAGCCGGACGTAGGCGTTCTCGAGGTGGATCGCCCGCCACGCGCGGGGCCGCTTCTCGTGCGAGATCGACTCGATCATCGGCAGCGGATAGACCCGCCCGCTCGAGCCCTGGTAGACGCGCCGGTCCAGGAACGCCGGGTACGGGTCGGGGTCGCCGGGCTCGTACGTGTCGATGATGACGTCCTCGGACCAGCACGCGACCCCGCTGTCGTCGAGCAGCGCCTGCTGGTCGGCGGGGGCGTCGGGGAGCAGGATGCGGCTGGGCGCAGCGTCGGGCATGGGGCGAATCTATGCGGGGCGGCAAGCTCGAGCCATGGGTTCGCGTGCGGTCGACATGGACGATTCGACGATGCGGTGCGGCAGGATGAAGGGATGCAGCGCGCGGAGGGGTTCGAGCGGCAGCGGCTGAGCGTCGTGCCGCGTCCCGTCGTCGAGGCAGCCCTCGCCAAGCCGGTGACCCGGCGGATGGTGGTGACGGATGCCGGCTACTTCCCACGCGCGGCGGGCCACGGCCGGCATCGCCCCACGGGTGCTCCCGAAACCATCGTCATCGTCTGCGTGTCGGGGGCCGGATGGGTTGAGGCGGGCGGTCAGCGGACGCGCGTCGGGTCGGCGACGGCGATCGTCATCCCGGGTGGTCTGCCGCACTCCTATGGGGCGGATGCCGGGGATCCCTGGACGATCTGGTGGTGCCACGTGCGCGGTTCGGACGTGCCGGAGCTGGTCGAGGCCGCGGGTGTGTCCGCGGACCGCGTGGTGCTGCCGCTGCGCGCCGTCGAGCGGGCGACCGCCCTGCTCGACGAGATCTCGACCTCGCTGGCGCGAGACACGACGCCGGCGCGGATGGTCGCGGCATCCGGGATGGCGTGGCGGTTGTTCACGCAGCTCGCGGTCGACCGGCTGCTACCGGAGCACGGGACGCCCGTGGAGCGGGCGCTGCGCTACCTCGAGGAGCGCATCGACGGCACCGTGCACGTGGGTGAGCTCGCGGCGATGGTCGGGGTGTCGCCCTCGCACCTCGCCGCCCTGTTCCGCGATGCGACCGGCGGCGGGGTCATCGCGCACCACCTTGCACTGAAGATGGCGCATGCCCGGCACCTGCTCGATACGACCGACCTGCTTGTCGCTGAGGTCGCGCGCCGCGTCGGCATGGACGATGCGTTCTACTTCTCGCGGAGGTTCCGCGTCGCCCACGGGGTGTCGCCGACGGCGTACCGGGGGCAGGGGAAGGGGTGATCGGTCCACCTTCGCGAGCGCAGTCGTCGTCTGAGCAGGCTGCGGACGCTAGCGGGTGCCGTCGAGAATGAGTCGGGTTGCTTCATCCGCCGCGTCCCATTGAGGGAAGTGGCCGCAGCGCTCGAACCAGTGCAGGACGGCGTCCGGGAACAGTTCTGTGGCTCGAGAGGCCTGACGGGGCACCGTCACCAGATCACGCCGCCCCCACCCGATCGTGACCCGGCCAGGTACCGTCCCGGCCGGGGCACCCTGTTGCTTGGGTCCCTTTGTGAGGGCGTTCATGGCGGCCCCGGTCGACGGCGAATCGGCCAGTCCGCGCACGTCCGGCAGCACGATCTCGGGCGAGAGGGCCCAGGGCCGCGCCGACAACTGCGCGAGCAGCACAGTCCTTCCGACAGCGTTGCCCAGCAGGGCCGGCAGCATGCCTCGCAGCGCTCTGACCAGAGCAATCGAGGGCCGCAGCGTTGCGCCGAAGACGACGAGCTCGCGGTGACTCCAGAAGCCGCCCGGGTCCAACGCCACAGCGTCACCGCCGACCCCTCGCCGCGCGAGCTCGAGCACGATTCGGCCGCCCATCGACTGGCCTGCGGTCGAGACCCCGTCCAGCCCCTGCTCGCGGATGAAGTCCGCGACAGAGTCGGCCAACGTGGCGATCGAGACCTCACCGGCCAAGGGCGGAGTCTCACCGAACCCGGGTAGGTCGACGGCGATGACCTCACGGTGTTCCGCCAGTCGGTCGAGGATCGGGGTCCAAGACCGCAACCCTGCGCCCAGACCGTGTACGAGCAGCAGAGGGCTGCCGTTCCCGCGTCGAATGTGGTTCAGCGTCACCCACGCAACGCTATCCCGCGTGGATCCAGGGAGGGCCGGATCGCCTCGGGCATCCGCCGACGGGGCGTGGAGGACGACCGTCGCCGACGGCATGCCTGGACGATCCGACGACCTCGACTCGCCGCGTCCGCATGCGCTCATAGGCTCGGATCCGTCCCCGCCCCCGTTGGAGTCCCGATGACGCGCGTCCACGCCCTCACCGTCCGTCCGCCCGCCGCGATCGAGCTCGCGGACATCCGCCCATCGGCGGGTGATGACTCCGG
The DNA here is from genome assembly GCF_900102005.1 of Microbacterium sp. LKL04. Classification (NCBI taxonomy): domain Bacteria; kingdom Bacillati; phylum Actinomycetota; class Actinomycetes; order Micrococcales; family Microbacteriaceae; genus Microbacterium; species Microbacterium sp. LKL04. The sequence continues at coordinate 2,191,380 of NZ_LT627736.1, read as the reverse complement.
CGTCGAGGTGACGGTCCAGTCCGTTCGACAGGACGGCATCCCGGTCTTCCCGATCACCGGCGAGATCCACTACTCCCGCATCCCCCGCGAGAAGTGGATGCCGGTGCTCACCGCCGCGCGCGCCGGCGGCCTGACCCACGTGTCGACCTACGCACTGTGGAATCATCACGAACCCGAGCGCGGCCGCATCGATTTCACCGGCGGACTCGACGTGCGCGCGTTCCTCGAGACGGCGCGCGACGCGGGTCTCGGGCTCATCCTGCGGATCGGCCCGTACGCCCACGCCGAGGCGCGGTACGGCGGTCTGCCCGACTGGCTCGTGGACTCAGGGCTTCCGCTGCGCACGAACGACCCGGCGTACCTCGCCGAGGTCGAGCGGTGGTACACCGAGCTCGCGCGGCAGGTGAGCGGCATCCCCCTGTTCTCGATCCAGGTCGACAACGAGCTGTACGACGGCGCCGACCACCTCACCCGGCTGCGCGAGATGGCGGAGGGGTTCGGCCTGCGCGCGCCGATCTGGACGGCGACCGGGTGGGGCGGAGCCCAGTTACCGGACGGATTCCTGCCGGTCTACGGCGGATACCCCGAGTCATTCTGGGTCGACGCCGATGTCGAGCCCGACCTGCGCAGCCACGCGAACTTCTACCCGTCGCCGCGCCGCGATGACGATTCGATCGGCGCAGACCACCGCGCCGGCGCGCCCGTGGCCGAAGCGGTGCGGGCGCCGCATCCGTTCACGACCTGCGAGCTCGGCTCGGGCATGACCTCGGCCTACCACCGCCGTCTCGACGTGCCCGCCGCCGATGTCGCGGCCCTCGCGATGGCCAAGCTCGCCTCGGGCAGCGTCTGGCAGGGGTACTACATGTACGCCGACGGCCGGAATCCGCGCCGCGGCCTGCAGGAGTCGCACGCCGCGGCCGGACCGAACGACTTCCCCGAGATCGCCTACGACTTCGGTGCGCCGGTCCAGGTCGACGGCGCGACGCGGCCGAGCTGGGCGGCGCTCCGCCGGCAGCACCTCATGCTGGCGCAGTGGGGATCGGCGCTCGCCACCATGCCCGCCTTCTTCGCCGACGACGCCGTCGACTCGCCCGACCTCACCGGGCTGCGCTGGTCGGTGCGCTCGGACGGGCGACGCGGATTCGTATTCGTCGTGAACCGGCATCCTGGGGTCGACCTGCCCGCCCACGACGGTGTGCGGTTCGAGGTCGGCGACACCGTCTTCCCCGAGGTCGACATCCCGACCGGCGCGGTCTTCGCCTGGCCGTTCGGGATGCCGCTCGGCGAGGCGACCGTGCACTGGCTCACCGCACAACCGGTGACCGAGGTGCTGTGGCGGGGAGTGCCGCTGCTGGTCGCGGCGGCGACCGACGGCATCCCGCCTCAGCTCTCTGCCGACGCGGACGTCGCGGAGGTCGCCTCCGAGCGCGGGCGCCTGTGGGAGCTGTCGCGCGACGGCGGTGTCGTCGCGCGGGTGCTCGTGCTCGATGAGACGGATGCCGACGCCGTCGCGCTCGCCGGTGGGCGGCTCGTCTGGGCGCCCGGTGCCGTCGTGACCGACGACGGCGAGGTGACCTTCACGGGGGATGCGGCCGCGGCGCCCCGTGTGGAGGTGCTCGGTGATGACGGGTGGGTGGCGGTCGACGTCGAGCCCGGGCATGCGGCGGAGGTCGCTGTGACCCTTGGGCGGTCCGCCGGGGCGCCGCCCGCCGGCGCCGAGCAGGGCGGCCGCGCGTCGATCCCGACGGACTGGGATGCCGCGGCGGTCATGGCGCTCGCGGTCGATCCAGCCGACGAGCGCGCGCTGCGCCTGGAGTGGACCGGCGATATCGCCCGCGCGTGGGTCGGCGACCGGCTCGTCTCCGATGCCCTGTGGACCGGGCGTCCCTGGCGCATCCCGGCAGCCCTCCGCGGCGACGCGACCGAGCTGCGGATCGAGATCCTGCCGGGGCAGCCGTCCGGGGCGGTGCGGTTCCCCGGCACGCCGCCCGTGGGGGCGGCGATCGTGCGCTCGGAGCTCGAGCCGCGCTCGCGCGTGCGCGTCTGACGCATCCACCCCACCCCTTGCGCTCGAACCCACCCTCTGCGAACGGGATGCAGGGGGTGGGCTCGCGCGCAGAGGGGTGGGTTCGGCGCTCGGCACCGACTGGCGATCACGGCCAGGCAGGCAGTGCGGGCTTGACAGGGACTGAGTGAACTCGACTCGCGTCACCGCCTCAGCGGATCGGGCCGCGGTCAATAGGACATGGCCCAAGAGCGATCACGGTGGTTGACGATTGGGTCAGCGCGCTGGATAACATACGCGCGGCTCTGACCAGAGGCTCCTGACACCATTAGTGAAGGGCAGCACGAGGAACGGGTGGGGCTGGGCTACGGTGGGGCGCAGTGATTTTCACCTGGTGACCATGAGTCACGTACGTGGTTCTTTGACGAAGTGGGGGCTTCATATCAATGGCGCATGCCGAATTTGACGAGATCGGATTCAGTCGTCGCGATCTGATGGCCTTGTCCTCTCTCACTATCGCCTGGATTGCCTTGTCAGAAATCCTCACGGCGAAGGCGGCGAACGCTGCCGACGTTTGGACACGACCTTTCACGACCTACGGCAGGATCTCTCGTCCCTTCAATCTGTCAGACCCGAGATATGCGAATGGGCATCGCGGCGCCGACTACCACCAAGACCCTGGCGGGGATTCGACAGTCAGAGCGATCCGCTCCGGCAGGGTCGTCTACGCGGGAAATCGGATAGCGCAAGGTCAACTGGGCGAGACGCTCGTAATTCAGCACGCATCGCATTGGTCGCTATACGCGCATCTGCACGACTATCCGGAGAGCTCTCGGGGCCCGTTTCGCGTAGGCGTCGGGGACGACGTTCTCAACGGCACCGCGCTCGGCCTCAAGGGGACCACGGGGTACAGCACGGGTCCACATTTGCACCTCGAGATAGGCCGCGGAACCTGGGAGGGCTCATCGAGCCGCCAATCGCACGCGAATCTCGTCAATCCTGAAGCTCTGTTGGCCGGCGCGCCGCCTGCCCCGACCAAACCACGCCCTACCACCCCGCCGCCAGTTGAGGAGAACGACATGTTCACTGACGAAGACCGCAAGAATCTTAACGACCTGGTCGCACTCGCTCCTACGATCCACCAGATCAACCGTCGCGCGGAGACCGCGATCAATGAGGGTCGAGACCGCGCCGCAGCTCTCGCTCGCATTGAGAAATTGCTTGGGCAGGTGGCCTCCCGCTAGTCCGACAGGCAGGTTAAAGAGCATCGCGGCGATTGCTCTCGATGAACTGAGCTGCCCTCGCACGCGCAGTAGGGGCAGTTCGGGTGGGCGTATCAACCACACGCCCCTCAGCGCCCGGACACCACCGCGTTGTCCAGCGCGTCGAGGTCGACGCCGGGGCGCGAGACGGCGTTCGTGAGGAGGACCCAGGCGATGCCCGCGCTCGGGTGCACCCAGAACTCGGTGCCGGCCCAGCCGCCGTGGCCGTAGACGTCCTGGTCGATGAGGCCGGGCGCGCGCGAGCGGAGGTTCCACGTGAACCCCCAGTCCTGCCCGCGCTCGGCGATGTAGGGCTCGAGCCGCGGGATGTCGCCCGTCAGCGGACGCCGCATCATCGCCAGCGTCGCCGGCTGCAGGATGCCGCCGGTCGCCCCGCCCTCGATGCGCAGCAGCTCCGCGCCCAGCCGCAGCAGGTCCTCGGCGCGTCCGACGAGTCCGGCACCGGGATGCCGGATCGCGGCGAACCGGGCCATGTCGACGCCCGACGTCGCAGCGTCGACGACCTCGACCGAGCCGGTGTGGTCGAGGCTGAGCCCGTCGGCGCCGATCTCGCCGGCCCAGTCACCGACGGCATCCGCCCAGTCCTGCTCCGTCGCGTGCTCGACGAGCGCCGCGATGCCCTCGAACGCGAGTGACGAGTAGCGCGAGGCGCTGCCGGCGGCGAAGTCCCGACCCCGGGTGATCAGCTCGGTGCGCAGCGGTGTCACGGGATCGAGCGGCGGTTCCGCGATGCCGGCGGTGTGCGAGGCGAGGTGACGCAGCAGCACGTCGTCGTCGCGCCCCGCGCCGAACTCCGGCACAGCTTCCCGAAGCGGCGTCTCGGGTGTCAGCAGCCCGCGCTCGATCACGCGCGCCGCCGCGATCCCCAGCAGGGGCTTCGTGATCGAGAAGAGCGGGTACCGATCGGATGCCGCGGCACCGAACCCCTCCAGCGCCACTGTCCCGTCGGCCGTGGCCACGCCGAGCACTGCCGACGGCAGCCGGCCCGCCTCGACGTGCCCGCGGACGAGGTCGAACGCCGCGCTCATGCGAGGACCGTCGGGAGGGTGCGGTGGAGCGTGATCATCGGAGTCCTTCCGGGTGGGTGATGCGCAGGCCGAGACCCTCGTGGGGCACCTCGGTCAGGATCCCGTCGACGATGGCGACGGGGGAGGGGCCGTCGAGCGCACCGAGGGCGCCGAACGCGGCATCCTCGATGTCCTCGACGAGGACCTCCTGCGGCAGGACCAGCGCGAGCTGGCCCGACAGTTCGGGCAACAGGTGGGGGTGGAGGTCTATGCCCGCAGCGTGCGCGTCGCCCGCGATCTCGAGGAACGGGGTGATCCCGCCGACGCGGACGATGTTCGGCTGCACGACCTGCGCGGCTCCCGAGCGCACGAAGTCGTCGAACCGGTAGCGGGTGTGGACGTTCTCGCCGAGGGCGATGGGCACTCCCGATCCCGCCCGCAGGCGCCTCGCGAGCTCGATGTGGCCCGCGAGGTCGTCGGCGCGCAGCGGCTCTTCGATCCAGGAGATGTCGGATGCCGCGAGTGCCTCGACGGCGGTCGTCGCCCGGTCGAGGTCCCACCGCTGGTTCGCGTCGACCATGAGCGCACGGTCCGGTCCGATGACCCGGCGCACCGCCGCGACGCGTTCGACGTCGCGGGCGAGGTCGCGGCTGCCGACCTTCATCTTCACGGCGTCGAAGCCGGCGTCGACCCAGCGCTGCGCCTGCGCGAGCAGATCGTCGAGGTCGTAGTGCAGGTTGATGCCGCTGCCGTACGAGCGCACCGACTCGCGGCGGCGACCGATCGACGACGCCACCGAGACGCCCGCGGCGCGGGCTGCGGCATCCCACAGCGCGAGGTCGAGACCTGCGATCGCGATCGTCGTGAGACCGCCGCCGCCCGCCTCGTGCAGGTGGCGCCACAGCTCGGGCCAGATCTCCGCCGGCTCGGCCGAGCGGCCTACGGCAAAGGTCGGGATGTCGTGCTGCAGGAGCGCGAGCACCGCCTCGGCGCCGATCTGAGGTGTCCACGAGAACCCCCAGCCTTCGGCTCCGTCCGAGCGCACCACGTGGGTCGCGATGACGCCGACCGAGGTGACGTCCGCAGCCCACGGGCGCGTGAGTGGCACCCGGATGAGTCGGGCGCCGAGCGAGGCGATCGTGGTCACCGCGGTGCACCGCCCTCGGCGAGGCGGGGGAGGCTCATACCGGCACGTTCTTCCGGTCGAGGGCGGATGGCGGAGCGGCGAGTTCGGCCCGCCACGAGTGCTGCGGACGCCAGCCGAGCACGCGCGCCGCCTTGGCGTTCGAGAACGCGGGCGAGGTGCCGGTGAGACCGCGGGCGAGGTCGTCGGTCCCGGGGACGAAGCGCGGCAGGAGCTCGGCCAGGGGAGCATCGGCCAGCGCGTCGTCGGCGCCGACGAAGAACACCTCGGCATTCGGGATGTCGGGCAGGGCGCCCAGCAGCAGGTCGGTGAACGTGGCGACGTCGCGGGCGTCGACGTAGTTGAAGAGGGCAGGAGCCGACAGCGCCGGGTCGGCGATCCGCTCGGCGACCGTGTGCCCCTGTTGGGTTGGGGCGCCCGCCCATTCCTCGGGGGCGATGACGTAGCAGGGGCGGAACGTCGCGTAGCGGACGTCGTCGCCGGTGCGCCGGTGCAGCATCGACACGGTCTGCTCGATCATGAGCTTGGACAGCGCGTACGCGTTCCACGGGCGTGGTGTCGACGTTTCGTCGAGCGGCAGGGCATCGGGCAACCAGCCCGAGGGGTTGCCGTAGCCGAGCACGGTGGGGCTGGATGCCGCGACGATGCGTCGGATGCCGGCATCCACCGCTCCGCCGAGGACCGAGACCGCGAGCCCCGTGTTCGTGCGCATGATGACGTCCTCGGGGGCGCTGAACGGCACGGCGATCGCGGCGAGGTGGACGATCGAGTCGGCCTTCGCGCCCGCGAGCGTCTCGGCCGTGGCCTCCGCGTCGAGCAGGTCGATCGAGATCTGCTGGACCCCGTCGATGTCGAGGTCGCCCGAGGGGGCGCGGTCGAGCGAGACGACCTCGTGCCCGCGGGCGGCGAGCCCGGCGACGAGATTGCGGCCGAGTCTGCCGGACCCGCCGGTGACGACGACGCGACTCATGGCGTGTGCCGCAGCAGGGCGACGCCGAGGTCGGCGACCTTCACGGGCATCCCCGTCTCGAGGGAGCGGTTGCCGGCGATGCCGACGGCGATCGAGCGGACACCGTCGGTCCAGTCGGCCGGGCGTCCGAGTGGATCGTTCACGGGGCCGGCGAAGACATCGGCCAGGAGCAGGGCGTCGCCGCCGCCGTGAGCCGATTCGCCGGAGACGATCGGAACCTCGACGGCCTCCTCCCAGTGGCGCTGCACGAGCAGGCGCTCGCCCATGGGGCGCAGGCTCGACCGGGCGGCATCCTGCACTGCACTGGGGTCGACGACCGGGTGCAGACCGTCTCCGACGAGGACGGCGCCCCGCTCGACGACTTCGAGTTCGGCGCGGCCCTCGGTGCCGTTGACAGCGACGCGGTAGCCCTCCCACGGGGCGTGGGCGTTGAGCGAGTACGACAGGGTGGCGCCGTCTGAATAGTCGACGACGAGAGCGAGGTTGTCCTCGATCGTGATGCCGGGGCCGAACACATCGCGGTCGCGGACGTAGCCGTCGTGCTGCTCGGCGTCGAGGTACAGCGCGCGCAGGCGCTCGTCGCCGCGCAGGTCCAGCTCGAACGGGTCGCGGTCGCCGTCGTGCGTGCCGCGGGCGGGCCGGTCGCCGAGGCCGCGCGCGTCGGCGTTCTCGGCGCCGTAGAAGCGCAGCGCTCCCGAGGCGAAGACGCGACGCGGGCGCTGCCCGATCCACCAGTTGACGAGGTCGAAGTGGTGGCTCGACTTGTGGACGAGGAGGCCGCCGGAGTGCTCCTTCTCGCGGTGCCAGCGACGGAAGTAGTCCGCGCCGTGCTGCGTGTCGAGCATCCAGGAGAAGTCGATCGAGGTGACACGACCGATCCGGCCCTCCGCGATGACCTGACGCAGAGCGGTGTTGCGCGGCGCGTACCGGTAGTTGAAGGTCAGGACGACCGATCGGCCCGTGCGTTCGGCGGCCGCCTCGATCGCGGCGGCGCTGGCCGCGTCGATGGTGAGGGGCTTCTCGACGACGACGTCGGCCCCGGCATCCATCGACCGGACGATCAGCTCGGCGTGGAGGTCGTCGCGCGCGGTCACGATGACCCGCTCGATGCGCTCGGTGCGGATCATCTCGTCGAGCTGATCCGGCTGCCAGGTGCTCGGAGCGGCGAGGCCGTGGCCCGCGAAGCGGTCGACGTAGTACTGCGCGCGCGTCGGGTTGGGCTCACAGATCGCGACGAGGTCGGCGCGGTCGCTGTAGTCGACGGCGATCGCGTCCACATACATCTGTGCGCGATGGCCCGCGCCGACGAGGGCGTACCGGGTGGTCATGGCTCTCCTTCGTGCCGAACTCCTCCGAGCCGGGACACCGACTCAGGAAACGTTTTCTCGACGGTAGCACGGCTGTCACCGAGACCGCGAGGAGGACGACCCGAAGCGTCAGCGCGCGGGGGCGCCCGTCGTTCCGCGGAGGATGACCTCGGGCACGACGGTGTGCGTCGCCTCGGGCGACTCACCCCGCAACAGCGCGTACAGGGCTCGCCAGGCGAGGGCGCCGAGTTCACCCGTCGGGACGGCGGCCGTCGTCAGGGAGGGGGAGGTGTAGCGCGCGAACGGAATGTCGTCGAAGCCCGCGATCGACAGGTCGCCCGGCACCGACAGGCCGCGCTCGGTCGCCGCGCTGAGCAGGCCCATCGCCGACAGGTCGTTGAAGGCCAGGACGGCGGTCGCGCCCGAGTCGATCACGGCGTCGAGCGAACCGGCACCCGCCGCGAAGTCGACGCCGGCGGGGATCTCGACGATCTCGCAGCCGTCGAGCGTCGCCCGGGCGTCGTCGAGGGCGGCCAGGCGCTGCGCATTCGAGGCACTGCGCTTGGCGCCGGCGAGGTAGGCGATGCGGCGGTGGCCGAGGCCGTACAGGTGGTCGATCACCCGGCGGAGCGGGGTGCGGTAGTCGGCTGCGACGCTGGGGGCGTCGCCCGCGCGGTTCACGAGCACGACGGGTGCCACCTCGGCGAGGACCTCGGCCAGAGCGGCATCCGACATGCGCGGAGCGCAGAGCACCAGGCCGTCGGACCGGCGGCGGGACTCCAGGGCGAGCAGGCGCTCCTGATCTTCGTGCTCGTCCGAGTCGGCGACGAGCACGTGATAGCCGTCGGCGACGGCTGCGCGACTGAGGCCTCGGAGCATCCCCTGGAACGTGGGGTTCGAGAGATCGGGGACGACGACGGAGATCGTCTGGGTCTTACCGAGGACGAGACTGCGGGCGAGCGGGTTCGCGGAGTAACCGAGCTCGGCGGCAGAGGCGCGGACTCGCTGGGCGAGAGCCGGATCTACGGTCGCGTTGCCGTTCATGACCCGCGAGACCGTGGCCAGCGAGACCCCGGCGTGCGTGGCGACGTCGGTGATCGTCGTCGGCTTGGCTCCTGCCATCGGCTGCCCTTCGCACCATTCCGGCGCGCGCAACGCGCGCGGTCGGTGGGGTCATACTATGCGAGGAAACGTTTTATGACAGGAGACGACGGTGGCCGGATCTGCTGCTGACCGAGCCACGAAACGTGAGCGGATGGCAGGTGTGCGGCGGGATGCCGGGGGTCGCCCGCTCGTGCTGTCCTCCCATGAAGCCCTCGCGTGGTACCTCGAAGGCGCACGCACGCACGTCTCCCTCGCCGGGCCTCCCGTGTTGGCCGTTCGCGTCGACGATGACGGAGACACCGTCTTCGTGAGTGCGAACGAGGCCGATCGGTTGATCGCCGAGGAGCTGCTGCCCGAGGATGCCGGCCGCGTCGTCCGCGTGCCGTGGCATCAGTCGGTTCTCGAGGCGGCGGGTGCCGGTCTCGCTGAAGCCGAGGTCGCTCCCGCGTTGCGCGCGGCGCGTGCGTCGCTGCTGCCCGCCGAGGCGGATCGCTACCGCGCGCTCGGGCGCGAGACCGCGGAGGTGCTGACGGCGGTCGCCCGCGGGCTCAGCGCGTCGACATCCGAGCGATCAGTCGCGGCGGCGCTCGCCGAGGGTCTGGTCTCGCGGGGCATCGACCCGCTCGTGATCCTGGTCGCGGGAGAGGAGCGCTTGCCCCACCGGCATCCGCTCCCCACGGAGGGGCCGCTCGGGCGTCGGGCGATGCTGGTGGTGTGCGGGCGGCGGCACGGCCTCATCGCCAACGCGACCCGGTGGGTCGGCGAGCCGGGGGCCGACGATGACCGCATCCTCGAGGTCGAGGCGGCGTTCTTCGCCGCCACCCGGCCGGGCGCCCGGTTGGACGACGTCTTCGCGGCCGGGACCGCCGGCTACGCGGCATCCGGTTTCGACGCGGACGAGTGGACGAAGCACCACCAGGGCGGGCCGACCGGGTACGCCGGGCGCGACCCCCGTGCGACGACCCTGACGACGGATGCCGTCGCGTCGCCGCACGCGTTCGCCTGGAACCCGAGCGCCCCGGGCGCGAAGGTCGAGGACACCGTGCTCGTCACGGAATCCGGTGTCGAGGTGCTGACGGTCGACCCGGCGTGGCCGACGGTGGAGTTCGCCGGAGTGAAGCGGCCGCTGGCGCGCGCGTTCGACTGAGGCGCGCATGCCGCGGGATGGTGGCTCGGACGATCGGAGGCGTCGATGGCGTTGATCCTGCACTCCCGCACGGGTGCGCGCATCGTGGGCGGGGTGCCCGGCGTCGCCGAGGTGGATGAGGCGCGGGATGCCGGGGTGACGACGCTCCGCCTCGACACGGCATCCTTCGACGCCCCCGGTGCCGACATGCGGTGGGTCGCGGACATCCCGACGCTTCGGACCGTGTTCCTGCACGACCGGGTGCGGACGCCCGACATCGCGTCGATGAGGGGGAGTGCCGTCGACGAACTGTGCGTCTGGACACCCGGGGCGTCACCCGTTCGGAGCGAGGACGTCGGGTGGCTGCGGCGGATCGATTGCGAAGCGGCATCCTTCGTGTCCGACGGGTGGGTGGACCTGTCGGACGTCGTCACGCTGCAGATCGGTCGAGTGCGGGAGGACGAGGTCCGCATCGGCGACGGCAGCGATCGGCTCGAGTTCCTCAAGCTCCGGGGCAGGTCGCAGACGGCGCGCATCGTGTGGCCGCATCCGCCCGCGCGGCTCGGCACGTTCATGACGCACAGCGTGCGGTGGAGCGATCTCGACGACCTCGCGCGGTGTCCCCGACTCGCGTCGGTGCAGGTGTACAACTCCACCCTCGACACGTCGCGGGGGTCGATCGACATCTCCGCCTTCGGCGGCGCGGCCGCGCTGCGCGAGCTGCATGTGGCGGAGAACCTGCCGTTGCGAGGCGTGCCGGCCGTGCTCGCCGGTGCTCCCCGTGCCACCGTCCATGTCGCCCGCGACCTGCACGACGCTCCCGACGGGGCCGAGCGGGTTCACCGCATCGCGGTCCCGATCAAGAAGCCGCGCGCCGCGCGGTGACGCGGGTGGGTGCCGAATGAATGAATTCTCATCTTGGGGTGTGAATAGAGGCCGTTTTCGGCTGGTTCTGCCGGGGTGAGTGTCGGAGGTTGGTGGCAGAGTGCAGGTATGGCGGAAGCGACGGAAATCCCCGGTGGCGAGGCGTATCTCGCCGCCATCGCGGGGATCGTCGCGGACGCTGAAGACATAGGCCGCCAGATCGCTGCGGGGCAGATCGCGGAGCTTCGCATGCTGGCCGCTGCCGGGCAGTTGGCGGATCAGCAGGGTGCTCGGAAAGACGCGAATGTCCTGCTTCACGACATGGCCCTGCGATCCATCTCGGCGGAGGTCGCCGGGGCGATGCGGATGACCGACCGGACGGTGCAACGCCGTATCGGCGAGGCTCGCCTGACAATCGAAGGGTTCCCCGCCGCGGTGGCGGCGTGGGAGGCCGGGCGAATCGTCCAAGGGCATGTGAAGGCGATCGTGAACGCCGGGCTGACCCTGCCTGGAGAGTTGTGGGCGGCGTTCGAAGCGATCGCGATCGAACGGTGCGGAGGTGACACCCCGAACCGGGTTCGGGGTGAACTCGAGATCCTCGCCCATCGGATGCACCCACGATCGTTCGCCGAACGGCACGAAGAGGCCGCCGCGGGCCGGTGCGTGCGACTGGTGCCGGGGAGGGATGGGATGAGCGACCTGATCGCGACCCTGCCCACCGTGATCGCGGAGGGGATTCACGACCGGCTCACTCAGCAGGCACGCGCGATCATCGACACGCGGGACGAACGATCAGCTGACTCCGATGTCGTTGCGACCGACGCGCGCTCGACGGACCAGGTCCGAGCAGACGTGTTCGCCGACCTGCTGCTCGCAGGGACCCCGGCGTTAGACGACACGCGTGACACGACCGCCGGACCGCTCGGCGCTATCCGCGCTCGCGTGCAGGTTCTCGTGCCGGCTGCGACGCTCACCGATGCAGATGATGGGCCGTGCGACCTGGCCGGCCGCTTTCCGATCGACCCCGCTACCGCCCGTCTCCTCGCTGGGTCGACGCATATCTGGGAACGCCTGTTCCACGACCCGACGACCGGGGTCACCATCTCCACGGACTCGTACCGCGTTCCGTCGGGGATGCGTCGGTTCCTGCAAGCCCGGGATCAACACTGCAGGTTCCCCGGATGCCGCGTCGCCGCGATCCGGTGTGAGGTCGACCACACCCACGACCACGCCCTCGGCGGACGAACCGAACTCTCTAACCTCGCCCACCTCTGCCAGAGACATCACTCGATGAAGCAATTCACCGCCTGGCGCGTTCGACAACTGTCGGGTGGTGTCCTCGAATGGACCTCACCCCTCGGCAGGACCTACAGAGAAGACGCACCCACCCCGGCCGTCGCCTTCACCCCTGCCGCAACACACCCCGGAGACCCCGCGCCGTTCTGACGCCGCCCGACGTCAGCGGGCTCCGGCCTCGCGTCAGGCCGCCGAGACAGCTTCGCGCCGGCGCGCCATGAGCGCTCCGACACCGACGACAACCGAGACGACGCCGGCGAGGCCGAGCCAGAACACGTCCAGGGCGAAGAGACTACCCGCGGTCCCTTCCCGATCGACACGGTCCATCTGGGCGGAGAGGTTCACCTGCGCGAGCACGACGAGCGCGAGGCCAGCGAGGATGAGCGCGGTGCCGACGATGAGTCGCATCAGGGGTCCTCCGTGACGTGGCTGATGCCCTCACCGTACGACATCGCGGTCACGCCGTGAAGGTCGACCCTTTCGAGGGCTGATCCCCGTCGCGCCGCTCGATCGCCCGCAGGCTCTTCGCCACGAAGCGTGCGATCCGACGCGCGCCCTCGACGCGGAAGTGCGTGTCGTCGACGAGACCCTCCGGCCAGGCCGCCGTCTCGCCCGGTGCGTAGTGCGACAGCAGACGAGCGGATGCCTCGTCCCCGAGGTCCTCGTAGAGCCAGGTCGTGAACGCCGTGAGGTCGATGAGGTCGACGCCCTCGCTCGCGGCGAGGTCACGGACCGCGTTCGGATAATCGCCGTGCGTCGGCGTCACGCGCCCGCCGTCGAACCATCGCCGCTCGCACGACGTACAGAGCACGGGTCGGGCGCCGCGCTCGCGCACGTCCGCCACCATCCGCCGCAGCCGATCGGTGTACCCGCCGCGGGAGGCGAGCAGTTCGGGCTGCTTCTGGTCGTTGTGGCCGAACTGGATCACGACGGCGTCACCGGCGACCACATCGGTCAGCAGCGCGTCCCACGTCCCGGTTCCGAGGAACGACTCGGTCGTCGCCCCACCGAACGCGTGGTTGCGGACGGGGGCGTCGGTGACCTCGGCCAGGCATTCGCCCCAGCCGGCCATCGGCTCCTCGCCCGCCTTCATGGACGCGACGGTCGAGTCCCCTGCCAGGTGGTAGATCACGTCCGTCAGCCGACACTCAGCGCGGCGACGACCTCGTCGTCCGACAGGCGGCCGTCGGCGATGAGCAGGCGGTACGAACGGGAGACGGGGATGCCGGGGGCCAGGGTGACCTCACGATCCCAGGCGAGGGCGGCGCCGATTCCCGGGTATCCCGCGACCCGGACGAACCACGGGTCCGCGGCCGAGGCCTCGTCGAGAGGCGCCATCGCGACGGTCGCCGTGCCCGTCGGGAACTCCGCCGACCAGGCGAGCCACGGCGCGGTCGTGCCGTGCACCGCGTCTTCGCCGCGCGCCGTGGCGGTCCGCACGTCGACATCGGTCGCGGCGGGCAGCCGCCAGGCGAGTCCCCCGTAGCCGCCGCCGACCCGGCCGTTGCTGCCCGGCCCACCGAGGTGCAGCGTCCCGGCACGCGTGGCGAGCGAGAACGTCAGGTCGATGGTGGTCGCCCCTGGCCCGGCCTCGGCGACCGTCATCCGCCGCTGCTCGGTCAGCATCTGCGCGCCGTCGCGCCCGATCCACGAGAACTCGGCTTCGAGAGCGGATGCCGCCCCCTCGACGCGCGTCGCGACGATGCGTCCGTGATCGTCACGCCAGACGTAATCGCGCCCGGGGGTGTAGGTGCGGCCGCCCCAGAAGTTCACGCCCGAGACGTCCTGCAGCGTGACGCTGATGCCGAGGTGCCAGTCGTGGTCGGCGGGGTGCGTGTCGGAAACGACGACGCCGCCGGGCGTGCTCACCGGGTGGAGGTAGGGGCGCGGGCTCGACGAGCGGGTCACGTCGGCGCCGTCGACGAGGACGGCGACCGGATGCCGCGGCTCGCCCGGCGCCGCCAGGTCGGCCAGCACGGCGGCCTCGGTCTTCGCCGCCCACGGCAGGTGCAGCTCCGCGAAGGTCGCTTCGGCGTCGACGGCTCGTTCCACGGCATCCTTCACATCCGTGATGACGGCACGCGGCGAGCGGCCCTCCTCATTCCACGTCACGTGCGCGGCGCCGATCGCGACCGGTTCGGTGTCGGCGACGGCATCCATCACCCGGACGAACGCCCCCGTCTCGTGCAGCGGCGCGAGGAGGGGAGTGCCGTGATCGCGGTGATCGAGCAGGTTCTCGACGAGATCGATGCGGCCGAACTCGACGCGGCGGTCCTCGGTCTCGACGACGTCCTCGGTGTAGAAGAACCTCGCCGACCCGCGGGTGCCGCGGATGAGGACGTAGGGATCTTCTTCCTGCTCGGCGCAGAGGGTCAGCGCGGAGGTGACCCGGATGCCACGGCCGGTCGACAGGCGGATGACGCTCGTGTCGTCGCCTTCGATCGCGTTGGCGCGGTACAGGTCGGCGGTGACCTGGTTCACGTCCGACGCCGATGTGGACTGCGCGACGGCGAGAGCCGTGGCGGTGGCGTGAGCGAGCGGGTTCGCGACCACACCATCGAGGACGGGGAACCCGTCGAGGGTGCGGTGGCCCGCCCAGCGGCTGCGGGACCAGTAGGCGAGGTCGCGGCACCAGAGGCCGACGGCGCCGATCGCCTGGATGGGGCCGAGTCCGAACTGGTCGGCGATGAGGGCGGGGATGGCGAGCGATCCGAGGCTCTGGAACCCGACCTGGACGCGCGCGCCCGAGGCCGCCGCGGCATCCGCCAGCACGGCGAAGTCGGCCGACGAGAGCACGGGCGGCTTCTCGAGGTAGAGGTCGATGCCGCGCGAGACGACGAGCCCTGCGAGGGCGGCGTGCGTGTGCAGCGGCGTCGCGACGATGACGACGTCGATGTCGTCGACGGCGTCGAGCGCGTCGGCGAGCGAGGCGAACGCCTGCGTGCCCGCCGGAAGGTTCTCGGGAGGGACCGGGGTGGGATCGGCGACGGCCACCAGCTCGACGCGGTCGCCGAGGCGGCGCAGGTTCTCGAGATGAACGGTGCCGAAGCCCTGGGCTCCGGCGAGGACGATGCGGGTTCGTCGGGGGACGGTCACGGGGACTCCTTCGTCGGCTCCCTCGAGTATGCCAGCAAGCGCTTTCCCACGCGCCCTTCCGGAAGTCATCCGACGAGGAGGCGGCCGAGCAGGATGCCGAGGAGCCCCGCGCCGACGGCGGCCACCAGCATCCCGACCGCGTTCACCGAGGCCAGGACGTACCGGCGCTGCTGCACGAGACGGACCGTCTCGAAGCTCGCGGTGCTGAACGTCGTGAACCCGCCGCAGAGGCCCGTGCCGATCACGAGTCGCCACGCGTCGTCCAGGATGCCGCCGAGGGCGAGCTGCGTGACGACCCCCAGGACGAACGAGCCCGACACGTTGATGAGGAGCGTGCCGAGCGGGAATGCCGTACGGGTGCGGGCCTTGATCGCACCGTCGAGGACGAGGCGAAGGACGGCGCCGACGCCTCCCGCGAGCGAGAGCGCTATGAAGAGAAGGGGCGTCATCGGGCAGGCTTCCCGTGCCGCGCGGCGGCGAGGGCGATCCCCGTCACCGTCGCCAGTGCTCCGACCGCCACCGTGGCGAGCGCGTACAGGACGCCGACGAACGCGTCGCCGCCCGTCAACAGCACGCCGGTGTCGACGGCGAGGGCGCTGTACGTCGTGAACCCGCCCGCGAACCCGGTGCCGAGCAGCAGCCGCAGCGATCTGCGCCGGCCGGCATCCGGCCCACGCCGGGAGAGAGCCTCGAGCAGCGAGCCGAGGAAGAGAGCGCCGACGATGTTGATGAGGAAGATGGCGACAGGGACGCCGCCCACCGGCGGGATCGCCAGCGACAGGGCCTCGCGGGCGGCGGTCCCCAAAGTCCCGCCGACGAGCACGAGCAGAATCGACGACCAGGCGAGGTGCACGGGGCGCGGCTCGTGCTCGGGTGCTGGCGTGGTCATCGGGTCCCGGGGTCGAGGGCGTGCGGGCGGTTCCACGATAGACCCGCGCGTTCCGGCGCGAGCGGACGGGCTTCCAGGGACTGGATGTATCGCGGATGCCGGGGCTCGGTGGCATCCCGCGTCCCAGGAACGCGTCAGCGGTGGTCGCCAGACTCCGGCAGGTGCAGGGGGTCGTTCGGCAGCCCCGGACCGTACTGGCCCTGCGGCCGGGTCTCGATCGTCGGATGCGTGGGGGGCGTCCTGCCGAGGTAGGCGTCCGAGTACGCGTCGGACGCCGACAGTTCCGGCGTGACCGGGCCTCGCGCCGGCCGGCGGGCAGCGGCGAGCGCCGCAAGCGCGAGAGTCCCGGCGAGGACCGCGATCAGCACCCACGCCTCCGCGCGGAGAACCGTCGCCACGACGAGGACCGCGAACCCGATCGCGCCGATGATCAGCGGCGCGAATCGCCGCAGTGCCACGACTGTCATGCTTCACGGTACGTCGGTCGCCGGCGGGCGGCAACGGGCTTCCGGGGACCCGACGTGTCGCGGATGCCGGGGCTCGGCGGCATCCTGCGTCCCCGGGACGCCGCGAGACGGCCCCGGCGGGGGCTTCCGGCACGGCAGCCCCCGGACCTACGATGGAACCATGACGCGGAAAACGCTTTCCAGCCTGGACGGCCTCATCGACGGCGACCGGCCCGCCCGATCGGTGCTGCGTCTGCTCGCCCGGCGGCCGGGGCGGATGACCGTCGCCATCCTCGCGTTCGCGGCGAAAGAGATCCCGCTGTGGTTCCTGCCGGTCATCACCGCTGCGGTCATCGACGTTGTAGCCGGTCGCGGTGACGTGTCGCAGGTCATGTGGTGGTTCGTCGTGGCGGCGGTCCTCCTGCTGCAGAACTACCCGAACCACATCCTCTATACGCGCAGCTTCATGACGGTCGTCCGCGATACCGGCGCGGACCTCCGCAACGCCCTCGCCGAGCGGTTGCAGAGCCTGTCGATCGGCTATCACACGCGCATCAGCTCGTCCATCGTGCAGACCAAGGTCGTCCGCGACGTCGAGAACGTCGAGCTCATGCTGCAGCAGGTCACGCATCCGCTCCTGTCCGCGACGATGGTCATGATCGGCGCCATCTCGATGACGGCGATCGCCGTCCCCGCGTTCCTGCCGGTCTACGCGCTCGCCGTGCCGATCGCCATCGGCATCCGCTACGCCATGCGCCGCCGCTCGCACGCGCGCAACGCGTCGTTCCGTCGCGAGGTCGAGACGCTGTCGGCCCGCGTCGGCGAGATGGCGTCGCTCATCCCCGTCACCCGCGCCCACGGGCTCGAGCAGACCGCCGTCACGCGCGTCGCGACCGGCGCCGACGGCGTCCGGCGCGCCGGACTCCACCTCGACATGCTCAACGGTCACGTCGCATCGGTGTCGTGGGTCGCCATGCAGTTGCTCGGGGTGGGATGCCTCGTCCTCGCCGCGACGTTCTCGCTCACCGGCATCCTGCCCATCACCCCCGGTGAGGTGGTGCTGCTGTCGACGTACTTCACGTTGCTGACGCAGGGGCTCACGCAGCTGCTCATGCTCATCCCGGTCGGTGCCCGCGGACTCGAATCGGTGCGCTCGATCGCCGAGGTGCTGCAGGACCCCGACCTCGAGCAGAACGCGGGCAAGCGTCGCGTCGACGCCGTCACGGGCGACCTGACCCTCGCGCACGCGTCGCATCGTTACGCCGGCGCTGCCGAGGACGCGCTCCACGAGATCGATCTGCGCGTGCCCGCGGGGGCGACCGTCGCGTTCGTCGGATCGTCGGGGTCGGGCAAGTCCACGATGCTCAACCTGATCCTCGGCTTCCTCCGCCCCACGGGCGGGCGCATCCTCCTCGACGGAAACGACATGCAGGACCTCGACCTGCGCACCGTCCGCCGATTCGTCTCGGTGGTGCCACAGGAGTCAGTGCTCTTCGAGGGGACCATCCGCGAGAACATCGCCTACGGCCTCGGCGACGTCGACGACGCCCGCATCGAACGAGCCCTGCGCGACGCGAACGCGTGGGGGTTCGTGCAGGACCAGCCGCAGGGATGGGACACCGTCGTCGGTGAACGCGGCGCTCGCCTGTCCGGCGGCCAGCGGCAGCGCCTCGCGATCGCCCGTGCCCTCATCCGCGACCCGAGGATCCTCCTGCTCGACGAGGCGACCAGCGCCCTCGACCCCGAATCGGAGGAGCTCGTGAAAGAGGCCCTCGGCCGTCTCATGATCGGGCGCACGACCCTCGTCGTCGCCCACCGGCTCTCCACCGTCCGGCAGGCCGACGTGATCGTCGTCCTCGAGCGGGGCGAGATCGTCGAGAGCGGCACGCACGACGAGCTGCTCGACCGGGGCGGCCGCTACGCGCAGCTCCACCTCACGCAGGCGGGTCTCGCATGATCGAGGTCTACCGCGACCCGGTGTACGACGGCGCCACCGATCCCCTCGTCGTGATCGCCGGCACCGGCGACTGGTGGATGTTCTACACCCAGCGACGCGCGACCCACCCCGACCCGGGTCCGGGCGTCGCCTGGGTGCACGGCAGTCGCATCGGCGTCGCGCGCTCGGCCGACGGCATCCGCTGGTCGTACGCCGGAACCCTCGAGCCGACCGACGACGGGCTGAGACTGGATGCCGCCGGCCCGCCCGCGAGCACGGACCGCACGCACTGGGCGCCCGAGGTCGTGTTCGACGGGCATCTCTGGCGTATGTATCTGACCGAGATCGACGGTGTTCCGGATCGGTGGCCGGGGCACGCGCGCCACATCGTCGAGTACCGCTCGACGGATCTGTCGGCGTGGCATCGCATCGGTCCGCTCACCCTCGACAGCGACCGCGTGATCGACGCGGGCGTCGCGCGCACGCCCGACGGGCGCTGGCGTCTCTGGTACAAGGACGAGGCTGCTGACTCGGTCACGAAGGCCGCAGTCTCGGACGATCTGACCGCCTGGAAATCCGAGGGAACCGCGATCGGCGGGCGGCCGCACGAAGGTCCGACGGTGTTCGAGCTCGGTGGCTTCTGGTGGATGATCGTCGACGAGTGGCGGGGCATGGGCGTGTACCGCTCCGACGACGCCGTCTCGTGGCGCCGCCAGGGCGGAGCGGATGCCGTCATCCTCGGCGCGGGCACGGTGCCGAGCCCGGGGTTCGGCCACCACGGGGCGCCGGTGCGCGACGGGGACCGCGTCTGGTTCTACTTCTTCACGCACCCGGGAGTGCCCGATGACCGCCGCTGCGCGGTCCTGCGTGTCGAGCTGGTCGTGCGGGATACCGAGCTCGCCGTCCGCTGACAACGTCGGCTCCTGCCCTCGATGTCGGCCATGATCGACGCGGCACCGGCGGTTAGACTGCCCTTGGGACCGGTCACAGGCACCTCTTGAAAAACGTTTCAATTGTCGCTACTCTCGTGGCAAGCGCTTTCCTGTGGGCCCGGCCCACGGCACCGAAGGAAGCCGCAATCACGGACCAAGACGTCCACCAGCACTCGCAACACGGACGTTCGAGAGAGGACAAAGATGTTCAGCAAACGCGCACTTGCCGCCGTCGCACTCGCGACGGGGTCGGTCATCGCCCTTGCCGGCTGCGCCGGTTCGCCGGAGCCCGCCGGCACGTACGACCCCGACGAGAAGGTCTCGCTCGACCTCGCCTTCTGGGGTAACGACGTCCGCGCCGACCTCTACAACAAGGCGATCGAGGCGTTCAACGAGAAGTACCCGAACATCACGGTGAGCACGAGCTTCCTCGCGTTCCCCGAGTTCTGGGAGAAGCGGCAGACCGAGGCGGCGGGCAAGAACCTGCCCGACGTCATGCAGTTCGACTACTCGTACCTGCGCCAGTACTCCGAGAACGGGCTCCTGCTCGACCTCGACCCGTACCTCGGCGGCATCATCGAGACCGACCCGCTCCCGCAGAACATCCTCGACATCGGCGTCGTCAACGACACCACCTACGGCATCGCGACCTCGACCAACGCCTGGGGCCTGTTCACCAACCCGGTCCTCCTCGAGAAGGCCGGCGCGGACGAGTTCCCCGGCGGCTCCTGGGACGACTACACCGCCTGGATGAAGGACATCACCGACGCCAGCGGCGGCGAGTACTGGGGCGGAAGCGACTACACGGGTCGCATCCAGAACTTCGAACTCCAGCTGCGCGCCGAGGGCGGCAACCTCTTCACCGAGGACGGCGAGCCCGGCTTCGACGAGGCGCGGCTGAAGGCGTTCTGGGAGGAGGGGCAGTCGATCCGTGACGGCATCGGCGCGCCGCAGCAGACCGTAGAAGAGGCGTTGCCGCTCGGGCCGTTCGACACGGCCATCACCGCCAGCGAGCTCACGTGGGACAACTTCGGTGCCGGCTACCTCGGCAACCTCGGCGCGGACTACACCGAGCTCGGTCTCGTCGCCCCGCCGGTGACCGAGGAAGGCGCGAAGGACCTCTACCTGAAGCCCTCCATGCTGCACTCGATCGCGGCGAACACCGACCACCCCGAGGCCGCGGCGACGCTGGTGAACTTCCTCGTCAACTCGCCCGAGTCGGGTGAGATCTTCGGCACCAACCGCGGTCTGCCCGCGTCGGAGACAGCCCTGGCCGCCGCCGACCTCGACCCGCTCAGCGAGCAGGTCAAGGCATACGAGGAGTCCATCGCCGACCGTCTCGGCGACGCACCTCCCGTCCCGATCGTCGGCTATGGCACTCTCGAGGAGAAGTTCCGTCAGCTCGGCGTGGAACTGAACTTCGGGACCATGACCGTCGACGAGGCCGTCTCGCAGTTCTTCACCGAGATGGACGTCGCCCTCAACTCGTGACCGATCGCGGGGTCCGGATGCCGCGGCATCCGGGCCCCGCACCGTCCCCCCGACATCTGGAGCAGCCCGTGAGCACCACCGCGACGAGAGTCATCGTCACCGGCGAGAAGCGGCGTCGCGCACTCGCGAACAAGCGCCGGCCCGAGAACCTGAGCCGTCCCACCCAGCGCTCGCGCGCTCGCAAGGAGACGCTCGCCGGCTACGGATTCCTCATCCCATGGCTCGTCGGCTTCTTCGGCCTGACGATCATCCCGATGGGGTACTCGCTGTACCTCTCGTTCACCCGGTACAACATCTTCACCCCGCCCCGCTGGATCGGGCTCGACAACTACGTCCGCCTGTTCACGAACGATCCCCAGTTCATCCAGTCGGCGCAGATCACCCTCGTCTACGTCTTCGTCGGAACGCCGATCACCCTGATCGCGGCGCTTCTCGTGGCGATGCTGCTCAACTACCGCGACAAGGGCGCCGGCTTCTTCCGCTCGGCGTTCTACGCACCCTCGCTCATCGGCGGGTCGGTGTCGGTCGCGATCGTCTGGCGCGCGATGTTCGGCTCCGAAGGCCCCGTCGACTCGTCCCTGTCGGCCATCGGCATCGACCTCGGCGGGTGGATCGGAAACCCGAGCCTCGTCCTGCCCGCCATGATCATCCTGTCGATCTGGCAGTTCGGCGCGACGATGGTCATCTTCCTCGCCGGACTCAAGCAGGTGCCGAAGGAGCTCTACGAAGCGGCCGAGATGGACGGCGCCGGACCCTGGTACCGCTTCCGCGCGGTCACCCTCCCGATGCTGTCGCCGGTCATCTTCTTCAACCTGCTGCTGGGTCTCATCGGCGCGTTCCAGGTGTTCGCCTCGGCGTACATCATCTCGAACGGCTCCGGCGGCCCCGCCGGCATGACGAACTTCATCACGATCTACCTCTACAAGCGAGGCTTCAGCGACGGCCAGATGGGCTACGCCGCAGCCATCGCCTGGGTCCTGCTGGTGGTCGTCGCGATCATCGCCTTCATCCTCTTCCGCACCCAGCGCTCCTGGGTGCACTACGCCGGAGACAACCGATGAGCACCTCCAACGTCGCCACGACCTCGGGCGCGGCATCCACCCCCGTCTTCGCCGCGCAGCAGACGATCGCCGCTCCGCCGCAGCGCCGTCGTCGCGTGAAGCGCAAGACCTGGCAGACGGTCATCTGGCTCGTCGTCCTGATCGCGCTGACCGCCCTCGTCCTGTACCCGCTCGTGTGGCTGGGCATCTCGACGCTGAAGCCGAACTCCGAGTTCGGTCAGAACCCCGGGCTGATCCCGCAGCAGCCGACCTTCGACAACTATCTGAAGGTCTTCGACGGCATCGCCGGCGTCCCGCTGTGGCAGTTCTTCGGCAACTCGCTGATCCTCGCGGTCCTGGCCGTCGTCGGCACCGTGTTCTCCAGCGCGCTGGCCGCCTACGCGTTCGCCCGCATCCAGTTCAAGGGCCTCGGGATCCTGTTCGCCGCGATGATCGGCACGCTGCTGCTGCCGTTCCACGTCGTGATCATCCCGCAGTACATCCTGTTCAACAATCTGGGCCTGGTCGACACCTTCTGGCCGCTCGTCCTGCCGAAGTTCCTCGCGACCGAGGCGTTCTTCGTCTTCCTCCTCGTGCAGTTCATGCGGCAGATGCCGCGCGACATGGACGAGGCGGCCCGCATCGACGGCGCCGGACACGTCCGGATCTTCTGGGCGATCATCCTGCCTCTCGTGAAGCCCGCGCTGATCACCTGCGCGATCTTCGCCTTCATCTGGTCGTGGAACGACTTCCTCGGGCCGCTGCTGTATCTGACGAGCCCGGAGAACTACCCGCTCCCGATCGCGCTGCGCCTCTACAACGACCAGTCGTCGACGAGCGACTTCGGCGCGACGGTCACGGCGTCGTTCCTCGCTCTCGTGCCCGTGCTGCTCTTCTTCCTCGTGTTCCAGCGCTTCCTCGTGGACGGCGTCGCGACGCAGGGCCTCAAGGGCTGACGATGGCCGGGACGCGAGCGGATCGGCGCGCGGCGCGTGCCGCGGTGCGCGCCGACCGCTCCGGCAGCGGTCCCGTCCTCGACGAGCGCCCGCCGTCCCGGTTCCCCGGCGCCGCCGCGAAGTTCGCGCTCTTCGGTGAGGTCCTCCTCGTGGGGCTCCTCGTCGTGCTGGTGGGCGCGCTGGTCGTGACCCTGCCGATCGCCCTGGCGGCCGGCATCCGTCATCTCGGTCGCTACATCGCAGCGGACGATTCCCGGCTCGGTCTGTTCTGGCGCGATGTGCGTGCCGGGATCGCCGGCGGCAGCGTCGTCGGGCTCATCGCCGCTGTGGTCGCCGTCGTGCTGGTCATCGACATCGACCTCGCACGATCTGGGTTCCTGCCCGGCGGCGTCGTCATCGAAGCCGTCGGCTGGGCAGGCCTCGCCGTGCTCGCCGTAGGGCTGCTGATTGCGGCGGGTGCGTGGGATCCGCGAGCCGGCTGGCGGGCGGCCGTGCGCAGCGTTCCGGCGATCGTCCGGAGCGACCTGCGAGGACTCGTGTTCTACATCGCGGCGGCTGCGCTCGTCGTCATCCTGACGTGGATGCTCCCGCCCCTGCTGCCGGCAGCCCTAGGCTGCGCGGTTCTCGCCGTCGTCGCAGTCCCCGCCCGGCGGCGCTGAGTCTCGGTTCTTGCGCAAACCGACCGCCGGTGTCACACTGGGGGAAAGCGCTTACCCATCGACCTCGCCGTCGTCCGACGACGGCGCCAGGCACTGCACGCGAACAACAGACGAGGACCACACCGTGTCAGAGACGACCATCACCGCACCCGCCCCGGCTGCCGCTTCCGCCGCCCCCGCCGTCCGCGAGATCGGCATCATCATGAACGGCGTCTCGGGCCGCATGGGCTACCGCCAGCACCTCGTGCGCTCCATCCTCGCGATCCGCGACCAGGGTGGCATCGAGCTGCCCGACGGCTCGAAGGTCACGGTCAAGCCGCTCCTGGTCGGCCGCAGCGAGGCCAAGCTCGCCGAGCTCGCCGCGAAGCACGGCATCGAGGACTACACGACCGACCTGGATGCCGCTCTGGCAGATCCCCGCTGGGAGATCTACGCCGACTTCCTCGTGACGAAGGCTCGCGCCACGGCGCTCCGCAAGGCGATCGCCGCAGGCAAGACCATCTACACCGAGAAGCCGACGGCGGAGTCGCTCGAAGAGGCACTCGAACTCGCGAAGCTCGCCGCCGAGGCCGGCGTCAAGACCGGTGTCGTCCACGACAAGCTCTACCTTCCGGGTCTGCAGAAGCTCAAGCGCCTGATCGACTCGGGCTTCTTCGGCCGCATCCTGTCGGTCCGCGGCGAGTTCGGCTACTGGGTCTTCGAGGGCGACTGGCAGCCGGCGCAGCGTCCCTCGTGGAACTACCGCGCCGAAGACGGCGGCGGCATCATCGTCGACATGTTCCCGCACTGGAACTACGTGCTCGAGAACCTCTTCGGCGGTGTCAACACGGTCTACGCGCAGGCGTCCGTCCACATCGCCGACCGCTGGGACGAGAAGGGCGAGCACTACACCGCGACCGCCGAGGACGCCGCGTACGGCGTCTTCGAGCTCGAGGGCGGCGTCGTCGCTCAGATCAACTCGTCGTGGACCGTCCGCGTGAACCGCGACGAGCTCGTCGAGTTCCACGTCGACGGCACGCACGGCTCTGCCGTGGTCGGTCTGTTCGGCGCCAAGATCCAGCCGCGGAACGCGACGCCCAAGCCGGTGTGGAACCCCGACCTCGAAGACACCCACGACTACGACGCCGACTGGCAGAACGTCCCCGTCAACGACGTGTTCATGAACGGCTTCCGCCAGCAGTGGGAGGAGTTCCTCGTCTCGTACGCCCTGGGCACCGACTACGAGTTCGACCTCCTCGCCGGTGCGCGCGGTGTGCAGCTGGCCGAGGCGGGCCTGCGCTCCAGCCGCGAGGGCCGCAAGATCGAGCTCGACGCGCTGTCGCTGGACTGATCGATGACCGACCTCACCCTGCTCTCGGGGGACGGCGCGCTCCGGCGCGTCCCCCTCGTCGACACCTCCGGGTACACCCGCCCCGAGGCGCCGCTCCGCAGCCGTGTCGCGTACGCGGCCGCGCACGTCGTGCCGAAGACGCACGCCGACAACACCCCCGGTCAGCCGGCCGACATCGACTGGGATGCGACCCTCGACTTCCGCCGCAACGTGTACTCGTGGGGTCTCGGCGTCGCTGACGCCATGGACACCGCGCAGCGGAACATGGGGCTGGATGCCGCGGCCACCCGCGAGCTGATCTCGCGCTCCGCCGAAGTCGCCCGTGAAGAGGGCGGGTCCGTCGCCGTCGGCGTGAACACCGATCACATCGACGAGGAGCGGATCACGCTCGACGAGGTCGTCTCGGCCTACCTCGAGCAGCTGCACTTCACCGAGGAGCAGGGTGCGGGTCCGGTCCTCATGGCCTCCCGTCACCTCGCGCGGGTCGCCGAGAGCGCCGACGACTACCGCCGCGTCTACGACGCAGTGCTGTCGCGGGCGACGACGCCGGTCGTGCTGCACTGGCTCGGCACCGCCTTCGACCCGCAGCTCGCGGGGTACTTCGGTGCGACCGACTGGCAGACGGCATCCGCCGTCCTGCTCGAGGTCATCGAGGCGCACGTCGACAAGGTCGCCGGCGTCAAGATGAGCCTGCTCGACGCGGCCTCCGAGGTCTCGGTCCGTGAGCGCCTGCCGGAG
This sequence comes from Microbacterium sp. LKL04, assembly GCF_900102005.1. Classification (NCBI taxonomy): domain Bacteria; kingdom Bacillati; phylum Actinomycetota; class Actinomycetes; order Micrococcales; family Microbacteriaceae; genus Microbacterium; species Microbacterium sp. LKL04. Next base: position 2,165,761 of record NZ_LT627736.1, on the reverse strand, counting down.
TCGGTGCGCATGTTCACGGGTGACGACTTCAACTACGTCGGCCTCATCGGTGGTGCGGACGTGCCCGACGCCCCGCAGCCGCCCCGGGACCCGGCATCCGCTCGGCAGCACTCCGACGCCCTGCTCGGTGCGTTCGCGGCGCTGACGCCTGTTGCCTCGGCCGCGATCCAGGCGCTCGATGCGGGCGACCCGGCACGCTACCTCGAGGTGCTGGCACCGACCGAGGCGCTCTCGCGCCAGGTGTTCGCCGCCCCGACGTTCTACTACAAGACCGGTGTCGCCTTCCTCGCTTGGCTGAACGGGCACCAGCCCGCGTTCCAGATGGTCGGCGGACTGCACTCGGCGCGCAGCCTGCCGCACCTCTCGCACATCGTCGAGCTCGCGAACGACGCGAAGGCCTTCGAACGTCCCGAAATGGCCGCCGAGCGGTGGAACGGGATGCTGCGACTGAACGGTCTCGACGCGTGAGCGCCGTCGACCAGCGCCTGTCGATCAACCAGGGCACCATCAAGCACGCCGACCTCGCGACCGCGCTCCGCGTGACCGTCGAGGCGGGCGTGCAGAGCATCGGCCTGTGGCGGGAGCCGGTGCAGGAGGTCGGTCTCGCGACCGCGGCATCCATGCTCACGGATTCCGGGCTGCGGTTCTCGACGCACTGCCGGTCGGGCTTCTTCACGATGCCCGAGGGTCCCGCGCGTCGCTCGTCGATCGACGACAACCTCGTCGCGATCGAAGAGGCGGCGACGCTCGCCGCAGCCGGTGCGCCCGGATCCGAGGCGGTGCTCGTGCTCGTCGCGGGCGGACTCCCCGAAGGATCCCGTGACCTGGTCGGGGCTCGTGAGCGGGTGCGCGACGCCCTCGGCGAGCTCGCTCCGCACGCCGCCGAGGCAGGGGTCACCCTCGCCATCGAGCCGCTGCACCCGATGTACGCGACCGATCGGTGCGTCGTCTCGACCCTCGGGCAGGCGCTCGATTTGGCGTCGGGCTTCGATCCGTCCGTCGTGGGGGTCGCCGTCGACACGTTCCACATCTTCTGGGACCCCGACGTGCTGGACGCGATCGAGCGGGCCGGCCGCGAGGGCCGCATCGCCACGTACCAGGTGTGCGACTGGAAGACGCCGCTCCCCGCGGACGTGCTGCTCGGCCGCCACTACCCGGGCGACGGCGTCATCGACCTGGCGGGCCTCACCCGCGCGGTCGCCGACACCGGCTACTCGGGCGACGTGGAGGTCGAGATCTTCAACGCCGACGTGTGGGCGACCGAGCCGCTCGAGGCGGTCCGGCGGACGTCCGCGGGGTTCGCGGCATCCGTGTCGCCCTTCCTCGGCGCTCGTTGACGCGCCGCACGGAACGCCGACGGACCCGCCCGTAGACTGCGCACCATGACGGACCGCACCCTGCGTCGAATCGCGCCCACCGGCGCGGTCACCCTCGACGACGTCGCCCGCGAGGCGGGCGTCTCGCTCGCCACCGCGTCGCGCGCCCTGAACGGATCGACCCGGAAGGTGGCGGACTCGTACCGGGAGCGTGTCGAGGCGGCAGCGGCCCGCCTCGGGTACACGGCCAACCTGTCGGCGCAGGCGACGGCTCGCGGGACGTCGGCGATCATCGCGCTGCTCGTCGCCGACATCGCCGACCCGTACTTCGGGCTCATCGCGTCGGGCGTCGCCCGCGGTGCGGACGAGGCGGGACTCGTCGTGACGGTCGCGATCACGGAACGCGACGCCGAGCGCGAGGTGCGACTGGTCCGCGCGCTCCGGGGCCAGCGCCCGCGGGGACTGATCCTCGCGGCGTCGCGGACCTCGTCGGGGCCGAACCCCGACCTGACCCGCGAACTCGACCTGCTCGGCGCCATGGGCGGCCAGGTGGTCGCGCTCGGGCCGGGAGCCGGCGCCGTGCGCTCGCTGATCCTCGACAACCGCAGCGGGGCCGAGGCTCTCGGCCGCGCGCTCGTCGACCGCGGCTACCGCGAGGCCGTCGTCCTCGCGGCGGAGGAGGGCACGGCGACCAGCGACTCCCGTGTCGATGGCTTCACGGCCGGGTTCACCGGAGCCGGCGGGACGCAGCCGCGCGTCTACCGCGGCGGGTTCACCCGCGAAGCGGGCTACGAGGCGATGACGCGCGCTCTCGAAGACGGGGTCGGCACCGGCACCGTCGTCGTCGGCATCAGCGATGTCGTGGCGATCGGAGCGCTCACGGCCATCCGTGCCGCCGGACGCACGGCGGGCGAGGACATCGCGCTCGCGGGGTTCGACGACATCCCCACCAGCCGCGACGTGACCCCCGCCCTCACGACGGTCCGCGTCCCGCTCGAGGAGGTCGGGTATCAGGCGTTTCGCGCGGCGACGGATGCCGACTGGGAGCCGCACCCCGACGACCTGAAACTCGAGGTGCTGCTGCGCGAGAGCACCCCGCCGCGCGCATGAGCATCGTCATCGCGCTCGACAGCTTCAAAGGCTCGGTCGCCGCTGCCGCCGCATCGGCCGCCGTCGCTGCCGGCTGGCGCGACGCTGACCCCGCCGCGGACATCGCGCTGCGTCCGATGGCGGACGGCGGAGAGGGCACGCTCGACGCCTTCGCCGCCGCCGTCCCGGGCGCCGAGCGGCGGCCGGTCCGGGTACGCGGCCCCCGCGGCACCGCCGTCGACGCCTCGTGGCTCCTGCTCCCGGACGGCACGGGCGTCGTCGAGCTCGCCTCCACCAGCGGGATCGAACTCCTCAGTGACGACCGACTGCCGTGGGATGCCGACACGACGGGCTTCGGGCAGGCGATCGCCGCCGCCCTCGACGCCGGTGTCACCCGACTCGTCCTCGGTATCGGTTCGTCGGCGTCGACCGATGGCGGCAGCGGGATGCTGCGTGCCCTGGGGGCGCGCATGGTCGACGCCGACGGGCGGGACGTGCCCGCCGGCGCGCGCGGACTCGCCGCCGTCTCGGCGATCGACCTCACCCATGTGCGGCCGATGCCGGCAGGCGGGGTGACGGTCCTCAGCGACGTCACGAATCCGCTGACGGGGCCGTCGGGCGCGGCAGCCGTGTTCGGCCCGCAGAAGGGGCTGACCGCCACCGACGTCGAGGTCGTCGACGGCGTGCTCGAGCGGTACGCGGCGTGCATCGCGCGTCACGCCGCAACCGCCGATCCGCTCCTGCCCGGTGCGGGCGCCGCGGGCGGCACGGGCTTCGCCCTCGCCGCCTGGGGTGCGGATCTCGTCCCGGGGGCGGAGCGGGTCGCCGAGCTCGTCGACCTCGCCGGTGCGGTGGCCGCGGCATCCCTCGTCGTCACGGGTGAAGGCTCGTTCGACGGCCAGTCCGCGGCGGGCAAGGTTCCCGCCTTCGTCCGCGGGCTCGCGACGTCGCGATCTGTGCCCGTCGCAGTCGTCGCCGGTCGGATCGGAGCGGATGCCGACACGTCGGGGTTCGCGCACGCGCTCTCGACGACCGAGCTGGCCGGGAGCGCGGCCTCGTCGATGGCCGAGCCCGAGCGGTGGCTGCGCGAGGCCGGACGAGCCCTCGCGAGCCGGCAAGGCTGACGGAGGCGGCCATGGTCGCCGAGGAGTGGTCGCGAGCCGACTGGCTCGCCCACGCCGACACGCTGCTCGACGCCGCGCGGCGCCACGCCTCACCGGGCGGCGGACGTATCCACTTCCCGGGAGCCGAGGGCGGCTACGGACACGACGTCGACGGTCTCGAAGGGTTCGCTCGCACGCTGCTGCTGGCGGGGTTCCGCATCGCGGGGGAGCGCGGCGTCGGCGTCGACGACCTGATCTCGTTCGTGCGCCGCGGGGTCGCGGCGGGCGTTGACCCCGGAGCGCCCGATCGGTGGGTGCGACCGGACGAGCACGGGCAGGCGAAGGTCGAAGCGGCATCCATCGCCCTCGTCCTCGACCTCACGCGGCCCTGGGTCTGGGACGCGCTCGACGCCGTCACGCAGCAGCGCGCGATCGACTGGTTCGCGCCCGTCGTGGGCGACGACGCGTACCCGCGCACGAACTGGGTCTGGTTCCGCATCGTCGTCGAGACCTTCCTGCGCTCGGTGGGCGGCCCGTGGTCCGCGGCCGACATCGAGGCGGATCTCGCGTGCCATGACTCGTTCGTCCGCGAAGACGGCTGGCTGTCCGACGGCGAGGAGCGCTCGTACGACCACTACGTCGGCTGGGCGCTGCACGTGTACCCCGTCCTGTGGTCGCGGATGTCGGGGGCCGCCGAGCTCGCCGGCGGTCGGACGGCGGGGGACGTCGCCCGCCTGGATCGCTTCCTCGACGATGCGCTCGCCCTCGTGGGCGGCGACGGCTCGCCCCTGATCCAGGGCAGGAGCCTCATCTACCGGTTCGCCGCCGCCGCGGTGTTCTGGGTCGGCGTCATCGCCGAGGTGCCGTCGCACTCGGCAGGCCGCCTGCGGCACGCGGCGGAGCTCATCGTCCGCCACTTCGCCGACCGGGGTGCTCCCGACGCCGATGGCGTCCTGACGATGGGATGGCACGGCGAGTGGCGCACCCTGGCGCAGTCCTACTCCGGGCCGGGGTCGCCGTACTGGGCGGTCAAGGGGCTCCTCGGTGTCCTGCTGCCCGCGGATCATCCGGTCTGGACGACGCCCACCGAGCCGCTCCCCGTCGAGACGGGCGACGTCCTGCGCGCCGTGGCCTCGCCCGGGTGGATCGTCTCGGGCACCGCGGCCGACGGCATCGTCCGGGTCATCAATCACGGCACGGATCACTCCGGCCTGGGCGTGGTGTCGACGGACTCGCCGCTCTACGCGCGCATCGGCTACTCCACCGCGACCGCGCCCCTGCTGGACACGCAGGCGTGGCTCGAGCCCCTCGAGCAGTCGGTGACGCTGACGGATGCCGACGGCCGCAGCACCCACCGGAGCGGGATGCGGCTGCTCGGCACGCGCGTCGATGCCGGGATCGGCGTGGCGTCGGCGACGTGGGACGCCCAGTGGATCGCGCCGGCCCCGACGGCCCACGCGCATGGATCGGGGTTCACCGGAGAGGCGCGTCCCGCCGGTCGCATCCGGGTGGATTCGCTCGTCCGCGGCGGTGTCGAGGTGCGAATCGTGCGGACGGACGGCGTCGCGGCCGACGCGGTGGAGCTCCGCGTCGGCGGATGGGCCATCGCGGGCGGCGACCCGGTGTCGCGCGTGAGCGGCGCGGTCGCCGAGGCGTCCGCGCACGGGGTGACCAGCGGCATCCGCTCCCTGACCGGCGGAACCGCCGACGCGGTGCGCAGACAGGATGCCAGTCCCCTCGGCGCGAGCGCTGTCGTGCCCGTCGTGGACCTCGAGCCTCGTGGCGAGGCGATCGTGGTGCTGGACCTGCGCGGAGCCGGCGCGCCCGTGCGGACGGAGGCGGTCGTCGAACGCGACGGCGACACCGTGTCGATCACGTGGCCCGACGGTCATAGGTCGCGCACACAGCTGCCGTCGGCATAGCCACTCCATAGCAGGGCGTCAGGCGGCGTCACAAGCCCTGCGAAACGGCGCAGGCGCATCCCTACAGTCGCAACGAGGGCCTGGACGCAATCCGTTCCGGGCCCCGCACCGAATGCTGTGTGGCACCTGAACGCACGGCCCGCGGCATCCGTCGCACCAATGGAGGGACAATCTCATGACCAGCTCACCCAACCGCCTCGTCGCCGTCATCTTCGGCGCCGTCTACATCCTCGTCGGCCTGCTCGGCTTCACGGCCACGGGCGGCGTCGACTTCCTCGCCACCGATGGCGGGCTCCTGCTCGGCATCTTCATGGTGAACCCGCTGCACAACATCGCGCACCTCCTGATCGGTGCAGCGCTGCTGATCGGCGGTCTGTCCAACGTCCGCGCCGCGAAGGGCGTGAACATCGTCGTCGGTGCGGCCTACCTGCTGCTCGGCATCGTCGGCTTCTTCATCGAGGGCAGTGCCGCCAACATCCTGGCGCTGAACGCCGCCGACCACTTCCTGCACCTGGGTAGCGCGATCGTGCTGCTGGGCGTCGGTCTCGCCGCCGACAAGCAGGTCTCCACTCGCGCGGCTGTCTGATGTCGCCGTCCGCTCTGGTCCGCTCCTGGCCGACGCTCGCCGCGTGGGGCGCCGGACTGCTGCAGCTCGGACTCGGCGCGGGCGCCATCACCAAGGGCGCTGACGTCGCAGCTCGCGGCGTCGGCGTCCTCCTGGTCACCGTGGGGGCGGCGGCACTCATCTGGGGTGCCGTGGCCCTCGCCAAGGGCCGCCTCGTCGCTCCGCGTGGGGCGATGATCATCGGGCTGGCCGGTATCGCCGCGGCCACGACGGTGCTCCTGGTCAATCCCGTGCAGATGAGTGCCTACCCGGTCGCGGTCGCGCTCGCACTGTCTCTGGTCGTCGGTGTCACCGCGGCCGTCGCAGTCCGCCGGTCCGCACGGCGCGAGCCGTCTGCTGCTCGCACCGCCGCGCGCACGAGCGTGTGGGGCCTCGTCGTCGGGGCCTTCCTGCTGTCGGGCATCGTCACACCGGCGCTCGCCGCGACCCCCGTCGGGAGCGATGCCCCCGGCGCCAATGTCAACGAGGTGTTCATGCCCGGCCACGGCGGGCACTGAGCATTCCGCACGAGGACGGCCCCGGCATCCGATGAGGATGACGGGGCCGTCGTCGGTTCCGGTTACAGCCCTTGTGCGAGGCGGTAGTACGCCTGGTTCCAGCGGAGCTCCTTCTGGAAGCCGCGCACCGTCGTGTGCTCGTCGATGACGAGCAGCTCGGTGCCGGCGATGTCGGCGAAGTCGCGGAACACCTCGATGCCCACGGCCGTCGTCATGACGGTGTGGTGCGCGGCGCCGGCGGCGAGCCAGCAGGCGGCCGAGGTCGCGAAGTCCGGCGACGGCTTCCAGACGGCGCGGCCGACGGGGAGCTTGGGAAGGTCGGGCGCATGGACGTTCTCGACGACGTTCGCGACGAGGCGGAACCGGTCGCGCATATCGCTCATCGCCACGACGAGGGCGGGGCCGGCATCCGCCGTGAACACCAGGCGCACGGGGTCGGCCTTGCCGCCGATGCCCAGCTCGTGCACCTCGAGGCGCGGCTTCGAGGTCGTGAGCGTCGGCGAGACCTCGAGCATGTGCGCCCCGAGGATCCGCTCGGCACCGGGCACGAGGTCGTAGGTGTAGTCCTCCATGAGGCTCGCTCCGCCGGGCAGACCCGACCCCATGACGTTCGCGACACGCACGAGGATCGCCGTCTTCCAGTCGCCCTCGGCGCCGAAGCCGTAGCCCTCGGCCATGAGGCGCTGCACGGCAAGGCCGGGCAGCTGCGTCAGCGCGCCGAGGTCCTCGAACGACGTCGTGAACGCCCCGAAGCCGCCGGCCTCGAGGAACGAGCGCAGCCCGATCTCGATGGCGGCGCCGTCACGCAGCGACTGGTGCCGCTCCGCGCCGGGGAGCAGCTCGTCGGCCACGTCGTACGAGGCGACGTACTCCTCGACGAGCGCGTCGATCTGCGCATCGGACGCCTGGGCCACGGCATCCGCCAACTCGTTCACGCCCCACGTGTTGACCTGCACGCCGAACTGCAGTTCGGCCTCGGTCTTGTCGCCTTCGGTGACGGCGACGTAGCGCATGTTGTCGCCGAAGCGGGCGAGCTTGAGCGTCTTCACGGCCTGCCAGCCGGCGGCCGCGCGCTCCCAGTCCTCGATCTGCTGCACGACGACGGGGTTCGAGACGTGACCGACCACAGTCTTGCGGGGAACGCCGAGGCGCGTCTGGATGTACCCGAACTCGCGGTCGCCGTGCGCGGCCTGGTTGAGGTTCATGAAGTCGAAGTCGATGTCGTTCCACGGCAGCTCGACGTTCGCCTGTGTGTGCAGGTGCAGCAGCGGCTTGCGGAGCGCGTCGAGGCCCGAGATCCACATCTTCGCGGGGCTGAAGGTGTGCATCCACGCGATGACGCCGATGACCGAGTCGTCGGCGTTCGCGTCGAGGGCGAGGCGGCGGATCGAGTCCGAGTCCTTCAGGACGGGCTTCCACTCGACCTTCACGGGCAGGCCTGCGAGGCCCTCGGCGACGGCCTGCGACTGCTCGGCGACCTGCCGCAGCGTCTCCTCGCCGTAGAGGTTCTGGCTGCCGGTGACGAACCAGACGGTGTACTGCTCGAGGCTGGTGGAGAGGGTCATGCTGTTCCTTCGTTCTTCGATGAGCGGATGCCGCCGAGCGGCAGTGCGGTGACGGCGGCGGCCTCGACGGCCAGGCCGTCGCGGTAGCGCGCGAGGTAGTCGGCGAACCCGGCGACGTCGGCCGGCTCGGGGGTGGCGGTGTCGGAGGCCGACCCCGCGAATACGTGGTCGGTGAGGTAGGCGGCGAGGTCCGTGCCGGATTCCGCGACCGCGTACGCGGCGAGCACGGCCATGCCCCACGCGCCGCCCTCGGCGGCGGTGTCGCCGACCGTGACGGGCACGTCGAGCGCCCCGGCGAGGAAGCGCTGCGCGACCCCGGCGGTGCGGAAGACGCCGCCGTGCGCGAACATCGCGTCGAGCTCGACACCCTCGGCGGCGAGCGTCTGCATTCCGATCGCGAGCGTCGCGAAGACGCCGTAGACCTGTGCGCGCATGAGGTTCGCGAGCGAGAAGTCCGCGTCGGGCGTGCGGACGAGCAGGGGGCGCCCCTCGGCGAGGCCGGCGATCGGCTCGCCCGACAGGTGGTTGTAGGCGAGGAGACCACCGGCATCCGACCCGCCCTCGAGTGCTTCGCGCAGGAGCGTCTCGTAGACGGCGTCGGACGAGAGCGACTGACCGGATGCCGCGGCGAACCGCGCGAACAGCGCCGCCCAGGCGGCGAGCTCGCTCGCGCCGTTGTTGCAGTGCACCATCGCGACGGGGTCGCCGGCGGGCGTCGTCACGAGGTCGATCTCGGTGTGGACCCGCTCGAGCGGGCGCTCGAGGACGACCATCGCGAAGATGCTCGTGCCGGCGCTGACATTGCCGGTGCGCGGCGAGACCGCGTTCGTGGCGACCATGCCGGTGCCGGCGTCGCCCTCGGCGAGAGCGGCGACCGCGCCAGGGCGCAGAGTGCCGGTCGGGTCGAGCAGGGCGGCGCCTGCGGGGGTGAGAGTTCCGGCATCCGCCCCTGCGGGGAGCACCTCGGGCAGCAGGTCCGTCAGGCTGCGGCCGGCGAGGAACCCGGCGGCGTGCGCGTCGTAGGTGGCGACGCGGTCGCGGTCGTAGCCGCCGTCGGTGCCGATCGGGAACATGCCCGACGCGTCGCCGACGCCCAGTGCGAACCGGTCCGTGAGCTTCTCGTGGACCCACCCGGCGAGGGTGTTGATCCTCGCGAGAGAAGCGAGATGCGCCTCATCGTCGAGCACCGCCTGGTGCAGGTGCGCGATCGACCAGCGGAGCGGGATGTTGACGCCCAGCAGGTCCGTCAGCTCGGCCGCCGCGGCACCCGTGGACGTGTTGCGCCACGTGCGGAAAGGGACGAGCAGGTTCCCCTCGGCGTCGAAGGCGAGGTAGCCGTGCATCATCGCCGAGACGCCGATCGCGGCGAGGTCGGTCAGTTCGGCGCCCTGGTGGCGGACGTCGGCGACGAGGGCGGCGTAGGCGGCCTGCAGGCCCGACCAGATCGCATCCTCGGAGTAGGTCCAGACGCCGTCCTCGAGAGCGTTCTCCCACTCGTGGCTGCCGACGGCGAGCACGGTGGTCGGGTTCGATGCGTCGACGAGGCACGCTTTGATGCGGGTCGAGCCGAGCTCGATGCCCAAGGCGGCGCCACCCGAGGAGATGACCGCGCTCATCGGCGGGCGTCCGTGCTCTGGCCGTACACGTTCTGGTACCGGTTGTAGAGGGCGTCGATCTTGTCCTGCGGGATGGGGATCAACTCGCCGCCCTGCCGGGCGAAGTGGACGGTGCGGGCGGCGTCCTCGCACATGACGGCGGCTTTGACGGCATCCTTCGCGCTGACGCCGATCGTGAACGGCCCGTGGTTCTGCATCAGGACGGCGCGGGAGCGGTGACCGCTCAAGGTCTCGACGATGCCGCGGCCGATCGAGTCGTCGCCGATGATCGCGAACGGTCCGACCGGGATCGGGCCGCCGAACTCGTCGGCCATGCCGGTGATGACGCAGGGGATCTCCTCGCCCCGCGCCGCCCAGGCGACGGCGTAGGGGGAGTGGGTGTGCACGACGCCGCCGACGCCCGGCATGTTCCGGTAGACGTAGGCGTGCGCGGCGGTGTCGCTCGAGGGCGAGCGCTCGCTGCCGGGGGTGCCCGGGACGACGTTGCCGTCGAGGTCGCAGAGGATCATGTTCTCGGGCGCGAGGTCGTCGTACGAGACGCCCGACGGCTTGATGACGAACAGGTCGGCGCTCGGCACGCGGCCCGAGACGTTGCCGCCGGTCCAGACGACCAGGCCGTAGCGGACGAGTTCAGCGTGGAGAGCGGCCACGTCCGCGCGAACGGCGGCGATCGCCTCATCGAGATCGGTCATAGACGAGATGTTATCGGTAACATCGCGGTCGCACCAGAACCGCTACTGCCGTTCCCCGCGTCAGCCGCGCGGCGCGGCGCTCGACGCGCGGGCCACGAGCACCGGCTCCGCCGCTGCGACGGCGGCCGGCAGGCCGAGGGCCTCGGCGACGACGCGCCGCGCCTCACCGGCCGTGTCCACGCGCACCGTCGTGAGCGAGGGCGTGTAGAAGGCGGCATCCGCGTTGTCGTCGAACCCGGTGACCGACACGTCCTCGGGAACGCGCAGTCCCTCGGCGACGAGCCCCGCGATGAGGCCGAGCGCCATTTGGTCGTTCGCCGCCGCGACCGCCGTCGGCCCGTCGGCGTCGCGCACGGCCTGCGCGACCTCGCGTGCCGCCGAGGCCCCCGCCGCGGCGCTCCAGTCGCCGTGCCAGATCGTCGCAGGACGGATGCCGGCGGCCGCCAATGCGGCATCGACACCCTCATCGCGGGCCGTGGCCTCGAGCCAATCGGCCGGGCCGGCGAGCCGCGCGATCCGATGATGGCCCAGTGAGACGAGGTGGTCGACCGCGAGCGCGGCTCCCGCACGCTGCCGCTCGGCGCCTTCGCCGGTGTGAAGGGCGGCGAGCGGAACCCGGCCGGCGACCTCCTGCAGGGCGGGGAGGGTCGCGGTGTGCGGGGCGACGACGACCAGCGCATCCACACCCTGGGCGAGCAGTCGCTGGGCGGCGTCGGTGACGGATGCCGGGTCCGCGGCATCCGCGTAGGCCGTCGCCAGCCAGCGGTCCGCGGCACGGGCCGCCGCGTCGAGCGCGGCGATGCCCGCCCCAGGGCCCCACAGGGTCGCGTCGGAGGCGATGACCCCGACGGTCCGGGTCGTCGAGGTGCCCAGGGAGCGCGCCGCGTTGTTGACGCGGTAACCGAGTTCGGCGATCGCCGCCTCGACGCGGGCACGGGTCTCAGGGCGCAGGTTCGGACTGTCGTTGAGCACGCGCGAGACGGTCTGCGTCGACACTCCCGCGCGCGCGGCGACGTCGCGCACGCTCGCGCGCATCGTTCCGGCCCGTCCCATGGCGCTCACTGTAGCCCCGCGCGGTCCGCCCCCTTGCACGTATCGTCACCTGCTGTCGAGGAGCGGCAGCTCGCAGATGCGGCCGTTAGCGTGGAAGGTCGACGCCGACACGCGGAGGAGGGACCGGATGCGGCTGCTGCAGCGACTCGCGCTTGGACGCTTCTACGCGCGCCTGCCCGAGTGGGTCCGCATCGTGGTGGCGGGGGCCGCCGTGGTCCTCGGCGTCGTCATCGTCATCCGGCCGACGACCGCGCTCGGCGTGCTCGCCTGGCTCATCGGCGGCGGCATGGTCCTGACGGGCGTGCTCGATCTCACCGGCCGCGACGGCGACAAGCAGCGCCCCCGCTGGCGCACGGTCACCGGGGGAGCGTGGGTGGTCGGCGGGCTCATCGTGCTCCTCACCCCGGGGCTGACGGTCCGCGTCGTCGCGACGCTCGTCGGCATCCTTCTGCTTGCGGCGGGTGCAGCGGGCCTCGTCGCCGTGTTCGCCAAGGGGCGCACGCTCGACGCCCGTATCGCGGATGCCGCGTTCTCGATCTCCGGCGTGATCTTCGGCGTCCTGGCACTCTTCTGGCCCGACATCACCCTGCTCGTCGTGGCTGTGGTCTTCGGAGCGCGTCTCATCATGAGCGGGGTCACCGACCTGTGGACCCGCCTGCGCCGCCGTCGTGATACCGAGGCGGAGCGTCGCCACGAGCCGAGGCGGTTCCGCCGGTGGGGGCGCACCGTGACGGCGCTCGTGTCGGTGGCGCTCGCGGTGACGACGGCGCTCGTGACGGTGCCGCTGCGCGAAGGCTCGACCGTCGTCGACGACTTCTACGCCGCGCCCCGTGACATGCCGGGGGAGCCCGGACGGCTCGTCCGCGCCGAAGCGTTCACCGCCGGCATCCCCGTCACGGCGACCGCCTGGCGGATCCTCTACACGACGACCGGTGTCGACGGCGCGGTGCGCGTGGCCAGCGGCGTGGTCGTGGTGCCGAAGGAGGGCGACGGGCAGTGGCCGGTCGTCGACTGGAACCACGGCACGACCGGGTTCTCGGAGAGCTGCGCGCCGTCGCTGCAGCCGCGAGGGCTCTGGTCGGGTGCGCTGTACATCCTGCCGACGATCATCCGGCAGGGGTGGGCGGTCGTCGCGACCGACTACATCGGCCTGGGCACGGAGGGCCCGCACCCCTACCTGATCGGACCGCCCAGCGCGACGGCGTCGCTCGACGCGGTGCGCGCTGCGCGGGAGCTGCAGGATGCCGACCTCGGCACCCGCACGGTCATCTGGGGGCACTCGCAGGGCGGTGCTGCCGCGCTCTGGGCGGGCTCGATGGCGCGCGAGTACGCGCCGGAGCTGTACGTGCAGGGCGTCGCGGCGCTCGCGCCGGCGAGCGATCCGCCCGCACTCGTGCAGAACATCTCGAGCGTGACCGGTGGCAGCATCTTCGCCTCGTACGCGTTCGCGGCGTTCTCGTCGATCTACGACGACGTCTCGTACGACCAGTACGTGCGACCCGGCGCCGACACCGTGCTCAGGCAGATGTCGGAACGGTGCCTGTCCGATCCGTCGATCGTCGTCTCGGTCGCGGCGTCGCTCGGCATGATCGGCGACCCACGGCTGTTCTCCGAGCCTCCGGCATCCGGTCCCCTCGGCGAGCACCTGCGGGACAATGCGGCACCGCTCCGGCAGAACGCGCCCGTCCTGCTCGCGCACGGCGGGGCGGACAGCGTGATCCCCGTCGCGACGCAGACCGCGTTCGCGAAGCGGATGTGCGCGGCGGGTCAGGTCGTCGACTACCGCATCTACGACGGGTACGAGCATGCGGCGGTCGTCGAGCGGCCGTCGCCCCTGCTCGATGAGCTCATCGACTGGACGGCGGCCCGGTTCGCCGGCGAGCCGGGACCGGAGAAGTGCTCGACCACGAGGGAATGAGCCGGGCCGTCCGGACGCGCCCATAGGGTGGGACGCATGACCGAGAACACCCTTCCCTCCGGCATCGACCTCGCCGAGCTCAGTGCCGACGTCCGGCCGCAGGACGACCTGTTCCGCTACGTCAACGGCTCGTGGCTCGAGCGCACCGAGATCCCCGAGGACAAGGCGCGGTGGGGGTCGTTCCACCTCATCGCCGAGCAGGCCGAGCGCGACGTCAAGACGATCATCGAGGAGTCGACGGATGCCGAGCCGGGCACCGAGACCCGCAAGATCGGCGACCTCTACGCGAGCTTCATGGACACCGATGCGATCGAGGAGCGTGGCGCCGACGCCATCGCGCCCCAGCTCGCGCTCGTCGACCGGGTCACCGGCATCCCGAGCTTCCTGAGCACCGCCGGGTCGCTGGAGCGAGAGGGTGTTTCGGGTGTCTTCGGCACCTACATCGAGCCCGACCCGGGCAACCCGCAGCGCTACGTGATGTTCCTCGTGCAGGGCGGGCTGTCGCTCCCCGACGAGAGCTACTACCGCCTCGAGAACTTCGAGAAGACGCGCACCGCGTTCCGTGCGTACGTCGCCAAGGTCTTCACGCTCGCGGGCGTCGACGACGCCGACGCGCAGGCCGATCGCGTCGTCGCGCTCGAGACCGAGATCGCGTCCCACCACTGGGACAACGTGCGCAGCCGTGACGCCGTCGCGACCTACAACCTGATGAGCTGGGATGCCGCGGTGCAGCTCACGGGCGTCGACCTCGCTCCGTGGCGCGACGCCGTCGCGCCCGGCAAGGCGGGCGTCATCGAGGAGGTCGACGTCAACCAGCCGAGCTTCTTCGAGGGCCTCGGCACACTGCTCGCAGAGGATCGCCTCGAGGACTGGAAGGCGTGGCTGCGCCTGCAGATCATCCGGGCATCGGCGCCCTTCCTGTCGACGGCGTTCGTCGACGCGAACTTCGCGTTCTACGGCACCGAGATGACCGGCGTGCCCGTCAACCGCGAGCGCTGGAAGCGCGGTGTCTCGCTCGTCGAGGCCGCCCTCGGCGAGGCGGTCGGCAAGGTCTACGTCGAGCGTCACTTCCCGCCGCGCGCGAAGGAGGAGATGGACGTCCTCGTCGACAACCTCATCGAGGCCTACCGGCAGTCGATCTCGTCGCTCGAGTGGATGACGCCGGCGACGCGCGAGCGTGCGCTCGAGAAGCTCGAGGCGTTCACCCCGAAGGTCGGCTACCCGGTGACCTGGAAGGACTACTCGGACCTCGAGATCGAGGCATCCGACCTCATCGGCAACGTCCGCCGCTCGAACGCGTGGCAGCACGACCAGCAGATCGCGAAGCTCGGGGCGCCCATCGATCGTGACGAATGGTTCATGACCCCGCAGACGGTCAACGCCTACTACAACCCGCTCATGAACGAGATCGTCTTCCCCGCCGCGATCCTGCAGCACCCGTTCTTCGACCTGGAGCGCGACCCGGCTGCGAACTACGGCGGCATCGGCGCGGTGATCGGTCACGAGATCGGGCACGGCTTCGACGACCAGGGGAGCGCGTTCGACGGCACCGGTGCGCTCAACGACTGGTGGACCGACGAGGACCGCGCCGCGTTCACCGAGCGCACCAAGACGCTCATCGAGCAGTACAACGCGCTCGTGCCGCAGGGGCTGTCCACGGACCACACCGTCAACGGCGCCCTCACGATCGGCGAGAACATCGGCGACCTGGGCGGCCTCGGCATCGCGATCAAGGCGTACCGGCTGCACCTGAAGGCGACCGGGTCGACGGATGCCGACGGTCCCGTCATCGACGGACTCACCGGCATCCAGCGTCTGCTGCTCAGCTGGGGGCAGATCTGGCAGCAGAAGGGGCGCGACGCCGAGACGATCCGTCTGCTGACGATCGACCCGCACTCGCCGAACGAGTTCCGCTGCAACCAGATCGTCCGCAACATCGACGAGTTCTACGCCGCCTTCGAGGTGACCGAGGCCGACGCGCTCTGGCTCGATCAGGACAAGCGCGTCACCATCTGGTGACCGTGGTGCGCGGCGCGCCGGTCGTCAGCATCGAGCTCGAGTTCGATGCGGCGACCGAGCGCGCCGTGCGCACGGAATGGCAGGCGCTCGCCGACGCCGGGCTGTCGAGCCTCGCGGCGCACACCTCGCCTTCGAACGCGCCGCACGTGACGCTGCTCGTGCGGTCTTCGGTGGAGCTCGCCTCGGTGCCGCTGCCGGGCGCGTTCCCCGTGACGCTCGGCGCGGTCGTGCTCTTCGGGGCGGGGGAGCGGCGGGTGCTGGCGCGCTCGATCGTGCCGTCCGTGGACCTGCTCGCTCTGCACGCGGCGGTGCACGAGGCCGCCGGCGCGGGTGACGACGCTCCGCACACCGCGCCGGGCGAATGGATGCCGCACGTCACCCTCGCGCGCCGCATCAAGGTCACGGATCTCGAGCGCGCGCTGCCGCTCCTCGGGGAGCCGATCGTCGGTGTCGCCCGCGGGCTCCGGCGGTGGGATGCGGCATCCGCCACCGTCACCGGGTTGGGGGTCTTCGCGGCCGGGGCTTGACCCTCACACGGTGTCAGACTGTGGCCTGGGATCACCATGTTGAGTATCGGAGAGTTCGCCCGCCTCGCCGGCGTCTCGGTGCGGATGCTGCGTCACTACGACCAGCTCGGTCTGCTGCGCCCGCAGCGAGTGGACCCCTTCTCGGGGTACCGCTCCTACGGCGCGTCGCAGTTGGACCGCGCGAATCGACTGGTCGCGCTGAAGGACCTCGGTTTCACGCTGGAGCAGGTCGGCGTCATGCTCGACGACGGGATGTCGTCGGATGCCGTCGCCCGACTCCTGCGTGAGCGTCGAGGCGAGCTCGCGGCCCAGATCGATGCGGACCGGCAGCGCCTGCACGAGGTCGAGACGAGACTCCGATCGATCGAGAAGGAGAATCCCATGTCCGAGTACACCGAGGGTGCGCTGCCCGAACTGACGATCGTGCAGCTCTCGGCGAAGGTCGACGAGATGTCGCAGATCGAAGGGGAGATCGGCGGCATGTTCGAGCGCGTCGGCGCGATGATCGAGGCGTCGGGGGCGACGCGCGTCGGTCCGGGCGTCGCCGTCTACACGACGGTCGACGACGGCATGATCGCCGCGGCGGCGGAGCAGATCGGCGATGCGCCCGTGCCCGATGGACTCGAGCGCGCGGTGGTGCCGCGGCATCCGCGTGCCGTCTCGACCCGCTTCGACGCGGCTGACCTCAGCGGCATCCAGGCCGCGTGGCAGGCGCTCGTCGCCGAGATCGAGCGCCGCGGGCTGCGATTCGACGGCCCCTCGCGTGAGATCTACGAGCAGACGCCCTACGACGGTCCCGGCTCGCGCTGGATCATCGACCTGCAGCAGCCCGTCGCCTGACGAGCCGTTTCCGGGGACGCGATCTGTCGCCTGGCGCGGAGCGCAACGACCGTTCGCGTCCCCGGATCGCGGCCTCATCGCGTTCCGGGGACGCTACGTGTCGCCCGAACCCGACCCGAGCGACGATTCGCGTCCCTCGAACGCCCCGCGGAACCCGCGCCCCCGCGTCAGAAGACGATCGTGTGGTTCCCGTGCCGGATGACGCGATCCTCGGCGTGCCAGCGCACCGCGCGGGACAGCACCTGGCGCTCGACGTCGGCGCCGCGGCGCACGAGTTCGGCGGTGGTGTCGGCGTGGGTGACGCGGATCGTGTCCTGCTCGATGATCGGGCCCTCATCGAGGTCGCCGGTGACGTAGTGGCTCGTCGCGCCGATGAGCTTCACGCCGCGCTCCTTCGCCTTGCGGTACGGCTCGGCGCCGATGAAGGCGGGCAGGAACGAGTGGTGGATGTTGATGACCGGCACACCGAGCTCGGCGAGGAACTCCGGCGACAGGATCTGCATGTACCGGGCGAGCACGACGAAGTCGACGTTGCCCTTGAGCAGCTCGAGGATCTTCGCCTCGGATGCCGACTTGTCAGGACCCGGCGTCGACGGCACGTGGAAGAACGGCACCCCGAACGAGCGGACGTCGTCGGCTGAGGTGGTGTGGTTCGAGACGACCATCGGCACCGTGATGGGCAGCTCGCCGCGCCGGTTGCGCCACAGCAGGTCGAGCAGGCAGTGATCCTGCTTCGACGACAGGATCGCCATGCGCTTGGGCACCGACTGGTCGGTGAGCGACCATTCCAGGTCGAACGGCGCGAGCGTGTCGCCGATCTCGGTCTCGATCGCGGGGCGCTGCCCGGCGAAGCCGGGGCGGTGGAACACGACGCGCTGGAAGTAGGCGCCGCCACGGGGGTCGTCCGAGTACTGGTCGAACTGGACGATGTTTCCGCCGATCCGCGTGATCATCGCCGAGACCGCGGCGATGATGCCGGGGCTGTCCTTGCCGTGCACGATGAGGCAGGCGTGGTCGGGGTGGAGCTGCGACACGGGCGAAGTCATCCCTCGATTCTGCCCTGTGCGGTGACGGATGCCGACCGCGTGACGCGCGGCATCCGTCAGCGCACGCCCTTCATGAGCGACAGCACGGGCTTCACGCACACCAGCAGCAGCACGCCCATCGCGATCGAGATCCCGCCGAGTGTCGCGAAGTAGGGCACCTCGTTGTCCGGGTTGTAGAGGGTCGCGAGCTGGCCGGCGATGGCGGTGCCGAGCGACACCGACAGGAAGAAGAGCGCGACCATCTGCGTCTGGAAACGCTCCGGCGCGAGCTTGGTCGCCGCCGACAGGCCGACGGGCGAGAGCATCAGCTCGGCGACCGTGAAGACGAAGAGGATGCCGACGATCGCCAGCAGCGGCGTCGAGTTCGCCCCGCCACCCGCGAACGGCAGGAAGAGCAGGAACGCGACACCCATGACAGCGACGCCGAGCGCGAACTTCACCGGCGTCGACGGCTGACGCGAACCGAGCTTCGACCAGACGGCGGTGAAGACGCCCGCGAGCAGGATGATGAACACCGGGTTGATCGACTGCACCCACGGGATCGGCATCTCCCACCCGAACAGATTCCGATCCAGACGCTCGGCCGAGTACAGCGTCACCACCGTGAACTGCTGCTGGTACAGCGACCAGAAGACGACCGAGGTGAGGAACAGCGGCAGGAAGCCCCACACCCGACTGCGCTCCTGCGCCGTGATCTGCCGGCTCAGCAGGATCACCGCGAAGTAGGCGATCGCCGCGACGATGACCGCACCGATCACGATCAGCGCGAGGTTGTCGGCGCGGATGACGCCGGTCAGGACCAGGACGACGATGATCACGACGGCGGCGACGCCGATTCCTGCGAACAGCGGGTAGCGCCCGCGCGGCAGCGGGTTCGGCACGATGCGTGCCTCGGCGGGCAGGCTCCGGCGTCCGAACGAGTACTGCGTGAGGCCCAGCGCCATGCCGAGGGCGGCGAGCCCGAAGCCCCAGTGGAACCCGAGGGTCGACTGCAGCAAGCCGGTCAGCAGGGGACCGGCGAACGCGCCGAGGTTGATGCCGAGGTAGAACAGCGAGAAACCGGCATCCCGTCGGGAATCCTCGGCGGCGTAGAGGGTGCCGACAACGCTCGTGGCGGTCGCCTTGAGCCCGCCCGACCCGAAGGCGACGAGGATCAGACCGACGGTCACGCCCGCGAAGCCGGGGAGCAGTGCGAGGGCGATGTGCCCCGCCATGATGACGATCGCGCTGAGGAACAGCACGCGTTCGGCGCCCAGGATGCGGTCGGCGATCCAGGCCCCGAGGACGGTCGAGAGGTAGACCGCACCGCCGTAGGCGCCGACGATGCTCGCCGCGACCGTCTGGTCGACGCCGAGACCTCCGTCGGTGACCGAGAAGTACAGATACAGCAGCAGGATGCCCTGCATGCCGTAGAAGCTGAAGCGCTCCCACATCTCGACGCCGAACACGTGCGCGAGCGCGAACGGCTGACCGAAGAATCGGGTGTCGCGCGCTGCGGTGTCGTCGGAGGACGGGAGGTCGACGGGAGGTACGTTCCGCATTCGTCCCAGGCTAGGCACCGGTCCTGGACAGGGCACCCAGGTTGTGCGGCGTCGGCCGCGGGTGTATCAGTCCTCGACGGCGGCGCGGGTGGCGTGGCGATCCGCGAGCAAGGTGTCGCGGACGCGGCGGCGGAGCACCTTGCCGATGAGGGACTTCGGCAGCTCCTCCCAGACGACGTAGGTCGTCGGCCGCTTGTACTCGGCCAGGCGCTCGCGGGCGAGCTCGCGCGCGGCGGCCTCGTCGAACGTCGCGCCGTCCTCCAGGACGACGACGGCCGTGACGACCTCGGCGCCGCCGCCGCGGGGGATGCCGACGACCGCGGTCTCGGCGACGCCCGGCGTTCCGGACACGACCTGCTCGACCTCGGACGGCGCGACGTTGAAGCCGCCCGTGATGATGAGCTCCTTCTTGCGGTCGACGACCGTGACGAAGCCGTCCGCGTCCTGCTGCACGAGGTCGCCGGTGCGCACCCAGCCGCCCTCGAGGAGGGTCGCGGCGGTCTCCTCCGGTCGGTTCCAATACCCCGCGAAGACCTGCGGTCCGTGGATGAGGAGCTCGCCGGTCTCGCCCTGCGCGACCTCGCGGGTCGGCTCGTCGGGGTCGACGACCTTGATGTCGGTGGAGGGGAACGGGATGCCGATGGCCCCGATGCGGCGCGACTCGTCGAACGGGTTGGCCAGGGCGATGGGGCTCGTCTCGGTGAGGCCGTACCCCTCGTTGAGCATGCTGCCCGCGAGCTTCTCCCAGCGCGAGACGACGGCCGGGGTCAGGGTCATCGCTCCCGAGATGGAGTACACGACGCGGCTGAGGTCGAGGTCGCCGTCGCGGGCGACCCGGGCCAACCGGTCGAACATCGGTGGGACGGCGGGGATGAACGTCGGCGGGAACCGCTTCGCGGCATCCACCACCAGCTCGGGGTCGAACGTGGGGAACAGCACGGCGCGCGACCCGGTCTCGACGGAGTAGATGACCGACAGCAGGAGGCCGAAGGAGTGGAACATCGGCAGCAACCCGTAGATGCTGCCCTCGCCGTGGCGGAACTCCGGCATCCACGCGGCGCCCATGCGGGCGTTCGCCCACAGATTGCCGTGGCTGATCATGGCGCCCTTCGGGTCGCCCGTCGTGCCCGAGGTGTACTGCAGGCAGGCGAGGTCGTCGCGCCCCGGCAGGGGGTGCCCCGAGGCGATCGGTGCGGAGTTCTCGAGTCGCGTGAACGGGATCGTGCCGGGGGCGGCCGCCGTCAGCTTGGCACGCGACTCCCGGGCCTTCGCGACGGGCAGGCGCAGCAGCATCCGGGTCTTCAGCGGCATCGCCGTGGTCACGTCGACCGAGATGACGTCGCGGATGCCGAGCTCGGCCGGCAGCGACTGGACGAGCGGCGCCACCTTGTCCCACGCGATGACGGTGCGCGCTCCGTGGTCGCGGAACTGCACCTCGAGCTCGTCCCGCGTGTAGAGCGGGTTGTGCTCGACGACGACCGCGCCGAGCCGAAGCACGGCGTAGAACGCGATGACGTGCTGCGGGGCGTTCGGCATGATCAACGCGACGCGGTCACCGGCGCCGATCCCGAGCTTCCGCAGCCCCTCGGCGACGCGCGCGACCCGCGAGCCGAGCTCGCCGTAGGTCACCGCCCGTCCGAAGAACGCGATCGCGTCGCGCTCGCCGTACTGGCGCACGCGTTCGTCGAGCAGGTCGACGAGCGACCCCGTCACGGGTTCGATGTCGACCGGCGTGCCGGCGGCGTAGAAGCGGTTCCAGGCGCGTGTCTCGTTCAGCTGCACGGCGACGATCCTAGGTCGCGGGGGTGTCGTACGCGTGCCCTTGCCCGACATGTGCCCGCGCGCAAGCGGGTGGCCGGGGCGAGCGGCGCCTGCGACGCTCGAGGCATGACCGACGATGCGCTCACCGCCCGCCGCGCCCACTACGCCGGCTTCTTCGGCGACCTTCCCCGCACGGACTACGGCGTCGTCGTCGGCAACTGCCAGGCCGAATCGGTGCGCCTCGTGCTCGACTCCGACGACCTGACGCTCCTGCGCGTCCCTCCGGTGTACGAAATGGATGCCGCCGAGGCGGCACGCCTGCACGAGGTGCTCGCCGGCGCCTCGGTGCTCATCGCGCAGCCGGTGAAGGACGATTATCACGACCTTCCGCTGGGGACTCGGCAGCTCGCGGCATCCCTTCCCGCATCGGGTCGCGCGGTCACCTTCCCGGTCGTCCGCTTCTCGGGCCTCTACCCGTTCCAGGCCGTCCTGCACGTGCCGGGGACGGAGGAGGATCCGCCGGTCGTCGCGTACCACGACGTCCGCACGCTCGCCGAGGCGGGCGGCATCCCCGTTCGCGACACGCTGGGCGCCGAGGCCGTCCGAGCCGAGGCAGCCGACTCGATCGCCGAGCTCGCGCGACGCGAGCAGCAGCTCGACGTCGGGGTCTCGGACCTGTTCGCGGCGCCGGGCTTCGACCTCGTTCGCACCGTGAACCATCCGGGAAACCCTGTGATCCTCGCGATCGGCGACCGCGTGCTGCAGGCCCTCGGTCGACCGGGCGCGGCGATCGATCCCGGCCGGCCCCTGCTGGACGCCGTCCACGCGCCGCGCGAGGACTGGGTCATCGACGCGTGGGGTCTCGACGCCGTGCCCGAGCCGGTGTGGCGGGTGAACGGGGATCTCGTCGATCCGGCCGAGATCCGCGAGGCGCACCTCGAGTGGTATCGCCAGAACCCCGGCTTCGTCCGCGGCGCGCTCGAGCGACTCCGACCGACCCTCGAGCGCTGGCGGCGCTGACCGGCGTAGCGTGGCGGGATGGCTGACGCGCTCGACATCCGCGAACTGCACACGATCGACGAGATGGTCGCCGCGAGCGGCGTCTTCGAGGCGGTCTGGGGTTCTCCGGATGGGGGGATGCCGCCGAACCTGCTGCGCGCGTTGGAGCACTCGGGCAACTACGTCGTCGGTGTCTTCGACGGCGAGCGCATGGTCGCGGCATCCGCTGCCTTCTTCGGGCCGCCGTCATCACGCAGCATGCATTCGCACGTGACGGGCGTCCTGCCCGAGGCGCAGGCGCGGGGCATCGGCCGCGCGCTCAAGGCGCACCAGCGCGAGTGGGCGTTCGCGCGCGACGTCGGCACCATCACGTGGACGTTCGATCCGCTCATCGCCCGGAACGCCCACTTCAACCTCGAGGTCCTCGGCGCGCGGGTCACCGACTACCTCGTCGACCACTATGGCGACATGGGCGACGCGATCAACAGCGGCGACGAGAGCGATCGGCTGCACGTGGCGTGGCACCTCGCGTCGCCCGTCCCGACACCCGAGGCATCCGATGTGGTCGCGTCGGTCGCGATCCCGACCGACATCGAGGCACTCCGCCGGGAGGATCCGGATGCCGCGGCTCGCCTCCGCCGCGAGGTCCGCGATGCGTTCCGGGCGCAGCTCGACGCCGGCCTCGCCGTGGGCGGCTTCCGCACCGGCGAGGGCTACCTGTTCGTCCGAAGCTGACTGGTTCAGCCCGCCCGGCGCGCACCTTCACCGAGCGACTCGAGCTTCGCCCATGCGATGTCGGGGTGGATGCGGCCCCCGAGGCCGCAGTCGGTCGAGGCGATGACGCGCTCGGCGCCGACGATGTCGGTGTAGCGGCGGATGCGCTGCGCGACGAGGTCGGGGTGCTCGACGACGTTGGTCGCGTGGCTGACGACGCCCGGGACGAGGACGAGGTCGTCGGGGATCGCTGCATCGGCCCAGACGGCGAACTCGTGCTCGTGGCGGACGTTGCCGGCCTCGAACGAGATCGACCCGACGTTCGCCTCGAGGACGACGTCGAGGATGTCCTTCAGCTCGACGTCGGTCGTGTGCGGTCCGTGCCATGAGCCCCAACACAGGTGCAGGCGCACCTGCTCCTTCGGGAGGCCCTCGATCGCCCGGTTGATCGCCTCGATCCGGATGCGGGTGAACGCCTGGTAGTCGGCGAGCGAGGGCTCTGGGTCGATCTGGTCGAAGTTCTCGGCCAACGACGGGTCGTCGAGCTGGAGGATGAGACCCGCATCGGTGATGGCCCGGTACTCCTCGCGGAGGGCGTCGGCCCACGCGTCGATGTGCTCCTGCTCGGTCGCGTAGTAGTCGTTGTGCACGCGCGCGGCCGACCCGGGGGCGATTGCCGTGAGGAAGCCGCGCTCGCCGTCGCGGAGCGCCGCAGTGAGGTTGCGGATGTCGGCGGCCACCGCGTCGTGGCCGCGGTAGGAGATCGGACCCGTCGTGGTCGGGAACGCCGACGCGATGCGGCCGGTCTCGACGGCCTCGGCGTACACCGCGGGGAACCGCTGGCGGTCGCGGCGACCGAGGAAGCTCGTGAGACGGATGTTCCCCGGGGTGGAGAGGACGGGAGGCTCGGTGAAGGCGTTGACCTCGGTGAGCGACAGCCCCGCGACCCGCTGGAAGGAGTATCCCCACCAGGCGCCGTAGTCGACCGGGTTCGTCATCGCCTTGCCGAACTCCCCGTCGCCGACGAGGGTGATGCCCGCGGCGCGCTGGCGCTCGACGACGTCGGCCACGGCGCGCGCGGTCAGTTCCTCCGCCTCGGCACTCGGCAGCAGGGTGAAGCCGTCGTCGGCGAACGCGCGCGCGGCGTTCGCCTCGATCAGCGCGGTCGAGCGGGGAAGGCTTCCGGAGGTGGTCGTCGCGAGGGGCATCGCCCGAGTCTAGGAAGTCGTCGCCGTCGATGCACCCAGGCAGCAATGGCCCGTAACCTGACCCCATGCCGCTCACCCAGCACGCCGCGTCCGTCCGTCTCGAGGAGATCGAGCTGCGGGTGCTCCGGATCCCGCTCGTCGCCCCGTTCACGACGTCGTTCGGCACCATGGCCGACCGCGAGGTCATCGTCGTGCGTGCGAAGACCGACGCGGGCGAGGGATGGGGAGAGATCGTCACGCAGGGTGCGCCGGTGTACTCCAGCGAGTACACGCAGGGCGCGTGGGACGTCGCGACGCGCTGGCTCGGTCCGGCGCTTCTGCAGCGCGGGACGCTCGCGCCCGAGGACGTCGCGGGTGTCCTCGATCCCTTCGTCGGTCACCGGATGGCGAAGGCGGGACTCGAGCTCGCCCTGCTCGACGCCGCCCTTCGCGGGGAGGGGCGTTCGTTCGCGTCGTACCTCGGCGGGACGGCGGCGACGATCGCCTCAGGGGTGAGCGTCGGCATCCAATCGGATCCGGCGGCTCTCGTCGAGACCGTCCGCGGATACCTCGACGAGGGATACGTGCGGATCAAGATCAAGATCAAACCCGGCCGCGACATCGCCGAGACGGATGCCGTCCGCACAGCGTTCCCCGACATCCCGCTGCAGGTGGACGCGAACTCCGCCTACACGCTCGCCGACGCCGACACGCTCGCGCAGCTCGACCGGTTCGGCCTGCTGCTCATCGAGCAGCCGCTGCAGGAGGACGACCTCGTCGACCACGCCGCACTCGCGCAGCAGCTGAAGACGCCCGTCTGCCTCGACGAGTCGATCACCTCGGTGAAGGCCGCGCGCGACGCGCTCGCGCTCGGCGCGACGACGGTGATCAACGTCAAGGCGGGCCGTGTCGGCGGATACCTCGAGGCGCTCCGCATCGCCGACCTCTGCGCGTCTGCCGGGATCCCGGTCTGGTGCGGCGGCATGCTCGAGACCGGGATCGGCCGCGCCGCGAACGCCGCGCTCGCCGCGCACCCCGCGTTCACTCTGCCGGGCGACGTCTCGGCATCCGCTCGGTTCTACGACCGTGACATCGTGACGGAACCCGTGATCCTCGAGGACGGGCATGTGCGCGTGCCGACCGGTCCGGGGCTCGGTGTCGAGGTCGACCTTGACGCGGTCGAGGCGTTCACCGTGGCGCGCGAGACGCTGCGACGGTGAGGCGCGTCACCAGATGACGCCGCCGCCGATCGAGATGCCGCCCCAGGTCAGCAGCACGAAGATCGCGGCGAAGACGACCGGGCCGATGCCCTTGCCGCTGCGGGCGAGTCCCTTGAAGAGGGCGATGACGGCCAGGATCGCCGCGACGATCGACAGGCCGCCGCCGACGAAGAACCCGATGAACAGAGGGATCGGCATGAGGATGAGGCCTGCGAGACCGACCCAGAAGGCAGCCCAGGCGGTCGGGTTGGAACGGCGTTCGGTGGCGTAGGACATGACCCCATCCTGACGGGCGGTGCCGGGCTCCGCGACGGGGCTGTCCCGAATCGCGTGGCGTGATATGGCCGCGCTGGCCGGTGATGCGGCGCCCTACGCTCGAAGGATGACCACGTCGACCGCGCCCGTCCCGACCACAGCGGCGGCCGCACCCCGGTTCCCGTTTGGCGCGCTCCTCCTGCTGAGCTTCGCGGTCTTCGTCACGGTGACGGCGGAGTCCCTGCCCGCGGGGCTCCTCCCCGAGATGGTCGAGGGCCTGCAGACCGACCCGCTGGGGGTCGGGCTCCTCATCTCGGTCTGGGCGCTGACGGTGATCGTCACGAGCGTCCCGCTCGCCCGTCTCACCGCTCGGTTCGACCGGCGCCTCGTGGCCGGCGGCGCGCTCGCCGTGTTCGCCGTCGCGAATGCTGCGACCGCACTGGCACCGACCTATGAGGCCGCGGTGGCCACCCGCATCGCCGCGGGCGTGGCGCACGGCCTGTTCTGGGCCATCGTCATCGTCTACGCGACCTCGCTGCTGGCCCCGTCGCACCTGGGTCGCGGCCTCGCCCTGGTCACGGCCGGAGGGACCGTCGCCACCCTCGCGGGACTCCCGGCGGGCACGCTCATCGCGCAGCTCCTGTCGTGGCGATGGGCCTTCGGGGCGCTGGCGGCCGTCGCGCTCGTCCTCGCAGTCATCATCCTCATTCGTCTGCCCCGCAGAGTGCCCGAACCTGCGCTCCTGCGCGCGGATCGACCTCGAGGTGCGGATGCCTCGCTCGTCCCCATCTTGCTGTTCGCCGCGGCCTCGCTCGTGTTCGCGCTCGGGCAGTTCGCGACCTTCACCTACGTCCGGCCGCTGCTCGAGGTGTCGGCCGGGGTTTCCGAGGCGCAGGTGCCGCTCCTGCTCTTCGCCTACGGTGCCGCGGGTCTCGCAGGCGTCGCCGTGGCCGGGCCGCTCGCCGACCACTGGCCGCGGGCCTCGCTCGTGATCATCCTCGCGGGGCTGGTGGCGGCCTTCGGCATCCTGACCCTCGCGGCCGACACCCCGCTCGTCTACGTCGCACTCGCAGGGTGGGGATTCGCGATCGGCGCGTTCTTCCCCCTGCAGTCCTCGCTGCTCATGCGCATCGCGACCGACCGCACCCGCACCCTCGCGAGCGCGGGCACCGTCGTGACCTTCAACGTCGGCATCGCGGTCGGCCCCTGGCTCGGCGATCTCGCGGGCGGAGCCGCTCAGCCGACCGCGGCCACGGCGCTCTCGGGCGGCGCCGTCCTCGTCTCGCTTCTGCTCGTGGTCGCGGCCGTCGTCCGCGGCTTCCGGCGCTCTGACGCGTAAGCGGATGCAGGGGATCCTCGGCGACACGCCGGGGGAGGGACGGATGCCGCGGCGTGCCGCCCGGCATCCCTTGCATCCCGTGACGGTCGCCCGCGGTGCGGGCTGGGTCAGCGGGGCGGTTCCGTCAGCGGGGCATCGAGGGCCGCGCCTCGTGCGGGTCGCGGCGCTGCGGGATGAACAGGGCGACGCCCAGGGCGATCACGGCGGCGCCGAGTCCGAGGGCGAACGAGAGCTGGAACGCGGCCGGGGTGGGAACGGCAACCCCGCCCCTGTCGACCGAGAGCGCAGCGAGCACCGCGCCGACGACGGCGGCCGCGATCGACGTGCCGAGCGAGCGGAACAGCGCGTTCAGCCCGTTCGACGCTCCGGTCTCATGCTGCGGCACCGATCGCATGATGAGCATCGGCATGCCGGCGTAGCCGAAGCCGATGCCCACGCCGATGAGCAGGTTCGCGACCAGCAGGTGCCAGACTTCCGACGCCCACAGCAGCGAGTAGCCGTACGCCAGGATGAGCGCGCTCGCTCCCATGATCAACAGGACCCGCGGACCGATCGTCCGTGCGAGGCGACCCGAGAACGGCGACAGCACCATCATCACGAGCCCGGCGGGCATGACGATGAAGCTCGCCTGGACGAGGGTGAGACCGAAACCGCCGACGGATGCCGGCAGCTCCAGCATCTGCGGATACGACACGTTCGAGGCGAAGAGAGAGAAGCCCATCGCCACCGAGGCGAGGTTCGTGAGCAGCACGGCGGGCCGGGCCGCGACCCGCAGATCGAGGAGCGGCTCGCGGATGCGGAGCTCGAACCAGCCCCACACGAGCAGAACGGCGAGTCCGCCGAGGCCGAGGGCGAGGGTCGCAGGCGAAGCCCAGCCCCACTCGTTGCCGCGCGACACCGCGAGCAGGACGCCGGTGAGGCCGATGGCGAGGCCCACGGCGCCCGCGAAGTCGAATCGTCCGGCCGTCCGCAGGACGCTCGCCGGCACGACGGTGGCGACGAGGACGAAGACGACCGCACCGAGCCCTGCGGCCATCCAGAAGAGGACGTGCCAGTCGCTCGTCTCGGTGATGATCGCGCTGACGGGCATGCCGACGGCGCCACCGACGCCGAGCGTCGCGGACATCAGGGCGATCGCGGCATCCACCCGGTCCTCGTGCAGCACGTCGCGCATGATCGAGATGCCGAGGGGGACGACCCCGGTCACGGCGCCCTGCAGTGCTCGCCCGACGATGATGCCTCCGATCGAGGGCGAGAGGGCGGCGATGACCGACCCCACGATGAGGAGTCCGAGCAGGACCAGGACGATGCGACGCTTGCCGTACATGTCGCCGAGACGCCCCGCGATGGGCGTCGAGACCGCCGCCGCGAGGAGCGTCGCCGTCACGACCCACGCGGTGTCCTCACGACTGGCGTTCAGCAGCTCAGGGAGCTTCGACTGGATCGGCACGACGAGCGTGAACATGAACGACGACGCGAGACCCGCGATCGCCAGGACCGCGACGATCGCGCCCTGTCGTGGCATCCGGGTGAGTCTGCGTCTGTCGTCCGGAGCCATCCCTCCAGGTTATCCCCGGCGGGGTGTCGGAGACGCGCCGCGGATCAGCCGGCGGAGCGCCAGGCGTCCGACTCCAGGTGCGAGCCCGCCTGCGGGCCCATCTGGAGCATGCCGCCGTCGACCACCCACGTCGCCCCGGTCACGTACGACGACGCGGGCGAGGCGAGGAAGGCGACGACGTCGGCGATCTCCTCCGGCTTTCCGGGGCGGGGGATCGGGATGCCGGGGCGATGCGTGTTCTCCGCGTCCTCGGCATCCATGTCGTTGATGGGCGTCGCGATCTCGCCGGGGGCTACGGAGTTGACCGTGATGCCCTTCGCGCCGAGCTCCTGAGCCATCGTCTTCACGAGTCCCTCGAGACCGTGCTTGGACGCGACGTAGGCGGCGGAGCCGACGCGGGGCTGCGAGCCGTGCACGCTCGTGACGGCGATGATGCGCCCCTCCTCGCCGGAGTCGGCCATGAGGGTCGCCGCCGTGTGCATACCGACGAAGGCGCCGTCGAGGTTGAGGCCGACAACCGTACGCCAGCCGTCGATGTCCATGTCGAGGAACGGGCCGCCGGTGCCGCCGCCCGCGTTGTTCACGAAGACGTCGAGGCCGCCGAGTTCGTCAGCGAGATGGCGGATCACCCCGGGCACGGACTCGAGGTCGGTCGCGTCGAACTGCGCGACGACGGCCTTCCTTCCGCGACGGCGCACCTCCTCCGCCGTGCCGTTGGCGCCCTCCTCGTCGGAGTGCCACGTGACGCCGACGTCCATTCCCGCGTCGGCCAGGGCGAGAGCGGTCGCCCGTCCGATCCCGGAGTCGGAGGCGGTCACGATGGCGCGGCGAGGAGAGAAGGTCATGGCTCGACGCTACGAAGCGGGCAGCCGGCCCGGCACCGGGTTGACAGCCCCGCGGCCGCGGACGTATCGGGAGTGGGGACGTCAGCGCGAGCAGACGGCGCGCAGATGCGCGACGTCCTCCTCCGACAGGAGTGCGCGAGGCATCACGGCCACGGGCCCCAGAGTGGACCCGACCTTCAGCAGGAGGGCGTCGCCGGCGGCATCCACCCGGCGGAACGCGCTGAAGCGGATCTCACTCGTCCCGAGCGCGGACGTGGCGACCAGGGAGTCGGCGGTCAGCGCTGCCGTCGGGGCGGAGCCGACGGGGTACGCGCGGTGGATGGAGGAGTGGACCGCCATCCACGACACGATCACGACGACGCTGAGCAGGATCACCATGACGATTCCGATCCACGCCGCGCCGTCGCTGCCGGTCAGGGTGAGGAGGATGCTGAGCACGACGATCAGCGCAGTGAGGATCATCAGCACGATCCACGAGGGGCGCGTCAGCTGCCAACGGAGGAATCCGCGCGCCAGGCGGGAGGCCAGCTGCTCGTCGACGACGAGCGACCGGCCTCCCTCCGGCGTGTTCACACGGCGTCCGGAGACGGTGCGTCGGCGGGAGCGGCCGTCTCAGCGGCGGACGCCGGCTCTGCCGTCCGACGGCGCAGCGGCGCGGCATCCTGCTCGTTCTGCAGCCCCTGTTCGTTCTGCAATCCCTGGGCGATGCCGCGGCCGGTGGCCTGGCCCTGGATGATCCCGCGGAGGTCGATGCCTGTGGCTGCCTGAACGGCGTCGAAGGTCGCGCGCATGCTCGAGGCGCTCTCGCCGGCGATGTGGCTCGAGGCCCCTTCGCCGCCGAGCACCGTGATCGAGCCGACCTTGTCGAAGCCGCGGGCGAACTCGGTCATGAGGGGCACGAGCGACTCGATCGCGCGCTGTGCGAGCAGCGCCTGCTGGTTCTCGGCGAGCGCGCGTGCCTCGGCAGTGAGAGCCGCAGCGCGCGCTTCACCCTCGAGTCGCACGGCGGCCGCGTCGGCCTCGGCGCGCAGGCGCGTGGCCTCGGCTTCCTGAGCCGCGATCCGCGCCCGGGCCTCAGCGGCCTTGACCTGCGTGTACGCGTCTGCGTCGGCCGAGCGCTCACGCTCGTAGAGCGACGCGTCGGCGACCTTCTTGACGTCGGCGTCGAGCTGCGCCTGGCGGTTCTCGGCCTGCTGCAGGAGGACGGCCTGCTCGCGCTCGGCGCGGGCGAGGGCCTCAGCCTGCTCCGCCTCGGCGCGGGCACGACCGACCTCGGCCGCGGCCGCGGCGGAGTTCTTGTCGTACGCCGTCTGCTCGATGAGGTTCGCCTCGTCGGTGGCGATCTGCCGTGCCTTCACCTCGCGGGCTGCGTTGATGCGGGCGACCTCGGCCTCGCGACGGACGCGCTCCACCTCGGTCGCACCGAGGGCGTCGATGTAGCCGTTCTTGTCGGTGACGCCCTGGATCTGGAACGAGTCGAGGATGAGGCCCTGCGACAGCAGGTCGCTCTTGATGCCGTCGGCGATCTGATCCGACAGCTTCTGCCGGTCGTTCATGAGCTGCTCGACGGTCAGCGTCGCGACGACCCCGCGGAGCGCGCCCTCGAGCTGCTCGGTGGTGAACTGCTCGATCGCGCCGTCCTGTGAGAGGAAGCGCTCGGCCGCACGCCGGACGAGTTCGGGGTCCGAACCGATCTTGACGAGGGCGACACCGCTCACGTTGACCGTGACGCCGGTGGATGACTGGGCTGTCGGCTCCATCTTGATCTGCCGCGCGCGCAGCGAGATCATCTCGGCGCGCTGCGTCAGCGGGTTGACGAGCGCGCCGCCGCCGGTGATGACCGAGATGCGCGACGAGTCGCCCGACGCGTTCTTCTGGTTGCGTCCGACGATGACGAGCGCCTGGTCGGCCTTGGCGACCTTGTACCAGGCGCGCAGCACGACCATGAAGATGATGATGAAGACGATGACGGCGACGACGGCGATCGCGCCGATGACGACTGCCCCGCCCGTGACGAGTGCGTCCATATGTGATTCCCCCGAGTCTCGATGTCTGTGTGCGGCACGGTCAACATGCCCGCTACGAACGTATCGGTTACTCCAGCCGCGTGACGAGGTCGGTCACCAGCCGGCGGGCCTCTACGCTGGCGCCATGACGATGCCCCCGCCTCCTCAGCCGCCCTACGCCGTCGCCCCGCCTCTCAGCCCGCAGGACGAGAAGCTCTGGGCGACTCTCGCGCACCTCGGCGGAATCATCTTCTCCCCGTGGGGTGCCCTGATCATCTACCTGGTCTTCCGCGAGCGCGGGCCGTTCGTCCGCGCGCACAGTGCAGCGGCGCTGAATTTCCAGCTGACGATGATCATCGCCTCGTTGATCTGCATCCCGCTGATGTTCGTCTTCATCGGGTTCATCCTCCTGGCCGCTGTCGGCGTCTACGCCCTCGTGATCGAGGTCGTCGCCGCCGTGAAAGCGAACCAGGGGCAGTGGTACACGCCGCCTCTCAGCATCCGCTTCGTCTCCTGATCGTCGCCGTCCGGCCACGCCGGATCGGCCGGGGCGCCCCGATAGACTGACGGATGCCGCGCGCTGCGGCATCCGCGCTCTCGCGCACCCTCTTCACAACGACCATTGGAGCCACCGTGGCCGAGCAGTCCCGTCTCGACAAAGTCATCGCCCTCGCCCGTCACCGCGGGTTCGTCTTCCAGGCGGGCGAGATCTACGGCGGGTCGCGGTCGGCGTGGGACTACGGCCCCCTCGGCACCGAGCTCAAGGAGAACATCCGTCGTCAGTGGTGGCAGACGTTCGTCCGCGGGCGCGGCGACATGGTCGGCCTCGACTCCTCGGTGATCCTGCCCAAGCGCGTGTGGGAGGCCTCGGGCCACGTCGCCACCTTCAGCGACCCGCTCGTCGAGTGCCTGCAGTGCCACAAGCGCTTCCGTGAGGACACGCTCATCGAGGACTTCGAGGCCCGCAAGGGTCGCAAGGCCGAGAACGGTCTCGGCGACATCCCGTGCCCGAACTGCGGTACGAAGGGCCAGTACACCGAGCCCAAGTCGTTCTCGGGTCTCGTGAAGACCTACCTCGGCGTCGTCGACGACGAGAGCGGCCTGCACTTCCTGCGTCCCGAGACCGCGCAAGGCATCTTCGTCAACTTCTCGAACGTCCTCACCGCATCGCGCAAGAAGCCCCCGTTCGGCATCGGCCAGGTCGGCAAGGCGTTCCGCAACGAGATCACGCCCGGCAACTTCATCTTCCGCACCCGCGAGTTCGAGCAGATGGAGATCGAGTTCTTCACGCCTCCCGCCGAGGCGGGCGAGTGGTTCGATCACTGGGTCGAGGCGTGCTGGAACTGGTTCATCGACCTCGGCATCGACCCCGAGAACATGCGGCAATTCGACGTGCCGAAGGAGGACCGCGCCCACTACTCGGCCGGCACCATCGACGTCGAGTACCGGTTCGGCTTCACGGGCAAGGAGTGGGGCGAGCTCATGGGTGTCGCCAACCGCACCGACTTCGACCTGTCGAGCCACATCGAGGCGTCCGGGCAGAAGCTCGTGTACTTCGACCAGGCATCCGGTGAGACCTACGTCCCGTACGTCATCGAGCCGTCCTTCGGTCTGACGCGGGCCATGATGGCCTTCCTCGTCGACGCGTACCGCGAGGAGGAGGTGCCGAACGCGAAGGGCGGCACCGACACCCGTACGGTCCTCGGCCTCGACCCGCGCCTCGCGCCCGTCAAGGTCGCCGTGCTTCCGCTGAGCCGGAACGAGCGCCTGTCGCCGCTGGCGCGCAAGGTGGCCGACGACCTGCGCGCGAACGGCTGGAACGTCGACTTCGACGACGCCGGTGCGATCGGTCGCCGCTATCGCCGTCAGGACGAGATCGGTACGCCGTTCTGCGTCACGGTCGACTTCGACTCGCTCGACGACGACGCCGTCACGATCCGCGACCGCGACTCGATGGCGCAGGAGCGCGTCGCCTTGTCCGAGCTGCACTCGTACCTCGCCCCGCGTCTGCGCGGCGCCTGACTCGAAGGCTCCAGGGACACGAACGGTCGCCGCGGCGAGGTATCCGCGACGTCTGACGTCCCTGGAGGGGTCGACCGTGCGTCCCTGGAGGGGTCGACCGTGCGCGCTCAGCCCTTCTCGGCCTTCGCCGCCGCCTTCGCAGCCCGCTTGTGCTCGCGCACCTTCGCGAGGGATTCGGGCGAGACGATGTCGGCGACCGAGCGGAACGAACCCTCGTCGCCGTAGGCGCCGGCGGCCTCTCGCCAGCCCTCACCCGTGTATCCGTACTGCTTGCCGAGGAGCGCGAGGAAGATGCGCGCCTTCTGGTCGCCGAACCCCGGGAGCGCCTTCAGACGCTTCAGGACCGTGCGGCCGTCGGGCTCGCCCTGGGTCCACAGCGCGGCGGCGTCCCCGCCCCAGTCGTCGACCAGGGTCTGGCAGAGAGCCTGCACGCGTCCGGCCATGGAGCCGGGGAAGCGGTGGACGGCGGGGGTCTGGCTGAACGAGGCGGCGAACTCCTCGGGGCCGGCGGCCGCGATCTGCGCGGCGTCCAGACCGCCCGTCCGCTCGCGGATCTTCAGCGGACCGGCGAAAGCGGTCTCCATCGCGATCTGCTGATCGAGCAGCATCCCGATCAGCAGGGCGAGCGGTTCGTCGGTGAGGAGCGCGTCGGCGGCCTCGTCGCCGGTGATGTGAAGGGCCATGACTCCATGTTCCCACCGTCCGCCCCGTGACCGTGGGGGAGGATGGAGGGCATGAGTTCCGACGCTGCCACCGACTTGATCTCGCAGGCGCGCCGCGCGCGCGTCGCCGTCGTCGGCGGCGGCATCGCCGGTCTCGTCGCGGCGCTGCAGTGCGCCAAGGTCGGCATCTCCGTGACGCTGTTCGAGTCCTCCGACCGGCTCGGCGGGATCGTCGCATCCGCGGACCTCGACGGTCGGATGACGGATGTCGCCGCCGACGGCTTCCGCGTCGCCCCGGGAGCCCTCGCCGAGCTCATCGACGAGCTGGGGCTGCAGGACTCCGTCGTCCCCGCGCGGGATGCCGACACCTGGGTCGCCGGTCCGTACGGCGTCGCACCGCTGCCGGCAGCGTCGATCCTCGGCATCCCGGCCAACCCGTTCGACGCCCGCGTGACCCGGATCATCGGCGCGCGCGGATCGTGGCGCGCGTACGTCGATCGTCTGCGACCGCCGCTGACGATCGGAGCCGAGCGCAACCTCGGCGCCCTCGTCCGCACGCGCATGGGGTCCCGGGTCCTCGATCGGATGGTCGCGCCGTTGACGTACGGCGTCCACGGAGTACCGCCCGAGCAGGTCGACGTCGACCGCGCCGCGCGCGGCCTCAACTCGGCACTCACCCGGACGGGCTCTTTGTCCGGAGCCGTCGCCCAGCAGCTCCCCGACACGGATGCCGATTCCCGTCCCTCCCGCGCGACCATCGACGGCGGCATGTCGGCGTTCGTCGATGCGCTCGCGCAACGTCTGGCCGACCTCGAGGTCGATGTCCGCACCGGTACCGAGGCCGGCTCGCTCGCTGCCGCGGGATCCGGGTGGTCGGTGTCGTGGAACGCCGGCGACGAGAGCGGGGATCTCGAGGTCGATGCCGTGATCGTCGCGACCCCGGAGCGTCCCGCGCGGCGCCTGCTCGCACCCCATGTGGGCGGCCTCGACGGCGCGCCCCTCTCTCCCGACGACGTCGACGTCGTGACCCTCGTGCTCGACGATCCTTCCCTCGATACCCGGCCGCGAGGTCATGCGCTCTACGCCGTACCGGGCGAGGCCGCAGCCCTCGCGGTCGTGCACGCGACCGCGACCTGGCCGCACGCGGCCGGCGACCCGCACGTCGTGCGGGTGACGCTCCCCGCGAGCGGGGAGCCGGATGCCGCCGCGATCGCCACAGCGACGGCGGCGGTGCGCGAGCTCCTCGGCGTCGACGCTCCCACCGTTCGCGCCGCGCATCGAGCGCGGTGGCCCCGCGCCCTGCCCTCCTCGGCGCTGTCGCCGGCGCGCGACGATGCGCGCCGCGCCGCCCGGACGAACGAGCGTCTGGGTGTCGTCGGCGCCTGGATCGACGGCACCGGCCTCGCGAGGGTCGCGGCCGACGCGAAGACCGAGGCGGAACGCATCCGATCGGGGCTGCTGTGGCATGCCGACGGCGAGGGTGCCTCGACCTGAGCCCCCTGTCAAGGGTGGATGCCGCGAACGGAATGCGCCGATACGCTGGGTGCTCGGCACCACATCGCTTCGAACGTGAGGAATCGCCATGAAGGGCAAGATCGGAATCGTCGTCGGACTCACCGCCGGCTACGTCCTCGGGGCCCGCGCGGGCCGTCAGCGCTACGAGCAGATCAAGGACGCGTACCTGCGCGTGTACAACACACCTGCCGTCCAGAAGCAGGTCGACAAGGTCACGGAGTTCGGCAAGTCGGCCGCCTTCGCGCTGCCGAGCGTCCTGTGGAACGGCGCCGTCAAGGTCACCCGGGCCGCAACGACATCGGGCACGCCCGGCGAGAAGCTCGACGCGGCGCTCGACGCATCCAAGGATGCGGCCGACGACGTGAAGGATGCCGCCGAGACCACCGCCGACGCCGTGTCGAGCTCCGCGAAGAAGGCGACGGGCGGTTCGTCGTCGACCCGCAGCTCCGGCTCGACCGGCGGCTCCCGCAAGAAGTCCTCGTCCGCGTCATGAGCACGCCCCGCGGATTCCGGGATCGGCGCGACGAGAGCCTCCTCGGCCTCGTCGGTGAGCTGCCCGAGCTCGTCAAGAACCTGATCGTCGCCGAGATCAACGCGGCGAAGGCGTGGGCGACCCGCACGGGTAAGGATGCCGGCGTCGTCGCGCTGTGGTTTGTCCTCGCGCTCTTCTTCCTCTTCTGGACGCTGCCGGCGATCGGCGCGTTCACCATTATCGGGCTGTCGTCGTGGATGGCGCCGTGGCTGGCATCCCTCATCCTCGTCGTGCTCGGACTGCTGCTCGTCGTCATCGCCGCGCTCCTCGGATTCCTGAGGGTCCGGCGCATGAAGAATCGTGAGAACCCCGCGAAGGCCCTGTCGACCGACGCCCGAATCGTGAAGGAAGTGGCCGATGAGTTCTGATCTCCCCCGCACCGCCGTCCCGCTCGGGATCACCGACCCCGTCGAGCGCGCCCGCGCCGAGCTGAAGGCGGCTCTGGTCGCCATCGAAGAGAAGGCGAATGTCCCCAAGCGGGCGGCGCACGCCACCCGCCGCGCCAAGGTGTCGGCTCGCGAGTTCGCGGACCGCAACCCGACGGGTGCAGCGATCGCGGCCGTGGGCGCTGCCGTGGCCGTGGGTCTTCTCGTCTGGGGCGCCGTTCGCCTCTACACCCGCTGACGTCCCACCGCGTCGCCGGTGCCGACGCCGGGGGTATGCTCGGTTCAGGCAGCGGCGATGGCGCGATTGCTGCCGACGACACGGTCCCGAACGTGCGCGATCGCGCGCATTCTGCTGAGCGTCGGCCGTCTCGCGCAGGGGCGGCCGCCGCCTACACGAGAGTCGAACCATGAACACATCCGCTGCGACAGCACCGAAGCCCCTCAAGGGCTGGCGTGTGCTGGTTCCGCGCGGAGGTCCGTGGGGCGACAGCGTCGCCGCTGCGCTGCGTGCACAGGGGGCGACGCCCGTCATCGCGCCGCTCATCAACTTCGCCCCGTCCGAGGATCCGACGGACCTCGAGTCCGCACTCCGTGACCTCGCCGCCGGTGCTTTCGACTGGGTGACTCTGACGAGCTCGACCACGGTCGACGTCCTGCATGCCTATCGCGCTGTGATCCCCCATTCGACCCGGGTCGCCGCGGTCGGCGAGACGACCGCCGCGGCTCTGGGCGCGGTGGGATACCGGGTTGATCTGGTGCCCGAGGACGACAACTCCGCGGCCGGAATGGCCGCGCAGCTCATCGCGCTCGAGGAGACCCCGACTCGCGTCCTGACCCTGCGCAGCGAGCTTGCGAAGCCGGTCCTGACCCGTCTCCTCGAGGAGGCGGGGCACGACGTGCGCAGTGTCATCGCGTACCGGACGGTGGGCGTCCCCGTGACCGAGAAGGTGGCGACCGACGTGCGGTCGGGACGTATCAACGCCATCCTCGTCACGAGCGGATCGGTCGCCGAGCAGGTGCACGAGCAGTTCCCCGAGATCCCGGAGTCGACCGTCATCGCGGCGATCGGGCCCCGCACCGCCAAGGATGCGCGTCGCGCTGGGCTCGGCGTGAGCGTCACCGCGAAGGAGCAGACGGTCGCAGGGCTCATCTCCGCCGTCGGCCAGTTCCCCCTTCCCCACGCGATCGACGAGCTCGCGCCTCCGACCGGCTCGTTCCCCCGCATCCAGGGCTGAGTCCCGTGGTCGAGACCGGATCGTTGTGGCCTCGGCATCCGTCTCACCGGAGCTGTTTGGCAGACTGAATCCATGGTGACGCTGCTGCTCGATTCGTCGCGACTGGAGGTCGCGCTCTCCGCCACGGAGCGCGTGCTGGCATTCCGGAAGGATGCCGTCAGGGTCGAGCGAGCGCACATCACGAAGGTGCAGCTCGTCGACGACCCGTGGTCGTGGTTGCGCGGCGTCCCGAACCCCGGCACGGTCGTCCCGCGGACGGTCGCGATGGGGGTCTGGCGCTCCGCCGGCGGCGACGACTTCGTGCTCGTGCGGCGACGTCGTCCCTCGGTCGTGATCGATCTCGAAGGCGATCCGGAGTTCCAGCGGCTCGTGCTCACCACGCGCCACGGGTTGGCGCTCGTCCAGGCGCTGCGGCTCGAGGGCGAGGACGAGCCCGTGGACGTCGTCCAGCTCGTGACGACCGAGATCCCGGTGCAGGACGGGGATGCCGCCGCCAGCCCGTCCGAGCGGACGCCCCGTCGTCGCGCACCGCGACCCGCCCAGGCCTGACCGGCTCCGCTCTCGGCTGCTCCTGGGGAGTCGCCCGGTAACGTTGCCCGGGTGAGTGAACGCCCGGCATCCCGTCTGCTCGTCCGCGCGGAGGGAAGCGTGGGACGCGTCACGCTCGATCGACCCGAGGCGATCAACGCCGTCGACCACGGCATGATCCGCGGGATCGCGGAGGCGCTCGACCGCTGGGAGCACCACCCCGACATCCGTCTCGTCCTCCTCGACGGCGCGGGCGATCGCGGGTTCTGCGCCGGCGGCGACGTCCGCACCCTTCGGGAGCAGATCCTCGCGGGCGATGCCGAGGCGGCGATGGGCTTCTTCCGCGACGAGTACGCGCTAAACGCCCACATCGCCGAGTACCCGAAGCAGATCGTCGTCTTCGCCGACGGCGTCACGATGGGCGGCGGCATCGGGCTGGCCGGTCACGCCTCGGTCCGGATCGTGACCGAGCGCTCTCGCCTGGCCATGCCCGAGACGCGCATCGGCTTCACCCCCGACGTCGGCGGGTCGTGGCTGCTCGCACACGCGCCGGGGCGGACCGGCGAGTTCCTCGCGCTGACGGGCGGGACGATGGATGCCGCCGACGCGATCTACGCGGGGTTCGCCGACCACCTCGTCCCCGCCGACCGGCTGGACGACGTCCGCCACGCGCTCGTGACCCGTGCCGACCCCGACACCCCGACCGAGATCGCGATGCTGTTCGACGAGACCCCCGAGCCGGCGCGCCTCGCCGCCGCGCGCGAATGGATCGACGACGCCTTCGCCGCAGCGTCCGTGCCCGAGATCATCGCCCGCCTGCGGGAGCGTTCCGAACCGGATGCCGGGGCCACCGCCGACCTGCTCGAGGCTCAGGCGCCGACGGCCCTCACGGTGACCCTCGCCGCCGTGCGGTCGGCGCGGGGACTCCCGGATCTCCGAGCGGCGCTCGCGCAGGAGTATGCGCTCGTCGAGTGGTTCGGGCGGACCCAGCCCGATCTCGTGGAGGGCATCCGCGCGCAACTCGTCGACAAGGACCGCTCGCCGCGCTGGCAGCCCGCGACCCTCGCAGACGTCCCCGCCGACACCGCCGAGCGGGCGCTGTCGTTCACCCCGACCGCCCCGCTCTGGAGCTGACGTGTTCGACAGTCCCCTTTCCGCCTCGGCGTACGACGTCCTCGGGGTGTCCACCGACGCCAGTGACGACGACCTCCGAAAGGCGTACCGCCTGCGCCTGCGACAGACCCACCCCGACACCGGCGGAGACGCCGCCGAGTTCGTCCGCGTCCAGCGTGCATGGGAGCTCGTCGGGACGGCCGCAGCGCGTGCGGCGTACGACCGCGGTCACGGATTCACCGAGACCCTCTCGTACGCCCCCGACGCCGACGCCCCGCAGTGGCGCCCGCACGCCCGCCAGGCCGACACCCGGCCGCGCGCCCGGTCGTTCGGCCAGCCCGGAGGGTGGCGTCGGGAGCGCTACCTCGACCTGATCCGCGAATGGGCGGGACGCGGTGTCGACCTGCCCGACCCCTACGACCCGGCGCTCGTGCGGAGCGCTCCGCACGAGGTGCGCCGGCTGCTCGCGGACGCGCTCGCCGAAGAGGCGACGGCCCGCATCGTCGCCGAACTCGGCATGGGCTACACGGTGTGGCACGACGTCGCTGCCGATCCGCGCGACCCCGACATCAAGCTCGATCACATCGTGCTCGGACCGAGCGGACTCTACGCCGTGCTCTCGGAGGATTTCGGGGCTCCCGTCCGCACCCGCCGCGGCGAACTCGAGGGTGACGCCGTCGTCGGGTCGCCGGTCGCGCAGCTCGTGCTCGCCGCGCGCGGACTCGGGAGAGGCGCGAAGGTGAAGTTCAGTGCGGCCCTCGTCGTCCTCCCGGACGACGACGTCGCCATGGCGATCGAAGAGCTCGGCAAGGTGAAGGGACTCCCCGTCGCCGTCGTCGCACGCAGTGCGCTGGCGACGGTGCTGCGTCGCGGGGTCAGCGGGGCACGTGAGATCGGCGGCAACGAGCTGTTCGACGTCCGAACGCGGCTGCAGCAGACCGTCCGCTTCGCCTGATCGCGATCGTCAGCCGCCGATCCCGGTCAACTCGATCGGATGGGTCAGACGCCACCAGGCGTCCGGGCCGGGCAGGGCCTTCTCGATCGTGACGGGGACCTGGGCCTCGCCGGTCGGCCCCGTGACCGTGAGCGTGCCCGCCTCCGACCCGGCGGTCGCGTCCGCGTCGACGTCGAACGAGGTGGTGCTCTCGGCCGTCGCGCCGTTCCACAGCAGGAGCGACGCGTCCTTCTCGGTGAGGAGCCGGCTCGTCGCACCCCAGGCGGTCGTGACCTCGCCGACCACCGTCCCCGCGGAGAGCGTCGACGGCGTCCCGGCTTCGGCGGCGACCGCGTCCAGCAGACGCTCCGTCTCTTCGAGGCGCGCGCTGCTGGTGGGCTGGCCGGTGACGGCGGCGAAGACCGTCAGCGGGGCGCCGTTCGCATCGACCCGCTTCGCGGCGATGAGGTTGTTGTACCCGGCGAAACTCCCGGTCTTCAGCCCGACGACTCCGTCGACGCCGAGGAGCGCGTTCGTGTTCTCGAACGATCCGGCACCGGGCAACTCCGCGGTCTTGGTGCCGACGATCTCCGCGATGACGGGGTTCTCCATCGCCTTCTCCGCGAGCGCCACCATGGCCGACGGGGTCGCGACGTTGTCGCGGCCGTAACCGGAGGCATCCGTCACCGTGATGCCGTCCAGCCCGTTCTCTCCGAGCCACGAGTTCGCCGCCGACGCGTAGTCGTCGACGGACCCGAATGCGTCGGTCGCGAGGCGGTTCGCGTAGTTGCTGGCCGACGCCATGAGCATGCCCTGGAGCATCTGGTACTCCGTGAGGGAGCCGTCGTCGGGCACGTTCAGGGCCGACTGATTCTGCGAGACGTAGCGCCAGTACTCCTGCCGGTCCGCGAAGGTGAAGTCGTAGGCGGGCCCCTGCTCGCCGGTGGTCAGCGGCTTCCGGTCGAGGACCACGAGCGCGGTGACGAGCTTGGCGGTGCTCGCCATCTGCACGCGATCATCCGACGAGGTCGCCGATCGGAACCCGTCGACGCCGACGGCGGCTTCTCCCTCCGCCGGCCACGCGATGGAGCTCGCGGCGCCCGACAGTCGGGGGGCTTCGCCCGCCTTCGCCGTCACCTCGACGGAGGACAGCGGCCACAGCAGCATCGCGCCGGAGTACGCCCCAGCCAGCACGAATACGACGAGGACAGGGATGCCGATGATGCGGGCGCGGACGCGGCGACGGCGCCGCAGGGGCGGCAGCAGGTCGTAGGCGGCCGTCGAGGTGGGCGTAGCGACGGCGGATCGACCGTCGGCATCCACCCAGCCGAGGGCCACCCGGCCTCCCGTGGAGAGCGTGCGGGTAGCGGCGTCGTCCACGGTCACCGGACCACGGTAGCGCGCCCGGGCTGTGGCTATACTCGAGCCACAACCACGGGAGTCCGGTGAGCCGGGCTGAGAGGAAGCGATCCACGCTTCGACCGTCGAACCTGATCCGGATCATGCCGGCGCAGGGAGGAGAGAGACAATGCACGCTGTCGCGTCCACATCCACCTCGGCCGAGCGGGCCGTCGGCCAGACCGGTCGCTTCCGCTGGCGGGTCATCGACATCGTCGTGGCCTCGGTCCTCGGCGTCGCATCCGGCCTCATCTTCCTGCTGTGGAACCTCGGTTACATCGGGCCGAAGACGCTTCTCGAGCCGCTGCTCCCGGGCCTCCAGGGCCTCCTCGACGGGCCGTGGCTGTTCGCCGGGGTGCTCGGTGCGCTCATCATCCGCAAGCCGGGCGCGGCCATCTACACCGAAACCCTCGCGGCCGTCGTCTCGGCGCTCGTCGGCAACGCGTGGGGAGGGTTCCTCACGATCGAGGCAGGGCTCGTTCAGGGCCTCGGCGCCGAACTGATCGTGCTGCTCTTCCTCTACCGCCGATTCAGCCTTCCCGTCGCGATCCTCGCGGGTGCGGGAGCGGCGCTCGCCGGCGGCATCAACAACCTCGTCCTCTGGTACGCCGGTGCGGACGCCGCGTTCACCGCGGTCTACCTCGCCTCCACCGTCGTCTCGGGTGCCGTTGTCGCGGGAGCCCTCTCCTGGTTCCTCGCACGAGGGCTCGCGGCCACCGGCGCTCTCGACCGATTCGCCATCGGACGCGAAGCGCGCAGCCGTGTGTGAGGCATGACGCATCCTGCACGGGTCGAGGTCCGAGGTTGGGGCTGGCGTCATGCATCCCGCAACGCGTGGGCCGTCCGCGGTGTGGACCTCACGATCGCACCGGGGGAACGCGTCCTCCTCCTCGGCGCATCCGGCGCCGGCAAGTCCACGCTCCTCCACGGCCTCGCCGGCGTTCTCGGGGGAGCCGACGAGGGCGAGGTCGAGGGTGAGATCCTCCTCGACGGCGCCCGCGCCGCCGATCAGCGCGGCCGCGCCGGGCTCGTCCTGCAGGACCCCGACTCGCAGGTGATCCTCGCGCGCGTCGGTGACGACGTGGCGTTCGGGTGCGAGAACCTCGGGGTCCCGCGCGACCAGATCTGGCCCCGCGTCGAGATGGCGCTGGGCGCCGTGGGACTCGACGTCCCCCGGGATCGCCCGACGAAAGCGCTGTCCGGGGGACAGAAGCAGCGGCTCGCTCTCGCCGGCGTGGTCGCGATGCAGCCCGGGCTGGTGCTCCTCGACGAGCCGACAGCCAACCTCGATCCCGGCGGTGTCGAAGAGGTCCGTGACGCGGTCGCGGCCATGCTGCAGGCGCATCCCGCGACCCTCGTGGTGATCGAGCACCGTGTCGACGTGTGGTTGCCGCTGGTGGACCGCGTCATCGTGCTCGGCGGGCACGATGCCGCAGGCGTGGTCGCCGACGGTACGCCGGCGGAAGTTCTCGGATGGCTCGGTGACAGCCTCGCGCAGGCAGGAGTGTGGGTGCCGGGGCATCCGCCTGTCGAACCTGCTCCGCCGGTCGCCGAGTCCGGCGAAACTCTGCTGACCACCCGTGGACTTGCGGTCCAGCGCGTCGCCGGGCATCCGGTCGCGACCGGCCTCGACCTCGACGTGCGGGCGGGTGAGGTGCTCGCGGTGACCGGCCCGAACGGCGCGGGGAAGTCGACGCTCGGGCTGACGCTCGCCGGGCTCCTGCCGCCGGCTGCGGAAGAGGTCGTCGCCGAGGAGGTCCTCGCCGACGGCGCCGGCCCGCACCCGATCCGGTGGTCGTCCCGAGACCTCCTCACGCGCATCGGTACGGTGTTCCAGGATCCCGAGCATCAGTTCCTCGCTCGGACCGTGCGCGATGAGCTGGAGATCGGCCCGAAGGCGCTGGGCCTGGCGGAGGAGGAGACGAGATCGATCGTCGACGACCTCCTTGAGAGGATGCGGCTGACGCGACTCGCGGCAGCGAACCCCTACACGTTGTCGGGCGGGGAGAAGCGTCGGCTCACGGTCGCCTCGATGCTGGCGACGGCGCCGCGGGTGCTCATCCTGGACGAGCCGACGTTCGGACAGGATGCGGTGACGTGGTCCCGTCTGATCGGCCTCCTCGCCGGTCTCCGCGACGCGGGGTCGGCGGTCGTCATCGTGACCCACGACCTGGACGCCGTCCGCGCGTTGCATGCCCGCGAGGTCCGGCTGGGCGGTGACCGGTGACCCTTCTCGACGGCCAGGCGAGGACCGGCACGGTCGCCCGCATCAATCCGGTGGCGAAGCTCGCGGCCAGTGGCCTCGTCGCGATCCCGCTCGTGTTCACGCTGGATTGGGTCTCGGCCGCCGTCGCGCTCGTCCTCGAGTGTCTCCTCATCCCGTTCGCCGGCCTGCGCTGGGGGGAGTTCTGGCGGCGGACCTGGCC
This sequence comes from Microbacterium sp. LKL04, assembly GCF_900102005.1. Classification (NCBI taxonomy): domain Bacteria; kingdom Bacillati; phylum Actinomycetota; class Actinomycetes; order Micrococcales; family Microbacteriaceae; genus Microbacterium; species Microbacterium sp. LKL04. The sequence goes on along the minus strand of NZ_LT627736.1, from coordinate 2,121,757 downwards.
GGTCTGGCTCGCGGCGCCGCTGACGGCCGTCACCATCGCTCTGTACGGAGAGGCCGGCGGTCGCGTCTACGTCGAGTGGCTGCTCATCCGCGTCAGTGACGGTTCGCTCGAACTCGCCGCTGCGACCCTTCTCCGCGTGCTCGCGGTGGCTCTGCCGTCCGTGGTCCTGTTCATCACCGTGGACCCCACCGACCTCGCCGACGGGCTGGCGCAGATCGTGCGTCTGCCTGCGCGATTCGTCCTCGGCGCCTTGGCCGGTCTCCGGATGATCGGTCTCTTCGTCGATGACTGGCGTTCGCTGGAGCTCGCCCGTCGGGCGCGCGGGGTCGCTGATCGAGGCCGGCTGAGGCGGTTCGCGGGGATGGCCTTCGCCCTCCTGGTGCTGTCGATCCGACGGGGCTCGAAGCTCGCGACGGCCATGGAGGCCCGCGGATTCGGCGCGCCCGGGCGCCGCACGTGGGCGCGCACGTCGACCTTCGGCGCTCGCGAGTGGGTGCTTGTCGGGATCGGTGCAGGCATCGCGGGGGTCGCGATCGTCGCCGCTGTCCTCGCGGGGACCTGGAACTTCATCCTCGGCCCGTCCTGACCGCGCGGGAGTGAATCAGAAGGCGTAGGCGAAGCAGATCGAGCGCGGCATCGTCTCGGCGTACGGCTCGTAGACGGGGATGCGGGTGAACCCCAGCGACTCGTACAGGGCGACCGATTCGGGCTGCGGGATGCCGGTCTGCAGGATGACGCGACCGGCGCCGCCCGTGCGGGCACGGTCCAGGGCGGCGCTCATGAGGGCACGCGCGATGCCGCGGCCCCGGGCCGCGGCGGTCACGACGAGGCGCTTGATCTCCCACTCGTCTCTGAGGCGACGGAGGATGACGTGGCCGGTGGGAGTGCCGTCGGCATCCACCGCGATGAGGGTCGCGACGATCTCGTCGGGATGCATCGCGAGAGCGCGAGATCGTGCGGTCCGGCGTTCGACCGGTTCGTCGCCGTGGAACCCGTCGTAGCGAGCGCCGAGGTCGGCATCCAGCTCGTCGCGGAGCAGCTTGGCGCGCGGGTCGTCCCACGCGACCTCGAGAAGGCGGAACCCGGTGCTCGTCCGTTCACTCACCGGACGAGCCTAAGCGCCCCCCGGGTCGTCGAGGCGGCGAACGAGGCGCGAAGGCGCCGTCCGCCTATACGAGGCGTCGAGGAGTTCAGCGAGCTCGGTCTCGTCGAGGTCGGCGAGGTCGATCCCGAGCCACCCCGACGGTCCGAGGTACGCGGGGGTCCAGAAGCGCAGGTCCTGGCGCAGGGCCGGTTCGTCAGCGGCATCCGGCAGGACCATCACCGCGGTGTCGTGGCGTTCGAATTCGCCCGGGCCACGGCGCACGGACCCGCCGAAGTACGCGAAGACCTTCGTGGTGAAGAACGCCGGACGTCCGTGACTGACCTTCTCCTGCGCCTCGGGCAAGGCGAGCGCATGTCTGCGGACGACGGCCAGCAGAGGATCGTCGTCGCGGAACATCACCGGGTGCTCAGCCACGGCTTCATCATGGCGCGGACTCCGTATGCGCCGCGACTGGTAGCGTCCGCGGTATGACCATCGGCACCGTGCCTCCGCCCGCGCGTCGCACCGGCGCGGGCGCGGTCCTGGCCGTCGCCGTCCTGCAGGTGGTCGCGATCGTCGTGACTGTCGTGCTCTGGTTCTTCCACACCGTCTTCGCCGGTGGAGCGTGCGCGCCATCGTGTGACTGGGCGACAGCGGATGCCGCGGGCACGCTCTTCGTCTCGGCGATAGCGGTGAGCATCCTCGTCACCGTGTCCGCGGCGATCGTCGCCCGGCGGACCGGTCGGGACTTCGCGTGGGTGCCGCTCGTGTCGACGGCCCTCGTCGTCGCCGGCTACCTCGCCGCGGTGGCGGTGTTCGACGCCGCCATGCGCTGACGCCTCACGTCGCGTTCCAGAGGTCGCGGTAGTACGCGAGGCGTTCCTCGTCCGGCTCGACGCCGTACGCCTCGAGCAGCAGGCCGTCCCAGCCGGGACCGTAGTTCCAGCCGGTGCTCATCGCGGCGACGGCGATGTCGCCCCATCGATCGCCCAAGCCGAGCTGGCCCATGTCCACGTGACCGCTCCATCGGCCGTCGTCGCCGATGAGCGTGTTGGGGGCGCACGCGTCGCCGTGGCAGACGACGAGCTGCTCGATCGGTGGACCCTCGCGAAGTACGGCCGGCACGACCACACCACGCTGCGCCGCGTTCGCGACCCGGGAGGGCACGGTCCAGTCGAACGGGCAGGATGCCACGGGCAGACTCTCGTGCAGTGCGCGAAGGCCCTCGCCGATCGCCCGGACCGCCGTCTCGGGGCGCGCCACCCAGTCGGGGTGCACGGCCGAGAGCCCGGCGATCGCTCTGGTGACGAGCCACTCGGTCTCGCCGTCGTCGCCCTGCTCGACGACGGTCGGTACGCGGACGTACGGCGCCGCCCACGCCAGCCGCTCCGCTTCGTCGGCCATCGAGGTCTCGAGGTGCACGGGCCCGATCTTGATGAAACGCTCGTCGTCGGTGCGCAGCGTCATCCCGCCGAGCTTGTTGGTCCAGACCGGAGCGAGGGCAGCGCCGCGCGCGAGCCGGCGCGCGATCGGCGGCACCGGAGCGTCGTGCTGCGGGATCGACATCCCTCCATCCTGCCGTCGCGGGGATCGGTTTGTCGTGCCCGCAGCGTGGGACGGCTAGCCTGGAGGCATCCCATTGCAGTGGCACCCAGTCGCGCCCTACGTGGGACCCGATACCGTTCGAAGGAGAGCGCATGGACATCGCCGGAGCATCCGCCCTCGTCACCGGGGGAGCCAGCGGCCTCGGGCTCGCCACCGCCCGCCGCCTCGCGGCGCAGGGCGCGCACGTCGTCGTCGTCGACCTGCTGTCGTCCGCCGGAGCCGAGATCGCGGCAGAGCTCGGCGGCACCTTCGCGGCCGCCGATGTGACGGATGCCGCACAGGTCGAGGCCGCCGTGGCCGCGGCATCCGCCGTCGCACCGCTGCGCGTCGCCGTGAACTGCGCCGGCATCGCGCCGCCCGCGAAGGTGCTCGCCCGGGACGGCTCGCCGAACCCGGTCGCGGACTTCGAGCGGATCATCCGCATCAACCTCATCGGGACGTACACCGTCATCGCGCAGGCAGCCGCGGCGATGGCCGCGACCGAACCCACGGCATCCGGGGACCGCGGTGTCATCGTGAACACGGCCTCCGTCGCCGCCTTCGACGGGCAGATCGGCCAGCCCGCGTATTCGGCGAGCAAGGGCGGCGTGCACGCGATGACCCTGCCGATCGCGCGCGAGCTGGCGCGCTCCGGCATCCGCGTCTGCACGATCGCGCCCGGGATCATGGAGACCCCGATGCTCGCGGGCCTCCCCGAAGCCGCGCAGGAGTCGCTCGGGCAGCAGGTGCCCTACCCGGCGCGACTAGGCAGGCCGGATGAGTATGCGGCGCTTGTGGAGCACATTGTCGAGAACGGTTACCTCAACGGTGAGACGATCCGTCTGGACGGCTCGATCCGCATGGCACCGAAGTGAGTGGAGACCCGATGAGTGACACGATCCTGCTGCAGCGCGACGGCGCGCTCGCCCGGCTGACCTTCAACCGCCCGGCGTCGCTGAACGCGATGGACTTCGAGATGGGCAGGCGCTGGCGCGACCTGGCGCACGAGCTGACGAGCGACGGCACGGTCGGAGCGATCGTGCTGGATGCCGGTGGCCCCGCGTTCTGCGCCGGCGGCGACGTCGTGCAGATGGCGACCTCCGGCGGCAGTGGCAGCACGATCACCGAGATGGCCGGGGTGATCCACGACGGCATCCGGACCTTCGTCGAGTCGTCGATCCCGATGGTCGCCGCGGTGCAGGGCGCCGTCGCCGGCGGCGGACTCGGCCTGATGCTGACGGCCGACTACGTCGTGGCCGCGCCGCGGGCCGTCTTCGTCAGCAAGTACGCGAACATCGGGCTGACGCCCGACCTCGGCGTCTCGACGCTGCTGCCGGCCGCCATCGGGCAGCGCCGCGCGCTGCAGCTGCTGCTCACCGACACGACGATCGATGCCGCCACGGCGCTCGACTGGGGGCTCGTGGCCGAGGTCGTCGATCAGCCGGGCGACCGCGCCGAGCAGATCGCGCGGGCCTGGCTCGACGGCGCGAGCGGCGCGTTCGGGCAGGCGAAGCGCCTGGTCCGCACGGGTGCCCACCGGCCGTTCGCCGACAACCTCGACGATGAGGCCCGCACGATCGGTGCCGCGTTCGACACCGACGACTCGAAGACCCGCGTCGCCGCTTTCGCCGCGGCATCCCGGTCCCGTCGTTCCTGATCCCCTGGAGAACCCATGACCCTCGCCGGAAAGACCATCCTCATGTCGGGCGGCAGCCGCGGCATCGGCCTCGCGATCGCCCTGCGCGCCGCGCGCGACGGTGCGAACATCGCCCTGCTCGCCAAGACCGACACCCCGCATCCCAAGCTCGAGGGCACCGTCCACTCGGCGGCCGAGCAGATCCGCGCGGCCGGCGGGCAGGCGCTCCCCATCGTCGGCGACGTCCGCGAGGACGGCGACATCACCGAGGCCGTCCTGAAGACGCAGGGCGAGTTCGGCGGGATCGACATCGTCGTCAACAACGCCTCGGTCATCGACCTGTCGGGCTCGCTCGAGCTCGCGGCGAAGAAGTACGACCTCATGCAGGACGTCAACGTGCGCGGCACGTTCATGCTCTCGCGGGCGGCGCTCCCGATGCTGACGGATGCCGCGAACCCCCACATCCTGTCGCTGTCGCCGCCCCTCAACCTGTCTCCGAAATGGCTCGGCGCGCACACCGGCTACACGCTCGCCAAGTACGGCATGACGATGGCGACCCTCGGCATGGCCGCGGAGTTCGCGAAGGACGGCGTCGCCGCGAACACCCTGTGGCCGCAGACGACGATCGCGACGGCCGCCGTGCAGTTCGCCCTCGGCGGCGATCGCATGATGAAGGTCAGCCGAACCCCCGAGGTCTACGCCGACGCGGCGTACGAGGTGCTCTGCAAGCCCGCCCGCGACTACACCGGCCAGACGCTGATCGTCGAGGACGTGCTGCGCGACGCGGGCGTCACCGACTTCTCTCGCTACGCGGCGACGCCGGGGACGCCCGACACCGAGCTGTTCCCCGACATCTTCCTCGACTGACCCGTTCGCGGATGCAAGGGTTTCGGCCCGACACGCCGTCGACGGCGGGCGGATGCCGGGGTGTCGCGCCCGATCTATTGCGTCCGCGTACGCGCCGCGGCGAGCCGGTCAGACCAGGCCGAGCTTGACGAACGCGTTCCACACCCCGTCGTCGAGGACGTCGGTCGTGACGTTGCCGGCGCGCTCCTTGAGGGCGGGGTCGGCGTTGCCCATCGCGACGGGCGAGCCGACGACGTCGAACATCTCCGCGTCGTTCCAGCTGTCGCCGATGCCGACCGCGTCGGCGGCGTCGAGTCCGAGGATGTCGAGCACCCGCAAAATCGCCGAGCCCTTGTTCGTGCCGCGCAGGCCGATCTCGCCGTTGGACCCGCCGGGGAGCGGGATGCTGCCGGGGATGACATGGAAGCGATCGCCGAGGTCGGTCTGGGCCCGGTCGACGCTGTCGGAGCGCTTGCTGATGAAGGTGGTCTTCGCGATCGCATCGAGGTCGGCGTCGGCGACGGGGCGGTAGGTGACGATCGGCTTCGGTTCGACGACGTCGGTCTGCCCGAGACGGCGGGCGTCCTCGAGGTGACGCTTGCGGCGCTCGGCGAAGTATTCGTCGAGCATCGCGCCGACACCCTCGCTCGCGAAGACCGCTTCGTCGGACTGGAGGAAGTAGTCGATGTCCTCCGACTCGAAGTACGAGATCAGCCGGTCGGTGTCCTCACGGGGCATCGGGTCGGCGAACAGCAGGTCGTCCCCGCGGACGGCGTAGGCGCCGCCGTTCGTGATCGCGCCGTCGTAGCCGATCTCGCGGACCTTGGGGTGGATGTCACCCGCTGCTCGCCCGGTGCAGAGATAGACGAGGTGCCCGTTCTCGCGTGCCGTCCGGATGGCGGTGATGGTCGAGTCGGCGATGGCCGTCCCGTGCTCCAGGATGGTTCCGTCCACGTCAAGGAAGGCGATGCGCGTCATAGGACCATTCTCCCGGACGGAGAGGGACGGCCGGTTCAGAGCCGCTTGCGCAGGAAGACCTGCTCGGTCCCGTCGTCGCCGGGGACCCGTTCGCTCTCCTCGTACCCCTCGCGCTCGTAGAGGCGGAGGTTCGCCTCGCTCAGCGACCCGGTGAACAGCTCGGCGGTCGTCGCCCCGGCATCCCTGCCGCGCTCCTCGACGGCGGACAGCAGCGAGGTGCCGAGGCCCGATCCCTGCTGGTCGGGGGCGATCGCGATCCGGCCGATGAGCAGCAGGTCGCCGTCGAGGCGTGCCCGCACGCAGCCCACGATGCGCTCGCCGTCGAGGGCGACGCATCCGAGGTTCTCCTCGAGCTCCGCGCGAACCTCGTCGAGGGTCTGCGTGAGCGGCGGCATGTCGACGGCGTCGTAGATGAGCGCCTCCTGCACGAAGGCGGCGCGCTGCAGGGTGAGCACCTCGCCGGCGTCGTCCACGGAGATCGGGCGGATGCGGGAAGTCGTCACATCTTTCAGCGTAATGCGACGGGGGAGAGCAGAGCGGGCGAGCCTAGAGTGACCGCATGCCCGATGTCCGCGCCGTGATCGCAGGCCGCCCCCTCGTCCTGGACGGCGGACTCGGGACGATGCTCGAAGCCCGCGGGCACGACCTCGCCGGCGCGCTCTGGTCGGCCGGTGTCCTCATCGAGGCGCCGGGCGATGTCCGCGACGTGCACGCCGAGTTCGTCGCCGCGGGCGCCGAGGTGATCACGACCGCCTCCTACCAGCTCGGGTACGACAACCTCGGCGCTGCCGGGTACGACCAGGCGGCCGTCGACCGGCTGCTCACGGCGTCGGTCCGGCTCGCGCGAGAAGCGGCGCAGGGGCGGGCGTGGGTCGCGGCATCCGTCGGTCCGTTCGGAGCGGTCCGTGCCGACGGCAGCGAGTACACGGGGGACTACGGGGTCTCTGCGACCGACCTGGCGCGGTGGCATCGGCGCCGCATCGAGGTGCTCGCCGCGGCCGGCGCCGACCTGCTCGCGATCGAGACCATCGCCTCTCCCGTCGAGGTCGAGGCGATCGCCCTCGCGCTCGAGGGGGTCGACGTCCCGGCGTGGATTTCGGTGTCCGCGGCGAGCACGGCGTTCGACGGCGGCGGCCTGGCATCCGCCCTCGCCACGGCGGCGTCCGCCTCGGGGGTCGTCGCGGTCGGGGCGAACTGCTGCCCGCCCGACCTCATTCCCGCCGTCTTCTCGCACGTGCCGGCCGGGGTAGCGGCCGTCGTGTACCCGAACAGCGGCGAGCGGTGGGATGCGGCATCCCGGACCTGGCGCGGCGAACCCGGGTCCGCCTTCACCGATGTCGACGACTGGGTGGATGCCGGTGCCCGCCTCGTCGGCGGGTGCTGCCGCACGACGCCCGCCGACATCGCAGCGCTCGCCGCCCGGCTCGGGACCCCCGGGAACAACGATGCGGCCGTGGCGAACCACGACCGCATCGGAGGGCAAGTCAGCGCGCCAGCGACGCGCCGTTCGTGCGGATGACCTCCGCGTACCAGTCGAACGACGCCTTCTTGTAGCGATCGAGTGATCCGCTGCCGTCGTCGTTCCGGTCGACGTAGATGAAGCCGTACCGCTTGCTGAGCTGCGCGGTCGACGCCGAGACGAGGTCGATGCACCCCCAGGTCGTGTAGCCCATGAGGTCGACGCCGTCGGCGATAGCTTCACCGACCGCCTCGAGGTGCGCCTGCAGGTACGCGATGCGGTAGTCGTCCTGGACGGTCTTCACACCGTCGACCTCGACGAGCTGGTCCTTCGCGCCCAGGCCGTTCTCGACGATGAACAGCGGCTTCTGCCAGCGGTCCCAGAACTGGTTCAGCACGAGGCGGAGGCCGACGGGGTCGATCTGCCAGCCCCACTCCGACTCCTTCAGCGTCGGGTTCTTGACGCCGCCGAAGAGGTTGCCTTCGCCCATGACGCGCTTCGACTCGTCGGTCGTCTCGCAGATCGAGGAGTAGTAGCTGAACGACACGAAGTCGACGGTGTTCTCCTTGAGGAGCGTGCGGTCCTCGTCGGTGATGTTCAGCTCAACACCCTGCTCGCGCAGGCTCCGCAGGTAGTAGCCGGGGTACTCGCCGCGCACGTGGATGTCGCCGAAGGCGAGGTTGACGCGCTCCGTCGTGAGCGCCGCGAACACGTCGTCGGGGTTCGGCGTCAGCGGGTAGACCGGCATCGACAGCACCATGCAGCCGACCTGCGCGTTCGGTGCGAGCTCACGGGCCACCTTGGTCGCGAGCGCCGATGCAACGAGCTCGTGGTGGATCGCCTGGTACAGGTCCGAGGGCGACAGCTCGTCCTTCGGGGTGTTGATCCCGCCCGACATGAAGGGCGCGTGCACGATCGAGTTGATCTCGTTGAAGGTCAGCCAGTACTTCACGCGGGCGCCGTAGCGCGAGAAGAGCGTCCGCACGTAGCGCTCGTAGAAGCCGATCATGTCGCGGTTGACCCAGCCGTCATAGGTCTCGGCGAGGTGTAACGGGGTCTCGTAGTGCGAGATCGTGACGAGCGGCTCGATGCCGTGGCGCTCGAGCTCGTCGAGGACCCGGTCGTAGAACGCGAGGCCGGCTTCGTTGGGTTCGGTCTCGTCGCCCTTGGGGAAGATGCGGCTCCAGGCGATCGAGAACCGGAAGGTCTTGAACCCCATCTCGGCGAAGAGCGCGATGTCCTCCGCGTACCGGTGGTAGAAGTCGATGCCGACCTGCTTCAGGTTGTCGTCCGTCGGGCCCTCGCTGCGCGGGGTCATGATGCCCTGCGGCATCACGTCCTGGATCGAGAGTCCCTTGCCGTCTTCGAGGTATGCGCCCTCGAGCTGGTTCGCGGCGGTCGCGCCGCCCCAGAGGAAGCCGTCGGGGAACGAGATGGTGCTCATGAGTCGCTTTCGTGTCGTGTCGTGTGGGTTCGAGGGGGAGGGGGATGCCGGGTGTCGCCGCTTCGGGTGCGGCGGCACCCGGCATCCGGAGCGGGTCAGGCCGTGACGGCCGCGGACTCGACCGAGACCGCCGTGAACAGCGGCTCACCGTGGGCGATGGGGCCTGCAGCGCGGTCGGTGATCGCCGGGTAGAGCTCGCCGTTGGTGACGACGATCGGCGTGGTCAGGTCGTACCCGGCCTTCTCGATCGCGTCGCCGTCGAACTCGACGAGCAGGTCGCCGGCCTTCACCTGCTGGCCCGTCGTGACCTTCACGTCGAAGTGCTGCCCGCCGAGTTTGACCGTGTCGATGCCGATGTGGATCAGCACCTCGGCGCCGTCCGCGTGACGCAGGCCGATGGCGTGGCCGGTCGGGAACGCGGCGGCGATCGTCGCGTCGAACGGGGCGTACAGGGCTCCGCTGCGAGGGAGGATCGCGACGCCGTCGCCGAGCGCGCCCTCGGCGAACGCGGCATCCGGCGTCTCGGACAGCGGGACCACGGTGCCATCGAGCGGGCTGAGGACGGCGAGGTCGTTCTCCGCGGTCGCCGGGGCGGGCGCCGCATCCTCAGCGGGCTCGACGAAGCCGATGATCACGGTGAGCAGGAACGGGACGACGATCGCGACACCGAGGCCGATGACGAGCATGAACATGTTGCCGTTACCGAACAGGGCCGGAAGGGCGAGGCCGGAGGGGACGACGAACGCCTTTGCGAAGACGCCGCCGATGCCGATGATCGCGCCGCCGATCGCGCCGCCGACGATGCCGAAGGCGAACGGGCGCTTGAGGGGAAGGTTGATGCCGTAGATCGCGGGCTCGGTGATGCCGGCGAGGAAGCCCGACAGGGTCGCGGGGGCCGCGAGCGACTTGAGGTTCTTGTTGCGCGCACGCACCCAGACGCCGGCGACGGCGGCCGCCTGCGCGAGGACCGCGGCGAAGACGGGGCCGACCAGCAGGATCTGTCCCGTGGTCTGGAACTCGAGGGTGAACAGCGGAACGAGACCCCAGTGCAGACCGAAGATCACGAAGACCTGCCAGAGGCCGCCCATGATGGCGCCACCCGCCCACGGGGCGTTCTCGAAGACCCAGCCGATGCCCTTGCCCAGGCCACCGCCGAGGAGGTCCGAGATCGGGCCGATGACGACGAAGACCAGCGGGACGGCGATGAGCACCACGATCATCGGGGTCATGAAGCGCTTCACGGCGCCCGGGAGCACGCGGTAAAGGAACTTCTCGGCGTAGCTCTGCAGCCAGACGATCACAATGATCGGGATGACGCTCGAGACGTAGCTGACCATCGTGAAGGGGATGCCGAAGAAGCTGAGCCCCGGCTGCCCGACCAGGCCCGCCATCGTCGGATAGACGAGCGCGCCGGCGATCGCGAGCGAGGTCCACTCGTTCGCCTTGAAGTAGCGAGCGGCCGTGATCGACAGGGCGATCGGCAGGAAGTTGATGAAGGCGTCCGACAGTGCGTTGAGGACGGCGTAGGTCGAGGTGTCGGTCGCGATCCAGCCGAACGTGACGGCCGCCGCGAGGAACGCCTTCAGCAGACCCGTGCCGGCGAGCGCCCACAGGACGGGCGTGAAGATCGCCGAGATCATCGAGATGAAGCGGTTGAAGAGGTTGCCCTTCGGGGCGTCGCTCGCCGCGCCGTCGGCGGAGGCCGCGCCGAGCTTCGAGATCTTGCCGATCTCGGCGAAGACGTCGGGCACGTCGTTGCCGATGACGACCTGATACTGGCCGCCGGCCTGGGCGACCGTCACGACACCGGGCGTCGCCTTGACGGCGGCGCTGTCGGCCTTCGACTCGTCCTTGAGGACGAAGCGCAGGCGCGTCGCGCAGTGCACGAGCGAACTGACGTTCTCTTCTCCGCCGACGCCCTTCAGGACGCCGGCCGCGGTCTTCGAGTAGTCCATCGGGACACGCTCTTCCTTGCCGCATCGGTGCGGCACATCTCGGGTGGGTCACGCGTCGGAGCCGTTTCCGGGCAACAAAAAAACCTGAACTCGTTCATCGCTCATCGAGCGATGTGAGTTCAGGTTTTGCCTGCTGTCGCAGTAACAATCCGTCGCGTGCAGGGCGGCATCGCCCTGCGGAAGGTCACGTTAGCATGCATCCGAATGGGACGCGAGGGTCACTCCGGCGAAGCGGTGACCTGGGATGCGAGCCGCTCGACGTGCACAATGACGTACAACAGCTCCTCGTCGGTGAGCTCGGACTCCGTGGCCGCACGGACGTAGGCCTTGACCTCCTGCGCGATCGCATACGACCGCGGGTAGCTGTGCTTGGCGAACTCGAAGAACGAGCTGTCGGCGCTGCGCAGCATCGATCTGGACACGAGCCGCTGCAAGAGGAACTGGATGTGCAGCACGAACCGGGCGTAGTCGGGGCTTTCGACGTCGAGCTTCACGCCGAGCCCGTTCTCGACCGTCAGGACGACGTGCTGCACGCGGCGGAACAGCAGCGCAGCGGTCCCGTTCGGCTCGTCCCGCGTGGCGTTCAGGAGGTGCATCGTGAGGAAGACGGCCTCCTCGGCGGGCAGTTCCGTTCCGAGTGCCTCGGAGATCGACGCCGCCATCGCGGCGGCTGCGGCGAACTCCGCCGGGTGGAGGACGCGCAGCTCCGGCATGTTCGCCGTCGGGATTCGGATGCCCTTGTCCAAGCGTTCCAGCACGAACTGGACGTGGTCGATGACCGCGACGGTCAACCGGCGCCCGAGGTGATGCCCGAGAGTCCGCTCGGCCTGGTCGACGGCGCGCGAGACGGCTTCGATGATCGGGTAGGGGGTGTCGGTCAGCATCCGGCGTTCGCGCTCGCCGTCCTCGCCGGCGTCGAGGATGAAGGTCTTCTCGACCTTGGCAGGGTCGAGGGAGTCGGTGGGCTTCAGCTGGAATCCGAGGCCGCGGCCCATGAGGACGCGTTCGCGGCCCTGCTCGTCGAGCGAGATGACGACGTTGTTGTTGAGCACCTTGTGCACAACCGTTCCGCGGCGCCGCGGAGCCCCATCCGTCATGCCCCGAGTCTAGAGTCGTCCGGCATCCGTCCAGCCCGTCGCCGGTAGCCTGGAAGGCATGACCGAGCCCACTTCCGCGCGCCCTGAAGGCATGTCCGCCGTGCGTACGACGACGCCCAAGCAGGTGCGGCCCGCGACCGAGGGGTGGACGCAGGCGAAGGATGCCGAGGGTCGCCCGCTCCTGCAGTTCGCGAGCCCCAAGCGCGGCAAGCCGCCGGTGCACCTCGCCGACCTCGATCACGATGCGCGCGTCGAGAAGCTGAAGGAGCTCGGGATGCCGGGCTTCCGCGCCGGGCAGCTCGAGAAGCACTACTTCCAGCACTACACGTCGGACCCCGCCCACATGACCGATCTGCCGGCAGGTAACCGCGAGGAGCTCGTCGGCGGACTCCTGCCGAATCTCATGACCGAGGTGCGCCGCCTTGAGACCGACGGTGGCGACACGATCAAGTTCCTGTGGCGCCTGCACGACGGCGCCCTCGTCGAGTCGGTGCTCATGCGCTACACCGGCCGCATCACGCTCTGCGTGTCGAGCCAGGCCGGCTGTGGCATGAACTGCCCGTTCTGCGCGACCGGACAGGCCGGCCTCACCCGCAACATGTCTGCGGCCGAGATCGTCGACCAGGTCGTCCGCGCCAACCGGCTCATCGCCGATGGCGGCCTCGGCGACCCCCGGAAGGTCGGCCACAAGGACGAGCGCGTCACGAACATCGTCTTCATGGGCATGGGTGAGCCGCTCGCCAACTACGCCCGGGTCATGCAGGCCGTCCGGACGATGGTCGACAAGAAGCACGGCCTCGGCATGAGCGCACGCGGCATCACCGTCTCGACGGTGGGCCTGGTCCCCGCGATCCGCAAGCTGAGCAACGAGGACATCCCGGTCACGTTCGCGCTGTCGCTGCACGCGCCCGACGACCTGCTGCGCGACGAGCTCATCCCGGTGAACTCCCGCTGGAAGGTCGACGAAGCGCTCGACGCCGCGCGCGAGTACTTCGAGAAGACCGGCCGCCGCGTCTCGATCGAGTACGCGCTCATCAAGGACATGAACGACCACGCCTGGCGCGCCGACCTCCTCGCCGACAAGCTCAACCAGCGCGGTCGCGGCTGGGTGCACGTGAACCCGATCCCGCTGAACCCGACGCCCGGATCGATCTGGACCTCGTCGGACGTCGACGTGCAGAACGAGTTCGTGCGACGCCTCAACGAGGCCGGCATCCCGACGACCCTCCGCGACACCCGCGGCAAGGAGATCGACGGCGCGTGCGGTCAGCTCGTCGCGACCGAGGATGATCAGGTCGCTGCCGCATCGGTCTGACCCAGGTCAGGCCAGTGGCATCGGTCTGACCCAGGTCAGGCCAGTGGCATCGGTCTGACCCAGGTCAGGTCAGTGGCATCGGTCTGACCGGCCGGCGATTCTGCCCGCGGCGTAACGCTGTCAAGAGCCCCGTGTCGAGATAGCACCCGGGAGTAGCGTCGAACGCATGGTCAATTATCGATTCCTGGGCAACAGCGGCCTCAAGATCACTGAACTCACCTACGGCAACTGGCTCACCCACGGGTCGCAGGTCGAGAACGACGCGGCGATCGCGACGGTTCACAAGGCCCTCGACCTCGGCATCAGCTCGTTCGACACCGCCGACGCGTACGCCAACACCGCGGCCGAGTCCGTTCTCGCAGAGGCGCTCAAGGGTCAGCGCCGCGAATCCCTCGAGATCTTCACGAAGGTCTACTGGCCGACCGGTCCCAAGGGTCCGAACGACCACGGACTCTCGCGTAAGCACCTCCTCGAGGGCATCAACGGTTCCCTGAAGCGCCTGAACACCGACTACGTCGACCTCTACCAGGCGCACCGCTACGACTACGAGACCCCGCTCGAAGAGACGATGCAGGCCTTCGCCGACATCGTCCGCCAGGGCAAGGCGCTCTACATCGGCGTCAGCGAATGGACGGCTGAGCAGCTCCGCGCCGGACACGCGCTGTCGAAGGAGCTGGGCTTCCAGCTCGTCTCGAACCAGCCGCAGTACTCCGCGCTGTGGCGCGTCATCGAGGGCAAGGTCATCCCGACCTCCGAGGAGCTCGGCATCTCGCAGATCGTCTGGTCGCCGCTGGCGCAGGGCGTCCTCACCGGCAAGTACAAGCCGGGCCAGCCCCTTCCCGAGGGGTCGCGCGCGACCGACGAGAAGGGCGGATCCGACATGATCAAGCGCTTCATGAAGGACGAGACGCTCACCGCCGTGCAGAAGCTGCAGCCGATCGCCGAGGGCGCGGGCATCACGATGCCGCAGCTCGCCCTCGCGTGGGTGCTGCACAACCCGAACATCGCCGCGGCGATCATCGGGGCGTCGCGTCCTGAGCAGCTCGAGGACACCGTGAAGGCCTCGGGCATCGAGCTCGACGACGACACGTACGCCGCCATCAACGATGCCCTCGCGCCGGCAGCGGTCACCGACCCGGAGGAGACGTACTCGGTCTCGCCGAAGTCCCGCCTGATCTGACGAGCGCCGCCCGTCCGTGGCCACGCACAGCGCCGGCATCCTGCTCTACCGTCTCGACGGTGAGGGCGGGGTGTCGGCGTTCGTCGCTCACATGGGCGGGCCGTACTGGGCGAACAAGGACGAGGGTGCCTGGTCGGTCCCGAAGGGTGAACTCGAGGACGGCGAGGATGCCCTGGATGCCGCGAAGCGGGAGTTCCGCGAAGAACTCGGCATCCTGCCGCCCGAGGTCGACTACGCCGAGCTCGGCACGTTCGCCTACTCGACGGGCAAGCGCGTCACGGTGTTCGTCGCCGACGGCGCGGGCTTCGAGGCGGACGCGTTCGTCTTCGGCGAGTTCGAGATGGAGTGGCCGCCACGATCGGGCCGGACGGCATCATTCCCCGAGGTCGATCGCGCAGAGTGGATGCCGCTGGCCAGAGCCCGTGAACGCGTCGTGAAGGGGCAGCGGCCCGCACTCGATCGGCTGGTGGAGCTGCTGGCTCAGGCCCGCTGAGTCAGCGCTTCTTCTTGGGCGCCTCGGAGACGTCGAGCTTCTCGTGCTTGCCGCCGAGCGACGACCACGCGGATTCCTTGCCGGATGCCGCGTGTTCCGCCCCGCGCACGGCGCGCTCGTCGGCCCACTCGTTGAGGACGTGACCCCGGTGGCCGCGGACATGCTCGAGTACGACGTCGGGAAGGCCTGCCGCGCGGCGGGCGTCACGAGCCACGATCAGCTGCTCGAGAAGGTCGACGTTCTTGGTCGGCGCACCGGTGGAGGTTTTCCAGCCGCGGCGCCGGTGACCGTCCATCCACCTCTCGTAGGTGTCGATCGCGTACTTCGAGTCCGCCTGGACGACGAGCTCGCTGACATCCGCGTGATCCTCGATCGCCTTCAGGAGACCGAGCAATTCGCCGACGTTGTTGGTGCCCTGGATGACCGAGCCCGCGGCCCAGTGGCCGTCCTCGCCGACCCAGGCCCACCCCGTCGGTCCGGGGTTGCCCTTGCAGGCGCCGTCGGTGGCCACGACATAGCGGGAGGTTTCGGTCACCGGTCCACGGTACCCGTGCGCGGCACGGAGGCCGCGCACAGGCCCCGGGTCACGGGCGCAGCAGGACCTTGCCGACGCGGCCGGCGGTCAGGCTCGCACGGGCGGCGTCGCGCGCCTGCTCGAGCGGGAAGGTCGCCGAGACCGGGAGGGTCAGGACGCCGGACGAGAGGTGCTGGGCGAGCTCGCCGAAGAGCTGGCCGCGCTTGGCGGCATCCATCTCGGTGCTGACCTTGCTGCCCCAGAAGCCCTTGATCGTGATGTGGCGGAAGATGACCGGACCGGAGGCGAGCTCCATGACCGGGGCATCCATCGCGCCGAAGACGACGAGGGTGGCGTTCTCGCCGAGGAGCGAGAGGACGTGGCCGCTCGACTCGCCGCCGACGGAGTCGACGCCGGCGATGATCGAGGCGCCGCCGGTGATCTCGGCGACCTTGTCCTGCCAGTCGTCGGTGTCGACGGCGACGATGCGGTCGATGCCCTGCTCGGCGAGCTCCGCGACGGCGGCGCTGCGGCGAACGAGGCCGAGGACGTTGAGGCCGCGGGCGCGACCGATCTGGGCGACCATGCGGCCGACCGCGCCGTTGGCGGCGTTCTGGACGATCCAGTCGCCGGGCTTGAGGTCGAGGAAGTCGATGAGGCTGATCGCGCTGAACGGCATGGAGACCAGCTGCGCGGCCTGCTCGTCGGGAAGGCCCTCGGGCACGGGGATGAGGCCTGCGGCGCGGGCGACGAACTGCTCGGCCCAGACGCCGAAGGTGCCGCCGGTGGCGACACGCTGACCGACCTGCAGGTTCTCGACGCCCTCGCCGAGCTCTTCGACGACACCGACGGCCTCGGTGCCGGAGCGGGCCGGGAGTTCCGGCTTGAAGCCGTAGGTGCCGCGGATGGTCCACAGGTCGTGGTTGTGGATGGGGGAGGCGAGGAGGCGGACGCGGACCTCACCGGCGCCGGGCGTCGGGTCGGGGGTCTCCGTCGTCTCCAGGACGTCGGCCGGTTCGCCGAAAACGGGGTGGGTGACTGCGCGCATGTTTTCTCCAAGCGTCATTTTGTAACGATCGGTACAATATACTACGAGTGACCGAGAGGATCCACCATGGGCCGCACCAGCGCATTCGACCGCGACGACGTCATCCGCGCCGCGCGCGACGTCTTCTGGGCGCGCGGCTACGCCGAGACCGGCATCGGGGAGCTCGAGCAAGCGACCGGTCTGAAGCGCTCGAGCCTCTACCACGCCTTCGGCAGCAAGAAGGGGCTCTTCGAAGCCGTCGTCGCGCGGTACCTCGATGAGGTCGTGCGCTCGCGCATCGGTCGCCTGCATCAGGCGGATGCCGGTCCCGAGGCGCTCGAGCGGTACATCGCCGAGATGCGCGCTGCGATCGCCAGCGGCACCCCCCGGGCGCAGGCGGGATGCCTGCTGCTCAACGCCGCGTGCGCACCCGTCGTCGACGACGATCCGGACGTGCGTGCGCTCGTCACGGGTTACACGGATGAGCTCCGATCCGCGATCGCTGCGGGCGTCGACTCCGCGCGACCCGAGATCTCCGCAGGGTCGCGAGCGGCGCTGGCGGAGGTCTGCGCATCGCTCGTCATCGCGGCGCTTGCCGTCGCGAGGGTGGATCCGGATGCCGCGGACCGCAGCCTCGAGGCCGTGCTGACGGCCGTCGCCTCATGGGATGCCGGTGCCGTGTCCGTGTATACATAACTTCCCGATTCAGGCTCGCCCGCCCCCGGAGGGTCGCCTTGTGCATACACTGAGGCCATGACCGATGCCCCCGCGCGTTTCGCCGGCGTGCGCGCGTACGAGACGCTGCTGGGCGAGATCCAGGACGGCACGCTGCGCCCCGGCGCCGTGCTGGGCGAGGTCGAGCAGGCTGCGCGGCTCGGGGTGAGCCGGACCCCGCTGCGTGAGGCGCTCCGCCGTCTGGCCGCCGATGGGCTCGTCGAGCAGGCATCGCCGCGGGTCACCGTCGTCACCGGCATCGACGTCGACGACATCCGCGCGCTCTTCGACGTCCGCCGCGCGCTCGAGGAGACGGCGGCGCGGTTGGCCTCGCGTGCGCCGGACCGCTCGATCTTCGCTGCGCTCGCCGCGGACTTCGCCGCCGTCGACGCCGGCGATGGGCCCGTCTCCGATGCCGACGCGTACTACGCGCTCATCGCGCGATTCGATGCGGAGCTCGACGCGGCCGTCGGCAACGACTACCTGACGTCCGCGTTGCGCACCGTCCGCACGCATCTCGTACGCGTCCGGCGTCTCGCCCGCGACAAGCCCGAACGACTCGCGGCATCCGTCTCGGAGCACCGTCTCATCGCGAGCGCGATCGCGTCAGGCGATGCCGACCTCGCCGCGCACGCGACGCACGTGCACCTGCACAACGCCCTGACCTCGATACTCGACTCCCTGTCCGACACCCCGGAGGAAACGACATGACCGTCACCCACCACGTCCGCGTCTACCGCAGCGACGAGCCGCTTCCCCGCGAGGAGCAGCTCGCCTACAAGATCGCCCAGGTCGCCGTCGACCCGGTCGCGGTCGAGTCCGACGTCATCGACATGATCGTCAACCGGATCATCGACAACGCGGCGGTGGCCGCGGCATCCCTCACCCGTCGACCCGTCAGCGCGGCCCGTTCGCAGGCGCTGTCGCACCCGGTGTCGACCGGCGGCCACGGCGGAACGGTCTTCGGCGTCGACAACGAGACCCGCACGAGCCCCGAGTGGGCGGCGTGGGCGAACGGCGTCGCCGTGCGTGAACTCGACTACCACGACACCTTCCTCGCGGCGGAGTACTCGCACCCGGGCGACAACATCCCCGCGATCCTGGCCGTCGCGCAGCACGTCGGCGCCGACGGCGCCGCGCTCGTCCGCGGCCTCGCCACCGGATACGAGATCCAGGTCGACCTCGTCCGAGCGATCAGCCTGCACAAGCACAAGATCGACCACGTCGCGCACCTCGGCCCCTCGGCGGCCGCGGGCATCGGCACGCTCCTCGGCCTCGACGTCGACACGATCTACCAGGCCGTCGGCCAGGCTCTCCACACCACGACCGCGACGCGTCAGTCGCGCAAGGGCGAGATCTCCACGTGGAAGGCGCACGCCCCCGCCTTCGCCGGCAAGATGGCGGTCGAGGCCGTCGACCGTGCGATGCGCGGCGAGACCTCGCCGTCCCCCATCTACGAGGGCGAGGACGGCGTCATCGCGTGGCTCCTCGACGGCAAGGACGCCGCGTACGACGTGCCGCTCGCGGCAGCAGGGGAGCCGAAGCGCGGCATCCTCGACACGTACACGAAGGAGCACTCGGCCGAGTATCAGGCGCAGGCCTGGATCGACCTCGCCCGCAAGCTCGGCACCGAGCGGCCCGAACTCCGCGACCCGGCCAACATCGCCTCGATCGTGCTGCACACGAGCCACCACACGCACTACGTGATCGGCTCGGGCGCCGGCGACCCGCAGAAGTACGACCCCACGGCATCCCGCGAGACGCTCGACCACTCGATCCCGTACATCTTCGCGGTCGCGCTGCAGGACGGCGGCTGGCACCACGTCGACTCGTACGCGCCCGAGCGCGCCGGCCGCCCCGACACGGTCGAGCTGTGGCACAAGGTCACGACCGCCGAGGATGTCGAGTGGACGCGGCGCTACCACTCGGAGAACCCGGACGAGAAGGCGTTCGGCGGACGCGTGGAGATCACGCTGACCGACGGCAGGGCCGTCGTGGACGAGATCGCCGTCGCGGATGCGCACCCCCTCGGAGCCCGCCCGTTCGCCCGCGCGGACTACGTGCGCAAGTTCCGCCTGCTGGCGGAGCCCGTGCTCGAGCCCGCCGAGATCGACCGGTTCCTCGCGCTGGTGGAGCGCCTGCCCGAGCTGACGGCCGACGAGGTGCGGCAGCTCGACATCGTTGCGGCGCCGGGCGTGCTCGAAGCGGCGCCGGCCCCGAAGGGGCTGTTCTGATGACCGGGCTGATGGGTCGAGCGTTCGGTATTCAGTCTCTGCGCTCGGGCGTCCGGCCTGGCGGGTGTCTCGAACCGCGCGGTTCAGGGGCGCGTGTCGACGGCGACGATACGTCGGGACTGAATACGGAACGCCCCGTGGGCGGAAGGGAGGCGCGCTGATGCTGTACGCACAGACACCCGCGAACGCGAAGCGCCGTCTGTTCCGCGAGCGGCTCGCGACGGGGGAACTCCTGCGCTTCCCCGGCGCGTTCAACCCGCTGTCGGCCCGCCTCATCGGACGGAAGGGCTTCGAGGGCGTCTACATCTCGGGCGCCGTCCTCTCCGCCGATCTCGGGCTCCCCGACATCGGACTGACGACCCTGACCGAGGTCGCCGCCCGCGGCCAGCAGATCGCCCGCCAGACGGAGCTCCCCGCGATCATCGATGCCGACACGGGGTTCGGCGAGCCCATGAACGTGGCGCGGACGATCCAGACCCTCGAGGACGCCGGCATCGCCGGTGCGCACATCGAGGATCAGGTGAACCCGAAGCGCTGCGGCCATCTCGACGGCAAGGCGGTCGTCGACGAGGACACAGCACTCAAGCGGATCCGCGCCGCCGTCGACGCGCGTCGCGATCCGAACTTCCTCGTGATGGCGCGCACCGACATCCGAGCCGTCGAGGGACTGGATGCCGCGACCGACCGTGCGCGCAAACTGGTCGACGCCGGGGCCGATGCGATCTTCCCCGAGGCGATGCGGACGCTCGAAGAGTTCGCCGCGGTGCGGGCGGCGGTGGACGTGCCGATCCTCGCGAACATGACCGAGTTCGGGAAGAGCGATCTGTTCACCGTCGACCAACTGCGGGACGTCGGGGTGAACATCGTGATCTGGCCGGTATCGCTCCTGAGGATCGCTATGGGCGCAGCCGAGCGCGCGCTCGATACGCTGATCGACGAGGGGCACCTCACGTCCCGCCTCGGCGAGATGCAGCACCGCGCCGACCTGTACGACCTCATCGACTACGAGTCGTATAACCACTTCGACACGAACGTCTTCACCTTCCGCATCGACCGCTGACGGTCGACGAACAGGAGCGAACATGAGCGACCCCGACATCAAGAAGGGCCTCGCCGGCGTCTACGCCGACACGACCTCGATCAGCAAGGTCAACCCCGAGACGAACTCGCTGCTGTACCGCGGGTACCCCGTGCAAGAGCTCGCGGCGACGCAGCCGTTCGAGGCGGTCGCCTACCTGCTGTGGCACGGCGAGCTGCCCACGGACGACCAGCTCGCCGAGCTGCAGGCGGTCGAGCGGGCGAACCGCGCGCTGCCCGACGACATCCGCTCCTTCATCGACGCGATGCCGACCTCGGCGCACCCGATGGATGAGGCGCGGACGGTCGTCAGCCTGCTCGGCGCGTTCGAGACGGCGGGCATCGCGAACGTGCTGGACGCCGCGGGGACGCCGGCGGAGAACCTGGACCGCAGCATCCGCCTCTTCGCGATCCTCCCCGCCGTCGTCGCGTACGGTCAGCGCCGCCGCCGCGGACAGGAGATCGTCGAGCCGCGCGAAGACCTCGGCTACGCCGCGAACTTCCTCTGGATGACCTTCGGCGAGGAGCCCGACGAGGCCGTCGTCGACGCGTTCAACCGCTCGATGGTCCTGTACGCCGAGCATTCGTTCAACGCGTCGACCTTCACCGCCCGCGTGATCGCGTCGACCCTCAGCGACCTGTACTCGTCCGTCGTCGGTGCGATCGGTGCGCTGAAGGGACCGCTCCACGGCGGCGCCAACGAGGCCGTCATGCACATCTTCGACGAGATCGGCACGGCCGACGCCGTCATCCCGTGGCTCGACGAAGCGCTCGCCGCCAAGCGCAAGATCATGGGCTTCGGGCACCGGGTCTACAAGCGCGGCGACTCGCGCGTGCCGACGATGAAGGCGGCGCTCGACACGCTCGTCGCGCACTACGACCGGCCCGACGTCGCCGAGTTGTACGAGACGCTCAAGTCGGAGTTCGTCTCCCGCAAGGGCATCTACCCGAACCTCGACTACCCGTCGGGTCCCGCGTACAGCCTGATGGGCTTCGACACGCTGACCTTCACGCCGCTGTTCATCGCCGCCCGCATCACCGGGTGGACGGCGCACATCATGGAGCAGCAGGCATCCAACGCCCTCATCCGGCCCCTCTCGGCGTACGGCGGCGAGGACGAACGTCACATCGAGGGCTACGTCCCGGATGCCGCCGAGGTCGAGGCCCTCGAACGGCCCGAGGAAGCCGCGGGATGACCTCCGCAGAGCGCATCGCCATCGTCGCCGGTGCGCGCACTCCCGTCGGCCGGTTCGACGGTGCGTTCCGCGGCACACCCGCGCACGAGCTCGGCGCGCAGGCGGTGTCCGCGGCGCTCCAACGGTCGACGGTCGACGCCGCGCGCGTCGGCGAGGTCGTGATCGGGACGATCGGCCAGGTCGCCGGTGACGCCTACATCGCGCGGCGCATCGCGCTCGCGGCGGGTCTCGCGGACGACACCCCCGCTTTCACGGTGAACCGGCTGTGCGGTTCGGGGCTGCAATCGATCTGGTCGGCCGCGCAGGAACTGCGCTGGGGTGGCATCGACGTTGCCGTGGCCGGCGGCGCCGAGAACATGACGCGCATGCCGTTCTACGACATGGACGCCCGCTCCGGCGCGACGCTCGGGCACCGGCAGCTGCTCGACGGCACGCTCGCGATGCTGACCGACCCGTTCAGCGGGCGGCACATGGGGACGACCGCCGAGACCGTCGCGGAGCGGTTCGGGGTGACGCGCGCCGAGCAGGATGCCTACGCCCTCGAGTCGCAGCGACGAGCGTCGACGGATGCCGCCCGCGCCGCGTTCGCGGAGGAGATCGCCGTCACGACGACCACCGATCGGCGGCCCGTCGAGGTGTCCCTCGATGAGCACCCGCGCCCCGACACGACGCTGGAGGCGCTCGGCCGGCTGCGGCCCGCCTTCACCCCCGACGGCACCGTGACGGCAGGCAACGCCTCGGGCATCAACGACGGTGCCGCAGCGACAGTGCTGATGCGGGAGTCCGATGTGCGGGCCGAGGGGCTGCCTGCGCTCGCGACGATCGAGGCGGTCACGACAGCGGCCCTGGACCCCGCCATCATGGGGTACGCGCCGACGATCGCGCTGCGCAAGCTCTTCGCGCAGACGGGGCTGACCCCCGCCGACGTGTCGACGGTCGAACTCAACGAGGCGTTCGCGTCGCAGGTGATCGCCGTCATGCGCGACACGGGACTCGACCCGGAACGGACGAACCCCTACGGCGGGGCGATCGCGCTCGGCCACCCGGTCGGCGCCACCGGCACGATCCTCACCGTCCGCGCAGCGCTGACGCTGCAGCGCACCGGCAGTGAGTTCGCGATCGTCACGATGTGCATCGGCGGCGGTCAGGCGCTCGCCGCGCTGTTGCGACGCTGGGACGCCTGACCGCGGCATCCGCCCGACGGCGACGGCCCCCCACCCGCAGGTGAGGGGCCGTCGCTGCGTCAGCCGGTCAGGCCAGCTGGCGACGTCGACGCATCAGCACCGCGCCGAGCACCAGCAGCACGCCCGCACCCCCGACGAGCGCGATGAGCGGAGCGGGATCGCCGCCGGCGTTCGCGAGGCTCCCCGCCAGCACGACGGTGATCGGGACGCGGATGTCCCGTCCGCCGTCGGTGCTCAGGACCAGGGTGTGGGCGCCGGTCTCGAGGTCGCCCGGAACGGCGACGGTGAAGGCGAGGCGACCGTCGGCATCCGCTGCCGGGATGCCGGTGATGACCATCGGCTCGCTGAACAGCGTCGCGCCGATCTGCTGCCCGGCGGTCAGGCCCGACACCGACACGCGGAACGACCCGCCCTGCTCGACCCGCGTCGTGCTCAGGGTGACGGTCGCCCAGGCCCCGGTGTCGCCGGGCTCGGTCGGTTCGCCGGGCTCGCCGGGTTCGGTGGGTTCGCTCGGCTCGCCGGGTTCGGTCGGTTCGCCCGGCTCGCCGGGCTCGCCGGGCTCGCCGGGTTCAGTGGGTTCGGTGGGTTCGGTGACTTCGACGGCTCGGCCGAGGGGCGCCGGGTCGACGACGTCGCGGGACGCGAAGTACTCCACCGTGGCGGCGAGGTCGGCCTGGCCGGTGTCGGTGCGGACGGTGCCCTCGGCGAAGGCCGCGAACCCGTCGCCGCCGGCGGCCAGGAACGAGTTCGTGACGACGGTGAAGACGTCGTCCGCGGCGATCTCCTCACCCTTGAACGTCATCGACGTGACCTCGCCTGAGCGTCCGACGCTCTCACCCGGGAGGGGCGTCGCTTCGGTGTATTCGTAAGAGAAGCCCTCCGAGACGCCCAGGTGCAGCTTCGGGCGCTCGCCCGTCGCCTTCCACTGCTGCTCCAGGATCGCCTTGATCTGCGCGCCGGTCAGGGGAACGGTGACCAGGGTGTTCGCGAACGGCTGCACGTCGGCGACCTCGCGGTAGCTGACGATGCCGTCCTCGCCCTTCAGCAGGTCCGCACGCAGGCCGCCCGGGTTCATGAGAGCGATCTGCGCCGGCGTCCCGCTGTAGGCCTCGTTCGAGGCGGCCCACAGGTAGACGTCCGCGACGGTGTTGCCGAGCGTCGATTCGACGCCGCGGTCCGAGCCCTTCACACCGCCCCGCAGGATGTCGCCGCTGATGCGACCGACCTCCTTCGACCCTTCGACCTCGGCGTACGCGGTGGCGTCGGCCACGATCTTCGCGACGGCGGCATCCGGAGCGTAGCCCCCCTCGAGGAGCTTCTCGGTCGTGCCCGCGATCGACAGCAGCTCCTTGGTGGAACGGTCGACCTCGAGCGACAGACGGCCCATCGCGGTGCCGTACTCGGCAGCCTGGATGACCGGACGGGTCTCGCCGCCCGGCGCCGCGACCTCGCATGCGTATGTCTGGTGCGTGTGCGCCGAGACGATCGCGTCGATGTCCGGGGACGCACCGCGGACGAGCTTCCCGAAGTCGGACGGGTCGGATGCCACGACGCCGCAGTCGTTCGATGTCGCCGTACCCGAGTGGGTGAGCAGCACCGTGACGTCGGCGAGGTCGCCGTCGGTGATCTTCTTCGCGACGCGGTTCGCGGCGGTCAGCTGGTCGCCGAAGGTGATGCCGGCGATGCCGTCGGGGCTCACCATCGTCGCGGTGTCGGTGGTGACAGTGCCGATGAACGCCACGCGCACGCCGTCGACCGTCTTCACGGTGTACTCGCGGAGGGCGGGGGTCGTCGTGCCCTTCTCATAGACGTTCGCGCCGAGGGCGAAGTCCTCGCTCCCGTAGGACGGGATGACGCGGTCGGTGATGTCGTCGAAGCCGCGGTCGAACTCGTGGTTTCCGACCGCCGAGACGTCGAGCCCGGCAGCGACCAGCGAGTCGATGGTCGGCTCGTCGTCCTGGGTGAAGGACGTGAACGTCGACGCGCCGATGTTGTCGCCGGCCGAGACGACCAGCGTGTTGGGGTTCTTCGCCTCGGCGGCATCCACAGCACCGGCGAGGACGGCGGCGCCGACCTGGTTCGCAGAGCTGTCCTTGCCCGCTTCGATGCGTCCATGGAAGTCGTTGATCGTCAGGATGTCGATGTCGATCGGGTCGAGGGCGTCCTCGATGGCGAACAGGGTGGTCGTCCCCGAGACCTCGTTGCCGACCGCGAGCATCGGGGTGCCGCTGGGTGACTGGTCGGCGGGGATGAAGGTGACCCCCTCGGGTCCCAGGTCGCCGGCTGTGGCGAGGTCGCCGCC
The DNA here is from genome assembly GCF_900102005.1 of Microbacterium sp. LKL04. NCBI lineage: Bacteria > Bacillati > Actinomycetota > Actinomycetes > Micrococcales > Microbacteriaceae > Microbacterium > Microbacterium sp. LKL04. The sequence goes on along the minus strand of NZ_LT627736.1, from coordinate 2,096,438 downwards.
GTCGTCGACGGACTGCGAGAAGTCGCGGTTGTTGACGTAGGTGACGAACGTGGGGGATGCCGGGTCGCTGATGTCGTACGCCGCGATACCGCCGACGCGCTCGAAGCCGACGAACGCGTAGGTGCGCCCGCTCAGCTCGCCGATCGTGACGCTCTCGGGCTCAGGCCCCTTGTCGTCGCTGCGGCCCTCGAGGTTCGACTCGGAGTGGTTGGAGTTGAAGAACTCGGGCGCAGCGGCCGCGGTGACCTCTTCGAAGCTCGACCCGGAGTCCCAGACGAGCTCACCGTCGGTCGTCCAGATCGCGAACGAGCGGCCGCCGAAGGAGTAGAGCTCCTCGTAGCAGCCGCGGTCGGCGTCGAGGCCGTTCTCGATCGTGACGTTCAGGCGGCCGAGGTCGGCGTTGCCGAGCTTGCCGGCGACCGGGCTGTCGGCGCAGACGGGGGCGAGGTCCTTGGAGCCGAGGTCCTTGGCGCGGACGGCTTCGGCGTACTCACCCCACTCGCGGGCGTCGCCCTCGTTCGCGGTCACGAGATAGGTGGTGCCGCCGGCGGTGTAGGAGTCGATGGCGTCGGGCTGGTACATGCCCTTGAGACCCTCGTAGGTGCGGAGGGCGACCTTGTCGTCGCGGTCGCTCGGGTCGAGAGCGTTCTTCGCGAGGCCGTGGTCCTTGAAGCCGAGGGCGTGGATGTCCGTGACGGTAGCCGAGGCGAGATCGACCGTCGCGATGGCGTTCGCCTCCTGCAGGGTCGCGTACGCGACGCCGCCCACGACGGTGATGTACTCGGGCTCGAGGTTGCGGCTGACCGGGTGGTCGTCGCCGTGCGGGGTCGGACCGAAGACGCGGACGTCGGGGTCGAGGGCCCCGTCGGCCTCGTAGGCGTGGAAGTCCGCGATGCGGACGGCGCTCTGCGACGGGGCGGTCTTCGAGGTCGGCAGTGCGACGACGCCGATCGATCCCTCGGGGTCCGAGCTGAAGTCGTCGGCAGGCTCGCCCTCGTTCGCGACGACCGCGTACGCGCCGTCGGCCGAGACGGTGACCATGTCGGGCAGGGAGCCGACCTGCACGAAGCCGAGGGTCGCGGCCGCGGGGGAGGCGGCATCCGCGTCGAAGAAGACGAGGTGGCCGGGGGCGGTCTTGTCGGAGGCCTCGATGGCGGCGATGCCGAGGCCGTCCTCGCGGATCGCGACCGAGTTCGCGACGCCGTCGGAGGCGAGCGAGAAGAGCTTCTTCGGTGCGGCGGGGTCGGACGCGTCGAGCACGTCGATGACGCCTGCCTGGGCGTTGACGACGAACAGGCGGTCCTTGTAGGCGGCGACGATCTCTGCTGCCGACGCGTCGAAGACGCCGGTCTCGTACGAGCCGACGGGCGTCAGCGTGAGGGCGGCGTCCGGAGCGGAGCGGGTGATCGGGTCGGGCACGACGGCGGCTGTCGCTGTCGAGGCGGCGGTGACGGTGAGTGTGCAGGCGACGGTGGTGACGACACCCAGCGCGAAGGCGCGCCGGACGGTGCTGCGGAAGGCGTGCGAAGGCATCGGATTCCTCGTGATCGGGGTGGTGCGCGACGTGCGCACCTCTGTCCTATCGACGCCGGGTGTCCGGGGTGCACTGCCCGGTGGACGGCGGGTGAACGGGGAGGGTACGTCGCGTTCCGGCATCCGTCTGCGAGCATGTGGACATGACGGATTACGCGACCATCCTCACCGAGACGCGCGGACGCGTCGGGTGGATCACCCTCAACCGGCCCGAGGCGCTGAACGCCCTGAATGCGCAGGTCATGCACGATGTCGTGGATGCCGCGGAGGCCTTCGACGCCGATGCCGGGATCGGCGCGATCGTCGTGACGGGCAGTGAGCGGGCGTTCGCGGCGGGGGCGGACATCAAAGAGATGGAGGCGCTCAGCGGCAGCGAGATGCTGCTCGCGAACCACTTCGGCGAGTGGTCGCGGTTCGCCGCGGTGCGGACGCCGACGGTCGCTGCGGTGGCGGGCTACGCGCTGGGCGGCGGGTGCGAGCTGGCGATGATGTGCGACATCATCCTCGCGGCGGACACTGCGCGTTTCGGGCAGCCCGAGATCGGTCTCGGGGTGATCCCGGGGCTCGGCGGAACGCAGCGGCTGGTGCGTGCAATCGGCTCGTTCAAGGCCGCGGAGATCGTGCTGACGGGTCGGCAGCTTGCGGCGGACGAGGCCGAGCGTGCCGGGCTGGTCTCGCGCGTCGTCCCCGCGGCGGAGCTTCTGGAGGACGCGCAGCGCACGGCGGAAACGATCGCGGCGAAGCCGTTGCCGGCGCTGTACGCGGCGACGGCGGCGCTCGACGTGGCGGAGGAATCGACGCTCGCCGAAGGGTTGCGCTTCGAGCGGCAGGCGTTCGCCGGGCTGTTCGACACCGCGGACCAGAAGGAGGGCATGGCCGCCTTCCGCGAGAAGCGGACGCCGGAGTTCCGTCACCGATGAGCGCCGTGCGTCTGGTGCGGTCCAGCGGTCTCGCCGCGGCGCCGTACGCCTACGCGTCGCGCGTCGAGGCCGGTGCGGAACTGGTTTTCCTCGCCGGAGCGTGCCCGCTGGCCGACGACGGCTCGACGGTCGCGGTCGGCGACGTCGCAGGGCAGGCGCAGCGGTGCGTCGAGACGATGCTGGTGGCATTGGATGCCGCGGGTGCTGCGCTCACTGACGTCGCCTCGACGAGGGTGCTGGTGGCCTCCGCGGACCGGAGGGATCTCGTCGCGGCCTGGGATGTCGTGCGCGCGGCCTTCGGCGACCACGACGTGCCGAGCACGCTGATCGGCGTGGCCGCGCTCGGGTATCCGGACCAGCTCGTGGAGATCGAGGCCGTCGCGGCGGTGCGGCGCGGGTAGGCGAGGTGTGGCCGCGTGGCCGGGGCGAACGGTCGGCTACTGCTGTGGTTCGGGCGGGTGCTGGTGTGGTCGTGGGGCGTGGGCGTTGTGGTGCAGCGCCGAGCCGCGGATCGGTCAGGTTCGTGCGTCATCAGGCGCACGGCCCAGGTTCGTGCGTTATCAGGCGTACCGCTCAGGCTCGGGCTGACCTGGCGGGTGCGGGGCGCGTCGAGCCAGGACCGGTCTCGGATCGCGCAGTTCGGCGTCGGCTCAGAAGGGTGCGGGGTCGCCGGGGTGTGCTGCGGCAGGGGTGAAAGCGACGGCCGGTGTGGGTGCGTCTTCTCTGTAGGTCCTGCCGACGGGTGAGGTCCATTCGAGGACTCCACCCGACAGTTGTCGCACCCGCCAGGCGGTGAATTGCTTCATCGAATGATGCCGCTGGCACAGGTGTGCGAGGTTGCTCAGTTCTGTTTTCCCGCCGAGGGCGTGGTCGTGGGTGTGGTCGACCTCGCAGCGGATCGCGGCGACGCGGCATCCGGGGAACCGGCAGTGCTGGTCGCGGGCTTGCAGGAACCGTCGCATCCCCGACGGGACCCGGTACGAGTCGGTCGCGACGGTCACCCCGGTCGCAGGGTCGTGGAACAGGCGCTCCCAGACGTGCGTCGACCCGGCCAGCACCCGGGCGGTGGCGGGATCGATGGGGGAGCGACCGGCGAGATCGCACGGCCCGTCATCCGCACCAGTCAAGGTCGCAGCGGGGACGAGAACCTGCACCCGAGCACGGATCGCGCCGAGCGGGCCGGCGGTCGTGTCACGGGTGTCATCCAACGCCGGGGTCCCCGCAAGGAGGAGGTCAGCGAAGACGTCCGCGCGGACCTGGTCCGTCGATCGTGCATCTGTCGCGACAACGTCGGCGCTCTCGCCTGATGCGCGCTCAGCGCGGGTGTCGATGATCGCCCGTGCCTGCTGTGTCAGTCGGTCGTGGATCCCCTCCGCGATCACGGTCGGCAAAGTGGCGATCAGATCCGACATGCCATCGCGCCCGGGCATGAGTCGCACGCATCGACCCGCCGAAGCCTCTTCATGTCGTTCCGCGAACGATCGTGGGTGCATCCGGTGGGCGAGGATCTCGAGCTCACCTCGGACTCGGTTCGGCGTCTGGCCGTCGCAGCGTTCGATCGCGATGGCCTCGAACTCGGCCCACAACTCCGCGGGGAGGTTCAGCCCGGCGTCGACGATTGCTTTCACGTGTCCCTGAACGATCCGTCCGGCTTCCCATGCGGCGACCGCGGCGGGGAATCCTTCGATCGTCACCCGAGCCTCACCGATCCGACGTTGCACCGCCCGGTCGGTGAGCCGCATCACCCCGGCGACCTCGGCGGAGATCGACCGGAGCACCATGTCGTGCACCTGAACTCTGGCGTTCCGAGGTGCGCCCTGCTCGTCCGCCAGCCGCCCCGCGGCGGCCAGGGCGCGCAGCTCACGAATCTTCACCCGAGCGAACTCGACACCGATGTCCTCAACGTCCGCGACGATCCCCTCGATGGCGGCGAGATACGCCTCACCATCGGGGGTTTCCGCTGCGTCCGTCATACCCGAACTCTCGCACCGACCTCCGACATCGCGACCCCGAAAACCGCCGAAACCACCCGTTATGAACAACTCCGAAAATGAGAAATCACTCATCTTTCCCGATCGCGCTGAGTGACGCACGACCGTCGTGAGGACTTCTCCACAACTCGACCACCGAGTTCGCAAGCCGCCATGGTCATCCGCAGCACCGCGGTCGTCAGGCGCGGGTCCCTATCGTCGGGCACGTGAAAGCCCCGGTCCTCGTCCCGCGATTCGCGACGTTCCCTTCGGTCTCCTTGCTGGTGTCGCGCTGGGCGTGCGAGAGGTCTGGGCTTGGGCTCCAGGGGAGTTCCCGACGCTCCTCGTGATCGCCTTCATGCCGTTCACCGTCTTCGCGGGCTTATGGACGGCAACCTTGCTCTGGGCTCTCGTCGAGCTGGTGATGATCGCCCGATATCGCGAGCCGCGGGGCGCGCCTGTCGCGGCGATCCTCGTGGGCAGCGCTCTCGGTGCGGGGTTTGCTCTGATCGCCGATGCGGCATACCCGAACCCGATGATGCGGGCATCCCTCGTCGGCCTCGCCGTCGCCGGGTCGATCATCGTGACTCTCGCGATCCGCGGCCGTCCGACGTCACTCGCGCCGCCGGGTCCCGTCCCAGACACCGGCACCCTCGCGCCCGACCGTAGACTCTGAGGCGATGCCGAGGAGGAGTCAATGAAGATCGTCGTCCTGCTGAAAGAAGTGCCGGACACCTGGGGTGAGCGCACGCTCGACCTCGAGACGGGGCTCGCCGCGCGTGACGCGTCCGAGCGCGTCCTCGATGAGATCGGTGAGCGCGCGCTCGAAGCCGCCTTGACGTACTCCGAGGCAAACGACGGCACCGAGGTCGTCGTCATGACGATGGCGTCGGATGCAGCGACCGCCTCCCTCCGCAAGGGCCTCGCGATGGGGGCTCACTCCGCCGTCCAGGTCACTGACGACGCCCTCCGTGGCGCCGACCTCGGCGTCACCGCCCGCGTCCTCGCTGCGGCGCTTCGCCGCACCGGCTTCGACCTCGTGATCACCGGCAACCTCTCCACCGACGGCGCGGGCGGCGTCCTCCCCGCCATGCTCGCCGAGCATCTCGGCGTCCCGCAGGCCACCGCTCTGTCCGCCGTCGAGATCACGGCCGACGCCGTCAGCGGCACGCGTGCGACGGACTTCGGCACCGCGTCGCTCACCGCGCCGCTCCCCGCCGTCATCTCGATCACCGAAGCACTGCCCGACGCCCGCTTCGCCAACTTCAAGGGCATCATGGCGGCGAAGAAGAAGCCGTTCGAGGTGCTGTCGCTCGCCGATCTCGACGTCGACGTCGACCCGGCATCCGCCCCGCAGTCGATCATGACCGCGGTCGCGCAGAAGCCGCCGCGTCAGGCGGGCATGAAGATCGTCGACGAGGGGGATGCCGGTGAGAAGCTCGCCGTATTCCTCGTCGAGAACCGGCTGGCGTGAGACTCGAGGAGAACATCGTGACCGACTTCGCCCCTGACGCCGTCCTCATCTGGCTCGACGTGACACCTGCCGGGGAACTGGCCGCCTCCGCCGCCGGTCTCATCGGCGCCGGCGCCTCGATCGGCACCCCTGTCGTCCTCGTCGTCGCCGACGAATCCCGGCACGCCGATCTCGCGCGCGCCGCCGGATCCCTCGGAGCGGCGACGGTCCTGACCGCCGGCCTCGGCGGTGCCGACTCAGCCCTCACTGTGCCGGTCGTCGACGCGGTGGCTGCGGCATCCGCTCTCGTGCAGCCTGACGCCGTCCTCGTCTCGAACTCCATCGAGGGCCGGGATGTGGCCGGCCGGTTCGCCGCCCGCACCTCGGCCGCGCTGTGCGTCGACGCCGTCGGCGTCTCGCGCGACGACGACGGCGTCCTCGCTCAGCACTCCGTCTACGGCGGCGCCTACAACGTCACCGCGGGAGCCACCTTCGGCCCTCTCGTCGTGACCATCCGTCAGGGTGCCGTCGACGCGCGTGCGGAGGCCGTCGACGCACCGGCGGTCGTCGCGCTGCAGGTCGAGGCATCAGGAGCGCCCGCTGCCACCATCACGGGTTTCGACGAGGCGGTCGCCGTCTCGAGCCGCCCCGAACTCCGCGGGGCGGCGAAGGTCGTCTCGGGCGGACGCGGACTGGGTTCCGCAGATCAATTCGCCCTGGTCGAGCAGCTTGCCGACGTCCTCGGCGCAGCGGTCGGTGCCTCCCGCGCCGCGGTGGACGCCGGTTACGTGCCGTACTCCTATCAGGTCGGTCAGACCGGCGTCTCGGTCTCGCCGCAGCTGTATGTCGCCCTCGGCATCTCGGGCGCCATCCAGCACAAGGCGGGCATGCAGACGGCGAAAACGATCGTCGCAGTGAACAAAGATGGAGAGGCACCGATCTTCGACATCGCCGATTTCGGTGTCGTCGGAGACCTGTTCACCGTCGTGCCGCAGCTGATCGCGGCGCTCGAGGCGGGAAAGAAGTAGAAAGCGGATGGCGACATACGCGCGTTCCGTGCGCCGGGGGCTTCCGCGCGCCTCCGGTGGCGACCCCTGGCCGCCCCCGACGGAGGCCCCGGCATCGGTCGCCGACGCAGCCACGGCCCCGGCCGCCGACGTGGCCGCGGAGACGCCGACCGCTGATGTGGTGACGTCGCGCACCGAGTCCGCGACGACACCGCCGGCCAAGTCTGCGCCGCCGGCTCCCGCCTCGGGGACGGCAGAGGATGCCGCGCCCCCGCACCCCGCCGCGCCCCCGCACCCCGCCGCGTCTCCGGCTACCGCGACACGACGCGGACTCCCGCGCACCCCCGGCGGCGAGCCCTGGCCTCCCGCATCCACCGGCCCGTCGCCGGCCGAAGGCGCGGCACCGGCGGAGCATCGCCCGGCGCCGGAAGCTGCGCCCCCCGCATCCACGGCGGCATCCGCGCCCCGCCCTACCGACGACTCGGGGGCGGCGCCCCCCGAGAGCGCCCCCGTCGCCGCATCCATCCCCGCGGCCGGCGCGGTCCGCCGAGGCCTCCCGCGCGCCGCCGGCGAGGACGCCTGGCCCCCCGCCGAGACCACGCCCGCGCCGCGCGCCGCGCCCCCATCCCGCGAGACTGCACGTGGCGACCGAGACAGCGATCTCACGCCGCAGTCTCGGCGCGAGCGTGCAGTCTCGGCGTCCTCGGAGCCGGAGTCCGCGCCCAAACCCGCCGCCCCGACCCCCGCGCCCGCCGCCCCGACCCCCGCGCCCGCCGCCCCGACCGCGCCCGCGCCCCCCACCCCCGCGGCCCCCGACACCCCGCGCGCTCCGCTCGCGGAGCGCGCGCTCGCGCACGCCGGCGTCGCTCGGCGCCCGGACCCGAAGCCCGATCCCGCGCGCATCGGCCCGTTCGCGAAGGCGCAGTGGGTCGGCGTGGTGGTCCTCGGCGGCGGGGCCGTCCTCTACGTCGCGGCGATGGCGGTCCTCGCCGTCCGCTGGGTCCTCAGTCTCGAACCGCTACAGGACTTTCTCGCGACCTACCCGGGCGAATACCACCTGCCCGAGGGGGCGCCCGTCGGGTTCCCCGCGTGGCTGAACTGGTCGCACTTCCTCAACGCGTTCTTCATCGTGCTGATCATTCGCACCGGGTTGCAGGTCAGATCGGAGAAGCGCCCCGCGGCTTTCTGGATCTCGAAGAAGGACCGCAAACGCCGGATGAGTCTGACGCTCTGGCTTCACCAGGCCCTCGACGTCCTGTGGCTCGCGAACGGTCTGATCTTCGTCGTGCTGCTGTTCGTGACCGGCCAGTGGATGCGGGTGATCCCGACCTCGTGGGAGGTGTTCCCCAACGCGCTGTCGGCGGCCATGCAGTACGTCTCCCTCGACTGGCCGACCGAGAACGGCTGGGTGAACTACAACGCTCTCCAGCAGCTCGCCTACTTCGCCACGATCTTCATCGCCGCCCCGCTCGCCGCGATCACCGGCTACCGCATGAGCGCCGTGTGGCCCAAGCAGGCGACGACACTGAACAGGCTCTACCCCGTCGAGTGGGCGCGCAAGCTGCACTTCCCGACGATGCTCTACTTCGTCCTGTTCATCGTCGTACACGTCGCCCTCGTGCTGTCGACCGGAGCCCTCCGGAACCTCGGCCACATGTACGCGGCGACCGGATCCACCGATCCCGAGGCGTACGCCGACAACTGGACCGGCTTCTGGCTCTTCGCGCTCTCGATCGCCGTCACCGTCGCGGCGTACGTCGCGATGCGTCCGCTCGTCGTCGCCCCGATCGCGCGGCTGTTCGGCGAGGTCAAGAGTCGCTGATCCGGCCGAAGACCCGTCACCCGCACACCCCGCCACAAAGTCCGACGGCGCGGCATCCGAGACGGGATGCCGCGCCGTCGAGTCTCGCGCTCGTGCGTCAGCGCACGAAGCGGACTTCCGTCAGCGTTTCGCCGAGGAAGGGTTCGGTGTGGCTCGCCCCGTCGAGGGTGAACCCGTTGCGGGTGTAGAACCGGTGGGCGCGGGGGTTGTCCTCGGCGACCCAGAGGTAGAGCTCGCTGTCGGCCTCGGGGACGACGGCGTCGAACAGGCGCTGGCCGATGCCGGTGCCGTGCCAGGCGTCGAGCAGATAGATGAAGTACAGCTCGCGGTTGCGCGGCGCATCGCGGTCGCGGGCGGGGCCCGATCCGGCGAACCCCACTATCTCGCCGTTCACGAGGGCCGCGACCATGTTGAAGTCGGGTCCCTGCTGAGCCCAGTGGGTCCAGAGTTCCGCGAGTCGGCGGGCCGAGACGTTCTCGAGGGCGGCCTTGCTGATGAGGTGGTCGTAGGTCTCGTGCCAGCACGTCGCGTGCACTCGGCCGAGGGCCTCGGCGTCCACGTCGCGAACGGGACGGACGACGGTGTCGGTCTGCAGTTCGGGCTCCATGGCCAGACTCTACGCACGGCCCGTCGGATCGTGAAATCGACAGTGACCGGGCCGTATATGCCGCGCCACGACTGTCGATAAGTGACAACGGATGCCGCATTGTGCGCGTGTACATGGCTAGGCTCGCCGCTCGTGAACGTATGGTGGCGGACCCTGTTGACCCTGATGCGCGCCCGGGTGATGTACCGCCGGCGCGGACCCATCCCGCCCGACGCCGTCGGACGTATCCGGCTGCGGACCCTGCCGACCGACATCGACCTGCTCGGCCACATGAACAACGGCCGGTACGCGTCGCTGTTCGATCTCGGCCGATTCGACCTCCTGACCCGCACCGGCATCTGGCAGACCATGAACGAGCGCGGCTGGTACGGCGTCGTCGCGAGCGAGACGGTCACCTTCCGGAAGTCCCTCCAGCTGTGGCAACGGTTCACCGTGGAGACCCGCATCATCGGCCACGACGACAAGGCGGTCTACCAGATGCACCGCGCGGTCGTGAAGGGCGAGGTCTACGCCGAGATGATCCTGCGCGTCCGGTTCCTCCGCCGCACCGGCGGGATCGTGCCCCTGGAAGAGCTCTTCGACGCCCTGCACCGGCCTGACACCCTGCCCCCGATCCCGCAGTGGATCCAGGACTGGGCCGCGGCATCCGCTCTGCCCTCCACTCGCGCGGAGGCGCCGAGCATCTGGCCCTAGCGTGTCCCGCCTCGACGGCGGGAGGCGCGCTTAGGCTGAGCCTCATGTCGGACACGTCTGTCGCGCCACAAGCGCCCACCGCCGACCTCGCCGAGCGGGCCATCGCCCTCGCAGAGCGCTGGGTCGCCGAATCCGCCGAGGTCGCTGTCGACCCCGCCGCAGAGCGTCTCGCGGGGGTGTTGAAGGACCCGAACGGCCTGCCGTTCACCCTCGGCTTCGTCGACGGGGTCATGCGGCCCGAGTCCCTCACGGCCGCGGCATCCAATCTGCAGCGCGTCGCTCCGCTCGCGCCGTCGTTCCTGCCCTGGTACCTGCGCGCCGCGGTGCATGCCGGCGGCGCCGTCGCGCCGCTGCTGCCGTCCCCGGTCGTCCCCATCGCCCGGCGCGTGCTGCGCGAGATGGTCGGTCACCTCATCGTCGACGCTCGACCCGACAAGCTCGGGCCGGCGTTGCAGACCCTGCGGGAGTCGGGCGCCCGGCTGAACCTCAACCTCCTCGGCGAAGCGGTGCTCGGCGAGTCCGAAGCCCTCCGCCGGCTCGAGGGCATCCACGAGCTCGTGCGGCGCGACGACGTCGACTACGTGTCGGTGAAGGTCTCGGCGATCGCCAGCCACCTCTCGATGTGGGCGTTCGACGAGATCGTCGAGCGCGTCGTCGAGCGCCTGCGTCCGCTCTACCTGTCGGCGGCGGAGGATGGCACGTTCCTCAACCTCGACATGGAGGAGTACCGCGACCTCGACCTGACGATGGCCGTGTTCATGCGCGTGCTCGACGACCCGCGGCTGCGGGACCTCGAAGCGGGCATCGTGCTGCAGGCGTACCTGCCTGACGCCCTCCCCGCCTTCAAGACCCTGACCGCATGGGCGCGCGAGCGCGTTGCCGCCGGTGGCGCGCGCATCAAGGTCCGCCTCGTGAAGGGCGCGAACCTCGCGATGGAGCACGTCGACGCCGTCATGCACGACTGGCCGAGCGCGCCGTACGACACCAAGCTCGACACCGACGCGAACTACGTGCGCTGCCTCGACGAGGCGCTCCAGCCGGAGAACACCAGGGTCGTCCGCATCGGGGTTGCGGGCCACAACCTCTTCCACATCGCGTACGCCTGGCTGCTCGCCGGCCAGCGCGGGGTTCAGCGCGACGTCGAGGTCGAGATGCTCCTCGGCATGGCCCAGGGCCAGGTGCAGGCGGTCGCGCGCGAGATCGGACACGTCCTGCTGTACGTGCCCGTCGTCCGCCCCGACGAGTTCGACGTCGCGATCAGCTACCTCGTCCGCCGCCTGGAGGAGAATGCGTCCAGCGCGAACTTCCTGTCGGCCGCGTTTGATCTGGCGTTCGACCGCGCCATGTTCGTCCGCGAGCGCGACCGGTTCACGGCATCGGTCGCACGCGCGGCGGAGCGCACGCTGACCACGGGACCCCGGCGTCACCAGGACCGCGCCGCGACGCCCGACGAGGGTGACACGGCGATGACGACGGATGCCGCCCCTTCAGCCGATCTCGACGACGCTGCGCTGACGCAGGTCGTCCTCGGCATCGCCGGTCGTGGCTCCGCCGCCGCCGTCGACCCCGACGAGACGCGCCCGGCCGAGCTTCCGGGCCGACCGTCGCTGTTCGGCGGGGACGCCTTCGTCGAGACCGCCGTCTTCTCCTCGCGCGAAACGGCCGTCTCGGCGGGTGCCCCCGGGTTCCGCAACACGGCCGACACAGACCCCGCCCTGCCTGCGAACCGCACGTGGGCGCGATCGATCCTGAGCCGGGTCGCCGCCTCGACGGCGGGGGATGCCGCGATCGCCGCGGCCCGCATCGGCACCAAGTCCGAGCTCGAGGCGACTCTTGGGCGTGTGACAACGGCCGCCGACGCGTGGGGCTCGATGCCCGCCGCCGACCGTGCCGGAGTGCTGCTGCGCGCGGCGCGCGCGCTCGAGGCCCGCCGCGGCGAGCTGATCGAGGTGGCGGCATCCGAGACCGGCAAGACCTTGGCCGAAGCGGACGTCGAGGTGAGCGAAGCGGTCGACTTCGCTCGCTACTACGCGGCGACCGCGCGGGAACTCGACAGTGTGAGTGGGGCGGTCTTCGTGCCGTCGCGCGTGACGGTGGTCACCCCGCCGTGGAACTTCCCCGTCGCGATCCCCGCGGGCGGAGCGCTCGCCGCGCTCGCCGCCGGTTCGGGCGTGGTCTTCAAGCCCGCGCCGCAGGCACGGCGCTGCGCGGCGGTCGTCGCCGAAGCGATCTGGGAGGCCCTCGACGATGCCGGCATCGGCCGCGAGATCCTCGCGCTGGTCGACCTCGACGAGGGCGACCTCGGTACGCAGCTCATCACGCACCCCGCGGTCGACCGGGTGATCCTCACCGGGTCGTTCGAGACCGCGGCGCTGTTCCGCTCCTGGCGGCCGGATCTCGCGCTGCAGGCGGAGACGAGCGGCAAGAACGCCATGATCGTGATGCCGTCGGCGGACCTCGACCTCGCGGCATCCGATCTCGTCCGCTCGGCGTTCGGCCACGCGGGGCAGAAGTGCTCGGCCGCCTCGCTCGCGATCCTCGTCGGGCCTGTCGCGCGGTCGCAGCGTTTCTCGCGGCAGCTGGTGGATGCCGCGACCTCCCTGCGCGTGGGGTCGCCGGACGATCCGCTGACCGAGATCGGCCCGCTCGTCGAGGCGCCGTCCGGCAAGCTCGAGTGGGCTCTCACGACCCTCGACGAGGACGAGGCGTGGCTCGTCGAGCCGCGTGAGCTGGCCGACGAGCGCTACCCCGGGCGACTGTGGACCCCCGGCATCCGCACCGGCGTGAAGCCGGGCTCACGCGTGCATCTGGAGGAGTTCTTCGGTCCGGTCCTCGGCGTCATGCACGCCCGTTCGCTCGAGCACGCGATCGAGCTGCAGAACGCCGTCGACTACGGCCTGACCGCGGGGCTCTACACGCAGAACCCCGACGACCTGGCACTCTGGCTCGACCGCGTCGAAGCGGGCAACCTCTACGTCAACCGCGGGACGACGGGGGCGATCGTCCAGCGTCAGCCGTTCGGCGGATGGAAGCGGTCGTCGGTCGGCGGGGGAGCGAAGGCCGGCGGACCGAACCACCTCATCGGCCTCGGCTCGTGGCGTCCCACCGCGGGTGCAGCGACGTCGTCGACCCTGCATCTGAAGGGTCTGGACTCCTCGATCACGGACGTCATCGAGGCTGCGCAGCCCGCGCTCGGCTACGAAGCGTTCGAGTGGCTGCGCCGCGGCGCGCTGTCGGATGCCGTCGCGTGGAATCGCATCTTCGGCAAGGTCGTCGACGTGTCGCACCTGGGTGTGGAGCGGAATCTGTTCCGGTACCGTCCCGCGACCGCCGAGATCCGGTCGACGACGGATGCCGCGCCTCAGTCGCTCATCCGTGCGATCATCGCGGCCGTGCGCGCCGGGTCGGCGTTCACCGTCAGCACCCCGGCGGGGCTTCCCGCCACGGTGCGCTCCGCGCTCACGGCGCTCGACGTTCCGGTGTTCGTCGAATCCGATGACCAGTGGTTCGCGCGGATGTCGGGACCTGGTAGCGAGGATGCCCCGGCGCGCGCCGATCGCGTGCGCCTCGTCGGGCCGCCCGCGCAGGTGCGGGAGGTCCGGACCGCCCTCGTGGCCGCGATCGACGGTGCCCCCGATCTCGCGGTCTACGCCGATGAGGTGACGCAGGCGGGACGCATCGAACTGCTTCCGTTCCTGCGCGAACAGGCGATCTCGATTACGGCGCACCGCTTCGGCAACCCCGATCACTGGAGCGAAGCCGTCATCTGACCGAGCGTTGGTAGGCCGATCCAGCTGTATTAATCGATCCGCAGAAGAAAACAACTTATCTTTCTGGCGCTGACCGATGCCGGCTTGTTTGAATGATCTAGCGCTTCTGGGGAGCGCGCACGAAAACACTTCGGGGGGAGTGTCGCCCCGGGCTCACGGACCATCGGTCAGAGCCCGGGGCATTCGTGTTCTCAGGCGTAGCGGGGGAGCCTCACCCAGGCATCCGGATCCGCGTCCTCGCGCGGGATCATGAACGAATCCACGAGTGCACGCACCGTGAGTCCCAGCAGCGTCCACTCTCCGGAGGGGGTGCCGTCGGCCCCCGTCATCTGGAACGTCGGGTGGGGGAGCCGCTCGAGCGATTGGATCGCGAACCCTTCCGCGAGCGCCGCCATCGCCTCGGCGAAGTCCTGGATGGTCAGCCCGTCCCGCATCCTCACCCCGTACGCGTCGATGACGTACTGGTACAGCTCTGCGAAGGCCTCGATGGACTCCCGGTGCCGCTCGTGGCTGGCTTCGGTCAGTTCCGGCCAGGTGTCGGCGGTGGTCCGCAGGGCCAGAGCGACGCGGAACGATTGGGCATCGAGCATCTCGGTGGGGTCGTCAGCGGTGAGCTCCGCCGCCTGCACGTGCGCGAGCGCCGCCTCGCGCACGATCTCCTCGCCGGACGCACCGGCGGCGATCATCTCGTCCACGCGGGCGCGCATCCCGTCGGCCGGCCCGGCCACTCGCATCCGCACCATCGAGACGGCGAGGTCGCGGTGGTAGTCGGCCTGATCGGCCCATAGCCGGTAGGCGGCCCCGGTGGTCAGTCCCGTCCGCCGCAGCACGTCCTGCAGGCGGATGTGCTGTACGCCGGCACTGACCCCGCGTTCGAGGAGCATCTGCATCCCGGCGCGCAACAGGAGGGCTCTGGTCTGTTCACCCGTGCGTCTGGCCATGATCTGCATCCTGTCATTCCCAGGCAACCCCGCGTGGCATGCATCCACCGGATTACTGCACCCGACCTGCCATGATGGGATCCGGCGTGCCCGATCCGTCGGCTCCTCGGAGCTCCGTCGGGCCTCAGGACAGCGTCCGCCGCCCCGGAGACGAGGAGCGAGAATGACGACGCCGACCGAGAAGCCGACCCGCATCGCCCAGCACCGCCGATACCTGATGTGCCGCCCCGAGCACTTCACGGTGTCGTACAGCATCAATCCGTGGATGGAACCGTCGCGTCCCACCGACACCGCCAAGGCGGTCCGCCAGTGGCAGGCGCTCCACGACGCGTACATCGAGCTCGGCCACGAGGTCGAACTCATCGACCCGGTGCCGGGTCTGCCCGACATGGTCTACACCGCGAACGGCGGGTTCATCGTGGACGGCCGTGCGCTCGGCGTCCGGTTCCGCGTCGACGAGCGTCGCGGCGAGGAGCGTCCTTTCATGGACTGGTTCGCCGCGCACGGGTTCGAGGTCGTCGAGCCGACCGAGGTGCAGGAGGGTGAGGGCGACTTCCTGCTCGTCGGCGACACGATCCTCGCCGGCACCGGCTTCCGCTCCGTCGGCGACAGTCATCGCGAGCTGGGGCGGGTCTTCGAGCGCGAGGTCGTCTCGCTGCGGCTGGTCGATCCGCGGTTCTACCACCTCGACACCGCGATCACGGTCATCGACCCCGTCCAGGGCCCCGGCGGGGTGGAGCGGGCGAACATCGCCTATCTGCCCTCCGCCTTCGACGAGGACTCGCGTCGTGAGCTCGCCGAACGCTACCCCGACGCGATCCAGGTGTCGGATGCCGACGGTGCCGTCTTCGGGCTGAACGCGGCCAGTGACGGACTCCACGTCTTCGCCTCGCCGCGCGCGACCGACTTCGCCGCGCAGCTCGAGGAGCGCGGCTACATCCCCGTCCCCATCGATCTGTCCGAGCTGCTGCTCGGCGGCGGCGGCATCAAGTGCTGCACGCTCGAACTGCGCGGAGGTGCGCGATGACCGACCCCGATCTGCCCGCGTCGGACGCCGTGATCTCGGCCGAAGAAGCCCACGTTGCCCACAATTACCACCCGCTCCCCGTCGTCGTCGCCGAGGGTGAGGGTTCCTGGGTCACCGACGTCGAGGGCAAGCGGTACCTCGACCTGCTGTCCGCCTACTCGGCGTTGAACTTCGGACACCGGCATCCCGCCCTCGTCGCGGCGGCCACCGAGCAGCTCGGCCGGCTGACGCTGACGAGCCGGGCCTTCCACAACGACCGGCTCGGCGACTTCGCGGCTGCGCTCGCCGAGTTGACCGGCAAGGACATGGTCCTGCCGATGAACACCGGCGCCGAAGCGGTCGAGACCGGCATCAAGGTCGCGCGCGCGTGGGCGTACCGGGTCAAGGGCGTGCCCGAGGGGCGCGCGAAGATCCTCGTCGCGTCGGGCAACTTCCACGGCCGGACGACGACGATCGTCGGCTTCAGTGACGACCCGCAGGCGCGCGACGGCTTCGGCCCGTTCGCCCCCGGATTCGAGATCGTCGCCTACGGCGATGCCGCGGCCCTCGCGGCGGCGATCGACGAGAACACGGCCGCGGTGCTCATCGAGCCCATCCAGGGCGAGGCCGGCGTCGTGATCCCGCCGGACGGGTATCTCCGCGCGGTACGCGAGGCGTGCACGGCGGCGAACGTGCTGTTCATCGCCGACGAGATCCAGTCCGGCCTCGGCCGCGTCGGAACGACGTTCGCGTGCGAGCGCGAAGGCGTTGTGCCGGACGTGTACCTGCTCGGCAAAGCGCTGGGCGGCGGCATCCTCCCGGTCTCCGCCGTCGTCGGGAACCGCGACGTCCTCGGTGTCATCCACCCGGGGGAGCACGGCTCGACCTTCGGCGGCAATCCGCTGGCCGCGGCCGTGGGCCTCGCCGTCGTCGACCTTCTCGCGACCGGCGACCTGCAGCAGCGCGCCCTCGCCCTCGGCGACCACTTGCGCTCCCGCCTCGAGCCCCTGATCGGCGCGGGAGTGACCGCGATCCGCGTCGCGGGCCTCTGGGCGGGTGTCGACATCGATCCGGCGAAGGGGACCGGACGCGAGGTCGCCGAGCGGCTTCTGGCGCGCGGTGTCCTGGTCAAGGACACGCACGGCCAGACGATCCGCATGGCACCTCCGCTGATCATCCGCGCGACCGAGATCGATTGGGCCGTGGAGCAGCTGCGACTCGCCCTCGCGGACTGACCGCACGGCGAAACACTCCGGCAACACCGCCCGGATTAGGCTCGTCGCATGGGTGACCTCTTCGACGGCTACGGTTCCACGCTGGCACCGCGCAAGACCCCCTCCGGCGTCCCGGCGTTCGACGAGATGTTCGCCGAGATCGCGCACCCGGGAGAGGCCGCGCGCTCCCGGTCGGCGTACCGGGAGCTGTACCAGGCGCTCGCTCAGATGACGCAGGAGGAGCTCCGCGGACGCACCGAATCGCTCGCCAGTTCGTACCTCGCGCAGGGCGTGACGTTCGACTTCGCAGGCGAGGAGCGGCCGTTCCCGCTGGATGCCGTGCCCCGGGTCATCGCCTACGACGAGTGGTCGCGCATCGAGAAAGGCGTGCAGCAACGCGTCCGCGCGCTCGAGGCCTTCCTCGACGATGCGTACGGGCACCAGCACGTCGTGCGCGACGGCGTCCTGCCGGCGAAGCTCATCGCGTCGTCGCAGTACTTCTACCGTCAGGCCGCCGGCATCCGCTCGGCCAACGGTGTCCGCATCCAGGTCGCCGGGATCGACCTCATCCGCGACGAGCACGGCGAGATGCGCGTCCTCGAGGACAACGTCCGCGTGCCGTCGGGTGTCAGCTACGTCATCTCGAACCGACGCGTGATGGCCCAGACGCTGCCCGAGCTCTTCGTCTCGATGCGCGTGCGTCCCGTCGGCGACTACCCCAACAAGCTCCTCCAGGCGCTGCGGAACTCCGCGCCTCCGGGCGTCGACGACCCGAACGTCGTCGTGCTGACGCCGGGCGTCTACAACTCCGCCTACTTCGAGCACACGCTGCTCGCCCGGCTGATGGGCGTCGAGCTCGTCGAGGGGCGGGACCTCGTCTGCCAGGGCGGCAAGGTCTTCATGCGGACCACCCGCGGTCCGCGCCGCGTCGACGTCATCTACCGCCGGGTCGACGACGACTTCCTCGACCCGCTGCAGTTCCGCGCCGACTCGATGCTCGGGGCCCCCGGGCTCATGCTCGCGGCGCGCCTGGGCAACGTGACGATCGCCAACGCCGTCGGCAACGGCGTCGCCGACGACAAGCTGCTCTACACCTACGTGCCCGACCTCATCCGGTACTACCTCGCCGAGGAGCCCATCCTCAAGAACGTCGACACATGGCGCCTCGAAGACCCGGGCGCCCTCGAAGAGGTGCTCGACCGGCTCGACGAGCTCGTCGTGAAGCCGGTCGACGGCTCCGGCGGCAAGGGCCTCGTCGTCGGGCCCGACGCCAGCCCCGCCGAGCTCGACTCGCTGCGCACGAAGCTCCGCGCCGACCCGCGCGGCTGGATCGCGCAGCCCGTCGTCATGCTCTCGACGATCCCCACCCTCGTCGACGACGGGATGCGGCCCCGCCACGCCGACCTCCGCCCCTTCGCCGTCAACAACGGCGACGAGGTGTGGGTGCTCCCCGGTGGGCTCACCCGCGTCGCCCTCCCCGAGGGGCAGCTCGTGGTCAACTCGAGCCAGGGCGGCGGTTCGAAGGACACCTGGATCGTCGGTGGCGAGGCACCGGGCCGAGGCGAATACGGGCAGTCGCAGTCGCTCGCGGGACTCGTCGCCGAGCAGGCCACCGCGACCTCGGCCATCCCGATCATCTACGACGCACAGGACGAGCCGGCGCACTCGCCGCAGGACCGGCCGCGCACGACCGCGGAGCAGCAGGAACAGCAGCAGCAGGGGCGCGACGCCGATGGGGGCGAGGACGCATGCTGAGCCGGATCGCCGAGAGCCTGTTCTGGATCGGGCGCTACATCGAGCGCTCGGACGGCACCGCCCGCATCCTCGACGTGCACCTGCAACTGCTGCTCGAGGACCCGTGGATCGACGAGGACACGGCGTGCCGCTCGCTCATGGGCGTCATGGGCACCCCCGCGCCGGAGGGCGGCCGCGCCGTCACCCGCGCCGACGTCCTGACGCACCTCGCGGTGGACCGGACGAACCCCTCGTCCATCGCGTACTCGCTGCAGGCCGCCCGCGAGAACGCCCGTCGGGCGCGCGAGATCGTGTCGACCGAGCTCTGGGAGACGCTCAACACGACGTACTCGCGCATGCCGCGACGTCTCAACGACGAGAAGACCCACGAGTTCTTCCAGTGGGTCCGCGAACGTGCCGCGCTCGCCGTCGGCGTCACGGACAACTCGACGAGTCACGACGAGGCCTGGCAGTTCTTCACGCTCGGGCGGGCCATCGAGCGCACCGACATGACCGCGCGAATGCTCGCGACGAGGTCGCTGACCGAGGCATCCGGTCCGTCCTGGACGACCATCCTGCGCTCGTGCGGCGCGTACGAGGCGTACCTGCGGACCTACCGAGGGATGCCGAGCTCGCAGAACGCGGCGGAGTTCCTGCTGCTCGACCGGCTGTTCCCGCGGTCGATCATCCACTCCATCCGCACCGCCGAGCAGTGCATGAGTGCGATCGACCCCGTCGCCGACCGCGTCGGGCACTCCAACTCGGTGCTGCGCGCCCTCGGGCGGATGCGCAACGAACTCGAGTACCGGCCGATCGACGAGGTGCTCACCGAGCTCCCCGCCCACATGCAGAGCGTGCAGTCGGTGACGCGCGAGGCGTCCGAGGCGATCCGGGCGCGGTTCTTCCCGACCCAGGCCGAACCCAGCTGGATCGGAGAGACCTCATGAAGCGGCTGCGCATCGAGCACACGACGGGCTTCGACTACCCCGGCGAGGTGGGGGCGTCGTACAACGAGGCTCGGATGCTGCCGACGACGAGCGACAGCCAGTTCGTCCTGAGCTCGCAGCTCGACATCGACCCGTCGACGACCGTGAACTACTTCGTCGACTACTTCGGCACGCGGGTGGCGGCCTTCGACGTGCTCGCGAAGCACTCCGCCCTCCAGATCACGGCGCGCTCCCTCGTCGAGGTGCGGGCGCGGCCGCTCACCCACCCCGACATGTCCTGGGAGGCGCTGACGCGAGACGCGCAGCGGGCGATCGGCACGGTCGAGATGCTGTCGCAGACACGGCGCACCGAGCCTCACCCCGAGGTCGCGGACCTCGCCGCGGGCATCGCCGCACAGCACGAGAACCCCTCGCACGCCGCCCTCGCGATCGCGACGGCGATCGGTCAGGCCGTCGAGTACGTGCCGGGCGCGACCGAGGTGCAGTCGACCGGTGCCGAGGCGTGGGCGGAGCGGAAGGGGGTGTGCCAGGACATGGCGCACATCGCCCTCGGTGCGTTGCGGTCGGTCGGGATTCCGGCGCGGTACGTGTCGGGCTACCTGCACCCGAACCCCACCGCCGAGGTCGGCGTGCCCGTCGTCGGCGAGTCGCACGCCTGGATCGAGTGGTACGCGGGTTCCTGGCACGGGTTCGACCCGACGAACGACGCCGAGATCGGCGACCGTCACGTCACCGTCGGCCGCGGGCGCGACTACAACGACGTCCCGCCGCTGCGCGGCGTCTACGCCGGGCCGTTCAAGAGCCGCCTCGAGGTGAAGGTCCTCATCACGCGCGAGGCGTGAGTCGGCCGCTCAGGCGGGCGAGTCGTCGGGGTCGAGGGTCTTGAGGGTGTCCTCCTCGACGGCGTTGTCGGCGTCGAGCTGATTCTCCGTGATCTCGTCGCCGCCGGTGGGGTCGTCCTGCTCGGGGGTTGCTGATGCGTCGCTCATGGCGGCACGCTACGCGCGGTGGGGGCCGGCATCCGCCCCCTTGACAGGTCGGAGCCCTGCCTCGGACGGCGGGCGGCTCAGCGCTCGATCGTGCGGAAGGTTCCGGGGGCGAGGTCGATGCCGTCCTCCACGCCGTCGACGGATAAGAAGAGCGAGCGCGCCGCGCGGTCGAGGTTCGCGACGAGCAGCGTCGTGCGACGGCCCCGTCGATGACCGATCGCCCAGACCAGGCCGTCGGGGCTGTCACCCCAGAGCAGCGCGCCGCCCGAGCCGGCGGCGAGCTCGCGCAGCGCGGATGCCGCGGGCAGGTCGGTCCCGTCGGAGGCGCGGATGCCTCGCGGTCCCCACTCCTCGAAGAACGCCAGTGAGGCGACCCCGGGAACGGCGAGCGCTGCAGCGCTCGCGACCGTCCACGCGGCGAGTTCCGGCGCGGACTGACGCGTGTCCGTCGCGCCGGTGAACTCCGCTCCGTATCCCTCCGACAGATTCCCGCGGGTGGGCGCCGGCTGCGGGCCGGTCGCGACGTTGTTGAAGCGCGGTCGCAGCGAGACGGGCCCGATGTGCACCGGTGTGCCGTCGGCGTACCCGACCGCCTGCGTCGCGACGAGCCGCTGCACGGCGACGGACTCGACGAGCTGCTCGGTGCCGGTCGCGTGGAACAGGGGGGTGACCGTCGTGAGGATGCCGTCGAGGTCGTCCGGCAGCCGGTGCCGTTCGCGATTCAGCTCCGTGAAGTGAGACCTCGAGCCGCCGGCCACGGGCGGACGGATGCCCGCGCGGTCCAGCGCCGCGCGGAGCGCGGCCGTCGCCGGGGCGTCCGACACGTGGCGCGCGTCGCCGCCCGGCTGGAAGGCGGCGACCCGCAGCACCTCGAGGCCTCGGAGTGCTGCGGCCGCGGCATCCAGGGCGTCGGCGTCGTCACCGAGGACGACGCGCACATCCAGGGGCACGGCGGATGCCGCGGTCCGGGCCAATGCGGCGGGCCAGGTCGGGGTGCCGAGGTCGAGCTCGACGACGAGGCCGTCGCCGACGGGCGACACCGGGGGAGCCGGGTCCGGCGCGGTCGCCGCGCCCAGCAGGATCTGCGGAAAGCGTCCGCCGTCGCGAAGCGTGAGCACGGCGCCGTCGTCCGTCCCTGCTGCGGCGGGCTCGCCCACCACCTCGATCGTCACCGACTGGCGCACGCGCTCGCCGACCTCGACGCGGTAGGGGAACGGCAGGTCGAGCGGGCGACTGTAGGTCTTGTACGAGGCGTCGGTCCAGTTGCGCTGGTCCTCCATCTCGAAGACGTCGCCGTCGAACGCGACGTCGACGGTCGCGCCCGGTACCTCCCACGTGAGCCCCGCGATGTCCCGCATCGGCTGGTGCGGGCTGATCGCGCGCGGGAAGGCGGTGCGCTCGCCGGTGCCGTCGGGATGCCGCACCTCGGCGGGCACACCGGCCAGGGACGGCGGGTGCAGAACGACCAGGCCCGTGCGGTTCGTGTCGAACGCGGCACCCGCTTCGAGGTCGAGCAGCACCCGGAGCCCCGAGGGCCTGGCTTCGACGCGGACGACGCCCGAGAACGAGGACCCGAGCCCCTCCGAGCGCACATGCAGCGTCAGCGTGACGTCGGTGCTCCGCACGCGGTCCACGACGAGGGCCGCGGTGTTCCAGTCGGCGTCGCGGACGACCGCGCGGATGCTGCGCAGCACCACCCGGCCGTGGGCGGCGATGTCGGCCAGCTCGTCGCCCCGCAGTTCGAGCGACCAGGGGCCGCTCCGCCACGACGGATGCTCGGTGTGCCAGACCATGTCAGAGCGAGGTCATCCCGCCGTCGACCTGGAACGTCGCCCCGGTCGCGAACGACCCGTCGTCGCTCGCGAGGTAGACCATGATCCCGGCGACGTCGTCCGGTGTCCCTGCGCGACCGATCGGGATGCGGCCGACGATGGCCGCGCGCGAGGCGGGGTCCTCGCTGATCGCGGCGACGAGCGGCGTCTCGGTGTACGCCGGCTGCACCGTGTTGACCCGGATGCCGCGGTGGGCGTACGCCGCCGCGACCGTCCGGGAGAGGCCGTGCATGCCGGCCTTCGATGCGCTGTAGGCGGTGAAGTCCTTGCCCTCGCCGTTCACGGCGGTGGGACTGCCGGTGAGGATGATCGACCCGCCGCCGAGGGCGAGCATCGTGCGGACGGCGTACTTCACGGTCAGGAAGGCACCGGTCAGATTGACGTCGATCGTGCGGCGCCAGACATCGAGGTCGAGGTCGGCCGCAGGCGCGTCCTGACCGAACAGCTGGATGCCGGCGTTGGCCACCACCACGTTCGGCGCCCATCCGGCATCCGTCGCCGTTGCGAACCCGGCCTCGACCGACGCCTCGTCGGAGATGTCCATCGTCACCGCCATCGCGGCCTCGCCGATCCGCGCGGCTGCGGCTGCCGCGCCGTCGCCGTTGCGGTCGGCGAGGATCACGCGGGCGCCCTCGCGGGCGAAGCGCTCGGCCACCGCCGCGCCGATGCCGAGGGCGGCGCCGGTGACGAGGGCGGTCCTGCCGTGCAGTCGTGCCATGTCGCTCATCTCCGGGTCAGCGCTCGATGTGGTCGAGGTGCAGCATGCGCGCGAGGTTCGCATCGAGCTCGTCGTCGCGGAAGATCTTCTTCCAGTCCTCCTTGATGATGCTCTCGCGACCGTAGTCCATCGCGATCAGGCACGCGTCGCTGAACGGGTTGTCACCGCGCAGGCCGTTGGCGAGCGCCACCTGGGTGTGCCCGTAGAGGATGCTGCGCGCTGCCGCCTCGGGGACGCCCATCGTGTGGATCGCCTCGTCGAGCGCCTCGTTCAGGAGCGAGCCGATCATGCAGGCGACGGTCTCGACGAGCGTCGGCTCGAGCTGGGCGAGCTGCTTCACGGTGACGAAGTGGACGTCGATGACGGGCGCGTAGATGGCGCGGACGGTCTCCTCGACGATGCGCGCGTGCTCGGGATCGTCGGATTCGACGGCGGCGATGGCGTCCTGCGGCGCGGCGATGCCGCCGAAGGTGTCGGCCCATTCCTCCCTCGTCGTGCGCTCGAGGAACACCGACGGGTGGCACGGGTGCGCGACGGCCTGGATGACGTCGTCGCGGGTCGTGAGGAGCCCGGCGTACGCGGCGGCGGGGTCGAGCGTCAGCACGATCGCGCCGGCCTTCAGCTGCGGGACGAGCTCGGCCGTGACGGCGCCGAGGGCGAGGTCGGGGACGGCCAGGACGACGATGTCGGCGTCCGCGACGGCGACGGATGCCTCGGTCAGCTCGCGTCCTGCGTCGAGGGTGCGTTCGCGTCCGCCAGGGGAGTTCTCGACGTAGTGGACGGTGTGGTCGGTCTTCACGAGGTTGTTGGACACGCGCATGCCCATCTTCCCTCCGGCGCCGATGACGGCGATGGTGTGGCTCATTCGAAGCTCCTCAGGTGGTCGAGGGTGGCGCGGGTCCATTCCCGCTCCGTGCGGATGGTGGTCTCGGGGTCGCCCTGCCAGGGCAACCAGTGCTCGACGATCTCGTTGATCCCGCGCTCCCGCGGGCGGACCGTGTCGAGCAGGTGTCGGTAGTCGTGCAGGCCCGTGCCCATGCGAGCTCCCGAGTAGGTGAAGCCGACCCAGCCGGGCTGCCGGTCGAACGCGAAGTCCTTCGCGTGCACGTTCACCACCGCAGCGGCGGTCTGCTCGACGCACGTGCGCGGGGATTCGAGCCGCGCGACGACGTTGGCGGGATCGAGGCAGATGCCGAGGGTCGTGCTGTGCGCGTCGCGCACGAGGCCGAGCAGGTCGTCGGTCGCGACCTGCTCGTAGGTCTCGAGGGCGAGCGTGACCCCGGCCGACTCGTACGAGGGGAGGATGCCGCGCAGCAGCGCGCCGGCCTCGGCGAGCGTCGGCCGGGAGTCCGGCCCGAACACCATGCTGCGCACGAGCCGGGCATCGAACGCCTCCGCGAGCGCGAGGAACCGTTCGAGGTGGTCGTGCCCGAGACCCTTCGTCCCGAGTTCGATGCGCAGCCCCAGCTCGCGCGCCGCGCGGGCGGCATCCCCGACCTCCCGGTCCGACATCTCGGTCAGGGGGTCGTAGTCGCAGATCTGGAACAGCTCGACGCCGAGCTCGCGCGTGCGCTCGAATGCGCCGACGAGCGAGAGCGGGTCGGGGGAGCGGTCGGAGTGCTCCCAGAAGAAGGCATACGTCCCGAGCCCGATCACGGCGCGCTCCGGCGGAGCGCGAGGGCGTGCGCGTCATCGAGGACCGCCGCGAACGCTGACGGGTCGTGTGCGAACCGGCCGAGGAAGAGTCCGTCGACGGCGTCGCCGAGTTCGCCGAGCAGACCGGGCCCCGCCGAGCCGCCGTAGATGACGCGCGAGCCCGCGCGGTCCGGGTCCGCGTAGAGCGCTGCGCGGAGCGCGCGGGTCACCGCCGAGATGTGGGGGACGGGCGCGGGCGAGGGGGCGCCGATCGCCCAGACCGGCTCGTACGCGACGACGATCGGTCCGGCCGGGGCGCCGGCGAGGTCGCGCGCGAGCTGGGCGACCGTGGCCGTCGCGGCGGACGCGGCATCCTGCTGCTCGTCCTCGCCGATGCACAGCACGGGCGTCACGCCGTGGCGGAGCGCCGCGGCGGTCTTCGCGGCCACGACCTCGTCCGACTCACCGAACAGCCGGCGTCGCTCGGCGTGGCCGACCTCGGCGTACGCGACGCCGGATTCGGCCACTTCCGCGGCGGTCACCTCGCCCGTGAACGGACCCGGCTCGTGCGCCGAGACGTCCTGCACGCCGAGGCGCACGGGGGTTCCCGCGAACGCGCCGGCGGCGTCGTCGATCTGCAGGTAGGTGGGGATGACGAAGACCTCGACGGCGCCGCTGCGGACGCCCTCGTGGGCGCGCAGCGCGGCGGATGCCTGCGCGAACCACGCGCGCGCCTGACGCCGCCCGAAGTACGCCTTCAGGCTGACCCCCACCGTGACGGGCGCCATCAGCAGGATCCGGTGCTCTCGTACTCCCCGATGACCGCGACCTTCGACGCCGAGGCGGAGGACGGGTCGAATCGGTAGGTCAGCCACTCGCGCACGAGCCGGCGGGCGAGCTCGATGCCGACGACCCGCTGTCCCATCGTGAGCACCTGCGCGTCGTTGGAGAGCACACCGCGCTCGACCGAGAACGAGTCGTGCGCGGTGACGGCGCGGATGCCCGCCACCTTGTTCGCTGCGATCGCGACGCCCAGCCCGGTGCCGCAGATGAGCAGCGCCCGGTCGGCCTCGCCGCGGGCGACGCGCTCGGCGGCCTCGATCGCGACCTTCGGGTACGGCGTGTGGCCGTCGGCGCCGACGCCCACGTCGACGACCGACGCGACGCCCTCGCTCTGCTCCAGGTCGTGCTTGAGGATCTCCTTGTAGTCGAAGCCGGCGTCGTCGCTGCCGACGACGATGCGCAGGGGCTCGGTCATGTCAGTTCCTCTCGGGGGTGTCGGCCGATGCGGACCGACTGATGACGGGGGCCGCGGCGAGGGTCTCGCCGACGGCGGTGACGATCAGGGCGAAGGAGTGGGCGCCGGCGTCGACCGTGCCCACGGCGTGCTCGCCGTGTGTGCGGGCCCGACCCTTGCGAGGGAGCAGGTCGGCCGTCGCGGCGGCAGCGGCGGTCGCCGCCACGGCCGCGGTGCGCCAGGCATCCGCGAGACGCGTACCCGCCGCAACGTCGCCCGTGAGGGCCTCGGTGAAGGGGAGCAGCGCGTCGACCATGGTCTTGTCGCCGCGTTCCGCCTTGCCGTGCGAGACGACGGCACCGACGCCCGCGGCGACGCCGTCGGCGATGCACGTCGC
Organism: Microbacterium sp. LKL04; assembly: GCF_900102005.1. Classification (NCBI taxonomy): domain Bacteria; kingdom Bacillati; phylum Actinomycetota; class Actinomycetes; order Micrococcales; family Microbacteriaceae; genus Microbacterium; species Microbacterium sp. LKL04. The sequence continues at coordinate 2,070,013 of NZ_LT627736.1, read as the reverse complement.
GTCGGGCCGGCCTGCGTCGCCGAGACGAGCGGCGATTTCGGCGAGCAGCAGACCCCACAGGGCACCCGAGGTCCCGCCGGCGCGGTCCGACCACGCGTCTGCCGCGCGGGCGAGCGTCGTCGCCGCACCGGCACCCGCGTCGGCGGCCTGCCGCGCGGCGCGGACGGCGGCGCGCGACCCGCGCTGCATCCCGATCCCGTGGTCGCCGTCGCCCGCGACCGCGTCGATGCGTCCGAGCTCGTCGACGTGCTCGTCGATCGTCCTCGCGACGGTGTCGAGTGCGGCCACGACGGTCGCTGCGAGCAGGACGGATGCCGCGTCGCCGGCGACCTCGTCGGATGCGACCGCCGAGGCGATGCGCCCGGCATCCCGCCGCTCCGTCGTCGGGACCGCGCCGCGCCGGTACGCGGGGGTGTCGACGGGGGTCTCCCACAGGTCGGCGAGCTCATCGTCGAGCCAGAAGAGGGTCAGTGACGTCCCCGCCATGTCGAAGCTGGTGCAGTACTCGCCCACGTGCGGGTCGACGATCTCGAGCCCCGCCTCGTCGAGGAGCGCGGCGACCCGGCGGTAGACGACGAACAGCTCCTCGTACTTCAGTGAGCCGAGTCCGTTGAGCAGCGGGACCACGCGGCCGTCGGCACCGTCGGGGCGTTCGGCGAGCAGCCGCGCCACGACCATCTCGGCGAGGCCGTCGGCGGTCGGGATGTCGGTCTCGTCGATGCCGGGTTCGCCGTGGATGCCGAGGCCCACCGCCATGCGACCGTCGGGCACCGAGAACAGCGGAGCGTCCGCGCCGGGGAGGGTGCACCCCGTGAAGGCGACGCCGAAGGAGCGGGTGCGGTCGTTCGCGAGGCGCGCCACGCGTGCCACGCCCGCGAGGTCGTACCCGGCGGCGGCGGCGCCGGCCGCGGTGCGGAACACGGTGAGGTCGCCGGCGATCCCGCGGCGACGGTCGCGCTCGGCGGGGCCGGCGCTCGCGATGTCGTCGGTGACGACGACGGTCTCGCAGGGGATGCCCTCCGCGCGCAGGCGTTCCTGGGCCGCGTCGAAGTTGAGCACGTCGCCGGCGTAGTTGCCGTAGCTCAGCAGCACCCCGCCGCCGGCGTTCGCGGCCGAGGCGACCGCGTGGACCTGCTGCGTCGAGGGGGAGGCGAAGAGGTTCCCCATGGCCGCACCGTGCGCGAGGCCCGGCCCGACGAGGCCGCCGAACGCCGGGTAGTGCCCGGACCCGCCGCCGATGACGACGGCGACCTGGCCATCGGGCACGCGGGTGCTGCGGACGACGCCGCCCGTGACGCGCTCGACGTAGCGACCGTTCGCGGCGACGAAACCGTCGATCATCTCGTCGGCGAAGTCCGCCGGATCGTTCCACAGGCGCGTCATCGCGTGCTGCTCCTCGGGTCGGGGGTACGGGTGTCCCGCATCGCCATTGTGCACAACCGGTTGACCAATTGCAAGCGCGTCGGCACCGCGCTTCCGGGCTCTCTCCCGTATCTTGATCCCGTGCCCGCTTATCCGTCCGACCGCTCCGCCGACATCACGGCGTCCCTCGGGGTGCTGCCCTCCGGCACGCCGGTCTCGGAAGTCGCGCGCCGGCTCATGGACCTCTTCACGAGCGGAGACCTCGAGCCCGGCACGCGCCTGCCTCCCGAGCGCCAGCTCTCGGTCACGCTCGGCGTCGGGCGCTCGGCCGTGCGCGAGGCACTCGCGGCCCTCGAGATCCTCGGCATCGTCGACGTCCGACCCGGCTCGGGTACCTACCTCCGCGGGACGGCGAGTGATCTGCTGCCGCAGACCCTGCGCTGGGGGCTGCTGATCGGGCGGCGCAGCACCGATGACCTGCTCGACGTGCGCTCGGGCCTCGAGATCTACAGCGCCCGCCTCGCCGCCTCGCGGGCCGATTCCGACGACATCTCGCGCCTGGCCGATTCGCTCGCCCGTATGAGGGCCGCTGATGCGGACCTCGCCGCCTTCGCCCGAGCGGATGCCGCCTTCCACGACGCGCTCGCCCGCGCCGCCGGCAACGACGCCCTCGTCGACCTGCTGCACGTGGTGCGCTCGCTCCTGCAGGTCTATGCCGACCGGGCCGTGCACGACGCCGACGCCGCACGTCTGGCGATCGCCGAGCACGACGCGGTGTTCCGCGCGGTCGAGGCGAAGGACGAGGATGCCGCGGCCTCCGCGATGGCGGTCCACATGGCGACCGCGGCGGCGCGGCTCGCGGGAGCGTCGCGCGACTGACCCCGCCCGGCGCCGCGTTCGAGGGGCGCATCCCGTCGCTTCGCGCGACCGCACGCGACCCGTTGCGTCCCCGGAACGAACGGGCGCCGCGTTCGAGGGACGCGTCCCGTCGCTTCGCGCGGCGCGGCGCGGCATCCTGCGTCCCCGGAGCGGTGCCCGCCGGACGTCGGCCCGTGCGCTTGCGCAGACCACTGAACGTTATTTAGTCTTTTGTCGCCGGGCGATGCCGCCCGCCCGCCACGACGACGTCGCAGGAGACCGCAGTGACCGCATCCCTTTCCACCGCCCCCGACGGCACGCGCTACCGCGACCTGAACCGCAACGGGGTGATGGACCCCTACGAGGACCCGCGTCTGCCGATCGCCGAGCGGGTCGCCGACCTCGTGTCGCGCCTCTCGCTCGAGGAGAAGGCGGGACTGATGATCCAGACGATCGTCCCGACGACGACCGACGGCGAGGTCGACGGGCCGTCCACGATGCCCGGGCGCACCGCGGCGCGCGAGTTCATCGAGGGCCTGCACGTCACGCACCTGAACATCCACCAGATCCCCGATCCACGCGCCATGGCCCGGTGGGTGAACGGGCTGCAGCGCGTCGCAGCTGCGTCGGGCCACGGCATCCCGGTCACCATCTCGACCGACCCGCGTCACTCCTTCACCGAGAACGTGGGGGCGTCGTTCACCGCCGGTCACCTCTCGGCGTGGCCGGAACCCCTGGGTCTCGGCGCGCTCGCCGACCCGGGCTTCGTGCGTGAGTTCGCGGACATCGCCCGGCGCGAGTACCTGGCCGTCGGCATCCGCTCGGCCCTTCATCCGATGCTCGACGTCGCGACCGAACCGCGCTGGCCGCGCCAGTACGGCACGTTCGGTCAGGATGCCGAACTCGTCGGACGCCTGGGGGTCGCCTACGTCGACGGATTCGAGGGCGACCGGCTGACGGCGGCGAGCGTCGCGTGCATGGCCAAGCACTTCCCGGGCGGCGGGCCGGAGAAGGACGGTGAGGACCCGCACTTCCCGTACGGCACCGACCAGGTGTACCCCGGCGGCATGTTCGAGTACCACCTCGAGCCGTTCCGCCGCGTGATCGACCGCGGGGTCTCGGCGATCATGCCGTCCTACGGGATCCCCCGCGGGGTCGTCCTCGACGGAGAGGCCGTCGAGGAGGTCGCCTTCGGCTTCAACCACCAGATCATCACCGGCCTCCTGCGCGAGAAGCTCGGCTTCACCGGCGTCGTCTGCACCGACTGGGGTCTCATCACCGAGTCGCGCCTCATGGGCAAGGTGCTGCCGCCGCGGTCGTGGGGCGTCGAGCACCTCAGCGAGATCGAGCGCGTCCGCAAGGCCCTCGACGCCGGCGTCGACCAGTTCGGCGGCGAGGACGACCCGGCGCTCGTGCTCGAGCTCGTCCGCTCCGGCGCCGTTGCCGAGTCGCGCCTCGACGTCTCGGTCGCGCGCCTGCTGACGGTCAAGTTCGAGCTCGGCCTGTTCGACGACCCGTTCGTCGACGAGGATGCCGCGGGTGAGATCGTCGGCAGCGCCGAGTTCCGTGCGGCGGGGGACCGGGCCCAGTCGCGCTCGGCCGTGATCCTCCCGGGGGGTGGTGGGGACGCAGCATCCGTCCTTCCCCTTCGTCCGGGCACGGCGGTGCACGCCCCCGAGGTGTCCGACGACGCGATCCGCGATGCGGGATTGGTGCCGACGGCGGATGCCGCCAGCGCCGACGTGACCGTCGTGCGGCTGCAGCCGCCGTTCGACCCGCGAGACGAGTACATGCTCGAGGCGCACTTCCACGCGGGCTCGCTCACGTTCGACGACGCCGTCTTGGCGGACGTCGCGGAGGTCGCTGCGGTGACGCCGACCGTCGTGGCCGTGCACCTCGAGCGCCCCGCCCTGCTCGCCCCGGTGGTCGCGCACGCGCACGCCGTCGTGGCGACGTTCGGGGTCTCCGAGCGCGCCCTGCTCGACGTGCTCACCGGGCGGGTGCCGGCGGCAGGCAGACTGCCCTTCGAGATCCCCCGCGACGAGGCGGCCGTCCTCGCCGGGCACTCCGACGTCCCCGGTGGCACGGTCGACCCGGTCTACGAAGCCGGTACCCCGTCACTCGAGGTGACGGCGTCCGCGGATGCGTGAACGGCGGAACTCCGCGCAGGGCCGGGAGAGCCGCGAGCTGATCCTCGAGACGGCGCTCGAGGTCATCGGTCGGAGAGGCTACGGGGCGACCTCGCTCCGCGACATCGCGGGCGAGGTCGGCATGACGCAGGCCGGCATGCTGCACCATTTCGGCACGAAGGAGAACCTGCTCGTCGAGGTGCTGCGGGAGCGGGATGCCGCGACCCGCGAAGCCCTCGCCGAGCAGGCCGGCGCCGAACCGCCGTCGGTGCGGGTCGCGCGGCGCAACGCCGAGTCGCCCGCGCTCGTGCACCTGTACACGAACCTGCAGGTCGCGGCATCCTCACCCGATCACCCCGCCCGCGCCTTCTTCGAAGAGCGTCAGCAGAGCGTGCACGCCGTCGTCGCAGCGGACGTGCGAGCGCGGCAGGACGCCGGTGAGATGCCCGCGGGGATCGACGCCGACATGGCCGCGACCGTGCTGCTCGCCCTCTCGGACGGCCTGCAGCTGCAGCAGGGCGTCGACCCGACGATCGACATCGCCGCGGTGCTCGGATGGACGTGGGAGCGGTTGACGGAGGCGGGCCGGCCGGGCTGAGTCACGCAGGCCGGGTGCCGGGCGTCGGAGTAGCGGACACGTCCGTCCACACTTCCGTCATCTGCTCGATCAGTCCGTCTCGGACGCTGATGAACGTCGCGCAAGCGAACTCCGTGATGCCGCGGTCGTCGCGGGCCGTGACGACGGATCGACATGCGGCCCGCACCTGGTCGCCGACGATGTCCTCGACGTGCAGACCCTCGAACCCGGGATAGGCGGCGTTGAGTTCGATCCACGAAGCCCGGTCGAAGATCTCCTCCGTGTGGACATACCGGCAGGAGAAGTCCGGGTGCAGGTAGCGCTCCAGGTCCTGCCAGCGGTGATCATCGAGTGCCGTCATGAGTTCGGAAAGAAGGGAGACAGCCTGCATCATCGAATCGTAGAGGAACGTCATCTGGTCAAGAAGCTCCGCCGCCGTTTCGGGGCCGGGCCGGGGGCTGGGGCCGTCTCTACTCCTCGCGCGTCACCCGGATGGCCATGAACTGCCGTCCCGGCAGGTCGACGCGTACCTGACCACGGCAGGTACCGGGCAGCTCCTCGACGGACATCCCCCACGTATCGATGACCTCGACGCGCCACTCGCCCTCGTCGAGGATGACGTTCCGGAACCGCGGCCGGTTGAAGCCGAAGTAGGCCACCTTCACGCGTCCCGCGACGCCGCCCCACGGCACGTCCCAGTCACTCGGCAGCGGATCCCACACGCCGCCCGGCGCCTGGGACTGCAGCAGCTCGAGGAACCCGATCCGTGCCGGCGACGAGCCGTGCAGCGCCCCGCCCTTCGACCACCAGAGCACCTCGTCGTCATCGCCGACGGATGCCGCGCCTCCGAGCGCGGGCGGGTAGTAGGTCTCGCCGTGACCGACGTAGCCGCCGCGGACGGCTCCCTCCCAGAACCGGCGGGTCATCTCCTCGCCGGTGATGTTGCCCCAGCCCTGGTCGATGTCGCCCTCGTACGCGCACTCGTCGATGACGACGGGCTTGCCCCACTCCTCGCGCCACTGGTCGGTGTTCTCCGCGGTGCGGTACACGTCGACCCGCTGGATGCTGACGTGCGTGATCCACGGCTTCGCGTAGTCGTAGACGGGGCGGCAGTTGTGGATCGAGTTGAGGTGACCGAAGGCATCCTCTTCTCCCACGACGGCGGCGAGCCGCTCCCAGTCGTCGAGGCCCTTCGACCACAGCAGGTCGTACTCGTTCGCCATCGACCACCAGACGTTCGCGAATCCCGACAGGCGTCGCACGACGTATCGCAAGTAGCGCTCGTCGACGGCTGGACCCAGGTCGGCGAAGCCCCATCGGTCGTAAGCGTGGAAGAGGATGAGGTCCGCTTGGATGCCGAGGGCCGCCAGGTCCGCGATGCGCTGCTCCAGGCGTCGGAAGTGCGCGGGGTCGAACCGGGTGTGGTCGAAACCGCCCTCGAGGGTGCCGACGAACGGGAAGTCGGCGGGTTCGTTGGCGTTGTACAGGTACGACTTCGGGAAGACGCACATGCGCAGCTTCACGAAGGGGGCCTCGGCGAGGGTCGCGAGCGTCTTCTGCTGGAGTTCCTCGGGCTGGTGGGTCCACGCGTAGGCGGTCGTGCCGACCGGGCGGTGCCGGGTGCCGTCGGCGTGCTGGAAATGCAGTCCGTCGACGCGCACCGGTCCGTGCGAGCCCTCGCGCGCGGCGACCACCTCGACCGTTCCGGTGAGGCCGTCGAGCGACCGCGCGGTCGAACGGGTCTCGAAGGTCCAGGTGCCGGTCGTGTCGGCGAGGGCGCGGACGATGTAGACGCCGTCGCCGTCGTAGAAGCCGCCGACCCGGATCTCCTCACCGCCCCGGCGGAAGACGGCGTCGAGTTCGACGTCGACGAACGGGTTGCCGTGCGCGGGGCCGGCGATGCGGACCTCGAGCGGGTCCCAGAGCGGCGTCGGCGCCGGGAGGGTGACCTCCGCCGAGGCGCGGGGGACGTCGTCGCCCTCGTAGGCGGGGTCGGGATCGATCGCGGGTGCGTACGGGGGACGACCACCCCCGGACCCCACCTCTGCGAGCGCGGCGAAGAACCTCTCCCGCTCCTCGAGATCCTCGAGGGCGGGGACGATCGCGACCAGCTGCCCGAGGCGGCCGTTCCGGAACTGCGTCGCCATCGGCGAGGCGGCGACGCCGGGAAGGTACCGCTCGAGGATCGCACGGGCGTCGGGATCGTCGAGAGCCTCGCCGAAGGTGCTGGCGCGGTCGAACATCGTGTCTCCTCGGGGGTGGGTCAGGCGGATGCCGTCGCGCGCCGGATCGCGTCGTCGACGGACGCGAGCAGGTCGGGCGGGGTGAACATGAGCGCGGTCGTGACGGGGCGCCCGGCGCCCCAGCGGGTCTCGGCCCGCACCGCCTCTGCCCGGTCGGGATCGGCGGCGGCGACCGTGTCGACGAGCGCGGCGTAGGCGCGGGGGTCGTCGATGACGTCGGCGAGCGACGCGTGCAACCCGTCCAGTGCGGGGCGCGGGGGAGTTGCCGGGGCGGCGAAGCGCCATTCGTGACGACCCGATCCGACCTCGTCCGGTGCGCCCGGCACGGCGACGTCGGCGGACGTGTTCGCCGGCACGACCGCGGTCACCACGATCTGGTCGCGGTCGCGACGCCACGAGACCGACGCCTCGCCGTACGGGGTCAGGTGGCGGGCCGATGCGGACGACAGCGTCTCGAGAGGCTGCGGCGCGATGCGCAGCCGCCGGTAGCCCGGAGCGGCAGGCGCGAGGCCGGCGACCGTCCGGTGCAGCCAGTCGGCGACCGCACCCAGCGCGTAGTGGTTGAACGAGGTCATCTCGCCCGGATTCACGGTGCCGTCGGGCAGGAGCGAGTCCCATCGCTCCCAGACCGTGGTCGCGCCCTGCGTCACGGGGTAGAGCCACGACGGGCACTCCGTCTGCGTCAGCAGGCGCTCTGCCGCGGCGAGGTGGCCGCCGCGGGTCAGCGCGTCGGCCACCAGCGGGGTGCCGACGAAGCCGGTGCCGATGCGGTACCCGCCCTCGCGGACGAGGGCCGCGAGACGGTCCGCCAGTGCGGCACGCACCTCGGGATCGGTCACGAGGTCGAACTCGAGCGCGAGAGCGTACGCGGTGGGCGCGTCGCTCATCATGCGCCCGGCGGGGGTCACGTACTCGGCGGTGAAGGCGCGGCGGCTGCGCTCGGCGAGCGTGCTGTAGTGCGCGGCATCCGTCTCGAAACCGAGCAGTCGCGCGGCATCGGCGACCTGTCGGAGGGAGCGGGCGTAGTAGGCGGACGCGACGATGTCGCTGTCGACCTTCGCGTGCCCGGGCTTGTCCGGCGGCGCGGCGGGGTCGAGCCAGTCGCCGAGCTGCATGCGACCCGCCCACAGGCCGCCCTCGCCCGCGTCGCGGCCGATGGCATCCACCCATGTCCGCATGCTCTCGTACTGCGCGGCGACGACGTCGCGATCGCCGAAGCGCTCGTGCAGGACGGTGGGGACGACGGTCGCGGCATCGCCCCAGGCCGCGGGCGACGCACCGCCGGCGAACCCCGTGAGAGCCGAGGGGACGACGACGGGAACCGAACCGTCGTTGCGCGCCTGCTCGTGCGCGAGATCACGCAGCCACGAGGTGAGGAACCCGGCGCAGTCGTAGAGGAATGACGCCGTCGGAGTGAACACCTGGATGTCGCCCGTCCAGCCCAGCCGCTCATCGCGCTGCGGGCAGTCGGTCGGGATCGACAGGAAGTTGCCGCGCATGCCCCACACGACGTTCTCGTGCAGGCGCTCGATGAGCGGATCGGATGCCGAGAACCACCCGGTCCGCGTCATGTCGGTGTGGAGCACCACCGCCTCGACGTCGGCGGGGTCGACGTCGGCGCCGGTGATCTCGGCATAGCGGAAGCCGTAGAAGCTGAAGCGCGACTCGAGGACGTCGTCGCCCCCGGAGAGATCGAAGGTCGCCGTCGCGGCGGCGTTGCGGAGGGGGCGGAGGGAGAGCTCACCGTCCTCGAGAACCTCCGCGTGCCGGATCGTCACTCGGGCGCCCGCGTCGCCGCGGAGCCGCACCCGCAGCCTGCCCACGAGGTTCTGCCCGAAGTCGAGGATCGTGCCGCCCGAAGGGGTCGCCAGCACGTCCGCGACGGGGAGGGTCTCGATCCGCCGGACGGGAGGAGCGATCCGGGCCTCGGGGACGGGGACCGTCTCGTACCCCGAGAGGGCGGCCGCCCCGACCCGGACGGGACGGAAGTCCGCGGCCGTGATCCGGAGGTCCTGGTGCTCGCCCGCGTAGATGCCGCTGTCGACGACAGAGCACTCCGCGGCAGCCTCCCACCCGTCGCCGGTCGCGGCGACCGTGGTGGTCGTGCCGTCGTCGAACGTGACGCGCAGCTGCGCGAGGAAGGACGGCTGCGTGCCGTAGAGCCGGGCGGCGAATGCGAAGAAGCCGTATTTCTCCGTGTACCAGGCGCCGGCGAGGGTCGCGGACAGCTCGTTCTCTCCCTCGCGGACGAGCGCGGTCACGTCGACGGTCTCGTGGACGAGACGGTCGCGGTAGGCGGTCCACCCGGGAGAGAGGACGTCCTCCGACACCGGCGTCCCGTTCACCTCGGGTTCGGCGACGCCGAGAGCGGTCCAGAAGAGGAGGGCGCGGGTGACCGGGCGGCCGAGCCGGAACCGCGTCTTCACGACGGTGGGCATCGCCTCGCGGGCGGGGTCTGCGAGCCCGACGGGCTGCGCGACCCACTCGCCGGCAGCCAGGAAGCCCGCCGCGAGTTGGCAGCCGTCGGACCAGTCGCTCCAGGTGCCGGATGCCGCCTGTGCGCGCACGCGGACGGCGCGGCGGTCGCCGGGTTCCAGCGGCGCGAACGGCCACGCGACGAGTGCGCTGTCGTCGCCGTCGAGCACGACGGTCTCGATGCCGTCCGTGACTTCGGCGCGGGTTTGGAGCCAGTTCGCTTCGTCGGTCGCGACGATCCAGCTCAGGCGCGGCTCGGCCGTCGCGACGAACGGGCTGTCGCTGCGGAGCTCGACGCGCAGACTGTCGATGCGGGCGTTCACAGGAGTCCTCCGAGGTCAGTTCAGCAGGCGGCCGATGTCGGCCGCCAGGGCGACGGCGCGCGGATCGGCGCCGCCGGGCCAGGGGCCGCGGGCGATGGTCCACGCGAAAGAGACCCCGGAGTCGGGGTCGACGCAGGCGAGGGCACCCGCTGCGCCGTCGTGGCCGAAGGAGCGGGGCCCGCCGAACGAGAGCTGCTGCGACGGCTTCTGGAACACGATCGCGTGGGCGCGGTCGTGCTGATGGAGGACCTCGTCGTACCCGCGGATCTGCTGCTGCCCGATCTGCTCGACGGTGTCGGCGGAGAGGAACGGCTGCCCGCCGTCGACACCCGTCACCGCGGCGGCCATCAGACGAGCGAGCCCTCGGGCGCTGCCGGCGCCGCTGCCGGCCGGGTGGCCGTACCGCCAGCTCCGCGGCGAGTTGCCGAGGTCGACGTCGCCCGCCATCGAGCCGAACACGAGCGGGCCGAGAGCCGAGTACGACCGGACGAGGGTGTCCGAGACGGGCTGGATCATCGGCAGCACGTCCGCGCGGCGATCCTCGTGCTCCGGGGGCAGCCCGAGGTAGAAATCCACCTCGTGCGGTGCGCGGATCTCCTGCTCGTAGAACTCGTGCAGGGTGCGTCCGGTGACCCGGAAGACGAGCTCGTCCCCGAGGGAACCGATGGTGATCGCGTGGTACCCGAACGCACTGCCCGGGTGCCAGAAGGGGCGGGATGCCGCGAGCCGATCGGCGGCGGCGTGATGGTCGAGCAGCTCGTCCCACGTGAGGACCGTGTCGGCCTGGGGGAGGCCCGCCTGGTGCGAGAGCAGCTGACGGACCGTGACGGCGCCCTTGCCCTTCGCGGCGAACTCCGGCCAGTAGGTCGCGACGCGCTCGTCGAGGTCGAGCTCGCCGCGTTCGATCAACAGGCCCACGGCGAGGCCGATCGTGTTCTTCGTCACCGAGTACGGCACGATGACGGAGTCCCGGCCGAGGTGCGGCCCGCCCCAGGCATCCAGGACGATCTCGCCCCGGTGACGTGCGGCGACCTGGAACGAGAGGTCGGGGTCGGCCGCGAGCCAGCTGTCGAGTCGCTCGGCGATGCCGGTGAGGCGGTCGTGGACGGTCCCCTCGAGAAGCGTCACGCGCCGACCTCCCAGTCGGCGGCGAGCGGAAGATCGGCGACCGATGCGCCGACGCGCAGCGTGAACGTGCCCGGCTCGATCTGCCAGCCGTCCGCCCAGTGCGCGAAGCGGCGCTGCGGCAGGGCGATCGAGGCGGTCGCGGTGGCCCCGGCATCCGCTCTGACGACGGCGTGACCCACGAGCCAGCGAACCGGCCGGTCGACCTCGGAGCCGGCACGCTCGGCGTAGACCTGGACGACCTGCTTGCCGGCGCGCTCGCCGGTGTTGCGGAGCGTGACCTCTATCCGCTCGCCGTCGCGGGTCGCGGCATCCCACTCCCACGAGGTGTAGCCGAGGCCGTGTCCGAACGGGAAGGCGGGTTCGGCGGCTGAGCGCAGCCAGGCGCGGTAGCCGACGTGGATGCCCTCGTCGTACGTCAGCACGCCGTCTTCCGGGGTCACCTGGGTGACGGGCACGTCGGCGAGTGCGGCCGGCCACGTGGTGGGGAGGCGCCCGCCGGGCTCGGCGGCGCCGGTGAGAACGTCGGCGATGGCGTGACCGAACTCCTGTCCGCCGAAGTAGCCCTGCACGATCGCCCCGACCTCGTCCGCCCACGGCAGGACGACGGGCGAGCCCGCGTTGACGACGACGATCACGGGCGTCCCGGTCGCGGCGACCGTGCGCACCAGGTCGTCCTGGCGGCCCGGCAGGTCGAGGTCGGTGCGGTCGTAGCCCTCGGACTCGACCTTCGCGTTCGTGCCGACCACGACGATCGCGACCTCCGCGGCGCGGGCGGCATCGGCGGCTCGCGCGATGAGCTCGGCGGGGTCGGTCCGCTCGGGGGCGATGCCGATCGTCGCCGACATGGCGCCCGCGAGCGCCCCTGCGTCGGCGGGGACGAATTCGACGCGGACGTCGATCGGGATGCCGCTCCGCACGGCGACCGCCGCGGTGAGGGACGGCGGGTTGAGGAAGGCGGCGCCGAGGTCGGTGCCCTCGACGACGGGGGAGTCGTCGAGGAGCAGCTCGCCCCCGACGTAGAGGCGGGCCGGGTTCGCGCCGGCGAAGCCGAGCTCGACCGTGCCCGTCGCCTCCGGCGTGTAACGGGTCTCGAAGACGACCGTTCGGCTCGCGGCGATCGGGGCATCGCCGCCGAACCACACGAGTGCACTGGCCCGCCGATCCTCGGTGAACAGCTCCTCGCCGTCCTCGCCGAGGAAGGTCACGCGCAGCCCCGGTTCGCCCGTGACGGGGTTCGTCATGCGGTCGAGGGCGAGCTCGGCGACGCCCTCCTGCACGACCGCGCCGATCTCGTACACGACGTCGGTGTGCGTCAGGGCCTCACGGATGCCGTCGAGCGGCGACACCGTGCGCTCGGGCAGCACCGTGGCCGACCCGCCGCCCTGTGTCCGGGCGTCGCGGGCGTTCTGGCCGATCACCGCGACGCGGCGCAGGCCACCGGCATCCAGCGGCAGCACCTTCTCGTTCTTCAGGAGCACCGTGCCTTCGACGGCGGCCTCGCGGACGAAGGCGACGCCGTCGACCGGCGCGGGCTCGAGCGGACTCGTCCCGTGGAGGGCGCCGACGCGTTCGGCGAGCAGCAGCATACGGAGCACCTTGCGGTCGAGGTCTGTCTCGGCGACGCGACCGTCCCGGACGGCGGCGACGAGGTCGGCCCAGGCGGGAGCCGGTCCCGGCATGGCGAGGTCCTGAGCCGCGGCGACCGCATCGAGCGAACGGACCGCGGTCCAGTCGCTGACGACGACTCCGTCGAAGCCCCACTCGCTGTTCAGGGGCGTCTCGAGCAGGTCGTTCTCGGTCATCGTCACGCCGTCGACGGAGTTGTAGGAGCTCATGATGCTCCACGTCCCGGCGGCGACGGTCGCCTCGAACGGGGCGAGGTAGAGCTCGCGGAGAGCGCGTTCGTCGACTTTTACGTCGACCGTGAAGCGGTCGGTCTCGGAGTCGTTGGCGACGTAGTGCTTGGGGGTCGCCGCGACGCCGTTGTCCTGCAGGCCGCGGACGTACGCCGCACCGAGCGCCGAGGTGAGGTGCGGGTCCTCCGAGAAGCATTCGAAGTGCCGGCCGCCGAGCGGCGATCGGTGCAGGTTGATGGTCGGTCCGAGGACGACGTCGACGCCCTTGCGTCGGGCTTCGCTCGCGGCGGCGGCGCCGTAGCGGTGCGCGAGTCCCGGATCCCACGACGCGGCCAGCGCCGACCCCGAGGGCATGTTCAGCGACGGGTCGCGCTCGTCCCAGCGGGGACCGCGGACGCCCGCGGGACCGTCGGAGAGCGTCATGGCCCGCAGCCCGATCTCGGGGAGCGGGACCGTCGTCCAGAAGTCCGCGCCCTGCACGAGGGCCGCCTTCTGCTCGAGGGTCAGCTTCTCGAGAAGGGGACGGAGGTGGTCGGTGGACGCGGTCATGCGATCTCCTGTGATCGGAAGATGAGAAGAGGGATGGTGGATGCCGGCGCGCGATGTCCGCGCACCGGCATCCGGTCAGGCGGCGCCCGGAACCGACGCGCCGGCCTCGGACGCGAGGAACGCGCGACGCGCGGCGCGGCGCTCCTCCTGCTTGTCGGGGTCCGGCACGGGAGCGGCCATGAAGAGCCGCTGGGTGTAGGGGTGCTCCGGGGCGGAGGTGACCCGGTCGCCGTCGCCGTACTCGACGATCTCGCCCCGGTACATCACGGCGACGCGGTGACTCACGTGGCGAACGACGGCCAGATCGTGCGTCACGAACAGGTACGCGACGCCGGTGCGCTCCTGGATCTCGACGAACAGGTCGAGGACGCGCGCCTGCGTCGACAGGTCGAGCGCCGACACCGGCTCGTCGCACACGATCAGCCGCGGCTCGAGCGCGAGGGCTCGGGCGATCGCGACGCGCTGCCGCTGGCCGCCCGAGAACTCGCGGGGCAGCCGGCTGCGTGCGTCGGAGGGAAGGCCGACCTGGTCGAGCAGATCCCGCACCCGCGTGCGTGCGGTGGCCTTGGCGACCCCCGCCGCCGTGAGCGGCTCGATCAGGATCTCCTCGATCGTCATCGACGGGTTCAGCGACGAGTACGGATCCTGGAAGACGACCTGGATCTCTGAGGTCAGCGACCGGCGCTGGCGCCGGCTCAGGTGCGAGATGTCGCGACCGTCGTAGGTGATCGTGCCGCCGCTGACGGGCGCGAGTCCGAGGGCGGCGCGGCCGAGGGTCGTCTTCCCCGATCCCGATTCGCCGACCAGGCCCACCGTCTCGCCCGGGAGGATGTCGAGCGAGACGCCCTTCAGCGCGCGGAACGGTTCGGCACGGAACCCCTTGCCCGGGTATTCGACGACGAGATCTTTCACCTCGAGCAGCGGAGCGGTCATGCCCGTGCTCCCTTCAGGACGAGCGGACCGCGGGCGGGACCCTCGTCGAGGATCGCGTCCAGCAGTGCCTGGGTGTACGGGTGACGGGCCTGGTGGAAGATGCTCCGCACCGGTCCCTGCTCGACGAACAGACCGTTCTGCATGACGGTGACCCGGTCGCAGAGGTCGGCGACGACGCCGAAGTTGTGCGTGACGAGGAGCATGGCCATGTTGCGCTCGGCCTGCAGGTCGCGCAGCAGGTCGAGGACCTCCGCCTGCACCGTGACGTCGAGCGCCGTGGTCGGCTCGTCAGCGATGATGAGGTCCGGGTCGGTCGAGACCGCCCCGGCGATCAGCACGCGCTGAGCCATGCCGCCCGACACCTCGAACGGGTACGCGTCGAACGTGCGCTTCGGCTGGGGGATGCCGACGCGGGCGAGGAGGTCGAGGGAGCGCTCCGTCGCCTCCTTCTTCGACAGCCCGAGGTGCGCGCGCAGCGGCTCGACCAGCTGGCTGCCGATCGTGAAGGACGGGTCGAGGTTGCTCATCGGCTCCTGCGGGATGTAACCGATGCGCTTGCCGCGGATGCCGACGTAGGTGCGCTCGGACGCGTCGGCCAGCTCGGTCCCCTCGTAGAGGATCGATCCGCCCGTGACGTGACCGCCGCGGGGGAGCAGGCCCAGCACGCCGAAGGCGGTCTGGGTCTTCCCCGAGCCGGATTCGCCGATGAGACCGTGCACCTCGCCCTTGCGGATGTCGAACGAGACACCGTGGACGACCTCGATGTGGGAGCCGTCGGGCTGGTCGTACCCGACCCGCAGGTCGCGGACCTCGAGCACCTTCTCCGTCGCCTTGCTGCGGGCGTCCTCGCTGTGACGGATCACGCCCTGGTTCTCGATGACCGGGAGTTCGTCGAGGTCTTCGATCGGCTCACCGCCGCTCATCGAGATCGAGGTGGTCACGGCCGCGACCGAACCGGTCGCGGTCGTGACGGCGCGACGGCGCTTGCGACGCACCGAGACGGTGCGCTCGAGCTCGTCGCGCATGACGTTGGCGAGCAGCGTGAGGGCGATGCAGGTGAGAGCGATCGCGAGCGACGGCCAGATGAGCAGGAGCGGCGTGCGAGCGATGTTCTTGAAGCCGTCGTTGAGCATCGAGCCCCACGTGGGGACCTTGACGTCGCCGAGGCCGAGGAACTCGAGCCCGGACTGGATCGCGAGGGCGATGCCCGCGATGATCGCGGCCTGGATGATGATCGGTGCCCGGACGACCGAGAGGACGTGGCGGCCGATGATCCGCGCGTCGCTGAGGCCCGAGACGCGGGCCGCGTCGACGTACAGCTCGCCGCGCACGGCGGTGACCGCGGCGTAGACGAGTCGGAAGAACGACGGCGCGAGCAGGATGCCGAAGATGAACATCGAGATCCAGACCGAGGGGCCGAGGACGGCGCGCGCCGCGAGCAGGATGACGATGCCCGGGAGTGCCATGTTCAGTTCGGTGACCCATGTGGCCACCGCGTTGAACCAGCCCTGGTAGTAGCCGGCGATGAGACCGCTGATGACACCGATCACGATGGCGACGACGACGGCCAGCAGTGCGGCCAGGACACTCGTCTGAGTGGCGACGAGCAGGCGCGACCAGACGTCGCGGCCGCTGCTGTCCGTGCCGAGGAGGTTCGCGCCGCCCGGGGATGCGAGGACGTTCCGGATGTCGGCGTAGTTCGGGTCGAGGGGGGCGATCGCACTGCCGATGACGGCGATGACGGCGATGAGCAGCAGGAACAGCGCGGCTCCGACACCGACGGGGCGCTTGAGGAGTCGTCGCGCGAGGTGCATGCGCACGGGCGCGGCGTTCGCCGGGGCGAGGGGGAGAGCCGGGTTGATGGGAGATGCTTCGCTCACGAGAGCCTCACCTTCGGGTTCAGAGCGGCCTGAGCGAGGTCGATCAGCAGGTTGACGATGACGACGAGGATCGCGAAGGCGATCACGAGCCCCATCACCACGGGGATGTCGCCGAGGGTGGTCGAGCGGACACTGAGCTGTCCCATGCCCGGGATGGAGAAGATCTGCTCGACGACGACCGCACCGCCGAGGAGTCCCACGAACTGCAGGGCGAGGACCGCGAGCGCGGGGCCGCCGGCGTTGCGCAGGACGTGCTTGTAGATGACGGAGCGTTCGCTGAGGCCGCGAGCGCGGAGGGTTCGGACGTAATCGCGGGAGGTCGCGTCGATGACCGATCCGCGCACCTGGACTGCGACCGACGCGATCGCGCCGATGGAGAGGGCGATGATCGGCAGTGTGACGGAGGAGACCCAGCCGCTGAACGACGTCGCGATCGGCACGTACCCGGTCGCCTTGAACCAGTGCAGGTTGACCGCGAAGATCAGCACGAGGATGAGGGCGATGAGGAAGCCCGGCACGGCGAAACCGACGAGCGAGAGGATCTGGATCGTCCCGTCCACCGCGCCGCCCCGGCGCGCTGCCCAGACCCCGATGACGATCGCGATGACCGCGGAGATGAGGGTGGCCCCGATGACGAGCGAGAGGGTGACGGCGAGGCGGTTGGTCACGCTCACGCTGACCAGCTCGCCGGTGAACCAGCTGCGACCCAGGTTGCCCGTGAACGCGGACGCGAGCCAGTCGGTGTACTGGGTGAGGAGCGGGCGGTTGAGCCCCAGCTCCTCGGTCTTCTTGGCGACCGTCTCGGCGGTGGCGTTCTCACCGAGGATGCGGCGGGCGATGTCGCCGCCGCCGGCGTAGAGGAGGAGGAACGCGACGGCGGAGATCACCGCGACGAGGACGACGCCGGAGACGACGCGTCTGATGATGAATGACAGCATGATGCCTTCCCGGAGGTGGTCGGCGGGTGGCGGGCCGGAGCCCGCCACCCGCCGGATCGGTCAGTTCTTCGGCGAGAAGTCGAAGATCGACGGGTAGGCGTTGGTCGGCCAGAACTCCAGGTTCGTGTTCGCGTCCGTCGCGAACGATCCCTGGACGCGGTAGAACGGTGCGAACCAGGCCTGGTCGACGATGTACTTGTTGAGCTCCTTGGCGGCGGCCGCAGCCTCGTCCTCGGTCCCGCGCTGGATCGTCTCGATGTAGCCGTCGACCGTGTCGTCCTGGTACTTGAACGGGTTGAACGTCGCGTTCGGCGCGATCATGAAGTTGATCAGCTGCCAGTCGGGGTTCTGCTCCAGTGCCATCCACGTCGCGGGGTACTTCGGGGCGAGCATGTCGGTGATGAAGTTGCCCGTTCCCGGGTCGGTGTAGTTGACGGTGACGCCGATGTCCGACAGCTGCTGGGCCACGAGGTCGAACGTCGTCTGGAAGGCGGGCGTCGACATCATGTTCAGCGTGAAGCCGTTCGGGTACCCGGCCTCGGCGAGGAGGGCCTTCGCCGCATCCGGGTCGTACGGGTAGGTGCTGTCGAGCGCCTCGTCGTAGGCCGCGGACGTGGCGGGGAAGACCTGCTCGGTCACGGTGCCGTATCCGCTCTGCAGGGACTGCAGCAGCGCCTCGCGGTCGAACGCCATGTTGAGTGCCTGTCGCACCTTCACATCGGCGAGCTCGGGCGCCATGGTGCCGGCGCGGTCGAGCAGGAGCAGGCCCTGGAAGTCGAGCTCGTTCGACTCGATGGCCCAGCCGGCGCCCTCGACCTCGGAGATCGTGTTGTTGTCGGCGATCTTGGCGCCGTTGGCCTCGCCCGCCTTGATGGCGTTGAGGATGGCGGTGGTGTCCTCCATCACGTTGATGGTGAGGTTCTCGTATTTGACCGCGTCGGCGTTCCAGTAGTCGGGATTCGCCGTGTAGTTGTAGGTGGTGCCGGTGACGCTCGATGCGGAATCGAGGATGTACGGACCCGAGCCGACGGGCGTGGTGGCCGAGTTCTCGTCGTCGAAGCTCGACGGCGCCTGCACGAGTCCGGGCGCGATCGAGAGGAGGTTCTCGAGCGACGGGTCGGGAGCGTCTTGCGTGATCGTGACGGTGGTCGCGTCGGGGGCGGCGAACTCCTTGCCCGCAAGGGTGGCGGCCTGTGGGGAGGTTCCGTCGCGGAAGCGCTCGAGGCTGCCCACGACGGCGTCGGCGTCCACCGCCGTGCCGTCGGTGAAGGTTGCATCGTCGCGCAGGGTGAGGGTCAGGACGGTCTTGTCCTCGTTGTACTCCCACGCCGTGGCGAGGTTCGCCTGGATCTCGCCGGAGGAGTCCTTGCGGAGGAGCGTGTCGAAAACGGCCTCGAAGAACTCGCTGCGGTTGCCCCATTCGGCACCGGCGCCGATGTCGTAGCTCGTCGGTGCGGCGATCGAGATCAGGGTCAGCCGGTCGGCCTTCCCTCCTTCACCGGTGCTGCTCGTCGTGTCTCCACCGGCGCAACCGGTCAGTGCGAGAGCGGCGACGACGGCGACGGCTGCTGTGGCCTTCCATCGGAACATCATTGTCCTCATTTCGGGTGGCGATACCCCTGCGGATCGCTCTGCCGACGGACGCTAGCAGCAATTTCTAGTGGGCACTAGGTTTTCGCGACGAAAATCTAGCCATCGCTAGGTTTTCGTTACCAAACCGTGCAGACTGGCCCCGATGACGGCTCACGGGAGCGGTCTCAGAGAATCGATGGTGATGACGAACACGCAGACGGTCGAGCCCGCGAAGGCGCGACGACGAGGCACCTACGCCAAGACCGAGGCGACGCGACAGGCGATCCTGGACGCCGCTCTGGAGGTCTTCTCGGGGTCCGGGTACCGGGCCGGGTCGCTGCGCGAGATCGCGGTCCGCGTCGGCATGAGCGAGGCGGGACTGCTCCATCATTTCCGCAACAAGAGCGCCCTTCTCGAGGCGGTTCTCGCGGAGAAGGACGACCGCGCGCGCGCCATCGTCCCCACACAGTCCGAGGACGGTGCCGCCGTCCTCCGGGGGCTCGTGGAGCTCGCCGAGTACAACGCGTCGATCCCCGGGGTCGTGGAGCTGTTCGCCACGCTCTCCGCAGAGGCCACCGCGCCCGACCATCCCGCTCACGAGTACTTCGTGGGTCGCTACAACTTCACCAGGTCCACGATCGAGCGCGCTCTGGTGAACCTCGAGCGCGACGGACGCCTCCGTCACGGGATGACGCCCCGCCGAGCGGCCATCACGATCATCGCGATGATGGACGGTCTGCAGGTGCAGTGGCTGCTCGACCGCAGCGTCCTCGACATGGCGGAGGAACTGCGCGCCCTGTTCCGTACCTTCGCCGACATCGACTGGTCGGATCCGGCGCCGGAAGTCACCGTCGATGAGGTCGCCCCGTGACGCGCGAGTCGCTGCACGACGGCTGGACCGTGGGGCCGAAACTGGGCCCGTTCGAGGCGCCCGCCGACGGAGCCGGCCCTCGCCTCGTGGTCCTCCCGCACGACGCGCTCCGCGACCTGCCCCGCTCCGCCGACGAGGTCCAGGGGGTCCACTCCGGGTACACGCCGGGCGGCGCGTTCGAATACTCCCGCGACCTGGACGTCCCGCCGTCGTGGCGGGAGAGGACCGTTCGCCTCGAGTTCGAAGGCGTGTACCGCGACGCCGTCGTGTTCCTCAACGGCGAGGTCGTCGTCCATGAATCCAACGGGTACGCCGGCTTCTCCGCCGTCCTCGACCCCTACCTGCGCTTCGGTGAGGTCAACCGCCTCACCGTCGAGGCGCGCGCGCATCGGGACAGTCGCTGGTACAGCGGGGCGGGCATCTACCGGCCCGTCCATCTCGTGGTCACCGACCCGGTCCACATCCCCGTGCACGGCGTGACCGTGACCACCCCCGACATCGACGAAGAGCGTGCCGTCGTGGCCGTCGCGGCCACCGTCCGCAACTCCACGCGTCACACGCGCGAGACACGAGTCGCGTGGACGGTGACGGGACCCACCGGCGAGATCGTGGCATCCGGCGGCTCTCCGGTCACGGTGCTGCCGGGAACGGATGCCGTCGCCCGAGCCCGGCTCATCGTCGACGAGCCGCTCCGGTGGCATCCCGACCATCCGCACCTCTACGCGTTGCAGACGACGGTTACGGATGCCGCAGGTGCCGCGCTCGACGAGGACTCGACGACCTTCGGCATCCGGACCCTTCAGGTGGATGCGCGGAACGGGCTGCGCATCGACGGACGCCCCCTGAAGCTGCGCGGCGCCTGCGTGCATCATGACAACGGACCGCTCGGTGCCGCGACGTTCGACGACGCGGAGGATCGCCGGGTCCGACTCCTCAAGGAGGCGGGGTTCAACGCCCTGCGCAGCGCTCACAACCCGATGTCGCGGGCCATGCTCGATGCGTGCGACCGTCACGGCCTCGTCGTCATGGACGAGCTCGCCGACGCCTGGACGCGGTCGAAGGCGCCGCACGATGCGACCATCACCTTCCCTGAGCGGTGGGAGCGCGACGTGGCCGGCCTCGTCGCGAAGGACCGCAATCATCCGAGCGTGATCATGTATTCGATCGGCAACGAGATCCTCGAGCTCGGCACGCCGATCGGGTCGACCTGGAGTCGCCGGCTCGCCGAACGCGTGCGCGACCTCGACCACACCCGGTTCGTGACCAACGGGATCAACGGCATCATCGCGAACCTGCCCCGCATGGCGGAAGCCCGCGAACAGGTCGAGGATGCGAACACGATGATGGCGAACATGGGCGATCAGATGGGGTTGATGAATGCGTCGCCGCTCGTGAGCGCGTCGATCGAGGAGTCGGCCGCCGTCCTCGACGTCGTCGGGTTCAACTACGCCGACTCCCGATACCGGCAGGATGCCGTCGACCACCCGGATCGCGTCATCGTCGGCTCCGAGACGTTCCCCGCGCGCATCGATGTCATGTGGGAGCTCGTTCAGGAGCTGCCCCACGTTATCGGCGATTTCACCTGGACCGGCTGGGACTACCTCGGAGAAGCGGGGATCGGTCGCGTCGACTACACCGACGAGCCCGGGTATGAGCCCACCGGGACGGCCGGTCCCTACCCCTACCGGCTGGCCGAGTCCGGTGACCTCGACATCACCGGGTATCGACGGACGATCTCGTACTACCGCGAGATCGTCTACGGACTGCGTGCCGAACCCTACATCGCCGTGCACCGCCCCCAGCATCACGGTCGGCCGACCGCGACGACGCCGTGGTCCTGGACCGACACCGTGTCGACGTGGAGCTGGGATGCCGCGCACGGCGCCCCGGTGACGGTCGACGTGTACGCGGATGCGGACGAGGTCGAGCTGCTCCTCGACGGGGAGAGTCTCGGCGTGGCCCCCGTCGGCGCCGAGAAGGCTTTCCTCGCGCGGTTCGAGACCGAATTCCACCCGGGCGAGCTCATCGCCGTCGCGCGGCGGGCAGGTCACGAGACCGGACGGCACGTCGTCCGCACCGCCGGCACCCCTCGCCTGCAGGCGCACGCCGAACGCGACGAGGTCGCGGTCGGCGGGCTCGCCTTCGTCGCGATCACCCTCGCGGACGACGCCGGCATCACCGTCGCCGACCGCGACGTGCGGGTCGAGGTCCAGGTCTCGGGTCCCGGGGTACTGGCTGGTTTGGGCTCCGGCCGCGCGAGGACCGAGGAATCGTTCGGGGCGTCCGCGTACACGACCTACGACGGCCGGCTGCTGGCCGTGATCCGGGTCGACGGCCCGGGCGAGGTGGTCGTCACGGCGTCGGCCGACGGTTATGAGATCGCGCGGACAGCGGTGCGCGGAATCTGACGCCGGTCAGCCTCGGCGAGCCGCGGCATCCCTCTCGGCCGCGGCGGTCGCCTCGGGGAGCCGGATCGGCGTCGTCGCGGCGACCTCGTCGCTGAACTCCTCGGGAGCGACGACGCTGATCGGGCGGGTCTCGTCGATCGTCATCGCGAACCTGCGGGTCTCGTGACGGTGGAGGCGGCCGGAGAAGAGCAGCCACCCGCCGCCGACGCAGAACGCGATGAGCGCCGCCGCCGCGCCGAGCAGGATCGCGGCGCGGGGGCCGAATGCGTCGGCTGCCCAGCCCACGATGGGGGCGCCGAACGGCGTCCCGCCCATGAGGATCGCCATGTACAGGGCGAGGACGCGTCCGCGCAGGGCGGGTTCGGTCGTCGTCTGCACGTATCCGTTCGCCGTCGTGAGCGTCGTGACGGTCGCGAAGCCGATGAGCATGAGGGTCGCGGCGTAGGCGATGTACACGGGCATCGCGGCCGAGAGGACCGACGCGACCGCGAACAGGCCGAGCCCGCCGATCACGAGCCGCAGGCGCGCACGGTCGCGCCGGGCCGCCAGGAGCGCGCCGGCGAGCGACCCGATCGCAAGGATCGAGCTCAGCACGCCGTACCCGTCGGCGTTCTGCCCGAACTCGAGGGCCATGGTCGAGGCGAGGATGGGGAAGTTCATGCCGAAGGCGCCCAGGAGGAACACCATCACGAACGTCACGATGAGGTCGGGCCTGCCCCCCACGTAGCGCAGGCCGTCGGCCATGCGCGCCGCGCTCCGGAGCTTCGGGCGCGGGACGAGCTCGGCGGAGCGGATGAGGCTCAGCGCGATGAGCATCGCGAGGAACGTCAGTGCGTTGACGAGGAACACCCAGCCGGTGCCGACCGCGACGATGACGAGACCCGCGACGGCGGGTCCGATCATGCGGGCGGTGTTGAAGGATGCCGCGTTCAGGGCGACCGCATTCGAGGCGTTCTCGCGGGCGACGAGGTCGGACACGAACGCCTGCCGAGTCGGGTTGTCGAAGGCGGCCACGATCCCGAGCGCGAACGCGAAGGCGTACATCGTCCAGAGGTTCATGCTGCCGGTGAGCAGGAGGACGCCGATGATGAGGCCGAGCAGCATGAGCGAGCCCTGGGTGAAGAACAGGAGCTTGCGGCGATCGAAGCGGTCCGCCACCAGGCCGGTGACGCCCACGAGGAGCAGCGGCGGCGCGAACTGCAGCGCCATCGTGACGCCCATCGCGGTCGCGTCGTTGTCGGTGAGCTGCGTCAGGACGACCCAGCTGAGGGCGGTCGCCTGCATCCACGCGCCCACGTTCGAGACGAGCGCGCCGATGAACCAGACCCGGTAGTTGAACACCGAGAACGAGCGGAACATCGCGGAGCTCATCGGCCGGCCACCTCCTGCATGATCGCCGCAGCCTCGGCGAGCGTCTCGCGCTGGGCGGGGCTGAGTTCCTCGAACGCGTGCTCGAGCCAGGAGTCCCGGCGACGGACCGTCTCGACGACGACGTCGCGGCCGGATTCGGTGAGGTCGATCACGACCTTGCGGCGATCGTTCTCGTCGGGGGTGCGGCTGAGGTAGCCGAGCTCTTCGAGGCAGTTCACCGTGCGGTTCATCGACGGGGCGGAGACGCGCTCACGCTCGGCGAGCTCGCCGAGCGTGTGGGGTCCGTGCACCTTCAGGCCGGCCAGGACGGCGAACTGCCCGTCGCTCATGGTGTCGACGGCGCGCTGCGACCGGAGGCGACGCGCGAGGCGGAAGGTCGCCATGCGGAAGTCGGATGCCGCGAGCGCGAGGTCCGTGATCGTGGTCTCGGGTGCGCTGCTCATTTTCATTAGCATAACTCATTAGTCTGGCTAACGGCTTGGTTTCGGGCATCCGTCTCCCCCGTCGTCGTCCTAGGATTCGAGCCATGCCCGAGTTCATCGATGCACACGGCATCGCGATCGTCTACGACATCCACCCGGCGCAGGGTGACCCGCGCGGCGTCGTCCAACTCCTCCACGGCGTCGGCGAGCACGCCGGCCGCTACGGCGGGGTGATCACCGCCCTGACCGCCGACGGCTTCACCGTCTACGCCGACGACCACCGCGGCCACGGCCGCACGGGCCTGCGTCAGCACGGCGGCGACCACTCCCGCCTCGGACGCCTCGGCCCCGGCGGCCTGCGCGCCACCGTCGCCGGGCTGCAGCAGTTCACGCGGATCATCCGCGACGAGAACCCCGGCCTGCCGCTCGTGCTCCTCGGTCATTCGTGGGGCTCGTTCCTCGCGCAGAAGCTGCTGAACGCCGATCCGCGCGCCTACGACGCCGTCATCCTCTCGGGGTCATCCCTCCTGTGGCCCGGCGACCTCAACGCGGCGCCCCTCAACAAACGGTGGTCGGCGGCGGACGCCACAGGGGTCGAATGGCTGTCGACGGATGCCGCGGTCGGCCGCGCGTTCCTCGACGACCCGCTGACGACCATCGTCCCCCTCCCGAAGCTCTTCGGTCCGCTCGATACCCTGCGGCTGATCGGCAAGCCCGCCCGCGACCTCGGCGTCGATGTGCCGGTGCTCCTCATGGTCGGCCGAGACGATCCGGTGGGCGGTCCCCGGAGCGTCCATCGCCTCGCCGACGCGTACCGCACGAGGTCGGGTCTCACCGACGTGACGACCCTCGTCTATCCCGACGCGCGACACGAGATCTTCAACGAGCACTGCGCCCCGGCGGTGCGCGCCGACCTGCTCGCCTGGCTGGGCGCCCGCATCGCGCGGCGGGATGCGGCATCCGTGCCGGACTCTGCAGCCGCATCGTCCGCGGACACGGGAGAATAGGACCATGCACGGCGAGTACAAGGTCCCTGGCGGCAAGCTGGTCGTCGTCGACCTCGAGGTGGAGGACGGCCGCATCGCGGACTTCCATCTCGCGGGCGACTTCTTCCTCGAACCCGACGACGCGCTCGCCGACATCGACGCGGCGGTGACCGGGCTCCCGACCGAGGCCGACGTCGCGACGATCGCCGCCGCCGTCCGCGGGGCGCTCCCCGAGGGCGCGCAGCTGCTCGGGTTCACGCCAGAGGCCGTCGGGACCGCGGTCCGTCGCGCGCTCATCGTCGCGCCCGGGTGGGCGGAGTTCGAGTGGGAGGTCGTCCACGAGAAGGCCGTCTCGCCCGCGATGAACCTCGCCCTCGACGAGGTGCTGACCACCCGCGTCGGCGACGGGCGACGCAACCCGACCCTGCGCATCTGGGAGTGGAACGAGTCCGCCGTCGTCATCGGCTCGTTCCAGTCCTACCGCAACGAGGTCGACCCCGAGGGTGCCGCGAAGCACGGGTTCCAGGTCGTCCGGCGGATCTCGGGCGGCGGCGCGATGATGATGGCCGCGAACTCGATCGTCACCTATTCGCTGTACGTGCCGGCATCCCTCGTATCGGGCATGACGTTCGCGGACTCCTACGCCTTCCTCGACGACTGGGTGCTGCATGCGCTGCGCTCGCTCGGCATCGACGCGACCTACCAGCCGCTCAACGACATCGCCTCGTCGAAGGGCAAGATCGGTGGCGCCGCGCAGAAGCGACTCGCCAACGGGGGAGTGCTGCACCACGCGACGCTCAGCTACGACATGGACGGCCAGGTGCTGACCGAGGTCCTGCGCATCGGACGAGAGAAGCTCTCCGACAAGGGCACGGCGTCTGCCGCGAAGCGCGTCGATCCGCTCCGCAGCCAGACCGGAATGGCCCGCGCCGACATCATTGAACGCTTCATCGAGACGTTCACCTCGCTCTACGGCGCGAAGGCGGGATCGATCTCGGAGGAGGAGTACGCCGAGGCCGAGGCGCTCGTCGAGTCGAAGTTCTCGACGGACGCCTGGCTGCGCCGCGTCCCGTGACCGTCGAGATCCATCTCGGCGACAACCTCGAGGTCGCCCGGCGCCTGCCGGACGCCTCGTTCGCGCTCGTCTACCTCGATCCGCCGTTCAACACCGGCCGGACGCAGGAGCGGGCGATCGAGTCCGCGGTCCGTATTCAGTCCGCAGCGGGTGCCGCACCGCCCGCATCGGCGGATCCCCGACTTCCCGTCCCGGCGCTTGCAGCGGCGGGACTGAATACCGAACACCTCGTACCCGATCCCGACGCCCCGACGCCACCGGCCGGCCCGGTGAAGGGCGGGTTCCGCGGCACGTCCTACGCCCGCACGCGCGGCGCGCTGAAGCTGTACGACGACCGGTTCGACGACTACTGGGGCTTCCTCGAGCCGCGCCTGCGCGAGGCGTGGCGGCTGCTGCAGGACGACGGCACGCTGTACCTGCACCTCGACTACCGCGAGGCGCATTACGCGAAGGTCATGCTCGACGCCGTCTTCGGCCGCGAGTGCTTCCTCAACGAGCTGATCTGGGCGTACGACTACGGCGCGAAGTCGCGCAAGCGCTGGCCGAGCAAGCACGACACGATCCTCGTCTACGTCAAGGATCCGTCGGCCTACTTCTTCGACTCGGATGCCGTGGACCGAGAGCCGTACATGGCTCCCGGTCTCGTGACGCCCGAGAAGGCGGCGCGCGGCAAGCTGCCGACCGATGTCTGGTGGCACACGATCGTTCCCACTTCCGGGCGGGAGAAAACCGGCTACCCGACGCAGAAGCCCGAGGGGATCCTGCGTCGCATCGTCCAGGCGTCGAGCCGGCCGGGGGACCGGATCCTCGACCTGTTCGCGGGCTCCGGGACGACGGGCGCGGTCGCCGACGCCCTCGGGCGCGACGCCGTGCTCGTCGACCACAGCGCCGACGCGCTCGCCGTCATGCGCGCACGCATCCCCGAGGCGATCGTCGCCGGCTGAACCCCGGCATCCCCTCGACGCGAGTCAGTCCTGCAGGAACCCCAGGAGCGCGTCGTTGACCTCGGCGCCGTGCGTCCAGAGCAGGCCGTGCGGGGCGCCCTCGATCTCGACGTAGGTCGCCTCGGGCAGCAGCTCGCGGAACTTCCGCGCGGTCGCGTCGATCGGCAGGATGTTGTCGGCCGTGCCGTGCACGATGAGCGCCGGCACGGTGACGGCGGGTATGTCGGCGCGGAAGTCGGTCGGCCACGTCAGGGGAGCGGCGGCGATCGCGGCGTTGCCGGCCTGGTTCGCGACGGCGACCGACGCGTCGACAGCCTCCTGCGAGATGCGGTTCCCGAGGTAGTCGTCGAGGTTGTAGAAGTCCTGGAAGAAGCCGGTCAGGAAGGCGTACCGGTCCTCGGCGACGGCCGCCGCCGTGCCGTCGAAGAACGCCTGGTCACCGGCGCCGTCGGGGTTCTCATCGGTCTTCAGCAGCCACGGTTCGAGCGAGCCGAGGAAGGCGACCTTCGCGATCCGGTCGGCGCCGTAGCGGGACAGGTAGCGGGCGATCTCGCCGGTGCCCATCGAGAACCCGACGAGCACGGCGTCGGTCAGCTCGAGCTCCTCGACGAGCGCGTGGAGGTCGGCGGCGAAGGTGTCGTAGTCCGAGCCGGAGGCCGTCTTGGTGGATGCCCCGAATCCCCGCCGGTCGTAGGCGATGACCCGGTAGCCGGCGTCGAGCAGGGCGGCCTGCTGCTTGCCCCACGACTCGCCGTTCAGCGGGAATCCGTGGATCAGCACGACGGGCTGGCCCGATCCCTGATCGGTGTAGAAGATGTCGACGTCGGCCGAGTTCTCGGTCCCCACGGTGATGTACGCCACAGCGGCTCTCCTTCCGGCCGGACCGGTCGTCCGGCGACATCCCCGACGCTACGGTCCGAGTCCGGAGCCGACCAGCGCTTGACGGATCCTTCCTCCACCGTTCATCCTGCCCCGCCGGTACCGTGGCCTCATGGCGTCGATCGACCTGAACGCGGACCTCGGCGAGACGGTCGACGGTGTGCCGACCGCCGACGACGAGGCGATGTTCGCGGTGGTCTCGAGTGCGTCCGTGGCCTGCGGAGGTCATGCGGGTGACGCCGCCTCGATGACGGATGCCGTCCGCCGCGCGACGGCCCAGGGCGTCGCCGTGGGGGCCCACCCCTCCTTCGTGGACCGCGCCGGGTTCGGCCGCGTCGCGCTCGCCGTGGCGCCGGCTCTCCTGCGCGATCAGGTGCGGGAGCAGATCGCCGCGCTCCTCCGCGCCGGAGCCGACCTCCGCTACGTGAAGCCGCACGGCGCGCTCTACCACGCCGTCACGGCCGATCCCGAGACCGCGCTCGCCGTCGCGGACGCCGTCGCCGATGTCTCCGCCGATCTCGGCAGACCCGTGCCCCTCCTCGGGATGCCGGGGGAGATCGCCGCGTTCGCGGCGAGTCGCGGCATCCCCTTCTTCGTCGAGGCCTTCCTCGACCGTGGCTACCTCCCTTCGGGTGGGCTCGTCCCGCGGACGGAACCGGGCGCTCTGCTGCACGACCCCGACCTCGTCGCGGAGCGCGCCGTGTCCCTCGTCCGGGAGGGGCGGGTCGACGCCGTCGACGGCTCGACGATCCGGGTGGATGCGGCATCCCTGTGCCTCCACGGCGACACCGCCGGCTCGGTCGCGATGACGCGGGCGGTCCGCGCGGCGCTCGACGCGGCGGGGATCGCGGTGCGCGCCCCGTGGTGATCCTGCCGTTCGGCGACACCGCCCTGCTCGTCGAGGTCGACGCGCTCGCCGACGTCCTGGATCTGCACGCCCGCCTGGCCGGGACGCGCCCCGCGGGGGTCGTCGATCTAGTTCCCGCGGCGCGCACGGTGCTCGTCCACGTCGATCCCGCGGTCCTGCCGCTGACGGCGGCCCGCGCCTGGATCACGGCGGCGGATGCCGCGCCCCGCGTCCCGGCGGAGGCCGGGACCGCACCGGAGGAGGTCGAGGTGCCGGTCGTGTACGACGGCGCGGACCTCGCCGAGACGGCATCCCTCCTCGGCCTGTCGGCGGAGCAGCTCGTCGCGCGACACCTCGCGGCACGCTGGACGGTCGCCTTCACGGGCTTCGCCCCGGGGTTCGGCTACCTCGTGAGCGACGACTGGGACCTCGACGTGCCCCGCCGTGCGACGCCGCGGACGCGCGTGCCGCAGGGCGCGGTCGCGCTCGCCGGCCGGTTCTCCGGCGCGTATCCCCGGGAGACCCCGGGCGGATGGCAGCTCATCGGCACGACGGGCGCGACCCTGTTCGATCCCGCTGCGCGCCGTCCCGTGTTGCTGCGTCCGGGTACGAGGGTGCGGTTCCGCCGGACTGCCGCGCAGTCGATCGTCCGCGTCCCGTCGTCCGCCGCGTCGGCCGCGCCTGCCGCGTTCACCGTCACCGATCCGGGCGCGCTCGCGACGGTGCAGGATGCCGGCCGCCCGGGACGTCTCGCCGACGGCGTCGCCCGCTCGGGCGCGGCGGACCTGCCCGCGTTCGCCGCGGCGAACCGGCTCGTCGGCAACGCGC
Source organism: Microbacterium sp. LKL04 (assembly GCF_900102005.1). Taxonomy (NCBI): domain Bacteria; kingdom Bacillati; phylum Actinomycetota; class Actinomycetes; order Micrococcales; family Microbacteriaceae; genus Microbacterium; species Microbacterium sp. LKL04. The sequence goes on along the minus strand of NZ_LT627736.1, from coordinate 2,040,559 downwards.
CCGGTGCCGCGGGCCTCGAGATCGCCCTCGGTGGTTTCCGAGCGACGGCGCGGCGCGACCTGTGGATCGCGGCGACCGGGGCGTGGGCGCCGCTCCACGTGGCGGGACGCGAGGTCGACCCGTACCGCCCGGTCCGGTGGCCCGCCGGCACCGAGCTCGCGATCGGGACCGCTCGCGCCGGCGTCCGCGTCGTCCTCGCCGTTCGTGGCGGTGTCGCCGCACCCGCCGCGCTCGGCTCCGCCGCGACCGACACGCTCGCGGGTATCGGACCGGACCCGCTGCGCGCGGGCGACGAGGTCGCGACGGCGGATGCCGCGCGGCATCCCGTCCCGCCCGTCGACTCCTGGCCGTGGACACCGCCCGACGTGCTCGTGGTCGAGGTCGCCGCCGGCCCCCGGGGCGACTGGTTCACGCCCGCCGCGCGGCGGGCGTTCCCGGCCACCCGGTGGGTCGTCGACGCGAGAGCGGATCGCGTCGGCATCCGGCTCGACGGTCCTCCGCTGGAACGGACCACGGATGCCGCGGCCCGAGAGCTCCCGAGCGAGGGGATGCTGCCCGGCGCCGTCCAGGTCCCGCCGGACGGGCGTCCCGTGATCCTCGGGCCGGACGGCCCTGTGACCGGCGGATACCCCGTCATCGCCGTCGTCACCGCTGCGGGTCGGGCGGCGCTCGCGCAGGCGAGACCGGGCTCGCATCTTCTGCTGCGGAGCGCAAGCCCCGGGCCGTGACCGACCGCGCCGCGTACGTTGGCGGTATGTCCCGCCGTCGTGCCTCCCTCGTCCTCGTCCTTCTGACCGGACTGGCCCTGACCGGGTGCGCGGCCCCCACGCAGGCTCCCGAGACCTCGGCCGTCGAGACGCCGGCGCCCGACACGGGAGCCGAATTCAGCCCGGCCGCCGGCGACACCATCACGGCAGAGCAGTACACGCTCACCCTCCCCGACGGGTGGGGGTTCCCCGACGGCGCACCGGAAGGCTTCGACGAGACGACCTTCGCCGCCGACCTGACCATCGAGGACGGCTACCGCGACAACGTCAACATCCTGGTCTCCCCCGGGGGAGAGGTGACCTCCGAGCAGGTCGAGGAGGCCGGGGTCGCCCAGCTCGAAGAGGCCGGGGCGTCGGACGTCCAGGCGTTGGACCGCGTCACGGCCGCCGGCTCGGAGTCGGCGCACCTCACCGCACGCGTCGAGCAGGGTGGGACCCCCTACGTGATCGACCAGTTCTACCTCGTCAACGCCGGCCAGACCTATATCGTCACGTTCGCCTCGGACGCCGAGAAGCCGCAGGCGGAGCGCGACGCCCTCGCGCAGTCGGTCCTCGTGACCTGGCAGTGGGTCTGAGCGGCAGCGGGTCTGACGGTCGCCCGCGAGTTATACCGCAGCCTGCCGAACTCGTCAACGATCCGACTGGACACGGCGCGTCGCGCGTCCTATAGTGGGTAGTTGCGCTCCCCTCTACTTGCCCTCATATGGTGGTCGGCTTGTGCCTGCGCCCCCGGCGGTCTCCGTCGGCGCGCGCCGCAGGCGTGGACGGGAGTACTCCACCTGACGACAAGGAAAACCAGCCCTCCCCGGGCTCACGGAGGTAATTCCCTTGGCTGCTGCGCGCAACGCAACTTCCACCACCACCATCAAGAACGGCCGCGGAGCATCCCGCCTCTCGTTCGCCAAGATCTCCGACACGCTGGAGGTTCCTGACCTCCTCGCGCTGCAGACCGAGTCGTTCGACTGGCTCGTCGGCAACGAGGCATGGAAGGCACGCGTCGCCGAGGCGCAGGCCGCCGGGCGCACCGATGTCCCCGAGATCAGCGGCCTCGAGGAGATCTTCGAGGAGATCTCGCCGATCGAGGACCTGGGCGAGACGATGCAGCTCTCGTTCACGAACCCCTACCTCGAGCCCGAGAAGTACTCCATCGAGGAGTGCAAGGAGCGCGGCAAGACCTACGCCGCCCCGCTCTACGTCGAGGCCGAGTTCATGAACCACCTCACGGGTGAGATCAAGACGCAGACGGTCTTCATGGGCGACTTCCCGCTCCAGACCGCGCGAGGCACCTTCATCATCAACGGCACCGAGCGCGTCGTCGTCTCGCAGCTCGTCCGTTCGCCCGGTGTCTACTTCGACAAGACCCCCGACAAGACGTCCGACAAGGACATCGTCTCGGCGCGCGTCATCCCCAGCCGCGGTGCGTGGCTCGAGTTCGAGATCGACAAGCGCGACCAGGTGGGCGTGCGCATCGACCGCAAGCGCAAGCAGTCGGTCACCGTCTTCCTCAAGGCTCTCGGCCTGACGACCGAAGACATCATGCAGGAGTTCGCGGGCTTCAGCTCGATCGAGGAGACCCTCGAGAAGGACACGATCCTCACCAAGGAGGACGCGCTCCGCGACATCTACCGCAAGCTCCGTCCGGGCGAGCAGGTCGCCGCCGAGGCCGCCCGCGCGCTGCTCGACAACTTCTACTTCAACCCGAAGCGCTACGACCTGGCCAAGGTCGGTCGGTACAAGATCAACCAGAAGCTCGGCATCGACAAGCAGCTGAGCGACTCGGTCCTGACCGTCGAGGACATCGTCGCGACGATCAAGTACCTCGTGCGCCTCCACCGCGGCGACGTCAGCTACGACGGCACCCGCGGCGGCAAGGCTGCGGAGATCCGCCTGGACGTCGACGACATCGACAACTTCGGCAACCGTCGCATCCGCGCCGTCGGCGAGCTCATCCAGAACCAGGTCCGCACCGGTCTGTCCCGCATGGAGCGCGTCGTCCGCGAGCGCATGACCACGCAGGACATCGAGGCGATCACGCCGCAGACCCTGATCAACGTCCGCCCCGTCGTGGCCGCGATCAAGGAGTTCTTCGGAACCTCGCAGCTGTCGCAGTTCATGGACCAGAACAACCCGCTCGCGGGTCTGACCCACAAGCGTCGCCTCTCGGCGCTCGGCCCCGGTGGTCTCTCGCGTGAGCGTGCCGGCGTCGAGGTCCGTGACGTCCACCCGTCGCACTACGGCCGCATGTGCCCGATCGAGACGCCGGAAGGCCCGAACATCGGTCTGATCGGCTCGCTCGCATCGTTCGCGCGCATCAACGCGTTCGGCTTCATCGAGACGCCGTACCGCCGCGTGGTGGGCAACAAGGTCACCGACCAGATCGACTACCTCACGGCGGCCGAAGAGGCCGACTACGTCGTGGCGCAGGCCGGTGTCGAGCTCAACGCCGACGGCACGTTCGTCAACGACCGCATCCTGGCCCGCCGCGGCCAGGGTGGCGAGGTCGACCTGTTCCCGGTCGACGAGATTGGCTACATGGATGTCTCGCCGCGCCAGATGGTGTCGGTCGCGACCTCGCTCATCCCCTTCCTCGAGCACGACGACGCGAACCGCGCCCTCATGGGTGCGAACATGCAGCGTCAGGCCGTCCCGCTGCTGCGCAGCGAGTCGCCGATCGTCGGTACCGGTATGGAGGGCTACGCCGCCATCGACGCGGGTGACGTCATCACCGCGCAGAAGGCCGGTGTCGTCTCCGAGGTCTCGGCGGACGTCGTCACCGTCCAGCTCGACGAGGGTGGCACGCAGGACTACTTCCTCCGCAAGTTCGACCGCTCCAACCAGGGCACGTCGTACAACCAGCGCGTCGTGGTCTCGGCCGGTGAGCGCGTCGAGGTCGGCGAGGTCATCGCCGACGGTCCCGCCACCGAGGACGGCGAGCTCGCCCTCGGCAAGAATCTCCTCGTCGCGTTCATGACGTGGGAGGGTCACAACTTCGAGGACGCCATCATCCTCAGCCAGGAGCTCGTCAAGAACGACACCCTCTCCTCGATCCACATCGAGGAGTACGAGGTCGACGCCCGCGACACCAAGCTGGGCAAGGAGGAGATCACCCGTGACCTCCCCAACGTCAGCCCCGACCTGCTGAAGGACCTCGACGAGCGCGGCATCATCCGCATCGGTGCCGAGGTCCGCCCCGGCGACATCCTCGTCGGCAAGGTCACGCCCAAGGGTGAGACCGAGCTCTCGGCCGAGGAGCGCCTGCTCCGCGCGATCTTCAACGAGAAGAGCCGCGAAGTCCGCGACACCTCGCTGAAGGTGCCCCACGGTGAGCAGGGCACGATCATCGCCGTCAAGGAGTTCAACGCCGAGGACGGCGACGACGAGCTCGGCTCGGGCGTCAACCGCCGCGTCGTGGTCTACATCGCCCAGAAGCGCAAGATCACCGCGGGTGACAAGCTCGCCGGCCGCCACGGCAACAAGGGTGTCATCGCGAAGATCCTCCCCGTCGAGGACATGCCCTTCCTCGCGGACGGCACCCCGGTCGACGTGGTGCTCAACCCGCTCGGCATCCCCGGTCGAATGAACTTCGGCCAGGTCCTCGAGACCCACCTCGGATGGGTCGCCAAGCAGGGCTGGAAGGTCGACGGTTCGCCGGAGTGGGCTGCCAAGCTCCCCGAGCAGGCTCGCGAGGCCGCTCCCGGCACGAAGGTCGCCACCCCGGTGTTCGACGGCGCATTCGAGGAGGAGATCGCAGGTCTCCTCGACTCGACGAACCTGACCCGCGACGGAGAGCGTCTGATCGACAGCTCCGGCAAGGCGAAGCTGTTCGACGGCCGCTCGGGTGAGCCGTTCCCGGCCGGCATCTCGGTCGGTTACATGTACATCCTGAAGCTGCACCACCTTGTCGACGACAAGATCCACGCACGCTCGACGGGCCCCTACTCGATGATCACCCAGCAGCCGCTCGGCGGTAAGGCCCAGTTCGGTGGCCAGCGCTTCGGTGAGATGGAGGTCTGGGCGCTCGAGGCCTACGGCGCCGCATACGCGCTGCAGGAGCTGCTGACGATCAAGTCCGACGACATCGTGGGCCGCGTCAAGGTCTACGAAGCGATCGTCAAGGGCGAGAACATCCAGGAGCCCGGCATCCCGGAGTCGTTCAAGGTCCTCATGAAGGAGATGCAGTCCCTCTGCCTGAACGTCGAGGTCCTTTCGGCCGACGGCACCGAGGTGAACCTGCGTGACAGTGACGACGAGGCCTTCCGCGCTGCGGAAGAGCTCGGCATCAACATCTCCACCCGGTTCGAGTCGACGTCGATCGACGAGATCTGACCCGTACCGGCAACGAACAGAATTCCGACACAGGAGAATCAGTGCTCGAGTCACACACCTTCGATCAGCTTCGCATCGGTCTCGCCACCGCCGACGACATCCGTCGTTGGTCCTTCGGCGAGGTCAAGAAGCCCGAGACCATCAACTACCGCACGCTGAAGCCCGAGAAGGACGGCCTCTTCGGAGAGCAGATCTTCGGACCTTCCCGCGACTGGGAGTGCGCCTGCGGTAAGTACAAGCGCGTCCGCTTCAAGGGCATCGTCTGCGAGCGCTGCGGCGTGGAGGTCACCAAGTCCTCCGTTCGTCGTGAGCGCATGGGCCACATCGAGCTCGCCGCCCCCGTCACCCACATCTGGTACTTCAAGGGCGTGCCTTCGCGCCTCGGATACCTGCTGGACATGGCGCCGAAGGACCTCGAGAAGGTCATCTACTTCGCCGCCTACATGGTGATCTCGGTCGACGAGGATGCGCGTCACCGCGACCTCCCGACCCACGAGGCGAACCTCCGCCTCGAGATCAAGAACATCGCCGACCGTCGCGACGCCCGCGTCGCCGACCGCCTGCAGAAGCTGGAAGACGAGCTCGCCGCCCTCGAGGCGGAGGGAGCCAAGGCCGACCAGAAGAAGAAGGCCAAGGACGCCGCCGAGAAGGAGATGACCACGATCCGCAAGCGCGGCGACGAGCAGGTCGCCAAGCTCGAGCGGATGTGGGACGAGTTCCGCGGCCTCGAGGTCGGTCAGCTCAAGCAGGAAGACGACATCTTCCAGGAGCTGCAGGACCGCTTCGGCCAGTACTTCGAGGCCTACATGGGCGCCGAGTCGATCAAGCGTCGCCTCGAGGCGTTCGACCTGGCCGCCGAGGCGGACTCGCTGCACCTGCAGATCTCCGAGGGCAAGGGCCAGCGCAAGATCCGTGCGATCAAGCGCCTGAAGGTCGTCAACTCGTTCCTGTCGACGGGCATGAGCCCCGCGTCGATGGTCCTGGACGTCGTCCCGGTCATCCCGCCGGAGCTCCGCCCCATGGTCCAGCTCGACGGTGGCCGTTTCGCCACGTCGGACCTGAACGACCTGTACCGCCGCGTCATCAACCGCAACAACCGTCTTCGTCGTCTGATCGACCTCGGTGCCCCCGAGATCATCGTCAACAACGAGAAGCGGATGCTGCAGGAGGCCGTCGACGCACTGTTCGACAACGGCCGCCGCGGTCGTCCCGTCACCGGTACCGGCAACCGCGCTCTGAAGTCCCTCAGCGACATGCTGAAGGGCAAGCAGGGTCGCTTCCGCCAGAACCTGCTCGGCAAGCGCGTCGACTACTCGGGCCGTTCGGTCATCATCGTCGGCCCGCAGCTGAAGCTGCACCAGTGCGGTCTGCCCAAGCAGATGGCGCTGGAGCTCTTCAAGCCGTTCGTCATCAAGCGCCTGATCGACCTCGGTCACTCGCAGAACATCAAGGCCGCCAAGCGCGCCGTCGAGCGCACCCGTCCCGAGGTCTGGGACGTGCTCGAGGAGATCATCCGCGAGCGTCCGGTTCTCCTGAACCGTGCGCCCACGCTGCACCGCCTCGGCATCCAGGCGTTCGAGCCGCAGCTCGTCGAGGGCAAGGCCATCCAGCTCCACCCGCTCGTCTGCGCCGCCTTCAACGCGGACTTCGACGGTGACCAGATGGCCGTGCACCTGCCGCTGTCGGTCGAGGCTCAGGCCGAGGCCCGCGTGCTGATGCTCGCCTCGAACAACATCCTGAAGCCGTCGGACGGCCGTCCGGTCACCCTGCCCTCGCAGGACATGATCATCGGTCTGCACCACCTGACGACCCTCAAGGAGGGCGCCGCCGGTGAGGGCCGCGTGTTCGGTTCCGTCGGCGAGGCGATCCTGGCCAAGGACGAGGGCACCCTCGACCTGCAGGCCAAGGTCCGCATCCGCGTCCCCGGCCTGACCTTCCTCGAGGGGGAGGCTCCGGAGGGCTACGAGCGTCACGGTCTGGTGGATGCCTCGCTCGGCCAGGCGATCTTCAACGACACGCTTCCCAAGGGCTACCCGTTCGTTCGCGAGCAGGCCGACAAGGGCAAGCTGTCGCAGATCGTCAACAAGCTGGCCGAGGAGTACCCGAAGACCGAGGTTGCGGCATCCCTCGACCGGATCAAGGACGCCGGCTTCCACTGGGCCACCCGTTCGGGTGTGACCGTCGCCCTCAGCGACGTCCTCACGCCGCCGAACAAGAAGGAGATCGTCGCCGCCTACGAGAAGCAGGCAGCGAAGGTCCAGGGTCAGTTCGAGAAGGGTCTCACGACCGACGCCGAGCGTCGCCAGGAGCTCATCAAGATCTGGACCGAAGCGACCGACGAGGTCCAGAAGGCGATGCGGGACAACTTCCCGTCCGACAACACCATCAATCGCATGGTGAGCTCGGGTGCTCGTGGTAACTGGCTGCAGATCCGCAACATCGCGGGTATGCGAGGCCTGGTGAACAACCCCAAGGGTGAGATCATCCCCCGACCGATCATCTCCTCGTACCGCGAGGGTCTGTCGGTGGCGGAGTACTTCATCGCGACGCACGGTGCCCGTAAGGGTCTGGCCGACACGGCCCTCCGTACGGCCGACTCGGGGTACCTCACGCGTCGTCTCGTCGACGTCTCGCAGGATGTCATCATCCGCGAGGAGGACTGCGGCACGACCAAGGGTCTCGAGTTCACGATCGCCGCTCCCGGCGCCGACGGCGAGCTCGTCCGCGACGCGAACGTCGAGAACTCGGTGTTCGCCCGCACCCTGGCCGCCGCTGTGGTCGACGCTCAGGGCACCGTCCTGGCAGAGGCAGGCGACGACGTGGGCGACGTCCTCATCGACAAGCTGGTCGCCGGTGGTATCGAGAGCATCAAGGTGCGCTCGGTCCTGACCTGCGACTCGGCCGTCGGTGTCTGCGCGAAGTGCTACGGCCGTTCGCTGGCCAGCGGCAAGCTCGTCGACATCGGCGAGGCCGTCGGCATCATCGCCGCTCAGTCGATCGGTGAGCCCGGTACCCAGCTGACGATGCGTACGTTCCACACCGGTGGTTCGGCATCGGCGGATGACATCACCCAGGGTCTGCCCCGCGTCCAGGAGCTGTTCGAGGCCCGTACCCCCAAGGGCGCGTCCCCGATCGCCGAGGCCGACGGTGTCATCAAGATCGATGAGACCGACAAGGCCAAGAAGCTCATCCTGACCCCGGACAATGGCGACGAGCCGCACGTCTACCCGGTCCTCAAGCGCGCCACCCTCCTCGTCGAGGACGGCCAGCGCGTCGTGGTCGGTCAGCCGCTGCAGGTCGGAACGCTCGACCCCAAGGAGGTCATGCGCGTGCAGGGTGCCCGCGAGGTGCAGAAGTACCTCGTCGGCGGCGTGCAGGGCGTGTACCGCTCGCAGGGTGTGCCGATCCACGACAAGCACATCGAGGTCATCGTGCGCCAGATGCTGCGCAAGGTCACGGTCGTCGACCACGGCGAGACGGACCTGCTGCCCGGTGAGCTGGTGGACTTCAAGCGCTACCAGCAGATGAACCGCGAGGCGGTCGCCGCGGGCAAGCGTCCCGCGTCGGGTCGTCCCGAGCTGATGGGTATCACGAAGGCGTCGCTCGCGACGGAGTCGTGGCTCTCGGCCGCATCGTTCCAGGAGACCACCCGCGTCCTCACGCAGGCGGCCATGGAGGGCAAGAGCGACCCGCTCGTCGGCCTCAAGGAGAACGTCATCATCGGAAAGCTCATCCCCGCCGGCACCGGCCTTGCGAAGTACCGCAACGTCGTGGTCGAGGCGACGGAGGAGGCCAAGAGCGAGCGGTACCCCAACCGCATCTTCGCCTCGGACGGCGCCTACAGCGACGCCGACCTGAGCTACGTCGACTTCGACAGCTTCTCGACCGACGACTTCACCCCGGGCAGCTACAACTGATTGAGGTGAGAGACGAGCGAGCTTGCTCGCTCGGCCGAACCGATTGAAGTTGTCGAACGACGAAGTCGTGAGAGCAACTGACCCAGCGTGTGAACGTCTGACCGAAGGCCCCCGGGACATGTTCCCGGGGGCCTTCGGCGTTGCCGTAGCAAGACATCGTCTTGGCGCCGCTACCGTGGGACGCATGGCACGGGTCGCAGGGCGGAACGCGGTTTTCGCATGGTTCGTCGGGGTGGTCAGTGCGGCGGTCGTCGTGACGCTGCTGGTCCTCGCCTTCCCCCTGTTCCCCGCGGCGACGCAGTGGATCGCCCAGGCAGGCGGTGCACAGCCCACGGGGGAGCCCGCGCCGGCGGCGTCCGGCGCAGCGAGCGATGGCCCGCGTACATGCCGCGATCTCTACAACGAGCCATCCTGGGCAGGACTGCGCTGGACGGACGGCGCCGAGCTCGCCGAATCGACCGACCCGCCCGTCTCGACGGCGGAGGAACTCGTGGCAGCCCTCGAGCCGGCGGTCGTCGTGACGTGCCGGTGGACCTCGGACGAGGGAGAGATCTCCACGACGGTCGCGACCGTGCCGACGGATGCCGGGGCTGTCGCAGCGGCTGCGCTGCCCGCCAAGAAGTACACGTGCGGCGACGCCGACGGCCGGGTCCGCTGCACGCGCACCGACGGCGACCTCATCGAGACGATCGAGGCCGGTGGCGACCGGTGGGTGTCGACCTCGCAGCGGGCATGGCACCCGGCGGGCTATGCCGACGGTGTCGCCGAGGCCGTCTGGCCGGCGGCGGGCTGAGGCCTCAGCCCCAGATCGCCTTCACGATCCCGTCGGTGTACCCCTGCGGGGCGAGGTTCCGGTACTGGGTGTCGATGGCGACGCCGTCGCGCCAGAACACGGTGCGTCCCTCCGACAGTCCGAGATCGTCCGTCCCGCTCTTCTCGCACCGGAGTCCCTCGTCGGGCTCGTAGCAGAGGTAGCCGTCATCGACGCCGAGCAGATAGAGGGCGTCGCGTGCGTCGCGCTCGGGGGAGTAGCCGACGACGGTGACGAGGCTCGTGCGGCTCGCTCCGGGGTCCGCCCATACGCATACGCGGCTGCTGTCGGGACGGATGCCGCCGCCCATCCCGGGGGCGTTCAGCGGGATGCCGTCGAGCGAGGCGCGGATGTCGGGGGTCAGGATGCTCTCGCAGTCGGACGGCAGCGGGGTCGTGGACGACGAGGGACCGAATGGGAAGTCGGCGATGGCGACGGGGGTGACCGTGGGAGCGGGGGTCCCGGATGCCGCGTCGGTGGGCCCCGGAGGTGCGGCATCAGGTTCGGGTGCACAGGCCGTGACGGTCAGCGCCAGGAGGACGGCTGCCGTGGTGGCGAGAGTCCGCCCGATCGTCGCCTGCCGCCTCGCCATGGCTCCACGATACGCACCACGGCGGGCACCGCCTCCGAGACACGTCGGGGCGCCTCCGCGGCGCCTGTGAGGCGCGGGGATACGCTCGCTTCAGCGGCGGCGCACGCCCCTGCGTGAGGAGTGACACGGCAATGAGCGACCCCCAGTTCGGCGAGCGCAACGACAAGACGACCGAGCCGGCCTTCGGCGAGCCCGTGGCGGAGCCCACGTCCGCGGATGGATCGCGTGGCGTGGACGATGTCGTCGGCAGCGCCAACGACAGCCTCGCCGACGCTGAGGCGGCGTCGCGCACGGCGGACGACCGCCCCCGCGGAGACCGGTCCTTCGACGCGACCGACCGCGGGTCGGACCTGTCCGTCGACTACAGCAAGTACAGCGAGCCCGACGCCCCCGTGACCGCGAGCGCGGTCAGCAGCGAGCCGCTGTATCGTCCGGCCACGCCCGAGGCCGAGTCCGCTCCCGCTGAATCCATCGAGGCGACCCGTGCGAACGACACCGTGACGAAGGATGCCGCGGCCCCCGCCGTCGCGACCGAGGCGTACGCGCACGCCGATCACACGCCGACGACCGTCACCGCGAGCGAGCCGGCGGCGGCCGCCGCGCCGACCGCCGTGTACTCGCAGCAGCCGATCTTCGTGCAGGCGCCCGAGGCGCCGCGGCCGCGCGGCAACCGCGGCGCGGCGGGAGCGATCGGTCTCCTCGCGGCGCTCCTGTTCGCGGTGCTGTACCTGGCTGCGACCCTCGGCCTCATCGCCCTCACGGACGGCCTCGCCGTCAACACGCTCGGCCAGACGGTCGTCGACATCGTCACCACGTGGAGCTTCTGGGTTCCGGTCGTGGTCTTCTTCCTCGGATTCTGGATCCTGGGCGCCTTCATCAACCGCGGCCGCTGGGGACGCTGGGTCGTCTTCGGGCTGATCGTCGGCGCCGTCGCGTACGGGGGACACCTGCTCGGTCAGCTGTTCCAGGCTCCGTTCTGGTCCATCCCCCCGTCGCAGGCCGCTCAGATCGTCGGCGATCAGCTGCTCGCTCCGCTCGCGGTCATCGCGTTCATCCTCGGTCGCGAGATCACCATCTGGTTCGGCGCCTGGGTCGCTGCGCGTGGGCGTCGGGTGACCGAGCTCAACGACGAGGCGCAGCGCGAGTACGAGCGCACGCTCGAAGCCGGCCCGCAGCTGCACCAGTACTGATGTCCGACCGCGGCTGATGACGCAGCCGTCCGGTGTCGCAGCCCCCATCGCCGCGTTCTTCGCGACGGTGGGGTTCGCGGCGCTCGCGATCTGCGGGTTCGGCTTCACGAGCCTGCTCACCGACACCGACGTCCTCTCGGCGCCCGGCCTCGGGCAGGGATCGGGCATCGCGGCCATGCTGCTGTGCGCCGTCGCCTTCGCCGGGACGGAGTACGGAGCGGTGCGCCGCCGTCGGTACACGGCAGCTCTGTGGGTGACGCTCGCCACGCTCGCCGCGTACCTTCTGGGAGTCGTCCTCGGCGGCGTCCTGAGCGGCGCCGACGCCGCGGCGGCGATCGGTGTCGCGGGGGAGTTCGCGCTGTCCTGGTACGCGCTCGTCCTGGCCGTCACATCCGCAGCGGCTGCGTGGGCGGGCATCGCGCTCCACCGCACGCGCGCCCGCCGTCCGGAGTGGCCGTGGGAGCGCGACGAGGACGACGAGTGACGGGCCGCGGCATCCTGCTGCCCTGAAATACCCCCGATCGGGCTGTGTCTCCGCGACAATGGACGCGTGGAGCGCTCGCTCGAGACGCAGGTCAGCCAGGCCGTCGAGGCCTGGCTGCGCTGGTTGCCGCGCTGGGAGCCTGCCACCCACCGCGGCCGGGTGGCCCCGTGTCGGCGCTGTCTGGGCTCGCCTGTCCTCTCGGCGGCCGGGCTCGGCTCGGATGTGCCGCACGGTGTGCAGCACGGGCTGTCGACCCGGATCAAGACGATCGTCGACAACGCCGTCGCCCTGTACACAGCGCGGAACCTGCCCATGCTCCAGGCCGAGCTCGACCAGCAGGCCGACCGCAACCGCTCCCGCACCTACCGGCCGTCGGAGGGGCTCGAGCCGGAGTTCGACGGCCTCCCGATGGATCCCGACCCGGTTCCCGGCGCTCCGTTCCTGTTCACGGTCGCCGGGATGGCCGACGAGGCGGATGCCGCTGTGCCGGCCCTCCCGCCGTTGTCCGATGATGCGAAGGCGGCGCTTCGGCAGGAGGTCCGCCTCGCGGACGAGTACGCGAGCATGGTCGGCCGCGAGGTGTGCACGCTCCTCCTCCGGCACCGGTTGAGGATCCAGACGGCGATCGCGCAGTACGTCGAGCCCCAGATCGCCGCCATGCTCGATGAACTGACACGCTCGCTCGACGCGCCGTTCGACACCGGCGAAGGCCTTCCGGGCGTCTGACCTCCGCCCCGCCGCAGCGGCCCGCGCACGTAGGGTGGAGGGATGAACGGAGTCGACGTCGGTGCGGCGGTCGTCCTGAGCCTGCTGACCGGCATCCTCGGCGTCGCGGTCTACATCTGGGTCGCTCTGGCCCTCGCGGCTGCGTTCCGCAAGATGGGCGAAGACGCGTGGCGTGCGTGGGTGCCGATCGTCAACATCGCCGTCCTCCTGCGTTGGGGCGGCTTCTCGCCGTGGCTGGCGCTCCTGGTCCTCATCCCGGGCCTGGGAACCCTCGCGGTCTGGATCCTCGTCGTCGTCGCGGTACATCGACTCAACCCCGGCTTCGGGTACGGCGCGGGGATGACGGGGGTGGCGGCGCTGCTGTTCCCGGTGTGGGCCACCATCGTCGGCTTCGGCCCTGCGGAGTGGCGGGGCGCGCGGCCCGCGCGCGTGCGCGCGCAGCCCGCGGCGCAGCCGGACGACCCCTATCCGCCGATCGGGACGCCGATGCCGGAGTTCGGTGCGCCGCTGCCGCCGCCGCCTTTCCCGGCGACGTCCGAGCCTGCGCCCCCGACCCCCCGGACGGGCGTCCCGGCGATGCTGGCGCCCGCTCCGGCATCCGTCGCCCCGCAGCCGTGGTCGCCCGGATCGGACGTTGCGCCGGCGTCGCTCGAAGAGTCGGCGCCCGAAGCCCCCGACCCCACGGCGCCCACGCCGACCGTCCGCTCCGAGGTCAGTCCGCCGGTGCGGGCGAGCGGCCCGGAGATCATCTCGTCGGTGCCCGGTCGCGACGACGCCCCGGTCACACGCCTGCGTCGCTCGGCCGCGCGCACCGACCGCGACGAGCGGGACGTGTTCCCGGAGCTCACGGGGGAGGTCTCCGCCGTCTCGGGGTCGCCCGCCGCCGGGGCGCCCGTATCGGCGGCCGCATCGGTCTCGGCGCAGGAGCGCCGGCGCGACGAGGCCGCGGCGCCGTCCTTCGAGGCCGACCTCGAGCGCACCGTCGTCGTGCGGCGCGGCCACCCCCGGTGGGAGCTCGCCCTCCCCGATGCATCGACGGTCACCCTGTCCGCGGACGTCGTCGTGCTCGGGCGCAACCCGGTCTCCGACCCCTCGCACCCCCGCGCGCAGCTGGTCGCCGTCGTCGACGCGACTCGCACGGTCTCGAAGACCCACGCCCGCCTCGAGCGTCGCGGGGACACCTGGCGGATCACGGATCTGGGATCGACCAACGGCATCCTGATCCCCAGTCCGCTCGGGGCGGACGTCGAGCTCCAGCCCGGGGAGGACGTCGAGGTCACGGGCAGGTTCCTGCTCGGCGACGCCGCCCTCCGACTGCACCGGATGGATGCCGGTTCCTGACCGGCGGCGATCTTCACCTGAGCCTTCTCGGTGAACACCGGCCCCGTTTGACCCGGGTTCGCGATCCCGCGTATCATTGAGCGGGTGTGCGCACACGCGCGCCATGCGACGTGCCTCGGTTCGGAGCAGGCGAGGCGAACGCACACAGGGACAGGGCCTGCGAACAGGTCACCCCCACGGCATATCCATCACCCCGTTCGCCGCAGTCGCGGCAAGCCGATGGATCTGTGGTGAAACCACGAACGCTGTCACCGTGCAGCACCTGTGCAAGGCGAGAGCCGCGCGCAGATCGACAAGGAGAGAACGTGCCAACCATTCAGCAGTTGGTTCGCAAGGGTCGCTCGCCGAAGGTCTCGAAGACCAAGGCGCCCGCCCTGAAGGCGAACCCGCAGCAGGCGGGTGTCTGCACCCGCGTGTACACGACCACGCCCAAGAAGCCGAACTCGGCGATGCGCAAGGTCGCTCGTGTGAAGCTCCGTAACGGGACCGAGGTCACCGCCTACATCCCCGGTGAGGGTCACAACCTGCAGGAGCACTCGCTCGTGCTCGTCCGCGGTGGTCGTGTGAAGGACCTCCCCGGTGTGCGTTACAAGATCGTCCGCGGCGCCCTGGACACCCAGGCCGTCAAGAACCGTAAGCAGGCTCGCAGCCGCTACGGCGCCAAGAAGGGTTGAGTTAGATGCCTCGCAAGGGACCCGCACCCCGCCGCGTCGTCGTCAACGACCCGGTCTACGGTGCTCCGATCGTCACCCAGCTGGTGAACAAGATCCTCGTCGATGGCAAGAAGTCCATCGCCGAGGCCATCGTCTACAACGCCCTCAAGGGTGTCGAGGCGAAGAACGGCCAGGACGCCGTCGCGACGCTCAAGAAGGCGCTCGACAACGTCCGCCCCACCCTCGAGGTCAAGAGCCGCCGTGTCGGTGGCTCGACCTACCAGGTTCCCGTCGAGGTCAAGCCGCACCGCGCGAACACGCTCGCGCTGCGCTGGCTCGTCTCGTACGCGAAGGGTCGCCGTGAGAAGACCATGACCGAGCGCCTCCAGAACGAGATCCTGGATGCCTCGAACGGCCTCGGTGCCGCGGTGAAGCGCCGCGAGGACACCCACAAGATGGCCGAGTCGAACCGCGCCTTCGCGCACTACCGCTGGTAATCAGCACCTCGGTGACCGGCCGGGCAACCCCCGGCCGGTCACCCCGCGACATCCGTCACTACACGTAAGGACACCCCGTGGCACAAGAAGTGCTCACCGACCTCAACAAGGTCCGCAACATCGGCATCATGGCGCACATCGATGCCGGCAAGACGACGACGACCGAGCGCATCCTCTTCTACACGGGTGTCAACCACAAGCTGGGCGAGACCCACGACGGCGCCTCGACCACCGACTGGATGGAGCAGGAGAAGGAGCGCGGCATCACGATCACGTCTGCCGCCGTGACCTGCTTCTGGAACAAGAACCAGATCAACATCATCGACACCCCCGGTCACGTCGACTTCACCGTCGAGGTGGAGCGCTCGCTCCGCGTCCTCGACGGCGCCGTCGCCGTCTTCGACGGCAAGGAGGGCGTCGAGCCCCAGTCCGAGACCGTGTGGCGTCAGGCCGACAAGTACGACGTCCCCCGCATCTGCTTCGTCAACAAGATGGACAAGCTCGGCGCGGACTTCTACTTCACCGTCGACACCATCATCAAGCGCCTCGGTGCCAAGCCGCTCGTGCTGCAGCTCCCGATCGGTGCCGAGAACGACTTCGTCGGCGTCATCGACCTCGTCGAGATGCGCGCACTGGTGTGGCCCGGTGACTCCAAGGGTGACGTCACCATGGGCGCCAAGTACGAGGTCCAGGAGATCCCCGCGGACCTCAAGGACCGCGCTGACGAGTACCGGCAGAAGCTCCTCGAGACCGTCGCCGAGTCCGACGACGAGCTGCTCGAGAAGTTCTTCGGCGGCGAAGAGCTGACCCTGGCCGAGATCAAGGGCGCCATCCGCAAGATGACCGTCGCCGGCGAGCTCTACCCCGTGCTCTGCGGCTCGGCGTTCAAGAACCGCGGCGTCCAGCCGATGCTCGACGCGGTCGTCGACTACCTCCCGTCGCCCCTCGACGTGCCCGCCATCGAGGCGCACGACCCGAAGGACGAGGAGAAGGTCATCGAGCGTCACCCCGACGCCAACGACCCGTTCGCCGCGCTGGCCTTCAAGGTCGCCGTGCACCCGTTCTTCGGTCGCCTGACCTACATCCGCGTCTACTCGGGTCAGCTCGACTCGGGTGCGCAGGTCATCAACTCGACCAAGGGCAAGAAGGAGCGCATCGGGAAGATCTTCCAGATGCACGCCAACAAGGAGAACCCGGTCGACGCGGTCACCGCGGGCAACATCTACGCCGTCATCGGCCTGAAGGACACCACCACCGGTGACACCCTGGCAGACCCGGCCGAGCCCGTCGTCCTCGAGTCGATGACGTTCCCCGAGCCCGTCATCGAGGTCGCGATCGAGCCGAAGACCAAGGCCGACCAGGAGAAGCTGGGCATCGCGATCCAGAAGCTCGCCGAAGAGGACCCGACGTTCCGCACGGAGCTCAACCCCGAGACGGGTCAGACCGTCATCAAGGGCATGGGCGAGCTGCACCTCGACATCCTCGTGGACCGCATGAAGCGCGAGTTCCGCGTCGAGGCCAACGTCGGCAAGCCGCAGGTCGCGTACCGCGAGACGATCAAGAAGACCGTCGAGCGTCACGACTACACGCACAAGAAGCAGACCGGTGGTTCGGGTCAGTTCGCGAAGATCCAGTTCGCCCTCGAGCCCCTCGAGGTCACGCCGGACAAGATCTACGAGTTCGAGAACAAGGTCACCGGTGGCCGCATCCCGCGCGAGTACATCGAGCCCACCAACCAGGGCTTCCAGGACGCCATGCAGGTCGGCGTGCTCGCCGGCTTCCCCATGGTGGGTGTCAAGGCGATCCTGACCGATGGCGCGTCGCACGACGTCGACTCGTCCGAGATGGCGTTCAAGATCGCCGGCTCGATGGGCTTCAAGGAGGCCGTCCGCAAGGCGAACCCCGTTCTCCTCGAGCCGCTCATGGCGGTCGAGGTCCGTACTCCCGAGGAGTACATGGGCGACGTCATCGGCGACCTGAACTCGCGTCGTGGCCAGATCCAGTCCATGGAGGACGGTGCGGGCATCAAGATCGTCCGCGCCCTCGTCCCCCTGTCGGAGATGTTCGGCTACATCGGTGACCTGCGCTCGAAGACCTCGGGTCGTGCGGTCTACGCGATGGAGTTCGACAGCTACTCCGAGGTCCCCCGCGCGGTGGCCGACGAGATCGTCCAGAAGACCAAGGGCGAGTAACACCCGCTCTTCGGATGCCGGGGGCCCCGGCCCTCGGCATCCGCCCAAACTGAATATCGTCACGTCAACTACACTGACAACATCCCCGTAGAAACCCGGTCGCAATCCAGCGCCCGGATGACTACACGACAGTCCTGAGGAGGACCCAGTGGCCAAGGCCAAGTTCGAGCGGACCAAGCCGCACGTCAACATCGGAACGATCGGTCACGTCGACCACGGCAAGACCACGCTCACCGCTGCCATCTCGAAGGTGCTCGCCGACAAGTTCCCGTCGGCCACCAACGTGCAGCGTGACTTCGCGTCGATCGACTCCGCTCCCGAAGAGCGCCAGCGTGGTATCACGATCAACATCTCGCACGTCGAGTACGAGACCCCGAAGCGTCACTACGCACACGTCGACGCCCCGGGTCACGCTGACTACATCAAGAACATGATCACCGGTGCTGCGCAGATGGACGGCGCGATCCTCGTGGTCGCCGCCACCGACGGCCCGATGGCCCAGACGCGTGAGCACGTCCTGCTCGCCAAGCAGGTCGGCGTTCCCTACCTGATGGTCGCCCTCAACAAGGCCGACATGGTCGACGACGAGGAGATCCTGGAGCTCGTCGAGCTCGAGGTCTCCGAGCTCCTCGCCTCGCAGGGCTTCGCTGAGGACGCTCCCGTCGTCCGCGTCTCGGGCCTCAAGGCTCTCGAGGGCGACGAGAAGTGGGTCCAGTCGATCCTCGACCTCATGGACGCCGCTGACGAGAACATCCCCGACCCCGTGCGTGACAAGGACAAGCCGTTCCTCATGCCGATCGAGGACGTCTTCACGATCACCGGTCGTGGAACGGTCGTCACCGGTCGCGCCGAGCGTGGCACCCTCGCCATCAACTCCGAGGTCGAGATCGTCGGCATCCGCCCGACGCAGAAGACCACGGTCACGGGTATCGAGATGTTCCACAAGCAGCTCGACGAGGCCTGGGCCGGCGAGAACTGTGGTCTGCTCCTCCGTGGTCTCAAGCGCGACGACGTCGAGCGTGGCCAGGTCGTCGTGAAGCCGGGTTCGGTTACGCCGCACACCAACTTCGAGGGCACTGCCTACATCCTCTCGAAGGAGGAGGGTGGCCGTCACAACCCCTTCTACACGAACTACCGCCCGCAGTTCTACTTCCGTACCACGGACGTGACCGGCGTCATCTCGCTGCCCGAGGGCACCGAGATGGTCATGCCCGGTGACACCACGGACATGACGGTGGAGCTCATCCAGCCCATCGCCATGGAAGATGGACTCGGCTTCGCGATCCGTGAGGGTGGCCGCACCGTCGGCGCCGGCACGGTGACCAAGATCATCAAGTAAGTCCTCGGACTTCACCGACAGGGGTCGGGCCTTCGGGCCCGGCCCCTTCGTCGTTCCCGCAAGGGGTGCCGCGTCGATGGTGGGCGATCTAGACTGACCGCGCCGCGGCACCTGCGCGAGCATCGACGGAGATGAGGAAGAGCATGGGAATCGACGACATCGTGGGCAAGGGGAAGCAGTTCCTCGAGCAGCACAAGGACGAGATCGAGAAGAACTTGAAGTCCGAGAAGGCCGAAGACGTGAGCGACAAGGTCCTCGATGCCGCGGCCGACTTCGTCAAGAAGGTCGCACCCGACTCCGTCGACGCGAAGGTCGACGGAGTCCGTGACAACGTGGATCGGCGTATCGGCAACGAGTGATCTCGAACCCGGACGAGGGGTCGGATGCCGCGGCATCCGGCCCCTTCTTCGTGGCGGCGGGCAGGTGCCCTCGGCGCGCGACACGCCCGGGTTTGCGACACGCCCGAACGGCACGTAGACTGTACAGGTTCCACATTCCTGCGCTTTGCGCGGGATCACTGCCAGGGCAGTGCATAGGCGTCACAGCCTAGGCCGCGGGCAGCAGAACATCACATCCCACACCCCGCTCCGGAAACGGATTCGTTCGCATGCGTGCGAGGGGGACGGAATGCCGCGGGTAGCCCCGCGGAATGACATCAGAACAGCGGTGCCGATCACCTCGCCTCCGGGCGAGGAGAAGTGCCCGGCGCGTAAGCGCCCCGTGCGTCCAATGCCCCCGAGGTACGACGCGAGAAAGAGAGTGAGCAGACAATGGCGGGACAGAAGATCCGCATTCGCCTGAAGTCGTATGACCACGAGGTCATCGACTCGTCGGCACGCAAAATCGTCGACACCGTGACCCGTGCGGGCGCGACGGTCGTGGGCCCCGTGCCCCTTCCGACCGAGAAGAACGTGATCGCCGTGATCCGTTCGCCGCACAAGTACAAGGACAGCCGCGAGCACTTCGAGATGCGCACCCACAAGCGCCTCATCGACATCATCGACCCGACGCCCAAGGCCGTCGACTCGCTGATGCGTCTCGACCTCCCGGCCGACGTCAACATCGAGATCAAGCTCTGAGGTCGATCATCATGGCTGACATCAACTCCAAGGTTTCCAAGGGCCTGCTGGGTACCAAGCTCGGCATGACCCAGGTCTGGGACGAGAACGGCAAGGTCGTTCCCGTCACCGTCATCGAAGTCGCCCCCAACGTGGTGACCCAGGTGCGCACGCCCGAGCGCGACGGCTACAACGCCGTTCAGATCGCTTACGGCCAGATCGACCCCCGCAAGGTCAACAAGCCCCAGTCGGCTCACTTCGAGGCTGCTGGTGTGACCCCGCGTCGTCACCTCACCGAGGTGCGCACGGCGGATGCCGCTGACTACTCACTCGGTCAGGAGCTCACCGTCGACGCCACCTTCGAGGCCGGCCAGCTGGTCGACGTCGTCGGCACCAGCAAGGGCAAGGGCTTCGCCGGTGTCATGAAGCGTCACAACTTCAAGGGCGTCTCGGCTTCGCACGGTGCGCACCGCAACCACCGCAAGCCCGGCTCGATCGGCGCATCGTCGACCCCGAGCCGCGTCTTCAAGGGAATGCGCATGGCCGGCCGTATGGGTGGCGAGCGCGTGACCGTCCTCAACCTCACGGTGCACGCCGTCGACGCCGAGAAGGGTCTGCTGCTCGTCAAGGGCGCCGTCCCCGGTGCTCGTGGCCGCATCGTCTACGTCCGCAACGCAGTGAAGGGTGCCTGATCATGGCTGACTCGACTCTCGCGCTCGACGTCGTGAAGGCAGACGGCAAGAAGGCCGGCTCCGTGGAGCTGCCCGCCGCACTGTTCGACGTCAAGACGAACATCCCCCTCATCCACCAGGTCGTCGTCGCGCAGCTCGCGGCGGCTCGCCAGGGAACCCACTCGACCAAGCGTCGCGGTGAGGTCTCGGGTGCCGGCCGCAAGCCCTTCAAGCAGAAGGGCACGGGTAACGCCCGTCAGGGCTCGATCCGCGCGCCGCACATGACCGGTGGTGGCATCGTCCACGGACCGAAGCCGCGCAACTACTCGCAGCGCACCCCCAAGAAGATGGTCGCTGCCGCCCTGCTGGGCGCGCTCAGCGACCGGGCACGCGGTGGACGTCTGCACGTTGTCGACTCGTTCGGCATCGAAGGTGCGCCCTCGACGAAGGCCGCTGTCGCGGTCCTCGGCCAGCTCGCGCCGACCAAGAACGTCATGGTCGTCATCACCCGTGATGACGAGCTGACCGTCAAGAGCGTCCGCAACCTCGCGTACGTCCACGTTCTGACGTTCGACCAGCTCAACGCCTACGACGTGCTCGTCTCCGACGACATCGTCTTCACCAAGGCCGCCTACGACGCGTTCGTCGCTGCGAAGGCCGGCGCCACCGAGGAGGTCTCGGCATGACCGCCGTCAACAAGGACCCGCGCGACATCATCCTGAAGCCGGTCGTCTCCGAGAAGAGCTACGGGCTCATCGACGAGGGCAAGTACACGTTCCTCGTGGACCCCCGCGCCACCAAGACCGAGATCAAGCTCGCCATCGAGAAGATCTTCTCCGTCAAGGTCGCGTCGGTGAACACGCTCAACCGCCCGGGCAAGTCCCGCCGCACCCGTTTCGGCACCGGTAAGCGCAAGGACACCAAGCGCGCCATCGTGAGCCTGAAGTCGGGCACCATCGACATCTTCACGGCCGTCGGCTGACAGCTGGGATAGAGGACTAGAGACATGGCTATTCGCAAGTACAAGCCCACGACCCCCGGTCGTCGCGGTTCGTCGGTCGCCGACTTCGCTGAGATCACGCGATCGACGCCCGAGAAGTCGCTTCTTCGCCCGCTGGCGAAGACCGGTGGTCGCAACAACCAGGGCCGCATCACGACCCGTCACATCGGTGGTGGCCACAAGCGCCAGTACCGCGTCATCGACTTCCGTCGTAACGACAAGGACGGCATCAACGCCAAGGTCGCTCACATCGAGTACGACCCCAACCGCACCGCACGCATCGCGCTGCTGCACTACTTCGACGGTGAGAAGCGTTACATCCTCGCCCCGAACAAGCTGTCGCAGGGTGACATCGTCGAGTCGGGTGCCGGCGCTGACATCAAGCCCGGCAACAACCTGCCGCTGCGCAACATCCCCACCGGTACCGTGATCCACGCGATCGAGCTCCGCCCCGGCGGCGGCGCGAAGATGGCGCGCTCGGCTGGTGCGTCCGTCCGCCTCGTGGCGAAGGACGGCCCCTACGCGCAGCTTCGTCTGCCCTCGGGTGAGATCCGCAACGTCGACGCACGTTGCCGCGCCACCATCGGTGAGGTCGGCAACGCCGAGCAGTCCAACATCAACTGGGGCAAGGCCGGCCGTAACCGCTGGAAGGGCATCCGCCCGACCGTGCGTGGTGTCGCCATGAACCCGGTCGACCACCCGCACGGTGGTGGTGAGGGTAAGACCTCCGGTGGACGTCACCCCGTCACTCCTTGGGGCCAGGCCGAGGGTCGTACCCGGCACCCCAACAAGGAAAGCGACAAGTTGATCGTTCGCCGTCGCAACGCCGGCAAGAAGCGGAAGTAGGAGTAGAGGAAGATGCCTCGCAGCCTTAAGAAGGGCCCCTTCGTCGACGAGCACCTGCTTCGCAAGGTCGTCTCGCAGAACGAAGCCGGTACCAAGAACGTCATCAAGACCTGGTCGCGCCGTTCGATGATCATCCCGGCAATGCTGGGTCACACCATCGCCGTGCACGACGGACGCAAGCACATCCCCGTGTTCGTGTCCGAGACCATGGTCGGTCACAAGCTGGGCGAGTTCGCGCCCACCCGCACCTTCCGCGGCCACGAGAAGGACGACAAGAAGGGTCGTCGCCGCTAAGGCGGTGGCGCTCTCAGAGAGAGGAAGAGGAGGAGTAGTAATGGTGGAATCCATCGCACGCGTGAAGCACATCCGCGTGACCCCTCAGAAGGCTCGTCGTGTCGTCGCGCTCATCAAGGGCAAGCAGGCTCAGGAGGCTCTCGCCATCCTGAAGTTCGCTCCCCAGGGTGCCAGCGAGCCCATCTACAAGCTCGTGGCCTCCGCGGTCGCGAATGCTCGTGTGAAGGCCGACAAGGACAACGAGTTCCTGGACGACCAGGATCTGTACGTGAAGAACGCCTACGTGGACGAGGGCACGACGCTCAAGCGTTTCCAGCCCCGCGCCCAGGGTCGCGCGTTCCAGATCAAGAAGCGCACCAGCCACATCACCGTGGTGCTCTCGACCCCCGAGGTCGCGGACACTGCAGCGGCTGACACCAAGAAGGCGAGCAAGTAATGGGACAGAAGGTCAACCCGTACGGCTTCCGCCTCGGCATCACCACCGACCACGTGTCGCGTTGGTTCTCCGACTCCACCAAGCCGGGACAGCGTTACGCCGACTACGTGGCCGAGGACGTCAAGATCCGTCGTCTCCTGACGACGTCGCTCGACCGTGCCGGCGTGAGCAACATCGAGATCGAGCGCACGCGTGACCGCGTCCGCGTCGACATCCACACCGCCCGTCCGGGCATCGTGATCGGCCGCCGCGGCGCCGAGGCCGAGCGCATCCGCGCCGACCTCGAGAAGCTCACCGGCAAGCAGATCCAGCTGAACATCCTCGAGGTCAAGAACCCCGAGGCCGACGCTCAGCTGGTCGCCCAGGGCATCGCCGAGCAGCTCTCCGCTCGTGTGGCTTTCCGCCGCGCGATGCGCAAGGGTCTGCAGGGCGCGCAGCGCGCCGGCGCCAAGGGTGTCCGCATCCAGGTCTCCGGCCGTCTCGGCGGCGCTGAGATGAGCCGGTCGGAGTTCTACCGCGAAGGCCGTGTGCCCCTGCACACGCTCCGCGCGAACATCGACTACGGCTTCTACGAGGCCAAGACCACCTTCGGCCGCATCGGCGTGAAGGTCTGGATCTACAAGGGCGACCTCACCAACAAGGAGCTCGCTCGCGAGCAGGCCAACGCACCGAAGTCCCGTCGTGACGACCGTGGTGGCGACCGCCGCCGTGGCCCGCGCAACGAGGCCCCTGTCGCAGAAGGAGCGTCAGCCTGATGCTTATTCCCCGCAAGGTCAAGTACCGCAAGCAGCACCACCCGAAGCGCGACGGCGCCGCCACCGGCGGCACGACGGTCAGCTTCGGTGAGTTCGGCATCCAGGCGCTGACCCCCGCTTACGTGACGAACCGTCAGATCGAGTCCGCTCGTATCGCCATGACGCGTCACATCAAGCGTGGTGGAAAGGTGTGGATCAACATCTACCCCGACCGTCCGCTCACGAAGAAGCCGGCCGAAACCCGCATGGGTTCCGGTAAGGGTTCGCCGGAGTGGTGGGTCGCCAACGTCAAGCCGGGTCGCGTCCTCTTCGAGGTCGCGGGCGTCAACGAGGAACTCGCTCGTGAGGCCCTGACCCGTGCCATCCACAAGCTGCCGCTCAAGGCACGCATCATCAAGCGCGAGGAGGGCGACGCGTAATGGCTGTCGGCACCAAGACGCTCGCCCCGAGCGAGCTGGACACGTTCGAAGACCAGCGCCTCGTGGAGGAGCTGCGCAAGGCCAAGGAAGAGCTGTTCAACCTGCGCTTCCAGTCGGCCACCGGCCAGCTGGAGAGCCACGGCCGCATCCGTGCGGTCAAGCGCGACATCGCGCGGCTCTACACCGTCATCCGCGAGCGGGAGCTCGGCATCCGTGCCACCCCCGCCCCGGTCGAGACGGCCACCAAGGCGAAGAAGAGCAAGGCCAAGAAGGCGGACGAGTCCGCTGAGGCCGCGAAGGAAGAGGCCGAGTGATGGCTAAGAAGGATGCCGCCGAGGCGACCGTGGCCGCTGGTCACGAGTCGTCCGAGCACGACGTCCGCGACGTCAACGCCCGTGGGTACCGCAAGTCCCGCCGTGGCTACGTCGTCAGCGACAAGATGGACAAGACGATCGTCGTCGAGGTCGAGGACCGCGTGAAGCACCCCCTCTACGGCAAGGTCATCCGCCGCACGTCCAAGGTGAAGGCTCACGACGAGCAGAACTCCGCGGGCATCGGCGACCTCGTCCTCATCAACGAGACCCGTCCGCTCAGCGCCACGAAGCGCTGGCGCCTGGTCGAGATTCTCGAGAAGGCGAAGTAACCCATGATCCAGAACGAGTCCCGCCTCAAGGTCGCCGACAACACCGGCGCCAAGGAACTCCTCACGATCCGCGTGCTCGGTGGCTCGAACCGCCGTTACGCCGGCGTGGGCGATGTCATCGTGGCGACCGTCAAGGACGCGATCCCGGGCGGCAACGTCAAGAAGGGCGACGTGGTCAAGGCCGTCGTCGTCCGCACCGTCAAGTCGACCCGTCGTCCCGACGGTTCGTACATCAAGTTCGACGAGAACGCCGCCGTCATCCTGAAGAACGACGGGGAGCCCCGCGGCACCCGTATCTTCGGCCCGGTCGGCCGTGAGCTTCGCGACAAGAAGTTCATGAAGATCGTCTCGCTGGCACCGGAGGTCATCTGATCATGGCGCACATCAAGAAGGGTGACCTGGTTCAGGTCATCAGCGGCCGCAAGCAGGACAAGGGCGGCGACCGCGGCAAGCAGGGCGAGGTCCTCGAGGTCCTCGTCGAGCAGAACCGCGTGGTCGTGCAGGGCGTGAACTACGTCACCAAGCACAGCCGTGTCGGCCAGTCGCAGCGCGGCACCAAGACGGGCGGCATCGAGACGATGGAAGCCCCGATCCACATCTCCAACGTGGCGCTGGTCGACCCGTCGACCAAGAAGCCGACCCGTGTCGGCCACCGCGTCGAGGAGCAGACCAAGGACGGCGTCAAGCGCACCGTCCGCGTCCGCTACGCCAAGAAGAGCGGCAAGGACCTCTGAACATGAGCAACGCAACTGCCGCGGCGGCTGGCAAGATCCAGCCCCGCCTGAAGCAGAAGTACCAGAGCGAGATCAAGAAGGCTCTGCAGGAAGAGTTCGGCTACGCGAACGTCATGCAGATCCCCGGTCTCGTCAAGGTCGTCGTCAACACCGGTGTCGGTGAGGCTGCGCGCGACAGCAAGGTGATCGATGGTGCGGTCGACGACCTCACCAAGATCACCGGCCAGAAGCCGGTCGTCACCAAGGCCCGCAAGTCCATCGCGCAGTTCAAGCTGCGCGAGGGCCAGCCGATCGGTGCCCACGTCACCCTCCGCGGTGACCGCGCGTGGGAGTTCGTCGACCGCCTCGTCAACCTGGCGCTGCCCCGCATCCGCGACTTCCGCGGACTGTCGGCTGCGCAGTTCGACGGCAACGGCAACTACACCTTCGGTCTCCAGGAGCAGTCCGTGTTCCACGAGATCAACCAGGACAAGATCGACCGCGTCCGCGGTTTCGACATCACGATCGTGACGACGGCCAAGACGGATGACGAGGGCCGGGCGCTTCTGAAGCACCTCGGCTTCCCGTTCAAGTCGGCCGACGCTCAGGCGTGATCCGATAAGATCGATCGTTCGGCCTCGGGGCGTGCTCCGGGGCCGAACGACTGCACAACTGAATATCGCTCATTCATAGAAGGTCGCCTGTCGTGTAACGGCAGTCGAAACCTCATGACTAAAGGAACACACTTATGACGATGACAGACCCGGTCGCAGACATGCTGACCCGTCTGCGCAACGCGAACTCCGCGCACCACGACTCCGTCGCGCTGCCGAGCTCGAAGCTCAAGACGCACATCGCCGAGATCCTCCAGCAGGAGGGCTACATCTCCGGCTGGGAGGTCTCCGACGCTCGTGTCGGCCAGACCCTCACCCTCACCCTCAAGTACGGCCCGAACCGCGAGCGGTCGATCGCCGGAATCAAGCGCGTCTCGAAGCCCGGCCTCCGCGTGTACGCGAAGTCGAACGAGCTTCCCAAGGTCCTCGGTGGCCTCGGTGTCGCGATCCTGTCCACCTCCTCTGGCCTCCTCACGGACCGCCAGGCCGAGCAGAAGGGCGTCGGCGGGGAAGTCCTCGCCTACGTGTGGTGATCTGACATGTCGCGTATTGGACGTCTTCCCATCGACATCCCCGCCGGCGTGACCGTTTCGGTCTCCGGTCAGGACGTCGCCGTCAAGGGCCCCAAGGGTGAGCTGAACCTCACCGTTGCACAGCCCATCGAGGTCAAGGTCGAGGAGAACCAGGTTCTGGTCTCGCGCCCCGACGACGAGCGCGAGTCGCGCGCTCTCCACGGGCTCACCCGCACCCTCATCAACAACAACATCATCGGCGTGACCCAGGGCTACACCAAGGGCCTCGAGGTCGTCGGCACCGGTTACCGCGTCGCTCAGAAGGGCACGGCGGTCGAGTTCGCTCTCGGCTTCTCGCACCCCGTTCTGGTCGAGGCTCCCGCGGGCATCACGCTCACCGTCGAGGGCAACAACAAGGTGACCGTCGCCGGTATCTCGAAGCAGGCCGTCGGCGAGGCAGCTGCCAACATCCGCAAGATCCGCAAGCCCGAGCCGTACAAGGGCAAGGGTGTGCGGTACGCGGGCGAGGTCGTTCGCCGCAAGGCCGGAAAGAGTGGTAAGTAACCATGGCTCTCAAGTCGAAGTCCGACGCACGTTCGCGTCGTCACGCCCGTCTTCGCAAGAAGATCGTGGGCACCGAGGTGCGTCCGCGTCTCGTTGTGACCCGCTCCGCCCGCCACGTCTTCGTTCAGCTCGTCGACGACAGCAAGGGCACCACGCTGGCTTCCGCCTCGACCCTCGAGTCGGGCCTGCGCACGTTCGAGGGTGACAAGACCGCCAAGGCCCGCAAGGTCGGCGAGCTCGTCGCTGAGCGTGCCAAGGCGGCCGGCATCGAGACGGTCGTGTTCGACCGCGGCGGCAACCGCTACGCGGGCCGCGTCGCTGCGATCGCCGATGGCGCTCGCGAAGGAGGTCTGAACCTGTGACCGAGAACAAGGAGAACGAAGTGACCGCGACCGAGCAGCCCGCTGCGGCTGCGGCTACGGCCGAGGCGCCCGCCGAGCGTGAGCGCGAGCCGCGCCGCGGTGGCCGCGAGCGCAGCCAGACCCGCGACCGCAACTCGCGCGACCGCGGCGACAACCAGTTCCTGGAGCGCGTCGTCACGATCAACCGCGTGTCGAAGGTCGTCAAGGGTGGTCGTCGCTTCAGCTTCACGGCGCTCGTCGTCGTCGGCGACGGCAACGGCCTCGTGGGCGTCGGCTACGGCAAGGCGCGTGAGGTCCCCCTCGCCATCTCCAAGGGTGTCGAAGAGGCCAAGCGCAACTTCTTCCGCGTGCCCCGCGTCGGCTCGAGCATCCCGCACCCCGTGCAGGGTGAGGCTGCTGCCGGTGTCGTGCTGCTGCGTCCGGCTGCTGCCGGTACCGGTGTCATCGCCGGTGGCCCGGTCCGCGCCGTCCTCGAGTGCGCCGGCATCCACGACGTGCTCTCGAAGTCGCTCGGTTCGTCGAACACGATCAACATCGTGCACGCGACCGTCGCGGCGCTGAAGGCCCTCGAGGAGCCGCGCGCCGTCGCCGCTCGTCGTGGTCTCGACTTCGACCAGGTCGCGCCCGCGCGTCTGGTCCGTGCCGAGGCTGAGGCAACGAAGGCTGCAAAGGTGGGTGCATGATGGCTGCTCGTCTGAAGGTGACCCAGGTCAAGTCCAAGGTGAGTGAGAAGCAGAACCAGCGTGACACGCTGCGTTCGCTCGGTCTGAAGCGGATCAACGACTCCGTCGTTCGTCCGGATGACGCGCAGACGCGCGGCTACATCAAGACCGTCGCGCACCTCGTGAAGGTTGAGGAGATCGACTGATGGCTGAGAACAAGGACGAGACGGTCGAGACCGTCGTGCCCAAGGCCAAGAAGCCGGCAACCCGGAAGGCTGCGGCCAAGCCCGCCGCCGACAAGGCTGCCCCGAAGAAGGATGCGGCACGCCCCGGCGTGCTGAAGGTCCACCACCTGCGTCCGGTCCCCGGATCCAACGTCGCGAAGACCCGTGTGGGTCGCGGTGAGGGATCGAAGGGTAAGACGTCGGGCCGCGGTACCAAGGGCACGAAGGCTCGGTACCAGGTCAAGGTGGGCTTCGAGGGTGGGCAGATGCCCCTCCACATGCGTACGCCGAAGCTGCGCGGGTTCAAGAACCCGTTCCGCGTCGAGTACCAGGTGGTCAACCTCGACAAGCTCGCGGAGCTGTACCCCAATGGTGGCGACGTCACCATCACGGATCTGGTCGCCAAGGGCGCCGTCCGCAAGAACGAGAAGGTCAAGGTGCTCGGCACCGGCGACATCTCGGTCGCGCTGACGGTCTCCGTCGACAAGGTCTCGGGATCGGCCGAGCAGAAGATCGTCGCCGCTGGCGGTTCGATCAAGTAATCACGTGCCAGGGGCCGGAGGGTAACCTCCGGCCCCTGTTGCCGTATGTTGGAATGCGGCGCGCCCCGACGCGCCCGGCATCCCACTGGAGGAAATCCCTTTGTTCAGCGCTATTGCGCGGGTCTTCCGCACTCCGGATCTGCGTCGGAAGATCGGCTTCACGCTCGGCATCATCGCCATCTACCGATTCGGTGCGCACATTCCGGCTCCGTTCGTCGACTTCCCGAACGTGAAGACCTGCCTGGACCAGTCCGGGTCCACCGAGGGGCTCCTCTCGCTCGTCAACCTGTTCTCGGGTGGCGCGCTGTTGCAGCTGTCGATCTTCGCCCTCGGCGTCATGCCGTACATCACGGGCACGATCATCGTCCAGCTCCTGCGCGTCGTGATCCCTCACTTCGAGACGCTGTACAAGGAGGGCCAGGCCGGCCAGGCCAAGCTCACCCAGTACACCCGCTACCTGACGATCGCCCTGGCGCTGCTGCAGTCGACCACGCTCGTCACGGTGGCCCGGTCGGGTCAGCTGTTCGGTATCACGGGCGTCCCCGAGTGCCAGCAGCTCCTCACCGATGAGGCGTGGTGGGCGCAGCTGCTCATGATCGTCACGCTGACCGCCGGTACCGGCCTCATCATGTGGATGGCCGAGCTCGTCACCGAGCGCGGCATCGGCAACGGCATGTCGCTCCTGATCTTCACCTCGATCGCCGCGACGTTCCCCTCCGCCCTGTGGAGCATCGCCGTCGCCCGCAGCTTCGAGATCTTCCTCCTCGTCCTCGCCGTCGGCATCGCGACCGTCGCGCTCGTCGTCTTCGTCGAGCAGTCGCAGCGCCGTGTCCCGGTCCAGTACGCCAAGCGGATGGTCGGCCGGCGCACGCTCGGCGGCAGCAACACCTACATCCCGATCAAGGTGAACATGGCCGGTGTCGTGCCCGTCATCTTCGCGTCGTCGCTCCTGTACATCCCGGCTCTCATCGCGCAGTTCAACGCGAACCCCGCGGCCGACGGCAGCGTTCCCGGCTGGGTCTCGTGGATCCAGGCCAACTTCGTGAACGGCGACCACCCGCTGTACATGGCGGTGTACTTCCTGCTCATCATCGGGTTCACCTACTTCTACGTCGCGATCACGTTCAACCCGGTCGAAGTCGCCGACAACATGAAGAAGTACGGCGGCTTCATCCCCGGCATCCGTGCGGGTCGTCCGACCGCCGAGTACCTCGACTACGTGCTCACCCGCATCACCCTGCCGGGCTCCATCTACCTGGGCCTCATCGCCCTGCTTCCGCTCCTCGCCCTCGCGACGGTCGGCGCCAACCAGAACTTCCCGTTCGGCGGCGCCTCGATCCTGATCATCGTCGGTGTGGGTCTCGAGACCGTGAAGCAGATCGACGCCCAGCTCCAGCAGCGCCACTACGAAGGACTCCTCCGATGACGCAGACCCCCGCCCGCCTCCTGATCATCGGCCCGCAAGGTTCGGGCAAGGGGACGCAGGGGGCTCGGATCGCCGACCATCTCGGCATCCCGACCATCTCCACCGGAGACGTCTTCCGCGCGAACGTGAAGGACGGCACCGAGCTGGGGCTCAAGGTAAAGGCGCTCATCGACGCCGGCGACCTCGTCCCCGACGACCTGACCAGCGAGATCGTCCGCGACCGGCTGTCGCAGGAGGATGCCGCGCACGGCTTCCTGCTCGACGGTTACCCGCGCAACCTCGGCCAGGTGGGCGACCTCGACGCGTTCCTCGACGGACGCAGCGAGCCGCTCACTGCGGTCATCGAGCTCTCCGTCCCGCGTGACGAATCGATCGCCCGCCTCTCGCGGCGCGCTGCCGAACAGGGCCGCGCCGACGACAACGAGGAATCGATCGCGAAGCGTCTGTCGATCTACGAGTCGGAGACCGCGCCGATCCTCGACGTCTACCGCGAACGCGGCATCGTCGACGAGGTCGACGGCTTCGGCTCGCTCGACGAGATCACCGAGCGGATCACCGTGGCTCTCGCGGCTCGCGGCATCACCGCCTGATGGTCTTCCGTCGCTCGATCTACAAGACCCCCGCGCAGCTGCGCGCCATGGTGGAGCCGGGGCTGATCACGGCCGCCGCGCTCGACGCCGTGCGTCCGGCTGTCCGAGCCGGGGTGACGACAGCCGAGCTCGACGCCATCGCGGAGGCGACGATCCGCGCCCGCGGTGCGGAGTCGAACTTCCAGCTCGTCCGCGGCTACCGGCATACCACGTGCATCTCGGTCAACCAGGAGGTCGTGCACGGCATCCCGGGTGATCGGGTCCTTGAGCCGGGCGACATCGTCTCCATCGACTGCGGCGCGCAGTTCGACGGGTGGAACGGCGACTCGGCGATCACCATCGTCATCCCCGACCCCGACCGTCCCGAGCTCGTCGAGCGTCGCCAGCGGCTGTCGGATGTGACCGAAGGGTCGCTGTGGGCGGGCATCGCCGCGCTCGCCTCCGCCGCGCGGGTCGGCGAGATCGGCGACGCCGTGCAGACCTACGTCGAAGCGTCGGGGGAGGGCTACGGCATCCTCCGCGACTACGTCGGCCACGGGATCGGCCGCAAGATGCACGAGGGCCCGACGGTCTTCAACTACCGCGTCGAGGACCTCGGTCCCGACGTGCGTCCCGGGCTCTGCGTCGCGATCGAGCCGATGATCGTCGGTGGCGACGAGGCGACCCTCGTCGAGGACGACGACTGGACCGTCAGCACGGTCGACGGCGAGGACGGCTCCCATTGGGAACATAGCGTCGCGGTGCACGATGGAGGTATCTGGGTGCTGACCGCTCCCGACGGCGGCGCCGCGGCACTTGCGCAGTTCGGCGTCACCCCGACCCCCATCTCCTGAGAGGACACGCACATGGCGACGGCCGCGCGTAAGACGAACTGGTTCGCGATCTGGGTCAGTGCGGGGGTGGTCGCCGTCCTCGTCGGCGTCATCGCCGTTGTCGCGGTCCTGAACACGCGCGCAACCGACCCCGGCCCCGTGCCGCAGGCCGGGGGCATCAATCGTGAGACCGGGGCCATCACCTTCGGCGACGGCCCCGACAAGGTCGCGACCTACGTCGACTTCATGTGCCCGTACTGCGGACAGTTCGAGGAGACCGAGGGCAAGACGATCTCGGGCCTGGTCGACGACGGCAGCATCACCCTCGAGGTCCACCCCGTCACGATCCTCGATCGCCTGTCGCAGGGCACCGAGTACTCGAGCCGTGCGGCATCCGCCATGTACGCGGTCGCCGAGGCGGACCCCGACAATGCCTACGCCTTCTTCCGTGCGCTCTGGGACAAGCGGCCGGAGGAGCAGACGCCGGGACTGACCGACGACGAGCTCATCCAGCTCGCCAAGGACTCGGGCGTGAATGTGACCGCCGCTCTCGAGAAGTCGATCAAGGACGGCGAGTACAAGACCTTCGCGCAGCAGCAGCAGCTGCCTGAGGGCGCCACCGGCACCCCGACGTTGATGGTCAACGACACACTCGTCCCCGTGACCTACGACCCCGAGACCGACATCGTCGCGAACCTGACCTCGCGCTGACGAGTCGGGGCGCGGGGCGGGCTCAGTCTTCGGCTGGGTCCGCACGCCGCCCCCGATTCCAGACCTGACGCCGAATCACCATCCGGCTGCCGAATCACCACCCGCATGCACGTCGGCGGGTGGTGATTCGGTGTTTTGGTGGTGATTCGGCGGAGTCGGGACTGGGGCGCCGCGGGGTTGGTGCGGGCGCGCGGGGCGATAGGGGAGCGCGGCGTGCGGGGGTCGTAAGGCGCGCGGCTGGCGGGAGCGGGGCGCGCGGGGCGCGCGGCGGCGGGAGCGGGGCGCGCGGCGGGCGCGCGGGGCGCGCGGCGGCGGGAGCGGATGCCGGGGGTAGGGGCATCCGCTCGCCGAATCACCACCGGGGTGCCGAGTCAACGCTCAGGTCCAGGGTTTCGGCCGGTGATCCGGCAGTTCAGCGGTGACTCGGCCCGCGAGAGGGTGTGGGGAAGACTCGGAAGTGGGCGAGTTTCGTGCGCAGCGCGGCGGTGGTGCGGATGTCGGCGGTCGACCACCGGACGAGTCGACGGCCCGTGACACCCCTGATCCAATCCTCGCGTGCCTTCTCGGCGCTGATCAGCTCGTCGAGGGCAGCCCCGCGGCGCATCTCCTCGACGCGGTACTTCACCTCACCGTCGTACTCGCCCCACACGTCGGCGTCGTCGAGCCCGAAGTCGACGAAGTACGCGCCGGGGCCCGGCCCGGGGATCCGCACCTGCAACCGCGGCGGCGCGAAGGCGATCTCGTGCAATCGCCACCGGCTCACGCTCTCGCCCGGACTCTCGGAGCGCCCGTCGGCCAGATCGAGCACCTCGCGCGCCTGGCAGACACCGCGCGCGCCCGGCCGGAGCCGCCGAGCCACCGCGCCTCGCAGCGCGTCCGCCGCGTCTGAGTCGTACGCGCGCCGGCTGTCGTCCCCTGCCACTCGCCGCATCGCGGCATCCGCCATCACGATCGCTGTCGCCACCGGCGCCGTGCGCAGCACGTCGGCGAGTGTGCGCGCGAGGCTCGTCGCCGTGAGTCGTCCGACCGCGGCGACGTCTGCGTCGGGGATGGCGCAGCGATGCCGCGACACCAACGGTGCACCCCGCGTGACTGCGCCGTTGTGGTGGGAGCCGGAGAGATGCACCCGAGCGGGCGCCGCACCCCACAGCGGGAGTCCATGGAGGATCGCCGCCGTCAGATGCGAGTAGACGACCGGTCCACCTCGGCGGCGCTCCTCGAACGCCGCCACCTGGAGGAGGTGTCGCTCGTTGGGCCACGCCTCAGCCCAGACCTCGTGCGGCACGAATCCGCCTCGCGCGATCCGATGGACGCCGCCGGTGGAGATGTCGCGACGGGTGACGCCGTTGCGCAGGAGCGTCGCACGCGATTCGATCCGGGATGCCGCGTCCTCGAAGTCCATGCCGCCCACCCTGGCCGCATGTGCTGTGGCGCGGGACGGCGCGCTCGCGGTAGGGGGAGGGCCGCGGCATCCGTCCCGCTGTGGAGGACGCGCCGGCGTCGCGAATCACCACCCGGATGCCGGATCACCAGCGAAACGCGCGCCCCTGCGTGGTGACTCGGCACGCGGGTGGTGATTCGGCGCCGAGGGCGGCGCCAAGGGCGGCGCCACGGGCCGGGCCGGGCGGGGCCGGCGCAGGGGGAAGCCCGAGACGCGACGCGCCCGAGTGGCGGGGTGCTCCGATATCACGTACACTAAATCTTTGGTGCGTTGCGCCTGTTTCGGCGTGTCACCACAAACCCCACTCACCGCAGACCGACCGGTCTGCCAACTGTAAGCGAGCGTATGGCCAAGAAAGACGGTGTCATCGAGATCGAAGGCGTGATCTCCGAGGCTTTGCCGAACGCGATGTTCCGCGTCGAGCTCAGCAACGGTCACAAGGTCCTGGCCACGATCTCCGGAAAGATGCGGCAGAACTACATCCGCATCATCCCCGAGGACCGTGTGGTCGTGGAGCTGTCGCCCTACGACCTGACCCGCGGCCGCATCGTCTACCGCTACCGCTAGACCGGTCGAGAAGT
The DNA here is from genome assembly GCF_900102005.1 of Microbacterium sp. LKL04. Classification (NCBI taxonomy): domain Bacteria; kingdom Bacillati; phylum Actinomycetota; class Actinomycetes; order Micrococcales; family Microbacteriaceae; genus Microbacterium; species Microbacterium sp. LKL04. Next base: position 2,005,848 of record NZ_LT627736.1, on the reverse strand, counting down.
AACGCCCCGCTCGCCAGAGCGTCGGCGAAGACAGCGAATCAGGAACATCATGAAGGTCAACCCCTCCGTCAAGCCCATCTGCGACCACTGCAAGGTCATCCGCCGCCACGGTCGCGTCATGGTCATCTGCAAGTCGAACCCGCGTCACAAGCAGCGCCAGGGCTGATGGGATGCCGCGCCCCGCGCGGCTCGCAGGCTCACAACTGAACACATCTCGGCAGGATCAGAACCCGCTCAGCGGGGGACACCTCGGGTCGGAGGCCCGGGCACCGATCCTGCTCCACACCTCCACTGACTCCTAGGAGACATCGCATGGCACGTCTTGCCGGCGTTGACATCCCGCGCGACAAGCGCGTGGTGATCGCCCTCACCTACATCTACGGCATCGGCCGTACCCGCTCCGTCGAGATCCTCAGCTCGACCGGTATCGACGAGTCGATCCGCGTCAAGGACCTCTCCGACGACCAGCTGATCGCCCTGCGCGACCACATCGAAGGCGCCTACAAGGTGGAGGGTGACCTCCGCCGTGAGGTCGCCGCAGACATCCGCCGCAAGGTCGAGATCGGCTCGTACGAGGGCATCCGCCACCGTCGCGGCCTGCCTGTGCGCGGCCAGCGCACGAAGACCAACGCGCGTACCCGCAAGGGTCCCAAGCGCACCGTCGCCGGCAAGAAGAAGGCGCGCTAAAGCGCCGCCGCCACAGGTTTAGGAGAACACTCACATGGCACAGGCCAAGTCCGCAGCGCGCAAGCCGCGCCGCAAGGAGAAGAAGAACATCGCGCTGGGCCAGGCCCACATCAAGTCGACGTTCAACAACACGATCGTTTCGATTACCGACCCCTCGGGTGCGGTCATCAGCTGGGCCTCCTCGGGTGGCGTCGGCTTCAAGGGCTCGCGCAAGTCGACCCCGTACGCCGCCGGCATGGCCGCCGAGTCCGCTGCGCGTCAGGCGCAGGAGCACGGCGTCAAGAAGGTCGACGTCTTCGTCAAGGGCCCCGGCTCGGGCCGCGAGACCGCGATCCGTTCGCTGACCGCTGCCGGCCTCGAGGTCGGTTCGATCCAGGACGTCACGCCGCAGGCCCACAACGGCTGCCGTCCCCCGAAGCGCCGCCGCGTCTGATCCTCGACGGATGCCGGGGGCTGCGACGCGTGTCGCGCCCCGGCATCCCGGACACAACTCAACACTTCACCAATTGCACGTGTCATATAGCGGTCACGTGATTGAAAGGAACACATAGTGCTCATTGCACAGCGTCCCACTCTGACCGAGGAGAAGGTCGGCGACTTCCGTAGCCGGTTCGTCATCGAGCCCCTGGAGCCCGGCTTCGGCTACACGATCGGCAACGCGCTGCGTCGCAGCCTGCTGTCGTCGATCCCCGGCGCCGCGGTCACCAGCATCCGCATCGACGGCGTGCTGCACGAGTTCAGCACGGTCCCGGGTGTGAAGGAGGATGTCACCGAGATCATCCTGAACATCAAGCAGCTCGTGGTGTCGAGCGAGCGCGACGAGCCCATCACCGCGTACCTGCGCAAGACGGGTGCCGGCGAGGTCACGGCCGCAGACATCTCCGCTCCGGCGGGTGTCGAGGTCCACAACCCCGAGCTGGTCATCGCGACGCTCAACGACTCGGCGAAGTTCGAGCTCGAGCTGACGATCGAGCGCGGCCGCGGCTACGTCTCGGCCACGCAGAACCGCAACGAGTACGCCGAGGCCGGTCAGATCCCGATCGACTCGATCTACTCGCCCGTCCTCAAGGTCAGCTACCGCGTCGACGCCACCCGTGCCGGTGAGCGCACCGACTTCGACAAGCTGGTCCTGGACGTCGAGACCAAGTCGTCGATCAGCCCCCGCGACGCCGTCGCATCGGCCGGTCGCACGCTGGTGGAGCTGTTCGGTCTCGCTCGCGAGCTGAACGTCGAGGCCGAGGGCATCGAGATCGGCCCCGCGCCGGTCGCCGAGGTCCTGACCAACGAGCTCTCGATGCCGATCGAGGACCTCGACCTGTCGGTTCGGTCGTACAACTGCCTCAAGCGCGAAGGCATCAACACGGTGTCCGAGCTCGTCGCCCTCTCGGAGACGCAGCTCATGAACATCCGCAACTTCGGTCAGAAGTCGGTCGACGAGGTCAAGGACAAGCTTGTCTCGCTCGGTCTGTCGCTGAAGGACTCGGTTCCCGGGTTCGACGGCTCGCACTTCTACGGCGGCTACGACGACGAGACCGTCTGATCGGATCGCGGTTCGCCGGGTCCTTTTGACTGACTTTCATTTCCAGGAGTAATTGACATGCCCAAGCCCACGAAGGGTGCCCGCCTCGGAGGCGGCCCCGCACACGAGCGTCTGATGCTGGCGAACCTCGCCGCTTCGCTGTTCACGCACAAGTCGATCACCACGACCGAGACCAAGGCCAAGCGCCTGCGTCCGTTCGCCGAGCGCCTGGTGACGTTCGCCAAGCGCGGCGACCTGCACGCCCGCCGCCGCGTCCTCTCGGTCATCGGCGACAAGAGCGTCGTGCACGAGCTGTTCGCCGAGATTGCCCCGCTGGTCGCCGAGCGTGAGGGTGGATACACCCGCATCACGAAGGTCGGCAACCGCAAGGGTGACAACGCCCCCATGGCCGTGATCGAGCTCGTCCTCGAGCCCGTCACCCCCAAGGCGAAGTCCACCAAGAAGGCTGCTCCGGCCGCTGCCGCTCCGGCTGCTGCCGAGGAGCCCGCGGTCGAGGAGACCGAGGTCGAGACGCCCGCTGAGGACGCCGCCGACGCCGGTGCCGAGTCGCCCGAAGAGGGTGCCGCTGCTGAAGCCACCGCCGAGGACGCCGTCGCGTCCGAGGACGGAAAGGCCGACGAGGCCAAGTAAGGCTCCCTCTCCGGAGGGAATCTGAGGGCCCGCCCCCGTTTCGGGGCGGGCCCTTTCTCGTACCCCGGCGCCGGGCGTGCAGCGTGCGACGTGTCCGATGTCGACACTCCCGAACCGGGGTCAGCGGGCGCGGTGGAAGGTGTCGCCGACGGCCCACTGGGCGAGTTCGACGCGATACTCGAGCTGGGCTCGGCTGTTCTCGACCTCGTCGATCGCGTCGCCGACGGCATCCGCGTACCGCTTGCCTCCGGCTGCGCCGGGATGGATGCCGTCGCCCGCCAGCAGGTCTTCGTGACCCGATATCGCACTCGACCAGTCGGCGAGCGTCACGCCGGGCGCGCGGTCGGCGAAGGTGCGCAGCTCGTCGTTCACGCCGGGGATCCAGTCGCGCGGCGCGTGAGCGGTGACGAGCACGAGCGTCCGGGTCGGCCCGACGTCCTTCTTGAGCCGAGCGAGGTCGGCGGGATCGATCGGTCCGTTGGTGCCGAGGCCGACGACGACGTAATCGCGCAACTGTCCTCGTGCGGCCAGCCCGTCGACGATGTCGACGCCGGCACTCATCGAGCGCGACACCTTCGCGTCGATCTGGGCACCCGGCATCCGATCAATCAGGCCGCCTGCGGACGCGAGCATGACGGAGTCGCCCACGGCGGTCACGCGGGCGCCGGCGACACGTGCCGGGGCCGGGGGAGCGGGACGTCCGTCCGGGGCGGTGCAGAGGCCGCCGTCGTCGGTGAGGTTCGCGCTCGGGCACTCGGCAAGCAGCGCGGGGTCGTCGCTGCGCAGCGCGGCGCCCGGCAGGGTCGCGTGATCGGTGCGGGAGGATCCTGCGCTGAGTGCCGCGGCGCCGTTCTCGACGACGGCTTCACTCGAGGCGACCGTCGGCGCGTCGGCGACGGCGGCTGTCGTCCCCGCGACGACGAGCGCACCGGCGGCGACGGCGGCCGTCGCGGCGAGGCGGCGGACTGGGCCGCCGCGGAATGCCCGGCCGATGGCGCGGACGGACGCGCGGAACCCGAGCCGCCGCACGGGCTGCTCGACGAAGCGGTACGACACCTCGGCGGCCAGCAGCGTCAGAACGAGCGTGGCCGCGGCGACCTCGAGCGGCACGGCGACGTCCGGGGAGGTCCGCGTCGTCGCGACCGTGAGCAGGACGACGAGCGGCCAGTGCCACAGGTAGATGCCGAACGAGCGTTCGCCGACCCAGCGCAGCGGCGCGACGTCGAGGACGCGTCCGAGCCAGGACCCGGGGCGGACGGCCGCGGCGATGGCGGCGACGGTGAGGACGGATGCCGCGAGCAGCAGCCCCGGGAAGGTCTCCGCACCGCGCCCCGGCGTGACGAAGGCGAGCGCGATGATCGCCGCGATCGCGAGCCCGCCGAGCGCGGCGGGCACTCCGCGTTCGCGCGCGGCGGGACGTAAGAAGGCGAGCGCGACGCCCAGGAGCAGTCCGAAGGCGTGCGTATCGGTCCCGTAGTAGACGCGTGTAGGGTCCGCGCCGACGATCAGGACGGCGGCGAGGGCGGATGCCGCGGCCAGCGCGACGGCGACGACCACGCGCCCGCGGCGCAGCCGCAGGACGACGGGGAGCAGGAGCGGCCACAGCAGGTAGAACTGCTCCTCGACGGCGAGGGACCAGAGGTTCCGGAGCAGCTCGGGCGCGGAGGAGTCGAGCCCCCCGAAGTACGACGACCCGGCCGCGACCGCGACCCAGTTGTAGGCGAAGGTCGCAGCTCCGGCGAGCTGTGATCCGAGGCCCACGAGGACATCGCCGCCGATCGTCCACGCGAGCGACGCGCTGACGAGGACCACCACCCCGATCGCGGGCAGCAGGCGCCGCGCGCGGCGGCGCCAGAACTCGAGCAGCCGGATGCGCCCGTGCTCCTCGTGCTCGCGCATCAGCAGGGTGGTGATCAGGAACCCCGAGATCACGAAGAAGACGTCGACCCCGAGGAATCCCGCCGGCAGCGCCGGGAACAGGTGGTACACGACGACGAGCAGGACCGCGACGGCGCGGAGTCCGTCGAGGCCTGGCAGGCGCGCGGGAGCGGTTCGGGGCATGGCGGGGGCAGTCGTCGAGGGGGGTCGAGGGCTGGGGGGGCGAAAGTCGGCGTCCAGTCTACGAAGCGATCCTGAGCGCCGTCCGTCTCTTCCGGCGCGCTCGCGAGCGGGATAGGTTGGCATCACCGAGACACGCACGAGCGCCGCAGACGTCACCGCGATCGGGTCGGCGCGTCGTCCCAGGAAGGGCTGGCATCATGGCGGGCACCATCATCGTCGGAGTCACCGGAGCGCGCGTGTCGCGGCGGGCAGTCGACTGGGCGATCGCCCGTGCGACGACGCGGCGGCAGGCGATCGAGCTGATCTCGGTCGTGGGCGGCGCGATCGGCGCGATCGGCGAGGCGGAGGTCCTCGGGGCGGCGCAGACCGCGACCCAGCAGCTGCTCGACGGCGAGGCGAAGCGGGTGTCGGATGCCGGTATCCCCGTGTCGACGCGGGTCGAGTCGGGCAACCCCGTCACGAAGCTCGTCGAGGCGTCCCAAGACGCCGCGATCCTCGTGCTCGGCAGCGACTACCGGGGTCCGGGCACCGGGCCCGCGCGCGGGGTCCACGGCATCCGGATCGCCGCGGGGGCGACGTGCCCCGTCGTCGTGATCCCCGACCGCGACCTGGGTGAGGGGATGGGCGTGGTCGTCGGCATCGACGGGTCGGAGGTGTCCGAGCACGCGATCGAGTTCGCGGCATCCGAAGCCGACCGTCTGGGCGAACCGCTCATCGCGGTCAGCGTCTGGACTCCCGTGCACACGCCTCGGAACGCGATGGAGGTCTACCCCGACCTGTACCTCGCGAACATGCAGGCGACGACGGAAGAGGTCTTGGCGCTCTCCCTCGCCGGGCTGTCGGCCCGCTACCCCGATCTGCGTGTCGTCCGGCGGGTCGAGCGCGGTCACCCTTCGCACGTGCTGGCCGGGATCGCCGGCGACGCTCGTATGGTCGTCGTGGGGACGCATGGTCGCGGCGCGCTCGCCCGGTTCCTGCTCGGGTCGATCAGTCAGGAACTCCTGTCGCACCTCCCGACGGTCACCGCCGTCGTCCGCTGACACGGACGTGCGCGGCATCGTGCGTCGTGCGAAAGTGAGGGCATGACCCACACGGACACCGTCCTCGTCGTCGGCGAAGCGCTGATCGACATCGTCGAGCGGGATGGCGCGGACGCGGAGCACGTCGGCGGGAGCCCGGCGAACGTCGCTGTCGGCATCGCCCGGCAGGGGGTGTCGGCCTCGCTGCTCACCCGACTCGGTCGGGACGACCGCGGCCGCCGGATCGCAGACCAGGTGACGGCGTCCGGTGCCGGGATCCATGCGTCGTCGTGGACGGATGCCGCGACCTCCACCGCGCGCGCCCGGCTGCGCCCCGACGGCTCGGCCGAGTATGACTTCGACATCGTGTGGAAGCTCGACGCTGCGGCGGCCGAGGCGGCGGCAGGGGCGGCATCCGTCGTCCACTCCGGGTCGATCGCTCTGTTCCTGCAACCCGGGGGAGAGGTCGCGCTCGCGACCCTCGAACGCGCCCGCGACGCGGGCCGGGTGGTCACGGTCGACCCCAACGTACGTCCGGCCCTCGTCGGCGACGACCCGCGACCGGTCGCCGAGCGAGCGTTCGCGGCGGCGACACTCGTCAAGCTGAGCGATGAGGATGCCGAGGCGCTCTACCCCGGTGTGCCCGCCGCGCAGGTGCTCGAGACCATCGCGGCGCTCGGGCCGCAGATCGTCGTCATGACGCGCGGCGGCGAGGGCGCACAGGCGCTCGGAGCGTCGGGACACGTCGAGGTCGCACCGCTGCGCGTCGACGTGGCCGACACGATCGGTGCGGGCGATGCGTTCATGGCGAGCCTCATCACGAGCCTCGTCGACGACGCACGGCTCCTGAGCGGCGACGCCGATGCCCTGCACCGGGCGCTCCGCCGCGCGGTCGTGACGGCGGGCATCACCGTCTCGCGTCCCGGCGCGAACCCGCCCACGCGGGCCGAGGTCGACGCGGCGCTCTGACGGCCGCGGATAGGCTGGCATCGTGCGCCTGCGGATCGACCTCGCCTATGACGGCACCGACTTCCGGGGTTGGGCGCGGCAGCCGGGCCTTCGAACCGTGCAGGGCACGCTCGAAGCGGCGATCGCCCGCATCCTCGGCGGGGATCCGCGGCTGGTCGTCGCAGGACGGACGGATGCCGGTGTGCACGCATCCGCGCAGGTCGCCCACCTCGACCTCACCGAGGGTCAGGAGCGTCGCCTCCTGTCGGGCCGTCGCCCCGAGCCGGCGGCGCTCGCCGCGCGCCTGAACGGTGTGCTCGGGCCGTACCCGGACGTGTTCGTGCACCGCGTCGACGTCGCCCCCGAGGGGTTCGATGCGCGGTTCTCGGCGGTCTGGCGTCGCTACGCCTACCGGGTCGCCGACCGCGTGACGGGCTACGATCCGCTGGAGCGCGGGCGGACGACCTGGGTCCCGGCATCCCTCGACGTCGCAGCGATGGATGCCGCAGCCCGGAGCCTCCGCGGACTCCACGACTTCGCCGCCTACTGCAAGCCGCGCGAGGAGGCCACGACGATCCGGACCCTGCTCGAGTACGGCTGGCACCGCGACGATTCCGGCGCGCTGATCGCGTCGGTGAAGGCGGATGCGTTCTGCCACAGCATGGTGCGCGCGCTCGTGGGCGCGTGCGTCGCGGCGGGAGAGGGGCGGATCGAGGTGAGCCGCGTCGCCGAGATCCGCGACGAGCTCACCCGGACGAACGAGATCAAGGTCCTCGCGGCGCGCGGCCTGACGCTGACCGCGGTCGGCTACCCGGCGGACGATCTGCTCGCGACGCGCGCCGAGCAGACGCGCGCCCGGCGCGAGCTCGACCCGTCGACCGACTGAGCGCGCATCGCACGGCCTGTACCGTGCGGCGCGCCCCACACGAAGAAACTCCCCCAGGCCGTGGCCCGGGGGAGTTTCTTCTGCGATGGTTCGCGAGTGCCTTATGCCCGACGTGCGCGGCGCACCGAGGTCGCAACCGCGATGCTCGCACCGGCGAGGACGAGGACGCCGCCGCCGACCCAGAGGCCGAGGAGTGCGTCACCGTCGAAACCGGCGTTCGGAAGTGCAGTGCCGCCGTCGCCACCAGCGCCAGCGCCCGTCGCGGTGACCGCGATGGTCGTGGATGCCGAGGTGCCGCTGTCCTGGCCGACAGCAGCGAGGGTGTAGGTGCCGCGGGCGTTGGAGGGAAGGGTGACCGTGACGGCCGCCTCGCCCTGAGCGTTGGCTTCCTTGGTGATCGTCTGCGAGTCCTGAGCGGAGAACGCGACGAGAGCCAGGGTGGCGCCCGAGGCGTTGAAGCCGGTCAGGGTGAAGTCGACGGTCTCGCCTGCGGCGAAGTCGTCGAACGTCACAGTGCCGGCCTCGCCGGGAGCCAGGGCGCTCGGCGAGTCGACGACGACGGGGTCTGCGGGGTAGGCGCTCGCGACGGCCGGCGCCGCGAAGACCGCCGCGATGGCGACAGCGAGAGCCGCCGTTGCCTTGCTGATCTTGTGCTTCATGGTGACTGCTTTCGGTCGTCGTGAGTTCGAGGCGTGGACGGCAACAAAAAATCCAACCGACCGCCCCTCGTTGGTTGGACATAGCCAGTATTCAGGTTTTGCTCAGTATCGGCAACTAATCGGGGTTTCGATCAGGTAAACAACGACTCACTCCGACACATCCCCGGCGATCGGCACCCGGCATCCGCCCTTGTAGACTGTCGGCACCGCGGGGAGGGGTCATGATGCGGATGAGAACCGTGCGTCTGGCCGCAGTCGCCGTCGTGCTGAGCAGTGCCGTCGCCCTGTCGGGATGCGGACCCGCGCCGTGGGCGAGCGAGAGCCCGTCGGCCTCGGCTCCGGCAGTATCGTCGTCTCCGCCGCCCGTCGTCGCACCTCCGGTCGAGAACGACCTGTCGAGCGGGTCGACGCAGCGCGACCTGACCGCCGGTGCGGTGAGCGTCGCAGTCAACTACTGGTCCGAGCTGCGCATGGATCGCTGGACCCCCACGGCTGTCAAACCGGTCAGCCTGTCCCTCGTGACGACCGTGACCCCCAATGACGGGCAGAAGGTCTACCTGCAGAAGGCGACGATGCTGGCGATCCCCGCCAACGCTGAAGAGACGTTCCCCGCCCTCGACCCGCAGGTCGACCAGGCGAGCGTCAAGAACGGCTACCTCGTGCTCAAGCCGTACAGCTACTCGCAGACCTTCAACGTCGGCCAGGTGCCCGAGAACGCGACCTACGTGACGCTCCAGTTCACGTACGACTTCCTCGTGCAGACCAAGCCCCGAGCCGACGAGTACGCGAAGCAGACCGCGACCGACACGGTGACCGTGGCGATCGCGCAGCAGCCGGCATCCGGCTCGGACTAAGCGGTTCTGCGGGCGCGGTTCCGCAACCTCAAGAACCTCAAGATCCGGTAAAGGCCGTCGCGAGGGTTCCCGAAGTCCCGGTTTCTGGGCGGCGCGCGCCCCTACCGTGAAGACGTGGCACCGGCGGCGGCGACCCGAACCCCGCCGCCGGTGCCCTCCACCCTTCAGACCGAACGAGGTTCGCGCATGTCCATCCGTCCCCACGCCCGCCGCCGGCTCGCCGTCATCGCCCTGGCAGCCGCGGCCGCACTCTCGTTGTCGGGATGCTCGCAGATCGTCGAGGCGTTCAACGGGATCTCCGGCACACAGGACGACGCTCAGGCGGTGCCCGCGCCGAACGCGACGCCCGCCGCGGGCACGACCGAGATGCCGTTCGACTCGCAGTTCACCTACGACGGCTCCGTGCAGATGACCTACGAGGTCGCCGATGGTCTGCAGATCATCCTCGACATGTGGGCGGTCGATTCGAAGCGCACGCGCGAGTGGTACGCCGACAACTCGAAGACCTTCGGGTTCGCGGTCAACGTCAAGGACACGCGCGTCGACGAGAAGGCCGTCCTCAAGCAGAAGCGACGCGTCTACCTGTCGAACGTGACGATCAGCTCGCAGACCGCGCAGACCTCCAACCAGGTCAGCTCGCCGTTCCAGTTCAGTGCCGACCCGCGCACGCTCGTGCCGACCGACACGATCCGCTCGAACCGCGGACTGCTCATCAACAGCTTCCAGGGTGGTCTGCTCGTCCCCGAGACGACGATCAACCAGCTGCCGCAGGACACCTACGGCGTCACCCTGCAGTTCGCGCTCGACATCTGGGTCGAGGGGACGGCGAACGACGACAAGTCCTTCGCGCAGCAGACGGTCTACCCCGTTGTCCCGATTGCGATCTATCCTCGGGTTACAGAGACCGACGAGTCCACGGGGGGAACAACCGGCGGCACGTCGGGAGGAGACTCCCAGGGCACCACGGGAACTGACGGTTGGACGTCGACCGGCGGTACCGGCGGTCCCACCACACCGTGAATCCAGTTCGAGGAACCGACGTGACAAGTCCGTACATCCCCGGCCCGCAGGGTTGGCAGCCCGCACAGCCCCAGGCTGGAGCGTGGCAGGATCCGAACGCGGCGCAGTGGCAGCAGGGGTGGCCCGCCGCCCAGCAGGCCGCGGTGCAGCAGCCCGCGGCGCAGCAGCCTGCGCAGCCCGTCCAGCCGCAGCCCGTCCAGCCGCAGCCCGTTCAGCCGCAGTGGCAGCAGCCCGCAGGTGCGTGGGCCGAGCCCGCCGGTTCGTGGCAGGATGCCGCGCCGCAGGGCTCGTGGCAGGGTGCCCCCGCGCGAGACGGCTTCGGTGCCGGCCCCGGCGAGATCGTCCCCGTCGACGAGTTCGCCGACGACTTCGCTTCGGTGCTCGAGAACTCGTCGGTGCACCGCTCGACGATCGGGTGCATCGTCCCGGCCTACAACGAGGCCGAGTCGATCGCCGACGTCATCCAGTCTCTGCTCGCACAGAGCCGCGTGCCCGACGTGATCCACATCGTGGTCAACAACACATCCGACGACACGGTGAAGATCGCGTCGGAGTTCTCGGGCCCGCACGAGGTCGAGACCGAGCTCGGTCTGCAGTTCACCGAGGTGTTCGTCCACGACATCGGCAAGAACCCCGACAAGAAGGTCGGCGCCCTGAACTACGGGTACGCGCTCGTCGAGGGCTACGACTACCTGCTCGGCGTCGACGGCGACACGACCGCCGACCGGCGTGCAGTCGAGTACCTCGAGAACGAGGCCGTCGCCGACTCGCGTATCGGCGGAATCTCCGCGATCTACACGATCGACGACCGGCCCATCAAGGGTTTCATCGCCAAGTGGCTGATCGCCGGTCAGCGCACCCAGTTCGCTGCGTTCAACATGCAGAACCTGCTGCGCGGCCGCAACATGGCCGTGCTCGGCGGGCAGTTCTCGATCTTCTCGACGACCGCCCTGCGCGACATCATGAAGGAGAACCACCAGAACTCCCCGTGGGTGAAGGACTCCGAGGTCGAGGACTCACTGCTCTCACTGCAGATCAAGTCGGCCGGCTACCTCACGAAGATCAGCCCGTTCGCGCGGGCGGACGTCGGCGGCATGACGACGCTCAAGGGCTATGACGCCCAGCAGGTCAAGTGGACCTACGGTGCCATCGAGCTCATGTGGCCCGGTCAGCGCGGCGACACGAAGGGGCAGCCCTTCCACCCGAACCTGCGGCTGCGCTGGTTCGAGCAGTTCTCAATGCTCACGAACTTCTTCGTCCGCGTGGCCTTCATCACGCTGCTCATCGCGTCGCTGTCGATCAACGCGTTCGTCTTCTCGCCGTGGTGGCTGATCCCGCCGCTGGTGGCCGCGGGCCTGAACTTCCGCATGGCGCGCGCGATGGAGAAGTCCAACGGACGCGACCTCGCATTCGCGATGCTCATGTTCCCGGCGGAGATCTTCATGTGGATCCGGATCAGTCACTTCATCCGATCGTGGACCCGCTTCCTCTCGAAGAAGAAGGTCGACAACTGGGCCCTGCAGGCGAGAGCCGAGAAGGGCGGCGTCAGTTTCGGCCACTGGACGCCCTTCATCATCCTCGCCATCGTCGCGATCGCGATCGCCGTCATCTGGAACCTGCTCGACCCGGTGACCCAGTCCGCGATCCTGTGGGTCGGCTGGCCGATCGTCGGTGTCGTCACGGTGTTGCAGACCCTCACGATGGCCATCAAGCTCTTCCAGCGTCACCAGGGCTACAAGGTCTGAGTCGCGCCGGGCGCGCGGCGCAGATGTACGCGGATGCAATAGTTTCGCCGCGACACGCCGCGTTCTGAGCCGTGGATGCCGGGTGTCGCGCGGCATCCATTGCATCCGTCGTCGGTGCGGGGCCGTCTGAGCTCCGGCCTGCCGCTCCGGACTCGTGAGGGCTTGCCCGTGCGCCGAGTCACCACTCGGGTGCCGCGCCGGACTCGTGCGGGCATGCCCGTGCGCTGAGTCACCACTCGGGTGCCGAGTCACCAGCCGAATGCGGGCCGATGGGTGGTGATTCGGCCCTGGGGTGTTGATTCGGCGAGGGGGTGCGGACCGTGCGCGCTCGGATGCGCGCGCGGGCGTCCCGGCCCGGGTGTGCGGGCACGGTGTACGCCGATGCAATAGTTTCGACGCAACACGCCGTGTTCAGCGGTGTGGATGCCGGGTGTCGCGCGGCGTCTATGGCATCCGCGAACGCACGCACGGCTCACACCCCCGCAGCCGGCCCGCGCACGCCCCCCGGGCGCACGCCTCCGGCAAGCCTCAGGCGCTGGCGACGGTTTCGGAGGTGAGGCGGTAGCCCACGCCGCGGACGGTCTCGATGTACCGCGGGTTGTTGGGGTTGTCGCCGAGCTTGCGGCGCAGGTTGGTCATGTGCGCCTCGATGGCCCGCTTGTCGGCCTCGCCGACGAAGTAGCTCGTGACGTACGACTCTCCGCGCAGCACGAGCGTGAGGTCGGCCTTGCTGCGCACGCGTCGCTTGGATTCCATCAGCGTCGAGAGCAGGTCGAACTCGGTGCGCGTGAGGGTCAGCTCGCGCCCGGCGACGAGGACGACGCGGTGCTCGGCGTGCACGGCCAGGTCGCGGTGGACGGTCCATCCCGGACCGCCGACGGGCGGGGTGGCGGATGCCGGGGCCACAGCGTTCCCCGGGTGCGCACCCTGCGGCGGCACCCCCTGCGGCACGAGACCCTGACCGGGGGCACCCTGCCCGGGCGCACCCTGCCCAGGCGTACCCTGACCGGCGCCGCCGAACTGCGGCCCGCCGTACTGTCCGGGCGGCACAATGACCGCACCGCCCTGCTGCTGCGGGTCGGGGTACACGGGCGTCATGACGCGCTCGTCGAACACGGGGCTCGTCGGCGCGGGGTCGTACTGCGGCTGCGCGGCGGGGCGGGCACCGGGGAAGGAGGGACCGGCGGCATCCTGTCGGGGAGCGGCTGCGGCGGTCGTACCCGTCGCCCGCGGACGCCGCAGGAGCGACTCGACGCGGGCGCGGAGCTCGCGCGGACGGAAGGGCTTGACGACGTACTCGTCGGCACCGGCGCCGAGGCCGAGGACGACGTCGGCCTCCTCTTCGAGACCGGTGATCATGATGATGTAGGTGTCGCTCTGCGCGCGGATGCGGCGGGCCGCTTCGAAGCCGTCGATGCCGGGCATGTTCACGTCGAGCGTCGTGATGAGCGGCTGGTACGAGAGCACGGCGCGCACGCCGTCGATGCCGTTGCCGACGGAGACCGTCGAGAATCCTGCCGCTTCGAGCACCTCGACGATGAGGTGGCGGATGTCCGGATCGTCCTCGACGATGACCGCTGTCTTATGCATCGACATCGAATCACTCATCGCCGATTGCCCCCCGATCCAGTATGAAAGTCGGTCCTCATGCTACACACGCCTCAGCGCACGCCCTGCGTCAGTTCGACGCCGGCCTGCGGCCAGTACACGCCCGCTGCGGGCCCGCCGCTGCAGGTGCCGTCGCTCTCTCCGGGAGGTTTGATCCAGAGGTTGGTGTCGACGACGTCGTCGTGGAACGTGCCGCCGGGCTCGCCGACCGTCTGGCCGGAAGGGTTGCACCACTCGCCGCCCGATGACGCGGTGCCGTTGCGCGACGTGTCGACGATCGCGTGGGCACCGCCGAGCAGCTGTGACAGCGCGGCGGCGTAGGCGAACTCGTCGGCGGATGCCTGATAGTTCGAGACGTTCGTCGCGAACCCGCGGACGCGGTCGATGACGCCGGTCTGCCGGATGAAGTCCGCCATCTTCTCGGCGGGCAGCCAGTTGCTGTGTCCGCCGTCGATGTAGATCCAGGTGTTCGCGGTCGTCAGCCCGTCGACCGCGGTGCTCAGCTGGCGGGCGCGCTCGCCGATGTTGCCGCACTCCTCCGACAGCGCGATGCTGTCGGGCTCGAGGATGACGATCTTCTGCACCTCGGGGGCGGTGTCGAGCGCCTTGCCGATCTCGCCGACCCAGACGGGGTAGTCCTGCTCCGACAGGCCTCCCGCGGAGTGGTTGCCGCAGTCGCGCCCGGGAAGGCCGTAGACGACGAACGCGGCGGCGCGCCCCTGATCGCGTGCCTGCGAGATGAGGTCGAGGACCGTGCCGCCGGCTGTGCCGATGGGGTCCTGCTCGGGGGTGAGCCAGTACGCGGTGGGTTGTGCGGCGAGGTAGGCGGCGGCATCCTTCTCATCACCGGACAGGTCGCGGGATGCCGCGGCCACCTTCGCCTGGTCCGGCGCGATGATCGTCGTGCCCACGTGCGGGGGCTGCGCGGTGAGCGCGTGGAACCCGCGGGTCACGGCGCTGCCGATGACACCGACGAGCACGAGGACGAGAGCGAGCGCCACGATGATCGCCACGGGGACGAGTACGCGGGCCGGAGGCATCCGCAGCTTCCTGGGAGCCACTCTTGAACTCTAGCCATAGGCTTGATGCTCGATGATCACCGTCGTCTCGTACAACCTGCGCAAGCACGCCGCAGCGGGCGAACTCACCGAGCTGGTGGGCCGCTACGACGTCGACGTGCTGTGCCTGCAAGAGGTCGACACGACCGACATGCCCGAGCGCATCGGCGGACTCGTGCTGGCCGACGCGACGCGCTCGAATCGGCTGGGGCTCGCGATCTACTACCGCGAGAACGGCTTCCGCGCTGGCGCGAGCAAGACCTTCTCGCTCAAGAAGTCGTTGCACGACATCGTTCTGAAGCCGGCGGACGAACGGATGTTGGGGCTCAGCCTTCGCGACATCGACTCGGGCATGGACTTCATCGTCTCGTCGTTCCACGCTGCTCCGCTGACGGCCCTGAACTCGCTCCGGCGACACCAGATCCGCGCCGCGCTGCGCGAGCTGTCGACGCTCGGCAAGGGAGCGCCGATCCTCATGGTCGGCGACTTCAACTACCCCGTCTTCAAAGAGAACCTGAGCCAGGTGATCCGCGAGAGCGGCTACGAGCTGAGCCTCAGCGACGCGCGCACGTACACGCGGTACAAGTTCTTCAAGGGGTACTACGACTTCGCCACGTCGAGCGGGTTCGAGATCGTCCAGGTCAAGACGCTCCCGAAGGGTGCGAGTGACCACCTACCGATCCTGGTGACGGCGAAGCCGATCCAGCGGAAGTCGTCGAGCGTCGCCTGAGCCGGGCGAGCTGCCTCAGTCGCCCGGGCCCCGAGGGCTTCCTCAGTCGTCGGTGCGGTCGCGGCGGCGGCGCACCGCCGAGGCGATCACGATGACAGCGCCGGCGGCGAGGAGCGCACCGGCTCCGATCCACAGGCCCATCAGCTGGTTGCCGTCGAACCCGGCCCGCACGAGTGGGTCGCTGCTCTGCGAGGCGTCGATGACGGCGCTGGAGGTGCCGCCGGTCGAGGTCGCCGAGATGGCGGCGATGTTGTAGACGCCGCGCGCGTCCGACGGGAGGACGATGCGGATCGCGGGCAGTGCGCCCGACGCGTCGGACTCGAAGACGGCGCTCGCCGTCGAGATCGCCGTGCGGATCATGGCGAAGCGCGCGCCGGCGCCGTTCTCACCCGTGACGGTGACCGTGACGGTCTCGTTGGGCGCGAAGGTGCGGGCGTCGCACGAGAAGCTGATGGTGTCGCCCGGGCCGGCACCCGCGGCATCCGACGAACAGGCGTCGACCGGCGGGTAGATCGTGGATGCGCTCGCGACCGCGGGCGCGCCGAACGTCAGAGCGGTGAGAAGGAGAATCGTGACGAGGGCGCGGGGGGAGCGGCGCATGGGTGCTGCTTTCAGGCGAGGTACGTACCTGAGTGTAATCGAGGGCTTCCGATCTGGGGTTTCTCGCAGATGACGGTTGCGCAACGTGTCACTCGAGCGAGAGGCCGGTGCCCGCGGGCGCGCAGGACGCTCGCACGACCGGTGACAGTGTGGCATCCGCCGTGGGGGTGACCCAGGCTTCGGCGTCACGGATGGCGGTGTCGGCGGTGAGGTCGACCGACACGGTGGCGGTCTCGCCGGGCTCCAGGTCGACCGAGTACGACAGCACCTGGCGTCCGTCGACGATGGCGCCGCCGAAGGCGCGGTCGCCCGGGGGAGTGGCCGCGCTGATCGTGAAGCCCTTCGGCAGGTAGATCTCGCCGACCGTGCGGGCGGTTCCGGCGGGCACTCCGTAAGAGCCGCCGCCGGTGATGTAGTCGGGCAGCGACGCGGCGTCGGCGGGTGCGTTGTTCGTCAGACTGACCTTCAGCGACAGCGTGCGCGGAGTGGCGCCGGTACCGCACCCCGACCAGCCGAGCTGGACGGCGGGCGTCATGTAGTAGTCCATCTTCGAGCCCGTGCCGTCGTTGAAGTAGACGCCGAATCGGGCGGTGTCGGCGTCGCTCGCGGGCGGGGCGCCGGCCAGGGTCGTGTCGGCGAGGATCTTCTCGTCGTCCTCGTCCGCGCTCCAGAGGTACAGGCGGTGCTCCGCGCCGGCGCGACCGAGTGCGCTGACGAGCGCGCCCGGGTCGACCTGTCCGCCGGTCATCGCGGTGAAGACCGCCCCCGCCGCCGAGGCGAAGAACGCATCCTGCTGCCGCGGATCCTCGTAGCGCAGGTACACGTCGTTGAGCAGGAGTTGGACGACGTTCTCGCTCGTCAGCTCGTCGCCGGTGGGGAGCCGGACCGGCCCCGTGGCCTGCAGCAGGTACGACAGGGCGACCGGGTCGATCGACATGACGCTGCTGACGTCGCGCCCCTCGCGTTTGGCGAGCTCCTGCGCCAGGCGCGCGGTCAGCGAGAAGTCCGGAACCTGCGTGACGTTCTGGATGTAGCGACCCGGCTTGGCGCCGTAGAGCGAGGCGTACTCGCCCAGGTCGAGCACCGCGTCGTCGTACCGGTCGAAGTCCGCGGACGACAGCTGGCCGTCGAGCTCGATCGCCCCCTTGTCGGCGCGGAGGAACGTCGACGCACCGACGATGCCTCCTAGCGTCCGCCACTCGGCGTTGTTCTGCACGAGCAGCAGGTGGTCTCGGGGGCCGTCGGCACCGAGCATCGACGGGAGCAGCCGGCTCGCACGCGACAGGGCGTCGGTTCCCGATGCGACCTCCGACAGCAGGCCGTCCAGCGAGCCGATGGCGTCGGCGAGAGGCGGGACGAGGGGAGCGCGGTCGATCGCCTCGACGTCGTCCCGAGCGGATGCCGCAGCCCGGGCACCCTCCTCGGCGGGGCCTGCGAGCGCCGCGAAAACCGAGGTGTCGATGCGCCCGTTGACGGGCACGAACGCTTCCACGCCGAAGCCGTCGGCGACCGCGGCGATGGGCTTCGCCGTGCCGGTGACGACGTCATCGACCGCGGCAGCGGCATCCGCGACGGCCGCCAGTTGCGGACCCACCCACGGCACGCCCTCGGCGCCTCGCCAGAGCGGGTCGGAGGTCAGCTCGCGGGCGGCCGAGGTGTCACGACCCACCCGGTCGAGCGCCGCGGTGGCCGCGGAGAGATCGCCGATGTTCTCAGCGATCGCGGGGGCCTGGCGCTGCGCCGAGGCGAGGTGATCGTAGGCGAGGTAACCCCGCACGCCGATCCACCCGACGACGAACAGCACGAAGAGCAGGGCGAGCCCGAGCGCCCACACGACGACACGGCCCACGGTGCGGGCGGCGGGCGGCAGGAAGGTCTCGGGCATCGGCACGATCCTACGGTGGTGCCGCGTCGACGACGTATCAGGGAGCGAAGACCGCTCGCTCCCACCGGTCGCCGCCCGAGATCTGGGCGTGCTCGGCGGCCTCGCCTGCGGCCGCGGTGAGGCGATCCAGGTCGTAGTCGGCCAAGGGGGCAGCAGCGACGCCGATGCTCGCCGAGAGGCGGATCGGGACGGCGGGCTGATCGGTCAGCGTGCCGATGCGGTCGAGCAGGCGAGACAGAAGGCCGCGCACGGCGGTGTCGGGCCGGGGGAGCAGGACGAGGACCTGCGTCGGCGAGACGGCGTGGATGTCGGCCTCGGGGGGCATGACCGCGCGGATGTCATCGGCGAAGCGGGCCGTGATGCGCTGGAACGCTCGTCCGCTCGAGGCGTCGAGCAGCTCGCCGGCGTCATCGAGGCGCACGTCGATCAGCGACCACCAGCGGTCGCCGGCCACCTGAGCCCGCGCCAGTCGATCGCGGGCCACGCCGAAGAACTCGACGGTCTGCTGCTGCTCGTTCGTCTGCGCCCCCCGCCGTGCGAGGTAGAGCAGCGTCACGAGGGCGCAGATGAGATACAGCAGCGCCACGACCTCGTTGAGGTCGTATAGGTCCTGCAGGTCCGCCTCGGTCTCGCCGATCGTGCCCTCCGCCAGGCGGATGAGCCCGTCGATCGCGACGAGAACGGCCAGGCCGACGAACCCGCACGCGACGACGATGAGCGGCAGTGACATCTCGCGTTCGGCTTTGCGCAGGCGCAGCAGCTCCCACGCGGCGAGACCGGCGGTGGCGGCGGCGAGGAGGAACGACACCCGGAACACGGTGCCGTACGCGAGGGTCTCGGCGGTCAGGCCGAGGACCACGGTGGCCGCGCTGAACACGACGATGGTCGGGACCAACATGATCGGCTCCCGGCCGCGGCGGGCGCGCAGGCCGATCCAGACGAAGGCGACGGCGCACAGGATGGGGCCGTGGGCGGCTCCGCGCAGGTGATGCGAACCGATCTGGTCGGCCGCGACGAGCAGATAGCAGCTCAGCATCGCGAGGGCGAAGCCGGAGGACCAGATGGATGCCGCGCGCCCCGGATGCGGCAAAAAGCCGAGCCCGATCATGATGATCGTGCAGGTCGTCGCGACCGCGACGAGCACGATCGTCACGTCGATGTGCTCCATCAGTACGCCCCCTCGCTGCGGCCTGCGGCGGGCAGACGGACCGTGACGGTCGTCCCGCGTCCGAGAGCGCTCTCCACGGTGATGCTACCCCCGTGGCTCTCGACGATATCGCGCGCGATCCCCATGCCGAGGCCGGTGCCGGGCACGCCGCCCTCCTGCGCGGTCTGCGCGCGGAAGTAGGGCGTGAAGACGCGCTCGACGTCGTCGGCGGACATGCCGATCCCCTCGTCGGCGATGGTCACGGCGACCCAACCGTCGTCGTCGACCGCCGCGGCTACACGGAGCGTTCCGCGGTCGCTGTACTTGATGGCGTTGCTCAGGACGTTGTCGACGACCTGGCGCAGGCGGAACTCGTCGCCCTCGACGACGAGCGGGCCGGCGACGACGGCGTCCACCACCAATTCCGACGCGGATGCCGCGGGCGTGAACGCCTCGATCGCCGAGGTGACCAGGGCGGCAGCGTCGAAGCGCGCGCGGTGGACGTCGGCATCCGTTGCCGGAGCGAGAATCCCCTGAATGAGGGTGAGCATTCGCTCGCTGGCGGATTCGATGACGTTCACGTGGTCGCGCTGCGCAGGCGTGAGGGGGGCGCCTTCGAGGAGCAGATCGGCGTGGCCGAGGATCGCGGTGAGGGGGTTCCGCAGCTCATGTGCGATCACCCGCGAGACGTGCGGACGTTCTTGCTGGGCTTCGGCCACGGCGGTGAGGTCCTCGAGTTCGACGACGAAGGTGTCCTCGCCAATCGAGTTCGCGCCTGCCGGGCGGATCGAGAGCCCGAGGGCGCGCCAGGTCCCGCTGCGGTCGAAGAGCCATAGGCGCTCGTGTTCGACGACCTCGCCTCGGCCCGCGCGTGCGAGAGCGGTCTCGGCCGGGGCCAGGGCGCGGCCGCGGAAGCCGGAGTACTCGACCGCGCCCCCCACCGGGAAGCGGAGGTCCTGCGCGTCGAGCGAGTAGAGCTCGCGGTAGGCGGCGTTCGCCGAGACGATCTCACCGCCGCGCGCCACCCGGGCGAGGGCGACGCCGATCGAGTCGAAGACCGTGTTGACCCGTTGCTCCGCCGACTGCACGCGTTCGACGGTGGCCGCAAGCCGCCGCGCCTGATTGCGAGCGAGGTAGCGGAACGCGCGCATTCGTTGGGCGCCCACCGAAATCGTGATGGCGAGGAAGGCGAGAGCCAGCATGACGATCAGCAGCTCCACGACCACGTCGGGCGAGAGGTTCCAGTGATCGGGGTCGGCGAGGTTCATGAGCGCGACGGCGGCCAGCGACGCCACGATCTCGAGGGTGCCGTAGTAGGTCGCGATCCAGGCGATGGGGAAGACCCACAAGAAGCCGAGGCTCGGCTGGCTGAGGGTCAGCAGCCCGATCGCGACGATGTCGACGAGGGGCAGGACGAAAGCCGCGTGCTTGGGGATCCGCGCCCACGGTGTGACGAGGGTCGCGATCGACGCGATGACGATGACGAGGATGCCGAAGAGGAAGCCCGGGGTGGCGAGCAGGCCGACGTCGAGGACGCCGACCGCGACGGTGATCGCCACGACGCTGAAGGTGAAGATCAACTGCCATTGCCACACCGACCGGACGCGCGTGCCGATCAGCTGGTTATCCGCCCAGCGGCTCTCCACTGCGTGGCGTTCGGTTGTCGGCATCAGGTTGGCTCCGCCGCCAGTGTGGCACGGATCGAGGGACGCCCGTCAATGCGCGCTCGCGCCCGGAACGAGGACCGCACGCACCGTCTTGACGAGGATGACGATGTCGTTCGTCAGCGACCAGTTCTCGACGTAGTAGAGGTCGAGGCGTACCGCGTCCTCCCACTCCATCGTCGAGCGGCCACTGACCTGCCAGAGACCGGTGATCCCGGGGCGAGCGAGCAGGCGGCGTTTGGCCGCGTCCGTGTAGAGGGCGACTTCGGCGGCGATCTGCGGACGGGGGCCGACGATGCTCATCGACCCGCCCAGGACGTTGAACAGCTGGGGTAGCTCGTCGAGCGAGTACTTGCGGATGAAGCGCCCGATCGGCGTGATGCGGGGATCGTTCTGGATCTTGAAGAGCGGCTTCTCGCTCGTGCCCTGCGCTTCGAGAAGCGCCTTCAGCTCCTGGTCGGCGCCGACGCGCATCGACCGGAACTTGAGCATGTGGAAGGGGATGCCCGACAGGCCGATGCGCTGCTGGCGGTAGAGCAGCGGGCCGGGCGACGACATCTTCACGGCCAGGGCGACGCCGGCGAGAACCGGGGAGGCGACGACGATCAGGGTGACGGAGCAGACGATGTCGAAGGTCCGCTTGACGAGGCGCTGGCCCTTGCCGAACTTCGGCGTCTCGACGTGGATGAGGGGCAGTCCCGACACGGGGCGAGTGTGAATCCGGGGACCGGCGATGTCGGCGATGCCCGGGGCGAGGACGAGATGCTGGCGGCCTGATTCGAGGCCCCACGAGATCTCCTTCACCTTGTCCACGGGGAGCTCGTCGGTGCTCGTGACGACAACGGTGTCCGCACCGCAGGCGGTCATCGCATCGGCGACTGACGTGATCGATCCCATGATGGGGATGTCGGTTCCGGGGATGGTCTCGGCGACGGCACCGGTCGGAACACACGCGCCGACGAGGTGGTATCCGGCCGTGGGGGTTCGCAGAAGCTCGGTCGCCGTCTCGAGCACCGAGCGCCGGGACCCCACCAGGAGCACTCGTGCCGAGAACGCGCCGGATGCCCGCTGCGCGACGAGCCACTGACGCCACAGCCACCGTTCGAACAGCAGCAGAAGGATGCCGAGCGGCAGGCTGATGAGCAGGAACCCGCGGGCGACCTCGGTCTGCGTGAGGAAGGCGACGATCGCGATCACTCCGAAAAGGGTCACGCTGGACCGCGTGATCCTGGTGTACTCGACCGTCCCGCCGCCGATGACGCGGTGATCGCGGGTGTCGGCGAGGCTGAGGGTCAGCATCCACACGAGGATGAGGGCGGCCGAGAACCCCCAGTAGGAGACCTCGCCGGCGACGCGCCCCGTCTGTATCGCGAGATCCGCGGCGCCGAGACCGAACCAGGCGATCTGCGTGCCGTAGACGACCCAGATGAGGACGAGCAGATCGCTGAGCCACAGGCGGCGGGCGTACGTGCGGCGCCAGTTCCGTACCGGTTCGGGGCGGCGGACGCGTACGACGGTGGCGCCGCTCTCTTCCGAATCCGTCGTCATGGTGTCTGCCATGCTTCCGCCACTCCCCCCGGAACACCCATTGCCTGAGCGAACGCTAGCAGTGCGGTGTGACGGAGATGTGACGACGATGACCTCATGCGTCGCCGTCGGTGAGCGCGGGCAGGCGGAGCACGGCTGACACGCCGCGGCCCGCCTCGGAGGTCACGGTGACGTCGCCGCCGTTGCGCCGCGCGAGATCGCGCGCGCTGCCGAGGCCCAGCCCGACGCCCGACGACCCGCGGCCCTCGGCTTCGGGCCCGCGGTAGAACCGGTCGAAGGCTTGACGCAGGGTGGTCGGCGACATGCCGGGGCCGTCGTCGGTCACCGAGATGAGCACGTCGTCGTCGACACGGGTGGCCTCGAGTGTGACGGTGCCGTTTTCGGCGAAGGTGACGGCGTTCGATACCAGGTTCGAGAGGGCACGCTCGGCGTCGCCGTCGCTCGCCCGCACGACGAGACCGCACGGCTCGGTGATGATCGAGGCGCGTCGGGTCGAGGCTTCCGTGGCGAACGCGGTCTGCACGCGCGAGATGAGGGAGTCGACGGCGATCGCGTCGCTGCTGTGCGACTCTCGGGCGTCGATCATCGTGTCGATGAGGCCCTGCAGTCGCTCGGCGCCGCGGCGCGCGGCGCCGAGCCACGAGCGCTGCTGATCGTCGAGCCGGGTGTCGAGCAGCAGGTCGGTGTATCCGAGCATGTTCGTCAGGGGCGTGCGGAGTTCGTGGCTCGTCGCCACCGCGAAGTCCTCGCGCTGGCGCTGCAGCTCGAGCTGCTCGGCGAGGGCGGCGACGCGAGCGCGTTCGGCTCGGGCGATGTCCTCTGCCGCGGTGAGGGCGATCGCGGCGTTGGCGCGTCCTTCGTACCGCGCCGCCGAGACGAGCAGGCTGAAGACCCCCACGGTGCTCATGAAGACCACGAGGGTCACCGGTGAGGTGCGCGACGCCGCCAGGTCGAAGCCGAACGAGCCGCCGGCGGTGAGGGTCAGGAGCAGAGCGGCGACGCAGATGAGCAGGGACTGGACGATCGCGAATCGGATCGGGAAGCGAAGGCACGCCGCGGCCAGGACCGCGAACACCAGGAAGCTCACCTCCGTGGCGCCGCCGGGGCCGAAGGTGAGGAAGAGAGTGGCTGCAGCGACCGCGGCGTGGACAGCGACTTCGATCGGATTCGCCCGGTGTCGCTCCCGGGCCGGGAGGACGGCGAGCGCCCCGATCAGCATCACCGCAGAGCCGTGCGACGCGAAAGCGACGATCGCCACCGAGGCGAACGAGGCGCCGGCGAGTAGCGCCCCCGTGCCGGCGATCGTGAGTCCCAGCACCAGCGCACCCAGCAGGGCCGCGCTGACGAAGCGGACGGCGTTCCCGAGTGTGTCGAGCCGGAACGAATCCCGCTGCCGACCGAGGGCTGCGAGGAAGACCACGATCTCGACGGTGTTGCACAGCCCGTACAGCAGGCCGAGATACCAGGGTCGGCCGACGAGGATGTTCGTCGTGACGGTGGCGAGGGGGATGGTCAGCATCAGCCACGTGCGGCCCTGCCGCGGCACCCGGAGGGCGAACCAGGCGGCGGCGCCCGCGGCGGGCCACCACCAGGCAATGGGGAGCTCGGGCGACTGGAGCGTGAGACCGGCCAGACTCGTCACGAAGAGGCAGGCGAGGGCGGTGAACCAGTAGCCCCAGCGACGCCCGCGCGACCACCCCGTGGGAGGCGCCTTCCCTGCGGCGGTGGCGGTCGTCACGCGTACACCGTACATCGCGGTCATCCCGCGTGTAGTCTCGTGCCATCGCCGATGTCTCGATCGGCTAGTGAAACCCCGAGGTAGGCCGCAATGGCATCTGTCCTGGTCGTCGAAGACGACATCGACGTGGCCTCGCTGCTCAGTTACGTACTCCAAGGTGTCGGGCACGATGTCGAAGTCGCGCACGACGGTGGTGCCGGGCTCGAGCGGGCTTTCCAGCGGCATCCCGACATGGTCATCCTCGACTGGATGATGCCGATCAAGACGGGCATCGAAGTGTGTTCCACGCTGCGCGCCGACCCCGACTTCTCGTCGACGCGCATCCTCATGCTCACCGCTCGCTCGTCCCCCCAGGACGTCGCTCAGGCGCACGCCGCGGGCATCGACGACTACGTCGTGAAGCCGTTCACGCCGCGTCAGTTGCGCGAGCGCGTCGCGGCTCTGCTCGAGACCGCCTGACTTAGGTCGTGGCGCTCGGCGCCGACGGCAGCGGGAACAGCCCCTCCAGGACGACGCGGTCGCCCGCCTGACGCAGGACCGTGCGCGCTCCGCGCGTTCCGATGCCGGCGACACGTTCACCCGTCGACGGAGTCGCCGCGGCGAGGATGCCGGGACTCGAGACGCGAGCGGTGATCGCCTCGCCGCTGCGGTCGATCCTGATGTCGGCCCACCGGGCGCCGGAGTGCTTGACGGCATTCACGAGCCCTTCATTGATGAGACCGTGAACGGCGTCGGCGACGGCCGGGGCCGACAGCCCGGCGCGTGCGTCATCTGCGACGGTGAGCGTCACGTCCATCACGACCGACCACGCGCGCACGAGGTCGTCGATGTCCTCGCCGTCATCCGTCGTAGGGGTGTCACCGGCGCGGACCTCGTCGAGGATGTCGTCGGTCTGCGTGCGGAACGCCTCGAGGGTGCCGACATCGGGGACGTTCTCATCGACGTGCGCCGCGAGGATCACGCACCGCCCCTGCAACCGGCCGTGCAGCACGTCGATCGCACGCTGCAAGGGCGCCGCGGTCGTGTCGACCTCGGCGGCGAGCCGGCGGGCCGACGCGAGCAGCACCGTCGTGGCGCGTCGCTCTTCTATGCGGGCTCGTCGGTAGGCGTCGACGGACAGGCTGATGACGGCAGCGACGAGCGGCACCCCGAGGAGGGGAACGAGACCGAGCGAGCCGACGGCCGGGATGAGGGTGAACGTGAGCGTCATGACGGCGGCGCCGGCCGCCAGCCACACGGCCAGGAACACGATGCCGCGCAGTCGGGGTCGCAGACGGCGAGCGGCGCGGAGGAGGACGAAGGCGACGAGATCGATCGCGACGCATGCCACGATCGCGGTCGCCGCAACCGACGGTCCGCCGTGCGCCAGGCCGAAGGGCAACGTCGCGGCGACATAGGTCAGCCCGACGGCGAGCGGAGGCGTCGCGCCGAGCCTGCCCATGACGGGAAGGCGCCGGCGCTCGCCGAGGTCGTCGTCAAGGGTGCCCGGCGCGGGTCCGGTGGGAAGCGAGTCGAGGTGGTGGGATGCCGCGCGCACGCTGTTCGAGTAATCGCGCACCCGCTCGTAGGTCACCTCGGACGCGAGAAGAGCGTCGCGCGAGGTCCGCAGCTCGTCCACGAGACGGTGGCGTGCGGCCGTGGCCGCGTCGCGCAGGCGACGGACCTCGGCGATGCCGGCACGCATCTGCACTCCCGCGAGCTGAAGGCGTTCCGTCGTGGCACGAAGGCGGCGGTGGTAGATGATGGCGACGGCGCAGACGGTGAACAGCGCGACGCAGGTGACGAGGTTCGTGGTGATTCGCGTCGTCCAGTTGCCGCCGGTGGACGTCGCGAACACGAGGGTGCTGATCGCGCCGTTGACGAACGGACGGATGCCGGAGATCGCCATGGTCGCGCCGGCGACCACGAACCCTCGAGCGACGCGGTTCGTGAGGCGCCGTTCGCCCCACGCGGCGGCGAGGCCGATGGCGATGAGCAGGGGAGATCCGAGGGCGGCGACCGTCACGCCGCGGAGGTAGCCACCGAAAGACGGCGATCCGACGCTCGGGACACTGAGCAGCACACCGACGGCGAGGGCGAGGATCAACGACCAGCGCGTGAAGTACTCACCGCTGACGAACGTCGCCCCCAGGGCCCGCCAGACGCGGACGGCGCTGCGCATCACCGCGGCGTGCTGACGAGGTCGTCCCCCGCCCAGACTCGGATCGCGTCGGCGGTGACGGCGAGAGCGACGGGGCCGTCGGCATCCACGTCGAGGCACTCGAGAGGGGCAGCGTCGGGTGCGAGGGATGACACCTGCAGCCCGTCGCAGTCCGAGCGCACGAGGGCGCCGATGATCTGCCCGTCGCCCACGTCGAGGGCGGTGACCCCGTCGCCGATCTCGGTCGTCTCGCCGTCGGTGATCTCGTACGCGGTGCCGTCGCAGATGAACGCGGCCGTCTCGCCCGAAGCGCGAAGGGCCCAGGGCTGCTCGCACGGTGCGTCGCGGCGGGCGCCGTCGAGGACGACGGTCGACCCGTCGAGGTAGGTGGACTGCGGGAGGAGGTCGTCGTAGGGCGACCAGAACCGCCCCTTCGTGAAGGTGCGCAGGGCCTGCGTTTCGCAGTCCGCTCCGACGTCGGCGACGATGTCGGCTTCGGTCTCGGCGAAGGGGGTGAGATCGCGCAGCTGCGCGATGTCGCGATAGGTGGGGGTGACGTCGGACCAGGTGGCGCCGTCGTCGTCGGAGCGCTCGATGATTGGGGCAGCGTCGCCGCACTGTCCGGCTGTTGCGCGCCACATGGCGCCGGCGCCGACCGCGAGGAAGCGCTCGGCGGCATCGGGCGCGGTGGGTTCCTCGGCGGAGGCGATCGGCGTCGGGGTCGGGGTCGATGAGGGGGAAGAGCCGATCGATGGTGCGGGCTTCGCGACCGTCTCGGGGCCGGCCCCACGTCCGCGGTCCAGCGCGAGCACCACGAGAGCGCCGACGGCGACGGTGAGCGCGACCACGAGGACCGCGATCACCGCCGAGGGCATTCCGCGGCGGACGGGCGAGCGGTGTGCCATGCGTCAGCGAGTGCCGACGTCGCCTGCGCTTCGCGCGTCGCGTCGCGAGTCGAAGCCGGTGTCGCCGATCAACGAGGCCGTATCGGGGACGACCGCGACCGGCGTCTTGCGCTTACGTCCGCGGGCGGCTTTGGGCTGCTCCTGCGTGTAGCCGTAGCCATACCCGTAGCCGTACCCGTTGTAATAGGAGTCAGGTCCGCGGGTGGGCACCATCGACATGACGAACCCGGCCACCTTCGCGCCGACCGTGTGCAGCGCCTCGACGGCGCCTTCGAGCTGGTGCCGCGTGACTCGACCGGCCGAGGCGATGAGGATCGCGCCGCTCGTGCCGCGGGCGAGGATGGCGGCGTCGGTGACGGGCAGCAGCGGGGGAGCGTCGCACAGCACGACGTCGAAGTCGCGCTCGAGCACCTCGAGGAGGGTCGCCATCTGCTTCGACCCGAGCAGCTCGCTCGGGTTGGGCGGGATCTTGCCGGCGGGCAGCACGAAGAGGCTGCGGCCACCCCACGGGAGCATGACGTCGCCGACGCGCACACGGCCGATGAGCACGTCGGTCAGGCCGACGCCGCCTTCGATGCCGAGGTATTCGGCGACCTTGGGCTTGCGCAGGTCGGTGTCGAGCAGTGCGACTTTCTTGCCGGCGTCGGCGAGGGCGATCGCGAGGTTGATCGTCGTGGTCGACTTGCCTTCACTGGGAACCGAACTCGTCACGACGAAGCTCGCACGGCCACCCATGTCGAGGAACTGCAGGTTGGTGCGGAGCGCGCGGAACGACTCGGCCCGCGGGCTGAGGGGGTCGGCGTGGACGATGAGCGGGCGCTCTTTCGCCTTCGCGTCGTAGGCGATCGCACCGAGCGACGGGGCGGCCGTGATGCCCTCCGCGTCACGCGGGGTGCGGACCTTGTTGTCGAGGACGGTGCGCAGGACGGCGACGCCGACGCCGAGTGCGAGGCCGACGAGCACGCCGAGCGCGAGGTTGAGCGGGACGTTCGGGCTGGCCGGCGCGAGAGCGGGCTGCGCGTCGCTGACGCGGGTTAGCCGCACGGGGCTGCCGCCCTCGATCTCGGGTTCGATCTCGGGGACGACTTTCGAGAGGCTCGCCGCAGCTTGGTTCGCAAGGTTGGCCGCGACGACAGGGTCGGGGTCCGTCGCGGTGATCGTGATGATCGTTGTGTTGAGTGCCGAGGACGCCGTGATTTGCTTCTCGAGTGCGTCTGCCGTCACCCCTAGGTCGAGGTCGGCGATCACCGGGTTGAGGACGATCGGGGTCGTCACCAGCCCGACATACGTGTTGATGCGGGTCTGCGCGAAGTTGGCGCCCTGCTGGATGTCGGATGCCGTTCCGCCGGTCTGCGTCGATACGGCGACGCTGCTCGACGACTCGTACACGGGCGTGCGGGTCAGAGAGTATGCCGCTGCCGCGCCCAGGCCGACCAGCGTCAACACGACGATGATCAGCCAGTTCTTGCGGAGGACGCGGATGTAGTCGCTGAGCTCCATGGTGCCTCTCGTGGTGCCGCCCGGCGGGCGTAGGGTCAATGCGGCTCAGTCTGCCATAGGGGTGTGTCGGACAAATGACGCGAGAGGATCGCACCGTGACCTATCTCCCCGACGACGTGTACGCCCTCATAGAGGAATCGGTGCCCGTCTTGTGCGTCGACTTCGTGCCGGTACGAACGAACGCACAGGGTCGCGAGGTCGGTCTCATCCTGCGCGATTCACCGTTCGGAGCCGTGTGGTGTCACCTCGGCGGGCGTGTCATGCGTGGCGAGACGCTCGTGAGTGCACTACGACGTCACGCCTCCGACACCCTGGATGTTGATATCGCCGTTGACGCGAACGCGCAGCCACATCACGTCTACGAATGGTTCCCGGTCGAACTCGCTCCGCGCGACGGAACGAAGCATGGACAGGATCCACGCAAGCACTCCGTCGGGTTGTCCTACGTAATGGAGATAATCGGCGAGCCCGCGCCCCGAAACGAGGCGACGGCGTTCGGCTACTTCCCCGTCGACGACCTCCCCGAACCGATGTGGCCGGGATCGGAAGCGTTGGTGCGCCACTTACTCAGCTGATCCGGTCGCCGATCCACCAGTCCGAGATCCTCGCCATCTCCGCGGCGATCGATTGGTGCCGGGGATGTGACCGAAACGCCGCGAATGCTTCGGCGTCTGAGAACTCGGCTTCTTCGATGACGATGCGTCCCTTGCGCTCGTCGAGAGATCGCGCGATGTGCCAGCTCACTATTCCCGGCAGATCCGCAAGTGAGGTCAGCTGCCCGATGGCATGCGCCACATCGTGCTCGTCGACATCGTCATGGACCCGGAAGAGCACGATGTGGCGATACGCCATGGACTCACTCGCGAATGCTGTCGACGTGGTCGCGGTACCACGCGACCGTGCGCTCGAGTCCCTCTTGCAGACTGATCCTGGCGGTCCAGCCGGCCTCCGCCAACTTGGAGACGTCGAGCAGCTTCTGCGGGGTGCCGTCAGGCTTGGTGGTGTCCCATTCGGTCTCGCCGCCGAACCCGGTCACGTCGGCGATCGTCTCCGCGATCTCGCGGATGGTGACGTCGCTACCGGTACCGACGTTTACCTGATCGGGCCCGTCGTAATGCTCCATCAGGTGCAGAACTGCGTCAGCCATGTCATCGGAGTGCAGGAACTCACGTCGTGGGGTTCCCGTGCCCCAGTTCGTGACGGCGGGAGCACCCGCTTTCGCCGCCTCGTCGTAACGACGAATGAGCGCGGGGAGGACGTGCGAGCCCTTCGGCGAGAAGTTGTCGTTCGGTCCGTACAGGTTCGTCGGCATGGCGCTGATCCACGGCAGCCCGTACTGGCGGCGCACGGCCTGCGTGTGAAGGATGCCGGCGATCTTCGCGATCGCGTACGCGTCATTCGTGGGCTCGAGGTGCCCCGTGAGCAGCGAATCCTCACGGATGGGCTGCTCGGCGAGCTTTGGATAGATGCACGACGATCCGAGGAAGGCGACCCGTTCGACGTCATTGGCGAGCGCCGCGTCGAGCACGTTCGTCTGGATCCGCATGTTGTCGGAGAGGAAGTCCACCGGATAGGTGCTGTTGGCGAGGATGCCGCCGACCTTGGCTGCCGCGAGGACGAGGTACCGCGGCTTGATCTCGGCCATGTAAGCGAAGACGTCGTCGCGGTTCTTCAGGTCGAGATCTGCGGAACTCTTTCCGACGACATGGGTGAAACCCTCCGTCTCGAGTTTCCGAACGATCGCCGACCCGACGAGACCGCGGTGCCCGGCGACGTAGAACGTCGCATCGCGATCGAGCTCGCTCGGCGTATAGGTGACTCCGTCGGTGGCGGTACTCACGCGGTTCCCCACGACGCCAGCTTCACGGTGTCGATCCATTCCGGACCCTTTTCGAGTGCTTCCACGTCGGCGTCAACCATGAGCTTGGCCAGTTGCTTCCCATCGATCGTCGGGACCCAGCCGAGCTTGTCCGCTGCCTTCGACGGGTCGCCGATGAGGGCGTCCACCTCGGTGGGCCGCAGGTAGCGCTCGTCGAACTTCACGAACTCCTGCCAGTCGAGCCCGACGTGACCGAATGACGTCTCGAGGAAGTCCTTAATCGTGTAGCCGACGCCCGTGCCGAGGACGAAGTCTTCGGGCTCGTCGGCCTGCAGCATGCGCCACATGCCCTCGACGTACTCCGCGGCGTAGCCCCAGTCGCGGATCGACTCGAGGTTGCCGAGATAGAGATCCTTCTGGACGCCGGCTTTGATGCGGGCGACGGCACGCGTGATCTTTCGCGTGACGAACGTCTCGCCTCGGCGAGGCGACTCGTGGTTGAAGAGGATGCCGTTGACGGCGAACATGTCGTACGCCTCGCGGTAGTTCTTCACGATCCAGTACGAGTAGAGCTTGGCAACGCCATAGGGCGAGCGCGGGTAGAACGGCGTGCTCTCGCCCTGCGGCGGGGGCGTGGCTCCGAAAAGCTCTGAGGTAGACGCCTGGTAGAACCGCGTCTTGATGCCGGAGAGGCGGACGGCCTCGAGCAGTCGGACCGTGCCGGTGCCCGTCGTATCGGCCGTGTGCTCAGGCTCGTCGAAAGACACGCGCACGTGCGACTGCGCGGCAAGGTTGTAGACCTCGTCGGGGTTGATCTCGCTCATGAGAGTGACCATGCGGGCGCCGTCGCTCAGGTCGCCGTAGTGGAGGAAGAGCTTCGCCGACGGATCGTGCGGATCGACGTACAGGTGGTCGATACGGTGCGTGTTGAAGGTCGATGCTCGACGGATTAGTCCGTGCACCTCGTACCCCTTCGACAGCAGTAGCTCGGCAAGATATGAGCCGTCTTGGCCAGTGATGCCCGTGATGAGTGCGCGCTTGGTCAAAATTGTTCCTCCCCTAGTGACGGCCCACAGCCTAGCGGCAGGTTGTTGCGGGTAGGTTGCGCCGCCAACTCAGCCAGCAAGGCCACTCTGATCACGCCGAAAGGAGATTGCTCACAGCTCTAGACCAAGCTGCCCAAGCCGCGTTTATATCCAGAACCCGCTCTCGATAGGCCCGTCCAGAAGCTCCAAGACTTCCTGCGAGACTGGGCTCTGAACCGATCGCAAAAACGGCGTTCAAAAGATCTTCAGGCCGGCCGGCCTCGACGACTAATCCTGCGCCTGCATTTCGCACCTCGTCCGCTGTGATTCCTTGCACGTCGGTCGCAGCGACAACAGGCCGCGCGGCGTCGAAGTACGAGGTCAGTTTGCTTGGGACGGCCATCCCTGAGACTCCAGGTTTCTCATTAACCAGCAGGACGTCTGCGGCGGCCAAGGCAAGTCGGAACTCTCGATCCTCAAGCGAGTCAACGAAGCGGAGTCTTTCGATTCCTGCAGCGATCGACTGAAGGTGAGCGCGCTCGGATCCGTTGCCGAGGAGAATGAATAGAACGTTTGCGCCTTGCGAATCTGCCAGGCGAGCTGCCTCGACAACGTTTTCCAGACCCTGCTTAGCCCCCATGTTTCCCGCGTGCACCGCTACCGTCCGGTCGGTCGGCCACCCGAGCGCGTCGCGGGCTGCATCTCTATCGGTTGCCTCAGCGGGCGGGAGGTGTGTCCAATTCCGCACAACTGTGATGCGCTGCCTGTCGACACCGAGGTTGTTGGCAACCCAGTCCGCAAATCTCTGATGCACCACTACAACTTGATCGGCTTCCCGTAGTGTCCAAGACTCAACTCCTCGCGTGACCGTGGAGGCCAGTCGATTGCCCTGGCCCGTCTCAGCAAGCCCGAGCGTATAGATGTCCTGCACCCATACGATCAGCGGTCGTCGGCGAAGCCGGAACTTGTTTCGGAACGCAGCTAGCGCGCTTGCGAACAACGATGGTGAGACGCAGATGATCACTGCCCCTTCGGTGCGCGCGAAGAAGAGTCTCACTCCGAAGCTGAGCTCTGAAGCGAGCCGCTTGAAGCCGCGAGGCGGACTGGGCACATAGTGACGTAGCCGCCGAACTCGGAGTCCTGCAACCACTTCCGTTCGCGACCACTGGCCGTAACCTGCGCGTATCTTCCACTCTGGATAATGAGGGTGGGTGGTGGTCACATCCACACGATGACCGAGAGCATGAAGGCCCTTCGACAGTGAGCCTGCGTAGGGCGCGTTCCCCGTCGGCTCCGGAGGGTAGTGAAGACTGAGAATGGAGACTCCTGGAAGTGGCATCACAAGGTGACAATATCCAAGCCGAGCCGGTCATCGACCTCTCTCAGGCTCCTGGTGAGCGAGCTGCCTGGGGGCGGCCAGCCTGGGTCGTCTATGCCTGGGCAATCGCTGAGCGGTTGCTGATCACCAATTCATGGCAGATCAGCTCTCGTCTTCGCGTTGCCACGCTGCGCCTCTTCGGGGCAGAGATTGGAGCCAACGTCATTTATCGGCCGAGGACCCGCGTCGCCTTCCCATGGAAGCTGAAGATCGATGACAGGGCGTGGATTGGTGAGGGGGTCTGGATCCACAACCAGGATGTCGTGAGCATCGGGCACGACGCGGTCGTGAGCCAGGAGGCGTTCATTACGACTGGAAGTCATGCCCACCGCATCAACATGGCTCTTATCACCCGTCCAGTCACAATCGAGGCGGGCGCATGGGTGACGAGCCGCTGTATCGTGCTTGGAGGGGTGACTATCGGTCGGAATGCTCTCATTAAGGCGGGGGTCCGCGTGGATGCGTCCGTTCCCGCGGGCACAATTTGGGACGCAAGCGGAGTCGTGGGACGGAGATTTTCGTGAGTGGATCGAAGGTATCCCAGCAACCTCGCTTTGTTGCGTATTTGGCCGTCCTCCCCTTCTATAGAGAGCGCTGCATGCGGTTGTTGACGTCTGCGCTAGGGGGCGACTTCCAGGCATTTGCGGGCGATCGCCACATCGATGCGACGGTGCGAACTGGAATCTCCCACGATATGTATGCGCCCGTGCTAAATCTCCGGTTCGGTGGAGCGCTCTTCCAGATTGGCGGATGGTCGCGGGTCATCAAAGCCGAGGTCGCGATACTCGATCTGAACCCGCGCAGTCTGAGTGCTTGGATCCTCCTGCTCCTTCGTCGGGGGCTGGGGCGTCGAACTCTTCTGTGGGGCCACCTCCATCCGCGGTCTGGTGCGGGGTCGAGGACGAAGGCTCTCAGGGAAAAGATGCGTTCTTTGGGACACGGGACAATCTTGTACGGCTACGACAGTGTGGTACCCGCGTTGACGAGCCTCCCCGCAAATCCTGTCTGGGTTGCCCCCAACTCGCTGTACGACGCGGAGGAAATGCTGCCCGCTCAGCTCGATTCAGATTCGAATCGGTTCGTCTACGTTGGTCGGTTGGTCGGCGAGAAAAAGGTGCATTTAGCAATACGGGCCATCGAGCGCTTAGTCCAAGCCGGTAGGAACGTCGGTTTGGACATCGTCGGTCAGGGGGAGGATGAGTCGATGCTTCGAGATCTCGCCTATGAATTAGGGGTCTCAGCAAATGTCACCTTCCACGGTCAGATGGCGGACCCCGTGGACCTCTTCAATGTCTACTCCCGGTCAGTTGCCGCGCTGTCGCCAGGCTACGCAGGGCTGAGTCTCACTCAGAGCGTCGGATTCGGAGTGCCGATATTGGTGGCGCGCGAAGAGCCACACGCGCCGGAAATTGAGCTCGCCCGTCTCGGAGGGGTTGAGTTTTTTGAATCGGACGACGTCGACTCTCTCGCGCAGACGATGCTCGGCGCCTTGGAGCATGCCGGTACACAGGACCGGAAGGCTCTCTCGGAGAGGGTTCGCGGCGCTTACTCGGCCGCAGCGATGGCCGAGGGATTGATCCGTGCGCTTCAGGAGGCGCCACAAGAAATCGACAGTTCCGGTTGGCCGACAGGGTTAGGAACTCATCTTGGGTGAATCGACTCGGAGCAGGATACCGAAGCCACTAATTCGCGTGGTCCGATCCCTACTCGCAGCTCGCCAAGTCGGAACCAACGTCACGTTTGGTCCGGACCTTAGGTTGGGCTTGGGGAGCTTCGTATCCAGTCCTCACGGGCTCACCATCGGCTCAAACGTCGCCATCGGGCAGCGAACTCACATAGAAGTAGATGGCAGGATTGGCGACTTCTGCCTCATCGCCAGACACGTTCAGATCGTCGGCCGACTTGATCACGAAATAGACCAGGTAGGCGTTCCTATGGCTGAGTCGACATGGGTGGGGGATCGAGTTCAGAGGGACAGCGACTCCGTTCAGATTGGCCGAGATGTCTGGATTGGTGCAGGTGCAATCGTGGTCGGCGGTGTCGAGATTGGAGAGGGGGCCGTCGTCGCTGCTGGAAGCGTGGTGACCCGCTCGGTGGAGCCGTATTCAATCGTCGGCGGGAATCCTGCTCGGGCGATTCGGCAAAGGTTTAGTTCTACCGAAGCTTCGGAACATTCCAAGGAGTTGGACCGTCGATCACTCCGGTGATGATCTTCCGAGAAATCTTGGACGTGTGTTGCGACGGGCGATCTCACGCGGGAGACGGGGGCCGCAGCTCGCAACTCGGTTCAAGTCTTGTGAGCGGCGCGCAGTATGGCGACCATGGTGATGAGTTGACCAAGAATTGGAGCCAGCGGGAGCCCAACTGGCGACACCCATCCACTAATCGCGAGAGTTGCCAGCGTCACGCACGTTCCAGTCCCGATGGCCAGGGCTGCCGGGCGGGCTCGGTCGATTGAATAAAGGAACGCCTGCGCTGTGCGGCTGATACCGCTGACGGCGGCGGCTATGACTAAGGCTGCGACAAAGGGTGCGGATCCTGAAAAGCCCGGACCAAGTGCGTGCTCGACGACCCACGCGGCTGGCGTCGCAATGACCACAGCGGCGCCAGCGGACGCGATCGCAAACTTCCGCATCTTCTTATAGATGGATCTCTTTGTTGCGGTGTCGCTGGCGCTCATCTGCGGGACGGCGATGGTTACGACTGCGTTCGTGACCAGGTTGACGGGGCCGGCCAGCCGAACGCCGAGGCTATAGAAGCCTGCGGTCGCCGCATTCCCGAATAGGCCGACTATCGTCGGCTCCAACTGAGATGCGCTGGACGTCACAGTCGCTCCCCAGTAAGCTGAAGCGCCTTTAAATGTCAGCCTCATCCGGTGCGGACGGCCGATATACCGAAGCCAAGGTGCAGCGGCGAGGACGGAAGAGCCTACAAATCCCAGTCCTGCCCACAGAGCGACGTCAGTTGTTAGCAAACCCACGATGACGCCGGCCAAGGCAAATAATCGCTGAGCCACGAGGAAGATGGCGGCTTTAAGCACCTCACGTCTGCCGGAGAGTATCCCTTGGGTCAGATCGCTGACTTGTTCAGACGCACCTGCCGCGCCTGCCAACCAGATAAAAGGCCCGGTTCCCGCCAAGCTCTTTTCCGATATGACGCCGGCACATGCGATCAGCACGAGCAAGACGAGGATTGCAATCGTGCGCCAGGCGATCATCGAGCGGAGAACATCAGGGGCTTTCCGGGACGCGTAATTGAGTCGGAGCGCATAATTGTTGAGACCCAACCCGGTTACGGCCGAGCATAGAATGTAAATTGAGAATGCGATCGAGAAGACTCCGAAAAGAGTTGCGCCCGCTCCCCGAGCAATAACGAGGAGTGAGACCGCCTGGACGATGGCCGCTAAGCCGACTGCGGCGATCCTGACGACGAAGCCACGACGCATCAGAGCATCCGAAGGCGTTTCGCGAAGTCAGACGGCGTTGCCCCGCTAGTGCCTCCTACCCTGCCTGCTGAGACAGCCGTCGTGATCGCGCGACCCAGGTCGCTCGGGGAGAGCCGTGTGCTCAGCACGTGACGTGGCCACGCGCGGGATAGCGCGTGCAAGGATCGCGAGCCTGCAGTGACGACTGGCGTGCCGGCAGTCATAGCTTTTCCGGCGATTCCGCTGGGCCCCACGTTCGTATAAGCGAGAACGACGCAAGACGCTTCCAGGATGAGTGCGTCGAGTTCGGAATCGCTCAGGTGGTCCTGGATGACAATGACTGGCCGCCCGGCACTTGTCATCGGGCTCATCCATTGCTCGAGAGTCTCAGGCGCGACGGAAGACTTGCCGGCGATGATAAGTCCGATTCGTGTAGCGCTCTTGGAGACGGCATCGGCGACGACATCGATGTTCTTTCGTGCGTTTATACCGCCGACGACTGCGGCCCATCCAGATGCTTCAGAATCGCGGCCACAAATGCCTTTCGCCCAATCCCGCGAGTCCTGAGTGGTTGTGAAGACGACCGGGTCAGGCACTCCCCAACGACCCCAAGAACGCGCGTGCGAGTCGGTCAGGGTCAAAACCCCCACTCGAGCGTGCCGAAGGCGCACGAGGGATCGGATGGAGGCTTTGACGAGTGTCTGCATTGCCGCGACGACGGTCGAGGAGTGCTGCCCGTCGGGGCGCATTACAAGCAGTCTCAGCGACTCGACCGACTTGGGAACTTTGTTCACGGCGAGCCACGCTAGCCAGGAGTCGCCATCGGGAAGCAAGATGGTCCTCGCATCTGACGCACTCGCGGTCGCCAGCACATCCGAGGGGGCGAACGACGCAGGGTGAACTACGCGAACTGTGTTCTGATCACTCAAATGTATCGACCAGTCGCGGGACGCAACGGCTTCTCGGGTGGCCGCGATCAGGTAGTCCTCGCCGTTACGGTGGAGGTCGTCGACAAGGTGCCGCACGTACGTCAAGCGATGTCCCTCGTGATTCGGAACGACTATCAGATTCATGGTGTCCTGCGTTCGTCGATAGTTGTGAGCGACCGTTGTCCAACGGGAAGCTACCAGTCGCTTGTAACGCCGGTGGGTCCTTCCGTTGCGGGAGCAACTAGGTTTCTGAGGGAAGTTTGTTGCGGTGGGCAGAAGGTGTATCGTATCCCTTTGGTGCCTGCGCCCTGCTGGCCTCGCACCGCGAACGTGAGCCCTCCACTGGCGTGTTCGATCGGTATCCCGAGCGAACCACCCCGGAGTGGGATTCACGAACTCCTCCGTTCGAATCTATGAAAGCAGCACTACTGTGACGCGCACTTACACGCCCAAGGCTGGTGAGATCACCCGCGAGTGGGTGGTCATCGACGCATCCGACGTCGTTCTCGGCCGCCTCGCCTCGCACGCTGCCACGCTCCTGCGCGGCAAGCACAAGCCCACGTTCGCGAACCACGTCGACACCGGCGACTTCGTGATCATCATCAATGCCGACAAGGTGGCCCTCACCGGCCAGAAGCTCGAGCAGAAGAAGGCCTACCGCCACTCGGGTTACCCGGGCGGCCTCAAGTCGGTCACCTACTCCGAGCTCCTCGAGAAGAACTCGGTTCGCGCTGTCGAGAAGGCCGTCCGCGGCATGCTCCCCAAGAACAGCCTGGGTCGTCAGCAGCTGACGAAGCTGAAGGTCTACCGCGGTGCTGAGCACCCCCACGCTGCCCAGCAGCCCACCACGTACACCTTCGACCAGGTCGCCCAGTAAGCGCCGCCGAGAAGAATAAGGATTATCTGATGGCGAAGATCGCTGATTCCCTCGACCAGACCCCTGAGAACTACTCGACCGAGACCCCGGCCGCCGCTGAGGCTGCCCCGGTCCGTCCCGTGCTCTCCGTCCCCGGTGCCGCTGTCGGCCGCCGCAAGCAGGCCATCGCCCGCGTGCGCCTGGTCCCCGGCTCGGGCACCATCACGGTGAACGGCCGCACGATCGAGGACTACTTCCCCAACAAGCTGCACCAGCAGCTGATCAACGACCCGTTCACGGTCCTCGGCCTCGCCGGTGGCTACGACGTGATCGCCCGCATCTCGGGTGGTGGCCCCTCGGGCCAGGCCGGCGCCCTGCGCCTCGGCATCGCGCGGTCGCTGAACCAGATCGACGAAGAGAACAACCGCCCGACCCTCAAGAAGGCCGGCTTCCTCTCCCGTGACGCTCGCGTCAAGGAGCGCAAGAAGGCTGGTCTCAAGAAGGCGCGTAAGGCTCCTCAGTACTCGAAGCGTTAATCCTTCGATGGCACTGTTCGGGACGGACGGTGTGCGGGGCCTCGCGAACGGCCCCCTCACCGCCGATCTCGCGCTCACCCTGGCCCAGGCGACCGCTGTCGTCCTGGGCCAGGGTCGTATCGCGAACGCACGCAAAGCCGCCGGCAAGCGCCTCACCGCTGTCGTCGCACGCGACCCCCGGGTCTCCGGGCACTTCTTGAGCGCGGCCGTCGCCGCGGGGCTCGCCTCGTCCGGCGTGGACGTCCTCGATGCCGGTGTCTTGCCGACCCCTGCCGCCGCCTTCCTCGTCGGCGACATCGACGCCGACTTCGGCGTCATGATCTCGGCGTCGCACAACCCGGCACCCGACAACGGCATCAAGATCTTCGCGCGCGGCGGCGTCAAACTGCCCGATGTCGTCGAACGGCGCATCGAAGAAGCGATGACCGGCCCGAAGCTCGCGCCCACCGGGGGAGCGGTCGGTCGTATCAGCCGGTTTGCCGATGCCGAAGACCGCTACGTCGTGCACCTGCTCGCGTCGCTGCGCACCAGCCTTCGTGGGCTGCACGTCGTGCTCGATTGCGCGCACGGCGCCGCGTCCGGAGTCTCGCCCGAGACTTTCCGCGACGCGGGCGCCAAGGTCACCGTCATTGGCGCCGACCCCAACGGCCTCAACATCAACGAAGGCGTCGGCTCCACCCACCTCGACGTTCTCGTCGCCGAAGTGCTCCGCACCGGCGCCGACCTCGGCATCGCCCACGACGGCGACGCCGACCGCTGCCTCGCCGTCGACGCCGACGGCCGCATCATCGACGGCGACCAGATCATGGCGATCCTCGCGGTATCGATGAAACAGCGCGGGCTGCTGAAGGACGACACGCTCGTCGCCACCGTGATGAGCAACCTCGGCCTGCACCGAGCGATGGCCGACAACGCCATCCACCTCGAAACGACCGGCGTCGGCGACCGTTACGTTCTCGAGCGCATGAACGAGGGCGGGTTCTCGCTCGGCGGTGAGCAGAGCGGCCACGTCATCATGAGCGAGTACGCGACGACGGGCGACGGTGTCCTCACGGGACTGCACCTCGCCGCGGAGGTCGCGCGTCAGCGCAAGCCGCTGTCGGAACTCGCAAAGGTCATGACCGTCTTCCCGCAGGTGCTGATCAACGTCAAGGGCGTCGAGCGGTCGCGTGCCACCGATGCCGACGTACTCGCTGCGGTCGAGGCCGTCGAAGCGGAACTCGGCGACACCGGCCGAGTGTTGCTGCGCCCGTCGGGAACCGAACAACTCGTGCGGGTCATGGTCGAAGCGGCATCGGAAGAGGATGCGAAGCGGGTCGGCGAGCGCCTGGCGGAGGTTGTGCGGGGCTGACGTGGATCTGTACTAGCGGCCAAGCCTGTCCGGTCTGCGCCGTCGCGCCTGATCTCGACGATGCGACGTGGGCGCAAGGATGCCGTGCTCGGTGTACTCAGCGACTCGACGTGTCACGAGACGACGGAGTGGATCTACCTGCTCCTGGTCTGGCTCGGCACGATCTTCCCTGCGTGGACGATCACCTGGCGTGTGTGGGACGACGCTGTGCAGCAGTATGAAGCTCCTGTCACCATCCAGGCAGACACGGGTGCTCGCACGCTCACTGTCTACAACGGAAGCAAGCCGGGAGCGGGTTCGCACTACCCGTGCGAGAACAGCAACGTGTCGCGGTTCCTCGAGACGCTGCCGGTCGAGCCGACCGCCGTGATGCTGAGCTTTGGGTACAACAGTGCGCTGGCCTACTACCGCGACTCCATCATGGAGACACAGAGGTGGGTCTCGGGTACTACCCGAAGACCGAGCTCATCGCTGTCGCGCAGCCGCCGAAGGGCAACCTCGACCCGGATCAGGCGAACAGCCTGAAGCGATCCCGCGACGTACGCGACGTGGCCCTCGCGAACGGATGGGGGCTGATCGACGCGG
Organism: Microbacterium sp. LKL04; assembly: GCF_900102005.1. Taxonomy (NCBI): domain Bacteria; kingdom Bacillati; phylum Actinomycetota; class Actinomycetes; order Micrococcales; family Microbacteriaceae; genus Microbacterium; species Microbacterium sp. LKL04. The sequence continues at coordinate 1,965,373 of NZ_LT627736.1, read as the reverse complement.
CGCAGGCGTTCCTGGACTACGGCAACTTCACTGCCGACCTGATAAGCAGCGACGGCATCCACCCGAATGCAGCTGGATCACAGGCGTGCGCGGACGCGGCCAAGCGCTACTTCATCCCGGACGCGGGGTCCACGCCTTACTGGACGCCCGCACCGACTATGGACCGGTTCTTCATCCCGGCGAAGTCGTTCGACGTGACGCTGCTATCCGGGCGTGTGCGAGATCGGGAAGACCCCGGCGAACGTGCCTTGCTTCCGGTTCTCCGACTCGAACGACAACATCATCGCCGCGGTCGCGGACGTGCCCCCATCGTGGGCAGCCGTCAGCGTCTACGCTCTGTGGTCGACGGCGGGCGGGTCCACGAACTCGGTCGTCTTCTACGTCGACTGGATGAAGCTCACCGATGGGGTCGGTGTGCCCCTGTCCGGCTTCACCCCGGCGGGCTTCACGACCGGGACGAAGAACGTGGTCAACTCGCAAGCTGCGGTCACCTCGCGATCGACGAAGGTCCACTCGTGCGAGTCATCCAGCGGCGGTCGTCCCATCGTCTTCCGGGTGCGGCGTGACGGGCCTGACGCCGCAGACACAACCAGCGTCGAATGGTACTTCTACGGGCTGATGGTGGAGCGGGCCGAGTAGGTCAGCGTCGCTTCGCGGTGCGGACGAGATACGCGACGCTGAAGATCAGGGCGAACGACGCCGCACCCCAGAACAGGGGAGCGATGGCGGTCCGGTCGTCCCAGATCAGAAGGCAGACCACCGCGGCGACGACCCCGGTGGGGAGGGCTGAGTACAGCGCGAGGCGCTGCGTGTCAGTCCACTGAATCTCATCGACGAGACGAAGCGTAGCGCGTGAGCGGCCGGGCGGGGACTATGTCCTCTGCTCGGCCGCTTTCGTCATTTCGGCGGTTGGCGTCGCGGAGAGCAAGCGCGGCGACGAGCAGGCTCGCTGCGAGTAGTGCTGCGCGGTTCTCGGCCCACGGCGAGAAGAGGACGTCCCACACTCCCTGGATGCAGACGAGCGCGACCAGCGGGTACAGGCGTCCGCTGGCGCGGAAGAGCGTCACGACGAACAGAGCGATCAGGGCGAGCGGGAAGATCGCGGCCAGGATGCCACCGGTCACCCACGACTCGAAGAGGATCGAGTGGAGCGAGATGCGACCGTCGGCGCGCACCCACATGCGGTAGTAGGACGGCAGATCGTACATGCCGATCGAGTTCGCGAACTGGGCGCCCAGGCCGAGCGTGTCCGTGCGGATGGCGTTCGGGTTGCCCCAACCGCCGACCGGGTTCTGAACGATGGCTGCGAGGGACAACGGGGGCTCGACTCGTCCACTCAGGAGCGCCGGCCCGCCGCCGCTCAACTGCCACTCCGTCTTCGAGCGGAGAGACTCGCCGAACGCACCGGATTCGATGACCGCAATGAGGACGGTCGAGATCCCGATGAGGAACCCGGCGACGATGCCTGCGCGCAGCCACCAGTAGCGGCTTGACCCGGCCCGGGAATGGAAGACCCATGCGACGATCGCCGCGAGGCACAGGCCGGAGAACGATCGGTATTCGAGTGCGAGGCTAGCGACTGCGAGGCCCCCGAGGGCGATGATGGGCAGCAGGCGGTGGGCGCGGCTCGTGATGTAGAGGATCGCGGCTGTCGCTGGGAAGGCGATCCCGTATTTCCAGATGACTTCGAGCTCGCGAGACCCGTCCCACCCGACGACGACGAAGTAGACGACTGTGGCCGCTCCCGCGATTGCGAGCATCGCCGCGGCGTCGTCAACAGTCCCAGCTACCTTCGAGAAGCCCGTGAGACAGAGGGCGAAGACGACGACGCCGAGGATGTGCGTCGTGTACCACCCGGCAGGGGAGTAGGCGCCAGCGATAAACATCGCGACGACGGCGAGGGCCGCGGACCACAGGATGCTTTTGACCCACCGTGTCCACGGTGCCGCTGCGCGCATGGGCAAGAGCGCGGCCGACAGAACTGTCGCGGCCGGGACCATCGAAGAGATGACCGGCACGGCTGCGGACAATCCCATGCCCCAGCGGAGGGCCGACGGTCGTCGCGGTGCCGCGATCTTGTCAGTCCTCATGGGCGCGATCCTACCCGCGAGCTGAGGAGCCCGTTGACGCTGGGTCTATCGAGAAAGACCAGCGTTGATGGATGCCGCGAGGACTTGGTAGCCCTCCTCGTTCGGGTGGACCTTGTCTGGCCCGATCAGATCAGGACGCCCCTCAAGGGGCTGGCCGAGGTCCAGGAAGGTCGCGTCAACCGATTCTGCGGCGGCCCGCTCCCATTCGGCGAGGTCGTTGAGTTCATCGGGCGCGGTCTCGTCCTGCCACAGGGGAGACGTCACGTAGATAGTCGCGTCGGGTAGTTGAACGCGCAGCTCCTCGAAAAAGGCACCGATTGATTCGCGGAGGACATCGGGGTTTGCGCCGACGCCGTTCCGGCCACCATTGACGACAACGATCTCCGGATCGATCTTGACCGCAGCGGGGATCTGCTCGATAAAGGACTCGCAGTAGTCAGCGCCACACGCTGTACGCGCCTGCTCGACCGTCTGATCTGGGTTCGGAATGAAACCCGTGCCACCCCGAGCAAGGTTCCTGCTGGACCATTTCTGCTCCCGTGCGATCGCAGTTACGTAGCCACCCTTCTTGCTCCCGGCGCCCGTCGTGTACGAGTCGCCGAAGAACACAGCGACAGGTGGTCGCTCCGTCAACGTCCACTCCACCGGGCGCAGCTCGCTTGCAGAGGTGGGGCTGGGCCGATCGAGGATGGATGGGACAGCAACGGCCGCAACGATGGCCAAGAACGCAGAGGCTCCCGCGACACCCCAGACCGGCATGCCGCCGTACTGCTGCGTCCAAAAGCTCGCCTGTGACCGCGGACGTTGCCGGCGAAGTCGTTTCCCCATGCGCTCGATCATATCGACGCGATGAGACGGCTCTCATCTCTGCCCAAACGAACGCTTGAGCACCGATGCGGAGCCTCGTGTGCAGAGCTGCTTGTGGCCACGAAGCGTGCGTGGACCTCCCCTAAGCAGGCCCGTCGCACTTGCGGCGCCGTCGCTGAGGCTCAGGTGGTCCTCCAAGCAAGCCCATCACGACCCGCAACCCACGACCGCGAACCGAGACATCCCCCGCCACCGGGTAGTTTTCTGATCGGCAGTGACCGATCGGGAGGAGACAGGACGCCCTCGACGGCCACCGCCCGGCAACGCATCCAGGGGTCGGACCTCCCCGCGGATGGGCGATCCTTCTGGTGCTTATGCGTCACTCCTGGCCGCAGGTCTTCGGCGGTGCCGGCGTCGGCGCGTCAGCGTAAGCCGCTGTCGGAACTCGCGAAGGTCATGACTGTCTTCCCGCAGGTGCTCATCAACGTGAAGGGCGTCGAACGCTCGCGCGCCACCGATGCCGACGTGCTCGCCGCGGTAGAGGCCGTCGAAACGGAACTCGGCGACACCGGCCGGGTGTTGCTGCGCCCGTCGGGCACCGAGCCGCTCGTGCGGGTCATGGTCGAAGCGGCGTCCGAAGAAGACGCGAAGCGGGTTGCGGAGCAACTTGCGGAGGTCGTACGCGGCTGAGGTCACGTCTGCAGGAGTGGCCAAGACCGAACAGGTCACAGCGGCATCCATAGATGACCCGCTCGAATCGCCCCCACTCAACAGTCCCCACGACTGAGCGGGGGCGATCCGACGTTGATGGTCGGAGCTCCGCACCGTTGCGTGCGACCCCCCGGCCGCTGAGCCGACCACCCGAAATGTTCGGAACCCTGCCGAATTCGGATTGGCCCGGGCACTCCGCGAACGGACGCGTAAGTGCAGAACGACCCGCGGGACCACAAGTGCGTCGGTGGCAACGTGCGCCCACCCGCTACTCTCTGATCGGCAGTGACCGATCGGGAGGAGACCGGATGCCCTCCACGGCCGTGAGCCCACATCGCATCGAAGGGCTTGACCTCCTCCGCGGGCTGGCGATCCTGCTCGTGCTGCTGCGGCACTCGTGGCCGCAGGTGTTCGGTGGCGCCGGCATCGTCGGGGTCGTCGTGTTCTTCACCCTCAGCGGGTATCTGATCACCGGCATCCTCGTCTCCGACGTTCGACAGCACGGGCGGGTGCGGTACGGGCGGTTCTACCGCAACCGCGCGATCCGGCTGGTTCCCGCTCTGGCCTTCCTCCTCATCGGGTTCGTCATCGTCGAAGGCGTCATCGACCTCATCGACACGCGCGACGCGGTGTGGCGCACGGTGGTGCTCGCCGCGACCTACACGACGAACATCCCCGGCCTCGAGCCCACCAGCCGCTCGATGACCCACCTGTGGACGCTCGCGAACGAGGAGCAGTTCTACCTGGTGTGGCCGCTCCTGCTGGTGTTCGGCATCCGTTTCCGAAAGCTTCGTGCCGTCGTTTTCGGAGCGGCGGCCGTCGTCGTGGTCGCCCTGGCCGTCACGATCGTTGTCCACCGGGACGACCCCACCTTCCTCTACACGCTGCCGACCACGTGGACCATCGCCATGATCATCGGCGCCGCTGCCCGACTGGCGCAGGTGAGGCTCAACTGGATCATCACGGAACGCCGGCGACCGTGGGTGGCCGGGGCAGCGGTCGCGGGTCTCATCGCGCTCGTGTTCATCCCGGATGCGAAGAGCTCGCTCATCGTCTACGCCGTCGGCGGTGTGCTCATCGGCGTGCTGACCGTCGCGCTCATCTGGTACCTGCGGACCATCCCCACTGTCGCCTCGATCGCGAAGCCCCTCCTCGGCCTCGGTGTGGTCTCGTACGCGGCCTACCTGTGGAACTACCCCGTCACGTTCTGGGCGCGCGACCTCGCGCCGAACAGCTGGCCCTGGATCGCCTCCATTGTCACCATCGGGCTCGCGACCGTCAGCTGGTTCCTCGTCGAGCGGCCGTTCAATAGGTTCAAGGCCCGGGTAACTCATCCGACCGCAAAACACCAGGGCCTCGCGGCATCCCCCTCCCGTTCGTAGCGTTGACGGTCCCGGAACGTTCCGCTCCCGGGACATCGACGAAAGGACCAGATCATGGGACTCGACGACAAGATCAAGAACACCGCCCAGGACCTCACCGGCAAGGGCAAGGAAGCGGCCGGTAAGGCCACCGACAACGAGCGCCTCGAGGCTGAAGGTCACAAGGACCAGACCGAGGCCAACGTCAAGCAGGCCGGCGAGAACGTGAAGGACGCGTTCAAGTAAGCCACTGACGCGAACGCCCTGGCCCTCGGGCCAGGGCGTTCTGCATGTGCATCGAGCGGCGCTATCTCAGCTCCAGGTGTGCACCGGCTCGTTCGTGTGCATCGCCTCGCGGTACTCGAGCAGCGTGGTGCGGAGAGCGTCGTCGCGCTCCATCCCCGAGCGAGCCCGCATTCGACGGGCGAACCATTCGGCGCCGTTCGTCCTCGTCACGCAGCGGCCCTCGATGATCCCGAGGTAGCGGTCGCGCTCGTGGGGCGGAACGCCCCACGCATCGAGGCCCTCCGCGGCGAGGGGCAGCAGGGTGTCGAGGATCAGGCCCGTCGCGGGCACCTGACCGGTACCCGGCCACGACAGCTGCGCGTCGATGCCCACGCGCGCCGCCGACTGGAAGTTCTCCTGCGCGGCGGCGAACGGCATCCGCGACCACACCGGGCGCTCATCCTCCGCGAGCGAACGCACCAGGCCGAAATAGAACGCGGCGTTCGCGACCGTGTCGACCACCGTCGGACCCGCCGCGAGGATGCGGTTCTCCACACGCAGGTGCGGCATTCCGTCGGCGATGTCGTACACCGGGCGGTTCCACCGGTACACCGTGCCGTTGTGCAGCTTCAGTTCCGCCAGCGACGGCACGCCGCCCGACTCGAGCACCTCGAGTGGGTCCTCATCGTCGATGATCGGCAGCAGCGCCGGGAAGTACCGGACGTTCTCTTCGAACAGGTCGAACACCGACGTGATCCAGCGTTCGCCGAACCACACCCGAGGACGCACGCCCTGCGCCTTCAACTCCTCGCTACGTGTGTCGGTCGCCTGCTCGAAGAGCGGAATCCGCGACTCGCGCCACAGCTCCCGGCCCAGCAGGTAGGGCGAGTTCGCCGCCACCGCGAGCTGCGCACCCGCGATCGCCTGCGACGCGTTCCAGTACGACGCGAACTGCGCGGGCGAGGTCTGCACGTGGAACTGCGTGCTCGTGCACGCCGCCTCGGGCACGATCGAGTCGGCCGTCGTCTCGAGTCGCTCAGGCCCGGCGATCGAGATCGCGATGTCCTCACCGCGCGCGTCCAGCACCTGCTCGTTCAGCAGGTCGTACCGCGAGTCCGGGCTGAGGGTGTCGCTGCTCAGATGACGCTGCGCCAGGGTGGGCAGGATGCCGATCATCACGAGGTGCGCGCCGAGGTCGGCGGACCGCACCTCGGCGTCGTTCAGTCGCTTTCGCATGCCGTCCTCGAAGGTCGAGAGACCGCCCTCGCGCAGCTTCGCGGGCGGCACGTTGATCTCGACGTTGAAGCGACCGAGCTCCGTCACGAACGCGGGATCGGCGATCGCCCTGAGGACCTGCTCGTTTCGCATGGCGGGGTCCCCGACGGCGTCCACGAGGTTCAGCTCGAGTTCGAGCCCCGTCATCGGGTCATCGGTGTCGAACCGGGCTTCGCGCAGCATCCGTTCGAAGACGTCGAGGTTCCGACGGATCTTCTCGCGATGAAGGGTGCGGTCGGCACCCGTGATCTCCTGCTTCTCGACTTCTTCTCCCACCCCGCCACGATAGGTCGGGCCGTCGCGAGCGCCGGGGCCGTTGACAAGCGTCGCGCTCGTCCCGCGTTCGTCATGTTCTCGGCAGACACTCTCGCCGAGGGGCCTCCGCCGCTAGACTGACGCCGGGCCGACAGGCCTCTTTCTGGGGAAAGAACGACGAATGGCTGGGCGGGCACCCGAACTCGCTGCGCAGCGGCGCATCATCCTCGGCGTCCACGTGTGGTGGGATGCCGTCACCAGTCGCGCCTTCTTCACGCGAACGGCGCTGTGGATCAGCCTGATCGTCTCGCTCACGGTCATGGCGCCGTTCCAGCACTTCTCCGGTCCCTCCGGCTATCTGCAGGTCGTGGTCATCGCGGTCGTCGGATGGGCGACCCTCGTCGCCGCGCTGATCCCCGTGGCCCGCGCGGAGAGACGGATGCGGCGGGCGACGGCTCGCGGCATCCTCGTCCTCGCGGCCGTCGTCATCGCCGCGATCCTGCGTCCGTTCGTCAACGAAGGCGTGTACGTCCTGGTGTTTGCCGGGACGCCGGACTTCAGCGGTCTCACCGCCCGCATCACCTCGAACATTGTCGTCTGGGTGGCGGGGCTGTCGATCATCGCGATGACCGTACGATCGATCGAGCTCACCCGCGGCAGCCGCGCCCGTCTCAGCGCGGCCATCGTCACGCTGACCGACGGGCGGCGCCGCCTGGCCCGATTCGAGTCCGAGAACCGCGAGGTGCTCAGCCCCCTCATCTCTCGGCTTCGTCGCAGCCGTGAGGAGATGCTCGCCGGGACGATCGACTTCGTCGCGGTCCGCGACTACTCCGAGGAAGTCCGCACCGCCAGCCACCAGCTCGAGGAGCGCAGCGGGCTCGACCTGCGCGTCATCGCCGCAGCGGCCGAAGAGCAGCCGGCCGACGCGCCGCCGCGGTCCGCGCTGACGATGCTGAGACCCACCCCGTTCGCGTTGACCGGTTTCGTCTTCTTCCTCGGCGCCGTCCCGCACGTGCACCACCTCGCCGGCCCGTGGGTCGCCGGGGGAGCGATCCTGCTCGGCATGCCGGTCACCCTGGCCGCCGACCTCGCCATCCGGCTCCTCACCCGGGACGCGCCGCCGTCGCGACGCGGACGCATCATCGTCGGCACGTGGATCGCCGCCGGGGTCGTGATGACCCTCGTCGCGCACCTCTTCATCGCCCCGAACGACCCCACGCGCCTCGTTCCGCTCGCGTCGCTGCCGCTCGTCGCCCTCGCGCTCGCCGCCTGCACCGACGCCATGGCCCGCGCGTCCGACAGTGCGCACCGGCTCGAGGTCGTGCTCGCCCTCGTCGCCCGGACCCTGACCGCGAAGACCGCCTCGGCACGCCGGCCGCTGCGCAACGCCGCGCACGTCCTGCACGGACGCGTGCAGGGTCGCTGCGTCCTGCTCGCTGCCGCGGCGGACGAGTGGGAGCTCACTCCGGACGACGTCGCGACGTTCCGCCGAGAGACGGATGCCGCCTTCGATTCGATCCTCGCGTTCATCGCCGAGGTCGACTCCGCCGCGCTCGAGGGGACGGTGCAGAGCGCCCACGAGGATCTGTCCGAACTCGTCGCCACCTGGCGATCCGTCGTCGGGGTCGACAGCACCATCTCGCGCGCCGCGACGGACGCGCTCACCGACCCCGCGCTCTCCCGCCGCGTCGCCACCATCGTCAACGAGGGTTTCGTCAACGCGATCAAGCACTCCATCGCCAAGCAGGTCTGGGTCGACATCGACGTCACGGGCGATGCGCTGCTCGTGCGGACCTGGTCGACCGGCATCCTCGACAAGGAACCCGTCGTCGCCCCTCAGTTGCGCGGCATCAGCGTGCTGGGCGTCGGCGCCCGCATCTACCAGCAGGGCGACGCGGTCGTGCTCGAAGTCCCCGTGCCGCTGAACCCCGAACGCGACCAGGTGCCGGCACCCATCGCGGTCCTGCCGCGCCGTGCGTGGTGGTCGCGCCGCCCCGCGGGGGCGTCCCGGGTCGGCTGACTCTCAGTACTCCAGCAGAGCGGCGACCACGAGGGCGATCACGCCCAGCGCGACGACGATCACGGCGGCATACGCCCACCACCGCAGACCCGGTGGCTTCGGAGCGGAACGCTGACGCGAACGGCGGTGCGACGAACGACCGGACATCGGTGACCTCCTCAGACGGCAGCGCGGATGCGCTCAGACTCGAGTGATCGGCACCGTTGGCGAAGACGTGCCGCTCACCGTAGCGGACCGACGTGTCCGGAGGATGACGGCTGCGGTTCAGCGGCTCGCGAGCAGGAGATCGGCGGTCCGGAGTGCGAGCGCCATCTGCGTCAACGCGGGGTTCGCCGTCAGAGCACTCGGGAACGTCGAGTTGTCGCAGATCCAGAGGTTCTCGATCTCGTGCGACCGACCGGATGCGTCCACGACGCTGTCGGTCGGATCGTCACCCATCCGGGCCGTCCCGAGCGTGTGGCATGAGCGCTGCAGGACCCGCGTGCTGCGGGCACCCGCGGCCCGCAGGATCCGCTCCATCACCGCGACGCCGTGCCGGTCGATGGCCCGCTCGTTGTCCCCCTGCGAGAACGTGATCTCGGCCCGCGGCATCCCGTCTTCGGCGAGCTCGTCGCTGAGGGTCAGGGCGTTGCGGTCGTCGGGGAGGCATTCGCCGTTCATGCCGACGCCGGCGCTGAACGGGTACGCGCTCATGGCCGACATGAGGTCGTCGCCCCAGAGCCCCGCCCCGCGGACGAGTTGCGTGCCGAAGTTCAGCGGCATCACGCCGAGGCTCTGCAGCAGGTAGCCGCCCACGAAGTCGGCGTCGTCCGGACGCACGAAGTCCTCGCTGATGATCGACGATGGGTACCCGCGGTAGCCGCGGATCGGCTCGTCGAACGTGCCCCACACCTGGACGCCGCCGTGCGCCATGAACCCGCGGCCCACGACGCCGTTCGCGTTGCCGACTCCGGTGTGCAGCAGCAGCCGCGGCGTCTCGACACCGCCGGCCGCGAGCACGAGCGCGGCGCAGCGCTGTCGGTGGTCGGCACCGCCGGAGCGGTACACGACGGCCGTGACGGTGCCCGAGGCATCCCGTTCGATCCCGTGGACGAAGGCGTCGGGGCGCACCTCGGCACCGGCGGCCACGGCGGCAGGCAGGTACGTGTTCGCGGTCGTCGCCTTCGCGCCGAAGCGATCGCCCTGATGGATGTCGCCGTTGTCGAGCGTCGCCGAGCGCACGCCGTAGTGCGGCTGGTCGCGGTCGCGCGTGAGGATCGCCGCCGGTCCGTCGGTCGCCGTGATGCCGAGTGCCTCGCACCCGCGGATCATCACGTCGGACGAGCCGTTGCGCCGCACCGGCGGGTAGGCGTACGAGCGCGAGGGGTCCCACGGGTAGTGCGCCGGTCCGCTGACGCCGATGTCGGATTCGACCCGCTCGATGTAGCGGATCAGCTCGGCGTGATCGATCGGCCAGTCGCGCCCCTCGCCCGTGTCGGTGCGCAGGCGCAGGTCGCGCGCATCCGGGCGCGGCGTGAACGCGCCCCAGTGCAGCGTGCTTCCGCCGACGCCGTAACCGCTGTTGTTGGGCCCGAACGCCGTCGGATCGTCGCCGCCGCTGAGGCGCTCCGACATCCAGTTGATCTTCGTGGACTCGAGCTCATCGGGGGTGAACTCGCTCGGCGCGAAGTCCGGGCCCGCCTCGAGCGCCACGACCCGCAGGCCCGCCTCGGCGAGACGCGCGAGCAGGGGAGCGCCGCCGGCACCCGTCCCCACGACGACGACGTCGACGACCTCGTCCAGATCGAACCTCTGCATGCCCGGGTGATCCGTCACCCGGCGATGATCGCCGGTCACGCGGCTCCCTCCACCACTGTCTCGCCGAGCTCGCTCGGCTCCCATGTCTCTCGTTCGCCCGCCGAGACGGCGGACCATCCCGCCGGACGCGGGCCGGTACCGCCGACCGCGAAACCGTCGAACCCGATGCGCGCGAGCGACGCCGGGTGGGCCAGCCACATGCGCAGCAGATCGTTGCGCGCATCCTCGAACCACGAGCGGATGCCGTCTGCCCCAAGGCCCGCCGCGTCGATGCCGTCGGTGATGAGCCGCACGATCAGGCTGCGCTGCTCGGTGACCTCGCCGGGCCACACCGCGGCGATCGCGTCCAGGCCGCGGGCGTACGCGATCGGATCGGCGGGGGAGCCGAGCGGACGCCAGCCGTCGGTGCCGCCCTCGGCGAGCATGTCGTCGATGCGCGACGCCAGGTCGATGGACGGCCCGTCGCCCTGCGGCACGAGCAGCGCCGCGAGCGCACGGAGCGTCTCGACCTGAGCACGGTTCAGCGTGCGGGGCGCGCGGCCCCGGTCATCCGCGATCGCGCGGTGGGCGAGCGTCCGCCGCACGGCGACATCGACGCGCGACGACGCGATCACGCGCCCCCACTCCGCCGGCACCACCGGAGCCGCCGCGCGGATCGCATCCCACGTCTCGGCAAGCACCGCGGCGACCCGCTCGGGAGCCTCGTACGGCAGCAGGTGGCCGACGCCTGGCATCCGCTCGACGCGGGCGCGGGGGTATACCTCGGCGATCAGATCGGGCTGCGCGTCGGCGCCGAGCGCCTCGTCGTCCTCGCCCGCCAGTACGACGACGGGCAGGTCAAGCACGCCCACGAGCGACGTCGCGTCCTCGAGGCTGCCCGCGGTGAGCCAGTCGCGCCACGCGGATGCCGGTTGCCGCACGACGGCATCGATCGCCGCGTCGTTCACGTCGGCGGAAAGGGGGGTGGCGACGTTCGCCGTGACGAAGGCGGCGGCATCCTCCCGTGACAGGTGGTCACCCTGCGCGGTGGCGAGCATCTCGGCGCGCTTGTCGTCGGGCATCGGCTCCGGCGTCGGGGGAGAGGGAGCGAGGAGCACGGCGCCCGCGAGCCCGAAGACCTGCTCGGTGCCGGCCAGCACGCGCGCCATGACGCGAGCGGCGACTTTGCCGCCGAGGCTGTGTCCGCACACGAGGAAGGGGCCGCCGTCGGCCTCCGCCGCGATCCGCTCGAGCGCGGTGTCGGCGAGGTCGTCGACGGATGCCGCGCGCCCCCGATCGAGCAGATCGATGCCGACGACGCGGAGCCGCGGATCGGCCGAGGCCGCGACGGCGCCGGCAGAGGCGGCATCCAGTCCCAATCCCGGCAAGAAGAAGACGGTGCACTCGTGAGGGTGGTTCGCAGCGCTCGGCACGGCTCAACTGTAGGAACGCGGATCATCTCGTCGGAACGCTTGCGCCCGGGATGAGCACCTGCGATCATCCCGGCGTCGGCGGCCCGATTCCGGGCGCCGGATTCGGACATCGAGCTCAGATTTCGATGGGATACCGATTCCCGATCCGAATCCGACGCCACCATCCGAATCCGGCACGCGCCCTGCCTCGCCTCCCGGACGGGCGCAAGGGGGTGAACCGATGCCCCGCCCCGACCTAACGTGTCGGGCATGACCGACCAGTACACGTTCGACAACCCCGTCACCCGCTACGCCCGCGTCGAGCCGCCCGTGCAGCACCAGCCCGAGCCCGGCGTGCAGGCGCGGATGACGCCGGTCCCCGACCTGGGCGAGCACACGTACCGGGGGTCCGATCGCCTGCGCGGACGCAAGGCGCTCGTCACGGGCGGCGACTCGGGCATCGGGGCGGCCGCGGCCATCGCGTTCGCGCGCGAGGGAGCCGACGTCGTCATCGTGCATCTGCCCGACGAGAGCGAGGATGCCGACCACGTCCTGCAGGTCATCGCCGAGGCCGGTGTGCGCGGCCACGCCATCGCCGCCGACATCGCCGACCCCGCGCGCTGCCGCGACCTCGTCGCCGAGGCGGCGGAGTTCCTGGGCGGCATCGACATCCTCGTCAGCAACGCCGGAAAGCAGGTCGCCGTCGAGCGCGTCGAAAACCTCTCCGACGACCAGTTCCGCACCACGTTCGAGACCAACGTCTTCGCGTTCTTCTGGATCGTGAAGGCCGCGCTCGCCCACATGCCGGCCGGGGCATCCATCATCAGCACCGCCTCGCTCGAGGCGTACAAGCCCGCCCCCGACCGCCTCGACTACGCCGCGACGAAGGCGGCGGTCAACAACCTCTCGAAGGGTCTCGCACAGCAGTTGGCTCCCCGCGGCATCCGGGTCAACGTCGTCGCGCCGGGCCCGGTCTGGTCGGCGCTGCAGGTCAGCGACGGCGTCTCGGACGAGCAGATGAAGGCCTTCGACGAGGAGAACGAGTACAAGCGGGCCGGGCAGCCCGCCGAGATCGCGCCCGCGTTCGTCTTCCTCGCGTCTGCGGAGTCCAGCTACGTCTCGGGCGAGACCCTCAACGTCAACGGCGGGATGGTCACGCCCTAGCGGTCAGCGCGTCACCGACAGAGTCAGGGGAGGGGATGCCGGTGCCTTCGGCGCGGTGAAGATCGCTCCGACGTCGACCCGGGACCCCTGCGTGAGGTTCGCGAGCCCCCACTCCGTGCCCGAGCAGCTGATGCGCGCACTCGCCGTGCCGGGACTCGCGACGCGGCACGACATGCCCCACGCGCTGTCGACGGCGGTCGCACCGGGCGATGCCCACGACGCCGTCCACGAGCGCACCTTGACGCCCGACGAGGCCGTGAGGGCGAGGGCGATCTGATACTTCGACGGCCACGAGCTCGTCACGGTCAGGGTCGCCGAGACGCCGTTCGAGGACGCGCTCGTCGACTTTCCGACCGAGGGGTCGGGCGTCGAGCCGGGCGCGGGCTGCTGCGGGGACGGCCGCGGCGCGGGCGTCGGAGCCGGGGCGGCGGGATAGCGCACGTTCCTCGGCGTCAGGATCGGCTTCAGCGCGGCGAGCTTGGTCTTCTCGCGCGTGTACCAATCGTCCTTCAGCAGGCCGCCGGTGTCGCCGCTGTTCGGGTTGAACGACCAGTACGCCCAGCTCATGCGCCGGTCCTTCAGATACTGGACGAGCTTCGACAGCCACTTCTTGTCGGACGAGGACTGCAGCTTCGTGCCGAACTCCCCGACGAACACCGGGGCGATGTTCTTCGTGACGATGTAGCCCCACTGCTTGTCCCACAGCGCGCGGAGGTTCTCGGGGTAGCGCTTGTCGCGGAACCACGGCTGGTCGAACACCGTCGACGGGTACTCGTGCGGCGAGTAGACGACCCGGTTCTTCACCTTCAGGGTGACCGGCTTCGACTTCACGCCCGTGAGGTTGCCGCCCCACCACGTGCCCTTGCCGTCAGCGCCGTACTGCACGCCCTCGACGATGATGAGCAGCCTCGAGTTGACGGTGTGGATCGCATTGCCGGCGCGCATCGCTGCGGCGCGCCAGTCGCGGGAGCTCACCCCGCAGCCCCAGCACGCCTTGCCGCGCGGCTCGTTGTGCAGGTCGAAGCCGATCACCGTCGGCTGATTCTTGTAGCGCTTGGCGAGCATCTTCCAGTCCGAGATCCACCGGGACTCCGAGTACTTCTTCGTGTACCAGAGCTCGGACTGGGCGTCGGAACCCGGCCGGTGCCGGTCGAGGATCACGCGCAGGTTGTACTTGCGGGCGCTCGCGATCACGGCATCCATCACCGACAGCGCCGAGGCCTTCGCGAGCGTCGGGTTGAGCGCCGTGTTGACGGAGCCGACCGACCTCTTCGTCAGGCATTCGTTCGAGAACGGCAGGCGCACGGTGTTGAAGCCCATGCCCGCGATCTGCGCCATGCCCTGGTCGAGCGTGATCGACCACAGCCCGTGCGGAGCGCACGTGTCGGTCTCCATGCCGAACCACGACGTGGCCTTGAGGGTCACAGCCTTGCCGCTCGAGGCGTCCACGATCTTCGACCCCTGCGTCCTCAGCCAGGGGAGCGTGGCGGCATCGGCCGTGTCGGGGGTCGAGGCGACGCCGAGGGATGACGTCAGCACCACTGCGGCCAGGACCGCGAGCACGCGTCGCAGCATCGGAAAAACCCCCGTCGAGAGCGGCAGAACAGCCGCGATGGAACACCGAGTTCTCAGAGTACGGGACACGCCGCCTCTCGCGCGCGTGCGTCCCGCGCGTGAGGGGCGTCGGCGTCGGACTAGAGTTGCCGCAATGTCCCCCGATGAGACGCCGACGACCATCGACTCGTTGTACCGCGAGATCCCCCGCGCCGAGTGGGCCCGCATGGCGGCCGGCGTGGAACAGCCGCTCACCGAGAACGAGGTCGTCCAGCTGCGCGGCATCGGCGACCGTCTCGACATCACCGAGGTGCGCGAGGTCTACCTGCCCCTCAGCCGCCTGCTCTCGCTCTACGCCTCGGCCACCAAGCGGCTCGGTTCCGACACGGCGGACTTCGTCGGCGAAGCGGATGCCACGACCCCGTTCATCGTCGCCGTCGCGGGGTCCGTGGCGGTCGGCAAGTCGACGGTCGCCCGTCTGCTGCGCGAGCTGATGAGCCGGTGGCCCGGTACGCCGCGCGTCGAACTCGTGACGACCGACGGCTTCCTCTACCCGAACGCCGAGCTCGAACGCCGCGGGATCATGGACCGCAAGGGCTTCCCCGAGTCGTATGACCGCCGCGCGCTCGTCGAGTTCCTCGTCGCCGTGAAGTCTGGGGAGCCCGAGGTGCGGGCGCCGTACTACTCGCACATGCGGTACGACATCATCCCCGACGCGCAGGTCACGGTCCGCCGCCCCGACGTCATCATCGTCGAGGGCTTGAACGTCCTCGCGTCCGCGCCGAACCCCCATGACATCGCCGTCAGCGAGCTGTTCGACTTCTCGATCTACGTCGACGCCGATCACGACCACATCGCCCAGTGGTACGTGAACCGGTTCCTCGCGCTCCGCGAAGCCGCCTTCTCGAACCCGAACTCGTTCTTCAAGGTCTTCGCCGACATCTCCGACGACGAAGCCGTCTCACGGGCGCTGGGGTACTGGAACGACATCAACCTGCCGAACCTGCTCGAGAACGTCGAGCCGACCCGGCACCGCGCGAAGCTCGTACTCCGCAAGGCCGCCGACCACACCGTCGAGACGGTGCGCCTGCGCAAGCTCTGACTTTCATCGCCCATAACACCGGGACGATAGGATCGCCGAGGCTCTGTCTTCACGCTGGGCCGCGACATGACAGGGGGAGCCATGAAGGGCATCATTCTCGCCGGGGGGTCGGGCACGCGACTGCACCCGATCACGCTCGGCGTCTCGAAGCAGCTCATCCCGGTGTACGACAAGCCGATGATCTACTACCCGCTCACCACCCTGATGCTGGCCGGGATCCGCGACATCCTCATCATCACGACGCCGCACGACGCCGAGCACTTCGAACGGCTCCTCGGCGACGGGTCGCAGTTCGGCATCTCGCTGACGTTCGCCCAGCAGCCCTCGCCCGACGGTCTCGCTCAGGCCTTCACGATCGGCGCCGACCACATCGGCGACGACTCCGTCGCCCTCGTGCTCGGCGACAACCTCCTCTACGGCCCGGGTCTCGGCTCCCAGCTGCAGCAGTACCGGAAAGTCGACGGCGGTGCCGTCTTCGCCTACTACGTCGCGGAGCCCAGCGCCTACGGCGTGGTCGAGTTCGACGGCGACGGCAAGGCCATCTCGCTCGAAGAGAAGCCCGCCCAGCCCAAGAGCAACTACGCCGTCCCCGGGCTGTACTTCTACGACAACGACGTCGTCGAGATCGCTCGCGGGCTGAGCCCGTCGCCCCGCGGCGAGTACGAGATCACCGATATCAACAGCGCCTACCTCGCGGCGGGCAAGCTGCAGGTCGAGGTCCTCCCGCGCGGCACCGCGTGGCTCGACACCGGAACCTTCGACCAGATGCTCGACGCCGGCGAGTACGTCCGCACGATCGAACGGCGCACCGGACTCAAGATCGGCGTTCCGGAAGAAGTCGCCTGGCGGCAGGGCTTCCTCAGCGACGATGAGCTCCGCGAGCGCGCCGAGAAGCTGATCAAGTCCGGATACGGCACGTATCTGCTCGACATCCTGAACAGGGGCGAATGACCATGGCACACCTCCTCGTTACCGGCGGCGCCGGCTTCATCGGCTCGAACTTCGTCCACCACGTCGTCGCACACACCGACCACACCGTCACGGTGCTCGACAAGCTCACGTACGCGGGTAACGAGTCCTCGCTCGCCGGCCTCCCCGAGGACCGCGTGAACCTCGTCGTGGGCGACATCGCCGACGCCGAGCTCGTGGACGGCCTCTTCGAGAAGGCGGATGCCGTCGTGCACTACGCGGCGGAGTCGCACAACGACAACTCGCTCCACGACCCCCGGCCGTTCCTCGACACGAACATCATCGGGACGTACACGCTGCTCGAAGCAGCACGCCGCCACGACACCCGGCTGCACCACATCTCGACCGACGAGGTCTACGGAGACCTCGAGCTCGACGACCCGGCGCGGTTCACGGAGCAGACTCCGTACAACCCGTCGTCCCCGTACTCCTCGACCAAGGCGGGCAGCGACCTGCTCGTCCGCGCCTGGGTACGCTCGTTCGGCGTCCGCGCGACGATCAGCAACTGCTCGAACAACTACGGGCCGTACCAGCACGTCGAGAAGTTCATCCCGCGACAGATCACAAACGTGCTGCGCGGCATCCGTCCCAAGCTCTACGGCAAGGGCGAGAACGTGCGGGACTGGATCCACGCCGACGACCACTCGTCCGCCGTGCTGACCATCCTCGACAAGGGTGAGATCGGCGAGACCTACCTGATCGGCGCCGACGGCGAGAAGGACAACAAGACCGTCGTCGAGCTGATCCTGCAGCTCATGGGCGAGTCGCCCGACGCCTACGACCACGTCACCGACCGCGCCGGTCACGACCTGCGCTACGCGATCGATTCCACCAAGCTCCGCACCGAGCTCGGCTGGACCCCCACCTACCGCGACTTCGAGGCGGGTCTCGCCGCGACGATCGACTGGTACCGCGAGAACGAAGCGTGGTGGGCTCCCGCGAAAGACGGCGTCGAGGCGTTCTACGCCAGCAAGGGACAGTGACCGTGACCGATTTCGGTAAAGCTCTCCGCTCCACCGAAACCGGCATCCCCGGCCTCGTCCTCTGGGACCTGCCCGTCCACGGCGACAGCCGCGGCTGGTTCAAGGAGAACTGGCAGCGCGAGAAGATGACGGCTGCGGGTCTTGCCGACTTCGGGCCCGTCCAGAACAACATCTCCTTCAACGATGCCGCGGGGACGACCCGCGGCATCCACGCCGAGCCGTGGGACAAGTGGGTATCCGTCGCCAGCGGCCGGATCTTCGGCGCATGGGTCGACCTGCGCGAGGGGCCGACCTTCGGCGCGGTGTTCACCGCCGAGCTCGACCCGTCGCGCGCGATCTTCATCCCCCGCGGCGTGGGCAACTCGTACCAGACGCTCGAGCCCGACACCTCGTACACGTACCTCGTCAACGACCACTGGTCGCCCGACGCGTCGTACTCGTTCCTCAACCTCGCCGACGAGACGGCCGCGATCGACTGGCCGATCCCTCTCGCCGACGTCGAGATCTCGGCGAAGGACCGCGCCCACCCGCGGCTCGCCGACGTCGTGCCGATCCCTGCGAAGAAGACCCTCGTGGTCGGTGCCGGCGGACAGCTCGGACGCGCGCTGCAGGCGGCCTATGCCGATGATGCGAGCGTCGAGTTCGCCGCCCGTGCGGACCTCGACCTGACGGGCGATCTGTCGGGCGCTCGCCGCTGGCGCGACTACAGCACGATCATCAACGCGGCCGCCTACACGGCCGTCGACGGCGCCGAAACCGACCGTGCGGGGGCGTGGGCGGGGAACGTGACGGCCGTCGCGCAGCTCGCCAGGATCGCCGCCGAGAACGGCATCACCCTCGTCCACGTCTCGAGTGACTACGTGTTCGACGGCACCGCCGACGCTCCCTACACCGAGGCTGAGCCGGTCGCGCCGCTCGGCGTGTACGGCCAGACCAAAGCCGCCGCCGACGCGATCGTCGCCACCGTTCCCCGCCACTACGTCGTTCGCACCTCGTGGGTCATCGGCGAGGGCAAGAACTTCGTCCGGACGATGGCCTCCCTCGCCGAACGCGGCATCGCGCCGTCCGTCGTCGACGATCAGATCGGGCGTCTCACCTTCACCGACGACCTGGCGGCCGGCATCCGGCACCTGCTTTCGACGGGCGCGGCGTACGGCACCTACAACCTCACCGGGTCGGGGGATCACGCCTCGTGGGCCGACATCGCCGCCGAGGTGTACGAGCTGACGGGCAACGACCGTGCCGCGGTCACCGGGGTCTCCACGGCCGACTACTTCGCCTCGGCGACGGATCCCGTCGCGCCGCGACCGCACTGGTCGGTCCTCGACCTCGGCAAGATCGAGGCCGCCGGCTTCGCACCGCGCGACTGGCGGGACGCCCTCCGCAGCTACCTGAGCTGACGGCGCCCGGACCGGCGCACCCGGCGCCACACGGCCAGCGCGAGCATGCCGACGGCTGCGCCGGTGAGGTTGGCGACGATGTCGAGCACGCTCGGCACGCGCGCCGCGAGAACGAGAGCCTGAGCGGACTCGATCGTCACGGTCGCCACGAGCGCGATCGGCAGCACCAGTTCGCGCGCCCGGCGCAGGATCAGCGGCAGGAGCACCCCGAACGGCACGAACAGCGCGATGTTGGCGGCGAACTCGACCCGCGGGCCGGTGATCGCCGGCACCCGGCGCGACAGCGCGTCGATGAGCGGCGCGACGCCCGCGTCGACCGGCGTCGGCCAGAACGCGATGAGCGCCAGGGCGATCAGATAGCCGGCGAGAGCGAGGACGGGGACGGATGCGCGCCGCACCCGAGGCGGCGGAACGGTCGCCGGCAGCGGCGGCCGCGGGGGGATCGATTGCGGCGGGATCGGTCGCGGGGGAATCGGCGGGGCGTCGGGCATCGGTCCTCCTCGAGGGGCTGACGCGACGCTGCGGTGTGAGCGACGAGTCTACGACCGCCGGCCCGACGCTCCGCCGGATGTCACCTCGAGTAGTTGCCGAACACCTGCGTGTAGAACGGCAGGCCCTTCGAGGAGCACGCGACGCCGATCCCGATCCGGTTGTACGAGCCGAGGATGTTCGCCCGGTGGCCCGACGACGTCATCCACGCGGCGTTGACCTTCTGCGGGGAGTAACCGAACGCCACGTTCTCGCCGGCACGCGTCCAGCCCGACGGGATCTGCGAGGAGTACCTCGGGTTGTGGCTCATCCGGTTCGCGGCAGCCTGCTTGCCCGACCAGTTCACCGCGACCGTCGACATGGCCGAGTTCAGCGTCAGCGCCTTCTTGCCGTTCGCCTTCCGGGCGGCGTTCACGTCGGCGAGGATCCGCTTCTGCACCGCGGACTGCGTCGTGCCGGTGCACGACGTCGACACGGCAGCGGATGCCGCCGTCGCAGGCACGACGGCGAAGGTGAGGGCCAGCGCCGCCGTCAGGACGAGGGCGGAACGGCGATGACTGAGGGGTCTGCGGGCGAGGGGGGATGCGGACATGGGGGGACTCCGTCGTGTGGGGGCACGGCCGTGCGGGGGACACGGCCCCTCATACGTACCAAAAGGGATGCCGCCTCGCCAGGCCCTGCCGGGCCGACGCGCCCGATGGTCGGGCCCACGTCGGAGTCCCAGCCGGCCGCGCCTAGCATGGAGCCCATGTGTGGAATCGTCGGATACGTGGGGCCTCGTGACAGTCAGGCCATCCTCCTCTCGGGCCTCGCCCGCCTTGAGTACCGCGGTTACGACTCCGCCGGTATCGCCGTCATCGACGGCGACGGCGATCTCGAGATGCGCAAGCGCGCCGGCAAGCTCCAGATCCTCCGCGACGACCTCGCCGCCCACCCCATGTCCGACGGCACCACCGGTATCGGTCACACCCGCTGGGCGACCCACGGCGGACCGACCGACGTCAACGCGCACCCCCACCTCGCCGACGACGGCAAGCTCGCCGTCATCCACAACGGCATCATCGAGAACTTCGCCGAGCTGAAGGACGAGCTGCTCGCGCAGGGCTACACCTTCGAGAGCGAGACCGACACCGAGGTCGCCGCCGTGCTGCTCGGACGCGAGTTCGCGGCATCCCACGACCTCGTCGCCGCTTTCCGCGCCGTCGTCGCCCGCCTCGAGGGTGCGTTCACGCTGCTCGCGATGCACCAGGACCAGCCCGGCCTCGTCGTCGGCGCTCGCCGCAACTCCCCGCTCGTCATCGGCCTGGGCGAGGGTGAGAACTTCCTCGGCTCCGACGTCGCCGCCTTCGTCGAGCACACCCGCAACGCGCTCGCGATCGGGCAGGACCAGATCGTCGCGATCACGCCGCAGGGCGTCGAGGTCACCGACTTCGCCGGCGGCGCCGTCGAGGTCGAACCGTTCGAGGTGGTCTGGGACGCCTCGGCCGCCGAGAAGGGCGGCTGGTCGTCGTTCATGGCGAAGGAGGTCTCGGAAGAGCCCGAAGCCGTCGCCAACACGCTGCGCGGCCGCCTCCAGGACGGCGCCGTCGTGATCCCCGAGCTCGACGGGCTCGACGACCTGTTCACCGGCATCCACCGCGTCATCGTCATCGCCTGCGGCACCGCCGCCTACGCGGGCATGGTCGGCAAGTACGCGTTCGAGCAGTGGACGCGGGTCCCCGTCGACGTCGAACTCGCGCACGAGTTCCGGTACCGCGACCCGGTGATCGGCCCCGACACCCTCGTCGTGTCGATCTCGCAGTCCGGCGAGACGATGGACACGCTCATGGCCGTCAAGTACGCCCGCGAGCAGGGCGCCAAGACACTGTCGATCTGCAACACGCAGGGGGCGACGATCCCGCGCGAATCCGACGCGATCGTCTACACCCACGCGGGCCCCGAGGTCGCCGTCGCCTCGACGAAGGCCTTCGTCGCGCAGATCACGGCGCTGTACCTACTGGCGCTGCACATCGGTCGCGTGCGCGGCTCGCTCTCGTCCGAGACCTCGCACGACGCGGTGGCCCAGCTCGAGGCCATCCCCGCCGGGATCGCCCGCGTGCTCGAGACCGAGCAGGAGCACATCGAGCAGTTCGCCCGCTGGATGGGCGACACGCAGTCTGTCCTGTTCCTCGGCCGCCACGTCGGGTACCCGATCGCCCTCGAGGGCGCCCTCAAGCTCAAGGAGCTCGCCTACATCCACGCCGAGGGCTTCGCCGCCGGCGAGCTCAAGCACGGCCCTATCGCGCTCATCGAGCCGGGCCAGGCCGTGTTCGTCATCGTCCCGTCGCCGCGTGCGTCGAGCGAGCTGCACAAGAAGGTCGTCTCGAACATCCAGGAGATCCGTGCCCGCGGTGCACGTGTCATCGCCGTCGCCGAGGAGGGGGATGCCGCCGTCCTCCCGTTCGCCGACGAGGTGCTGCGCATCCCGCTCGCGGGTCCGCTGTTCGAGCCGCTGCTGGCGGTCGTGCCGCTCCACATCTTCGCGATGGGCCTCGCCACGGCGAAGGGCCTCGACGTCGATCAGCCGCGCAACCTCGCGAAGTCCGTCACCGTCGAGTGAGTCAGGCCGGGCCCGTGCCCGTGCCCGACCCGAAGCGCGCGCTCCGCGCCTCATCGACCCAGGCGCTCAACTGCCATGGCGCGAATCGGAACAGTCTCGCGACGTCCGCCTCGGGGTAGCCCGCCTCGAGGACCGCGGCCACCGCGAACTCCTTCATCGAGGCGAACTCCCGGCCCTCGAGGGGTCCGGTCCGCAGATCGCGGAAGCTGCGCAGCGAATGCGCGGGAGCCCTCCGCGTCGGGTGCGGCGTCTCCTCGTAGTGAGCCGAGATGACGTACCCGGGTGGCGGCGTGTGCGCGGGGGTTTCCGCGGGCGCGACCGGCTGAGACGCGGTCGGGGCGTAGGGCGCGTACTTCCAGGGCTGCGTCGGCTGTGGCGGTGGCGACGCTGGCTGCGGTGGTGTCACGGGTGGTGCCGCTGCCGTGACGGGCTCCGGCTCCCACGGGGCCGGCATGTCGAGCGGCTGGTACCCCGGCGGCGGTTCCGCCAGCAGGTGGGCGTCGGGCCAGAGCAGCGACGCGTCCTCGGGAGCGACGCGATCGGGCGGCGTGAACTGCGGCGCGGGAGTGGGAACGCCTTCTGCGGAGGTGCTCATCGTGACGTCCTCTTCGGGTGAGGTGATGTCAGAAACTCGACGGGATGCTGCTGGTTGCGCTCACGATATCGATCCACGTCGGCCGCGTCGAGGGATCCGGGGCACTCCCGTGCATCCGCCTCGACACCTCCCAGACACACCGCCGAGAAAAGATCGACCCGGGAATCTGGTAGAAACGACCGGGGTGTCGAGGACTCGGCGCCGTCATGGAGGGACTCTCACGATGCGACTTTCTGTCATCGGATGCGGCTACCTGGGTGCCGTCCACGCCGCCGCGATGGCCTCGATCGGCCACGAGGTGGTCGGCATCGACGTCGACGAGCGCAAGATCGCGACCCTCGCCTCGGGTAAGGCGCCCTTCTTCGAGCCCGGTCTCGCCGAGATCCTCGCTGACGGCATCGCCTCGGGCCGGCTCTCGTTCACGACCGACTTCGCCGCCGCCGCGGGGGCGAAGGTCCACTTCGTGGGTGTCGGTACGCCGCAGGTCAAGGGCGGCTACGCGGCCGACCTCACTTACGTCAACGCCGCCGTCGACGCCCTCCTGCCCCACCTCTCCGAGGGCGACATCGTCGCCGGCAAGTCGACCGTTCCGGTCGGGACCGCGGCATCCCTCGCCCCCCGCGTCAGCGAGGCGGGCGCAACGCTCGTCTGGAACCCCGAGTTCCTGCGCGAAGGCTTCGCCGTCCAGGACACGGTCGACCCCGACCGTCTCGTCGCCGGCGTTCCCGCCGGTGAGGAGGGCGAGCGGGTCACGCAGGTCCTCCGCGAGGTGTACCACCCCTCGATCGCGAAGGGCACGCCCTTCATCGTGACCGACTACGCCACCGCCGAGCTCGTCAAGGTGTCGGCGAATGCGTTCCTCGCCACGAAGATCAGCTTCATCAACGCCATGGCCGAGATCGCCGAGGTCGCCGGTGCCGACGTCACGATGCTCGCCGACGCGATCGGCCACGACGCGCGCATCGGTCGCCGCTTCCTCGGAGCCGGCATCGGCTTCGGCGGCGGCTGCCTGCCCAAGGACATCCGCGCCTTCTCGGCCCGTGCCGAAGAGCTCGGCCGCGGCGAGTCCGTCGCCTTCCTGCGCGAAGTCGACGAGATCAACATGCGTCGTCGCGACCGCGCCGTCGACCTCGTCGTCCAGGGCCTCGGCGGCAGCGCTTACGGCAAGAAGGTCACCGTCCTCGGCGCGGCGTTCAAGCCGCACTCCGACGACATCCGCGACTCGCCCGGTCTCGACGTCGCCGTCCGCCTGCACGGCCTCGGAGCCATCGTCTCCGTCACCGACCCCGAGGCGATCGAGAACGCCCGCCGTCAGCACCCGCAGCTGTCCTACGTAGCCGACCGCGATGAGGCGCTCACGGGCGCCGAAGCGGTGGTCCTCGTCACCGAGTGGGACGAGTACCGTCGCGAGCTCGACCCCGAGCACGCCGCGCAGCTCGCCGCCGGACGCATCGTCGTCGACGGTCGCAACGCCCTCGACCCGGCCGCCTGGCGCGCCGCCGGGTGGACGTACTACGGCATGGGTCGCCCCTGACCGTTCACCCCTGATCGGGGGTCCGGGCTCCGGCGGGTGGTGTCACTGCCCGCCGGAGATCACGCCGCCCGCGGCGAGGAGCAGAAGCATCGTCGCGTTGTAGACGACGTGCACGAGCACGGCGCCCCAGATGCGACCCGTGAGGATCACGAGCGTCGCGCACACGAGCCCGACGGCGCCCACCGAGATCGACTCCGCGACCGGCAGCGACCCGTCCACCACGTGGATGAGGATGAACGTCGCCGTCGACACGAGAACGGCAGCGACCGCCGCGGCCAGCCGTCCGGCGGGGCGACGAAGCAGCGAGTAGACCGCCACCAGGATCACGGTGCGGAAGAAGAACTCCTCGACCGCCGGGCCGATGAGTCCCGCGGGGAGAGCCTCCGTCAGCAGCCACGAGGGGGTCGGGTCCGCCGTCGGGAAGGGGCGGGATGCGGCATCCGTCACCCACCCGTCGAGAAGGCGGAGCCCGAGGCCCAGGGCGAGCGCGTAGACGAGGTCGGCCGCGCGGAACCGCAGCAGGCCCGCGGGCCATCCCCGGCGGAAGGCCACCGCGACGGGGACGAGCATGCCGACCCACAGAACCACGGTCGACGCGAGGGGCGCCCACGGGTTCGTCCACAGCAGCTGGACGAGCGACCCGGCGAAGATCGCCGCACCGAGGCTGAGCAGGGCCACGACGAGGAGGCTGCCGTTCCAGGAGCGGACGGCCGTCCCACCCAGGCGCCAGTCGGTGCGTCGCTGCCGCCGCCCTCGACGGCGTGGCGCGTCGACCCCCGTCTCGGAGGGCGGCTCCGAGACGGGATCGGCGGTCGTGTGGCCGTCGCTAAGCTGATCCTGCACGGGCCTACCGTATCGGGTGCCCGTCCGCGTCCCGCCGCAGCGCCGTCGTTCCGCCGAGCACCGAGGTGGGGCCGTCGGCGAGGGGCGAGCCGCGGCATCCGTTCCGAAGGGGTACCGCGTGATCCACATCCTGACCGTCTGCACGGGCAACATCTGCCGCTCGCCGCTGGCAGCGCTCGTTCTGCAGCACCGTCTCGGGG
Source organism: Microbacterium sp. LKL04 (assembly GCF_900102005.1). Classification (NCBI taxonomy): domain Bacteria; kingdom Bacillati; phylum Actinomycetota; class Actinomycetes; order Micrococcales; family Microbacteriaceae; genus Microbacterium; species Microbacterium sp. LKL04. Next base: position 1,940,009 of record NZ_LT627736.1, on the reverse strand, counting down.
ACCTCGGGGTGACCGCGACGAGCGCCGGTGTGCGCGCCCGCGGCGGTGACCGGATGCCGGTCGAAGCCGCCGAGCTGGCGGCAGGGTACGGCGTGCCGGCCGATCGCATTCAGGCCCACGGCTCGCGCTTCTTGACGGAGGGCCTCCTCCGGGAGCCCGACCTCGTGCTCGCGATGGACCGCGAGCACCGGCGCGGGATCGTCGAGCTCGCCCCGTCGAAGCTCCGGTCGGCCTTCACCATCCGCGAGTTCGAACGACTCGCCGCCGCGACCTCCGACGACGCGATCCGGGCCGGTGCGACGGGTAGCGATCCCCGCGAGCGGCTGCGCGGTGCGCTCGCCGTCCTCGCCGGGCAGCGGGGGCTCGTCCTGCCGCCCGGCGACCCCCTCGACGACGACGTCGTCGACCCCTACGGCCGCTCGCGGGAGACGTATGCGCGCTCGAACGCGCAGCTCGCGCCGGGCCTCGACGCCGTCGAACGCGTCGTGCGCCTCGCCGTCGCCTGAGCCGCGCCCGATCGCGCCCCGTCGCCTGAGCCGCGCCCGCCGCCGCGAACCCTGAGGCCGAATCACCAGCGACGCGCCGAATCACCACCCGAATGCGTGCCAGCGCCTGGTGACTCGGCACGCGGGTGGTGATTCGCGGCGCCGCCGCAGGCGCGCTCGTCTCGAACGCGGCGTGTGCTCTGCAACGCCGCCCCGCCTCGCCGTCGCCTGAGCCGCGCCCGATATCCTGATCTGATGCCGTAGAGCGCGGCGACAGGAGGCGGGATGATCATCGGAATCGGTGTCGACCTCGTCGACATCCCGCGATTCGAGCGCTCGATCGAGCGCACCCCGAAGCTCATGACCCGGCTGTTCACGGCCTCCGAGCAGACCCTCAAGCCCCACTCGCTGGCGGCTCGCTACGCCGCGAAGGAAGCGCTCATCAAGGCGCTCGGCGGTTCCGAGGGCGTGCACTGGACCGACATCGAGGTGGCCTCCGAGCCCTCGGGCCGCCCCGTCTTCGCGCTGTCGGGTGAGACGGCGGCGACCGTCGCGGGCCGCGGCATCCAGACCGTCCACCTGTCGCTCTCGCACGATGCGGGACTCGCGACGGCGTACGTCATCGCGGAGTCCGCGTCATGAGCCGGATGCCGCAGGGCGTGGCCCGTGAAGCGGTGATCGACGTCGGCGCCATCGAGCACAACGTCCGCCACCTCGCTCGGCTCACCGAGTCCGAGGTCATCGCCGTGGTCAAGGCCGACGGCTACGGTCACGGTGCCGTGCGGTCGGGTCGCGCGGCCCTCGACGGGGGAGCGGCGCGCCTCGCGGTCGCCGACATCCCCGAGGCGCTGCAGCTGCGGGACGCCGGGATCGACGCGCCCGTGCTCGCGTGGCTCCACGCGCCGGGCGCCGATTTCGCCGCTGCCGCCGCCGCCCGCATCGAGCTCGGCGTTTCGAGCCTCGAGCAGCTCCGCGCCGCCGCACGGGCCGGATCGCCGGGTCGGCCCGTGACCGTCCAGCTCAAGGTCGAGACCGGCCTCGGCCGCAACGGCATCGCCCCCGCCGACTACGGGGTCGTGTTCGCCGAGGCCGCCCGGTTCGAGCGCGAGGGTCTCATCCGCGTGCTCGGCATCTTCAGTCACCTCTCCAACACCTCGGACGCCGATGACCGCACCGCGCTCTCGCGGTTCACGGTCGCGCAGGCGGCCGCGGAGGGAGCGGGCCTCCGCCCGCCGCTGCGTCACATCGCGGCCTCGCACGCCGCCATCGGCCTCCCCGAGGCTCGGCTCGGCTGCGTCCGCCTGGGCGTCGCGATCTACGGCCTGTCGCCGTTCGAGGATCGCTCCTCGGCCGACCTCGGCCTGCGTCCCGCCATGACGCTCCGCGCCTCGGTCGCCGCCGTCCGCCGCGTCCCCGCTGGTCAGGGCGTCTCGTACGGCTACCTGCACCGCACAGCGCACGAGTCGACCCTCGCGCTCATCTCGGTCGGATACGCCGACGGAGTGCCGCGCGCGGCATCCGGAGCGGGTCCCGTCTCGATCGGCGGGCGGACGTTCCCCGTCGCCGGCCGCATCGCGATGGACCAGTTCGTCGTCGACGCGGGCGACGAGCCCGTCGAGGTCGGCGACGAGGCCGTGCTCTTCGGCGACCCGGCGACCGGCGTCCCGTCCGCGACCGACTGGGCCGATGCGGCGCACACCATCAACTACGAGATCGTCACACGCATCGGACCGCGTGTGCCGCGGCGGGAGGTGCGGTCATGACCGGCATCGAACAGTTCGAGGGGCGCCGCGAGATCGCGTCGCCGGACGACATGGAGGCGCTCGGCCGCGAGCTCGGCGCCGTCCTCACCGCCGGTGACCTCATCGTGCTGACCGGTCCGCTCGGGGCGGGCAAGACGACCCTGACCCGCGGGATCGGCGCGGGCCTCGGCATCCGCGGTCCCGTGCAGAGCCCCACGTTCGTCATCGCGCGCACGCACCCGTCCGAGGTGGGCGGTCCGCCGCTCGTGCACGTCGACGCCTACCGGCTCGGCTCGCCCGCCGAGCTCGACGACCTCGGCCTCGACCCCGACAACTCCGTCACGATCGTCGAATGGGGCCGCGGCATGGTCGACGGTCTCGTGGACGCGTGGTGGGAGCTCGAGATCGAGCGCGGCTGGAGCGGCACCGGCATCGACAACGCCTGCGGCACGACCGGCCACTACGCCGCGGAGCTCGAGGACGCCGCTCCCCGCATCGTCACCGTCTCGCGGCGCTCCTGACGCGGCGCGGCATCCGCTCGCCCGGATACCCTTGACCCTGTGATTCTCGGCATCGACACCTCCCTCGGCACGGCCGTCGCCGTCACCGACGCCGACGGTGCCATTCGGGCCGATGCCGCCAGCGCCGACGCTCTCGGCCACGCCGAGATCATCGGCACGCTGCTCGAGACGGTGATGACGGATGCCGCGCACGGCCCCATCGGCGCGACCGGAGCTCCCGAGCCCGTCGGCCTGACCCACGTCGCCGCGGGCATGGGCCCGGGTCCATTCACGGGACTCCGGGTCGGGATCGCGGCGGCGCGCGCGTTCGCCCTGGGCCGCGGCATCCCGGTCGTCCCGGTGCGGAGCCACGACGCGGCCGCCCTCGCGGTGCTGCTCGCCGACCCGTTCGCCGACGTGCCCCGCTTCGCGGTCGTGACCGACGCGCGCCGCAAGGAGTTCGCGTTCACGGTCTACGACGGCATCGACGACGACGGCCTGCCGGTGCGCGTCACCGACGCGACGCTCGTGAAGCGCGACGACATCGACGCGGCGCTCGCAGAGCACGACGCCGAGCGGCGCGACACGACCGTCATCCCGGGAGTCATGGTCGCCGTCGTCGCGGCCCGCGCGGTCGCGGCCGGTCGCGTCGAGGACATCGGGGAGCCGCTCTACCTGCGCGCCCCCGACGTCACCATGCCCGGCCCGCGGAAGAAGGTCGGCCAGTGACCCTCCGTACTGCCACCGGCGACGACCTCGACGACATCATGCGCCTCGAGCGCGCCTCGTTCCCGACCGACGCCTGGAGCGACGTGCTCATGGCCGGCGAGCTCGCCTCGCCCCACGGCCGCTACGTCGTCGACGTCGAAGCGGGCCGCCTCGTCGGGTACGGCGGTGTCCGCGCCGTCGAGGGCGCAGCGGATGCCGACATCCAGACCATCGCGATCGCCGCCGACGCGCGGGGTCACGGTCGAGGCCGCGCGCTCCTGCGCGAACTGCTGACGACCGCCCGCAGTCGCGGCGCCCGCGAGATGTTCCTCGAGGTCCGAGCCGACAACCCCGGCGCCACCGCGCTGTACCTGTCTGAGGGCTTCGTCGAGGTCGGCCGCCGCCCCCGCTACTACCAGCCCGACGACGTCGACGCGGTCGTCATGCAGCTGAACCTCGTCGCCTGGGAGGCGCGGACCACGGCGGCCCCGACGGCCGAGAGGGGCTGGTGCTGACATGACGCGCGAACCCCTCGTGCTGGGTATCGAGACGAGCTGCGACGAGACCGGCATCGGCATCGTCCGCGGCCGCACCCTGCTGTCGAACACGATCGCGAGCTCGATGGACGAGCACGCCCGCTACGGCGGCGTCGTGCCCGAGGTCGCCGCCCGGGCCCACCTCGAGGCGCTGCAGCCTGCGATCGAGGCGGCGCTCGCCGAGGCGCAGGTCACCCTCGCCGACATCGACGCGGTCGCCGTCACGAGCGGCCCCGGCCTCGCCGGCGCCCTCATGGTCGGCGTCGGCGCCGCGAAAGCGCTCGCCGTCAGCCTCGACAAGCCGCTCTACGCCGTGAACCACCTCGTCGGCCACATCGCCGCCGACATCCTCACCGGCGACGAGGTCGAGTACCCCACCGTCGCCCTGCTGGTCAGCGGCGGACACACCTCGCTCCTGCTCGTCCGCGACCTCGTCTCGGACGTCGAGCTCCTCGGCGAGACGATGGACGACGCCGCCGGCGAGGCCTTCGACAAGATCGCCCGCATCCTCGGGCTGCCGTATCCCGGCGGACCCGAGATCGACCGCGCCGCAGCATCCGGAGATCCGAACGCCATCCGGTTCCCGCGCGGCATGTCCCGCGCGTCCGACATGGCCGAGCATCGGTACGACTTCTCGTTCTCGGGTCTCAAGACCGCCGTCGCGCGGTGGGTCGAGCAGCACGAGGCGACGGGGGAACCCGTGTCGGTGCCGGACGTCGCGGCATCCTTCCGCGAAGCGGTCGTCGACGTCCTCGTCACCAAGGCCCTCGACGCCTGCGCCCGCCACGGAGTGCCGCGCCTGCTGCTGGGTGGCGGCGTCATCGCGAACAAGCGCCTGCGCGACGTCGCCCTCGAGCGCGCCGAGGCCGCTGGGGTCTCCGTCCGCATCCCGCCGCTCTCGCTCTGCACCGACAACGGCGCCATGATCGCCGCGCTCGCCTCGGAGCTCATCATGAGCGGCCGCCCCGCCTCGACCCTCGCCTTCGGTGCCGACTCCACCCTGCCGGTCACCACGATCCAGGTGGCGGCGTCGTCATGACCGACGAGCGGATGCCGCGCCCCACCGCTTCGACGCAGGGTCCCGCCTCCCCGTCTCAGGGGCCTGTGGTCGAGCCGGCGTCGGAGGACGTCGCGCCCGCACCGACCGACTCCGCCCTCCCCGGTGCCCACCGCGGCGGCTTCCGGCGCGAGCTGACGCAACCGCTCCCCGTCGCCCCGCCCCTGGCGGTGCACCCGGACCCGGCAGAGGACGCCTCGCCCGACGTGCGGTGGATCCCGCCGACGCCGGTGCTGCCGCGAAGCGCCGGATGGTCGGTGCTGTTCGGCGGGCTCGGCCTGATCCTCGCGTGCTTCGTCGGCTGGGGCTTCCCGGTCGGGGTGATCGGCGTCGTCCTCGCCGTCCTCGCGCTCCGCCGCCCGTGGGAGAAGCGCGAGACAGCTCTCTGGGGCCTGGGACTCAGCGTCGGGTCGCTCCTGTACAGCGCCGGCTGGCTGTGGTGGGCAGGGACCCAGGGCGCGCTCTTCGGCTGAGTCAGACCCGGTCGGCCAGAACCGCGACTCGCTTCGCCTTCGGACCCTCGCCGAGTCGCGTGAGGATGAGCGTCGCCGACGCGTCTCCGCGCAGCGTGAGCTTGCGGCGGAACTGCGCCGGATCGACATCCACGCCGCGCTTCTTGATCTCGACGGTGCCGATCCCGTTCGCCTGCAGGGCGGCGTTGATCGCCGGCACCTTCACCGGCAGGACCTCGCGCACGCGGAACGACTGCACGAACGGATTCGTCAGCGCGGCATCCGACGTCAGGTAGGCGATGCCGTCGGCGACCATGCCTGCGTGCAGGTCCCGCGCCACCTCGCCGATCAGGCGAGCGCGGATGACCGCGCCCTCCGGTTCGTGGAGGAACGCGCCGAGCTCGCGGACCGGCTCATCGGGGGAGTCGGCCGGGGCGGTGAGCTCCGCTGCCGACCCGCCGCGGATGACGAGAGCCGACCGCCGCACACCCTCGCGCCGCAGCGACCCCGACCAGAGCACGAGCTCGACGGTCGAGCCGTCGACGCTGATCCACTGCGCCTCCACCCCGTCGGGGATGAGGTCGCGGTCGAGTCCCGGACCGAGCTTGATGCCCACCGGCATCCGCTCCGCCAGTGCGAAAGCCCACTCCAGCGACGGCGACCAGTCCTCCGGCCGGGTGCGCGAGGTCTCGGAGTGACCCGCGGTGCGGCGGGCCGGGTCGAGCCAGACGGCGTCCCAGCCGTCGAGGTCGGTCTCCTCGGCGAGGCCGCTCCGGATGGTGACCGCCTCGCCGAACGGTGCGAGGTTGTAGGCCGCCAGGGCTGCGGTGGTCTCATCCGCGTCGACGGCCAGGACGTCGAGCCCCAGGCCCGCCAGGCCGAGGGCATCGCCCCCGATGCCGCAGCCGAGGTCCGCGACGCGCTGCACCCCGGCATCCCGGAATCGCCCCGCGTGACGCGCGGCGACCTCGAGGCGTGTGGCCTGCTCGAGTCCCGCTCGGGTGAAGAGCATACGGTCCGCGAACGGGCCGAACTTCGCGGCGGCCCGCACCCGCAGGTGGGCCTGTCCGACGACGGCGGACACCAGGTCGGGGGAGTGGCCCGCGGCGCGCAGACGCGAGACGGCGGCGGCGACCTCGGTGGTGGATGCCAGGGGTCCGACCGCGTCGACCATGCGCAATCCCTGCGGTGTCAGGAGGGCGGTCAGCTCGGCCTGTTCCATCCGGCCAGCCTAGGCGCACCGGCATCCCGATCACTGTTGGCACTCGCGTTGCATGAGTGCCAGCCGCGCCCTAGACTTTCGTTAGCACTCTCGGTAAGCGAGTGCTGATGAGTCTTGAAGCAGGACCCCACCAGCAAGAAAGAGGTAGAACGTGTCGGTTTCCATCAAGCCGCTCGAAGACCGCATCGTCATCAAGCAGGTCGAGGCCGAGCAGACCACCGCAAGTGGCCTGGTCATCCCTGACACCGCCAAGGAGAAGCCCCAGGAGGGCGAGGTCGTGGCCGTGGGCCCCGGCCGCATCGACGACAACGGCAACCGCGTTCCGCTCGACGTCGCCGTCGGCGACCGCGTTCTGTACAGCAAGTACGGCGGCACCGAGGTCAAGTTCGGCGCCGACGAGTTCCTCGTGCTCTCGGCTCGCGACGTCCTCGCGGTCGTCGTCCGCTGACACGCAGCACCTTTCACAGGGCCCGGATGCTTCGGCATCCGGGCCCTGCGTCTTCCCCTGGCAGGATCCGCGCGAACGTCGGCAGTCACGGTGCTGACGGCGGTGTCATGACCGTCGTAGGCTCGTACTCATGACACCTGAGGATGCCGCCCGCGAGAAGTCCCTCGGCGGTGTCTTCGTCTTCTCGGCCTACGTTCTCTGGGGCTTCCTCCCGCTCTACTTCGTCAGCCTCGCCCCCACGACGCCGTGGGAGGTCGTCGGCTGGCGCATCGTGCTGAGCCTCGTCTTCTGCGTCGCGCTGATCGCCGTCACCCGCGGCTGGGGGCGGATGCGCGCCATCCTCCGGGACCGACGGCTCATGCTCTGGACGCTCGTCGCCGGCCTGCTCATCTACGTCAACTGGCAGGTGTTCCTCATCGGCACCCTGACCGGTCATGTCGTGGAGACGAGCCTCGGCTACTTCATCAACCCGATCGCCACCGTCCTCCTCGGCGTGCTCGTTCTGAAGGAGCGCCTGCGCCCCGCGCAGTGGGTCGCCGTCGGCATCGCCGTCGCGGCCGTCGTCGTCATCATCGTCGCGGTCGGAGACGTGCCGTGGATCGCCCTCGCCCTCGCGGCGAGTTTCGCGACGTACGGTCTCGTCAAGAAGCGGATCGGACCCTCGGTGGATGCCGTCAGCGGCCTCACACTCGAATCGTTCTGGCTCGTTCCCATCGCCGTCATCCAGCTCGTCGCGGTCGGAGTGACGTCGGGGCTCACGATGGGGCGCGAAGGCTCCGGCCACATGGTCCTCCTCCTACTCGCCGGCGCCGTCACCGCCATCCCGCTGCTCTTCTTCTCCGCCGGTGCCAGGCGCACGTCGCTGACCGTGGTCGGCATCCTGCAGTTCATCGCGCCGGTCATGCAGTTCCTCACGGGCGTGCTCATCCTGCAGGAGCCGATGCCGTTCGAGCGGTGGATCGGTTTCGGTCTCGTCTGGGTCGCCATCGCGGTGTTCGCGGTGGACTCGCTCCTGGCCTCCCGCCGCGAACGTGCCCGCGCGGTGACCGCCGTCCCCGACCCGGTCTGATAGAGCCGGACGCCGCTTTCCCCGCCGTTATGGGAGCGTGCCCACCTCGTTACACATCGTTAACGAACGGCAACATTGCGGAGACGGGCTCACCGCTAGGTTGATCACACCGGGCCGGGCCCGATTCGACCCGTGTCACCACAGCAAGGAGCACAATGTCCGTCTTCACCCGATCGCGCGTCGCGAAGGCCATGGGCGGCATCGCCCTCGCCAGCGCGACCGCCCTCGTCCTCGCCGGCTGTGCCGGCTCCCCGACCGCACCGGCATCCTCGGCCTCCAGCGGCCCCGCCGTCGAGCGCGACGAGCTCACGCTCAAGCTCGGGACGGTTCTGCCCCAGACGGGAAGCCTCGCCTTCCTCGGCCCGCCCGAAGAGGCCGGTGTGCTCCTCGCCGTCAACGAGATCAACGAGGCCAAGAAGGGCATCACGGTCGACCTCAGCGCCGGTGACTCGGGTGACACCGACAACAAGGCGTACGAGACCACCGTGCCCCGCCTCCAGAACGAGGGCGTCTCGGCGATGATCGGTGCCGCGGCATCCGGCGTCAGCAAGCTCTTCCTGGACAGCAACGTGTCCGAGGGCATCATCACCTTCTCGCCCGCCAACACGTCGCCCGACTTCACCGACTGGGACGACGACAACCTCTACTGGCGCACCGCGCCGAGCGACCTGCTCCAGGGGGAGGTCCTCGCGAACAAGATCGCCGAAGACGGCAAGAGCACGATCGGCATCATCTACATCAACGACGCGTACGGCACGGGCCTGCGCAACGTGGTCAAGGAGGTGTTCGAGGGCACCGGAGGCGAGGTGGTCGCGGAGGCCTCGTTCAACACCGGCGACACCTCGTTCGACGCCCAGGTCGCCACGGTGGCCGCGGAGAACCCCGACGCCATCGTCGCGATCACGTTCGACGAGTTCGCCACGATCGCGCCGCTGCTGGTCAACGCCGGTCAGGACGCGAAGAACTTCTACCTGGTCGACGGAAACCTCAAGCAGTGGGGCGACGACGTCAGCGTCTCGCTCGAGGGTGCTCAGGGCACGACCCCTGGACCCGTGCTCGAGGACGACTTCGTCGAGCGACTGAACACCGCTTGGACCGCTGCGGGTAACAGCGAGCTCGAGGACCAGTCCTACGCGGCTGAGTCGTACGACGCCGCCGTCCTGCTGGCCCTCGCCGCGCTGGCGGCCAACGACGCCACCGGCCCGGCGATCGCCGGCAAGCTGCAGGAGGTCTCCGGCGGCAGCGGTGACGGCACCAAGTGCACGACGTTCGCGGAGTGCGCCGACATCATCCTCGGCGGCGGCGTCGCGGACTACGACGGCTACTCCGGTCCGATCACCTTCGACGAGAAGGGCGACCCGACCGAGGCCACCATCGGCATCTTCCAGTACGGCGCCGACAACACCCACACGCGCATCAACTGAGACGCGTCACTGAAGACGACCCCCGGGGATCACTCCCCGGGGGTCGTCTTCTTTCTGCGCGCGTAGCGGATGCCGCGCATGACGAAGCCCCCGTCAGCCGAAGCAGCGGGGGCGTCGTCGTGAGGTGGTCAGTCAGTCGGTGCCGAGGGTGCCGAGGTAGAGGCCGATCACCTTCGGGTCGTTCAGGAGCTCGCGGCCCGTGCCCTCGTAGGCGTCACGACCCTGGTCGAGCACGTACCCGCGGTCGCAGATCTGCAGGCAGCGACGAGCGTTCTGCTCGACCATGATCGTGGTCACCCCGGCCTTGTTGATGTCTGAGACGCGGATGAAGGCGTCGTCCTGGCGGACGGGGGAGAGGCCGGCGCTCGGCTCGTCGAGGAGGAGGACCGACGGGTTCATCATGAGGGCCCGCGACATGGCGACCATCTGCCGTTCACCGCCCGAGAGGGAGCCGGCGCGCTGCTTCAGGCGCTTGCCCAGCTCGGCGAAGATCGACGTGACGAACTCGAGCCGCTCTTTGTAGGCGCTGGGGCGCTGGTACAGCCCCATCTGCAGGTTCTCCTCGATCGAGAGCGACGGGAAGACGTTGTTGGTCTGCGGGACGAACGCCACGCCTCGACGCACGAGGCTGTCGGACTTCAGCCCGATGATGCTCTCGCCGTCGACGTTGATCTCGCCGCCGCGCACCTTGACCATGCCGAAGATGGATTTGAGGAGTGTCGACTTGCCGGCGCCGTTCGGGCCGATGATGCCGATCAGCTCACCCTTGCGGGCGACCAGGTTCGCGTTGTTGATGATGTTGATGCCCGGCAGGTAGCCGGCCAGCAGATCGCGGACCTCGACGACGATCTCGCGATCGTCGACCGCGCCGACCTGAGGGGAGGTCGCTCCGGATGCCTCGGTCATTTGTCCTCTTTCTCGGCGTCCGCGATCGAGGACGCCTCCTCTTCTTCGATCTCCGCGAGCATCTCGCGAGCGGACTCGTCCAGCTCGCCCGGGACGCGGCCGGTCACGACGCCGAGGTCGACATCCTGGTGACTGCCGAGGTAGGCGTCGATGACCGCCTTGTCCTGCATCACGGTGTCGGGCGGTCCTTCGGCCACGACCTTGCCCTCGGCCATCACGACGACCCAGTCGGCGATGTGACGGACCATGTGCATGTCGTGCTCGACGAAGAGCACGGTCATGCCGAGCTCTTTCAGGTCGAGGATGTGGTCGAGGAGCGACTGCGTCAGAGCCGGGTTCACACCGGCCATGGGCTCGTCGAGCATGACGAGGTTCGGGTCGCTCATGAGCGCGCGCGCCATCTCGAGGAGCTTCCGCTGTCCGCCGGAGAGGCTCGCGGCGAAGTCCTTCTCCTTGGCGTCGAGCTTGAACCGCGCGAGGAGGCCGCGGGCCTTCTCCTCGATCTGCTTCTCCTGCGTGCGCCACAGCTTCGGCAGGAAGCTCTGCCAGAACTTCTCCCCTCGCTGTCCGGGTGCACCGAGCTTCATGTTCTCGAGGACGGTCAGCAGGGCGAGCGCCTTGGTGAGCTGGAAGGTGCGGACCTGGCCCATCCGGGCGACCTTGAAGGCCGGGATGCCGGCGAGGTTCTTGCCGTCGTACGACCAGCGCCCGCTGTTGGGCTTGTCGAAGCCGCAGAGGAGGTTGAACAGCGTGGTCTTGCCCGCGCCGTTCGGTCCGATGAGCGCGGTGATCGCGTTGCGAGGGATCTCGAGGTGCTCGACATCCACTGCCGTCAGTCCGCCGAAGCGACGCTGGACGTCGTCGATCACGAGGATCGGGTCGTTCTTCGCGACGCCGGGGACGTTGTCGCCCTTGGCGAGACCGGTGGTCTTCGGGCGACGGACCGACCCGGTCGGCGTAGCCGTCGCGGCCGGGTTGTCGGGGGTCAGATCACTTGACAAAGGTCATCTCCTTCTTGTTGCCGAGAAGGCCCTGCGGTCGGAAGATGACCAGCAGCATCAGCGCGACTCCGACGAGGATGAAGCGGAGCGTACCGGCCTGGATGCTCGTCATCGGCAGGAATCCCTGCGACGCGAGCTCGGGGAGCATGTTGCCGAGCAGCGCCATGACCATCCAGAAGAGGACGGCGCCGATCGACGGGCCGAAGATGGTCGCGGCGCCGCCGAGCAGCAGGATCGTCCAGAGGAAGAACGTGAGCGACGTCGTGTAACTGGAGGGGACCACCGCCGAGGGCAGCACGAACACGATGCCGCCGAGGGCGCCGATCATGCCACCCACCACGAGCGCCTGCATCTTGTAGGCGAAGACGTTCTTGCCGAGAGCGCGGATCGCGTCCTCGTCCTCGCGGATGCCCTTGAGGACGCGACCCCAGGGGCTGCGCACCAGGGACCAGACCACGAACAGCGCGATCGCCAGCATCAGGAGTCCGAACACGCGCACCCACAGGCCGTCCGCGTTGAACGTCCACGGTCCGAAGCCGTACGTGCCGTCGGGGAACGGGTTCGCATCCCGGAATCCGCCGTGGTAGTTGCCGAGACCGTCGGCCGAGTTCGTGTACTCGTCGAACACCTGCGTGGTGAAGAGGAGTCGGACGATCTCCGCCGCCGCGATCGTCACGATCGCGAGGTAGTCGGCACGAAGACGCAGGGTCGGGATGCCGAGCACGAGAGCGAAGACGGCCGCGAGCAGGAGCCCGATGATCATCCCCAGCCACCACGGCAGACCGAAGCTGAGAACGGAGATCGCGTAGCCGTAGCCGCCGAGGGCCATGAAGCCTGCCATGCCGAAGTTCAGCAGGCCCGCGTAGCCGAAGTGCACGGCCAAGCCGGTCGCCGCCAGGGCGTACGCGATGGTGATAGGACTCAGCAGATAGCTGAGCGTGTTTCCGACGATGGCACCCCAGTCCACGGGCTACCCCAATCTCTCTTTACGGCCCAGCAGACCCTGTGGTCGCACGAGCAGGATGAGGATGAGTACGACGAGAGCGCCCGCGTACTTCAGGTCTGAGGGGATCCACAGCGTCGAGGTCTCGACGACGATGCCGACGATGAGGGATCCGAGGAGGGCGCCGAATGCGGTGCCGAGTCCGCCGAGCGTGATCGCCGCGAAGATCAGCAGCAGCATCTGCGTGCCCATGTCCCATTTGACGCCCGGGCGGAAGTAGGCCCAGAGCACACCCGAGAGCGCGGCGAGGACGCCGGCGAGGATCCAGACGATCCGCACGACGCGGTCGACATTGATGCCGGAGGCGGCGGCGAGCTGCGGGTTGTCGGAGATCGCTCGCGTCGCCTTGCCGATGCGCGTTCCGAGGAGGAAGTACGCGACCGCGAGGATGACGAGGATGCTAACGCCCATGCTGATCAGGTCGATGTACGACACGGAGATCGGCCCGAGCTGGATCGGCGCCGGGCTGGCACCGGGCAGCTGGTACGTCGACCCGCCGATGACGAACTGGTACGTGTACCGCAGGGCCAGTGAGAAGCCGATGCTGACGATCATCAGCTGGACCACCCCGAGCCCTCTTCGGCGGAGCGGGCGCCAGATGGCGGCATCCGAGGCGAGCCCCAGCGCCGCACCTCCCAGGAGCGCCGCGATGATGCCGAGCCAGAGCGGCAGCTGCCACATCGTGCTGAAGATCATCGCGATGAGCGCGCCCCAGGTGACGAGCTCACCGTGGGCGAAGTTCGAGAGCCCCGTCGTCCCGTAGATGAGCGCGGCGCCCATGGCTGCGAGGGCGAGGAGCAGGCCGAAGTTCAGGCCGTTGAAGAGGCGCGACGCGAGTTGATCGACGAACGACACCGTCTGCCGCTGGCCCTCCCCGAGGAAGAGGTTGACGATCTTCGAGCCGGTGAGCCCGAACTCGACCTCCTGCGACGCGGAGTCGCCCTCGACGATGACGCCCTCGGGGAGGGTCGACTCGTCGACGGTGAGGGTGTAGGTCGCCTTCTCGGGGACGTACAGCCGCCAACGGCCGTCGGTGGTCGTGATGGTGGATGCCTCGAATCCGTCGCCTTCGACGGAGAGGCCCACATCGGGAACGGGCTTGTCATCGAAGGTGATGACTCCCGCGAAGTAGAACGAAGTCTTCTCCTGGTCGTCTCCCGGGTTGTCGGGAGCCGCTGCGAAGGCCGCTGAGGGCATCGCGCAGAGGAGCACGATCGCCGCGAAGAGTAACGCGGCGAGGGCGGACACCCGATGTGTCATCCGCCCCGGGCGACGGACAGTGCGCGTCGTCGGGGTGATCGCCACTGGCACCTCCTGAGTTGAGTGGTCGAACGCGCCGAGGGGTACCAGTGTTCGGTGGCTTCGGCGACACCTGAACGTATTGGTTGATTGTTGCCTGCGTGTTTCGGTGGCGCAACTCGGACGCGCGGGCGAGGAATACAGGGAGCCCCCCGACGCTTAGAATCTTCGAGACCGAGAAGGAGCGCGCATGAGCGACCACAACGACCCGTTCGGATTCGTGGGACTGACGTACGACGACGTCCTGCTGCTGCCCGGCCACACGGACGTCATCCCGTCCGAGGCCGACACCTCATCCCGGGTCACGAGGCGCATCACCGTCGCGACCCCGCTTCTGTCCGCAGCGATGGACACCGTGACCGAGGCCCGCCTCGCCATCGCGATCGCACGCGAGGGCGGCATCGGCATCATCCACCGCAACCTCTCGATCGCCGATCAGGCGAAGATGGTCGACCAGGTCAAGCGCAGCGAGTCCGGCATGATCACGGACCCGATCACGACGACCCCGGACGCCACCATCGAAGAGGTCGACACCCTCTGCGGCCAGTACCGCATCTCGGGGCTTCCCGTCATCGACGACGACGGGAAGCTCGTCGGCATCGTCACGAACCGAGACATGCGCTTCGTCTCCGGCTTCGAGCGTCAGACCACGAAGGTCCGCGACGTCATGACCGTGGACGGCCTCGTGACCGGTCGGGTCGGCATCGGCGCCAACGAGGTGATCGCGCTCTTCGCGCACCACCGGGTCGAGAAGCTGCCGCTCATCGATGACGACGGCAAGCTCGCGGGTCTCATCACCATCAAGGACTTCGACAAGAGCGAGAAGTATCCCCTCGCGACCAAAGACGACCAGGGTCGACTGCGCGTGGGAGCGGCGATCGGCTTCTTCGGGGACGCGTGGGAACGCGCGGAGGCGTTGCGGGATGCCGGTGTCGACGTCATCGTGGTCGACACGGCCAACGGCCAGTCCGCCGGAGTCATCGACATGGTGAAGCGGATCAAGGCAGACGAGTCGTTCGCGCACATCGACGTGATCGGCGGCAACGTCGCCACTCGTGAAGGCGCGCAGGCTCTCATCGACGCCGGAGTGGATGCGGTCAAGGTCGGCGTCGGTCCGGGTTCCATCTGCACCACCCGAGTCGTCGCCGGCGTCGGCGTCCCCCAGGTCACCGCGATCTACGAGGCGTCCCTCGCCGCGCGTGACGCGGGCGTCCCGATCATCGCGGACGGCGGACTTCAGTACTCCGGCGACATCGCGAAGGCCCTCGTCGCCGGTGCCGACACCGTGATGCTCGGCTCTCTCCTCGCGGGGACCGACGAGTCGCCGGGTGAAGTGGTCTTCCAGGGCGGCAAGCAGTTCAAGCTCTACCGGGGGATGGGATCGCTCGGGGCGCTCCAGACCCGCGGCAAGAAGACGTCGTACTCGAAGGACCGATATTTCCAGGCGGACGTCCCGAGCGACGACAAGCTGATTCCCGAAGGCATCGAGGGGCAGGTCGCGTACCGCGGACCCGTGTCCGCCGTCGCCTACCAGTTGGTCGGTGGGCTGCGGCAGTCGATGTTCTACGTCGGCGCTCGCACGGTGGAGGAGCTGAAGGCCCGAGGCAAGTTCGTCCGGATCACCTCGGCGGGCCTCAAGGAGTCCCACCCCCACGACGTCCAGATCGTCGTCGAAGCGCCGAATTACAAGCGCTGACAGGAATCCGGGGACTCGACACGCCCGGGATGCGAGGCAGATTTGCCGAGTCCCCGATCCCCGCGTAACTTATTACTTGTTCGCCCCACAGGGAAGAGCGAGAGGCTGAAAAGCCCGCCGCCCCCTCAAGCTGGCGGACCACCCCCTCCAAGAAGAAACAGTCGCTCAGCGATTGGGTCTGACCTCAGGTCTAGGACGGGTCATCGGGACGTGCTCTCCGCCGTCATCCGAACTCCATGATCTCTCGAGATCACCGGCGTGTCGGGTTTGACGGTTTCAGAGCGTCGTCCTAAGGTAGAGAAGTTGCCTCACTACGAAGCCCTGCGGGGTGGTGTGGGAGCATCCGATCCTTGAGAACTCAACAGCGTGCACTTGTCAAATGCCAAATAACCTCGATCTCAGCTTTGGCTGAGGTGAGATTCCTTTGGATCAAAGTCCGGCACTTCGGTGTCGGCAACGGATAGTCAGCAATGATTTATCTCTTTGGTCAGTTCAAACTCGCTGCTTCGGCCTATTCCGGTCGTTGTCAGTATTTTTCTTTTACGGAGAGTTTGATCCTGGCTCAGGATGAACGCTGGCGGCGTGCTTAACACATGCAAGTCGAACGGTGAAGCAGAGCTTGCTCTGTGGATCAGTGGCGAACGGGTGAGTAACACGTGAGCAACCTGCCCCTGACTCTGGGATAAGCGCTGGAAACGGCGTCTAATACTGGATATGAGCTGCGATCGCATGGTCAGCAGTTGGAAAGATTTTTCGGTCTGGGATGGGCTCACGGCCTATCAGCTTGTTGGTGAGGTAATGGCTCACCAAGGCGTCGACGGGTAGCCGGCCTGAGAGGGTGACCGGCCACACTGGGACTGAGACACGGCCCAGACTCCTACGGGAGGCAGCAGTGGGGAATATTGCACAATGGGCGAAAGCCTGATGCAGCAACGCCGCGTGAGGGATGACGGCCTTCGGGTTGTAAACCTCTTTTAGCAGGGAAGAAGCGAAAGTGACGGTACCTGCAGAAAAAGCGCCGGCTAACTACGTGCCAGCAGCCGCGGTAATACGTAGGGCGCAAGCGTTATCCGGAATTATTGGGCGTAAAGAGCTCGTAGGCGGTTTGTCGCGTCTGCTGTGAAATCCCGAGGCTCAACCTCGGGTCTGCAGTGGGTACGGGCAGACTAGAGTGCGGTAGGGGAGATTGGAATTCCTGGTGTAGCGGTGGAATGCGCAGATATCAGGAGGAACACCGATGGCGAAGGCAGATCTCTGGGCCGTTACTGACGCTGAGGAGCGAAAGGGTGGGGAGCAAACAGGCTTAGATACCCTGGTAGTCCACCCCGTAAACGTTGGGAACTAGTTGTGGGGTCCATTCCACGGATTCCGTGACGCAGCTAACGCATTAAGTTCCCCGCCTGGGGAGTACGGCCGCAAGGCTAAAACTCAAAGGAATTGACGGGGACCCGCACAAGCGGCGGAGCATGCGGATTAATTCGATGCAACGCGAAGAACCTTACCAAGGCTTGACATATACGAGAACGGGCCAGAAATGGTCAACTCTTTGGACACTCGTAAACAGGTGGTGCATGGTTGTCGTCAGCTCGTGTCGTGAGATGTTGGGTTAAGTCCCGCAACGAGCGCAACCCTCGTTCTATGTTGCCAGCACGTAATGGTGGGAACTCATGGGATACTGCCGGGGTCAACTCGGAGGAAGGTGGGGATGACGTCAAATCATCATGCCCCTTATGTCTTGGGCTTCACGCATGCTACAATGGCCGGTACAAAGGGCTGCAATACCGCGAGGTGGAGCGAATCCCAAAAAGCCGGTCCCAGTTCGGATTGAGGTCTGCAACTCGACCTCATGAAGTCGGAGTCGCTAGTAATCGCAGATCAGCAACGCTGCGGTGAATACGTTCCCGGGTCTTGTACACACCGCCCGTCAAGTCATGAAAGTCGGTAACACCTGAAGCCGGTGGCCCAACCCTTGTGGAGGGAGCCGTCGAAGGTGGGATCGGTAATTAGGACTAAGTCGTAACAAGGTAGCCGTACCGGAAGGTGCGGCTGGATCACCTCCTTTCTAAGGAGCACTGCACTCTTCGGAGTGACAGAGCCGGTTTCGAGACGAATGTTCTCGACCGGAGCTCATGGGTGGAACATTTGACGAGGTGTCGGAGGGTGACTTCCGGATCTAGTACGACCTTCGGGTTTGGAACGGTTCGGGGTGAGGCTTCTGACACATGCACGCTGTTGGGTCCTGAGGGACCGGATGGAAGTCCGAACCTCTGGGCCTTTTCTTGTGCCGGCGATTGCTGGTGCGGGGAAGGTACCGCCCGTACTTTGAGAACTACACAGTGGACGCGAGCATCTTGCGAGCTGATCTTTTGATCGGTTCGTGAAAGATGATCTTAAAGATCATTAGTCAATTTCGATTGACGATTCAACTCATGTGATTTCAAGTCTTTAAGAGCAAACGGTGGATGCCTTGGCATCTGGAGCCGAAGAAGGACGTAGCAATCTGCGATAAGCCTCGGGGAACTGATAAGCAAGTTTTGATCCGAGGATGTCCGAATGGGGAAACCCCGCTGGGCGGCGTGCCGACCTAGTGACTCCCGCCTGAATATATAGGGCGGGTAGAGGGAACGTGGGGAAGTGAAACATCTCAGTACCCACAGGAAGAGAAAGCAACCGCGATTCCGTTAGTAGTGGCGAGCGAAACCGGAACAGGCTAAACCGAGTACGTGTGATATCCGGCAGGAGTTGCGTATTCGGGGTTGTGGGACTTTTCAGATAGTTCTGCCGAACTGTCGGCGTTACAAGAATGTATAGACGAACCGCATTGAAAGGCGGGTCATAGAGGGTGCCAACCCCGTAGTCGAAATGCTTCTCTTGACGCGAAGAGTATCCCAAGTAGCACGGGGCCCGAGAAATCCCGTGTGAATCTGTCAGGACCACCTGATAAGCCTAAATACTCCCAGATGACCGATAGCGGACAAGTACCGTGAGGGAAAGGTGAAAAGTACCCCGGGAGGGGAGTGAAATAGTACCTGAAACCGTTTGCTTACAAACCGTTGGAGCCTCCTTAGTAGGGGTGACAGCGTGCCTTTTGAAGAATGAGCCTGCGAGTTAGCGATATGTGGCGAGGTTAACCCGTGTGGGGTAGCCGTAGCGAAAGCGAGTCTGAATAGGGCGATTCAGTCGCATGTCCTAGACCCGAAGCGAAGTGATCTATCCATGGCCAGGTTGAAGCGACGGTAAGACGTCGTGGAGGACCGAACCCACTTAGGTTGAAAACTGAGGGGATGAGCTGTGGATAGGGGTGAAAGGCCAATCAAACTTCGTGATAGCTGGTTCTCTCCGAAATGCATTTAGGTGCAGCGTTGCGTGTTTCTTGCCGGAGGTAGAGCTACTGGATGGCCGATGGGCCCTACAAGGTTACTGACGTCAGCCAAACTCCGAATGCCGGTAAGTGAGAGCGCAGCAGTGAGACTGTGGGGGATAAGCTTCATAGTCGAGAGGGAAACAACCCAGACCACCAACTAAGGTCCCAAAGCGCGTGCTAAGTGGGAAAGGATGTGGAGTTGCTGTGACAACCAGGAGGTTGGCTTAGAAGCAGCCACCCTTGAAAGAGTGCGTAATAGCTCACTGGTCAAGTGATTCCGCGCCGACAATGTAACGGGGCTCAAGCACGCCACCGAAGTTGTGGCATTGACATTATTGGTAGGCCTTCGTGGTCCAGCCGTGTTGATGGGTAGGAGAGCGTCGTGTGGCCAGCGAAGCGGCGGTGTGAACCAGCCGTGGAGGCTACACGAGTGAGAATGCAGGCATGAGTAGCGAAAGACGTGTGAGAAACACGTCCTCCGAAAGACCAAGGGTTCCAGGGTCAAGCTAATCTTCCCTGGGTAAGTCGGGACCTAAGGCGAGGCCGACAGGCGTAGTCGATGGACAACGGGTTGATATTCCCGTACCGGCGAAGAACCGCCCAAGCTAATCCAGTGGTGCTAAGAGTCCTAACCCGGCTGAGTGGATCCCTTCGGGGTGAAGCCGGCCGGTCTAACGCTCGACCCCGTTCTGGTGCGGCTAGCGTATTAACAGGTGTGACGCAGGAAGGTAGCCCAACCCGGGCGATGGTTGTCCCGGGGCAAGTGCGTAGGCCGAGAGATAGGCAAATCCGTCTCTCACAGAGGCTGAGACACGATGCGGATAAAAAGTGGGTGATCCTATGCTGCCAAGAAAAGCATCGACGCGAGGTTCTAGCTGCCCGTACCCCAAACCGACTCAGGTGGTCAGGTAGAGAATACCAAGGAGATCGAGAGAATCGTGGTTAAGGAACTCGGCAAAATGCCCCCGTAACTTCGGGAGAAGGGGGGCCTTCCGCTTATTAGGATTTACTCCGAAAGGGCGTGGAGGCCGCAGAGACTAGTGGGTAGCGACTGTTTACTAAAAACACAGGTCCGTGCCAAGTCGCAAGACGATGTATACGGACTGACGCCTGCCCGGTGCTGGAAGGTTAAGAGGACCGGTTAGCCGCAAGGCGAAGCTGAGAATTTAAGCCCCAGTAAACGGCGGTGGTAACTATAACCATCCTAAGGTAGCGAAATTCCTTGTCGGGTAAGTTCCGACCTGCACGAATGGCGTAACGACTTCCCAACTGTCTCAACCGCGAACTCGGCGAAATTGCATTACGAGTAAAGATGCTCGTTACGCGCAGCAGGACGGAAAGACCCCGTGACCTTTACTACAGCTTGGTATTGGTGTTCGGTGTGGCTTGTGTAGGATAGGTGGGAGACTTTGAAGCGGTGACGCCAGTTACCGTGGAGTCATTGTTGAAATACCACTCTGGTCACTCTGGATATCTAACTTCGAACCGTAATCCGGTTCAGGGACAGTGCCTGGTGGGTAGTTTAACTGGGGCGGTTGCCTCCCAAAAAGTAACGGAGGCGCCCAAAGGTTCCCTCAACCTGGTTGGCAATCAGGTGGCGAGTGTAAGTGCACAAGGGAGCTTGACTGTGAGACTGACAGGTCGAGCAGGGACGAAAGTCGGGACTAGTGATCCGGCAGTGGCTTGTGGAAGCGCTGTCGCTCAACGGATAAAAGGTACCTCGGGGATAACAGGCTGATCTTGCCCAAGAGTCCATATCGACGGCATGGTTTGGCACCTCGATGTCGGCTCGTCGCATCCTGGGGCTGGAGTAGGTCCCAAGGGTTGGGCTGTTCGCCCATTAAAGCGGTACGCGAGCTGGGTTTAGAACGTCGTGAGACAGTTCGGTCCCTATCCGCTGCGCGCGTAGGAAATTTGAGAGGATCTGACCCTAGTACGAGAGGACCGGGTTGGACGAACCTCTGGTGTGCCAGTTGTTCTGCCAAGAGCACCGCTGGTTAGCTACGTTCGGGATGGATAACCGCTGAAAGCATCTAAGCGGGAAGCCGGCCTCAAGATGAGATTTCCATACCTTCGGGTGAGAGGCTCCCAGCCAGACTACTGGGTTGATAGGCCGGATGTGGAAGCGTGGTAACACGTGAAGCTGACCGGTACTAATAAGCCGATGACTTGATAACACACCGTTTAGGTGCTTGCGTCCACTGAGTGGTTCTCGATGTACGGTCGAGAACCGCATAACGAATAATCGTTGTGCAGACTGAAACATCAATAGTGTTTCGGCGGCCATAGCGTGAGGGAAACGCCCGGTTACATTCCGAACCCGGAAGCTAAGCCTCACAGCGCCGATGGTACTGCAGGGGGGACCCTGTGGGAGAGTAGGACACCGCCGGACTTCTTTCGATCGAAAGCCCCGACTAATGCTGGTCGGGGCTTTCGTGGTTAACGCGCACTTTTGCTATCCCGTGAAAGGTCCTTTCCGATAAGCTGGTCGGCTCCGCTCTCGGAGCGGAAGGACCATCTCGTGTCGCACATCGACGTTCAGAACGTCTCACTGTCTCTGCCCGACGGGCGCCCCCTTCTCGACAACGTCACTTTTCGTGTGCCGTCGGGGAAGACGACCGCTGTCATCGGCCAGAACGGTGCCGGCAAGACGACTCTGATGAGAATCGTCCGCGGTGAGGTGTCTCCGCACGCGGGTGTCGTCACGATCGACGGGGCGCTCGGCGTGATGGACCAGTTCATCGGACACGGAGCCGATGGCAGCACGGTTCACGACCTTCTGATCACCGTTGCGCCGTCTCGCGTCGCACAGGCGGCGCGCGAGCTCGAGGAGGCCGAGAACGCCGTCATCGAGGAGGACTCCCTCGACTCGCAGATGCGGTATGCCGGGGCCATCGCCGACTACGCGGATGCCGGTGGTTACGAGTACGAGACGGTGTGGGACACCTGCACGGTCGCGGCTCTCGGCATCCCGTTCGACCGCGCGCGGTATCGCGACCTTTCGACTCTCTCGGGGGGAGAGCAGAAGCGCTTGGCGCTGGAGGCGCTGCTTCGCGGGACGGACCAGGTCCTGCTGCTCGACGAGCCCGACAACTATCTCGACGTGCCGGGCAAGCGGTGGCTGGAGGAGCGCCTGCGCGAGACGGCGAAGACCGTCCTTCTCATTTCGCACGATCGCGAACTCCTCGCCCGCGCGGCGGACCGGATCGTGACGCTCGAAGCTGGCCCGGCGGGGAGCGCCGCCTGGGTCCACGGGGGTGGGTTCGCCACCTACTACCGCGCACGCGAAGAACGGATGTCGCGGCTCGACGAATTGCGACGGAGATGGGATGAACAGCACGTCGCCCTCAAGAGGTTTGTCGCAGACATGAAGGTGAAAGCGGCCGCGAGCGATGAGTTCGCCTCCCGCTACCGGGCAGCCCAGACGCGCCTACGCCGTTTCGAGGATGCCGGGCCGCCCGAAGCCCGACCTATCGAGCAGCGCCTCGACCTCCGGTTGCGGGGTGCTCGGACAGGCAAGAGGGCGGTCGTCGCCGAGGCCCTCGAGCTGAGCGGGCTCATGCGCCCCTTCGATCTGGAGGTCTGGTTCGGCGATCGAGTCGCCGTCCTCGGATCGAACGGCTCGGGGAAGTCGCACTTCCTCCGGCTGCTCGCCGGTGGCGGCACCGACCCCGACGCGCTGCTCGGCCATGTGACCGACGCCGGAGCGGCGCTCGAACGCGTCGAGCACTCCGGACGAGTCAGTCTCGGCGCGCGCGTCGTTCCGGGATGGTTCGCTCAGACGCACCAGCATCCCGAATTCTCGGGGCGAACCCTGCTCGACATCCTCCACCGCGGCGACAGCGACCGGAGCGGGATGCCGCGCGACGCCGCCAGCTCGGTACTCGACCGCTATGGCCTCGTCGCTCAGGCCGAGCAGGTGTTCGACCGGCTGTCGGGTGGGCAGCAGGCCCGCTTCCAGATCCTGCTGCTCGAGCTGTCCGGAGCGACCCTGCTGCTGTTGGACGAGCCGACGGACAACCTCGACCTGGTGTCAGCGGAGGCTCTGGAAGGGGCGCTCACGTCCTTCGAGGGGACGGTCCTCGCCGTGACGCACGACCGCTGGTTCGCGCGATCGTTCGACCGCTTCGTGGTCTTCGGCGCGGACGGCGAGGTGTACGAGTCGGACGCGCCGGTCTGGGACGAGCGACGCGTGAGCCGGGCACGCTGACGGCGGGCAGGGGAGAGGGCCTCGACGGTAGGCTGGCAGGGTGACCATGGAAATCGAGCTCGGCCGCGCCAAGCGTGCGCGCCGCGCGTATGCCTTCGACGACATCGCCGTGGTGCCTTCGCGCCGCACACGCAACCCCGAGGACGTCTCGACCTCCTGGTCGATCGACGCGTACAGCTTCGGCATCCCCGTGCTCGGTGCTCCGATGGACTCCGTCATGAGTCCCCGGACGGCCATCATGCTCGGCCAGCTGGGCGGTCTCGGCGTCCTGGACCTCGAAGGTCTGTGGACCCGCTACGACGACCCCGAGCCCCTGCTCGCCGAGATCGCGGCGCTTCCCGCCGACGGTGCGACGCGACGCATGCAGGAGCTCTACTCGGCACCCATCAAGCCCGAGCTCGTCCGTGACCGGCTCGCGGAGATCCGTGCGGCGGGGGTCACCGTCGCCGGCGCCCTGACTCCGCAGCGGACGCAAGAGCTCTACGAGACCGTGGTCGCGGCAGGTGTCGACCTCTTCGTGATCCGCGGCACGACCGTGTCCGCCGAGCATGTCTCGAGCGTCGACGAGCCCCTCAACCTCAAGAAGTTCATCTACGACCTCGACGTCCCCGTGATCGTCGGAGGCGCCGCGACCTACACCGCGGCTCTGCATCTCATGCGCACCGGCGCAGCCGGCGTCCTGGTCGGATTCGGCGGAGGTGCGGCATCCACCACCCGTGCGACGCTCGGCCTGCACGCGCCGATGGCGACGGCGGTGGCAGACGTCGCCGGCGCGCGCCGCGATTACCTCGACGAGTCCGGCGGGCGTTACGTGCACGTCATCGCCGACGGGGGAGTGGGCACCTCGGGCGACATCGTGAAGGCCCTCGCCATGGGCGCGGATGCCGTCATGCTCGGTGTGGCCCTCGCCCGCGCCACCGATGCTCCGGGACGCGGCTTCCACTGGGGGCCCGAAGCGCATCACGCGAAGCTCCCGCGAGGTCGTCGGGTCGAGGTCGGCCAGGTCTCCTCGCTCGAGGAGGTCCTGTACGGGCCGGCTCCGGTCGCCGACGGCACGGCCAACCTGATCGGTGCACTTCGCAAGTCCATGGCGACCACCGGGTACTCGGATCTCAAGGAGTTCCAGCGCGTCGAGGTCGTCGTCGCGCCGTACGCGTCGTCCCACTGATGACCGCCACCCCGTCCGTCGACGATCTTCCCGAGGTCTTCCCGCCCACGCTGCGGGAAGTCATGGTCCGCCCGTTCTGGATCGGGATGCTGGGGCTCGCCCTGCTCGTCGCCGGGATCTTCGCGTGGCTCGGGCAGTGGCAGCTGGGGAACGCGATCGACACCGACCCGCCACCGGCGGGCATGACGGAGCAGGTGCGTCCCCTCGGCGACGTTGTGAGACCCGGCGCATCGCTGCCCGAGCCGCTCGTCGGCCAGCGGGTCCAGGTCAGCGGTTCGTTCGTGGCGGGCGACTTCCGCGTCGTCACATCCCGCTTCGACGACGGAGAACCGGGCTACTGGGTGGCGGGCCAGCTCCGCGTCGATCCTTCGACGACGGGAACCGACGGGCCGACCTCCCTCGCGGTCGCCGTCGGGTTCACGCCGGACCGAGCCGCAGCAGACGAGGCCGTGTCGACGCTCAACGCGGCACCGCCGCAGAACGTCGACCTCAGCGGGCGACTCATCTCGGACGAGGGCGCGAAGGAGCCGCCCCGCGGCGGCGATCCGTTCGAGATCAGCGCTATGTCGCCGGCCGCGCTCCTGTCCCAGTGGAGCGACACCGTCGAGCTGGACGTCTACCGCCCGTACCTCGTCTCGGCCGATGCGTTCGGAGGGCTGCGCGGCATCCACTCGCCCGCGCCCACCGAGCTGTCGTCGGTCAACTGGCTCAACATCTTCTACGCCGTCGAGTGGGCGGTCTTTGCGGGCTTCGCGTTCTACATGTGGTACCGGCTGGCCCGCGATGCGTGGGAGAAGGAAGTCGAGGCCCTGATCGGCGAGGACGACCCCGAGGGCGACGAGGAGCCCTCGGCGCGCCCGTAGACTGGAAGCCATGCCCGTTCAGCCCAAACTCGCCTCTTTTCCGGCGATCCGCGGCGCCCTGAAGTTCTACCAGATCGCATCGATCATCACCGGCGTGGGCTTGCTCCTGCTGGTCGCCGAGATGATCCTCAAGTACACGCCGATCCACGTCGAGCTGTTCGCCGGCGGTTCCGGAGGGCTGCTGTGGTTCGCCACCGCGATCCCGAGCCCCGACTGCCAGTGGTTCTCCCTGTTCGTCCCCGGCAGCAGCACATGCGACATCGCCTCGACGGGCGACGGGGTGAACATATCCCTCGCGATTCTGATCGTGCACGGCTGGTTCTACGTCGTGTACCTCTTCGCGTGCTTCCGCGTCTGGAGTCTGATGCGATGGGGCTTCCCCCGCTTCATCGTCCTTGCGCTCGGCGGCATCGTGCCCCTCCTGTCCTTCTTCATGGAAGCGAAGGTCGCCCGCGAGGTCAGGGAGTACCTGACCGCGAGGGAAGCCGCCGCATCCGCCCCCATCGAAACCCCCACGGAGACCCGGTGACAGAGCAGACCGAAACCTCCCAGCGCCCCGTCCTGGTCGTCGACTTCGGCGCCCAGTACGCGCAGCTGATCGCCCGCCGCGTCCGCGAGGCAGGCGTCTACAGCGAGCTGGTCCCGCACACCGCGACCGCCGCGGAGATCGCCGAGAAGAACCCGGTCGGGATCATTCTCTCGGGCGGCCCGTCGTCGGTGTACGAAGAGGGCGCTCCGAAGCTCGATGCGGGCGTCTTCGAGCTCGGCGTCCCCACCCTCGGCATCTGCTACGGCTTCCAGGTGATGGCGAAGACCCTCGGCGGCGAGGTCGCGAACACCGGCCTCCGTGAGTACGGCGCGACGGATGCCACGATCGTCACCGACAACGTCCTGCTCGAGGGTCAGCCCGTCGACCAGAACGTCTGGATGAGCCACGGCGACCAGGTCAGTGCTGCTCCCGCCGGTTTCGAGGTGCTGGCGCGCACCGCCGCCACCCCGGTCGCCGCGTTCGCCGACGACGTCCGCAAGCTCTACGGCGTCCAGTGGCATCCCGAGGTCAAGCACTCCGACCACGGTCAGCGCGTGATCGAGAACTTCCTGCACAACGCGGCAGGCCTCCCCGCCGACTGGAACAGCGACAACGTGATCGCCGAGCAGGTCGAGAAGATCCGCGCGCAGGTCGGTTCGGGCCGCGTCATCTCAGCTCTCTCGGGTGGCGTGGACTCGGCGGTCTCGACGGCGCTCGTCCACAAGGCGGTCGGCGATCAGCTGACGGCCGTCTTCATCGACCACGGGCTCCTCCGCAAGGGAGAGCGCGAGCAGGTCGAGAACGACTACGTCGCCTCGACCGGCGTCCGCCTCATCACCGTCGACGCCCGCGAGACGTTCCTGGACGCCCTCGCGGGTGTCAGCGACCCGGAGCAGAAGCGGAAGATCATCGGTCGCGAGTTCATCCGCGCGTTCGAGAAGGTCCAGTCCGACCTCATCGCCGAAGCCGCGGCGGACGGCGATCCCATCGGGTTCCTCGTGCAGGGCACGCTGTACCCCGACGTCGTCGAGTCCGGCGGCGGCAGCGGGACGGCCAACATCAAGAGCCACCACAATGTCGGCGGTCTGCCTGAGGACCTGCAGTTCGAGCTCGTCGAGCCGCTGCGAACCCTCTTCAAGGACGAGGTCCGCGCCATCGGTCGCGAGCTGGGCCTTCCCGAGGCCATCGTCGGTCGGCAGCCGTTTCCGGGGCCAGGCCTCGGAATCCGCATCGTGGGCGAGGTCACCGCTGACCGTCTCGAGATCCTGCGTGACGCCGACGCCATCGCCCGTGCGGAGCTGACCAAGGCCGGCCTCGACGGTGAGATCTGGCAGTGCCCCGTCGTGCTGCTCGCCGACGTGCGTTCGGTCGGCGTTCAGGGCGACGGTCGCACCTACGGCCACCCGATCGTCCTGCGTCCCGTCTCGAGCGAAGACGCGATGACGGCGGACTGGACCCGTCTGCCGTACGACGTGCTCTCCAAGATCAGCAACCGCATCACCAACGAGGTGCGCGAGGTCAACCGGGTCGTTCTCGACGTCACGTCGAAGCCCCCGGGGACCATCGAGTGGGAGTGAGTCGCGGGGGACACCCCCGTGACCATGCACTCCGCCTCCTCTTGACAGAGGACACACCGCGCCGCCAGAGTGAGCGCGGGACCCAGCCCCTTTCTGCACCACCGTCTGAGGAGGGGGTGAGGCGTTGATCGAGCGTTCGCGAACGCAGCCGTACGCGCAGTTCTTGCTGGCCGCGGCCAGCCTCATCGTCGTGCTCATCCTGGGCACCATCGACAGCGAGCGCGTCACTCCGCTGCTGCTCGCCGGGTTCGGCGTCATCGTGCTCAGCACGGCGGCCATGACCGCGATCTGGCTCGTGCAGCCGACTCGGCGCACCGTGTGGCTCGCCGCCGTGCCCCTGATCCAGATCGTCGCGTGCGTTCCGCTTCGGGATGCCGCCGTCGAGGCGCTGCCCTCGTCGTCGATGCTCATCATCTTCCCCCTGGGCTGGCTCGCCTTCGCCTTCCCGCCCGCGGCCGTCGTGGCCGG
The DNA here is from genome assembly GCF_900102005.1 of Microbacterium sp. LKL04. Classification (NCBI taxonomy): domain Bacteria; kingdom Bacillati; phylum Actinomycetota; class Actinomycetes; order Micrococcales; family Microbacteriaceae; genus Microbacterium; species Microbacterium sp. LKL04. The sequence continues at coordinate 1,912,282 of NZ_LT627736.1, read as the reverse complement.
AGTCCTGCTCACTGCGCTCGGCCCGCTCGTGCAGATCCTCGGGAGCGGCGGCTTCCGCGGCATCGGCGACGTCATGGCCGTCGCGGCGCTGCCGATCCTCTCCGCGCTCGTCGCGGTCACCGTCGCCCTCATCTCGCGGGACCTCGCCCGCATGCGAGCCCGGATGCAGAGCGTGTCGGACGACCTCGATCAGGCGCTCCGCTTGTCGGATCGCGACACCGCGATGTTGCGCGCGACGCTCGACGCCACCGACAACGCCGTCGCCGTCTTCGACCGTGACGGGCGCCCCATCCTCCTCAACGCCGTAGCGGCGGAGATCAGCGGTCGATCGGGGATCGACGAGGTCGACCGAGACGGCTTCGCCTCTCTCATCTGGCGAGCGGACCCGTCCATGTCGTCCGAGGCGACCGCCGCCGACTTCGTCGAACGCGTGCGTTCGGGCGATTTTGCGGCGCCCCGCACCGTCGAATTCGGCGGAGATCCCCGCCGCGTGATGCAGGTCATCGTGCGACCGGTCGTCGCCGGGGGCGACGAAGTCGGCATCGTCATCGTCGGACAGGACGTCACAGATCTCGTGAGTGCCGTCGAGGTCCGTGATCGCTTCCTGAGCACCGTCGGGCACGAGTTCCGCACTCCGCTGACCGTGATCCTCGGCCACACCGACATCGCCCTCATGCACGGTTCCGCCGAGGCCGAGCGGTGGGAGGCCGTCGAGCGTTCCGCCGAGCGACTGCTTCGTCTCGTCGAACGCCTGATCGCCGCCGGACAGACCACACGCGATGTCGAAGCCCGCTCGGGAGCATCGCATGTCGGACCGGTCGTGAAGCACGCCGTGACAGAGGTCGCCGGCCGCGCCAAAGAGCGGGGAATCGGCATCCGGATCGGAACGATGCCCGAGCGCGCCGCTCGCATCGCCGTGCGCGACCTCGCATCGATCCTGGAGGAGCTCCTGCGCAATGCGGTCGAGTTCACGCCCGTCGGCGGCCCCGATGTCGTCGTGTCGGCGCAGGAGGACGGCCGCGACATCGTGGTCACGATCGCCGATCAGGGCATCGGCCTGACCGAACAGGAACGCGTTCTCGCATTCGAGCGCTTCTACCGGGCGCCGTACGCCCACGACGCAGCGATCCCCGGCACGGGCATCGGTCTCTCGAACGCCGCATCCCTCGCCGACGCGTACGGCGCGAGCGTCACTCTCGAGCCGAACGGCGCCCGCGGCACCGTCGCGGTCCTGCGCCTCCCGTCCTGAGTCCCGGCGCGCCGGCGGGCGCGGCGCGCCCGGGCCCGCCGGACGATCGCCGAGACTGCACGCGCGCGCCGAGACCGCGGTGCGGGGCTGCTGTCTCGCGCGCCGCGTGCTGTCTCGCGCGACGCGTGGAGTCTCACGCGACGCGGGGCCGGCGCCTCGCGGCGCGCGGGAGGCGCGCGCCGGCAGGCGGGCAGCGAGCCCACTGGGCGCCGAGACTGCACGCGCGCGCCGAGACCGCGGCGCGGGGCCGCGGTCTCGAGCTCCACGTGCAGTCTCGCGGAGAGGGAGGTGCGCGCCGGAACGACGAAGGCCGCCCGGTTTCTCGGACGGCCTTCGTGTGAGCGGAACCTAGCTCAGTCGTTGCCGCGCAGGATCGCGATCAGGCGCAGGATCTCGACGTAGAGCCAGACGACCGTGACCATGATGCCGAAAGCGCCGACCCAGCCGAACTCGCGGGGAGCACCGTTGCGGGCACCCTGCTGCACGAGGTCGAAGTCCTGGACGAGGGAGTACGCCGCCATCAGGACCACGACGATTCCGATGACGAGTCCGAGGGGGATGCCGAAGATCTCGGCGCTGTAGAGGCCGAAGCGACCGTCGATGACGCCGGTCCACATGAGCACCAGGTTCACGAGGCCGAAAACCAGGTATCCGCCCAGGGCGATCATGAAGATCTTGTTCGCCCGCTTGCTGACCCGCACCTTTCCGTTGGCGAACAGCGCCAGTGTGACACCGACGACCGAGAGGGTCGCGATGGTCGCCTGGATGACGATGCCGCTCCACTGCACCTCGAAGAAGGCCGAGATACCGCCGACGAAGAGGCCTTCGGCTGCGGCGTAGGCCCAGATGAGGGCCGGGCGGACCTTCTTGCGCGACGTGAAGGTGATCACGAGGGCGAGGACGAACCCGACGAGGGCGCCGATGATCCACGGCATGATCGTGAGCCCGACGGGACGCGTCGCGTCGAGGGTGCCGCCGAGGGTCCAGAACCAGCCCACGAGGGCGGTGACGAGAAGGATGCCGAAGAGGCCCGCCGTCTTGAGGACGGTGTCCTCGACCGTCATGCGGCCCGTGTCAGCGGACGACGCAGTCGGAGCCGCGTACATCCCCTCGAGCTGGGCGTTGGACGCCACGTCGGCGGCCTGGTGCGAGGCTGCCGCGTAGTTCGTCTGGGCTGCCGGAGGAGTCAGGCCGGGGCGCTGCTCCTGGAAGACCGGATTGTTGAAGGCAAAATTGCCGGACGCTGCCATTGTGTGTCTCACTCCAAAAGTCGACTCACAGCGCTGTGCTGTCGATCCAGCGTATCGGACGGGGAATGCGCGGGTGGGGACCGCCGCTGTGAGAGGACTATGAGGGTGGTACGGCGCCGCGCACATCGGGTTTCCCGCGCCGACCCGGTGGTTAGCCTGGGCGCATGTCGCGTCGTCGCCCGCTCGTCATCGGTCATCGTGGAGCCCCGGGGTACCGCCCCGAGCACTCCCTCGCCTCGTACGAGCTCGCCCTGGACCTCGGCGTCGATGCGGTGGAACCCGACATCGTGTTCTCGCAGGACGGTGTCGCCGTCATCCGACACGAGAACGAGATCGGCTCGACGACCGACGTCGCGGATCACCCCGAGTTCGCGTCGCGACGCGTCACCAAGGAGGTCGACGGTGCGAGCCACACCGGGTGGTTCGTCGAGGACTTCACCTGGAACGAGCTCGCCACGCTCCGGTGCCGGGAGAGACTCCCGCTCCTCCGCTCTCGCAGCGCCGCATTCGACGGCCGGCATCCGATCATGCGCCTGCGGGAATTGCTCGACCTCGTCGCCGCAGCGGGCGAGCGCGAGGGGCGGGCCATCGGCATCGTCCTCGAAGTCAAGCACGCCACCTATTTCGCGTCGCAGGGGTACGACGTCGCCGGGCTGCTCGCGGCCGAACTGCAGGACGCAGCCTGGAACTCGGGGGCGCGACAGCTCGTCATCGAGTCGTTCGAGCAGCCGATCCTGCAGCGGATGCGGGACCGCGGCATCCGGGCCCGCTACATCTACCTGCTCGAAGCCGAAGGCCGCGCCGTTGATCTCGTTGCGGCGCAGGGCCCCGACGCCCCGACGTACGCGGATCAGCTGACGGCCGGCGGGCTGGACCGTCTCGCCCACGAGGTCGACGGGATCAGCCTCGACAAGCGGGTCATCCTCGAGGACCCGGGCGTCGTGGGGGATGCCCACCGGCGCGGGCTCGAGGTCTACACGTGGACCTGCCGCCCCGAGAACGCGTTCCTCGCCCCCGAATTCCAGCGAGGAACGGATGCTGCATCGTTCGGCGATTGGGAGGGCGAATGGCGGCGCATCGCGGATGCCGGTGTCGACGGGGTCTTCGTCGATCACCCCGACCTGGGGGTCGCGTTCTTCGGACGCTCAGACACCGACCGGTAGAATGGATGCCGGTGCGTCAGCACCCCGTGTAACTACCTGATCCGTGGAGAGTCAAGGCGGCACGACGCCTCGTCCGCACGGAGGTCACACATGCCCCTCACCGACTCGACGCCGGTGCGCCCGGCCGAACGCGACAGTCCGATCCGCACGCTCGCTGCGAGCATCGGCATCGGCTACTTCGCCATCGCGCTGATCGCGCGACTGCCCTACGCCATGATCGTCGTCGGCGTCCTGACCATGGTCGTCGACGCCCGCGGGTCGCTCGCGGTCGGCGGACTCACCTCCGCCATGGTCGGGCTCGGCACGATCGCGACCGGTCCGCTCATCGGCGCCGCCGCCGATCGTTGGGGGCAGCGTCCCGTCCTGCTGCTCGCCTCGCTGGTGCAGAGCATCGTGCTCGTCGCGCTCGTCGCCGTCGCGTACGGCGAGACACCGGACGGGCTCCTCCTGCTCGTGTCGGCGCTCGCGGGAGCCACCGCCCCGCAGGTGTCGCCGATGTCGCGTGCGCGTCTGGTCGGCGCCATCGGTCGTATGCGCGTCGACGCATCCGCGCGCGGACGGCTGCAGGAGTCGACGATGGGGTACGAGTCCGGTGTGGACGAGATCGTCTTCGTCTTCGGCCCCGTCCTCGTCGGCGTCATCGCGATCGCCGCCACCCCCGCCGCTCCGGTCCTCGCCGCGGCGGCCCTCACCATCGTCTTCGTCACCACGTTCGCGCTCCACCCGACAGCGCGCACCGCAGGTCACGCCACGGACGCCGGCGAACGCGAACCGGCGCGTCGGATCGCGCGCCCCGGCATCCTTCTTGCCGCCGGCGGCACCTTCGCGACCGGCCTCTTCTTCGGTGCCATGCTGACCTCGCTCACCGCTTTCGCCACGGAGGGCGGCTTCCCGGAGCAGACCGCCATCCTCTACGGGATCATGGGAATCGGGTCCGCGATCCTCGCCATGAGCGTCGGTCTTCTGCCGAGGCGGTTCGCCCTGCCGTGGCGGTGGATCGCATTCACGGTCGTTCTGCTCGTGGGCGCGGTACTCGCCGCCGGTGCAACCGGGGCGATCTCGATGGGGTGGGCGCTTGCCCTCGCCGGGTGCGGAATCGGTCCGACCCTCGCAACGCTGTACGCCCTCGCGGCCGCACGCTCGCCGCGAGGCCGCGAGGCGACCGTCATGGCGATCCTCGGCTCGTCCGTCGTCGTCGGCCAGGCGCTCGCGAGCATGGTCGTGGGGTCGCTGGCCGAATCCGCCGGGGCGGTGACCGCCCTGTGGGCGCCCGTCGTCTCGGCCGCGCTGCTGCTGGTGTTCGGCCTGGCCAACCTCCGAGGCCACCGCGCCGTTCACTGACGGGACACAGCCACCCCCTAGGGTGAGCCCTATGACTACTGCCGGCATCGTCGCCGAGGGGGTGCGACGGTCCTTCGGGGACGTCCACGCCGTCCGCGGCGTCACCTTCCAGGCGCCCGAAGGCGCTGTCACGGGACTCGTGGGACCCAACGGCGCGGGGAAGACGACGCTGCTGCTCATGTTGGCCTCGCTCCTCGCCCCCGACGCCGGCACCATCCGCATCGGAGGGGTCGACCCCGTCACCGAGCCGGCTGCGGCTCGCGCGAAGCTGGGCTGGATGCCCGACAGTCTGGGCGCGTGGCCGTCCCTGTCCGCTCGTGAGACGATCGCCGTCACCGGCCGTCTCACCGGACTGGGCAAGGATGCGGCGGCGGCCCGCGCGGCGGAGCTGCTCGCGACAGTGGGGCTCGAGACGCTGGGCGACGCGCCGGCGCGCGTTCTCTCGCGCGGGCAGAAGCAGCGGCTCGGGCTCGCGCGCGCGCTCGTCCACGACCCCCGCGTGCTCCTGCTCGACGAGCCGGCGTCCGGGCTGGACCCGCAGGCACGGATCGACCTCCGCCTGCTGCTGCGGTCGCTCGCCGCGGAGGGACGTACGGTGCTCGTCTCCAGCCACATCCTCTCCGAACTCGAGGAAGTGGTCGACGACGCGGTCTTCATGGTGCAGGGCGAGACGGTCAGCTCGGAGCGGGTCGCTGAAGCCGCGGGGCGCGCCCGTACGTGGCGTGTCCGCCTCGCGGATCGGGATGCCGTCGCCGCTGCTCTCCCCGTCGCACAGGCGCTCGGGCTCGATGTCGCGACGATCCCCGTCGACCGCCGCGACGTCCTCCTGCGCTTCGAGGGGGAGGCCGCCGCTGCCGCAGGGCTCGCGGCCCTGGTGGCCGCAGGCCTGCCTGTGGCGGAGTTCTCGGCGGCCAGCGGCATCCTCGAACACACCTTCCTCGACCTCGAAGGGGGTGCGCGATGAACGCCTCGCGCCTGTGGACCATCGCCCGGCTCGACCTGACTCAGCGCATCCGCACCGTCGCCTGGTACGTGATGCTCGGCGTCTTCGCCCTCATTCTCGTCGGGACGACCGCCCTCTCGTTCCTCTCCTTCTCGGGCCAGGAGGACTCCGGCCCCGGGGTCTACTCCGTCGTGGTGCTGATCACTCTGCTCCTCGTCGTCCTCGTGTCGCCGACCCTCAGCGGGAACTCGATCAACGGTGACCGGGATGCCGCGACCCTCGCCGCGCTGCAGGTGACCCAGGCGACGACGACCGAGATCGTCCTCGGCAAGTTCCTCGCCGCCTGGCTGACCGGGCTCGCCTTCGCCGCCGTCGCGGTGCCCTTCCTCGTGATCGCGACTCTGGGGGGCGGAGTCGAGCCGCCGACGGTTCTCGCGTCGACGGCGATCCTCGTCCTCGAGACGGGCGTCGTCGCCGCCCTCGGGACCGCGATCAGCGGTGTGCTCTCCCGGCCGCTCTTCTCCGTGGCCGCAACCTATCTGGTCGTCGCGGCGCTGACGCTCGGGTCTCCGATCGCCTTCGGCCTGATCGGTTCGAGCATCACCTCGGAGCGTGTCGACCGGTATCAGGCGGCCGAGTACGACGTCGACGGGGCTCCGATCTGCAAGGACGGTGTGACCCGCTGCGCCTCGACGCCGGAGGACTGGGTCTGCAGCGAGTGGGAGACCACGGTCTCGCCCATCATGCGGTTCGACTACGTCTGGTGGATCCTCGCCGCGAACCCGTTCGTGATCCTCGCGGACGCCACGCCGGGCGGATTCGACGATGAGGGCTATCCGGAGGATCTCTTCAGCGGGGTGAAGTCCACCGTCCGTCAGGCGCAGATCGCTCCGGAACTCGTCTCGTCGTACAGCGAATGCCAGGAGCCCGAGGCGGACGGACCGACCCCCGAGGACATCGTCGCCGCAACCGTGCCGAGCTGGTTCGTCGGCCTCGGCGGTCAGATCGTCCTCGCGGCGCTCCTGCTCTGGTGGGCGATCATGCGCACGCGCACGCCGGCCCGTCGGCTACCGCCGGGGACTCGCATCGCCTGAGCTGCGCCGGGTGAGGATCCTCTCATCTGCACAGATTCCTCTTGGGAGATCGAGAGGGGGTGCATAGCCTCCTATCAGCCTCGGCTGCGGCATCCGTCTCGGACGGTCTGCGCACCCCGCCGAGCGCTCTTCCCAGAAGGAAAGGCGGTCCCCCTTGCACCGACGCATCCTGGCGGTCGCGGGCGTCCTCGCGCTCTCGCTGCCCACGACCGCGGCTCTCGCCGCCACACCAGACGACGATCCCACGGCGCGCTTCGATCGCAGCGTCTCGACCGGCGCGCTCGACAGTGACGTCTCCGCGGCGGCGATCGACCCGGACCGGCAGGTCTCGGTCGTCCTCGAGATGGAAGGCGAGCCCGTCGCCGTCGTCGAGGCGGAGGAGGGGCGTTCCCTCAGCAAGAACGAGCGCACCACCGTCAAGAAGGACTTGAAGGCGGCGCAGGACAAGATCCGCTCCGGAATCACCCAGCGAGGCGGCAAGATCCGCGCGCAGATGCAGTCCGCCTACAACGGCATCCAGGCGACGATCCCCGCCGCGCAGCTCGACGACGTCGCCGCCCTCCCCGGTGTCGTGGCCGTGCACCCCGTCGTCCGGCACGAGCTCGACAACGCCGTCTCCGTGCCGTTCCTCGGGGTCCCCAAGGTGTGGGAGAGCACCGGCTACACCGGTCAGAACGTCAAGGTCGCGATCATCGACACCGGCATCGACTACACCCACGCCGGATTCGGCGGCCCCGGGACGATCGACGCGTACGAGGCTGCGGCCGCGGCATCCGATCAGCCCGCAGACCCCGCCCTGTTCGGCCCGAAGGCTCCCCGCATCAAGGGTGGCATCGACCTCGTCGGCGACGACTACGACCCGTCCGGCACCGGCGACGCCCTCATCCCGAAGCCCGACGCGAACCCCCTCGACTGCGAAGGCCACGGCTCGCACGTCGCCGGCACGACCGGCGGCTCGGGTGTCCGCGCAGACGGATCCACCTACACCGGCCCCTACGACGAGTCGACGCCATCGGTCGACTTCCGCGTCGGCCCCGGCGTCGCGCCCGAAGCCGACCTCTACGCTGTGCGCGTGTTCGGCTGCGACGGCTCCACCGAGATGACCATTCAGGCCATCGACTGGGCCGTCGACAACGGCATGGACGTCATCAACATGTCGCTGGGCTCCTCGTTCGGCACGGGCGACGACCCGAGCGCCGTCGCGGCGGCCAACGCCGTCGGTGCCGGTGTCGTCGTGGTGGCCTCGGCGGGCAACTCCGGTCCGAGCCCCTACCTGACCGGGTCTCCCGGCAGCGGTGACGGCGTCATCGCGGTCTCCGCGATCGACAGCACCGCCTCGTTCCCCGGCGCCATCCTGACGGTCGGCGGCAAGAAGGTCGAAGCGATCAACGCGAACGGCGCCTCGCTCGACGGCCTGGGCGAACTCACCGTCGTGCGACTGACGAACGACCCCGCGACGCCCGCCAACGAGGCGCTCGGATGTGCGGCATCCGATTACACCCGTGTCGGCGTCACCCCGGGCGGCAACCAGATCGCCGTCGCCGAGCGTGGCACCTGCGCACGTGCGGCCAAGGCGATCTTCGCCCAGCAGGCCGGTGCAGCAGCGGCGGTCATGGTCAACTCGACCAACGACCTGCCGCCCTATGAGGGTGCCATCACCGAGAACCCCGACGACGGAACGCCGTACGAGGTCACCATCCCGTTCTTCGGGGTGCGCTCGTCGGACGGCGCCGCATTCGTCGATGGTGCGACGGTGACGGTCGCGGCTCAGGAGATCGCGAACCCCGCCTTCCGCGGCTACGCCTCGTTCAGCTCGTCGGGACCGCGCAGTGGGGACAGCGCGATCAGCCCTGACGTCGCCGCGCCCGGCGTGTCGATCTCGTCCGTCGGTGTCGGCACCGGCAGCGACTCGGCTGTCCTCTCGGGCACGTCGATGGCCGCGCCGCACGTTGCCGGCGTCGCCGCCCTCACGGTGCAGGCGCACCCGACCTGGGACACCGAGCAGATCTCGGCGGCCCTCGTCTCGACGGCGGACCCGGACGCGGTCGCGGGCATCGATCCGACTCGCGGCGGAGTCGGCCTCGTCGACACGGCCCAGGCGGTCGCCACGACGGTCACCGCGACCGGGGACGTGTTCCGCACCGAGAGCGGCCGCATGCGCGAAGCGGCTCTGAGCTTCGGCTTCGACGAGTCGACCGGCAAGCTCGACAGCACGAAGACGGTCACCGTGCGCAACGACGGCAAGAAGGCGGTCACGTTCCGCGTATCGACCGCACCGTCGGCGCAGTCGCTGAAGGCCAAGGTCACGACGAACACCAAGACGATCACCGTCCGCCCCGGGCGGACCGCGACCTTCCGGGTGTCGGTCTCGATCGCGGCATCGTCGATCCCGAGCTCGCTCTCGGCTGACGACCAGTTCTCGTTCTACGAGGTCTCGGGCAACGTCGTCCTGACGTCGAAGGGCTCGACGCTGCGGGTTCCTTACCTGCTCGTCCCGCGCTCCAACAGCGACGTGACGGTCAAGGGAGCGCTCAGTTCGCGCGGACGTGTCACCGACGGTGACCGCACGCTCGAACTGAACAACCGCAAGGGCGCTCTGGACGCGGCGGCGGACGTCTACACGTGGGGTCTGTCGGACAAGAAGGATGCCCCGAAGTCCCTCACCGACACCGGGTACGACCTGCGCGCCGCCGGGGTGCAGTCGTTCGCGACGACCGGAGGCGACCACCTGGCCGTCTTCGCCGTCAACACCTGGTCGCGGTGGTCGAATGCAGCCTCCAACGAGTTCGACGTCGTGATCGACTCGAACCGTGACGGCACCCCCGACTGGGTCGTGTTCTCATACGACTCGGGCGCCGTGCGCTCGGGTTCGGTCGACGGTGTCGCCGAGGTCTTCGTCCAGAACGTGAAGACCAAGGAGCTCATCCCGAGCGGATTCCTCGCCCAGGCGCCGACGGACAGCAGCACCATCCTGCTGCCGGTGAGCCTCGCTGACCTCGGCATCACGGGACCGTTCGACTACACCGTGCAGTCGTTCAGCGGCACGACCGACGGAAGCGACGCTTTCGACGGAAAGGCCACCTACGACCTGAGCAAGCCCGCCTTCGGCAACGGCCAGTACGAGGTCGTCCCGAAGGGTGGCAAGGCGTCGGTGACGGTGCGGACCAGTGCCGGGGCCTACGCCGCGCAGAAGCCGCTCGGTGCGATGGTCGTCGTCGTCGACAACGAGTCGGGCGCTGACGAGGCGCTGCTGGTCAAGACCAACTAACGCTCACGGAACCGAAGGGGCGGTGCGTCGAGGACGCGCCGCCCCTTCGGCATCCGTCATCAGCGTTCGCAGAGGCGCGGCTCATCTCCGGTGCCGAAGCGGTAGTCGAAGGTCTGGTCGTCCACGCGGACGACGACGCGGTACCCCTCGACGATCGCCTGCGTGTACGCCATTCCGGGAGCGGGGCAGCCGAGGGACCCGTCCGAGAACTCGACGCGCTCGGAGGAGACCAGGGCCGGATCGCCCGAGACTCCGCGCGCGGAGAGATCCGCTGTCAAGGCGGCCCACTTCGCCGGAGGCAGGTCCGAGGCGGACCCGGTAGGTCCGAGAGGAGCGGGGCTCGCAGTGAGGAACGGGGGTCGGCTCGCGGCCGGGCTCTCGCCGGGAGTGGGCATGGCGGCTCCTTCCGTCGCGCAGGCGGTGAGGGTGAGGCCGGCCCACGTGACGACCGCCGCGGCGGACATGAGACGTGTGCGCATGGGGGCACCTCCTTCAGAAAGGCTACGCGCGTCGCGCGCGCCGGGGCAGGGGGTAGTGCGCGTAGCCTGAGCCGATGATCCCTTCGGCTGCTCGAACTGCCTTGGACGTCGTCGACTGGCGCCGGCGCGTCTTCGCCCTCTACGACGTCGTACGGGCCACGCCAGATCCCGAGGCTGCGCACCAGCTGTGGCGGAGCGGGCGGAACGAACTGCTGGCGCACCACCCCGCGACGCCGATCCTCGCCGAGGATCGAACGGGCTTCGACGGGGTGCCGGTCGCTCCGTACGACCCGAGCTGGCGGTTCGAGGTGCCGCTGCAGCCCACGGAACCCGGCGGGTTCGAGTTCGCGACCGGGACCGACGGGGTGGTCCCCTTCGAGCGGGTCGCCGTCGTCGAATTGCCCGATGTCGGCTCACTCGATGTGTGGCGTCTGACGACGTACGGCGGCGGGCTCTTCATCCCGCTGCGGGACGCACTGGCGGGGAGGCCGGACGGGACCTACGGTGGCGGCAGATATCTGATCGACACGATCAAGGGCGCCGACCTGGGAATGGATGCCGGAGCCGGCACGATCGTGCTCGACCTGAACTTCGCTTACAACCCGTCGTGCGCCTACGACCCGGCCTGGGCCTGCCCGCTCGCCCAGCCCGGAAACGTGCTGGCCGCGGAGGTTCCGGTCGGCGAACGCTACGCAGGCGTCTGATCCCGAGCGCTCCGGCGTCGGGCGCGCCACGCTGCCCACGCGCCGGTCGACCACAGGGCGACGAGCACGAGCAGCGGTTGGAAGAGCAGTCGGATGCCGCGGGCGAGGTCGGTGTCGAGTCCGAACGCGTCGGTGCCCCGCACGAACTGCTCGATGTTCCCGGGGAAGATGGCGACGAAGAACGCCGCGACGGTCCATCCGACGGCGACGCGGTGACGGCCGACGAGCAGCGCGAGCCCGAGCGCGATCTCGACGACTCCGGAGGCGACGACGACGAGGTCGGTGGGGAGCGGCAGCCACCGCGGGACCTGGGCGACGAACTCCTCGCGTGCGAAGGTCAGGTGAGCGATGCCGGTGAACACCAGCCCCGCACCGAGGAGCAGACGGGCGATCGTTCGCGGCGCGTTCACGGCTCGAGCGTACCGACGCCCCGTGCGTCGGGCTCGTCGGCTGCAGTGGACGCGACGGCGGGAGTCGAACCCGCTGCACATCCGGTATGACCCGGTGCCCGGGACCACCCGGACCGTCGCGATGTTGTCACGCTAACCCGGACGGCGGACGTCGCCGCAGGGAATGACCACAGATGACGCGGCGTGTCGGCATGTGACGGTGATCACTGGTCCTTCTTGCCGTTGCCGTTGCCGTTGCCGTTGCCGTTGCCGCTATCGCCGTTGCCGTTGTTGCCGTTGCCGCTACTGCCGTTGCCGTTGTTCGTGGTGCCGTGGACGGCGGAGTTCTCGTTCGCTCGCTCCTTGGCCCTCTGGTTCGCGTTCTCCTGAGCGGGCTGGCTCGGGGCTTCAGGCTCGGCATCCACGGGTGCGGGGTCGGCTTCGCGCAGCGTGGATTCCTCCGCGGTCTCGTCGGTCGAGGTGTCGACGGTCACGACGGCCTGCTCCCCGCCGTCGACGACGAGCTCCGCGGGCGCGGGGGACGTCGGTTCGCTGATGGTCTGTTCCGGCGCCGGACGGCCACCGGGGGTGCCGTCGGCCCACCATGAGCTGAGGAGGACGATGTGGACCGCGGCGACGACCCCGACGGCGCCGGCGATGATCCATCCGCGCGAGCGGCGGGTGCGCCTGCGCGACCTGGTCGCCCGGCCGGAGGCTCCGCGTGTGATGACGGCGGGCGGCGACGCGCTCACCGCCCGCGTCACGGGCTCGGCGCTCGCCGGGGCGATCTCGAAGGCCTGCGTCTCCTGGTCGAGGGTCGACGCGGTGGGACGCGGCACGCGGACGAGGCTCGTCGGCAAGGACCGCGCACGCAGCGCGACGTCTCCCGCGGTAGGGCGGTCGCCGGGGTCCCGCGCGATCATGTCGCCCAGCAGCGAGGACCACTCCGGGCCGAGCCACGCGGGGATCTCCGGCGTCTCGACCAGGCGCGCCATGACACGGCCGATGCCCGACGCCTCGGGGAAGGCACGATCGCCCGTGATCGTCTCGAGGGCGAGGAGGCCGAGCGCGTAGACATCCGCGGGCGGACCCGCGAGCTCGCCGCGGACCTGCTCGGGGGCGAGGTACGCCGCGGTGCCGATGACCGTCCCCGGCGTCGTGTGACGGGTGCTGTCGGCGAGGTAAGCGACCCCGAAGTCGGCGAGCTTCGCCCAGAATCGGCGGCCGGGGAGTGTGGAGGGCGCGAGGAGCACGTTCGACGGCTTCACGTCCCGGTGCACGATCCCGGAGCGATGGACGACATCGAGTCCCGAGGCGAGCTCGCCGATGAGGCCGGCTGTCTCGTCGGCATCCAGCGGTCCGCTCTGCAGAGCCGCGGCGAGCGACTCGCCCTCGATGAACTCCATCACCAGGTACTCGGGTTGCCCCGGAACGATCTTGGCGTCGTAGAGCGTGACCAGAGAAGGGTGGTTCAGGGAGGCGAGCAACGACATCTCGGTGCGCGCGCGGGGGAGGATCGCCGGATTCTCGGACTCGGCACGCATGATCTTGATCGCGACCGTACGGCCGAGGACGACGTCCTCGGCGCGGAAGACCCGCGCCATTCCGCCTTGCCCGACGCAGGGGCCGAGGACGTACCGTCCGTCGAGCATGCCCGACGTGACGGGCTCGTCGGACGGTTCGGTCACGGCCACTCCTGCGGATGTCCCGGACACGCGTGTCCGCCCCTACGCCGCTCGGGTAAAGCGACACCACGAATGTAGAGGGTCGATCGCGTCAGGTCTGGCGGGTTGACTCGTGCGTGGATTGATGTAAGCGGCCCGCTGCGAGAGATCGCTGCGCCGCACGCAGAAGACCTGCGACTCCGGCGATGGCGACGAGCCCGCCGATCACGAGCAGGCCGATCGCGACGGCGGGCCCGATCTGCGCATCCGCCACCGTGTCGATCAGCGTGGTGGTCGCGCGGGTCGAGGAGGTGACGCCGTACCCCGCGGCGGCGATCGCTGCGAATGTGAGGCCCCACACGATGGCTGCCCAGCGGGTCCGTGGTCCGTCGGTGCGACGAGCGGATGCCGCGGGTTCGTCGATGGTCGGAGGCTCCAGGTCGTCGAGCGGGGTCGTGGGTGCGTCGGTCATGACGGGTTCCCTTCGGAGTCGAGGGCGGAGGTCAGGTGGAACTCGACATAGCCGGAGTCCTGCTCGATCAGTAGTGCCTCGGACGTATCGGACGATGACGGGTCTCCCAAGGTCAGGGTGTATCGCGTGCGCCCGTCGGGCAGTGCGACGGCGTCGACGCCGTCGAGATCGTCCAGAAGGACGAAGCCGTCGGACGGCATCGACACCGCGGCCCACGCGTCCCCCACGATGATCTCCGCCGTCACGCTGACGCCGTCGTCCACGGCCACCACGGTGCCCCCCGATCGCTTCTGAACGTGCGCGCGCCCGTCGTCCCTGCCGGTCTCCTGCAGTGAGATCCACAGATGGCCCCACGGCTGAGCGAACGTGTCGCCGCCGTTGCTGAGCGATCCGTCGACGTTGGAGATGCTCCCCGTAGAGAAGTGCAATTCCCGCCCGACGGTGACTCCCGTGGCCGCGGCGCCTCCGAGGAGTGTGACGGCGGTGACGAAGGCGAGGAAGCCGCTGCGGCGTCGCAGAGCGCCGGAGGCCGTCATGGCGCCGGCGAGGACCAGGGCCGCCGCGAACAGTCCGGCGGCGATCGGGTCGCCCCCCGCCGTCGACAGTGCGACGATCGTCCCCGCGATCACCGCGGCGCCGACGGCGAGCGCAACGAACGCGAGCGGGGCTCGAGGTGCGATCGCGTGCCGCTCCCGCCGCTTCGCGGCCGCCTCCGCCGCGAAAGCCGCGGCGGACTCCTGGCGCTCGCGGCGCAGCTGGTCACGGGCGGCGCGCGCGGCATCCTGCTGTTCCCGGCGCCACGCCTGATCCTGTTCCTTCCAGGCGGCGTGCTGCTCGCGCCACCGGGCGAGGTCGTCCTCGGTCGCGGCGCCGGCGGGTGTCTCGGGCTCGGCCGGCGCGTCCCGATCCGGAGGTGGATCGGAGACGGCCGACTCGGGGGCGTCCGGCTCGGGGGCATCCGGCTCGGCGGGGCCGGCGGTCGCTGCCTGAACGCGCCGCGGGCGCCACGGTGTGGCGACCAGCACGGCGACGACCGAGAACACGATCGCCGCAGCGGCGAGGAGGAGGACCACGACCCCGACGTCCCCGAGGTAGGCCCCGCCGAGGACGACCAGGCTAGGGACGCCCAGGATGAGCGGAAGCGGTGCGGGGACGAAGGATGCCGCGATGAACAGGAGCGCTCCGACCTGACCGGCGTGGAATCGGCGGTGCCAGGCCTCCTGGGCCGGGATCCGGCCCGCGGTGTCGGGGAGGAACGCCCACGCCGCCCCGTAGACCAGCGCCACCGGGAACCCGATGATCGCGAGGACCACGAGGATGCCGCGCACGATCAGCGGATCGACCCCCCACCGTGCGGCCGCCCCGGCAGCCACCCCTCCGAACCAGCCGTCCATGCGCATGACGCCGAGGGTCGAGGTCCACTCGAAGAAGCGGTCGCCCCCACCGGGCACGGAGGAAGGCTGATCGACGGGCGGTGCGCTGGTCTGCGGCGAAGGCATGTTCCGAGCATGGTCGGGGCGGCGTCGGGCTGCCATCAGGGGTCACCCTGATCCGTCCCTGATACCTCTTCTGGAGGATGTCCCGGGGTGAGGCGCGGTGGTTTGATGTGGACATGTCCTCCCTTGCGACCGCGCCGGATGCCGCGGCCCGCCCGGTCCGCCCGGTGCGTCCGATGCGCAGGCCCGCCCGCCCGCCGCTCGCACGGCCGCGGACGATGGCGGTGACCGGTGTCGCCGCAGGCCTTGCCGACCACCTCGGCGTCTCCGCGACCCGCGTGCGGGTGCTGCTGGCGGTCGCCACCCTCGTCGGGGGCGCGGGCGCCGTGTTCTACGTCTGGTGCTGGATGTTCATGCCCATGAAGCCTGGCGAACAGACACCGACGCGGCGCGTTCCCGTGGCGTGGCTGCTGATCGGCGGCGCAGGAGTCGCTGTCACGGGGGTGCTCGCCGCGGCGCAGCAGGACGCGGTCGTCCGCATCGAGCTTCCGCCCGCAGGAGCGCTCGGATACACCTGGGTGTTCTGGTCGACCGAGCCCTGGGTCGCCGCGGCGACGGTCCTCGCGACCGCGGCGGGCGTGTGGGCCGGCGCCATCGACCGCGTCGACCCTGCGCGCGGTCCTCACCACGCGATGGTGGTCCGCGTCCTCGCCGCCGTCGCGCTCGCCCTCGTCTTCCTGGCCGTCCTTCCGCTGGCCGACGTGCGCGGTGCCCGCGCGGTCCTGGGCGAGCTCGCTCTGCCCCTGATCAGTGCCGTGATCATCGCGGCATCCGCTCTCCTTCAGGCCTGGCGCCGCCTCGTCGACGATCGCATCGGCCGCGTGCGCGAGGAGCAGCGGGCGGCCATGGCGGCCCACCTGCACGACTCTGTCCTGCAGACGCTCGCACTCATCCAGAACCGCTCAGAGGCGTCGAGCGAGGTGTCGCGCATCGCTCGAGCCCAGGAACGCGAGCTACGCGCCTGGCTCTACGACGGCGATTCACCTGCCGACAGCGACCTCGCGACCGACTTGCGCGACTACGCGGGAGCCCTCGAGCTCGACTACCCGGTCCGCATCGAGGTCGTCTCCACCGGCACGTCCACCGAGCGGGCGAGCGGCGAGCTGGCGGCCGCGGCGCGAGAGGCGATGCTCAACGCCGCGCGGCACGCGGGCGGCGAGATCTCGGTGTACATCGAGGGAGCGGCATCCGCTGTCGACGTCTTCATCCGCGACCGCGGCGCCGGGTTCGACCCGGCAGCAGTCCCGGCGGATCGCTGGGGCGTGCGCGAGTCGATCATCGGGCGGATGCGGCGAACCGGCGGGACCGCGGTCATCCGCTCGGTTCCCGACGTCACGGGCACCGAGGTGCGGCTGAGCCTGCCGACGGGAGGCCGGCGTGAGTGACGCATCGCGCGGCGGCGAACCCGTCCGGGTCGTCATCGTCGACGACCACTCGATCTTCCGGTCCGGGCTCCGGGCCGACCTCGACTCCTCCGTCCGCGTCGTCGGCGAGGCGGCGGATGTCGACGGTGCCGTGGCGGTCATCGCTTCGGAGCGGCCCGATGTCGTCCTGCTCGACGTGCATCTGCCCGGCGCAGAGGGCGCCGCCCATTCGCTCGGCGGCGAGGCGGTCATCCTCGGCTCGGCGGAGACGTCCACGCGCTTCCTCGCGCTGAGCGTGTCGGATGCCGCCGCCGACGTCGTCCGGGTCATCCGCGCCGGCGCGCGCGGGTACATCACCAAGGGATCCTCGGGAGCGGACGTGAGCCGCGCCGTGCACGCGGTCGCGGGCGGGGATGCCGTGTTCTCACCGCGGCTGGCGGGGTTCGTCCTCGATGCCTTCGGCGCCGCGGCGGGGGAGACGGCCTCGGTCGACGACGAACTCGACCGCCTGTCCGGGCGTGAGCAGGAGGTCATGCGGCTCATCGCCCGGGGGTACGCCTACAAGGAGGTGGCGCGGGAGCTGTTCATCTCGGTCAAGACCGTCGAGACCCACGTGTCGTCGGTGCTGCGGAAGCTGCAGCTGTCGTCCCGTCATGAGCTGACGGCATGGGCGTCGGAGCGGCGCCTGCTGTGATGGGGCCGGAGGCTGGGGTCGCGGCATCCCGGAAAAAGAATTCTATGTATACATATACTCCGTCTGTGATTTCGCGATTCCGGAACCGGGTCTCGACCACCGCGGTCGTCGCCGTCTGGTGCGCCCTCGTCGTACCCGCGGTCCTCTGGGCCCTGGGGGAGGGGACCGCGCTGGCGATGTCCTTCGCCATGGCGAGCGCCGTCACGTGGATCGCGGGCGGACGCGCGGCGGGGCTCTGGTGGCGTTCGTCGATCGGGCGCCGTGTGCCTGTCGAGCCTGCGGCGAGGGGGGCCGAGCGGATCGCCCTGCTCGTGTGCATCTGCGACGACCTCGACGAGGCGGCGATCATCCGCAGTTCCCGCCAGGACGTCCCGGTCGGCGTCGTGCTGCTCGACGACTCGGCGGACGCCGGCGCGAGGGCACGCGTCGATGCGCTCGCCGTCTCGCGCGGCTGGCAGGTGATCCGCCGTGAACGCAGATCCGGCTTCAAAGCGGGCAACCTGAACGCCGGGATCGCACGGCTCCGCGGCCGCTACGATGCCTACCTCATCTGCGACAGCGACGTCGTCCTGGACGCCGGAGTCGCGCGGGTCTGCGGGGCGGAGCTCGCCGACCCGACGGTCGCCGTCGCACAGGCCTCACCCTCGGCATCCATCGGCAAGACCCGCTTCGCGCGCTACTTCGGGCCTCTGCTGGCCACCCACCTCGGTGTCACCCGCCGGGGGCGTGCAGCGCACGGGGTGACCGCCTTCCTCGGACGCGGCGCACTGGTTCGTGCCGCGGCCGTCGACGACGTCGGCGGGTTCCCCGAGGCGGTCGCCGAAGACCTCGCCATGACCGTGCGACTGCGGCGGCGGGGGTGGCGGGTCGTCGATGCCGACGTCGCTTTCACCGAGGACTACCCGATCGACTACGCGGCCTTCCGGGTGCAGATGCGCAAAACCGCCGAGGGGGCCGTCGAGTTCCTGCGCCGCCCCGGGCGGATGCGCGGGCTCCGCGTTCGCGAAGCGCTCGACCTCGCGCTCGAGACGGCTCTCGTCCCGGTGACCGCCCTCGCCGGGGCGGCGACGCTCGTCACGGGAGCGGCGCTCGCCGGCACCGGTACGCCGCCCCCGGTCTGGGTCATGATCGTGTCCGCGCTCGCCGCGGCGGCACCGCTCCTGCCCGAGGCGGTGCGTCGGGCGCGGTCGCAGCGACTCGCCGCGGGAATCGCCTTCGCCCTCGCCGCGGGACTGCTCTACGCCTCCACGACGTTCGTCGTCCTCGCCGCCGTCGTCCGCACGGGGCTCGGCCGGCGGGCGACGTTCTGGGTGACGCCCAAGACCACGTCCCGGCGCGGAGCGGCCGACACGGCAGCGGTCCTGCGGGACGAGATGCTCCTGGTCCCGCTTCTCGCCGTCGGCGCCGTCCTCGTCTCCGGCTCGCCGCTGGCAGCGGGCGGCCCGCTCGGTCCCGCTGCGCTGGCGGCACTGTTCACCGTCGGCATGCTGCGGCGCCGGTCTCGCACCGATCGGGCGCTCGTGCCGATTCCGTCCACACGACACGCGACGGCGATGCCGCACCGCACGCCCGCGGCGACCATCCCGCACCGCTCGCGGACGCTGGCCGGCTGACCGCCCGTACGCCGAGCGTCGCGCGGTTGCAAGGGGGAGTCGCGGATGCCGCGCGCCCGGGTACCTTGCCTGCATGCCCCGCACCACCCCACGACTGACGGCGGCGCAGTTGGCGCTCGGCCTGCGCCGAGCCGGCGGGGACATCTTCACTCCGCGGCGCCTGATCCTCGCCCTCAAAACCGCCATCGCGGCGGGGATCGCCTGGTTCTTCGCTCCGTTCGTGCCGTTCGCCGACGCCGAGTACTCGTACTACGCACCCCTCGGCGTTCTCGTGAGCATGTACCCGACGGTCGCCGACTCCGCGCGCGCCGGCGTCCAGTCGCTCATCGGTCTGGCCTGCGGCATCGCGATCGGGTTCGGCGGACTCGCCCTCGTCGCCGCGGGAGCGCCCGGGATCGTCGCCCTCGCGCTCGTGGTGCTCGTCGGAGTGACGCTCGGCGGCATCCGAGCCCTCGGTGTCGGACGCGACTGGGTGGCCCTCGCCGGACTGTTCGTGCTGCTGCTGAGCAAGAACGATCCCGACGGCTTCTCGTCGTCGTACCTCGCCACGATGGCCTTCGGTGTGCTCGTCGGCGTCGTCGCGAACTTCGTGCTCGTCCCGCCCTTGTATCTGCAGTCCGCACGCGACCGCCTGTCCGAGTTACGCGCCGCCGTCGCCTCCGCGCTCGACCGCGCAGCTGATTCGGCGGGGAAGGCAGAGCCCGACCTCCCCAGCCTCCGGGAGGACGGCGACGCGCTCGCCGAGTTGGTCGTCGCCGTGGCCGCCGATGTGGACGAGGCATCCCGGTCCGAAAGAGCGAACATCCGCGCGCGGGGCGTCGGCGGAGTCCACGATGAGAACGCGCAGCGATGGTGGGGACTGGAGCGGGCGGCGTATCTCACCCGCGATCTGCTCGACGTCCTCGGGCAGCATGAGCGTCTCGACGAGCGGCACGGCGATCCTGCTCTGCTCGACGCCGCAATGCGGCGGGTCGCGGAGCTCATGGCCACTCCGCCCGCCGACGACGAGATGACGACGAGGGTGGATGCCGCATGGCGGGCCATCGACGCCTACGCGGAGTCCCTCCCCGCCCCCGATGGAACCTCCGACGCCCACGATCAGCCGGGGCTGTGGCTCGCTGCGACACTCGGACGCATCACCGACATCTCGCGGCGGGTCTCCGACGCGCTGGCCTGAGCACGCGGCAAGCGGATGCCGGGCGTCGGTGTCGGCGGTCGAACGTAGACTCGTGGGGACATGAGCGACTCCATCAAGCCCGTCATCGTCGGCGCCGGAGCGCCCCGCTCCGCGGGCGATTCCCGCCCCGACGAGGACCTCCTCGCCGGCCTGAACCTGCCCCAGCGCGAGGCCGTCACCCACCGCGGACCGGCGCTGCTGATCGTCGCGGGTGCGGGCTCGGGCAAGACGAGCGTGCTCACGCGACGCATCGCCTCTCTGCTGCGCACGCGCGAGGCGTACCCGAGTCAGATCCTCGCGATCACCTTCACCAACAAGGCCGCGGGCGAGATGCGCGAACGCGTACACCAGCTCGTCGGCGACAGTGCGCAGGGCATGTGGATCTCGACCTTCCACTCCGCGTGCGTGCGCATCCTGCGCCGCGAGGCCGACCAGTTCGGCTTCACGAAGAGCTTCACGATCTACGACTCCGGTGACTCCCGCGCGCTCATCAAGCGCCTGGTCAAGGAGCACGAGGGCGACTCGTTCGGCTTCACCCCCGCCGCCGTTCAGGGGCGCATCTCCAAGCTGAAGAACGAGCTGGCCGATGCCGAGTCCTACGCCCGGCAGGCGAACATGAGCGACCCCGCCGAGCGCGTCTTCGTCGAGATTTTCGCGGACTACCAGCGCTCGCTCCAGAAGGCCAACGCCTTCGACTTCGACGACCTCATCGCGCAGACCGTCTACCTCTTCCGTGCGTTCCCGCACGTCGCGGACGTGTACCGCAAACGGTTCCGGCACGTCCTCGTCGACGAGTACCAGGACACCAATCACGCCCAGTACGCCCTCATCCACGAGCTGACCCGGCCCGTCGTCGGCAAAGCAGGCGATGCGTTCTCGAGCGGCGGCATGATGATCTTCGAGCCCGATGAGGCCCCCGAGATCGAGGGCGCATCGCTCACCGTCGTCGGCGACTCGGATCAGTCGATCTACGCCTTCCGCGGCGCCGACATCCGCAACATCAGCGAGTTCGAGCGCGACTTCCCGGGTGCCAAGGTCGTGCTCCTCGAGCAGAACTACCGCTCGACGCAGAACATCCTGTCGGCCGCGAACGCCGTCATCGGCCACAACTTCGACCGCAAGGACAAGAAGCTCTGGACCGACGTCGGTGACGGTGACCCGATCATCGGGTTCACCGGGTACTCGCAGCACGACGAGGCGCAGTTCGTCGCCGACGAGGTCGAGGCCCTGCATCGCAAGGGCGTCGATTACTCGCAGGTGGCCGTGTTCTATCGGACGAACTCCCAGTCCCGTGCGCTGGAGGAGATCTTCATCCGCTCCGCCGTCCCGTACAAGATCATGGGCGGCACGAAGTTCTATGACCGCGCCGAGATCAAGGACGCCATGGCGTACCTCATCGCGGTGGCGAACCCCGCCGACGAGATGGCGGTGCGCCGCATCCTGAACCGGCCGCGACGCGGCATCGGCGACGTCACCGAGACCGCGATCGCCCGATACGCGGCATCCGAGGGCATCACGTTCCGCGACGCCCTCGCGAACGCGTCGGCGCTCGGCGTCGGGGCGAAGGTGCAGAAGGCGATCGCCGAGCTGGATGCCGTCCTTGTCGAGGCATCCGAGATCATGCTCCCGAGCTCGGGCGAGATTGCGCCGTCGACGTCGGTGACCGAGGGACTTCGCGTCCTGCTCAACAAGTCCGGCTACTACGACGCGCTGCGGATGTCGAAAGACCCGCAGGACGAAGCGCGCGTCGAGAACCTCGACGAACTCGTCGCCGTGACGCGAGAGTTCGCCCGTAACAACCCCAACGGGACGCTGCTCGACTTCCTGACCGAGGTGACGCTGGTGTCGGATGCCGATGACCTCGACGATGCCAGCGGTTCGGTATCGCTCATGACGATGCACACGGCCAAGGGCCTCGAGTTCGACGCCGTCTTCGTGACCGGAGTCGAAGAGGACCTCATTCCGCACCGCATCTCGGCGGGGGAGCCCGGCGGCCCTCAGGAGGAGCGGCGCCTGTTCTACGTCGCCCTCACGCGTGCCCGCAAGCGACTGCACCTGTCGCTCGCGATGACCCGCGCGCAGTTCGGCGAGGTGTCGGCGGCGATGCCCAGCCGGTTCCTGCAGGAGATCCCGCACGAGCTGATCGACTGGCGGCAGTCGCCGGGCGACGTGAACTCGCGCGGCGGCATGCAGTCCCGAGCTCTGAACGGTCGGCCCGGAGGCGGCTCCCGGTTCGGCGGATCCGAATCGAGCCGGTACGGCGACGACCTCGTGCCGCTCCCGAAGCGGGAGAAGTCCGACGCGCTCGCGAAGTTCGCCAACCGCATCCCGGCCAAGATCCGCGACAACGGCGACATGGAGCTCGCGGCGGGCGACCGCATCCGTCACGACGACTTCGGCGAGGGCAAGGTCGACATGGTCACCGGCGAGGGCGCGAAGCGGGTCGCCCACGTCCGGTTCGACACCGCAGGCCCGAAGAAGCTCCTGATCAAGGTCGCGCCGATCACCAAGCTCTGAGTGAACAGCCGCGTCGTTCCGGTGTGTCAGACTGTGCCCAGCGATTCGCTGGGAATTCGCTGATAGCGCGCGACGGGGGTCGCGGGACTGGGGAAATACATGGGCGCATCGCTGCGCCGTCGTTCGGTTGCGCTCGCAACCGGCGCGGCACTTCTGACGGGCACAATCTGGGCGCTGCCGCAAGCAGCCATCGCTGACGACGCGAATCCGACCGGGTCGATCACCGGCACGGTGACGGGGGATCAGATCGCGGTCGGCGACGGTCTCGCGACCGCATGGCTCGACGCAGGATCGCACTACGAGGTCTACTACGGATCGATCAGCGCGAACGGCACGTACTCGATCACGGGACTCCCGGCGGGCACGTACCACGTCGGTTTCAACGAGCTCGGCTACGACGACGGGGAGACCGTCACCAGCTGGATCGAGTGGTACAACGACTCGTTGACGCTGGAGGACGGCACGCCTCTGGAAGTGGGAGACGGGCCAGTCACCGGTATCGGCGCCGACCTCGACACGATCGGAAAGGTTGCCAGCAACCCCGTCATCTCCGGTACGGCGACCGTCGGCAGCAAGCTCACTGTGTCCCGCGGCGCATGGCCGGCCGGCGCTGAGCTCCAGTACGAGTGGTATGCGGGCGAGGAACTCCTGCAGGAGGGCACCTCCGCCTCCCTCGTCCTCGGCGCGAACGCCGTGGGCAAGCGGGTCTCGGTCGACGTCTACGCCTACCTCTATCCGACGGGCACGCCGTCGAATGACACCATCCAATTCAAGCGCACTCTCGAGACGGCACCCGTCAAGGCAGCCGCGCTCCAGGCGAGCACGCCGTCGGTGAGCGGAACGGCGACGGTGGGCGCCACGCTCACGGTCAAGGCAGGCACATGGGCGAAGGGGGCATCCCTCTCGTACCAGTGGTACGCCTCGGGAAAGAAGATCAACGGCGCGACGAAGTCGACGTACAAGATCTCGTCCTCGCTCGTCGGCAAGAACATCACGGTGACGGTGACCGGCAAGAAGGCCGGCCACGTCACGACCTCGAAGGGGTCGAAGGCGACGGCGAAGGTTGCGCTTTCGGCGACGCCCACGATCTCGGGAAGCGCCAAGGTCGGTCAGAAGTTGACCGCGAAGCCCGGTCGCTGGACCTCCGGTACCCGCCTGACGTACCAGTGGTACGCGAACGGCAAGGCGATCTCGAAGGCGACGAAGTCGACCTTCACCGTGCCCTCCAACCTCAAGGGCAAGAAGATCACGGTCAAGGTCACCGGCACGAAGTCCGGCTACGCGACGGTGAGCACCACCTCGCGCGCCACCGGCGCGGTAGCGGCGAAGTCGACAGCCAAGCCGGCTGGTAGCCAGGTGGCCAAGCCCTCGAGTAAGACCTCATGCCCGAAGAGCCACCCCATCAAGGGGAACCAGACGACTCGTCACACGAAGGACTGGATCTACCACGTGCCGGGTGGGCAGTACTACAACGCCACCCATCCCGAGCAGTGCTTCGCCACAGCAGCCGCGGCACAGAAGGCTGGGTACCGCGCGTCCAAGCGCTGACGGGAAGCGGGTCGCGCAGGGCGTGAACTCTGCGCGACCCGCATCGCATCGCGCGTACGCTGAGCACATGGCTCTGTTCTCCCGCCGTCCGAAGAAGAACTCCGACGGGTCCGATGAGGTTCCCGTCGACGCGCAGGCGGACCTCGCCGACGTTCAGCAGGACGTGAGCGCGGCAGTCGCCGCGGAACAGGCGGATGCCGAAGACGTGCCGTTCGTGCCGATCTCGATGTCGACCTACGGTCAGCCGGTGCAGCGCCCCGAGCAGCAGCGTCTGCCGCAGGTCGAGGAGACCGCCCCCGAGCGGACCGAGGGGCGCCCGGGCATGCCCGACAACACCCTCCTGCTCACCGCGCTCACGGAAGCACCCGAAGAGCCCGACAACGCGGCGATCCTCGGCGTGACGCGCCAGGCGCTGCAGGGCACCCTCTACCTGCGCATCATGGGCGACGCCCAGGCGCAGGTCGCCGCGGGCGAGCCCCTGCGACTCGCGATCTCGATCATGAACGACAAGAAGTTCCTGCTCGCGTACACGGGAGCCGCCGCGATCCAGGCCGGTCTCGGCGACGACCCCGAGGGGGCGAACACGTCCATCCTCGGCCAGCCGGCCCAGAACGTGCTCCGGAACGTCGTCGACGCGGGCTACGACGGAATCGTCTTCGACCACGCCGGTCCTGGCCGTCGCATCGTCCTGCCGACGGGACTCATCTCGCGCGCCCTCGACCAGGCCGACCCCGAATTCACGATCAAGAACCTGCTCGCAGGTCCGCGGACGCCCGAGACGGCTCGCGCCGTCGTCGATGCGCTCGTCGCCCGCGGCGGGTGGATCGCCGCCGGCAGCCGACCGGACGGCAGCATGGGCGTCGCCGAAGCGCGATCCGCCGAAGGCACCCGCTATCTGCAGGTTTTCTCCCACCCCCTCGAGATCCTCACCCTCCGTCGCGAGGACCAGCCCATGCCGCTGACCGCAGCGCAGCTGGGGCAGGCGCTCAAGAGCGAGCCGGAGCTGAGCGGCTTCCTCGTCGACGCCGCCGGACCCTGGATCCGGCTCGAGCGCGAGGAGCTCGATGCGCTCGTCACGATCGCCGACGCGGCGGAAGCGGTCGACGGCGCAACCGAATCCGACGAGGACTGAACCGGCGGGGCAAGCCCCTGGCCGCGCCGAAGGCCCCCACCTAGGGTGGGCGCATGGCGTCGGAGCGGATCACCCTGCAGCTTCCGGAAGGCAGAGAGCTCTCGCTCTCGAGCCCCAACCGGATCGTCTTCCCCGAACCGGGGATCACGAAACACGAACTCGCCGAGTACGTGATCTCGGTCGCCGACCCATTCCTGCGCGCCAACGGCCACCGGCCCGTGTCGCTGGAGCGGTTCCCAGCGACGGTCGACGGCGAGAGCTTCTTCTCGAAGAACCCACCGAAGGGCGCGCCCGAGTACGTCGACCAGGTGATGTGCACGTACAACAGCGGTCGGCGGCATCCGCAGGTCGTCCTCAACGAGACGGCTGCCATCGTCTGGGCGGTCCAGATGAACACGGTCGTCTTCCATCCGTGGGCCTCTCTCGCTGCGGACACCGACAATCCCGTCGAGTTGCGCATCGACCTCGACCCTCAGCCCGGCACGGACTTCGCCGACGCCGCCGCCGTCGCGCCGGTCCTTCGAGAGGTGCTGCGTGAGGCCGGCCTCGAGTCCTGGCTCAAAACGAGCGGCAATCGCGGCATCCACCTCTTCTGCCCGATCGAGCCCACGCACGAGTTCCTCGACGTCCGTCATGCGGTGATCGCCGCGGGCCGCGAACTGGAGCGACGGATGCCGGAGAAGGTCACCACCAACTGGTGGAAGGAGGAGCGCGGCGAGCGCATCTTCATCGACTTCAATCAGGCCAACCGCGACCGGACGATGGCCGGCGCCTACAGCCCGCGGGCCCTCCCCGGCGCCACGGTCGCCACCCCGATCACGTGGGATGAGCTCGCCGACGGCGTCGACCCCGCCGCGTTCACGGTGCGGACGGTGCCCGACCGACTCGCGGCGATCGGCGATCCGTGGCAGGACCTGCAGGCGTCCCCGGGGCGCATCGACACCCTGCTGGAGTGGTGGCAGCGCGACCTCGAGGCGGGCCTCGGCGAACTGCCGTTCCCGCCGGAGTTCCCGAAGATGCCGGGGGAACCGCCGCGCGTGCAGCCCTCGCGGGCGAAGAAGGACTGACCGGCGGTCAGTTCGCGGTGACGGTGTCGACCTTCTCCTCGACGGGTGGCCGGCGTCGCGCCCACCGTGCGGGGGTGTTCGGGCCGTCCCACACCTGGATGATGCCCCACGCCGCCGCGGTGAGAGGGACCGCGAGGATCGCCCCCACGATTCCGCCGAGGACCGTGCCGATCGTCAGGGCGATCAGCACGGCGAACGCATGCAGCTTCATCGACCGGCCCATGAGGAACGGCTGCAGGAAGTTGCCCTCGAGCTGGTTGACCGCGACGACGATCACGACCACCCAGATCGCCGCGACCAGACCGTTGGTGACGAGGGCGACGAGCGCCGCCAGGATCCCGGCGACCGTTGCTCCCACGATCGGGATGAACGCCAGCACGAACACGAGCGCACCGAGCGGGAGGGCGAGCGGGATCTGCAGGAAGAGCAGACCGATTGTGATGCCGATCGCGTCCACCGCGGCGACGGCCGCCGTGCCGCGGAGGTACGCCCCGAAGGTATGGACCGCCTTGTGGCCCACGCGCACGGCGCGGTCGTAGTCGGATCCGCGGAACGGACGGATGAGGAACTCCCACAGCCTCGGGCCGTCCTTCAGGAAGAAGAACAGTGTCACGATCATGAGGACGAGTCCGGTGAGGAAGTTCGCGACAGCGCTCACTCCGGCCAGTGCGCCGGAACCGAACTGCGCGCTGGTGAGGAAGTCGGTCGCGGTGCCGACCCACTCGTCGATCTGCTTCTGGTCGATGTCGAAGGGCAGCGTCTCGGCCCACGCGAGCACGCTCTGGAACCCGTCCTGCGCCTTCTTGGACAGGTCGTCGAACTGATCGCGGACGGCGTTGACCACGAGCCAGCCGATCCCCCCGAGCACGACGACGAACGCGAGCAGCGTGAGGATGGTCGCGAACACCGACGGGATGCCGATGCGCCGCAGCCAGGCCATGAGGGGCGCCGCCGCCGACGCCACGATGAGGGCGAGAAGGACGGGGATGACGACGACGGTGAGCTGCAGCATCCCGAGGATGAGCGCAGTCGCGATGACCCCGACGATGATCACCTGCAGGGACCGGGTCGCGAGGGTGCCGAAGCCGTCCGACCACATGCTCGCGGGTTTGCCGGCCGCCGCCGTGCGGACGGGCCGTCCGTCGTCGAGACGCACTGAGCGGGGAGATGACGAAAAGAGGCCCATGCTGCGACCCTACCGATCCGCCTTCTCGTGCGAGGGCCCTTGACTCAGTCGAGCACGTCAGCCAGGTCGTAGGCCGACACGGTCTCGAGCTGGTCGAATCGGCAGGAGGCGGCATCCCGATCGGGACGCCACCGCTGGAACTGCACGGTGTGGCGGAACCGGTCGCCCTCGAGCTGGTCGTACGCGACTTCGAGCACGCGTTCGGGACGGAGTCGCACGAAGGACGTGTCCTTCGAGGCCGCGAAGCGCGACCGGTCGGACTCGCCTGTCACCGCCTCGCCGTCCTCGTCGCGGACGACGAGCGGCGCGAGCTCGTCGATCAGCTCGAGCCGGCGCGCATTGCTCCACGCGGCGACGCCGCCGACCTGGCGCAGTGTGCCCTCGCCGTCGTGAAGGCCGACGAGGAGCGACCCGACCCCCTGACCGCTCTTGTGGATCCGGTAGCCCATCGCGACGACATCGGCGGTCCGCGCGTGCTTGATCTTGAACATCGTGCGCTTGTTGGGTGCGTACGGAAGGGCGAGCGGCTTCGCCACGACGCCGTCGAGACCGGCGCCCTCGAACTCGGCGAGCCAGATCTCGGCGAGAGCGGGGTCCGTCGTCGTCCGGGTCAGGTGGATCGGATGCGGCACGCCGCGCAGCAGGTCCTCGAGCTGGGCGCGCCGCGTCGAGAACGGCTCGTCGCGGAGGTCGCGGTCGCCGCGAGCCAGCAGGTCGAAGGCGACGAACATGGCCGGTGTGGTCTCGCTGAGCATCGCGACGCGGGATGCCGCGGGGTGGATGCGCTGCGACAGGTGCTCCCACTGCAGGCGCTGGGACCCGGGCTCGCCGTCGGCGACGACGATCTCACCGTCGAGCAGGCACGGCTCGGGCACAAGCCTCGAGATCGCGTCGACCAGCTCGGGGAAGTACCGGGTGAGGGGCTTCGATCCGCGGGATCCGATCTCGACCTCCGCGCCGTCCCACCCGATCAGCGCACGGAACCCGTCCCACTTCGGTTCGTAGAGCAGGCCGCCGGTGGTCCCCGCCGGATCGGGGACGGCGGGGACGGACTTCGCGAGCATCGGTGCGGGGATCTCGTACATGCGCTCATCCTGCCCGCCCGGCATCCGTGCCGGAACGGGGTTGCGCGCCGCGCTCAGGCGAAGGCGCCGACGCCCGTGATGTCGCGGCCGAGCAGCAGCGCCTGCACCGACTCGGTGCCCTCGTACGTGTGGATCGCCTCGATGTCGGCCATGTGCTGCATGACGCCGTTCTCGAGGAGGATGCCGTTGCCGCCCAGCAGGTCGCGCGCCGTTGCGGCGACGCGCCGCGCGGCGCGCGTGTTGTGGAACTTCGCGAGCGACGCCTGCGTCGGGCGCAGCCCGCCCGCCGCTTCGAGGTCGGCGAGGCGACGGCAGTACAGCTGCATCGCGGTGAGGTCTTCGAGCATGTGCGCGAGGCGCTCCTGCACCATCTGGAAGCGGGCGAGGGGCTTGCCGAACTGCACGCGCTGCTGCGCGTACTGCAGTGCCGCCTCATAGCAGGCGGTCGCGTGGCCGAGCGCCGACCACGCGACTCCGGAACGGGTCGCGTAGAGGACGGTGGAGGCATCCTTGAACGTCCGGGTGCCGGGAAGGACCGCGTCGGCGGGGACGCGGACGTCGTCGAGGGCGATGTGAGCCTGATGGATGCCGCGCAACGACGCCTTTCCCGCGATGACGGTGCCGGTGTAGCCGGGGCGGTCCTGCTCGACGAGGAAGCAGCGGACATTGCCGTGGTGCTCGTCGCCCTCGTCGTCGACACGGGCCCAGACGAAGGTGATGCCGCCGGATGCGCCGTTGCCGATCCACTTCTTCGCGCCGCGCAGCACCCACTCGTCGCCGTCGCGGCGCGCGACGGTCTCGAGCGAGACCGAGTCCGAACCGTGGTCGGGCTCGGTGAGCGCGAAGGCGGCCGGTACCTCGAAGCGGGCCACCGGGGTCAGCCAGCGCTCCTGCTGCGCGTCGCTGCCGAACAGGGCGAGCGTGCGCAGGGCGAGACCGCCCTGGACGGCGAGGACCGTGCCGAGTGAGCCGTCCCCGCGCGAGATCTCCATGTTCACGAGGCCCGCAGCCAGCGGCGTGAAGTGCGTCAGCCGCGGGTGGTCGACGCCGTCGTTCAGCAGGTCGAGTTCGCCGAAGCGCCGGGCGATATCGAGCGGGTACTCGGCGGTGTCCCACGCGTCCCGCATCCGGTCGCCGACCTCGTCCACGAAGCCCTGCGTCCGCTCCCACACGTCGCGGTCCGCATCGGGGATGTCGGCGAAGACGGCGTAGTAATCGGTGTCGAGGCGGCCGAGCACGTCGTAGCGGCCGGACGCGCCGCCGGGCAGGTCAGTGGTCATCGCGCCAGGATACGCCCGGCTGAGATTCAGTTCCACTCCCCGTGGAACGCCGTGCCAGGTCAGTCGCGCAGAGCGCCGAGCCGACGGGCGACCTCGGCGGGCGGCATCCGCCGGGGGAAGGTCGCCACGACGATGTCGTCGTCCGCCGCGGGTTCCGGATCGGGGTGCACGCCGAAGCGGCGCAGCAGCTCGTCGTAGGCGGTCTCGAGGACGGCGGCGGGAACTCGCGTGGAACCGCGCAGCAGGCGGCGCAGGACGTGATTGTGCACGGCGGTCACGGAGGCGGCGAACGCCACCGCGTCGACGGGATCGAGCCCCGGGACCGAGCGGCGCAGGTACTCGTCGAAGACGCGCTCGTAGCGGAAGACCGTGACGATCTCGCGGTCGCGCAGCGACGGCACCTGCCGGACGACGGCGTACCGGCGGCGAGCGACCTCGGGATCCGACGCGAAGTGCCGGAAGATCTGCACCGACGCCTCGCACACCGCCGCCCAGGGGTTCTCGTGCGTCTCGGTGAGGTAGGCGCGCAGTCGGTCGAGCAGCAGCTCGTGGTCGGCGAAGACGACGTCGTCCTTGCCGCCGAACTGGCGGAAGAACGTCGAGCGGGACACCCCTGCGGACTGGGCGATCTGCTCGACCGAGGTCTGCTCGTAGCCGTGCTCCGCGAACAGCGCGAGCGCGGCGGCCACCACTGTGCTGCCCGTGGGACGGAGGTCGTCGGCCATGGACGGAAGCCTAGTGCGCACCTGGTTCTGTCAAGGCCTGTGCCTCTTCTCCCGGGCTCGCCTTGACTCGGCGCATGTCCTCCCTGTGGAAGCAGAATCCGTCCGAGACCGCCGGCACCCCGTTCGACCCCGATGCGCGTCACGATGTCGTCGTGATCGGCGCCGGCCTTACCGGCCTGGCGACGGCGTACGAACTGGCGCGGTCCGGGGTCGACGTCGCCCTCCTCGAGCGCGGCGGTGTCGGCGAGCTGGCCTCGGGGTCCAACACGGGCAAGGTGTCGCTCCTGCAGGGCACGACGCTCTCGTCGCTGCGGTCGGGGCACCCGGCATCCCTCGTCCGCGCCTACGTCGACGCCAACCGCGACGGCTTCGCGTGGATGACGGATACCGCAGAGCGGCTCGGTGTCCCGCTCACCTCGCGGACCGCCTACACCTACGCCCAGGCCGGCGAGGGACGGCGTTCCGTTGCGCAGGAATACGAGGCGGCCCGCGAGGCAGGGCTCGCCGTACGTCTCGTCGGCGAGGACGAGCTGCGCGCCGCGGCCGTGCCCATGACGGCCGCCGTCGCGCTAGACGATCAGCGGGCGATCGATCCGATGCGGATGCTCGCGGCGCTCGCCGACGCGTTCGTCGCCGCCGGCGGCACGCTCCACCTGGGCGTCGAGGTCAGTGGCGTGAAGGTCTTCCCCGAGCCGCGCGTCGAGACCGACCAGGGGACGGTGTTCGCCTCGCGCGTCGTGGTGGCCACCGGCATCCCGATCCTCGATCGCGGGCTCTACTGGGCCAAGGTGAGCGGGATGCGGTCCGCCTGCGTCTCGTTCACCCTCACCGCGCCGCTGCCGGACGGCATGTACCTCTCGGCCGACGAGCCGACGCGCTCGGTGCGCACGGTCCTCCCCGAGGACGGCCCGGCGGACGTCGCGCAGATCGTCGTCGGAGGCGCGGGCCACCCCGTCGGGCGTGCCGAGTCGGAGCGGGCGATGCTCGACGAGCTGTCTCGCTGGGCGCAGCAGACGCTGCCGGTGGGGGAGGAGACCCACCGCTGGTCGGCGCAGGACTATACGTCCCACAACCGGATCCCCTTCATCGGCACCATGCCGCGGTCGCTCGGACGGGTCCGCTTCGCGACGGGCTACGCGAAGTGGGGGCTCACGAACGCGCCGGCGGCGGCGCTGCGCATCGTCAGCGAGCTGCGCGGCGAGAAGATGAGCGAACGTCCGCGGTGGATGACGCAGATCGGCACTCGTCTCACGATGCCGGCGGACATCGCTCAGGGCGCTCTCGAGAACGCGAAGGTCGGCCTCGCCGCGGCGAAGGGGTGGGCGGGAGCGGAGACCGAGGCCGTTCCCGTGCCGCAGCCCGCCGAGGGGGAGGGTGTCGTCGCGCAGCGTGCGGGCCGTCCGGTCGCCATCTCGACCACCGGCGGCGAGACGCGCGCCGTGAGCGCCGTCTGCCCGCACCTCGGCGGCATCCTGGAGTGGAACGACCTCGAGTGCACGTGGGACTGCCCCCTGCACGCGTCGCGGTTCACGGCATCCGGCGAACGCATCGAAGGTCCCGCGACACGAGGGCTTCGACCGGTCGACTGAGTCAGGATGCCGCAGCGATGACACCGGTGATGATGAGGGTGACGAGCGTCGTCCACAGCACGATCGCGGTGCCCTGCCAGAAGAGGACGGTACGAGTGGGGACGCCCGTCCCTTTCAGCGCCGCCGCCGTGAACTGCGTCGGGAGGATGAGGGGGCCCAGCAGGCTCACGCCCGGCGTCCCGTACCGGTGGTAGGCCTTCTGGAACTTCTCTGAGCGCGCCGACGGTGCCTTCTCGGAAGCTCCGGCGCGGGTGGTGACCGCGCTCCGGACGCGAGCGGTCGCGAGCACGACGATCGCGACGCAGAGGAAGTTGCCCGCGGCGCCGGCGACGGCGGCGATGACGGGGTGGATGCCGCCGACGATGCCGATCGCGGCGGCACCCTCTCCCTCGATGAAGGGCACGGCGCCGGCGAGGGCGACGACCAGCGGCTGGACGAGATCGGGCATCTGCGCCACCAGGTCCTGGAAGCCGGCGACGAGATCGGAGACGGGGTTCGACATGATGTCCTCTCGGGAGTGGCGACCGGATCTCGTATCGCCGTGACCCCAGTCCACCGGCTGGGGCCCGAGCGCGGCAGTGCCGCCCCGTCACTCATCGGCGGGAGGTTCGGCGGGCCGAGGGGTGACATTCGTCATGGTCGTACTGTGGCCGTGTGAGCACGCCCGTCCCCACCCCGACGCAGACCGCGGCCTCGCTCGCGCGCGGCGTGACGGCGACCGGGTGGTACATCGCCACCTCGATGGTGTTCTTCCTGCTCGGGACCGTCGCCGTGTGGGGGCTCGTGGTCCTCATCGCCCGCGAGGGATGGCGCAACCCCGTCACCCTCCTCGTCTACGTCGTCTCGGCGGTGGTCGTCGTGGTGGCCACGGTTCTGCTCCTCACCCGCTATCGCCGCGACGGCGACCTCGACGACAGCGACCGCCCTTCCTGGCGACGCAGGTTCCTCTCCCTCCCGGTCATCGCGGCGGTCCTCGCTTCCATCGCGCTCGGCGTGGTGGCGGGCTCGGCGCTCCTCGGCGCCGCTCTCGTCGGCGCCACCCTCTGCCTCGTCCGCTGGGGCCCCGGCATCCGGTGGCGCGGTGTCGTGCTGCTGGAGATCGCCCTCGTCGCGCTCTGGCTGCTCGAGCAGGCGGGGCCGATGCCGCGGAGCGACGCGTTCGTGCTCGTGTTCTTCGCCGTCGTCCTCCCGATGACGCAGGCGCTGTCGCTCTGGTCGTGGGACGTCGTGCTCGAACTCGATCGCGCCCGCCGCACCGAGGCGCGCCTCGCCGCCGTGCAGGAGCGGCTCCGCCTCGCCGGCGAGCTCCACGACCTGCAGGGGCACCACCTGCAGGTGATCGCCCTGCAGCTCGAACTCGCCGAGCGCATGATCGAACGCGATCCGGATGCCGCCGCCCGCCAGATCGCGCTCGCGCGGACCTCGGTCGACGAGGCCCGCGACGGCACGCGCGCGCTCGCCGGACGCTTCCGCGGGGTGCCGCTCCCGGACGAGCTCGCCAACGCGGCAGACCTGCTGCGGGCAGCCGGCCTGGCGGTTGCGCTCGACGTCGCCGGGGACGCGGCATCCGCTCCCGCCGACCTGCTGGGACCGGTGATCCGCGAGTGCACGACCAACGTGCTCAAGCACGGCGGTGGTGCTTGGGCGAGGCTCGGGCTCGAGCGGGTCGGCGACGTCTGGCGTCTCACGATGGCCAACGACCCCGGACCCGGATCGACGATCGGCTCGGGCGCGGGACTCGAGGGCATCGCGCACCGCATCGGGGTGGCCGGCGGCGACGTCGCCTCGAGTCGCGACGACGCATCATTCACGCTCGTCGTGACGGTGCCGGCAGACGGGAGTGCCGCATGATCCGCGTCCTGATCGCCGACGACGAGGACATGATCCGGACGGCGCTGGCCACCCTCCTCGCGCTCGAGGACGATCTCGAGGTCGTCGCCGAGTGCCCCGACGGCGAGACGGCCGTCGCCCGCGCTCTCGAGCTGCGCCCCGACGTCTGCCTGCTCGACCTCGAGATGCCGGGGATCGACGGAGTCGAGGCGGCCGCCCGCATCCGCCAGCGCATCCCGGCTCGATGCGTCGTCGTCACCCGGCACGCCCGCCCGGGAGTCCTGCGCCGTGCGCTGAGCGCCGGTGTCGACGGCTTCGTCCCGAAGTCTCGGCCCGCCGGCGACGTCGCCGCGGTGATTCGCGAGGTCGCGGCGGGACGTCGCTACGTCGACCCCGAGATCGCCGCCGACGCGCTCAGCGACGAGCGCTCGCCCCTGACCGACCGCGAGCTCGACGTGCTGCGCGCCGGAGCTCGCGGCGAGACGATCGCCGACATCGCGGCATCCCTCCATCTCTCGGCCGGCACCGTCCGCAACCACGTGTCGTCGATCCTCGGCAAGCTCGGGCTCGCGACGCGTCAGCAGGCGGCGATCACGGCACGCGAACGCGGCTGGATCTGACGGATGCCCCGCGACGAAACCCCGCACGAAGAAGGCCTGTCCGGCGGCAACGCCAGCGGCGCCGTCGTCCGCATCGGCGACACCGTCCGGAAGCCCTGGGCGGCCTCGACGCCGAGCGTCACCGCCTTCGTCGCCGCCCTGCGCGCCGGCGGTGTGGATGCGCCGGAGCCGCGGGGACGCGACGACGCGGGACGCCAGGTGATCGAGTTCGTCCCCGGCGACATCGCGATCGAGCGAGGGACGATGGCTCCCGCCGAGCTCCGCCGCGTGGGCGCCATGGTGCGGGAGATCCATGACGCGAGCGCTGGCTACGTCGCCCCGGAGGGCAGCGTGTGGGAGACCGCAATCGCCGCGCCCGGGACCGACCTCGTCTGCCACAACGACCTGGCGCCCTGGAATCTCGTGGTGGGGGAGCGGTGGGTCTTCATCGACTGGGATGCCGCGGCCCCCAGCACGCGCCTCTGGGACCTCGCCTACGCGGCGCAGTCCTTCGCGCTGAACGACACGTCGGCGGCCCCGGTCGATGCCGCCCGCGGGCTGGCCGCCTTCGCCGACGGATACGGTGCCGATGCGGCGCTTCGGCGCGCGCTGCCCGCCGCGATGGCCGAGCGCACCACCGCGATGCACGAGATGCTCCGCCGCTCCCACGCCGCCGGAACCGAGCCCTGGGCGTCGATGTTCCTGGAGGGGCACGGCGACCACTGGCGGCTGGTCACCGACTACGTCGAGCGCCATCGCGAGGTCTGGGTCGCCGCGCTGAGGGAGTGAGTCGCCCCTGCCGAACGAGGGGATCGGGGCGCGGGGCACTCAGGCGCGGGTAGTAGGCTTTTCGACCGGGCGATCTCTCGACATCGAGATAATTCCGCGCCCGTCACCCCCACCGTCGCCCAGCGAAGGATTGCAGTGGACCTTTACGAGTACCAGGCACGAGACCTGTTCGAGAAGTACGAGGTGCCGGTGCTCGCCGGCATCATCGCCGACACCCCTGAGGAGGCGAAGGCGGCTGCCGAGAAGATCGGCGGTGTCGTCGTCGTCAAGGCTCAGGTTAAGACCGGAGGTCGCGGCAAGGCCGGCGGCGTCAAGGTCGCCAAGACTCCCGACGAGGCCTACGCGGCAGCTGAGGCCATCCTCGGCCTCGACATCAAGGGCCACGTCGTCCAGCGCGTCATGGTCGCCCAGGGTGCCGACATCGCCGAGGAGTTCTACTTCTCCGTGCTGCTGGACCGCTCGAATCGCTCCTACCTGAGCCTCTGCTCGGTCGAGGGCGGCATGGAGATCGAAGAGCTCGCCGTCGAGCGTCCCGAGGCGCTCGCGCGCATCGAGGTCGACCCGCTGCAGGGCATCGACAAGGCCAAGGCCGTCGAGATCGCGAAGGCCGCGAACTTCCCCGAGGACCTTGTCGAGAAGGTCTCGGACGTGTTCGTCAAGCTCTACGACGTCTACAAGGGCGAGGGCGCGACCCTCGTCGAGGTGAACCCGCTCGTCCGCACGGGCGCCGGTGACATCGTCGCCCTCGACGGCAAGGTCTCGCTCGACGAGAACGCCAGCGAGGTCCGCCACCCCGAGCACGAAGAGCTCGAGGACAAGGGCGCCGCCGATCCGCTCGAGGCGAAGGCGAAGGCATCCGGCCTCAACTACGTCAAGCTCGACGGTCAGGTCGGCATCATCGGCAACGGCGCGGGCCTGGTCATGTCGACCCTCGACGTCGTCGCCTACGCCGGCGAGAACCACGGCGGCGTCACGCCCGCCAACTTCCTCGACATCGGCGGCGGCGCGAACGCGCAGGTCATGGCGTCGGGCCTCGACGTGATCCTCGGCGACGAGCAGGTCAAGAGCGTCTTCGTCAACGTCTTCGGCGGCATCACGTCGTGCGTCGCCGTTGCCGAGGGCATCGTCAAGGCCCTCGAGATCCTCGGCGACGCGGCCACGAAGCCGCTCGTCGTCCGTCTCGACGGCAACCAGGTCGAAGAGGGTCGCGCGATCCTCGCCGAGGCGAACCACCCGCTCGTCACGCTCGCCGCCGGTATGGACGAGGGCGCCGACAAGGCCGCCGAGCTGGCGAACGCCTGAGGCGCGCCGAGACTACTGAGATACAGGGACCACAGACATGTCTATCTACCTCAACAAGGACTCCAAGGTCATCGTCCAGGGCATCACCGGCGGTGAGGGCACCAAGCACACCGCCCTCATGCTGAAGGCCGGGACGAACGTCGTCGGCGGCGTCAACGCCCGCAAGGCCGGCACGACCGTCACCCACGAGAAGCCGCACGAGGGCGAGGTCGACCTCCCCGTCTTCGGCTCGGTCGCCGAGGCCATCGAGAAGACCGGCGCCGACGTCTCCATCGCGTTCGTGCCGCCCGCCTTCACGAAAGACGCCATGATCGAGGCGATCGACGCCGAGATCCCGCTGCTCGTCGTCATCACCGAGGGCGTCCCCGTCGGCGACACCGCCGAGGCGTGGGCCTACGCGAAGAGCAAGGGCAACAAGACCCGCATCATCGGTCCGAACTGCCCCGGCATCATCACCCCCGGCGAGGCGCTCGTGGGCATCACGCCCGCGAACATCACCGGCAAGGGCCCGATCGGCCTCGTCTCGAAGTCGGGCACCCTGACCTACCAGATGATGTTCGAGCTCCGTGACCTCGGCTTCTCGACCGCCATCGGCATCGGCGGCGACCCGGTCATCGGCACGACGCACATCGACGCCCTCGAGGCGTTCGAGGCCGACCCCGAGACCAAGGCGATCGTCATGATCGGCGAGATCGGCGGCGACGCCGAAGAGCGCGCGGCCGACTACATCAAGGCGCACGTGACGAAGCCGGTCGTCGGCTACGTCGCCGGCTTCACCGCCCCCGAGGGCAAGACCATGGGCCACGCCGGCGCCATCGTCTCGGGCTCGGCGGGCACCGCGCAGGCCAAGAAGGAGGCCCTCGAGGCCGCCGGCGTGAAGGTCGGGAAGACCCCGTCCGAGACCGCCGACCTGATGCGCGCCATCATCGAGGCGCTCTAAGTCAGACAGAACGAAGGGGCGGATGCCGAGGCATCCGCCCCTTCGTCGTTCCCGCACCCCGCCGCAACGACCGAGGTCCCGATCGGGCCGGGAATGCGCGAGGCATCTCCGGCCCGATCGGGACCTCGGGGTTCCGCGGGGCTCAGGCGCCGACGAGCGCCTCGATCGGTCCGCGGGCGAAGTAGATCACGAAGCCGGCGGCGACGACCCACAGCAGCCAGTGGACCTGCTTGGCCTTGCCGGCGAAGACGTTCACGACGACCCAGCTGATGAAGCCCGCTCCGATGCCGTTGGCGATCGAGTAGGTCAGCGGCATGACCGTCGCGGTGAGGAACACCGGCAGCAGGACGCTGAAGTCCGACAGGTCGATGTTCTTGATCTGCGCGAGCATGAGGGCGCCGACGAGCACGAGGGCCGCTGCCGCGACGTACCCGGGGACGATCGAGGTGAGCGGCGTGAAGAACATCGCCAGGAGGAACAGGACACCCGTCACGACGTTCGCGAGGCCGGTACGAGCGCCCTCGCCGATGCCCGAACCCGACTCGACGAACACGGTCGCCGACGACGACGAGGTCGCACCACCCGCGATCGCGCCGACGCCCTCGACGATGAGCGCCGACTTGATGCGCGGGAAGTCGCCCTTGTCGTTCGCGAGGCCGGACTCCTTCGCGAGGCCCGTCATGGTCCCCATCGCATCGAAGAAGTTCGAGAACACGAGCGTGAAGACGATCATGACGACCGACACGATGCCGATCTTCGCCCAGTCGAAGCCGAAGTCGATCTTGCCGACGAGGCCGAAGTCCGGGAGGGCGACGATCTGCAGCCCGCTGACCTGGAGGCCGAGGGCGGTCGGCCAGATCGCGTTGACGATGTAGCTGATGACCGTGCCGCCGACGAGTCCGATGAGCAGTGCGCCCTTGACGCGGAGGGCCATCAGGATGCCGGAGAGGAAGAGCGTGACGACGAACATGACCGTGCTGATCGTCGTGATCGAGCCGCCGACGCCGAGGTCGAGCGGGGGAGAGGCGTTGCCCGTAGCGGTGACGAAGCCGGCGTTGACGAAGCCGATGAAGGCGATGAAGAGGCCGATGCCTACTGTGATCGCGAGCTTCAGCTGCACGGGCACGGCATCGAAGATCATCTTCCGCAGGCCCGTCGCGGCGAGCAGCACGATGATCAGACCGTTGATCACGACGAGGGCCATGGCCTCGCCCCACGTGACCTGGCCGACGACCGAGAAGGCGAGGAACGCGTTGATGCCGAGTCCTGCGGCGAACGCGAACGGCAGGCGCGTGACGAGTCCGAAGAGAATCGTCATGACACCGGCGGTCAGGGCCGTCGAGGTCGCCACGGCGGTGTTGCTGAGGGTCACACCGTCGACGTCGGGGGTCGACAGGATGATCGGGTTCAGGATGACGATGTAGGCCATCGTCACGAAGGTGACGATGCCGCCGCGGACCTCCGTGCCGACGGTCGAGCCGCGGCCGGTGATGTCGAAGTAGCGGTCGAGGAAGGAGGGGGATGCCGGGGCTGCGGCACCGCGGGTGGCGCGGGAAGTCGTGCTGTTCACCCTCCGAGGGTAGTGGGTCGTCGCGCGCCCGGTGGGCGGCGCGTATCCTCGCGGCATGCACCGCATCTTCGGCACGCCCTTCGCCGCGGTCTATCCCCTCTACCTGGCGAAGGTGGAGCGCAAGGGGAGGACGAAGACCGAGCTCGACGCGGTCGTGACGTGGCTCACCGGATTCGACGACGACGCCATCGCCGCGCAGGTGGCGACGGGGGCGACCTTTGCAGAGTTCTTCGAGGCGGCGGACCTCAATCCCGCGGTGTCGATGATCACCGGTGTCGTGTGCGGAGTCCGCGTCGAGGACATCGAGGACCCCCTCATGCGCCGCATCCGGTATCTCGACAAACTCGTCGACGAACTGGCCAAAGGCACCTCGCTCGAGAAGGTGCTGCGGAGCTGACGCCGCGCCCGGTGCGGGAGCCGGGTTCGCAGGCTCGCCGCGGGTAAGGTCGGTTCGTTGTGAATCGCCTGCTCGTCTCCCTCCTCGCCGCCGTCGACGCCCTCGTGACCGTCGCGGTCGGCGTCGGTGTCGTCCTCGCGCCCGTCACGCTCGTGTGGGTGTTCGGGATCGGCGGGGATGCCGATTGGGCGGCGCTCTGGCCCGCCGCGGCGACGATCTGGCAGCTGGGACACTTCGCCCCCGTGGCCGTAGCGCTCCCGGCGGACTTGGTCGCTCTCGCGGGCCTCCCGGCGAAGGGGGCCGACTTCACGGTCTCGCTCGCGCCGACCGCGCTGGCCGTCATCACGGCCTTCTCAGCGTGGCGCTCCGGCGCTCGCGCTGCACGAGCCGGAGCGTGGCTGACGGGGGTGCTCGCCGGAACGGTCGCGGTCGCGGTCCTGTCGA
Organism: Microbacterium sp. LKL04; assembly: GCF_900102005.1. Classification (NCBI taxonomy): domain Bacteria; kingdom Bacillati; phylum Actinomycetota; class Actinomycetes; order Micrococcales; family Microbacteriaceae; genus Microbacterium; species Microbacterium sp. LKL04. The sequence continues at coordinate 1,871,922 of NZ_LT627736.1, read as the reverse complement.
CGATCATCGCCCTCACCGGTCGCGCCGACGTCGCCGCCGTCGACCTCCTCGCGGCGGTCGCCGGTCCCGCGCTGGTCTTCGCGGTGCCCGCGGTGCTGGGGGCGATCGTGCGAGCGTGGAGCGACGGCGACGACGGGCTCGTCGACGCACTGTCGGAACGCCTTCCCGACGACGTGCAGAACGCCGTCGACGCCGGTGTCAGAGGTGTCGCGATCGCGGTCGCGGTGATCGTCGGTCTCGGCGCCGTCATCCTCGCCGTCCTCTTCTTCATCCGGGGCGGCGAGGTCATCGCGCTGACGCAGGCGGCGCAGACCGACCTCGTCGGTGTGGTCGTCCTCGCGCTCGGCAGCATCCTCTACCTGCCCACGCTCGTCCTCTGGTTCGCGGGGTTCGCGGTCGGGCCGGGGTTCGCGATCGGAACCGGCACGGCGGTGTCGCCGGCGGGAACGAGCCTGGGTGTCGTGCCCGGCATCCCGGTCCTCGGCGTCCTCCCCGACTCGACGTCGCCGTGGCTGCTGCTGCTGGCTCTGGTCGTGGTGGGTGCCGGTGCTCTCGCCGGTGCGGTGGCACGCGGATCGCTGCTGGTGGGTTCGCCGACGGATGCCGAGCCGCTGCGGCCGCGCCTCGTCGCCCTCACGGTGCTCGTCCTCGGAGCGGGTCTCGTCGTCGCGGTGCTCTCGTGGGCCGCACAGGGCGCGATCGGACCGGGACGCCTCGCGCAGGTAGGACCCGAGCCGTGGTCGATCGCCCTGCTCGCCGCTGTCGAGATCGGTGTCGGAGCCGCCGTGGTGCTCTTCTCCCCGCGGGGCGAGGACTCCCTCGATCGGGAAGGACGCCACGCCGACGCGGATGAAGCGGACGCGGACCGAGAGCCGGCGGCGCCCGCAGCGGCGGCATCCCGTCGTGAGCCGGCCGGCCAGGCGTCGCCCGATGAGTTCCCCACGGCCCCGCTAGACTGAGCCGGTGCTCACGGTCGCCGTCCTCATCTCGGGCACGGGATCCAATCTGCGTGCTCTTCTCGACGCCGCGAACGAGCCCGGTTTCCCCGCCCGCGTGATCGTCGTCGGCGCCGACCGGCAGGCCGACGGCTTCGCTCACGCCGAGGCGTACGGTATCCCGACCTTCATGGTCCCGTTCCAGGAGTTCGAGACCCGAGAGGCATGGGGCGAGGAGCTGCTCGCCCACCTCGACGTGTGGCAGCCGGATCTCGTCGTGCTGAGCGGCCTCATGCGATTGCTCCCTGCCGCAGTCGTCGCCGCCTGGGCGCCCCGTCTGATCAACACGCACCCCGCGTACCTGCCGGAGTTCCCCGGCGCGCACGGCGTCCGCGACGCGCTCGCCGCCGGTGCCGCGCAGACCGGTGCGAGCGTCATCGTCGTGGACGACGGTGTGGACACCGGGCCGATCCTCGCGCAGGAGCGTGTTCCGGTCCTCCCCGAGGACACCGAGCACACCCTCCACGAGCGCATCAAGCCGGTGGAGCGCCGCCTGCTGATCGACGTCGTCCGCCGCATCGCGACGGGCGAGCTCGCCCTCACCCCCTGAACCGACACCGAACGCCCCCGACCCGAGGAGTTCCGCCATGGCCGGCCCGCAGATCGACCCGTCCCTCTACCGTGCACGCGATGTCGTGCCCGTCCGCCGCGCGCTCGTCTCGGTGAGCGACAAGACCGGACTCCTCGAGCTCGGTCAGGCGCTCGCCGCCGCCGACGTCGAGATCGTCTCGACGGGCGGTTCGGCGGCGCTCCTGCGCGACGCCGGCATCGCGGTGAAGGACGTGTCCGAGGTCACGGGCTTCCCCGAGTCGCTCGGCGGCCGCGTGAAGACGCTCCACCCCGGCGTGCACGCAGGGCTCCTGGCCGACCTCCGCCTCGAGGACCACGAGACGCAGCTGGGCGAACTCGGCATCCTGCCGTTCGAACTCGTCGTCGTGAACCTGTACCCGTTCGTCGAGACGGCGGCATCCGGCGCCCAGGGCGACGCGGTCGTCGAGCAGATCGACATCGGCGGTCCCGCCATGGTCCGCGCCTCGGCGAAGAACTTCGCCAACGTCGCCATCGCCGTCTCGCCCGAGTCGTACCCGGCGATCGTCGACGCGCTCGGCCAGGGCGGCACGACCCTCGTCCAGCGCCGCGAGCTCGCCGCCCGCGCGTTCGCCCACACGGCTGCGTACGACCGTGCCGTCGCGGCCTGGTTCGCCGAGGAGACGCTCGAGGGCGACGGCGATCTGCCGCAGCACCTGACGATCAAGGCCGAGCGCCTCGCGACGCTCCGCTACGGCGAGAACTCGCACCAGCGCGCAGCGATCTACACGCGCGTCGGAGGTCACGGCATCGCGCAGGCGACGCAGCTGCAGGGCAAGGAGATGTCCTACAACAACTACGTCGACGCGGATGCCGCACTCCGGGCCGCGTTCGACCTCGTCAAGCCGGCTGTCGCCATCATCAAGCACGCCAACCCGTGCGGCATCGCGATCGGTGCGCCCCAGGCGCTCGACGCGATCGCGTCGGCACACCTGCGTGCGCACGAGTGCGACCCCGTGTCGGCCTTCGGCGGCGTCATCGCGGCCAACCGGACCGTGACGCTCAAGATGGCCGAGAACCTCCGCGACATCTTCACCGAGGTGATCGTCGCGCCCGACTTCGAGCCCGAGGCGCTCGAGGTGTTCCGACTCAAGAAGAACCTGCGCGTCCTGCAGCTCCCCGCCGACTGGCGCCAGGAGCCCATGGACGTGCGCCTGGTCTCGGGCGGACTGCTGCTGCAGGATGCCGACCGGTTCCCCAACGAGATCGAATCGCTCGTGGACTCGTGGCAGCTCGTCTCGGGCGAGCGCCCCGCCGACAGCGAGCTCGAGAACCTCTCGTTCGCGTGGAAGAGCTGCCGCGCGGTCAAGTCCAACGCGATCGTCCTCGCGAAGAACTCGGCGACAGTCGGGATCGGCATGGGTCAGGTCAACCGCGTCGACTCGTGCCGTCTCGCGGTCGAGCGCGCCGGTGACCGCGCCGCCGGCTCGGTCGCGGCATCCGATGCGTTCTTCCCGTTCGCCGACGGACCGCAGGTGCTGCTGGATGCCGGGATCACGACGATCATCCAGCCGGGCGGATCCGTGCGCGACCAGGAGGTCATCGACGCCGCGCAGGCCGCGGGTGTGACGATGTACTTCACGGGCGAGCGTCACTTCTTCCACTGAGCCGTCGCGGATCGATCGCATGAGCACCCCCGGCGTCACCGGAGCCGACTGGCTTGCCGGTGGCGCCGGCATCGGTCACGAGAGCATGCTCGCGATCGGCGCCCGGATCGTGACGGCGGCCGAGACGCTGCTGGTTCCTCCCGCAGCGCCGCCCGTAGGCGACGTGCTGTGCGACGGCGTTCCCGTCCTCTCCCGCGGTGAGGCGTGGGTCGTCCCGCTGGCGTGGCGGCGACCGACGCTCGGGCCGGCGGGGGACGAGCACCGCCGCCGTGCCGGCGAGCTGTGGCGCGGCATCCGTGTCGACTGCGAGTTCCGCCACGGCAACGGGCTGTCGGTCGATCTCGAGAGTGCATCGCCGAACGCGTACGTCGCCGCGCTGCTCGCCCAGGGCGCCCGCCGCGCCGACTGGTGGGGCTCGGACCGGAAGGCGCTGGTCCTGGTGACCCAGGGGGAGCCCGTGACGGCGTCGGCGCTGCACGTCGTCCCGCTCGGATGGGTGTCGCAGGTATCGCCGTCGCGGCGGATCCGCGCCGTCGACCTGTCCTGGGAGCCGGCGTCGGGATGACCCAGCAATGGCGGAGAAGACCCCCGCGGTCAAGGGGGAGTTCTCCCTTCAACGCGCATTCCTCCAACCGTTAGTCTCGATGCCGGGGATTCGAGGAGGTTCGATCAGGTGATCTGGGAGATCGAGGATGGTCCGCGCGCCATCGAGGGGCTCGACGAACGCGGTCGCCCGCGTCCCGAGTACGCCGCGGGGCTGGGGCTCGTGCCCGCACCGATCGGACGGCGCATCCTCGCGATGGTCATCGAGGCGATGTTCATCGGGCTGCTGCAGCTGCCAATGCTCCTCGTCGCGCTCCCCGCGATCATCGGCGCCGTGGGAACGACGGACCCCGCCGACGCCGTCTTCGGACGACCGGATGCCGTCTGGGTCGTCGTCTCCTTCGTCGTCCCCTACGCGCTGACGACCGTCTTCCTCCTCGTGCAGCTGATCCTCCTCGGCCGTCGCGGCGTCACCCTCGGCAAGGCCTTCACGGGCCTCCGGGCCGTCAACGTCAAGACGCTCGAACGTCCTCGGTTCTGGCGCGGTGCGGTGGTGCGCTATCTGGTCCAGGTCGCGAGCCTCCTCGTCCCGGTGCTCGGGGCACTGCTGGTCATCGCGCTGTCTCCGCTCTTCGACCCCGACCGACGGCGCCGCGGATGGCCCGACCTCGCGGCGCAGACCTACCTCGTCGACATCCGCAAAGGCCTGAACCCGTACGACGCGAAGCGGATGCGCATCGCTCGGAAGACCCTCGCCACCGACCTCCGGGACGAGAAGGCTTCGCTGCCCTCGCTCGCGACCCCCGTCAGCGGTCCGGCGACCGACGTCTACATCCCCGTCGCACGCAACCGCGGCGGCGTCCTCGGCGCGCCGAAGGAACGGGCTGGGGGCGGCGAGCGGCCCGCCGCCGAGGAGGGACCCTTCGCGCCCATCCAGGAGTCGCCGTTCGCCGTGGACTCCGCCCCCGCAGCGGCCCAGCCGACGCGGGAACCGGTCGCGCTCGCGCGGCAGGCAGCGGAGCCGCCCGCCGCGCCGGCTCCGGCCGCGGCACCGGAGCCCGCCTCGGCGCCGCAGCCCACCCCGCGACCCGAGCCGATCGAGGAATCCGCGACACCCTCGTCGTCGGTAGCTCCCGCAGAGACCCTGCTTCCCGGCGCGACCTCGTCGACGTGGTCCGCCCCGGACCTGATGCCCTCGGCTGATGCCGCACCGACGGCATCCCTCGTCCTCGATTCGGGTGAGCAGCTCGACGTTCCCGCCACAGGCGCGGTCCTCGGCCGCGCGCCGTCCGTCGCCGGAGCGGATGCCGGTGCGGCACCGCTCCCGGTGGCCGACTCGACCAAGTCCGTCTCGAAGACCCACGTCGCGCTCCGGTGGGTCGACGGCGCCCTCGTCGCCGTCGACCTCGGGTCGACGAACGGCAGCGGCGTCATCCGCGACGGAGCCGAGACCGAGCTCGACGCCGGCGTCCCCGCGACACTCCGCTCCGGCGACACCCTGCGATTCGGCGACCGGCACGCGTCGGTCCGCCTCACCTGATCTCCGGCCGATGAGGACCCCCTGATGAGACTGAAACTCACCCTGCAGCGTCGTGACTCCCGGACGATCGACGTCGTGGTCACGGCGGATACGACGGCGACCGTGCAGGACGTCGCTCGCCGGATCATCGAGACCGATCCGGCTCGGGAGAACATCGCCGGTCCCGACGACATCGTCACCCTGACCGTCGCGCCGCCGACGTCGAACGACCACGTCCTCCTCGACCCGGGCACCCTCATCAGCGATGCGGCAGTCGGGTCGGGCTTCATCGCCACCGTCGTCAACCTGGGGCCCGATCACGTCCCGAACCGCGGGGGCGGCGGTCCCGCCGCGGCCATCCTCCACATCGTCGGGGGCCCCCTCGCCGGGCGCGAGATCCCTCTGCCCAAGGGGCATTTCACGATCGGGCGCGCCGCGGGCGCCGACATCGTCCTCGACGAGCCGCTCGTCTCGAAGCGGCACGCCCGCATCGAGGTGGGCTCCGGCGGCGTCGAGCTCGTCGACCTCAACTCCGCCAACGGCATCGTGGTCGACGGCGGGCTCGTCCCGCGCCTGAACGTCATCCCCGGTCAGCGATTCACCCTCGGCGACTCGGACCTCGTCGTCCAGCTCGTGCCCGACTTCGCCCCGGTGGAGAAGGACCCCGTGCTCGAGCGCGGCGGCGCGCTGCTGTTCAACCGGAGCCCGCGCGTCGAGCCGCGCTACGTCGGTGAGGAGCTCCCCGAGCCGCGCATGCCGAAGGAGCCGATGTCGCGGCTGTTCCCCTGGCCCATGCTGGTGGCGCCGATCCTCCTCGGCGTCACGATGTACTTCGTCTTCAACCGTCCGCAGGCCCTGTTCATCGTCGCGATGACGCCGATGATGATGCTCGGCAACTTCATCTCGCAGCGCACGCAGATCGGTCAGCGCACCAAGAAGGAGGGGGAGGTCTTCGAGCGCGGGTTCGAGGAGCTCGAAGAGACCCTTTACCGCGAGCGGCCCCGTGAGCGCGAGGTGCGCAACGCCGAGGTCCCGCCCGTCGCGGTCGTGTTCGAAGAGGCCATGAAGCTCGGCGGGATGCTGTGGACCCGCCGACCCGAGCACTGGAACTTCCTCTCGGTCCGTCTCGGCAGCTGCGTGGCGCCGTCCCGCACCACGATCAAGCGCGCCGACGCACCCGAGGCCCTGCAGGAGTACGTCGAGCGCGTCGATCGCCTGCGCGATCGGTACCGCATGATCGACGACGTCCCCGTCCTCGAATCGCTGCAGAGCGTCGGCGTCATCGGTGTCGCCGGCGCCGATCGCGAAGCAGGAGACGCCCTGCGCGGCATCTGCACGCAGCTGTTCGGGCTGCATTCGCCGAACGAGCTCGTCGCCGTCGCGCTCACCGAGCCCGAGTGGGCGAAGCAGCTCGACTGGCTGACCTGGCTTCCTCACACCTCGAGTGAACGCAGCCCGTTCCGCGACATGCCGCTGTCCGATTCGGCGTCGACCGGCAACGCCCTGCTGTCGGGGCTGGAAGAACTCGTCATGCGTCGCTCCCGCGCCGCGAGCGCACCGCGGTTGCCGTACGACGACGACTGGGATCCGATGCGTTTCGGCACCGACGTCCGTCGTGCCGCCGAAGAGGCGACGTTCCCCGGCCAGACCGCTGTCCTCGTCATCGTCACGGCCGATGCTCCGGTCGACCGCGCGCGGCTCACCCAGGTGCTCGAGCGCGGCGCCGACGTCGGCGTCTACGGGCTCTTCGTCGCCCCGGTCGTCGAAGCACTGCCGGCCGTCTGCCGCAGCTTCGTCGACGTCTCCCGCGGGCTCGACGAGGCACACGTCGGTGTCGTCCGCAGCGGTGAGGACTACACCCCGGCCAAGGTCGAGGGGGTCTCCAACGACTTGATGCGCGTGCTCGCGAAACGTCTCGCACCCGTCGTGGACTCCAGCACCGTCATCGAGGACTCGTCGGACATCCCGAACTCGGTCATGTTCCTGTCCCTGGTCGGGAACGAGACCGCGGCCGACCCCGCGTTCGCGATCGAGCGGTGGCGCGAGAACAACACGATCATCGACCGATCCGGCGCGACGCTGCCCCGGCTGAAGAAGGCGGGCAACCTCCGCGCCATCGTCGGCCAGGGCGCCACGGACGCGATGACGCTCGACCTCCGCACGCAGGGCCCCCACGCCCTCGTGGGTGGGACGACCGGTGCCGGCAAGTCCGAGTTCCTGCAGGCGTGGGTCCTCGGTATGGCGGCGGCGCACAGCCCCGACCGGGTCACATTCCTCTTCGTCGACTACAAGGGCGGGTCGGCGTTCGCCGACTGCGTCGAGCTGCCGCACTGCGTCGGTCTCGTCACCGACCTCAGCCCCCACCTCGTCCGACGCGCGCTCACGAGCCTTCGGGCCGAGCTCCACTACCGCGAGCACCTCTTCAACCGGAAGAAGGCCAAGGACCTCCTCGAACTCGAGAAGCGTCGCGACCCCGACACCCCGCCTGCGCTCGTCCTCGTCATCGACGAGTTCGCCGCGCTCGCGGGCGAGGTTCCGGAGTTCGTCGACGGCGTGGTCGACATCGCCCAGCGCGGTCGCTCCCTCGGCATCCACCTCATCATGGCCACGCAGCGTCCTGCGGGTGTCATCAAAGACAACCTGCGCGCGAACACGAACCTCCGCGTGGCGCTCCGTATGGCCGACGAATCCGACTCGAAGGACGTCGTCGACGATCCGGTGGCGGCGAGCTTCCCGCCCTCGATCCCCGGTCGCGGTATCGCGAAGACGGGACCGGGACGCCTCATCCCGTTCCAGTCGGCGTACGCGGGCGGCTGGACGACCGATGAGGTCGTCGCCGCGGACGTGTCGGTCGCCGAGCTCCGGTTCGGTTCCATCCAGAAGTGGGAGTTGGAGGATGCCGGCGAGAGCGACTCCCACGACGTCGATCCCGGCCCCAACGACCAGAAGCGCATCGTCTCGACCCTCATCGCCGCCTCGAACCAGGCCGGTATCCCGGCGCCGCGCCGACCGTGGCTCGATGACCTGCCGACGAACGTCGACATCCGCGAGCTGGCGGGCGGCAGCCGCGGGGCGATCCTGCTCGGCAAGGCGGACATCCCGGAGCACCAGCTCCAGGAGGCGGTCTACTTCGAGCCCGACCGCGACGGCTCGCTGCTCGTCTACGGCACCAGCGGATCCGGCAAGTCGACCGTGCTCCGCACCATCGCGATCTCGGCGGCCATGGGACGCCGGACGGAGAACGTCGAGGTCTACGGCCTCGACTTCGGTTCCGGTTCGCTGAAGAGCCTGGAAGCCCTCCCGCACGTCGGGTCGATCATCCCGGGCGACGACAGCGAGCGCGTCCAGCGCATCATGCGCTCGCTCGGCGCGGTCCTCGACGATCGCGGCAAGCGGTTCAGCGCCGCCAACGCCTCGAGCATCGCGGAGTACCGCGAGATCACGGGGCGCGACGAGGCGCGCATCGTGCTGCTGCTGGACGGTCTGCCCCAGTTCCGGGCGGAGTGGGAGTCGACGACGGCGCGGATGCCGTTCTACCAGGCGTTCATGCGGATCCTCGGCGAGGGCCGCCCGCTGGGCGTCCACGTCGTGGCCACCGCGGACCGGTCGGGTTCGGTGCCGACAGCCGTCAGCTCGAACGTGTCGCGTCGCGTCATCCTCCGTCTGTCGGATGCCAACGCGTACGCGCTGCTGAACGCCCCCAAGGACGTCCTCGACGAGCGATCCGAACCGGGCCGGGCGATCGTCGACGGCATGGAGACCCAGATCGCCGTCCTCGGCGGGACGCCGAACGTCGCCGAGCAGACCAAGCTCCTCGACCAGCTCGCGCAGGAGCTGCGTGCGCGCGGTGCCCGCGAGGTTCCCGAGATCGGCGCCCTCCCGACGCGACTGGATGCCGCCGACCTCCCGGACCGCATCGGCGAGTTCCCTGCGCTCGGCGTCGCCGAGGACACCCTCGCGGCACGCGAGTTCGACCCGGTGGGCACCTTCATCGTCGCCGGGCCGCCGCAGGCGGGTAAGACGACGGCGCTGAAGTCGCTCATCCTCTCGATGACGCGGCTCGACCCCTCGATCAAGCTGTTCCACTTCGGCGGGCGGCGCGCGCAGCTCAAGGAGTTCTCCCCGTGGATGCGGACCGCGACGACTCCCGACGACGCGAAGGAGCTCGCGACGGAACTGGCGGAACTGGTCCTGGACGAGACGCTCGGCCAGCGGCTCATGATCGTCATCGAGGACGTCCCGCAGTTCGCGGACTCGCCGGCGGAACGCCCGCTGAAGGCGCTCTTCCAGGCGATCAACCGCAGCGACCATCTGCTCATCGGCGATGCCGACGTCAACCAGGTCACGAGCGGGTTCGGCCTCATCGGAGACTTCAAGGGCGGCCGGAAGGGCATCATCCTCAAGCCCGACGCCTTCGACGGCGACGCCGTCTTCAAGGTGCCGTTCCCGAAGATCAAGCGGGCCGACTTCCCGGCCGGGCGCGGCATGTTCGTGCAGGCGGGTCGCGCCGTCGTCGTGCAGATGCCGCTCGTGGAAGCGACGGCTCTTCCGGCGGTCGAACCGGTGAATTCGTGAGGCGGGCGGCGGCGGCCGTCGAGGTCGCCGCCGCCCGCTCCCACCTCAGCGTCGAAGGGCCTGACGCAGCGCTGACGGCTGAGGCGCCGCGAAGAAGGCGGCGGCGACGAACCCGTCGAACAGCGACAGCATGAGGTTCTCGATGTCTCCGAGCGGAGTGGCCAGGCGTACGACGAGAAGCTGCTTCGTCTCGGGCACGGGGATCCAGTAGTCCGCGCTCAGCCGGCGTGTCCCGTGCACGTCTTCGTCCGGCCCCGCGTCCTCGACGCGGTGCGTGCGCAGCGCCGGTATCCCTGGCCCGCTCACCTCGACCGACGAGGCGTGCGCCTCGGGATCGAGGCGGGCCAGCGCCTCTGTCAGGACACCGAGGACGGTCCGAGGTTCGGTGCCGACGGCCGGGCTCATCCGCAGATCGGAAGGCTCGAAGACCAGGAGGGTCACGGGCAGCGGTGTCCCCGGGGTGATCTCGTGAGCGAGCATCAGGGCGCGGATGTCTCCGGCCGCGCCTGCCGCAACGGCCTCGTGGAGCCGCCGGCGCACCATGGCTCGTTCGGTCGCGCGGTCGTCGGTCGGCCCGACGGCGTCGCGGGCGATCGCCGCGATCGACGCCGTCGTCGATGCTTCGGTCGAGAGATCGACCGAGAACCAGCGACCCGGCAGGCGGAAGCGCAGTTCGCTGCCGGTCATTCGGGAGCGGTCCACGCGCCGTACCGCGCCGACATGTCGAACAGGCTCACGCCGCCCTGGCCGGCATTCGTGAAGCCCATCGGTTCGAGGTCCGCCGCCGCGTCTCGCAGGTCCACAGGTTCCGGCTCGCCGTCGCCGGCGACGCCAGCGACGAGCGCGATCGCATTGGGCTCCCAGGGCAGAGCGCGCCAGATGGCCTGCGCTGCGGCATCCAATTCGTCAGCGGTGAACGGTTCCGCCGAGTCGACCATCAGCGTCGCACTGAAGCGTTGGCCGAGGCCATTGCGGGACTGGCTCAGGCCCTCCACGCCGACGATGCGGGGGACCGCCGCCGAGAGTGCGGGGGTCAGGTTTCCGTACTCCGCCACGGGAGCCTCCTCAGTGGTCGTCCCGGGTGCGGGTGGGGATGCCGTGATCGCGCATCCCGTCAGGCTGATGGCCAGAAGCGTCCCCAGCAGGGCCGCCGCTGCTGCGGGGGATCGGCGCCGCATCCGTCTCATCGGTCACTCGTTCCATCGGTAGTAGGACACATCGGTGTAGCCATCTTCGTTGAAGAAGCTTCCCAGCTCGGGGTGGGCGGCCTGGATGTCGGCGAGGTGATCCTGATACGTGGACGAATACTTCTCCGCGTTGTGGGCTCCGACGTCGACACCGAGGATCGGATCGGGATTCGGCGGGTCCACGCGGATGCTGGTCCAGTTCGGTCCGTGCTCGGTGCCGAGATCCCCGGTGACGATGTCGAGGTTCGGCACGGGATCCCCGTTGTGCTGCACCGAGACGACGTCCACCGAATCGGGGATCGGCATGTGATCGATGGGAGCGCCCGATGCAACCACGGCCTGCCAGTTGTAGTCGGTGTTGTAGGCGGCGAGGTGACCGGCCATGATGCCGCCCTGGCTGAAGCCGACGAGCATGACAGGATCGTCCGGGCCGATGCCCTCCTGCGCCATCGCCTCGAGGACCGCGCGCTCGTACTGCGTCTGCAGCGCAGGAGTCAGCATGAGGGCGAGGTTGCTGTCGAGGTCGTTCACGGCGCCCTGGTCGCCGAACCGGGACAGCCATTCCTGCGTGCTCGGGAGGGTCACGGTGTACTGCCAGCCGTCGGGACCCAGGACCTTCGTGATCCGGATGACCGATTCCTCCTCGCCGCCGAGCGTGTCGACCTCGGCCGTCCCGTCGAGGACGGTCTGCATCGTCGGGGGATCGGTCCGGTTCAGGGGGTCATCGGCATAGGGGTCCGTCGGCGTCACCGTCGGAGTGGGCTTGGTGACGTCCGAGAAGATGCTGACCAGCAGGAAGGCGGCCATGAGGCCGACGACCACGGCGGCGATGATGAGCCCGATCGTGCCGAAGATCGACCCGATCGCGAGGATGAGGAGGAAGACGAGCAGGACGCCGAGGATCGCGACGATCGTGGCGAGGATCCGCTTCAGGAGCGCGACGACGTCGGCCAGGAAATCGGTGATCCACTCGCCGATACCGGCGAGCCAATCCCCGATGTCCGCGAACACATCGCCGACCCGGTCCCAGAACCCCTCGTTGGTCGCGTCGATGGCGTCGTCGATGCGACGGATCGCCTCCTCGGCGGCATCCATCATGTCCTGTCGTGCCGCCTCGATCCGCGCTCGTGCACCGTCGACGGCGGACTGCGCCGTCTCCGCCGCTCGGCGAGCCCCGGGAAGCTGATCCGTCAGCGAGGGCGGCGGGTCATCGGCGGCATCGACGCGATCGGACAGGGACCTCACGGCGTTGTCCGCCCGTGTCTGCTCCTCGAGTGCGTCGTCGAGGTCGTCCTGAGCTCGTTCGGCCGCATCGTGAGCCGCCGTCAGGGCGACGGCGTACTCGGTGACCGCCGACGCCGTGCCGGAGTACCGGGGATGGATGCGCTCGAGGTCCGAGGCGATCTGTTCGTTCTGGTCGCGCAACGCCTGTACGGCCTGCCCCTGGTCGTCGTCGACGATGCCGCGCATCTCATGCACGACGGTGAGGATCACCTCGGCCGACGCCGTCAGACGGGCGGCGCGCGTCGTCAGCAGGTCGGGATCGCCGGGAAGCACCGTCACGGCTGACCTCCGTCCTCTGCCATCGTGCGGTCGAGGTCACGGAACGTGTCGACGATCGCCTGCATGAAGTCCGCCTGGGAACGAAGGCCTTCGCGGAGGTCCTCGCGGGCGATGTCCCATTTCCCGCCGAAGTCCTCGATCTTGTCGGCGAGTCCGCCGTGCCCGGTGAGCGAGCCCAAGTCATCCGCGAAGGACTCCGCGTCGTCGAACGTTGTGGCGAGCCCGCGTGCGCTCGCGGCGGCCGACTCGAGTCGGTCGAGGTCCATCCTGACGTCGGTCATGCGTGGCGTCTCCATCCCCTGTGTGAACGCCAGACTATGGGCGCGGTCATTCCCGGGTCCATGGGTCGTTCTCCCCATCGGTCGACATGCATGTGGTGTTTGTCAAGTGGGGACCTCTCCCCATTGGTCTATCGGTTGGTGTTTGGTTGACTCTTGGTGTCGGCCCGGGGTGGGTCGGTTTCTTCGATGTGTGGAGGTGTGGACGATGGCCGATTTCGGTGCGTCTTATGCAGAGATGGAGCAGGTGGCGTCGTCGCTGTCGCAGGCTCGTGATGACATTCAGGGTCAGTTGGACTCGCTGAAGTCGCAGGTCGACACTCTTCTGGGTGAGGACTTCAAGACGCAGCACGCGTCGGGCAAGTTCGGTGAGGGTTACGGGGAGCTGACAACGGGTCTGAAGACTGCGACCGATGGCATCAACGACATGTCCGAGGCTCTGCTGGGCATGATGCGTGCGATCCAGGACCTCGACCAGCAGCTCGCCGGCGGCTGAGTTCAGAGCATCTCGATGGGGCGGGCGCAGATGCTCGCCCCATCGTCTCGCCATCAGATCGACCCATGGAGGGAGCACCGTGAGCGTCAAAGTCAGTTATGCAGAGCTCGGTGAGTTGCAGACGCAGCTCACCAGCATCATCGGCGAGTTCGAGAATGCCGGCGCGCGGCGCCGTGATCTCGAAGGCGCGGTCGGTAGCCCGTATGGGAAGAACGATCTCAAAGATGTCGCCCACGACTTCGAGGGCCGCTGGGATGACCGGCGGAAGCGGCTCATGGAGAGCTGCAAAGCCGTCGCGGACCAGGTCACGGGTCTGGTCGAGGGCTTCCAGGAATTCGATGTCGAAGCCGGCAGCCGTACCGAGGAGCGATGATGAGTGTCCTTCCCTATATGCCCTCAGAGACCCCGAAGGGCAACAACCTGATCGGTGAGCTCGACGGCGACCCCACGGAGGTCAAGACGCGGGGCCAGCAGATCGTCGACCTCGGAAATCAGATGGCGAACGCCTGGGCGCTCATCGAACGTCTCGTCGCAGACGGAGCGGACATGGAGGGCAACGCCGTCGAGAAGCTGCGCGAGGTCAGCGGCGAGGTCAGCAGTGACCTCTCGCAAGCGGCGTCGCTCTACGCCGCCGTGGGACCGCACATTCAGACGTACGGAGGTGCGCTCGAGGACTCGAAGGCGACCATCGACCCCATCGTGAGCCGCCTGCGGAACCTGTGGGACGAGTACTACGAGCTGTCCCGTGACGCCGACACTGCGGCGGGGGCCGTACCTCGCAAGCCCGACGACGACGCGGACGCCGATGAGCAGTCGGCGTACAACGACGCGAACACGCACGCTCAGTCCGTGCAGGGGCAGGCCGACGCGAAGAAGGGCGAGTGGGATGCCGCCGCCGGTGAGTACGACGACGCGTGGGACACCTGGCACGATGCATTCACCACCGCGGCGGCGAACATTCGCGAGGGCGTCAGCGGGAAGATCGAGGATTCGACGTCCGATGACATCAGGGGCGCCCTCGAGTTCCTCTCGAACGTGCTCGCGGTGGCCGGAATCGTCCTCGCCGTCCTGGCGGTCGTCATCGGTGGCCCGATCATCGCAGCCCTCGCGGCCATCGTCGCGGTGGCGACGCTGGTCGTGGCGCTCACCCGGAAGCTGGCGTACAACGACGGAAGCTGGGTCGACGTCGCCTTCGGCGTCATCGGAGTCGTCCCTTTCCTGGGGCCCGCTGCCAAGGGCATCCGCGGCCTTACGCAGGCGGGAGGCGGCCAAGCACTCCTGACCTCGTTCGGCGACGATGCCGTGAGACTCTTCGGTGTCGGCCGGGGCGGTATGAGCAACTACCTCTCCGGTCTGAACGGCCTACGCGGTGCGACCTTCGTGGACCGCGCCGCCGACTTCTCGGCCGGGTTGCTGACAGGGCGGAACATCGCCGGGTGGGGGAGTATGGGCTCCGGTGCGGGTGCCGCCGTGGACACGATGGCGACCGTCTGGTCTGCTCAGCTCTCTCTGGTCGGTCAGATTCGCGATACCGCCAACGGAGCCTTCGCTGGCGCGTTCGACCCCGACCAGAATCCGTTCTCATGACGGAGGTTTCGTTTCATGCCCATGACAGACTGAGCCGATGAGCGATCTTCGCGCGGAATTGGTCGGTGCCGGAGGCGTGGCGATACCCCGTTATCGGATGCTGCTGCCCCCCGGCTGGCAGGGCTACGACGTTGACATGGAGACCGAACGCGAGTTGGTGGCGGCGGCGCGCGAACGGCTCGCAGGGGCGGGGAGACCCGACCTCGCCGGTCGTCTCGGGGCGCAGGTGGGCGACGCGCTTCGGTCGCTGCGGTCGCAGAACGCCTTCGCCTATGCCTTCGCAGGTGAGTCGTCACCGACGTGGGCCCTCGGCGCCGCGAGTCTGGTCGGCATCAAACGCGTCGCGAGCCCCGAGGTGCCCCTGGACGCCATCGTCGAGGATGCCATCCGCAACCGGGGCGCGGCCGCTCTCGGAGAAGACCACCGGATCGTCCGCTGGACGGAAAGTAGTCCCGTCGTCCTCGACGGCGTCCGCGCCGTCTCGTTCCTCGTGCACTATCTGATCGCCATACCCGGGTCGCGGCGCACGCAGGCCGTGCAGTGGACGGCGACCGTCGCCCACGCCGAAGACCTCGCCGAGGACGATCCCGTGCTCCAGGCGTGGACGGCACTGTTCGATCACCACATCGCCACGTTCACCTGGAGTGTGCGCTGACATGGACATCACACTCACGTATCGGGACACCGACTGCATCCCGGTGTCCGACGTCGGGCTGGATCCCGCTACCTGGGCGCGCGAGCGCGCGCGCCGGTTCCGCACCGTTGCCGAGCTGGACGCCGCCGCCGGGGCGCGCGTCGCGGGAGCGCTCGAAGACATCGCCGTTCTCGACAGCACGGACCACCGCGCGTTCCTGTTGGTGAGCCCCGGGGCGCGAGTTCTGGCACCGTTCGTGATCTTCGCGTCCGACGGGCCGTTGCAACGGGCGGAACAGGCGGAGTTCCTCTGGAACGGCCGGGCGCTGCTTCCGGCTACGTCGTCGCTGGTCGAGACGGCCGAACTGGGCGACGGCTTCTCGGTGACCACCGCGGAGCGCCATGAGAACGGGGACTTCGGATTCCGCCGATGGCTCTTCCTCGGGACCACGCGATCGGTAGGAATGGTGCTCGGCCCGGTCGCTCCGTACGGACTCGTGGCGGTGGAGAAGATCGCCGAGGAGATGGTGAGCTCCGTTCGGGTCGCGGGCTACACCTCGGCGGCTGACCGCGAGCGCCTCGACGAGCTCGACGGCGCAGTGAGCCGTCTTGCGGAGAGCTGGCCCGCATGACGCGGCCCTCGGTTCATCAGCTCGTCGACGAGGCCGCGGCATGGGCCCCCGAGGACTGGTGGCGTCTCGAACTGCGATCCTTCCGCGAAGCGGCGGCGACCCAACGCGAACTCGCGCTCCTCGCACCCCGTGAGGTGGCGACCTCCGAGTACCGCTCCATCACCGCGGCGAGCTGTCTCCAGGGGCTCGCCTACATCGTGTCGTTCGCTGCGCCGGTGACGGCCGCTGCGGCGATGATCAGGTGGTCCCTCTCCGGCACGGCCTACGACTTCCCGCTGGGATTCGCCGGCATCCTGACTCTCATCGCCCTTATCGTGACGGTCTGGAGCGAGATCCAGGAGCGACGGCACCCCCGAGCCGCGTCGCGGTCCGCGGTGCGCACCATCGCGTTCCTTCACATCGTCCCAGGGCTCGTGACGATCGCGATCGCACTCGGGGCGGGGGAGAGGCAGATCATCGACGCGGGGTGGTGGTGGCTCGCCGTCGTCGGCGTGGACGTGCTCGTCTACGTCGTCCTCACCTTCCTCGCCTTGCGTCGGACCCGTGGGCCGCAGAATCCGCACGAGAACGTCCAGCAGAGCATCCGGGAGATTCCCGACGCCGTCGTGCTCGACATCCTTTCGGCTCGTGACGCGGCGATCGCCCGGTTGCTGGATCGCTCTCTGATCGACGCGGCTACCGCAGCGCGGGCCACCGCGACACGTGCCGGCGAGCTCGGCCTCACGATGGCGCCGGAGGTCGGTTCGGACTACTACCGACCTGCTGACGAGGAGCGCCACTGAAGGTCGCCGTGCGGAGTCAGGGACGGGTCGATTCGGTGGAACCTGTATGCGCTCGGCCCCGGATCGCGCCGTCGGAGGTCGACTCATGATCGTCCGCGAGGTGCTCCTGGTCGGGGAACGGAGCAGATCACAGCGATTCTCGCGCTTGCGGTACGCCGAGTGCCCGATGTCGACCGCGCAGGGTGGTCGACTCAGGTCTGCGGTGTCGCGAACAAGAGATCCTCGCCCGCGATGCGGCATCCGTCAGCCACATCGTCCAAGCTCAGGCTGAACGTCTCGGCCCATTCGCCTACGTCGCCTGGGCAGCGTACTGCGGGCACGTGGACGCACCAGAGCTTGAGGAGATGATCCGGCGCGGATGACGCAGCGGCGGACTCTCCGAAGACCGCCGTATTTCGGTGCAGGGTGTTCTGGGTTCGAATGGTGTTTGTCAAGTGGGGACCTCTCCCCATTGGTCAATCGGTTGGTGTTTGGTTGACTCTTGGTGTCGGCCCGGGGTGGGTCGGTTTCTTCGATGTGTGGAGGTGTGGACGATGGCCGATTTCGGTGCGTCTTATGCAGAGATGGAGCAGGTGGCGTCGTCGCTGTCGCAGGCTCGTGATGACATTCAGGG
Source organism: Microbacterium sp. LKL04 (assembly GCF_900102005.1). Classification (NCBI taxonomy): domain Bacteria; kingdom Bacillati; phylum Actinomycetota; class Actinomycetes; order Micrococcales; family Microbacteriaceae; genus Microbacterium; species Microbacterium sp. LKL04. The sequence goes on along the minus strand of NZ_LT627736.1, from coordinate 1,854,324 downwards.
TCAGTTGGACTCGCTGAAGTCGCAGGTCGACACTCTTCTGGGTGAGGACTTCAAAACGCAGCACGCGTCGGGCAAGTTCGGTGAGGGTTACGGGGAGCTGACGACGGGTCTGAAGACTGCGACCGATGGCATCAACGACATGTCCGAGGCTCTGCTGGGCATGATGCGCGCGATCCAGGACCTCGACCAGCAGCTCGCCGGCGGCTGAACCGTCTTCATCGCAACGAGTGGGCATCGCTTCGGTGCCCACTCGTTGTCGTTGTCATCGGGGATCGACCGGGGGCGTGACGAGTCGGATGGCTGAGTTTCGCGGTACGTCAGTGTTCGTCGCTCGCTCGCCGCCTTCGCCCCGCCTGGCGCCTGGAGGGACCTCTCGAAGGACGCGGCGCCGGCGTGGGGATGCCTCTAGACCTTGTCGCACATCGCCAGCTTCATCGTCCCGGTGATCGCCTACCTCATGGTCGTCGCGTGGGTCCTCGACCCGGACGGGACCGCTCACCTCGCTGTGCCCGGCATCCTGGCGGCCGTTGCGGCGCTCGTCGGTGGATACGGCCTCGTGACGGAGAACCGCGAATCGCTCGGAACCGACCCCGGCATCCACCGGCTTCTCGGTGTCCTGCACCTTCTTCCCTCCGCCGTCGCGACCTTCGTCGGCACTCTCGCCATCGCCGGGGGTGCCACTTCCGGGGCGTTCGGCCTCGCAGGTTTCATCGCGGACGTGATCGTCGGCATCCTCCATTTCGCTCTCTTCCGGGGCCCCGCGGACAGCGGCACCGATCGCCGGCGTCGCGATCTGGAGAGGTCGCAGAAGGCGGTGGCGGGGATGACGCCTGGTGAGCGGGCGCAGGTCTCCACCGACCTGCAGGCGGCGTCGGTCTGTTGGGCGCTTCGATGGCACCTCGAAACGGCGGATCAACACCGTAGTCCGGTCGTGTTTGTCAAGTGGGGACCTCTCCCCATTGGTCTATCGGTTGGTGTTTGGTTGACTCTTGGTGTCGGCCCGGGGTGGGTCGGTTTCTTCGATGTGTGGAGGTGTGGACGATGGCCGATTTCGGTGCGTCTTATGCAGAGATGGAGCAGGTGGCGTCGTCGCTGTCGCAGGCTCGTGATGACATTCAGGGTCAGTTGGACTCGCTGAAGTCGCAGGTCGACACTCTTCTGGGTGAGGACTTCAAAACGCAGCACGCGTCGGGCAAGTTCGGTGAGGGTTACGGGGAGCTGACGACGGGTCTGAAGACTGCGACCGATGGCATCAACGACATGTCCGAGGCTCTGCTGGGCATGATGCGCGCGATCCAGGACCTCGACCAGCAGCTCGCCGGCGGCTGAACCTGATCTTGTGCGGGGGGCAGCCTTCGGGTCGCCCCCGCACACGATTGCGACGGTTGGGATCTGGCAGTACCTCACGAGAAAGGCGTATCGGATGGACATCATGCTCGACCTTGAGCAACTCAGGCAGGCGAGGCAAGGTCTCTCAGCGTCCATCTCTGAGTTCGACGCGGCGGCCAACGCCAATGACGACCTCGAGGGAGCGATCCAGCGTCCCGACGGGCGCGGCGATCTGCTGAACCAGGTGATCGACTTCGAGGTCGCCTGGCGCGACAAGCGCGGCAAGCTCACGGAGAATCTCACCAACATCAAGGACCAGCTCACGTCGATCATCGACGGCTGGGAAGAGTGGGATACCAGTACCGCGAGCGAGCTCGAAGGGTCGACCACGACGCAGAACGTCAACGCGCCGGGAGCTGCACGATGAGATCCCCCAATACGGGCCACGAGCTCCGCCCGCTCGAGGGAACTCCTGTCGACATCTCCACCCGGGCGACTCATCTGAAGACCCTCGCGACCACCATGGAGACGACAGCCGATCAATTGAAGAACATCGGTGACTCCTCGGTGCATAAGAGCAAGGGCACCGACAAGCTCGCCGAGATGGCGAAGGAGACGCACGGCGATCTGGCGGATGCGGCGGTCCGGTACCGCGGTACCGGTTCGGCGTTGGCTACCTACGCCGATGCCCTGCAGACCGCTCAGTCGTGGTTGCGATCCAACCTCGACGATGTCGAGACCGCGGAACGCGAGTTCCAGTCGGCCGTCTCGGCCAAAGCCGAGGCTGATCAGGCGGAGATGCACGCGACGAACCTCGCATCGGGTTCCGATGACGATTCGCTCTCCCAGGCGCAGACGCAGGCGGAGTCGGAGGCCAACAGCGCCGCGTCGGCGCTGACCGCGGCCACAACGCGTCGCAACGAGATGTGGACGTCTTTCGACGACATGTTCGGAACCTGGTCGGATGCCTACGATGACGCTGTCGACGGCATTGAGAACGCGATCGACACCGCCGGGAACAACGACGGGTTCTGGGAGTTCGTCGACGATCTGCTGGACGTCATCGCCATCGTCCTCGTCGTCCTCAGCATCATTGCTCTCGTCATCGGCGCGCCCCTGACCGGACTCCTGGGCATGGTCATCTTCGCGCTTGCGGCGGCGTCTTTCCTCCTCACTGCTCTGCAGTTCGCCTTCGGGCGGGCAAGCCTCAGCGACCTCGCGTGGAGCGCGGTGGGGCTCCTGCCCTTCGGAGTGGGCAAGCTGCTGGCGCGGGGCGTCCCCACGCTCGGAACCGTCGTCCAGGGTGGGCGCGGAGCCGTGACGACGGCCATCCGCGCCGGTTTGCCCCGCTTCTCCTTGCTGCGTCCCACGACGTGGGCGACGCCCGCTCAGTCGCTCTTCGCTCCGGTGCGCTCGTGGCTGGCTCTGCCGTCGCCGAGCATGTTGACGAATCCGCTCACGGCCATTCGTCTGGGCAGTGCGGAGACCGCCCAGGTGTCGACGTTCCTGAACACGATGCGCAACAGTCCGTGGGCGACGAATCCGGGGGTGCAGCAGTTCATCTCCTCGACGGTCTCCTCCCTGCCCGGGGGGCTCCGTCAGGGCGCGAACATCATCTCCTTCGGAGGTTTCAGTACCGTCGACATCCTCGGACTCGCCGATGCGCAACCGGAGATCCCTGGTCTCCGAGACATCCGCGTAGGCTGACGCCGTGCCACAGCCGACCGCTTCCGCGCGCCACGCGCACTCCGTGACCCGAACGCTCTATGTGGTGATCACCGTGATCCCACCGATCGCGCTGGTGGTCTACCTCATAGGGTCGCTTCTGCTGTCGGGCGGTCAGGTGAGCGCATCGATGGACACCAAGTGGGACCCCGTCATCCCGTACCCGCTCTTCCCCATGCCGACGGCAATCCTGGTCGGCCTCGCCGCGATCTCCGCGGTGCTCGCCCTGATCGTCGCTGTCAGCGCGCGAGCCGGTGACGAGCTCGGGCAACGGGGTCTGCTCGGTCCGACGGCGGCGGCCATGGTCAGTGCCTTCGGTTTCTCACTCCTCGTCCCCGATGGGGGGACCCGGTCGGGTGACACCGTTTTCGGCCAGCAGTGGGTGGCAGCAGTCGTCTACACCGCCGCACTCGTCGTGCTGCTCGTCGGTGTGGCTGCGTCGACAGCGAAGAGTCGTCGTCGCCGAGGCGCAGACGCATGACCCAGTTGTCGGGGTTTCACATCATGCTCCCGCCCGGGTGGTCCCGCTACCGCGTGGATGATGAAGGACGAAAGCAGTTCACGTCGCGACTCGCCGCGCGCATGAAGGAGGTCGCCAACCCCGAGCTCGACGTCAGGATGAGGATGCTGGCCGCCGGACGGTGGAAGGAGCTCGAGCAGTCGGGGACCCACAGCATCTATCTCGCGGATCGGCAGGTCGATGGCCTTGCCCACTTGCCGATCTCGCTTGCCGTCCGTCAGCATGTCGCGCCGGCCGGGGTCATTTTCGCGGACGGCGTCCAGGCGCTGACGCGTGCGCCCGTCGATTCCATCGACTCCGCCATCGGCCCCATCCTTCGCTGGCAAGGCGAGAAGGGCGGCGAAGGGGACACCGCCGGGATCACCACGCGGACAATCGGCTACGGCTTCGCCGTGCCCGATGCGGATGGGCGACGAGGCCTCGTCTTCACCGCCGCCGTGCCCTATCCGGACGGCGCGGATCCCGCGCTCATCGACGGCGCGACCGAACTCGTGGACTCGATCATGGAGACGTTCAGGTGGCGGTGACCTCCGGATACGCGCTGTCGCTGCCGGCGACCTGGATTCCGATTCCGACGGGCTTCCCGTGGCAGTCGTTCGATGACCCGACTGCGTGGGCGACCGAAGTGGCCGACAGCCTTCTCAAAGGGCTCGACGCACCGCAGGAGGTGCGTTCGGGTGTGCGCGAGGCGGCGGAAGCCCTGCAGACCATGCCCTCCCCGCTGCCGGGGGCGCTCGAGAGGTTCTGGCGAGTCGAAGGGATAGGCGGGCCGACAGTCGTGGCCCACCTGTACGTCACGGAATCAGACGTCGACTCGGCCGAGGGCCTGATGGACATGGTGCGAGCGGGCATCGGGGGTCGTGTGCAGACCTGGCGAGTATGGACCGACACCGCCTTCGAACACGCCATCGAAGCAGTGATCGTCGCTGAGATCGACGGCGCCACCGTCGCTTCCGTGCGACAGATCGGCGTGCGGGCCGGGCTGGTCTACCTGCTCGACTTCCTGACGGAGGATCCCCTCCTCCTCGAGGCCGTGCAGTCGGAGCTGCAGGACATCTTCCGCTCGATTCATTTCGCCACCGGAGTCTGACGACGTCGTCTGCCATGTCCGATTCCCGCGAGATCATGTCGGGGGGACGTGCCAGGCTGAGGTCATGACGATCGCGATGACCTTCGACGAGCGGTACCGTGCGATCGACGCGCGCGACGCTCGCTTCGACGGCCAATTCGTCACTGCGGTGCACTCGACCGGCATCTACTGTCGACCGAGCTGCCCGGCGCGGACGCCGAAGGCAGCCAACGTCAGCTTCTTCCCGACGAGTGCCGCCGCGCACGAAGCGGGCTTCCGGGCATGCAAGCGGTGCCTCCCCGAAGCGACGCCCGGCTCTCCGCAGTGGAATCTGCGAGGCGACGTCGCGGGGCGAGCGATGCGCCTCATCGCGGACGGTGTGGTCGACCGCGACGGCGTCCCCGGGTTGGCCGAACGGCTCGGGTACTCGGACCGGCACCTCACCCGTCTGCTGACCGCGGAGCTCGGCGCTGGGCCCCTCGCCCTCGTGCGCGCCCACCGCGCGCACACGGCGCGCACTCTCCTCGTCGACACCGACCTGTCGATGCCCGATGTCGCCTTCGCGGCAGGGTTCGGCAGCATCCGTCAGTTCAACGACACGATGACGGAGGTCTTCACCCTGTCGCCGACCGAGCTGCGCGCGCGTCGCCGCGGCGGCACGTTGGCGACTCCGGGCCGCATCGACCTCGTCCTCCCGGTCCGAGAACCGTTCGACGCAGTGGGGCTCTTCGGGTGGATGCGGGCGCACGCGATCCCGGGCGTCGAGACCGGCGATGCGGCATCCTTCGCGCGCACGATCCGCCTGGACGGCGGTCCCGCCTGGTTCGAGGTGAGACAGGATGCCGCCGGCCGGCTCCGCCTGCGCGCCGAGCTGACCTCGCTCCGCGACCTCGCCCCGCTCATCTCCCGGGTGCGTCGCCTGTTCGATCTCGACGCGGATCCGGCGGCGATCGACGCGGGGCTGTCGCGGCATCCCGAACTGGGGCCCCTCGTCGCCCGCATCCCGGGTGTGAGGCTGCCTGCGGCCATGGACGCCGACGAGATGCTCATCCGGGCGATGATCGGGCAGCAGATCAGCGTCGCATCGGCGCGCACCGTCATGGGCCGGCTGGCCGCCGCGCTCGGGGACCCCGTCGACTCGCCTTCGGGGCCGTCGTTCCTGTTCCCGACGCCCACCGTCATCGCCGAACGCGGCGCCGAGGTGTTGCGCGGCCCCGGGGCTCGCATCCGCGCCATCGTCCACGCGGCGGGGGCGCTCGCCGAGGGGTCGCTCCGGCTGAGTCCGGGGGACGACACCCTCGAACAGCGCGAGCGGCTGCTGGCGCTTCCCGGTATCGGCCCCTGGACGGCCGACTACGTGCGGATGCGGGTCCTCGGCGACCCGGACGTCCTGCTTCCGGGCGACGTGGCCGCCCGGGCGGGAGCGGCGGCGGTCGGTATCCCGTCCGACGCCACCGGACTCACCGCGTGGTCGACCCGGGTCGCACCCTGGCGCAGCTATCTGATGGCGCACCTCTGGTATGCCGCGCCCGTCACGCAGGCATGGCGTGCGGGAACCCCTGAACCCTCACTCCGGAAGGACGACCGATGAGCGCGATCCTGCAGACCCTCGACACCCCCGACGGTGCCTTCACCCTCCTCGAAGAAGACGGTCGCGTCCTCGCCTCGGGGTGGACGGCGGATGCCGACGCGATCCTCGGACGCCTGCGGCCGGATCGCGTGCCCGCCGATGTGAGGACCGGTCGAGTCGGCTCCGCGGACGCCGTCGCCGCCTACTACGACGGCGACCTCGCGGCGATCGACGACGTGCCCGTCAGCCAACACGGCACGGCGATGCAACTCGCGGGATGGAGCGCGCTGCGCGGGATCCCGGCGGGCCGTCCCCTCACTTACGCCGAGTTCGCGGCCCATCTCGGGTCGCCGACCGCCGTCCGGGCCGCGGCATCCATCTGCGCCCGCAACGCCCCTGCGCTGTTCGTCCCCTGCCATCGCGTGCTGCGCACCGGGGGAGCCCTCGGCGGATTCGCCTGGGGCCTCGACGTCAAGATGCGGCTGCTGGAGCGCGAAGCGGCGATCTGACCCGTTTTTTCGAGTAAGCGCTTGCTTACAGCGAAATCACAGGGATATCCTGGAGGGCTCCCGCACGATGCGGGCGCCCTGTCCGGCCCCATCAAGGAGGAAGCCATGTCCCCGGAGATCGTCAACACGAAGTCCGCCGCCTTCCTCGTCGCCGGACGCCCCGTCCGTCAGGGATGACACCGAAGGTCTGACTCGCGCGGAAGCTTCCCGCGCCCCTCTCCGTTCTCCCTCGACGGGTCCCCGCGACCCTGATCGTCCGCGCCTCGCTGCGCTTCTCGCCGCCCGGCATCCGCTCCTCTCCTGTGCAGGATCATGACCTCCTCGACGCATCCCCGTCTGTCCACCGCCCGCTCCCTCGCCCGCCTGATCCCCTTCGCGAAGCCCGTTCTTCCGCGTCTCGGGCTCGGCGCCCTCAGCGCGCTCATCGCGAGCCTGCTGGGCCTGTCCATCCCCCTCGTCCTCGAGCAGATCGTCGGCACGAACGGCCCGATCGCCTCCGGTGACCCGTGGCTGATCGCGCTCGGCGGCGGCGCCGTGCTGCTGCTCGGCCTGCTCGAAGCGCTCATGGTGTGGGCGCGCCGCTGGTTCGTGCTCGCTCCCGCCACCGCCGTCGAGTACGAACTGCGCACCGACTTCTACGGCCGGTTGCAGCGCCTGCCGGTCGCCTTCCACGACCGCTGGCAGTCGGGGCAGCTCCTCAGCCGCATGATGCAGGACATCGGCCTCATCCGCCGGTGGATGGCGTTCGGCGTCGTGCTGCTCGTCGTGAACATGATCACGATCGTCGTCGGCTCGGCGATCCTGTTCAGCTGGCACTGGCTGCTCGGCACGATCTTCGTGGTCGTCTCGGCACCCCTGTGGATCGCGGGCTTCGTGTTCGAGAACCGCTACGGCATGCTGTCGCGGCAGAGCCAGGATCAGGCCGGCGACCTGGCGACGGCCGTCGAGGAGTCGGTGCACGGCATCCGCGTCCTCAAGGCCTTCGGCCGCGGCAGCCACGCGCTGCGCAAGTTCACCCGTCAGGCCGAGACGCTGCGCGAGACCGAGATCAGCAAGGCCAAGGCCGTCGGCTGGATCTGGTTCTGGCTCGTCCTGCTGCCCGACATCGCCTTCGCGCTATGCCTGGGCGCGGGCATCTACCTCGTCTCGGTCGGTGAGATCGACACCGCGGCGCTCATCGCGTTCTTCGCGATGGCGACGATCCTCCGTTGGCCCGTCGAATCGATCGGGTTCCTCTTCTCGTTCCTCGTCGATGCGCGCACCGCGACGGACCGCATCTTCGAGGTGTTCGACGAGCAGAACACGATCGTCGACCCCGAGAACCCCGTCTCGATCGCGGAGCCCCGCGGCGAGCTCGTCTTCGAGGGGGCGCGGTTCCGGTACCAGGATGCCGCTGCCACCGAGCGCGACCTGCTCGACGGCATCGACCTGTCGCTGCGACCGGGCGAGACCATGGCCCTCGTCGGTCTGACGGGCTCGGGCAAGACGACGCTGACGACCCTGCCCGGTCGCCTGTACGACGTCACCGGCGGTCGCGTGCTGCTCGACGGCGTCGACGTCCGCGACCTGCCGCTGACCGAGCTGCGCCGTCACGTCGGCATGGCCTTCGAGGACGCGACGCTGTTCTCGCAGACCGTGCGCGAGAACGTCCTGCTCGGCCGAGAGGACCTCGACCCGCAGAGCGCCGAGGGGGAGCGCGTGCTCCGCGAGGCCCTTCAGGTCGCGCAGGCCGCGTTCGTCGACGATCTGCCGAACGGCGTCGACACCGTCATCGGCGAGGAGGGGCTCAGCCTCTCGGGCGGTCAGCGCCAGCGTCTCGCGCTCGCTCGCGCCGTCGCGGCGCGTCCCGCCGTCCTCGTCCTCGACGACCCGCTGTCGGCGCTCGACGTCGACACCGAGGCGCTCGTCGAAGACGCCCTCCGGGTGGTCCTGGCCGAGACGACGGCACTCGTCGTCGCCCACCGGCCCTCCACCGTCACGCTCGCCGACCGCGTCGCACTCCTCGAAGAGGGCCGCGTCACCGCCGTCGGCACGCACTCCGAGCTCCTGCGCACCAGTGAGCACTACCGGCACGTCATCTCGAGCCTCGAGGACGAGCAGGAACGTCAGCAGAAGAGGGAGGTGTCCCTGTGAGCACCGTCACGGGCACCAGCGGCGAAGACCGCTCCGATTACACCCGCGAGGAGAGCCGGCAGATCCGGCGTCGCTCGCTGCGACTGCTCGGGTCGCTCGTCACGCCGCTCAAGATGCAGCTCGTCCTCGCGGGGATCGTGCTCGTCATCTCGACCGTCCTCCGCGTCGCCGGTCCCGCCCTGGTCGGCTGGGGCATCGCGAACGCGCTCCCGGCGGTGCAGAAGGAAGCCGACTGGATGCCGACGATCGTCGTCGTCATCATCTTCCTGATCACCGCGATCGGCGGCGCCGCGCTCATCGGCTGGTACGCCGTCGTCGTGGCGCGCCTGACCCAGGCGGTCATGCTGGACCTCCGAAAGCGGATCTTCCTGCACACGCAGAAGCTCAGCCTCGAGTTCCACGAGTCGTACACGTCGGGCCGCATCATCTCGCGTCAGACGAGCGACCTCGACACGATCCGCGAGCTGCTCGACGGCGGCCTGAACGAGCTCGTGTCGGGCCTGCTCTACGGCGGTTTCACCCTCGTGGCGCTCATCCTGCTCGACTGGCAATCCGGCCTGGTTCTCGCCGCGATGGGCATCCCGCTGTTCTTCCTCATGCGCTGGTTCTACCTGCGCTCGCAGGTCGTCTACCGCGAGTCCCGCGTCGTGAGCGCCAAGGTGATCGTCAAGTTCGTCGAGTCGATGACCGGCGTCCGCGCCGTCAAGGCGTTCCGCAAGGAGCCCGCGAACGACCGCGAGTTCGGCGGCCTGGCGAGCGATTACCGCGACATCAACATGCGCTCGATCCGCCTGTTCGGCACGTTCGAGCCCGCGATGATGGCCCTGGCATCTTTCGCCCTCGCGGCCGTTCTGCTCTGGGGCGGTCTGCGCGTGGTGAGCGGGGCGCTCGAGCTCGGCTTCCTGCTGTCGGCCGTCCTGTACGTGCGGAACTTCTTCGCTCCCATGCAGGAGGTGGCGTTCTTCCTGAACTCCTACCAGTCCGCCACGGCCGCGCTCGAGAAGGTGTCGGGTGTCCTCGAGGAGTCGCCGACCGTCCCCGACCCCGCGAAGCCCGTCGACCTGCGCGAGGCGACCGGCCACCTGCGCTTCGTTGACGTGACCTTCGGGTATTCCGAGACGAAGACGATCCTGCCCGACTTCCGGCTCGACATCCCGGCCGGTCAGACGATCGCCCTCGTCGGCACGACGGGTGCCGGCAAGTCGACGCTCGCCAAGCTGGTCGCGCGCTTCTACGACCCGACGAAGGGCGCGGTGACCCTCGACGACGTCGACCTGCGGGAGCTGCACCCGAAGGACCTGCGCCGAGCCATCGTCATGGTCACGCAGGAGGCGTACCTGTTCAGCGGGACCGTCGCCGACAACATCGCGCTCGGCAAGCCCGACGCGACGATGGACGAGATCGAGGCGGCGGCGCGCGCCGTCGGTGCGCACGCCTTCATCGAGAGGCTCCCGGACGGGTACGGCACCGACGTCAACAAGCGCGGCGGCCGCGTGTCGGCGGGCCAGCGTCAGCTGATCTCGTTCGCGCGTGCCTTCCTCGCCGACCCCGCCGTGCTGATCCTCGATGAGGCCACGGCGTCGCTCGACATCCCGAGCGAGCGCCAGATCCAGGAGGCTCTCGGCACCCTGCTCGCCGACCGGACCGCGATCATCATCGCCCACCGCCTGTCGACGGTCGCGATCGCCGACCGCGTGCTGGTGATGGAGCACGGGCGCATCATCGAGGACGACACCCCCGACGCGCTCATCGCGGGCACGGGCAAGTTCGCCCAGCTGCACCGCGCCTGGCGCGAATCGCTCGTCTGAGCCGGCGCTGAGCCGCTGACGGATGCCGGGGCCCGAAGTCGGGGCCCCGGCATCCGTCGTTCGTGGTCTGCCGTTCGTGCCGGATGCAGGTTCAGGCGGCCGTCACCGCGCGCAGCCTGCGGTCGGAGTCTTCTGAACCTGCACTCGGCACGCCGGACGCCGGCCGCGGGTCAGATCGCGCCGGCGCGGTGGACGGCCGCACCCAGGGGGTGGGCCGTCGTGATCTCGGCCAGGGCGAGGGCGCCGTCGATCCCGACGCCCTGCGGGGCGACGAGCCGCAGCCCCGCGCCCTCGCCGAGCGCGGCCTCGAAGGCGTCATGCAGCGTCCGCGAGGCGAAGACCCCGCCGATCGCGCAGACGTCGAACACCGGCTCGTCGGTGCGCACGCGGCGGACCGCGGTCCGAGCGGACGAGGCGAGTTCGTGCGCCGCGCGGTGAGAGATATCGATCGCGACCTGGTCCCCGGCATCCGCTGCCGCCGCGACCTCGCGCGCGAGCGAGGCGACGACGCGCACGCGATCGTGGTCGGCCTGCAGCGCCATGTAGGCCTGTGTGAGGTCCGGCCAGCGCGACACTGCCGCGTCGGTGAGCATCGTCGCCGGGCCCCGTCCGTCGTAGGCGCGCATGACGGCATCGAGGGCTGCACGTCCGATCCAGTAGCCGCTACCGGCGTCGCCCATGATCCAGCCCCAGCCGTCGACCCGCGCCGTCTCGGTCTCGCCGACGGCGAGGGTGACGACTCCGGTGCCGGCCGCGACGACGGCGCCGTGCCCGTCGCCGAGCGCGCCGAGGAACGACGTCGTCGAGTCGTGCGCGAGCATCGTCGCCCGCACGCCGTCGGCGTGGATCAGCGCGAGCAGCGCATCGGCGTCGGCATCCCGGTCGGTGAGTCCCGAGATCCCCGCCGTCACCACGTCGAGGTCGGAGCCCGTCCGCGTGAGGGTCTCTCGGACGACGTCGGCGAGCTGCGGCAGAAGGGGGATGCCGGTGTGGATGCCGCGGAACGTCAGGTCCTCGCGACGGCTCCCGTCGTCGACCCGCACCTTGATGTCGCTCTGCCCCGCATCGATGGCGAGCACTCGGCGCGCGTTCATCGTCCTCCTCCGGTGGTGGCGCCCGCCAGCGCCCAATACCGCTCGCGCAGGAACTCTCCCGCCGGCTTGCCATATGGACAGTAGTCGTCGTTCCGGTCGGCGGCGTCGGGCGCGTAGAGCTCGGCAGGCCAGTCCCAGAGGAAGTACCCCGACATCCATTCCCTCTCCGCGCACGCGTCGAACATCGCGCGGTAGTAGTCGAGCTGCGCCTGTCCCGACGGAGCGCCCTCGAGAGCCCAGTCGTTCGGTCGCATCGGGGAGTTCTCGCGCGAGGGGCATCCTGCTTCGAGGAAGACGAACGGCTTGCCGGATGCCGCGACCACCGCCTCGATCCGGTCGAGGTTCTCCTGCCACTGATCGATCGGGTAGTAGCCGCTCGAGGAGATCACGTCGACCGCGTCCCACCAGGCGACCCGGTCCTCCTGGTACTTGTCGCAGTTGTACGTCACGAGTCCGGAGTACACCTCCCGCACCGCGCGGATCAGGTCGCGCCAGTGCGCCTCCTGCCCGTCGGCGCGCACCATCTCGCACCCGATGCAGAGCATCGCGCAGCCCTCGGCCTCGGCGATGCGCGCCGCGTCGAGGATGAAGGCGCGGTACGAGGCGAACCACTCCGTCCAGCTCGGCTCACCGGGCACGTCCCAGTCGAAGAAGCCGATGAAGGCGCGCCACGTCCCGTCGGCGACGTTGACGACCGGTTTCAGGCAGACCTTCAGCCCGCGGTCGTGCGCCGCGCGTATCGCATGGACGATCTCGTCCTCGGTGACGGTCGGCTCGTCTCGGAACGGGATTTCGGTCGAGAACGCCGTCGCCTGCTGCGCGGCGTACGCGAGCGCCGTCCAGGTCACGCCGTGGTCGGCCATCGCGTCGAGGGATGCCGCGGCTGCCGGCGTCGTCCACGTTCCGCGGACGCCCGTCCACCCCCACGTCATCCCGCAGACGGGTCCGCCGGGCAGGCTCATCCGGTCACCAGCTGATTGGCGGAGCGGAGCACGCGCGGGTGCGCGAGGGCATCCGTGTCGAGCGCGACGCCGGCGCCGTGGTGGACGACGATGCGTCCGGTCTCGCCGGGCAGCAGCGTGAGCAGACCGTCGGCCGGCTGGGCGGAGGCGTGCACCTTGTCGGCGAGCAGCGAGACGTCGCGGGCGAAGCGCTCCGCCGTGATGCTCACCTCCGTGCCGCCCTCGACGGTGCGCGTCGAGACGGTCAGGCCGGGGTCGCCGAGCGTCGACTCGCGCGGCTCGGCGAAGTACCAGACCCCGCGCGCCGCGTCGGCGTCGACCACGAGCGCCTCGGAAGCGGCATCCGTCGCCGTCGCGAGGTCGGCGTCGATGTCGGCCACCAGCGTTCCGCGGGCCTCGACCTTCACCTCGACCGTCCGGTCGGCGAGCACGTCGCCGCCGAACGAGACGCGTCGGATGCGCAGGGGAGCGCTCCATGCCTCGTCGGTGTCGTTGCCGAGCACGGCGACGAGCCTGCCGTCGCGCGGCTGAACGGTCGCGACGCGGGGTGCGAAGGCGTTCTTGAGCGCGTGGAACAGCGGCTTGACGCGCTCGGCCCCGTCGATCGCGGCCCACGAGGTGACCGGCCAGCAGTCATTGAGCTGCCAGACGACGGCGCCCATGGTGTGCGGCGCCCACGAGCGGAAGTGATCGAGTGCGGCACCGACGGCCAGCGCCTGGTTGAGCTGCATCGCCCAGTGCCAGGTCTCCATGTCGACCGGCATCCGGAAGTGGGGGAGCAGCCCGTTGGTGAGCTTTGCATTCCCCTCCATCGCCTTCTGATGCACGATCATGCCCGGCGATTCCGGCGTCAGCGGAGCGTCGTCGACGGACTCGACGAGCGTCGTCCACGCCGGCGGCGCCTGCCAGCCGAACTCCGCGACGAACCGCGGAGTGTGCTCGCGGTACGTCGGCCAATCACGGCGGTTCCACTGCTCCCAGAGGTGCATGCTGCCGTGTTTCTCGTCGTTCGGGTGAGGGCCCGTCTGGCGACCGGATGCCGCGTCCCAGCCGGTCTCCGGGCTGAAGGGGCTTCCGGGTGCGTACGGGACGTGCGGGGCGAGTTCGGCGATGAGAGCGGGGAACAGCTCGTAGTAGTACGTCGCGCCCCAGCTCTTGCCGTCGAGGCTCAGCTTCCAGCCCCAGTCCTCGAATCCCCAGAGGTTCTCGTTGTTGCCGACGAGCTGCGCGAGCGATGCATGCGAGGAGAGCCGGACGATGTTCTCGCGCGCCTCGGCCTCGATCTCGGAGCGCAGCGGCTCCTCCTCGGGGTACGCCGCGCAGGCGAAGAGGAAGTCCTGCCAGACGAGCAGGCCGAGTTCGTCGGCGAGGTCGTAGAAGTCGTCGGACTCGTAGAGCCCGCCGCCCCAGACTCGGATGAGGTTCACGTTCGCGTCGATCGCCTGGCGGAACCGGCGCTCGTAGCGGTCACGGTCGACGCGTACGGGGAGGGCGTCGTCGGGGATCCAGTTCACGCCCTTCACGAAGACGGGCCGGTCGTTGACGACGAGCGTGTACGGCGTGCCCGCGGCATCCGGTTCGGTGTCCCAGCGGACGGTCCGGAAACCGACCCGTCGGGTCGTCGCATCGACGGCCTCGCCCTGCGCGTGCAGCGAGACCTCGACCGTGTAGAGCGGCTGGTCGCCGTGTCCGACGGGCCACCAGCGACGCGCCGCAGGGAGCTCGACGTCGACGTGACCGTCCTCGCCCACGACGGCGGCGACCGCGGTCGCGTCGTCGTCCAGACCCGGGCCGCTCACGACCGCGCGGACCTCGAGCGGTGTGCCACCGGCATCCGTCCGGTCGATGCGGACGTCCACCGTCACGCGTCCGCCGTCGCCGTCCGGCGTGGCGACGACGCGCGTCTGTGCCAGGCGGGCGGTCGACCACGACTCGAGGCGCACGGGCTTCCAGATGCCGCTCGTGTAGGTCGCGATGCCCCAGTCCCAGCCGAAGCTGCAAGCGGACTTGCGGATCGCTTCATAGGGCAGCGGATACGGGCGCGGCCGGGCGCCGAGTTCGAGGCTCGCCTGGTTCGCGTACGGGACGGGTGCGCGGAAGGCGACCTCGAGGTCGTTGTCGCCGTCTCGCAGGAGCGCAGCCGCCTCGTACCGGTAGGAGCGGTGCTGGTTGGCGACTTCGCCGATCACCGTGCCGTTGAGGCGGACCGTGGCGACCGTGTCGAGTCCCTCGAACACGAGGTCGTGGCGCTCGTTGCCGTCGGGTGTCCAGGCGAACGTCGTCCGGTACGTCCAGTCGACGAGGCCGATCCACGCCAGCAGCGACTCGTTGTCGCCGTGGAACGGGTCGGGGATGAGACCCTCCGCCAGCAGGTCGACGTGGATGCTGCCGGGCACCGCCGCAGGCACGGTGAGACCTTCGAGGGTCTCCGGTGCGGGGCCGGCGGCGACATGGACGGTCCACCCGTCGTGGAGGGGGCGGCGGGAGAGGTGGGTCACTTGACGGCTCCTGAGGTGAGGCCCTGGTAGATCCATCGTTGCAGCACGAGGAAGGCGACCAGTGTCGGGATGATCACGACGAGCGTCCCGGCTGCGATCACCTCCCACTGCGCGCCGAAGGGTCCTTTGAATCGGAAGAGGGACGTGGAGATCATGCCCTCGGAGGGCAGGTAGAGGAAGGGAGCGTAGAACTCGTTGTAGACCGCGATGCCCTTGATGATGACCACCGTCGCGATCGCGGGGCGCAGGAGCGGGAGCACGACGCGCCAGTAGATCGTCCAGCGGTTGGCGCCGTCGATCATCGCCGCCTCGTCGAGAGAGATCGGGATCGACTGCATGAACTGGATGAACAGGTAGATCGCGATGATGTCGGTGCCCATGAAGAGCAGGATCAGGGCGGCCTTCGTGTCGTAGAGGCCGAGGCCGTTCACGAGCTGGAACGTCGCGACTTGACTGGTCACGCCCGGGATGAGGGTCGCGAGCAGGAACAGACCCATGACGAGCTTCTTGCCGCGGAAGGCGAACCGATCGAGGGCGTACGCGGCCATCGTCCCGAGCGCGATCGTCCCGACCAGGGACACGGCGAGCACGATCGTCGTGTTGATGAAGCCCTCGAGCATCTTGCCGCTCGTGAAGGCGGTGACGAAGTTGTCGAAGTTCAGCCAGTTCGACGGCGGATCGAAGGGACCCGTCGCGGCGTACTCGCTCGAGCTCTTCATCGATGCGAACAGCAGCACCGACAGCGGGAGAAGGGTGACGATCGCGGCGATCACGAGGCTCGTGTACTTGGCCGCGGTGGCGCTCATGCTGCCGAGGCGCTGGAGCGGCGTCCGCCCCGAACGGCGGCGGGGGAGCGGGGTGGGCCGCGTCGGCGGCATCAGGGTGGCGGTCATGTCAGGTCCACCTTCTCGTCGGGGAACACGCGTCGCTGGATCCAGGTCACGACCAGCACGATCGCCAGGAGGACGACGGCCATGGCCGAGGCGAGGCCCACTTGACGGAAGGAGAACGCGGTCTGCAGGGTCTGGATCACGAACGTCGCCGAGCCGTTGGCGCCACCGGTCATGATGAACGGCACCTCGAACACCGACAGGCTGCCGGCGATGGCGAGGATGAACGACAGTCCGATGATGCGACGGATGCCGGGGGCGATGATCGACCAGAACTGCTGCCACTTGTTCGCGCCGTCCAGCTCCGCGGCTTCGTACAGCTCCCGGGGGATCGACTGGATCGCGCCCAGGAAGAGCACGAAATTCAGCCCGGTGTAGCGCCAGACGGACGTTCCTGCGAGCGACCAGTTGACGACGTCCGGGTCGCCCAGCCACTTGGGCGGGTCGGCGAGGCCGAACCACCCGAGCACGGTGTCGAGGGTGCCCCCGGGCTGGAACAGGTACAGGAAGACGAACCCGATCGCGACGCCGTTGATCAGGTACGGGAAGAAGAGGATCCCGCGGAAGAGGTTCGAGAACCGGGTCGAGAAGCTGAGGATCACCGCGAAGTAGAGCGCGATGGCCATCTGGAGGAAGGATGCGGCGAAGTAGTAAAGGCTCACCCAGAAGACGCTGAAGATGCGCGGGTCGGTGAAGACCTGGATGTAGTTGTCGATTCCGACGAGATTCTTCTCGAGGTCGATGCCGTCCCAGTCGGTGACCGAGTAGTAGAAGAGGTTCAGCGCCGGCCAGTAGGTGAACAGCAGGAGGAGGCCGACCGCCCCGGAGAGGAACAGCCACGGCGTGAGCCGTTGAACGATCCCGCGTCCCGCCCGGCGCGTCCCGGCGCCGGGGGCACCGGACGCGCGGCGTGAGCCGCGCATCCGACGCCCCCGGGCGGGTGCGGACAGGACCGCAGGGGCATCCGCGGGTGCGGAGCCGGGTGCTGCGATCGCCATCGGGGAACCGTCCTCAGCCGAGCTTCTTCGCCGATGCGCCCCAGCGCTCGTTGAGTTCGGCGAAGTAGCTGTCCTTGTCGCCGTCGGCCGCGCCGCGGGCGATGTCGACGATCTTCTGGCGGTAGAGCGGGCCGTACAGGTCGATCTGCGAATCGTCGGCGATCGCGTTGATCAGGCCCTCCTTGCCGGCGGGAGCGGGGTTGATCTCCATGAGTTCGACCCCCGAGTCCTCGAACCCGGCGAGGTTGGTGGGGAGCGGCTTGTCGATGACGGGCGAGAGCATGCCCTGCGCCTCGGTGTAGCCGGAGTCGGCGACGACCCACTGGATCCACGCCCACGCGGCGGCCTTCGCCTTCGAGTGCTTGCTCACGGCGAGGTTGTAGTCGCCGCCGATGACGGCGTACTGGGTGCCGTCCACGTTGGCGGGGAACGCCATGTATCCGATGTCGTCGGCAGAGCCGCCGTTTGCTTCGGCGGCCGCCTGCATCTGCGAGATGGCCCAGGAGCCGAGGGGCATCGTGGCGATCTTGCCGGTGCCGAGGTCGACCTTCGACTGCTCCCAGTTGGTGGTGAGCGGGTCCTCTTCGGTGAGGCCCGCCGCGACCGTGTCGTAGAGGAAGGAGTCGACCGCGTAGGTGTCGGTGCCCTCGGTCCACGGTGCGGGGTTCTCGGCCATCGTGATGGGAGCGTCGGGGTCGTGGGTGATCGAGCCGAGGTTCCCGAAGGCCTGCGTCAGCGGCCAGCCGTCCTTGTAGTTCGTGTACATCGGGATCGCGTCGGTGTTGTCCTTGACCTTCTGCAGCGTCTCGAGCCAGCCTGCTTCGTCGGTGGGCAGTTCGGTGATGCCCGCCTCGTCGAAGACCTTCTTGTTGTAGACGATGCCGTTGGCGTTGCCGCCGAAGGCGATGCCGTACTGCGTGCCGTCGAAGCTCGCGGCGGGGAGGAACCGGTACGTGTCCTCGAAGGACGAGGTCTCGCCGAGCGGCTCCAGGAACTGCTCGTACTGGTCGGGCTTGATCGCCGGGATGCCGATGACGTCGCCGTAGTTCGTGGTCGACATGCGGGTGAGCATCTCGCCGGCGTAGTCCGTGATCCCCTCGAAAGTCACGTTGACGTCGGGATACTTCTTCTGGAACTCCTTCGCGTATTCGTCGAAGGTGCCGTCCTCGACCAGGTCGGTGCGCCAGGTGACGACCTTGATGTCGCCGGCCACCTCTCCGTCGATCGTGTTGTCGCCAGCGGATTGCGCTCCGCCGCCGGCGCAGCCGGCGAGGGCGATGCCGGCGACGGTGAACGTCGCGATCGCGACGCCGATCCGTGTACGTGCCATGTGTGCGTCTCCTGTCAGGTTCGTCTTCGAAACCACTCGGGTGCGGGTCGGCAACGGCGCCGACGCGGCTCACGTTAGCTCTCGGAGCTACGGCTCACAAGACATGAATGTCAGCGCTGTCTGAAGCTGTCCTGCTACGGGAATGTGATGTCGATTTGGCTCTGATCCGGTATTTATCAACCCGTATGACGACCCATTCGCGGGTTGATGTCGCAGAAATGTCTATCGTCGTCATCTCAGTCGGACTGGTAGTCTGGCGCGGAGGAGGCACAATGACGGTGCAGCAACGGGCCACGCTGGACGATGTCGCACGTCTGGCCGGCGTCAGTTCGAAGACGGTCTCGCGCGTGTTCGCCCAACGCGAGCTCGTCGCCCCCCAGACGGTCGAACGCGTGCTCGCCTCGGCGAAACGGCTGCGGTTCCGGCCCAACAGCCTCGCGCAGGGGCTCCGTCGAGGCGGGAGCCGTACGGTCGGCTTCATCATCGGCGAGCTGAGCAACCCGTTCTACTACAAGGTCGCCGCGGGCATCGAGAAGGAGCTCTCCGCCCACGGGTTCAGCCTCGTCGTCGCCACCACGGACGACACCGAGGAAGGGGAGGGCCGCGTGGCCGACGCGTTGCTGGCGCAGCGGGTCGGAGCGCTCCTGCTCATCCCGGTCGGCGAGGACCAGTCCTACCTCGAGGGCGAACGCCAACTGGGAACCCCGGTGATCGCGATCGACCGCCCGGCGCGCAACCTCGCGGCCGACTCGATCGTCCTCGACAACCGCGTCGCCGTCCTCGAGGCGACCCGGCGGCTGACGACGCGCGGTCACCGTCGCATCGCCTACGTCTGCAACCCGGCGTCCGTCTGGACGCAGTCCGAGCGGCTCGCGGGCTACCGGCAGGCGATGTCGGAGATCGGCGTCGACTCGGCCCGATGGGAGATGCTGGGCGACGACCTCACGATCCCGCCGGTCGATCTCGTCCAGCGTCTCTGGCGGGAGGATGCGGCGCCCACCGCGATCATCGCCGGGAACAACCGGGTGACGGTCGGCGCACTCCGCGCCCTGCGAGCGCGCGGCGACGAGCAGACGGCACTGATCGGCTTCGACGACTTCGACACGGCCGACGTCCTCGGCGTCTCGGTGATCTCCTACGACCCGCTCGAACTCGGCAGACGCGCGGCGACGCTCGCGATGGAGCGGATCGGGGACCCCTCGGGCTTCGTGCGCCAGATCACGCTACCGACGTGGATCATCGAGCGAGGAACGGGCGAGCGCCCGCCCGCGGACGGCTGATCAGATCCGCGCCGCGAGGAACTCCGCCTGCCGCTGCCACTGGTAGGCCTGACCACCCTCGTGCTCATTGAAGGGGAACACCTCGATCTCCTTGTCCGCTCCCGCCCAGGCGTTGAACGCCGCGAACACGGTCGACGGCGGGCAGATCGGGTCGAGCAGGGCGACGGAGAAGAGGGATGCCGCCTGCGCCCGCGCCGCGAAGCTCACCCCGTCGAAGTACGACAGGGTCTCGAAGACGCGCTCCTCCGCACCGCGGTGGACCGCGAGGTAACGGGCCACCTCCTCATAGGGGTCGCGCCCGGTCATGCCCACGGCTCGCCCGAAGTGGCAGAGGAACGGGACGTCGGGCATCGCCGCGACGAGGTCGTCGCTGAGCGCAGCCGCAGCGATCGCGATGCCGCCGCCCTGGCTGCCGCCGCAGACGGCGACGCGGGAGGCATCCACCTCGGGAAGGGAGCGCACCGCGTCGATCGCCCGCACCGCGTCGGTGAAGACGCGACGGTAGTAGTAGGTCTCCGGGTCGTCGATGCCCCGCGTCATGAACCCCGGGAACGCCGGTCCGGCACCGTGGGGATCGGGGGTCGCGCCGCCCGATCCCCAGGCGCTGCCCTGACCGCGGGTGTCCATGAAGAAGTGCGCGTATCCGGATGCCGCCCACTCGAGGCGTTCGAAGGGGAGGCCGCGGCCCCCGCCGTACCCGTTGAACTCGACGACCGCGGGCAGGGCACCGTCGCGCTGGGCCGGAAGCAGCAGCCATCCCTTCACCGGGTCGCCGGCGAACCCGGGGAAGGTGACGTCGAAGGCGTCGATCCCGCGGAGAGGGGTCTCGATCGGGGTGACGACGGGTGATCCGCCCGCCTCCCGTGCACCGGCGACGGTGCTCGACCAGAAGTCGTCGAAGTCCGCGGGGATGCGGATCTCGGGGCGGTAGTCGCGGAGGTCGGACAGGGGCAGATCGAAGCGCGGCACGGCCTCACCCTAGCGGTCGGCGGTCACGGCTGGAGATATCTCGACATCGAGAGAAACCGGGGCGGTGCGATACGCTGAGGAGCATCCGCGACGCCCTTTTCTTGGAGACGACACGTGCCTGATTCCACCATCATCTACACCTACACCGACGAGGCCCCCGCGCTGGCGACGGCGTCCTTCCTGCCGATCGTCGAGGCCTTCGCAGGCAAGGCGGGCGTCGGCATCGACACGCGCGACATCTCGCTCGCGGGCCGCATCCTCGCCCTGTTCCCCGAGAAGCTCACCGCTGAGCAGCAGGTGGGCGACGCGCTCGCCGAGCTCGGGGCC
The DNA here is from genome assembly GCF_900102005.1 of Microbacterium sp. LKL04. Taxonomy (NCBI): domain Bacteria; kingdom Bacillati; phylum Actinomycetota; class Actinomycetes; order Micrococcales; family Microbacteriaceae; genus Microbacterium; species Microbacterium sp. LKL04. Next base: position 1,833,313 of record NZ_LT627736.1, on the reverse strand, counting down.
CTCGCGACCCAGCCCGAGGCCAACATCATCAAGCTGCCGAACATCTCGGCATCCATCCCGCAGTTGAAGGCCGCGATCGCCGAGCTGCAGGCCGCCGGCTACGACGTGCCGAACTACCCGGACGAGCCGAAGGACGACGCCGAGAAGGACGTCCGCGCGCGCTACGACCGCGTCAAGGGGTCGGCGGTCAACCCCGTCCTGCGCGAGGGCAACAGCGACCGTCGCGCGCCCCTCTCGGTGAAGAACTACGCCCGCAAGCACCCGCACCGCAACAAGCCCTTCGCCGACGGCAGCAAGACCCGCGTCGCGACCCTGGGGCACGACGACTTCGCGTCGAACGAGGCCTCCACGGTCCTCGAGGGCGACGACGTCCTGTCGGTCCGTTTCACGGGCGAAGACGGCACCGTGACGGAACTCAAGTCCGGCCTGAAGGTCCTCGCCGGCGAGGTCGTCGATGCGACGTTCCTCTCGGCGACCGCACTCGACGCGTTCCTCGCCGACACCGTCGCGCAGGCGCAGGCGGAGGACGTGCTCTACTCCGTGCACCTCAAGGCCACCATGATGAAGGTCAGCGACCCGATCATCTTCGGTCACGTCGTCCGCGCATTCTTCGCCGACGTGTTCTCGCGCTTCGGCGACACGCTCGCGGCGGCGGGGCTCACTCCCAACGACGGGCTCGGCGCGATCCTCGCCGGTCTCGCCCACGTCGAGGGCGGCGAGGAGATCCGCGCGGCGTTCGATGCGGCGATCGCCGCCGGCCCGCGGCTGTCGTACGTCAACTCCGACAAGGGCATCACGAACCTGCACGTCCCGTCCGACGTGATCGTGGACGCCTCGATGCCGGCGCTCATCCGCAACGGCGGCAAGTTGTGGGGCGCCGACGGCGGCGAGGCCGACACGATCGCCGTGATCCCGGACTCCTCCTACGCCGGGGTCTACCAGGCGACCATCGACGACGTGATCGCGAACGGTCCCCTCGACCCCGCCACGATCGGCTCCGTGCCGAACGTCGGCCTCATGGCGCAGGCCGCCGAGGAGTACGGCTCGCACGACAAGACGTTCGAGATCTCCGCGGCGGGCACCGTCGAGGTCGTCTCGGCCGCCGGCGAGGTCCTCCTCTCGCACGCCGTGCAGCCGGGAGATATCTGGCGCGCGACCCAGACCAAGGACATCGCGATCCGCGACTGGGTGAAGCTCGCCGTCACGCGCGCCCGCGCGACCGGCGATCCGGCCGTGTTCTGGCTCGACGAGAGCCGTGCCCACGACGCGAACCTCATCGCCAAGGTGAAGGCCTACCTCGCCGACCACGACACCGAGGGGCTCACGATCGAGATCCTCGCGCCGGCCGACGCGACCCGGTACTCGCTCGAGCGCATCCGCCGCGGCGAGGACACCATCTCGGTCACCGGCAACGTGCTCCGCGACTACCTGACCGACCTGTTCCCGATCCTCGAGGTCGGCACGAGCGCCAAGATGCTCTCGATCGTCCCGCTGCTCGCCGGCGGCGGACTGTTCGAGACCGGTGCGGGCGGCTCCGCCCCGAAGCACGTGCAGCAGCTCGTGGAGGAGAACTACCTCCGGTGGGACTCCCTGGGTGAGTTCTTCGCGCTGGCGGCATCCTTCGAGCACCTCGCCGATTACACCGGCAACGCGCACGCCAAGGTCCTCGCCGATACGTTGGACGCTGCCACCGGCACCTTCCTCGAGGAGAACAAGTCGCCCGGCCGCGCCCTCGGCACGATCGACAATCGCGGCAGCCACTTCTACCTGGCCACCTACTGGGCGCAGGAGCTCGCCCGTCAGACGGCCGACGCCGAGCTGGCTGCGGCGTTCGCCCCGGTCGCCGAGGCGCTCACCTCGAACGAGGAGACGATCGTCGCCGAGCTGGTCGCCGTCCAGGGTTCGCCCGCCGAGATCGGCGGGTACTACCGTCCCGACACCGCGCTGGTCGAGAAGGTCATGCGCCCGTCGGCGACGCTGAACGGCATCATCGACGGACTCTGATCCGACCGACGGATGCCCCGGCCGCGAAAGCGGGCCGGGGCATCCGTGCGTTGGGGGGAGTGTCAGAGACGGATCTGCGCGACGACCTCGCCGTACTCGGTCTCGTCGACGGGGGTGAAGCCGACGCGGCGGAAGAACGCGTCGGGTCCGCCCTCGCCGGCTTCGTAGATCACGTTCACGTGATCGAAGCCGCGGGCGCGCGCCTCGTCGACGAGCTGGTCGACGGCGTAGCGACCGACGCCGCGGCCCTGATCGTCGGCATCCACGTTGATCCGCCACAGAACCGAGCGGAAGTGCTCGTGCGGGGCGTCCTCGTCGAAGCCGGCGCTCACGAAACCGACGACCTCGTCGCCGTCGAGGATCACTCGCTGCCACGACGTGGCGGGATCGACGACGGTCGCTGCGATCGCATAGCTCTCGGGTGCGATGAAGCGTTCCTGGCCCGGCTTGAGCGAGAGGGTGTTCACGGCGACGATCGTCGACGCCGACAGTTCTTCCACGCGGAGGTCAGCCATGAGCACAGGCTAACCGTGATCGGTGTCCTGCGCACAGGACGGATGCCGAGGATCCGGAATGTGTCAGGCGTGGATCCAGACGTCGCCGCCGTCGGGCATCCAGTCGTACAGCTTCTTCGCGAGGGCGGGCGGCATGTTGACGCAGCCGGCGCTCATCTGGTTACCGAAGTTGTCGTGCCAGTACGCGCCGTGGAAGGCCTGATTGCCGTTGAAGTACATGACCCAGGGGACGTCGGGCTGCGTGTACTTCGAGCCCGTGTCGCGCGACGTGCCCTTCATGTCCTGGAGCGGGGTGCGCCATCCGATCGAGTAGTGACCCTGATAGGTGACGGCGCCGTCCCGGCCGCTCGAGATGAGCCAGGTGTCGACGACCTTGCCGTTCTCCTTGAGGTACAGGCGCTGCTCTCCGAGATCCACTTCGGCCAGGCGGACGGTGCTGACCGTGCTGCGCGCCGTGACATCGGCAGCCAGATCGTACGAGGCATCGCCGGCGGCGAGCTGGTCGGCGAAGTCGCGCGCCACATTCGACGTGTCACCCAGCGCTCGGCCGTCCTGCCCCTCGACCAGCGTCGCGAGAACCGTTCCGGCCTCGTTCGAGAGGACGTTCGCGTCGACCGGGTCCTGGTTGACCTGGTCGGGAAGGGTGTCGACGGCGGTCTGGATCGCTGCGGCATCCACCGTGAAGGAGAACGTGCCGGTCTCGTCGGCTGCCACATCCACCCACGACGCGAGCGTGTCGGCGGTCACGGGGACGGCGCGGTCGTCGCCCACGTAGAAGCCCGCCTCGGCGATCATGTCGTTCAGGCTCGAGGCGCTCGTCTCGGCCGCGGCCGTCGTGACGACCGAGGCGACGGCTTCCGGGGTGGGGTCGACGGTCGCCGTGCCGGCGCCCGTCGACAGGGCCGACTGGAGGGCGCCGCGCACGGCGTCGAGCGAGACGCCCGTCCCGTCGACGGCAGGCGTCACCGCATAAGCGCCGTCCTGGAACGTCACCGCAGCGGGAGTCGGGTCGGTGTAGGCGTCGGGCAGGGCCGCGCGCAGCGCATTCGCCGCCCGGTCGGCGTCGAGGCTCACGTCGGGGGTGCCGTACTCGGCGAACCACGCGGTCACGTTCCACATCGGGCTGCCCGCGAACGCCGCGTCCGCCAGAGCTGAGGCGTCGACGGTCGCACCGAGGTCGGCGGCCGAAACGGTGGGACCGCCTTCACCGAGGGTCACCTCGATGTCGGCCAGGCGGGACGAGATCGACTCCGCCGCTGCACCGGACGTCTGTCCCCCGACAGGAACGCCGGCTGCGGTCGTGCCCGGTGCGATCAGGACGAGCGAGCACACGGTCGCCGCGGCCACGACGGCGGCTGCCGGGACGCCGATCTTCAGCCACAGGCGGCGGGGCTTGCGGGCCGGCTCGGTGGGCGCCCAGCGCACGTCGACGGGGGCGTCGGAGACGACGGTGGCGTCGGCGTCCTGGCGTGTGATGGTCTCGGACATCGATCTCCCCCGAGCTGCTGCCCGGCGTCCCGGACGCCACGGGGATCCGGGGTCTCGTCGCCAGGGCGAATGTCGCTTCACAAAAGGGTACGCGACCAGGGGTGCGTCCGGCTCACCGCGCGCATAGATCGTGATATTCGGAGACGCCGGAACGGATGCGGTCGGTCGCCTCGCCGAGACCCGTGACGCCGTCGAGGTCGCCGTCCGCGGCGGCGGAGGTCGCCGTCGCGAGGACGTCGAACCCCGACCGGAGGTCGGCGACGACGGCGGCCACACGGGCGTTGTGGATCGACGGCGCGAGCTCCTCCAACTGCGCGCGGACGCTCGCGGTGGCGTTCGCGGCGGTGGACGGGTCGGTGGCATCCGCATCGGCGAACGCTGTCATCGCATCGTCGACGGCGGTGGCGACGGCCTCGCATGCGGAGGCGACACTCTGCTTCTCGCCGTGGTGGTCCGCGGGTGAACACGCCGCGCAGACGGCGGCGACGCATCCGGCGGTCAGGAACACGCCGACGGCGCGGGCGGAGCGGGATGCGGACACGTCGGGCCTCCTCGGGGTCGGGACCGTTCGAGCCTGCCACGGCTTCGCTGGAGGAACCGTGGACCCGGGTGTGCACGGCGGGTGGCATCGGCCGTCCTCCGGGCTTATGGTGTGCCCATGCAGCGCACAACGGTGTGGTCGTGGCTCTTCGGCGGGTTCCTGCTCCTCGGGCAGGGCCTCCTCGGGGTGCTCGCCGCCATCGCCACCGGATCGGGGAACGCGGCGGCCGTGCCGTACGAGGTGGGGGCCGCCGTCCTCGCCGCCGGAGCCTGCGTCGTCTACGCCTTCGGGCTCCGGCCCGCGGACAGTGTGGTCGCACGGCGACCCGCCGGGATGGCGATACTGCTCGCTCTCGGAGGGTTCGTCCTCGTCCGCGCCGTCTGGTGGGCGGGGCCGACCGGGTACGCCGCAGGCCCCGCTGCGGAGCCGACGGCCGCGCTCGGTGCGATCGTCTCCTACATCCTCGCGATCGGCGGCGCGATCGCGATCCTGCGCATCGGCGTCATCCCTCGCCCCTGGAGCTGGATCCCGCTCGCGGCGATCACGCTCGGGTTGGGGCTCGCCGTCGTCTTCGCGGCCGTCACCATCGTGGCTCCCGGGATCGGAGGCCCCGTCGGCGTCCTCCCCGCGACCATTCCCGCGGTCGTCGGCATCGTGTCGATGGTGCTCGCCGTCACGACCCAGCCGGCACCGGATCGGGGATCGCGGACGCCGTCGGGCGCGGCCGTGCGTCACGGCTGAGCGGCGAACACCTTCCCGGGGTTGAGGATGCCGGCCGGGTCGAAGACGGTCTTGATCCCCCGCTGCAGGGTCCACTGATCCGCGCCGAGTTCGTCGGCGAGCCAGCGGCTCTTGAGGACGCCGATGCCGTGTTCGCCCGTCAGGGTACCGCCGAGGGCGATGGCCGCGCGGAACAGGGCATCCGCTGCCTGCCACACGCGCTCGGGAACCTCGTCCCCGTTGAAGACGAAGTTGGGATGCAGGTTGCCGTCGCCCGCGTGGCAGACGGTCGGGATAGTCAGGTCGTACTGCGCCTCGATGCGGGCGATCTCGTCGAACATCGCGGGGAGCGCGCTCCGCGGCACGGAGACGTCCTCGATGAGCGCCGTGCCGAGGCTCTCCATCGCCGGATGCATCGCGCGACGCACCGCCCACAGCTGCGCGGCTTCCGCGTCGTCGGCGGCGAGGCGGACCGCGCCGCCGGCTGAGGTCAGGACGGCCGCGATCGCCGCCTGCTCCGCGGCGGCGGCGACGCCGTCGGTCTGCACCGTCAGCTGGGTCGCGCCGGGCGTCGGGGCGGGAAGGCCCAGGAGCGCATGCGCGGCCGCCAGGCTCACGGCATCCATCAGCTCCATGATCGCGGGCTGCGCGCCGGACGCGGTCACCGCCGCGGCGCCGGCGGCGGCCGTCCGGACGTCGGGGAACTGCGAGGTCAAGGTGCGGGTCTCGCCGGGGACGAGACGGCGGAGCTTGAGGGTCGCGCCGACGACGACGCCGAGGGTCCCCTCGGATCCGATCATGAGCGCGGTGAGGTCGTATCCGGTGACCCCCTTCACGCTGCGGTGGCCCGTCGAGATGAGCCGGCCGTCGGCGAGGACGACGTCCAGGGCGAGGACGGCGTCGCGGACGACTCCGTACTTGGCGCACAGGAGCCCGCCCGCGCCCGTCGCGATGTTGCCACCGACGGTCGAGATCTCGCGGCTGGCCGGGTCGGGCGCCCACCATACGCCGTACGGCGCGAGAGCGCGCCCGAGGTCGGCGTTGAGGATGCCGGGCTCCACCACGGCGAGGAGGTCGTCGGGGCGGACCTCGAGGACTCGGTTCATGTCGCGCACCGACAGGGCGATCTCGCCCTCGCCGGTGTTCGCTCCGCCGGCGAGGCCCGTCCCGGCGCCGCGGGTCACGACCGGCGTTCCGGTCTCGGAGGCGATCCGCATCGTGGTCTGCACATCTGAGACGGATGCCGCGTGCACGACCGCGAGCGGCCGTCCGGCCGCGCGGTGACCCGACTTGTCAGCCCGGGCCGCATCGAGAGCCGCCGCCGACGTGTCGACGCGCTCGCCGAGCGCATCGCGGAGGAGGGCGGCGACGTCGGTCACGACAGGCGTCGGCGTCCCGCGAGGACGCCGACCACGACGGCAACCACCGCGAAGCCGAGTCCGATCCAGGCCTGCCCCGCGCTCCACCAGGCGATCGTCGCCGACAGGTAGATGAGCAGTTCGACGAGTCCGCGCACGAAGGGGTGCACGCGGATGACGGCGCGCGGCGAGGCGAACAGGCCCCACACGATGAGCGTCGCGAGGGGCGCGGCGATGCCGAAGACGATGTTCCAGGGGAGCTCCCACGCGGTGAAGCCCCAGATGGCGAGCGACGCGACCGCGAACAGGGTGCACAGGAAGCTGAGGAGATCGAGGGCCGACAGCCTCTCGGCACGGGCGGCCGGTGCGGGCTCCGCGGGTCGTTCGGGCCGGACGTGGGGGAGCTCGGACATGCCTCGATTCTACGGGGGCGGCGGCGGCGACCGGAGTGTAACGAGTTTGTTAAGACTGCTTGCAAATAGGGGTTGGGCACTTGCGTGGTGACTATTGGTAAGGCTTACTAACAAACATGCCGACGCCGACCCGATCCGCCGCCGTAACCCGTTCCAGACGCGCCGCGGGCAAGATCCTTCCGGAGCACGCCCGGGCGCACAACCGCGCGCTCGTGCTGCAGTCGCTCTTCTCCGAGGGTGCGATGAGCCGGGCCGACCTCGCGCGTGAGACCGGGCTGACGAGGGTCACCGTGTCGGACCTCGTCGGGTCGCTCATGGACGACGGGTACGTCGTCGAGCGGGGTCTGCGGGAGGCATCCGGTCCCGGAAAGCCCGCCATCCTCGTGGACATCGCCCGCGACGGTCACCGCATCGTCGGGCTCGATCTGTCGGGCAGCGAGAGCTTTCTCGGCGCGGTGCTCACCCTCGACGGCGAGATCGTCGCGCGACACAGCGTCCCCGTCCCCGCACGCCCGTCCGACGTCCTCGAGGCGATCATCGGCCTCGCTCGCACGGTCGTGGCCGACGCACATGCGCCCGTCCTGGGGCTCGGCGTCGGGACTCCCGGCGTCGTGGACGACCGCGGCGTCGTCCTCGCCGCACCCGGGTTCGGCTGGTCGGATCTGGACCTCGCCGCAGCCCTCGAGGCGGAGGTCGGACTCCCCGTACTCGTCGCCAACGACGCGAACGCCGCGGTCCTCGCCGAGCACACGTTCGGCGGCGCCGGCGACGACGTGATCCTCGTGCGCGTCGGCCGCGGTGTCGGTGCGGGCCTGCTGACCGGGGGAGAGCCGCTCGCCGGCGCCCGCTTCGCCGCCGGCGAGATCGGTCACGTCACCGTCGGCACAGACGGCGGTCCCGCCTGCGCCTGCGGCAAGATCGGATGCCTCGAAGCGTGGCTCGCGGTCCCCGCCCTCACCGCGCGTCTGGCCGCGACCGACGACCCCGACAGCGTCCTCCGCGACGCCGGGGAGCGACTCGGCATCGCCCTGGCGCCGATCGTCGGAGCGCTCGACCTTTCGGAGATCGCGCTCTCGGGGCCTGCCGACCTCCTCGGAGGGGCTCTCGCCGACGCCGCGGCGAAGACGGTCCGCACCCGCACCCTCGCCACGTTCCACGACGGGCTCCAGGTCCGCATGTCGACCCACAGCGAGGATATCGTCCTCCGCGGCGCGGCCGTCATGGTCCTGTCCGGCCGTCTCGGAGTCTCCTGATCCGCACCACCCGCACCACCCGCATCCGCGACGGCTCGACCGGGCCGCCGCATCCCACACAGTGAAGGAACCGCTATGAAGAAGACCCTCGGAGCACTGTCGCTCCTCGGCGCGTCAGCCCTCGTCCTGTCCGGCTGCGCCGGCGGCGGCACACCCGCGAGCGGGAGCGCCGAAACCGGCGACCTGACCGTGTGGCTCGTCGGCACGGACACCCCGCAGGACGCGCGCGACTACCTGAAGAAGACGTTCGAAGACCAGAACGACGGCTGGACTCTCACGATCGAGGAGAAGACGTGGGCGGACACCGGTGAGGCGTACGTCGCGGCGCTCTCGTCCAACGACGCCCCCGACATCGTCGAGGTCGGCAACACGCAGGCGCCCGGGTTCATCTCGCAGGGCCTGTTCGCCGACCTCTCCGGCATCCAGGACGACCTCGGCGGCGACGACATGCTGAAGAGCTTCGTCGACCTCGGGTCCGAGGAGGGCACGCTCTACGCAGCGCCGTACTACGCCGGATCGCGCGTCGTGTTCTATTCGCCCTCGACCTACTCGGGGGAGGTGCCCACGACGCTCGCCGATTACGTGAAGGCCGGCATCGATGGGACGACCGCGACGAAGTCGGGTATCTACGCCCCGGGCAAGGACTGGTACAACGCGCTGCCCTACATCTGGGCGAACGGCGGAGAGATCGCCACCCTCGACGGCGACCAGTGGGTCGGCGGCTTCTCGAGCGAAGGCGGGATCGCCGGCCTCGAGATGCTGCAGGACGTGTACACCAACGCGACGATCGCCCCCGCCGACTCCGACGAGGCCGACCCGCAGGTGCCGTTCTGCGCCGGTGAGGTCGGCTTCCTCTCCGCGCCCGCATGGGTCAAGTGGTCGATCCTCGCGGCGGCGGACGCCGAGGCTCCGGGATGCCCCGACGAGGCCGGCAAGGACCTCGCGGCATTCGCGCTTCCCGGCATGACGGCCGGCGAGGTCGCACCGGTGTTCGCGGGCGGCTCGAACATCGCGGTCGCCGCGAAGTCCGACGCCCAGGAGAAGGCGCAGGCGGCGCTGCAGGTCATCCTCTCTGAGGGCTACCAGAAGATCCTCGCCGAGAACGGATTGATCCCCGCGCGCACCTCGTTCGCGGAGTACCTGCCCGACGACGCCATCACCGCCGAGGCGGCGAAGGCCGCGGCATCCTCCAAGGCCGTCCCGGCCAGCCCCAAGTGGGCCGAGGTCGAGTCGGCCGGTGTCATCAAGGACGCCCTCGTGAAGATCGCGCAGGGGGGCGACGTCACCGAGATCGCCACCGCCCTCGACGGCCAGATCGAAGCGATCCTCAACTCCTGACCGGGCCGCCGACCGACCTCTCACGGAGACGACGATGTCCGGAACACTCACCCGTCCGCGGCCGGGGACCTCGCCGCGCGACCGCCTCGCGTCGACGGACCGCGCGCGCGGGCGTCGACGCAAGGACGGCGCGGCGGCGCTCACGCTGCTCGGCCCGTCGCTCGTGATCCTCGCGGTGATGGTGGGCTACCCCGCGGTCCTCATGGTCGTCCAGTCGTTCACCGACTACTCGATCCGCGACAAGGTGCAGGGGACCCTCCCCGACATCGTCGGCTTCGAGAACTACCTCGAGGTGTTCACCGCGTCGGACTTCCCGGCGGTGCTCGTCCGCAGCCTCGGACTCATGCTCGTCATGACGGTGTTGATCGTCGGGCTCGGCGCGCTCGTCGCGGTGCTGATGACCCGCCTGAGCCGAGGCTGGCGGTTGCTCGTCTCGATCGGCTTGCTCCTCGCCTGGGCGATGCCGCCGCTGGCGGCGACCACCGTCTGGGGGTGGATCTTCGACGCGCAGTACGGACTCGTGAACTGGCTGTTCAACACCGTGACCGGCACGACCGGCTTCACGAACCACTCCTGGCTGCTCGACCCGTGGTCGTTCTTCGTCGTCCTCACGATCATCGTCGTATGGCAGGGCGTTCCGTTCGCGGCGTTCACGCTCTACGCCGCGCTCGGCCAGGTCCCCGGCGAGGTGCTCGAGGCCGCTTCGCTCGACGGTGCGACGGGCCTCCAGCGGTTCCGACTGGTCGTCTACCCCTACCTCCGTAACGTCGTCACGGTCGTCGTCGTCCTGCAGGTGATCTGGAATCTCCGCATCTTCACGCAGGTCTACACGCTGCAACAGCGCGGCGGCCTCGTCTCCGAGACGAACGTCCTCGGCACCTACATCTTCCGGCAGGGGGTGGGGGAGTTCGGCGTCACGAGCGCGATCGGCGTGCTGACCGTCATCCTGCTGCTCGCCCTCTCGTGGGGTTACGTCCGCACGACCCTCAAGGAGGAGGAGCTGTGAGCACGCAGATCACCCCTGCCGCGCAGTTGTCCACGGTCGGCGTCGACGAGATCGCCGGCCCCGTCGGCGACGCCCGGACGCCCCTCCCCGGCTCGCTCGCCGCGCGGCGGCGGCGCCGCTCGCCCGTCGGCCGCATCCTGCTCAACCTGGCTGCGCTGGTCGTGTTCGCCTGCTCCGTGTTCCCGGTGTACTGGATGCTGAACATGTCGTTCACGAGCGGCGAGTCGATCATCAGCCGCACGCCGAGCTTCCTGCCGCTGGACTTCACGCTCCGCAACTACGAGACGGCGTGGACACGGCCGGCAGCCCCCGGTCAAACCGACTTCGTGCACGGGCTCCTCAGCTCGAGCCTCGTCACCGTCGGCGTCCTCGTCGTCACCCTGCTCGTCGCGTTCCTCGCCTCGATCGCCGTGGCCCGCATCCGCTTCCGCGGACGGCGCTCCTTCATCGTCTCGGTACTCATCGTCCAGATGATCCCCGGTGAGGCCATGATGTTCACGATCTACGGGATGATCGACGACTGGCGCCTCATGAACACCCTCCTGGGCCTCGGGATCGTCTACGTCGCCGCGGTGGTCCCGTTCACCATCTGGACCCTGCGCGGCTTCGTTGCAGGAGTCCCCGTCGACCTCGAGGAGGCGGCCATGATCGACGGCTGCACGCGGTCGCAGGCGTTCTGGAAGGTCACGTTCCCGCTCCTCGCCCCGGGGCTGGTCGCGACCGGCGTCTTCGCCTTCATCCAGTCCTGGAACGAGTTCACGATGGCCCTCCTCCTGCTGCGCGGCCAGAACCTGATGTTGCCGCCGTGGCTGCTGTCGTTCCAGTCCGCGACCGAGGCGACCAACTGGGGTGCCGTGATGGCGGCATCCACCCTCATCTCGATCCCCGTGGTCGTGTTCTTCCTCATCGTGCAGGGACGGATGTCCGGTGGGCTCGTCTCCGGCGCAGTGAAGGGCTGAGATGCGCGTCGGAGTGGATGTCGGCGGGACGAAGACGCTCGCCGTCGCGGTGGACGAGGCCGGTCGCGTCCTCGGGGTCGAACGCCGTCCGACCGGCCGCGGTGCCGCCGCGGTCGTCGAGGGGATCGCGGCGGTCGTCGAGGTGCTCGCCGGCGGCCGAGAGCTCGACGCCCTCGGCGTCGGCGTCCCCGGCCAGATCGCGGGGGACGGCGTCGTCCGTCACGCCCTCAACCTCGGTATCGCGGAGTTCGATCTGGCCGCGGCGCTCGCCGCACGGCTCGGACTCCGGCCCACGGTGGACAACGACGTGCGAGCCGCTGCCGTCGGGGCCCGAGCGCTCCTTCCGGGTGTCGATTCGCTCGCCTACCTCAACCTCGGGACGGGCGTCGCCGCGGGGATCGTCCGGGACGGGATGCCGTGGCGCGGCGCGCGGGGCGCGGCCGGGGAAATCGGGCATCTCAGCGTGGACCCCGCCGGTCCCGTCTGCCCCTGCGGGCAACGGGGCTGCATCGAGGCGCTCGCCGGAGGTGCTTCGGTCGCGGCGCGATGGGGGAGGCCCTCCGCGTTCCCGGTGGCCGACGTGTTCGACGCGGCCGCCGCCGGCGATCCGTTCGCCGAGTCGCTGCAGGCGGACGTCGTGCGCGGCGTGGCCGCCGCGGCGCAGCTTCTCGTCCTCACAGCAGACGTCGACGTCGTCGTGCTCGGCGGCGGGGTCTCGCACCTGGGGGAGCGGCTGCTCGGGCCGGTTCGCACGGCCCTGCGGGCCGCGGCATCCGGGTCGGCCTTCCTCGCCTCGCTCGATCTGGCGGACCGCGTCGCGCCGGTTCCGTCCGGCGCGCCAGTCGGCGCGGTCGGCGCGGCGCTCCTGGCGGAAGCCCCTGCCGGGGTCGTGCCGGGCTGAGCGTGGCGCGGACGCCGCGGCTCAGACCATCCCGCTGAAGACCCGCCGCACGCGGAGCCCGGCGTCCAGGATCACCGCGTCGGCGACGGACCCGACGGCGAGCGAGCCGAGTTCGGGCCGGCCGATCGCGCGCGCAGGAGTCGTCGTGAGGGCCGTGACGGCGTCGGGCAGCGCCACTCCCGCGGCGACAGCGGTGCGGAGCGCGGCATCCTGTGTCAGCGTGGAACCCGCGATCGTGCCGTCGGCCAGGCGTGCGACGCGCGCCTCGACCGTCACCGAGAGCGACCCGAGCAGGTAGGTCCCGTCAGCCGCGCCGGCGGCGGCCATGGCGTCGGTGACGAGCGCGATGCGTCCGGGAGCTGCCGCGAACAGCATCCGGATGACGTCGGGGTGCACGTGTACTCCGTCGGCGATGACCTCGATCGTCACACGCGGGTCGCCGGTCGCGGCGCCGACGGGGCCGGGGGCGCGGTGATGGAGTCCCGGCATCGCGTTGAACGCGTGGGTGAGGACGGTGGCGCCCGCATCGAATGCACGGCGGGTGGCCTCGACGTCGGCGTCCGTGTGACCGACCGCGACGACGACGCCGGCCGCGGCGAACTGCGCGATCGCCTCGCGTCCGCCCGGTAGCTCGGGCGCGAGTGTCACCTGTACGAGCGATCCGCGGGCCGCCTCGATCAGTGCCGCAACGGTCTCGGCTGAGGGGTCGAGCAACAGCGCCGGATCGTGTGCGCCGTGGTGGGCCGGGTCGAGGAAGGGGCCCTCGAGGTGCGCGCCGAGGACCGAGGCATCCGCTTCGGCGAGGTCCGCGATCGCACCGAGGCGGGCCGCGAGGTCGGCAGGTGAGCCCGCGACCAGCGAGATGACGGCGCGCGTCGTGCCGTGCGCGAGGTGCGTCGCCCGGGCGACGCGGATCGCCTCGACGCCCTCCTCGTGCGCGCGGCCGCCCCCACCGTGCCCGTGCAGGTCGACGAAGCCGGGCGTCAGCACGGCGTCCGCACCAGCGACCGCGCCCGCGTCGACGACCTCGTCGGCGTCGAGCGCTCGCCACGATCCACCGGTGCCGGATGCCGCGACCCGGCCCGCCTCGATGTGGATCCACGCGTCGGGGGTCTCCGTGCCCGCATCGATCAGCCGGGCGGAGTGGATGAGGCGGGTCACGTCGTCCACGTGACCTCCGCGAGTGCGGGGAAGCGGATGCCGAGCGAGGTCCACAGCGGCCCCAGCCCGCCGACCCGCGCCCGGAACGAACCCCATGTGCGCTCCGATCCGGCTGGTGCGGACCAGGCGATCTCCGCCGCCGCTGCGACGCGCGGGAACGCGACCGCGTCGATGTCGGCGAGGCTCGCGACCGTCTCGGTCCACAGGGGTGCCTCGATCCCGAGGATCGCGTCCTCGGGGAGGCCGTCGACGACCTCGGTCGGCTCCCACGAGTACGCGCGCTCGAGGCTCGTGGGTCCGTTCGCCCAGGTGAGTCCGAGGGGCGCGTCGTCGGTCGGCTTCATGTCGAGGTAGATCGCGTCGGCGGGGGAGAGGATGACACGACCGCCGCGCTCGGCGAAAGCGCGGGCGTGCTCCGGTGCGGCATCCGTCGGCATGACGAAGCCCCAGTACTGGCCGATCGTGCCGGGCACGAGGCCCGCGGCGGCGCCGGCCTCGTGCCAGGCGATCGGCGTCTTGCCGAGGTCGGCGATCACGGTGCTCGCGCGGGCGACGAAGTGCGCGAAGTCCTCGGGCGTCGTCCCGTGGGACTCGTCGCCGCCGAAGTGCAGCCACGGTCCCGGGGTGAGCTCGGCGAGCTCGGCGAAGACGTCGCGCACGAACGCGTAGGTGGCGTCGTCGTGCACGCGGAGCGACGAGAAGCCGACCGCGGTGCCGGTGTAGGGCTCGCCGGCAACCGGGATCGCGCCCTCGGTGATGACGTCGGTGACCGGTGCCTCGGCGATCTCGGGGTACGCGAGGGCGACGGCGTGCGTGTGTCCCGGCATGTCGAACTCGGGCACGACGGTCATGTGACGGGATGCCGCGTACGCGACGATCGCGCGGTAGTCGTCGCGCGTGTAGAAGCCTCCGGGAGCCCCGTCGACCGCGGTCGCCGATGCCCTCTCGGTGAGCTCGGGACGCGATCGCAGTTCGAGCCGCCAGCCCTGGTCGTCCGACAGGTGCAGGTGCAGGACGTTGAACTTCAGCGATGCGGCCCGGTCGATGTACGCCGTCACCGTGTCGACCGCGTGGAAGTGCCGGGCCACGTCCAGCATGACCCCGCGGTAACCGAAGCGTGGGGCGTCCGCGATGCGGACAGCCGGCACCACCCATCGCTCGCCGTCACGACGAACGAGCTGCCCGAGCGTCTGCACGCCGTAGAACAGGCCCGCGGCATCCGCTCCCGTGATCCGGATGCCGGTGGCCTCGACCTCGAGGGTGTACGACTCCGCAGGGCCCCCGTCCTGCACGGCGAGCGAGATGGCGTCGCCGTCCGGCAGGTCGATGCCCGTGCGCGCGGCGACGATCGACCGGAGGGCGGTCGCGGCATCCGGATCGCCCCAGAGACCGGCGCGCGACAGGTCGAAGGCGGGTGCGTCCGCGACGTCGACGTCCGCGGGGAAGGGCACGAGGGGGAGGGGGAGCATGTCCGCCGCCGATCTGTAAGGTGTCCTAACAAAACCGATCGCGCCAGCCTATCAGCGGCCTCATCCGTTATGCTCGCAGTGTCGCGACTGGCGTTGAGGTGGGCTACCACCGGGGAGCGATTGACACGGCATTCGACCGCGCGCCTGGGCCGATGCGAGATTCCTCATCCCGAAAGCCGTCGTCAGGAGATCGTCATGACCGATTCGCTGTTCAACGCCCCCCTCTCCGAGGTCGATCCCGAGATCGCCGATGTGCTCGAGCGGGAGCTCGACCGTCAGCGCGGGTTCCTCGAGATGATCGCCTCCGAGAACTTCGTTCCCGTCTCGGTGCTGCAGTCGCAGGGCTCCGTCCTCACCAACAAGTACGCCGAGGGCTACCCCGGCCGCCGCTACTACGGCGGCTGCGAGGTCGTCGACGTCGCCGAGGAGCTGGCGATCGAACGCGCCAAGGCGTTGTTCGGTGCCGGGTTCGCCAACGTCCAGCCCCACTCGGGTGCGTCGGCCAACGCCGCCGTCCTCCACGCGATCGCCCGTCCCGGCGACACGCTGCTCGGCCTCTCGCTCGACCACGGCGGTCACCTCACGCACGGCATGAAGATCAACTTCTCGGGCCGCCTGTACGACATCGTCGCGTACGGCGTCGACGCCGAGACCTCGCTCGTCGACATGGACGAGGTCCGCCGTCTCGCGATCGAGCACAAGCCGAAGGTCATCATCGCCGGTTGGTCCGCTTACCCGCGCCAGCTCGACTTCGCCGCCTTCCGCGCGATCGCCGACGAGGTCGGCGCGCTCCTCTGGGTCGACATGGCGCACTTCGCCGGTCTCGTCGCCGCGGGCTTGCACCCGTCACCCATCCCGCACGCGCACGTCGTCTCGACCACCGTGCACAAGACGATCGGCGGCCCGCGCTCGGGCCTCATCCTCACGAACGACGCCGACATCGCGAAGAAGATCAACACCGCCGTCTTCCCCGGCCAGCAGGGCGGCCCCCTCATGCACGTGATCGCCGCCAAGGCCACCGCGTTCAAGCTCGCGATGACCCCCGAGTTCAAGGAGCGTCAGGAGCGCACGCTCCGCGGAGCGGCGATCCTCGCCGACCGCCTCACGCAGGACGACGTGAAGGCAGCCGGTGTCGCGGTGCGCTCCGGCGGCACCGACGTGCACCTCGTGCTCGTCGACCTGCGCGACGCGGCGATCGACGGCAAGCAGGCCGAGGACCTGCTGCACGACATCCGGATCACCGTCAACCGCAACGCGGTGCCGAACGACCCGCGCCCGCCGATGGTCACCTCGGGGCTCCGCATCGGCACGCCCGCGCTCGCGACCCGCGGTTTCGGCGACGCCGAGTTCACCGAAGTCGCCGACGTCATCGCGCTCGCGCTGCTGCCGGGCGCCGACCACGAGGCGCTCCGCGCGCGCGTCGCCAAGCTCGCCGATGCGTTCCCGCTCTACCCGAGCCTCCAGCAGTGACCGCCGGCATCCGGCCCCTCCTCCGCCCGCGAGACTGCACGCACGCCGCGAGACAGTGGTCCCGGACCGCAGTCTCGAGCTCTCGGTGCAGTCTCGCGGTCGAGGGGCGACGAGAGGAGACACCATGACCGCGCAGATCCTCGATGGGAAGGCGGCCTCGGCCGCGATCAAGACCGAGCTCGCCGAGCGCGTCGCCGTGCTGAAGGAGCACGGCGTGACGCCCGGTATCGCGACCGTGCTCGTGGGTGCGGACCCGGCATCCCAGCTCTACGTCGGAATGAAGCACCGGCAGTCCGAGGCGATCGGGATGAACTCGATCCAGCGCGAGCTTCCGGCGGACGCGACGCAGGAGCAGGTCGAGGCGCTGATCGACGAGCTCAACGCCGACCCCGCCTGCCACGGCTACATCGTGCAGTTGCCGTTGCCGAAGCACCTCGACACCGACCGCATCCTCGAGCGGATCGATCCCGAGAAGGATGCCGACGGCCTCCACCCGACGAACCTCGGTCGCCTGGTGCTCAACGTCAACACGCCGATCGCGTCGCCGCTGCCCTGCACGCCCCGCGGCGTCATCGAGCTGCTGGTGCGGAACGGCTACGACCTGGCGGGCAAGCACGTCGTCGTCGTCGGCCGCGGAGTCACGATCGGCCGGTCGATCGGTCTGCTGCTCACGCGCCGCGAGTACAACGCGACCGTCACGCTCACCCACACCGGGACGACCGACCTCGGCGCGCACCTGCGCGAAGCCGACGTCATCGTCGCCGCGGCGGGCGTCAAGCACATCGTCACCGCTGAGCACGTGAAGCCGGGCGCTGCCGTCCTCGACGTCGGCGTCACCCGCGAGGACGACCCCGAGACCGGCAAGAGCCGCGTCTACGGCGACGTCCACCCGGATGTCGCCGAGGTCGCGGGCTGGGTCTCGCCGAACCCCGGGGGTGTCGGACCGATGACCGTCGCGCTGCTCATGACCAACGTGGTCGAGGTTGCCGAGCGCGCGGCGGGGCTGCGGGTCTGAGGCTTCTCACGACCTCAGCCGTTCGCGGACGGGCCGTTCGCGGATGCAATAGATCGCGCACGACACGCCGGTGAGGTGACGAGGGATGCCGGGTGTCGCCCGGCATCCCTTGCATCCGTCGACGCCCCGGCGGCTGCGCGCGCCGCTCAGGCGGTGACGCGTGCGAGGAAGGCGCGGGTACGGGCCTCCTGCGGGTTCCGCAGCACCGATGCGGAGGGGCCCTGCTCGACGATCGTGCCGGCGTCGAGGAACACGACGCGATCGGCGACGTCGCGCGCGAACGCCATCTCGTGCGTCGCCATGAGGATCGTCGCGCCTTCCGACGCGAGATCGCGAACGAGCTCGAGGACCTCGCCGACGAGCTCCGGATCGAGCGCCGAGGTGATCTCGTCGAGCAGGAGCACCTCGGGGTCGGTCGCGATCGCGCGCGCGATGGCGACGCGCTGCTGCTGACCGCCCGACAACCGATCGGGGTGATCCTTCGCCTTGTCGGCGAGCCCCACCCGGGCTAGCAGCTCGGCCGCGCGGGTTTCGGCCTCGCGGCGCGGCATCCGGTGCACGACGCGGGACGCGAGCGTGACGTTGTCGAGCACGGACAGATGCGGGAACAGGTTGAAACTCTGGAACACCGCGCCCAGGCGCGCCCGCACGCGGTTGCCGTCGACGCGGGGATCGGAGATGTCCTCGTCGCCGAGGAAGATCTGCCCGTCGTCGATGGGTTCGAGAAGCCCGAGGCAGCGCAGCAGCGTCGATTTTCCCGACCCGCTCGCGCCGATGAGCGCGACGACCTCGTGCGCACCGAGCGTCACGTCGACGCCCTTCAGGACCTCACGGTCTCCGAACGACTTGTGGATGCCCGTGGCTCGAAGGACATCCGCCCGCAAGACGTCGCTCACAGGACCGATCCCGACTGCTCGCGCTCGCGGAGTCTCGCCGTGTACCAGTCGGTCAGACGGATCGTGGGGATCGCGAGCAGGATGAAGAGGATGCCGGCCACGACGTACGGCGTGAAGTTGTAGGTCGTCGCCACGACGCCCTTCGCGCGCGCGATCGCGTCGAGACCCGCGATGATCGAGATGAGTCCCACATCCTTCTGCATCGAGATGAAGTCGTTCATGAGCGCCGGCGTCATCTTGCGGAGCGCCTGCGGCAGGACGACCCGTCGGAGCGTCTGCACGTGGTTCAGGCCGAGCGCGCGCGCCGCGAGACGCTGCGACGGGTGCACCGATTCGATGCCCGCCCGGATCACCTCGGCGACGTACGCCGAGTATGTGAGGGTGACCGCGAGGATGCCGAGGAACAGCTCATCGATGCGTTCTCCGACGATCGTGGGCAGGCCGAATCCGACGAGGTACAGCACGATGATGAAGGGCAGCCCGCGGAACAGGTCGGTGTAGCCGGCCGCGACCGCGCGGACGGGGAAGAAGACGGGCCCGCGGAGCGTCCGGAGCAGAGCGATGAGGAGTGCGACGGCGCCCACGGTGAAGATCGAGATGCCGAGCACCGTGAGGTTGATGAGGAAGCCGTCCCACACCTTGGGAAGAGCCTCGAGCGCGGTCGCAGGATCGAAGAAGCCCTGCTGGACCTTCGCCCAGCCTTCCGTGTTGATGACGGTCGCCCAGACGATCACCGCGAACGCGGCGGTCGAGAGGATCGCGATCAGCACGGACCGCCGCTCTCGGCTCCGCCGATAGGCGCGGCGGTCGAGCTCGAGCGCGCTCGGGGTAGGGGTACTCACGGATCGACGCTAGCGCGTCCTCACTTGAGTTCCGTCACACCCTCGGTGAGCCCCGACAGCCACTCCTTCTCGAGCCCCGCCAGGGTGCCGTCTTCGCGCAGCTCGTCGACGGCGGCGCTCACGGCGGGCGTCAGCGGCGAGTCCTTTGCGAGCAGGAGTCCCCACTGGTCTTCGATGCCGGCCTTCGGGAGCTCACCGACGAAGAACGAGTTCTCGATGTAGAAGTTGACCGCGACGTAGGCGGTGGGGGTGTCGAGGACGACGGCATCCACCTGTCCGGCGCCGAGGGCCGCGGTCGCGTCCTCGTTCGAGTTGTAGAGCTTCGGCGTCACGCCGAGGTCGAGGGCATCGAGGGTGAGCGCGCTGGTCGAGTTCGCCATGGCGCCGATCGTCAGGGACTTGAGCCCCGCGAGGTCGGTCACGCCGTCGGCCTTGCCGCCCTTCAGGGCGATGATCGACTGGCTCGCGGCGTAGTACGGCGACGAGAAGTCGACGCCCTTCTTGCGGTCGTCGGTGATCGTGTACTGCTGGATGTTGACGTCGAAGCTCTTGGGGCCGGGGGCGATCGCGGCTTCGAAGCTCGTGCGCACCCACTCGACGTCGTCCTTCGCGAACCCGAGCTTGTCGGCTACGGCGTACGCCACGGCGGCCTCGAAGCCCTTGCCGGTCTCAGGCTTGTCGTCGATGACGTAGGGCTCGTACGCGGTCTCGCCGGTCGCGACTGTGAACTTGCCGGCCGTGACGTAGTCGTCGGGGGAGGGTGCGGCATCCGAGGACGGCGCGGACCCGGGTGCGGCGCTCGTCGCGCAGCCTCCGAGGAGCAGAGCGAGGGCCGCGGCGGAGGCGGCGAGTGCGGTGCGCAGGGCGGGACGTCGGGACATGAGGGCCTCCGGGGGCGCCGAGGGTGCTCGGACGAGGGGGTCGGGTGGGCATCGCCGCGTTTCGCGGGGAGCCGGAGTTCATTCTCGCGCGCAGACGGATGCCGCGGGTGCGGCGGCGTCGCTTTGTTACACGGCCGTCATCCCGCGCCGCTGAGAGGATGGGGGCATGGTCCTTCCACGCACTCTCCTGGTCGGTTCTGGACGCATCGGATCGCGGGTGGCGGAGGAACTGCGCCGCGCGGGCGGCGAGGTCGTCACGCTGCGGCGGTCGGCGGCATCCGGTGCGGACGGCTGGCGGCACATCGCCGCGGACTTGTCCCGGCCGCTCACGGAGTCGCTGCCGGCGGTCGACGCGGTCGTCGTGACGCTGCCGCCGGGGGATGAGCCGGACTTCCTCGCCGGTGCGATCAGTCGTGTCGCCGAGGCGCTGCCGGCGCGGCCGGCGCGCACGATCTGGGTGTCGTCCACCCGGGTGCTCGAGGGGTACGGCGACGAGAGGCCGCTGACCGAGAGCGACGAGCCTCGGCCCCGCGGGGAGCGCGCGCAACAGCTCGTCGATGGCGAGGTGCGCGCGGTCGCGCTGCTGGGGGCGACGATCCTGCGACCCGCGGGCATCTACGGACCGGGACGTGACCGGCTCATCCGTCAGGTGCTGGCGGGCGCCGACGTGGACCACGACCGCCGCACCAACCGCATCCACGAGACCGACGTCGTCCGCACGATCCTGACGCTGCTGCAGGCGGACCAGGTGCCTGCTGTGCTGCACGCCGTCGACAGGCGCCCGGCGACCCTGGGCGAGGTGGTCGCGTTCCTCGCCGACCGGCTGGGCGTGCCGGTGCCGCCGCGCGGCGAACCCGCCGAACGGCGCGGCACCGTGCTCGACGGTACGCGCTTGGGTGAGGTCGTCGACGGCCTCGCGTACCCGACGTTCGAGGACGGCTACGGCGAGATGCTCGCTCAGCGGGGCTGAGCCCTGGCGGATGTCGGCGGCCCGCGCGAGGATGCGGACATGACCCTCACGCAGGCGACGCTGGACTGGCTGCTGGACTCGGACCCTTCGCTCCGCTGGCAGGTAGAGCGCGACCTGCTCGGCGCGCCGCCCGCGCAGTGGGAGGCCACGCGTGCGCGCGTCGCGACCGAGGGGAACGGAGCGACGCTCCTCGCGCATCAGGGGGACGACGGGCAGTGGGAGGGCGGTGCGTACTTCCCGGCCGGGTTCTTCGGCAGCCCCGAGTCCGAGATGCCGGGCCAGCCGTGGACGGCGACGACCTGGACGCTCAAAGACCTGCGCGAGTGGGGAGTGCCGGCATCCGCTCTCGGGGACACCGCGGCGAAGCTCGACTGCAACAGCCGCTGGGAGTACGACGACCTCCCGCACTGGGGTGGAGAGGTGGACGTCTGCATCAACGCGTTCACGCTCGGGACGGGCGCCTGGCTCGGCGCGGACGTCTCGACGCTGGTGCGCTGGTTCCCCGCGCATCAGCTCGCCGACGGCGGCTGGAACTGCGAGGCGGAGGAGGGTGACTCGGTGCGTGGGTCGTTCCACTCCACGCTGAATGCCCTGCGCGGCATGCTCGCCTACGAGACGTCCACTAGCGACACGGCACTGCGCGACAGCCGCCACCGCGGCGAGGAGTACCTCCTCGAACGGCGGCTCGCGTACCGGCTGTCGACAGGGGACCTCGTCGGACCGTTCGTGACCGATTTCGTCTACCCCAACCGGCATCGGTACAGCACGCTCGCCGCGCTCGATCACTTCCGGGATGCCGCTCTGCAGGACGGCACCCCGCCGGACCCGCGGCTCGCCGAGGCGATCGAGATGGTCCGCGCCGCACGTGACGCCGACGGCACGTGGCACCAGGGGCGGACGCTCGAGGGCAGGCGATGGTTCGACATCGACGCACCCGAGGGTCAGCCGTCGCGGTGGCTCACGTTCCTCTCGCTCCGCGTCCTGCAGTGGTGGGATGCCTCCCGCTGACGCTCAGCGCGGAACTGACCATCGAGCGGCCAGCGCCTCGGATCCGCGGGCGAGGAGGGCGACGTCGGCGCCGACCAGCACGAACGACGCCCCCTCGTCGAGGTAGCGCTGCGCGGCATCCGGATCGAAGGCGTTCACGCCGACCGGCTTGCCTGCACCGCGCACGGCCATGAACGCCTCGAGGACGGCGGCGACGACGTCGGGATGCGTCTGCGCGCCGAGCAGGCCCATCGAGGCCGCGAGATCGCTCGGACCGACGAACACGCCGTCCACACCGTCGACCGCCGCGATCTCGGCGGCGTTCCGGACGCCCTCGACCGTCTCGACCTGCACGAACAGCGACACGTGGCGGTCAGCGCCGGCGAGGTACTCCTCGACGCGGTTCCAGCGGGCGGAGCGAGCGAGGGCGGACCCGACCCCGCGGCGCCCGCGCGGGGGGTACCGCACGGCGTCCACGAGCTCCGCCGCCTGCGCGGCCGTATCGACCATCGGCACGAGGATGTTCTGTGCGCCGAGGTCGAGCACCTGCTTGATCGTCACGACGTCACCGATCGGCACGCGGACGACCGCCGTCACGGGGGCGGCGGCGACGGCCTGCAGCTGCGCGAGCACCGACTCGAGCCCGTTCGGAGAGTGCTCCATGTCGATGAGCAGCCAGTCCAAGCCCGAGCCTGCGCAGATCTCTGCGACCAGCGGCGACCCGGAGCACACCCACATGCCCGCGAGGGGACGGTCGGCATCCGTCAGCGCTTCGCGGAACGTCGGGTTCAGATGAAACGGCATTCGATCACTCCCATCGGCCCATAGTCGCAGCGCACCTCGTCGCCCCGCGACACCCACACCGGCCGCGTGAACGAGCCGGCGAGGATGATCTCGCCCGCCTCGAGACGTGCGCCGTGCTGGTGGATCTTGTTGGCGAGCCACGCGACGCCCGTCGCGGGGTGGCCGAGGACCCCCTGCGCGACACCGGTCTCCTCGATCTCGCCGTTGCGTGAGAGCACCCCCGGCACCCAGCGCAGGTCGATCTCGTCGGGGCGGCGGTGTTCGATGCCGAGAACCATTGCACCGTAGGCGGCGTTGTCGCTGATCGTGTCGACGATCGTGCGGCCCTCGAGTTCGATGTGCGAGTTCAGCACTTCGAGCGCGGGTACGGCGTAGTCGATCGCCGCGAGGGCGTCCTCGAGCGTGCAGTCGGGGCCTTCGAGCGGGCTCGCAAGGACGAAGGCGAGTTCGACCTCGATCCGGACGTTCGAGAAGTGGTCGACGGGGATGCTGTCGCCCGAGCGGTAGACGGTGTCGTCGAACATGACCCCGTAGTCGGGCTCGGTGATCCCGGTCGCCTGCTGCATCGCCTTGGAGGTCAGCCCGATCTTGCGACCGACGAGGCGCCGGCCCGACGCGACCATCCGGTCGCGCCAGACGCCTTGGATCGCGTAGGAGTCCTCGACCGTGGCCTCGGGGTGGCGTGCGGTGATCCGTGGGATGACGCCGTGCGTACGATCGGCCTCGGCGAGCTCGTCCGCGATGCGCGAGACGTCCTCGGTGGACAGCATCAGAGCTGGTTCCCGAGCTTGTACTCGCCCTGCTTCCACGAGGGCATCGCCTCGTCATCGCCCTCACGGGTGTACGAGAAGCCGTCGGCGCCGATCGTGACCGCCATCTCGCTGCGGTCCTCCCGGGTGCGGACGGGCTGCGGGTTGCCGTCGAGGTCGAGCACGAGGGATGCCTCGGTGTACCAGGACGGGACGACGGGGTTGCCCCAGAAGTCGCGTCGCTGGTTGTCGTGCACGTCCCACGTGATGACCGGGTTGTCGGGGTCACCGGTGTAGTAATCCTGCGTGTAGATCTCCACCCGGTGGCCGTCGGGGTCGCGCAGGTACAGGTAGAAGGCGTTCGAGACGCCGTGCCGGCCCGGTCCCCGCTCGATCGCGTCGGAGCGTCGCAGCGCGCCGAGCTTGTCGCAGATCGCGAGGATGTTGTGCTTCTCGTGCGTCGCGAAGGCGACGTGGTGCATGCGAGGCCCGTCGCCGCCGGTCGCGGCGGTGTCGTGCACGGTGGGCTTCCGCCGCATCCACGCCGCGTAGACCGTGCCGTCCTCGTCCTGGATGTCCTCGGTCACCCGGAACCCCAGGTCCTGGTAGTGGCGCACCGCGCGCGGGACGTCGGGCGTCACCTGGTTGAAGTGGTCGAGGCGGACGAGTTCGCCCGGGATCTGCAGGTCGTAGCGCCACGACAGCCGCTCGACGTGCTCGCTCTGGTGGAAGAACTCGTAAGGGAAGCCGAGCGGGTCCTCGACGCGCACCGAGTCGCCGATGCCCTTCGTGAACCCCTCGGTGCGGCGCTCGACGCGGCATCCGATCTCCTCGTAGAACGCGACCGCCCGGTCGAGGTCTTCGGGAGTGCGGACGCGGTACGAGAACGCGGCGACGGCGGCGACGGGACCCTTCCGCAGTACGAGGTTGTGGTGGATGAACTCCTCGGTCGAGCGCAGGTAGATGACCTCGTCGTCCTCCTCGGTGACGTGGAGTCCCAGGATGTCGACGTAGAACTGGCGGGATGCCGCGAGGTCGGTGACGACCAGGTCCATGTACGCGCAGCGCAGGATGTCGGGGGCGGGGGAGGTGGGGGTCTGCACCGGGTCGTCGGTGCGGATGGGGGCTTCTTGCGAGACGAAGAACCCGGAGGAGGTCTTGGTCATGCCGTCGCGGTGGCTCATGTCAGCGTCCTTGCGTGATCGAGGCGGGTTCAGCGCGTGCCGAAGGTGGGATTGTGAACCTTGCCGAGCGTGATGTGCACGGCCTGCTGGTCGGTGTAGAAGTCGATCGAGCGGTAGCCGCCCTCGTGACCGAGTCCGGAGGCCTTCACGCCGCCGAAGGGCGTACGCAGGTCGCGGACGTTGTTCGAGTTCAGCCACACCATGCCGGCCTCGACGGCCTGCGAGAAGTTGTGGGCCCGCTTCAGGTCGTTCGTCCACACGTAGGCGGCGAGGCCGTATTTCGTGTCGTTGGCGAGGGCGAGAGCGTCCTCATCGGTGTCGAAGGGCGTGATCGCGACGACGGGTCCGAAGATCTCCTCCTGGAAGATGCGCGCCGTCGGGGGCACGTCGGCGAACACCGTGGGCGCGACGAAGTTGCCGTCGGCGAACCCCTCGGGGCGACCGCCGCCGGCGACGAGGCGACCCTCCCCCTTGCCGATCTCGACGTACGACATGACCTTGTCGTAGTGCTCGGGGTGCACGAGGGCACCGACCTCGGTGGCAGGATCGTGCGGGAATCCGACCTTCACGCGCTGCGCCTGGGCGGCGTAGCGCTCGACGAACTCGTCGTACACGTCGCGATGCACGAGGATGCGGCTGCCCGCCGTGCAGCGCTCGCCGTTGAGGGAGAAGACCCCGAAGATCGTCGCGTCGATGGCGGCGTCGAGGTCGGCGTCGGCGAAGACGATCGCGGGGCTCTTGCCGCCGAGCTCCATCGACAGGCCCTTCAACCAGGGAGCGGCGTTGGCGAAGATGAGCTTGCCGGTCGAGCTCTCGCCGGTGAAGGAGATGAGCGGCACGTCGGGGTGCTTCACCAGCGCGTCGCCGGCGTCCTCGCCGAGGCCGTTGACGAGGTTGAAGACGCCCTGCGGGAGGCCGGCCTCTTCGAAGATCCCGGCCCAGAGCGATGCCGAGAGGGGAGTGAACTCGGCGGGCTTCAGCACGACCGTGTTGCCCGTGGCGAGGGCGGGACCGAGCTTCCAGGACTCGAGCATGAACGGCGTGTTCCACGGGGTGATGAGCCCCGCGACGCCGATCGGCTTGCGGTTGACGTAGTTGATCTGGCGACCCGGCACCTTGAACGTGTCGTCGGACTGGGCGACGATCAGGTCGGCGAAGAACCGGAAGTTCTCGGCGGCGCGACGGGCCTGGCCGAGCGCCTGCGTGATCGGCAGACCCGAGTCGAACGACTCGAGCTCCGCGAGCCGGGCGTCGCGCGACTCGACGATGTCGGCGATGCGGTGCAGCACGCGCGAGCGCTCGCGCGGCAGCATCCGCGGCCACGGGCCGTCGGTGAACGCGCGGCGCGCGGCGGCGACGGCGGCATCCACATCGGCCCTCTTGCCGGCCGCGGCCTGCAGGTAGACACGGTTCGTCACGGGATCGAGGACGTCGAACGTGTCGCCGTCCGCCGAGTCGACGAAGGCACCGTCGATGTAGTGCTGGATGCGGGTGGGCAGGTCGGCGGGCGTGTGCGGCGCCGCCAGCGTGGGATCCGTCATGTCGTGCGTCCTTGCTCGAGGGGTCAGAAGTTCGGCAGGCCGAGGGCCTGGTCGGGGTGCTCGTGGGTCATGTAGGCGTCGAGGGTCGCCGAGCGGTGTCGACGCGCGGCGTACTCGATCTCGCTGAGGGGAGCGCTCCGCTCGATGAGCACGAGGATCTGCTCGTGCTCGCGGACCGACTCCTGCGCGCGCCCCGGCACGAAGCTGAACGTGGAATCGCGGAGGTGCCCGAGCCGCGCCCACTCGACCTGGACGAGCTCCAGCATCCGCGGGTTCGCGCAGCGCTCGAAGAGGGTCGCGTGGAACTCCTGGTTCAACCGGGTGAAGGCGCGTGGGTCGAAGTGGTCGAGCGTCTCGATCATGAGCTCGTTGATGTCGCGCGCTCGCCGGACGTCGGACTCGGTGAGGGCGCGGGCGGACAGCGCGGTGGCGGTGCCCTCGAGGATCGACAGCGCCTGCATGCTGAAGCGGTACTGCGAGTCGTCGACCATCGCGACGCGCGCGCCGACGTTGCGCTCGAAGGTGACGAGACCCTCGGCCTCGAGCTGGCGGATCGCCTCGCGCACCGGGACGACGCTCATGTCGAGTTCGCCCGCGATGCTGCCGAGGACGAGGCGGTAGCCGGGGGTGAACGCCTCGCTGACGATGCGCTCCTTTATCCACGCGTACGCCTGCTGCGACTTGCTCGGGGCCGCGACCTCGCTCATCGGGCGCCCCGCTCCGCCTCGTAGCGCCCCCGCCACGCGGCGTTCATCGGGAAGAGCCCGTCGACCGATTCGCCTTCCGCGACGCGGTCGGCGATCCAGGCGTCCTCGTCCTCCTGCGCGAGGGCCGCGTCGGCGACCTCCTCGGCGAGCGCGGGCGGCAGCACGATCACGCCGTCGCGGTCGCCCACGATGATGTCGCCCGGCTGCACGGTCGTGCCGCCGCAGGCGATCGTGCCCCCGGCATCCCACGGCACGTGCTTGCGACCGAGGACCGCCGGGTGCGCGCCCGCGGTGTAGACCGGGATGCCGACCGCGGCCACCGCGGCGATGTCGCGCACGCCGCCGTCGGTCACGATGCCGGCCGCCCCCTGCGCGTGCGCACGGATGGCGAGGATGTCGCCGAGCGTGCCGGAACCGGCCTCGCCACGCGCCTCGATCACGATGACCTCGCCTTCGCGGACCGTGTCGAACGTGCGCTTCTGTGCGTTGTAACCGCCGCCGTGGCTCTGGAACAGGTCCTCGCGGTTCGGTACGAAGCGGAGCGTCGCGGCGACGCCGACGAGCTTCGCATCGGGGTGGAGCGGGGCGACGCCGTCGATGGTGACGTTGTCGAGACCGCGCTTGCGCAGCTGCTGCGACAGCCCCGCGACGGGGACGCGCTCGAGCTTCGCGCGGAGATCGGGGGAGAGAGCGGATGCCGCAGCGAGCCCGGCGGCCTCGCGGGAGCCCCAGGCTTCTTCACGCTGCGTGTCGTCGACGTGGGGAAGCGAGCCGAGCGCCGGGTCGAACGCGATGTCGGGGCCGTCGACGACGGTCGTCGTGAGTCGGCCGGTGGATGCGCCGGTATAGGGGGCGTCGACCTCGACCTCGACCACGTCGCCGGGGACGATGACCGACGAGCCCGCGGGCGTGCCGGTGAGGATGACGTCGCCGGGTTCGAGTGTGAAGTGCTGCGACAGGTCTGCGACGATCTGCGGGAGGGGGAAGAGAAGGTCGTCGGTGGAGCCCTCCTGGGCGACCTCGCCGTTGACCCAGGTTCGTACGCGCAACGCGGCCGGGTCGAGCAGGCGGGCGTCGAGGACGACGGGGCCGAGCGGGGTGAAGCCGTCGCCGCTCTTGGAGCGGACGTTCGACCCCTTGTCGTTCGCCCGCAGGTCGTAGAGGCCGAGGTCGTTGGATGCCGTGACGCCGGCGACGTGCTCCCACGCCCGGTCAGCGCTGACGCGGCGGGCCGCCGTACCGATGACGAGCGCGATCTCGCCCTCGAAGGCGAGGAGCTCGGTTCCGACGGGCCGCTCTACCGTTCCGCCGGACGCCGAGACGGAGCCCGTGGACTTGAAGAAGTAGGACGGCGCCGCGGGGGTGCGTCCGCGCTGCGCGGCGCGTGACCGGTAGTTCAGGTGGACGGCGACGATCTTGCCCGGCCGGCCGGGGAGGGCGGCGTAGCGAGGATCGCGGGATGCGGCATCCGTCACCGTGTCGTCGTTCTGCATACTCATGAGCTCCCTCGCCCTTGCGTCGTATCTCAAATCGTATATGATCGGGCTGCACCGGACAACCGGTAATCGACGAAGACGTCGGATGACACAGGAGTCAGCATGAGTACTTCCCCCACCCCTCGCGGGTTCACCCCCACCGGGACCATCGCGACCGCCGCGGACCGCCGCCGCGTCGTGTTCGCCACCGTCGTCGGCACCACCGTGGAGTGGTACGACTTCTTCATCTACGCGACCGCCGTCGGGCTCGTGTTCGGACAGCTCTTCTTCGCCCCGCTCGGCAAGGACAGCGTCCTCATCGGATTCGCGACCGTCGGCGTGAGCTTCTTGTTCCGGCCCCTCGGCGCGTTCCTCGCCGGCCACCTCGGTGACAAGTACGGCCGCAAGGTCGTGCTCATGTGGACGCTCATCCTCATGGGGATCGCCACCGCGCTCATCGGTGTGCTCCCGAGCTACGAGTCGATCGGGCTCGCCGCGCCCATCATCCTCGTGCTCCTGCGCATCCTGCAGGGCATCTCCGCCGGCGGCGAATGGGGCGGCGCCGTGCTCATGGCCGTCGAGCACGCCCCCAAGACCCGCCGCGGCGCGTTCGGAGCGTCGCCGCAGATCGGCGTACCGCTCGGTCTGCTGCTCGCCTCGGGCGTCATGGCGCTCATGTCGGCGATCGCACCGGGGGAGCAGTTCCTCGAGTGGGGCTGGCGCGTGCCGTTCCTGCTCAGCGTCGTCCTCATCCTCGTCGGCTGGTACGTCCGTCGCCGCGTGGAGGAGAGCCCCGTCTTCCTCGAGCTCGCCGAGCGCAAGGAGCACAGTCGGATGCCGATCGTCGAGCTGTTCCGCAAGCACGCGGTGCTCGTGATCATCGCCGCCTTCGTCTTCGCCGGGAACAACGCCGTCGGCTACATGACCACCGGCGGGTACATCCAGGGCTACGCGACCAACCCCGAAGGCCCCCTCGGCCTCGACCGCGGCCCGGTGCTCTGGGCGGTGACCGGGTCCGCGGTCACGTGGCTGCTCTCGACGCTCGTCGCGGGATTCGTCTCCGACCGGATCGGGCGCCGCACGACCTACATCGCGGGCTGGATCATGCAGCTCGTGGGTGTGTTCACGCTCTTCCCACTGGTCAATACGGGGAACGTCTTCGTCCTCTTCCTGGGGCTCGCGATCCTCACGATCGGCCTCGGCTTCACGTACGGACCCCAGGCCGCGCTCTACGCCGAGCTGTTCCCCGCGTCGATCCGCTTCTCGGGCGTCTCGATCTCGTACGCGATCGGAGCGATCCTCGGCGGCGCCTTCGCACCGACGATCGCGACGGCGCTCGTCGCCGCCTTCGGCTCGACCACCCCGGTCACCTGGTACCTGGCAGGCATGACCGTGCTGGGCCTGGTGGCGACGCTGCTGCTGCGCGATCGCAGCGGCATCCCGCTCGACCCCGATCACGAGGCGGAGCAGGCGGTCAGCCCGGTCCGCGGCCTCACCCGCGCCTGACCGTTCGAGGAGAACCATGCAGTTCCACCACCACGGCTACGTCTCGGGCGACCCGCGGATCCTTCCCGCCGCCGGCACCGGCGTCGACCGCCCCGAGGAGCTCCCCGACGAGACCGACGTGCTCATCGTCGGCTCGGGTCCGGCGGGGATGCTGTTGGCCGCCCAGATGTCGCAGTTCCCGCAGGTCTCGACACGTCTCATCGAGCGGCGCACCGGTCGGCTCGAACTGGGTCAGGCCGACGGCATCCAGCCGCGATCGGTGGAGACGTTCCATGCGTTCGGGTTCGCCGAGCGGATCATCGCCGAGGCGTACAACATCGGCTACATGAACTTCTGGGGCCCCGACCCGGCCGACCCGAGCCGCATCCGCCGCACATCGCGGACCGATGACTACGGGCTGAAGATCAGCGAGTTCCCGCACCTGATCGTCAACCAGGCGCGCGTGCTCGACTACTTCGCCGAGGCCGCCGCGCACGGTCCCGGACGGATCGTGCCCGACTACGGCGTCGAGTTCGTCGGGCTGGAGGTGCCCGAGGATGCTGGTGCTCCCGTCGCCGTCACAGTCCGCCACGTCGGCGGCCCGCGTGCGGGGGAGGAGCGCGTGATCCGGGCGCGATACGTCGTCGGTAGCGACGGCGCCCGGAGCGGTGTGCGCCAGGCGATCGGTCGCGTGCACGTCGGCGACGCGTCGAAGCATGCCTGGGGCGTCATGGACGTGCTGGTCGACACCGACTTCCCCGACTGGCGCATCAAGTGCGCCATCAACAGCTCGGCGGGGAACATCCTCCACATCCCTCGCGAGGGCGGGTACCTCAGCCGCATGTACATCGACCTCGGCGCGGTCGCGGCGGACGACAACCACCGCGTCCGCGAGACGCCCATCGAGGAGGTCGTCCGTCGGGCGAACGAGATCCTCCACCCGTACACGATCGACGTGAAGCAGGTCGCCTGGCACAGCGTCTACGAGGTCGGGCACCGCGTCACCGACGGGTTCGACGATGTCCCCGAGGGCGCCGATCGCGATCCGCGGGTCTTCCTCACCGGCGACGCCTGCCACACCCACAGCGCCAAGGCCGGGCAGGGCATGAACGTCTCGATGCAGGACGGGTTCAACCTGGGGTGGAAGCTCGGTCACGTGCTGACGGGGCTGGCCCCGGCATCCCTCCTCGCCACCTACGGCGCCGAACGGCGGCCCGTCGCGCAGCAGCTGATCGACTTCGACAAGGAGTGGTCGTCGCTGATGGCGCGCAAGCCCGAGGAGATCACCGATCCCGAGGACCTCGCGACCTACTACCTCGCGACCGCCGAGTTCCCCTCGGGGTTCATGACGCAGTACGGGGCCTCGGCGATCGTCGCAGGGGCCGAGCACCAGGACCTCGCGACGGGGTTCCCCCTCGGCAAGCGACTGAAGTCGGCCGAGGTCGTCCGGGTCGCGGACGGCAACGTCGTGCACCTCGGCCACCATGCCAAGGCCGACGGGCGGTGGCGCGTGTACGCCTTCGCCGACGCCTCGGGCGAAGACCTCTCGACCTGGGCGGAGTGGTTCGCCTCGGCATCCGGTCCGATCTCCCGGCACACGCCGGCGGGCGCCGACCCCGACGCCGTCTTCGACGCGAAGGTGATCTACCCGCGGCGGTACGAGGAGGTCGAGATGGCGGCGGTGCCCGCCGTGTTCCGACCGCACTCGGGGCCGCTCGGGCTCATGGACTGGGAGAAGGTCTATGCGACCGGACCCTCGACCTGGACGGACGTCGACATCTTCGCCGAGCGCGGGATCTCGGCGAGCGGCGCGGTCGTCGTCGTCCGCCCCGACCAGTACGTCGCCGCCGTCCTGCCGCTGGCCGCGACCGCCGAGCTCGGCGAGTTCCTCGCCGGTGCCTTCCGTCCCGCCGACTGAGACGCGACGCGTCGAGCCGTCGCAGATGGCCGCTTTCGCGGCATCCCGCCGACCATCTGCGACGGCTCGATCTGATAGAAACGCGGCATGCGCCTTCCTGACCTGCCCTTCGAGCTCCACGCCTCCGACGAGTCCGGGTGGACGCTGAGGGGGACGGTCCTCGAGGGGGTCGCCCCTGCCGGTACGGATCTGTTCGTCGATCCCAGCGGGACGACCGGGGTCGCCGCGGAGACACTGCTCAACGCGAACACGCTCCTCGGCGCGCCCCCGGAAGGCGACTTCACCCTCGTCGCTCGGGTGCGTCCCGAGCATCACGCGACGTTCGACGCCGGGGTGCTCCTCGCGTGGGTCGACGACACGAACTGGGCCAAGCTCTGCGTCGAGCGGTCCCCGGCGGGCGAGTCGATGGTCGTCTCGGTCGTGACCAAGGGGACCTCCGACGATGCCAACGCGTTCCTCCTCGACTCGTCCGAGGCTCGGCTGCGGATCGCGCGGGTGGGGAACGTCCTGGCGTTCCACGCCCACGACAGGGGCGTCTGGACCTTCGTGCGCGCGTTCACGCTGCCGGGTGTCTCGGACCGACTGAGAGTGGGTTTCGAAGTGCAGAGCCCGACCGGCGAGGGATGCCGCGCCGCGTTCGACGAGGTCGGCTTCGAGCGCCGCACCGTCGCGGACCTGCGCAGCGGCGACTGAGCACCGCCCCGACGTCTCGGCGCGCCGAGCCGACGCGAACTGCACCCACCCGGCGGGAATGAGCGCCGTTCGTGTCGGGTCGAGCGCCGCTAGGGTCGGGGTGTGGACACCGTGAACCCCCTGCTCCCGGCCGGATACGACATCGTCTGGTCGGTCGTCGCTCTGGTGGCGGCCGTGCTGGCGATCGTCGCCCTCGTTTCGCTCACGCGGTCGGCGCGGCGGCTGACGTCGACGCAGGCGCTGGTGTGGGTGCTCGTGGTGCTGCTGGTCCCGGTTGCGGGTCCCGTCGCGTGGCTCGCAGTCGGCCGACGAGCAGGGATGCCGCGCCGCGAGGCGTGAGCGGGACGCTCGCCGTCGACCCGACGCAAAGTGCGGCCAAACCGGCGCGTTGACGACAGTTCGCGTCGGCTCGACGCCTGGCCGGCGCCTCAGCGCCGCAGGTTCACCTGCAGGATCTCCTCCTGGTAGGGGGCGCGGACGGCGCCGGAGACCCTCAGGTCGAGCAGCAGGAACGGCCGCTCGTCGGCGGGGAGCTCGCGCCAGCGCGCGAGCGCCTGCAGGTCGTCGAGCGTCCGCACGATGACCCCCTCCGCCCCGACGGCGCGCGCGAGGCCGGCGAAGTCGACCTCGGGGATCTCCATCGGCCCGCGGGCGAGGCCCATGACGCCGTAGAGGTGGACCTCCGCGCCGTACGCACCGTCGTTCCACACCACCGCGAGCCCGCGGCCGCGCGCCACGCGCACGGCCGACTCGAGGTCGGCGATCGCCATCAGCCCGCCGCCGTCGCCGGTGGTCAGGACGATGGTCGACTCCGGCCGCGCGCGAGCGGCACCCGGCACCGACGGGAAGCCGAGGCCGATCGACTGATACGCCGTGCCGATCATCATCATGCGGTCGGGCGAGGCCACCGGCCAGAACATGTTCGCCCAGCCGATGAAGTGCCCGCCGTCCGAGACGACGACCCGATCCTCGGGCAGCAGCTCCGCGATCGTCGCGGCGGCGCTCCGGGGGTCGAGCCGTCCGTCGGGCGCGAGCCCGTCGCCGGCGTCGTACGTCCGGAGCCCCGCGACGTCCACCGCCTCGCGCCACACCGACGGGGTCGCCTCGAGCCGTTCGAGCTCGTCGGCGAGCGCGCGCGCCGCGAGGGCGGCATCCGCCCGCAGGTACCGGCCGACCTGCGGATGCGTCGCCGCGGCCGCGACATCGACCTGCACGATCGTCGCGTCGGGAGAGAGCAGCTCGCCGAAGCGCATCGTGAACTGGTTGAGCGACGCCCCGAACACCACGACGACGTCGGCCTCGCGGATCGTCGCCATCGCGCCTTCCGCCCCGAATCCGCCGGTGACACCCAGATCGTACTCGGCGCGCGGGAACACCCCACGGCCGAGGGCGGTGGATGCCGTGAGTGCCCCGACCGCGTCGGCGAGGCGCCCGAGCTGCTCGCCGGCGCCCGCCGTCCACGCGCCGCGGCCGGCGAGGAGCAGGGGTCGCTCGGACGCCGCGAGCGCGCGGGCGATCGCGGCGACCGTCGCGAGAGCGTGAGGTCCGGTCGGGGCGAGGGGCGCGGGGAGGACGGGATCGGGCGTCGCCGGGATCTCGCCCGCGTCGCGCCCCCCGACGTCGTAGGGGATCGCCAGGACGACGGGGATGCGGAACGACAGCGCGTGCTCGATCGCGATGACCGTCGTGGCCGCGGCATCCGTCCGTCCGACGGTGTACGTGCGTACTCCGACGGCCGACGCGAGCGAGAGCTGGTCGACGTCCCACGGCCGCGGGCCGGAGGTCGGTTCGTCTCCGACGACGAGCACGAGCGGCACGCGCGCCTGCGCGGCCTCGGCGAGCGCGGTGAGCGTGTTCGTGAAGCCCGCCCCATACGTGGATGTGGCTGCGGCGAGGCCGCCGCCGGCGCGGAAGTGCGCATCGGCGGCGACGACCCCGCCGGCCTCGTGGCGGACTGCGGTGAACGCCACGTCGTCGCGGCGCTCGAGCGCATCGAGGACGAGGGCGTTGCCGTTGCCCATCACGCCGAAAACGTGCTCGACGTGGGCGGCGAGGGCGGCGGCGACGTGGGCGGCGACGGTGGGCATGACAGCTCCTGGAGACGATGACGACGGATGCCGTATATGTCTCGCGCTCCGCGACGATGCGGGTGGCTGCGTGCCCCTTTTCCGAGCACCAGGACCTCGAGCGGTCCCGGACGCCACAAGTATAGGCACGCGGAAGGGCGCGCCGTGGCACACTGCGATCATGCTGCAGACGATGGAGATCAGCCTCACGCCGTTCGACGCTGCCCGGATCGTCCTCGACCACGTGCAGTCGTCGGGGATGACGGTCGAGTGCGTGGGACAGCACGCGACGGCGACGGATGCCGGGCATCAGAGCGCGCTGCTGATCTTCGAGAAGTACTACATGCGCACGAGCAGTCGGGCCTCGCTGACGGTGCTCCTCGAGAACCTCGCGGGTCCGTCGAAGGTCGTGTTCCGCGGCTCGGGCGGCGGGGAGGGCGCTCTGTTCCGCTTCGACTGGGGCGCGAGCGCCGATTTCGCCGCCACCGTCGTCGATGCGCTCCAGCCGTACGCGACGGCCTGACGCGGGCCGACGAATGGATGCCGCAGAGGTCCGCAGCCGGCGACTCCGGTCGCACCTGCTCGCCGAGTCGGCGGCGACCGTCACCGACGTCGCGGGCCGCCTTTTCGCGGTGCAGGCGCAGGATTTCGCTGCGGGCCGGTGGGCCCTCGGCATCCGTACCTCCGGCGAGGTCACCGTCGGCGAGGTCGACCGCGCGTTCGACGACGGACGCCTCGTGCGCGCCTGGACGCAGCGCGGGACCCTGCACATCGTCGAGCCGGCCGCCGTCGGCGCCATCCTCGCCGTCACGGGCGAACGGCAGGCGCGCGCGTACGGGATCGACGCGGAGGTCCTCGATCGCGGCGAACGCGTCTTCCGGACCGTGCTCGCCGCGGCAGGGCCCCTGACGAGAGCGGCGTTCGTCGACGCGCTCCAGCGAGACGGCATCGCCGGGTCGGTCACGGCGGGCAGCCGCATCCTCACCGCGCTGTCGATCCGCGGCGTCCTCGCCCTCGGCCCCGTCGTCCCGCGCGAGGAGGGCGTCGCGCGGGAGCAGTACCTCGTCGCCCTTCCTCCCCCCGGCGCCGCCTCGGAAGATCCGACGGCGGACCTCCTGATCGCCTACCTCCGCGGGCACGGGCCTGCGTCGAGCAGCGACTTCGCGTGGTGGGCCGGCCTGCCTGCGGGTGCAGCCCGCGCCGCCGCCGATCGGGCCGAGGAACGGTTGATCTCGTTCGGCGACGGGCTGCTCGCCCTGCCCGACACGGGAGGGGCAACCCTCGTCGGGACCGTGGCCCTCCCCGCCTTCGACGAGTACGTCCTCTCCTACGCCGACCGGTCGGTCGGGATGGGCGCCGGCGACCGGCTCACGGTCGGACCCACCGCCAACGGAATGGTGCGTCCCGTTCTCCTGCGCGGCGGTGTCGCCGTCGGGACGTGGGCTCTGTCGCTCGCTGCCGGCAGCCGCGGCATCCCGGAAGCGACACTCTTCCCCGCCGAATCGGATGCCGGAGTCAGCGAGGCGCTCGCCCGGGTTCGCGGCTTCTTCGGATTCGCTTAGCGATCCTCGCGTCGTTGCGCAACAAGTTCTTGCTCTCTTCCGGCCGGATTACCGTGCTCTCATGCGCGCCGATCCCGGCGGGCCCGTCGAAGGGAGAGCATGATGCCCTCTCGTCCGCGCGATGTTCCCGACCGGATCCTCGTCGAGCGGGCCATCGACGGCGACGCGGTCGCGTTCGGTGAGTTGC
This sequence comes from Microbacterium sp. LKL04, assembly GCF_900102005.1. Taxonomy (NCBI): domain Bacteria; kingdom Bacillati; phylum Actinomycetota; class Actinomycetes; order Micrococcales; family Microbacteriaceae; genus Microbacterium; species Microbacterium sp. LKL04. The sequence continues at coordinate 1,796,755 of NZ_LT627736.1, read as the reverse complement.
TCCGGCGTCACTCCTCGCTGGTCCGCGCCTACGTCTACCGCATCGTCGGCTCGATGGCCGACACGGACGACGTCGTGCAGGATGCGTTCGTCACGGCCTGGAAGCAGTTGCCGACCGTCCGGGACCCGGCGGCCTTCCGGTCGTGGCTCATGCGCATCGCCGGCCGCGAGGCACTCGCCGTCGCCACGCGCAGGTCGAAGGAGGATCCGCTCGATGAGGCGATCCTCCCGGCGTCGTTGCAGGCGCAGCCGGAGCGGACGGCCATCCAGAACGACCGCTTGGCAGCCCTGTCGAGAGCGCTCGATCGACTGAAGGAGGATCAACGCCGATGCTGGTTGCTGCGGGAAGTCGCAGAACTGAGCTACGCCGAGATCGCAGAAGAGATGACCATGACCGAGAGCACCGTCCGAGGAGTGCTCGCCCGCGCGCGGGCGAGCATCGCGATCGAGATGGAGGGATGGCGATGACCGACGACGACTCCGCGCTCGACTGCGGCCGCACCATCGAGCACCTCAGCAGGTACGTCGAGGCCGGTCGCACGCCGCGCGACCCCCACATCGAGTCGTGCCCCGACTGCCTGAACGCGATCGAAGCGCTCGAGCGCGTCGGCCAGTTGTCCCGCGACCTGCTGGCGGATGACGCAGAGCGGATGCCGCGCCCTCCCGAGAGCTGGTTCGAAGGGATCCTCTCCGTCATCCATTCCGAGCTCCGCGCCGGTCGCAGCTTCCCCATCCATCACCCCGACCCCCGCGTCACGATCACGGTCACCGAGGGCGCCGTCCGCTCCCTGGTGCGATCGAGCGCCGACGAACTCGACGGCATCTACCTCGGCCGAACCGAGATCGTCGGCGACGCCGAGACCCCGGGTGCTCCGGTGCGCATCGAGCTCACGGCATCCGTCGCCTGGGGGAAGTCCATCCCGGAACTCACGAGTTCCCTGCGCACCCTCGTCTACCGGGTGCTCGCCGAGCACACCGAACTGAATGTCACCGCCGTCAACGTCGCCGTGGATGAGCTCCACGGAACAGAAGGGAAGGCGTGAGCACATGACCGGACCGCTCTCCACCGACCACCCCGCGGACAACCCCGACGGACAGGCCGACCAGCTCGACCTCGTCGCGCGCGTCCGCGCCGTCGACGGTGTGACCGACGTCTACTCGCCCCGATCCGCCATCAGCCGCGTCCCCGGGCTGATCGCGGCGGCCGCCGGAGCCGCCGACGACCGCATGGCGGAGATCGCGGTGACAGTCCGGGACGGGATGCCGCTCGTCGCCGCACGGATCGCGACAGCCTCGCACGACAACACGCCCGCTGCTGCCCGCCGCGTCGCCGATGCACTCCTGACGAACACCCCGGAGGACGCGCAGATCAGCATCCAGATCGCCCGGATCCACTAGGCCGAACCTCTCCTCGAAGATTCTCCGAACTTTTTTGTGACGAATCGGGACGCCGGTCCCTCTTATGTACGAGGCCGAAAGCAACGGCCCGAGACGCGGAACCCGCGTCGACAAGATCGTTCGAGAAAAAGGAGACATCATGGCCACCGAGACCCCGAAGACCACCACCCCCGCCGTGACCGGAACCGGCCGCGTCGACCGCACCTTCCCCACTGCGGAGGAGACCTCGTCCGCGACGAGCGGCACGACCGTCATCGCCGATGGCGTGGTCGCCAAGGTCGCCGGTATCGCCGCCCGTGAGATCCCCGGTGTGCACGCCCTGGGCGGCGGCGGAGCCCGCGCTCTCGGCGCCATCCGCAACGCGATCAACGCGACGGACCTGGGTCAGGGCGTGAAGGTCGAGGTCGGCGAGACGCAGGCTGCCGTCGATCTCACGATCGTCGTCGAGTACCCGACGCCCGTCCACCAGGTCGCGTCGCAGGTCCGGGACGCCGTCGCCGGCGCCATCACCCGCCTCGTCGGACTCGAGGTCGTCGAGGTCAACGTGACCGTCGACGACGTGCACATCCCGGGTGACGAGGACGAGGAGCACGAGGAGTCGCGCGTCTCATGAGCACCACTGTCATCGGCGCCCTGACCGGCGCCATCCTGGCCGTCGTCGGTCTCGTGTTCGGGTTCTGGGGATTCCTCCTCACCGCCCTGTTCATGGCCATCGGCGCCGTGATCGGGCGAATCGCGTCGGGCAAGCTCGACGTCCGAGCCGTCACCGACGCCTTCACGGGACGGCGCACCTCCTGATGCGTACCGACACCGACGGAACGGCGGGCGGCGGGTCCGTGCGACCCGCCGCCGCGGCCCCCGGCGTCGCCGGCCGTACCGATGTCGCCGAGCGTGTGCTCGTCGGCGTCGCGCGGGCGGTGTCCGCCGATGTCATCGGCGTCCCGCGGGGCGAGGTCTCCGTGGGTGTCGCCGATCGGCGGGACGGCATGGCTCTCAAGGTTTCGAGCCCCCTGCCCGTCCCCGACCTCGATGACCCGGACGCGGTGCGCAGCACCGTCCCCGTCCTCGAGCGCGCTGCGCAGATGCAGGAGCAGCTGCGCGAGCGACTGACCCATCTCCTCGGGCGCGATGTCGCCCGTGTCGACATCACCATCACCGGTGCCCGGATGCCGGAAAGGAAGCGTGTGCGATGACCACCCCCGTGCTGCGTCGCGTCGTCCGCCGCGAGACCCACTCGCCGCGCAGCGTCGCGTTCGCCGTCGTCGTCCTCGTGGGGATCGTGCTGGCCCTGTACGTCGCGGTCGAGCTGATCCTCGCCCTCGCGTCCCAGACTCCGCTGCTCATGCGGCCGATGACCGCCCTGGAGTGGCTGGCGGGGCTCCCGGGCAACGCGCCTGTGGCGGCCGGTGTCGCCGGAGGTGTGATCGTGGCGGCTGTGGGCCTCTGGCTCGTCGTCCTGGCCATCTCTCCGGGGCGCCTGTCCAAGCACGAAGTGGATGCCGGCGGCCGCGTCGCCGTCATCGACAACGGTGTGCTCGCTTCGGCGCTGGCGCAGCGGGTGAGCGACGAGACGGGGATCGCCCGCGACCGCGTGACCGTCGGAGTCGCCCACCGCAGCGTGGATGTCTCCGTCCGGCCGGGAGCAGGCATCCCGATCGAGAAGTCCCAGGTCGCGTCGTTCGCGGAGGCGGAGGTCGCCTCGCTGAAGCTCGCGCGCCCCGTCCGCACCCGCGTCCGCATCGACCGCACCGATGACGAGGAGAAGGTGGCATGAACGGCACGAACCGAGCGCTGAACCGCACCGTGGTCCTGATCGTCGGACTCGTCCTGCTGATCGGCGGGGGAGCGGCGGCGACGGCAGCAGCCGTCCCGGCCGTGGCCGACGTGTGGACCACGACGGGTAAGACCGTCGTCGACGGGCTCCGCGCCGCCGGCGACGCCACGACGATCGCGGGCACCACGCTCAGCTGGGCCGTGATCGGTGCGACAGCCGTCGCGATCGTCATCGCAGGCGTGCTGTTCGCGAGCCTCACCACCCTCGTCAGCCGTCGCACCCGTACGGTCCTGCGCTCGAGCGGATCGCAGACACCGCTCGGCCGGGTCACCGTCACCGAGGGATTCGCCGCCGACGCGGTCAAGAACTCCCTCGCCCGTCAGGACGGCGTGCTCTCTGCCTCCGTCACGGCTCATGCGGTCAAGCAGGAGCCTGTCCTCCACGTGAGCGTGACGGCTCGTCAGGGGGCCGACCCCCGGAGCCTCGTCGACGACGTCGACCGCGTCATGGACGGGCTGGCGGCTGTGACCGGCACGGAAACCGCTGCGTACATCTCCGTCCACGGGGGGCTGCGAAGCAGACTCGCCACCGACGCACCGCGGGTCAGCTGACCCGCCCCGAGCCCCGGTCCAGGCACCGGTTAACCACCCACCACACAGAAGGGAGACCCTCATGGGACTCGACGACAAGATCAAGAACGCCGCCCAGGACATCACCGGCAAGGCGAAGGAAGCGATCGGCAAGGCCACCGACAACGACAAGCTCGTTGCCGAGGGCAAGGCTGACCAGACCAAGGCCGACGCGAAGAAGGCCGGCGAGAACGTGAAGGACGCCTTCAAGAAGGACTGATCTTCACCACTCGCGCCATCGGGCAACTGGGGGTGGCGCGAGAAGAGCGGGGAGCACGAGGGGACCGTGCTCCCCGCTTTCGCGCGCCGGCGGGGTGCGCACGTCGACCCGAGGTCGTCCTCAGGCGAACAACCCCGCTCCCACGAACGATCCGCTCTTCGCGCCGGGCGGGATCACCCAGATCCCGGACGCGATGTGCCGGACGTACTCGTTCATGAGGTCGGTCGAGAGGGCGCGCTGGAGCGTGACGAACTGGTCGGGGCTCCGCTGGTAGGACAGGAAGAACAGCCCGGCGTCGAGGCGACCGAGACCGGTGTTGCCGTCGACGTAGTTGTACCCGCGCCGGAGGATGCGGATGCCGTCGTTGAGGTCCGGGTGGGCGAGGCGCACATGCGAGGCGTGGTCGATGGCGGGGGAGCCGGCGGCATCCTTCGTGCGGAAGTCGGGCGCCGTCGTCTCCTTCCCGCCCGACAGCGGCGCGCCCTCTGATTTGTCGCGGCCGATGATGCGCTGCTGCTCCGAGAGCCGCACGCGGTCCCAGGTCTCGATGAGCATCGCGACCTTCCGCGCGACGAGGTACGAGCCGCCGGCGAGCCAGGCGGGATCGTCCGTCCCGCCGACCCACACGTGGTCGGCGAGCGCGGCGGTGTCGTCGGCCAGGATGTTCGCGGTGCCATCCTTGAACCCGAAGAGGTTGCGGGGTGTCGCCTGCGCGGCCGTCGTCTTCGAGGTCTTGCCGAAGCCCAGCTGCGACCACCGCAGGCGCGCACGCCCGAACGCGATCCGGCTCAGGTTGCGGACCGCGTGCACGGCGACCTGCGGATCGTCGGCGCACGCCTGGATGCAGAGGTCGCCGTTCGACGCGTCGGGCGCGAGGTCGTCGCCGAGGAAGGCGGGGAGCTTCGCCAGACCGCGCGGCCGCTGCGACGCGATCCCGAAGCGATCCTTTCCGTCCTCCGTCTCGAAGAGGGTCGGACCGAAGCCGATCGTGATGGTGAGGCCGGATGCCGGCAGCCCGAGGGCCTCACCGGTGTCGTCCGGCGGCGCTTCGGGTGATCCGCCGACGGCGCCGGTCGCGCTCACCTGGAGCCCCTGCGTGATCCGGGCCGCGGCGTAGCTCCAGTCGGTCAGGAGCGACCGCAGGTCATCCCGGCTGGTGCCCTCCATCATGTCGAAGGAGGCGAAGTGCAGATGGTCCTGCATGGGCGTCGTGATGCCCGCCTGATGCGTGCCGAAGAACGGGTGGACGGATGCCGCCCCCTCCTGCTCCGCACGCTCGCGCCCGACCGCGACGCCGACCGCCGAGCCCGCACCCGCGCCGAGCGCGAGGCCCGCGGCGCCGACCCCGGCGGCCAGACCGAACAGGCCGCGCCGGCTGAGCGACGGTCGAGCGGCCTCCTCGGGTGACGATTCCTCGGTGCTCATTGCAGCACGGTCGAGGTGAGACGGGACAGGGGCTCGGCGAGAGCGTTGATCAGGTCGGTGAATTCGCGCTTGTCGTCCTCGGTGAGGGTCTTGTAGGCGACGAAGCCCTCATCGAGGGAGCCGTGGGCGGCGAGTGCGGCGTCCAGGTCGTCGTAGCGACGAGCGATCTCGGTCGAGAGCTTCTTGCCGTCCGAGCCTGCGGCCGCGGCGAAATCCTGCACGAGGGAGAACGCCATCTTGGAGCCTTCGACATTCGCCGCGAAGTCGGACAGGTCGGTGCCCGACCACCAGTCCTCCTCGCCGCTGATCTTCCCGGTGGCCACCTCGTCGAGCAGCGCGATCGCGCCATTGGAGATGCCGGCGACGCCCTGGGCGTCCAGTGCCTTCTGGAACTCCTCGGAGTGCACGTAGTCGTTGAGTTCGCCGACGTCCGCGATCAGCTTGTCGCCGTACGTCGCACGTTCCTCGGTCGTCGACGGAGCCCAGTCCTGCCATGCCGGCGTCTCGCCGTCCGCGTTCAGCGCATCCTTCTTCGGGACCCACAGGTCCTTCTCGATCCTGTGGAAGCCCGTCCAGTCGAGGCCTTCCGCGACGGCATCCACCTCGCGGTAGTCGATGCGCGGGTCGAGGTCGCCGAGGGACTCGGCCACCGGCTCGATGCGCTCGTAGAATGCGCGCACCTTCGGGAACTGCGCGCGGGCCTCGTCATCCTCCCCCGACTCGTACGCCGTCGTGAACGCGTCGACGGCGGGCACGAGCTGTTCGACTTGGTCCTTGACGAACGCCGCGTACAGGTCGACGGCTTTCTGCTTCTGCTCGGCGTCGTCGCCGGTGGCGGCGACGGTCCCGCCTGTCACGCTGAAGTCGGCTCGTCCCACTCCCTCGCCGACCATGCCCGGCTTGCAGAGCGTCTTGTACTGCCCCGGCTGCGCGACGACGGTGAGCGTGCGCTCGGCACCGGGGGCGATGTTCTCGACCTCGCCGATGATGCGCAGCCCGTCTTCGGCGAGGAGGTAGAACTCGCTGATCTGCGAGCCGGTGTTGGACACCGCGAACGTCAGCGTCCCGCTCGTGGCCGACGCGGCCGAGACGTCGCACGTCGAGTCGGTGGAGGTGACGGTGAGTGCATCCGCGTTCGCGACCTCGGACTTCGCGACGCATCCCGAGAGGACGAGTGCGCCGAGCGCGGCGAGGGCGAGGGCGGCGTGCACCTTCGTGAGACGGGGGCGGGTCATGATGCTCCTAGGGATGCGTGACGGGATGCGACGGTGTCGGTGGAGGCAGCGGGAGCCCGGCGCGGGCGCCCGATCAGGCCGCGGACGAAGAAGGTGCCGACGACGGCGAGGTAGAGGGCCCAGGCGATCACCTGGAGCCAGGTCATCTCGGGCATGAAGCCGACGGTCGCCTGCAGGATCGCGGCGAGCGCGCTGCCGGGAGGGATCTGCCCGCTGACATCGAACGCCCATCCGAAGGGGAACCCGGCCCAGCCCACGCCGACGGCCCCCGTCGCTGCGTCGATCGTCGCCGCGTCGGAGAACGGCCCGGGGAGGACGCCGGCTTCCTGCAGATCGTGGAATGCGTACGCCAGGACGCCGGCCGCGACGATGACGAGGAACCCGCCGGTCCAGGCGAAGAACCGTCGGAGGTCGAGCCGCACGGCCCCGCGGGCCAGCAGCCACCCGAGGACGACGGCGACGGCGAGTCCGAGCACGGCGCCGAACCATCCCGGTCCCTCCTGGCCGGCGGTCTGCACCATCGACCAGAGGAACAGTGTCGTCTCGATGCCTTCGCGCGCCACGGACACGAAGCCGATGAGCACGATCCCCCAGAAGCCGCCCATCGCGAGCGCGCGGTCGACGCCGCTCTCGAGATGGGAGCGCATCGTCCGTGCAGTCCGCTGCATCCAGAAGATCATCCACGTGACCATCCCGACCGCCAGCAGGGACAGCAGCCCGCCGAGGAGCTCCTGGGCCTGGAAGGTGAGCGCGTAGGCGCCGAAGGTGAGGACCGCGCCGATGACGAGCACGAGTGCCGCAGCGAGACCCACCCCGGCCCAGAGCTTCGGCAGGACGTCGCGGCGTCCGATCCGGACGAGGTAGGCGACGAGGATGCCGACGACGAGAGCGGCCTCGAGGCCTTCGCGGAGGCCGATGAGGAAGGGAGGGAGGAGCGACGCGAGCACGGGTATCTCTTCGGGTGTTCGGGAGTGAGGCCGGTGCCCGCTGCCCCGTCGCAGCCCGTCCGCGGACCTGCTGCACGAGACGGCAGATTAGGTTAGGCGAACCTCACTCGCGTGAGCGTACACCCGCTGCGCGGTGGCGCTCAACACGACGCTCAGGCGTGTCGATCCAGGAACGCGTAGACCTCGCCGTCGTCGACACCGGGGAACATCCCGCTCGGAAGCGGGGAGAACATCTGCATGTGCACGCGGGCGCTCGGCCAGGCCTTGCCCTGCCATCGCTCGGTCAGCGACGTGTCGGGTCGTCGGCAGCACGCTTCATCCGGGCAGGTCGAGGTGGCCCGCTTCTGCGTCTCCCTCCCGCGGAACCACCGTGCGTCGTCGAACGGCACCCCGACCGTGATCGAGAACTCGCCGTCTGCGGTCGTGCCGGTCTGGCTGGAGCACCAGAACGTTCCGCTGGGAGTGTCGGTGTACTGGTAGTGCTCGGTCGTGCGGTTCTGCTCGGCGAAGGCGGACCGCGCTGCGAACTTCCGGCACACCATCTGGCCCTCGACCGATCCGGTCACATCCATCGGCAGGGGGAGGCCGTCGTTCTCGTACACGCGGTTGATCGCGCCTGCGCCGTCGACGCGCAAGAAGTGCAGCGAGATGTCGAGATGCCGCGTCAGGAGGTTGGTCATCCGCATCGCCGCGGCTTCGTGCGTGACCCCGAACGCATCGCGGAAGTCCTCGACGGCGAGGTTCCGATCCTTCTTCGCCTGCGCCAGGAAGGCGACCGACGCGGTCTCGGGCATGAGGCAGCAGGCCGCGTAGTAGTTGATCTCCAGGCGCTGCTGCAGGAAGTCCGCGTAGTCGGTCGGAGGCGTGTGTCCGAGCAGGCGGTGCGCCATCGCCTGGAGGGCCATCGAGCGCAGGCCGTGACCGCCGGGAATGGATGCCGGGGGCAGATAGATCCGCCCGTTCTCGAGGTCGGTGACCGATCGCGCCGAGTGCGGCAGGTCGCTCGCGTAGATCAGCTCGAACCCGAGCTGCTCCGCCATGATGCTCACCGTCCGGTGGGTGAGGGCGCCGGTGGTGTGGCCGGCGGCCTTCAGCTTCTTCTCGGCGAGCTTCTCGATCTCGGGCAGGTAGTTGTCCTGCTCCCGCATGCGCAGGCGCAGCTCGGTGTTGGCACGGCGAGCCTCTTCGGGCGTCGCGATCGACTCCCGCTCGCGTCGTTCGAGCTCGCGGTGGAGGGCGAGGATCCCCTCGATCGTCTCGTCCGACATCGTCTTGGTGACCCGTACGGGCGGCACGCCGAGGCGGCGGAAGACGGGGCTCCGCTGCGCGCGCTCGAGATCGAGCTCCAACGCGGCACGGCGGTTCGGCGGCTCGGTGGAGAGGAGGTCGGCGACATCGGTCCCCGTTGCGGCGGCGATCGCCTGGAGGACGGAGAGCTTCGGCTCCCGCTTGCCGTTCTCGATGAGGCTGAGCTGGCTCCCGGCGATGCCGACGATCGCCCCCAGTTCGTCGAGCGTGTACCCGTGGGCGGTCCGCTGGTGGCGGATGCGGTGACCGAGGGTCGAGAGCTGGAGGGGCGTGGCCATGAACTTGATGTTAGCGAAAGAAAGCCGATTCTTGACGCCGCGAAGTCGCGAAAAACTGGTCGAACGGCGCGCACAGTGGAAACACGTCCACCCCGACCGAGGAGCGCCGAATGGCCATCGCAGACCTGTTCACCCGCCCCACCCGCACCGGCTCGACGCCGATCGTCTCCCACCCGACGACGGCGCCCACCGGCATCCGTCCCCGCGCCACCGGCGATGCCATGGCCGCCCTCCACGCCTGGGTCGACGAGATCGCGGAGCTCACGCAGCCCGCCCGCATCCACTGGGTCGACGGCTCGGCCGCCGAGAACGACGCCCTGCTGCGCCAGCAGGTCGACGAGGGCAAACTCATCAAGCTCAACCCCGAGTGGCGTCCCGGTTCCTACCTGGCGCGCTCGCACCCGAGCGACGTCGCCCGCACCGAGGGTCGTACGTTCATCGCCTCGGAGCGTGAAGAGGATGCCGGTCCCACGAACAACTGGATCGCGCCCGAAGAGATCCGCGCGACCATCACCCCGCTGTTCGAAGGCAGCATGCGCGGTCGCACGATGTACGTCGTGCCGTTCTCGATGGGCGCCGTCGGCGGCCCGCTCTCGCACATCGGCGTCCAGGTGACCGACAGCGCCTACGCCGTCACCTCCATCGGCATCATGACGCGCGTCGGCGCCGACGTGCTGCAGCAGATCGCCGACGGCAAGCCCTGGGTCAAGACCGTGCACTCGGTGGGCGCGCCCCTCGCCCCCGGGCAGCAGGACGAGGCCTGGCCCTGCAACGACGAGAAGTACATCGTCCACTTCCCCGAGACGCTCGAGGTCTGGTCGTTCGGCTCCGGCTACGGCGGCAACGCGATCCTCGCCAAGAAGTGCTTCGCGCTGCGCATCGCCTCGGTCATCGGCCGCGACGAGGGCTGGCTCGCCGAGCACATGCTGCTCATCCGCGTCATCGACCCGGCCGGCAAGACGTACCACGTCGCCGCCGCCTTCCCCTCGGCCTGCGGCAAGACGAACCTCGCCATGCTGCGCCCGACCATCCCCGGCTGGCGGGTCGAGACGCTCGGCGACGACATCGCCTGGCTCCGCCCGGGCGAGGACGGTCGCCTCTGGGCCATCAACCCGGAGGCCGGTTTCTTCGGCGTCGCGCCGGGGACGGGCGAATCGACGAACGTGACGGCGGTCGACACCCTCTGGGGCAACACGATCTTCACGAACGTCGCGCTCCGCCCCGACGGCGACGTGTGGTGGGAGGGCCTCACCGACGAGGCGCCCGCCGAGCTCACCGACTGGGAGGGCAAGCCCTGGACCCCGGCATCCGGTCGTCCCGCCGCCCACCCCAACTCGCGCTTCACCGTCAGCGCGGGGCAGTGCCCGCAGATCGCCGACGACTGGGATGCGCCCGAGGGCGTGCCGCTCGACGCGATCCTGTTCGGCGGACGCCGCGCCACCAACGTCCCGCTGGTCGTCGAAGCCACGGACTGGACCCACGGCGTCTTCATGGGCTCGAACATCTCCTCCGAGCGCACCGCTGCAGCCGAGGGCCTCGTCGGCGAGCTGCGCCGCGACCCGTTCGCCATGCTGCCGTTCTGTGGCTACAACATGGCGGACTACTTCGGCCACTGGCTGAAGGTCGGTCAGAAGCTGCGCTTCGACCGGGCTCCGCGCATCTTCCAGGTCAACTGGTTCCGCAAGGGCTCGGACGGGCGCTTCCTGTGGCCGGGCTTCGGCGACAACGCCCGCGTCATCGACTGGATCATCCGCCGCATCGACGGGTCCGTCGGCGCCGTGGACAGCCCCGTCGGGCGCCTGCCGAAGACCGACGACCTCAACCTCGCGGGGATCGAGGTGCCGCAGACGGACCTCGTCGAGCTGTTCGCGGTGGACCCGGCATCCTGGCTCGCCGAGGCCGACCTCACCGAGGAGTTCTACCGGACGTTCGGCGGCAAGGTCCCGCCCGCCCTCTACGCCGAGCTCGCCGCCCTGCGCTACCGCCTGCAGCGCGCGCAGCAGGAGGCCTGACCCTCCGCACGCCGAGACGTCGCAGATGGTCGCCTTTCCTCGCGGGAGGCGACCATCCGCGACGTTTCGCGTCAGACGAGCAGCTGACGGGCGGCGAGGTCGCGGTACAGCGGGACGTCGCGGATCAGCTCGTCGTGCGTGCCCTGACCGACGACGCGGCCGTGGTCGAGCACGACGATGAGGTCGCTGTCGACGACGGTCGACAGTCGGTGGGCGATGACGACGAGCGTGCGCCCGGCGGCGACGGCGTCGATCGCCTCGCGCATGCGCTGCTCGTTGAGGCCGTCGAGCGACGACGTCGACTCGTCGAGCAGGAGGATCGGGGGAGCGGCCAGCAGCGCGCGCGCGATCGCGAGACGCTGACGTTCACCGCCCGAGAGCATGACCCCCGCCTCGCCGACGGGAGCCTGCAGGCGCAGCGGCGACCGTTCGAGCACCTCGGTGAGGTTCACGGCCTCGAGCACGCGCTCGCAGTCCGCGTCGGACGCGTTCGGCGAGGCGAGGCGCAGATTGTCGGCGATCGTTCCGGCCAGGGTCGGGGCGTCCTGCTCGACGTATCCCAGACGCGCGCGCAGCGAGAGCCGGTCGAGCGCACGCGCGTCGACGCCGTCGACGAGGACGGCGCCCGAGGTCGGGTCGTAAAAGCGCTCGATGAGCGCGAGAGTCGTCGACTTCCCCGCGCCCGACGGACCGACGAGCGCGACGCGCGAACCGCGCGGTACCCGGAACGAGACGCCGCGGAGGACGGTCGACTCGGGTTCCGGCTCGGCGTCCTCGGGGAGCGGTGCCCGAGCGTCGGCGAGCGTCTTGAGCGCCTCGTCCTGCGCATTCCGGCGGGCGCGGACGACCGCGTCGGGGTACGAGAAGTGCACGTCGCGGAACTCGATCGCGGCCGGGGAGCCGGCCTCGGGCGCCGCCGCTGACGCGGCGATCGCGGCATCCTCGGCCGTCTCGTCGGGCAGGTCGAGGACCTCCTGGATGCGGCCCAGCGCGCCGAGTGCTTGGTTCACCGAGGTGATGGCGCCGAAGAACGACGCCAGCGGCTGCACGAGGAAGAACAGGAACATCACGAAGACGACGAGCTGAGCGATCTCGATCGCGCCGGATGCCACGCGGAACCCGCCGACGCCGAGCACGACGAGCAGCGAGACCTGGAGCGCGATGCCGGCCACCGGCACGACGATCGCGGAGGCCTTCGCGACCTTCACGCCGGCGTCGTACGCCTCGCTCGCCGTCGCCGAGATCGTGTCTTGCTCGCGCGACTCCGCGCCGGACGCGCGGATGGTGCGGATCGAGCCGATCGCCCGTTCGACGCCCGAGGCGAGCGCCCCCACCTTCTCCTGCTGCACCGACGTGGCTCGACGGATCCGACCGCTCAGGATGCCGACGACCGCCGCGGACGCACCGATCACCACGACGATCAGCAGGAGCAGGACGGGGTCGATCACGAGCATCGCGATGATCGCGCCGACGAAGATCAGGGCGTTGCCGATCGAGTCGGCGAAGCCCTGCGTGAGGACGGCGTAGAGGAGCGTCGTGTCTGTGCCCACTCGTGAGACGAGATCGCCGGTGCGGCGAGCGTCGTACTCCTGCACCGGCAGGCGCAGGAGCTTCGCGATGAGGCGGCGACGGCTCGAGTAAACGACGGCGGTGCCGGTGCGCTGCAGCAGGTAGTGCTGGAACCCGCCGACGAGGGACGACACCACGACGAGTCCGACCAGGACCCAGACGAGGATGCCGAGGGCCTGGCCCGCCTGCACGCGGCCGATGACGTCGCCCACCAGGAGCGGCTGCACGAGGGTCGCGGCCGCTTCGAGCACACTGAGGACACCGACCACGACGAGGACGCGCTTGTGCTCGAGGAGGAAGGGCAGGAGCTGGCGGAGGCTGGCCCGGGGGCCGTCGTCCTTCGAGGGGCGGCGCAGACCGCGGCGGGGCGTGGACATCCCTCTATCTTCCCCCGTACTTCTTATGAGCAGCTTGCTTGCTGACGCCCAGCGCGCTGGCGACCGCCTGCCAGGAGTAGCCCTGGACGCGTGCGCGTCGCACCTGCGCCTCCTCGGCACGCGCGAGTTCGCGCCTGATCTCGGCGAGACGATGCAGCTCGGCGATCGGTTCGCCGTCGGGCGGCGAACCGATCAGGGTCCGGATGTCGGTGGTCATGTCATCGCCTTCCTTTCGCGTCAACGTTAATTGACGCATGCGCGGGTGTCAATATCGGTTGACGGTCACCTTGTCGTGTCCCAGCCCGTCGATAGTGTGGTCCGGTGCCAGAACCCGTGATCCGCGCCGAAAGCCTCGTCAAGGCCTACAAGAGCAAGGGCAAGCCCGACTTCGTCGCCGTCGACGGACTGTCGTTCGAGGTCGCCCCGGGGGAGTCCTTCGGCCTCCTCGGTCCCAACGGCGCCGGCAAATCGACGACCATGAAGATGATCGGCGCCGTCTCGACGCGCACGAGCGGCGACCTCGCGATCCTGGGGCTGGACCCGGACCGGTACGGCCCGGAGATCCGTTCGCGCCTGGGCGTCGTCCCGCAACAGGACAACCTCGACGGTGAGCTCAACGCCCGCGAGAACCTGTACATCTACGGCCGGTACTTCGGCCTCCCGGGCAGGGTCTGCGCCGAGAAGGCCGACGAACTGCTGGCGTTCGCCCAGCTCGAGGACAAGGCGAAGAACAAGGTCGACCAGCTGTCCGGCGGCATGAAGCGCCGGCTCACGATCGCGCGCGGGCTCATCAACGATCCGCGCATCCTGCTCCTGGACGAGCCCACGACGGGCCTCGACCCGCAGGCGCGTCACGTGCTGTGGGACCGGCTGTTCCGCCTGAAGGAGCGGGGCACGACGCTCGTCCTCACGACCCACTACATGGATGAGGCGGAGCAGCTCTGCGACCGGCTCATCGTCGTCGACAAGGGCCGCATCATGGCCGAGGGAAGTCCGTCGTCCCTCATCCGCGAGCACTCCAGCCGCGAGGTGCTCGAGGTGCGCTTCGGCTCGGATCGCAACGAGCAGGTCGCCGCGCAGCTGCAGGGCATCGGCGACCGCGTCGAGGTGCTGCCCGACCGCATCCTCGTCTACGCCCACGATGGCGAAGCCGCCCTCGAACGCGTGACCGCCTCGGGTCTGCAGCCGATGACGAGCCTCGTCCGGCGTTCGAGCCTGGAGGACGTCTTCCTCCGCTTGACCGGACGGTCGCTGATCGAATGAGCGACGCGACCGTGGCGGCGCAGCCGACGCTCGACGAGCTGCGCGCCGAGGCGATGCAGTGGGGTCGCAAGCCCCGGCGTCGCGGCAGCTGGTACGTCACCGAGCACATGGTCCGTGCGATGCGCGCGTACGGATGGACGATCGTGGTCGGCGCGCTGGGCCAGCCCGTGCTCTACCTCCTGGGGCTCGCGGCCGGACTCGCCGCCCTCATTCAAGCCCCCATCGACGACCGGGGCGTGCAGGTCGACTACCTCGTCTTCGTCGCCCCCGCCCTGCTCGTCACGGCGGCGATCTCGGTGGCCTCGGAGGAGATGACCTATCCGGTCATGGCGGGGTTCAAGTGGCGTCGATACTTCTTCGGGTTCAACGCGTCGGCGCTGTCGAGTCCTCAGATCGCGAACGGCGTCATCATCGGGGCGGCCGCGCGGATGGCGTTCGCGGTCGCGGCGTACTACCTGTTCATCTGGCTGCTCGGCGCCCTCGGCATCGGCTGGACCACCGTGCCGAACCCCGAGACCGGCTGGCTCGCGATCCCGGCGGGTCTGCTCGCGGGTCTCGCCTTCGGCATCCCGATCATGGCGTATGCCGGCTCGATCGAGGACGACAAGGGGCAGTTCGCCCTCGTCCAGCGCTTCATCTTCATGCCGATGTTCCTGTTCTCGGGCACCTTCTACCCGCTCGAGACCCTGCCCGTCTGGCTCCAGTGGATCGGGTGGGTCTCGCCCCTGTGGCACGGTGCCGAGTTGGGGCGCCTCGCCACCTACGAGGCCGCGGTGCCGCCGGCGATGGTCGTCGTCCATCTCTCCTACCTGCTCGTCCTGTCGGGGGTCGGCTACCTCTGGGCGCGGAAGGTCTTCATCGAGAGGCTCGCGAAGTGAGCGTCGCGACGGTCGAGGCCGCCGCCCGCCGCGGTGGCGTGCGCGCCCTGTGGGCGGGCAATCCCGGCGCCGTCGTGCAGCGCGGGTTCCTCGCCGCCCGATCCTCGAGCTGGGCCGTCGTCCTGTCCGGCTTCTTCGAGCCGGTCTTCTACCTCGCCTCGATGGGACTCGGGCTCGGGTCGCTCATCGGCGACGTCCAGACGTCTCAGGGCGTCGAGGTCAGCTACGCCGCCTTCATCGCACCGGCGCTCCTCGCCGTCTCGGCGATGAACGGCGCGATCTACGACTCCACCTGGAACGTCTTCTTCAAGCTGAACTACGGGAAGCTCTACGAGGGCATGCTGGCGACCTCGCTCGGACCGCTCGACGTCGCCCTGGGCGAGATCCTCTACGCGCTGCTGCGCGGCCTGCTGTACGCGACGGGATTCATGATCGTCATGCAGGTCCTGGGGCTGAACCTCGCGTGGACGGCGATCCTCGCCATCCCCGCCGTCCTGCTGATCGCCTTCGGTTTCGCGAGCCTCGGCATGGGTATCACGAGCTACATGAAGACCTTCCAGCACATGGACTGGATCAACTTCGTGCTCCTGCCGATGTTCCTGTTCTCGGCGACGTTCTACCCGATCACCGTCTACCCCGGGTGGGTGCAGTCGATCGTCATGGCGCTCCCGCTCTGGCACGGCGTCGAACTCATCCGCGGGCTGACGACCGGCATCCTGTCCGTCGGGATGCTGTGGCACGTCCTCTACTACGTCGTGATGATCGCCGTCGGGCTCGTCTTCACGACGAAGCGCCTGCGCGCCCTGTTCCTCGACTGAGGATGCCGCTCAGCGGCCGGATTCCATGACGTCGCGCGCCTTGCGGATGCGACGGGGGTTCACCGGGTGGGTCGCGAGCACGACCTTGCCCCGGGAGTGCAGCTTCATCAGGTCGTCGTACGCCTCGGCGACATCGGCGAGCGGGTAGAAGCCCGACACGAGGACGTTCACCACCCGCTTCTCGGCGAGGTCCACGACCTTGCGGAGCTGGTCGGTGCCGTGCGCGACGGCGTCCGGTTCGTCCGACAGTAGGGCGACCTCCCGGTCGCGCCGGTCGGCGCTGGAGCGGAACTTCCCCGCCGGGACGCCGAGAGCCTCGGCGATGTCCTGACCGTCCTGGCCGAAGTTGTCGATGTAGGCGCTGACCCCGTCGGGCGCGAGCGCCCGGATGCGGTCGACGATGCCTTCGCCATAACGCACGGGCTTCACCCCGAGCTGACGCAGGTAGTCGAAGTTGCGGTCGCCGCACGTCCCGATGACGCGGGCGCCTCGGTGCATCGCGATCTGCGCCTCGATGCTTCCGACGCCGCCGGCCGCCGCCGAGATGACGACGGTGTCGCCCGCACCGACTTTGAGCTCGTCGAGGATGTCGAGCGCCGTCGTCCCGGCGAGGTAGAGGCCGCCCGCGGTCTCGAATGTCACGTTCTTGGGCTTTCGGGCCAGACGGCCCACGGGCACTGTGAGGTGGCTCGCCTGTGCTCCGGAGCGGACGTGACCGACGACGTCGCTGCCGACGGGGAAGCCGGCGGTGTCGGGGCCGACGGCGATGACGGTTCCCGCGAAGCAACTGCCCGAGCGGCGGGGGAATTCGTCGTCCCATTCCTTCTCGGCGCCGGAGCGGACGAAACCGTCGATGTGGTTGAGGCCCATCGTCATCACCTCGACGGTGACCTCGCCCGGACCGGGTTCGGGCAGGTCGCGGGTGACGAGGTGCAGGACCTCGGGTCCGCCGGTCTGGTCGTACTCGACGACCGATGCCTGGGTCACCTTCTTGATCGCCATCGCTTGCTCCTCGTGTGCCTGTGGGGCCGACGATAAACCCGGACCCACGTCCAGGGGAGCTCTTGACAGAACGGATGCCGCGGCCCTCCCGGTGGGGTGGGCCGCGGCATCCGACGGTTCAGGTGAAGGTCAGCGCGTGCGCAGCTCCGCGTGTCCGATGTTGGTCTCGTACTCGACGTCCTTCGTCTCCTTCGAGAGCCACAGGGCGATGAAGGTGAGGACGGCCGAGCCCGTCAGGTAGACGCCGACGAGCCACGGCGAACCGCCGGCGGCGGCCCACAGCGCGGTCGCGACGATGGGCGCCAGGGCTGCACCGAGGATCGACGACACGTTGTACGAGATCGCCGAGCCGGTGTACCGGACGTTCGTCGGGAACAGTTCGGGCAGGAGGGCTCCCATGGGGCCGAAGGTCGCACCCATGAGCATGAACCCGAGGATGAGGAAGCCCTGCACGAGGGCGCCGGTGAACTTCGGGTCGAGCTGCGGCAGGAGGAACACGTTGAACAGCAGACCGAAGACGCCGATCAGGCCCGTGATCCAGAGCAGCAGCCGGCGGCGGCCGATGGTGTCGGCGACGGGGCCCGACAGCAGCGTGAAGATGCCGAAGAAGATGACGCCGACGATCTGCATGATGACGAAGTCCGTGTACCCGAAGCCGAGGCCGGGCACGTACGTCGCGGCGTCGAATGCCGTTCCGGTCGCCTCTGCGGCCGCGGCGGCGCCCTCGGTCGTCGCCTTCGTGCCGTAGGCGAGGGTGAATGCGGTCATCAGGTAGAAGAGCACGTAGGTCGCCAGCATGATGAACGTGCCGAGGATCAGCTGCTTCCAGTGGCGGCGGATCACTTCACCCAGCGGGAACTTGCGGATCGCGCCGGTCTTCTCGGCCTTCGCGAACGTCGACGACTCGACGAGCTTCAAGCGCACATAGAGACCGACGATGACCATGACCGCCGAGAACAGGAAGGGCACGCGCCAGCCCCACGCGAGGAACGCCTCGGAACGCTGTGCCGGGCCGTCGGGGTGGGGGAGGGCGAAGTAGATCGCGAGGAAGACCGAGTTCGCGATGATGAAGCCGATCGGAGCGCCCAGCTGGGGGAAGGTGCCGTACCAGGCGCGCTTGCCCTTGGGCGCGTTCTCGGTCGCGACCAGTGCCGCACCGGACCACTCGCCGCCGAGCGCGAAGCCCTGCGCGAGACGGAGAACGAGCAACAGGATCGGGGCGACGATGCCGACCTGATCGAAGGTTGGCAGGAAGCCGATGAGGAACGTCGCGACGCCCATCGTGAGGAGCGAGCCCACGAGGGTGGCCTTGCGGCCGAACTTGTCGCCGAAGTGACCGAAGATGACGGCGCCGACGGGGCGCGCGACCATGGCCGCGCCGAAGATGCTGAACGAGAGCAGCAGGTTGGTGGTGTCGTTCCCGGCGGGGAAGAACAGGATGGGGAAGACGAGGACGGCGGCGGTCGCGTAGACGTAGAAGTCGTAGAACTCGATCGTCGTGCCGACCAGGCTCGCGGTGATGACGCGGGAGCGCGGATTGGCGGGTGCGGCGGATGCCGCGGGTGCTGCGGATGACATGCGGGGGACCTTCGGAATGAAGCGGTGGGTCCTCATGGGACGCGTCGGCGGCGGATGCGCTCGCAGGGGTGTCGCGAGGGCATCACAGCACTGGGATCACCGAGGCGCCGACGGAGTGGTCGACGCGCAAACCTCCACCCTACTCCCGCGCAGAACCGCGGGAAGCCCCGGTCAGCGCCAGATGACGGCGAGACCCGCGTTGACGAGCGTCAGGATGCCGATGGGCCAGAAGATCCCGGCGGGGACCGAGCCCGTCTTCCGCAGCCGTCCGGCGCCGGCGCCGAGGAGCCCGCCGATGAGCACGAGGATGACGAGTTTGATGCCGATCTTCGCGTAGTTGAGGTCGTGGTCGAGTCCCCACGGAGCCGACAGTGCGAGACCGGCGATGAGAGCGATGCCCAGGCCCCAGTGCATGATGCGCGTCACGCGCCGCTGGCCGACGAGTTCGACCACCCACGCGCCGAAGAGCGTCGCGAAGCCGATGAGGTGGACGAGAACGACGATGCTGCGCAGGGTCTCCATGCCCTCAGGCTACCTGAAGGTGGTGACCCTGCGCAGCAGGACGGTGAGGTCAGCCTCGGAGGTCTCGGAGCACCAGGGCGGTGCGGATCGCGGCATCCGCAGCTTCCGCGCCCTTGTCCTCCTTCGAGCCCTCCAGCCCGGCACGGTCGATGCCCTGCTGCTCGTCGTCGAGGGTCAGAACGCCGAAGCCGACCGGCTTGCCGGTGTCGAGCGCGACACGGGTCAGTCCGTCGGTCGCGGCGGACGATACGAAGTCGAAGTGCGGGGTGCCGCCTCTGATGATCACGCCGAGGGCGACGGCCGCGTCGGCGCCGGCATCCAGCGCAGCCTTCGCGACGACCGGGAGCTCGAACGAGCCGGGCACCCGCACGAGGCGCCAGGAGGCGCCTGACGCATCGAGGATGCGCGTTGCGCCGGCGATCAGCCCGTCGGTGATGACGTCGTGCCACTGGCCGGCGACGACGACGACCGACAGTCCCTTCGCGTCGACGGCTTCGGCCTTGGGGGCTCCGTGTCCGCTCATGCGGTGTGCTCCTCACTGTGCGCGAGGGCCTCGCGCAGCTCGTCGGCGTCGATGATGTGACCCATGCGGTCGGCCTTCGTCGCCAGGTACTGGTGGTTGTTCGCACCGACACCGACGAGCAGGGGCACCTGGTCGACGATCGTGAGACCGAGCGCACGCAGCTGCGCCACCTTGTCGGTGTTGTTGGTCAGCAGACGGATCTGCTTCACGCCGAGGTCGGTCAGGATGCCGGCGGCCGCCGCATAGTCGCGGGCATCGGCCGGCAGGCCGAGCGCGAGGTTCGCGTCGACGGTGTCGAGGCCCCGCTCCTGCAGGCTGTACGCGCGCAGCTTGTTGATGAGGCCGATGCCGCGGCCCTCGTGACCGCGCATGTAGATCACGACGCCGCCGTCCTGCTCGATGGCGTCGAGCGCCGCCTCGAGCTGGGGGCCGCACTCGCACTTGAGCGACCCGAACGCCTCGCCGGTCAGGCACTCGGAGTGCACGCGCACGAGGGGGGCGTCCTCGGTGAGGTCGCCCGAGACGACGGCGATGTGGTCCGTGCCGGTGATGCGGTCCTTGTACGCGAGGAAGCGGAACTCGCCGTGCGAGGTGGGGACCTTCGCCTCCGCGCGCAGGCTCACCCGGCGCTTGGCCGGGTGGTCCGTGTGGGCCGAGGTGCTGTCGCCGTCGGCCGCATTGAGGTGCGCGATGAGCTGCTCGATCGTGATGACGGGGATGCCTTCGCGCTCGCCCATCTCCATGAGCCCCGGCATCCGCATCATGCTGCCGTCGTCGGCGACGACCTCGCCGATGACGCCGACGGGCTGCAGGCCCGCGAGCTGCATGAGCTCGACCGCGGCCTCGGTGTGTCCGGCGCGCTCGCGGACGCCGCCGTCCACGGCGCGCAGCGGCAGAACGTGTCCGGGGCGGATGAGCGAGGAGGGAACGGAGCTCGGGTCCGCCAGGACGTTGACCGTCCGGGCGCGGTCCGAGGCGCTGATGCCGGTCGTGACGCCTTCGGCAGCGTCGACGCTCACGGTGTAGGCCGTGCTCCGGGCATCCTGGTTGACCTCCACCATCGGGGGGAGGTCGAGCCGGTCGGCCCAGTCCGCGGGCATCGGCGCGCAGAGGAAGCCGCTGGACCAGCGGATGGTCCAGGCGAGCCACTCCGGCGAGGCGAGCTCGGCGGACAGGATGATGTCGCCCTCGTTCTCGCGGCTCTCATCGTCGGCGACCAGGATCGGTCGCCCTTCCTTGAGCGCTGCCAGGGCGTCGGGGATCGTGGAAAGGCTCATCGGGAGCCTCCTTCTTCTGCGGACGGGATGCCGTCGGGTGAGGCGAATCGGAGCAGGCGTTGCACGTGCCGCGCCAGGATGTCGGTTTCGAGGTTGACGCGGTCGCCGGGCGCCAGTGCGCCGAGAGTGGTCACCTCGAGGGTTTCGGGGATGAGGGAGATCTCGAACCAGTGCGACGACGCGTCGGCGTCCGACACGTCGGAGACGGTGAGCGAGACCCCCTGGACCGTGATCGATCCCTTGTCGACGACGAGGGGGGCGAGGTCTGCGGGGAGTGAGACGCGGAGGACGCGCCACTGCTCGCCGGGGCGCACCTCGAGCACCTCGCCGGTGCCGTCGACGTGCCCCTGCACGATGTGCCCGCCGAGCCGGGTGTGCGCGGCGAGGGCGCGCTCGACGTTGACCGGGGAGCCGACGGAGAGCGTGCCGAGAGTCGACATGTCGAGCGTCTGCTTCATGACGTCGGCGGTGAACCCCTCGGGTGTCTGATCGGTGACCGTGAGGCAGACACCGCTGATGGAGATGGAGTCGCCGCGCTGCGCGTCCGAGACCGCGAGCGGTGCGCGGACCGCGAGGCGCACTCCGTCGCCGGACGGGTCGATGGCGGTGATGACGCCCTGTTCTTCGATGATGCCCGTGAACATCAGCCCTCCTTGGGGGTCAAGGTGACGAGGATGTCGTCACCGAGTCTGTCGAGGCCGACGATGTCGAGTCGGCGCTGCTCGGCGATCGTCGAGACGCCGATGTCGTCCACGGCCACTCGATCGCCCCCGATGAGTGTCGGGGCGATGTAGACGAGGAGCTCGTCGACGAGTCCTTGCCGCAGGAAGGATGCCGCCAGTGTCGGACCACCCTCGAGGAACACGCGGTGCGCGCCGAGCTCGCGGAGCCGATCGAGCAGATCGCGGAGGTCCTCGCCCTCGTCCTGCATGAAGGGTCGCGGGTGACGGCGCAGCGCCGCCGCCTGCGGCACGGCCCGGGTGCCGACGATGACCGGCCGCGGCTGGTCATCGTAGAGAGCCCCGTCGGGGGTGCGGGCGGTGAGTGCGGGGTCGTCCGCGAGGACGGTTCCGGTGCCGACGACGATCGCGTCGGCCTGTGCGCGGCGGCGGTGCACGTCCGCGCGCGCGTCCGGTCCCGTGATCCATTGGCTGGTGCCGTCGGATGCCGCGGCCCGCCCGTCGAGCGACTGCGCCCATTTGACGGTGACGTGGGGTCGCCCGAGGCGCTGCACGGTCAGCCACGACGAGATGAGCTCCTCGCCTTCGCCCCGGAGCGCGCCGCCCTCGACGTCGACACCGGCGGCGCGAAGCCGCTCGGCGCCTCCGGATGAGACGGCGCCGGGGTCTTCGGCCGAGTACACGACGCGCGCGACCCCGGCCTCGATGAGGGCGACGGCGCACGGACCGGTGCGGCCGGTGTGATTACACGGCTCGAGCGTCACGACGGCGGTGGCGCCGCGCGCGGCATCCGGCGTCAGCTTCGACAGCGCGTCGATCTCGGCGTGAGGCGTGCCGGCTCCGTGGTGCCAGCCTTCGGCCAGCACGGTGCCGTCGGGGGAGAGGATGACCGCGCCGACCTGCGGGTTCAGCCCGCGCGGGCCGTTCGCCGCGAGCGTGAACGCGTGACGGAGCGCGCTGCGCTCTGCGTCGGTGACACTCATCCGGATCCTCACGATGGGGTTCTCCGGGGTGCGGGCGCGCCAGGCGGTGCGGCGTCGCCGCATCCACCGTGCTGCCTCCCATCCGGACTAGCGACTCTCGTCGCATCACCGTCGGTTCCGGAATTCCACCGGATCAGCAGGACCTGGGTCCCGCTCGCGGACTGTCACCGCCGGTTCGGATTCCCACCGACCCCGGAGCACGTTTCTTGCTCTTGCAGTGTAATCAACCGCTCTTCGCGCGATTCATTCCCGCGTCATCTCTTGACTTCGGGGTCATTCGGTGAGGGCACGGGCGGTCGCCTCGTCGACGACGAGCTCGGTGACGAGACGGGCGGCGAGAGCGCCGCGCAGGCTGTCGCGCTTGTCGACGCCGGACACGATGCACACTCGGCTCGCGACGCGGCGGAGCACATCGAACCGGGGGCCGGTGGCCCGGTCGTTGAGCTCGATCCCGCGGGTCGATCCGTCGAGCCGATAGAAGACCGTCGCGACGTCGGCCACGACGCCCTCGCGATCGAGGGCGGCGAGCTCCTCGGGCTCGAGGTAGCCGCCGGAGTACACGTGGCTGGGTACGCGCGAGTCGGCGGCGCCCACGCTGAAGAGGACGAGGTCCATCGCCGCCTGGATGGCGAGGATGCGGGTGGTGCTGCGCTCCCGCCACATCGCGTGCTTCGTGCGCGGGTCGTCGAAGAACGCCGGCACGGGGAACTGCTGCGCGCTCCCGCCGTAGGCCTCGGCGAATCGGCTGAGGATGTCGCTCGCGTAGAGCAGGCCCGTCGTCCGGGTGTTCCCCGAACCGTTGAGCTGCACGAACGTCGTCCCGTGCACGGACTTCGGGACGAGGCGCCGGCTGACCGCCGCCGTCGTCGACCCCCAGGCGATCCCCACGGTGGTGTCCGCGACGATGAGGTCGCCGAGCAGGTGGGCAGCGGCCGTCGCGACGCGCTCGAGTCGCTCCACGTCGCTGGCGTCGTCGGGGACCGGCACCACGTGCGCCGTGATCCCGTAGCGGTCGGCGAGATCCTGCTCCAACAACTGAGGTGCGGCGAACGGGGAGCGGATGCGGATGTCCACGATGCCGGTCGCGCGGGCACGCGACAGCAGACGCGACACCGTCGACCGGGAGGTGCCGAGCTCGCGCGCGATGGCCTCCATCGTGCGGTCCTGGACGTAGTAAAGGTGCGCCGCCGTGAGGGCACGACGGACGTCGTCGGGATCGAGCGTCTCTTCCACGAGAGACAGTGTGCACGTATGTGCACAGCGACTGCAATCCCGTCCACGAATGTCATCATTGGTCCCATCAGCCACTGCGGTGGCGGTCTGAGGCGACCGGGTCGACACCCGGCAGAAGTGGGAGTGTGTGACGTGGACACCGGAATCCGATCGACGACGGCGGGACTGCGGGAGCGGCCCCACGCGGATGTGCTCATCATCGGCGGCGGCATCAACGGCGTGGCGACCTTCCGCGACCTGGCACTCCAGGGCATCGACGTCGCGCTGGTCGAGAAGAGCGATTTCCTCTCCGGCGCCTCGGCTGCGTCGAGCCACATGATCCACGGCGGCATCCGCTACCTCGAGAACGGCGAGCTCCGACTCGTCCACGAGGCCGTCACCGAGCGCAACGACCTGCTCACCACGGCCGCGCACTACGTTCGTCCGCTTCGCACGACCGTCCCGATCTTCTCGACTTTCTCGGGTCTGCTGTCCGCGCCGCTGCGTATGGTGCTGCACCGCAAGACGGCCTCGACCGAGCGCGGCGCCCTCCTCATCAAGGTCGGCCTCATCATCTACGACTCGTTCTCGCGCGGCGGCGGCAAGGTTCCCCGTCACACGTTCAACGGTCGTCGTCGGTCGCTCCGCGCCCTGCCCGACCTGAACCCCGACGTGAAGTACACCGCCACGTACTGGGACGCCTCGCTCCGCGACCCCGAGCGTCTCGGCCTCGATCTGGTCCGCGACGGCATCGCCGTCGGCGGCAGCCGCGCCCGCGCCGCCAACTACGTCTCGGCAGCCGGGGTCCAGGACGGGAAGGTCGTCCTCCGCGACGAGGAGACGGGCGAGGAGTTCCCCTTCGCAGCATCCGTCGTCCTCAACGCGGCCGGCCCCTGGACCGACCTCGCCAACCGCGCGCTCGGCGATGCCACGCGCTACATGGGCGGCACGAAGGGCTCGCACATCGTGCTCGACCACCCCGAGCTCATGCAGGCCACCGGTGGCCGTGAGCTGTTCTTCGAGCACTCCGACGGTCGCATCGTTCTCATCTACCCGCTCAACGGCCGCGTCCTCGTCGGCACGAGCGACCTCGAGCACGACATGTCCGAGCCGGCCGTCTGCACCGAGGAGGAGGTCGACTACTTCCTCGACCTCATCGGTCACGTCTTCCCGACGATCCCCGTCGACCGCTCGCAGATCGTGCACCGGTACTCGGGCGTGCGTCCGCTGCCCGGGCACGGCGACATGGCGGCGGGCTTCGTCTCGCGTGATTACCGCGTCGAAGAGGCGATTCTCCCGGGATCCGACCGCGTGCCGGTGCTCAGCCTCGTCGGCGGCAAGTGGACCACCTTCCGCGCCGTCGCCGCCCGCCTGAGCGACGAGCTGATGACCCGGATCGGCCGCGAGCGCGTCCGCTCCACGAAGGGTCTGCCGATCGGCGGCGCCGTCGGCTTCCCCCGCACCGACGCCGACCGCGACGAGTGGGTCCACCAGCACCTCGCCGACTTCGGACTCGAGCGCGGGACGCGTCTGCTGCACCGCTACGGCACGCACGCCCTGGCCGTCGCCACCTCGATCCGTCAGGACGACGAGGACGCACCCCTCGCATCGCTTCCCCGGTTCTCGTCCGGTGAGTTCCGGCACATCGCCCGCACCGAGTCGATCGTCCACCTCGACGACATCCTGCTCCGCCGCACCAACATCGGGTTCCGCGGTGAGGCGACGCACGAGGTCGTCGAAGAGGTGGCCGACGCGATCGCTGATGTGATGGGCTGGGATGCCGCAGCACGGCGCTCCGAGATCGACCGGGCGCTCGCCGCGGTGCACGCCGCCGATCCCGTCGCTGTCTGACGCCCGGCATCCCGTCGCCATCGGCGCCGAGCACTCGAAGAGGAGACGAGACGTGGCTGAACACGTGATCGCCATCGACCAGGGGACCACCTCGACACGCGCGATCGTGTTCGACGGGGAGGGGGCGCTCGTCGCCACCGCCCAACGGGAGCACGAGCAGATCTTCCCGCGGGCCGGGCGGGTCGAGCACGACCCGGTGGAGATCTGGACGAACACGGAATGGGTGCTCGCCCGCGTCCTCAACCAGGTGGGGCTGGCGCCGTCCGACGTCGCCGCCATCGGCGTGACCAATCAGCGCGAGACCGCGATCGTCTGGGATCGCCGCACCGGCCGGCCGATCCACAACGCCATCGTCTGGCAGGACACCCGCACCCAGCCCGCGATCGACCGGCTGATCGACGCGCACGGCGTCGACGCGTTCGCCGATGTGACCGGGCTGCCGCTCGCGTCGTACTTCTCGGCATCGAAGATCGCGTGGATCCTCGACAACGTCGACGGCGCCCGCGACGCGGCGCGGAACGGCGACCTGATGTTCGGCACCCCCGACACGTGGATCGTCTGGAACCTCACGGGCGGCAGCGACGGCGGCATCCACATCACCGACGTCACCAACGCCAGCCGCACGCTCCTGATGGATCTGAAGACGCTCGACTGGTCTGACGAGATGCTCGACGCCTGGGACATCCCGCGCGAGATGCTGCCCGAGATTCGCTCCTCCTCCGAGGTGTACGGCGAGGTCGTGCAGCCCCGTGTGGCCCGGGGGATCCGGATCGCCGGCATCCTCGGAGATCAGCAGGCGGCGACCTTCGGGCAGGCCGCCTTCGACGCCGGCCAGTCCAAGAACACCTACGGCACCGGCAACTTCTTGCTCGTCGGCACCGGGACCGAGCTCGTCCGGTCCGAGGCGGGGCTCATCACGACGGTCGCCTACCGCCTGGGCGACGAGCCCGCGCACTACGCGCTCGAGGGCTCGATCGCCGTCACCGGATCGCTCGTGCAGTGGCTGCGCGACAACCTCGGGATCATCTCCGACTCGGGCGAGGTCGAGCGTCTCGCCCGGAGTGTCGAGGACAATGGCGGAGCGTATTTCGTGCCCGCCTTCTCGGGCTTGTTCGCCCCGTACTGGCGACCCGACGCGCGCGGCGCCCTCGTCGGCCTCACCCGCTACGTCACCAAGGCCCACATCGCCCGCGCCGCCCTCGAGGCGACCGCGTTCCAGACTCGCGACGTGATCACGGCCGTCGTCTCCGACACGGGCCGCGACCTCGAGGAGCTCCGCGTCGACGGTGGGATGACCCGCAACGACACGCTCATGCAGTTCCAGGCGGACATCCTCGGCATCCCCGTGATCCGTCCGAAGGTGGTCGAGACGACCGCGCTCGGCGCCGCATACGCGGCCGGGCTCGCCGTCGGCGTCTGGACGGACAAGGACGCGCTCCGCGGGTACTGGCAGGAGGACCGCCGGTTCGAGCCGCAGATGGACCCCGACGAGCGCGACCGCCGCTGCCGCCTCTGGGAGAAGGCCGTCTCGAAGTCGATGGACTGGGTCGACGACGACGCCCGGGTCCTCGCCGGGACCGTCTGACCTACTTCAGGAGCCTCGACAGGCGGCGATCCGCGAGGATCTTGCCGCCCGTCTGACACGTCGGGCAGTACTCCAGGCTGTTGTCGGCGAAGAACACCGACCGCACCTCGTCGCCGCACACCGGGCACGCCTCACCGCGACGACCGTGGACGGCCATGCCGCGACGTTTGGCGTCCTTGAGGTCGGCCGGAGGCTTGCCGGATGCCGCGGCCACCGCTTCGGCCAGCGTCTGCCGCAACGCGGCATAGAGCCTGTCGATCTCGGCATCCGTCAGTCCCGCCGCGAGAGCGTACGGCGACATCTTCGCGGCGTGGAGGATCTCGTCGGAGTACGCGTTGCCGATCCCCGCGACGATCGACTGGTCCCGGAGGACGCCCTTGATCTGGGTGCGACGACCCTCGAGCAGCCCGGCGAGCGTGTCCCGTGTGAAGGACTCGTCGAGCGGGTCCGGGCCGAGGCGTGCGATGCCGGGGACGTCAGCGGGGGAGCGGGCGGCGTAGTAGGCGAGGGACTTCTTCGTGCCGGCCTCGGTCAGGTCGAAGCCGGAGCCGTCGTCGAAGCCCACCCGCAGGGCGATCGGGGTCTTGCCCGGGCGGATCACCGTCGCCGGCAGCTGGTCGTACCAGCGGAGCCAGCCCGCCTTTGCGAGGTGGAAGACGAGGTGGGCACCGGCATCCGTCTGCAGGTCGACGAACTTGCCGTGGCGCTCCGCACCGGTCACGGTCGCGCCGGTGATGGCGTCGATCGGCGGGTCGTACGTCTTCAGGGCGGCGATGTTCGCGACCGACACCTTCGTGACGGTCAATCCCGTCGCGCGCTCGCGGAGGAAGTCGACCAGTCCCTGCACCTCGGGCATCTCAGGCATGGGGTCATCCTGCCAGTCGGGTGCGGGTGCGGGGGCGGTCAGGGGGTTGTCAGAGGATCGGCCAGGACTGCGGCGAGCGGTCGTCCGTTCGCAGGAGTGCCGCGATCCAGCCGTCGTGGCGGCCGCGCGGGTCGCTGAGCCCCTGGCGGAGAAGCCCTTCGTACCGGAAGCCGAGCTTCTGGGCGACTCTCGCCGACGCGTGGTTGCCGACCACGGCGCGCCACTGGATCCGGGCGAGCGCGACAGGCTCCGCGAACCCGAACTCCACGACGGCGGACGCCGCTTCGGTGAGGTAGCCGTGGCCACGGGCCGCGACATCCATCCAGAACCCGATCTCGGCAGAACCCCGCTTCTCGACGCGGTGCAGGCCGATCATGCCGATCCAGCGGCCCCCGCGGCGGACGCCCCAGGTGAGCTCGCTCTCGTCCTCCCACCACCCGGCGGCCTTGTCGACGAACGCCTCGGCGTGCGCGCGGTCGTACGGCGACGGCAGTGTCGTCCACCGCGGTACCTCGGGATCCTGCGCCGCCGCCGTGATCGCATCGATGTCGGCCGCCGTCGGGACGGACAGCTCGAGCCGATCAGTCCGCAGGGTCACCGGTTCCATGCCCCGACCCTAACGGCGGCCGCGTGTGCCGAGTGCAGGTTCAGGTACGTCTCGGACGCTCCACCCCCACGAATCCGACGATTCTCCCTGCAGTCGGCACGAGGATTCCTCCCCGAGGCCACCTCGGAGCCTGTCCGCCACATCTCTCGCGGAGCCGCCCTGCACATCGGCGCCATCGGCGAGCGTCGTCCCATGACCTCGACACGTGATCGGCGCGTCTTCGCCGACAGAGCCGCCTCCCTCCTTTCCATCCGCTCCAGAACCGCCCGTGAGCTCCGGTCTTCCGGGATGTCGAAACGGGCGATCGCGCAGGCCGCAGCGGATGATGCGATCGTGGCGGTCCGTCGAGGCCGATACCTCGCCTCGGACGTCCCGGCCGATGTCGTCCGGGCAGCCCGCGTCGGCGGCCGGCTCACCTGCGTGAGCGCTCTTCGCCTCCTGGGGGTCTTCATCCTCACCTCGGAGGAGCTTCACGTGCACATCCCTCCGCATGCGGCTCGACTCCGCGTGCCGTCGGAAGGAGCCTCGCGTCATTGGTCGCCACCGATCGGGGAGCGACCCTCCGGGGCGGGCATCTCGCACCCGTGGGACCTGCTCGCCCACGCGATCGTCTGCCAGTCGCCCGCGGCGGCTGTCGCGAGCCTCGACAGCGCACTGCACTGGGGCCTCATCCTGCCGTCGGAGCTCGACCTCGTCTTCGCCGCTGTGCCCCGGAAGTATCGCGTGATCCGGAAGATGCTCGACGGACGGGCCGAGTCCGGGCCGGAGTCGTTGATGCGACTCATCCTGCGCCGCCTCGGATTGAAGGTGGAGGTGCAGGTGAGGATCGACGGAGTCGGGAGGGTCGATCTTCTCGTCGACGGGTGGCTCGTCATCGAGTGCGACAGCGATGCTCACCATTCCGGTCCGCTCGCCCACAGGGTCGACCGTCGTCGTGATCTTACGCTCGCCGCACTCGGCTACACGACGCTCCGACCGATGGCGGCCGACATCATGTGGCATCCGGATCGGGTGGTTGCAGCGGTGAGAGGGCTGTTGCGCGCGCGACGACGCTGACACTGCGCCGAGTGCAGGCTCAGCGGTGCCGATGCGGGCCGAATCGTCCCGAACGGGCGTCTGAACCTGCATCCGGCACGCGACCGGCCGCTTCCAGCCGGCGGCGGGATCAGCCCTCGGGGTGCTGCTGGATCAGACGGCCATCGCGGCGAGGTTGGCCAGCGGGGCCATCGCGCCGGTCACGGGCGCGTCGAACACCATCGATTGGACGCCCGCCTCAGCGTAGGAGGCGACCCAGCCCGCGGCATCCGGCATCGGAACCGCGAGGAGCCGATCGGTCTCTTCGGGCGGGATGCCGAAACCCGCCGCCGCCTCGGTGGCACGCTCGGGCGTCGAGAAGGCGAAGATCGCCGGGCCCTGCTCCGTCGTGGCGGCGAACGGGGTGGGCTGCTCGTCGGTTCCGCGCGCGATGAAGATCCACCGCTCGAGGGCGAACACCGCGCGCCATAGGCGCTCCTGCGCGGCGCGGTCGTCGGGGGCTGCCATCGACGCCGCGGCGGCCGCATCGATCGCGGCGACCGCCTCGGGAGCGGGCTGAAGTCCGGGTCGATCAGGCACGACGCAGCAGCCCCAGCTTGTCGTACACGTCGCCCAGGGTGCGGTCGGCGACCTCGTCGGCGCGGGCGGCGTTCGCCGACAGCACCCGGTCGAGCTCGGCGGGGTCGTCGAGCAGCTCGAGAGCGCGTTCGCGCACGGGGCCGAACTCCGACACGATGACCTCGGCGAGTCCCTTCTTGAAGTCGCCGTATCCGCGACCCGCGTACTCGTCCTCGATCGCGGAGATCTCGCGGCCGGTGAGGGCGGCGTAGATCACGAGCAGGTTAGAGACGCCGGGCTTCGCCTCCCGGTCGTACCGGACGACCCCCTCGGAGTCGGTGACGGCCCGCATGACCTTCTTCGCCGACTTCGCCGGATCGTCCAGGAGCCAGAGCACTCCGGCATCCGACTCGGCGGACTTCGACATCTTCGACGTCGGGTTCTGGAGGTCGTAGATGCGCGCCGTCTCCTTCTGGATGACGGGCTTCGGCACGCGGAATGCCTCGCCGTAGCGACCGTTGAAGCGCTCGGCGAGGTCGCGAGTCAGCTCGACGTGCTGCTTCTGGTCGTCCCCGACCGGCACGATGTCGGTCTGGTAGAGCAGGATGTCGGCGGCCATGAGGACGGGATAGGTGAAGAGGCCGACGTTGGTGGCGTCGGTGCCGTAGCGCGCGGACTTGTCCTTGAACTGCGTCATGCGACCGGCCTCACCGAAACCGGTGATCGTGGACAGCACCCAGGCGAGCTCGGCGTGCGCACGGACGTGCGACTGCACGTACAGCGTCGACTTCGCCGGCTCGATGCCGGCGGCGATGTACTGCGCAGCCGTGCGGCGGGTCTTCTCGCGGAGCTCCGCCGGGTCGTTCGGCTGGGTCAGCGCGTGCAGATCGACGACCGAGAAGAACGCGTCGTAGGACTCCTGCAGGTCTCGCCACTGCATGAGCGCCCCGATGTAGTTGCCGATCTGGAGGGAGTCGGCGGAGGGCTGCATTCCGGAGTAGAGGCGGGGTTTGCTCACCCTACGATCCTAGGCGCGAACGGATGCCGCGCCCCCGCGCCCGAGCCTCAGCTGCCGAGCGTGTAGTCCGCCACGACGGGCGCGTGGTCGCTCCACCGCGTGTCCCAGGACGGTGCCCGGACGACCCGGTAGTCCGTCGCGCGCGTCGCGAGCTCCGGAGTCGCGAGGTGGTAGTCGATCCGCCAGCCGGTGTCGTTGTCGAACGCCTTTCCGCGGTTCGACCACCACGTGTACGGCCCGTCGACCTCGCCGGCGAAGCTGCGCCCGATATCGACCCAGCCGAGTCCGGTGCCGTTCTCGCCGTCGACGGTGGCGACGGTCTCGCCCGCGGCGCCGGTGAATCGGTCGAAATACGCGCGCTCACGGGGGAGGAAGCCGGCCTTCTTAACGTTCCCCCTCCAGTTGCGGATGTCGAACTCGCGATGCCCGACGTTGAGGTCGCCCGTGATGAGGGCGAGGTCGCCGAGGTGCGGCATCCGCTCCTCCATCGCGTCGAGGAAGGCGTACTTCGCGACCTGCTTCTCGGTGCCGGCTTCGCCGGTGAAGACGTAGGCGCTGACGACGGTGAGCAGTTCGCCGTCGACCTCGATGTCGGCTTCGACCCACCGGCCCTTCGAGTCGAGCGTGTCCTCGCCGAGGTCGACCCGCCAGACATCGAGCGGCTCGCGCGCCGCGATCGCGACACCTGCGCGCCCCTTGGCGAGGGCTTCGTCGTTGACCAGATGCCATCCGGGAAGGGCGGCGGCGAGATCGGATGCCTCGGCCCGCACCTCCTGGAGGGTCAGGACGTCGACGCCGGCGGTCTCGAGCCAGGCGTGCATGCCCTTCCGGGCGGCGGCGCGGATGCCGTTGACGTTGACGGAGGCGATGCGGAGTGTTCGTGGCACGCGTTCCAGCGTATCGAGGGCGACGGACACGCCTCACCGACGCGTGCGGTCGAGGAGCTCCTCGGCGTGCCGGAGGTCTCGCCGTGCGCCCGGCTTCTGCCACCACGAGGCGTCCGCGACCGCCTGCCGCGCCTCGCGGACGCCGGCTTCAGCCACGACCCGGAGCGCGCGCCGCTCCTGCTCGCGGCGCTGCTGCGCCGTCACCTCCACCAGCGGGATGTCGGCGTCCTCGGCGGCCACGGAGATCCAGGATGCCGCGACGAGGATGACGATCCCGGCCAGGCGAAGCCACAGCAGGAGGCCGATGACGACGGAGAAGGTGGCCAGGAGCGGGTTGGTCGGGGAGTAGACCGCGAGGAATCCGGCGCCGAGCTGCAGCAGGGCGAGAGCGCTGCCGCCCGCGGCGGCCCCGGGGATGATGGCGCGCCAGGGAAGCGTGGTCCCCGTCAGGAAGCGGATGAGGCCGGTCAGGGCGGCGGTGTTCAGGATGATGCTGACGAGCACCGAGGCGATCCGGCTCGTCACGTCGACGAGGGCCGACTCGTACGGCACCTCGGCCCACGCGAGGACGCGGGCGACGACACCGCCGGCGACCAGGCCCGAGGCGGCGCCGAGGACCAGGGCGAGTCCGAACAGCACGGCGGCGAGGAGGTCGCCGAGCTTCAGGAGCACGAAGCTGCGCGCGTCGAAGGGCAGGCCGAAGATGTCGCGCACGGCGCGACGGGTGAAGGTGACGAACCCGATCGCGGTCCAGATCGCGACGGCCACGGCGATCGCACCGGTGACGGCCAGCAGGCTGCTGCTGTCGCGGGCGATCTGGGCGACGTCGGCGGGTTCCACCGTGCTGCCGGCGGCGATGAATCCCGGCAGGTAGGAGTTCACGACGGCGATGAGTCCGTCGATCGCGGCCTGCGAGCCGCCGAGCCACAGCCCGACCGCGGCGAAGGCCGTGTAGAGCGTCGCGAAGATCGCGAACAGGGACTGGTAGCTGATGGATGCCGCGAGCAGGAACCCGTTCCGCCGGAGGAACCGGCGCCACACCCGGACGGGGAACGAGCCGATCGTCCGCTGCGTGAGCTCGGTGGCCCGCTCGATCGGCTGATCGAGGCGCTCGCGCAGACGAGACGCCTCCCACCGCTCGCGCAGGGGAGGCGTCGTGTCGTCCGAGGTCACGCCTCGAGGCTATCCGGCTGGATCAGCCGCGGAGGACCGCCTGCTTGACCTCGGCGATGGCCTTCGTGATCTCGATGCCGCGGGGGCAGGCCTCGGTGCAGTTGAAGGTGGTGCGGCAGCGCCACACGCCTTCCTTGTCGTTGAGGATGTCGAGGCGCACGTCGCCCGCGTCATCGCGCGAGTCGAAGATGAAGCGGTGCGCGTTGACGATGGCGGCGGGGCCGAAGTACTGGCCGTCGGTCCAGAACACGGGGCAGGACGACGTGCACGCGGCGCAGAGGATGCACTTCGTGGTGTCGTCGTAGACGGCGCGGTCCTTGATGGACTGGATGCGCTCCTTGCCGGGCTCCGGTGCGCTGTTGGCCTGCAGGAAGGGCTGCACGTCGCGGAAGGACTCGAAGAACGGGTCCATGTCGACGATGAGGTCCTTCTCCAGCGGCAGGCCCTTGATCGCCTCGACGTAGATCGGCTTCGAGATGTCGAGGTCTTTGATCAGCGTCTTGCAGGCGAGGCGGTTGCGGCCGTTGATGCGCATGGCGTCCGAGCCGCAGATGCCGTGGGCGCATGAGCGGCGGAAGCTCAGCGTGCCGTCGACGTCCCACTTGATGCGGTGCAGCGCGTCGAGCACGCGGTCCGTCGGGTACATCTCCACGTCGTAGTCGACCCAGCGCGGCTCAGCGTCCACCTCGGGGTCGAAGCGTCGGATGATGAAGGTGACCAGATACGACTGGATGCCGGAGTCGTTCGTCTCCTGCGTCTGCGCAGGGGCGCCGCTGTCGACGATCGTCATCAGTACTTCCTCTCCATCGGCGGGTAGTTGTACTCGCCCTGCTCGTTCTTGGTGAACACGACCGGCTTCCAATCCAGGCGGATGTGGTCCTCGGGGTTCGCGGAGTGCGGGTCGCCCGTGAGGTAGGCCATCGTGTGCTGCATGTACTTGTCGTCGTTGCGGTCGGGGTAGTCCTCGCGCATGTGGCCGCCGCGGCTCTCCTTGCGGTTGCGTGCGGCGTAGGCGACGATCTCGGCGATGTCGAGGAGGAAGCCCAGCTCGACGGCCTCGAGGAGGTCGGTGTTGTAGCGCTTGCCCTTGTCGTCGACGTGGACGTTCTTGTACCGCTCGCGCAGGTCGTTGATCGTCCCCATGACGTTGGTCAGGGTCTCCTCTGTGCGGAAGACCTGGGCGTTGGCGTCCATCTCCTCCTGCAGCTTCTTGCGGAGGGTGGAGATGCGCTCGGTCCCGGCGTTGCTGCGCAGGCCCTCGATCAGCTCGCGGACCTCCTTCGCGGGGTCCTCGGGGAGCGGCATGAACTCGGCCGTCTGGACGTACTCGACGGCGTTCTGGCCCGAGCGCTTGCCGAACACGTTGATGTCGAGCAGCGAGTTCGTGCCGAGGCGGTTGGCGCCGTGCACCGACACGCACGCGCACTCGCCCGCGGCGTAGAGGCCGGGGACGATGGTGTCGTTGTCGGCGAGGACCTCGCCCTTGATGTTGGTCGGGATGCCGCCCATCGCGTAGTGCGCGGTCGGCATGACCGGCACCGGCTCGACGACCGGGTCGACGCCCAGGTAGGTGCGGGCGAACTCGGTGATGTCGGGGAGCTTGGTCTCGAGGACCTCGGCACCCAGGTGGGTGCAGTCGAGGTAGACGTAGTCCTTGTTCGGACCGGCGCCGCGGCCCTCGAGGACCTCTTTGACCATGCAGCGCGCGACGATGTCGCGGGGGGCCAGGTCCTTGATGGTGGGGGCGTACCGCTCCATGAACCGCTCGCCCGAGGCGTTGCGGAGGATCGCGCCTTCACCGCGGGCACCCTCGGTGAGGAGGATGCCGAGGCCCGCCAGGCCTGTCGGGTGGAACTGGAAGAACTCGATGTCCTCGAGCGGCAGGCCCTTGCGCCAGACGATGCCGACGCCGTCACCCGTGAGGGTGTGCGCGTTCGAGGTCGTCTTGAAGATCTTGCCGAAGCCGCCGGTCGCGAAGATCACGGCCTTGGAGTGGAAGACGTGCAGGTCACCGGTGGCGAGCTCGTAGGCGACGACGCCGGCGATGCCGGTGCGACCCAGGGCATCCTTCACCGTGATGAGGTCGAGCGCGTAGAACTCGTTGAAGAAGTTGATGCCGAGCTTGACGCAGTTCTGGAACAGCGTCTGGAGGATCATGTGGCCGGTCCGGTCGGCGGCGTAGCACGCGCGACGGACGGGGTTCTTTCCGTGCTCTGCGGTGTGCCCGCCGAAACGGCGCTGGTCGATCTTGCCGTCGGGCGTGCGGTTGAAGGGCAGGCCCATGTTCTCGAGGTCGATGACCGCGTCGATGGCTTCCTTCGCGAGGATCTCGGCCGCGTCCTGGTCGACGAGGTAGTCGCCGCCTTTGACGGTGTCGAAGGTGTGCCACTCCCAGGAGTCCTCTTCGACGTTGGCGAGCGCCGCCGCCATGCCGCCCTGTGCCGCACCGGTGTGGCTGCGGGTGGGGTAGAGCTTGGTGATGACAGCGGTCTTCGCGCCGGGACCGGCTTCGATCGCGGCGCGCATGCCGGCGCCGCCGGCGCCGACGATGACGACATCGAACTGGTGGTAGTGGACGCCGTCCTTGACGACGGAGTCCGCGGTCTGAGTGCTCACGTGACGAATGCCTCTGTTCTCTGCGTTTGCGTGCCGGGCGAGCCGGCTCAGCCCTGTGCCTTGCAGACCTCGGCCAGAACGCTGCCGTCGAGGTTGGGGATGCAGGGGTCGAAGGTGAAGACGACGAGGGTGCCGAGGAGGATCATGAAGCCGGCCACCACCCACAGGCTGGTGACGAGGACCCGGCGGACCTTCGCGTTGGTGACGTAGTCGTTGACGATCGTGCGCATGCCGTTCGTGCCGTGGATGAACGCCAGCCACAGCATGAGGACGTCCCACCACTGCCAGAACGGTGTGGCGAACTTGCCTGCGACGAAGGCGAAGTCCAGGCCCGAGATGCCCTCATCGAGCATGAGGTTCACGAAGAGGTGGCCGAAGATGAGGACGAGCAAGAGCACGCCCGAGACGCGCATGAAGACCCAACCCCACTTCTCGAGGTTGGGGCCCTTCTTGCGGACGGCGGCCTTGCCCTGCGGGGTGCGCGGAGCGGCGAGGGTGTCGGCGGTCATCAGTGCTCGCCTCCCAAGTGCGAGAAGACGTTCGGAAGGTGGCGCGCCGCGAAGCCGACGAGGGTGACGGCCCAGACGGCCAGCACACCCCACCACAGCTGACGCTGGTGGCGTGTGGCCCACGGCCAGAGGTCCACCGCGATGATGCGGAGGCCGTTGAAGGCGTGGTAGACGATGGCGCCGACCAGGGCGACTTCGCCGATGCCCATGATCGGGTTCTTGTACGTGCCGATGACCGCGTTGTACGCATCGGGCGAGACCCGGATGAGCGCCGTGTCGAGGACGTGCACGAGCAGGAAGAAGAAGATGGCGATGCCGGTGATGCGG
This sequence comes from Microbacterium sp. LKL04, assembly GCF_900102005.1. Taxonomy (NCBI): domain Bacteria; kingdom Bacillati; phylum Actinomycetota; class Actinomycetes; order Micrococcales; family Microbacteriaceae; genus Microbacterium; species Microbacterium sp. LKL04. Next base: position 1,759,817 of record NZ_LT627736.1, on the reverse strand, counting down.
TGAAGGACCCACGACCACATGCCCTCGTTACCGCGGTACAGCGTGCCGCGCGGGGTCTTGGACGTGGTCTCAGCGATCGACGGCGTGACGCGTGCTGGTGCAGACACGGTCGTCCTCCCTTGAGTGAGATGGATCGCGCGCGTGCGGCGAGATCGCGGCATCCCGGGGAATGTCGCCCATCGTCGCAAGCGGGCGCACCGACCATCCTAAGCGGCGTCGAAGGAGGCGGGCGAGGAAGGCGAGCCTTAGATCGCACGGTGCTCGGGGCGACAGGGCCGACTGCGACCGTCATCGGAGCGGAATGAGGGCGTCACGGTCGGCCGGTAGGGTTCGGGGCATGGTCGAACACATCGAGGATTTCTATGCCGTCATCCCCGCCGGCGGTGTCGGATCGCGCCTCTGGCCGCTCTCCCGCGCCGATGCGCCGAAGTTCCTCCACGACTTGACGGGTTCCGGCCACTCGCTGCTTCGCGACACCTGGAACCGACTCGAGCCGCTGACGGGGCCCGATCGGATCGCCGTGGTCACCGGCCGCGCACACCGGGCGGCCGTCGAGGGGCAGCTTCCCGGCATCCCGGACAAGAACGTCATCCTCGAATCGGAGCCGCGCGACTCGGCCGCCGCGATCGGTCTCGCCGCGGCGATCCTGCACCGTCGGCATCCGGATGTCGTCATCGGTTCCTTCGCGGCGGACCACGTCATCCGCGGCTCGCGCGTCTTCGAGTTCGCGGTGCGCGACGCGGTCGCGGTGGCCCGCGAGGGATACATCTGCACGATCGGCATCGCACCGTCGGAGCCCGCGATCGGGTTCGGCTACATCAAGCGCGGCGGCGAGCTGATCGTCGAGGGCGCGCGGGATGCCTCCCTCGTGGAGCGGTTCGTCGAGAAGCCCGACCTCGAGACGGCCAAGTCCTACGTCGCGGATCGCTCCTATCTCTGGAACGCGGGCATGTTCATCTCGCGGGCGGACGTGCTGCTCGCCGAGATCGAAGCCAACAACCCGACCCTGCATGCGGGGCTCATGGAGCTCGCCGAGGCATGGGACGACCGGGACCGCCGGGGTCCTGCCGTCGACCGCATCTGGCCGACCCTCGAGAAGATCGCCATCGACTACGTCGTCGCCGAGCCCGCCGCGGAGAAGGGCAAGCTCGCCGTCGTGCCCGGGCACTTCGACTGGGACGACGTCGGAGACTTCGCGAGCCTCGCCAAGCTCAACTCCGCCGGTCGCAGCGACCTCGCGATCCTCGGTCAGAACGCCCGCGTGCTCTCCGATGCGGCGAGCGGGATCGTGGTCTCGCAGACCAGCCGGGTGATCAGCATCATCGGCGTGCGCGACATCGTCGTGGTCGACACCGACGACGCGCTGCTCGTCACGACGGCGGAACATGCACAGCGCGTGAAGAGCGTGGTCGACGCCTTGAAGGTGACCGGCCGCGGCGACGTCCTCTGACCGCCCTCGGGTGGGTTTCTTGGGCAGGATGCCGCTCCTGTGACAGGTTCATTGCGGCTTTGTAACCATTCGGCCTCACGCGCTCATCAGGGTGCCCGGTCGTCGTCACAGTAGGTAACTTCGGTTGCGCACACCCGCGAAGTCCGCGGGTTCTCTTCCGTGGAGGCACTCTTGACCATCTCGAACCCGAAGAAGCTCGCCGGCATCGCCGGTGCCGCGCTTCTCATCGCCGCGCTGGCCGGTTGCGGTACCGCCCCCGAGGCCAACCCGTCGTCGTCCGCCGGCGCCGGTGCCGGCGACGTCGTCGACGGCTTCAAGCCCTGCCTGATCTCCGACGCCGGTGGCTGGAACGACAAGTCGTTCAACGAGTCGGCCAAGAACGGCATGGACAAGGCCGCCGACGAGCTCGGCGTGGACCCCATCGAGTTCGAGTCGACCAACGACAACGACTACGAGCCCAACATGACGACGGCGATCTCCGAGGGCTGCACCCTCATCGTCTCGGTCGGGTTCAAGCTCGCCGCCGCGACGGTCGAGGCGGCCAAGGCCAACCCCAACCTGCAGTTCGCGATCATCGACGACTACGCGGACACCGACCAGGACGGCAAGACCGACGCCCCCAACATCAAGCCCCTCGTGTTCAACACGGCCGAGGCCGCGTACCTCGGCGGCTACGCCGCCGCGGCGTGGTCCGCGGAGGCCGGCGTCAACAAGGTCGGCACCTTCGGCGGCATCCAGATCCCGTCCGTCGCGGTCTTCATGGACGGCTACGCGCTCGGCGTCGAGAAGTACAACGAGGACAAGGGTGCGGACGTCCAGCTCTTCGGCTGGGACGTCGCGGGCCAGAAGGGCGCCTTCACCGGCGGCTTCGACGCCAACGACACCGCGAAGCAGACGGCGCAGTCCGTCCTCGACCAGGGCGTCGACGTCATCCTCCCCGTCGGCGGCCCCATCTACAAGAGCGCCGCGGCCGCCATCACCGACAGCGGTGACGACACCCTCATGCTCGGCGTCGACACCGACCTCGCCGTCGCCGACACGAGCGTGACCGACGTCACGCTGGTCTCGATCATGAAGGCCATCGACGTGGCCGTCTACGACACCACGGTCGCCGCCTCCACCGGTGAGTTCGACGCCGCGCCGTACATCGGCACGCTGGAGAACGAGGGCGTCAAGCTCTCGAGCTTCCACGACTTCGAGTCGAAGCTGCCCGCCGGTCTGACCGACGAGCTCGCCGCCCTCCAGAAGGCGATCGTCGCGGGCGACATCACGGTGGAGTCGAAGAACTCGCCGTGATCTGAACGACACACACTCGGGGCGGGCGGCGTGCAGCTGCCCGCCCCGAGTGCCGTTCACTCCACATTCGTTGGCGGGTGCTTCCTGACACCCGCCGGATAGGGTTCTCGTATGAAGCTCGAGCTCCGCGGAATCACCAAGAGATTCGGCAGCCTCGTCGCCAACGATCACATCGACCTCGTGGTCGAGCCGGGGGAGATCCACGCGCTCCTCGGTGAGAACGGCGCCGGCAAATCCACACTCATGAACGTCCTGTACGGCCTCTACCGCGCAGATGAAGGCCAGATCCTCCTGGACGACGTCGTCCAGAACTTCCGGGGTCCCGGCGACGCGATGGCCGCCGGGATCGGCATGGTGCATCAGCACTTCATGCTCATCCCCGTCTTCACCGTCGCCGAGAACGTCATGCTCGGGCACGAGAAGACGAAGGGTCTCGGACGGCTCGACCTGGCTCAGGCCCGCGACCACGTCCGCGCCGTCGCGGACCGCTTCGGTTTCCAGATCGACCCCGACGCCCTCGTCGGCGACCTCCCCGTCGGTGTCCAGCAGCGGGTCGAGATCATCAAGGCGCTCTCGCGCGATGCGAAGGTCCTCGTCTTCGACGAGCCGACCGCCGTCCTCACGCCGCAGGAGACCGATGAGCTCATGGGCATCATGCGCCAGCTGCGCGACGAAGGCACCTCCATCGTCTTCATCACCCACAAGCTCCGCGAAGTCCGCGAGGTCGCGGACCGCATCACGGTCGTTCGCCTCGGCAAGATCGTCGGCACGGCGTCGCCCACGGCGACGAACGCCGAGCTGGCCTCTCTGATGGTCGGTCGCGCGGTCGAGCTCACCGTGCAGAAGGAGCCTGCGAGCGTCCGCGAGGGCGGCCTCGAGGTGCGCGACCTCCGCGTCCTCACTCCCGGAGGCAGCATCGTCGTCGACGACGTCTCGTTCGACGTCCGCCCGGGAGAGATCCTGGCCGTCGCCGGCGTGCAGGGCAACGGTCAGACCGAACTGGTCGAGGCGATCGTCGGCCTCGCAGCCCGCACCGAGGGCTCGATCCGCCTCGACGGCACCGAACTGGTGGGCAAGAGCGTCCGCAGCATCCTCGATGCCGGGGTCGGTTTCGTTCCCGAAGACCGCAAGGAGGACGGCCTGGTCGGCGGCTTCTCCGTCGCCGAGAACCTGATCCTCGACCGGTCGACCGACCCGGCGTTCTCGCGCGGAGGTACCATCCGTCGCGCTGAGCTCGACGCGTTCGCCCGCGCCCGCATCGAGGAGTACGACATCCGCACGCGCGGACCGGAGACCCCCGCAGGCACCCTCTCGGGCGGCAACCAGCAGAAGGTCGTCATCGCTCGCGAGATGAGCCGCGACCTCAAGCTGTTCGTCGCCGCGCAGCCCACGCGCGGCGTCGACGTCGGTTCCATCGAATTCATCCACAAGCGCATCGTCGAGACCCGCGATGCCGGCATCCCCGTCATCGTCGTCTCGACCGAACTCGACGAGGTCACCGCCCTCGCCGACCGCATCGCGGTCATGTACCGAGGCCGCGTCGTCGGCATCGTTCCCGGGGACACACCCCGCGACACCCTCGGCCTGATGATGGCCGGCGCAACCGACCCGGAGGTGGCTGCATGAGCGGCACCACGCCCGGCGCCGCCGACGCGGCGCACCCCGCCACCCAGTTGCCGACGGCCAGCGGTCCGCTGACGGGGGAGAAGGAGCCGAAGGAGACGTCCCGGACGGACGTCTTCTTCCGCGAGCTCATGCGCGGCAGCGCGGTGACCACGATCCTCGCCGTCGTCCTGGCGCTGATCGTCGGCGGCATCCTCATCGCCGTGACGAACGAGGACGTCGAGGAGGCCAGCGGATACTTCTTCGCGCGCCCCACCGACACCATCGTCGCCGCATGGAACGCCATCTACAACGGCTATGAAGCCTTGTTCCGCGGCGCCGTCTTCAACCCGCGCGTCACCGACTTCGCCGCGCAGATCCGGCCGTTGACGAACTCGCTCGGATTCGCAGCCCCCCTGATCGCCGCGGGCCTCGGCGTCGCGCTCGCGTTCCGCGTGGGCCTGTTCAACATCGGTGCGCGCGGCCAGATGCTCGTCGGTGCGCTCTTCGCCGGGTTCTTCGCCTTCAACCTGGATCTGCCCCTGCTGGTCCACCTGCCGATCACGTTGCTCGCCGGCATCCTCGGCGGAGCGATCTGGGGCGGGCTCGTCGGCCTGCTGAAAGCACGCACCGGCGCGCACGAGGTGATCCTCACGATCATGCTCAACTACGTCGCGTACTACCTGCTGCTGTGGATGCTGCGCACCCCGGGCCTGCTGCAGGCGGAGGGGACCAACCAGCCGCAGTCGCAGCCGACTCCCGCGAGCGCGCAGTTCCCGGACCTCCTCGGTCCGATGTTCCCGCAGCTGGACTGGGGTTTTGTCATCGTCGTCATCGCGACCCTGTTCGTCTGGTGGCTCATCGAGCGCTCCAGCCTGGGCCTGCGCATGCGCGCCGTGGGTGAGAACCCTCACGCCGCACGCGCGGGTGGCATCAACGTCGAGCGCATCTACGTCTACGCCATGGTCTTCGCCGGCGGCCTCGCAGGCCTCGCGGCGATGAACCAGATCCAGGGCAACGTGACGACCGGCTTCGCCGCGACCATCGACGCCGGTATCGGCTTCGATGCGATCACCGTCGCACTCCTCGGGCGCAGCCGCGCGTGGGGGACCTTCGCCGCCGGCATCCTGTTCGGCGCCCTCAAGGCGGGGTCGTTCTCGATGCAGGCGCAGGGCATCCCGGTCGACATCGTGCTCGTCGTCCAGTCGCTCGTCGTCCTCTTCATCGCGGCGCCGCCGCTGCTGCGCGCCGTGTTCTTCCTGCCCAAGACCGAGATCGAGAAGGCGGACAAGGCGCGAGCCAAGGCCGCGAAGAAGGCGGTGTCGGCATGAGCGCTCCTGCTCCCGCACTCGAATCCGACGGCACGATCCAGCTGGACGTCGTCAAAGAACGGCACATCAAGGTGCCCCTCGTATTCGGTGTCGTCGTCGTCCTCATGGCACTGCTGTTCCTGCTGGTGCCGCGCGGCGTCACCACGACGTTCCGACTCGGCGACGCGACGTCCTCCATCGCGGTCCCCGACCTCGCCGTTCCCACGGGCGCGACGAGCTGGGTGATGGTCGTCATCCTGGTGGCGCTCGCAGCCCTCGCCGGGTGGAACGCCTGGAACTACCGCCGGACGCCCCTCTGGCTGACCACGGCCTTCGCCGTGATCGCCGTCGTGGCATTCATCGTGTGGGCGGCCGCCGGGGGGATCTTCCCCGTCACGAGCCTGCTGTTCGGTGCCGTCTCGCTGTCGGTCCCGCTCGTGTTCGGCGCTTTGGGCGGTGTCATCGGCGAACGCGTCGGTGTCGTCAACGTCGCCATCGAGGGGCAGCTGCTCCTCGGCGCGTTCTCGGCGGCCCTCCTGTCGAGCATCACCGGGAACCCCTTCGTCGGCCTGTTCGGCGCGATGATCGGTGGCGTCCTCGTCTCGTTCGTCCTGGCGGCGTTCGCGATCAAGTACCTCGTCGACCAGGTGATCGTCGGTGTCGTCCTCAACGTCCTGGTCACGGGCCTGACCGGCTTCCTGTACGGGGCGCTGCTCGTCCCGAACGAGGACACGCTCAACCAGCCCGAGCGCTTCGGTCGCATCGAGATCCCGCTGCTGAGCGAGATCCCGATCATCGGTCCGGTCCTGTTCAACCAGACCTTCATCGTGTACCTCATGTACATCACCGTCGCCGTCGTCTCGTGGGGTCTGTACCGCACGCGCTGGGGCCTGCGCCTCAGGGCCGTCGGCGAGCACCCGCAGGCCGCCGACACCGTGGGCATCAAGGTCAACATGACGCGGTTCTGGAACGTCTCGCTCGCCGGTGCGATCGCCGGCATCGGCGGCGCGTACTTCACGCTCGTCTCGGTGCCGCAGTTCGGCAAGGAGATGACCGCAGGACTCGGCTTCATCGCTCTCGCGGCCGTCATCTTCGGACGCTGGGACCCGATCCGCGCGACACTCGCGGCGCTCCTGTTCGGCTTCGCGACGAACCTGCAGAACCAGCTCACCGTGCTGGACACCCCCATCCCCAGCGAATTCATGCTCATGCTGCCGTACGTCGTGACGATTCTCGCGGTCGCCGGTTTCGCCGGCCAGATCCGCGGGCCCGCGGCAGCGGGCAAGCCCTACATCAAGGGCTGACACGGGATGCCGCGACCCGCGGCATCCGCTCATCTACAGAGGAAGAAGTCGTGACCGACATCGATTGGGACGAGCTGCGTTCGGCAGCCGTCGAGGCCATGGAGAAGGCGTACGCGCCGTACTCCCGTTACCGAGTGGGCGCCGCGGCGCTCGTGAGCGACGGGCGGATCGTGACCGGCTGCAATGTCGAGAACGCGTCCTACGGCGTCGGCCTGTGCGCCGAATGCGGGCTGGTCGGGAATCTCCACATGACCGGCGGCGGCGAGCTCGTCGCCTTCGTCTGCGTCAACAACGACGGCGAGACGATCATGCCGTGCGGACGCTGCCGGCAGCTGCTCAACGAGTTCGCGATCCCCGGGATGCTGCTCGAGACCGTCTCGGGCATCCGCACCATCGACGAGGTCCTGCCCGACGCGTTCGGGCCCCGCGACCTGGAGGCGGCCCGATGAGCGCGGTCGAGGCGTTCGACGCCGTCGACGTCATCCGCACCAAGCGCGACGGGGGAGCCGTCCCCGAGGACGCGCTCCGCTGGATGATCGACGCCTACACGCGGGAGTACGTCGCCGACTCGCAGATGGCCGCGTTCGCGATGGCCGTGCTCCTGAACGGCATGAGCCGCGACGAGATCCGCGTCATGACCGACGCGATGATCGCGTCGGGGGAGCGGATGAGCTTCGCCGGCCTCGGCAAGCCGACCGTCGACAAGCACTCCACCGGCGGCGTGGGCGACAAGATCACGCTGCCGCTCGCGCCCCTCGTCGCCGCGTTCGGTGTCGCCGTGCCGCAGCTCTCGGGCCGCGGCCTGGGCCACACCGGGGGCACGCTCGACAAGCTCGAGGCCATCCCCGGGTGGCGCGCAGCCCTCAGCAACGACGAGATGGTGGCGCAGATGCGCGACGTCGGCGCCGTCATCTGCGCTGCGGGGTCGGGCCTCGCCCCGGCCGACAAGCGGCTCTACGCGCTCCGCGACGTCACGGGCACGGTCGAGGCGATCCCGCTCATCGCGTCGAGCATCATGTCGAAGAAGATCGCCGAGGGAACCGACTCGCTCGTCCTCGACGTGAAGTTCGGTTCCGGCGCCTTCATGCAGGACGTCGACAAGGCCCGCGAACTCGCCCGCACGATGGTCGCCCTCGGCACGGACTCGGGCGTCGCGACCACGGCGCTGCTGACCGACATGAACACGCCCCTCGGTCTCGCCATCGGCAACGCCAACGAGGTTCGCGAGTCCGTCGAGGTGCTCGCCGGCGGCGGCCCCGCCGACGTCGTCGAGCTCACCGTCGCCCTCGCGCGCGAGATGCTCGCTCTCGCCGGCCAGCCCGACGCCGACGTGGAGGCCGCCCTGAAGGACGGCCGCGCCATGGACTCGTGGCGCCGGATGATCCGCGCGCAGGACGGCGACCCGGATGCCGCGATGCCGGCGCCCCGCGAGACCCACACCGTCACCGCGACGGAGTCCGGCGTCGTCACGCGGCTCGAAGCCCTCCCGTTCGGGATCGCGGCCTGGCGCCTCGGCGCCGGACGCGCCCGCGCGCAGGACCCCGTCATCCACGCCGCCGGCATCGACCTGCACGTGCAGCCGGGCGACACGGTCACCGCCGGACAGCCGCTGTTCACCCTGCTCGCCGACGATGACAAGCGCTTCGGGCGCGCCGCCGAGGCGCTCGAGGGTGCCTGGGAGATCGGTGCGGAAGCCCCGGCATCCACCCCGCTCGTCCTCGAGCGCATCACCGCCTGAAACCCTCACGACAGGACTGCACAATGGCCATCGATCAGCACGGTGACGCGAACCTCGAGGGCGTCTCGATCCGCTCTCTCCCCAAGGTGTCGCTGCACGACCACCTCGACGGTGCCCTGCGCCCGCAGACGATCATCGAGCTCGCCGATGAGGCGGGTGTCGAGGTTCCCGAGACCGCGGCCGACGACCTCGCCGACTGGTTCGAGGACCAGTCGGATTCGGGCTCGCTCGTCGAGTACCTGAAGACGTTCGACCTGACCATCGCGGTCATGCAGACCCGCGACGGACTGCGCCGCGTCGCGAAGGAGTTCGTCGAGGACCTCGCGGCCGACGGCGTCATCTACGGCGAGGTGCGCTGGGCTCCGGAGCAGCACCTGGGCGGCGGCCTCAGCCTCGACGAGGTCGTAGAGGCCGTGCAGGAGGGCATCGAGGAGGGTGAGGACTCGGTCGAGGGATCGGGCCGCGACATCCGCGTCGGCCAGCTCATCAGCGCGATGCGTCACACCGACCGGTCGCTCGAGATCGCCGAGCTCGCCGTCCGTCACCGCGGACGGGGCGCCGTCGGGTTCGACATCGCCGGTCCCGAGGCGGGCTTCCCGCCGTCGAACCTGCGTCCGGCGTTCGACTACCTGGCCTCCGCCTTCTTCCCCGCCACGGTGCACGCCGGAGAGGCCGCCGGTCTCGACTCGATCCGCTCCGCGCTGGTCGACGGGCGCGCGCTGCGCCTGGGACACGGTGTGCGCATCGCCGAGGACCTCGACGTCGTCGAGCAGAAGGGCGAGGAGGTGCAGGTGCGCTTCGGCGACCTGGCCCGCTGGGTGCGGGACCGCGAGATCCCCCTGGAGCTCTCGCCGTCGTCGAACCTTCAGACCGGTGCGATCGCGGCGTGGGGCACGCAGCTCGAGGACCACCCCTTCGACCTGCTGTACCAGCTCGGCTTCGCCGTCACCGTGAACGTCGACAACCGCACCATGAGCCGCACGTCGCTGACGCGTGAGCTGAAGCTCCTCGCGGACGCGTTCGAGTACACGCTCGACGACCTCGAGGCGTTCCAGCTGAACGCTGCCGCGGCCGCCTTCCTCACGATCGAGGAGCGCGAGGAGCTCATCGAGCTCATCGGTGAGGGCTTCTCGGCCTGACGACTTGTCGAGGTCCCGATCGGGCCGGGTATGGCGCGCTCATACCCGGCCCGATCGGGACTTCGGTCTTCCTCCCCAGGGCCGCCGCCGCGAGCGCCGTCCCCGAAGGGCGGTCAGGCGTGACTCCGAGCGGATGCCGTCGGTCACGCTTCCCGGATGCGACGACCGCGACCTCTCCCCGAACACCTGCAGGACCGCGCGTTCGCGGTCCGGGATGCGCGGGCGGCGGGCGTCTCCGCCGGCCGGCTCGATGCGGATGACCTCGCCGTCCCGTTTCCCGGCGTCCGTGTCCCGGCCGGGGGAGACGTCGACTCGCTGTCGGCGCGGGCGACGCACTTCGCGCAGCGCATGCGGCCAGGGCAATTCTTCAGCCACAGCACGGCCCTTGCCCTCTACGGAGTCCCCATGCCGTCCGATCGCCGCTCGCATCTGCTCCACGTCGCGGCGCATCGGCCTGATCGCGAGCCGCGCGTCGCGGGCGTCGTCGGTCATCGCCTCGGTCAGCGCGCACCCGACATCCGCGTCGTCGGCGGGCTGCGCGTCGAGCATCCGGTGAAGGCGTGGCGTCACGTCGCATCGTGGTGGGGTCATACCGAGCTCGTCGTCGCCGGGGACTTCCTCGTCGGACGACGGGGGTTGCTCACCCTCGACGATCTGACACGCGAGGTGGTCACGGGATCAGGCCGCGGACAGGCAGCGCTCGAGTCGGCGCTGGCTGACGTCCGTGTCGGAGCCGAGTCGCCGACCGAGACCCGGCTGAGGCTCGTCCTGTGTGCCGCAGGGATGCCGGAGCCGCTCCTCAACCCCGTGATCACCGCGCCGGACGGGCGGTTCGTCGCCCGCCTCGACCTCGCCTATGCACCATGGCGGGTCGCAGTGGAGTACGACGGGCGCCAGCATGCGGAGGACCGTGCGCAGTTCGAGCGCGACGCGGACAGGTGGAACGACATCCGCGAGCAGGGGTGGGTACTCGTCCGCATCCTCCGGCACCATCTGCAGGGAGACGGGCGGGCCGCGGTGCGCATGGTCGCGAGCGCGCTCGAGCGGGCGGGGTGGGCGCCGTGACGCACGAGGTCCCCATCCGGCCGGGAAACCAGGGCGGATACCCGGCCGAAGTGGGACCTCGTAGCGCAGGTCAGAGGCGGGAGAGGAGGTCCGCGACGGATGCCGTGATCTCGGCCGTCATGTCGGTGTCATCGATCGTGGGGGTGCCGTCACCGGCCTGGGGGCCGTAGTCGCCGAAGGAGGCGTGCGAGGCGCCGGGGATCTCGACGAACTCGGCGTCGGCGGGCAGCATTCCGCGGGAGTCCTGGATCTTCTCGGGCGTCGACAGCCCGTCTTCCGAACCCGAGATGCTCAGCACCGGCAGCCCGGAGTCGGCGAGGTCGTTCGCGCAGTACGAGGCGAACAGCACCAGGCCGTCCGCGTCCGGCGCGAGCTGACACGCGCGCACACCGCCGAGGGAGTGGCCGCCGACGAGCCAGGTGCCGACGCCGGGCGCGGCATCGGTGAACGTCGACAGGGGCCGGGGATCGAAGAAGGCGAGGTTCAGCCACGGGCGGGTGATGACGACCGTCATCCCGTCCTCGGCGACGAGCCCCGAGAGCTTCGCCTCGTAGGCCTCGGCGTCGACCTTCGCGCCGGGGATGAAGACCAGCCCGGCGGTGCTCTCCCCGGAGGCCGGCGACATCACCACGTTGCCACCGGTGTCGGACACGGCGACCCGGTCGTCCTCGCGCACCGAGGCGAGCGGTCCGGCCTCAGCGCCCATGACGCCGACCTGGCTCCAGATCACGATGCCGACGATCCCGGCGACGAGCAGCCCCGCCACGGACAGCAGCACGATCGAGACGATGCGCCGTGCCCGGGAGCGGGGCCGCTTCGACGCGCTCACGCGCTGTAGACGCCGAGGTCGGTCTGCCGCTGGGCGACCTGCTCCTGCACGCGTGCGAACAGGGGGTGGGCGGGCTCGAGACCGGTGACGGATGCCGTGAAGGCCGCGGCATCCTCCGTCCTGATGCGCTCCTGCAACTCGACGGCCTGCGGGTCTGCGGCGTCCTCGAACCGAAGCGCGGCGGCGATCGCGGCGATGAGCCCGTCGACGCCGAGACCACTCTCGGCAGCGGCGGAGGCGGGTCCGACGAAGCGCTCGTGACGCGACAGCTTGCGCAGCGGCTGGCGGCCGACGCGCTGCACGGTGTCGGGCAGGGCCTCGTTCGAGAACCGCTCGAGAATCGTCGCGCGGTACTCGGCGAGCTCGGCCGGGTCGAGCCCGTGCGCGGCCGCGAGGAACGCGGAGGTCTCCTCGAGGGCCTGCTCGACCTTGCTCCGGATGCCGGGGTCCGCCAGGGCGTCGGAGATCCGGGTGATCCCCGCGGCGGCACCGAAGTAGGCGGTCGCGGCGTGTCCGGTGTTGACCGTGAAGAGCTTCCGCTCGATGTAGGGGGCCAGGTCGTCGACGAAGTGGGCGCCGGGGATGTTCGGCAGGTCGTCGCCGAACGGGCCGCGCTCGATGGCCCACTCGAAGAACGGCTCGACCGTCACGTCGACGCCAGCGCCCTCGGGTTGGCCCGGGACGATGCGGTCGACGGCGGTGTTGGCGAACACGGCGCGTGTGGAGAGGTCGCCCCACGCATCACCGGCGAGCTTCTCGATCTCGCCGCGGAGGGTGTCGGTCGCGCCGATCGCGTTCTCGCACGCCATGACCTGCAGCGGCTTCGCGTCGGCGGAGCGACGGGCGAGTCCCTCGAGGATGTGCGGCGCGACGAACGGCAGGATGCTGGGTCCGACGGCGGTCGTCACGACGTCGGCCGAGGCGACCTCGTCGGCCACGGCGTCGGGATCGGCCTGGCTGTTGATCGCCCGAAAGCCGGTGACGGTCTTGTCACCGCCGCCCGGTCCGACCTCGTGAACGGTGTACTCGGATGCCGCGTTGATCGTCTCGACGAGGGTCGGCGCGACGTCCGAGAACACGAGCTCGTAGCCGCCCTCGTGCAGGAGCAGTCCGACGAAGCCGCGCCCGATGTTGCCGGCGCCGAAGTGGACGGCTTTCATGCGTTGTTCACCGTCGCGAGCAGCTGGTAGAGCTCTTCGGGCGTCTGCGCGGCCTTGAGCTTCGCGACTTCGTCGTCCTCGGAGAACAGGAGTGCGATCTGCGACAGGATCTCGAGGTGCTCATCGCCCTTGCCGGCGATGCCGACGACGAACGAGACGTGCTCGCCGCCCCAGTCGACGCCGCCGTCGTAGCGGACGAACGAGAGCGCCGAGTCGAGGATCGCTTCCTTGGTCTCGTTGGTCCCGTGGGGGATTGCGAGCTCGTTGCCCATGTAGGTCGAGACGGCGACCTCGCGCTGCTGCATCGCGTCGAAGTAGGCGCTCGTGACGGCGCCGGCGGCCTCGAGGATGTCGGCGGCCTCCTTCATGGCCTGTTCCTGGCTGACGGAGCCGGAGTGGATGCGGATCTGGCCGAGGGTGAGGACTTCGCGAGCCATGACGTTCTCCTTCTGAGGGGGTGGAAAAAAGGATGCTGCGGGGTCGGGACCATTGTTCCCGACCCCGCAGCGCTGTGCATCAGGCGTCGCCGCGCTGGCGACGCACCATCTCGACGACCTCGTCGTACTTCGGCGAGTTCATGAAGTTGTCGACCGAGACGTGCATCGAGTCGGGGGTGACTCCGCGTGCACGGTCGGTCAGCTGCTGCTGCGTGATGACCAAGTCGGCCGACGGGTCGAGGTTCGCGATCGCCTTGTTGGTGACCGTGACGCCCTCGACGCCCGCCTTCTTGAACTTGTTGCGGAGCACGCTCGCGCCCATCGCGGACGATCCCATGCCGGCGTCGCATGCGAACACGACGTTCGTGATCTCGCGCTCGGCGACAGCGGTGCCGGCAGGGGCGGATGCGGCGGCTGTCGCCGTACCCGAGCCGCGGAGGGCGTCCATCGCGGACGAGGACTTGCCCTTGTTGGCCTCGGTCTGAGCGATCGCGGCGTCGAAGGTGTCACCCTCGGCGGCGAGGTCGCGCTTGCGGGACGCCCGCAGGATCACAGCGGTGATGAGGAACGTGACGACAGCTGCGACGACGACGGATGCGTAGACGACGAGCAGGTTCGGCACGCCGGCTCCGATCGCCGCGGCCGTGACCGCGATGATGCTGCCGGGAGCGGCGGGGAACTGGAGTCCGCCGTTGAACAGCATGTTGACGGTCACACCGCTTGCGCCACCGGCGATCAGCGCGAGGATCGTGGCGGGCTTGCTCAGCGCGTACGGGAAGTAGATCTCGTGGATGCCGCCGACGAACTGGATGATGGCGGCGCCCGGTGCGGAGGCCTTCGCCTGCCCGACGCCGAAGAACGTGAACGCGAGCAGCAGGCCGAGGCCCGGGCCGGGGTTCGCCTCGATGAGGAAGAGGATCGACTTGCCGGCATCCTCTACCTGCTGGAGGGCCAGCGGCGTGAACACACCGTGGTTGATGGCGTTGTTGAGGAAGAGCACCTTCGCCGGTTCGACGAAGATCGACAGCAGCGGCAGCAGGCTGAGCGACACGAGCCAGTCGACGATCCCGCCGAGCAGTCGGCCGATTCCGAGCATGAGGGGACCGAATGCGAAGAAGCCGAAGATCGCGAGGAGCATGCCGAGGATGCCCGCGGAGAAGTTGTTGACGAGCATCTCGAAGCCGGGCTTGATCTTGCCGTCCCACAGCTTGTCCATCTGCTTCGTGACCCACGCGGCGAGCGGACCCATGATCATCGCGCCGAGGAACATCGGCTGGTCGGTGCCGACGATCACACCCATGACGGCGATCGTCGCCACGACACCACCGCGGGCGTCGTAGACCATCCGACCCGCGGTGTTCGCGATCAGAAGGGGCAGAAGGTAGGTCACCATCGCCCCGACGATGCCGACGTAGCCCGTGTAGGGGCCGCTGTCGCTTGCGGTCAGCGCGGTGCGTGCACCTTCCCAACCGATGGCGGAGACGTCGCCGCCGCCGCCGAGGATCTCCGCGACCGGGAACCAGTGCCAGCCGAAGGGGCTGTTGGCGCCGAAGAACCCGTCCGGGATGAAGAGCATCGTGATGAAGCCCCATGCGATGAACGCCGCGATGTTGGGCATGATCATGCCCGACAGGAACGTTCCGAATCGCTGCACGCCGACGCGTGCGCGGCTTGCGCCGCGTGTGGCTGTTGTCGCCGTTGACATGTGCTGTGTCTCCTTTTGTGTGCCGCGGTTCATGCGGCCGTGTGCTGTGCTGCGGCTTCCTGGGCCGCGGCTCGGGCGGATGCCGCATCGGATGCGGCGAGGGCTGCTTCGGCGATGCGCTTCGCGTCGTCGAGGCTGTGGTGCAAGAGGGTGGCGCGCACGTCTGCGAGCGCCGTCGGTGCCATGGAGAGCGTCGTCGCGCCGAGGCCGACGAGGACGACCGCGAGCAGCGGGTCGGCTGCGGCTTCGCCGCAGATGCCGATCGGCTTGCCGGTGACGCGTCCGCCGTCGCCCGTCGCCTTGACGAGCTGCAGGACGGCGGGATGCCACGGGTCCTGGAACGACGAGACCGAACCCAGCAGCCGATCGGCCGCCAGCGTGTACTGCGTCAGGTCGTTCGTCCCGATCGAAGCGAAGTCGGCGTGGGCGAGGACCTTGTCGGCGAGCAGGGCCGACGAGGGAACCTCGACCATGACGCCGGCGGTCTTGATGCCGTACTCCTTCGCGAGCGTGACGAAGTACTCGGTCTCCTCGACGGTCGACACCATCGGAGCCATGACCCAGAGGTCGGCCTCGGTGGCGGCATCCGCGTTGGCCAGGGCGGTGAGCTGCTCGCGCAGGATGTCCTCGCTGGCGCGGAGGGCGCGGAGGCCGCGGAGGCCGAGGGCCGGGTTCTCCTCGTGCGCGTCGTTCAGGAAGGCGAGCGGCTTGTCGGCGCCGGCATCCAGTGCGCGAACGACGACCTTCTTGCCGGGGAACGCCTGCAGCAGCTCGGTGTACGCCTTCGTCTGCTCCTCGACGGTGGGTGCCTGCGACGAGCTCAGGAAGAGGAACTCGGTGCGGAACAAGCCCACGCCCTCGGCGCCGAGCTCGACGGCCTTCGCGGCGTCCTGCGGCTTGCCGAGGTTCGCGAGCAGCGGCACGGCGGTCCCGTCCGCGAGCGCGCCAGGCGTGACGGGCGCGTCCGCCGCGGCGGCGCGGTCCGCCTCGCGGCGCTCGGCCTGCGCGATGTCGTCGTCGGTCGGCTGGGTGGTGACGACGCCGGCTGCGGCGTCGACGACGACCGTCTCGCCCTCGGCGAGGTCGGCTGCACCGCGGACGCCGACGACGGCGACGATGGACTTCTCACGGGCGAGGATCGCGGTGTGCGAGGTCGGCCCGCCCTCGGTCGTCACGAGCGCGAGGACCTTGTCGAGGTCGAGGAGCGCGGTGTCGGCGGGAGCGAGGTCCTTGGCTACCAGGACGAAGGGATGCCCCGGGTCGGGGACTCCGGGAGCGGCGACGCCACGGAGGTGCGCGATGACGCGCTGGGCGACGTCGTCGAGGTCGGCGGCGCGCTCGCCGAGGTAGCCGCCCATCGCGGAGAGCGTGTCACGGAACGACGCGAAGGCGTCGAAGACGGCGAACTCGGCGGTCTTGCCGGCGCCGATGCGGTTCGTGACCTCTTCTTCGAGCGCCGGGTCCTCGGCCATCATGGCCTGCGCCTCGAGGACCTCCTGCGCGGCGCCTCCCGCGGTCTCGCCGCGCTGCTCCAGCTCGCGTGCGACCGCCTCGATCGCGGCGCGGACGCGCGCGGTCTCCTCGTCGGCGCTCTGTGCGCTCTTCTCGTCCTTCGGCGCGGGCAGCGGCTCCGCCATTCGTGCGATGGGGCCGTGGCTCACGCCCAGGCCGATTCCTACTCCTCGAAGCTCAGTCATGTGTCCCTCAGGCGTCGTGGTCGGTGGTCAGAAGTTCGGTGAGGGCGTCGAGCACCTCTTCGGCGTTCGCGCCGTCTGCGGTGAGCGTCACGTAGTCGCCGTTCTCGGCGCCGAGCGAGATCACGCTGAGGATGCTGGCCGCGTTGACGGCTCCGCCGGATCCCTTCGAGATCGTGACGGGGATGCCGGCATCCTTCGCGGCCTGCGCGAACATCTTCGCGGGGCGGGCGTGCAGGCCGTTGGAGGAGCCGATCCTCACGGTCCGGCTGGCCGGTGCGCTCATCGCGGGGTCCTTTCACTGCGGTCGGCGTCCATCGCCGCCGTCACGAGGGCGAGCGTGCGGGTTCCGTCACGATCGCCGAAGACGTCCTCCGGCAGGAGAACGGCGCGCGCCTGTCGGGTGGCGGCATCCCGTTCGATGTCGGAGAGGGCGGAGGCGAGGTGCGGACCCACGAGCACCACGTCGCCGGCGTCGGCCTCCGTGGCGACCATGCCGGGCACTCCCGCGCGGACGAACAGGTCCCTGCCTTCGCGCTGTGCGGCGTGCCGCAGACGCTGGGCGACGAACGTGCTCGACGCACCGGCGCCGCAGACGACGAGGATCTTCATCGATCCGCCTCCTTGTCTCCTTGTCATTCTCATCCGACTCCCAGGAAGGGACAACCAGCCGTTCTTCCGCGGGGGAGGAAACCCCCTGGTCCCGCAGATGGTTGACTGGACGGGTGAGCCGGGCGAGACAGGACCAGGTCATGGCGCTCCTGATCCGGGATGCCGCGTGGCGGACGGCCGGCGAGCTCGCCGACGTGGTGGGAGTCACGCCCCGCAGCATCCGTTCCTACGTCGCCGCCCTCAACGCCCGCGTGCCGGACGGCGATGCCGTCGAGTCCGGGCCCTCCGGGTACCGCGCCGGGTCCGGGGCGTCGGGAGCGCTGCGGACGGTCACGGAGGAGACGCCGCGCGATCGCCTCCACCGCCTGGTCCGCCACCTCTTGGACGCGTCGGACGGCGTCGACGTGTACGCCGCGGCGCAGCGGTTCCACGTCAGCGAGGCGACGCTGGAGGCCGACCTCGGCCGGGTGCGCGCACTGTTGAGCGGGACGCAGCTCACGCTGGAACGATCCGCCGAGCGCGTCCGGTTGTCGGGGACCGAGATGGCGCAGCGGCGCCTGCTCAGCCGGCTGGTGCACGACGAGATGGAGCAGGGGGCCTTCGATCTGAGGTCCCTGCGACGCGCCCTGGGCGAGAGCACGGCCGAGACGAGCAGTCTCGGGGCGTTCAAAGCCGAGCTGGTCGCCGGTCTCGGGGACCTCGGATACCTCGTCAACGAGTTCGGGATCGGTGACGTCATGATGCACGTCGCGATCGCCGCCGACAGGGTCGGCCGGGGACGCGGTCTCGACGGCGCCCCCGTGGGCGACTCGGCCGCGCGGTCGAAGATCGCCGAGCTCCTGGACCGGCTCGCGGTCGCCCACCTGGGCGTGCGACTCGGAGACGGCGACCGCGACCACCTCGCCGCGCTCGTACAGACCCGCGTCGTCGCCCCCGGCGCCGCCGAACCCGACGCGGTCATCCGCGACCGCCTCGACGCCGACGTCGAAGCGGCGGTGCGCGGGATCGTCGCGCGAGCGGCATCCGACTTCCTCGTCGACATCGACCACGACGATTTCATCCTGCGGCTGTCGCTCCATGTGCAGAACCTCCGCCAGCGCGCGCAGGACCAGGCATGGTCGCGGAACGCGCTGACGCGTTCGCTGAAGTCCAGCTATCCGATGATCTTCGAGGTGGCGGTCTTCATCGCCGAGCAGCTGCGCTCCGTGGTCGGCGCGCCCCTCCACGAGGACGAGATCGCATACATCGCGATGCACGTAGGCGGCCGGCTCGAGCGTTCCCGTCAGTCCGCGCGGCTCCTCACAGCGACACTCGTCTGCCCGGGGTACTACGAGATGCACGAGCTGCTGCGAACGAGCATCGACCGGGCCCTCGGACGTGAGATCGAGGTCGTCGCCGTCGAGACCCGCGTCGACCCGGACTGGGAGGGTCTCGACACCGACCTCGTCCTCACGACCATCGATCCGCCCGAGCCGTCCGACCGGGTCGTGCGGATCCAGCCCTTCCTCACCGAGCCGGACGTCGAACGGGTGCAGCAGGCGGCCGCCCGCGCACGCCGTGCGCGACGGCTCGCGGGGCTCCGCGCCGAACTCGAGCGCTACTTCTCGCCCGACGCCTTCGTCCCGCGGCTGCCCGCCGACGCCGACGAGGAGACGGTCATCCGCGGACTGGGCGGGCTGCTCGCGGCGCAGGGCGTCATCAGCGAGGAGTACGTCGATCGCACGCTCGAGCGTGAGCGGATCTCGTCGACGGCTTTCACCGATGCGCTCGCCGTGCCGCACGCGATCGCCATGACCGCGACCCGCACGGCGATCGCCGTCGGCCTCGCCGACCCGTCGGTCCGGTGGGGCGACGGGCGCGTGCAAGTCGTCGCGATGGTGGCGTTCTCGGAATCGGACCGCGAAGCTTTCCAGACGGTGTTCGAGCAGCTCGTCGAGGTGTTCAGCGAACGCGACAGCGTGCAGCGGATCCTCCGACGCGGAACGAGCTTCGCCGGCTTCCTCGACGAGCTCGTCGCGGTCGTCGACGGTTGATCAGCCCGCGAGACGCGCGTCGAGTCCCATCCGGCTTAGCGCCGCACGGTGACGGTCTTGTAGCAGTACGAGTACCAGGCAAGAAGGCCTCCCGTCAGGTTCCCTGCCGGCTTGGCGCAGAAGCCAGACGTTCTGCGATAGGTCGTATCTGTGTAGCAGTCAGACCATCCGCTGACGGTGTAACAGTAAGACCTAGAGCTCTCCTTGACCCAGGTCTGCCCGGTCGGGTTATACGGGACGGCTTGCGCGGGAGCTGCGCCGATCATCCCGGCGAGGAGTAGCCCAATCGTCACCGTCGCAGTCGCAACAGTCCGACGAAGACCTCGCCGCGATGCGTTTGACCGATTTGCACTAGCCATCCTTGCTCCCCCTTTGGGCATACGAAACTCCCGTCCCCACGCTAGCGCGGACGGGAATATCCAACAAGAGAACGGCTGATCAATCCGCGAGGCGCGCGTCGAGTCCCATCCGCACGCCCGGCCACTCGTGGGGGAGGATCGAGTACACGACGGTGTCGCGCATCGTCCCGCCCGGTCCGATCCGATGGTTGCGCAGCACGCCGTCCTGCCGGGCGCCGAGCCGTTCGATCGCCGCGCGGGACTGCCGGTTGTGCCACGAGGTCCGGAACTCGACCGCGATCGCTTCGCACGCCTCGAACGCGTGGCCGAGCAGCAGCCGCTTCGCCGTCGTGTTCACCTCGGTGCGCTGCACGTCACGCGCCAGCCACGTGTACCCGATCTCGACGCGGCGGTTGTCGGCGTCGATGTCGCAGAACGTGGTCATGCCCTGCGGCCTGCCGTCGACGACGACCGCGAACGGATTCATCCGGCCGGCGTCGCGCTCGGCGAGGCGTCGCGCGATCTCGTCGGGGACGGATGCCGGGACCGAGGTGTACCAGGCGTACTCGAGCCCCTCGCGGGCCGCCGTCAGGGCATCGGCATGCGACGCGTCCAGCGGCACCAGCTCGACCCGGCCACGACGGAGCGTGACCGGGTCGGTCAGTGCGGTGGTCATGCCTGCGCCGCGTCGAGCAGGGTGCGCACGCCGCCGTCGACGGCAGTGAGCCGGTCCGCCGCGTCGTCCGCGGATTCGCCGCGCACGTCGAGATAGGCCTTGAGCTTCGGCTCGGTGCCGCTCGGCCGGATGATGACGCGCGATCCGTCCTCGAGCCACAGGCGCAGGACGTCGCCGCGGGGCGAGCCCTCCGGTGCCGTGAGCAGGTCCTCCATGCGGTCGACGGCGACCGAACCGATGGATGCCGGGGGCGCCGCGCGCAGCGCCGTCATGATGCGGCCGATCACCGAGACGTCGTCGACCCGGAGCGAGACCTGGCCGCTCGCGAAGTGCCCGAAAGTGGTGGCGGACTCGTCGAGCAGGTCGCCGAGCGTCCTGCCCTCCTCACGTGCCTCGGCCACGAGGCCGAGGATCGCGACCGCCGCCGAGATGCCGTCTTTGTCGTGGACCGTGCCCGGGTTGACGAGGTAGCCGAGCGCCTCCTCGAAGCCGTAGACGAGGCCCGGGGCGCGGGAGATCCACTTGAATCCGGTGAGGGTCGCGGTGAAGTCGAGGCCGTAGTGCTCGGCGATCGTCTGGAGACCGGGCGAGGACACGAGCGAGCATGCGAGGGTTCCCGAGGTGGCGGTGCGGGCGGCACGCCAGCCGAGCAGGAGCCCGACCTCGTTGCCCGTCAACCGGCGCCAGCCGCCGGGGGCCGCGGCATCCGGGATCGCGACGGCGAGCCGATCGGCGTCGGGATCGTTCGCGACGATGAGCTCCGCACCCGCCTCGCGAGCGGTCTCGAACGCGAGGTCCATCGCGCCGGGCTCTTCGGGATTCGGGAACGCGACGGTCGGGAAGCGGCCGTCCGGCGCGATCTGCGCCGTGACGACCGTCGGTGCGGGGTAGCCCGCGGTCTCGAGGACGCGAGCGAGCGTCTCGTGCCCGACGCCGTGCATGGCCGTGTAGACCCAGTTCAGTCCTGCTGCACCGGCCGGTGCGGGGGCCACGAGGGCTGTCGCGGTGACGTAGGCCTCGACGACCGACTCGTCGGCGATCTCGTAGTCGCTCGAACGGGGCACCGAGCCGAGGTCCGCACGCGCGGCGACCTCGTCGATGCGGGCCGCGATCTCGGCATCCGCCGGCGAGACGATCTGGGCGCCGTCGTCGTCGCCGCCGAGGTAGACCTTGTAGCCGTTGTCGTCGGGCGGGTTGTGCGACGCCGTGACCATGACGCCAGCCGAGACGCCGAGGTGGCGCACGGCGAAGGCGAGGACGGGAGTCGGCAGCAGGCGGGGGAGGAGGATCGCGCGGAGCCCCGCACCGGCGAAGATCTCGGCGCTGTCCCGGGCGAACACGTCGGAGTTGCGGCGTCCGTCGTAGCCGATGACCACGGAGGGCGTCTCGCCGCCGGCGCGCTCGCGGAGGTAGGCCGCGAAGCCGGCCGCCGCCTGGCTCACGAGCACGCGGTTCATGCGGTTCGAGCCCGCACCGAGCGCACCCCGAAGGCCCGCGGTGCCGAAGGCCAGGCGGGTGTCGAAGCGGTCATGCAGGTCGGCGGTCGCGGTGGCGTCGCCCGCCTCGGCGCGCGAGAGCAGATCAGCGAGCTCCGCGCGGGTCGCCTCGTCCGGGTCCTGCGCGAGCCACTGCCTCGAGGTCTCGAGGACGCCCTCGCTCACAGGACGCCGATCACGCGTGCGAGCAGGTCCGAGATGACGGGCTCGGCGTCGCGGCCGGCCTCGAGGACCTCCTGATGGCTGAGCGGGGTCGACTGGATGCCGGCGGCCAGGTTCGTGATCAGCGAGAAGCCGAGGATCTCCATGCCCGCCTGGCGGGCGGCGATCGCCTCGAGCGCCGTCGACATCCCGACGATGTGCCCGCCGATGGCCTTGGCCATCTGGACCTCGGCAGGGGTCTCGTAGTGCGGCCCGCGGAACTGGCAGTAGACGCCCTCGTCGAGGCTCGGATCGATCGTGCGCGCGAGGTCGCGCAGGCGCGACGAGTACAGGTCGGTGAGGTCGATGAAGGTCGCGCCTTCGAGCGGCGAGTCCGCGGTGAGGTTGATGTGATCGCTGATGAGGACGGGCTGCCCCGGCGACCAGGACTCCTTGATGCCGCCGGCGCCGTTGGTGAGCACCATGATCTTCGCGCCGGTCGCGGCGGCGGTCCGCACGCTGTGCACGACCCGGCGGACGCCGTGGTTCTCGTAGTAGTGGGTGCGCGCACCGATGACGAGGACGCGCTTGCCGTCGTGCGTCAGGATGCTGCGGATCGACCCGACGTGGCCCGCGAGGGCGGGCTTGCTGAAGCCGGTGACCTCCGTCGCGTCGAGCGTCGCGGTGGTCTCGCCGATGAGCTCGGCGGCCTTCCCCCATCCGCTGCCCAACGTCAGGGCGATGTCGTGGCGTTCCACACCGGTGAGGCGGGCGATGTCGGCTGCGGCGGTGTCAGCGACCTCGAACGGGTCGATGGCGGGATCGTCGAGCGGGTGGGTCTCCTCGTGCATGCTCCCACTCTAGGAAGCGCCGACGCGCTCGGCCACACGATGCGTTTCGCGGCGCGGCGCGCGAACCCCCGCCGGCCTGGAAGAATGATCCACATGTCTGTGAGCTTCGAGACCACCCAGAGTGTCGCGATCATCGGGGGCGGCCCCGGCGGATACGAGGCGGCTCTCGCAGCGGCCCAGTTGGGCGCCGAGGTGACCCTCGTCGAGCGCGCGGGCATCGGCGGCTCGGCCGTCATCACCGACGTCGTGCCGTCGAAGACCCTGATCGCCACAGCGGACGCGGCCGTCGCGATCCGCGGCGCATCCGATCTGGGCGTCCAGCTGTTCGCCCGCGGCGACAGCGGCAAGCCGCTCAAGCCCGAGATCGCCATCAACCTGGGCGCGGTCAACAAGCGCCTGCTCTCGCTCGCCCGTCAGCAGTCCGACGACCAGCGCGCGCAGTTGGTGGATGCCGGTGTGCGCATCATCTCCGGACACGGCCGCCTCGACGGCACGCACGCCGTCGTCGTCTCGACCGGCCCCGGCGGAACCGACTTCGACCGCGTCGAGGCCGACACCCTCGTCGTCTCGGTCGGTGCCTCGCCCCGTGAGCTGGACAGCGCAAAGCCCGACGGGGAGCGCATCCTCACGTGGACGCAGCTCTACAACATGACGAGCCTTCCCGAACACCTCATCGTGGTGGGCTCGGGTGTCACCGGCGCCGAGTTCGCCGGCGCCTACATGAACCTCGGCTCGAAGGTCACGCTGATCTCGAGCCGCGACCAGGTGCTGCCGGGTGAGGACTCCGACGCGGCGGCCGTGATCGAGAAGGTCTTCACGCGCGGCGGCATGGAGGTCCTCTCGAAGTCCCGTGCCGAGAAGGTCGAGCGCACGAAGGACGGCGTCGTCGCGACGCTGTCGGACGGGCGCACCGTCGAGGGCAGCCACTGCCTCATGGCGGTCGGTTCCATCCCCAACACGGCGGGCATCGGTCTGGAGGATGCCGGGGTCCAGCTCACCGACTCCGGCCACATCCAGGTCAACCGCGTCGCGCGCACCTCGGTCCCGAACATCTACGCCGCAGGAGACTGCACCACCTTCCTGCCGCTCGCCTCGGTCGCTGCGATGCAGGGACGGATGGCGGTCTTCCACGCGCTCGGCGACACCGTCATCCCGCTCGAGAAGCACCGCGTCACGGCCAACATCTTCACTGCTCCCGAGATCGCGACGGTCGGTCGTCAGGAGCGCGATATCGAGTCGGGCGCCGTCAACGGCACCGTTCACAAACTCCCTCTCGCCGCCAACGCGCGCGCCAAGATGATGGGGGTCAAGGACGGCTTCGTGAAGATCATCGCCCGCGAGGGGTCGGGCACCGTCATCGGCGGTGTCATCGTCGCCCCGCGCGCCTCCGAGCTGATCTACCCGATCGCCATCGCCGTCGAGCGGCGCCTCACGGTCGACCAGCTCTCCCGCGTGTTCGCGGTGTTCCCGTCGCTCGCGGGCAGCATCACCGACGCGACCCGCGCGATGCACCAGGTCGCCCGGGACGAGGACACCTACAGCTGATCCGCGCGCCTCAGCCGGCGGTGACGGCGGTCACGTACAGATACGTCGGCATGGGCGCAGTCCCCGACGCCGATACGGCCCGCGCGTAGGCGTCGCCGAAGCGGATGCGGTGCGGCTCGGTGTCGCAGACGATCTGTTCCGTCAGCGTCAGCTGTCCGCCGTCGGCGGTCATCAGGTTCACGGTGACGGAGGCCGTCACATCGTCGCCGCCGTAACACCGGGCATCCGCTCCGATGATCTCCGCCGGCTTCGCGAAGTCGGTGCGCACCTCGGCCGAGCTTCCCGGGCCGACCTTCATCCCCACGGCGGCGGCGGCAGCATCGCCGACGGACTCATCGTCGACGGCGGCGAACCACGCGCTCGCGGCGTCGACATCGACGGTGGGCGTGCCGGAGCATCCCGAGAGGAGGAGCACAAGCGCAAAGACGGCGATCACCGGCGCACGCAGAATGCTCATTCGCACACCCTAAGGGCGGATGCTCCTGCGCGTACAGTTCCGTCAGGAGATGGTGAGGAGCTGGTGCCCGGCCGAGACGGTGGCACCCGCCTGAGCGTTGATCGCGCCGACGACGCCGTCCTTGTGCGCCTGGATGGGCTGCTCCATCTTCATGGCCTCGAGGACGACGACGAGGTCGCCCTTGACGACCTGCTGCCCCTCTTCGACGGCGATCTTGACGACGGTGGCCTGCATCGGCGACGCCACGGAATCGCCGCTCGCTCCCGAGACCGCGGTCGATGCGTGGGAGCGACGCGAGGGCGGGACCGCGACGGGCCGCCCGACCGCGGCCGGGGCCTGGGTGAGGCGGTCCGGCAGGCTCACTTCGAGGCGCTTCCCGGAGACCTCCACGACGACCGTGTGCCGGCTCTCCGGCTCGGCGGCGGGTCCTGCCTCGCCGTCCCACGCCGGGATGTCGTTGTCGAACTCGGTCTCGATCCAGCGCGTGAAGACGCCGAACGTGCCGTTCTCGCTGGTGAACGCGGGGTCCCGCACGACCTTGCGGTGGAACGGCAGGACCGTCGGCATCCCGGCGACCTCGAACTCGTCGAGCGCGCGACGCGAACGTTCGAGCGCCTCCTCGCGGGTGCGTCCCGTGACGATGAGCTTGCCGAGGAGCGAGTCGAAGGCTCCCGAGACGCTGTCGCCGGCGGTGACGCCGGAGTCCAGACGCACGCCGGGGCCGCCGAACGTCTTGAAGACGTGGATGTCGCCCGGGGCGGGGAGGAAGCCACGACCCGGGTCCTCGCCGTTGATGCGGAACTCGAACGAGTGGCCGACCGGCTCGGGGTCGGCGTAGTCGAGGGTGCCGCCTTCGGCGATCCGGAACTGCTCGCGGACGAGGTCGATCCCGGTGACCTCCTCGGAGACGGGGTGCTCGACCTGGAGTCGCGTGTTCACCTCGAGGAACGAGATGGTGCCGTCTGCTCCGATGAGGAACTCGCACGTGCCCGCACCGATGTAGCCGACCTCCTTGAGGATGGCCTTCGAAGCGGAGTAGAGGATCTCGTTCTGCTCCGCGGTGAGGAACGGGGCGGGTGCCTCTTCGACGAGCTTCTGGTGGCGGCGCTGGAGCGAGCAATCGCGGGTCGAGACCACGACGACGTTGCCCTCGGCATCCGCGAGGCACTGCGTCTCGACGTGACGCGGCTTGTCGAGGTACTTCTCGACGAAGCACTCGCCGCGGCCGAACGCGGTGATCGCCTCACGGGTCGCCGACTCGAAGAGCTCCTCGACCTCGTCGAGCTCGCGCGCGACCTTCAGGCCGCGGCCGCCGCCGCCGTAGGCCGCCTTGATGGCGATCGGAAGGCCGAACTCCTTCGCGAAGGCGACGACCTCGTCGGCGCCGGCGACGGGACCGGGCGTACCCGGCGCGAGCGGGGCGCCCACCTTCTCTGCGACGTGACGCGCGGTGACCTTGTCGCCGAGCGCCTCGATCGCCTCGGGGGACGGGCCGATCCAGATGAGGCCGGCGCCGATCACGGCGCGGGCGAACTCCGCGTTCTCGGCGAGGAAGCCGTACCCGGGGTGCACGGCGTCGGCGCCGGAGCGCCGGGCGACCGAGAGGATCTTCTCGATCGACAGGTAGGTCTCGGCGCTCGTCGCTCCGGCGAGGGCATAGGCCTCGTCGGCCAGGCGGGCGTGCATCGCGTCGCGGTCCTGGTCGGCGTAGACCGCCACCGAGGCCTTCCCCGAGTCGCGTGCGGCACGGATGATGCGCACCGCGATCTCGCCGCGGTTGGCGATCAGCACTTTCGAGATTCGGGAGGTCACGCTCTCAGGCATGGCTTCGAGCCTACCCACGTGGATGCCGGGTTCTTTGGATCCCTCGCACAAAGTCACGCGGGATTCATGTCGCAGAGTCCACTACGGCGTGGTCGCCCCGGTCCGGTTCCACAGCGCCGTCCACTCCACCCCGAGCTCGCGGACCAGGCGGCGCAGCGTCGACAGCGACATCCCCACGACGGTGGACGGGTCGCCCTCGACACGCTCGATGAATGCGCCTCCGAGGCTGTCCACCGTGAAGGCGCCGGCCACCAGGAGAGGCTCTCCCGTCGCCACGTACGCGTCGATCTCGGCATCCGTCACATCCGCCGCGAACGAGACGGATGCCGCGGCCACCGCGTGCGCCTCGGTGAGGGTCCCGCCGGGGCCGACGAGGAACACGCTGTGGCCGGAGTGCAGGACCCCGGTGCGTCCGCGCATCGACTGCCACCGCGCGCGAGCCGCCTCGGGCGCGTACGGCTTGCCGAGGATCTCGCCGTCGAGCTCGAACATGGAGTCGCCGCCGATGACGAGTCCCTCGAACCCTTCCGCGGCGAGCGTCTCAGCGACGTCGGCGGCCTTCCGCCGCGCGAGGAGGAGGACGTGTTCCTCCGGCGGCAGGGTGCGCGCTTCGGACGCCTCCGTCGCGGCGATCACGGCCTCCTCGTCGACCTGCGGCGCCCTCGTCGCGGGTTCGATGCCGGCCTGGCGCAGGAGCATGAGGCGGGCGGGGGAGGTGGAGGCGAGGCAGACGCGCATGCGGACCACGCTAGCCGCGAGCGGTGTGACAGCATCGGAGGATGCAACCCGGAGACCTCCTCGACCTCGACATCACGGCCGTCGCGCACGGCGGCGTCTTCGTGGCCCGCCACGAGAACCGGGTCGTCTTCGTTTCGGACGCGATCCCCGGCGAGCGCGTCCGCGTCGCCCTCACAGACACGAAGAAGTCGTCGTTCTGGCGCGGTGACACGGTCGAGGTGCTGGATGCCTCGCCTCACCGCCGTCCCCACGTGTGGACGCCCGCCGACGTCGAGACGCCTCCTGCAGATCGGCCCGGCGGTGCGGACTTCGGCCACATCGCCCTCGACCACCAGCGCGAACTCAAGGCCGAGGTCCTGCGTGACGCGCTCGCCCGATTCGCGGGCTCGACGGCACCCGTCACCATCGAGCCGCCGACTGCGCAGACGAAGGGCGACCGTGTCGTCGAGGAGTCTCCCGACGGGACGGGGTGGCGCACGCGGGTGAGCCTTCACGTCGACGAGGACGGACGTATCGGCCCCTTCGCTGCCCGGAGCCACCGCGTCATCCCCGTCGAGGAGATCCCGCTGGCGACCGCCGGCATCAACCGCGCGATGTCCCGTCGGCAGGGCGGTTCGCCCGGCCGACTCGACCTCGTCCAGCCGGCGGACGGCCGCGTCCGCGTCATCCCCCGCCCCGAGCCCAGTCGCTCGCGTCGTCCCGGCCCCGTCGATCCCGCCGCGCGAGAGGTCGTCGTCGAGACGGTCGGCGATCGGGAGTTCCAGGTGGATGCCGGTGGTTTCTGGCAGGTCCATCGCCTCGCGGCGGGCACACTGCACGACGCCGTCGCCGATGCGGTCGCCGGATCCGTGGACCCGGAGGGCTGGCACCTCGATCTCTACGGCGGGGTCGGGCTCCTCGCGGCGTCCGTCGCGGGCGTCGGCGGCCCGGCGACCCGGATCACCTCCGTAGAGTCCGACGCGCGGGCCACCGAGCACGCCGGCGAGAACCTGGCCGCGTGGATCGGCGCCCGAGCCGAGACCGCCCGCGTGGATCGCTGGCTCGGTCATCTCGTGGACACCGCCACACCCGCTCAGCGCGCGAGGCTGTCGCGGGGCACCGTGGTCCTCGACCCGCCGCGGGCGGGCGCCGGGAAGGACGTCGTCGAACGACTCGTCGACCTCGCGCCCGAGCGGATCGTCTATGTCGCCTGCGATCCCGTCGCACTCGCGCGCGACCTCGGAACCTTCGCCGCCCACGGGTACACGACGCCGTCCGTCCGCGCGTTCGATCTGTTCCCTCACTCGCATCACGTCGAGGCGATCGCCGTCGTGACGCGCTGACGGATAAGGTGAGCGCATGATCCGCGTCGCCCTGATCGACGACCACGAATCCGTGCGGCTCGGCCTCGAGGCCGCCTGCAGCCGCACGGGCGACATGCGTGTCGTCTTCTCGGGGGAGAGCGTCTCGGCCTACCTCGATTGGCGGACCCTCACGCTCGAGCAGCCCGCCGATGTCGTCGTCCTGGATCTCACCCTCGGCGACGGCGCGACGGTGACGGAGAACGTCACCCGTGTCGTCCAGGACGGCTCGCCCGTCATCATCCACAGCGTGGCGGACCGCCCCGCCGCGGTTCGGGAGGCGCTCGTCGCCGGTGCCGCCGGCGTCGTCAGCAAGGCGTCGCGCATCGACGAGGTCATCTCCGCCGTCGACACCGTCGCGCGAGGCGAGTCCCTCGACAACGTCGAGTGGGCGTCCGCCATCGACGGCGACCGCGCCTTCGCCGATGCGCAGCTGTCCTCACGCGAGCGCGACGTGCTCCGGTTGTACGCCGCCGGACTCCCGCTCAAGACCGTGGCGGAGCGGCTGGGCGTCGCCTACTCGACCGCGAAAGAGAACATCACCCGCGTCCGCGTCAAGTACGTCGAGGTCGGGCGGCCCGCCCCGACGAAGGTGGATCTCCTCCGGCGCGCGATGGAAGACGGCCTCGTCGCAGAGGACTCCGGTGGCGCCTGAGGTCGCGACGACCGGGATGCTGACGATCCCGCCCGATTCGACCTTCTTCTCCCGCGAGCGCGTCGAGCGCATCCTCGCGTTCGTCGTCGCTGTGGGATCCGCCGTGCTGGGGGTCCAGGCGCTATTCCACGCGATCGGATCGGTGCAAGAGGATCCCACCTGGAACATCGCCCTCACCGCGGCGACCTTCGGACCCCTGATCCTGATGGTCGCGGCCGGGGTCGCCGGGCGCTTCTACCGCCCCCTCGCCGCCATCCTCGCGATCGTGTTCCCGCTGGTGCTGCTGGCCTGGCCGGTCGCGACAGCCGGGCGCTCGGCATCCGCTGCAGGAGAACCCTGGGTCTGGTATCTGCTGAACGTCGCGACGGTGGCCACGGTGCTCGTCTTCCCGCTGATGCTCCAGTACGTCTGGTGCGCCCTGGTGCCGGTCCTGTACGGCATCGCCCGACTCATCCAGATCGGGGCGGACGTCGAGAACGTCATCCAGGTGTCGCGCCAGGTCGTCTACGCCATCATCCTCGCCGTCGTCATGACGATGATCGGCTGGATGCTGCGGCTCCTCGCCGAGCGACTGGACCGGACGCGCGAAGAGGCGGTGCGCTCCTACGCCGCGGCAGCAGCTGCGGATGCCGTCGAGCAGGAGCGCATCTCGGTGGCGGCGCTCATGCACGACAGCGTCCTGGCGGCGCTCATCGCGGCGGAGCGCGCCTCGACTCCGCGCGAGCGCGACCTCGCGGTCGGGATGGCGCGCGACGCCCTCACGCGACTCGCCAACGCCGACCGTGAGGCGGAGGAAGGCCCCGACGAGCCTGTCGAGCCGATGTTCCTGGTCGACGGCATCCGCGAGGCGGCGCTCGAACACGACGTCGACATCGACCTGCGGATCGCGATCGACCCCCGGGCGCAGACCCTGCCGGGTCGCGTCGCGCGCGCGCTCGTGCTTGCGGCGGCGCAGGCGGTCGTCAACGCGATCGAACACGCCGAGAGCGCAGGCCTGCACGCGGAAGTGACAGCGGACGATCGCCGCGTCGTGGTTCGCGTCATCGACGCCGGGGAGGGGTTCGACGTCCACGCGGTCCCCGAAGACAGGCTCGGCATCAGCGGATCGGTCGTGGCTCGTGTCGCCGCTGTCGGCGGCCAGGCGAAGGTGCGCAGCTCCCGACGCGGCACGATCGTCGACCTGCGGTGGGAGTACCCCCGATGAACATGCGTGTGCACACCGGACTCTCGATCGTGGCTGTCGTCTTCACGGCGTATCTCGCCGTGGGCGGGCTCGTGTGGACATCTCCTGTGTCGCAGCCGGCCCTGTTCATCGCGGCTCTGTCGCTCTACCTCGTGACGACCTGGCTCTGCGTGTTCTGGGACTTCGCCCCGCGTCTCGCGGGAGCAGAGCCTCGCCGGGAGGAGGCACCCGAGGGTGCCCCGCCCCGCGGGACGTCGCTGCCCCTCTGGCTGTGCATCCTGGTCCTCGCGACCACCGTCCTCGTGCCGCTGGCCACCTGGTCAGCCGTCGACGAAGGCGCGCGGCTCCAGCCGTTCGCGACGTGGAGCCTCGGCGGGATCGGCGCCCTCCTCACGATCATCACCGTCCGGCGGAGGCCGCTGTACGCCTGGATCGGCGTCGTCCTCCTGGGTGTCTCCTCCTCGCTGTGGATCGGCCTCCCGAACTCACTCGCGCTCGGAATCGTGGGGGCCGCCGTCTGGGTGGTCGTCGCCCAGCTTCTGACGGGCCTCGTCGACCGTGCCGCGGTCGACACGGCCGAGCTGACCGGCATCCAGCGTCGCTCCTTCGAATGGCTCGCCAGCCAGGAGGGGCGCCGGCGGGAGCGCCGGGTGCGCGTGCAGCAGGCTCTCGCCGTCGCCGGCCCTCTCCTCATCCGCACCATCGAATCCGACGGCGACCTCGAACCCGAGGAGCGCGAGCGCGCGCGCCTCGCGGAGGGGTCGCTGCGCGACGAACTGCGCGGGCCTCGACTGCTCGACGAAGCGGTGCGGGCGCGGCTGCAGCAGGCGCGTCTGCGCGGGAGCACCGTCACCGTGCTGGACGAGGGCGGACTGGATGCCGTGAGTCCCGCCGCGCTCGAGCGGATCCGTGCCGATCTCGCCGAGGCTCTGGCAGGAGCGTCGTCCGAGCGCATCTACATCCGCACGTCGCCGCATCCGCGCGTGGCGGTCACTGTCGTGGGTCGTTCACGCCGCCGGGAGGACCCGGACGGCGACGAGGTCGTCGACCTGTGGCACGAGATCGCGCATCCGCGTCCCGCGCTCGACCGCTGAGTCTCGCGTGAGCGAGGCCCCGGGAGCGGGAAGAGAAGAGGCGAGGGGCGGCGAAGCCGCCCGCCCCTCGCCATGCGAGTGGTTACCCGAAAACCGACCCGCACATGCCGATCCGCGCTCTGAGGGATACGGATCGACAGAACGCAGAAGCGTTCCAGCAGTATTAGTCTGACTGATCGTCAAATGCGTGTCTGTAGGTACTTTGGGGGACACGCCCGGTGGCGCTCAGCCCGCCCAGCGTCCCCACGGTACGTCGCGCCGGATGCCACGGTGGATGCCGCGACCGGAGGCCCGCCACGCCGAGACGGCCGGATCATCCGCGACGGCGGTCTGCTCCTCACGGACGAGGGCCTCGCTGACGACGGCGACCACGGCAGCCAGCTCTTCGGGGCTCGCGTCGCCGCGTCGCACCTGCAGCGGTGCGGCGGTCGCGGTGTCGTCGGGCAGACTCACAGCGGGATGTTCCCGTGCTTCTTGGCGGGCTGGCTCGCACGCTTGCCGCGGAGGGCGCGCAGCGCCTTCGCAACGGCGACGCGGGTCTGCGCCGGCTCGATGATCCCGTCGAGCTCGCCGCGTTCGGCGGCGAGGAAGGGGGAAGCCACGTTGTAGGTGTACTCGTTGGCCAGCCGCGTCCGGACGGCGGCGACGTCCTCGCCGGCCTCCTCGGCGCGCTTGATCTCGCCGCGGTACAGGATGTTCACCGCGCCCTGTCCACCCATGACGGCGATCTCGGCAGTGGGCCACGCGAGGTTGATGTCGGCGCCGAGTTGCTTGGAGCCCATGACGATGTACGCGCCGCCGTAGGCCTTGCGCAGGATCACCGTGACGAGGGGAACGGTCGCCTCCGCGTACGCGTACAGCAGTTTCGCGCCGCGACGGATGACACCGGTCCACTCCTGGTCCGTGCCCGGCAGGTAGCCGGGGACGTCGACGAGGGTGAGGATCGGGATCGAGAACGCGTCGCAGAAGCGCACGAAGCGGCTGGCCTTCTCGCCGGCGTCGATGTTCAGCGTGCCGGCCATCTGCGACGGCTGGTTCGCGATGATGCCGACCGTACGTCCCTCGATGCGTCCGAACCCGATCACGATGTTCGGCGCGAACAGCGGCTGGACCTCAAGGAACTCGCCGGCATCGACGATGTGCGAGATGACCTCGTGGATGTCGTAGGGCTGGTTCGGCGAGTCCGGGATGACGGTGTTCAGCGCGCGGTCGGAGTCGGTCGTCTCGAACTCGAATCCCGACTCGTAGCCCGGGGCGTCCGACATGTTGTTGTCGGGAAGGAATCCGATGAGGGTGCGCGCGTAATCGATCGCGTCGTCTTCGTCCTCGGCGAGATAGTGCGCGACACCGGAACGGGTGTTGTGCGTGTGAGCGCCGCCGAGCTCCTCCATGCCGACGTCCTCGCCGGTGACGGTCTTGATCACATCGGGGCCCGTGACGAACATCTGGCTGGTCTTGTCGACCATGATGACGAAGTCGGTGAGCGCGGGCGAGTAGACGGCGCCGCCGGCGGCAGGCCCCATGATGAGGGAGATCTGGGGGATGACGCCCGAGGCCGCGGTGTTCAGGCGGAAGATCTCGCCGTACTTGCCGAGCGCGACGACGCCTTCCTGGATGCGGGCACCGCCGGAGTCGAGGATGCCGATGATCGGGATGCCGCTGCGCAGCGCCAGCTCCATGACCTTGATGATCTTCTCGCCGGCCACCTCGCCGAGCGATCCGCCGAAGGTCGTGAAGTCCTGCGAGTAGACGGCGACGGTGCGGCCGTGGATGGTCCCCGTGCCGGTGACGACGGAGTCGCCGTAGGGCCGGGAGCGATCCATGCCGAACGCCGTGGTGCGGTGTCGGACGTACTCGTCGAGCTCGACGAACGAGCCGGGATCGACGAGCATCTCGATCCGCTGACGGGCGGTCAGCTTCCCTTTCGCGCCCTGCTTGGTGCGGGCGGTCTCCTCGGCGGAGACGACGGCTTCTTCGTAGCGTGCACGCAGGTCGGCGATCTTGCCGGCGGTCGTGAACAGGTCGGGCTGATCGGTCACGCGTTCCACCCTAGCGAGCGCATCCGCGGCAGCGTTGGATAGGGGCGACAACGGCACGGCGGATCCGCTGTGGCATCCCTCAGGGGAACACCTGTCAACCCGCGAGAGCGGGGCCGCCTCTCCGCTTATGGTGGCGGCATGTCGATCCCCGAGAACGGTTACCCCCGCGCGGCCGAGGTCAGCCCCCGCCTCCACATCGCACAGAGCGTCGACTCGACGAACAAGAAGCTCCTGAAGGACGCGTTCGATGACCCGGACGGGCATCCGCACCTGTCCGTCGTCGTGACCCGCGACCAGCGCGCGGGCCGCGGTCGACTCGATCGGACCTGGGTCACTCCGCCCGACTCCGCGCTCGCGATCTCGGTGCTTCTTCGCGTCGAGGCGGTCCCGACCTCGGACCGCGGGTGGATCCCGCTCGTGGCAGGGGCGGCCATGGCGAACGCCGTCGGAGCGCAGTTGGAGGGTCGCGAGGTTGGTCTGAAGTGGCCGAACGACGTCCTCGTGGGCGGGCTGAAGATCTGCGGCATCCTCGCCGAGGTCATGCCGGGCGACCCGCATGCCGTCGTCGTGGGCGCGGGCGTCAACACCCGCATGACCGCCGCGGAGCTCCCCGTGCCGACAGCCACGTCCTTCGCCGCACTCTCCCGCACCGCCGACGAGGACCGCCTCCTCGCGGACTACCTGACGAGACTTCGCGACGGGATCTCCGACCTCGCCGTGGGCGGGACTGCGGCGGGCCTCGCGACGAAGGCGGTCCGCAACGCGTGCACGACCATCGGTGCGGAGGTCTCCGTCTCGCTCCCCGACGGTGCGACGCTCATCGGGTCCGCGCGGGGCATCGATGACGAGGGTCGCCTCATGGTCGAGGCCGCCGGAGTCACCCATGTCGTCTCCGCGGGTGATGTCGTCCACGTGCGGTGACAGTGTCGAGGGACGCGGTCACTCCCCACGACCCGGGCGCGTCGGCGGGAGACTGTCGGCGCGTCGCGTCATGATGGTTCTGTGAGCCAGCCGACCGCGTATCCCGGACGTCCGCGCACGCCCGCGCCCGGGACGGCCTCACCGGAACTCGTGGTCGCGCGCCTGCGCCGCCACGCGCGTCGGATGTTCTTCCCCGCGCTCATCCTCGTCGCGACGGCGGGAGCGGCCGGATACTTCGCCGGCAACCTGCCCGATCCGTTCGAGGAGTGGATGCTCTGGGCGGCAGTGGCCCTGGTCTTCATCCTCCTCGTCGTCATTCCCTACCTCCGCTGGCTCTCGCACACGTACACCGTGACGACGCGTCGCGTCATCGAACGGGCGGGGCTGATCAACAGACGTCGCACCGACATCCCGCACGCGCGGGGCTACACGATCTCGGAGCGCCGGGGTCCGGTTCAGCGGATGTGGGGGAGCGGCACCCTCACCCTCGCCAACGGGGTCGATGAGCCGGTGCGCCTGATCGACATCCCCTCCGTCCGGCTCGTCCACGAGACCCTGTCGGACCAGGTCGAGGTCAGTCAGATCCTCGCGCACCGCGACTCCCACAGCATCCCGGTCATCGATTCCGACGGCTGAGCGCCGCACGCGCCCACGCGGATGCGCGAGGATGGTCTGGACGGGAGGAGCAGCATGGCACTGCAGGTCGGAATCGTCGGAGGCGGACAGCTCGCGCGGATGATGATCGCGCCCGCCGTGGAGATCGGCATCGATGTCCGGGTGCTGGCGGAGCAACCCGCGATGTCGGCGGGACTCGCCGCCACGGCCGTGGGCGACTACCGCGACCTCGACACGGTCCTCGCATTCGCGAAGGACGTCGACGTCATCACGTTCGATCACGAGCATGTGCCGCAGGACGTCCTCCGGGGCCTCGTCGCCGCCGGCGTCGCCGTGCATCCGGGCCCCGACGCCCTCGCGTTCGCGCAGGACAAGATCGACATGCGGACGAAACTCGCCGAGTTGGGTCTGCCCCAGCCGGACTGGGCTGCCGTGACGGATGCCGCATCCCTCGACGCATTCATCGCCGACCACGGCGGCCGCGCTGTCGTCAAGACTCCGCGCGGCGGGTACGACGGGAAGGGGGTTCGCGTCGTCTCGCGCGCTGCCGATGTCACCGAGTGGATGGACGGTCTCGAGGAGGGCGCCGCCCTCCTCGCCGAGGAACTCGTGCCCTTCACCCGTGAGCTCGCCCAGCAGGTCGCCCGGCGCCCCTCCGGGGAGCTCGTCGTGTACCCGGTCGTCGAGACCGTGCAGGAAGGCGGGGTGTGCGCCGAGGCGATAGCGCCGGCGCCGAGGTCCGCGGGCCGTCTCGCCGACGTCGCCGCAGAGATCGGAGAGGCCATCGCCACCGGCCTCGGTGTGACCGGGATGCTGGCCGTCGAGCTCTTCCAGACGGACGACGAGCGGCTCCTCGTCAATGAGCTGGCCATGCGTCCGCACAACAGCGGCCACTGGACCCAGGACGGCGCGATCACGAGCCAATTCGAGCAGCACCTGCGTGCGGTGCTCGACCTTCCTCTCGGCGCCACGGCGCTGCGCGCACCCCACGCCGTCATGGTCAACATCCTCGGCGGTCCGTCGCAGGGCTCGCTCGGCGACCGCCTGCCCGCCGCGCTCGCCGCCCACCCCTCGGCGAAGGTGCACACGTACGGCAAGGACCCGCGTCCCGGCCGCAAGGTGGGCCACATCAACGTGGCCGGGGACGACCTGGACGAGATCGTCTACGAGGCGCGGGCGGCGGCGGCGTTCTTCCTCGATTGATCCGTGCCGTTCCGGGGTTCTCCAAGCTCCCGCACCTAGCCTTGGTCGAGTGAACCGCCCCCTCCACTCGTCCTCCGCCCCCCTGATCGGCGTCGTGATGGGGTCCGATTCGGACTGGCGCATCATGTCGGACGCCTCGCAGGTGCTGACCGACTTCGGCATCGCCCACGAGGTCGAGGTCGTCTCGGCCCACCGCACGCCGGACAAACTGCTGCGTTACGGGCGCGAGGCACGCGACCGCGGGCTGCGGGCGATCATCGCCGGAGCAGGCGGGGCGGCGCACCTCCCCGGCATGCTCGCATCGGTCACGACGCTCCCGGTCATCGGAGTCCCGGTGCAGCTCGCCACCCTCGACGGCCTCGACTCGCTCCTGAGCATCGTGCAGATGCCGGCCGGTATCCCTGTGGCGACGGTATCGATCAACGGCGCGAAGAACGCCGGGCTCCTCGCGGTCCGTCTGCTCGGCTCGTCCGAGCCTGCCGTCGCGGATGCGGTCGCCGCATACGCCGCGGACCTCGAGGTGCAGGTCGAGGAGAAGAACCGGCGTCTCAAGGACTCCCTGTGACCCGCCCCGGCCTGGGAGGCATGCGATGAGCGTCCTCAGCCCGTCGCGCGTCCCGACGTCCGCGCCCCGGGGTCGCGCCCTCGTCGAAGAGCAACCGCTTCGCCACCCCGACGTCACCTCGACGCGTGTCATGTCGCGGCGCGCGTGGTGGCTCGTGGCATCCAACTTCCTCCTCCCTGGCTCCGCGCAGACCCTGGCCGGCAATCGCAGACTCGGTCGCGTCGGGCTCATCGCGACGATCGCCATGTGGATCGTGCTCGCGGCTGCTGTCCTCCTCGGGCTCATGTGGCGCTCGATGCTGACGTCGATCATCGCGTCGGACTGGACGCTCACCGCCGCGCAGGTGCTGCTCTGGGCGTACGCGCTCCTGTGGGTCGTCCTGACGATCGACACGCTTCGACTCGTGCGCCTCCGTCGCGTGCCCGGTCGCACGCGCGCGGGAGTGGTCGTCGTCGCCCTCGTGCTGGCCCTCGTCCCCGCCTCCGCGTCCGTGTACACGGCGCAGTCCGTCATCGCTCCGCTCCAGTCGGGGCTGGGGATCTTCGCCGACGGACCGAGCGTTCCCCCGTCCGACGGTTACTACAACTTCCTCCTCCTCGGGGCCGACAGCGGCGAGGGGCGGGACTCGATGAGATTCGACAGCATTTCCGTCGTCTCCGTCAACGCGGACTCG
Source organism: Microbacterium sp. LKL04 (assembly GCF_900102005.1). Lineage (NCBI taxonomy): Bacteria > Bacillati > Actinomycetota > Actinomycetes > Micrococcales > Microbacteriaceae > Microbacterium > Microbacterium sp. LKL04. Next base: position 1,722,089 of record NZ_LT627736.1, on the reverse strand, counting down.
GGTGCCGTCACGATCTTCGGCATCCCGCGCGATCTGCGCCACGTTCCGTTCTCCGAGGGCCCTATGCGCGACCTCTACCCGGAGGGCTTCGAGGGGCAGAACTCGCCGACCTGCGGATGGACGTCGGGAATCAACCAGCTCACGAACGCCGTCGAGGCGTGCCGGACCGACAAGGGCGACAGTCTCTACCCGGACGCCCGGAAGCAGAACTCCACCCCGGCCGTCGAAGCGACCAGGGACGCCGCCGAGGGGATACTCGGCATCGACATCCCGTACCACGTCTTCATCGACATGCACGGTTTCGCGGATCTCGTCGACGCGCTCGGCGGAGTCACCATCACGGTCCGGGAGCGTCTTCCCGAGGGCGGCGGCCCGAGCTATCACAACCAGCCCGCGGAGGACTGGGCGACGGGCTGGATCGAGAAGGGCACGCAGCACATGGACGGCGACACCGCGCAGTGGTATGCGCGGTCCCGCTACACCACCAGTGACTGGGACCGGATGCGGCGTCAGCGCGAGCTGCAGACTGCGATCCTCGACCAGGCGACCCCGTCGACGGTCCTCAGCCGGTTCAGCGGGATCGTCGCGGCGGGCAAGAACCTCGTGCAGACCGACATCCCGGACTCCCTCCTGCCCTACCTCGTCGACCTCGCCGCAGACGCCAAGGGGCAGGAGATCCAGGATCTGGAGTTGACGCCGAAGGGCGTGAACATCGACCCCGAGAACCCCACCTCTGCCGATTGGGAGAGGATCCGGGGCATGGTGCACGACCTGCTGCACCCGCCGACCCCGACGCCGTCCACGGCGCCATGACACCCCGCACCGTGATGCCCGAGGGAGAGCACCGATGACGACGACGCTCCGTGTCGTGTTCGATCCGTCCGCCCCCGGCATCGGCCCCGACCTCGCTGTCGCGGCGCGCGAACTCGCCGCCGGTCTGGTGGCGACAGCTCCGAGCGGGTGCGAGGTGCGGGCCATCGTGCCGAGCGACGGCGGGGACGTTCCGCAGGTGTCGCAGGCCGTGGCCGGTGTCGACCGCCTGCCCGTCGGGTCGGCGGCGGCATCCGCCCTGTGGCGTCGAGGCCTCCGCGCGGGTGCGGGTGACGGTCTCATCCACTCTCCGACGCTCGCGGCACCCCTGGTGCGCCACGACCGCGTCCACGATCACGACCAGACCGTCGTCACCCTGTGGGATCTGAAGCCGTGGGAGAGTCCCGACGAGTTGTCCCGAACGGATGCAGCCTGGTCCCGCGCGATGCTCCGCCGAGCTGTCCGCCACGCCGACGCCGTCGTCGTGCCTACGCACGAGCTCGCGCGTCGAGTTGCGGAGCTCGCGCCGCTGGGGGATCGTCTGCGGGTCATCTCCGGCGCCCCGTCTGCGGACCTGAGGGTGCCGAGCGACGAGGTCGGTCGGCGTCGCGATCTCACGCTCCCCGATGGGTACGTCCTCCTCTCCGGATCGACCGCGCCATCGGACCGTCTCCGCACCGGATTCGAAGCCATCGTCCGGTCGGGGCGCGACACGGCCGTCGTCGTGATCGACGCACCGGAGGGGCAGGAGCCGGAGGTGGCGGAACTGGCCGCGGCAGCGGGCCTTCCCGAGCGGCGTCTGCACGTCCGTGGCTCGCTGGATGCGCCCGACCGTGCCGCGGTCATGGCTGGCGCCGTCGCGTTCCTGGCGGCGGCTGACTCGAGCGCGTTCCCGTGGCGGACGTTGGACGCGCTGCGCCTCGGCGTGCCGATCGTCGCCGCCGACAGCGCGACGCACCGCGAGTTGCTCCTCGACGGCGCCACCTTCGCGGCGGGGGATCCTGGCTCGCTCGGGGACGAGCTCGCCGGCGCGCTGTCGTCGACCTCGACCGTCGAACGCCTGGCCGTCCTCGCCGCCGATCGGGGCCGTGCGTTCAGCTGGCTCGGCGCCGCGGAACGGGTCTGGCAGCTTCACGCCGAGTTGTGACGTCGTCTGTGAACGCGTCGTGATCGGCGTGTCGGAGTCCTCGTATCCAGGCTCGACTGGTATCAGGGTTCAACTTCAGTAACACTGTTCACATGAGTCTCACATCTGCCGTGCCCGAACGCTCGCTTCGGCGCATGGCGATGCTGCTCGTGGCGGTGCTCTCGCTGGGTGTTCTGATGGCCGTCGCGCCCACGTCCGACGCGCGTGCGGCCGAGCTCCCGTCCTCCATCACCGACGGCGGATACATCATCAGCGACCGCGAGTTCTTCAACGGAGGAGCGATGACGGCTGCGCAGGCGCAGTCGTTCCTCGAGGCGAGGGTCCCCTCCTGCAAAGCCACCACGGGGCCGAACTGCCTGCGTGGATTCAAAGCCGACCTCCCCGCCAAGGCGAAGGACGCGTACTGCGACGCGATCGCGGCCAAGAAGGGTGCACGCGCGTCCGAGATCATCGTCGCCGTCGGCAAGGCCTGCGGGATCAGCCCGAAGGTCATCCTGGTCATGCTCCAGAAGGAGCAGGGCCTCGTCACGTCGACCAAGCCGACCGACTGGAGCTACCGCGCCTCGATGGGCATGAACTGCCCCGACACCGCGCCGTGCAGCGCGGCATCCGCCGGCTTCATCAACCAGGTCTACCTCGGGGCGCGCCAGCAGCAGGTCTACGCGAAGAACCCCACGCGGTACGGCTACCGAGCCGGGCAGGTCAACACCGTCAAGTGGCACCCCGACAGCGCGTGCGGGACGTCGAAGGTCTTCATCAAGAACCAGGCGACCGCGAACCTCTACATCTACACGCCGTACCGTCCCAACATCGCGGCCCTGGCGGCCGGGTACGCGCAGGGAGACGGCTGCTCGAGCTACGGCAACCGAAACTTCTACAACTACTACGTGCAATGGTTCGCGCCCGAGGTCTCGCCGCATGACTCCGGTGCCGCCGCCCGGGTCGACGCCTGCACGGTCCCGGTCGACGCCGACATCGCCGCCGGTTCGGGGACCGCGACCCTCACCGTGGCCTCGACCGCCCGGCGCGCGCCGGTCGCGACCTGCGCGACGGGTGCTCAGAACGTCGCCAAGGGCGCCACGTTCACGGTTACCGGCACCTACGGATCCTGGGTCCGCGTGGTCAGCGGATCGAACCGTCTCTGGCTGCCGAAGACGTCAGTCAAGGTGACGTCCGGAACGCCCGCGGCCGGTGCGTGCGCCGTTCCCGCGGAATCGAGTGTCGAGAAGGCGACGGGCACCGTGGTCGTGACGGCCGACTCGCTCAACGCTCGTAAGGCACCGTCCACGAGTTGCGAGACGGATCGTCGTTCCCTCACCAAGGGGCAGATGTTCGAGCGCACCGCGATCTACGGGGTCTGGTGGCGCCTGCGGGTCGGAGGCGCCGACTACTGGGCGCACAGCGACTACCTGAACGTCCAGTCCGTGGCAGTGAAGGCGTTCTCGCGGGGTCCGTTGCATGTGCGGTCGTCGGCGGGTGGGAGTGGTTTGGTTCGCACTTTGGCGACGGGTGATGAGGTGACGGTCCTTCAGGTGGAGGGTTCGTGGTCTCAGGTGCAGGCGGGGTCGTCGTCGGGGTGGGTTGAGTCGCGGATGTTGGCGTCGTCGAAGCCGTCGCTTCCGGTGACGAGTGTGATGCAGACGTCGGGTTCTGTGGTGTTGCGTTCGGTGATGGCTGATGGTGGGGCGGCTGTGCGGACGTTGGCGTCGGGGACGAAGGTCACGGTGGTGGATTCGTCGGGGTCGTGGCGTGCGGTGACGGAGGGGTCTTCTGCGGGGTGGGTTCCGGCGTCGTCGCTGGTGAAGCCTGCTGTGGTGACGACGAAAACGACCACGGCGGCTCTCAATCTGCGCGCGGAGCCATCAACGTCCGGTCGCTTGATCACAACCCTCCCGAAGGACACTCGGGTCAGCGTGCTCGAGGTGCAGGGTACGTGGAGCCAAGTGACTGCCGGTAGCTCGATCGGGTGGGTCAGCGGCGAGTACCTGCGTTGACGGACGACGCCTCGCGCCGCGACGCTGAGCGAGCCTTCAGCGTTGCGCCGACGGCCCCCGTGTAGTCTTTCCTACGGCCTGAGCGGCCTCGCGGCCTGGTCCCAGAGCGCGACAGACGACCGAACGACTGCAGTGAGCAACGCAATAGATCTCAGCGATTACGACGTGCCCGGGCGGGGTCGTGGCATCCTCGACGTCATCCGATGGCGCTATCTCCTTTCCCTCCTGATTCAGAAGGGGACGGCGACGCGGTACCGGAATTCCGTCCTCGGCTGGACATGGTCTTATGTCAAGCCGGCGGCGCAGTTCGCTGTCTACTACTTCGTGATGGGCATCATCCTGGGGCTCCACCAGAACGTGCCCAACTTCGCGATCTACCTCTTCTCCGGTGTCGTGATGGTGAACCTTTTCAACGAGGCCTTCACCAACGCCACTGACTCCATCGTCGCCAACGGATCGCTGGTGCGGAAGATCTATTTGCCGCGCGAACTCTTCCCGCTTGCGGCGACGATCGGCGCGATGATCCACTTCTTGCCGCAGGCTGCCGTCCTCGTGCTGATCTGTCTCATCGTCGGCTGGACACCGAGCCTGCTCGCGATCGGCGCCGGGCTCCTCGGCATCCTCTTGGTTGTGGTGTGGTCGTTCGGCCTGGGGCTCTTGTTCGCCGGCGTGAATGTGCGTTTCCGTGACGCCCACAACTTCGTGGAGATCATCCGCACGTTCTCGACGTGGACGTCGCCGGTGCTCTACACCTGGGTCTACGTTCAGACGGCTATGCCGTCGTCGCTCTTCCACATCTTCATGTCGAACCCGCTCACCGTCGCCGTCGAGCTCTTCCACGTCGGATTCTGGGACGCCACGGTCGACAACGGGCACGGTCTGCCCCCCCACTTTCCCGTGTACGTTCTCGCCTCGCTCATCGCCTCGCTCGTCGTGCTGATCGCGGGTCAACTCACCTTCCGTCGCTTCGAGCGCTCGTTCGCCCAGGATCTCTGATGACCGCACCTATTGCCCAAGAGACGGCTCAGCGGCCGTCCATCATCGTCGACCACGTCTCCAAACGGTTCCTCCGCCGCAATTCACATTCGTTCAAGGAAGCTTTCGTCGGCTGGGTCAAGGGCAAGAAGGTGCGCGCGGACACGTTCACGGCCCTCGACGACATCAGCATGCAGGTCGGCGAGGGTGAGTCGGTAGCCGTCCTCGGGCTCAACGGATCGGGCAAGTCGACAACCCTCAAACTCGTGTCAGGCGTTCTGGAACCTGACGTAGGAAGGGTGTTCACCCGGGGCCGCGTCGCAGGATTGATCGAAGTCGGGGCTGGTTTCCACCCCGACCTCACTGGCCGGGAAAACGTCTATCTGAATGCTGCAATCCTCGGGATGTCCCGCACGGAGATCGATGCACGCTTCGACGACATCGTTGCATTCTCCGAGATCGGTGAGTTCATCGATCAAGAGGTGAAGCATTATTCGTCCGGTATGTTCATGCGCCTCGCCTTCTCTGTCGCCATCCACGTCGACGTCGACATCCTGCTCGTTGACGAGGTGTTGTCTGTCGGGGATGCTCCGTTCCGCGCGAAGTGCGCAGAGAAGATCAAGGAGCTCACTGCGCGCGGGATCACCATGCTCGTCGTCAGCCACGATCAGAACATGGTGCAGCAGCTCTGCGAGCGAGGCATCGTCATCGCCAAAGGCAAGAAGGTGTTCGACGGTCCGATCGCTGAGGCGGTGGCCATCCTTCGAGGTTGACCGGGGGCCGACACGTTGTCCGATTTCCTCGTCGCGTCAGCGCCGCCGGATCCGACGCTTTACTGCCCGGAGGAGCCCGCGGGGGCCGAGGTCGTCACGCAGGCGGGTCTCGACCTCTGCAAGATGGCCGCGGACGCCGTTCTCCACGTCGACGAAACGCTGGTCGATGAACTTTGTCAGGTAGAGCACCAGTCCGGTCCCGTTCGCCTGGACGTACTCGCGGAGCGCGGCGTCGCGAATACGTGCGTCCACAGCGCGGTGCAGGTCGCCTGAGTCGATCACGCTGTTGCCGTCGGCGCCCGAGCTTCCCGTTCGCTGACGCCACTGCACGGCAGGTGCGCCCGGAAGGTACTCCAGCTCCTCGTGCGTGAGCACCTTGAGGTTGAAGGCCCAGTCGCCGACGACGGGGAGCGAGTCGTCGTAGAGCCCGTGCTCCTCGTGCAGCCTCCGGCGGTAGACGAACCCGATCGGCACGAAGCGGTTGAACAGGAGTGTGTCGGAGAGCGACGGCGCCGTCAGATGCTCCTGGAACACCTCTCGGCGTTCTTCCGAGAACCGATCGCCGTCCCTGGTCTCCCACACGATCTCGATCCGGGAGACGACTCCTGCGCGAGTGGGATGAGCGTCCAGGTAGTCGGTCGCCCGCTGGAGGAAGTCGGCGTCCCACGTGTCGTCGTCGTCGTGGAGGACGAGGAGTGCGGCGCGCGCGGCGAGCACACCGGCGTTGGCGCTGCGCCAGCGGCCGCGGGGTTCGGGCGAGTCGATCACCGTCGTCCGGGCGCGGAAGGCATCGTCTCGCGCTGCGACCAGGCCCGCAACAGTTTCGGGGTCACCGCCGTCGTTGACGATGATGCACTCCCACGAGGCCAAAGTCTGGGCCGCGATGTCCGCCAGAGCGCGCCGCAAGTAATCCGGGCGGTCTTTCGTGCGGACGATGATCGACACATCGGGGTCGTCGACTCGGGCGTCGGTCATTGCGACATCTCCTTCTCGTGAGGAAGACGCACTCTCATCGCGACAGGGCGTCCACGCAGGTGGCGGGGGTCACGGCTCACTCGCCGTGGATGGCATCCAGTTCAGCGGGGGTGAGGAGACGCCCCTTGGCCTTGAGCTCATCCTGCACCGGCCCGGGGAGCACCCAGAGGCGATAGATGTAGTCGACACCACCGTCGTAGGCGAGCGCCCCGAGGGAATCCGCCTCAGGCCAACGGTCGCAGGAGACGACGAACGGAGTATCCGGCTTGTCTCCCTTTGCGATCTGGACGAGGTGGACGACGCGCGGCGAGAGCCAATAGGGCAACCAGTTCGTCATCTGGTGGACGGCGAGGGAGGAGTCGCGACAGCTTCGGTCGAAATCGACCTGGAGCAGGTCGTCACCCGGAAGGACCCGTTCGGCGTCTTGGACCGCTGCCGTGACCCTGGCCGGGTAATCCCGTGACTGCGACGGGTCGGCCGCGACGGACATCCCCGCGATGACGATGGTTCCGAGGACCACGAGTGTCCGAGGTCGTGTGCGCAGAAGGAGGAAGGAGGCGACGCTCAAGACGACGAAGATCGAGGCGTACAGCCAGAACCGGTTCTGGTTGGTGAACGACGGGACCAGCGGAAGCGGGAACGGCTGGCCGGTGGGGAAGAAACGATCCCAGGTGAGGATGGCGGCGGCGTTGGCGGGCCCGTCCAGGTTGCCCCAGGTCGGTACGTTCGGTGCCACCCAGAAGACGACGACGGCACACGTGGCAAAGGTCACTCCGAGCGCGGCGCCGATGACCGGCCGACTCAGCGCCCGGAGCAGCGCTACGAGGGCCACCACCACGATCAGGGTCGCGATCGGATCCAGATAGCGCGTGTAGATGCTGGCGTCGAACCGGACGCCGGGCACCGGACGGAGGAACGGGGAGTCCGCCCACGACGCGACGCTGATGAGGACGGTGATGAGGGTCAGGCCGACGAGGAAGCCACCGATCCCGACGTGGAGCGCGCGCACTTCCCGCCAGGCCCAGATGACGATGATCAGCAGACCGACGCCGAAGAGGCCGGCCGTCCCGACGAACTGCGCCCAGATCTGAGTGGCGGTGACGCGGACGATGTCGCCCGGCGTCGCGGAGAGGAGCCCGGAAACGAGGTTGTCGCCCTGGCTGAACTTGTTGAGGAGGACGGCCTCATGAATCCACGCGGCAATCTGCCTGACCGCGACGAAACCCGCTCCGAGGAGGACGAGGCCCCACAGGGCTTGACCGATGTTCCGCCGGAAGAAGAGGACGAGCCACACCGCCGCCACCACAACGAAGGTGAGGGCACGGGCGTGCACGAAGAAGGTAGCGGTGACCGAGAGGGAGAACAGCGTCATCCGACCCCACGTCGGCTGTTGCCAGAGAGCCACCGCTGCAAGCAGCATCCACGCCATGAAGAAGACCAGCGGCTTCTCGGAGAGGACGTAATCGGCGTTCACGACGCGACCGGGCAGGCACATGGCCAGTCCGCCGATCGCGACACCCTGCCAGAAGGTGACGCCCAGCCGCTTCGCGGTCAGGGCGAGCGGGATGATGGTGGCCACTGCGATCGCGTTCCCCAGGACGATCGCGATGAAGTAGACGGCCCCGGCATCGTGCGTGAACCACCAGATGGGGGCCATGATGAACGACCAGCCCGGGTAGTAGCCGGCACCGGTCATCGGGGTGACGTTGTGGTCTCCGGAGATCCACCGAGCCATCTGCAGGACATGATTCTCGTCCCAGGGCGTGCGGGGAGCGATGGCGCTGCGTGCCACCTGCCAGTGCAAGGCTATGCACACCGCCACGATCACGAGCGCGGCAATCCGCCAGAAGAGCGGATGTGCGGCGGGGGAGCGTCCCGCCTCGCCCCGGCGGGTGAACGCGGCGGGCATGGCGATGGTCTCTAGGGCCACGAAACGTATCTCTTCTCTTCGGGGGCGTTGTCCCGGAGCCATGTTAGCCGCGGAGTCGGGACCGGACCTGGAAGCGCTCTCGTGCGCCCACGGAGGCGATGGAGGTCCCGCCGGTAGACTGACGGGGTCGCACGATCGGGGGACGCTCCGGTGAGGTGCGAGGCCGTGACTACGAAGGAACCAAACCGATGCGCCTGTTCGTGCAGATCCCCTGCCTCAATGAGGAGCAGACTCTCCCTCTCGTCCTCGCCGGCATCCCCAAGGAGATCCCCGGAATCGACGAGATCCACATCCTCGTCGTCGACGACGGGTCGAGTGACCGCACGGTGGAGGTCGCCCGTTCGCTCGGGGTCGAGCACTTCGTGTTCCACACGCGCAATATGGGCCTTGCCCGGTCGTTCCGAGACGGCGTCGACTACGCCCTCCAGCACGGCGCCGACATCGTCGTCAACACGGACGGCGACAATCAGTACCCCCAGGAGCGCATCGCAGATCTGGTTCAGCCGCTTCTGCGCGGCGAGGCCGACATCGCGATCGGCGACCGCCAGACCAAGACGATCGAGCACTTCTCCGGTTTCAAGAAGGTGATGCAGGGCGTCGGCAGCTCCGTCGTCAACTTCGCGGCCGAGACGGACCTGCCGGATGCCGCGAGCGGCTTCCGTGCGTACTCGCGCGAATCGCTCATCCGACTGAACGTCGTGACGCAGTTCAGTTACTGCATGGAGACGATCATCCAGGCGGGCAACAAGCGACTTCGCATCGCGAGCGTGCCGATCAAGACCAACCCCAAGACGCGGGAATCGCGTCTGTTCAAGAACATTTTCCAGCACATGGCCCGCTCCGGTCAGGCGATCATGCGCAGCTACATCATGTTCAAGCCGCACGCGGTGTTCCTGACCCTCGCCGTGGTCTTCGCCATCGGGGCGCTGGTGCCGTTCGGTCGGTTCCTGATCCTCACCTGGTTGGGGCTCGCCGGTGAGCACATCCAGTCGCTCATCTTCGGTTCCGCGATGCTCGTGGGTGCGCTGCTGAGCGTCGCGCTGCTGGTCATCTCCGACATGCTCCGGACGAACCGGACCCTGATGGAGGATGCCCTCGAGCGCATCAAACTCGTCCAGTACTCGCCGGAGCGTCTGCTCGATCCGAACGACGTCAGCGATGCGGACATCTCCCGCCACCCGTCCGTCCCGCTCGCCCCGCACGCGGCGGGCGTCGCACCCGTCACGGGCGGTGTACCGATCGCGGGGGCGCGGATCGCGCATGAGGAGTCGGTCGGCGTCGTCGACGACGACCCTGCCGAGGCCACGCGCGTCCGGTGATTGCCGCACCGCACGGTTAGTATGGGTCGCCTGTGACTGCGCGCCGTCGATGGCGCGGGAAGCGACTGTGAGCCTCCGGCTCGAGAAATGAAGGTATCGGAACATGGATCTGCTCGTCGTCGGCTCAGGGTTGTTCGGTCTCACGATTGCCGAGCGTGCAGCGGAGGCAGGACGCAAGGTCACCATCATCGACCGTCGCTCCCACATCGGCGGTAACGCGTACAGCGAGAATGAGAAGACGACGGGGATCGAGGTGCACCGTTACGGTGCGCACCTCTTCCACACGTCGAACGCCCAGGTATGGGAGTACGTCAACCGATTCACGAGCTTCACCAACTACGTGCACCGCGTCTACTCGACCCACGCCGGTCAGGTGTACGCGCTTCCGGTCAACCTCCACACGATCAATCAGTTCTTCGCCGCGTCCTACACGCCCGACGAGGCACGCGAGCTGATCCGCGAGCAGGCGGGCGAGTTCGACGTGAAATCGGCGCGAAACTTCGAGGAGAAGGGCATCGCGCTGGTCGGACGTCCGCTGTTCGAGGCGTTCTTCCGCGACTACACCGCGAAGCAGTGGCAGACCTCGGCGAGCAAGCTCTCGGGCGACATCGTCAGCCGCCTCCCCGTGCGTTACAACTACGACAACCGCTACTTCAACGACACGTGGGAGGGCCTTCCGACCGACGGCTACACCGCGTGGCTCGAGCGGATGGCCGACCACCGCAACATCGAGGTTCTCCTCGAGACGGACTTCTTCGACGCGTCGCAGCCCTTCAACAAGGCGGCGACCGTCGGCCAGCTTCCGATCGTCTACACCGGCCCGGTGGACCGCTACTTCGACTTCACGGAAGGCGAGCTCGCGTGGCGAACGCTCGACTTCGAAGAGGAAGTCCTCGAGGTCGGCGACTTCCAGGGCACACCGGTCATGAACTACCCGGACGCTGACGTCCCGTACACCCGCATCCACGAGTTCAAGCACTTCCACCCGGAGCGCAGCGACGTCTACCCGACCGACCGCACGGTGATCATGCGCGAGTACTCGCGCTTCGCGACGCGGGCGGACGAGCCGTACTACCCCGTCAACACGCAGGATGACCGTGCCGGCCTTCTGGCGTACCGGGAGCTCGCGAAGGGTGAGAAGGACGTCCACTTCGGCGGCCGACTGGGCACGTACCAGTACCTCGACATGCACATGGCCATCGGATCCGCGCTCTCGATGTGGCGGAACGATTTCAACGGCACGGACTGAGCGCGCCTCGTCGTGCGACCTGAGTCTCTGTTACTCCTGTGCTCAGCCGGATGAGCGGCTCGGGATCAGCGCGTCGACGGTACGTCCACTCGCTGTGGTTGCTGTCGGCGCGCGACCTCCGAGTCCGTTACGCGACGAGCTGGCTCGGTTACCTGTGGTCGATCCTCGACCCGTTGGTGATGAGCCTGATCTACTGGTTCGTCTTCACCCAGGTGTTCGACCGGACCGTCGGCGCGACGCCGTACATCGTCTTCCTCCTGTCGGCCCTCCTGCCGTGGGTGTGGTTCAACTCGACCGTCACCGATTTCACCCGCGCGTTCACGAAGGATGCGCGGCTCGTCAGGTCGACGTCCATCCCGCGGTCGATCTGGGTGAACCGGATCGTCCTGAGCAAGGGCATCGAGTTCCTCCTCGCTACGCCGGTGCTCGCCGCGTTCGCCGTGTTCTCCGGCGCCACGGTGGGATGGGGCATCCTTCTCTTTCCCGTCGGCATACTCCTGCAGACGGCGCTCCTGGTCGGTATCGGCCTCCTCATCGCGCCGCTGTGCGTCCTCTTCACGGATCTCGAGAGGACCACGCGCCTGATCCTGCGCGCGCTGTTCTACGCGTCTCCGATCATCTACGCCCTGGACGACCTACCGGGCGCCTTCGCCACGGTCGGCGCGTTCAACCCGCTCGCGGGCGTGTTCGTGCTGTACCGGACCGGGTTCTTCCCCGACCAGTGGGACCCGTACGCGGTGCTCATCTCGGTCCTCATCACTGTCGCTCTCCTCGTCGTCGGCGCATTCTCGTTCCGCCGACTGGAACGCCCTCTCCTGAAGGAACTCTGAGATGACCGACGAGGCAGTGGCCGTCGCCATCGAGGTCGACGACCTCGGGGTGCGTTTCCGGCGCAACCGCAGGGGCCGGCGCAGTATCAAGGACATGTTCGCGGATGCGTCTCGCCGGTCGCGCCCGGGGGAGTTCTGGGCCCTGCGCGATGTGAGTTTCCGAGTGGATGCCGGTGAGTCGATCGGCGTCGTCGGCAAGAACGGGCAGGGGAAGTCGACCCTGCTCAAGCTCGTCGCGGGTGTCCTCCTCCCCGACGAGGGCAGCGTCCGCGTCCACGCCGGGGTGGCCCCCCTCATCGAACTGACGGGCGGATTCGTCGGCGACCTCACGGTGCGCGAGAACGTCCGCCTGACCGCGGGACTGCACGGGATGTCGGCGGCCGAGGTGGCGGCCCGGTACGACGAGATCATCGCCTTCGCAGAACTGGAGCAGTTCCAGGATGCGCCGTACAAGCACCTGTCGAACGGGATGAAGGTGCGCCTGGCGTTCTCCGTGGTGTCGCAGCTCGATGAGCCGATCCTCCTCGTCGACGAAGTGCTGGCGGTCGGCGACCGAGCCTTCCGCGCGAAGTGCTACCAGCGGATCGACGAACTCCTCGCGGAGGGCCGGACCCTCTTCTTCGTGAGCCACAACGAGAAGGACCTGCGTCGCTTCTGCCGCCGGGGGCTCTACATCCGGGATCACCAACTGGTGGCTGACGGGCCGATCGACGAGATCATCTCTCAGTACAACGCCGACAACCCGATTCCCTGATCGGCCGGCCTCAGCGGCCGAGGACGGTGGAGAGCAGAGCGCGGTACTTCTCGACGGTGGCGGGGATCGAGTACTCGTGTGCGCGGTCACGCGCCGCGTCCCCGAGGCGTCGGCGGAGCGCGGCGTCGCCGTCCAGCCGGGCCAGGGCGTCGGCGAGGGCGCGTTCGTCCTCCGCAGGGACGACGAGACCGGATGCCTCGTCCTGCACGGCCTCGTTGAGGCCGGGGAGATCCGACACGACGACGGCGCGGCCCGAGCCCATCGCCTCGAGAAGAGCGACCGGGAGACCGTCCTGGTCGCCGGACGCCGCCCGCCGGGAGGGGAACGCGACGACGTCGGCCGCGGCGTACCGCTCCATGAGGGAGTCCCGGCCGAGCTGTCCGGCGAAGGTGACGGGGAGCCCGTCCGCCGCGCGGCGCAGAGAGTCCATCTCGGGACCGTCACCGACGATGACCAACTCATAGGCGAGGTCCGAGCGCCGGAGAGCGCGGAGCAGGACGTCGAAGCCCTTCTTCTCGACGAGGCGCCCGACCGCGAGGACGCGGAGCGCCCCGCTGCCGCTGACGGTTTCGACGTCGCTGAGATCGTCCTGCAGGTGGGCGCCCATCGGCATGACGTGAGTGGTCTCGGGTGTGCTGCCGAGCTCGATCGCCTTGTCGCGCATGTCCTGGTTCATCACGGTCACCGCGCGAGCGTTCCGCAGGACCCAGGACTTCGCTGCCCGCAAGGGCTTGGCGCCGAGCGCGTAGAGGTCGCCGCCGAGCGTCGTCACGATCATCGGGACGCGCCCGCCGACCGCTCGCGCAACCACGCCTTGGGGGATGATCCAGTGGGCGTGGACGACGTCCGGACGGAACCGCCGGACTTCGCGCCTGACGGCGATCGCCTGACCGAGGAGGAAGAACGGGACCTGCACGAGGCGGGAACGCCTCGATCGCACGTTCTCGAGGATCGCACCGTCGGCCAGGTCCTCCCAGCGTCGCGGGAAGAAGCGGTAGCGGAACACGTCGACCGAGTCGGAGAGGCGCTCGCGCGGGGCTCCGCCCGGCACCGCGGGTGCGAGGATCCGCACGTCGTGGTCGGAGCCGAGGCCGAGGGCGAGGTCAGCGACGAACGCCGGAGTGCCGTCGCCCGCCCGCGCGGGGAACGTCGATGTCAGAACGAGCACACGGGGCTTGGGCATAGGATGGAAATCCCGACGTAAGGGGCGGTGGCCAAAATCAAAGTGTATGACATCTCGGTTGTCGGGTCCGCAGGATTTCTGGGCTCGGCGGTCGCCCGGATCGCACGTTCCGAGGGTCGGAGTATCGCCGAATTCGGACGCTCTCGCCCGCTCGTGAGCGACGGCATCCTCGCTACCGATGCAGCGTCCAGTGGCCACCTGGTGTGGGCGGCCGGATCGCTCAGCCCGTTGCTGGCTCACGAACGCCCCGATCTCGTCGAGGACGAGCTCGACGACTTCCGCAGTGTCCTCGATGCCGTCTCCGCCGCGTCGCCCGATCAGCACGTCGTGCTCCTCGGCTCGGGGGGCACCGCCTACGACATCCAGGACCCGGCTCCGCACTCCGAGACCTCCCCAGTAGGCCCGTCGTCCGCGTACGGACGGTACAAGCTCGCGCAAGAGGACGTGCTCCGCGCTTCCGGGCTGAGCCACACTGTCCTGCGGGTGGCGAACGCCTATGGACCCGGCCAGAAGGGCGCGCGAGGCCAGGGTGTCCTGGCATTCTGGATGCGCGCGATCCTGCAGGGGGAGTCGATCAAACTCCTCGGTTCTGGGGACGTGGCCCGGGACTACGTCTACGTCGACGACGTCGCTCGAGCCGTGACGGCGGTGGCCGGCACCGACGCCGCCCCGGCGCTTCTGAACGTCGGCTCCGGAGTGCCGACCAGCCTCGATGAGCTGCTGAGCGTCCTGCGGTCGGTCGTCGGCGACAGCCACCCGTTCGACGTCGAGCACCTGCCCGCGCGCGGTGTCGACGTCCCCTCGACGTGGCTGAACGTCTCGGAAGCGGCGCGGACCATCGGCTGGGAGGCTCGCACCCCTCTCGAAGACGGCGTTCGCCTCATGTGGAACTGGCTCGCCGAATGAAGCGGGCGATCATCCGCTGGGCGTTCGTCGCCGTGGCGTTGGTTCTTCTCGTCGTCGCGGTCGTCGCCTCGTGGGACAGCTTCATCGACGCATTGCAGGATCTCGATCTAGGCGTCGTGGCGCTCGCCGCTCTCTGCTGCATCGTCGGACTGTTCGCGAACGGACTGTCATGGCGGGCCATCATGCGCTCCGTCGGTCTCGAGGTCCCGCTGCGCGACTCGACGCGCGTGTTCATGATCTCTCAGGTCGGCAAATACGTTCCGGGTGCGGTGTGGCCGGTTCTCGCTCAGGCGGAATTCGCGCGAGACCACGGGATCTCACGTCCGCGATCGCTCACCGCATCCATCGTCGCCATGCTCGTCGGTGTCGTCATGTCGGGCGTGGTCGGCGTACTCGGGCTCGTGCTCTCGGACCCGACAGCGCTGCTCCGCAACTGGTGGGCGATCGTCGTGGCCCTCCTCCTCCTGGCATGCCTTGTTCCTGCCGTTCTGCGCCGGATCGTCCGTCTCGCCTTCCGAGTGACCCGTCGCAACGAGGAGCCCGTAGCCATCGCGCCCCGCGCACTCGTCGCGTCGGCGGCGTGGTCACTCGTGATGTGGCTGCTGCTCGGACTTCAGGCGTGGCTGTTGCTCGTGCAGCTGGCCCCGGGTGTCGGCTACCCCCTCGCGGCAGGGGCGTTCGCCTTCGCGTGGCTCGTCGGGTTCCTGGTCATCATCGCTCCCGGAGGCCTGGGGGCGCGCGAAGCGGCCCTCGTTCTCGCACTGTCCAGTCTCGTCGGAGCCAGTGCGGCCCTGAGCCTTGCGCTCGTGAGCCGCATCCTCATGACGCTGGCCGACGCGGCCGGCCTCGCGCTCGGCCTGTCGCTGACCACCAGGAAGCAACCACTGCCACGCGGCGATGAGCCCCAGTCGGATCGCTGAGCTCCCTCCCGGGTAAGCTCAGATCCGGTTTTCTTGCGCTGCGGTGCTCCCGGCAAGCTGTTCAACGGCTGCTTCGAGCAGAACTCTCGCCCGCGCGCGGAACGAATGATCGCGTGCGATGCGTTGGGCATGCTGTCGCAGCTCGGATTCAGCGGGGAACACCCCATCGAGGTCGCTCCGGAGGAGATCGACGAGGTCCATCGGAGTCTCGTAGGTGACCACCGCGTCACCGAAGACGTCCGCCAAGCCCTCGACCCGATCGCTGAGGACGCGACCGCCAGCTGCCACGACGTCGAAAACGCGGTTGGAAATGAACCCCTGATGGCGCATGTCGTTCCAGTGGTCATTGAGCACTGCGCCCGCGCGTCCGTAGAGCTCGCCCAGGCTCGCGTTGTCGACATACTCCGCCTCGACATAGCCGTCCGGGAGTATGCCCTCCCATTCCCCTCCGAACACGCGAAGCGGGATTCCGGCGCGGACGGGATAGACGACCGCGGGGCGTGCCACTCCACGACTCTTCCCTACGAACACCACGTCTGAGCGCCGGGGTGTGTCGTTCGGGTGGAAGACCGCTGGATCCGTGCATTGGAGGAGGGGGGTGACGGGGACACCCCACCGAACGCTCACCTGCTCCGACCAGCTGATGGAGGCCGCGAAAACGCGGTCGAACACAGCCGCTTCTTTTCGCGTCACCTGCTCGGGGTGGCTGATGACCCACAGCATCGAGACCCCGCCCGTGACGGGCTCCACATGATCGAGCCCGCGAATGACGAGAGTGACGTCGTCGAGGTATGACGTCGGTCGCGCATCCACGTTGTGATGATCGATGACGACTTCCTGTCCGAGGCTCTCGAGGCCCTTGGCGAGTGACCGTGCGAAGTGCGTGTCTCCCCACGTGCCGCCGACAGGGAACGCCGGCGCGGCGATTCGCAGAGCCCAGCGGAGCCGCGGGAACTCCTTACCCTCGACGACGACGTTACGGCGTGCGCGAACGACGACCGGGTGAAGACGTTTTCGCAGCGACGTGCCGCTCGCGTCTTCCGGGGCGGAGACGCCGAGGAGATGACTCACTTCAAGGCCGACGCGCGAGTAGAGCTCCGCCAGGTCGGTCGGGGTGATCGTCGCCGTCACCGTCCGAATCGCCTGGAGGCTCCCCACGGGGTCGATGGCCTCGAAATCGCTCGCCAAGTCGATCACTCGCATCCTGACGTCAGTCAGGGTCACGAATTCGAATCGTGCATCCTGCTCGCGAAGAGCTACGCACATCGCGGGGAGATCGTATTCGTTGTACAGCAGCGGGTTCAGCCCGCCGATGTCGAGCAGATGGCGGGTTCCTATCGCGAACGTCCGGCCACTGACGGCAGGCACCGTGATTTCCGCACCGAGGCGCTCTGCATCCTCGATTGGGTGGCGGCTGAGGAACTCCATCGGGGCGGTCGCGCGCTTCGCGAACGTCGATCCGGCCGACACGACTGTTCCATCGTCGTGAACGCGGAGCGGTGCGACGACACGGTGTCCCAGGCTGGTCGAGCTCTCCAGGAGCGTTGTCAGCGTTCCCGCATCGAAACGAACCGCTGGTTCGATCACGACGAAACCCTCACGGTCGACGTCCGCGAGCATGCGCGCCACGACGTAGCTGAAGGGCTCCCTCTGCGGGAACAACCGCGCGCGCACCGTGGGGAGACGCTCTTCGAGCGCTTTCGCGAGCGACCACTCCGACGGAGTGGGGGCGATCATGGCGAGCCGGATACTGGCGTCGCAACGCGATGCGAGAGCGGTCAGCTCGGCGAGCTTCTCCTCCAGGAGGGGATCGTGATCGGTCAAAACGATGACGAGCATCACGCCGGGAGACAGGTCTTCTTCGCTGACGGACTCTAGATCGATCACGCTTCGCTGTCGAACCAGCGTGTTCCAACCGAGCGGCTGCGCCACGGAGATCCGATCAGGATCGTCCTCGCGCTCACGGTAGATGGCGCCGAGGACAGGAATGTGGTGGATCTCATGCTGTTCCGCCAACCTGAGCACGACGTCGTAGTCCACGGCTCTCGCCAGGCTCGTATCGAATCCGCCGATGGCTCGGACCGCTTCTGCCCGAGTCACCAGCGTGTTGAGGTCGACGACATTCCCGAGTTCCAGCGCGTCCGCCGAGGCCGGCGCCTCGCGATAGAACCGCTGCCCGTCCCTGTCGATCTCGATGGTGGCGAACGCGGCAACTGCATTCTTCTGCCGCATTCCGACCATCATGTTCTCGAGGAACTGCGGTTCCCATTCGTTGTCGCTGTCCAGGAAGGTGATGAACTCCCCGTTGGCAGCGGCGATGCCGGCGTTCCGAGCAGCGCTGACTCCCTGATGGTCGCGAGCAAGATAGGTGATCCTGGGGTCCCGCTTCGTCAGGAGGTCGGCCAAGACCGGAGTGTCATCCCAGGATCCGTCGTCGACGATGATCAGTTCCCACGATGCCCACGATTGGGCGAGCACCGAATCGACCGAGGTGCGAAGCTGGCCGGCACGATTCCATGTCGCCAGGACGATGCTCACTGTCGGGCGCACGACGTTCGTCGGCCACGCTCCCATAGACGGCTGTCCGCTGAAGTGTCGCCGCAGACGACGCTGCAGTCGCAGTGCATCCGCGGCGCCCCACTCCGCCAGAGAGCGACGCTGGTGGCTGACGACATCCGAGACCCTCACGTCCTCGCTCTCGATGCCCGGAACGCGAAGGTCAGGATCGTGGGTCCAGCGCTCCCACACATGGCCGACTGGTCCTGACGGATGATCCATGGACTCGGGATGACGCCGTGCGTACTCGACCACATCCCAGAGGGGACTCACTGGCGTGTTCCAAGAACGCGTCCACAGATAGTCATAGGCAGGCGAGCGATCGCCGCCGCCGTGTCGCCGACGCAGCGTTCGATCGTCCAGGAGGGGGTTGATCGTCAGTCCAGCGTGCTGCCCGTAGGTCACGTAGTGTCGAGCCGCGTCCTCGCCTGAGATCGACTCGGTTCCGAGCTGCGCGGCGTAGAGTCCGGTGTCCACGAGCCCTGAATGCAGAAGCCGGCGCATCCGACGGTAGGGATCCGTCTTCTCGAAAGCCGAGCGCAACGGAGGAACCCGTCGGAACTCGCGAACGACGCTGACGATGGCTTCTTTGGCGGAGTTCATTCCTTCAACCCTCGTGATCTCTGGCGCCTGTAGCCGACTGCGCGTGCCGTTATGGGGTCCAATCGAGCAGAGCCGGAGTTCTCCAAGGGTCGGCCGGGATATACGTGCGCGGTCTCATCCATGTAGGAACGCACGCCCGCAAAAGCATCGGGGAACTCCTCCTCGCACAGAGCGAGCAGCTTCGCGGAGTCGAGCCAATGGGGGTCGTAACGCAGGGTGTCGAACTTCACGAGAGGATACCGCGCGCGATCGAACACGAAATCCGCGAAGTCGGTAGCCCAATTGAGGCGATTGCTCTCCTCGGGATCCCGAGCATGACGGATTCGGAAGTGATCCTCGAACCCGGCGAAATGGGCGGGGAACGCGCGGCGCCGGCGAAGAAGCCAATGGACCCCGCGCCTGTTGGCGAGATGCCGTTCCGCCGTCGTCGGTTCGAAGTACGAGCCGAGCCGAAACCCGGAAGCCATCATGGCGCGGCTGATCCCGAGTTCCTGGCCCATGATCGCGGACGTACGGTCTGCGGCAGGTCGGAAATCGGACCAGAACCGATGGAACGCCTGCGAGCGCAACGCAGCCTTCGTGAAATGCAGGAAGTAGCTCTGGATGTGCTCCGTGTGGCGCCACGACTTCGTCAAGCCCCAGACCTCGACGGGCCGCTCGGCCATGCTCGCCATGACGGGTTCGAGGTCGTCGATGACGCTGACGTAGGAGTCGTTCGTCAAGAGCAACTCGTCGTAGTCGGCAGCGAATCCGGTCATCTCGAGTGATTGATGCCAGGAGCCGAAGTCCTGGCCGAGGTTCGACCTCTCGACCAGGTCGGCTCGCTTAGTGATCTGATCTCGCGCGTCGTCGCTCAGACGGCTTGTGGATGCCACTATGACCCGATCGAACGACCGCGCCAGCATATCCAGCTGGCGCGTCACATGCGGGGCGAGTTCCCCTCGTGCGTCGAAGTGCGCGACGATAGCTAGACGCCGCGTCATCGGTTGCTCGCCAGAGGAGGCATGGGCTGCCACGTGCGGTCGCGCGAGATGCGTCCGCCGTCGCGGAGCCCGCGAACGAGGTTGCTCGTGCCGCGGACCGTCCGCTCGACGAAAAGCAGGCGGATCAGTTCCTTGCCGAACGTCAGCGTCGTGCCGAGACCGAAGAGCACGGGGTTGTAGACGCCGTGGACGCGGTAGTACTGCTTGATGAGGGCGCGATTGCGCATGATGTAGTAGCGGTACGCGTTGCTCGACGCGTTCATGTGCCGGATGCCCATGTCCCACTGCTTGATCTCACGTGTGCGCCGCAGGACGAATTCGTCGACGATGACGGATGTCGTGTGCTGTGAGGCCAGCCATCCGTAGACCTGATCGTCCCAGTAGATGAAGAACCGCGGGTCGGGGAGGCCGATTCGCTCGACGATGTCGCGGTGGATGAACATCCCCTCGAAGCATCCCGAGTTCATCTCCTTGTAGCCGGATTCCGTGAATCCGGCAGGAGCGAACGGGATCGGGATCCCCATGCGCTCTGCTACGCGGTACTGCCAGTAGAACTCGCTGCCGTCGTAGTCGTAGCGGCGGCCCTGGATGCTCCGGAACCGGGGCGCCCAGCGCCCCATCTTCGCCAGTCCGTCGGGGAGGACCTCGACGTCGTCGTCCATCAGCCACATCCATGTGGATCCGAGCTCGTAGGCGACGCGCATGCCTTCGCTGAATCCACCGGACCCACCCGTGTTGGTCTCGAGGCGTCGATATACGAGCTGCGTCCCGAGCTTCTCGCGGAAGGACTCGACAACCTCAGCCGTGTCGTCCGCCGAAGCGTTGTCGACGACGACGACGTGCCCCGGCTTCGGGTCGAGCGACGTCAGACTCGTGAGGAGCCGGGTCAGCAGGTGAGAACGGTTGTACGTGACGATGGCGATCGTCGCGGAGGCGGGGTCGAACGTCTCCTGTGCCGACGGGCGCCGCTCCGAGGCGTTCACTTGTTCTCTTCGAACACGCGGCGCCAGGCCTCGGGTGAGACCAGGCCGGGGAGCGCCTTGCGATACTGCGCCGCCAGCTTGGCCCACCGGCGCTGCAGACGCCGGTGGAGGATCACGCTCTCCACCAGCTGCTTGCGGAACAGTGCGCGGTTGCGGGTGTAGATCTGCTTTCCGCTGCCGTCGGCGGCGCTGACGAGCACGCTGTCATACCGGGGGATACGCCACCAGTTCGCGTCGCCCTTGCCGAACTCCACCTCGGGAGTACGAAGGTTGACGCTCTTCGGAGTGTGGAACCAGTGCGACGCGAGCGAGACACCGGTGAATACACGGAGGAGGATGCCGGTCGGGCTCGATGACGTGTCCTTCACCCTGTCACGCTCGGCGCGGCGGGGAACACTGAAGACCTGACGGCCCTTGCGGGAGCGCAGGATCGCGTCGACGTCCTTGTGGACCGTCGTCTCGGGGAAACGCGAGGCGGCCGCCCGAGCGGCGGGCATGGCCGTGTCCAAGGACCGGAACATGTGGGCCGGGCCCGACAGGACGTCTCGGAGGGCGGCGGCGCGCAGGTGCGTCGGGTAGTACTGCATCATCATCAGATGCTTGATGTCGACGCGGCGGCTGTGACGGATGAGCGTGCCGCCGCGCGGCGTCTGGGAGTGCAGGAGGCCCGCCACCACCCGGTTGCGCACGTGGAAATACGCCTGCCAGTCGATCGCGTCGTCTTTGCCGAGCCATGACACGTGCCACAGCGCGACGCCCGGCAGCGAGACGGTGGCGTACCCCGCCTCACCCGCGCGGAGGCAGTACTCGGCGTCGTCCCACTTGATGAACGCCGGCAGGGAGAGGCCGATCTCGCGAACGGTCTCCATGGGGATGAGGCACATCCACCAGCCGTTGTAATGAGCATCCATCCGCATGTGCAGCGTCGGCGTCTGTCGCAGGTTCTGGGCGCCGAAGTCGTGCGGCATCCGCTCCTGGAACAGGTTCCGCCACATGAAGGGCTTGTCGTCGACGACCTCGGCCCACGCGTGGAGCTTCGGGCGATCGAGCAGATCGAACATGTGCCCGCCGACGATCGTGGGAGTGGTCGTGAAGCGGCCGAAGACGATCGATCGGCGCAGGGCCTCGGGCTCGATCCGTACGTCGTCGTCCAGGAGCTGGACGAAGTCGCTGTCGGGACGATCGAGGGTCTCGAGCATGGCCCGGGCGAAGCCGCCCGAACCGCCGAGGTTCGGCTGGGTGATGACCTGGAGCGTCTCGCCGAGGCCCTCGGCGATCGCCGGGTACTCCTCGCGTGCGTCGACGCGCTTGTCGCCCTGATCGATGACGAAGATGCGGTCGATGTTCTCGAGCACGTCGGGCGCATCGATCAGGCTCTGCAGGGTCTCGACGCAGTATTCGGGCTTGTTGTACGTCGTGATGCCGATCGACGCCTTGCCGCCTCGAGCGGGCTCCTGATCCGTGCTCCAGATCCCGCTGCGGAACGTGACGTCCTGCGTATCGGCCACCACGTCGAACCAGATCCACCCGCCGTCGGTGTACTGCGTCAGATCGAGGTCGACCTCGGTCGTCGACTCGCCCGACACCTCGTGGGTGACGATCCGCTGGCGGATGCCCCCGCCGTTCGACCGGTAGACGAGCAGGGTGGCCTCGCCCGAGAGCTCCACCGTGAGGCGGATGCGTCGCACCGACGTCCAGTGCTGCCAGTACGACGCGGGGAAGGCGTTGAAGTACGTCGCGAACGACATGCGGCGTCCCGCGGCGATGCGCGCACGACGCCTGTCGAGCACGTCGCCCAGCTGCGCGTTGGCGCTGACGCGGACGCCTTCGCCCTCGATGGTCGACCACGTCTCGGGGTCGAGGTAGAGGGGGAGGATGTCGGGGTCGCGGTCGACGGGGAAAACGACGTTGGCGAGGACGTGGGTCAAGTGATCTCTCCGTGTTGGCGGCGCGGCGCACCGGACTGCGGGGCCAGCGATGATCCTACCCGGCCTGCCTGAACCCTCCCGGGGCGAGCGGCAGTCCCGGCGGAACTGCGCGCCGATCCAAAGCTTCCCGCCACGACCGCGACTGTCCGGCCCGCACTGCGCAGATCACCAGAAGGAGCCAGCCGATGCCGAACAGCGTGAAGCTCTCGAACATCGAGACGACCGCGAGCGTGGCCACCATGAGCGGGACCCAAGCGTGCACGGCCGCGCGGCGGCGGCTGGCATCCACCCACGATCGTGCGAAGGTGAGAGCGAAGAAGGCGACGAAGACCACCAGGCCGGCCCAGCCCAGTTGGAGGAGCACGTCGACGTACGCGTTGAGCGCTGTCGTGTGGCTGTCCCGCAGCAGCCAGTTGATGACGGCGAAAGGCGGTTCGCGGACATCCCAGGGGCCGAACCAGCCCCAGCCCTGCACGGGCTGGCGTTGCACGTAGAACTCGACGAAGCGCCAGAGGTTCGTGCGGAGGGACAGGTCGTCGGCCGCTCCGAGCCGGTTGATGATCGACGAACGCGCCCCCCACGCGACCGACCCGCCGATGACGGCGACAACGGCGAGTATCCACTGAGCGCGGGTGCGGTGCGCGTCGGGGATCCGACGGATGAGGTACAGAACCCCGGTCAGCGCCGAGACCGCTGCGGCGAGCACGAACACGGTCGGCGATGCGGACAGCAGCGCCAGGACGCTCGCGAGGACGATCGACAGGGCGGCGACCCCCGTGCGCACCGACCGGGTCCGGAGCTCCACGATGAACGTCACGAGGGCGACCACGCAGAAGAACCCGAGCATGTTCCTCGTGCCGAAGATGCCCTGAATCGGGCCGAGGTCGGCGATGTCGCCGCGGACGCCGAGGAAGGTGAACGGCATGTCGAAGAGGATGCCGGAGGCGATCTCGACAGCCAGCGAGACGATCAGGAGGAACCGAGCGACGTCTCCGACGGCGCGCACGGTCTGCAAGGTGTCCCGGATGTGACCGATGGTCACGGCGAGCAGCGCCAGCGCGGCGAGAGACAGCCAGCGGAAGAAGCTCTCGACGGGGTCCGTGCTCCAGAAGGCGCTCGCGAGCGTCCACAGGAGGAAGGCGACCAGAGTCAGAGGGATCAGCCGCAGCGCCGAGAGCTCGCGGCGCCGCGCGACGAGGATGCCGACGGCGATCATGCTCTCGGCGGCGATGATACTGACGAGCGCAGCACTCCCGGCGAGGCTCTCGATGGCGTGGCTTCCGGCGATGCTCGCGAGGACGGTCACCGTGAAGGCGCGCGCGAAGTCGGCGGAACCGGGAAGGTCGGTCCAGCGGGGGAGCGCACGCAGCGTCGTCATCGCTCGAGTGGCCTGTCTCCCTGTTCGCCGATGAGCCGTTCCTCCGAGGGACCTCTTCCGACCAGCGGGGCCTGCTTGATCTTAAAGGCGAAGAGGATGAGCAGGAACCAGCCCCAGTTCAGGAGGGGTGTCGACTCCGCGAGGCCCTGCACCAGCAGGATCGCCCCGGTCAGGGTCGGGAGCAGAGTGACGGCGGTGTAGGGCCGGTCGCTGACGAGGTCCCATCGGGGCCGGTCGATGGCGAAGAACCAGGACCGCCACACGAAGGCGACGTACGCGGCGGCGATGAGGACGATCCCGACGGCGCCGAGCTGAAGGAAGACGTCGACCCACATGTTGTGCGCCTGCATGACGGTCTGGCCGTGGTCGACGATCCACCGGTCGAAGGCGGGGTCGGTAGGGATCCACGGGGTGGAGAACCCCCAGCCGATGACGGGGTGCTCCACCGCTCGCGCGAGGACCTTCTCCCAGATCGACTCGCGTCCCGTGAGGTCGCTCGATCGTCCCAGCGCGGTGAAGACGTGGTCCCGCAGCAGCCAGGCGGCCAGCAGGCCTCCCACCGCGAGG
Organism: Microbacterium sp. LKL04; assembly: GCF_900102005.1. NCBI lineage: Bacteria > Bacillati > Actinomycetota > Actinomycetes > Micrococcales > Microbacteriaceae > Microbacterium > Microbacterium sp. LKL04. The sequence continues at coordinate 1,697,326 of NZ_LT627736.1, read as the reverse complement.
ATGCCGTAGGCCAGGTAGTAACGGGTGCGCTCGCCGGCTCGCGTGGTCGTCCGCATGACGAGGACCGTGATGAGGACGACCCCGACGGCGACGGCCGAGAGCGTGGCGGTCGCGGACCCCGCCCGAACGAAGAGGAAGACGGCGAGGACCAGCCAGAGAGCGAGCACGGGTCGTCGAGGTGCGCGCGAGGCGATCCGGATGGCGAACACGACGATCGCCAGCAGGGCGACATACGCGAGGGCGTTCGAATTGCCGAAGATCCCTTGGATGCGACCGCCGTCCAGGAGGTTGTCGCGAGACCACAGGACGATGGGGTCGGGGACCGGTCCCGCGGGGCGCTCGAAGTGGGGCAGGATCGGGCCGTCCCAGATGAGGCTGACCCACAGTTCGAACACGATGGACAGTCCCAGCATCCATTTCAGAGCGGATGCCAGTGCCCGAACGACTTCGCGCCACGTCAGGACGGCCCCGACGAACAGTGCGCCCACGGTCGTGACGATCAGGAGGGCGACCGTCGTCAAGGTGGCTTCCAGCCAGTGCGTCCAGAGGATCGATGCGAGTGCCCACACGATGTACGCGAGCGCGTACCAGGGCAGTCGCGGCCACTGGACGCGGGGACGGATCGTCGCCCAGAGGATCACCGAGACGAAGAAGCTGACGACGCCGACGGCTGCCGCGACGGGGACGCCGAAGGCGAGGGGGAGCGCGGTCCCCGAAAGGGTGACGATCAACAGGGCGATGCACCAGCCGCGCAAAAGGATGTGGCTCGTCCGCTCACGCGGCGGGGCAGCCGGCGGCGCCGAGACCGGGTGCGAGGAGTGGACGGCCATGGTGACAGCAGGGTATCGCGCGCCCCCGTGCGTTCCGCCTCACGCCCTAGGCTGATCGCGTGCTCGAGACGCTTGCGAACGCCCCCCGTGACTACTCGTGGGGATCTCCCACCGCCATCCCCGAGCTGCAGGGGCGGACGCCCACCGGAGCGCCCGAGGCCGAGGTCTGGTTCGGTGACCATCCGGGGAGCCCCGCGATCCTGGGCGACGGGCGGACCCTCGCTGACGCGAGGACGCACGCCGGCGAGCCGCCGCTTCCGTTCCTGCTGAAGATCCTCGCGGCGTCGTCATCGCTGTCCATCCAGGCGCACCCCGACCTCGCCCAGGCGAAGGCGGGCTACGCCGCGGAGGAAGCGGCAGGCGTCCCTCGCGACGCGGCGGAGCGCGTCTACCGCGACGACAACCACAAGCCGGAGATCATCGTCGCGCTGAGCGAGCGCTTCCGCGCCCTCGTCGGGTTGCGTCCCGTGGCGGACACCGACCGTCTGCTCGCGGGGCTCGGCGAAGCATCCGGCGTCATGAGACTCCGGCACGAGTTGACCGCCGCCGCGCCCGCCGACGCGCTGCGCGCCGTCATCGAAGCGGTCCTCAGCGGGCGCGCGGACGACGTCGTCACGGACGTGTCCGCCGCGATCCGGGATGCCGACGTTCCGGGCTTCGAGGAGGAGATCGACGTCCTCCGCGCCATCGTCCGGGACTTTCCGGGCGACGCGGGCATCGTGGTGGCGCTCCTCATGAACCTCGTCGTGCTGCGTGCGGGTGAGGCCGTCTTCGCCCGCGCGGGCGTCCTCCACGCCTATCAGGACGGCCTCGGCGTGGAGCTGATGGCGGCGAGCGACAACGTCCTCCGGGGCGGGCTCACGCCGAAGCACATCGACGTCCCCGAGCTCATGCGCATCGTCGACACGGAACCTGCGGACGCTCCCGTCCTCGCGCCCCGCGGTGACGAGGAGGCGGGGGAGGTCTTCGACGCCGGGGTGCCCGACTTCCTCTTGACGCGTCATCGGATGACCGGCACGTCCCGGACGGTCGCGCTCGAGGGTCCGGCGATCGTGCTCGCGACCGCCGGAGCGGTGTCCGTGGCCGGCGACGAACAGCGCGTCGACCTCGTTTCGGGCGCGGCCGCCTACGCCCAGGGCGAGGACTCGCTCACCGTGGAGGGCGTCGGCGTCGTCTACATCGCGCAGCCCGGTCGCCGCCACTGAGGGTCGCGACACGCCGGTGACCTCAAGAAGATTCAATGTCGGGTTGAGGGTTTACGATTTGCGACTTGACCGGAGCGAATCACACGGGTGTAATTAGGCATCGGCCGCACCGCGGCGAGTGTCTACAGGTGGGAGAGCAAGATGACGGGTTACCGTTCCGGCGTTCCCGAGAATTGGTTCGTCGACCCGGTGAACCTCGGGGTCCCCGGTGTCCGCCGGCGCATCGACACCGATGAGGACACGGCGCTCGCGTGGCAGGCCGACGCCCTGTGCGCGCAGACCGATCCCGAGGCGTTCTTCCCGGAGAAGGGTGGATCCACGCGGGACGCGAAGCGGATCTGCACCTCCTGCGACGTCCGCGGGGAGTGCCTGGAGTACGCCCTGCAGAACGACGAGCGGTTCGGCATCTGGGGCGGCCTCAGCGAGCGCGAGCGCCGCAAGCTCAAGCGACACGCTTCCTGACGCGATCCGCGCCACCCCGTCCGTCCTCCCCGCGACGGTCGGTGCGCGACCTAGGCTGACCTGGTCATGCCCGCCCGAGTACACGCGATCCTCGTCGTCCGCCCCCACGGACGAGGCCCCACGGATCTCCACCTGAGCCGCACCCTGCGCGCGCTCGCCGCCCAGACGCGGCGCGTCGACGCGCTCACCGTCGTCCTGTGCGGCCCCGACGAGGCGCTCAAGAAGCTGGCCTCCGAATCCGGCGCCGAAGCCGTCATCGTCACGGGGCGTGCGACCGGATTCGCCGACGCGCTCCGGCTCGCCAGTCGGCGTGTGTCGGGAGACGCCGTCTGGTTGCTCGCGCAGGACACCGCTCCCGCCCCGGACGCGCTCGCGCGGCTCGCGGGTGCGCTGGAGACCGCGCCGTCCGTCGCCCTGGCGGCACCGAAACTGGTCTCGTGGGATGACTCGAGTCGCATCGTCTCCCTCGGCGTCACCGTGACGCGCACCGGCCGCACGGTGGGCCTGGCGGACGGGGAACTCGACCAAGGCCAGCACGACACCGGTGAAGACGTCCTCGGGTCGGACATCCGCGGCGTCCTCGTCCGTTCGCAGGTGTGGCGCGACCTCGGCGGAGTCGACCCGGGCCTCGCCGGTGCGGATGAAGGCCTCGATCTCGGCATCCGCGCCCGTTTGTCGGGGGGACGCGTCGCACTCGCTCCCACCGCACTCGTGGCTGTCGCGGGCGACGGTGTCGCCGGCGCGCCCGCGGGTCGCTCCGCGGGGGCTCGCGGGCGTCGCCAGTACGCCGAACGCAAGGCGCAGCTGCACCGCCGGATGGCGTACGCGCCGGCCCTCGCCGTTCCGTTCCACTGGCTGAGTCTTCTCCCGTTGGCGCTCTGGCGGACTCTCGGTCACCTGCTGGCGAAGAATCCGGGTCGCATCGGGCCGGAGTGGGTGGCGTCGTTCTCCGTCCTGTTCGGTCTCGCGTCCGTGGTGCGTGCGCGCCGCACCATCCGCCGGCACCGGTCGGCGGCGTGGTCCTCGCTCGCGTCCTTGCGGATCGGACGCCGCGACCTCCGCGAGCGCCTCGAAGACGAGGCGGACGCCGCGGCGGCACCGAGGGAAGACCTCCACTTCTTCAGCGGGGGAGGGGCATGGCTCGTCCTCGGCGCGCTCGCGACGTCGGTTCTGTCGTTCGGCGCACTTCTGGCCTGGCCGGTCCTCGGCGGCGGCGGACTCGCACCGCTGCGCAGCGGCGTCCTCGCGCTGTGGACGGATGCCGCCTACGGTCCGCGTGCGCTGGGGTGGGACACCGTGGGTCCCGCCGATCCGTTCGCCTCCGTCGTGGCCGTGATCGGCTCGCTGTCTCCCCTCGCCCCGTCCCGGGCCCTCGTCATCCTGTGGTTCCTCGCGCTGCCGCTCGCGGCGCTCGGCGGCTGGTTCGCCGCGACGCGCGTGACCGCGCGTCCCATCCTTCGCGCCGCCGCGGGATTCGCGTGGGCCGTCGCACCGATGTTCCTCGCCGCCCTCGTCGAGGGTCGGCCGGCCGCGGTCATCCTCCACCTCGCGCTCCCGTGGCTGGTCTACACGGCGCTCGCCGCGCGCCGCTCGTGGAGCAGCGCAGGATTGGCCTCGATCATCCTGGTGGTGGTCGTGGCGTGCGCGCCCTCCCTGGGACCCGCGCTGATCGTGCTCTGGCTCGTGGGGCTCGGACTGGCGATCGCCACCCGCCGTGGACGTGGAGCCGGTCGCATCGCGTGGCTCGTCGTGCCGTCCGTCGCCGTCTTCCTCCCCCTCTGCTGGTACCACCTGAGCGTGGGCGATGCGCTCGCCGTCTTCTCCGATCCCGGGCGTCCGCTCGCCGTCACGGGTGACCCGGACGGTCTGCTGCCCAAAGCGCTCTTCGCCTTCGGCTACCCGTCGACCGACGGGGTCGGATGGGCGCAGTTCCTCGGCGAGGACGGGCGCGCGTGGTGGGCCGCCGCGTTCACGGCTCCCGTCGTGGTCCTCGCGCTCCTCGGGCCCGTCCTCGGTCGCCTACTCCCGGCATCCGTCGCTCTGGTGGCGGGAGTCCTCGGCGTCGCGACCGCGGTCGCGGGGTCGGGTGTCGCTCTGACGGTCGGGATGTCCGGCTCCGTCCCGATCTGGCCCGGGAGCGGACTCTCGCTCGCGTGGGCCGGCCTCGTCCTCGCCGCCGTCGCAGGCCTCGACGGGCTGCGCCGCGTCGACGCCCTCGTTCCCGTGGCGGCGTCCGTGATCATCGCCTTCCTCGCCATCGGCGCGGTGCCCGCGCTGACCGCCGTCGTCCGAGGGGATGCCGCGCTCACCGACGGGCCGACGAGCACCCTGCCGGCGTACGTCCAGACCGCGGGCAGCGAGGGGGAGCGCGACGGCGAACAGACCGCGACGCTCGTCCTCACGGTGCAGCCGGATGCCGCCTACTCGGCGTCGGTGGTCTGGGGTGCCAGCGAAACCCTCGGCGGACAGACGACGCTGCAGTCCACACGCCCCGACCTGACCGCAGGCGACCGCGAGCTCGCCCACGTGACGGCCGACCTCGTCTCGACGGCCGGCGGCGATGTCGTGTCCACCCTCGCGAATCACGGGATCGCCTACGTGCTCCTCGAGCGGGCGCCCCGCGAGAGCGACCTCGCCCGAGCGGGCCGACTGGGTGCTCAGAACCTGCTGAACCAGCGGGCCGACCTCGTGAGCGTCGGCGAGACGGCCCGCGGCGTCCTGTGGAGCGTGGAGGGTGCCATCGCGGAGCGCACCGTCGACGACGCGTCAGGCCCCACGACGCTCCGGGTGGCACTCCTCCAACTCGGCGTGATCGTCATCGCGCTGCTGCTGGCGGTCCCGACTCGGGCGAGCCTGCGCGCGGGACGACGTCACCCGCGCATCATCGGTGAGCGCGATGCGCTCGCTGCGGAGAGGAGCAGCTCGTGACGACCGCCCGCCGGATCCGTCGGGGCGTCGGGGGCGTGGTCAGCGTCCTCGTCGTCGTCGGCACCCTCTTCCTCGTGACCACGCCGCTGCCCGAGGTCGACCGGTCCACGCTGTCGCTCACGACCCGTCCCGAAGCGGCGACATCGCTGCTGTCCTGCACGGGACCGCTGTTCGCCGCGGGCCGGAACACCGATGATGCCGCCGCCGTCCAGGTCGCCGCGTCGCAGAGCGTCGTCGCGGGAACCGCTGCGGGGGATGCCGCGCCTGCGCAGGGTGAGGTCGCTTCGGCGGTGGCCGACGGTCCGCCGGCCCTGTCGTTCTCCGCGGTTCCCGTCGAAAGGGTGCGAACGGACCTCGCTGCGGCAGGATCGTCGCGCGTGAACGCCGACGACCTGGCCGGTTTCGGCGCGTCGGCGTGCACGCCGCCCGCCATGGAGACGTGGCTCTCCGCCGGCAGCGGTCTCACGGGCGCCGCCGACCTGGTGGTCATCGCCAATCCCGGGGACGTCGCTGCGCGCGTCGATCTCACCGTCTTCGCGTCCGGCGGTCGGACGGCACCCGAGGCGGGCGCAGGCATTCTGATTCCGCCGCAGCAGCAGCGGATCGTCCCGCTCGCGTCCCTCGCGCTCGGCGAGACCAGCCCGGTCGTCCTCGTCTCGGCCACGCAGGCCCCTGTCCAGGCGGTGCTGCAATCGAGCCTCACCCGCACTCTCGTGCCGGTCGGCGTGGACGAGGGGGGTGCGACGGGCCTGCCGCGCACGCAGCAGACGATCCCCGCCTTCAGCGTCGTCGGCGAACGCGATGAGCCCACCGACACCGCCGTCCGCGTGCTGGCGCCCTCCGACGACACCACGGTGTCGGTGTCGGTGACGCCCGTCGGCGGGCGAACGGCAGCGGCGTCGTTCAACGATCTCGCGGTGACCGCGGGTGTCCCGCTCGAGATCGACATGGAGAGGCTGCCCCCGGGACGGTACCGCGTGGACATCGACGCCGGGGCTCCCGTCGTCGCCTCGGCCCACGCCTCGACCGGGGCGGATGCCGGATCCGATTTCGCCTGGTACGGCACGGCCGACGACATCCGGGTCCCCTCGCTCCTCGCCGTCGCGCAGGGACCGCAGCCGCAGCTCGCGATCGTCAACCCGGGAGCGCAGGAAGTCGCGGCGGTCCTCACCGGCGCCGCTGGCGCCGGTGAGCCGAGCGAGGTCCGGATTCCGGCGGGCGGATCGGCGTCGGTCGACCTGCGCGCGGGCGAGCTCTACCGGCTGGATCCGGCCGGCGGCACCCTCCGCGCGAGCGTCACGTTCTCCGCGCCCGATGCGATCGCCGGCTATCCCGTCCTCCCCGCGGACGCGGCCGCCGCGCCCGTCGTGGTGCGGCCTCGCTGACGCCCGCCGGAGCAGGGTCCGTCGCGGTCAGAACCGGAAACGGTCGGGACCCAGGTCCCACGGGTCGCGGTCGAGGTACTCGGCTGCGGCGCGGAAGACGCAGCTCTCGATCATCATGCGGCGGTGCAGATCGTCGTTGCGGTGCAGTCGCGCGAGCCGTTCGATCGGCAGGCGGAAGAGGATGATCCGCTTCTGCTCGCCCTGGACCTGCCAGCGGGGGATGCCGTCGTCATCGGATGCGTCCGGCATCCACCCGATGTCGAAGCGGACCTCCCGGAGTTCGGGCCAGGCGCTCCGGAGGAATTCGACGGCCGTCGTGACGGTCAGGTCGAACTTCTCGGCGCGGGTCTCGATGGCGGGGAGTGGCGGGCGGACGACGGAGCTGCGGTCCAGACGGCCGTGTCGACCGTGCCGATCGGGGCGGGCGGTTGTGCGCGCACGTCGCCTCACGGGTCCACCTTGCTGCGCATGACGCCATCCTAGGCGTCGGCGGGCCGCCGGGTGCCGTCCTGCCAGACAGTGATGCCGCCGGCGATGAGAGCGAGGGCCGCAGAGAAGGCGTCGTCGGCGGGGTGCTCGAAGGACGCGGGGGTGACAGACGCCTCGGGCGCGGCCGCACCCCAGGCATCCGCTGATCGGCGCTGCTGCTCGTGGAACGTGATCCCGACGACGTAGTGGGTGATCGCGTCGGCGACCACGTCGGCGGTGGCGGACTCCTCCCAGCCGGAGAGCGCCTCGTGCAGGGGGGATGCCACGAGCCCGAGCGCCAGCGAACTCGAGACGACCTCGGCGCCGTCCCGGTGGGCGAGGAGCCGATCGTGCAGGCGGTGGCCGAGGGTGACGGCCGCCTCCGCGAGGTCGTCCGGATCCGACGAACGAAGGGTGACCGGGGCCAGGATGCGCGCGCTCACCGCCGCCAACAGCTCCTGCTTGCTGGCCACGTGCCAGTAGAGCGCGCTCGGCTGGACGCCGAGCTCGTCGGCGAGCCGCCGCATGGAGAGGTCGGGCAGGCCGACCCGATCGAGGAGGTCGACCGCCGCGTCGACGACGTCCTCTCGTGTCCTTCGCGCGGGACGGGGCGACCGGTTTGAGTCCGGGGGAGTCATGGGGCTACCCTACCTGAACAGTGTTCACGTGAACGCCGTTCAGGAGGATGAGATGACCCACCCACGCCCGACTCCGCGTCTGGACACGACCGACCTCGCGCGCGCGGCGGTCTTCGCCGGCGTCATCGCCGTCCTCGGACTACCCGGCTCGTTCTCGGTCTTCGGCGGCGTGCCCATCACCGCGCAGACGTTGGGGGTCATGCTGGCCGGTGCCATCCTCGGGCCGCTGGTCGGCGCGGTGTCCGTCGCCACCCTGCTGGCGCTCGTCGCCCTGGGCTTGCCCCTGCTCGCCGGCGGGCGCGGCGGAGCAGCCGTTTTCGTCGGGCCGACCTCGGGTTACCTGATCGGTTGGCTCGTCGGCGTCGTGATCATCGGGCTGATCGTGCACGCCGGTGAGCGTCGACCGGTGTGGTGGCGTACCTTCCTCGGGGTTTTCCTCGGCGGAGTCGTGGCCGTGTACGCCTGCGGCATCCCGCTCCAGAGCGTCATCATGCGGATCGGCGTCGATCAAGCCGCCCTCGCCAATCTCGCGTTCGTGCCCGCTGACCTCGCGAAGGCGATCATCGCGACCGTCGTCGTCGGCGCTCTGGTCCGCGGCTACCCGCGTGCGTTCCGGCGCACCTGGGCGCCGCGTGCGACCGCTCCGCGTGAGGCGGCGCCGGTCCGGTGACGAGCGCCGTCCGACTCGCCGGTGTCTCGGTTCGGCTGGCTGGCACCGACGTCCTCCACGATGTCGACCTCGCGCTCGATGCGCGGACCGTCGCCGTCGTCGGCGACAACGGCTCGGGCAAGTCGACGCTGGCCCGCCTCATCGGCGGGCTCGTGCGGCCGACGCGGGGACGTGTCGAGGTCTTCGGTCTCGACACGGTGACGGATGCCGCGGCGCTCCGCTCCCGCACCGCGATCGTCTTCAGCAATCCCGATGCGCAGATCGTCATGCCCACCGTCGCCGAGGACGTCGCCTTCTCCCTCCGTGCGGACCGGCTGCCCCGGCCGGAACGCGACGCGCGTGTCGCGGCCGCCCTCGAGCGGTTCGCCCTCGCGGAGCTCGCCGATCGCCCCGCCTACGAGCTGTCCGGTGGTCAGAAGCAGCTCCTCGCCCTGTGCGGCGCGTTCGTCCGGCATCCGGACCTCGTGATCGCCGACGAACCGACGGCGTTCCTCGACGGTCGGAACGCCCGTATCGTCGCGGGGCACCTGCTCGCCGACGGCGGGCATCGCCTGGTCGTCGTGACGCACGACCTCGACCTCGCGGCGCGCTGTGACGTCGCCGTCCGGGTGCACGAGGGGCGCATCGCCCAGGTGGGCGTCGCGGACGAGGTCGTCGCGGGCTACGCCGCGAGCTGGCGATGCTGAGCCTGTATCGTCCCGGCTCCGGTCCCTGGCACCGGATGCCGCCGGGGCCGAAGGCGCTGCTCCTCCTGCTCCTTGCGCTCGGCGTCTCGCTCCTGCCGTCGGCGTGGCCGTCCGCGGCCGTCGCGGTCGGCGTCTGCGTCGTCTGCTACGTCGTCCCCGGAGTGGGCATGGGTGAGCTCGGACGTCAGGTGTGGGCGCTCCGCTGGCTCGTCGTGGTGGCCTTCGGCATCCCGTGCATCTTCCTCGGTGTCGAGGCGGCGACGGTCGGCACCGTCCGCATCGTGGCCGCCGTCGCCCTCGCCGGGCTCCTCGCCCTGACGACTCCGGTCGCCGCGCTCCTCGACGTGGTGGAGCGGGCGCTGGGACCGCTCCGGATCGTCGGTGTGGATGCATCCCGCGTCGCGCTCCTGCTCGTCGTCGCGCTCGGAACGGTGCCGACGCTGGCCCGTCTCGCTCGCGAAGTGCGCGATGCGCAGCGCGCGCGGGGGGCCCGCGGCATCCGAGTGTTCGTGGTTCCCTTCCTCGTGCTCGCGCTGCGTCACGCAGACGACCTCGGGGACGCGTTGACGGCCCGCGGGGTGCGTTGAGACCGGCGCGGCCTCCCCGCGTCGTGGGGGCGCGCGGATAGCGTGGACCCGATGCTCGAGAGACTCTGCTCCAAGGTGGGCTGCGCCCGTGAGGCCGTGACGACCCTGACCTACGACTACGGCGACCAGATGGCCGTCCTCGGCCCGCTGGGCGCCGGCAACGACCCCCACGCGCACGATCTGTGCGCCATCCACACCGGCAGGATGTCGGTTCCCAAGGGGTGGGTCGTCGTCCGTCACGAGACGCTCCGCGTCTGACCCTGCGTGGGAGGATGGGCGCGTGCCCACTCCCGTGAAGACCATCGAACACGTCGTCGCCGACCTTTCGCTCGCGGAGGCCGGTCGTCATCAGATCCGCCTCGCCGAGAACGAGATGCCCGGACTCATGGCGCTCCGAGAGGAGTTCGGCGCCAGCCGTCCGCTCGCCGGCGCGCGGATCGCCGGGTCGCTGCACATGACGGTGCAGACCGCCGTCCTCATCGAGACGCTCGTCGTCCTCGGGGCGCAGGTCCGATGGGCCAGTTGCAACATCTTCTCCACGCAGGACGAAGCCGCCGCAGCCGTCGTCGTGGGGCCGAGCGGTACCGTCGCCGAGCCTGCCGGCGTGCCGGTGTTCGCTTTCAAGGGGGAGACGCTCGAGCAGTACTGGGAGCTCGCCGACCGGATCTTCGACTGGTCCGACGAGGGCTTCGACGGCCCGAACCTGATCCTCGACGACGGCGGCGACGCGACCCTGCTCGTTCACAAGGGCGTCGAATTCGAGGCCGCCGGTGCGGTGCCGGATGCCGCGCACACGGACTCGGCGGAGTACCGCATCGTCCTCGAGACGCTCCGGAGCAGCCTCGCGCGCGACCCGCAGCGGTTCACCCGTCTGGCGGCGGGGCTGCTCGGCGTCACCGAGGAGACGACCACCGGGGTCCACCGTCTCTACGAGCTGCACGCGGACGGGAAGCTCCTGTTCCCCGGCATCAACGTGAACGACTCGGTCACGAAGTCGAAGTTCGACAACAAGTACGGCATCCGACACTCCCTCCCCGACGGCATCAACCGCGCCACCGACGTCCTCATCGGCGGCAAGGTCGCCTTCGTCGTCGGGTACGGGGACGTCGGCAAGGGAGCCGCCGAGGCCCTGCGCGGCCAGGGTGCCCGCGTCATCGTGGGCGAGGTCGACCCGATCTGCGCCCTGCAGGCGGCGATGGACGGCTACCAGGTCACCCGTCTGGAGGATGTCGCGGACCAGGTCGACATCCTCATCACCGGGACGGGCAACACCCGTGTCGTCACGGTGGATCACCTCCTCGCGCTCAAGCACCTCGCCATCGTCGGCAACGTCGGTCACTTCGACGATGAGATCGACATGGCGGCGCTCGAGGCGCTGCCCGGTGTCGAGAAGGTCGAGATCAAGCCCCAGGTCCACGAGTACCGTCTGCCGACGGGGCGCAGCATCCTCGTCCTGTCGGAGGGGCGCCTCCTCAACCTCGGCAACGCGACCGGTCACCCGTCGTTCGTCATGAGCGCCTCGTTCACGAACCAGGTGCTCGCGCAGATCGAGTTGTTCACGAGGATCGACGAGTACCCGACGGGCGTGTACGTGCTGCCCAAGGCACTCGACGAGAAAGTCGCGCGCCTGCACCTGCCCGCCCTCGGCGTGCAGCTGACGCAGCTGACGCAGGAGCAGGCGTCGTACATCGGCGTGCCCGTCGAGGGACCCTACAAGCTCGATCACTACCGGTACTGACGCCGACACGCCCGGCGCAGGTCTCTTTTGATCGGATCAAAAGAAGGCGTAGGCTGAGTCCATGACCGATCTCACCCTGGACCCCGCCGGCGCCCTGCGCGACGCGGGTCTACGGGTGACCGAGTCCCGGCTGGCGGTGTTCGCCGCGCTCGCCGCCCACCCGCACGCGAGCGCGGACGCCGTCTTCGCCGAGGTCGCGGGGGCATTGCCGAAGGCGAGCCGCCAGTCGGTCTACAACGCGCTGAACGACTTCGCGGACGCCGCGATCGTCCGCCGCATCGAGCCGGCCGGTCAGCCCATGCTGTTCGAGCTCCGTGTCGACGACAACCACCACCACCTCGTGTGCACCTCCTGCGGCCGCGTCCAGGACGTCGACTGCGCCGTGGGCGCGGCACCTTGCCTGCACCCCGCCGACGACCACGGCTTCCGGATCGCCGCGGCCGAGGTGACCTATTGGGGTCTCTGCGGCGACTGCGCCGTCGAGGCCGCCGCCTGACCTCCCACCGCCCACCACTCATCCACCCGAACGGAAGGATCACCATGAGCGACCGTGACCCCCAGGCCGAGCCCATCGGCGCCGAGGCGACCGACGTCGACCACGCCGTCACCCCCATCGACACCCCGGTCGACGAGCGCGGCGACGGCGAGACGCGGCCGCGGGAGAACACCGCCGACGCCTGCCCCGTCATCCACGCGGCGCCCGGCGCCGACCGCGCGAACCACGGCGGCCAGCCGCATCCCACCGTCGGCACCGCCAACCAGGTGTGGTGGCCGAACCAGCTGAACCTCCGCATCCTCAAGAAGAACCCGGCCGTCGGCAACCCCGTCGGCGAGGACTTCGACTACAAGGCCGCCTTCGAGAGCCTCGACCTCGCCGCCGTGAAGGCCGACATCGCGGCCGTCCTCACCACGTCGCAGGACTGGTGGCCCGCCGACTTCGGCAACTACGGCCCCCTCATGATCCGGATGGCCTGGCACTCGGCCGGCACCTACCGCGCGACCGACGGTCGCGGCGGCGGCGGCACCGGCCAGCAGCGTTTCGCGCCGCTGAACAGCTGGCCCGACAACGTCAACCTCGACAAGGCGCGGCGCCTCCTCTGGCCCGTCAAGAAGACCTACGGCCAGGCGCTCTCGTGGGGCGACCTCATGATCCTCGCCGGCAACGTCGCGCTCGAGACCATGGGCTTCGAGACCTTCGGCTTCGGCGGCGGACGCCCCGACGTCTGGGAGCCGGACGACGACGTGTACTGGGGCCCCGAGACCACGTGGCTCGCCGACGAGCGCTACAGCGGCGACCGCAACCTCGAGAAGCCCCTCGCGGCGGTCCAGATGGGCCTCATCTACGTCAACCCCGAGGGCCCCAACGGCGAGCCCGACCCGCTGAAGTCGGCCCGCGACATCCGCGAGACCTTCGGCCGCATGGGCATGGACGACGAGGAGACCGTCGCCCTCATCGCCGGTGGTCACACCTTCGGCAAGACGCACGGTGCGGCGCCCGACACGAACGTGGACGACAACCCCGAGGCCGCCGGTCTCGAGCAGCAGGGCCTCGGCTGGAAGAACAGCCACGGCACCGGCAAGGGCGACGACACGATCACTTCGGGCCTCGAGGTCACGTGGACCTACCACCCGACCCGGTGGGACAACGAGTTCTTCCACATCCTCTACGCCTACGACTGGGAGCTCATGCGCAGCCCCGGCGGCGGACACCAGTGGCGTCCCACCAACGGCGCCGGTGCAGACATGGTCCCGCTCGCTCACTCCGACGGCCGCCGCGAGCCGCGCATGCTCACGAGCGACCTCGCGCTGCGGATGGACCCGGCCTACGACGCCGTGTCGCGCCGCTTCAAGGACGACCCGGTCGCCTTCGGCGACGCGTTCGCCCGCGCGTGGTTCAAGCTCACGCACCGCGACATGGGTCCCGTCGCGCGCTACCTCGGCCCCGAGGTGCCGCAGGAGGAGCTCATCTGGCAGGACCCGGTGCCCGCCGTCGACCACGAGCTGATCGACGACGCGGATGCCGCTCTGCTCAAGGAGCGCATCCTCGCCACCGGCCTGACGGTGTCGCAGCTGGTCTCGACGACCTGGGCCGCGGCATCCACCTTCCGCGGCAGCGACAAGCGCGGCGGCGTCAACGGCGCCCGCATCCGCCTCGCGCCGCAGAAGGACTGGGAGGTCAACAACCCCGAGCAGCTGCAGACGGTCCTCGCCGCGCTCGAGGACGTGAAGGCCGCCTTCGACGCCGAGCAGCAGGGACGCACCACGGTCTCGCTCGCCGACCTCATCGTGCTCGCGGGCAACGCGGGCGTCGAGAAGGCGGCGAAGGATGCCGGTGTCGAGGTCTCCGTGCCGTTCCACCCGGGCCGCACCGACGCCTCGCAGGAGCAGACCGACGAGCTGTCGTTCGGGTACCTCGAACCGGTCGCCGACGGCTTCCGCAACTACTACGGACCGAACGCGTTCCTCCCGGCGGAGCACCACCTCATCGACAAGGCGAACCTGCTGACCCTCAGCGCGCCCGAGATGACGGTGCTCGTGGGCGGCCTGCGCTCCCTCGGCGCGAACTGGGACGGCTCGTCGCACGGCGTGTTCACCGGCCGGCCGGGTGCGCTCACGAACGACGTGTTCGTGAACCTGCTCGACCTCGGGTCGACGTGGACACCCCTCGACCCGGGCTCGCACGCCTTCCGCGGCGTCGCCTCCGACGGTTCGCAGATCGGTGTGGGCACCCGTGCCGACCTCGTGTTCAGTTCGAACTCGGAGCTGCGGGCGATCGCCGAGGTCTACGCCTCGGACGACGCCGCCGAGAAGTTCGTCCGCGATTTCGTGGCTGCCTGGACGAAGGTGACCGAGCTCGACCGGTTCGACCTGCACGCCTGACCGGCACCGCCATCACGACGCACGGCCCCTCCTTCGCGGGAGGGGCCGTGCGTCGTCCGGGCGGGAGCGGTCACCTGTCGGTTACTGTGGACTCACCCGTGGCGGAGCACCGGCATCCGCCAACCCCGAAGGACGACATCGGCTCTATGACATCGCGCATCCTGGTTGTCGACGACGACACCGCTCTCGCAGAGATGATCGGCATCGTGCTGCGCACGGAAGGCTTCGACGTGGCCTTCTGCGCCGACGGTGCGGCCGCCGTCGACGCGTGGCGTGAAGAGCGTCCCGACCTGATCCTGCTCGACCTGATGCTGCCCGGCATGGACGGCATCGAGGTGTGCACCCGGGTGCGTGCCGAGTCCGGCATCCCGATCATCATGCTCACGGCCCGCACCGATACCGCCGACGTCGTCCGGGGCCTCGAATCGGGCGCCGACGACTACATCGTCAAGCCCTTCAACCCGAAGGAGCTCGTCGCCCGCATCCGCACCCGGTTGCGGCCGACCGCCGACGCGCAGACCGAGAACCTGCGGATCGGCGACCTGACGGTCGACGTCGCCGCGCACGAGGTCCGTCGGGCGGAGGGGGTCATCGCGCTCACTCCGCTGGAATTCGAGCTCCTCGTCGCACTCGCCTCGAAGCCCCAGCAGGTCTTCACCCGCGAGATGCTCCTCGAGCAGGTCTGGGGCTATCACTACAAGGCCGACACGCGGCTCGTGAACGTCCACGTGCAGCGGCTGCGCGCGAAGGTGGAGCGCGACCCCGACAACCCGCAGATCGTGACGACCGTGCGCGGCGTGGGCTACCGCGCCGGCGCCGCCGTGTGACCGGCCGGAGGATCCTCCCGTGTCGGTGACGGCTCGCACCGGTACGCACACCGTCGTCCCGGTCTGGCGCGATTGGCGGTCCTGGCAGCGACGCATCCGGTTCCTGTGGCGACGGTCCCTGCGCTTCCGGACGCTGGTCGTCACGCTGACCCTCACCGCGCTGACGATCGTCGTGGCGCTCGTCTGGATGTCGCTCGCGATCCTCACGGACCTGTACGAATCCCGCGCCGAGCAGGTGCAGGATGCCGCGCAGCGCGCCACGCAGGCCGCGCAGAGCACGTTCGACGCGGCCGTCGTCGACAGCGACCAGGTTGCGCTCCAGGTCCTCATGGACGAGGTGAGGCGGGAGATCCTGTCGCGCCAGGCGGGGACCACGATGCTCGCGGTGTTCCGCATCGACGACGAGCCGTCGGCGATCGCCCCGCAGAACTTCGAGGCCGGCGGACTCGAGGAGTCGATGATCCGCCCGGAGCTCCGCGAAAGCGTGCGGCTGTCGGCGGACCGGCAGTGGTGGCAGTCCATCGGGCTGCCCGAGGCCGATGGCGGCGAGACCCCCGGCATCATCGTCGGTCAGCAGCTGATCGTGCCCGAGGCCGGTGCCTACGAGGTCTACTTCGCCTACGACCTGGGGTCGGAGGCGCAGACGCTGCAGTTCGTGCAGGTGACCCTCTGGGTGGTCGGCGCAGCCCTCCTCGTCCTCATCGGCGGGATCTCGCTGTTCGTCCTGAGGTCGGTGACGGTGCCCATCGCCCAGGCGGCCGAGACGAGCGCCAAGCTCGCCGCCGGCGATCTGGCCGTGCGCCTCCCCGTCCGAGGCGAGGACGAGTTCGCGACCCTGGGCCGGTCCTTCAACGCGATGGCCGACAGCATCGAGGGGCAGATCAAGGAGCTCGCGGAGCTGTCCCTCGTGCAGCAGCGTTTCGTCTCGGATGTCTCGCACGAGCTCCGCACACCTCTCACGACGATCCGCCTCGCGGCCGACATGATCAACGACCAGCGCGAGGAGTTCGACCCCTCGACCGCGCGCGCCGCTGAGCTGCTGCATGCGCAGGTGCAGCGGTTCGAGGTGCTCCTCGGCGACCTGCTCGAGATCAGCCGTTACGACGCGGGCTCGGTTCAGCTGGAGCTCGAGGCGACGAGCCTCGCCCACCTGGCCGAGGACACGATCGAGTCGATGGCCCAGCTCGCGGAGCAGCATGGCAGTGACGTACGGCTGGTGGCCCCCGGCGGCTACTCGCCGGTGGAGATGGATCCTCGCCGCATCCGCCGTATCGTCCGGAACCTGCTCGGCAACGCGATCGAACACGGCGAGGGCCGTCCGATCGTCGTGACCGTCGACAGCGATCAGCGCGCCGTCGCTCTGGGGGTCCGGGACTTCGGCCTGGGCATGAGCGACGCGGACACCGAGCGGGTGTTCGACCGGTTCTGGCGCGCGGACCCGTCGCGGCGTCGGACGATCGGCGGCACGGGCCTCGGGCTCTCGTTCTCCCTCGGAGACGCGCGCTTGCACGGCGGTACCCTCGAGGTCTGGTCGGAGCTCGGCGGCGGAAGCCACTTCGTGCTGACCCTTCCCCGCAGGCCGGGGGAGCACCTCACCGGGGGATCGCCCATCGAGCTCGACCCGCGAGACGACGCTGCGCTCGGGGAACTCGGGCTCACCCAGCCGATCACCCTGCCGCAGCGGGAGGAGAGACCATGACCGTCCGTCGCGCCGTCAGTACGGTGATCGCGCTCGCCCTCGCCCTCATCCTGACGGCCTGCGCGGGTCTGCCCACCGGCGGATCCGTCCACGTCGGCAAGGCGATCGACGAGGTCGAGGGACCGCCGGACTTCTCCTACGTCCCCAACAGCCCCGTGAGGGATGCCACCCCGCAGCAGATCGTCGAGGGGTTCATCGCCGCCGGTTCCGGGCCGCGCGGCAACTGGAAGGTGGCGCAGGAGTTCCTCACGACCACCTTCCGTCAGAAGTGGCAGCCGCAGGCGGGTGTCACCGTCTACGCGCCCGGTGAGAGCTCGATCTCGTCGCCCGCCGAGAACGAGCTCGTGTTCAGCGTCGAACCCGTTGCGACCGTCGACGCGACCGGTTCCTACCGGCCGGCCGACCCCGGCCGCATCCCCTTCACCTTCTCCCTCGTGCAGGAACGCGGTCAGTGGCGCATCGCACAGGCGCCCGACGGCATCGTCCTCGACGCCAACCGATTCGGCTCGGTCTTCCAGAGCTACGACCTCTCCTACTTCGACCGGGGGTGGCGGACCCTCATCCCGGATGTGCGGTGGTTCCCCTCGACCAACCCCGCCACGCGGATCACCGCGGCCCTCGTCTCGGGGTCGCCGAGTCCCTGGATGGCGGAATCGGTCCGGTCGGCGTTCACGGGCGAGGTGACGCTCACCCAACCCTCCGTTCCGGTGCAGTCCGGCATCGCGCAGATCTCCTTCGATCCGTCGATCCGCGATCTCAACCGCGAAACCCTGGCGCGCATGAAGACCCAGCTCGAGGCGAGCCTCGCCGGGGCGGGCATCCTCGATGTGCAGATGCTCGTCGGCGACGAGCCCCTCGACGTCACGGCGCGCACCACGAGGTCGACGGCGGTCGATGCGCGCCCGCTCGTCCTCCGGGACGGCGCATTCGGCTTCCTCTCCGGAAACGACGTCGAGGAGGTGCCGGGGCTCGGCGACGCGTTGGACGAGGCGGATCCCGAGTCGGTGGAGACGGACGCCGCGCGTACGACGGCGGCGGTCCGCACCGGGAGCGGCGCGATCCTCCGCGTGTCCTCCGACGGGCAGCGGACCGAGGTGGACACCCGCGCGGGGATGACGGCGCCGACGGTCGACACGTTCGGGTACATCTGGACGGTGCCGGAGGACCAGCCCGGTGAGGTCGTCGCCTACGCCCCGGACGGTACCGCGCGGAAGATCCCGGCCGGGTGGGTCGGCGCGACGGAGGTCGCGGCGATGCGGGTCTCCCGCGACGGCGCCCGCGTGGCCGCGCTGGTGCGGTCCGGCGGACAGTGGGCCGTCTGGGTGGCGGGGATCATCCGCGACGAGAGCGGTTCCGTCCCCACCTCCCTCGGGCAACCGCTCCCGGTGGCGACCCTCGGCGGCAGGGGGGTCGACCTGTCGTGGATCGACGGGGCGACCATCGCCGTCGTGTACGTCGACGGGCAGCAGCGGGTCGTCCGCGAGCAGACGGTCGGCGGCCAGGGGACCGAGGTCCGCGGCCCCGACGGCGTCGTCGCGGTCGCGGGCGGCAACCAGAGCGGCAGCGTCTTCCTGCTGACCGACGACGGCAGCCTCTACGCGCAGCGCGGCTCCTGGCAGATCCTCGCGTCGGACGTCAGCGTTCTGGCGGATCAGCAGGGACTGCCCGGCTGATCCTCCTCCCCAGGAGAGCTCCTGCCGCGTCCATCCGCAACGCGCCACGGCCCCCGCCGCGACCGGTCGTCGGAGGGCACGGTGGGAGGATGCCGCACCCCACGGAACCCCGCGCCCCGTCACGCGTGCGCCGCGCGGTCGCAGAAGCCCTCGCCGTCGTGTTCCCCGTCGTGTGCGCGGGGTGCGACCTGAACGACGTCGATCTGTGCGAACGCTGCGTCGCGGAGCTTCGCCCCGATCCTCGTGCCCGGCGTCTTGCCGGTGGGCTGGAGGTGCGCAGCGCCCTGGTCTTCGACGCCGTGGCGGCCCGCGTCATCCGTGCGTTCAAGGAGGAGGGGCGGACTGCGCTCGCCGCGCCGCTCGGCAGGGCGCTCCGCGAGGCCTGGCCGTCCGGGTGGGACGCCGTTCCCGTGCCGATCCCCGCGAGCCGCTCGTCGATGAGGCGCCGAGGGTATGCACCCGTCGTCCTCGCGTGCCGGCGCGCGGGCTGGCGACCGTTCGCGCTGCTGCGTGTCGTGCGCCCGACCGCCGACCAGCGCCTCCTCGGCCGCCGGGAGCGCGCCGCGAATCTCGCCGGCGTGATGAGGGTGCGGCCACGTGCGGCGGCGAGACTCGCCGGACGGTGCGTCGTCCTCGTCGACGACGTGGTCACGACGGGAGCCACTCTGGCCGAGGCCGCGCGAGCGCTGGCCGAGGCGGGAGTCCATGTCACGGGCGCCGTCGCGATCGCCTCTACGCCGCTGCGCGGATCCTCGCGCGGCTGAGGGCGGATCCATCGTGATCTGGTCGTGACATAGCGCGGAGACGGCACTACGGTGGGGGGACACAAGGCGAACCGAGGTCCGCCCTTGACCGGGTGGACCGGAACAAGGAGGTCACGATGGAGATCAGTATCGTCGGCGTGGGAGTGAGCGTCAGCGACCGATTCCGCTCCGTTGTCGAGGAGAAGTCCGCCCGCATCGAGCACCTCGCCCCCCGGGCGCAGCGGCTCGACATCAAGGTCACGCACCGCGCCTATCACAACGGGGGCCGCGAGGATGAGACCGTCGAGGTCACCCTCACGGGCAAGGGACCCGTCGTGCGCGCAGAGGCGGTGGACGGCGACAAGTTCGCCGCTCTCGATCTCGCCATGACCAAGCTCGGCGAGCAGATCCGCCGGGCGAAGGAGAAGCGCGTGGACCTCCGCAACCACCCCCGCGGCGCGAAGCTCGAGAAGGGCACCGGGACGCTCCAGGGCATCGACGTGCAGCCCGCCTCGGTCGACGTCATCCGCGCTGTGGCGACGGGTGAAGTGCCGATCATCACGGGAGCCGAGGACGAAGAGGACTACACGCCCGTCGTCATCCGCACCAAGCGGTTCGACCCAGAATGGATGACGGTGGAAGACGCTGTGGACCGCATGGAACTGGTCGGCCACGACTTCTTCCTCTTCATCGACGCCCGCACCGACCAGCCGAGCGTCGTGTACCGGCGCAAGGGCTGGGACTACGGTGTCATCTCCCTGACCACCACGGCCGCACCGGCGGAGCTCGCCTCCTGACCTGACACGACCTGAGAAGAGAGGGTGGATGCCGCGCGGCATCCACCCTCTCTTCGTCTGATTTCTGTGTTCAGCCTGTCCGGAGAGCCTCGAGCACCCCGTCGCTGAACGGGGGCCAGACCTCGGCGGCCCACGGGCCGAAGGGGCGGTCCGTCAGCGCGACGAGCGCGGCACCCGCTCGAGGATCCACCCACAGGAACGTGCCGGACTGGCCGAAGTGTCCGAAGGTCTCGGGGGAGTTGTGCGCGCCCGTCCAGTGCGGACTCTTCGTTCCACGGATCTCCAGTCCGAGGCCCCAGTCGTTCTCGGGCTGCTGGCCGAAACCCGGGAGGACGCCGCGGCGCCCGGGGAACGACACCCCGGTCGCGCGCTCGAGCGTCGCGGGGTCCAGCAGACGCGGCTGCTGCAGCTCCGCGGCGAATCGCGCCAGGTCGGCGGTCGTGGACGATCCGCCTGCCGCAGCCGAGTCGCCGATCGACGTGTGGGCCATTCCGAGTGGCGCGAAGACCGCCTCCTGGGCGTAGGCGTCGAAGGCGATCCCGGTCTCGGACTCCAGCAGATCCGCGAGGACCTCGAAGCCCGTGTTGGAGTACAGGCGGCGTTCCCCCGGAGCCGCGCGGAGGGTCGTCGACGAGAAGTCGTACCCGGCGGTGTGCGCCAGGAGGTGCTCGACGGTCGCTCCCGGCGGGCCGGCGGGTTGATCGAGAGAGAGTGCGCCCTCCTCGACGGCGACGAGAGCGGCGTAGGCGCTGAGGAGTTTGGTCACCGAGGCGAGCCGGTACACCCGGTCCTGATCGCCGGCGGATGCCGCGGTCCGCCCGTCGGCGGTGACGACCGCGACCGATGCGTGCGGGACATCCCATCCCTGTGAGACCGCGACGGCGTCGTCGAGCGCCGTCATCAGTCGAACATGCCGTCGAGGAGCCCGCCGATCACGAGACCGCCGAGCAGACCGCCGGCCAGGCTTCCGCCGCCCATGCCCCCGCCCATGCCGCGGCCGCCGTAGCCGCCTCCGTTGCCCCAGTCGTTCGGGCGCGACGAGTCGATGTCGCGCTGGGCGAGATCGAGTGCCTCGGCGGCGAGCTGGCCGGCGCGACGGGCGAGGCCCATCGCCTCCTCGCGGTCGTCCTCGGGGATCGGCCCGGCGAAGCGCATGAGGTCGTTCCGAATGCGCTCGGCCTCGGCGAGGCGGGTGCGGGCGTCCGCGCCGATCCAGCCGCGGTGGCCCGAGATGACGCTGCGGGCGACGCCGATCTGGCGGTCGGCGTCGTCGATCGCGTGCCGGACGTGCGCCTCGGACGGGACGGGACGCTCCGCGCGGGCACGGGCCTTGGCGACCGCCGCGTCGAGGGCGGCGTTCGCGGTGCGGAGCCGGTTGAGCTCGGTGAAGGGGTCGGGCTTGCTCCCCGCGGGGGTGAGCGCGCCGAGCGCCGACTCGAGTTCCGTGGCCGCGGCCGCGACGTCGGGGGTCGCGCGGAGCGGCTGCGCGACGATCAGGTCCTCGCGCGAGTCGTCGACGATCGCCGCGAGGGTGGACTCGGCGCGGAGGGCTTCGATCTCGAAGGTGTCGACCGCTTCGACGAGGGTGCCCGCGCGCCGGGACGCCTCGATCGCCGTCTCGAGGGCGAGGTTCGCCTGCTCGCGCTGGCCGGCGTCGCGGCGGCGCTCCGACACCTCGGAACTGTGCTCGGCGAAATCGAGCAGCTGGGCGGCTTCGGCCGCGTTCCCGAGCACGGTCCGCATCGCGGCATCCGAGTACCGCGTCGACAGGCGCTCGAGACTCGCGTTCAACGCGGGGAGCCGCTCCCGCATGCGAGCGACGTCGCTGCGGATGCCGGCGATGATCTCGGGAGCGCGGCGGGCACGGGCGATGGATTCGGCCAGCGTCTCGGTACGGTCGTCCAGCAGGTCCTCGGCCCATTCGCACAGCTGCACGATCCGGGCGTTGCGCGTGCGCAGCTCCTCGGGGGTGTCGGGGATCTCGTCGTGGTTGAGCTGATGCAGCTGGAACGCCTCGCCGAGGTGCTGGCGGACGGCCGCCAGCGCGTCGCGCAGGTCCTTGGTAGCGTCGCGCCCGAGTTCGATCTCGGCGTACGCCAGCTCGTCGTCCGTCACCCGGATGCGCTCGTCGGCTGCGACGAGGGCAGCCCCGGCCTTCCGACTGAGTTCGGCATCCTGTGCCTCGATCTCCGCGTCTTCGCGCTTGCGCCTGCCCCAGAAACCCGCCATGCGCCCGATCTTACGGGCCGACGGATGCCGACGGTCCGTCACCTGCCGGGGGATGCCGGCGTCTCCAGCAACCTCGTAGGTCACGGGCGGATAACATGGCGATGTATGTCTGCGCGTCCTGCGCACCGGCATCCCGACATCGCGCGTCGGAATGCTGAATCGACAGATGGAGAACCTCCGTGGCGAACCCCCTCGAGAAACTGCTTCGTGCCGGTGAAGGCCGCGTCCTGCGCAGGCTGCAGCAGGTCGTGAAGGCCGTGTCGGCGCTCGAAGAGGACTACGCGCACCTCACCGACGAGGAGCTGCGCGGCGAGACGGCCGAGCTCCGCGCACGTCACGAGGCGGGCGAGTCGCTCGACAAGCTGATGCCCGAGGCGTTCGCCGCCGTCCGCGAGGCCGCGAGCCGCACCCTCGGTCAGCGTCCCTACGACGTCCAGGTCATGGGTGGCGCCGCCCTCCACCTCGGCAACATCGCCGAGATGAAGACCGGTGAGGGCAAGACCCTCACCGCGGCCCTGCCGGCATACCTCAACGCCATCGCCGGCAAGGGCGTCCACGTCATCACGGTCAACGACTTCCTCGCCTCGTACCAGTCAGAACTCATGGGCCGTGTCTTCCGTGCACTCGGCATGACGACCGGCACGGTCGTCTCGGGGCAGAACCCCGAGGTTCGGCGCCAGCAGTACGAGGCCGACATCACCTACGGCACGAACAACGAGTTCGGATTCGACTACCTCCGCGACAACATGGCGTGGCGGAGCGAGGACCTCGTCCAGCGCGGCCACTTCTACTGCATCGTCGACGAGGTCGACTCGATCCTCATCGACGAGGCCCGCACCCCGCTCATCATCTCCGGTCCGTCCTCGGGTGAGGCGAACCGCTGGTTCACCGAGTTCGCGAAGATCGCCCGCACCCTCGAGCCCGGAGTCGACTTCGAGGTCGACGAGAAGAAGCGCACGATCGGTGTCCTGGAGCCCGGCATCGAGAAGGTCGAGGACTACCTCGGCATCGACAACCTCTACGAGTCGGCCAACACCCCGCTCATCTCGTTCCTCAACAACTCCATCAAGGCGCTCGCCCTGTTCAAGCGCGACACGGACTACGTCGTCATGAACGGCGAGGTCATGATCGTCGACGAGCACACCGGTCGCATCCTGGTCGGTCGTCGCTACAACGAGGGCATCCACCAGGCCATCGAGGCGAAGGAGGGCGTCGCCGTCAAGGCCGAGAACCAGACCCTCGCAACCGTCACGCTGCAGAACTACTTCCGCCTCTACGAGAAGCTCGCCGGCATGACCGGTACCGCCGAGACCGAGGCGGCCGAGTTCATGTCGACCTACAAGCTCGGCGTGGTTCCCATCCCCACCAACAAGCCGATGATCCGCAAGGACCAGTCCGACCTCGTCTACAAGAACGAGCAGGCGAAGTTCGCGCAGGTGGTCGAGGACATCGCGGAGCGCCATGAGTCCGGACAGCCGGTGCTGGTGGGAACGGTGAGCGTCGAGAAGAGCGAATACCTGTCGCGCCTGCTCGCGAAGAAGGGCATCAAGCACGAGGTCCTCAACGCGAAGAACCACGCGCGCGAGGCCGAGATCGTCGCCCGCGCGGGCCGTTATGCCGCCGTCACCGTCGCGACCAACATGGCCGGTCGTGGAACCGACATCATGCTCGGCGGCAACGCCGAGTTCCTCGCCGTGTCGGAGATGAAGGCCAAGGGGCTGGACCCGGTCGAGACCCCCGACGAGTATGAAGCCGCGTGGGAAGAGGTCTACGCGGGCGTCAAGGAGAAGGTCCAGGAGGAGGCCGATCGCGTCGTCGAGGCAGGCGGGCTCTACGTCCTCGGTACCGAGCGTCACGAGTCGCGTCGCATCGACAACCAGCTGCGCGGTCGCTCCGGCCGTCAGGGCGACCCCGGCGAGAGTCGGTTCTACCTGTCGCTGACGGACGACCTGATGAGGCTGTTCCAGTCGGGCGCTGCCGAGGCGATCCTCGCCCGCACCAACTTCCCCGACGACGTGGCGATCGAGTCGACGATGGTCTCACGGGCCATCAAGAGCGCTCAGTCGCAGGTCGAGGCCCGTAACGCCGAGATCCGCAAGAACGTCCTCAAATACGACGACGTCCTCAACCGCCAGCGCGAGGCGATCTACGCGGACCGTCGCCAGATGCTCGAGGGCGACGACCTCTCGTCGCGCGTCGAGCACTTCATCGAGGACGCCATCGCCGCCATCATCGACGAACACACCGGCTCGGGTCACAACGAGAGCTGGGACTTCGACGCCATGTGGACCGAGCTGAAGACGCTCTACCCCGTGGGCGTGACGATCGACGAGGTCGTCGCCGAGAGCGGCAACAAGGGCAAGGTGACGCCGGAGCTGCTCAAGCGCGAGCTGCTCTCGGACGCGAAGATCGCCTACCGCTCCCGCGAGGAGACGCTCGGCGAGCCGGCCATGCGCGAGCTCGAGCGCCGCGTCGTGCTGCAGGTGCTCGACCGCCGCTGGCGCGATCACCTCTACGAGATGGACTACCTGAAGGACGGCATCGGCCTGCGGGCCATGGCTCAGCGCGACCCGCTCATCGAGTACCAGCGCGAGGGGTACCAGATGTTCCAGTCGATGATGGCGCAGATCAAGGAGGAGTCGGTCGGCTTCCTCTTCAACCTCGAGGTCGAGGTGCGTCAGACCGAGGGCGGCGACATCGAGGCCAAGGGGCTGGACTCGCCCGACATCGACGCGCAGAAGCTTCAGTACACCGCGCCCAACGACGCGGGTGAGGTCGAGGTGCGGAACGAGCGCGGTCAGGTGCAGCAGGCCGCCACCAGCAAGGCGCGTCAGCGCGAGGCCGAGCAGGAGGCGCCCGCCGAGGCACCTCGCGGAGCCTTCGGTCAGCAGGTCGACGCCGCGTCCGAGCCCGCAGATGCGGGCAACCGCGCGCAGCGCCGGGCGGCCGGCAAGAAGAAGTGACGGCGAGCCGGCGGGTGCCGGGCGGTCCACCGACCCGCCATTGGCCCCGTCGGCCTTCGCTATTCTGAACCGATGACCCCGCGCACCCTCGACCAGTCATCCAAGCTGAAGGACGTCCTCTACGAGATCCGCGGGGCCGCCCTGGTCGAGGCCGACAGGCTGCAAGACGAGGGTCACTCGATCCTCAAGCTCAACACGGGGAATCCCGCAGTTTTCGGGTTCGAGGCGCCGTTCCAGATCGTGCGCGACATGATCGAGGCCGTACCGAACGCGCACGGCTACTCAGACTCGCGGGGCATCATGTCCGCGCGACGCGCGATCGTCTCGCGCTACGAGGAGGAGCCCGGCTTCCCCAAGTTCGATCCCGACGACGTCTACCTGGGCAACGGCGTGTCCGAGCTCATCACGATGACGATGCAGGCGCTGCTGGACGAGGGCGACGAGGTCCTCATCCCGGCGCCGGACTACCCGCTCTGGACGGCGATGACGAGCCTCGCCGGTGGCACGCCGGTGCACTACCTCGCCGACGGGGAGAACGGCTGGCAGCCTGACCTCGACGACATCCGGTCGAAGGTGAGCCCGCGCACGAAGGCCATCGTCGTCATCAACCCGAACAACCCGACGGGAGCGGTGTACACCCGGGAGGTGCTGCGGGGCATCGTCGAGATCGCCCGCGAGCACGATCTGCTCCTGCTCGCCGACGAGATCTACGACCGCATCCTGTTCGACGATGCGACGCACATCCCGCTCGCGAGCCTGGCGCCGGACCTGCTCTGCCTCACCTACAACGGACTGTCGAAGACGTACCGCGTCGCGGGCTACCGCTCCGGGTGGATGGTCATCACCGGCCCGAAGAAGCACGCGGCCGGATTCCTCGAGGGCATCCAGCTCCTCGCCTCGACCCGGCTGTGTCCGAACGTCCCGGCGCAGTTCGCCGTGCAGGCCGCGCTCTCGGGCGTGCAGTCGATCGATGCGCTGATCGCACCGACGGGGCGGTTGCACGAGCAGCGGGATGCCGCCTGGGAGGGGCTCATGGCGATCCCGGGCATCGACTGCGTGAAGCCGCAGGGCGCGCTCTACGCCTTCCCTCGACTCGATCCGAACGTGTACGAGATCCACGACGACGCGAAGTTCGTGTACGACTTCCTCGTGGCGGAGCACGTGCTCCTCGTTCAGGGCACCGGCTTCAACTGGCCGACGCCGGATCACTTCCGCATCGTGACGCTTCCGGAGTCTCGGGTCCTGACCGAGGCCATCGAGCGGCTCGGGAACTTCCTCTCGTCGTATCGCCAGTGACGCGCGTCACAGGAGCGCGAGCGATGTGGCTCGCCAGCGTCCGTCCCAGCCCTCCAGACGCATCGCGACCGCGCGCGTCCGGACCGGACCGCTGACGATAACGACGGCTTCGAGCGCGCCGTCCGAGGGCTCGCACGTGCGTTCGGCGAGGATGCGGTGGGCGGGTCGCACGGCGGCGAGTCCGCGTGCGCTGCGCGCGCGGGCCGAGAGGTTCGCCCGCGTGACGAGCGCACGGTAGGCGTCCTCACCCAGCCAGCGCGCCAACTGGTCCACGTCGCGAACACCGGCGAGCACCTCGAGGACGCCGATCGTGAGGTTCTTCACCAGCGGAAGAGGGTCGG
The DNA here is from genome assembly GCF_900102005.1 of Microbacterium sp. LKL04. Classification (NCBI taxonomy): domain Bacteria; kingdom Bacillati; phylum Actinomycetota; class Actinomycetes; order Micrococcales; family Microbacteriaceae; genus Microbacterium; species Microbacterium sp. LKL04. The sequence continues at coordinate 1,670,281 of NZ_LT627736.1, read as the reverse complement.
GCAGCTCGGCCGACGGCGTGCGTTGCGGCGCGAAGTACTCCGCGACGTCGAGGGAGCTTCCCGAACGCGGGATGCGGATGTCTTCGGTGACGGCGAGGGCCATGTCGGTTCCTCTCGGGCGACAGGTGTCTGCGGAGCAGGTGAACGGCACGAGTACAGCACAGCCCCGCGTGCGGATGGATGAGAATACTCCAACCTGTGGACAAAGGCGGCGGGCCGTACGACGGTCCTCTACTGTCGCCTCCGTGCGCTGGGACCGATTCTTCGAAGACCTCGAAGACCAACTCGACTCCGAATGGGAGGCGGAGAGGGCCGCGCTCGACAGCGAGGCGGAGCGTCTCCGGCTGGCGCGGCTCTCCTTGTTCGAGCGTGTGAACGCGCTGACCGACGCCGGGGCGGGCGACCTGCTCGTCGATGTGAAGGGAGGCGCCTCGATGACGGGGCGACCGATCGCGGCCGGCCCCGACTGGCTCGCGCTCGACGACCGCGCGCCACGAGGAGTCCTCGTCGTCCCCTTCGGCGCCGTCGTCTCGCTGGGGGCGTCCCACGCCGACGTCCTGCGGAGCGCCCGAGGAGGGACGCCGAGCCGTCTGCGCGAGCGGATGACCCTCGGATTCGTGCTCCGCGATCTCGCGCGACGCCGTGTGCCGGTGACTCTTCTGACCACGGATGGTCGCGAGTACAGCGGGACCATCGACCGAGCGGCATCCGATCACCTCGATCTCGCGCTGCATGATCGTGGTGCACCCCGTCGTGCCGACCTCGTGGCAGGTCACCGGCTGGTCCCGTTCGGTGCGCTGGCGGGGGTCCGACTCGACTCGCCCGTCGCGCTCGCCTAGTCGCGCCCTCGCCTCGTCGCGCCCTCGTCTATTCGCCGCCGCGCCGGCCGCGACCCCACAGCTCGGGGAAGCTCGCCGCGTTCGATTCGCGCCACAGCGCGTGCAGGCGAGCGTCCTCGGCCTGGTCGTCGAGGTAATCCTCGACACTGGCCTCCTCGACCCGCCAGGATGCGGGGGACCCCACCCGTGCCCCGCGCAGCCGCCCGTCAAGAACGAGCGCGACGACCTCATCCACGTCGAGCTGCAGCATCTCCGCAACCTGAGCGGGCGTCAGCATACGCACGGGGATTCCATCGGGCATGAGGCCATTATGGGCCCGGCGGATGGTCGTCTCCCGAGCGACGGCGGCTTGTGGATAATCCCCGCTCCGTCCGATGCGGCTCGGTCACCATGGCGTCATGACCACTCCCGACACCGTGAGACCCGCCCCCCGCGCGTTCTGGGCCGATGCACGCTTCCTGCTCGGCATCGCGCTCATCGTCGCCTCCGTCGCGGGTGTCTGGCTCGTCGTCGCATCGGCCCGTCAGACGGCACCCGTGTTCGCCGCGGCGCGCACGATCGTGCCCGGGCAGACCGTGACGGCGCAGGACCTCCGGGTCGTCGACGTCGCCCTCGGCACGGCCGGCGAGACGTACGTGTCGCCGGCCTCACTCGAGCCGGGTGCGATCGCCACGCGGACGATCCTCGAAGGGGAACTCGTGCCGCAGGGTGCGATGGGTGACGCGGATGCCGGGACCACGACGAGCGTCGTGATCCGTACCGCGGGCGATGTGTCCGCCGCCGTCGGCGCCGGATCCGTCGTGGAGGTGTGGGCTGCGCCGACGGAAGCCGGCGGGGAGGTCGGGAAGCCCCGCATCCTCGTCCCGTCGGCGACGGTCGTGAGCGTCACGCGCGACGATGCCGTCGTGTCGGGCGAAGACGTGTCGCTCGAGGTCGTCATCCCGCGCGCGGATGTCGCGGCGACGCTGGCCGCGCTCTCCGATGACTCGAGCCTGTCGGTCGTCCCCGTCGCCGGGGAGTCGCGATGAGAGTCGTCGTCGCCGTCGACGGCCGCATCGGCGAAGACCTCGCTCGGCGACTGCGGGAGGAGGACGCCGACGTGCGCGCGGTGGTCGCGGCATCCGCTCCCGCTGGGGCCGCGTTCGATGCCCTCTCCACTCCGGAGGCGGCGGAGCTGCTCGCGGAGCTGTCCCGCGCCGACGTCCTCGTCGTCGAGGGGCGCCCCGCCGCGCTGACGGCGGAACTCGTCGCGGCGTGCGATCGGATGTCCGTGCGGATCGTCCCGGTGTCTTCTCGCTCGGCGGACCTCCGCCTCGCCGCGTCGCTCGGGCTGACCGCCCACGATCCCGGTGCGCCGGCGGAAGAGATGCTCGCCCCTCCGGTCTCGATCGCACCCGGCGCAGCCGCGCGTGGTCGCGTGATCACGGTTTGGGGCGCATCCGGCGCGCCCGGGCGGACGACCCTGGCCATCGAAGTGGCGTCTGCACTGTCGACCCCGACGCATCGGGTCGCGCTCGTCGACGCGGATTCGCACGCGCCGTCGCTCGCTCTTGCCACGGGCCTGGCGGACGAGGGACCGGGGTTCGCCGCCGCGTGCCGGCAGGCCGACCGCGGCGCCTTGACGGTCGCCGAGCTCAGCCGCATCTCCTCGACCCTCGGCGAGCTCGAAGTGCTGACGGGCCTCAATCGACCGGGTCGGTGGCCCGAGCTCTCGCACCGACGGGTCGCGGCTGCCCTCGACGCCTGCCGGTCCTGGGTCGATGACACCGTCGTCGACACGGCCGCGCCGCTCGAGCGCGACGAAGAGATCGTGAGCGACCTCGTCGACGGTCCGCGTCGCAACGCCGCCACCTTGGCGGCGCTCGAGTCGGCCGACGTCGTCCTCGCCGTCGTGGCGGCGGACCCGGTCGGCGTGTCGCGCTTCGTCCGAGCATGGCCCGACCTCCGGGCCGCGGCGGGCGCGACGCCGGTCCGTGTCGTGGTGAACAAGATCCGGGCTGGCGCGCTCGGCGTCGACGCGCGCGGACAGGTGCGCCGCACGCTCGAGCGCTACACGGGCGTCACGGACGTCGCCTTCGTCCCGTGGGACGCCCGGGGCACGGATGCCGCGATGCTCGCGGCTCGTCCCATCGCCCACGTCGCACCGCGCTCGGCGGTGCCGACCGCGGTGCGACGCCTCGTCGCCGAATCCCTGGCACCGCGGGAGGCGGGCGAAGGGGCCGCGACCCGGCACTCCCTGCGTCGCCTCGCGCGGAGCGCCTGACTGGTCGACGGGCTCTGCGCACCGGGTGCTCGCGGGGGAGTGGTGTGACGGAGGATCTAGGGTGGAGGCGTGTCCACCCTCAGCGACCTCGTCTACGCCCAAGGCCGTTCCACCGCGGAGGATGTCGAGTGGCTCCACCGTCTCGCCGGTGACGGTCAGCTGCTCGCCGATCTCGCGTTCGCCGACATCGTCGTCTGGGTCCCGACGCCGGACGACTCTTTCATCGCGGTCGCGCACACGCGCCCGAGCGGTGCGGCGACGCTCTTCTACCGCGACATCGTGGGTGACGTCGTGCGTCCGCAGTGGCGCACGCAGGTCAAGGACGCCTTCACCCAGGGGCGGATGGTCGATTCGGCCTCGCCGGATTGGTTCGAGGAGACGCCGACTCGCGTGCGTGCCGTCCCGATCGTCCGCGAACGTGCGGCGGAGGGTCGCGAGACCCGCGTGATCGGCGTGCTCACCCGTCACACGAACCTCGGGGAGGCGCGGACCCCGTCGCGTCAGCAGATCACCTTCAACGACTGCGCCGATGACCTCTTCGGGATGATCGCCTCAGCCGATTTCCCCGACCTCACGGCCCCGACGTCGCCGCGCCGCGGCGCGCCGCGCGCGTCGGACGGGCTCATCCGTCTCGACGTGGACGGCGTCACCACGTTCGCGAGCCCCAACGCGCTCTCAGCGTTCAACCGGCTGGGATTCGACGACGAACTCGAAGGCGAATCGCTCATGGAGGTCGCGACGACGATCATGCCGGCATCCCGGCAGTTCGACGAGTCCCTCCCGATCGTCATGGCCGGCCGCGCGCCGTGGCGTGCGGATGTGGAAGCTCGAGGTGTCACCGTGTCGCTGCGGACGATCCCGCTGCGCGAGAACGGCAATCGCATCGGAGCGATCGTCCTCTGCCGCGACGTCAGCGAGATCCGTCACCAGGAGCAGGAGCTCATCACGAAGGACGCGACGATCCGCGAGATCCACCATCGCGTCAAGAACAACCTGCAGACCGTCGCGTCGCTCTTGCGCATCCAGGCGCGTCGCACGCACTCGGACGAGGGCCGGGACGCCCTGACGCAGGCGATGCGCCGTGTCAGCGCCATCGCGGTCGTGCACGACACGCTGTCCGAGGGGCTCATGCAGAGCGTCGACTTCGACGACGTCTTCGAACGGGTGCTCAAGCTCGTCGCCGAGGTCGCGGCTGCCCCCAACACGCGCGCGCGGACGGTCAAGACCGGGACGTTCGGGACCCTGCCGAGTGAGTACGCCACGCCCCTCGCCCTCGCGCTGACCGAGCTGGTGACGAATGCTGTCGAGCACGGCCTGGCAGACAAAGAGGGCGAGGTCGAGATCATCGCCGAGCGGGATGCGGACCAGTTGCTGGTGCGCGTGCGCGACACCGGGGTCGGCCTGCCGGAAGGTCAGGTCGGCCGCGGTCTCGGTACGCAGATCGTGCGCACACTCATTCAGGGTGAACTGAGCGGAACGATCGACTGGCACACGCTCATGGGCAGCGGCACCGAGGTGACGATCGAGATCCCGATGCGATACATCGAGCGCGCGCGGGCCTGAGGCCCGCGCGCGGGCTCGTCAGGAGGCGCGGCGGGCGCGAGCGGCGCGACGCTTGAGCGCGCGACGCTCATCCTCGGAGAGGCCCCCCCATACGCCCGAGTCCTGGCCGGTCTCGAGGGCGTACTGCAGGCAGAGTTCGGTGACGGTGCACCGGGCGCAGACGGACTTCGCCTTTTCGATCTGGTCGACGGCGGGCCCGGTGTTCCCCACGGGGAAGAACAGTTCGGGGTCGACGGTCAGGCAGGCGGCTTTGTCGCGCCAATCCATAGCGGTGCTCCTAAGGGGGATCGGAAGTCGGGATGCGACGCCGGGCGACGTCGACTAACCTGGGTGGTGTGCGAGCTGTTGCTCGCCCCACGCCGCTGTGGGAGCACACTTGCCCGTCAATATTCCCATGCCCGGGCATGTGAATCAAGGGTTAACGGAGTATTTCGGCGCCTCGCCGTGCACCGGCGCCCAGGAGGAGCGATCATCGTGCGGACCAGCCGGATCGAACGCATCGCGGCGGGCTGGCTCGCCGTCGAAGCGACGGGCGTCCTCGTCCTCGCGGTATGGGAGCTCGTCGCTCTCGTTCGCGGCGACAGCGAAAGCCTCGCGAGCTCGGTCGCGCTCCTGGGCCTCACCGTCATCGCCGCTGCGGCACTCGGCGCGTTCGCCGTCGCCGTCTGGCGCGGAGCGTCCGGCGGGCGATCCGGCGGAGTCGTCGTCCAGGCCCTCGTCCTGTCGGTCGCGCTCGGCACCCTCACGGGTGAGGGCGCGGATCTCCGCCTCGCGGCGGCGATCGCGGTCCCGGCCCTGGTCGGACTCGTTCTGCTCATTGCAGCGGCCCGCACCGCCGGTCAGCGCTCGAAGGATCCCGCCGAGGAGCCGGGCGACGCCGCCGGTGTCTGATCAAACGCCCAGCAGCGCCCGCACGCGGGCGACGTGCCCGGTCGCCTTGACGTTGTAGAGCGCGTGGAGGATCGCGCCGTCCTCGTCGATCACGAACGTCGATCGGATGACGCCTTCGACGACCTTGCCGTAGTTCATCTTCTCGCCCCACGCGCCGTAGGCCTCGTGCGCCGAGTGGTCAGGGTCGCTCAACAGGTCGTAGGGGAGGCTGTCCCGATCGCGGAAGGCGCGGAGCTTGGCCGGCTCGTCCCGTGAGATGCCCACAACCGTGTACCCGGCGGCCTGCAGCGGTGCCACGCTGTCGCGGAAGTCGCATGCCTCCGTCGTGCACCCCGGCGTCATCGCGGCGGGGTAGAAGAACGCGACGAGACGCCTCCCGCGGAAGTCGGCGAGCGAGACGGGCTGGCCGTCCTGGTCGACGAGGGAGAAATCGGGTGCGGGGGTTCCACTATCCAGGCGCGGCATCCGACCATCTTAGGACGAGTGATCAGGTGGCGAAGGTGGCGAGCAGCCGCTGCAGGGAGTCGAGGCGTGCGGCTCCCCGTTCGCCGAGGCGACCCTCGGCCACAGCCTCGGCGATGGCGCAGTCGGGGGCGTCGGGGAGGTGGGTGCACCCGCGGGGGCACTCCTCCGCGACGGCCGCCAGATCGGTGTAGGCCCGCAGGATGTTGGCGGGATCGACGTGCCCGAGGCCGAACGAGCGCACCCCCGGGGTGTCGATGACCCAGCCGCGGCCGTCCTGGCCGGCGTACCGCAGCGAGACGGCGGAGCTGGACGTGTGACGACCGCGTCCGGTGACCTCGTTCACGTGCCCGATCGCGCGGAGCGCGTCGGGGACCAGCGCGTTGACGAGTGTCGACTTGCCGACGCCGGAATGCCCGACGAAGACCGTCGAATGGCCTGCGAGACGCGCGCCGATGACGTCGACCGGCATGGCGTCGCGACCGCTCGTGAAGACCTCGAGGTCGTCGAGACCCTCGAAATGGGCGAGGAATGCCGTCGGGTCCGCGAGGTCCGTCTTGGTGACGACGAGCATCGGGTGCATTCCGGCATCCAGCGCAGCGATCAGGTAGCGATCGACCAGACGCGGTCGCGGCTCCGGGTCGGCCGCCGCGACGACGACGAGGAGCTGATCGGCGTTGGCGACGATGATCCGCTCGATGTGGTCGGTGTCGTCGGCGCTGCGTCGCAGGAGCGAGGTGCGTTCCTCGATTCCGACGATCCGTGCGAGGGTGCCGTCATCCCCGGACGTGTCGCCCACGACGCGGGCGCGATCCCCGTTGACGATGGGTTGTTTGCGGAGCTCCCGTGCACGAGAAGCGAGGATCTGCCGCTCGTTCGGACCGTCCTCGTCGATGAGGACGGTGTACCTGCCGCGATCGACGCCGAGCACGCGGGCGACCTGGGCGTCGGCATGCGCCGGGCGTCGCTTGGTGCGCGGCCGGTTCGCCTTCGGGTTGGGGCGTACGCGGATGTCGGCCTCGTCGAAGTCGAGGTCGTCGTCATCGTCGTCGCTGAGCCAGCTCACGCGAGCATGTCCGCCCACAACTGGGGGAATTCGGGCATCGTCTTCGCGGTCGTCCCGATGTCGTCCACCACGACGCCCGGTACCCGCAGGCCGATCACGGCGCCCGCCGTGGCGATGCGGTGATCGTGATGAGCCCGCCAGACCCCGCCGTGCAGCGGGCGAGGACGGATGTGGATGCCGTCCTCCCGTTCCTCCGCGTCGCCGCCGAGGGCTCGGAGGTTGTCGACGAGAGCGGCGATGCGATCGGTCTCGTGGCCACGGATGTGCCCGATGCCGTGGAACGTCGTCGGGGCGTCCGCGAAGGCCGCGAGCGCGAACAGCGTGGGTGTCAGCTCGCTCGCCGCCGAGAGGTCGAGGTCGACCCCGGCGATCCGGTCACCGGCGGTGACGGTGAGCGCTCCGGCCCGACGGGACGCGTGCGCGCCCATGACCGGCAGGATGTCGGCGAGCAGGGCCCCCGGTTGGGTCGAGTGAGCGGGCCACCCCGGGACCGTCACCGAACCGTCGGTCAGGATCGCCGCGGCGAGGAAGGGGGCCGCGTTGGAGAGATCGGGTTCGATCGCCACGTCCTTGCCGCGCACGGGACCGGCCGGGACGACCCACTCGTTCGGAGTCGGGTGCTCGACGTGGACGCCGCGTCGAGCCAGGGCCTCGACGGTCATCTCGATGTGCGGCAGGCTGGGGAGGCGCTCGCCTTCGTGGATCAGTCGCAGTCCCACATCGAATCGGGCGGCGGCCAGCAGCAGCCCCGAGACGAACTGGCTCGACTGACTCGCGTCGATCGTCACCTCGCCCCCGCGGATGTGGCCATGGCCACGGACCTCGAAGGGGAGGGCCCAGCTTCCGGCGTCGTCGATGTCGGCGCCGACCTCGCGCAGGGCCTGGATCATCGCGCCCATAGGACGGTGCATGGCCGTGGGGTGCGCTGTGACGTGCACATCGCCGACAGCGAGGCCGGCGATGGGGGAGACGAAGCGCATGACCGTGCCGGCCTGACCGCAGTCGATCGTCGTGCCCCCGGTGAACGAGGCGGGCGGTGTGACGTCCAGGTCGGGCCCGAACGGCGAGTCGCCCGGAACGGCGTCGATCCTGACGCCCAGCTCGCGGAGCGCATCGATCATACGGGCGGAGTCGTCGGAGTGGAGCGCGCCGCTCAGCAGGCTCGGCCCGTCGGCGATGGCGGCGAGCACGAGCTCACGGTTGGTGAGCGACTTCGAACCGGGCACCGAGACGCGTGCGTGCACCGGCTCGCCCGGCGTGGGCGCCGGCCAGGACCCGCCGGGAATCTCATCGGCGGGGGCGGGGGAGGAAGGGGCGTCGCTCATCGTCTCCAGCCTACTGAACGGGGCGTCGCCGCCGATGAGCGAGTGTCACGACGATGTTCCGGATCTGCGACATCGCGGCGACAGTGCGGCGACATCGACCCCCTAGCGTGAATCCCATGGAACACACCTCACGCGTCGGCATCCGATCCGTCGTCCTCGCCGCAGCCTTCCTCGCACCCCTTCTTCTCGCGGGGTGCTCCGTGGCCGTCACCGACCCCGCGTCGAGCGCCTCCCCCATGGCCTCGGACCCGCGCGGGTGGATGCCGGATGCTCCGGATGCCTCGCCGGCGCCGGCGGCGTCCGAGGCCTCGGCGGCACCGGACGCGGAGTCGAGCACCGAGGTGGACCCCGACGTCCGCGCGCAGCTGGACCGCACGCGCCTGCGCGAGCTGGTGACGCAGAACCTGACGTGCGTCGACGGGTCGGCGACCGTCGGCCGCGACCTCGACGGTATGTACGTCGAGCTGACCGGCGACTGCACCACCGTGACGATCCTCGCGAGTGCGGGCGGTGTGCTCCTCCCCGAGGTCGGGACGGTCACGATCAAGGGCGACGGCGCGACGGTCGTCATGACGTCGGCGACCCGGATCGCGTTCGACAAGAGCGCCGACATCAACGTCGTCGGCTGGGAGAGCGGCACCCCGGACATCGCGTACGCGGGCACCGCCAACATCACGACGCCCCTGTCCTGATCGCTACGATCCCGGTATGTCCTCCGAAGCGACGCCGCGACTGCTCCTCGTCGACGACGAGCAGTCGATCACAGAGAGCCTCGCTCCCTTCCTGAGTCGCAGCGGATTCGACGTCGACGTGGCGGCGGACGGCGCCGCAGCGCTGCGGATCATCGAGTCCCGGCATCCCGACATCGTCGTGAGCGACGTCGTCATGCCGGTCGTCGACGGGCGCGAGCTCCTGCGGCGTCTGCGGCGGGCAGGGGACACGACGCCGGTCATCCTGCTGACCCACGTCGGCGAGTCGGGGGAGCGCTCGGCGGCCCTCGACGAAGGCGCCGACGACTATCTCAACAAGCCCTTCGACCCGCAGGAACTCGTCTCTCGGAGTCGGGCGGTCCTCCGCCGCGTGGCGGCGGGAGCAGGCGGGCTCGTCTCGGCGGAGCTGGTCGAGGCGGAGGGCCTTCGCCTCGACCGACCCGCGCGACGGGTCTGGCGGGACGGCATCGAGGTCTCGCTCACGCCCAAGGCGTTCCAGCTGCTGGAGTTCCTCATGACGCGGCCCGGGGAGGTCCACGCCCGGGAGCGTCTGCTCAGCGTCGTCTGGGGATTCGACTTCGCCGCGCACACCCGCGCCGTCGACAATCGCGTCGCCGAACTGCGATCCGTCCTCCGGGATGACGCGTCCGCGCCGACGTACATCGAGACCGTCCCCGGGGTCGGCTACCGATTCACCCGATCGGTGCGTCGCGCGTGAGCAGCCGTCGCATCGTCGTCGCCGCGCTGCCGACGGCCGCTCTCCTGGTCGTGGCCGGCGTGGCCTTCGCCGTCGACCGGCGGACGATCACCGTGTCGATGCCGCTCGGAACGTCGATCCTCCTCGCGGCCGCGCTGGTCGGCGTCGTCACGATCGTCGTCGCGATGTGGCGGGCGCAGGTGCGCCGTGCGTCATCCCGCGCGGCACAGGCTGCGCTCCAGTCCGCCGCCGCCGAGCACCGTCGGTTCCTCGACCGGCTGGATCATGAACTGAAGAACCCCATCACCGCGATCCGGGCCGCCGTCGCGGTCAGCGATGCCGCCACACCGCAGCTGGCGGCCATCGACGCGCAGACCACCCGGATGGCGCGGCTGGTGGGGGATCTCCGGAAGCTCGGCGAACTGCAGACCGCACCCATGGAACGCATTCCGGTCGATCCCGGCGCCATCGTCACCGATGTCGCCGCGACGATCCGCGACACCCACGCCAGGGAGATCCGCGTCACGCTGCCGTCGGCGCCGTGGCCTCTGCCGGCCGTCGTGGGCGATCCCGATCTGCTCTTCACCGCCGTCCACAACGTCGTCGCGAACGCCGTGAAGTACTCGGACCCCGGCGACGCGGTGGAGATCCGCGGCATCGAGCGGTCCGGTCGCATCGTCCTCGAAGTCGCCGACACGGGTCGCGGCATCCCCGCCGCCGACGTGCCGTCGGTCCTCCAGGAGCTCGCGCGCGGATCGAACGCACGCGATCGGCCGGGGAGCGGCCTGGGGCTGGCCCTCGTCCGCACCATCGTGGACCGCCATGACGGGACCGTCTCGGTCGACTCGCACGAAGGGCGCGGCACGCGGGTGAGCATCGAACTCCCGGTCGGAACCGCCTGATCCGCGCTCCGCGCTGACGCGGGGAATAGGCCCAGCCCCTCGCTCGTTGGATGGACATGTCGACGACGTGCACAGACGGGAGAGGAGCGCGATGATCGCCACACTGGACGCGCCGGAACTCGCCGAATGGGCCGACGTAGACTGGCCTGCGATGAACGATCAGGCGGTCGAAGACCCGCGCACCCAGTTCGAGGAGCAGGCGCTCCCCTTCATGGACCAGCTCTACGCGGCGGCGATGCGGATGACCCGCAACCCCGCTGATGCATCCGATCTGGTCCAGGAGACCTTCGTCAAGGCGTTCGCCGCCTGGGCGTCCTTCACCCAGGGCACCAACCTCAAGGCGTGGCTGTACCGGATCCTCACGAACACGTACATCAACACGTACCGCAAGAAGCAGCGCGAGCCCTACCAGGGCACGATCGACGAGCTCGAGGACTGGCAGCTCGGCGGCGCGGAGTCGACGACGGCCTCCTCGGCCCGCTCGGCCGAGGCCGAGGCGATCGATCACATGCCGGCATCCGTCGTCAAAGACGCCCTGCAGTCCCTGCCCGAAGACTTCCGACTGGCCGTGTACCTCGCGGACGTCGAAGGGTTCGCGTATCAGGAGATCGCGGACATCATGAAAACCCCCATCGGCACGGTCATGAGCCGTCTGCACCGTGGCAGACGTCAGCTCCGCGACCTGCTGTCCGACTATGCGAAGGAGCGTGGCATCGAGGTGCCCGCCACAAGGAGTGCGAAATGACCGACTGCGGTTGCGACAAGGCCCAGAAGGATCTCGAGGAGTACCTGCGCAACGAGGTCTGCAACACCCGCCACGCCGACATCACCGAGCACCTCGAGAACTGCGCGGCGTGCCGGGATGAAGCCCTCGTGGCGACGACGCTGACCGCGGTGGTCGCCCGCGCCTGCAAGGAGGCCGCGCCCGAGGACCTTCGGGACCAGGTGCTCGCGCGCCTGCGGGCGGAACAGGCGACCCACCACTGACGCGCATCTCGAGCGTCGGATACGGAAGAAGGCCCCGCCGAAGCGGGGCCTTCTTCCGTATCCGTAACGGCAGGCTCAGAAGTTGAGCGCCTCGTCCATGATCTCGGCGTGCTGGCGCGCGTGGACCTTCGGCGAGCCGGTGGCCGTGGAGGCAGCAGCCGATCGCGAGATCCGCTTGATCGTCCGGCCGTGGAGGTGCTTGACCACCTCGAGGGCGATGAACGGCCAGGCGCCTTGGTTCTCCGGCTCCTCCTGGACCCAGTAGAGCTCGGCGTTCGGGTAGCTGTCGAGGATCGCGTTGAGCTGATCGATCGGCGCCGGGTAGTACTGCTCCAGGCGCACGAGCGCGACCTTCTCGTTCGGCTTCTTCTCCAGCTCCGCGGTGAGGTCCCAGTGGATCTTGCCGGCGTGGAGGAGGACGCGGGTGACGGCCTCGCGATCGAGCGAGCGCTCGTCGTCGATCACCGGCTCGAACCGGCCCTCGAGGAAGTCCTCGACGGGGCTCGTCGCGTTCCGCAGACGCAGCATCGCCTTCGGGGTGAAGACCACGAGCGGGCGCCGCGGACGGGCATAGGCCTGGCGGCGCAGCAGGTGGAAGTACGACGCGGGCGTCGAGGGGCGGGCGACGGTCATGTTGTCCTGCGCGCACATCTGCAGGTAGCGCTCGATGCGCGCCGACGAGTGGTCCGGCCCCTGACCCTCGTAACCGTGGGGGAGCAGGAGCACGACGCCCGACTGCTGGCCCCACTTCTGCTCAGCCGAGGAGATGAATTCGTCGATGACCGACTGCGCGCCGTTGGCGAAGTCGCCGAACTGGGCCTCCCACAGGGTGAGGGTGTCGGCGCGTTCGACGGAGTAGCCGTACTCGAAGGCCATCGCCGCATACTCGCTGAGGAGGGAGTCGTAGGCGTAGAAGCGGCCCTGGTTGTCGCTGAGGTTCGCCAGCGGCAGCCATTCCTGGCCGTTCGCCCGGTCGTGCATGACCGCGTGCCGCGTCACGAAGGTGCCGCGGCGGACGTCCTGACCGGCGAGGCGGACGTTCGACCCTTCGGTCAGAAGCGATCCGAAGGCGAGCAGCTCGCCGAAGCCCCAGTCGATCTTGCCGTTGCGGCTCATGTCGTGGCGCTTGTCGAGCAGCTGCTGGAGCTTCGTGTGCACCGTGAAGCCCTCGGGCTTGTTCACGAAGGCATCGCCGATGCGCTCGATGACGTCGCGGTCGACGGCGGTGGAGTCGGGCTCGCCGACCGCGGGCTCGGCCTGGCTCTCCGCCGAGACGACGGGCGAGGTCCCGGTCTGGGCGGCGTGGATCTCGGCGAAGGCGATCTCGAGGCGGTTCTGGAAGTCCTGCTTGGCCTTCTCGTACTCCTCCTCGGTGATGTCGCCACGACCGACGAGAGCCTCGGTGTAGAGCTTGCGGACCGAGCGCTTCGCCTCGATGAGGTTCGTCATGAGCGGCTGCGTCATCGAGGGGTCGTCGCCCTCGTTGTGTCCGCGGCGGCGGTAGCAGACGAGATCGATGACGACGTCGCGGTTGAACTCCTGGCGGTACCGGAACGCGAGCTCCGCCACGTGGACGACGGCCTCGGGGTCGTCGCCGTTCACGTGGAAGATCGGCGCCTGGATGGTCTTCGCCACGTCGGTCGCATAGATCGAGGTGCGCGCGTCGAGCGGAAGGGTCGTGAAGCCGACCTGGTTGTTGACGACCACGTGGACCGTGCCGCCCGTCCGGTAGCCGCGCAGACGGGACATCTGCAACGTCTCCATCACCACGCCCTGGCCGGCGAAAGCCGCGTCACCGTGGACGAGGATCGGCAGCCACGAGAACGAGCCGATGGGCAGGCGGTCCTGCTTGGCGCGGACGATCCCCTCGAGGACGCCGTCGACGGTCTCGAGGTGCGAGGGGTTGGCCGCGAGGTAGACGGGGAGCTCTTCGCCGCCGTCGGCGACGAAGGTGCCCTGCGTGCCCAGGTGGTACTTGACGTCGCCGGACCCGCTCTTCGAACCGACGGCGACGGAGCCTTCGAACTCCCGGAAGAGCTGGCTGTACGTCTTGCCGGCGACGTTGGTGAGGACGTTGAGACGACCGCGGTGCGCCATCGCGATCGCGGCGCCGTCGAGGCCCTCTGCGGCGGCGCCCTGGAGGATCTGGTCGAGCAGCGGGACGAGCGACTCGCCGCCCTCGAGGCTGAAGCGCTTCTGGCCGACGAACTTCGTCTGCAGGAAGGTCTCGAAAGCCTCGGCCTCGTTGAGCTTGCCGAGGACGCGCAGCTGCTCGTCGTGACCGGGCTTCTGGTACTTGATCTCCAGGTTGTCCTGGAACCACTTGCGCTGCGTCGGGTCCTGGATGTGCATGTACTCGACGCCGACGGTGCGGCAGTACGAGTCGCGGAGGATCCCGAGGATGTCGCGGAGCTTCATCGTGCGCTTGCCGCCGAAGCCGTTCGTGACGAACTCGCGGTCGAGGTCCCAGAACGTCAGCCCGTGGTTCTCGATCTCGAGGTCGGGGTGCGTGCGCTGGACGTACTCGAGCGGATCGATGTCCGCCATCATGTGGCCGCGCACGCGGTAGGAGTTGATGAGCTCCTGGACACGAGCGGTCTTGTCCACGCGCTCGGCGATGTCGACCTTGATGTCGCTCGACCAGCGGATGGGGGAGTACGGGATGCGGAGGGCCGCGAAGATGTCGTCGTAGAACCCCTCCTGCCCGATGAGGAGCTGGTGGACGATCTTCAGGAACTCGCCCGAGCCGGCACCCTGGATGACGCGGTGGTCGTACGTGCTCGTCAGGGTGATGGTCTTGCCGATGCCGAGCTCGCCCAGCGTCTTCTCGCTCGCGCCCTGGAACTCGGCGGGGTAGTCGAGGGCGCCGGCGCCGATGATGCAGCCCTGGCCCTTCATCAGACGGGGGACGGAGTGGACCGTGCCGATGCCGCCGGGGTTGGTGAGTGACACAGTCGTGCCCTGGAAGTCGGCCGCGGTCAGCTTGTTCTTGCGGGCGCGCTGGACGAGGTCCTCGTAGGCGGAGAGGTATTCGCCGAAGGTGAGGGTCTCGGCCTGCTTGATGCTCGGGACCATGAGAGCCCGCGTGCCGTCGGGCTTGGGGAGGTCGATCGCGATGCCCAGGTTGATGTGCGCCGGCGCGACGACCGACGGCTTGCCGTCGACCTCGGCGTAGAAGACGTTCTGCGTCGGGAAGGCCTTGAGGGCCTGGATGAGCGCCCAGCCGATGATGTGGGTGAAGCTCACCTTGCCGCCACGCGTGCGGGACATGTGGTTGTTGATGACGATGCGGTTGTCGATCATCAGCTTCGCGGGGATGGTGCGCACGCTCGTCGCGGTGGGGACGGTCAGCGACTCGTCCATGTTCGCGGCGAGGGTCTTCGGCAGGCCGCGCAGCGGAGTGACGGTGTCCTCGAGGGTCGCCTTCTCGCCCGCGGGGGCGGCCTTGGGCGCCTCGGCGGGGATCGGCTGGGGCGCGGCGGGCCGTGCCGTCGTGCGCGCCACGGGCTGGACGCCGGTGGCGGCGGGACGAGAGTCAGACGTGGGCGCGGCTGCGGGGGCCGCGGACTCTGCCGGAGCGGATGCCGCCGGTGCGGCGCTCGCTGCGCCGGCTCCGCCGGAGGGGGCGTCGGGGGTGTAGGCCTCGAGGATCGGCCACCACTCCTTGTCCACCGAGTTCTTGTCGCGGCTGTACTGCTCGTACAGCTCTGCGACGAGCCATTCGTTGGCTCCGAACTCCCCGTCGCTCGTAGTTCCCACGCCGGTCGCCTGACTGGACACGGTTCCGCCTGCTTTCGTCGTCGACGTTCGAAATGTGCGGGCCTCGCGCGGCCTCGCGCACAGACGTCAAGGGTATCCCAGGTTGTCCCCCCTCCGACCCGCACGGGCCGCCCGGACGCAGGGGTTCCTCGTCGCTTAGCGTGGGTGTATGCACTTCTCCGGCGAGCGGCCCGCGGGCGACCTGACCTACTCCGACGTGTTCCTCGTTCCGCGGCGCTCCGACGTGACGAGCCGGCTGGACGTCGACCTCTCTCCGGGCGACGGAACGAGCGCGACCATCCCGCTGGTGGCCTCGAACATGAACTCCGTCACCGGCCCCCGGCTGGCCGCGACCCTCGCGCGGCGCGGAGGACTCGCCGTCCTTCCGCAGGACATGCCGCTGCAGGATGTGGATGCCGGCATCCGGTGGGTCAAGGAGCAGCCGGTCCGCTGGGACACGCCGCTCGTTCTCCCGCCCGAGGCGCTGGTCGCGGACGCTGCGGCCCTCCTGCCGGCAGCGGCGGGGCACGGGATCGTCGTCGCGTCCCGCGCGGAGCGGATCCATAGGGACGACATCGTCGGCATCGTGCCGGCCGAGCGCCTGGGCACCGCCCTGCCCGACGCTCGTCTCGGCGACCTCGTGCGGGGACGGGCGGCATCCATCGACGCGGACGACGTCGACACCGCGCGTGCCGCGTTCGACCTGCTGATCGCGGCCGAGGCCGACATCGTCACGGTGGTGCAGCACGGGTATCTCGTCGGCACGCTGTCGCAACGGACCGCCCTGCGCTCGTCGCTCTACCGGCCCGCCGTCGACGGTGAGGGGCGGCTGATCGTCGCCGCGGCCGTCGGGATCAACGGCGACGTCGCGGCGAAGGCCCGCGCGCTCGCCGCCGCCGGCGTCGACGCGCTCGTGGTCGACACGGCGCACGGGCACCAGGAGAGCATGATCCGTGCTCTCCGCGCCGTCTCCGCCCAGAACCTCGGACTCCCGATCGTGGCGGGGAACGTCGTGACCGCGGAGGGGGTGCGCGACCTCGTCGAGGCCGGCGCCACGATCCTCAAGGTCGGCGTGGGGCCCGGTGCGATGTGCACGACGCGCATGATGACGGCCGTCGGACGCCCGCAGTTCTCGGCCGTGCTGGAGACCGCCGAGGCCGCCGCCGCGGCGGGCGCGCACGTGTGGGCCGACGGCGGCGTCCGCTACCCCCGGGACGTCGCCCTCGCCCTCGCGGCAGGCGCGGCATCCGTCATGGTCGGATCCTGGTTCGCGGGCACGATCGAGGCGCCCGGCGATCTGCGGGTCGATGCCGAGGGGCGCGTGTTCAAGGAGTCGTGGGGCATGGCGTCGACGAAGGCGGTGCAGGGGCGCTTCGGCCGTCTCGACCCGTTCGAGCGCGCTCGCAAGGAGCTGTTCGCCGAGGGCATCTCGTCGTCGCGGATCTACCTCGACCCCCTGCGGCCGAGCGTCGAGGACCTCCTCGACATGATCACCTCGGGGGTCCGCTCGTCGTTCACCTACGCGGGAGCGGCGACCGTCGCCGATTTCCACGAACGGGCGACGGTGGGCTTCCAGTCCGCGGCCGGCTACGAAGAGGGCAAAGCACTGCCGGTCAGCTGGTGAGAGAACGCGCTCGTGCGACGCGCGCGGTGCCGTAGAATCATCCCCACAATGGACGACCCTCCCAGTAGACCTTCGCCCCACCGACCCTGCTCCCCGATGATCGGGGGTGACGTGTGATGGACTACGTCATGTTGGGCGTGGGGCTGCTCCTGACAGTGGGAACCGGCCTGTTCGTCGCCAGTGAGTTCGCACTCGTCAACCTCGATCGGGCCGATCTCGAGTCGCGCCGCGCAGCCGGCGAGAGCCGACTGTCGCTCACGATCAACGCGCTGCGGATCACGTCGACGCATCTTTCGAGCGCACAGCTCGGCATCACGCTGACGACCCTCCTCACCGGTTACACGATGGAGCCGGCGCTCTCGAATCTGCTGAACCCGGTGTTCGAGTC
This sequence comes from Microbacterium sp. LKL04, assembly GCF_900102005.1. Taxonomy (NCBI): domain Bacteria; kingdom Bacillati; phylum Actinomycetota; class Actinomycetes; order Micrococcales; family Microbacteriaceae; genus Microbacterium; species Microbacterium sp. LKL04. Next base: position 1,652,805 of record NZ_LT627736.1, on the reverse strand, counting down.
GTGGGGTGTGCCGGAAGCGGCATCCCGCCCCATCGCGACCGTGGTCGCCATGGCCACCGCGACGATCTTCTCGATGATCATCGGCGAGCTCGTCCCGAAGAACTTCGCCCTCGCGGTTCCTCGCCAGACCGCGAAGCTCGTCATCGGGTTCCAGACCGTCTTCACGACCGTCTTCAAGCCCGCCATCCAGTTGCTCAACGGCAGCGCGAACGCCGTGCTCCGTGCCATGGGCGTCGAGCCCAAGGAGGAGCTCTCCGGTGCCCGCACCGCGGAAGAGCTGTCGAGCCTGGTCCGCCGCTCGGCCAGCGCCGGCGTCCTCGAAGAGGACACCGCGTCGCTGCTCGACCGCACGCTCACCTTCTCGCGTCTCACGACGGCTGACGTCATGACCCCGCGACCCAGCGTCCACGCCGTCGCCGCCGACGACAGCGTCGAAGACGTCATCCAGCTCGCCCGACGCACCGGCCACAGCCGGTTCCCCGTGTACGGCGAGTCGATGGACGACATCACGGGCATCGTCCATCTGAAGCAAGCGGTGTCCGTGCCGCGTGAACGACGCGCGGACGTCCCGGCCGCCGCGATCGCGGAGGAGCCGCTGCGCGTCCCCGAAGCCGTGCACCTCGACGGTCTGATGTCCGAACTGCGCTCGCGCGGTTACCAGATGGCGATCGTCGTCGACGAGTACGGCGGCACCGCCGGCGTCGTCACGCTCGAAGACCTCGTCGAGGAGATCGTCGGCGAGGTGCTCGACGAGCACGACCGCAGCCGTGCCGGCGTCGTCCGCGCCAAGGGGTCGATCATCTTCCCCGGCGACCTGCGCCCCGACGAGGTGCTCGACCGCACCGGCATTCGCGTGCCAGAAGGCGACGTCTACGACACGGTCGGCGGATTCATCATGGCCACGCTGGAGCGCATCCCCGCGGTGGGAGACCAGATCACCCTCGACGACGGGACCATCACCGTGCAGCGGATGGACGGTCGCCGCGTCGACCGCGTGAAGTTCGTGCCCGCTCCCGTGCCTGTCGGCGCCGAGACCGAGGGAGGTGAGCGTCGATGAACGACTGGGTCGGAATCGCATGGCTCGTCGTCCTCCTGGTGGCCAACGCCTTCTTCGTCGGAGCCGAGTTCGCCGTCATCTCCGCGCGACGCTCGCAGATCGAGCCGCTCGCCGAGAAGGGTTCGCGGTCGGCCAAGACGGCCCTGTGGGCCATGGAGCACGCGACGCTCATGCTGGCGACGTGCCAGCTCGGCATCACGATCTGCTCGCTGCTGATCCTGAACGTGTCGGAGCCGGCGATCCACCACCTGCTCGCGGTGCCGCTCGAGGCGATCGGCCTGCCGTACGCGGTCGTCGACGTCACGGGCTTCGTCATCGCGCTGCTGCTCGTGTCGTATCTGCACGTCGTGTTCGGCGAGATGGTGCCGAAGAACCTCGCGTTCTCGCTGCCGGATCGCGCTGTGCTGCTGCTCGCGCCGCCGCTCGTGTTCGTGTCACGGGTGTTCCACCCGATCATCGTGGCGCTCAACTGGATCGCGAACCACGTCGTGCGGCTGTTCCGCGTTGAGCCGAAGGACGAGGCCGCCTCGACCTTCACGCTCGACGAGGTCGCCACCATCGTGAACCAGTCGCGCATCGAGGGCGTGCTGGATGACGCCTCGGGCGCGGTCGCTGCGGCGGTGGAGTTCACCGACAAGAAGGCGAAGGATGTCGCGGTCCCGCTCTCGGAGCTCGTCACCCTGCCCGAGCACACGACGCCCGACGAGATCGAGCGGGCCGTGGCTCGTCACGGTTTCTCGCGGTACGTGATCGTCGACGACGAGGGGATGCCGCTCGGCTACGTCCACCTGAAGGACGTCCTCCGGGCCGCCGAGGGGGAGGACTCCGAGGACACGGTCGCCCAGCCGATCAAGCCCAAGCGGATCCACCACATGATCCCCATCGGCGAGGCCACCGACCTCGAGGACGCCCTCGCCCTCATGCGCCGGTCGAGCCGTCACCTGGCTCAGGTGCGCGACTCGGCGGGCGAGACGACGGCCGTGCTGTTCCTCGAGGACATCATCGAGGAACTCGTCGGCGAGGTGCACGACGCGACGCGCCGCCTCTGACGGGGCTCAGCGCCGGCGGGCGCGGAGGTACTGCGGCGGCCACAGCGTCGCAGCCTCCGCGTCGTCCAGGTCGTCTGCGGCCTGGAGGGCGAAGTGCGGATCGCGCAGCCAGCCGCGGCCGACCATGACCGCATCGGCGAGGCCGTCCTGCAGGACGGCCTCGGCCTGCGGGCCGTCAGCGATCTCGCCGACGGCCGTGACGAGGAGCCCGGTGCGTTCGCGGACCGTTGCCGCGAACGGAACCTGGTACCCCGGTCCTGTCGTGATCTTCTGATGCGCGACGAGCCCGCCCGTCGAGATGTCGATGACGCTCGCCCCGCGCTCGCCGACCCAGCCGGCGACGGTCGCGGTCTCGTCGACGCCCCACCCGCCGTCGGCCCAGTCGGTCGCCGAGAAGCGGACCGCGAGGGTACGGCCGGGTGCGGCATCCCGGACCGCGTCGACGACGCGCAGGAGCAGGCGGGCGCGGTTCTCGAGAGACCCGCCGTACCCGTCGGTGCGCTCGTTCGACAGCGGCGAGAGGAACTGGTGCAGCAGGTAGCCGTGCGCCGCGTGGATCTCGAGCAGATCGAAGCCGGCGTCGTCGGCGCGGCGAGCAGCGTCGCCGAACGCGACCACGAGGGCGTCGATCCCGTTCGCGTCGAGGGCGACGGGCTGGGCGTAGCCGTCGAAAGCGATCGCTGAGGGGGCGACGGTCGTCCAGCCGCCCTCGGCGGGGGAGACGCTGCCGCGCGCATCGTCGAACGGGCGGTGCGTCGACGCCTTCCGGCCCGCGTGAGCGAGCTGGATGCCTGCCAGGGCTCCGCGCGAGTGAATCGCGGCGACGATGGGAGCCCAGGCATCCCGCTGCTCGTCGTCCCACAGCCCTGTGTCGGACGGCGTGATCCGTCCCTCGGGCACGACGGCCGTCGCCTCGGCGATGACCACCCCGGCGCCGCCGTTCGCGAACTGAGCGAGGTGCACGTGGTGCCAGTCGTTCGGCACGCCGTCGACGGCGGAGTACTGGCACATGGGCGAGACCCAGAGCCGGTTGCGGGCGGTCGTACCGGACAGCTCGAGCGGGCGGAAGAGGAGGGTCATGAGCGGACTCCGTCGCATAGGGTGGGCGCCATGACGGCGCGGATGTGGAACAGGGCGGACACGGCCGCCGTCCTCACCGAGCCAACGGCGGACGACGACAAGTATTCCCGCGGTGTGGTCGGGATGCGGACCGGTTCGGCCGCCTTCCCGGGAGCTGCGGTCCTCGGCGTCGAGGCGGCGTGGCGCACCGGCGTGGGGATGGTGCGCTACCTCGGGCCGGGTCCGGCCGCCGACCACGTCCTCGCCCGACGACCCGAGACGGTGACCGCTGACGGCCGCGTGCAGGCGTGGGTGATCGGGTCCGGGACGGATGCCGCGCACCGCTCGGCGAGCGAACGCGCGGCGCTCGTCGGCATCCTCTCGGCCGATGTCCCCGTCGTCGTCGACGCCGGGGCGCTGGACCTGGCCGTCGACGCGCCCGCTCCCGTCGTGGCGACGCCGCACGGTCGCGAGCACGCCCGGCTGCGCGCTCTGCTGGGACTCGATCCGGACGTCGACGATGCCGCGGGCACCGCTGGTGCGCTCGGCGGTGTCGTCGTGCGGAAGGGGGCGACGACCGTCGTCGCCGCACCCGGGATCGACCCGATCGAGGTCACCGCGCCGACGTCGTGGCTGGCGACCGCCGGGACGGGCGACGTCCTCGCCGGGACCGTCGGTGCCGTTCTCGCGGGGGTCATCGGACACGGGACGTCGCCGGGTGACCTCGGCGCACTGCAGCGGGCGGCGGCATCCGCCGTCTGGCTGCACGGACACGCGGCCGCGCTCGCCGTCGCGGCGCACGGCGGGGGACCGATCGTCGCGCTCGACGTCGCCGAGCACCTGCCGCACGCCGTCGCAGCGGCGCTCGCCGGGTGACGCGAGCGCATCGGCCTAGGCTGGAGGGCGTGACGAACCGCGTGCTGCTGTGGGCCGCGTTCGCCCTCGTCCATCTCGTCGTCGGTGTGCTCGGCTTCCTGCTGCCGAACGAGCCGATGGGCGACGTCTACCGCGTCTACGAACCCTGGTCGCAGGCCGTGTTCTCGGGCGGCGGGATCGTCGGCGTCACGCAGGACTGGGTGTATCCGCATCTCGCGCTTCTGCCGATGCTCCTCGCGCACGTGCCCGGAGCACTGGTCGGGAGCTACACCGTCGGGTGGGCGATCCTCGTGACGCTCCTCGACGCGGTCGCCTTCGCGATCCTGGTCGGCGCGGGCCGCTCGATCGGACGCCTGGGCGCGGCGGGGTTCTGGCTGGCGGCGATCGTCGCCCTCGGGCCCGTCGGGATGTATCGGATCGATGCGGTCTCGGTTCCGCTGGCGATCCTCGGATGCCTGTGGCTCCTGCGCCGGCCGGGTGTCGCCGGTGCGCTGCTCGCTGCCGCGACGTGGATCAAGATCTGGCCGGCAGCCCTCATCGGGGCCGCGGTCGTCGCGGTCCGTCGGCGGAGCGTCGTCCTCGGCGCGGGGGTGCTGGTGAGCGTGGCCGTCGTCGGCGTCGTCGTCGCCACGGGAGGCGCCGACCACGCCCTCGGATTCGTGACGGGTCAGACCGGGCGCGGACTCCAGGTCGAGGCACCGGTGAGCGCCGTCTACCTGTGGGGTGCACTCCTCGGCCTCGACGGGTGGACGGTCTACTACGACCAGGGGATCCTCACCTTCCAGGTCTCGGGACCCTTCCTCGGCACCGTGTCGGCACTCATGACGCCCGCGCTCGTCCTCGCCGCCGCCGCGGTCGTGGGGATCGGCGCGATCAATGCTCGTCGGCACGTCCCCTTCGTACGGCTGTTCCCGACGTTGGGCCTCGCCCTCACGACCGTCCTCATCGTCGTGAACAAGGTCGGCTCGCCGCAGTTCCAGACGTGGCTGTTCGCCATCGTCGCGTTCGGACTCGTCGTCGATCGCCGACGGTGGATCGCGCCCGGAGCGCTCGTGCTGGTGTCGGCCGCCCTCACCCAGTTCGTCTACCCCGTCCTCTACGACGGGATCGTCTCGCCCGAGGTCGTCGCCGTGAGCGTGCTGACGCTCCGCAACGTCGCGCTGATCGCGCTGCTGGTGTGGATGGTCGTCCGTCTCGTCCGCCTTCCCGTACCCGTCCGTTCCATCCACTGATCCGGAGGTCCCCATGATCGTCGCCTTCTCCGTCGCCCCGTCCGGGAACGGCAATCCGGACGGTTCCGTCCACGACGCCGTGGCAGCGGCCGTCGCCGTCGTCCGCGCCTCGGGCCTGCCGCATCGGACCACGAGCATGTTCACTGAGATCGAGGGGGAGTGGGACGAGGTGATGGCCGTCGTCAAGGGCGCGGTCGACGCCGTCCAACCCTTCGGGTCGCGTGTCTCGCTCGTGCTGAAAGCCGACATCCGTCCCGGGTACACGGGCGAGATCGACGGCAAGATCGCGCGCCTCGAGTCCGCGCTCGAATCGATTCGTCCCGAGGAGGGGAGCGGGACTACGATCCCTGAGTGACCTCGACCCCCACCCGTCCCCGCCGCGCCCTCCTGGCGCTGGCCGTCGGCAGCTTCGGCATCGGGATGACCGAGTTCGTGGTCATGGGGTTGCTGCCCGAGATCGCGCGCGAGTTGCTCCCCACCGCGTGGGCGAGCTCGCAGGAGGAGGCGATCGCCCAGGCGGGATGGCTCATCACGCTCTACGCGCTCGGCGTCGTGATCGGAGCTCCGACGATCGCCGCATCCGTGGCCAAGTACCCGCGACACCGCGTCATGGTGCTCCTGGCCGGCGCCCTGACCGTGTGCAACGCGCTGACGCTGATCCTGCCGACGTTCGAGCTCGTCGCGGCATCCCGTCTTCTCGCCGGCCTGCCGCACGGCGCGTACTTCGGGATCGGTGCGCTCGTCGCCGCCGACGTCATGGGGCCGGGGAACCGCGCCAAAGGCGTCGCGTTCGTCCTCACGGGCCTCACGGTGGCGAACGTCGTCGGCGTTCCGCTCGGTACGTTCCTCGGTCAGAACCTCGGCTGGCGCTGGGCGTTCGTGCTGGTCGTCCTCATCTTCGCCGCCGCGACCCTCGCGATCGCCCTCACCGTCCCGCACCGCCCCGGGGAGCCGTCGCGCACGCTCCGGGCTGAGCTCAAGGTGTTCCGGATCGGACAGGTGTGGTTCGCGCTCGGGATCGGCGCGATCGGCTTCGGGGGCTTCTTCGCGGTCTACACGTACGTCTCGCCGCTGGTCACCGAGGCCGCCGGGGCACCCGCCTGGCTCGTCCCCGTCGTGCTCGTGATCCTGGGATTGGGGATGACGGCGGGCAACCTCGTCGGCGGCCACCTCGCCGACGTCAATCTGATCCGATCGATGTTCGGGCTCCTGGTCCTCCTCGTCGTGACGCAGCTGCTCCTCGCGCTGACCGCCGGGTGGATCGTGACCGTGATCGTCTTCGTCTTCGCGGTGGCCTTCGCCTCGTCGGCCGTGAGCCCGACGATCCAGACCCGGTTGATGGACGTCGCCAGCGACAACCAGTCGATCGCTGCGGCCCTGAACCACTCCGCCCTCAACACGGGCAATGCGGTCGGTGCGGCTCTCGGCGGCGCGGTCATCGCCGCCGGACTCGGCTTCACGGCTCCCGTCTGGGTGGGGCTGCTGCTGGCCCTCGGCGGACTCGGGATCGCCGCCCTCAGCATCGGCCTCGAACGCCGCTCGGCCGCGCGCGCCCCGGCCGAGGTCTGACACGCCTCGTCCGAGGGCGCAACCCCGTCCGTGACGCTCGGCCTCAGTCGCTAGCGTCGGAGGCATGTCCCGCAACTCGCGCGTGTTCGCCTGCACCCCTGACGACGTCTTCGCCGTGCTCGCCGACGGGTGGCTCTTCCCGTCGTGGGTCGTCGGCGCGTCCCGGATGCGCGAAGTCGCCGAGACCTGGCCCGAGGTCGGTTCGCACCTGCACCACTCGTTCGGCGTGTGGCCGGCCCTGATCGACGACGAGACCGAGGTGCTGGCGTACGACCCGCCGCGTCACCTCCTCCTCCGTGCGAAGGGGTGGCCGATGGGCGAGGCGCAGGTCGACATCCAGGTCAGGCCGCACCGCGACGGTGCCGTCGTCCGCATCCAGGAGGAGGCCGTCGCGGGACCCGGGAGCCTCATCCCGCCCGCGCTCCTCGACATCGCGCTGCAACTGCGGAACGCAGAGACCCTCCACCGCCTCGCCTACCTCGCCGAGGGCCGCGCCGCGCGTCCGACCGATGAGACCACCGCCGAGGACGAGGGCGTCGGAGAATGAGCGACCTCGACGCGATCGTGGTCGGCGCGGGGCCGAACGGGCTCGCGGCGGCCGTCACCCTCGCCCGTGCCGGTCTCAGCGTGCGTGTGTACGAGAAGGGCGGCACCATCGGCGGCGGCGCGCGCACCATGGAGATGACCCTCCCCGGCTACCTGCACGACGTCTGCTCGGCCGTACACCCGCTCGCCTTCGAGAGCCGCTTCTTCCGCGAGTTCGGGCTGGGGAGGCGCGTCGACTTCGCCGTCCCCGACGCCTCGTTCGCCCAGCCCCTCGACGGCGGCCGCGCCGCGATCGCCTACCGCGATCTCGACCGCACCGCCGAGAGCCTCGGCCGCGACGGCGACGCGTACGCGCGCCTGATGCGCCCGCTCGTGGAGCGGGCGTCCGGCGTCTCGGACTTCACCGGTCACCCGCTGCTGCGCGTACCCGCCGACCCGGCCGCCGCCGTGTGGTTCGGTCTGCGGGCTCTCGAACAGGGGAGCGGGCTGTGGAACGCGCGCTTCGCGGAGGATGCCGCTCCGGCCCTGCTCACCGGTGTCGCCGCGCACACGATCCTGTCGCTCCCGAGCCTGGCGGCGGCGGGAGCGGGACTCGCACTCTCGACCTACGGGCATGCGCGCGGGTGGCCGATCCCGATCGGCGGCAGTCAGAGCATCGTCGACGCCATGGCCGACGACCTGCGCGAGCACGGCGGCGAGATCGTCACCGACCAAGAGGTCGAGTCGCTGCGGGAGCTGCCCGACGCGAAGGCCGTCCTGCTCGATGTCGTCCCGCGCGCTTTCCTCCGGATCGCGGGCGACGCCGTTCCCGCCGGCTACCGCGGTGCCCTCGAGCGCTTCCGCTACGGCGGCGCGGTCGCGAAGGTCGACTTCGCCCTCTCGGGTCCCGTCCCGTGGGCGAACGAGGAGGTCCGCTCGGCCGGCACCGTCCACGTCGGCGGCACGCGCGCCGAGATGGCGGCATCCGAGAACCTCATCTCCCGCGGCGGACTTCCCGACGCTCCCTACGTGCTGGTCGCGCAGCCGTCGGGGTTCGATTCGTCGCGCGCCCCCGCCGGAGCTCATGTGCTCTGGACGTACACGCACGTCCCCTCGGGGAGCACCGCCGATCGCGCCGACGCCGTCATCCGGCAGATCGAGCGGTTCGCGCCCGGCTTCCGCGACCTGATCGTCGGCATGAATTCGCGGAACGCGGTCGAGGTCGAAGCCGAGAACCCGAACTACCCCGGCGGGGACATCGCGGCGGGGGCTCCCGCCCTCTGGCAGCTGCTCAAACGGCCGGTCGTGTCGCGTGAGCCGTGGCGCACGCCGCTCGACGGGGTCTACCTGTGCTCGGCGTCGACGAGTCCGGGGCCCGGTGTGCACGGCCTGGCCGGGTGGCATGCGGCGAGGTCGGCGCTGCGCCACACGTTCGGCACGCGGATCTCCCCGGATCTCGCGCCGCGGTAGTCGGACGTCAGCTCTCGAGCAGGCGTCGAAGGTGGCGTCCGACGGGTTCGGTCTCGATGAGGAAGCCGTCGTGACCGAAGTCGCTCGAGAGGACGACCGTGTCGTCGTGGATGGTGGTGCGGATGCCGCGGCTGATGCGGTGCTGCCCCTCCACAGGGAACAGGCGGTCGCTGTCGACCCCGAGCACGAGGGTGCGCGCCGTCACCCGGGCGAGGGCCTCCTCGACGCCGCCCCGGTCGCGCCCGACGTCGTGCGAGTTCATCGCCTCGACGAGGGTCAGGTAGGAGTTCGCGTCGAACCGACGGGTGAAGCGGTTGCCGTGGAAGTCGAGGTAGCTCTCGACGGCGTAGCGACCGCCTTCGCCGAAGGGGCTCTTGTCGGACTGCCAGGACCGCTGGAAGCGCTGGTTCAGCTCCGTCGGGGTGCGGTAGTTCAGAAGCGCCATGCGTCGCGCGAGCGAGAGCCCCCGGTGGGGGCCGTCGCCGTCGGGAGCGTCGTAGTAGTTGCCGCCCGCGAAGCGCGGATCCATCTGGATCGCCGCGAGCTGGACGGAGTTCAGTGCGACCTGGTCGGCCGTCGTCGTCGGCGGCGAGCACAGCACGCCGAGACGCTCGACCCGCTCCGGGTGCCCGACCGCCCACTCCAGGGCGTGCATGCCGCCCATCGATCCGCCGATCACTCCCGCCCAGACGTCGATGCCGAAGGCGTCCGTCAGCATGACCTGTGCGGCGACCTGGTCGCGGATCGTGAGGAACGGGAAGCGGGAGGCCCACTCGTAGCCGTCCGGGGCGATGCTCGCGGGACCGGTCGACCCCTGGCATCCGCCCAGCATGTTCGGCGCCACGACGAACCAGCGGTCGGTGTCGATGGCCCTTCCGGGGCCCACGACATCTCCCCACCAGCCGTCGGTCGCGTGACCGGGGACGGCGTCGCCGCGCACGTGGCTGTCGCCGGTGAGGGCGTGCAGGATCAGCACGGCGTTGTCGCGGGCGGGGGAGAGTTCGCCCCACGTCTCGTAGGCGAGACGGATGCCGGGGAGGCTCGCCCCGCTCTCGGTGGTGAACGCGCCGAACCGCGCGAACCTGCGCTCCCCGATCGGGTCGCCGTCACGCCAGGCGCCGGTCGCCGGTGGGCGCCCGAGGAGCGACCGGGCGTCTGCCTCGGTCACCGGAGCCGAGGGCACCGTGTCTTCCGAGGTCTGCCAGTCCATACGACTATTCTCCCGGCCGATGGGGAGGGTCAGCGCAGTGTTACGGGGGCACGGACACCTTCGAAAGTTTCCGCCGAAAGGCGGGCGCGGGACCTTCGGACCCGTCGTTAGCTTCGGGAGATCACCATTCTGTGACCTGATCGCTCCACCGGAAGAGACCCTGATGACACGTTCCTGGCGCCGCACCGCCTCCCTCACGATGGTTACAGCGCTCCTGGCGTCGACCATCGTGGCATCCCCCTCCATCGCATCGGCGGACGACGAGGTCGACGCGGCCTCGATCGCCGTCGCTGCGCAATCACTGGCGAATCTGGATGAGTCACTGCTCCTTGCTGCATCCGATGGAGCCGGGACCGGGACGGTGCAGACCAGCCAGGGCACCATCGGTGTCCCGTCGCGGTTGACGGACGGGGTGTCTATACACTCTCCCGGGCGGTCGCCCTTGACGATCGATCTTCCCGAGGCGGACGCGGCGGGCGATGCCGTCCTCCTCCAGGGTGGGGCGGTGACCTACCCGGGTGAGTCCCTGACCAATTCTGTGATCGTCGGTGACGCGGGTGTGCAGATGCTGACGACGATCACTTCCGCCGACGCGCCGGAGCATCTCGAGTACGACGTCGACCTCGGCGTCGGCGAGTCGTTGCGATCGACCGAGGACGGCGCCGCGGTCGTCGCCGCTGACGGCACTGTCCTCGCCGTGGTCGCGGATGCCTGGGCACTCGACGCGGACGGCGACCCTGTCGCGACGCACTACGAGATCGAGGGCTCCACGCTCATCCAGGTCGTCGATCACCGCGCGGCGGGGGTCGCCTACCCGGTGGTGGCGGATCCGATCTGGATCGCTCCGTGGGTGTTCAAGTGCCTCCTGGGCCTCGGGCTCAAGGGGCCGCAGATCACGCAGGCCTTCGCCACCGGCACGATCTGGGGTGGCCTCGGCGCGGCCGCGCTCGCCTGCGCACTGGGCAAGTGATCGCCGTGCAACCTGAGGAGCTGGCACGGAGGATCGCGAAGGTCGATTCTCAGATCGCGGCGCACCCGCTGTCGAGCGAACGCGTTACGCAGGCGCATGCCGTCATCGAGGCGCACGGGGGCACGGACGACTCCGATGCGATCTCGCGCGAGTTGGCCTCTCGAGGGCTCCCGAGTCTGGTGGAGCTCGGCCGTATCCAGGCGCGGAGCTCGTTCAGCTGGTGGCGGCTCCACCGCAAGCGGCGAGCACTGCTCCGTCGCGCGGATCGCTAGGCGACCCGCGCGCGGCGGACCGAGGAGACGATCGAGTCCAGCACAGCGTTCGACTGACGCAGCAGCGGGCGGGACGCGGCATCCTCGACCAGACGGTCCATGAGCAGCTGGGTCCTCGACACGATGGGATGCCAGTAACCGCCGGGGTGGTGCCGGTCCAGATCCAGGCGCAGTGACCCGTGGTCCGTCGTGAGCACGGCGGTGCCGGGCGCCAGGTCGAGGTCCGGGTCGGTCTGCGTGATCATGACCAGGACGGAACTCCACAGGCCCGAGAACGCGCCGGGGAACGGGAACCGTGTGGTCCTCAGGTCCAAGGCGGCACCCCGGATCTCGGTCCAGTCGACCTGCTGCGTCACGGCGGGTCCATCTCGGTGACTGATGGTGTCCACGCCGAGGACGAGGTGACGCCGACCGGGATCGCCGATCGCGAGCCCGTCAGGCACAGCGTGAAGAGGTCCGTAGCGTTTCATCGTCTCCCCTCGAGCGTATCGGGCCGGACGCGCGACACCCCGCCGCGGTGACCCGGACGGGGTGTCGTTCTCCTGAGGAGGGGAGGTCAGGCGCGCGCGGCCTCGGAGTGGCGGCGCGCGGCGGCGAGGGCCTGGTCGAGGTCGGCCTTCAGGTCTTCGATGTTCTCGAGGCCCACCGACAGGCGGACGAGACCCGGGGTGACGCCCGAGGTGAGCTGCTGCTCCGGTGTCAGCTGCGAGTGCGTCGTGGACGCCGGGTGGATGACGAGCGAGCGGACGTCGCCGATGTTCGCGAGGTGGCTGAACAGGCTCAGCGCGTTGACGAACTCGCGGCCGGCGGAGACACCGCCCTTCAGCTCGAACGACAGGACCGCGCCGACACCCTTCGGGGCGTAGCGGTTCGCCGCGGCGTACCAGGGCGAGGTCGGAAGGCCCGAGTAGTTCACCGAGGCGACGTCGGGGTGGTTCTCGAGCCACTCCGCGATCTCCTGCGCGTTCTGCACGTGACGCTCGATGCGCAGCGACAGCGTCTCGACGCCCTGGATGAGGTTCCACGCGCTCTGCGGCGAGATCGCGGAGCCGAGGTCGCGAAGCAGCTGCACGCGCGCCTTGATGATGTAGGCGAGGGCGTCGCCGACCGCTGCGGTGTAGACGGCGCCGTGGTACGACTCGTCGGGCGTGGTCAGGCCGGGGAAGCGCTCGGAGTGCTCCGACCAGGGGAACGAGCCGCCGTCGACGATGACGCCGCCGATGGTCGTGCCGTGGCCGCCGAGGAACTTGGTCACCGAGTGGACGACGATGTCGGCGCCGTGCTCGAACGGGCGGATCAGGTACGGGGTCGCGATGGTGTTGTCGACGATGAGCGGCACACCGGAGGCGTGGGCGACGTCGGCGACCGTCCGGATGTCGAGGACGTTGATCTGCGGATTGCCGATCGTCTCGGCGAAGAAGAGCTTCGTGTTCGGGCGGACCGCACGGCGCCATTCTTCGGCGTCGTCCTGGTTCTCGACGAACGTCGTCTCGATGCCGAGCTTGGCGAGCGTGTACTTGAAGAGGTTGTAGGTACCGCCGTAGATCGAGCTCGACGAGACGATGTGGTCGCCCGCCTGTGCGATGTTGAGGATGGCGAAGGTCGAGGCCGCCTGGCCGGACGAGACGAGGAGGGCGCCGGTGCCTCCCTCCAGGCCCGCGAGGCGCTGCTCGAGCACATCCTGCGTCGGGTTCTGGATGCGCGTGTAGATGTTGCCGAACTCGGCGAGGGCGAACAGGTTCGCGGCGTGGTCGGCGTTGTCGAAGACGTACGACGTCGTCTGGTAGATCGGCGTGGCGCGGGCCTTCGTCACCGGGTCCGGAGCGGCGCCGGTGTGGATCTGCTTGGTCTCGAAGCGCCAGTTCTCGGGTGCGGACATGACATGGCTCCCTGCGTGGGTGGTCGGGTGGGTGGTCTGCGGCGACGGATGCCGCGGGCCCGACACCGACGTTACGAGCCGCGCCGCGGGAGGACAACGGAAGGGGACACGGAGCGTAACCTGCCGTGGTCCGCCGGCGCCCCGTGAGTCACTACCGTTGAGCGCATGGCGAATCGACGTGCAGTGGTGACCGGTGCGAGCTCGGGGATCGGTGAAGCGGTCGTCCGTGCGCTCCGCGAGAGTGGGTGGGACGTCGTCGGCGTCGCCCGTCGCGCGGCCCGGCTGGAGGCCCTCGACGTCGAGGTCGGGTCCCGGTCCTACGCCGCAGACCTCGCGAGCGAGGCGGATGTCGAAGCGCTCGCCGCGCACCTGGAGGACACCGGACCGGTCCACGCTCTCGTCCACGTCGCCGGCGGTGCGCGCGGAACCCAGCGCGTCGAGGACGGCGACCCGGACGACTGGCGCTGGATGTTCGAGGTCAATGTGCTGTCGGCGCAGCTCGTGACCTCCGCCCTCCTGCCGCACCTGCGCCGTGCGGCCGATGCCGATGGTCACGCCGACGCCGTCTACGTCACCTCGACCGCCGCTCAGACCGCCTACCCCGGCGGGGCCGGGTACAACGCGGCGAAGGCGGGCGAGGCGATGCTCGTGCACGCCCTGCGCCTCGAGCTGAACGGCGAGCCGATCCGCGTCGTCGAGGTCGCACCCGGCATGGTGCACACCGAGGAGTTCTCGCTCAACCGTCTCGGCGGCGACCGCGCGGCTGCCGAGAAGGTCTACGACGGCGTCGATCAGCCGCTGGTGGCCGCGGATGTCGCTGATGTCATCGCGTACGCGCTGAACGCCCCCGGCCACGTCAACCTCGACCTCATCACGATGCGTCCGGTCGCGCAGTCGGCGCAGCACCTGCTGGCCCGCGGGCCGCTGCGCCCGCGCACGGTCGAGAGCTGAGCCGCGTCAGCCTGCAGGGGGCGCGTCCGCGAACGCGACCTTCGGGACGAGGAGCAGCAGGAGAGCGGCGAGGAACCCGCCGGCCGCGCAGACGGCCCACACGGTGAGGTAGCCGCCGAGCGAACTGGCCGTCTGCCCGGCGACGGCACCGGCGCCCGCGGCGAGTACGACGCCGAAGACGGCGGACGAGAACGCGCCGCCGATCGTCTTCGTCGTGTTCGTCATCCCCGATGCCTCGCCCGTCTTGCCGAACGGTGCGGCCGCGGCGGCGGCTGCCGGCATCGCTCCTACAAGGGCGCCGCATCCGATGCCTGCGATCGAGAGGTTCAGCAGCACCTGCCAGACCTCCCCGTGGAACGGCAGGAACAGGGCGTAGCCGACGCCGACGAGCGCGGCCGCGGCGATGAGCGCGACGCGGGGACGCATGCGCCGCGACGTGATCGCGAACAGCACTGCACCCACGATGAGCGAGACGAGGTACAGCCCGATCACGTAGGAGCGTTCGGTGGCGTCGAGGCCCAGACCGTAGCCCAGGGACGAGTCCGTCCCCGCGTAGGTCGAGAGCGGTCCCTGGGCTCCGAGCAGGCTGATGCCGATGAGGAACGCGGTGGCTTGGACGGGCCACATGTCCGGCCGGGCGAGGACGCGCATGTCGATGACGGGATGCCGGTGCCTCAGCTCGTGACGGACGAACCACACGAGCACGCCGACGCCGAGCAGGAACAGTGCGGCGACGCCGAGCCAGGTCCCCGCGCCGAGCCCGAGCTCCCCGATGAGCCTCATCCACGCGAGGGCTCCGGTCACGAGCAGCAGCCCCCAGGCGAGGAGGATCACCCCGACGGTGTCGAGGCGCCGTTCGCCGCTCGGGGTGGACTCGGGCACCCACAGCCAGATGACCACCACGACGAGGGAGACGGCGGCGGCGGGCGCCATGAGGGTGAGCGCGAGGTCGCCGGTCGCCGCGTAGATGCGTCCGGCCGCGAGGGCGCCGACGATGGCCCCCGCTTCGAGCCCGACGACGAGCAGCCCCGCCGCGCGTCGGGTGAGGGAGACGCCGCGGTTCTGCTGCCTGCCGCGCTCGAAGATCAGGGCGACCTCGAGGGGCAGCCACACGACGTAGAAGCCTTGGAGCGACCAGAACAGGAGGAACGTCCAGAACGAGTCCGCGAAGACGAGTCCCCACGAGGCGAGGGCGGTCAGGACCGCGGCGACGAGCAGGATGCGCTTGTGCCCGAACATGTCGCCGAGCTTGGCGAGGATCGGGACGACGAGGGCGCTCAGCAGGAGCTGACCCGCCTCGAACCAGTTCACGTCCGCATCCCGGATCCCGAGGTGGATGACGATGTCGCTGAACAGGGGGACGTAGAACCCCTGCAGAATGCCGCTGACGATCTCGACGACGATGAACCACCCGATGAGTCCCGCCGTGATCCCCGCGGCGGAGGAACGCAGGGCGGACGAGCGCAGCAACGGTGCGGAGGAGGGCGGGATCCCGGTCACGAGCGCGAGCCTAGCGCTGGAGCGGGCCGCCGTCCCGCAGGTCGTAGTCTGAGGATCCATGGACGAAGGGATGCCGGTGGCCGCCGAACGCGAGACGTTGACCTGGGATGATTTCGGCGGGGCGACCCGCGACCTGGCGCGAGGCATCGTCGCGGACGGCTTCGCGCCCGACATCGTCGTCGCGATCGCTCGAGGCGGCCTGCTGCCGGCGGGGGCGGTCGCGTACGGCCTCGGAGTCAAGAGCTGCGGGGCGCTCAACGTCGAGTTCTACACGGGGATCGGGACGGTGCTCGATGCGCCCGAGATCCTGCCTCCCGATCTCGACCTCGGCGCCCTCGACGGCAAGCGCGTCCTCCTGGTCGATGACGTGGCCGACAGCGGCCGGACCCTCGCCCTCGCGGTGCAGCTGATCCGGGACGCCGGTGCCGACGTCCGCTCGGTCTGCATCTACACGAAGCCCGGCTCCGTCGCGTCGCCCGACTACTCGTGGCGTGAGACGGATCTCTGGATCGACTTCCCCTGGTCGTTCCGCGGCTCCGTCGCCGAAGAGGACGCGGGCCTGCCCGCGGGGGCATGAGCGGTCGGTCGCTCGACGAGCTCGCCGCCGGCGGGCTGATACACCCCGAGTGGGCCGAGGCGCTCGCCCCCGTCGCCTCCGACATCGCGGCGCTGGGGGACCGGCTGCGCGCCGACGAGCGCGGCTACCTGCCCGCCGGTGATCACGTGCTGCGCGCGTTCACGCGCCCGCTCTCCGCGGTGCGGGTGCTCATCGTCGGCCAGGACCCCTACCCCACCCCGGGGCATCCGATCGGTCTCTCGTTCGCCGTCGACCGGCACGTGCGTCCGCTGCCGCGGAGCCTCGGCAACATCTACGCCGAGCTGTCGAGCGATCTCGGCATCCCTCCGGCGTCGCACGGCGACCTGTCGGCGTGGACGGAGCAGGGCGTCGTGCTGCTCAACCGCGTCCTGACCGTCGCGCCCGGTGAGGCCGGCTCGCACCGCGGCTGGGGGTGGGAGCGCGTCACGGCGCACGCCATCTCGACACTCGTCGCCCGCCCCGAACCGCTCGTGGCCGTGCTCTGGGGCAAGGATGCCGCGAGCCTCGTCCCGATGCTCGGTGACACCCCGCGCGTCGAGTCGGCGCATCCGTCCCCGCTGTCGGCGCGGCGCGGCTTCTTCGGCTCGCGACCCTTCTCGCGGGTGAACGCGCTGCTCGAGGCGCAGGGGGCCTCTCCCGTCGACTGGCGACTGCCCGCCTGAGCCGTATGCTGGCGGCATGCTGGAGGACGAATACGAGCGCGATCGCCGTCGCCTTCCCCGCCACCTCCGTCGTCGTCCCGAACCCGAGCGGGAGTTCTCGTTCGAACTGCGCCCCGCCGTCCGCACCGACATGGCCGACGTGCGCGAGATCTACAACCACTACGTGGCGAACTCGGTCGTCACCTTCGACGAGAAGCGCTGGTCCCACAAGCAGTGGGTCGAGAAGTTCGACTATCTCTCGAAGCTCGGTCTGCCGTTCCTCGTCGCGGTGTCGCCGACAGGGCAGATCCTCGGCTACGGTCTCGTCTCGCCGTGGGCGGGCAAGAGCGGGTTCCGCTACACCGTCGAGAACTCGATCTATCTGGGACAGGCGGCGACAGGAAAGGGCCTCGGCCGGGCCCTCTTGGAGGGGCTCATCGCCGCGTGCGAGGAGAAGGGCATCCGCGAGATGGTCGCCGTCGTCAGCGACAAGGGAGCCGAAGCCTCCCTCGCCCTGCACGAGCGGCTGGGTTTCGTCGAGGTCGGCCGCATGGGCAAGGTGGGTTTCAAGTTCGGGCGCTCGCTCGGCACGATCTACCTGCAGAAGCACCTGAACCCGAAGAAGAAGGACACGCTCCTCACCCGCCTGCGTTCTCGCTGAGGTCGGCGGGACGCACGGCCGCACCGTCGGCCTGTACGCGGTCGATGAGCGCGCGCCAGGGACCGGTGGCATCGCCCACCACCGCCCGGCGATCCGTGTCGCCGTGGATGGCCGCGACCTCCCACGAGAACCGGTCCGCGCCGGGAGCGGATGCCGGGGGTTCCTCCCACGGGCACGCGTCGACGAGCGGCAGCCAGGCCTCCGCGTCGGTCCCCGCGACCTCGACGCGCCACGCGCGACGGAGTCCGGCGAATCCGCCGGTGCGGACGACGACGATCGTCAGCGGATCAACAGGGTGCAGCATCCTCCACGACTCCGACGCTCGCCCACGCGGTGCGGACGGCGACGGCCTCCTCAGAGTCTTCACCGTACTCCCGCGCCGCCGTCTCGGCAGTGGCGGAGGCGAACTGCGCGAAGGTGGCGGCGGCGGAGAGGGTGCCCGAGACGAGGGTGAGGTACCAGATGCGACCGGCGCGCTCCCAGGCGTAGCCGCCGAGAGCGGTCGCAACGAGGTGGAATGCTTTGTTCGGGATGCCGGAATTGATGTGCACTCCGCCGTTGTCACCAGAGGTCTCGACGAAATCGCGCATGTGCGAGGGCTGCGGGTCCTTGCCGAGCACGTCGTCGTCATACGCGGTGCCGGGGGCGGCGAGGGAGCGGAGGGCGGAGCCCGTGACCGCGTCGGTGAAGATCTCGGCGCCGACGAGCCAGGTGGCGGCATCCGCTGTCTGTCCCTTGTGGTGCTGATCGGTGAGCGCACCGAACACGTCGGCGATCGACTCGTTGAGCGCGCCGGACTGACCCGAGTAATCCAGGCCGCCGGCCGATTCGATGACACCGTGGCCCAACTCGTGCGCGATGACGCTGAGCGAGCGGGTGAAACCGGCGAACACCTCGCCGTCGCCGTCGCCGAACACCATGCGCTCGCCGTCCCAGAACGCGTTGTCGTAGGCGCGACCGTAGTGGACCGTGGCGGCGAGCGAGCCGCTGCGTCCGTCGAGACCGACGCGCTCGAAGGCCTCCCACAGGAACGTGAACGTCGCGCCGAGGCCGTCATAGGCCTCGTCGACCGCCGCGTCGCCGGTCGCGTCCGCCCCCTCGGCGCGGGCGGGCCGGCCCGGCAGTTCCTCGCGGTTCTCGGCGTCGGAGATGAGCCGGTCGGGATCAGGAGCGGCCGAGACGACGAGCGAGTCCCCTTCGACCGACAGATCGAGGTGGCCGCGCATCGGCGCGTAGGCGCGGGGGACCGCGAGGGTCGCGCGGGCGGCGGCGACGGCGTGCGGGAATCGTTCGGCCGGAGCGGCCGCGAGACGGGCGAGCAGGTACGGCGGGACGATGGCGTGCATGTCGCCACGCTAGCGCCCGCCGCCGACAGCGTGACGTCTCGTCACCGGTCCCGCGGGTCGATGACCGGGATCGAGGCGAGCAGCCGGCGCGTGTAGGCGACCTGCGGTTCGAGCAGCACCTTCTCGGTCGGGCCCTCCTCGACGACGCGGCCCTCGGTCATGACGACGACGTCGTCGCAGAGGTTCTGCACCACCCCTATGTCGTGCGAGACCATCACGAGCGTGAGGCCGTCCCTCCGGCGCAGCTCGCGGATGAGGTCGAGGATCTGCGCCCGGACCGTCACGTCGAGGGCGGACAGCGGCTCGTCCCCGACGAGGACGTCGGGGCGGTGGACGAGCGCGCGAGCGAGAGCGATCCGCTGACGCTGACCGCCCGAGAACTCGTGCGGGAACCGCTCGGCGGCATCGGCGGGCAGGCCCACGTCGCTCAGCACCTCGCGGACGCGCGCACGGTGGTCGCCGGCGATCTCGAGTGCGGAGAGAGGCTCTGCGACGATGCGCCCGACGCTCATCCGGGGATCGAGCGACCCGTACGGGTCCTGGAAGACGATGCCGGTGCGCCGGCGCAGCCAGTGGAGCGAGCGGGCCGACGCCGACCCGTCGACGGGACGGCCGTCGAACTCGACGGTTCCGGCGCTCGGTACATCGAGACCCAGGAGCAGGCGCACGAGCGTCGACTTGCCCGAGCCCGACTCGCCGATGATCCCGAGGGCGTTGCCTGCGCGGACGTCGACGTCGACGTCGTCGAGGGCGGTCGTCCACCGAGCCGGCTCGAACGGTCGGGACCGCGGCATCCGGTGTCTGCGCGTCAGTCCGCGCGCTCGCATCAGTTCGCTCATGCGCGGCCTCCCGGTCGCCAGAGGGTGGCGGTCGCGTCGCGGAGCAGTGCCTGGGTGACGGGGGACGCGGGGGAGCGCAGGAGGGTTCGGAGCGGCCCCGACTCGACGACGCGGCCGGTGTCGAGGACGACGGCATGGGTCGCGATCTGGGACAGCACGGCGAGATCGTGCGTGATGAACACGAGCGACATACCGTCCTCGTCGACGAGGTGGTGGAGCAGGTCGAGGATCTCGGCCTGGATCGTGACGTCGAGCGCGGTGGTCGGTTCGTCCGCGATCAGGAGCCGAGGACGGCAGGCGAGGGCCATCGCGATGGCGACGCGCTGCCGCTGCCCGCCCGAGAGCTGGTGCGGGTAGCGGCGGACGATGGCCTCGGGGTCGGGGAGTCTCACCCGACGCGCCTCGTCGACGGCCCGCGCCCACGCCTCGGCGCGCGAGATGCCGCGCTGATGGATGCGGATCGACTCGGCGATCTGCCGGCCCACCGTCCGGATGGGGTTGAGCGCTGTCTGGGGCTCCTGGAACACCATGCCGATCTCGTCGCCGCGCAGCCGCGCGAGGTCGCGATCCGGCATCCCGATCAGCTCCCGGCCGTCCCAGCGGACGCTGCCGCCGACCCGGGCGCCGTCGGGGAGCAGGCCGAGGATCGCGAGGGCCGTCAGGGATTTGCCGGATCCGGACTCGCCGATCAGGCCCACGCGCGCGGCGTCGCCGACCTCGAGGTCGATCCCGTCGACGACGCGACGACCGGCGATGTCGATCGTGAGTCCGGAGAGCGAGAGCGTCATGCCGTCACCGCCGCGGGAGGTTCGGCGCCGCGCGGTGCTGAGCCGCGGGACAGGGTGGGATCCGTGGCGTCGCGGAGCGCGTCGCCGAGGAGGTTGAAGCCGAGGACGGTCAGCGTGATGGCGAGACCCGGCCAGAGAACCGACAGCGGATGGACGCTGATGAAGCGCTGCAGGTCGGCCAGGAGCAGTCCCCAGGACGGCTGGGTCAGCGGCGCGCCGAACCCGAGGTACGAGAGACCGGCTTCGGCGAGCACCGCGACGGCCATGCCCCACGACAACTGCACGATGAAGACGGGGGCGACGTTCGGGAGCAGGTGGCGCCAGAGGTTCTGCGTCGGGGTCAGCCCCGAGGCGCGCCCGGCGAGGACGAAGTCGCTCCGGAGGATGCGACGCAGCTCGGGACGGGTGACGCGGGCGATGTTGACACCGAACCCGATGCCGACCGACACGATGACGACGAGCAGCGATCCGCCCCACACCGCCGAGATCATCATCGCGATCAGCAGCACCGGGAAGGCGATGAGGATGTCCACGATCACCGTGACCCCCTCGCGGACGGGCCGTGGCGTGAGCGCGCCGAGGGCGGCGAGCACGAGTCCGATGACGGTCGCGATGACACCCGCTCCCACGGCGACGAGCACCGTCGTCCGAGCCCCCGCCATCAGGAGGCTCAGGATGTCGCGTCCCGATCCGTCGGTCCCGAGCAGGTGCGCGGCGCCCGGCCCCGCCCAGCGGTTCGCGATGTCGACCCGTTGCGGGTCGAAGGGGGTCCAGAACAGGGAGACGAGCGCCGTCGCGGCGATCACGAGGACCACGATGACCCCGAACCGGCCGGTCCCCGACGCCCAGACGCGCCTCGCCCACTGCAGTCGTCGCATCACTCGGCCTCTCGCTGGCGCGGATCGAGGACGCGGTGCACGAGGTCGACGACGAACCCGATGACGAGGACGAGACCCGTGAGGACGAGGAGTTCGCCCTGCACCTTGACGAGGTCGCGGTTGCCGGTGTCCTCGACGAGCATCCGCCCGATCCCGGGCAGGCTGAACAGCTGCTCGATGACGACGGCGCCGACCATGATCCCGGCGACCTGAACGCCCAGCACCGTGATGACCGACAGGCCGACGCTCGGGAGCCCGTGACGAAGGAGCGCCTGCGTGCGCGTGAGACCCTTGGCGGCGGCGGTCCGCACGAAGTCCTGGCCCATCGCCTGCAGGGTCGCCGAGCGGACGAACCGCAGCAGCACGGCGCCCTCCACGACGCCGATGGTGACGGCGGGGAGGATCAGTGCACGCAAGGCCGCCGCAGGGTCCGCCCAGCCCGCGCGAGGGAAGCCCTGCGCCGGGAGCCACCCCAGGGACACCGCGAAGACGACCACGAGCATCATGCCCGCCCACACGACGGGCACGGCGGCGAGGGCCTGCGCGCCGACCGACACGGCGACGCCGTCCGGACGGTGCCGGCGCACCGCCGCGTGCACGCCGAAGGGGAGTGCGACGAGCAGAGCGATGACGAACGAGAGGATGCCGAGGGGCACCGTCACCTCCGCCTTCTGCAGCAGCTCAGAGACGACGGGCGTGCCGGTGAGCTGGGACTGCCCGAGGTCGCCGGTCAGGACCCCGCCGATCCACTGGCCGTACTGGACGGGGAGCGGCCGATCGAGTCCCAGCCGTTCGCGGATGCCGGCGAGCTGTTCCGGGGTGGAGCCCACCCCGGCGATCAGCTGCGCGATGTCACCCGGCAGGATCCGGAGGGTGGTGAAGATGAGCGCGCTGGCGACGAACAGGCCCAGCACCAGCAGGGCCAGTCGCGTCAGCGCGTAGCGGATCACCCCTCGCTCTTGGCCAGCTCGGCGACGTTCAGGCGCTCGTTCACGTTGACCGTCGGCATCCCGCTGACGTCCGACGCGACGGCGAGGACGGACTGCCCGTTGTAGAGCCAGTCGGCCGCGTCGTCCTCGGAGACGATGCGGGCGGCCTGCGTCAGCAGATCGGCGGCGGCTGCGTCGTCGGTCGAGGCGACGGCCTCGGCGTAGAGCTTCTGCACCTCGGGGTTGTCGTACGTGAAGTAGTAGTCGGGGTTCGCCCAGTTCTCGAAGTCGCGTGCCTCGGTGTGGAGGACGAAGCTCAGCTGGTAGTCCTTGTTCACGTACACGTCGTTGACCCAGGTGGGGAACTCGACCGGGTTCACTTTCAGGGTGATGCCCACGTCGCGCAGGTTCGAGACGAGGATCTGCGGGACCGTCGTGCCGTACGCGGAGGGGATCGTGAGAGTCAGGGACAGGTTCTCGGCCCCCGCCTCGGCGAGGAGCTGCCGTGCGGCCTCGGGGTCGAAGGGAGCGACGGTAGACAGGTCTTCGTAGCCCGGGTCGAGCGAGGGGATCGGACCGTACATCGTCTTCCCCGCGCCGAGAGCCTCGACGATCGAGTTCTTGTCGATGGCCTGCCGGATCGCCTTGCGCACGCGCGCGTCGGCCAGCGGGCCCGAGGCCTGGTTGAAGGCGAGCGTGCCCTTGTCGGTCGAGTCGCCGAGTTCGAGCGAGAAGTCGCCGGTGGCCTCGACCTGATCCTTCAGGTTCGCGTCGAAGCCGCTCAGGACGTCGAACTCGCCGGCGAGGGCGCCGCTGAGCGCGGCCTGGTTGTCGCTCACATACGAGAAGACGACCTCGGCGGCGGACGACGGGGTTCCCCAGTAGTCGGCGAACCGTTCGAAGACGATACTGTCGCCTTCCCGCCAGTCGGCGAGCCGGAACGGGCCGGTACCGTTGGCCGCGGTCTTACGGTCGATGGAGTCGCCCTCCTTGAGGATCAGACCGGCGCGGCCGGTCAGGCTCCAGAGCAGGGTCGAGTCGGGGGCCTTCAGCGTCAGCGTGATCTTCTGACCGTCGGCGGCGACGTCCGAGACGTTCGCCAGGCGCGCCGAGTCGCGGTACGTCGGGGTGTCACGCACCTGCGTCAGCGACCAGACGACGTCCTGCGGGGTGAGCGGCTGACCGTCGTGGAAGGTCACGCCCTCGCGCAGCGTGAAGGTGTAGGTGAGCTTGTCGGCCGAGACCTCGTAGTCGCTGGCGAGCGCGGGCACGATCTCCTGGTCGGGCGTGCGGGAGACGAGGCCCTGGTACACGTTGTCGATCAGGATCTGGTCGAGGGCGGACCCCGCGGTCTCGCGGATGTCGAGGTTGCCGGGCTCGAGCACGAGGCGAACGTTGACGGTCGCGTCGGGGTCGGGGGTTCCCGCCGATCCGGAGGGAGCCGGCTGCGAGCCGGTGCAGCCCGACAGGAGCAGGGCTCCGGCGGCGAGGAGCGCCGTGGCGGCCAAAGCGGTGCGGCGAAGCATGTGAGTGGGGGGTCCTTTCGGCGTCGATGGGCGTCGACGTCGACGCCGGCCCATCGCGGTGCTCGGTGCGCGTTACAGCCTAGAGTCCCGCGCGAGGAGTTCGGTCACGGGCCGTCATGAGTCGACCGCACGAGCGCCGCGAGGTCCTGGGGTCGCTCCTCGTGGACGTTGTGCGCCGTGTCGAGCTCGACGTGGCCGGCCTGGGGAACGCGGCGCAGGAACTCGGCGCGGTCGGCGTCGGTGAGGAATCCTCGGGTTCCCGTGACCAGGGTGAGGGGCGCGGTGACGGCGGCGAGGTCGTCCCAGCCGGCGGACGAGAGCACGCCGGCCTCCGCGCGCTGCGCGGCATCGACCGCGCTCGCCGCGTCGGGGTCGCCGGCGAGCCGGTTCGCGAGGCGGGCGAAGTGATGCTTCCACTCGACGCGGCCGTCGGGGCGGACCCGCGAGTTCAGGAAGACACCCCGGGTGGCCGCCTCGCGCGTGCCGCCGAGGCCGAACGACAACGCGCGGGCGACGAGTTCGTCCCGGTTCGCCCAGTCGGTCGGACCGGCGAAGAACGCCCGGATGGAGGACGCCGCGCCGTTCGGATCGATCCCGGGGGAGATGTCGACGACGACGAGCGAGCGGACGAGGTCCGGATGCCGCGCCGCGAGCGCTGCGGCCGTGAGGCCCCCGAGCGAGTGACCGACGAGGACCTGTCCGCGGCCGTTCGTCCATTCCCGGACGGCGGGCGCGATGTCGGCGGCGATGCTCTCGCCGGTGTACCGCGCGTCGTCCCGCCAGGAGGAGTCGCCGTGGCCCGGCAGGTCGAGGGCCAGTGCGGGCAGGCCCAGGTGCAGGATCGTCGTGTCCCACGTGTGCGCGTTGAGCCCCGCACCGTGCAGGAAGGTGACCTCCGGTGCGGCCTCCGGATCGCCGAAGCGGAGTGCGCTGATCTCACGGCCGTCGGACAAGCGGTGCGTCACACGGTGCGTCGCGGGCACGGGCACGCCGATGTCAGCCGCCTGTGCGGGGAGGAAGGAGAACTCGTCGAAGGCGGCGTCGCTCACGGTCCCCATTGTGACCGATGCCGGGTGCGGATGCCGCGACTAGGGTGACGACATGAGCGATCACCACCGTGTGCACCTCGCCCGGGCCGCGCGCCCGGCGTACGACGCCCTCGAAGCGTTCGCGAAGACCGTCGGGGATCTCGCAGCCGAGGCGGGGATAGATGCCCGGCTGCGCGAGCTCGCGCTCATCCACGCATCCCAGCTCAACGGCTGCGCGTACTGTGTCCGCGTCCACTCCGATCGGGGTGCGAAGGCGGGGCTCACCGTCGACGTCGTCGCGCAGCTCCCGGTGTGGCGCGAGTCCGGTGTCTTCAGCGAGCGTGAGCGCGCGGCGCTCGAGCTGACGGAGTCGTACGTCTTCATCCATGACGACGGCGTCTCGGACGACGTGTACGACCGCGTCGGCGGCATCCTCTCCGAAGAGGAGTACGTCGCGCTCAGCTGGCTGCTCGTCTCGATCAACGCGTTCAATCGCATCGCGATCGCCGGCCGCTACCCGGTTCCCGAGCGCCGCGCCGCGTCGCCGGCTCCGTGAGCGTCCTCGACGTCCCCGGCGCCTTCAACTTCCGCGACGTCGGGGGACTGTCGGCGGGGGAGGGGCGCACCCGGTCCGGCGTGCTGTTCCGCTCCGGCAACCTCGGCCACCTGACGACGGCGGGAAGGGACCGCGTGGCGAGCCTCGGCATCCGTCGCATCGTCGACCTGCGCGACGACGAGGAGCGGCGGTTCGAACCCTCCCAGGTCGACGACCTCGGGATCGAGACCGTGCATCTGCCCATGTTCGCGGGGTCGGCGTCGTCGTTCTTCGCCGACGACCTGTCCCTCGACGACGTGTACCGCGCTCTCGTCGACGGTTCCGCATCGCGGCTGGTCGATGCGGCGCGTGCCGTGCTCGAAGTCCAGCCCGTGCTCGTGCACTGCACCGTCGGCAAGGACCGCACGGGGCTCTCGGTGGCGCTGATCCTCGCGGCCGCCGGCGTGGACGAGGATGCCGTCATCGCCGACTACGCGCGGACCGAAGAGCTGCTCCCCACGGCGCGGAACGAGGGCGTTCTGCGTTATCTCCGGCAGCGGCATCCGAGGGCGCGTCACCTCGAGGATCTCGTGACCCGGTCGCCGGCGCAGGCGATGCGCGCCGTGTTCGACGACCTCCGGCTGCGGTACGGCGGCCCCGTCGAGTACCTGCAGGCGTACGGTCTGACGACCACCGAGACCGCGGAGCTCGGTCGAGTGCTCGTCGCGTGATGGATCGTCAGCGGGGGATGTAGCGTCCGTCGGCGAGACCCGCCTCGATCTCGAACCGGTTCGTCAACGGGTTGCGGCCCGCGAGCAGGTAGAGGACGGGCATGAGCATGCCGTAGCGCCGCCACTGTTCGCGGTGCACGGCTTCGTGGCGCAGCAGGCGGTCGTCGATGCGGCCGTCGCCGGTGAGGAAGCACCCGCCGACGCAGACACCGCCGCGGCCGAACGTGACCCCCGGCATCCCTCGGAACACCCAGAGCCCCGCTCGCCGTTCGATGCGGCCCGTCGACCACAGCGTCCCCCACGCGAAGCCGAACGCCGTCCCGGCGAGGTATCCCAGGCGGCTGAGAGGGGAATCGAGCAGGATGCCGGGGATCCAGCGGTCGAACCGTCGCCCGCGCGCCACGGCGCGCTCCGCTCGCGCCTCCCATCCCGCCGGAGGGACCGGACTCATGCGAGGGCCCCGAGCAGGCGGAGGATCGTGCCGAGATCCTCGACGGCGGCGTCGCGGGTCGCGGGGGCGAAGCCCGACAGCGATGCGCCGACCAGCGGCATCCGCTCGCGCAGTCGGGCGATCGACGCGGTGATGTGTGCAGGGTCCGCACCGAAGGGCACCGGCTCGAGGACTCCCACGACGGCCGCCGGGTCGAGGACGTCGAGGTCGATGTGGACGTAGACGGCGTCGGCGCCGGTCGCGGCGACCGCGTCCGCGAGAGCGGCAGGGTCGGCGAGGGCGCTCGCCGAGACCGTCGCGATCTCGGAGGTCTCCAGGAGGGCGGCCTCGGCGTCGTCGAGGTCACGGGCGCCGACGAGGACGCTGCGGGCGGCGGGGACGAGCGGAGTCGCGACGAAGGGCCCGGCCTCGATCGCGGCGCGCAGCGCCATGCCCGCCAGCGCGCCCGAGAGAGACGACTCCGGGGTGTGCAGGTCGCCGTGCGCGTCGAACCACACGACCGCGACCGACGGATGCCGCTCGGCGGCCGCGGCGATCGCCGGAACCGCGACCGCGCAGTCACCGCCGATGACGACGGCGGGCTCGTCACTGGAGGCGAGGACCTCGGCGAGGGCGTCGCGGACGCGGGTGAGGGTGCTGAAGCGACGGATGCCGGTGCCCACCGCCTCGCCGGCTTCGGCTGGGACCTCGACGCGCGTGAGGGCGGAGCGCGGCAGGTCGTCGGCGATCGCCTCGGCGCCGTCGATGAGGCGCATGGCGCGGGCGGACGGCGAACCCTGCCACTGCGGGACGACGAGGAATCGGGTCATGGGCACCTCCGGGGGAGCACGGCGGCGCCGGACCCTCGGGGTCCGGCGCCGCGTATCGCGTGCGGGTCTCACTGCTCGATTGCGCCGGCGTTGCCGCCGGTCTTCAGCGCGGCCAGGCGCGCCTCGACCTCGGTGAGCTCACCGAGATCCTCGAGCTGGTTGAACTGGGCGTCGATCGTCGAGGCGGCGATCTCGGCCTTTCCGGCGGCGAGGGCCTCTTGGCGGCGGACCTTGTCCTCGAACCGGCCGAGCTCGCTCGTGGGATCGAGCACGTCGATCGACTTCACGGCGTCGTGCACCTTGTTCTGCGCCTCGGCCGTCTTCGCGCGGGCGAGCAGCTCGGAGCGCTTCGAGCGAAGCTGGTCGAGCTTCTGCTTCATACCGTTGAGGCCGTCCTTGAGCTTCTCGACGACCTCGGTCTGCGCGGCGATCGAGGGGGCGATGGCGCGGGCCTCGTTCTCCTCGCTGATCTGACGCTGCAGCGCGATCTTGGCGAGGTTATCGAACTTGTCGGCATCCGTCGTGTTGCCGGCGGAGCGCAGCTCGTCGGCCTTGCGGCTGGCGGCGATGGCCTTGTTGCCCCACTCGGCCGCGGCCTTCACGTCCTCATCGTGGTCGCGTTCGAGCAGGCGCAGGTTGCCGATGGTCTCGGCGATGGCGGTCTCGGCGTCGGCGATGTTGTTGGTGTAGTCGCGGACGAGCTGGTCGAGCATCTTCTGCGGGTCCTCGGCGGAGTCGAGGAGGGCGTTGATGTTCGCCTTCACGAGAGTGGAGATGCGGCCGAAGATGGACTGCTTTGCCATCGGGTTTCCTTTCGATACGAGAGGTCGTGCTGTCGAGGTCTGTGAGGTCCGGCGTCGGAAGATCAGAAGCGACCGCCTCCCCTGCGGGAGCGGGAGCCGCCGCTGCTGCGCCCGATCGATCCGCCGCCGAAGCCGCCGCTGCGGCGGGAGGACGAACCGCCGAAACCGCTGCCGAATCCGCCGGAGGACCGCCTTGATCCGCCCCCGCCACCGAGGAGGGAGCCGAGGATGATGCCGCCCAGCATGCCGCCGAAGTCGCCCCCGCCGCCAGTGTTTCCGCCGCCGGCGAACGATCCGACGTCGCCCTGCGCGCGCTGCATCGCCTCGCCCGCCAGCGCGGTGGAGCGGTGCGCGAGGTCGAGGGCGCGCTCGGGGTCGCTCTGCTGCAGCTGGGTCGCCTGCACGAGAGCGGCGCCGGCCTCGGCCAGGCGGGTGCGGGCCGTCGCTCCGACGGCCCCTCGCCGGGCGCTGATGAAGTCCTCGGCGGCCGACACCTGTGCCTTCGCCTGCAGCAGCGTCTGAGACAGCACGCTGCGCGCGCGGTCGGCGCGCTGCTGGGCGTCGCGCACCTGGCCGAGGGCGCCGTCGATCGCCGTGTTCGCCTTCTCGAGGAGGTCGACGGCCGAGAGGGGATCGCGTGCCTGACCCGTCAGCTTCTCGCGCGCGGCGTCGAGGTTCTGTCGTGTCGAGGCGATGACCGGTGCGAGACGCGATTCGGGGTCGGGCGTCGCGGCGGCGGCCGCCAGGTCGGCATCGAGTTCGGTGACGAGGGCGGCGCCCTCCTGCTCGGCCGCGGACAGGTCGGCGGCGAGCTTCTCGACGGCATCCTGCAGACGGGTCGCCTGGTCGACGGCCTGTTCCGCGGCACGGATGCCGACGGCCGCCCCTGCGCCATCGCCTGCCGCGAGCTCGGTCTGAGCCTCGGACAGCCGGGCGTCGGCGAAGCTGAGGCGATCGCGTGCCTGAACGGGGTTGTCGGCGACGGCGGCGAGGGCCTCGGCGCGGTACGCCGCTCGGAGCTCGCTGAGACGGGCGTCGATTCCGTCGAGACGGGCACCCGCCTCGGCCCGGCGCTGCTGCACGCGGGCGAGGGCTTCCGGAGCGTTCTTCGCGAGATCGCGCAGGGCGTCGAAGGCCTCCGCCTTCTCGGTCAGCGTCTCCTCGGCACTCCGGCAGAGGCTCAGGATCTCCTCGTACCAGGCGCGGCGCTGGTCGGGGGAGTCGGGCGTCTCGTCGTCCATCTGCTGCTGCAGCGAGAACGCGCGCTCAAGCGAGGTGCGCGCCGTCGCGATCGCCTGCTCGAACTCGGCGGTGGCGGCACTTCCGAACTCCGCCGTGGCGAAGCCGAGTTCTTGCGCGCTCGTGGTGATCGCGTCGTCGGTCCGCACGAGTGCGGCACCGGCCTGGCGTTCGAGCTCCTCGAGCGGAACTCGTCGCGTGTCGGCGTTCGTGCCGGCCGCCGCGCGGCGGCCCCGCACGACCGCCCAGACGACGAGCCCGGCGATCGCGGCGACGACGAGGAGGACGACCCAGATGAGGCCGCCGCCCCCACCGGAGCGCGCGTCCTCGAGTCCGTCGGCCGCTGCGACTCCGGCGCCCGCCCAATCGTCCTGTCGCAGGGCGGGGAGCACGCGGTCCTGCTCGATCGCCGTGATGCGGTCGTCCGAGACAGGCCCCGACGAGTCGGAGGAGAGGTAGTAGGCGCGTCCCTCCGTGGCGATCGCGAGGAGGTACTGGTCGGGTCCGAGGTTGTTGAGATTCGCGGTGTCTTCGGCCCACTGCTGGGCGCCGGTCGGATCGGTGAACCTGTCGACGTAGACGACCCAGAGGTCGAGCCCGATGTCGTCGGTGAGGCGCTCGAGGCGAGCGTCGAGGCTGGCCTCCTGCGCGTCTGTCAGGACGTCGACCTGATCCCAGACGCGGCTCTCGCCGAGCGTGACGGGCTCGGTCGCCGAGGCTGGTGCGGCGAGGGTGACAGAGCCGATGGCGACCGCGAGCGAGGCCGCGACGACGGACGTCAGGCGGGATCGCATCGGTGAGTCCTCCGGGAGTCGCTCGGTGGGTCGCTCGGCGGTCGCAACCGCTCGTCGCGAGTCTATGCCGCGGTCCGTATGTCTCGATACCGGGTTGCCGTCGGAGCGCCTGTGCGTTCCCTTTGCGTTGCTCGCTTAGGCTTCCCGAGGTTTCAGGAGGTGCGTGTGGACGATCGGTACGGCAGCGATGTGCTCGCCGCGGGGTGGCGTGACAAGGGACGGCCGACGGTGACGACCGTTCCCGCCGACAGGGGTCTCGTCGTCGAGGTCGCCCTCGACGACTTCGTCGGCGCGGTGACGGGGGTGACCGCCGGCCACGTCGAGCTCGAGGACCGACACGGCCGCGTGCGGCTGTTCCCGATCG
This sequence comes from Microbacterium sp. LKL04, assembly GCF_900102005.1. NCBI lineage: Bacteria > Bacillati > Actinomycetota > Actinomycetes > Micrococcales > Microbacteriaceae > Microbacterium > Microbacterium sp. LKL04. The sequence continues at coordinate 1,622,226 of NZ_LT627736.1, read as the reverse complement.
GCGGCGGCTTCCTCGTCGACGGCAAGCCCGTCCAGCTCGTCCCGCCGCGCACCGCGGCGCCCGCCGGACGTACGCGCACCGCATCGGGGTCGTTCGCCGACCCGCAGGCCCGTGCCCGCGTCGCCCGTGCGTCCCGCATCCTCGTCGAGGGCCGCCACGACGCCGAGCTCGTCGAGAAGGTGTGGGGCGCCGACCTCCGCATCGAGGGCGTCGTCGTCGAATACCTGCAGGGCGTCGACCTGCTCGAGGACCTGCTCCGCACCGAGCCGCCGAGCGCCGAGCGTCGTTACGGGGTGCTCGTCGACCACCTCGTCCCGGGGTCCAAGGAGACGCGGATCGCCGAGCAGATCCTCCGCGGCCCGCACGGTGCGCACCTCAAGATCGTCGGACACCCGTACATCGACGTGTGGCAGTGCGTGACGCCCCGAGCCCTCGGGATCACGGCATGGCCGGAGGTTCCGCGAGGCATCGAGTGGAAGAAGGGCGCCAGCCGCGCCCTCGGCTGGCCGGCGGAGGATCAGACCGACATCGCCGAGAACTGGCAGCGCATCCTGGGGTCGGTCACGACGTTCCGCGACCTCGACCCCGCCCTCCTCGGCCGCGTCGAGGAACTCATCGATTTCGTGACCTCGTGAGCGGGCGACGCCGAGGCCGGCCCGCGGGGGCCCCGGATGCCGCGGGATACCCTGGTCGCATGCCCGATCCCGACGCGCCCGAGTCCGCGCCGCGCTTCCGTGACAAGCCCGTCTCGTTCGTGCGTCGGAGCGGCCGGATGAGCGATGCGCAGGAGCGTGCCTGGGACGATCTGTCGAGCACGTACCTGCTCGAGGTGGAACGGGATGCCGCGGCCACCAGCATCCGTCCCGGTTCCACGATCGACCCGGTCGCGGAGTTCGGTCGAGAGGCGCCGCTGGTCGTCGAGATCGGCTCGGGGCAGGGGCATGCGATCGTGCACGCCGCCGGGGAGTCGCCGGAGCGCGACTTCATCGCCGTCGAGGTCTTCCGCGCGGGACTCGCCCGCACGATGCTCGACGCGGATCGCGAGGGGGTTCGGAACCTCCGGCTCGTCGAGGCGAACGCACCCGAGGTCCTCGAGCACCTGCTGCCCGAGGCATCCGTCGACGAGGTCTGGATCTTCTTCCCGGATCCGTGGCACAAGACCAAGCACAACAAGCGCCGACTCATCGCCGACGGGTTCCCCGCGCTCGCCGCGCGTGTTCTGCGCGACGGCGGGACGTTGCGGCTGGCGACCGACTGGGAGGACTACGCGCTGCAGATGCGCGACGTGCTTGCGGACGCTGCCGACTTCGCCCCGTCCTTCGAGGGTGAGTGGTCGGACCGCTTCGACGGCCGCATCATGACGGCGTTCGAGCGCAAGGGAATCGCGAAGGGCCGCGACATCCGCGACCTGACCTACCGCCGCCGTCCCCGGTCGGCGTGATGGTCCGCGCGGGCGGCGGGACGCGTCCCGTCCTCGACGTTCGCGTCGTGCCGGCTCTGCTCGTGTGCCTGGCGGCGCCCGCGTTCTTCGTGCTGCTCACGCCCTGGCTCGGCTGGGCGCTGCTGGCGGCAGGACTGGCCGTCGCGGTGATCATCGAACGACGGGATGCCGCGGCATCCGACCCGTCGATCACCCGCGACCTCTCGCTCATTGCCATCGGCCTGCTGATCGTCAGCGTCATCCCGCTGAAGGCGGAGCTCGACAACGCGGCCATGATCCGGTTCACGCTCGCCCTCGGCGGGGCGGTGCTGGTGCCGTACCTCGTGTCGCGCTTCGTCTACCGCGATCATGCGATCCGGTTCCCGTGGCGGGGCGGCGGTCGCTGGACGGCGTGGCAGTGGGCGTGGCTCGTCGCCGTCCTGGTGCTCGGATGGCTGCTGTTGCCGTTCTACTTCATCACGTCGGGCGTCTACGAGAACTGGCCCGTCGTCGACACCCCCGACCTCATCGCGCGCCTGTTCGTCGGGGTCGGGGCCGTCGGCATCTGGGATGAGCTGTTCTTCATCTGCACCTGCTTCGCGCTGCTGCGGCGTCACTTCGCGGACGCGACCGCGAACGTCCTGCAGGCGATCGTGTTCGTCTCGTTCCTGTGGGAGCTGGGCTACCGGGCATGGGGGCCGGCGCTGACGATCCCGTTCGCTCTCCTGCAGGCGATCATCTTCCTGCGGACGAAGTCCCTCGCGTACGTGGTGACCGTTCACCTCCTGTTCGACGCCGTGGTCTTCGGCGTGCTGGTGCATGCGCACAACCCGGGCCTTCTGGACGCGATCTTCCTCGTTCCTTCGCCCTGAGACGCGCGTTCCCGCGACCTGTCAACCCCGACAGCGGATGCCGCGCCCGGTGCGAGCCTGGGGCGGAGACGAAGGAGGGCCCCATGGCCACCGAGAAGGATCCCCACGCGACGCTCATCGACCTCCTGCCGAAGTTCCGCTTCGCGATGGTCACGACCATGAACGAACAGGGGGCGCACGTCGCGCGCCCGTTGACGGTGCAGGACCGCGAGTTCGACGGCGACCTGTGGTTCATCGTCGGTCGCGATTCGTCCGTCGTGGCGCATGTCGCCGCGCAGCCCGCGGTCGGCGTCGCCCTGAGCACGAACGACGCCTGGGTCTCGCTTGCCGGCAACGCCGAGGTGGTCGATGACCTCGAGCGTCTGCGGGAGTACTGGTCGCCCGCCGTCGAGGCGTGGTTCCCCGATGGGCCCGAGGACCCGAACGTGACGCTCCTGAAGATCGACGCCGTGTCGGGCGAGTACTGGAGCAGCCCGGGCGGGGTCGTCGCGTCGATCGTCAGCCTCGTGAAGTCGAAGGTGACGGGTGAGCCCTACGAGGGCCGCAACGACACCGTCGAACTCTGATCCGACGCGACTGTCAAGGCCCTCTGCGCGGCGGGGCAGCATGCGTACCGTCGCCCGCACGTGACCGACAGCGACCGGAAGGACCGCGATGAGCGACACGAACGGCTCGGATGAGCACAACACCCACGGTGTCCCCGACGACCAGGCCGATGCCGACACGGCGTCGGGTGGATCACCCGATGAGAACCCGCCGGTGACCACGAACGAGGACGGGACTCCCATCGAGAACCCCTCGGGGGGCTGAGCCCTCCGAGGTCAGGTCTGCCGTCGCGCGGGGATGTCCGTCCTCAGCGCGACGGCAGTTTCTCGTTCCGGCGGCCGGGGGTCGGTCGCCAGTCGGGCGTGGGTTTCGACGTCGTGACGCTCGTCGCCGTAGCGGAGCTTGTCGCGCTCGACTCCTTCGGCGAGGTACCCGGCAGCGTGAGCGACCCGACAGGATGCCGGGTTGTTCACCCGATGACCGAGCTCGAGCCTGTGCAGCCCGATGCGGAACGCCCAATCGCTGACCCGCGCCAGGGACGCCGCTGCGACGCCACGCCCTCGGGCGGACGGAGCGAGCCAGTACGACATCCACGCGGTCTGGTGTCGGAACTCGATGCCGGTGGCCGCCACATTCCCGACCGCACGGCCGTCGATCTTGATCGCCCAGTTCTTGGCGGCGTCGTCGAAGCGCAGGTGGCGCTCGATCAAGCCCTGCGCCGCAGAGACGCGGGTCAGGTCGGTGCCGCCGAACTGTGGCCCGAGGTCGTCGCCGGCGCGAGCGGCTCGGCTGAGGTCGTCGGCGTCGGCGGGCGTCCAGGGGCGCAGGAGGATGGGCATCTCCGGCATCCTCTCAGGCGGTCAGAAAAGCGAGAGCAGCGACGGGCCGAACGCGACGAGGAGGGCGACGGGAACGACCAGCAGGCTCGTCGCGGCGATGCCGATCGCGAGGACGGTGCCGAGGACCGACAGGACGGCGGCGCGCGTCGTGGTGCCCACGGAGGCGCGGGAGCGTGGGGTGGTGGTCAGGGTCGCGGTAGCCATATCTCGACGCTACGAATCGCGGGAGATCCGCGCGTCAGCCCTGGGGCTGGCGCGTGTCATCCTTCGGGATGATCTCGATCAGAACGGTGGTGGGTCGGTGGTGAACTGCGGATCGCGTCATCCCACAACTCGACGATGCACCGGTACCGCTGCGCGGCGTGGATGGTGGCCATGTCCGCGCCCATCACGACCCAGTCCAGGGTCGTCGGGATCCCCTCGGGAACCTCGTCGATGAAGGGAGCTGAACTGGACATAGTCCCAGACGAGAAGGGGGTTCCGACATCAGTTCCGGCGCCCTGGTACACGAGCGGCGTGGCAGGATCGGGGCATGCAGACGCCTCTCGAGATCGACGGTCTGGCCAATGCTCGAGATCTCGGCGGACTCGAACGGTCCCACGGACCGTCGACCCCGGCGGGGGTCCTCATCCGCGCCGAAGTGCTCGACCGCATCACCGAAGCGGGATGGAACCGCCTGCGCGCATACGGCGTGCGGACCGTCATCGACCTGCGGCGGCCGAGCGAGCGGACGGACTCCGTTCCGAGCGACATCGCCAGCCGGCACATCGACCTCGACGGCGACGAACGGCACTTCTGGCAGTCCCGCGAGCAGGACGGGCAGTGGGGGACCCCGCTGTACTACGTCGACCACGTCACCGAACTTCCGCACCGGCTCGCGGGTGCCCTCGGCGAGATCGCGCGAGCCCGGACCGGCGGCATCCTGTTCCACTGCGGCGCGGGATGGGACCGCACCGGCCTGCTTGCTGCGGTCCTGTTGAAGGCCGTCGGCGTGACGGAGGATGCCGCGACTCGGGACTACCTCTCGTCGTTCGCGAACGCCGAGGGCATGACACGGCTCCACGGACGATCGTTCGACGTCGACGAGCGCCTGACCGTCCTGGGCCGCCTCGGGCACACCCCCGAGTCCGCGTTCCGCGCCGTGTACCGCCGGCTCGACATCGACGCCTGGCTGGCGGCCCACCTCGATGCCGACACCGCGTCTGCGATCAGGACCTGGCGCGGCAGCGTCAGCTGATCTGCACCGGCTCTGCCCAGCGAGCGTCGATAGACTCGCGGCGGGCCCTCGACCGGGCTCCCGGACGAGGGTTCAGTACCCGGTGAGCGACAAGACTGGCCAGGAGGTCAGTCATGCTGTCGTGGATCGTTCTCATCGTCGCCGGGTTGCTCGAAGCCGTCTGGGCCACTGCGCTCGGCCGCTCCGAAGGCTTCACCAAGCTGTGGCCGACCGTCACCTTCGGTATCGCGCTCGTCGCGAGCATGGGAGGGCTGGCCTTCGCGCTCCGTGAGATCCCGACCGGGACCGGGTATGCCGTGTGGGTCGGAATCGGAGCATCCCTCACCGTGGTCTGGGCGATGGTCACCGGCGCGGAGTCGGTGTCGGTCGTGAAGGTCCTCCTGATCCTCGGACTCGTCGGCTGCATCATCGGCCTGAAGCTCGTCTCCGACTGACGGATCCCCCTGTCAACCCCCGGCGGTCGCCCGCACGGCGCAGTACCGTCGCGTGCACACGGACGACACCGATCACGGAGGACGACATGTCAGGTGAGGAACGCGGTACCGACGAGAACGCCTACGAAGGGCCCGACGTCGAACTGCCCACCCATGACGGTGCGGTGCCCGGCGGCATCCCGCCGTTCGGTCACCCCGTGGACCCGGACGGCGACGCCGCGAACGAGGATTGACCCGATCAGGGGACGACGAAGGGGACCCGGCGATGCCGAGTCCCCTTCGTGTACCTGTGCCCCCGGAGGGATTCGAACCCCCGACTTCTGGTACCGGAAACCAACGCTCTATCCCCTGAGCTACGGAGGCGTACCGATCGAGACTATCACCGGTGCAGCCGGTCTCGCGCCCATCCGAAGCCCGTCGCATAGCCTGATCCCATGACCCTGTCTGCGCCCGTCCCCGCCGCCCGGGCACAGCTGCAGCAGCTGGTCGAATCGACCGCGAGCGGTGCGGTCCAGCCCGGTTTCGAGATCCTCCGCGCGCTGCCCGAGGTGCCGGATGCGCGCGCAGCTGCGGTCCTCATCCTCTTCGGGGTCCTCGACGATGTGCCCGCAGATAGGGAGCCTCCCGCGCGCACGGTCTCCCGCGACCTCGACGTGCTGCTGCTGTCGCGGGCCGAGACGCTCCGGTCGCATCCGGGTCAGGTCGCGTTCCCGGGTGGGCGGGTGGATGACGAGGATGCCGACGCGGTCGCGGCATCCCTCCGAGAGGCGCGGGAGGAGACCGGACTCGACGTGGCAGGCGTCGACGTCCTCGGCACTCTCGAGCCCATCCCGCTCGAGTACTCGCGCCACCTCGTCACCCCGGTGCTCGCCTGGTGGCGGCGTCCCTCGCCGGTCCACGTGGTCGACGAGGCGGAGTCGGCGGACGTCTTCCGCGCGCCCGTCGCCGACCTGCTCGATCCGGCGCACCGCGGAGTGACCGTCGTCCGAACCGATCGCGGCGAGTTCCGCGGTCCCGCCTTCCTGATCCCGACGACGCGCGGCGACCGGCTCGTCTGGGGGTTCACCGCGATGATCCTCGACGGCTTGTTCTCACGGCTGGGATGGACCGAGCCGTGGAACCGGGACCGCATCATCCCGCTCCCGGGTCAGAACGCGTAGTAGCTCGCCAGGTCGGTCAGCAGGAATTCGGTCGCGTCTTCCGGGACGAGATACGCCACGATGCCGGTGGCGCTCTCGCCCTCGGCGATCGTCCCCGCATCGCGCAGCAACGTCGTGTCGTCGTTCGGGACGACGAAGGCGTAGGGGTAGACCCCGCCGTCGACCGTCGCGAGAGAGAGGTCGTACGTCGGGAACGATGCGGGCAGGCCCAAGGAGTCCGTGCTCGTGACGGTCATCTCGACGAGGACGTAGCGGTACCCGTCGGTGCCGCCGCCATTGAGCGAGCTCCAGGAGAGCACCTCCTCGGTGGCATCCTCATCGACGATGCGGACCTCCGCGGTGTACTCCGTCCCCGACGCCGTCTCGCGGACGTACGGCAGGGAGAGCGGCTCGTCGATCGATCCCGGGCCCGTTTCGGGGGCGTAGGGCTCGAGCTCGGGGGCGGCCGGCGAGCCGGGGTCCTCCGGTGCCGAGCCGTCATCGTCGCCGCTGTCGTAGCTGTAGTCGTCGGCCGTAGGGCTCCAGACGAACGACAGGACGGAGAACGTCATGAGGCACGCCAGCACCAGGCCGACCCCCGAGAGGATCGTTCCGGTGAGCGCGAGAGGTTTCGGCTGACGGCGGACGAGCGCGATCGCACCGAAGACGGCCCCGGCGAGAGCGATGACGAATCCGAGGAAGGGGATCCAGCCGAGGACGATCGCCGCGATGCCGAGCGAGAGCGCGGTGACGCCGAGAGCCACGGGTCGGGACGGCGGGAGGGATCCCCCGGGGTAGGGCGGGTACCCGTTCGGCGCGCCCGGCGCCGACGCGTACGGCGGCAGCACCGGGCCGGCGGGGGAGGAGGAGGGGATGCCGGGGGCTCCCGGCGTGCCGGCGGGAAGGTACGCGGGTGCCGCATGCCACGCCGTTCCATCCCAGTAGCGCAGCTCGTTCCCCGCGTGCGGAGCCGGATACCACCCGGCCGGAATCGTGTCGCTCACGTCTGTCTTCCCCCTCGTGCGTGTGATCGCGGAAGCGGACCCGAGCCCTCTTCCACGTCGAGGGTACAAGCGCAAGGGCAGGTCGGTCGGCGGTCCGCGGACGTAACGTCGGGTCCCGACGAAAGGAGCCACTTCATGGCGAACATCACGATCATCGGCGGACACGGCAAGGTCGGCCTCCTCCTCGCGCCCCTCCTGGTCGAGGCCGGGCACGACGTGACCTCCGTCATCCGGAACCCCGACCACAGTGACGACATCACGGCCACGGGCGCGACCCCGCTCGTGGCGGACGTCGCGGCATCCACCACCGACGAGATCACCGAACTCCTCGCCGACAGCGATGCGGTCGTCTGGTCGGCCGGAGCCGGCGGCGGATCTGCGGAGCGCACCTACGCGGTCGATCGGGATGCCGCGATCCGCTCGATCGACGCGGCGGTCGCCGCGGAGGCGCGGCGCTACGTGATGGTCTCCTACTTCGGTGCCGGACCCGACCACGGTGTCGACCCGTCCGACGACTTCTTCGCCTACGCGGAGTCCAAGGCGGCCGCGGATGAGCATCTCCGCGCGGCGGAGCTGGACTGGACGATCCTCGCGCCCTCGGCGCTGACCCTCGACGAACCGACCGGACGGATCGATGCGAACGCCGAGAAGGGTTCGTCGGTCTCCCGCGCCGACGTCGCTGCGGTGGTCGCCGCGGTCCTCGCAGACCCGAGCACCATCCGGCGGACGATCTCCTTCAACAACGGCGACGAGCCGATCGCCGACGCGATCCGCGCCTGAGCGCGGTCGCCGTCAGGGGACGACGAGCGCCGGTGCATCCTCGCGGGTCGCACCGGCGTCCGTCGTGACGCTGCGTTCGTGCAGCGCGGCGAGCAGCTTCTCCGCCAGATAGGTGTGACCTCGGTCCGAGGGGTGCTTGCGCCCCTTGCCCGTGTCGATCATCTCGCGGTAATTGGCACGCGTGATCCACTGCTCCTGCAGTGAGGAGATGTACCACCAGTGGCGATCGGCCGCAGCGGCCCTCAGGTCGGAGTCGATGCGGGACGTGCCCTCGTCAACGGGGAACTCGTGGGGCGTCGGGCCGAAGATCACGATCTGCGCCTTCGGGAAGAGCCGCTCGAAGGTGTCCCACGTCGCCTCGACGGCGTCGCGGTATCCGCGCTCGCCCTGCTGCCTGTCGTTGATGGACCCTTGGATGATGATGAGGTCGTAGTCGGCGGTCGGGTCGAGCGTCAGAGCCCGGCGGCGGAAGTCGGGCCCGTCCCACCCGGGCCTCATGTATCCCGAGCCCCGTACACCGTCGACGGTGACGTCCCATCCGCTGAGCCGGCCGAGCTGGTAGGCGTACCCGTCGGTCGGGACTGTGGCGGCGGACCCGTAGGTCCATGAATCGCCGAAGACGAGGACCTTCGCGTCGGCGGGGACGGACAGCGGCTCGATGTCGGCGATCGAGCCGACGGAAGTCGCCGCGTCGACGGTGGGCGTCGTCCGCCATGGCTGCCACGCAGACAGGGCGACGATCGCTGCCACACCGGCGGCGACGACGCCCAGCCCCCAGCTGCGGGCGCGTCGTACAGAACTCATGCGATGAGGGTAAGCGATCCCGGAGAATCCGACCGCACTTGTTCACGCGACCGATACACGGACCCCGCTCGAGGTCTCCGGTGCGTGCGAGGATTGCCCGGTGCAGCGCGTCGTCAGAGCCGAACTCGACCTCCTCGTCGAGGGGGAGCTCGACCTCATCCTCTCCGTTGCCGTCGCCGCAGGAGTCCCCCTCGGGCACGAGCGACTGTCGCTCACGCGAGACGGGCGGGAGCTCGCCCTCACCGAGGTGACGGATGCCGCCGGTTCGCGGCTCCACCGGGTCCGCGTCGACCCGGGGCCGCTGCAGCTCCGGTACGACGCTCTCGTCCGCGGCGGGGCGGAGGTCGTCCCCGCGTCCGATCTGGACACCGCGGTCTATCTGCGGCCCAGCCGGTACGCCCCCTCGGATTCGGTCTTCGCCCAGGCGCGGCGGCAGTTCGGCGGCCGGCGCGGCATCGACCTCCTCGCCGCCGTCGAGGCGTTCGTCGCCGAGACAGTCACCTACTCGCCGGGCCTCTCCCTCGGGACGGACTCTGCCGTGACGACGCTCGCGACGGGTCAGGGCGTCTGCCGCGACTACGCGCACCTCGTCATCGCACTGCTGCGCGCGATGGACGTCCCGGCGCGCTACGTCGCCTGCTACGCGCCGGGACTCGTCCCGATGGACTTCCACGCCGTCGCCGAGGCGTGGATCGACGGCCGCTGGCTGGTCGTCGACGCCACCCGCCTCTCGAACCGTCGCGGCCTCGTCCGGATCGCGACGGGAAGGGATGCCGCCGATTGCGCGTTCCTCAGCTATTACGGCGCGAACCTGTCGCTGCAGCGGATGCTCGTCGATGCGCGAGTCGAAGGTGAGGCCGCGGTCGTGGCCGCGGCATCCGATCCGCTGCAGGATGATCGCGCGTCACCCGTCACGATCGGGTGACGTGCGGCGCGACCCGATGCGTGCAGGGTCATTAGGGTGGGCTAGGAACTCGGGGAGCTGAATGTGAAGACCGCTGACGACGCCATCCGGCGCGCGATCATCGAGGACTACGGCGTGCTCGGTCGGGCGACCGAGCCCGATCTCCAGGGACTCGTCCAACTCGCTGCGACGGTGTGCAGCGTTCCGACCGCGGTCATCAACATCATCGACGACCGGTCCCAGCATCAGATCGCCGCCGTGGGCTTCGAGCCGGCCGTCTGCAGCCGTGAGGACTCGATGTGCGCGGTCGTGTTCCGCGAGCCCGGCCACACCGTGGTGCGGGATGCGACGCTCGACGACCGTTTCGCCGGGAACCCCTTCGTCACCGGTGAGGTGGCCAACGTCAGGTTCTACGCGTCGAGCCCGCTCATCACCCCGTCGGGAGTGCCGATCGGGACGGTCTGCATCTTCGACGAGGAGCCGCGTGAACTGCCCGAGGACGAAAGCGCAGCCCTCGCCCTCATCGCGCATCAGATCGTCGACGTGCTCGAACTGCGCCGCCTGACGCGCGAGCTCGGCGAGTCCAACGCGCAGCTCGAGAACTTCGCCGCGCAGGTGGCGCACGATCTGCGGAACCCGCTGACGGCACTGACGGGCTACATCGAGCTCGCCTCGGAGGTGCCGGAGGTCGCGGAGGTGCCCGCCGCCTCCCGTGCGCTCGCGCGCGCCGAGTCGGTGGCGGACCGGATGTCGGGCATGATCGCCCGCCTGCTCGACTACGCGAGCGTGGGCGGCGCACCCATCCGCCGCTCCGCGGTGGATGTCGGCCCGGTCGTCGCATCGACGATGGAGGACCTGCGCAGCGGAGGTCTCGACAACGGCGCAGACGTGACTGTCGAGGCATCCGTCCCCGTCCCGGCCGATCCCACCCTCCTCGGCGTCCTGATCCAGAACCTCGTCGGCAACGCGGTGAAGTTCGCCGGTGCGGGGGAGCGCACACCCGCCATCACGGTGACGGTCGGCGCCGTCGTCGCGGGGGTGCGCATCACGGTCGATGACAACGGGCCCGGTGTTCCGGCCGCCGAACGCGAGGTCGTCTTCGAGCCCTTGGAGCGCGGCTCGAACGTCGCCGTGCCGGGGTTCGGCATCGGCCTGGCGACCTGCAACCGGATCGTGGAGTCGCACGGTGGCCGCATGGGCATCGACGAGTCGCCCGCCGGCGGTGCTCGCGTGTGGGTCGTCCTCCCGTCGGCGTGAGGACCCCCCGAAACGTAGACTTGACCCGCTATGACTCCAGAAGCCCTTTCCGCAGCCCTTCTCGCCGTCGTCTCCCCGCTCGTGGAGGCGCGACGACCCGGCTCCGCTGAGGCGCTCACGATCGCCGACTTCCCCGTCGAGCGCCCGAAGAACCGCGACCACGGCGACTGGGCGTCCAACGCCGCGCTGAAGCTGTCGAAGCAGGTCGCCGCGAACCCGCGCGAGTTCGCGGCCGAGGTCGCCGACGCGCTCGCCGCCGTCGACGGCATCGCGTCGGTCGAGGTCGCCGGTCCCGGGTTCATCAACATCCGACTGGACGCCGCCGCTGCCGGCGCGCTCGCGAAGACGATCGTCGAGGCGGGCACCGCCTTCGGTCGCGGCCGCAGCCAGGAGGGCAACACGATCAACCTCGAGTTCGTCAGCGCGAACCCGACCGGTCCGATGCACATCGGGCACACGCGCTGGGCGGCGCTCGGCGACGCGATCGCGCGCCTGCTGCTCGCGAGCGGCGCGACCCTCGTCCGCGAGTTCTACATCAACGACGCCGGCGCGCAGATGGATCGCTTCGGCCGCTCGGTGCTGGCACGCATGCAGGGCGAGCCTGCTCCCGAGGACGGCTACGCCGGCGCGTACATCGACGACCTTGCGAAGCGCGTCGCCGAGGCCGAGCCGGGCATCGCCGACCTGCCCGAGGACGAGCGCGTGGCCGCGGCCCGCGACAAGGCCTACGAACTGCAGCTCGCGGAGCTCCAGGGATCCCTCGAGAAGTTCAACGTCCACTTCGACGTCTTCTTCAGTGAGCGGACGCTGCACGCGAAGACGGCGGACGGCGGCCCGAGCCTCGTCGACGAGGCCGTCGACCGCCTGCGTGCTCAGGGACACGTCTTCGACGCCGAGGGCGCCGTCTGGGTGCGGACGACCGACTTCGGCGACGACAAGGACCGCGTCATCCGCCGCTCCAACGGCGAGTACACGTACTTCGCCGCCGACGCCGCGTACTACCTGAACAAGGGCGACCGCGGCTTCGCGCACAAGATCTACCTGCTCGGCGCCGATCACCACGGCTACGTGCATCGCCTCAAGGCGCTCGCCGGCGCCGCCGGCGACGACCCCGAGAAGGACATCGAGGTGCTCATCGGGCAGCTCGTCTCGGTGAACGGGGCGCGACTGTCCAAGCGCGCCGGCAACATCATCGAGCTCGACGACCTGCGCGAATGGCTCGGGACCGATGCGCTCCGTTACTCGCTCGCGCGCTACCCGGCGGATTCGCCGCTGACGCTCGACCCCGAGATCCTGCAGAAGCGCACGAACGACAACCCGGTCTTCTACGTGCAGTACGCCCACGCGCGCACGCACAACGTCGGCCGGAACGCCGCCGACTCCGGCGTCGCCCGCGACGCGTTCGCGCCGGAGCTCCTCACGCACGAGACCGAGTCCGCGCTCCTGGGCGCGCTGCAGGAGTTCCCGCGCCTCGTGGCCTTCGCCGCCGAGCTGCGCGAACCGCACCGCATCGCCCGCTACCTCGAGGAGCTCGCAAGCCTGTACCACCGCTGGTACGACTCGTGCCGCGTCACCCCGCTCGGCGACGAGGAGGTCACGGACGTGCACCGCACGCGCCTGTGGCTGAACGACGCGACGGGCCAGGTCCTCCGCAACGGACTCGACCTGCTCGGCGTGAGCGCGCCCGAACGGATGTGACATGGCGACCGTGACCGGGGCGCGTCGGCGGCCGCGTCGGTGGATCGCCGTCGTGGTGGTCCTGGCCGTCGTCGCGGTCCTGCTGGTCGCGGCCGAGGTCGCCGCGCGCGCGATCGTGCCTCAGGTGGTCCGGTCGCAGATCGTCACCAACCTCGGGCTCGCCCAGGATCAGGAGATCGACGTCCGGATCCCGGGGCTCGTCCTGCCGCAGCTGATCGTCGGTTCGATCCCGCAGATGGATCTCACCGCCGACGACGTCGAGGTGCAAGGCGTCTCGGGAGACGTCCGCGTCGACATCCAGGACGCCCCCGTCTGGGGCGGCGGCGACTGGAGCAGTGCGAAAGCCGTCGTCGATCTCGACGAGAACCAGCTGCGGGCCGTTCTCGGCCGCGTCGACGGCTTCCCGGTCGACGCCGTGACCCTGCGACCGCCCGAGGTTGCCCTCGACACCGAGTTCTCGGTCTTCGGGGTGTCGGTTCCGCTGGGCGTTCAGCTCTCCGCCTCGGCCGAGGACGGCGACCTCGTCCTCTCCCCGACGCAGCTCCGCCTGGGCGGCGTCGACGTGTCCGCCGACGCCCTGCGCCAGCAGGTCGGCCCGCTCGCCGGGTCCTTCGCCGAGAACTGGCGGGTGTGTCTGGCCCAGTATCTGCCGCGCGCCCTGACCCTCACGGGCGTGACGATCGAGGGGCGCCACGTCTCGGCATCCTTCGACATCGACAGTGCCATCCTCCGCGACAAGGGCGCGCAGGAACCCGGTTCCTGCGCCGACGGCCGCTAGTCGTCACGGAGCCGGGTGGCTCCGTCCCGGTGCCCTAGACTGTGGGCACCGTCGGGGCGTGGCCACACCGCCCGACGTACCCGTTCCCACCCCGATTGGTGCCCCTGCGTGTCCACCACCTCCGACCGTCCCGCCGTGCCCGGCTGGCTGACTCAGCCGCATGATGCGAACGCGCTCGTCGAGGCCGTGTGGCCCGAGGGAGCCGCGCGCGACGACGCGGGGGCGATCGTCTTCGGGGGCGTGCCCGCGACGGAGCTCGCCGCGCGCTTCGGGACGCCGCTCTACGTCGTCGACGAGGACGTGGTCCGTGCCCGCGCCCGGGAGGTGCTGACGGCGTTCCAGGATGCCGCGGCTCGCCACGGCGGCACGGCCCGGGTCTACTACGCGGGCAAGGCTCTGCTCACGACCGACGTCGTGCGCTGGGTGACGACGGAAGGCCTCGGCGTTGACGTCGCCAGCGGCGGCGAACTCGCTGTGGCTCTCGCCGCCGGCGCGGATCCGGCGCGACTCGGCCTCCACGGCAACAACAAGCTCCTGCCCGAGATCGCCCGTGCCGTGCGCGTCGGCGTCGGCTCGATCGTCATCGACTCGCTCGTCGAGATCGAGCGGATCGCCGCCGAGGCCGAGACCCAGGGCGTTGTGCAGAGCGTGCTCGTCCGCGTCAACAGCGGCGTCCACGCCGAGACGCACGACTTCCTCGCGACGGCGCACGAGGATCAGAAGTTCGGTTTCACGCTGTCGGATGCCGAGGCTGCCGTCGCCCGCATCCGAGAGCTGCCGTCGCTCCGCTTCGTGGGCCTCCACTGCCACATCGGCTCTCAGATCTTCGGGACCGCCGGCTTCGCCGAGTCCGCCGCGCGCGTCGTCGAGCTGCACGCGCGTCTTCTCGCGGGCGGCGACGTCCCGCTCCTGAACCTCGGCGGCGGCTTCGGGATCGCCTACACGTCGAAGGACGACCCGACCCCGATCGCTGAGCTCGCCGACGGCATCGTCGCGGCCGTCGCTCGCGAGTGCGAGAGCCGCGGCATCCCTCTTCCCGAACTCGCCTTCGAGCCGGGACGCACCATCGTCGGACGCGCCGGCGTGACCCTGTACTCGGTCGGCACCGTGAAGCCGGTGCGCGTCTCGGACGACCTCGAGCGGCTGTACGTGAGCGTGGACGGCGGCATGAGCGACAACGCGCGCACGGCCCTGTACGGCGCGGACTACAGCGCGCGGATTGCGAGCCGCCGCAGCGACGCCGCCCCCGCCCTCACCCGGGTCGTGGGTCGCCACTGCGAGGCCGGCGACATCGTGGTGTCGGACGAGTACCTGCCCGGAGACGTCCAGCCCGGCGACCTCGTCGCCGTCGCCGCGACGGGCGCGTACTGCTTCTCGCTCGCGAGCAACTACAACTACCTGACCCGACCTCCCGTCGTGGCCGTCAGTGCCGGCACCGCCCGGCTGATCGTCCGCGGCGAGGACGAGAACGACCTGCTGGCGCGCGACCTCGGCGTCGCACCGGCATCCCGCACCTCCGAGGAGTCCGCATGATCGAACCCCGCCGCCTGCGCGTCGCGCTGCTGGGAGCCGGCGCCGTCGGTTCCCAGGTCGCCCGCCTTCTGCTGACGCACGCCGACGAGCTCGCCGACCGTGCCGGCGCACCGCTCGACCTCGTGGGGATCGCCGTCCGCGACGTGGACGCCCCGCGCGAGACCGATCTGCCCCGCGACCTGTTCACGACGGATGCCGACACCCTCATCGCCGGCGCCGACATCGTCATCGAGGTCACCGGCGGGCTCGAGCCCGCGCGGACCCGGATCCTCCACGCCCTCTCGTCGGGCGCCGACGTCGTCACGGCGAACAAGGCGCTCCTCGCGACCCACGGCAGCGAGATCTTCGACGCCGCCGACCAGGTCGGTGCCACGGTCGCGTACGAGGCCGCCGTCGCCGGCGCGATCCCGATCATCCGGCCCCTGCGCGACTCGCTCGCCGGCGACCGCGTGCGACGGATCATGGGCATCGTCAACGGCACGACGAACTACATCCTCGACCGGATGGACCGCGAAGGTCTCGGTTTCGACGAGGTGCTCGCCGAAGCGCAGCGGCTCGGGTACGCCGAGGCCGACCCGACGGCGGATGTCGAGGCGTACGACGCCGCCCAGAAGGCGGCGATCCTCGCGAGCCTCGCCTTCCACACGACCGTGCCGCTCGACGCCGTGCACCGCGAGGGCATCACGTCCGTGGATGCCGGCGTCATCGAGGCCGCCCGCAAGGCCGGCTACGTCGTCAAGCTCCTCGCCGTGTGCGAACGGCTCGTCGACCAGCCCGATGCCGCACCGCACGGCGAAGCGATCTCGGTCCGCGTCTACCCGGCCCTCGTTCCCCGTGAGCACCCGCTCGCCTCGGTCCACGGCGCGAACAACGCCGTCTTCGTCGAGGCCGAAGCCGCCGGCGACCTCATGTTCTACGGCGCGGGTGCCGGGGGAGTGCAGACCGCGTCCGCCGTCCTCGGCGATGTCGTCTCGGCCGCCCGGCGTCACGTCGCAGGCGGGCCGGGTGTCGGCGAGTCGACGCGCGGAGGGCTGCCGATCGTCCCGATCGGCCGCATCCGGACAAGCTGCCAGATCACGCTCGAAGTCGATGACCGACCGGGCGTCCTCGCCACCGTCGCCGGCATCCTCAGCGACGGGAACGTGTCGATCGCGACCGTCGAACAGACCACCTCGGGCGGCGCCGTCGCCCAGGGGAGCGGGGATGCCGTCGCGCACCTCGTCATCGGAACCCACACGGCCCGGGAGCAGGACCTGGCCGACACCGTCGAGCGCCTCGCTGCCACCAGCGCGGTGCGTCGGGTGGTCTCGGTCCTGCGGGTAGAAGGAGACTGACATGGCACACGTCTGGCGCGGAGTCCTCCGCGAGTACGCCGACCGACTGGGCGTCACCGACGCCTCGACCGTCGTGACGCTCGGCGAGGGCGGCACCCCGCTCATCCCGGCGGCATCGCTGTCGCGCATCACCGGTGCCGATGTCTACATCAAGTTCGAGGGCATGAACCCGACGGGCTCCTTCAAGGACCGCGGCATGACGGTCGCCCTGTCCCGCGCCGTCGAGCACGGGGCCGAGGCCGTCATCTGCGCCTCGACCGGCAACACCTCGGCATCCGCTGCCGCCTACGCGGCGCATGCCGGCATCACGGCCGCCGTCCTCGTCCCCGAGGGCAAGATCGCGATGGGCAAGCTCAGCCAGGCCGTCGCCCACAATGGCAAGCTCATCCAGATCCGCGGCAACTTCGACGACTGCCTCGAGATCGCGCGCGAGCTCGCCGGCGGCTACAAGGTGCACCTCGTCAACTCGGTCAACCCCGACCGCATCGAAGGTCAGAAGACGGCGGCGTACGAGGTCGTCAGCCAGCTCGGCGACGCCCCCGACTTCCACTTCATCCCCGTCGGCAACGCCGGCAACTACACCGCGTACTCGCGCGGCTACCGCGAAGAGGCCGAGCGCGGCGTCGCGACGCGGGTGCCCCGCATGTTCGGCTTCCAGGCCGAGGGCTCCGCACCGCTCGTGCGCGGCGAGGTCGTCAAGAACCCCGAGACGATCGCCTCCGCCATCCGTATCGGCAACCCCGCCTCGTGGGACCTCGCCCTCGAGGCCCGCGCGGCGACCGACGGCTGGTTCGGCGCGATCGACGACGAGCGCATCCTCGCCGCGCAGAAGCTCCTCGCCGGCACCGTCGGCGTCTTCGTCGAGCCGGCCTCGGCCATCAGCGTGGCCGGTCTGCTCGACCGCGCCGAGGCCGGGGTCATCCCGAAGGGCGCGAAGGTCGTGCTGACGGTCACCGGCCACGGCCTGAAGGACCCGCAGTGGGCGCTCCGCAACCCCGACGGCTCGCAGGTCGAGCCGCTCGTCGTGGACGCGGCGACCAGCGAGGTGGCCTCCGCGCTCGACCTCACCCGCGTGGCGGGATGACGCCCGCGGGGCGCTCCGTCGCCGTTCGCGTCCCGGCGACGAGCGCCAACCTCGGCCCCGGCTTCGACACGCTCGGTCTCGCTCTGAGCGTCCACGACGAACTCGTCGTGACGGCGCTGGACGGTCCGGGCCTCGAGATCGAGGTCTCGGGGGAGGGGGCCGCCGACGTCCCGACGGATGCCTCGCACCTCGTGATCCGCTCGATGGCATATGCGTTCGAGGCGGCCGGCCGGCCGATGCCCGGCATCCGTCTGCGCGCGCACAACGTCATCCCGCACGGCCGGGGGATGGGATCGTCCGGAGCCGCCGTCGTCGCGGGGCTGCTGGCGGCGCAGGGGCTGCTCGAGGGAGACGTCACCCTCGGCCCGGAGACGCTGCTGCGCCTGGCGACCGAGATCGAAGGGCACCCCGACAACGTGGCGCCCGCCCTCTTCGGCGGCCTCACGATCGCGTGGATGGACGAGTCGGCGCCGCAGCACAAGAAGCTCGCCGTCCACCGCGGGGTCTCGCCACTCGTCTTCGTCCCCGAGTTCACGATGTCGACCTCGGTCGCGCGCGGTCTCGCGCCGCTCCACGTCACGCGCGAGGACGCCGTCTTCAACGTGTCGCGGTCGGCCCTCCTCATCGCAGCGCTGACGCAGAGCCCCGAACTGCTGATGGCGGCCACGGAGGACAAGCTCCACCAGTCCTACCGCGCTCAGGCCATGCCGGCGACCGACGCCCTCGTCCGAGGGCTGCGGTCCGCCGGGTTCGCCGCCGTCGTCTCGGGTGCAGGACCCAGCGTCCTCGTCCTCGCCGACGGGCCGGGCCGCCGTCTCGAGGCGGTGGAGTATGCCGCAACGACGACGGACACGCCATGGAAACCTCTTCTGCTGGCCGTCGATGTGCGGGGTGGTACAGTGAGGGATCATACGGAGGATGCCACGTGATCACGTGAATCTGCCCTCCATCGCAATCTGCGAACCACCGCACACCCCTCCTGACGGGCCTGCGCAACTCTGAGCCTGCGCGTACACCCCGCTGAGGAATCGGATCCGTCGTGGACGGAACCACCTGCGGTTATGACTTTCCACATCTGAAAGGGAGAACTCGTGGAGTCCATCTCCGAGATCCAGACCGGCGACGACGTCGCCACCGGCGGCGCCGCTGCCGACGAGACCACCACGGCCGCCGCGCAGGACGCGACGACGGATGCCGCTGCGGACACCGTCGTCGAGGCCGCGCCCGCCGACGACGAGGCCGCGCCCGCCGCCGACGAGGCGACCGCGTCGTCCGACGACGAGGCCGCTGCACCCGCCGCCGAGCCCGTCCGGGCGAAGCGTCCGGCCCGCCGGACGTCCGCGAAGAAGGCCGCTGCTGCTGCCGAGCCCGCCGCCGAAGAGCCCGTCGCCGAGGATGCCGCGCCGGCAGCCGAGGCAGTCACCGGCGAGGCATCTGCCGACGAGAAGCCGGCCAAGGCGCCGCGCAAGCGTGCACCGCGCCGCGCCAAGAGCGGCGACACCCCCGCCGCCGAGGCTGCGCCCGCCGCCGACGCGGAGCCGACCGAGACCGCCGCTGACGCCGCGCCCGCGGACGCTTCGGCAACCGAGACCAGCTCCGCCCCGGCCGCAGCCGAGGCGCCCGCCGAGCAGGCATCCGACGACGCGAACGCCTCTGCGTCGAGCGACGCGAACGCCTCGGCATCCGGAGACGACTCCGAGGGCTCGAGCGAGGGGACTGGACGCAGCCGTTCGCGTAGCCGCAGCCGGAGCCGCAACCGCAACAAGGGCGAGAACGGCCAGAACGGCCAGAACGGCCAGAACGGCCAGAACGGCAGCCAGGGCGGCCAGAACGCCCAGAACGGCCCCGCCGACAAGCCCGCCGCGGAGTCCTCGTCGGACGACGAGCAGGGCCAGGGTCGCGGCCGCCAGCGCAACAAGCGCCGCGGACAGAGCACCGGTGACGAGTTCGACACCGAGATCGGCGAGGACGACGTCCTCATCCCGATCGCCGGCATCCTCGACGTGCTCGACAACTACGCCTTCGTGCGCACCACCGGGTACCTCCCCGGGCAGAGCGACGTCTACGTCTCGCTCGGCCAGGTCAAGAAGTACAACCTGCGCAAGGGCGACGCGGTCGTCGGCGCGATCAAGCAGCCCCGCGAGGGCGAGCAGTCGAGCCGCCAGAAGTACAACGCGCTCGTCAAGGTCGACGCCGTCAACGGCCTCTCGGTCGACGATGCCGCGACGCGTGTCGAGTTCGGCAAGCTGACGCCCCTCTACCCGCAGGAGCGCCTGCGCCTCGAGACGGCCCCCGAGAAGCTCACGCAGCGCATCATCGACCTCGTCGCTCCCATCGGCAAGGGCCAGCGCGGCCTGATCGTCGCGCCGCCCAAGGCCGGCAAGACGATCGTCCTGCAGCAGATCGCGAACGCGATCGCGACGAACAACCCCGAGGTCCACCTCATGGTCGTCCTCGTCGACGAGCGTCCCGAAGAGGTCACCGACATGCAGCGGACGGTCAAGGGCGAGGTCATCGCCTCGACCTTCGACCGCCCCGCCGAGGACCACACGACGGTCGCCGAGCTCGCCATCGAGCGCGCCAAGCGCCTCGTCGAGCTCGGTCGCGACGTCGTGGTCCTGCTGGACTCGATCACCCGTCTCGGCCGCGCCTACAACATCTCGGCGCCGACCTCGGGGCGCGTCCTCACCGGTGGTGTCGACGCCTCGGCGCTCTACCCGCCCAAGCGCTTCTTCGGCGCGGCGCGCAACATCGAGAACGGCGGATCCCTCACGATCCTCGCCACGGCGCTCGTCGAGACCGGCTCCAAGATGGACGACGTCATCTTCGAGGAGTTCAAGGGCACCGGCAACAGCGAGCTGCGCCTGTCTCGTCAGCTCGCCGACAAGCGGATCTTCCCCGCCGTCGACGTCAACGCGTCGAGCACGCGTCGCGAGGAGATGCTCCTCTCGGCCGATGAGGTCAAGATCACGTGGAAGCTGCGTCGCGCCCTCGCCGGGCTCGACCAGCAGCAGGCCCTTGAGGTCGTCCTCGGCAAGCTGAAGGAGACGACGTCCAACGTCGAGTTCCTCGTGCAGATGCAGAAGTCGATGCCGGCCCCCGCCGCCGGCGGCCACGCGCACGAGAACAGCATCCGCTGAGCCTCGAGCCGTGTTCGAATCCGTCCAGACGCTGATCGACGAGCACCGCGCGGTCCAGGAGGAACTCTCCGACCCCGCGGTGCACGCCGACGCGTCGCGCGCCAAGCGCGTCAACCGGCGGTACGCCGAGCTCTCGCGCATCGTCGCCGCGTATGACGCGTGGCGCGGTGCGGAGGAGGACCTCGCTGCGGCGCGGGAGCTCGCGAAGGAGGACGACGCCTTCGCCGAGGAGGTCCCGGCGCTCGAGCAGCGTCTGGCCGACGCGCAGGAGAAGCTCCGACGCCTGCTGATCCCGCGCGACCCCGATGACGCGCGCGACGTGATCCTCGAGATCAAGGCGGGGGAGGGCGGAGCCGAGTCCGCGCTGTTCGCGGCGGACCTGCTGCGCATGTACCTGCAGTACGCGGCATCCCGCGGCTGGAAGACCGAGCTCCTCGAGCGCAACGAATCAGACCTCGGCGGGTACAAAGACGTCCAGATCGCGATCAAGGGCGCCTCGAGCGACCCGGCGCAGGGCGTCTGGGCTCACCTGAAGTACGAGGGCGGTGTGCACCGCGTGCAGCGCGTGCCCGCGACCGAGTCGCAGGGGCGCATCCACACCTCGACGACCGGCGTTCTCGTGTTCCCCGAGGTCGACGAGCCCGAAGAAGTGCAGATCGATCCGAACGACCTCAAGATCGACGTCTTCCGCTCGTCCGGGCCGGGTGGTCAGTCCGTCAACACGACGGACTCCGCCGTCCGCATCACGCACGTGCCGACCGGCATCGTCGTCTCGATGCAGAACGAGAAGAGCCAGCTGCAGAACCGCGAGGCCGGCATGCGGGTCCTCCGCGCGCGCCTGCTCGCCAAGCAGCAGGAGGAGCGGGATGCCGCGGCCTCCGACGCGCGCAAGTCGCAGATCCGCGGCATGGACCGCTCCGAACGGATCCGCACCTACAACTTCCCGGAGAACCGCATCGCGGATCACCGGACCGGGTACAAGGCCTACAACCTCGACCAGGTGATGGACGGTGCGCTCGGTCCCCTCATCGATTCCGCGATCGCCGCGGACGAAGAGGCGCAGCTGGCCGCGGTCGGCTCGGAGGCCTGAGCCGGGTCAGATGTGGTATTCGGGCGCCATGAGGATCGCCCGGGTGTCCTCGCTCGCCGTGCGCCGACGCGCGCGAGCCGGGACGCCCACCAGGACGGAGTCCGCGGGGGCATCCTTCGTCACGACGGCGTTCGCTCCGATCACGGAGTGCGCCCCGATCACGACGGGGCCGAGGATCTTCGCACCCGCGCCGACGGCCACGCCGTCCTCGAGGGTGGGATGCCGCTTGCCCCCGTCCCGGGTCCGGCCGCCCAGCGTCACCCCGTGGTACAGCATGACGTCGTCGCCGACCTCGGCGGTCTCGCCGATGACGACGCCCATGCCGTGATCGATGAAGAACCGGCGCCCGATGCGCGCCCCCGGGTGGATCTCGATGCCGGTCAGCCAACGGGTCACCTGAGAGATCGCCCGCGCGGGGAACCTTCTGCCGCCGCGCCACAGCGCGTGCGCCACCCGGTGGCTCCACACGGCGTGGAGCCCCGGGTACAGCAGAGCGATCTCGACGCCGCCGCGCGCCGCGGGATCGCGCAGCTTCGCGGCGGCGACGTCCTCACGGATCGACCGTGCGGCGGCGGCGAGGCCGCGGACGAGGGAGGAGGCGATGCCGGGCACGGCGGACCTTTCGGGTGTCGGCGTGCGGGTCAGTCGCGGAATTCCTCGAACAGCGCCGTCGACAGGTACCGCTCGCCGAACGAGGGGATGATGACCACGATGTTCTTGCCTTCGGCTTCGGGGCGCGCGGCGACCTGCAGCGCCGCCCAGACGGCCGCACCGGACGAGATGCCGACGAGGATGCCTTCGCTGGTCGCGACCTTCTTGGCGGTCTCGATGGCGTCGTCGAAGGTCACGTCCTGGACCTCGTCGATGACGCCCTGGTCGAGGATCGGGGGGATGAAGTTCGGGCCGATGCCCTGGATCTTGTGGGGTCCCGGCTTGCCCTCGGTCAGCAGCGGCGAGTCCTTGGGCTCGACGGCGACGACCTTCGCGGACGGCACGCGCTCCTTGAGGACCTGGCCCACACCCGTGATGGTGCCGCCGGTGCCGATGCCCGCGACGAAGTAGTCGACGGCGCCGTCGGTGTCGCGCAGGATCTCCTCGGCGGTGGTCTTCCGGTGGATCTCGACGTTGGCCTGGTTGGCGAACTGCTTCGCGAGCACGGCGCCGGGCGTCTCCGCGGCGATGCGCTCCGCCTCGCCGACGGCGCCCTTCATGCCGAGCGAGGGGTCGGTCAGGACGAGCTCGGCGCCGTAGGCGCGCAGCAGCATGCGGCGCTCGGTGGACATCGACGACGGCATCGTCAGGATGACCTTGTAGCCCCGCGCGGCCCCCACCATCGCGAGTGCGATGCCCGTGTTGCCGCTCGTGCCCTCGACGATCGTCCCGCCGGGCTTCAGCTCGCCCGAGGCTTCGGCGGCGTCGACGATGGCGATGCCGAGGCGGTCCTTGACCGAGGATGCCGGGTTGTAGAACTCGAGCTTGGCGAGGATCGTCCCGGGCAGGCCCTCCGATACGCGGTTCAGTCGGACCAGGGGAGTGTTGCCGAATGCGCTGGTGATGTCGGAGTGGATGCCGGTCATGGGATGCCTTCCGTGCGGATGGAATACGTAGGTCGCGGCTCAGGTGCCCGCGATGCGGTTTCAGCCTACGGTCCCGCCGCGGGCCGCGGCCCTGTGTGACGATGCCGGGCACGGTATCCTGGACGTTCCCATGACGATCTCACGGACTTCCGCCGCGCCCGCGGGCAGCGACCTCGCGCCCCTCGTCCGCGCAGCCGGTCAGCGGCTCGCCGACGCCGGCGTCCCCTCGGCCGACGTCGACGCCGAACTCCTCGCCGCCCATGTCCTGGGGGTCGGCCGCGGTGAGCTCGCCGCCGCGATGCTGCGGGGGGATCGGATGCCGGAGCCCGAGGCGACACGGTTCGCCGAGCTCGTCGCGCGCCGAGCCGCCCGCGAGCCTCTCCAGCACCTGACGGGCCGCGCGCCGTTCCGGCACCTCGAACTCCGCGTGGGTCCCGGAGTGTTCGTCCCGCGGCCGGAGACCGAGATGGTCGCGCAGCTCGCCATCGACGCTCTTCGCGAGGCCCCGGGTCCCGACCCCGTCGCCGTCGACCTCGGGACGGGGAGCGGCGCCCTGGCTCTCGCCCTCGCGACGGAGGTGCCGCATGCGCGGGTGCATGCGGCGGAGAACTCGGTCGACGCGTTCATCTGGGCCAAGGAGAACTTCGCCGAGCACGCCCCGCACGCGCGTCTCGCCTTCATCGACCTCGCCGACGCGTTCCCCGAACTCGACGGCACGGTCTCGGTCGTCGTCTCCAACCCGCCCTATGTTCCCGATGACGCCATCCCGCGCGACCCCGAGGTGCGCCATTGGGATCCGCCCGCCGCGCTGTACGGCGGGCCCGACGGCCTCGACGTCGTCCGTGTCCTCTCAGGCGTCGCCCTGCGCCTGCTCCACCCCGGGGGGACGCTCGTCATCGAGCACGGCGAGTGGCAGGGCGCCGGCATCCGCCAGCTCCTCACCGCGGACGGCTGGCGCGGCGCCGCCACGCACCCCGACCTCACCCGGCGCGATCGCGCGACGACCGCCCTTCGCCCGTAACCCGTCCGACGGTCCGTCCCGCCCTTTCGCAGGCGCGGCGAGGCCCTCTCCTCGTAGAATGCTGCGGATATGTCTCCCGTCCTCGACTGTCGTGACGCCGACCAGTTACTGCCTGCTCTCCGTCAGGCGCGCCAGGCCATCGGCCGCGGCGAACTCATCGTGATGCCGACCGACACCGTGTACGGCATCGCCGCCGACGCCTTCAACGCCTCCGCGGTCGCACGTCTCCTCGCGGCGAAGGGGCGCGGACGCCAGTCGCCCCCGCCCGTCCTCGTCTCCGGCCCCGACACGATGCGCGCGCTCGTCGCCGAGGTGCCCGAGGCCGTCGAGCGTCTCGTCGAGCGCTTCTGGCCCGGCGGGCTGACCATCGTGCTGCCCGCTCAGCCGTCGCTGCGCTGGGACCTCGGCGAGACGCGGGGGACTGTCGCGGTGCGCATGCCGGACGACAGGTTCGCCCTCGAACTCCTCGAGGAGACCGGCCCGCTGGCCGTCTCGAGCGCCAACCTGACGGGCAAGCCCGCGGCGATCGAGATCGAGGGTGCGATCTCGATGCTCCGGGACAGCGTGTCGGTCTACCTCGACGGCGGCCTCGTCCCGACCGGCGTCGCCTCGACGATCATCGATGCGACCGGACTCGTCGGTCGCGACCAGCGCCCGGTCGCCGTTCTGCGCGAGGGGGCCGTTTCACGCGCCGACCTGCGCGACGTGCTGGGCGACCTGCTCGAACCCGACCCGATCGAGCCCGACGAATCCGACGCCGCGTGAGGGATTACCTGTTCGCGTTCGTCATCACCGGCGGCCTCACCTTCGTCTTCTCGTGGGTCGTCTGGCGCGTGGCGATGAAGTTCGGGCTCCACCCGGCGATCCGCGAACGGGACGTCCACAAGAACCCCACTCCGCGCCTCGGCGGCGTCGCGATGTTCATCGGGATGCTGGGCTTCTTCGTCCTCTCCTCTCAGCTGCCGGCGTTCGCGATCGTCTGGCAGGAACCGTCGATGGTGTGGTCCCTCCTCGGCGCCGCCGCGCTCATGGTGGTAGTGGGGGTCGCCGACGACCTCTGGGACCTCGACTGGATGATCAAGCTCGGCGCGCAGTTCGTCGCCGCGTGGATCGTCGTCTTCCTCGGCGGCATCCAGATCTTCTATCTGCCCTTCGGACAGCAGGTCGTCGTCTCCAGCTGGGTCAGCATCGGTCTGTCGATTCTTGTGATCGTCATCGTCATGAACGCCGTCAACTTCATCGACGGCCTCGACGGTCTCGTCGCCGGCGTCTGCCTCATCGCCAACGCGGTCTTCTTCGCGTATTCGGCGATGCTCGTGCGCGACTTCGACAACAGCGAGCAGAGCAACACCGGAGTATTCATCGCGATCGTGCTCCTCGGCATGTGCGCGGGCTTCTTGCCGTTCAACTGGAACCCCGCGCGGATGTTCATGGGGGATGCCGGTGCGCTCCTGCTCGGACTGATGATGGCGTCCTCTGCGATCGTCGTCACGGGCAACCTGCCGCCCAATCTCCTGAGCGACAACGACCTCTTCGGTCGCTCTCAGCTCCTCGGAGCGTTCATCCCGGTGATCCTGCCGGTCGTGATTGTCCTCCTCCCGCTCCTCGACTTCGGACTCGCTGTCGTCCGGCGCATGGCGCAGGGCAAGTCGCCCTTCTCGCCGGACCGCAAGCACCTCCACCACCGCATGCTCGACATGGGACACACCGATCGGAACGCCGTCTTCGTGTTCTACGCCTGGACGGCCGTCGTGTCCCTGTCGGTGCTTCTCATGTACATCGGCACGACCAAGGGGTGGCCCGGCCGGTACTGGCCCGGGGTCGCCTTCCTCGTCATCGGGTGCATCGCCTGTGTCATCGTCACCCTCCCCCCTGCCCGACGCGCCCGTGCCGTCGCGCCCGAGCGAAAGGCCCTCTCATGAGCGCCCTGTCCTCCACCCGACTTCTGCGCACCGCTCTGGTGTGGTCCGGCATCGTCGCCCTCATCCTCGCCGTCGCTGGGGGAGTGGTCGGCCTGCTCGTCGCGGGGACCTCCGGGCTCTGGAGCGCCCTGGTGGCCGTTCTCATGGGAGCGGTGTTCCTCGCCTTCACCATCGTCTCGATCCTCATCGCCAACCGCTTCTACGGCGACCCCCTGTTCGTCCCTATCTTCTTCGGAACGGTCATGGGCGGGTGGATCCTGAAGTTCGTCGTCTTCCTGATCGTTCTGTTCGTCCTCCGCGACCAGCCGTGGCTGACTCCCGTGGTCTTCTTCGTCGCGCTTGTCGCGAGCATCGTGGCGTCGCTCGTGGTCGACGTGGTCGTCATGATGCGCATGCGGATGCCGACCGTCAGCGACACGACGCTGCCCACCGCGGCCGACATCGAAGCGGGCGAGCGCCGCCCTGGGGACTCGATCACGCCTGAGGGCTGATAGGCTGTTTCCTGAGCCCGCCTGAACCCCGACGGGAACGTCTGCGGAGTCAGCTCACCGACCATCGTCGCCCGATCTTTAGATCGACGCCCCGAAGCTGGAGCCAGCGCTGTTTACTCAAGCTGCGACCCTGATCGCTACTGCCGCCGAAGAATCCCCTGACGAGTTCCATGGACCGTCGATCTCGGAGTTCTTCCCCGAGGCGGTCTTCACGATCGGCCCCCTCGTCGTCAACCGGATCCACCTGATCCAGATCCTCGCGACGATCGCCATCGTCCTGATCTTCTGGCTCGGCACCCGACGCATGACGGTCGTCCCCGGTCGTTTCCAGAGCGTCGTCGAGATGGGGCTGGACTTCGTCCGGGTCAATATCGCCGAAGACCTGCTCGGCAAGAAGGATGGACGCCGGTTCCTGCCGATCCTCACCACGATCTTCTTCATGGTGCTGTTCATGAACATCACGGGTGTCATCCCGTTCCTGAACATCGCAGGCTCGTCGATCGTCGCGGTGCCTCTGCTCCTCGCGCTCGTCGCGTACGTGACCTTCATCTATGCCGGTATCAAGGCGAGCCCCGGGAACTTCTTCCGCAACTCGCTGATGCCTCCCGGGCTGCCCTGGTTCCTCTACATCCTGATCATCCCGCTCGAGTTCCTCTCGACGTTCATCATCCGCCCCGTCACACTGACGCTGCGACTGCTGATGAACATGATCGTCGGGCACCTCATGCTCGTGCTGTTCTTCGCAGCGACGCAGTTCTTCCTCATCACCCTGGGCGGCTGGTTCTCGGCGCTCGCGGCCGGAACGCTCGCCTTCGGGTTCGCGTTCACGCTGTTCGAGATCTTCGTCGCCTTCCTCCAGGCATACGTCTTCGCCATCCTCACCGCGGTCTACATCCAGCTCGCGGTGGCAGAAGAGCACTAAGCGGTCCGGCGCACGCCGAGCCATCCAACCGAAAGGAAACACCTCCGTGGACGCAACTACGGTTCTCGCCGCCCTCGAGGGCAACGTCGCGACGATGGGTTACGGCCTCGCCGCCATCGGCCCCGCCATCGGTGTGGGCATCGTCGTGGGCAAGACGATCGAGGGCGTGGCCCGTCAGCCTGAGCTGGCCGGTCGCCTGCAGGTCCTGATGTTCATCGGTATCGCCTTCACCGAGGCGCTCGCCTTCATCGGCATCGCGACCTACTTCATCTTCCAGTAAACCGCGACTCAGATCACTAAAGGAGACAGGATGCTGAACGCTCTTGTCGCGTACGCAGCCGAAGAGGGCGGGTCCCACAACCCGCTGATCCCGGCCTGGTACGACATCATCTGGTCCGGGGTCTGCTTCGTCGTGATCCTGTTCATCTTCTGGCGGGTCGCCCTCCCGAAGATGCAGGTCCTGCTCGACCAGCGCGCTGCTGCCATCGAGGGCAACATCGCGAAGGCCGACGAGGCTCAGCGCAAGGCGGAAGCCGCTCTCGAGGAGTACACGGCCCAGCTGGCCGAGGCTCGCAAGGAGGCCGGCGAGATCCGCGAGACTGCCCGCGAGGACGGCAAGAAGATCGTCGCCGAAGCCAAGGACAACGCATCGGCCGAGGCCGCGCGTCTGACCTCTGCCGCGCACAATCAGATCGAGGCCGAACGCCAGACGGCGCTCGTCTCGCTGCGGAGCGAAGTGGGCACGCTCGCCCTCGACCTCGCCGGTGGTGTCATCGGCGAGACGCTCTCCGACGACGCCAAGGCCAAGGCCGTGGTCGACCGTTTCCTTGCCGACCTCGAGTCCTCCGAGAAGGCGGCGAAGTAATGGGTAGCGCGACCACTCAGGCCCTCGGGGCGACGACGTCGGCCCTCACGGCCGCGCCGGGCGTCGACCTCGGTGTCGCCCGCGAGCTCTTCGCCGCGGTGCGCACCCTGGCCGACTCGTCGCAGCTGAGCGGCGCGCTCTCGGATGCCTCGGTGCCCGCCGAAGCTCGACGTGCGCTCGTCTCGCGCGTCTTCGGCGGGTACTCGGCTGCGACGCTGTCGGTCCTCGACGCGGCCGTCGCCGAGCGCTGGTCCTCCGGGGACGACCTGATCTCGGGCATCGAGGAGGCCGGCGTCCGCGCCGCCGCCATCGCCGAGCCGCAGGTCGACCTCGAGGGCGAGCTGTTCTCCGTGGCCCGCACAATCGCCGCGAACTCCGAGCTCGAGCTCGCGCTGGGCAGCAGGCTGGGTGACGCCGCCGCGAAGGGGGCTCTCATCGAGAGCCTGATGAACGGTCGTGCCGCCGAGTCGACGGTCATCGTCGTCTCGTCACTGGTCCAGGTCCCGCGTGAACGCCGCGTCCGTTCGATGCTCAGCCGTGCGCTGCGTGTCGTCGCGGAGCAGCGCGGTCGCGCAGCGGCCACGGTGTACGCGGCCACCGCTCTGACCGAGGACCAGTCGTCGCGTCTGCAGAGCACACTCGCAGCCCGGTACGGCACCGAGGTCTCGCTGAACGTCGTCGTCGACCCCGCGGTCGTCGGCGGTGTCCGCATCGAGATCGGCGACGACGTGATCGACGCCACCGTCTCGTCCCGACTGGGCGATCTCCGCCAGCGCCTGGCGGGCTGATTCTTCCCGCTCCACCGAGGAGCGGACCCGGCAGGCCAGGTGCCCGCCACAAGACCTCACCAAGAAGGAAGACCATGGCAGAACTGTCCATCAGCCCCGACGTCATCCGTGACGCGCTGAAAGACTTCGTCGCCGCCTACGAGCCCACCGGGGCAGCGGCGACCGAGGTCGGCACCGTCGTCGACGCCGCGGACGGCATCGCCCACGTCGAGGGCCTGCCCGGCGTCATGGCGAACGAGCTCGTGCGCTTCGATAACGGCGTCGAGGGCCTCGCGCAGAACCTCGACGAGCACGAGATCGGCGTCGTCGTCCTCGGCGACTTCGCCGGCATCGAAGCCGGCCAGAAGGTCACCCGCTCCGGCGAGGTCCTCTCGGTCGGTGTCGGCGAGGGCTACCTCGGCCGCGTCGTCGACCCGCTCGGCAACCCGATCGACGGTCTCGGCGAGATCGCCACGACCGGCCGCCGTGCCCTCGAGCTCCAAGCGCCCGGCGTCATGCAGCGCAAGTCGGTCCACGAGCCGATGCAGACCGGCATCAAGGCCATCGACGCGATGATCCCCGTCGGCCGCGGCCAGCGTCAGCTAATCATCGGCGACCGCCAGACCGGCAAGACGGCCATCGCGATCGACACGATCATCAACCAGAAGGCCAACTGGGAGTCTGGCGACGTCACGAAGCAGGTCCGCTGCATCTACGTCGCGATCGGCCAGAAGGGCTCGACCATCGCTTCGGTGAAGGGCGCGCTCGAGGACGCCGGTGCCATGGAGTACACGACGATCGTCGCAGCCCCGGCATCCGACCCCGCCGGCTTCAAGTACCTCGCTCCCTACACCGGCTCGGCCATCGGCCAGCACTGGATGTACGAGGGCAAGCACGTCCTGATCATCTTCGACGACCTGTCGAAGCAGGCCGAGGCCTACCGTGCCGTGTCGCTGCTCCTCCGCCGCCCGCCGGGCCGCGAGGCGTACCCCGGTGACGTCTTCTACCTGCACTCGCGTCTGCTCGAGCGTTGCGCGAAGCTGTCCGACGAGCTCGGCGCCGGTTCGATGACGGGTCTGCCGATCATCGAGACCAAGGCCAACGACGTCTCGGCGTACATCCCGACCAACGTCATCTCGATCACCGACGGCCAGATCTTCCTGCAGTCCGACCTCTTCAACGCCAACCAGCGTCCCGCGGTCGACGTGGGTATCTCGGTCTCCCGTGTCGGTGGCGACGCGCAGGTCAAGTCGATCAAGAAGGTCTCGGGAACGCTCAAGCTCGAGCTCGCCCAGTACCGCTCGCTCGAGGCCTTCGCGATGTTCGCGTCCGACCTCGACGCCGCGTCGCGCCGTCAGCTCGCCCGTGGTGCACGTCTGACGGAGCTTCTGAAGCAGCCGCAGTACTCGCCGTACCCCGTCGAGGAGCAGGTCGTCTCGATCTGGGCGGGCACCAACGGCAAGCTCGACACGATCGAGGTGGAGGACGTCCTCCGCTTCGAGCGCGAGCTGCTCGACCACCTGAAGCGCAACACGTCGATCCTCGACACCCTGCGCGAGTCGAACGTCCTCGACGACAACACCGTCGGCGAGCTCGACAAGGCGGTCGACGCCTTCGTCCTCGAGTTCCAGGGCGGCAAGGGTCAGGCACTCGGCACGCCGGGTCACGAAGAGGTCGCTGCTGCGGACGTCGACGACGTGAACCAGGAGAAGATCGTCAAGGGCCGCCGCGGCTGACGCCGACGGGAGACTCATAACCAATGGGCGCACAACTCAGGGTCTACAAGCAGAAGATCTCTTCTGCTCAGACGACCAAGAAGATCACGAAGGCGATGGAACTCATCGCGGCTTCGCGCATCCAGAAGGCGATGGCACGCGTCCGCGCGTCCAACCCCTTCGCGCGTGCCGTGACGCGTGCCGTCTCCGCCGTGTCGACGCACTCGAACGTGCAGCACCCGCTGACCACCGAGCGGGAGCAGATCCGACGGTCCGCCGTCGTCGTCTTCGGCTCGGACCGGGGCCTGGCCGGCGCGTTCAACTCGCAGGTCATCCGCGAAGCGATGCAGCTCGGCGAGCTGCTACGCAGCCAGGGCGTCGAACCCGTCTACTACCTCGTGGGTCGGAAGCCCGTCGGCTTCTTCCAGTTCCGTCGTATCGCGTCGGCGGGGGAGTGGATCGGCGACACCGACACCCCCGCGTTCTCGACGGCCGAGGAGATCGCGGCGGCGCTGATCGCCGCGTACGAGCTCGGCGGCGGTGAGGGCGGCGTCGACGAGATCAACCTCGTCTACAACCGCTTCGTCAGCATGATGACGCAGACGCCCGAGACGACTCGTCTCCTGCCGCTCGAGGTCGTCGAGGCGGAGGACACGGCATCCAGCCAGGTCTACCCGCTCTACGAGTTCGAACCGGATGCCGAGACGGTGCTCGATGCGCTTCTCCCGGTGTACGTGCAGAGCCGCGTCTTCAACGCTCTGCTGCAATCGTCCGCCGCGAAGCAGGCCGCCACGCAGAAGGCGATGAAGTCCGCCAGCGACAACGCCGACAAGCTCATCACCGACTACACCCGCCTGCGCAACAACGCGCGTCAGGCGGAGATCACGCAGCAGATCGCCGAGATCGTCGGCGGCGCCGACGCGCTGGCGTCGGGCAAATAGACCACACGAAAGAAGAGAAGCCATGAGCCTCACCGCTGAGAAGACGGAGACCTCCGTCGTCGGTCGCGTCGCGCGCGTCACCGGCCCGGTCGTCGACATCGAGTTCCCGCACGACTCGATCCCCGAGATCTACAACGCCCTGAAGACCACCATCACGATCGACGGCGAGTCGACCGAGATCACGCTCGAGGTCGCGCAGCACCTCGGCGACGACCTCGTCCGCGCCATCTCGCTGAAGCCCACCGACGGCATGGTCCGCGGCCAGGAGGTGCGCGACACCGGCGGCCCCATCACGGTCCCCGTCGGCGACGTCACCAAGGGCAAGGTCTTCAACGTCACGGGTGACGTCCTGAACGCCGCCCCGGGCGAGACCATCGAGGTCACCGAGCGCTGGGGCATCCACCGCCAGGCGCCGAACTTCGACCAGCTCGAGTCCAAGACGGAGATGTTCGAGACCGGCATCAAGAGCATCGACCTGCTCACCCCGTACGTTCAGGGTGGAAAGATCGGCCTCTTCGGTGGTGCCGGCGTCGGCAAGACCGTCCTCATCCAGGAGATGATCCAGCGCGTCGCGCAGGATCACGGTGGTGTGTCGGTGTTCGCCGGTGTCGGTGAGCGCACCCGTGAGGGCAACGACCTCATCGGCGAGATGGAAGAGGCGGGTGTCTTCGACAAGACGGCCCTCGTGTTCGGCCAGATGGACGAGCCGCCGGGGACGCGTCTGCGCGTCGCCCTGTCGGCGCTGACGATGGCGGAGTACTTCCGCGACGTCCAGAAGCAGGACGTCCTCCTGTTCATCGACAACATCTTCCGCTTCACGCAGGCCGGCTCCGAGGTCTCGACGCTGCTGGGCCGCATGCCCTCCGCCGTCGGTTACCAGCCGAACCTCGCCGACGAGATGGGTGTGCTCCAGGAGCGCATCACGTCGACCCGCGGTCACTCGATCACCTCGCTGCAGGCGATCTACGTCCCCGCCGACGACTACACCGACCCGGCTCCGGCGACCACGTTCGCCCACCTCGACGCGACCACCGAGCTCTCGCGTGAGATCGCATCGAAGGGTCTGTACCCCGCGATCGACCCGCTGACCTCGACGAGCCGCATCCTCGACCCGCGCTACATCGGTGAGGACCACTACCGTGTGGCCACCTCGGTGAAGCAGATCCTGCAGAAGAACAAGGAGCTACAGGAGATCATCGCGATCCTCGGTGTCGACGAGCTCTCCGAAGAGGACAAAATCGTCGTGTCGCGCGCACGTCGCATCCAGCAGTTCCTCTCGCAGAACACCTACATGGCCAAGAAGTTCACCGGTGTCGAGGGCTCCACGGTCCCGATCAAGGAGACCATCGAGTCGTTCGACGCGATCGTCAAGGGTGACTTCGACCACGTCGCCGAGCAGGCCTTCTTCAACGTCGGTGGCATCTCCGACGTCGAAGAGAAGTGGGCGCAGATCCAGAAGGAGAACGGCTGAGATGGCGCTGACCGTCACCCTCGTCTCCGCTGAGGCGGAGGTCTGGCACGGCGAGGCGAGCCTCGTCGTCGCCAAGACGGTCGAGGGCGAGATCGGCTTCATGGCCGGTCACGAGCCCGTGCTCGCCATCCTCGCCGAGGGACAGGTCCGCATCACGCAGTCCAACGGCGAGAAAATCGTCGCGACCGCGGAGGACGGCTTCCTCTCGATGGAGAACGACGAGCTCACCATCGTGGCCGGGAACGCAGCCCTGCAGTCCTGACACCCTTTCACGCAGCGCCGCCCGGTTCGCCGGGCGGCGCTGCGCTTTTCCCTGGAGGTCGCACCGTGCTGATCCTGCTTCCGCCGTCCGAGACGAAGCGCCCGGGTGGCGACGGGCCGCCGTGGCGGGCTGACTCCGTGCGCTTCGGTGGCCTCAGCGCAGAGCGCGAGCGAGTGATCGACGCCCTCGTCGCGCTGAGTGCAGAAGAGCACACCGCGGCCCGCGTGCTGAAACTCTCCGAGCGACAGCGGTCCGAGATCACTGTCAACGCCGCGCTGCGCAGCTCACCGACCCTTCCCGCGGCCGACCGCTACACCGGGGTCCTGTTCGACGCCCTCGACGCACCGTCGCTCGACGCGTCCGCACGGCAGTGGCTCGCATCCCACGTCGCCATCCACTCCGCGCCGTTCGGCATCGTCGGGGCGCTCGACCCGCTGCCCGCCTACCGTCTGGGCGCGGGCATCCGTGTTCCCGGCTTGCCCTCGATGCGATCGGTGTGGGCGGATGCCGTGGGTGCCGCGATCGCCGCGGCATCCCCCTCGTTCGTGCTCGATCTGCGTTCCGAGGCGTATGCGGCCTTGGGTCCGGTACCGACCGGCATCCCGCACGCGTATGTCCGCGTGGTCTCGGAGGGTCCTGACGGTGCGGTCCGTGCGCTCAACCACTTCAACAAACACGCGAAGGGGGAGCTGGTGCGCCGGCTGGCTCTCACCCGGCCGGTCGTGACGGACACCGCCGCGCTCATGCGATGGGCGCAGGACGAAGAGATCGTCCTGCGCCCATCGGCGGTCGGCGAGCTGGAACTCGTCGTGCCGTCGATTACGAGATGAGGCGGAGCGTCACCGGGTAGCGATAGCTCCCGCCGGCGTTCACGCGCACTCCTCCCAGGATCGAGAACACGATGTTGACGACCCAGATGGCGAGGGGGAGGAGCCCGATGATCCATCCGATGACCGGGATCCAGCCCAGCACCAGCGCGGCGATGTTGGCGACGATGATCGCGATGGTGAACGTGATCTGCCAGTTGAGGGCTTCCTTCCCCTCGGTGTTGGTGCGCGGCCCCCGGTCCTTGAAGACCAGCCAGATGATCAGTGCCGGCAGGAACCCGATGATGCCGCCGAAGTGGGCGAAGGATGCCCACTGCTTGTCCTGGTCGGGAGGCAACGGCGCGCCGGCGGGTGCCTGTGCGTACGGCTGCTGGCCGTAGGGCTGCTGGGGCTGCTGGCCATACGGCTGCTGCGGCTGCTGGCCATACGGCTGCTGCGGGGGAGGCTGCTGCCCGTACGGCTGCTGCGGAGGAGGCGGGGCGGAGTATCCACCGGGGCTCTGGCCCGTCGGGGGCGTCGGGGCGCCTGCCGGAGGGGGAGACGCGGGGCCGTCACTCGGCGGCGTGTTCGGGTCTGACATCGATGTGCCCTTCTTTCGGCGACGCCGCTGCGGCGACGTTCAGCGCGTTCGCGCTGGCTCAGCGAAACCGTACTGGGCGTATCGAGTCGATGGCAACGGGTTGTGCCGCATGATGACGGGGGCGCCGTCGACTAGAGTGTGAGGACGCTGCGCCGATCAGGAAGAAGGGTGGGAGCGTGCCCGAAGCCGTCACCTCATCCCGCGTCGTCCGTACGGGCGCGGGTTCCATCGAGGTGCGCTGGGCCGAGGTCACCCATCAGGGGCGTCGTCGCGAGAACAATCAGGATGCCGTGCTGTCGGCGTTCCCGCTGTTCGTCGTCGCCGACGGCATGGGCGGTCACATCGGCGGCGAGATCGCGAGCTCGCGGACGGTCGAGCGCCTGTCCGCGGCGGTCGAGCGGGGCACTGTGTCGCCCGACGTGATCGAGGACGCGCTCGAGCGCGCGGTCGACGACATCGCGTCGCATGCCGAGACGACCGACGACGGTACCGGGACGACGGTCACCGGCGTCTATCTCGACCTCACCGGCGACGAACCGACGTGGGTCACGCTCAACATCGGCGATTCACGCGTATATCTGATGCGTGACGGTGCGCTCGCACAGGTGACGACCGATCACTCCGTGGTCCAAGAACTCATCGCGGCGGGTCGCCTCAGCCCCGAAGAGGCCGAGAACCATCCGTACGGCAACGTCATCACCCGTGCCGTGGGTCCGAGCGACGGAGTGGTCCCCGACTACGTCCGGCTCGAAGTCGTCGACGGCGACCGCTTCGTCGTCTGCAGCGACGGGCTCACGAAGGAGCTGACCGACTATGGCATCCTCCACTTCCTGCTGCAGAACGACGACCCGGCCGCAGCGGTCGATGCGATGCTCGAGGCGGCGCTGGAGAACGGCGGCCGCGACAACGTCACGATCATCGTCGTGAGCGCGCGCGTGCTGTCGGCAGACGACGACACCGCCACGGCCGAGATCTCCTCCCCGGCCGGCACCTGACCGGATCCGTCCACAGGTCGTGGCCTCGCGCAGCGGCCCCCTCGGTACTCCGCGCATCGTGGACGGGTGTCCACCCTCACTCGCGATGACCCGCTGACCCTGCCACGTCGTGCTGCCCCGACACCCCGACCGCCGCTCCCGGTGATGACGGCGGTCGTCCCCGTCATCGGGGCCGTCGTCCTCTGGGCGGTGACCGGCTCCGCCTACGCGCTCCTGTTCGCCGCGCTCGGGCCACTCATCGCGATCGCGTCCGTCGCGGACGCGGCGCGGACGTCCCGCCGCACGGCGCGGAAAGACGCGGTGGCGGTGTCGCGCGAACTGGCGGCGGCCGAGGCTGAGGTGGCCAGACGCCATGACGAGGAGCGCGAGCAGCGGTGGGCGACGCATCCCGACGTCTCACGATTCCTCGCGCGGCCCGAGTCGATCTGGCGCGCTGTCCCCGAGCGCGAACACATGCTCGTCGTCGGCTCCGGGGAGGACACCAGCACGATCCGCGTCTCGGGTGGTGACGGCGACGACGACGCCACTGCGCTCCGACGCAGCGCCGGCGTCGTCGAGGACGTCCCGGTCCTCGTCTCCATCGACACGGGCGTGGCTGTGATCGGCCCACCCGTCCTAACCGCCTCGGTCGTCCGCGCGCTCGCGCTGAACGTTCTGCTGTGTCTGGCGCCGGGCCGCGTGCGCCTGGGCGACGACGGACCCGCATGGACGGATGCCGCGCCCCACCGCTCCGCTGCGATCGGCCCCCTGCTGCAGATCCTCGAGGCGGGAGGTGTCGTGGGCGGCGATGTCGACATCCCGCTCGTCGTCGTCCCCGAGGGCGCCCCGCCCCCGCCTCGGTGCGGCGCCGTGCTCCGGATGACGAGCCCGACGACGGCGCGCCTCGACCTCGAGGGGCGCACCCGCGAGGTGACCGTCGGCCTCGTCGGCGCTACACAGGCTGCCCGTGTGGCACAGCTCCTCGCCGATCGTGCGGCCCGTGCACTCGGACACACGGCCGATGACGCGCTCACGCTCCGCGACGCACTGCAGGCGGCGCCGATCGCCCGAGCGGGGACGCTCCCCGCGGCGTTCGCCGGCGCGGGCGGGGTCGCCTTCCCCATCGATCTCGTCGCCGACGGGCCGCATGCCGTCGTGATCGGGATGACGGGGGCGGGAAAGAGCGAACTGCTCACGTCCTGGGTCGTGGCGCTGTGCGCCGCCCACACGCCCGCCCAGCTCGGGTTCCTCCTCGTCGATTTCAAGGGAGGTCGGACGTTCGACCACCTCGCGCCGTTGCCGCATGTCACCGGGGTGCTGACCGACCTCGACGAGCCGACGACGCTGCGAGCGATCGAGAGTCTTCGCGCCGAAGTGCGGTACCGCGAGCGGACTCTCGCCACCGTCGGCGCACGTGATGTCGACGAGGCGGGCGAGGTCCTCGGGCGCCTCGTGATCGTCGTCGACGAGTACGCCGCGCTCGTCGCCGCACACCCGGTCCTGCACGACGTGTTCGGCGATCTCGCGGCCCGGGGACGCGCCCTCGGCATCCACTTGATCTTGGCGGCGCAGCGTGCGAACGGCGTGTTCCGCGACGCTGTCCTCGCCAACGCCCCCCTGCGGATCGCGCTTCGCGTCGCGGACGGTGCGGACTCCCGCGCCGTGCTCGGCGTCGACGACGCGTGTCGGCTGTCCGGCCGTCCCGAGTCGCGCGGCACGGCTCTCGTCCGCCGGAGTCGAGACACCGCGCCGCACGTGGTGCGCGTCGCGCTGTGCGAGCCCGATATCGTCACGGCGTCCGCGGAACGCCATCGGGGCGCGCGTGCCCGAAAGCCGTGGCTCCCCGCCCTGCCCGCGCACATCCCGCTGGAGTCATCTCAGGCGCGCGACGGCGTCCTGCTCGCCGTGGCGGATGAGCCGGACCAGCAGCGGCAGCAGGAAGTGGTCTGGCGTGATCCTGCGCTGGTGGTGATCGGGGGTCCCGGCAGTGGGCGGACCGGAGTGGTGCGGGCAGTGGCGGCCCAGACGGCCGTGTTGAGGGTGCCTCCGGATCCCGAGGGGGCGTGGGATGCCCTCGTCGCGCTCGAGCGCACTCCGCGCGGCGCGACGGTGGTCGTCGACGACCTCGATGCGGTGCTGTCGGGGCTGCCCGGCGAGTACGGGGCGGCGGCGGCCGATGCGCTGGAGCATGGGCTGCGCGGAGCGCGTGCACGCGGCATCCGGATCGTGATCACGACCCAGCGGGTGGGAGCGGGCGTCGGGCGCCTGCTCGATCTCGTGCCGCGGCGACTGATCCTGGGGACCGCGTCCCGCGCTGATCATGTCGCAGCGGGCGGGGAGGCAGCGGATTATCTTCCGGATCTCCCTCCCGGTCGCGGTCGTCTCGGGCGCACCCTCGTGCAGGTCGTCGATGCGGCGGGAGCTGACGAGGTTCCGCAGGTGCCGACGCCGGCACCGTGGCAGCCGGGTCGGCGTCCGGCTGCCGTCATCCTGCCCACCGGTCCGCGGTCACGCCGGCTGACCGCCGCGTGGGAACGCTTGGGGGTCGCCGTCACACCCGTCGATGCGAGCGCGACCCTCGAGCGTGGCGGTGTGCTGGTCGGTTCACCCGATGCGTGGCTCGCGCAGTGGCGTCTGCTCGCGGCGGCCCGGGCCGATGCGGACCTCGTCATCGACGCCGCGTGCGCGAACGAGTACCGCTCCCTCGTCGGATCCCGAGATCTGCCGCCGTTCGTGCTGCCGAGCGCAGGGCGCGCGTGGCTGCACGCTCCCGAGCGCGCGGTGCGTCGTGTGCTGCTCGAGGACGAGTGACAGTAGCGCCGGCGCGGCTCAGACGGTGGGACGGATGACGCCGACGTCCCGGCCCCCGCCGGCGACGGTCAACGGGAGCTCGCCGAGCGTGCGGGCGACATCCGCGGCCTGCAGAGCGCCCGCGCGGACGAGGAGGGTCAACGCCGTGACGACGCCCGCGCGATTGCTGCCGTCGAGCATCTTGAGTACCACGGTCGTCCCGTCGGGAGCGACCATCGACATGACCCCTTCTGCGCCGTGCTTGGCGAACACGCCCAGCCGTTCCGTCACGATCGAGTCCGGCTGACCGGGGCCTTGGATCACCCACGGGTTCTCACGGACCGCCCGCACGAGGGCGCCGGCGCTGCGGTGCAGAGCGAACGGAGACCGCTCGGAGGAGGCCCCGATGCGGTGCACGGCCCGGGCGAGCGCGGCGAGACTCATCGCGTGCACCGGCGCGCCGCATCCATCGACCGCCGTCGCCGTGATCTTCGTGCCGGTCAACCGTTCCACGACCTCGCGGGTGTGGACCTGAAGCGGATGCTGCGGGTCGAGGTAGGTCGCCATGTCCCAGCCGTTGACGTGGCAGGCCAGCAGCATCGCCGCGTGCTTGCCCGAACAGTTCATCCTCACCCGCTGAGGGCCGAGGAGCTCGCGCGTCATCTCGTCGCGGGCAGCGGCATCACCGGGCCACGAGGGTGGACACAGCAGCGCATCCTCGGCGACACCCGCCGCGCTCAGGATGTCGGTCACGAGCGCGACGTGGCGGTCGGTGCCCGAGTGGCTCGCCGTCGCCACGGCGAGGTGCACCCCTTCGAGGTGAGCTCCCGCCGAGACACTGGCGAGCGCCTGCATCGGCTTGAGCGCGGATCGCGGCAGTATCGCCGCTTCGACGGCGCCGAGAGACGACACGACGCCTCCGTCGGGGTCGAGCACGATCGCCGAACCCGCGTGGCGGGACTCGACGAAGCCGCTCCGCTCGACGACGGCGAGTTCGACGGCATCCGTCACAGCGAAGGTCTCAGGCACCCGCCCAGCCTACCCAGCGCTCTCGGCCCGCCCGCGGTACCGCCCATGCGAGACTGGCCGCGTGCACGACGAACACCACTACCGAGTGAACACACGATGGACCGGAGACCGGGGCACGGGAACAAGCGGATACCGCGACTACGACCGCGACGTCACCCTGCGCGTCGACGGGAAGCCGGAGCTCCTCGGCTCGAGCGATCGACCGTTCCGCGGCGACCGGACGCGGTGGAACCCCGAGGATCTGCTTCTCGCAGCGCTGTCCGAGTGCCACCTGCTGTCCTACCTCCACGCCTGCGTCACGGCGGGCGTCGTCGTCACGTCCTACGAGGACGACGCGACGGGAACCATGGTGCTCGACGGCATGGGCGGGGGCGCCTTCCGCGAGGTCACTCTCCACCCGCGGGTGACCGTCGCCGACGAGGGCATGATCCCCGCGGCCGAAGCCGCCCACCGTCAGGCGAACGAGTGGTGCTTCATCGCGAACTCCGTCAACTTCCCCGTGCGCCACGAAGCGGTCGTCACCGCCGGATGAGCTCCGGCCTTCACCGGCCGCTCAGCGGCGCTCGTGGGGGAGGACCTGCTTGAGGCGTTCGACGGGGTTCTGCGCCGGCACCTCGTTGTACGCGCCTGCGAGCTCCTGACCGGAGAGCGCGTGGATCGCGGACATGATGTCATCGGTCGCCTGACGCCTGGCCCGCCCCGACGCAGCCGAGCCGTGGGACGACAGGTCGATCGGCTCGCCGTACCGGATGGTCACGCGCGGCGACACTCGCGGCCACTTGGCGCCGACCGGCATCGCGTCGTTGGTCCCCACGATCCCGACGGGGACGACCTTCGCCCCGGTCTCGAGCGCGAGGAAGGCGACACCGGTGCGACCCTTGTACAGACGTCCGTCCAGCGAGCGCGTGCCCTCGGGGTAGAGCGCGATGGCCTTTCCCGACTGCAGGATGCGGCGCTGCTGGTCCAGTGCGTCGAGGGCGGCCTGCCCGGCCCCGCGCTGGACGGGCGTGGCGCCGAGAGCGCGGAAGAAGCGGTTGCTGAACCAGCCCTTCACACCGCCGCCGTCGAAGTAGCTCGACTTGGCGAGGAAGTACACGGGGCGCGGTGCGAACAGCGGCAGCACGAACGAGTCGATGAAGCTCAGGTGGTTGCTGGCGAGGATGATCGGGCCGGACCGGGGGATGTTGTTCGCTCCCTCGATGCGGGGGCGGTAGATCAGGCGGGCGAGCGGTCCGATTCCCCAACGTACGAGGTAGTAGAGGCCGCCGGCGCGGGCGAGTTCTTCGGCGGACGACTCGGCGGAGGTCTCGGGGGGAGTCGGCGCTTCGGTCACCACAAGAGGGTACTGCCAAACCCATGCACCTCCCGACATGGCGGATGCGCCGGTCCGCGGACGAATCGGGACCCGACTCACACCCCGGACAAAAGAACCTGAGGGAGGATGGAGCGACTCCCCGTATCTCTGTGAGGTTCTTCCGTGCGTCTTCGTCCCCTTGCCGCCTTGTCCGCCGCCGCTGCGGCCGTCCTCATCCTGGCCGGGTGCGCCTCCGGTCAGGGCTCCGCTCAGCCCACCGGGACTGCGGCTGCCGACCTGTGCGCTGCGGCGGCGCCTTCCGGCTCGGCATCCGACTCCGTCAAGGTCGACGGTGAGGCCGGAAAGCCCTCGAAGGCGACGTTCTCGACCCCGCTGGAGCCGAAGGAGCTCGAGGTCACCGTGCTCGACGAGGGCAAGGGCGCTGCCGTCAAGCCCGGCGAGTTCGTCTCGTACGCGATGACGGCGTACAACGCGAAGACCGGCGAAGAGCTCGCCACCGTCGGTTACACGCCCGGCGAATTCCTCCCGTCGCAGCTGTCGGCCAACTCCGTCCTCGGTCAGGTGTTCGGATGCGGCAAGATCGGCACGCGCGTCGTCGCCACCTTCCCCGCCACGGACAAGGCTCAGGCCGAGGTCTACGTACTCGATCTGCTCGGCACCGTCCCGACGGCGGCATGGGGTGAGCCCCAGGGCGCACCCGCTGGCTTCCCGACGGTGGCTCTCGCCGACAACGGAGCACCGAAGGTCACGATCCCCGAGGGGCAGGATCCGCCCGCGAAGACCGAGGTCGCCGTCCTGAAGAAGGGCGACGGCTACACCGTCAACAAGGGTGACTACGCCCTCATCCAGTACACGGGCGTGCGCTGGTCGAACGGTGCGACGTTCGACTCGACGTGGGAGAAGGGCTCGCCGATCGCGTACCCCACGACGCAGTACGTGCCGGGATTCCAGAAGGCCCTCGAAGGCCAGACCGTGGGTTCCCAGGTCCTCGTCGTGATCCCGCCGGCCGACGGGTACGGCGAGGGCAAGATCAACGAGACCGACCTGAAGGGCGAGACGATCGTGTTCGTGGTCGACATCCTCGGCGCGCAGTCTCCCACCGCGGGTTCGCCCGAGGAGTGATCCATCGGCGGGAGCTTCGGCGCCCGCCGATAGGGTGAGGGCTATGCGACGCATCCTGATCCTGGGTTCCACCGGCTCGATCGGAACGCAGGCACTCGATGTCATCCGCGCGAACCGCGATCGTTTCGAGGTCGTCGGCCTGGCCGCCGGGCGTGATCGCGACGGGATGCAGGCGCAGGCCGACGAGTTCGGGGTCTCCGAGACGGCTCTGGGCTCGGCTGAGGCCGAACGGCTGGTGCGAAGCGTCGAGGCCGACGTCGTCCTCAACGGCATCACCGGATCCGTGGGGCTCGGGCCGACGCTCGCGGCTCTCGAGACCGGAGCGATCCTCGCGCTCGCCAACAAGGAGTCCCTCATCGTCGGCGGGCCGCTCGTGACGAAGCTCGCGGCCCCCGGTCAGATCGTCCCGGTCGACTCCGAGCACTCCGCCATCGCGCAGTGCCTCCGGTCGGGCGATGCCGTGGAGGTGCGCCGGCTCGTCCTCACCGCTTCGGGTGGACCGTTCCGCGGGCGTTCACGCGATCAGCTGCATGG
Organism: Microbacterium sp. LKL04; assembly: GCF_900102005.1. Lineage (NCBI taxonomy): Bacteria > Bacillati > Actinomycetota > Actinomycetes > Micrococcales > Microbacteriaceae > Microbacterium > Microbacterium sp. LKL04. Next base: position 1,579,208 of record NZ_LT627736.1, on the reverse strand, counting down.
TGTGACGCCCCGCGAGGCCCTTGCGCATCCGACCTGGGACATGGGGCGCGTCGTGACGACCAACTCCGCGACGCTCGTGAACAAGGGGCTCGAGGTCATCGAGGCGCACCTCCTCTTCGACGTCCCCTACGACCGCATCGATGTCACCGTCCACCCGCAGTCGATCGTCCACTCGATGGTGGAGTTCATCGACGGGTCGACGATCGCTCAGGCATCCCCGCCCGACATGCGCCTCCCCATCTCCCTCTCCCTCGATTGGCCGCACCGGGTCGCCGGCGTCGGCGCTCCGCTGGACTGGACGACGGCGTCGACGTGGACCTTCGAGCCCCTCGACGTCGACGCCTTCCCGAGTGTCGCGCTCGCCAAGCAGGTCGGCGTCGCCGGTGCGACCTATCCCGCCGTCTTCAACGCCGCCAACGAGCAGGCCGTCGACGCCTTCCACGAGGGTGCGCTCCCGTTCCTCGGCATCGTCGACACGATCTCCCGCGTCGTCGACGCCCATGAAGCCCCGAGCGAACTGACCCGCGAATCGTTGGCCGACGCCGAGAGGTGGGCCCGGGCGACGGCCGATCGGATGATCGCCGAGCGCTGACCTCGCCTCAGCCGGCGACGGGCCACCCGGCTCGGCGGAGGGCGTCCTGCGCGGCGCCCGTAGCGTCGAACGGCGTCCGTACGCCGCGGATCTCCCGGTAGTGCTGGTGCCCCGGCCCCGCCCACAGGATCGCATCGCCGTCGCCGGCCAGCGAGACGGCCGTCGCGATCGCCTCCTCCGGGGGAGTCACCTCGTGCACGACGACGTCGGGCCTTGCCGCGCGGGCGCCGTCGATGAGGGCACGACGGATCAGGGCGGGATCCTCGGAGCGGGGATGCTGGTCGGTGATGACGAGGATGTCACTCCCGAGGGCCGCGACGGCGCCCATGTCGGCTCGCTTGGTCGTGTCGCGGTCGCCGTTCGCTCCGCAGACCATGATGACGCGACCGGCTGTGACCCGTCGCACCGCGTCGAGCGTCTTGGCGAACGCGTCGGGGGAGTGACCGAAGTCGAGGTAGAGCGCGGGACCGCGGTCGCCGGACAGTCGCTCGATGCGGCCGGGGAGGTGAGCCTCGATGCGACGACCGTGGAGGAGCCCCGTCAGCGCCGTCCACTCCCACCCGGCCTCGAGCAGCATGACGATCGCGAGGCCCGCGTTCGAGGCCATGTGCGGGCCGATGACCGGGACGGTCGTCGTCAGCGCGCCCGAGGGGCCGGTCAGCGTGAAGGTGGTGCCCTCGGGGGTCTCCGAGATGATCTCGACCCGCCAGTCCGCGCCGACGGCCGGGTCTTCCGCGATCGCGGGGGTGAGGACCGTCGTGACAGGGATGCCGGCGGTCGCCGCGATCTCCATTCCCGCCGGCTGGTCGACGCAGATCACGGCCCGCCGCGCGCGTGCCGGCGTGAAGAGCGCGGCTTTTGCCGCGAGGTACTCGGTCATGTCCCCGTAGTCGTCGAGGTGGTCGTGCGAGAGGTTGGTGAAACCCGCGACGTCGAAGTGGAGTCCATCGACGCGATGCCGAGTGAGAGCCTGAGCGCTGACCTCGACGAGGATCGCGTCGACTTCGCGCTCGCGCATGAGCCCGATGAGCGCATGCATCTCGGATGCCTCGGGTGTCGTCAACCGCGACGGGATCACCTCTCCGGCGATGTGGCGCTCCGCCGTCGACGAGAGCCCCGTGACGACGCCGAGGCCCTGCAGCATCCCCTCCATGAGGTGGGTGACGCTGGTCTTGCCGTTCGTGCCCGTCACCGCCAGAAGAGGGGGGAGGGAAGCTCCCGCTCCCGTGCCGTAGACGAGCGAGGACAGGTTGCCGAGGATCGCGCGCGGGTCCTCGACCACGAGGACGGGGACGCCGGGCTCCGGCAGGAGTTCGGCGCCGGCGGCATCCGTCACGATCGCGACGGCGCCCTGCGCGATCGCATCCCCCGCGAACTCGGCCCCGTGGCGGTGCACGCCGCGGACGGCGACGAAGAGCTCGCCGGGGCGGAGGTCCGCCGTGGCGAGCGTCACGCCGCGGACGGCGACACCCTCGACGTCCGCGCGCCGGTCGAGACCCAGATGGGCCGCGACGTCGGCGAGGGGCACGGCCTTCGGAGCCGAGGGCCGGAGGACGGGGGGCGGAGCGGAGGGGTTCTGCATGGTCCCTCCATCATCGCACCCGGCCTCCGGCCGGCCCGGGTCAGACCTTGCGGCGGTTCAGGATCGCGACGACGAGCGCGGCGGCTCCGAGGACGAGGGCTCCGCCGCCGAGCCACGTGGCGATCGGATCCGTGGAGGTCGCCGCCGCCGCCGGTGCGGCGGCGGCGGCGTGGTCATCGTCGTCGTGATCCGACGAAGCCGCGGAGGCGGCGCCGACCGCGACGACGGGGGCGGGCGACTCCAGCGTCTCGGGGTCTTCGCCGTCCTTCACGATCTGGTTCCACTCGGTCTCGCCCGTCGCACACTGCTGCGTGACGGGGAAGGCGACGTCGGTGCCGCCGACCTTGGACGAGAAGAGGGCATCGAACGAGGCCGAGGCCGCGAGGCCGTCCTCGATCGGGGTGATCGCGGTGTAGGTGACCTGGGTGGGCACGTTGTTCTCGCCGAGGACGCGACTGACCTTCCACACGCCGTCGACGACGGGGGTGACGTTGTCGACTCCCTGGGGGATGTCGAAGACGAGGGCGGTGGTCGCCGCGCCGTCGCAGCCGTGGCTGAAGGAGAAGTCCAGCCGCGAGGTCGCGCCGGCGGCGGCACCGTCGGCGTGGACGTGGACGTGGGCGGATGCCGCCATCGGAGCGGCGAGGACGAGGGCGCCGCCGAGGGCGAGGCCGGTGAGGGTGAGCGCCGAACGGCGCGCAGGACGAGTGGTCATGATGGGGGTCTCCCTGAAAGAGGCGGATTCGTGTCCGCCGGTGGATGGTGAGCGTGGGCCGCGGGTGCCGCGGCAGGCTCAGCGGGGAGGCCCGCGTCGGGAGAGGTCGGCGAGGACGAGTCGCGGCCGAAGGCGCAGCGGTTGCGGGAGGGCCGCCGCGGGCGCCGGTATCGGGGAGAGCGGCGCAGGTGCGGTGGGGCGCAGGAGGTGCCGGATGCCGCGGGCTACGGCGCGCAGCATCCGTTCGCCGTGGCACACCGCCACTGCGGTCGCGATGCCCGCGATGACGTGGGCCGCCAGCATGTCGGTGCCGGTCGCCATGCCTGTTCCCGTGGACGGGTCGAGGATCAGCAGGCCGTGGTGGTGCGTCGACGCACCCGCCTGCGGGACCGCGTCCCCCACCAGGGCGAACGCACCGTGCAGGATCGCCTGAGCGGTCACGACCGCCAGGCCCGTACGGAATGCTCCCGGGCGCGAGCCCACGATCGCGAGGGCGACGGGCCAGGCCAGCAGTGCCACGGTGAGCACGAGCCACGGAGCGGGTGGTGTGCCGCCTCCGAGCGTGTGCGCGGCCGATGCGGTGAGCGTCGCGATCGCCGCGGCACCGCCCGCTCGCGCGACGCGTGCGCGGCGAGGGTCGGCGGGGCGGGGGATCACCCCTCCAGCCTAGATCGGTCGCGGGCAGACCTCGGCGGGCGTCGGTCATCGCCGGTTCATAGTGAGCGGGGGTAGCGTCGGCTCGTGACCGTTCTCGCATTCATCATCGGCGTCCTCGTGCTGGTGGTCGGACTCGCCGTGTCGATCGCCCTCCATGAGGTCGGACACCTGGCGCCGGCGAAGGCGTTCGGCGTCCGTGTCGGCCAGTACATGATCGGCTTCGGTCCCCGGATCTTCTCCCGGAGGATCGGCGAGACGGAGTACGGGTTCCGCCTCCTGCCGCTCGGCGGATTCATCTCCATGGCCGGGATGTACCCTCCCTCGAAGGCCGCTGCCGAGGGCGAGCCCGAGACGGGAACCCCCCGTCGCCGCCGGTTGTTCGAGTCGATGATCCAGGACGCCCGCGTCGTCAACGACGAGACGCTCAAGGGCGACGGCGGTGAGCGCGCCTTCTACCGCCTGCCCGTCTACAAGCGGGTCATCATCATGCTGGGCGGACCGGCCATGAACCTCATCCTGGCGATCATCCTGTTCGCGATCATGTTCTCGGGGATCGGTGTGCAGACCGCCACCACGACGGTTGCCGCCGTGAACGAATGCGTCCTCCCCGCCCAGACGTCGAAGACCGCCTGCGCGGCCGGTGATCCGGTGTCGCCGGCGGCGGCCGCCGGCATCCGTCCGGGAGATGTCATCGTCTCGGTCGACGGGACCGCCGTCGACACCTTCGCCGAGGCGTCCGCGATCATCCAGAAGTCTCCCGAGAAGACGCTTCCGATCGTCGTCGACCGCGATGGTGTGCGGCAGACCCTCGAGGTCACCCCGGTCCTCGCGACGCGCGAGGTGCCCGCGGCGGACGGCACCATGGCGACCGCGGAGGTGGGGTTCGTGGGCATGTCCGCCACCGTCGCGTACGTCCCTCAGCCGATCTGGGAGGGGCCGCAGGCAGCGATCGAGCAGACCGGCCGTGTCATGGGCATCATCTGGCAGCTACCCGCCCGCGTGTACCAGACCGCGGTGGACACGTTCACCGGTGCCGGTCGCGACCCGAACGGTCCCCTCTCTGTCGTGGGCGCCGGGCGTCTCGCGGGTGAGGTCGCCGCGACCGACGCACCGATCCTCAACCGCGTCTCGGGCATGCTCGCGCTGCTCGGCTCGTTGAACATCGCCCTGTTCGTCTTCAATCTCGTGCCGCTGCTGCCGCTGGACGGCGGCCACATCGTCGTCGCGCTCTGGGACGGACTCAAGCGCGTGTGGTCGCGGCTGACGGGGCGTCGCGCGCCGCGACCGGTCGACGCCACGAAGCTCATTCCGGTGACCTACATCGTCGTGATCGGTCTCGTCCTCATGGGCGGCACGCTGATCCTCGCCGACATCGTCAACCCGGTCCAGCTGTTCGGCTGACGCCGGTTCAGCCCTCGACGGGGCTGAGGGCGTGCGTGACCAGCCGGTCGAGGGTCGTCAGGCCGTCCCGCGACAGGATCGACTCGAGGTGGCCCTGCACGGACGCGTACCCGGGCCCTCGGAGCGCGTAGACATCGCCCGTCACGGCGTCCGCGGCCACGTCGGTCGCGCCCACCCGGTCGGTCCCCGGCGCGACGCGTGCCGTGAAGGTGTTGTAGAACCCGATGGATGCCGCGGCCCCGAACACGTCGACGGTCTTCTGGAGCCCCTGGTGCGGGCTCGCCAACGGCGCGAGGTCGATGCCCAGCCGGTCGGCGAGGACCTGATGGCTCAGACAGACGGCGAGGAGGGGCGCGCGCGCGTCGAGGCGGGCTCCGACGACCTCGCGCAGGCGCGCGATCCGATCGCTGTCCGCATCGCGGGGGTCGCCGGGCCCGGGGCCCGAGACCACCAGGTCGGCCGCCGCGACGGCATCCGGCGTCGCCTCCGACCAGTGCGCGATCGTCACGGCGAAGCCGAGGTGGCGGAGCTGGTGGGCGAGCATCGTGGTGAAGCGGTCCTCGGCGTCCACCACGAGAGCGGTCCGTCCGGCCAGCGGTCCCCGGCTCGGTTCGCCCTGCGGGTTGAGCCAGAATGCGGCGAGGCGGGCGTTGCGTGAGGCGAGGAGCTCAGCGATCGCCGGGTCCTCGCCGAGAGGCCGGCGCGCCGCGGCGGGTGCATCCTCGTCGACCGGGGAGGCGACGACCGTGTCACGGGGGATGGCGCCGATCGCACCGAGGACCCCGGCGGCCTTGCCGTGCGTCTCGCCCACCTCGCCGTAGGGGTCGGAGTGGCGCACGAGCGTCGCCCCGACCGGGACGCGCAGGCGGCCGTCGACGACGTAGGCGGTGCGGATGAGGATGGGCGCATCGAGGTCGTGACCGCCGTCCGCGCGCGGCGTGAACAGTGCGGCGACCCCGGAGTAGTAGCCGCGGGGGCTCTGCTCGTGCCGCGCGATGACCGTGCAGGCGTTCTGCATCGGCGAACCGGTGACGGTGGGCGCGAACATCGTCTCGCGCAGGATGTCGCGGGGGTCCATCGTGCTCGTGCCGCGCAGCATGTACTCGGTGTGCGTGAGGCGCGACATCTCCTTGAGGTGCGGCCCCGTGATGCGGCCGCCGTCGCTGCAGACGGCCGACATCATCTTCAGTTCCTCGTCGACCACCATGAACAGTTCCTCCGTCTCCTTCGTGGAGGAGAGGAACTCGGTGAGCGTCTCGGCGGTCGCGCCGCCGGCGGGGTGCCGGAAGGTCCCCGAGATGGGGTTCATCGTCACGATGCCGTCCTGGGCGCTCACGTGCGCCTCGGGACTCGCGCCGACGGCGAGGTGGTCCGGCGTCGAGACGAGGAACGTCCAGTACGCGCCCCGTTCGTGCTCGAGGAGTGCGCGGAACCAGGTGAGGCCCGCGGTGAGCGGGTCGCCGTCGACGCCCGCGACGTAGTCGCGGCGGATGACGAAGTTGGCGCCCTCACCGCGGCCGATCTCGTCGGCGATGACGCGGCGGACGATGTCGGCGTACGACTCGTCGTCGATGTCGAAGCCGGCATCTTCGAGCGGGATGCGGGCCGTCGGCAGTTGCGCGAGGGCGTCGGCCAGGGGGAGGGCGCGGCGCTCGCCGACGACGAGACAGCGGAGGGGGGCCTCGTCGTCGTGGCACGCGAATCCGCGCTCGACGACCTGGCGGAACGGCACGAGGGCGAGGACCTCGCGCCCTGCGCCGGCGTCATCGGTGAGGGGGATGTCGGCGAGCAGTTCGACGTCGATGACGTCGCCCGTGAGTACCTCGACGGTTTCGCCATCGCGGGCGAGGAGGGCGAAGGGGACACCGCGGGCGGCGAGGTCGGCGAGGATGATCGGGGCGGTGCCGGTCATGGTGGTTCTTCCGTTCGGGGCGGTCGCCGGTAAAACGAGAAACGACCGCCGGGCGTTCAGCTCAGGCGGTCGTCGAATGCTCGCAGCGTCCGCCTCAGGCGGGGCGCCACCACGTGCGGTTCGCGAACATGGGGCGAACCTACCACAGGCGGCTTTCGCGGCTGCCTACCGTGCCGCGCGCTCCCCAGCGGCTTAGGCTGGAGTCGTGCCAGCAGTCAACATCGGGATGCCCCGCGTGCCGGAGACCCTCGCGCCTCGCCGCAAGAGTCGTCAGATCAAGGTCGGCAAGGTCCTCGTCGGCGGCGACGCCCCCGTCAGCGTCCAGTCGATGACGACGACGCCCACGACGAACATCAACGCCACCCTGCAGCAGATCGCCGAGCTCACGGCCTCCGGCTGCGAGATCGTCCGTGTCGCCGTGCCCCACCAGGCTGACGCCGATGCGCTCAAGATCATCGCGATGAAGAGCCAGATCCCCGTCATCGCCGACATCCACTTCCAGCCGCGGTACATCTACAGCGCGATCGACGCCGGCTGCGGTGCGGTGCGCGTGAACCCCGGCAACATCCGCGAGTTCGACGGTAACGTCGGTCAGATCGCCGCTGCGGCGAAGGCCGCCGGGGTGTCGCTGCGCATCGGTGTCAACGCGGGCTCGCTCGACAAGCGACTGCTCGAGAAGTACGGCAAGGCGACGGCCGAGGCCCTCGTCGAGAGCGCCGTGTGGGAGGCATCCCTCTTCGAAGAGCACGACTTCCACGACTTCAAGATCTCGGTCAAGCACAACGACCCCGTCGTGATGGTGAAGGCCTACCGCATGCTCGCCGAGCGGGGCGACTGGCCGCTCCACCTCGGCGTGACCGAGGCCGGACCCGCGTTCCAGGGCACGATCAAGAGCGCGACGGCCTTCGGCATCCTGCTCGGCGAGGGCATCGGCGACACCATCCGCGTCTCGCTGTCGGCGCCTCCCGCCGAAGAGGTCAAGGTCGGCCACCAGATCCTGCAGTCGCTGAACCTCCGCGAGCGCAAGCTCGAGATCGTCTCGTGCCCGTCCTGCGGTCGCGCGCAGGTCGACGTCTACTCGCTGGCCGACAACGTCACCGAGGGTCTCAAGGACATGACGGTCCCGCTGCGCGTCGCCGTCATGGGATGCGTCGTCAACGGTCCCGGTGAGGCGCGCGACGCCGACCTCGGTGTCGCCTCGGGTAACGGCAAGGGTCAGATCTTCGTCAAGGGCGAGGTCGTCAAGACCGTCCCCGAGGAGGACATCGTCGCGACTCTCATCGCCGAGGCGAACCGTCTCGCCGACGAGATGGGCCCGGACGCTCCGCTGGGAACGGCGCAGGTCGTCACCTCCTGACGTCCGCAGCCGACGACGTATACCGGCCACGAAATGGGCGATGTCCAATCGATGTCGGAACTGACTGCTCCCGTGGGGCACGCCTGACAGGATGTAGCCATGCGTCTGAGCTCGGCCCTGGTAGTCGTCACGCTGTCCTTCTTGACATTGACCGCCTGCGCGGCACCCGAGGCGACGCCGACCGCGCCTCCCATCGAGGTTACGGAACCGGCCGCGACGCCGTCGCCCTCACGGTCGGAGACTGCCAGCCGTACCGAGCCGGTGCGGTATTACGAAGGAGACTGTTCACGTGTCCTCGACGCGACGCAACTCGACGACCTCGTCGGCGAGGGATGGCTGGACGAGGACGAGTTCATAACAAGAACGGGGGCGGACATGTACGTCGACCCGGAGCCCGAGGGAACCCTCGGCGGCCTCTCCTGCCGATGGCTCACGCCGGAAGAGCAGAACCTCACCGTCCTGGTGCTTCCAGAAGCCGAGGTGACGGAACGGCTCGCGGGTGCATTCGATTCCCGCCAGTGCGCCCCTTCCTACGACGCGGTGATCTGCCGCGTCGCGCGGTCGGTCGACGGACGGTGGATCCTCGCCTCTTCGTACGGTCGCTCAGACCTGCTCCCGTCCGAGGATACGTTGCTGCAAGCGATCGATTCGGTCGGTCGGTCGGCGTCATCGGGGGCGGGAACGGCCGAGCCGGTGACGCGGACCGACTCGTGGTGGAACGAGCCCGCGTGCGACGTATTCGCGACCGCCATGCGCTTCGACGAGTTAGCCGAGGGCGGATTCGAGCTCGGCTTCTACGAGGGATCGGAGCAGGCGGAGCAGACGATGTTCGCCGAGGCGGGAGTCGCGCAGCTGTGTCCCTTCTACTCTGCGCATGAGCGGATGGCGCCCGACGAGGAGTTCCGGCTCTTCTCGGTCGTCACATACCCGGGCGGCGGGTGGATGTTCGACGCGCTGGCCAGGTCGCCGCATGTTGAGCCGGTGGACGTTGCGGGCGCGACCGAGGCGGTCATCCATCCGGATGGCGATGCACATGGACTGCTGTATGCGACCGACGGCGTCAACGTGCTCGAGGTGATCGGGGGCCCGGATGACGACTTCTCCCGGGACGTCGCGGAACGTGCCCTCGCCGTGCTCGGTTCGCGCTGAGGCGGAGCCGACCGACCACGTTCTCAGCTCCAGAGCGAGTGGTAGGCGTTGATCGCCGGCTGCCCGCCGAGGTGCGCGTAGAGCACGGTCGAGTCCTTCGGGATGTCGCCGCTCTGCACGAGGTCGATGAGCCCGGCGAGCGACTTGCCCTCGTAGACCGGGTCGGTGATCATCGCCTCGAGCTGTGCTCCGAGCGCCATCGCCGACATCGTCGAGTCGACGGGGATGCCGTAGAGGTCGCCCGCCCAACCTTCCAGCACCTGGATCTCGTCGTCGCGCAGATCCCGGCCGAGCTCGATCAGTTCCGCCGTGTTGCGGGCGATGCGTGCGACCTGGTCGCGCGTCTTCTGCAGCGTGGCGGACGCGTCGATGCCGATGACGCGGCGCCGCACGCCGGTGAGCTCTTCGAGGGCGGCGAAGCCGGCGATCATTCCCGCGTGGGTCGATCCGGTCACGGTGCAGACCACGATCGTGTCGAAGAAGACGCCGAACTGCTTCTCCTGCTCGGCGACCTCGAAGGCCCAGTTCGCGAATCCGAGACCGCCGAGGCGGTGCTCCGACGCGCCGGCGGGGATCGGGTAGGGGGTGCCACCGGCATCCTCCACGTCCTGCAGTGCCTGCTTCCAGGAGTCCCGGATGCCGATGTCGAAGCCGGCGTCGTCGAGGCGGGAGTCCGCGCCCATCATGCGCGACAGCAGGATGTTGCCGACCTTGTCGTTGACCGGCTCGTCCCACGGGACCCACTTCTCCTGCACGAGACGCGCCTTGAGGCCGAGGTGCGCGGCGACGGCCGCGACCTGGCGGGTGTGGTTCGACTGGTAGCCGCCGATCGAGACGATCGTGTCGGCGCCGCTCGCGAGCACGTCGGGCACGATGTACTCGAGCTTGCGCGTCTTGTTGCCGCCGAAGGCCAGGCCGCTCGAGACGTCCTCGCGCTTGGCCCACACCTGCGCGCCGCCGAGGTGCTGCGTCAGTCGCTTCAGATGCTGGAGGGGGCTCGGCCCGAAGGTCAGCGGGTGGCGGGGGAACTGGTCGAGGATCACGGGGTCTCCTGGGGTGTGGTGTCGGTGAGGAGGTCGAGCCAGAGGCCTTCGGCGACGGATGCCGCGGCGTGGGCGTCACGGGCGGTGCAGTGTCGGATGAGGTCGGCGTGTCGGGATGCGGATGCGGATGCGTCGTGAGATCCGAAACGCAGCCGCTCGGCGCGTTCGAGGACGGGGCCGTAAAGCGCGAGGACGGTGCGCACCGCCGCGTTCGACGCACGCTCCACGGCGACGGCGTGGAACGCACGATCCGCAGCGAGGGCTGCGTCGGTGTCACCGGCGGCGTGCGCAGCGACGAAGGCGTCATTGGCCTCCTGCATCCGCTGGATGTCGCCGTCGGTGAGCAGCGGGGTCGCCTCGACGACCGCGACGCGATGCATGGCGGCGACGACCGCGGCGGCGTCCTGCACGTCCCGACCCTCGACGGGGGAGACGACGGTCGACCGCCCGGGGAGCGCCTGGACGAGCCCGGAGCGGGCGAGGTCGAGGAGCGCCTCGCGGACGGGGGTGCGGGAGACGCCGAGCCAGACGGCGAGCTCGGCGTCGCGGAGCTGCTCGCCGGGCGCGAGAGTTCCGTCGACGATGGCTTCACGGAGGCGCGTGCGGACCTCATCGCGCAGCAGCGGGCGCGGCGGCGAAGCAGTGGCAGGGACCGGCATGCAATATATTGCAGCGGGTTCGGGGTCCGAATGCAACTCGGGCCGCCTCAGACCGCCGTGAATTCCGTCGTTCCCGTGGCGATGTCGGTCCGCGTCAGGCGCACCCGCACCAGGCTCCCCGGTGCGCCCTCGACTGCTGCCACCGTCGCCTCGACGGGCGGTTGCGTCAGCGCGACACGCGCGCCGTCGTCACGGCGCCGGAGGACCACGGCCTCGAAGACCTCGCCCTCCCGGCCGTGCAGGAGCGCGGCCTCGACACGATCGACCGCACCGGCGTCCAGACGCCCGGCGAGCTGCGACGACCGCCCCATGATCGAGGGCAGTTCGTCGAGGGTCGACCGCACCTCGTTCGGGACCTCCCGCCTGTTCGCGAGCGCCTCGCACACCAGCAGCGCCCAGCGATCGACGAGACGTCGCAGCGGTGCCGTCACGTGCGCGTACGGGGCGGCGATCGCCGCCTGCTCCGTGAGCTCGGGCAGCTCGCCGTCGAATGCGGCGTAGCCGGCGCCTCGGAACAGCCCCGCGGCGTGCTCGCGGACGACGCGGCCGAGCGGCGTCCGCGGCAGGTCCCGGAGGTAGTCGCCGTACGAGACGCCCTCGGCCCACGGGAGGCCGAATCCGACGGTCTGCGCACGGAAGGCCGCGACGTCCTCATCGGATGCCGGGGGCATCGTCCGGAGGATCCCCACCCGTCCCGCGATCATCAGCTCGGCGGCCGCCATGCCGGTCATGAGCGAGACCTGCGCGTTCGCGTCCTCGAGGGGGACGCCCTCGTCGACGTCGAGCGTGTAGCCGTCCGTCGTCGGGGCGATGCGGGTCTCGGGGAGATTCAGGCTCGCCCCGCCCCGCTCGCTCTCGCGACGCGCTCGCTCCTCCCCGAACCAGACGAGGTGCCTCAGCGTGTCGGGCGCGGTCCCGTCGTCCACCGCGCGCTGGGCGTCGACGTACGACCACTGCGCCCGAGACCGGACGACTGCTCGGGTGAGAGTCGTCGTTGTGGGGCGGGCACCGGCATCCAACTCGAAGCGCCATACGAAGGCGCGGCGGTCGCGGTCCGGCAGGAGGGAAGCGGCGTCTTCGCTCAGGACGGCGGGATGCAGGGGCACGCGGCCGTCCGGGGCGTAGATCGTCTGCCCCCGTCGGCGGGCCTCGGCATCCACCGCGCCCCCGAAGGTGACGTAGGCGGGGACGTCGGCGATCGCGTAGTGCAGGACCGCGCCGTCGCCGGCGCGCTCGATGTGCATCGCCTGGTCGAGGTCGGTAGAGCCCTCCGGGTCGATCGTCAGGAACGGGATGCCGCGCAGGTCGACGAGCCCCGCCGCCGCCGGATCGGTCGGCACGGCGGTCGCTGCGTGCTCGGCTTCGGCCTGCACGTCCGAGGGGAAGGCGTCCGGCAGCGCGAGCTCGTCGCGGAGGGCGCCGAGCGCGTCCTTCAGCTCCGACTGGGCGGGGGAGACGAGGCGAGCACGACGGTGGGGCACGCGGCCAGTGTAGGACTCGGGATGCGATCGGAGGCGATTGAGGTCGTCCGTCCAGCCGGTCCATAACGGGGACGCATACCGTCGTCGGCATGAGCAAGCTCTCTCGACTGATCGGCATGGCCTCGAAGGCTCTCGACAAGACATCCGGCTCGTCCTCCGCAGGCGGCACGTCCGGTGCGTCCGGAGACTGGCGATCGGTCGTCCGGTCCGCCGCAGACGCCATCACGGGCGACGGTCGATCCCAGGGCGCCGCGCCGGCGCAGGGGAACACGTCGCCCGGCTCGCGGGGCGCGTACACCCCGCCGCCCGCGCCGGCGGCATCCGCTTCGCACGGCCGCTACACCCCGCCGCCCGCGCCCGGCTCGGTCGGCGCTCTCGCGCCGGCGGACCGTCAGGCGATCGCGCGGTACGACTACCTCATGCAGACCGCCGACCCGCAGCAGGTCGAGCAGATCCACCGCGAGGCCTTCGGGCGGCTGACCCCGGAGCAGCGAGCGCACGTGCAGGCGCGGATGGCGGCGGAGCTCCCGGCGCACGAGCAGCCGCGTTCCGCCGACCCGACTGATCTGGCGCGCGCCGCCGCGCGGACCGAGGCCTCTCGGCCAGGGATGCTGAAGGGGCTGTTGGCCCGTGCGAGCGGCCGCGGGGGCACCGGTTCCGGCATGGGACGCGTCGCCGGCGGCGCCGCCATCGGTGCGGGCGCAGGCATCCTCGGCGCCGTCGCGGGCGGTGCGATCGTCACCGCCGTCGCGGGGCCGCTGCTCGCGCAGGCCGCCGGGCTCGGGGTCGACTTCGACGCGCTCGCGCAGGGTGTCGACCTCGATGCGCTCGCACAGGGCGCCGATCTGGAGGGCCTCGCGGGGGACGCGCTCTCCGGCGTCGGCGACCACGTCTCGGGTCTCGGCGAGCAGGTCTCGGGCTTCGGCGAGAACCTCGGCGGCTTCGAGATCCCAGGCCTCGGCGACATCTTCGGGCGCTGAGCGCGGCCGCTCGTCAGGACACCGACCCGCCGGGGCCGGTTGCGTCGACCTCGACGTCGAGGCACACGCGGACGGCGATCATGAGGGCGTCGACGATCTCATCGAAGGGGAGCGAAGGCATCCCCTCGGGCGCCGTCTCCGCGGCCCAGGGCACGTGGACGAAGCCCGCGCGCACGGACGTCCCCGCGGTCGCGTGGAGCGCGGCGTACATCGTCGCGTTGCAGACGAACGTGCCGGCGGTGTGCGAGACCGCTGCGGGGATGTCGGCACCGCCGATCGCGGCCCGGATCGCCTTGACGGGGAGGGTGGCGAAGTAGGCCGCCGGGCCGCCCTCGACGACCGGCGCATCCTGCGGACGGGCGCCGGCGTTGTCGGGGAGCCACGCGTCGGCGAGGTTGACCGCGACGCGCTCGGGGGTCACCGCGTGGCGCCCGCCCGCCAGTCCCGTGGCGACCACGACGTCGGGTCGGTGCTCGTCCAGCAGCGCCGCCATGCGGGCAATGGCGCCCTCGAAGGTGACGGGCAGAACGTCCGCGACGAGACGCTCAGAGCCGGTCCAGCGATCCGCGACCACGCGGACGGCGTCACCGGACGGATTGACGGTGTCGCCCGCGAACGGTTCGAATCCGGTCAGCAGCACAGTCGGCATCCCTCCAGTCTAAGCGCGCCCGGCCCGCGCACCTAGACTTGACCCTCGTGGTCACCCGTCTCTCGACATACTTCCTCCGCACGCTCCGCGAAGACCCGGCCGACGCCGAGGTCACCAGCCACCGCCTGCTGGTGCGCGCCGGCTACATCCGCCGCGCCGCGCCCGGCATCTTCACCTGGCTGCCGCTGGGCCTGCGCGTGAAGGCGAAGCTCGAGCAGATCATCCGCGATGAGATGGCGAACGCGGGCGCGTTCGAGGTGCACTTCCCGGCCCTCCTGCCGCGCGACCCCTACGAGGAGTCCGGGCGCTGGACCTCCTACGGCGACGGCATCTTCCGCCTGCAGGACCGCAAGGGCGCCGACTACCTGCTCGCACCCACCCACGAGGAGATGTTCACCCTCCTCGTGAAGGACCTGTACTCGTCGTACAAGGACCTGCCGCTGACGATCTACCAGATCCAGGACAAGTACCGGGACGAGGCGCGCCCCCGCGCGGGCCTGCTGCGCGGCCGCGAGTTCACGATGAAGGACGCCTACTCGTTCGACTACACGGACGCGGGTCAGGATGTGTCGTATCAGTCGCAACGCGACGCCTACGAGCGCATCTTCACGCGGCTGAACATGGAGTACGTCATCGTCGCCGCCGACAACGGCCTCATGGGCGGTGCGCGCAGCGAGGAGTTCCTCCACCCCATCGCGGTCGGCGAGGACACCTTCGTCCGCTCCGCCGGCGGCTACGCCGCCAACGTCGAGGCCTTCACGACCGTCGTCCCCGACGCGCTGCCGATCCCCGAGGGTGCGCCCGTCGTCTTCGACTCGCCCGCCACGCCGACCATCGAGACCCTCGTCGCGCACACGAACGCTCATCTCGAGGCTCCCGCAACCGGCATCGCCGGCCCTGCGACCGACGGTGCGACGCAGTGGACCGCCGCGCACACCCTCAAGAACGTCGTGCTCGCACTGACTCACCTCGACGGCACGCGCGAACTGGTCGTCGTCGGACTCCCGGGCGACCGCGACATCGACGACAAGCGTGTCGAGGTCGCCTTCGCCCCCGCCGAGGTCGAGGCCGCCACCGAGGCGGACTTCGCGAAGCACCCCGGTCTCGTCAAGGGCTACATCGGGCCTTGGTCCGCGAGCGGCGCGGTGCTGGGTGAGGAATCGACCACCGGCATCCGCTACCTCGTCGACCCCCGCGTCGTCGCGGGCACCGCGTGGGTCACGGGCGCCAACGAGCACGAGAAGCACGCCCACTCCGTCGTCTACGGTCGCGACTTCACGGCCGACGGCGTCGTCGACGTCTCGAACGTCCGCGCCGGCGACCCGGCGCCCGACGGGTCGGGCCCCGTGGAGCTCGCCCGCGGCATGGAGATCGGCCACGTCTTCCAGCTGGGACGCTTCTTCGCCGAGAAGCTCGGCCTCAAGGTCCTCGACGAGAACGGCAAGCTCGTCACCGTCACGATGGGCTCGTACGGCATCGGCGTGACACGCATCCTCGCGATCCTCGCCGAGCTCAACAACGACGACCGCGGGCTCGTCTGGCCCGAGTCGATCGCACCGTTCGACGTCCACGTCGTCGCGACGGGACGGGATGCCGCGGCTTTCGACCTCGCTGAGAAGCTCGCCGCCGACCTCGAGTCGGCCGGGCGCGACGTGCTCCTCGACGACCGGCCGAAGGTCTCACCCGGCGTGAAGTTCGGCGATGCCGAGCTCGTCGGCGTGCCGAAGATCCTCATCGTCGGTCGTGGCGCCGCCGAGGGCCAGGTCGAGCTCTGGGACCGCCGGTCGGGCGAGCGCACGACGCTCGCCGCCGCGGAGGCGGTCGCGGCGCTGACCGCCTGAGCGGCGGCATCCGTTACTGGCAGAAACCCTGCCGTTCACCCGTCGGATGCCGGATCGTGACAGCCTGGTGACATGTCGCCGAGCTCCACGTCCTCCCTCGACGGTGACGTCACCGACGCCGTCCGCACCCTGCTGTCCGATGCCGGTGTCGAGGAGGACGTCGACCTCGTCGCCCGCATCCTCATCACGGGAGTGGGACTCGGTGTCGACGACACGGACCGCCTCGACCTGAAGATCGCGTCGGCTGCGCTGTCGGAGATGCGCTCGGCGTTCGCGCTGTTCGCCCCGTACCGGTCGTCGCCGAAGGTCACCATCTTCGGGTCCGCACGCACCCAGCCGCACGACCCCCTATACCTCGCGGCGGCCGACATCGCGCGTGCTCTCGCCGAACGCGGCTGGATGGTCGTGACGGGGGCGGGGCCCGGCATCATGCAGGCCGCCGCCGAGGGCGCGGGACCCGATCGGTCCCTGGGCGTCTCGATCCGGCTGCCCTTCGAGGAGAAGCCGAATGCCGTGATCGCCGAGGCGGACCGCGTCGTCGCGATGAAGTACTTCTTCACGCGCAAGCTGATGCTCGTCAAGGAATCCCGCGGGTTCGTGGCCGTCCCGGGCGGCTTCGGCACCCTCGACGAGCTGTTCGAACTGCTCACGCTGCAGCAGACCGGAAAGGCGGAGCCGACGCCGATCGTGCTCCTCGACGCCCCGGGCGGCACGTTCTGGCGAGGCCTGGAGCGGTTCGCGCAGGAGCAGCTGATCCCCTCCGGCGTCATCTCTCCCGACGATCTGGATCGCGTCCTCATCACGGATTCGGTCGCCGAGGCGGAGTCGGAGATCACCGGGTTCTGGCGGAACTACGACTCCCTGCGCTGGATCGGTTCGCGACTCGTCCTGCGCCTGTGCGCCGAGCCGACCGACGCCGAGGTCGCCGAGCTCTCGCGGCGCTTCTCGCATCTGCTGACCGGCGGTCGGATCGAGCGCACGGCACCCTTGCGACGCGAGCGCCAGGACGAGGACCGACTCGACATGCCGAGGCTGCTCATGGACTTCGACCGTCATCGCGTCGGCGAGCTCCACCACCTCATCCGCGCCGTCAACGCGTTGGCCTCCGCTCCGCCGGCCACCCCGCCGAGCGAACCGCACGCCGTGTCGTGACGGGCTGGCCTCAGAGCTTCGCGTACCGAGCGCGGAGGAAGCTGAAGGCCGCGTAGACGACGAGCCCGAAGCCGATCAGGAACACGAGGAGCGGACCGAGCAGCTGCTCGAGGAGCGCCTCGATGGCGGCGTCGAACCCGCCCGCTGCGGCAGCCTCCTGTTTGACGGCCGCGACGATGAGCAGCACCCCGACGATCGCCACGGACAGGCCCTTGCCGAGGTAGCCGACGACCCCCGTCACGGTGACCGCCGTGCCCATAGCCCCGCGCGGGACGCGGACCTGCTTGTCGAAGGAGCGGCGCACCCCGATCGAGGCGAACACGAGGCCGCCGACGGCGAGTCCGACCCCCGCCGCTGCGACCACGAAGACGCCGCCGGGGGTCTCGAGGAGCCAATGGGTCACCTCCTGCGCGCTGCGGTCGCCGTCGAGCCGAGCGCCGAGCGCGACCGTCACGGCGATCGCCGCCAGGGCGAGGTAGACGACCGCCTGCCCGGCCGCCGACGACCGGCGTCCCCAGGCCGCGGCATCCGTCCCCTTCGCGAGGAAAGCCCGCAGCACCTGGAACAGGCCCAGCGCTCCGAGCAGCAGAGCGAGCAGCCACACGAGCGCGAGCCCGAGCGGTGCGTCGAGGATCGCGCGGAAGACGCCCGCCTGGTCCGATTCGCCGCGCCCGCCGAAGGAGATGACGATGACGATCACCCCGAAGAGCAGGTGCACGACGCCGTTCGCGGCGTACCCGCCGCGGGCCATCCCGCGTGCGATGGGGGAGCGGCGCACGCTCCGCGCGGCGTCCTCCACGGCGTCGGTCATCCCTCGATCTTCTCAGGTCGGGATCCCTTCGATCGGGTAACGTTGACGGGATGCCGCGACGCGCCGGGAGACCGGGTGCGAGCGGCGCCGTGTTGAGCAACTGAAAAAGGGAGGCACCTATGGACATCGACCTGGGGCTGCTGCGGACCGTCGAACGCGAACGGGAGATCCCGTTCGAGGAACTGATCCGGATCATCGAGCAGGCCATCCTGACGGCTTACGCGAAGCACACGTCCCCCGACGGTGAACTCCCCGAGGGCGCGCGCGCCCACCTCGACCGCAAGAGCGGACACGTCGCCGTGTACATCCCGCTGCGCGACGAAGAAGGCGCCGTCATCGGCGAGGAGGAGTCGACACCCGACGACTTCGGCCGCATCGCCGCGTTCGCCGCGAAGCAGGTCATCAGCCAGCGCCTCCGCGACATCGCCGACGACGCCGTGCTCGGCGAGTTCAAGGGCAAGGAAGGCGACATCGTCGCCGGCGTCGTCCAGCAGGGACCGAACCCCCGCATGGTGCACGTCGACCTCGGCACGATCGAGGCGATCCTGCCCCCCGAGGAGCAGGTCCCCGGCGAGGACTACGCGCACGGTTCGCGTCTGCGCGTCTACGTCACCTCGGTCTCGAAGGGTCTCAAGGGGCCGCAGATCACCGTGTCGCGCACCCACCCCGGTCTCGTCCGCAAGCTGTTCGCCCTCGAGGTCCCCGAGATCGCCTCGGGCGTCGTCGAGATCGTCTCGCTCGCCCGCGAAGCCGGTCACCGCACGAAGATCGCCGTCAAGGCGAACGACCCCGCGGTCAACGCGAAGGGCGCCTGCATCGGTGAGCTCGGCCGCCGCGTGCGCGCCGTCACCGAGGAGCTCGGCGGAGAGAAGATCGACATCGTCGACTACGACGAGACGCTGCCGAAGTTCGTGGCGAACGCGCTGTCGCCCGCCAAGGTGACCTCGAGCTTCGTGCTCGACCAGGCCACGAAGGCGGTTCGCGCACTCGTTCCCGACTACCAGCTCTCGCTCGCGATCGGCAAGGAAGGTCAGAACGCCCGGCTCGCGGCGAAATTGACCGGCGCGAAGATCGACATCCAGCCCGACAGCATTCTCGACGAGTCCTGACGCGGTAGGATGGAACCTGTTCGAACGTGTGTGGGATGCCGCACGCGTGCCCCCCGGTCCTCGTTGCTCCGCATCGTGGCCAGGGACGGCGCCCTCGTCATCGACGAGAAGGCCGTCCTCCCGGGTCGGGGCGCGTGGGTGCATGACACGGACCGTTGCGTGAGCACAGCTCTCCAGCGTCGCGCGTTCGGACGAGCACTACGGGTAGCCACTCCGCTGGACACAGCGGCACTGGATGCGCGGACCACCAGAGAATCCCTCCAGCGAAACGGCTGAACGGCTATGGACACAAAGTGAACGGCTCGAAATGAGACCCGTCCGCGAATGACGGTCCGCCCTGTCCGGGGCGGGCCCCAGACAGGAGAATTGTGGCAAAACCACGCGTGCACGAGATCGCTTCCGAGCTCGGCGTCGACAGTAAAGTCGCCCTCGCGAAGCTGAAGGAGCTCGGCGAATTCGTCAAGAGCCCTTCGTCCACCATCGAGCCCCCCGTGGCTCGCAAGCTCCGCGCCGCCCTCGAGGCGGAAGGCGTCAAGGCACCTGCCGCCGCGCCCGCGAAGCCCGCCGCCAAGGCACCGGCATCCGGCGCAACACCCGGACCCCGCCCGTCGGCACCCAAGCCCGCTCCGGCTCCTGAGCCGGCGGCCCCCGAGGCTCCCGCTCAGCCTGCAGCGGAGAAGCCCGCCGCAGCGGCGCCGTCGGCCGCACCCGAATCGGGCGCTCCGAAGCCCGGCGCTCCCGCACCTGCGGCCACGCCCGGCAAGCCCGGCGCTCAGCCGCCGCGTCCCGGTGGCGCGCCGCGCCCCGGCAACAACCCGTTCGCCAGCTCGCAGGGCATGGGGCAGCGCCCCGCCGGCCCCCGTCCGGGTAACAACCCGTTCGCGTCGGCTCAGGGCATGGGTCAGCGGCCCAACCCCGGCAACATCCCGCGTCCCCAGGCTCCGCGTCCCGGTGCCCCTCGCCCCGGCGCTCCGCGTCCCGGCGGCGCGGGTCGTCCCGGTGGCGGTCGTCCCGGCGCACCCTTCCAGCAGCGTCCCGGCGGCCCCGGCCGTCCCGGCGGCGCCGGCGGCTTCGGCGCCGCGCGTCCGGGCGCTCCGGCCGGCGGTTTCGCCGGTCGTCCCGGTGGCGGCGGTGGCCGCGGTCGTGGCCCCGGCGGTGGTACCGCAGGTGCCTTCGGTAAGGGTGGCGGCAAGTCCAAGCAGCGCAAGTCGCGTCGGGCGAAGCGGCAGGAATTCGAGATGCGGTCGGCGCCGGTCGTCGGCGGCGTCAACGTCTCCAAGGGCAACGGCGAGATCATCCGCCTGCGTCGCGGTGCGTCGATCTCGGACTTCGCCGACAAGCTCGAGGCCCTGCGCGGGTACAACGTCCAGCCCGGCACCCTCGTGACGATCCTCTTCAACCTCGGCGAGATGGCCACGGCCACCGAGTCGCTGGATGAGGCGACGTTCGAGATCCTCGGTGAGGAGCTCGGCTACAAGATCCAGATGGTGTCTCCCGAGGACGAGGACAAAGAGCTCCTCGAGGGCTTCGGTCTCGACCTCGAGGCCGAGCTGGAGGCGGAGAGCGAGGACGACCTCGAGATCCGTCCTCCCGTGGTCACCGTCATGGGCCACGTCGACCACGGTAAGACGCGACTGCTCGACGCGATCCGTCAGACCAACGTCGTCGCCGGTGAAGCGGGTGGCATCACCCAGCACATCGGTGCCTACCAGGTGTGGACCGAGCACGAGGGCATCGAGCGTGCGATCACCTTCATCGACACCCCGGGTCACGAGGCGTTCACCGCCATGCGTGCCCGTGGCGCGCAGGTGACCGACCTCGCGATCCTCGTGGTCGCGGCCGACGACGGCATCATGCCGCAGACGGTCGAGGCGCTGAACCACGCTCAGGCGGCGAATGTCCCGATCGTGGTCGCGGTCAACAAGGTCGACAAGCCCGACGCGAACCCCGCGAAGGTCCGTCAGCAGCTCACCGAGTACGGTCTGGTCGCCGAGGAGTACGGCGGCGACGTCATGTTCGTCGACGTGTCGGCTCGCCAGGGCACCAACATCCAGGAACTGCTGGATGCCGTCCTCCTCACCGCCGACGCGGGTCTGGACCTCACGGCCAACCCGAACAAGGCGGCCCGTGGTGTCGCGATCGAAGCGAAGCTCGACAAGGGTCGCGGTTCGGTCGCCACGGTGCTGATCCAGTCCGGAACGCTCCGCGTCGGTGACGCGATCGTCGCAGGCACGGCCTACGGCCGCGTCCGCGCCATGATCGACGAGAACGGCGATGCCGTGGACGAGGCCTACCCGTCGCGCCCCGTGCAGGTGCAGGGTCTGAACTCCGTGCCCCGCGCCGGTGATGTCTTCATCGTCACCGAAGAGGACCGCATGGCCCGCCAGATCGCTGAGAAGCGCGAAGCGGTCGAGCGCAACGCCCAGCTGGCCAAGGCCCGCAAGCGCATCTCGCTCGAGGACTTCACCCGCGCGCTCGAAGAGGGCAAGGTCGAGTCGCTCAACCTCATCATCAAGGGTGACGTCTCGGGTGCCGTCGAGGCCCTCGAGGAATCGCTCCTCAAGATCGAGGTCGACGACAGCGTGCAGCTGCGCATCATCCACCGCGGTGTGGGTGCTGTCACCGAGTCGGACATCAACCTGGCGACGATCGACAACGCGATCGTCATCGGCTTCAACGTCCGGCCCGACACGAAGGCCCGCGAGCGTGCCGCCCGCGAGGGTGTGGACGTCCGGTTCTACTCGGTCATCTACAACGCGATCGACGACGTCGAGCAGTCCCTCCAGGGCATGCTCAAGCCGGAGTTCGAAGAGGTCCAGTCGGGTGTCGCCGAGATCCGCGAGGTGTTCCGCTCCTCGAAGTTCGGCAACATCGCCGGTGTCATCGTCCGTTCGGGAACGATCACGCGAAACGCCAAGGCGCGGGTCATCCGCGACGGCGTCGTGCTCGCCGACGGCCTGGCCATCGAGTCGCTGCGCCGCTTCAAGGACGACGTCACCGAGGTCCGTACGGACTTCGAGGCCGGTATCGGTCTCGGCAAGTACAACGACATCCAGATCGGTGACGAGATCGAGACGACCGAAATGGTGGAGAAGCCGCGCGGCTGATCCTCAGGTTGCTACGGACTCGGATGTCCGTCCTCGGCAAGAGCGGGGCCCCTACCCCGATTGCCTCGGACGGACATCCGAGTCCTCCGCAGTTTCCGGCCCGCCGTATCGCGGGCCGGGTAGAGAAGGAGAAGGACATGGCCGGAGAACGGCAGGCACGGCTGGCGGACCGCATCCGCGTGCTCATCGCGGAGCGCCTCGACAAGGGGCTGCGCGACCCGCGGCTCGGATTCGTCACGATCACCGACGTGCGCGTCACGGGTGACCTGCAGCACGCGTCCGTCTTCTACACGGTCTACGGCGACGACGACGCGCGCACCGACTCGGCCGCTGCCCTCAAGGCGGCGACGGGGATGCTGCGCAGCGAAGTCGGGCGTCAGCTCGGCACGCGTCTGACCCCGACCCTCGAGTTCATCCTCGATGCCCTTCCCGAGAACGCGGGGCACATCGAGGACCTCCTGCGCGAGGCCCGCGAGCGCGACGCGCAGGTCGCGGGGATCGCCGCGTCCGGCACCTACGCCGGTGACGAGGACCCGTACGTGAAGCCCCGCGAAGAGGGCGACGAGGACTGACGTGCCCGCCTGTCGCGCTCTAGCGCGGCAGCTGCAGCATCCCGTCGACGGCCTCGACCAGGCCGTCGACGATGAGTGAGTCGATGGCCCGGTCCCGCTGCTGCGGGTCGGGCCATTCGGCGATCACGGCGGCGGCGGGCGCGACGTGGCCGTCGGCATCCCTCAGCACTTTCATGACGGCGCCGCGCGCTTGGCGGTCGCTGCCCTCGTAGCGTGCCTGCTTTCTGCGGTCGTCGCCCGTGTCGGGGTATCCGGCGGCGCGCCAGGCGCACATCTCCGCCAGGGGGCACGCCTCGCATCGCGGCGCCCGTGCCGTGCAGACGACGGCGCCGAGCTCCATGGCGGCCGCGTTGACGACCGCGGAGTCCTCGTCGTCCTCGGGGAGTATCGCGGCCATCGCGGCGAGGTCGGCCTTCGCCGGAGGCCCCGGCTGCGAGCGTCCCTCGACGGCGCGGGCGAGGACGCGTCGCGTGTTCGTGTCGACGACGGGATGCCGGTCGCCGAACGCGAACACCGCCACCGCTCGGGCGGTGTAGTCGCCGATCCCGGTGAGCGCGAGCAGGGCGTCGACGTCGCGGGGGACGACCCCGTGGTGCCGGTCGCGGATCTCGGTCGCCGCGCGGTGCAGCCAGAGGGCGCGTCGCGGGTAGCCGAGGTTCGCCCAGAGGCGGACCGCGTCGGCCGGGGGAGCGGCGGCGAGGTCGGCCGGTGTCGGCCAGCGTGCGAGCCACTCCTCGAGGCGGGGGATCACCCGGGCGACGGGCGTCTGCTGCAGCATGAACTCGCTCACGAGGGTGCCCCAGGCGCCGAACCCCTCGCGTCGCCACGGCAGGTCCCGGGCGTTCTCGCGGTACCACGCGATCAGCGGTGAGGCGAGGTCGGGCACCGCTCCAGCCTAGGCTGGAAGCCATGCACCAGAGTCAGGCGAGCGGCGGGATCCTCCTCGTCGACAAGCCCGGGGGCGTCACGAGTCACGACATCGTGGCCCGCGCCCGTCGCGCGCTGAACACCCGCAAGATCGGCCACGCCGGCACCCTCGACCCCATGGCGACGGGCCTCCTCGTCCTCGGGATCGGTCACTCCACGCGACTGCTCACCTACGTCGTCGGCCTCGACAAGACGTACGAGGCCACGATCCGCCTCGGCGTGACGACGGACTCCGACGACGCCGACGGCGTCGAGACGTCGCGGACGGATGCCGGTGGTGTCGCCGACGACGCGATCCGCGTCGGCATCCGCTCACTGACGGGACCCATGGCGCAGGTGCCGAGCACCGTGTCGGCGATCAAGGTCGGCGGACGTCGCGCCTACGACCTGGCGCGCGCGGGGGAGCAGGTCGAGCTGAAGGCGCGAGACGTCGTCGTGAGCCGGTTCGAGGTGCGGGGGATCCGCCGCGGCGACGGCGTCATCGACGTCGACGTCATCGTGGACTGCTCGAGCGGCACCTACATCCGGGCGCTCGCGCGGGACCTCGGCGCGGACCTCGGCGTCGGCGGCCACCTGACCGCCCTGCGCCGCACGCGCGTCGGCCCGTTCGACGTCGCCGACGCCGTCGCAGAACTCGCCCCCGAGGTGCCGTTGAAGGATGCCGCCGAGGTCGCGGCATCCCTTCTCGGCGCGTTCCCCGTCACGGTCGACGAGGCGCGAGACCTGCGACACGGCAAGCGTCTGCTGGGTGCGGCGGAGCGCCTCGAGGCGGAGACGCCCGCCGCCATCGCACCGGACGGCGCCCTGGTCGGCATCGTCGGACGCCGCGGGGTCGACGTGAAGAGCCTCATGAACATGCCCGAGGAGCAGCAGCCGTGATCGCCTGGTTCACCGTCGCCGTCATCGCCGTCGCCTGCGCGGCCGGGCTCCTGTGCACCGTCCTGGGCCTCGCGGGTCGACGACCGAGCGACCTGTCGGTCGGGACGCAGGCGCTCATCCTCGTGCTGCTCATCGTTCAGGTTGTGATCTCGATCATCGCGCCCCTCGCCGGCAACCCGCCGTCGGGCGACCTGCTCGAGTTCTGGGTCTACCTCGTGTCTGCCGTGCTGATCCCGCCGGCCGCCGTTATCTGGGCCCTCATCGAGCGGAGCCGGTGGAGCACCGTGGTGATGGGCGTCGCGGCGTTCGCGATCGCGATCATGGTGTGGCGCATGAACGTGATCTGGACCATCCAGGTCGCCTGATCCGCTCACCCGGGTGAGCGGCGAGCTGAGCTCGCGCCGGTCGTAGGATTGAGATGCCATGCCTGAGACCGTGCCGACCTCGACCGCTTCGTCGGCCGCATCCACCCCGCCCCCTCGTCGGATGACCGGTGTCGGCCGGGTCCTCGTCGTGGTCTACGCGATCATGGCGCTCGGAGCCACGGGGCGTTCCTTCGTCCAGATCGTCCGCGAGTTCGACGATGCGCCGCTCGCCTACTCGCTGTCGGCGCTGTCGGCGCTCGTCTACATCCTCGCGACCCTGGCTCTCGTCTTCAGCGCGTCGGAGCGCTGGTACCGCGTTGCGTGGGCGGCGATCGTGTTCGAGCTCGTCGGCGTCCTCGTCGTTGGCACGCTCTCGTTGACCCATCCCGAGCTCTTCGACCACCCGACGGTGTGGTCCGGCTACGGCATCGGATACGTGCTGATCCCGCTCGTGCTGCCGTTCCTCGGCCTCTGGTGGCTCATCGCGCACCGCCGGCGCCGCCCGACGGCGGTGTCGGCATGATCGTCTTCCGCGACCCGGCCGAGATCCCCGGCGGGTTCGGTCCGAGCGTCGTCGCGATCGGCAAGTTCGACGGCGTCCACTCCGGTCACCGCGCCGTCATCGACCGGGCGCGTGTGACCGCGACGGATGCCGGGGCCCGCGTCGTCGCGGTCACGTTCGATCGCAACCCCCTGAGCCTCCTGCGGCCCGAGATCTGCCCCGAGTCGCTCGTGAGCGTCGAGCAGAAGATCGCCCTGCTCCGCGACGCCGGGGTCGACGCCGTCCTCGTGCTCCGTTTCGACGAGGCCCTCGCGGCTCTCGCCCCCGAGACGTTCGTCGAGCGGATCCTCGTGGACGCCCTGGGAGCGGTCCGGGTCATGGTCGGCGCGGATTTCCGCTTCGGTCGCGGGGGAGCCGGCACACCGGAGTTCCTCGTGGACTCCGGCCGATCCCGCGGCTTCACCGTCGACATCGTCGGCGACGTCCAGGGCGGCGGTCGCCGCGTGTCGTCGACGTGGGTGCGCGAGCTGCTCGCCGCGGGCCAGGTCGAGGACGCCGCCCGGTTGCTGGGCCGCCCGCACGCCGTGCGAGCCGAGGTGGTCCACGGACTCAAGCGCGGTCGCGAGCTCGGTTACCCGACGGCGAATCTCGCTACCGACGCCGAGGGGTTCATCCCCGCCGACGGCGTCTACGCCGGCTGGCTGGTCGATGAAGGGACGGATGCGGGCGGCTATGCGCCCGCGACCCGGTACCCCGCCGCGATCTCCATCGGCACGAACCCGACGTTCGACGACGTCCTCGTCCGGCAGGTCGAGGCCTACGTCCTCGACGAGACGGGTCTCGATCTGTACGGACACATCGTTCAGGTGCAGTTCGTCGCGCGTGTCCGCGGCATGGTGGCCTTCGAGGGCATCGAGAAGCTGATCGCGCAGATGGATGCCGACGTCACGGATGTCCGCAGGGCGCTCCGGTCCTGAGGCTGCACCCTCCGCGCGGAGCCCGCAGGCTCAGTACGAGGTGTCGTCGACGGCGCCGGTCGCCGAAGCCCCGGCATCCACTCGTCGTGCCTCGCCGAGGATGACGGCGCTGCCGCTCGTGCCGAGCCGCGTGGCACCGGCCTCGAGCATGGCGAGGGCGTCGGCGTAGCTGCGGACGCCGCCCGAGGCCTTCACCTCGACGCCCGCACCGACCGTGCGACGCATGAGCTCGACGTGGGGGACCGTCGCCCCGCCGCCGGCGAACCCGGTGGAGGTCTTCACGAAGTGCGCGCCGCCGGCCTCGGTGAGGCGGCTGCCGCGCTCGATCTGCTCGTCGTCCAGGAGCGCCGTCTCGAGGATGACCTTGGTGACGCGACCGTCGGCCGCCGCGACGACCGCCCGGATGTCGCTGACGACGACGTCGTCGAACCCGGAACGGAGGGCGGCGATGTTGACGACCATGTCGACCTCCGCGGCGCCATCGGCGATCGCCTGGCGGGTCTCGGCGACCTTGGCCGCCGTCGACGTGGTGCCGTGCGGGAAGCCGATGACGGTGCCGACCGCGACGCCCGTGCCCGCGAGACGCTCGACGGCATGAGGGATGTCGCTCGGCCGCACGCAGACACTGAAGACGCCCCACTCGGCCGCGATGTTGAACTCGGCGTCGACGTCTGCCCGGGTGAGCTCGGGCTTCAGGATCGCGTGGTCGATGGCGGCGGCGAGTTCGCGTTCGGTGGGCATGACACCCAAGCGTACGCGCCCGGATAGGACGCGACGTGTCGCGGGCCCCGGACGCGCTAGACTGGGGGCGAAGGAACCTTCCGTCGCCGCAGCTCGCAGAAGCGAGTGCCCGCAGCCGGGGGATCCGGGGAACACATTCTCACCGCGGCCGTACCGTCGCGGTCCCGTAAGAACGTCGTCATCCATCGACGGCGATCGCCGGCATCCGCCGGTGTCACGCTCAGGAGGAGCATGCCGACCACGGCAGCCACCGCCCCCAAGACCGCCGCTCGGCGTCGTCGGGGATCATCGTCGCGTCGAGACGACGAGGCACCCCTCATCCCGATCCTCGCCCGCAAGGTGCGCGAGGTCGAGGCCAAGGCGCAGCGCGGGAAGCTGGGGCCGACCAACCGGGTGAAGTTCCAGGTCATCGCCTTCCTCGTCCGCGAGGAGCGCGCCCGCGTCAAGGCGGCGACCGACATCGCCGACGGCGCCCGCGCCGAGCTGCTCAAGCGCCTCGACGGCGTCGCGACGATCCTCGCCAAGACCGCCGCCCGCGACACGTCGCTCATCCAGCTGCTCGAGGTCGACCAGGCGACGTCGCCCGTCGCCCGTCGCATGCGGCGCGACTGGCTCATCGAGTCGGGCGCCGACCTGCCCGAGGACGAGCTGATCATCACCGACGCGAAGCCCGCGCAGGCCCCCGTGGTCCCCGAGGGTGTCGCCGACCGCCAGGTCGTGCCGCCGCAGGTCGAGGCGCGCAAGGAATCGAACCCGTTCCTGGCGCCCGACGTCGCGATGCGTGTCGCCGGTCCCACACCGCGCCGCCGCCTCGACGGGTGGGAGCTCATGGGCCCCCTCTACAAGGCGTTCGAGACGGGCGCCGGCGGCGGTGCCGCCTCGATGGACCTGCCCCCGGTTCCCGAGTTCGACCGGCTGTCGCCCAAGAACCTCGAGGTCATGCCGCACCAGTCCCGGTTCCTCGAAGCCGTCCGCGCGGGGCACCGCAGCTTCCTGCTCGCCGACGAGCCGGGTCTCGGCAAGACGGCGCAGTCGGTGCTCGCGGCATCCGTCGCCGACGCCTTCCCGCTCCTGGTCGTCGTCCCCAACGTCGTGAAGATGAACTGGGCCCGCGAGGTCGAGCGGTGGACGCCGCAGCGTCGCGCCACCGTCATCCAGGGCGACGGCGAGACGATGGACGCCTTCGCCGACGTGTTCATCGTCAACTACGAGATCCTCGATCGTCACCTCGCCTGGCTCAGCTCCATCGGGCTGAAGGGCATGGTCGTCGACGAGGCGCACTTCATCAAGAACCTGACCTCGCAGCGTTCCCGGAACGTGCTCGCGCTCGCTTCGCGGATCCGCGAGCAGGTGCGCGATCCGCTCCTGCTGGCGCTCACCGGTACGCCGCTCATCAACGATGTCGAGGACTTCGACGCCATCTGGCGCTTCCTCGGCTGGACCAACGGCGAGAAGCCGGGACCCGAGCTGATGGCGCGCCTCGACGAGACCGGCCTCACCCCGGCCGACAAGGCGTTCTACCCCGAGGCGCGCTCCGCCGTGATCTCGATGGGCATCGTCCGCCGCAAGAAGAAGGACGTGGCCGCCGACCTGCCCGACAAGCTCGTCGCCGACCTCCCCGTCGAGCTCGACGACGAGTACGGCCGGTCGATCCGCGCCGCCGAGCGCGAGCTGGGCGAGCGCCTCGCCGCGAAGTACCGTCGCATCATCGAGGCACGCGGCGACCGCGTGCTGCGGGGCGAGGCGGACGAGGACATCGTGCGCCTGGTCGCCCACGGCGAACTCGAAGAGGCGAAGGCCGCGGCCAGCGGCTCCGAGAACGTCTTCACCATGGTGCGTCGCATCGGTCAGGCCAAGGCGCAGCTCGCCGCCGACTACGCCGTGCAGCTGCAGCGCTCGGTCGGCAAGGTCGTGTTCTTCGCCAAGCACATCGACGTGATGGATGCCGCCGAGGCGCACTTCGCGTCGGCCGGCCTTCGCACGGTCTCGATCCGCGGCGACCAGACGACGCCCGTGCGCCAGCAGGCGATCGACGCCTTCAACGGCGACCCGGACGTCGCGATCGCGGTCTGCTCGCTGACCGCCGCCGGTGTCGGGCTGAACCTGCAGGCGGCGTCGAACGTCGTCCTCGCCGAACTCAGCTGGACGGCCGCCGAGCAGACGCAGGCGATCGACCGCGTGCACCGCATCGGTCAGGACGAGCCGGTCACCGCGTGGCGCATCATCGCCGCGCACACGATCGACACGAAGATCGCCGAGCTCATCGACAGCAAGCAGGGGCTCGCGCAGCGCGCGCTCGACGGCGAGGCCGTCGACCCGACCTCGAGCGACTCGGTGCAGCTGTCGGCGCTGATGCATCTGCTCCGGCAGGCCCTCGGCGCGGCCTGACGCCGCTCCGCTGGCAGGGGATGCCGCCGCGACGCTAGTGTCGTGGAGGCAGCGTCGCCCCCAGCATCAACCCGAATCACCTAAGGACCACCCATGAAGATCGGTATCCTCACGAGCGGCGGCGACTGTCCTGGACTGAACGCCGTCATCCGGGGCATCGTGCTGAAGGGCACGACGACCTACGACATCGAGTTCGTGGGCATCCGCGACGGGTGGCGCGGTGTGGTCGACGGGGACTTCTTCCCCCTGACCCGTCACGAGGTGAAGGGCCTGTCGAAGGTCGGCGGCACGATCCTCGGCACGAGCCGGACGAACCCCTACGAGGGGCCGCGCGGCGGCGCCGAGAACATCTCCAAGACGATGTACGGCCACCGCCTCGACGGCATCGTCGCGATCGGCGGTGAAGGCACGCTCGCAGCGGCCGACCGTCTGCACAAGGACGGCATCAACGTCCTGGGAGTGCCGAAGACGATCGACAACGACCTCCAGGCCACCGACTACTCTTTCGGCTTCGACACGGCCGTCAACATCGCCACCGAGGCCATGGACCGGCTGCGGACGACGGGCGACTCGCACCAGCGCTGCATGGTCGCCGAGGTCATGGGACGTCACGTCGGCTGGATCGCCCTGCACTCGGGCATCGCCGCCGGTGCGCACGTCATCTGCATCCCCGAAGTGCCCATGTCGATCGACGACGTCGCCGAGCAGGTCACCAAAGCGCATGACCGTGGCCGCGCGCCGCTGGTCGTCGTGTCGGAGGGCTTCAAGCTCACCGGCATGGAGGAGGCCTACAGCGACAAGGGTCTCGACGCGTTCAACCGGCCGCGCCTGGGCGGCATCGGCGAGCTCCTCGCGCCCGAGATCGAGCGCATCACGGGCATCGAGACCCGCTCGACGGTGCTCGGTCACATCCAGCGCGGCGGATCGCCCTCGGGCTTCGACCGCGTCCTCGCGACGCGTCTCGGCCTGCACGCCGCCGACGCCATCGTCGACGGCGCCTGGGGTCAGATGGTCGCCATGCAGGGGACCGAGATCGTCCGCGTCCCCTTCGCGGAGGCGCTCGGGTCGCTGCACACGGTGCCCCTGCACCGCTATGAAGAAGCCGCCGCGCTGTTCGGCTGAGCCGGCCGCGTGACGACAGCGAGTCCCTCAGCCCCGGCATCCGTCGCTCCCGCCCTTCTCGCGGCGGTGTCCGTCGGTGTCCTCACCGCCGTCCAGGCCCGCATCAACGGGCAGCTCGGCGTGCGTCTCGAGCACGCGATGGCAGCGGCCGTCGTCTCGTTCGCGAGCGGGCTGGTGCTGATCGCGCTCATCAGCGCATTGACCCCCGCCGGGCGGCGCGGCGCCGCCACCCTGGCGCGCGGCATCCGGGAGCACACGATTCCCTGGTGGATGCTGGTGGGCGGCGCAGCCGGCGCATTCACGGTCGGGACGCAGAGCTTCGCCGTCGGGATCGTGGGGGTGTCGCTGTTCACCGTCGGGATCGTGGCCGGGCAGACCGTGGGCGGGCTCGTGTTCGACCGAATCGGCTTCGGCCCGGGAGGGGTCGTCGCCGTCACGGTGCCGCGGCTGGTCGGGGGAGCGCTCGCGCTCGCCGCCGTGGCGGTCGTGCTGATCGCCGGTGACGGCCTGGCCGGCGTTCCGGTCTGGATGGTGATCCTGCCCGTGTTCGTCGGCGTCGGACTCGCCTGGCAGCAGGCCACGAACGGCCGGCTGCGGGCCCGCGTCGGGACGCCCCTGACGGCGACCCTCGTCAACTTCATCGTCGGCACCGTTATCCTCGCGGTGCTCGCCGTCATCGTCACGCTCGTCAGCGGACCACCCGCGACGCCCCCGGGGGAGCCGTGGCTCTACCTCGGAGGCGTCTTGGGCGTCACCTACATCGTGATGTCCGCCGCGATCGTGGCGCGGACGGGGGTGCTGCTGTTCGGCCTGGCGGCCGTCTCGGGTCAGCTCGTCGCCTCGCTGGTCCTCGACGCCCTCTGGCCCGCGCCTGCCGGTCCCGGACTCCTCGTCGAGGCGATCACCGTCGTGATCGGCCTCGCGTCGGTGTCCGTCGCCGCCTTCTGGCGCGTACGGCGCTGATCGCCGCGGTCGATCAGGCCTCGTCACCCTTCGGGGTGAACGAGAGCGAGAGCGAGTTCATGCAGTAACGGTCGCCGGTCGGGGTGCCGAACCCGTCGGGGAACACGTGCCCCAGGTGCGATCCGCAGTTGGCGCAGCGCACCTCGGTGCGGACCATGCCGTGGCTGTTGTCCTCGATCAGTTCGACCGCCTCGGGGCGGACCGACTCGTAGAAGCTCGGCCACCCGCAGTGCGAGTCGAACTTCGTGCCGCTCTGGAACAGCTCCGACCCGCAGGCGGCGCAGGTGTAGAACCCGGCACGATCCTCATCGAGGAGTTCGCCGGTCCACGCGCGCTCCGTTCCGGACTGACGCAGGACGGCGTACTGCTCGGGCGTCAGCTCCTCGCGCCACTGCTCATCGGTCTTCTCCACGCGATAGCTCATGTGTTTCTTCCTTCCCTCGTCCTATTCAACCGGACGAACCGCCCGGATGTTCCGTGGTGTCGCCCGGTGACGGTCGTACGGTGGGGGAGTGCCCCTCGCCGACCGTGACCGCGACATCCTCGACTTCGAGGCGAGGTGGCACGGTCACTCGGGTGCGAAGGAGGAGGCTGTGCGGGCCGAGCTGTCGCTGACGCCCGCGCGGTACTACCAGCTCCTCGGTCGCATCCTCGAGTCGGCGGATGCCGTCGCCCACGATCCGGTGCTCGTCCACCGGCTCCGGCGGCTCCAGGCGGCGCAGGAGCGCGAGCGGCGCAGCCGCGCCGGAATCCTCCCGGCCTCGGCCCGGTAGGATCCTCGGGTGCCGTCTCCGACCTCCCCGACCGAGCCAGAGCAGCCCGCCCCGACGGATCCTTCCGCTTCGCAGGGCCGGTCCGCCACCACGGATCGCTTCGACGACCTCCCCGCCGGTTCCGCACGCGTGGGTGCGCATCGCGCCGAGGCGCCGCGCCTGCGCGTGGGGGTGATCGCGCTGTGGTCCGTCGTCGCGACGGTGGCGATCGTGGCCGCAGGTGTGTTCGGCACCCTGTACGCCACCGGGCGGTTCGACGCCGCTCCGGTGCCGGCCTCCACCGGCACGGCCGCTGTCGTCGCGCCCCGCGTCGACACCTCCTACCAGGTGCTCGTTCTGAACGCGACGGCGGAGAACGGACTCGGGGCCAAGGTGCGCGACGACGTCGTCGCTGCAGGATGGGATGCCGCGGACGTCGAGGCGAGCAACGCGAGCTCGAACGACTTCCCGACGACGACGGTCTACTACGGTACGGCGACCGACGAGGCCGCCGCCCGAGGGCTCGCGGACGCCATCGGTGGAGCGGACGTCTCCCTCGATGACACGTACCAGGTGGTGGCGCCGCCCGAGACGACGGATGCCGGCGGGACCAGCCGACCGCAGCTGGTGATCGTCGTGGGGCTCGATTTCGGCTCGGAGTGAGCCCCGCGCGACGCGATGTGTTTCGCCGTCGTAAACACTTCGGTGCACGGGTGTCAACAAAGCCCGGAACCGCGGATTCCGGCCTGGGCGCGTGGCTAGCATTTCGATGTCCCACAGCTTCAGGAGATTCGCATGACCCAGGGAACCGTCAAATGGTTCAACGCCGAGAAGGGCTTCGGCTTCATCACCCTCGGTGACGGACAGGACGTCTTCGTCCACTACTCCAACATCGACATGTCGGGCTTCCGCGTTCTCGAGGAGGGCCAGGCTGTCGAGTTCACCGTCGGCAGCGGCCAGAAAGGCCCGCAGGCCGAGTCCGTCCGCGTCGTCGCCTGACGAGTCTCAGCTCTCGTACCGGCGGAGGAACGTTCCGCTCACCTCGGCGGGGTCCAGCTCCGTCGCGGACCTGCTGAAACGCTGCGGACACGGCGTCGAAGTGCTGCCACCCGGCGAATCCGTCGCGCCACTCGGCGGTGTCCCACCGCAGGTAGGCGTCGCATCTCCTCGCGGTTCACGGCATATCCTCGTGCAGCGTTTCGCACGCCGTTGATCCCCGCGATGAAGCGATTTCGACGATCGTCGGCATCCGTTCCTCCGCGCGGTGATCGGGCTGTGCGTGCGGCCTCAGTGCGATGTCGTCACGGTCGCGCGAGTCGGTGTCGCACGGCTTGCACTCGCTATGGTCGAGTGCCAGAATGATTTAGCACTCACTCATCCTGAGTGCCAGAACGATCCCGCTCCCAGTCCCTGGGGGCACGGTACTGAACCTCACGTCCGGGAGGGACGACACACTTATGGCAAAGATCATCGCTTTCGACGAGGAGGCCCGCCGCGGCCTCGAGCGCGGCCTCAACACCCTGGCCGACGCCGTCAAGGTGACGCTCGGCCCCCGCGGCCGCAACGTCGTGCTCGAGAAGAAGTGGGGCGCCCCCACGATCACGAACGACGGCGTGTCGATCGCCAAGGAGATCGAGCTCGACGACCCGTACGAGAAGATCGGCGCGGAGCTCGTCAAGGAGGTCGCCAAGAAGACCGACGACGTCGCCGGTGACGGCACGACGACCGCCACGGTCCTCGCCCAGGCGCTCGTGCGCGAAGGTCTGCGCAACGTCGCAGCCGGCGCCGACCCCATCTCGCTCAAGAAGGGCATCGAGAAGGCCGTCAAGGCTCTCTCCGACGAGCTGCTCGCCGGCGCGAAGGAGATCGAGACCAAGGACCAGATCGCGGCGACGGCATCCATCTCGGCTGCCGACCCCGAGATCGGCGCCCTGATCGCCGAGGCCATCGACAAGGTGGGCAAGGAAGGCGTCGTCACCGTCGAGGAGTCCAACACCTTCGGCACCGAGCTCGAGCTCACCGAGGGTATGCGCTTCGACAAGGGCTACATCAACCCCTACTTCGTCACCGACGCCGACCGTCAGGAAGCCGTCTTCGAGGATCCCTACATCCTCATCGCGAACCAGAAGATCTCGAACATCAAGGACCTTCTCCCCGTCGTCGACAAGGTGATCCAGGAGGGCAAGGAGCTCCTGATCATCGCCGAGGACGTCGAGGGTGAGGCTCTCGCGACGCTCGTGCTCAACAAGATCCGCGGCATCTTCAAGTCGGCTGCCGTCAAGGCTCCCGGCTTCGGCGACCGTCGCAAGGCTCAGCTCCAGGACATCGCGATCCTCACCGGCGGCCAGGTCATCACCGAGGAGGTCGGTCTCAAGCTCGAGAACGCCACCCTCGACCTGCTCGGCCGTGCCCGCAAGGTCATCATCACCAAGGACGAGACCACGGTCGTCGAGGGTGCCGGCGAGGCATCGCAGATCGAGGGTCGCGTGACCCAGATCCGCCGCGAGATCGACAACACCGACAGCGACTACGACCGCGAGAAGCTCCAGGAGCGCCTCGCGAAGCTCGCTGGTGGCGTGGCCGTCATCAAGGCCGGTGCGGCGACCGAGGTCGAGCTCAAGGAGCGCAAGCACCGCATCGAGGACGCCGTCCGCAACGCGAAGGCAGCCGTCGAGGAGGGCATCGTCCCCGGTGGTGGCGTCGCGCTCATCCAGGCCGGCGAGAAGGCGTTCGCCAAGCTCGAGCTCGTCGGTGACGAGGCGACCGGTGCGAACATCGTCAAGGTCGCCATCCAGGCGCCGCTGAAGCAGATCGCCCTCAACGCCGGCCTCGAGCCGGGCGTCGTGTCGAACAAGGTCGCCGAGCTCCCCGCGGGCCAGGGCCTGAACGCCGCGACCGGTGAGTACGTCGACATGTTCGCCGCGGGCATCATCGACCCGGCCAAGGTCACCCGCTCGGCGCTGCAGAACGCCGCGTCGATCGCCGGCCTCTTCCTCACCACCGAGGCAGTCGTCGCCGACAAGCCCGAGAAGGCGGCGGCTCCGGCCGGCGACCCGACCGGCGGCATGGACTTCTGATCCAGCGCTGACAGTCAGCACGAAGGGCCCCTCCTCCGGGAGGGGCCCTTCGTCGTTCCCGGGCGCCGGAGGGCCGCCGCAGCGTCCCGCGCGGAATGTCAAGGGAGCATCCGCTCCGGCGGCAGGAGTCCATTGTGTGCGGTGAGGCGTCGTCCACGCCGTACACGGTGGCCGTCATCGCGCAGCGTCGCACGGGCCTCGTCACATCGATCCGAGGAGAGGTTCCCATGACAGACCACGATGACTCCGCCGTCGTCGGTGACGACGCGCAATCCCCGCAGAACGGTTCGGACAGCGACGGGTCTGAGAAGCCGGGCGGCCTCGGGAAGGACGGCACCATCCCCGCCGATCCTGACGGCGTCGCCGCCGGGCACAGCGACACCCCGTCGCACTTCAACCCGGAGGAAGACGAGGACGCGTCCTGATCCACGCACGTCTGCTCCGCTCGACACGAAGGGCCCTTCCTCTGGGAAGGGCCCTTCGCCGGTCGGACACGTCAGCGGAACATGCCCGCCGCGGCCATCTCGGTCTGCGCGTACTGCTGGCCGACGGCGCCCAGTGCGGTGCTGATGTCGGCGAGGGCGGCATCCAGTTCGCGCTGGGCGGCACGCCAGCGTTCGACGACTCCCTGGAAGGCGACCGAGGCGCTGCCGGTCCACGATCCCTGCAACTGAGTGAGGTGTCCGAGCATCGTGGCGGTCTCGGACTGGACCCGGTCGCCGGTGGCGCGGATCGTGGTGGTCGCGGCGAGGACGGCGTCGCTGTCGACGGTGAAGGCGGTCATGACGGTTCCTTTCGATGGGATGCCGCCACGCTAGGTGCGCGCCCTGTTCCGGCCTCACGCCGCTGCGCAGCGTGGGGAGGACCGACGCTCCCGGTCCGCTGGGGAGGAGTCCGCTCAGTCCTCGGAGCGGGGTGCCCGCGGGAGCGGCTGTGTGGCCAGGTCGACGGCTTCGCCGGCCGTGGCACGGTCCATCGCGAGGGGGAGGGATACCGTGAAGGTCGCGCCGCCGCCGGGGGTGTCGGTGACCTCGATGGTGCCGTGCAGGGTGGCGACGATGGAAGCGACGATCGACAGTCCGAGGCCGGAGCCGCCCGTCTCGCGGGTGCGGGACGAGTCGGCTCGCCAGAAGCGCTGGAAGATCTTGCTGCGGATCTGCTCGGGCACACCCTCGCCGTGGTCGGCGATCGAGATCCACCCGCGGCCGGAATCGAGGTCGGCGCCGACCGTCAGTTCGATGGGCGAGCCCTCGGGCGTGTACCGGCGCGCGTTGCCGAGGAGGTTGGCCACCACCTGGCGGATCCGGTTCTCGTCGCCGAGCACGATGGGGAGGACCACCTGCGGCGCGGGGATCAGAATCGGTTCCGTCTGGAGCGCCGGGGGAGGCGCGGCATCCGTGCGGGGACGACGGCGCAGCAGGCGACCCGCACCGGCGATCGCGCCACCGCGTCGCTTCGGCGTCGGTTCCTGCGCCGTGAAGACCGCGAGCGGGATCGTCGACGTCGGGGTCTGCCCCGAGAACGTGACCTCGCGATCGGGAGAGGCGGCGCGCGCGTCGAGGGCGGCATCCCGGGCGATCGGGCGGAGGTCGACGGGGACGACCGCGACGTCCCGCTGCTCGTCGAGGCGCGCGAGGGCGAGGAGATCCTCGACGAGCGCGCCCATGCGGATCGCCTCTTTCTCGATGCGCTCCATGGCCTGGGCGGTCTGCTCCGGATCCTGGATAGCCCCCATGCGATACAGCTCGGCATACCCGCGCACGGTCACGAGCGGCGTGCGGAGCTCGTGGCTCGCGTCGCCGATGAAACGCCGCATGCGATCGACGGTCGAGTCGCGCTCGCCGAGCGCTTCGTCGATGCGCTCCAACATGACGTTGATCGCCGTCTTCAGTCGGCCGACCTCGGTGCCGGGGGCGATGTCGCTCATGCGTTGGCTGAAGTCGCCCCGGGCGATCGTCATGGCGGTGGATTCGACCTGGCCGAGTCCACGGAAGGCGAGGGTGACGAGTCCGCGCGTCAGGATCGCGCTGCAGACGATCGTGAACAGGGCCAGCACGGTGTAGATGCCGATGTAGTTGGCCACCGTCCGGTTCACGTCGTTGAGAGGCAGTGCGACGAGCTGCGTGTAGTACTCGCGCGATCCTGCGATCGGCAACGTGTCGACGCTCGCGCGGTAGCGAACGGTTCCATCCGCCGACGTGAGGTCGAACGGAGCCGTGCCGTCGAGCACGGTCTGGTCGAGCGAGAACGTCTCCGGGAACTGCGGCGGTGCGAGCGATCCGTCGCCTCCCGCGACCGCCAGGCGTTCGCCCTCGCCCTTGCCGCTGTACACCGCGACCGAGAAGTCCGTCGGCGCCGCCGCGATGGGGGTGAAGGTCGCCCCGCCGTCGTCGAGCGTGACGTTCATCAGACTGCTCGCGATATCGGTCGTGACCGTCTGCGTCAGCGACTGGTCCACAGCGGACAGCTGCGCGTTGCGCAGGAAGATCATCGTTCCCACACCGGCGGCGATCATGCCGAAGGCGAGGATGCTGACGGTCACACCGGTGACTTTGGTGCGCAGGCTGAGGCCGCGCCACCAGGAGGTGACGCGGTCCTGCGATGCCGTCGGGCCCAGGGGGCGCCTCCGTTCAGGCGGTGCGGTCGGCCTTCAGCATGTATCCGAAGCCGCGCTTGGTCTGGATGAGCGGTTCGGAGGAGTGCGGGTCGATCTTGCGGCGGAGGTAGGAGATATAGCTCTCCACGATGCCGGCGTCGCCGTTGAAGTCGTACTCCCACACGTGGTCGAGGATCTGGGCTTTGCTGAGCACCCGGTTCGGGTTGAGCATCAGGTAGCGCAGGAGCTTGAACTCGGTCGGGGAGAGGTCGATCGAGGTGTCGCCCACCTGGACGTCATGCGTGTCCTGGTCCATCGTGATCTCGCCGGCCTTGATGATCGAGTCCTCGTCGGCCTGCATCGTGCGGCGCAGGATGGCCTGGATGCGCGCGACGATCTCATCGAGGCTGAAGGGCTTGGTGACGTAGTCGTCGCCGCCGGAGTTGAGGCCCTCGATCTTGTCCTCGGTGGCGTCCTTCGCCGTCAGAAAGAGGATGGGCGCCGTGTAGCCCGCTCCGCGGAGACGCTTGGTCACGCTGAAGCCGTTCATGTCGGGCAACATGACGTCGAGGATGATCAGGTCGGGTTCTTCTTCGAGGACGGCCGAGATGGTCTGGGCGCCGTTCGCGACGGCACGGACCTGGTATCCGGCGAACCGGAGGCTCGTGACGAGCAGATCCCGGATGTTCGGCTCGTCGTCCACGACGAGGATGCGTGCAGCGGTCATGAGCCCATACTGGCACCGGAATCGATCGGTTTGCTGGACATTCCGATCCCGGGTCGCTCGAGGGTACGATCACGTCCCGCGGTGAGACAGGATGGAACGGTGACTGTTCCGCAGCCCGTCCCCGTTCCCCACCGCGCCGCGCCGGCTCTTCCCGCCGACACCACCGGCCCGGGCGCCGCCTTCCACCGCTTGCTGTTCGCGCGTCAACGCCGAGGCTGGTGGACGCCCCTGGCGACGGGGGCGATCGGCGTCGTGCTGTACCTCATCGTGTCCACGGTGATCGGGTTCGTCTTCGCGCTGACCCTCTTCGCCTCGGACCCGTCCGCGGACGTCTATGCGCTTCTGGATCGGTTGGTGACGATCGACGTCACCGATCCGCTCGGGCTCGCTGTCATCCTGCTGTCGCTCGCGGTGATGTGGCCGATCTACCTGCTGTCGTCGTTCCTCGTGAACGGGCGGCGCGTCGGCTTCCTCTCGTCGGTCGCCGGATCGCTCCGGTGGAGGTGGCTGCTGCTGTGCGCGGGCGCCGCCGTCGTCGTGTACATCGTCATCTCCGCGCTCTCCTTCCTCCTGCCGGCCGAGGAAGGATCGGGGGGCACGCTCGTGCCGCCGCAGGACAATCCCGCCTTCGTGGCATCCCTCGTCATCGTCCTGATCCTCGTCCCGTTCCAGGCGACCGCCGAGGAATACGTCTTCCGCGGGTACCTCATGCAGACGGTCGGACGCTGGCTGAAGCACCCCGCGTGGTCGATCCTGTTGCCGGTGCCGCTGTTCGTGCTGGGGCACGTGTACGACTGGGCCGGACAGGTCAGCGTCGGGGTGTTCGCCATTGCCGCCGGGTGGCTCACGTGGCGGACCGGGGGCCTCGAGGCCGCGATCGCGCTGCACGTCGTCAACAACCTCGCCGCATTCGGATTCTCGGTGTTCGGTCTCAGCGACGCGGCGGCGACCGACACGAGCGTCGTGAGCCTGGTGTCGTCGGTGGTGATGATCGGCGCGTTCGTGGGAGTCGTCGAGTGGCTCTGGCGCCGTGGCGACGGGCGTCGCACCCTGCGGATCACGCCCGCACCCGAACCCGTGCAGGTTCTGCCCGTGTACGCCGGCGCGTACCCTCCGGTGTACGGCCAGCCGCCCGTGTACGGTCAGCCCTCGGTCTACGGTCAGGCGCCCGCGTACGGCCAGCCGCCGGTGTACGGTCAGCCGCCCGTGTACGGTCAGCCCCCGGTGTACGGTCAGGCGCCGGGCTACGGTCAGCCGCCGGTGTACGATCAGGCGCCGGGCTACGGTCAGCCGCCGGGCTACGGTCAGCCGGTGGACCCCGCGCCCGCGCCGACGCCGCCGGCGGCACCGTACGACGGTCCGCCGCTGCAGCCGCATCAGGCGCCCCGGTGGGGCGAGTACGCGCCTGCGCCCGACGCCACACCCGCGCCCGAGCGGTCTGCCACGGCGGACCCGGCACCGTCCGGTCCCGCCGACAGCGGGTCGGCCGGGTCCGGGACGGATGCCGGTGGTTCCGACGGGTCGACCGGCTCGTCCTCGTCGGACTGAGCCGGGCGGTCAGGCCGCCAGCAGGTTGTCGGCGTCGAGGATCGTGTAGCTGTACCCCTGCTCGGCGAGGAACCGCTGGCGGTTCTGCGCGAAGTCCTGGTCGACCGTGTCGCGGGCGATGAGCGTGTAGAAGCTCGCCTTGTGACCGTTCGACTTCGGACGCAGGAGGCGACCGAGTCGCTGCGCCTCTTCCTGTCGGGAGCCGAACGAGCCCGAGACCTGGATGGCGACGGAGGCGTCGGGCAGGTCGATCGAGAAGTTCGCGACCTTCGACACGACGAGCACCGGGATGCGGGCGTGCCGGAAGGCGTCGAACAGCTCCTCGCGCTCGTCCACAGGGGTGGAGCCGGTGATCTTCGGTGCGCCGAGCTCCTCCGAGAGGATGTCGATCTGGTCGAGGTACTGGCCGATCACGAGGATCTGCTCGCCCTCGTGCTTCGCGACGAGGTCGCGGACGACGTCAATCTTCGCGTGCGCGGTCGCCGCGAGGCGGTAGCGCTCGTCGTCGGCCGACGCCGCGTACTCGAGCCGGTCGGATGCCGGCAGGTCGATGCGCACCTCGTAGCAGACGGCGGGGGAGATGAAGCCCTGAGCCTCGATCTCCTTCCACGGGGCGTCGAAGCGCTTGGGTCCGATGAGGCTGAAGACGTCACCCTCGCGGCCGTCCTCTCGGACGAGCGTCGCGGTGAGGCCGAGGCGACGCCGCGCCTGCAGGTCGGCCGTGAGCTTGAAGACCGGCGCGGGGAGCAGATGCACCTCGTCGTACACGATGAGGCCCCAGTCGAGCGCGTCGAGGAGCGCAAGGTGCGCGTACTCGCCTTTCCGCTTCGCCGTGAGGATCTGGTACGTCGCGATCGTGACGGGCTTGACCTCCTTGGACTGACCGGAGTACTCGCCGATCTCCTCGGGAGTGAGCGAGGTGCGCTTGAGCAACTCGTCGCGCCACTGTCGGGCGCTGACGGTATTGGTCACGAGGATGAGGGTCGTCGTCTTCGTGTCGGCCATCGCGGCTGCGCCGACGAGCGTCTTGCCCGCGCCGCAGGGGAGGACCACGACGCCGGAGCCGCCCTCGCTGAAGATGTCGACGGCCTTCCGCTGATACGGGCGCAGCGTCCAGCCGTCCTCGTGCAGCTCGATCTCGTGCGGGGTGCCGGGCGTGAAGCCGGCGTGGTCCTCGGCGGGCCAGCCGATCTTCAGCAGCTCCTGCTTGATCTGGCCTCTCGCCCACGCGTCGATGACGTACGTCTCCGGCGTCGGGTGCGCGATGAGCAGCGGCTGGATCCGGCGGTTCCGGGCGATCTCGGCGAGCACCGGCTTGTCGGTGGAGCGGAGGATCAGCGTCCCCTCGTCGTCGCGTTCGATGACGAGGCGTCCGTAGCGGCCGACGGTCTCACGGATGTCGATCGAGACGGACGGCGGAACCGGGAACTTCGCCCACCGCTCGAGGGTGGCGAGCATGTCCTCCGCGTCATGCCCCGCGGCACGCGCATTCCACAGCCCGAGCCGGGTGATCCGGTAGGTGTGGATGTGTTCGGGCGCGCGCTCGAGTTCGGCGAAGATCGCGAGTTCGTGTCGCGCGTTCTCCGCGTCGGGGTGAGCCACTTCGAGCAGTACCGTGCGGTCGCTCTGGACGATGAGGGGGCCGTTAGCCATAACGGACGAGTCTACCGGCCCCGGCGCCTACACCGGCCGGACGCTCACGATGCTCGACAACGGCAGGGTCCGTTCGACGTCGGCCGCGCGGTCGCGCCCGCGCAGGCGTCCGCCGCCGAGTCCGGCGGCCTCGAGGGTCACGTCGCGGGTGGAGCCGTCGGGCATCCGGATCGTGATGTCGATCGTCGCGCGGGTGCGGACCGCCTGCTCGAGCTCGCGTTCGAGCCAGGCGGCATCCGCGTCGTCGGACAGACTGGCCCGCAGCGTCTCGATCAGCGGACGGTAGCGTTCGGATGCCGAGGTCTCGGGTGTCGTGCTCTCGGCGACGGCGTGGCGGCCGGGCGAGCGAGGCGTGCCATCGGCATCCACCGCGAGAACCGGGTAGCGGGCGTCGGCGAGCATCCAGAACGTGGTGTCGACGCTCGTGCGGGTCACGAGGTCGTCCCCGTCGGCGACGAGTCCGAGGGGTCGCAGAGCCTGGTCGACGTTGATCGCCTCGAGCAGGTCGCGTTGACCCGACAGCCGCGTGTAACCCTGCCGGTCGGGGCCGACGCGCAGGGTGCCGTGGCGGGTCGCGGCGCGCTCGATCTCGTAGGCGAGTGGCTGCGGGACGCCGGTGAGGGACAGTTCGGTGAGGAACGCGGTGAGGGATGCCGCGGTCTCGCCGGCGGCGAAGGCGGCGCCGATCGTCTCGGCGGTGAACCGGTAGGTCGCCGCCTGTGCTCGGGACTCGCGGCGCGCGGAGGTGCGCAGGCGCAGATCGAGGCGGGGCTCGAGCGGGCCGGGCGCGATGGCCGTCAGGTCGTTCTGGAGGTACACCTTGTCGACCTCGTGGGGGAGCAGTGTGCGGAGCGCGTCGGCGTCGGCGTGCGTCCCATCTGCGAGTCCCGCCGCCCACGTGGGCGGCGTCCCGTCGGGGGCGAGCACGGCCCAGTGCACGAGCATCGCGACCAGGCGCCGGACCCGGTCCGGCCAGGCAGGGTCGAAGGGGTACGCCCCTGGCCACTCCGCCAGCGGACGCCACCCTCCGGCGGCGGAGCGCAGGGCGGAGGGCAGCCGGTCGCGCAGGTGCCCGGCGACCTCGAGCCAGCGCTCGACCGTGCGGCTGCCGAGCCACGTCGCCCCGGCGTCGGTGACCGTCCAGCTGCGTTCCGAGCCCGCGAGGAGTCCCGCCTCTTCGGCGATCCCGACGAGGATGTCGGCGTCGTCGGGGCTCGCGGCTGCACCGGCATCGACGAGGCGACGGCGGTCGCCGGCGCTGAGGGCGCCGGAGCCGATCCGCGCGAGCGGAGTGCGCGTGGCGGAGTGGAGGATGTCGGCGAGCGAGGCGGCGGCGTCGAACGCTCGCTCGGCGCTCGCGGCATCCGATTCATCCGTTCCCGTGATCGCCGGTGCGGCGTCGACGGTCGCCGCTGATGAGAGGGCTGCGGCCACCGCGTCGTAGGGGGTTCCGTCTTCGTCCGTCAGTGCGCGTGCGGCGAGGGCGTCGCGCAGCGTCGCGTCCACCGGCGTCCCGGTCTCGAGGGCGTCGCGCAGCGCGGCCGCCTCGACGTCCGAGACCTGGGCGAGGGCGCGGTGCAGCTGGGCAGGGTCGAGCAGTCCGTCGGCGGCGTCGAAGAAGTCCGTCCAGGACGTGTGGGGAGCGACGTGTCGTGCATCGAGCAGAGCGGCCAGGGCATCCGGATCGAGTGTCGCGAGCCGGGTCGCGAGGGCACGAGCGTCGGAGGCGGTCACGTCAACGGCCCTTGTTGGCCCGTCCCCTTCGCGCGAACGTCATGATCAGCAACGCGAGCAGCAGTGCGAAGGCCACTGGCGGTGCGACGTAGACGATGAGGCTCACCACGGGCCAGGCGCCGGTCGCGAAGTCCTCCTGCTTCAGCCCGACGGGGCCGGAGGCGATGATGATCGCGAAGAAGCAGACGACCGAGAGCACCAGAAGACCCAAGGACATGAACGCCAGGATGCGGTCGATGCGTCGAAAGGGAAGGTCGCCGGCCGGGGGCGGAGTGCTCATCCGATCAGAGTAGCGGCTCGCCGCGGTGTCGTAGTCTGGTGGTCGGGGCTGAGACGGTCCCACTTTCCCATGCCCGCACGCGGGCCGAGCAGCGAGGTTCGACACATGCCCACCGGCAAGGTCAGGTTCTACGACGAGGCGAAGGGATTCGGCTTCATCACCGGCGACGACGGTCAGGACGTCTTCCTGCACGCCACCGCGCTCCCCGCCGGGACCACCACGATGAAGCCCGGCACGCGCCTGGAGTTCGGCGTCGCCGACGGCCGCCGTGGGCTGCAGGCGCTCGCCGTTCGGGTGCTCGACGCTCCCGTCAGCCTCAGCAAGCGCAACCGCAAGCCCGCCGACGACATGGCGGTCATCATCGAGGACCTCGTCAAACTGCTCGACGGCATCGGCGGGGACCTCCGCCACGGCCGGTACCCGAGCGGCGCGCACGGCAAGAAGGTCGCCGCTGTGCTCCGCAAGGTCGCTGATGACCTCGATGCCTGAGTCCCCGGAGGACATCGAGTCTGCGGAGCCC
The DNA here is from genome assembly GCF_900102005.1 of Microbacterium sp. LKL04. Lineage (NCBI taxonomy): Bacteria > Bacillati > Actinomycetota > Actinomycetes > Micrococcales > Microbacteriaceae > Microbacterium > Microbacterium sp. LKL04. The sequence goes on along the minus strand of NZ_LT627736.1, from coordinate 1,534,688 downwards.
GTCGAGGCCGCCGCATCTGCAGCGCCGACGGATGCCGCCGAGGCCGACGACGCCGCTGAGGTGGCCGAGACCGCCGAGGTCGCCGAAACTGCCGAGGGTGTCGAGACCGACGTCACCGGCGAATCGTCCGAGCCGGCGGAAGCGGAGTCCGCTCCGACCGACCCGCGGCTGTTCGAGGCGTACGACCTGGCGCGCGCCGCACTCCTCGAGGTGACTCCCGAGGCGACGGTCGGCGAAGCCGCCGGGTATCTCATCGAAGACGGGGGCGTCGTCTCGCTCCGCTTCTCGAACCGGATGGCGGGGTATCCGGGCTGGTTCTGGACCGTCAGCGTCGCGGTCGTCGACGGATCCGAGCCCACCGTGCTCGAAGTGGAACTCCTGCCCGGCGACGGCGCGCTGCTCGCACCCGAATGGCTGCCGTGGGCTGAACGGCTCGCCGAGTATCAGGCCGCTCAGGCGGCCGCCGAGGAGGACGAATCCGACGACGACGCGGACGACGACGACGCGGACGATGACGACGACGCGGACGATGACGACGACGCGGATGAGGACGACGCCGAGGACCTCGACGCGAGCGACTTCGACAGCGACGGATCGCCGATCCTGCATGCCGGCGACGTGGACGGCGTCGACATCGACGAGCTCGATGAGACTGCGGACGACGATGAGTCGGACGACGAAGAGTCCGACGACGATGACGACGTCGACGCGGACGATGAGTCCGACGATGACGGCGAGTCGCTGCGCGAGTACTGACGCGCGGCATCCGCTCTCACACGAACGCGGCCCCGGGGATCATTCCTCGGGGCCGCGTTCGTCGTGTGGGCTCAGTCGGCGAGGTGCTCGACCGTGTAGTCGATGGCCTTGATGAGCTGACGCACGTCGTCGGGCTCGATCGAGACGAAGGTCGCGACGCGCAGCTGGTTGCGGCCGAGCTTGCGGTACGGCTCGGTGTCGACGATGCCGTTCGCGCGCAGGCTCTTGGCTACGGCGGCGGCATCGACCGAGTCATCGAAGTCGATCGTGACGACGACGGGGGAGCGGTCGGCCGGGTCGGCGACGAACGGGGTCGCGAAGGACGCGGCATCCGCCCACTCGTACAGAGCGCCCGAGGACTCCGCCGTCCGGGCACCGGCCCACGCGAGCCCGCCGTTGCCGTTGATCCACTGCAGTTGCGTGTCGAGCAGCTGCAGTGTCGCGATCGCAGGCGTGTTGAGGGTCTGCTGCAGGCGCGAGTTGTCGAGTGCGTTCTTCAGGCTCAGGAACTCGGGGATGTACCTGCCGGATGCCGCGACCCGCTCGATGCGCTCGATGGCGGCCGGCGACACCGCGGCGTACCAGAGGCCGCCGTCGGAGCCGAGGTTCTTCTGCGGCGCGAAGTAGTAGACGTCAGCCTCGGCGATGTCGATGTCGATGCCGCCGGCGGCGCTCGTGGCGTCGATCACGGTGAGGGCGCCGGCGTCGCCGTGGACGCGCGTGATCGCGGTCGCGACACCCGTGGAGGTCTCGTTGTGCGCCCAGGCGTAGACGTCGACGCCCTCGACGGCCTCGGGCGTCGCGCTCGTGCCGGGCTCGGCGCGGCGCACGTCGGGCGCCTCGAGCCAGGGTGCGGCGGCGGCCGCGGCGAACTTGCCGCCGAACTCGCCGAACACGAGGTTCTGCGCGCGCTTCTCGATGAGGCCGAAGGCCGCGGCATCCCAGAAGGCGGTCGAACCGCCGTTGCCGAGGATGATCTCGTATCCCTCAGGAAGGCGGAACAGCTCGGCGAGCCCCGTACGGGTGCGGGCGACGAGGTCCTTGATCGGTGCCTGGCGGTGGGAGGTGCCGAACAGCGACGCCCCCTGGGTGACGAGCGCTTCGAGCTGCTCGGCACGGACCTTGGACGGGCCGCATCCGAAGCGTCCGTCGACGGGCAGGAACTCGCGGGGGAGGGTCACAGTCGCCATGCCGAGAAGTCTAGGGCGCGGGCCTCGGCGGTTCCGGTCGCATGACGCCCCGCGACCGGATGCCGGATAGGCTGGGGAAGCATTGTCTCCCGCGCGAAAAGGGCTTTGATGACCGACCTCATCGACACCACCGAGATGTATCTGCGCACCATCCTCGAGCTCGAGGAAGAGGGCATCACGCCCCTGCGCGCCCGCATCTCGGAGCGTCTCGGGCACTCCGGGCCGACGGTGTCGCAGACCATCGGGCGCATGGAGCGCGACGGCCTCGTCGTCGTGTCGGAGGACCGCACGCTCGAGCTCACCGACCCGGGACGCCAGAAGGCGGTCGACGTCATGCGCAAGCACCGCCTCGCCGAGCGCCTGCTGTCGGATGTCATCGGCCTCGACTGGGCGTACGTGCACGAAGAGGCGTGTCGCTGGGAGCACGTCATGAGCGAGCTCGTCGAGCGTCGTCTCATCGAGCTGCTCGACCACCCGACCGAATCGCCGTACGGCAATCCGATCCCCGGGCTCGATCAGCTGGGCGATGTCCCCGCCAACGCGTTCGACAACGGAGTCGTCGGTCTCGTGCGTCGGCTCAACGACGCCGGCGGCCCCGTGACGGGCAGCATCCGTCGGCTCGCGGAGCCCATGCAGGTCGATCCGGAACTCCTCACGCAGTTGCGAGACGCCGGCGTCGTGCCGGGTCGCACCGGGTCGTTCCGGTTCAACGAGGGTTACGTCCTGGTCGAGATGGACGACGTCGACGAGGCGCTCGAGCTGCCCGTCGAGGTCGCTTCGCACATCTTCGTCGTGGACGCCCGCGAGATCTGACGGGTCGTCCCATCGCCCTTCCGCAAGGGCGAGAGCGTGACTTATTCGTTACCTTCCGGTAGCCTCGGATGGTCCACCGGCGAGAAGCCCGCCTCGGACCGCTCCGCGAGTTGCCTTTCCGGCTCGTCATTCGCGAAGTGCCCCCTACATCCGTGCCCGACATGGAGTGCCGACGAGCCAGCATCCAGACCCCCCGGATGCGGAGGCGCTGGAGGACAGCTTGGCTGAAGAGTTCCACCCGTCGAACGAGATTTCTGAGGCATCGACGGCCACCCGAAAAGGTCGTCTGAGCAGACGGTTCGCCGCGAAGGCGCCCGCCACCCGTTCGACGGCATCCCGCCCTCACCCCGTCCGCAGTTTCGTGACCGTCGCCGCCGTTGCCGGCATGGTCGCCACCGTGGCCATCCCCGCCTTCGCTGCGGCCGACCGCGGCGACGTCGCCGAGGCTCAGACCCTGCAGCAGGCCTCCGCGGACGACGCGCAGTCGCTCGTCGTCGCCTCGGAGGGGAGCCCCGAGACCCTCGAGCGCGGCGGTTACTCCGCCACGACGCCCGAGGAGATCCAGAAGGCCAAGGCGAAGGAAGCCGCTGAGAAGGCGGCGAAAGCCGCTCTCGCAGCCCGCCTCGCGTCTGCCTCCTCGTCCTCCTCGTCCTCGAATGCGTCGACGTCCTCGAGCTTCTCGAACTCCGTGCCGCTCGTCTCGCCCGGCTCGGGCACGGTCCGCCGTCCGCTCGCGCGCTTCGACAACTTCGGCACCCCGTACGCCGGCCACAAGGGAACCGACTACATGGTCGGCCGCGGTGAGCCGATCTACTCCGTCGCGGACGGCACCGTCGTCGCCTCGTCCGAATCCGGACCGGGCTGGGGCGTGTACGTAAAGATCGCCCACAACATCGGCGGCGTGCGGGTCACCTCGCTGTATGCGCACATGGACTGGGGCACGCGCCGCGTCCAGGTGGGCGACACGGTCTCCGCCGGCCAGCTGATCGGCCAGGTCGGCGACACCGGACGCGCGTTCGGCACCCACCTCCACCTGGAGATCCGCATCAACAACGGATACACCAACGCGGAGTCGTGGCTGCAGGCCAACGCCGGCTGACGACACACAGCTTCTGTTCTGCTGTTGTTCGCCCTGAGGCATCCCGGGGTGTAATACCCTGACCCCGACGCTCGTTCGAGCCGAGGGGAGCCGTATGGACATCCAACCCCGCATTCGCAACCGGAATGCGCTAGGTCGGCATGTGCTGCGGCATCGTGTGCACGATTGCCACGACGTCGGTCGTGCGAAAAAGGCGCTGTCTTCATGACGGCGCCTTTTTTCGTACCCGCACCCCTCTCGACCCGCACCGCGTCGACGACACGGAAGGCCGCTGAAGCCGTCTCGGCCGTTCGAGAGGACACCCTATGCGCACTCTGGTGCTGAATGCAGGCTACGAACCCCTGGCCGTCATCTCCTTCAAGCGAGCCCTGGTGCTCGTCATGACGGAGAAGGCGACCATCATCGAGCGTGTCGAGGAAGACCCCGTCTGGGGCACTCGCGACGTGTACGACCGGCCGGCAGTCATCGTGCTGACCCGGTACGTGCGGATCCCCGCGTCGCGCCGGGTCCCGGTCACCCGCCGGGGGGTGCTCCGCCGCGACGGGAATCGGTGCGCGTACTGCGGCAAGGGTGCGACGACGATCGATCACGTGCTTCCGCGGTCGCGCGGAGGCGCTGATTCGTGGGAGAACCTCGTCGCCGCGTGCCTGCGCTGCAACAACCTGAAGGGTGACCGCACGCCGCAGGAGATGCACTGGGAGCTGCGATGGATGCCGCAACCGCCCCGCGGCGCCGGCTGGCGTGTGCGCGGCGCTGAGCGCGCGGACCCCGCATGGGAGCCGTACCTGGCGCTCGCGGCGTAGCGGTGCGGGCCGCCCCTCGCGACGTCAGGCTGCTGCACCCTCGTGCGCCACGCGGCGCGGGCGCAGGGTGAACGCGAGCAGCAGGATGAACGCGCCCGCGATCGGGTAGACGATCAGCGCGGTCCGCAGGTCGGTCTGCTCGGCGAGCAGGCCGACGGCGGGCGGCGCGAAGAGGAAGCCGAGGCGCATGAGCCAGGCGACGAACGTGAGTCCCGACCCTGAACGCAGGCCCGGCATCTCGTCCGCGGCGTGCATCGCCGCGGGCACGATCGTCGCCGACCCGAAGCCGGCGGCCGCGAGCCCGATGATCGTGCCGGGGATGGTCGGGAAGGCGAGCGCGAGACCGAGGCCGAGCGCGATCAGGATGCCGCCTGCCCGCGCGACGGCCACAGCGCCGAAGCGGTCGGTGAAGCGATCGCCGAGGATCCGTCCGACGAACTGCGCGCCGATGAGGGCGATGTAGCCCGTCGCGGCGATCGCACCGATCGCGCCGAGGGAGTCCGAGAGGTACAGCGTCGACCACGAGCTGCCGAGGTCCTCGACCATGGCGCCTGCGATCGCGATGACGACGAGCGCCGCGAGCAGCGCGACCGTGCGGATGCCGGGTCGCACCGCGGGGACGACGGGCGCCGCGCCGGCGGTGTCGTCGAGCGACCGCTCGCCGGTGCGCGGCAGGCAGAATCGCCACGCGATGAGGGCGGATGCCGAGAACAGCACGCCGGCGATCGCGAGGTGCACGGGCACGGGGACGCCCAGCGCGATGGCGCCGGCCGCCATCGCGCCGCCGAGGACGGCGCCGACGGACCAGATCGCGTGGAGGGAGTTGATGATGGAGCGGCCGAATCTGCGCTGCACCTCGAGGCCATGGGTGTTCTGTCCGACGTCGACGATGGCGTCGAGCGCGCCGCCGAGGAACATCGGGATCGCGAACAGGATCGCGGTGGGCGCGAAGCCCGCAGACAGCAGGGCGATCGCGATGAGGACGGTGCCGACGGCGGCGACGGGGGCGGAGCCGAACCGGCGCATCAGGGGCGCCGCGAGGAGCCCGAGGATGAACGAGCCGAGCGGCCACGCCGCGAGCAGCAGACCGTAGACGGCGGTGTCGACGCCGAGCGTCTCTTTGATCTCCGGCAGCCGAGGGACGATGTTCGCGAAGAGGGCGCCGTTCGTGAGGAACAGGGCGGAGACCGCGAGGCGAGCGCGGTGGACCTCGGGCGGGACGACGGTGGGCATGCGTACGATCGTACACTCCTTGTGTACGATCGTACGCAAGGAATGGAGGGCACATGTCTACCGACTACTTCGCCGGAGATGCGCGCACGAACCGCGAACGGATGCTGGCGGGCGAGCTGTACATCGCCGATGACCCCGAGAGCGCCCGCATCGCGAGAAAGGCCGTGGTGCTCAGCGACGCCTATCACCGCGCGGTCGTCGCCGGAGAGGAGGGGGCCCGTGGCATCCTGAGCGACCTCGTCGGCACCCTCGGGCCGGACGTCGAGATCAAGCCGCCGCTGTTCGTCGACTACGGCGAGAACATCCACGTCGGTGCGCGGACCTTCATCAACTACAACCTGACCGCGCTCGACGTCGCCCCGATCGTGATCGGGGAGGACTGTCAGCTCGGCCCGAACGTGCAGCTGCTCACTCCGACGCACCCGATCGCCCCGCAGCCGCGACGCGACAAGCTCGAGGCGGCGAAGCCGATCACGCTCGGTGACAACGTGTGGCTCGGCGGCGGCGTCATCGTGTGCCCGGGCGTGACGATCGGCGACAACTCCGTGATCGGGGCGGGATCGGTCGTGACGCGCGACATCCCGGCGAACGTCGTCGCGGTCGGCAACCCCGCCCGCGTGATCCGTGAGATCGGCGATGACGACCGCGGCTGATCCCCGGCCGCGCCGGACGGATCCCGAGCGCCGCGACCGCATCGTCGACGCGTGCCTCGAGGTGATCGCGGAATCCGGGGTCGCGGGAGCGTCCGCGAGACGCATCGCCGCGGCGGCCGACGTGCCGCTCGGGTCGGTGACCTATCACTTCGCGACGATGGACGCTCTGCTGCGCGAGGCGTTCACCCGCTTCAGCGAGACCGTCAGCGACCGGTTCGTCGCCCGCATGGCCGAGGCGCAGACGAGGGATGCCGCGGTGACGGCCGTCGTCGAGCTCATCGAGTTCGACGTACTGGCCGACCGCGGTGAACTCGTCCTGACGCACGAGCTCTACACGCTCGCCGCGCACGATCCCGGCTACCGGTCGCTGACGAACGCGTGGATGGCCCGGAGTCGAGCAGCGCTCGAGGCGCACTTCGACGCGGCGACCGCCCGCATCCTGGACGCCCTCATCGAGGGCCTGACGATCCACCGTGCCCTCGACATCGAGGCGCCGCCGGTCGGGACGGCCGCCGACGCGGTGCGCCGGGTGACCGGCTGATCAGCTGCCGGATTCGACCCACGCGTACGGCAGGAACTTGCCGTCGATCGTGATGACGACGCGGTCGCCGTCGGGGTGCGGGACGCGGTCGAGCGAGATGCTGCAGTTGATGGCGCTCATGATGCCGTCGCCGAACCGGTCGTGGATGAGCGCTTTGAGCGCGGGGCCGTAGACCTGCACGAGCTCGTGGAAGCGGTAGATCGTGGGGTCGCTCGACAGGTCGGCCTCGGCCGCACGGTTCGGCTGACGCGTGAGGGCGTGGACGATCTCCTCGTCGAGACCCAGGGCATCGCCGAGGCGTTCCGCTTCGACGTCGGACAGCGCGTGCATGCCGAGGACGGCGGCGGCGGTCCACACCGGCGGACGGCCGATGAGCTCGCTGACGGCGTCCCACGAGAGGCCGCTCGTGCGTCGCGTCTCGTCGATCAGTGCGCCGGCGGTCTGCTTGCTGATGATCTGGGGGAGTGCCATGGGGGCGTCCTCTCGTCGGGGTTCGTCCCATCGGACCAGTCGCGGCGGGTGGCGGGACAGGAAGAACGCGCACGGATGCCGGCGTTCCGCGCACGCGTGACACGGTCGAAACGCGCGCGACGCGGCGGGGCAAAGCCGGGTGTCTAGCGTGGGCGCATGGCGGCGGTGGAGGAGTGGATGCACGCGGTGGTGGATGCCGTGCCGCAGCCGCTGTGGGTGATCGGACCCGGTGGGGCCGTCGCCCACGTGAACGCCGCCGCGGGCCGCCTGCTCGGCTACGCCGATGCCCGCGGGCTCGTCGGCGGGCCGAGTCACGAAGCGCTGCACGGGCATCGCGCGGACGGCTCGGCGTACCCCGCGCACGAGTGCCCGATCGTCCACGCCTCCTCGCACGGCGGCGACCCGCAGGGGTTCGAGGTGTTCATCACGAGCGCGGGCCGGCCGGTCGACGTCGCCTGGCGGGTGGCCGAGCTGCCGCTGCCGGAGCACCGGCTGCTGTCGTTCGCCGCGCAGCCGGGTGTGCCGGCCGCGAGGGGTGTGCCCGCGGCATCCGCTCTGCGTGCGCAGGTCGCGGCGCGCCACCGCGACCCGGAGTTCGGCGTCGACGTGCTCGCGCGCGACGCGCACGTATCGGTGCGGACGGTGCAGGCGGTGCTGGGCCGGGCGGGGGAGAGTCCCGCCGCGCTCATCCGCGAGCACCGGCTGGCGTCTGCGGAAGTGCTGCTGCGCGACGGGATGCCGGTGGCCGCCGCCGGGTACGCCGCGGGCTTCCGCGACCCGGGCACCTTCGCGCGGGCGTTCCGGCGTCGGTTCGGCGTGGCGCCCGGGGCGTTCGCGCGCGCGGCTGGCTGAGGGGCGTCATCCGCTCTGCGGGTTCGGGTGTCATCGGATTCGGAGGATGTCGCCGGATTCGGATCGGAATGCGGTTGCTGATCCGAATCCGACGCTGATCTCCGAATTCGAGAACGGATCTGATGAGGCGCGACGGCGTCTCGGCGCCGGCGCAGGCTCGATGTCGGAACCCGTGCGTATCTTCGAACTCGACCGCTTGAGTCACTCGAACAAAGCTTCTACCATGTCGAGGTGAGATCCATCGTGCGCAACACCGCCACTGCCCAAGAGGTGCAGCGGCTGCGTGCGCAGATGGCGCAGATCCAGGGGCGAAAGCTCGATGCGCCGCCTCTTCCCACCCATCCTGCCCTGGCTGAGCTGCTGCCGGGCGGGGGACTGCGTCCCGGGTCGTCGTACGCGATCGGCGGCTCCATGTCGCTGCTGTTCGGTCTGCTTGCGCAGCCGTCGCAGACCGGCAGCTGGTGCGGGGTGGTGGGGATGCCGGGGTTCGGCGCCGAAGCAGCCGAGAAGGCGGGCGTCGACCTGTCGCACCTCGTGCTGATCCCCGAGCCGGGTCCGCGCTGGCTCGCCGTCACCGCGACGATCGCCGACGTGTTGCCGGTCGTCGCGGTGCGCCCGCCGAGTCGGGCGAAGGATGCCGAGGTCTCGCGGCTTGCGGCCCGCATGCGCGAGCGCGGCGTCGTGCTGCTCGTGCAGGGGCCGTGGCCGCAGACCGAGGCGATGATCGATGTGACGGATGCCCGCTGGTCGGGCCTCGGCGACGGGTACGGCGTGCTGTCGGATCGAGAGCTGACCGTCACGGTCACGAGCCGGCGCTTTCCGGTGCCGCGGTCGTCCCGGATGCTGCTGCCCGCCCCCGACGGGGCGATCGCGGTGCGCGAGCAACCTGTCGCCCCCGTGGTCGACCTGCCGATGCGGGCGGTGAGCTGATGGATCCCGCGCTCGTCGACACCGGCACCGAGCCGGTCCGGAGCCTCGTCGTGTGGGTACCGGACTGGCCGGTCGTCGCGCTCACTCGCGAAGGACTCGCCGAGGCCGAGCAGCCGATCGCCGTCTTCGCGAAGGGGATGGTCGCCGCGACCTCGCCGGCCGCACGCGCCGACGGGGTACGGCGGGGGATGCGGCGCCGCGATGCGCAGGCGCGGTGCCCGCAGCTGAAGGTCGTCGACGCCGACGAGGCGCGCGACTATCGCACGTTCGCGCCGCTCATCGCCCGGCTCGAGGAGATCGCCCCCGGCGTGCAGCTGCGCGAGCCGGGACTGTGCGCGCTGCGGGTGAAGGGACCGGCCCGGTTCTACGGCGGCGAGGCGGGCGCGGCGACGGCGCTCACCGGCGCGCTCGCCGAGCTCGGCCTGCACGACGTGCGCGCGGGGGTGGGTGACGGTCCGTTCACGGCGGAGCAGGCTGCCCGCACCACCGGCACGGACGCCCCGATGCGGATCGTGCCGCCGGGTGCGGCGGCCGCGTTCCTCTCGCCGCTGCCGGTGACGGCGCTCGAAGACGAGGCGGTCGCGAGCCTGTTCGCGCGTCTCGGCATCCACACCCTCGGTCAGCTCGCCGCGCTGCCGCCCGCACGACTCGTCGAACGACTCGGCCCCCGCGGCGCGCGGCTGCACGCGCTCGCGTCGGGGCTCGACTCGCAGCCGGTGCAACCGCGCACGCCGCCGCCCGAGCTCGAGCGCGAGGTGAGCTTCGAGCCGCCGCTCGAGATCGCCGACCAGGTGGCGTTCGGCATCCGACTCGCGGCGGAGCAGTTCATCTCGGGGCTCGGCGCCGTCGACCTCGTCTGCACCGAGCTGCGCGTCGCGCTGACGGGCGACCGCGGCGACCACAGCGAGCGGGTGTGGCTGCATCCGGGCGCGTTCGACGCGGCCGCCGTCGTCGACCGCGTGCGCTGGCAGCTCGCCGAGCGCGGGCTCCGGAGCGCGGTCGCGAAGGTGCGGATCGCGCCCGAGAAGGTGGACGCGGCATCCCATCACGTGACGGGTCTGTTCGGCTCGGGGCCGGAGGAGCGCGTGCACTCGGCGCTCTCGCGCGTGCAGGCGATGCTCGGGCACACCGGCGTCGTCACCCCGCAGGTCGGCGGCGGGCGCTGGCTCGCGGAGCGGCAGGTGCTCGTGCCGTGGGGCGATCGTGCCGTGATCGCCGAGCGGGCGCGGCCGTGGCCGGGGAGCCTCCCCGACCCGCTGCCGGCGACCGTGTTCCCCGAGCCGGTGCCGGTCGCCGTCATCGACCGGGACGACGACATGGTCGCCGTCGACGGCCGCGGCGAGCTGACGGCTGAGCCGGTCGCGCTGATCCTCCCCGGAGCGCCGGACGCGTCGGGGGCGCGCAAGCCCCGGCATCCGCGTCGCATCGCCACGTGGGCAGGGCCGTGGCCCGTCATGGAGCGGGGGTGGGATGCCGCCCGCGCACGCCGCGCGCACCGGTTCCAGGTCGTCGACGAGGCCGAGACCGCGTGGTTGCTCGTGTGCGAAGAGGGCGTCTGGCATGCCGAGGGCAGGTACGACTGATGGGGTGGGGCAACAACCCGTCGGTCTCGTGGTCGGAGATGGAAAGGATCCTCAGCGACCGGCGGCGACCCGAGGGGGCGCCGGCGGGGGCCGACGGCGGCGACAGTCCGGCCTGGTCGCACAAGCGCGGCAAGTACCGCACGCCCGAGATCGAGCGACCGGTCGACGCCGTGCCGTACGCCGAACTGCACGCGCATTCGTCGTTCTCGTTCCTCGACGGGGCATCCTCGCCCGAGGACCTCGTCGAAGAGGCCGAGCGCCTGGGACTGCACGCCCTCGCGATCACCGACCACGACGGGTTCTACGGCATCGTCCGGTTCGCCGAGGCGGCCGAGCACCTGCAGCTGCAGACCGTCTTCGGCGCCGAGCTGTCGCTGGGGCTCCCCGGCCCGCAGAACGGCGAGCCCGATCCGCACGGGCGGCACCTGCTCGTGCTCGCTCGCGGCGAAGAGGGGTACCACCGGCTCGCCGCCGCGATCACGCACGCGCAGTTGTCGGGCGGCGAGAAGGGGCGCCCGGTCTACGACCTGCACGACCTCGCCGATCGTGCCGGCGGGCACTGGCAGGTGCTGACCGGATGCCGCAAGGGCGCCGTCCGGCAGGCGCTCGCCGCCGACGGCCCGGCCGCCGCGGCGTACGAGCTCGACCGGCTCATCGACCTGTTCGGGCCCGAGCGGGTCGACGTCGAGCTCGTCGACCAGGGGGCGCCGACCGACTCGCGCGACAACGACGTGCTGGCTGCGCTCGCCGCCGAGCGGGGGCTGCCGGTCGTCGCATCGAACAACGTGCACTACGCCGTGCCCGAGAAGGTGCATCTCGCGGCGGCGGTCGCGGCGGTGCGGGCGAACCGCGGGCTCGACGAGCTCGACGGGTGGCTGCCCTCGCACGCGAGCGCGCACCTGCGCTCGGGCGCCGAGATGGCGCGGCGGTTCCGGCGGTACCCGGGCGCGGTCGAGCGCACCGTCGAGCTCGCCGACGCGCTCGCGTTCCCGCTTCGCCGCGCGAAGCCCGCCCTGCCGAAGATGCAGGTGCCCGAGGGGCACACGCCGATGACGTGGCTGCGGCACCTGGTGTGGGAGGCGGTGCCCCGCAAGTATCCGGATGCCACCGACGCGAACCGTGCGCGCATCGAGAAGGAACTCGGCGTCATCGAGCAGAAGGACTTCCCGGGGTACTTCCTCATCGTGCACGGCATCGTGCAAGAGGCGCGGCGCCGCGGCATCCTGTGTCAGGGGCGCGGATCCGCCGCGAACAGTGCCGTCTGCTACCTGCTCGACATCACGGCGATCGACTCGATCTTCTACGACCTGCCGTTCGAGCGGTTCCTGTCGGCCCTCCGCGACGAAGAGCCCGACATCGACGTCGACTTCGACTCGGACCGGCGCGAGGAGATCATCCAGTGGGTCTACGAGACGTACGGGCGCGAGCGCGCGGCGCAGGTCGCGAACGTCATCCAGTACCGGCCGAAGAACGCGATCCGCGACATGGCGAAGGCGCTCGGGCACTCGCCGGGGCAGCAGGACGCCTGGTCGAAGCAGGTCGAGCGCTGGGGTGCGACGCTCGACACCCCGCCCGACCACGACATCCCGGATCGGGTAATCGCGTACGCGGGTGAGCTGCTGAAAGCGCCTCGACACCTCGGCATCCACTCCGGCGGAATGGTGCTGACCGATCGCCCCGTCGGCGAGGTCGTGCCGATCGAGCACGCGCGCATGGAGAACCGCACCGTCATCCAGTGGGACAAGGACGACGCCGCGTGGATGGGGCTCGTGAAGTTCGATCTGCTGGGGCTCGGGATGCTCGCCGCCCTGCAGTACTGCTTCGACATGATCGCGGCGGCGACGGGGGAGCAGTGGAGCCTTGATGCGATGCCGAAGGAAGAGGCCGCGGTCTACGACATGCTGTGCCGCGCCGATTCGATCGGGGTGTTCCAGGTCGAGTCCCGGGCGCAGATGGGACTGCTCCCGCGCCTGCAGCCGCGGAAGTTCTACGACCTCGTGGTCGAGATCGCCCTCATCCGGCCTGGGCCGATCCAGGGCGGCGCGGTGCACCCGTTCGTGCGACGCAAGCTCGGCGACGAGCCGATCACGTATGCGCACCCGAAGCTGAAGCCGGTGTTGGAGCGGACGCTCGGCATCCCGGTGTTCCAGGAGCAGCTCATGCAGATGGGCATGGCGATCGGCGACCTGTCGGGGGAGGATGCCGACCTGCTGCGCCGCGCGATGGGGTCGAAGCGGGGCATCGAGCGGATCGACTCGCTGAAGAAGAAGCTGTACGAGGGGATGGCGCGCAACGGCCTGACCGGCAAGGCCGCCGACGACATCTACGTGAAGATCCAGGCGTTCGCGAACTTCGGCTTCGCCGAGAGTCACTCGCTGTCGTTCGGGCTGCTCGTGTACGCGTCGTCGTGGCTGAAGCTGCACTACCCGGCGGCGTTCCTCGCCGCTCTGCTGCGCGCGCAGCCGATGGGCTTCTACTCGCCCGCGACCCTGACCGCCGACGCGCGACGGCACGGGGTCGAGGTGCGCCGTCCCGACTTGCACGCGTCGGGGGTGGATGCCGGGCTGGAACCGGTGACGGAGGGCGAGACGCACCGCCGACCCCCGACGGGCCGGGACTCGTGCGCCGACCGCATCCAGCCGCCCGTGCCGGAGTTCGACCGGACGCTGTCGGACGAGTCCGCGGCGCACCGGCGCGACGGGAACTTCGCGGTGCGGCTGGGGCTCGCGTCGATCACGGGCATCGGGGTGCCGCTGGCGACGAAGATCGTGGCGGAGCGGGAGGCATCCGGTCCGTACCGGGACCTGCGCGACCTCGTGCGGCGCACCGGCGCGACGGCGGCGCAGCTCGAGGCGATGTCGACGGCGGGCGCGTTCGAGAGCCTCGGGATCACGCGGCGCGAGGGCATCTGGTTGGCGGGGGATGCCGCGCAGGACCGGCAGGAGTTCCTCGCGGGCTCGCTGGTGTCGGTGCAGCCGCCGCTGTTCCCCGACCAGTCGAGCTACGACGTGCTCGCCGCAGACCTGTGGGCGACGGGGGTGTCGGCCGACGACCATCCGCTGACGCACTACCGGTCGCAGCTCGATGCGCGCGGGGTGATCACCTCGCGCGGCATGCGCGAGCACGAGGTCGGCCGGCGCATCGAGGTCGCGGGGTTGGTGACGCACCGGCAGCGGCCGGCGACGGCATCCGGGATCACGTTCCTCAACCTCGAGGACGAGCACGGCGTCATGAACGTGATCTGCTCGGTCGGGGTGTGGAACAGGTGCCGCCGCATCCTGCGCGACAGCCCTGCGCTGATCGCGCGCGGCATGCTCGAGCGCTCGCCCGAGGGCGTGACGAACCTCGTCGCCGACGGGTTCGAGGACCTGCGGGTGGGGGTGACGCACCGGTCGAGGGACTTCCAGTGACCTGCCGTCGCCGCCCTGGCATCAGTCGCCGCTGCGGGTGACCTGCCACATCGGGAACGGATCCTCGAAGGCCGCCCAGGCCGAGGGTCCTGCCGCCAGTTCGTCGTCGGTCAGCGCCGTCTCGTCCAGGGCAGCGCGCAGTGCGCGGTGGTGCAGATCCAGCCCGATGATCGCGATGTCCTCGCCGACGGCCAGGAGCCCCTCGGCCTCCGGCATCCCGTCGTCCACCTGGACGGGCGAGAAGGCGATCATCGACCCCACGTGGTCCCATTGCGCGACGATGTTCGAGCGGGTCGCGAAGCGGCAGAAGCCCGCCGAACGGATGACCGAGCCGAACTCCCCGCTCTCGATCCGCTCATCGAGCAGGGCCTGCAGGCGTCCGGGATGCAGCGGGCGCACGTTCTCGTATCGCAGTGCGCTGATCCGAGGGTCGGTCATGTGCGGCGCGAACTCTCCGTTCAGCAGCTGCACCCAGCCGGGCGCGTCCTGGTGGGAGCGGATCGGGATCGGTGCGGTGGGCAGCAGGTCGACGGCCGGCTGATGCAGGCGCAGTCGTGCCGACGGGGCGAGGTGGCTGACCAGCGCCATCGTGATCGAAAGGTCCGGGGTCGACAGTCCCGACCAGTTCACGAGCACGATCGTCGAGGCGTACTCGAGCTGTTGCACCGTGAGCAGCGCGTGAGCCGTGTAGCGGGTGCGCGGCATCCCGCTCTCGTCGACCTCGGCGGATCCCGCGTAGGTCTCGCGTCGGAGGTCGTCGAGCAGATGCGGCGCATCGACGACGCACACGACGCCGCGCAGGCGCGCCCCGCTCCCGCGCTCCGCGAGTGTCCCGATGACGTCGAGGATCGAGGCGTCGGACGGGAACTCCGCGACGACACCACTCCCGACGTCGAGCCACGGGAGGATCGCTGCAGCGCTCGACGCCGGGTCCTGCGGAGCGAGTCGGGATGCCGCGAGGAGCGGTCTCGACGTCGCGCGACTCAACTGGGCCGCGTAACGCGCCCGCTCCGGACCGCATGCTCCCATCACGGCGACCACGTCCGTCTCGGTCATCCGACACCTCATTCCATCGCGGCATGTGTAGCCTTGATGATAACCGTTCTCAATTAGGAGTGTGTCATGAAGGTGCGAGCGTCCCTGAAGTCCCTGAAGAAGCAACCCGGCGCACAGGTCGTCCGCCGACGCGGCCGCGTGTTCGTCATCAACAAGCTGAACCCGCGGTTCAAGGGCCGTCAGGGCTGACGCGGCCGGCGACGCGTGCGCTGCGGCCGAATCACCACCCACGTGCCGAATCACCACCGAATCGCGTGCCGCTGAGCGGTGACTCGGCACTCCGGTGGTGATTCGGCGCGGGAGGAGGGTGCGGCGGCCGCCGGCGCGCGGCGGCTCAGGCGTGCGCGCCGTGGGTCAGGCGGGCGCGTCGCTCGTACGCGTCGCGGCGCGCCGCCGCTGCACCGCGTCGACGATCACGTCCACCACGACGAACGCGGCGAGGGTCCAGCCCACCAGCGGAAGCGCGAGGCCGATCAGCACGCCGCCGACGACGACGGCGGTGACGCCCCACCACGGGGCGCCGTCGAGCACGCCGCGGCGGGGCGGCATCCCGACCCGTGCGGTCTTGGTGGGACGGCGCTTCACCCACATGACGTAGCCGAGAACGACCATCCCGCCGATCGCGACGGCGAGCAGGAACATCACGATCTGGTTCGCGAGGCCGAACATCGTTCCCATATGGATCGAGACGCCCCATGATGCGAGCTTGGCCGGGAGCGAGAAGTCGGCGAAGTCGACGCGGTCGACGGGCTGCAGCGTCGCGCCGTCGATCGCGACGGCGTCGAGGTGGCCCGGGAAGCCGCGGTCGATCTCCTGCACCTTCCACGCCTGATCGGCGGCGGCGGGCGGCGTGATCTGCACGAGGTCGGTGTCGATGTTGACCTCCCGGGCCGCCGCGAGCACGTCGTCGAACGTGTTCGGGTCGACGGTGAGAGCAGCGGATGCCGCACCGTGCCCCGCGTGCTCGTCCCCGCCGCCGGCGGCTCCGCCGAGGCTCGTCGAGACGGCGGGCGTGGTCCAGTCGAGGGCGGCGCGCAGGTTCGTGACGTTCTGTCCGCCGTAGGTCGACCAGGTGATGCCCGTCGCCGAGAGGAACACCGCGCCGAGCGCGATCCAGATGCCGACGGACGTGTGCCAGCTGAAGAAGCGGCGATATCCGGTGTGCTTCCGGGCCGGCCGGATGAAGTCCTTCTTCGTCCGCGCCGTGCGGATGCGGATGACCCACATGACGACGCCGGCGATGACGACGATGCCGAGCCAGGATGCCGCGAGCTCGCTGTACAGGCGGCCGGGGTCGCCGAGCCCGAGACTCCGGTGGATGTTGCTGATCGCGGTGCGCAGCGGCAGCGACCCGCTCGTCCCGTAGACGGTCTCGTCGCCGCGGATCTCGCCGGTGCCGGGATCAACGAACACGGCGCGCGACTCGCTCTCGCCGAGACCGTCCTGCGCGAACATGACGCGCGTCGTGTCGCCGGGCTCGGGAGCGGGGCGGACGGCCGACAGCGTGGCGGCGTCGCCGACGTGCGCCTCGGCGACCTCGACCTGCTGGCCGAGGCTGAGCTGCGTGTCCGTGACCGGCGCGTGCAGCTGTCGCGCGTACACGGTCTGCTCGATCGTCGGTGACAGGGCGTAGAGGGCGCCGCTGAGCGCGGCGACGAGGATGAACGGTCCGACGAGGATGCCGGCGTAGAAGTGCAGGCGTACGAGGAAGGCGCCGAACCAGCCCGGGCGTCGGGCGGGTCGGGCGGTGGCGGGTGGGGTGGGCAGGGTGGCGGTCATGATTGCTTTCGAGAAGAAGGGTGCGGCAAGAGGGCGCGCCGATGACACGGCGCGGCGCACCGCGGCATCCCTCGTCGAGAGCGGACCGGCGGCGCGCGTCAGATCGCGAGTGCGCGCGGGGGACCGCGGCCGGCCGCGACACGGACGGCGACCGATCGCAGCACCGGGACGTCAGCGGACGCGGGTGCCGGAGTCGGACGGTCGACGGCCTCGGGAGCGAGGACGGCGGTGAGGATGCGGCGGCGCACCCACCGGGCGATCTCGGCCGCGACGGCGATCAGGCGCTGCGCCGCGCGCTCGCCGCGGTGCAGCAGCGCGACCGTGAGGACGGCGGCGAGCCCGTGCATGGCCCACATGAGCGGATCGGCGCAGATCGCCGCGGCGGTGCCCCCGGCATCCGTCATCAGGGGCATCCCGTGCTGGTGCGGCGTCGCCGACGGGGTGATCGTGCCGAGCACGAAGAGGGTGTGGAACAGCAGCTGGCTGCCCGTGACCGCGAGCGCCAGGCGGGGGAGCGACAGGCGTCGCCCTGCTAGGGCCGTGCAGACGAAGAGCGACAGGGCGAAGGGGACGGCGATGCCGAGCCAGCCGGGGACCTGACCGCCGCCGGCGACGTGCGACAACAGTGCCGCCCAGGTGGCGACGGATGCCGCGAGTGCACCGCGAGCGACGCGGGAGACTCGGGACGGACGCACGGCTCCATTGTGACAGGGGCAGGCGCCCTTGCGAGGTGGACCGCGCTGCGCAAGCCCTGGGGAGAAGCCGAGGCGCGCGATTACCGTGAGAGGACTTTCACCGGTCGGAGGACATCATGACGAACCAGGCGCAGCGGAACGACGCGGTCCAGCGCAAGCAGATGGGCTCGGGCGCGTTCATCGCGATCTTCATGAGCCTCGTGTTCCTCGTCGTCGCGGCGGGTTTCGCGATCCTCGGAGTGCTGTTCATCACGAACCCGATGCCGGTCATCGTCCTCGGGGTGCTGATGCTGATAGGCGCCGTTGCGGTGCTGCTCCTGTCGGGTGCGTGCATCGCGGCGTCGGTCCGGGCACTGCGGGCGCCGGCGAAGGCTAAGCAGCGCGTCGAGCGCATGGCCTGACGCGCGCGGAGCGACGTGCCATGATCGTCGCATGCTGGCTGAGATCTTCGAGGTACTCGGCGACGCGCTCGTGGCCGTCGGCGATGCTCGGCGGGGTCCGCGGCACGTGCACAGCCGGATCCGGCTGACACGCGGCGAGATCGAGGGTCTGTCGTCGCGGGAGGACGTGGGCGGGGAGGTGGCGATCGACCATCGCACGATCGCCATCAACGACGTGACCCTCACGGGCGTCGCCATCGCGCCGCAGCCGCTTCGCATGTCGTACCTCGACGACATTCAGCAGGGAGCTCAGGTGGTCCGCATCGAGTTCGACGGCGGCGCCGCCGAGTGGACCATCCCCGAATCGACCAACCTCCGAAAGCTGCAGAAGCGCATCGGCGCCTCGTTCTGAGACGCGGGATGCCGGGCGCATCAGGCCCCTGAACGCACGAAAGCCCCGGACCACTCGGGTCCGAGACTTTCGAGAAGCGTCTGTGTCAGACGGCCTGCGCGAGCGCGAAGCCGACCGATCCGTCCTCTTCGAGACGGGCGTCGAGGATGCGGTCGTCGAGCGCGACGCTCGCCGTCGGCGCGACGAACACGCGGGCTCCGTCGCTCTCGACGATGGTGTCGCCGTCGGCCGGAGCGGGAGCGAGGGACAGTGCGTACCCGTTCTGCGGGTCTGCGGCCTCGGCGATCCGGAGTCCACCGGTCTCGGTGGGGATCTGGGTGGCGAGGCTCTTGACGGCGGTGCTGGCGTTCTCGGTGAGAGTGAGCATGATGCTCCCTTCCGTGGATTGCGGGCGTGAGCGGGCAACGATGCCGAGAATCGGATGCCGCCGCAACCGCTGACACACCATTGCCGCGCACTCACACGGCTTACGGAGGTTCAGACGTCATCCCCGCGGCGTACCCCGGATCATCATGCGGGCCGATTCGCCCGTGAGGCCGCGCGGCTTGACTCGAGTCATGACCCACACTCGTCTCCGTCTCGCTGCGGCCGCCGGCCTCGTCGCCCCTCTGCTCGTGCTCGCGCTCGCCGCCTGCAACCCGATGGACACTCTCGAGAAGGTGCACTCCGAAGAGTTCGCCGATCGCGCCGCCGCCGCAAAGGGCTGGGTCGGCGTCGAGATGCCCGCGTGGATCCCCGCAGGCGCGACGTCCGTGAAGAACACCGCGACGACCAACGAGACCAACGCCGTCATCGCGGTCGAGGGCGGAGAACTCGAGGACTGCGCCGAGATGGACCGCCGTGGTCTGCCCTTCGACAGCCGGTACGGCAGCCTCGGCGAGCCGCTGCCGGCGACCGTGTTCGCCTGCGGACCGTACGAGGTCGTGAGGACCGACGCCGGCTGGCTCGGCTGGTTCAACGCGACCGAGAAGGGGCAGACGCCCGCCGACGCGTGAGCGTCAGCTCGCCCGCATCCGCTCCCGCAGGTCGGTCGCATCGGATGCCGGGGAGCGTCCGTACGCGGAGCGGTAGTCGCGCGAGAAGTGCGATGCGCTGACATACCCGACGGCGGCGCCGGCCTGCGCGGCGGTGTCGCCGTCGGTGATCAGCAGGCGTCGTGCCTCGCCGAGGCGCAGCCGCTTCAGGTACCGCATGGGCGTGAGGCCGGTGAGTTCGCGGAAGCGACGGCTCACCGTGGTCGGGCTGGCGCCGACGGATGCCGCGATCGCGTCGAGCGTCCACGGCTCGGCCAGCCGGCGTGTCAGTGTGGTAATCGCCGCGGTGACGATGTCGGCGTTCGCGTGGGTCGCCGCGGCGAGCACGCGCGCGGCCTGGTCGCTCTGCAGGAGGCGGACGATGAGCTCGCGGTTCAGCAGCGGCGCGAGGACGCCGGCTTCGGCGGGGGCGTCGAGGAGCGCGAGCATCCGGTCGACAACGTCGGCGATCTCCGCCGTCATGGTGCCGAGCCGCTCTGGCGCTTCGGGCGCGGCGGGCAGCGGTAACTGTCCGGCGACCTCGGCGACGACGGCGGGGTCGATCCGCCAGTTGACGGAGACGAAGTCGCCCGCCGGCCCGGTCTCGGTCACACGGGCGAACAGGGGCAGGTCGACGGGCGTGATGAGGAAGCGCTCGGGACCCCATTCCTCACCCGCCGCGGAGTCGTCGCCCGAGACCTTGCGCCCCGTGAGGACGACCGAGACGCACGGCTTGTACTGCACGAACATCGTCGGGCTCGGCTGGGTCGTACGACCCAGAATCAGCCCGAGCGACCCGGCCGCGGCGACGCGGTCGATGTGCCGCCGCACGCGGTCCGCGGCGCGGTCGAGGCTCGTCCGGGTCCGCTCGTCCATGTGCCCATTGAAGCGGATGCCGGGCCTCCCGGCTCGGGCAGGGTCGCCGTGACCGGGAACCGGCAAGCATCCGACCGGATCAGGCAACCTGGCCGGGCGCCGGTCCGTCACGGTGGAGGAATGACCACGAACCTCCTCACCCTTCCTCGCGACCAGCGCCTCGCCGGTCGCACCGCCATCGTCACCGGATCCTCGAGCGGCATCGGCGAGGCGATCGCGCATGTGCTCGCCGCGTCGGGCGCGCACGTCGTCGTCCACGGTCGCGACGTCGGTCGTGCCGAAGCCGTGGCCGCGGCCATCGCGGACGGCGGGGGCGCGGCATCCGTCGTCACGGGCGACCTGGCCGACAGTCCCGCCGCCGCGCGGGCGTTCGCGGCGCAGGCGACCGAGGCGTTGGGCGGCCGTGTCGACGTGCTCGTGAACAATGCGGGGATCTTCCCGATCGGTCCGACGCCGGATCTGTCGGACGACGACGTGGCCGCACTCCTCGCGACGAACGTGCGCGTGCCGCACGACCTGGTGGGCGCGCTCGCTCCCGGGATGGTCGCGCAGGGGTCGGGCGTCATCGTGAACATCACCTCGTGGATGGCGCACATCGGCACGCCCAACGTCGGTTTGTATCCGGCGACGAAGGCGGCGCTCGAGCATCTGACGCAGGCGTGGGCGGCGGAGTTCGGGCCCCGCGGCGTGCGGGTCAATGCCGTCGCGCCGGGCGCGATCCTGACCCCCGGCAACGCGGCGGCGCTCGAGATCCTGAAGATGATGACGGCGGTCTCGCCGGCGGGGGAGCCGGGGCGGCCGATCGACATCGCGCACGCCGTGCGCTTTCTCGCGTCGGACGAGTCCGCGTACGTGCACGGTCAGGTGGTCAGCATCGACGGCGGGATCGTGGCGGCGCGGGTGGGGTGATCGGCGGTGCGGTCGTCGGCGGCCCGCCGCGGGTGAGATGGTTGTCCTGTCGACGAGACGGAGGACACCGTGGCACGCAAGACGACTCTGGTGGCGGGTGCGCTGGCGATCGCGGCGCTGATGCTGGCGGGGTGCGCTCCCGAGCCGTCCCCGACGCCGACGATCTCATCGCCGTCGCCGAGTGCGTCGTCGCCGAGCCCGACGGTTCCCAGCCCGACGCCGAGCGGTACACCGACGCCGGGGACCCCGAGTCCGGGCGTCTCGCCGACGACGCCGCCGGCCGGTCCGCCCGCGACGCGTCCCGTCGAACCCCCGAACGGCACCGATCCGGATGGCGATCCGGATGCTGCGGGCATGACCGCAGGCCAGGCCGGGACGCTGTGCGCCAAGGAGCACCGCACGGGTCAGAGCGCGGGTGACACGCAGATCGGCCAGCCGACCGTGTACGAGCGGTCCGTCTCGCCGCACTGGTATGTCACGATCCTCGCCGAGAACGAGTTCGGCCAGTACTACCAGGAGTGCGTGCTCGGCGGGCCCGAGAGCAACCCGGAGTGGTCGCTGACGCAGGGCACGCCGAAGGATCAGATGACGAAGGCGCACATCCAGCAGATGCGCACGCAGAACGAAGAGTTCGACGCCGACCACTGACGGCCGGATACGGTGAGGCATGGCCATCACCGTTTTCCCGCCGCGCGACTTCGCCCTCGACGGGCAGCGATGCCGCGTCCACGTCTACGACGTCGTGACCGGCACCGACCGGGTCATCTTCGAGACCGATGAGGTCCTGCTCGAGGCGCCGAACTGGGCGCCGGAAGGATTGCTGCTGAACGGCGGCGGGCTGCTGTGGTCCATCGACGCGGATGCCGGCGGTGCTGACTTCGTCGAAGTGCCGTTCACCGGCATCCCGCCCATCAACAACGATCACGTGCTGGTGCCGAAGTCGGGCGACATCCTGTTGTCCGCGAATGACGGACAGATCTACCGGGCGCCGCGGACCGGCGGTGAGGGCGTGCGGATCACGAATCCGGACGACCCGTTCATGCACTTCCTGCACGGGGTGAGCCCGGATGGCGCGTGGATCGCGTACACGGCGCTCTCGATCGAGGACGGCGAGGTGCTGTCGGCCGACCTGCGGACCGCGCGGATCGACGGGTCGGAGGATGTGCCGTTGACGACGGGTCAGGTCGCCGACGGCAGCGAGTGGTCGCCGGGCGGATCGTGGATCTACCTGAACACCGAGGAGTTCTCCCAGACGCCGGGGCATGCGCAGATCGCGCGGATGCGGCGCGACCGTTCGGGTCTCGAGCAGCTGACGTTCGACGACCGGGTGAACTGGTTTCCGCACCCGTCGCCGACCGGGCGGGACGCGGTCTACATCAGCTTCCCACCGGAGACGCAGGGGCACCCGGCCGACCTCGAGGTCGAGCTGCGGCTCGTGCGGGGCGGGCGCTGGCGGCAGCCCGAGACCGTCGCGACGGTGTTCGGCGGTCAGGGCACGATCAACGTGAACAGCTGGACTTCGGACGGGTCGCGGTTCGCGTACGTCGATTACCCGGTGGGGTGAGCGAGCTCACTCGACGGGAAGCTCAAGGAATTGCGGCTTGAGTGGGATGACATCGCCGGGGTGGAGAACGGGTGTCTCGTCGGTCCCAGTGAGCGACCACATGAAGTAATAGTCGAAGCAGAATCGGTCCCGGATGCCGCGCCAGGTGTCGTTCGCGGCGACGGTGTAGTCGACGAGGTCGCCCGCGGCATCCGTCCGGACATCGCCCGTCGCGCCCCGAGCGGCGCCCGTGTCGCGTGGCGTGCCCTGGACGCTCGCCCGATACGTCTCGTCCGACTCGTCGTCGGCCCACCAGCTGATCGAGGCGACGAGCGGATTGTCGTTCATGGAGACCGGGCATGCAGGGAAGTTGTACCCCGAGGCTCGGCGTGCGTTGGCGTACGACTCCGGCTGGAGGGCGATGTATTCGTCTGCGATGAGCTCGTCGATGTGGTTGTCCGTGCGCAGCTCGTCCTCGTCGAGGCAGAAGCGAGCGGCGATGTCCTGGAACGTGTCGTTGTACGCGACGGCATAGACAGTGGCGAGGCCGTTCGCGTCCTCCTCGTAGACGTCGCCGTTCGCACCGCTGCGCGGGCCGAGGTCATCGCGCGCCTGGGAGGATGCGCAGGCTTCGGGAAGAGGGACCGGCGCCGGGACCGGATCAGTCTCCTCGACAGTCTCGGTCTCCACGGTCGGCGCGGGCGGCGGAGAGGGTTCGGCGGTGTTCACGGTGCAGCCGGCGAGCGATGCAACTCCGAGGACAGCCAAGAGCGCGGTCGTGCTTCTCGCTGATGCGCAGCGCCGTCCTGACGTGGTCGGGAAAGCGCTCATCCCCGCAGGCTATCGACGAGGGGTGCCACTCACCAGTCGCAGTCTTGATAGGCAAGTAGGTACTTGCCTATACTCGCGGCATGGGCGACGTGTTCAAGGCTCTCGCCGACGAGACGCGTCGGATGATTCTCGACGACCTCGCCGAGCGCGACGGGCAGACGCTCTTCGAGCTGTGCGTGCGGCTGGCCGATCGCGGCGTGACGCACTCGCGGCAGGCGGTGTCGCAGCATCTGGCGGTCCTCGAAGAGGCGGGCCTCGTGCACAGTGAGCGTCGCGGCAAGTTCAAGTTCCACACGATCGACACCCGGCCGCTCGCTCAGATCTCGGAGCGCTGGCCCCTTCCCGAAGGAGAGTCATGAAGATCCAGACCGTGAGCGTGTTCGTCGACGACCAGCAGCGCGCGCTCGAGTTCTACACCGAGAAGCTCGGCTTCGCCGTGGCCGCGGACGTCCCAATGGGCGAGTTCCGGTGGCTGACGGTCGTCGACCCCGCGGCGCCCGAGGGTACCCAGCTGTCGCTGGAGCCCAAGGCCCACCCTGCGGTGCCGCCGTTCGCCGACGCGCTGCTCGAGGACGGCATCCCGTTCTTCGTGCTCGGTGTCGACGACGTGCCGGCCGAGTACGAGCGGCTGCAGGGGCTCGGGGTCGAGTTCACGCAGGCGCCGATCGATCACGGACCGGTGACCACCGCCGTGTTCAGCGATACGGTCGGGAACCTGCTGCAGATCGCTGCGTTCGCCTGAGGGGCGGAGCGCGCGGGCGTGGGGCTGTGTGGGTCGCGACATCGTGCGCCGACGGTCGGCATCCTGCGCCGAGTCACCACCCGGTTGCCGAGTCACCGCCGAACTGCACGCTCTCGGGTGGTGATTCGGCACGCGGGTGTTGAGCCGGGAGCAAGTCGGGCCGCATGGTCGCGTGCGAGTGGAGAGAGTGCCGGTTCGCGGCATCCCGCGTCGAGTCACCACTCGGTTGCCGAGTCACCAGCTGATTGCACGCTTTCGGATGGTGATCCGGCACGCGGGCGTTGATCCGGCGCTGAGCCTCGCGGTCAGCTCACCGCTCGCGCACCCCGCCTGACTGCAACGCGATCGCCGCGAAGCGCTCGCCGATGAGGCGATGCGCCTCGGGGCTCGGGTGCAGCCGGTCGGGGAGCGGGTGGGTGGCGGCATCCGCTTCGCCGTAGAGGGCGAGGCCGTCGATGAGGTGCAGGTTCGGGTCGTCGCGGTGCGCGTACACGTCGGCGAGGGCGTCGCGGATGACGCGGAGCGTGAGGCGTCCGCCGGCGGTGTCGCCGGGGGTGCCGGCGGCGCCGAAGAGGAGGGTGCCGGTGGCAAACGAAGCGGGGTCGATGATGCCGGGGCCGGGGGTGTCTTCGTGGATGCCGCACCAGATCGGCGTGATGAGGTGCAGAGGCGTGTCGGGGTGGCCGTCGCGGATCGTGTCGAGAAAGCCGTGCACCGCCGGCACGAACGCGCGCAGCCGCATGGCGTCGCCGTTGACGACGTTGATGCCGAGCGCGACGCTGATGATGTCGGCGGGGGCGTCGCGGATGACGCGCGCCATGAACGGGTCGACCTGCGCGCTGCCGCCGACGCCGAGGTTGCGGAGGTCGAGTCCGGCGCGGCGGGCGGCGAGCGTGACCCACGTCGAGCTCGGCTGCGTCGCGTTGGAGCCCTGGCTGATCGAGCTGCCGTGATGCACCCAGCGCGGGCGGTCGGTCGTGTCGGCGGATGCGGGCGCGTCGGCGCGCAGCGCGACGAGCTCGATCGTCTCGTTGTGCGGCAGCCAGAGCTCGACGAGCTTGTCGCGCGGGGCGAGTCCGTCGACGGCGATGCGCTGGGCCGGTCCTTCGACGAGCTGACGGATGCCGGTGGTCGGATCGGTGTCGACGGTGTCGCCGCCGTCGAGCTCGACGCTGTCGTGCAGGGCGCCGTCGATGCGGACATCGACGCGTCCGCGCGGGCGGGACAGTCCGCGCAGGGTGGCGCGGGTCGAGTGCAGGTCGAGGTCGAGGCGGGATGCCGCGGTGCGCACCGCGATGCGTGCGCCGGCGGGTTGCGCCTCGACGCCGAGCAGTTGCGGCTCGGGATACTGGGTGCGCACCCATGCGGGCAGGCGGTGCAGCCGCAGGCCGCGGCTGGTGGGTTCGAGTTCGGCGAGTCCGCGGACGGTCGTGGTGTCGAGGGTGTTGTCGATCATGCGGGGTCCTTCGGGGTCCAGGTGCGGAGGGCGCGGTCGAGGGCGTCGAGGGCGCGGTTCCAAGAGGCGTCGGTGGTCTCGTCGCGGTGTGCGAACGACGACGCGGATTCGAGTGCGAGGTAGCCGGCGATGGTCGCGCTCGCGAAGCGCACCGCGTGGACGGTCTCGCTGTCGGGTAGGCCGTAGTCGCCGAGCGAGCCGACGACGAGTGCCGAGATGCGGGATGCCGCCGGCTCGGTGATCTCGTTGCGCTCGACCGGCTGCGAGATCATCGCCCAGCGCGCCGGATGCGCGAACGTGTAGGAGCGCTGCGCGTTCGCGAGGTCGCGGAGGGTGGGGGACTCGCCGATGGTGTCGGCGAGCTCGGTGAAGACGGCGGCCTGGACGGCGCTGCGGAGCGCGGCGAGGTCGCGGACGTGCGCGTAGAGGCTGGCGGTCTGCACGCCGACGCGTCGGGCGAGCGCCGACATCGAGAGCGCGCCCGGTCCGCCGGCGTCGATGAGGTCGAGCGCCGCCCTGGTGAGGGCGTCGGGGGAGAGGTTCGCGCGGGGCACGAGGAGTTAACCTACACCCTTTAGGTTTTGATCAGCTTATCCCGTACTTGCGAAGGCCGTCGAGCAGGTTCCGGAAGGTCCGTACCCCGAGGGGTGTCGCCCGCACGACCGTGTGCGCGTACCGGCCGATACGTTCCTTGCGCACCTGGACGAGTGAGCGATCGTCGAGGAAGCCGACGGCTTTGGAGATGTCGGGGATGCTCAGGCCGGTGAACTCCTCGAGTGACCGGTAGTCGGACTCGTCGACCTGGCACAGGAATCCGAGGACTTTGAACCGCGGCAGCACGAGCAGTTCCCGCTCCGTCGCGGCTTCGGTCATCGGCGACCCCGCCGGATCAGTGCGACGAGCGCGATGAAGAGGGCGACCGGAATGGCGGGCCACAACCACGTCGCGAGCGATGTATGCGGGGCGAACTGGAGGAGGTTCCAGCCGGTCAGAATGGTGACGACTGCGACGAACACGGCGACCGGGGCGGTGTAGGCCGGTACGCGTGGCTGGTTGCGGCGGATCACCCGCAGTGCCTGAAGCGTCACCGTTGCCACAGCCGCGAAGCAGACGAGCACGAATCCGGGTGTCGAGCCGGCTGCGGCAGCGACGCCGCCGATGTAGGCGATCAGAGGGATGCCGACGATCAAAGTGATCTCCGAGGCGGTCCACCGCCAGGCTGGGGCTGAGGGCAGATCTGCGAGGGTCGCCCGCCGTGCGTCATCCATGCATCCTCCTGTCTCCGGCCGTCCGACCACGCTAGGTCGCTACTTGCTGATCTGCAACTATTGTCGCTGACGGCGGCGATCGCCACCGGATCGTGACCCACAGCCGTGACCGTGAGCGCTACGTTCAGCGAAAGGGGGGACCGCATGACGAAACGTCGGTGGCGCTTCATGGCGTCGATCGTGGCGGCGTTGGTCGTCGGTGGGGCGGCTGCCGCGCAGGCGTCGGAGCCGGAGACGCCCGCCGACGTGCGGGCGGCCCTGTCGATCGAGATGGCCGTCGACACCGGCACCCTGCCTGAGCTCGAGGGTGCGGCATCCTTCGGTCCCGTGCACCGGGTGTATCGCTGGAGTGACGCTCTGATCGCCGGAGACGCCGGCGATCCGGTGACGGCGCTCGACGAGTGGGTGGCGCCGGTGCTGTCGTCCTCAGGTGAGGCGCTGGCGATCTACCGGGTGTGGCGTGAGTCTCCGGACAGCGTGGCCGAGTTCGCAGGTGTCGACGGGGATGCTGCGACGGCCGCCGCGATTGTCGATGTCGACGCGGATGCCGCACTGGTCTCGGATCCGACGGTCGCTGCCTGGTACGCGGTGTGGGACGACGTCGTGACACCGGTCGGCTCAGCGACGTTCTCCGACATCCGCGCGGGGACGCCTGTCGGTGAGGTCGCGACGCTGGTCTCGGAGAGGACAGCGCAGGCCGTCCGCGATGCCGCGCCGCCCGCCGGGAGGTCGTTCGCCGGCTGGGTGTGGGGCGGCGTCGGGGTGCTGGCGATCGCGGCGATCGGCGTCTGCGTCGGGGCGCGGCGGCGGGTGCCGGTGGGCTGAGCACCGGTCGTGCAAGCATGGCCGCATGAACCCGGACGACGAGCTCCCGCGTATCGGCCATTCCGCTGTAGATCCTGCAGCTGTCTCCGGCGAGGGTGAAGCCTTCGCAGAGCTCGCCGCCCGGCTTGGAGTGGAGCCCATCGAGGCGCAGGTGTCGGAGGGTTGGCGGGTATTGCGGCAACGTGGCGACGAGGCGGTCGTCGGAGCTCCGCTGGACGCCGAGCGGACATCGTGGTGGGTTGCGTACCTGCGACCGGGGGAGGAGGTGTGGTTCGTCGACAGTCCTGAGCGGCTGCGGGCCAGTCACGCCGAGCGCCGTCGCGGTCTCGCTCTGCGGTGGCCGTCGGTGGCCCGGCCGGATGCCGGTCCGGATGGTTTCGTGATCGATGTCGTCAACACCGGCAGTCAGCGCTGGGAGCCCGACGGTGACTCGTTCCAGGTGGTCGGCTCCGTGACCGGTGCGCACGAGTCGAGGGTGCTCATGACCTGGGCGGCGTCGGGCGGGATGCCGGCGGTGCCGCTCGACCCGGGCGAGTACGCGCGCGTGCCGGTCGATATCGATGAAGACGCGTGGGCGGCGGTCGTGCCGGGCGAGAACACGTTGCATGCCTGGCTGGTTCCGCTTCGGGTGGTGGCCGAGCCGCTGCAGATTCAGGTGTCTGCGGAGTCCGTCAAGGATGCGCAGGCCAACGAGCGTTGGGAGGGATCGGACCAGAACCGGGCGGCTCTGGCGGCGGATCTCCTCGAGCAGCGGGCGATTCTGGATGCCGGCCCTCGCCTCCCCGAGATCGCTTCGGCGATCGCGGGCACGACGACGGAGGAGGATGCGGCCGCGGCGATCGAGTCGCTGCTCGGAGTCGGTGCGAGTGCCGCGGAGGCCGTGTTCCGCCGGGCATCCCTCAGCGATCTGCACGTGTCGTCGGCGGAGTGGCGCCGCGAGCGCATCGCCTACACCGAGCAGAAGCTCGCCGAGTAGCGATCTCCGCCGCGCGGGGGAGGCGTGCCGCCATGCCCGCCGCCTACCGTCGTTGAGGACGGAAGGAGCACGCGATGACTGAACCACAGAACGAGACCCCGGTCGCAGTCTGGTATTTCATCGGCGCGACCTTCGCCGGTGCCCTGCCGAACCTGCTGTTCCCGGGCATGAATGCCTGGGTGCGGGTGCTGTTCATCGTCGTGGCGCTGGTGCTCATCTCCGCCGGGTTCTTGCAATTGCGGCGTGAAACCGGGTGGGGGAAGAAGCGCGAGAGCGACGAGCCGCCGTCGGGATCGTCGCCCGACGCCTGAGCGCGTCAGGCGCCGGTCTGCGGAAGGCGTGACTTCTTGAACTGGCCAAGGGCCAGCAGCAGAAAGATGATGCTGGCGCAGGCGAGCCAGCCCGGCCAGCTCAGCGGGGATGCCGCGAGCGGCTGCAGGTCGGGTGTCGACACCAGGAAGGCGAAGCCCGCGGCGGCGTTGAACGCGCCGTGGCCGAGAACGGCCGGCCACACGTTGCCGGACCGCAGGCGGAGCCAGCCGAGGAGGATGCCAAAGCTGAGGCATCCGATCACCATCAGGCCGACGCCGAGCAGGTTGGGCTCGGCGAAGTTGTAGCCGAGCAGGATGATCGGCGCGTGCCAGAGGCCCCAGATCACGCCGCTGATGAGGAGTGCCGGCCAGGTGCCGAGGGGGCGGAGTGCGGAGAGCAGCCACCCGCGCCAGCCGAGTTCTTCGCCGAACGCGAGGAACGAGTTGATGACGGCGCCGACGGGGATGAAGGCGAGCTGGGTGATGACGAGCGCCGCCACCGGGATCTCGATGTCCGGCGTGCCGGCCGCCTCGAGCTGAGCGTCGAGGGCCGCGGCGAAGCCGGAGAAGTTCACGAGGTCGAGCTGCAGCGCTCCGGTCGCTGCGGCGATGAACGTGGCGAACACCGGCACCACGACGGCGATGGCGAGTCCGATGCCGAGCAGGCCGAAGAAGCGGCCGAGGGGCTTGATCGGGACGAGGGCGAGCATGCGCCAGGACCGCCGTCCGGCGGTGCGGCGCAGGAACAGGGTGACGATGAGCGCGGCGACGGCCGGCGTGAACATCATCACCGGCAGGAGCAGTGGTGCGATGGGGGTGGCGAGGCCGTCACCCGTCCAGAGGGGGAGCGTGACGAGCCAGGCGAGCCCGCAGGCGATGACCGTGAACGCGATGACGGCGATCCACGGGACGGTGGTGGTTCCGCGCGTGTCCGGAGTGGTGGGGGCGGATGCCGCGGGCGTGGGGTCCGTGCTCATGGTGGGCTGGCCTCCTGGTGGCGAGGTGCTTCCGCCGGTGTGGTCGATGGGCGAACGGGGCTCGGCGTAGAGGGTCTGTCCGCTCCTCCAACGTAACTGGATCGCCGCGGGCAGAGGCGCAAGCTAGTTCAGTGCGGCAGGGCGTCCAGCACTTCGCGGTGGTCCCACGTTGCGTGGAGGACGTGTGCCAGCTCGGGGTCCGGGCTGGACACGCACTCCGGGTAGGTGTCCTCGTCTCGCGCCTCGACGTGCACGGGTCTGCCGCCCAAGCCGAACGGAAGGAGGTCATTCGCGAGATAGCCGTCGATGGCGAGACCGACGTAGGCCGGCTCCCGCCATGTCTCGTACGCGTGCTTGAGGTCTTCTTCTCGCACGTTGATCCACACCCCGAACGTGACGGAGTAGCCGCCGGTCAGCTGGACGGGAACCAGAGCCCGGAGAAAGCACCCGACGTGCTGCACCATCAGGAACGATGACTGCATCGGGTCGCCGTCGATTAAGCCCCACGTGTCATCGGCGTATTCGGAACCGGGGTGAGCGAGCACGGGGCCTGGCAGGCGGAAACGAACGTGGCGGTCGTACTCATCGAGCTCGTGCCCGGCCGCGTCGCGCGGGTGCTCGCTCATGAGGTGCTCAGGCGGATGGTCATGGGGTGAGGCTAGCGTTTCAGGGCGCGTCAGCCGCAGGTCTCGAACACGTACCCCGGATCGTCCGGCGTGACGAGCTCTCGATCCCGCAGGACGACGGATGCCGGTGTCTCCGGGTCGCCGCAGACCTCGTCCCACGGGCGGGGGAGGTTGTCGGTGTACTCGATGGCGAGGACGTGGTCGCCGTAGACCTCTGTGTAGGCGGAGCACTCCTCGTAGGCCGCGCACTCCTCGACGACGGCGAAGTCGAAGCCGGCTCGCGAGCGGAGGAATGACGCATCCTCGGCGGCGTTCTTCTGACCGGCAGCGAGTCCGACGTCGTGCGCGGTGTCGACGAGCAGGGTCGCGAGGTCGAGCGCGTCGTCGCGGCTGAGGGCGCCGTCGGTGCGGGTGTAGGTGTCGAGGTTGTCGAACTCGACGGCGTAGAACCCGTCGGACGCGCAGTCGCGGATCCAAGGCCCGACGATCTTGGCGATCTCGTCCGCCTTGCGAGTGTCGAGGATGACCTCGTCTGGCCAGTCCGGGTCGATGACCGGCTCGCCGCCGTCATCGCGGAGCAGGAGATTCTCGGGCCAGGTGTCGAGCTCGCCGGGTTGCGTCTGGAAGCCGTTGACGTAACAGACGGAGTAGAGGCCGTTGACGGATGCCGCGGCCCGGTCGCGGACCACCATCTCGACACCGTCGGGTGGGTCATAGGCGCCGCCCAGCTGATAGTCGAGCTGGCCTCCGACGGGCGGCAACCGCGGTCCGGCGGGCGGATCGTGCGGCGGCGGCGACTGGCCGGCGCATCCGGTGAGCAGCAACACGGTCGCGGCGAGCAGGGTGAGTGCGCGCCGGACGATCATGTCGCGAACCTACCGGACGCCGGGGGATCGGTAGACTCGACGGGCCAGCCTCTGTAGCTCAATGGAAGAGCAGTTCCGTCCTAAGGAAACGGTTGGGGGTTCGAGTCCCTCCAGGGGCACCGATGCGTATTTCTTACGCCGATTTCTCAAATACGTCAGTATCCCGATGCTGCCTTCTGGTCGCTTCGCCGACTGCCTCGGGCTGATTGAACTGTCATCCGAGGTCCCGTCCGGCGTCCGAGAGCACCGAGGATAGGCACTCGGACCGTCTTGCGGTCGGTCGAGATGGGAAGCGTCGTAATTTCGCGCTCAAATGAGAGAAGGCGGAGCTGGCCCCGCCGACAGCGCCACTAGCTAAATAGCGTCCGATCGGATCGCCTCGAGATCGCGGGGGATTGGGCATGCGTTCCCCGCTGTACCATCCTGGGCCGCGCCTTCTAGGTCGTCCATGTGAACCCCTACGGCATACTTCAAATCGACGTAGCCGAGCCGCTCGGCAACGGTCGTGAAGTGCAGGCGCCCAGCGATCGTCTTCGGCTCTTGCAATCCGCCCAGCAGCGCTGTGTTCGACGTTCCCTTCGTCTCGAAGACGATGTGGCGACCCCCATGGGCTGTCTCTATCGTGATCGCCCAGTCCGGATTGTACTTTCCGAAGGGCGTCGGAACTGTGAAGTTCGAGGGGAGCTTCACGAAGGATTTCACATCCTCACGGCGGAGCAGCTCAAGCGCGAAGGCGGACTCGACCCCGGAGTCCGTCACCACATGCGTGTAAGGAGACTTCGCGCTGAAGTCGATCGCGTCGCCGTCGCCGTTAACTACAACGTTGCCCCCGTTGCCCACATAGCCCTGAAGGTCCTCCTGCTCGAGTAGGGAGAGTGGGTACCAGCGCTCACGGTCGGGACGGCCGTCCGCAACGAGGTCGTATGAAAGTCCGTTGACCAGGAACTGCTCTTTCGTCTCATTCAGCAACTTGGACACCCGATCCACGTACGCCTGGGGGTGGCCGCGGAACTGTGACAGGGTCCCCGATTCAGTGAGAACGGACGCGATCGTCGCCCGCGTAAGCTGCGTCCTATCGGCAAGCACCGACAGGATGTCAGGCAAGTCCTCCGAGTCCGCGTAGCTCACATCCGTCCGACGGATGCTCGCGACGTCGGCGGTGAGACCGCTCTGATCGATCCGGTCGACCCGAGACGTCTGCCATTCACCCTTGCGCTTGCGGACGGGCTCCATCTGTCGCAGTTTGTTGATCAGCGTCTCGCGCAGGTCGTCCTCATCGACGTGCAGTCGGTACTCAGTCCGATGCCGAATCCGGCTCCACAGCGCCTCGAACTCCGGGCTCTCGAGACGCTCGCGCACCACGGGCACCACAACACGGTCCGAAGCCTTCTTAATTTCGATCGGCTTCGCCAGCCGCTTGAGCAGCCCGAGCAGCGCGATCTGCGCGGTGTCGCTCTCGACAGCATGCCTGACCAAGGTCTTGAGGCTCTCGCTGTCCTCCGTGATGGCCTTGCGCAACGGCTCCTGAACGGCGCCAGCCTTGTCGACGTAGCCGCCGGCGACGAGGCTCGCGAAGAGGTCCTGCGCCGAGTCGTTGCCGACCGGCACGACTTTGCCGTCCTCGTCGGGATCCTTGAAAGTGAGCCGTGCGAATCCATCGATAGTGACCTTGCCGAACTCCATGCCGAGGTCCTCCGCGAGCTCGTGCTGGAGCCGCTCAGCGAATTCCTCGAAGGACTCGTTGGCGATAACGGTTAGGCGATTCACGCCGAATCCGCGGATCCGGTTGCCGTTGCCGTCCACCGCGAGTCGCAGACCGCGCCCGATGCTCTGACGTCGCCAACGCTCCGAACCCATGTTGCGCAGCACGCACACCTGGAAGACGTTCGGGTTGTCCCAACCCTCCTGGAGAGCCGAGTGGCTGAAGATGAAACGGATCGGAGACCCCGGAGTGGTGAGCCCGACCTTGTCCTTCATGATCTGCTCGTACGCGAACTCGGCCTGCTGCCGACCCGCAGCGGTGTTCTCGGCGGTGTCGACGAGCTTCTCCACGCCGCTCTTCTTGTTGCGGTCGACGGAGAAGTAGCCCTGGTGAGCAGTGCGGGCGACGACCTCGGCCGGCTGCTCCGGGAGGATGGTCGAGAACTCGGCCTCGCGCGAGATCTTCGCGTACTCGTCCTCGAAGATGCGCGCATACTCCCCCGGTTGCGCCACGCCGTCGGCGTCGTACTCGCGGTACTTGGCAACCGTGTCGAGGAAGAACAGGCTCAGCACCTTGATCGGCAGACCAGAGAAGGCGAACTCCCTCTCCTTGCGCAGATGCTGGCGGATAGTCTGCGCGATCATCTGACGCGCCCGCTCACCCAGGCTGACCTCGGCGCCGATCGACTCCCCTGGGTGAAGCGGCTCCGCGACGGTGTCGAAACGGATCCGCTCCGGCGCGACGCTCAGTTCGGTCACGGTCAGGTTCTTATAGAGATCACGACCGGTGACGAACTGGAGGTTGTCGCCGTCGCGCACCGTGACCGTGCGACGGGCCAGTCGCCCGCCTTGCTCGGCGTCCACCTCGATGCGTGCGCTGAACCGGCCAGCAGTCCGCTTCACACTCTTGAGCTGCACGTAGGGCGACGTACCGCTGGACTCGGTCACGAGCGAGTCGACCTCGATCTGCTTCACGAGCTGCTTCTCGTACGCCGCGATGGCGTCGAGGCGATAGACCAGGTTTTCCTTGTCGAACTTGGGATGGGTTGCCGAGTAACGCAAGACAGCGAGCGGATCAAACTTCTCGATCGCGACACGACCAGCGCCCTTGTTCCTGCGCGGATTGCCGTCATCGCCATACACGCTCTGTGGCTCGTCGACGATCACGATGGGCTTCGTCGCCGCGATCAGGTCGATCGGCCGCTCGTCGTCGAGGGCCTCGACCGCCTTGTGGATCGTGTTCGACGCCTTGTTGATCGCCGACACTGTGACGACCATGATCTCGATGCCTGACGAGGTCGCGAACGAGCGCACGCGAGACGGGTTGGATCCGTCGTACTGGAAGTACTGCATCGGTGCGTTGCCGTACAGGGAACCGAAGTGCTCCTTCAGCATCCCGAGGGAAGTCACAACGCCTTCCTTGATGGCAACCGACGGCACCACCACGATGAACTTGGTGAAACCGTACATCTCGTTCAGCTCGTAGATCGTACGGAGGTAGACGTAGGTCTTTCCTGTGCCGGTTTCCATCTCAATCGTGAAGTTCGACGATGCGAGAGTCGGCTCGGGCGCGAAGCCGGAGCTCTCCTGGACGGCGTGGAGGTTCTCGAGGACGGAGTCCTCGTCGAGCACAAGCCGGTTGGCAACACCAGTGTCCGCCATGCCCTGGAACCCCGCGTGAAGAGACGGATGGGCATAAACGTCGAAGGCGCCCGTCATCACCTCTTGGCCGGCAAACAGGCCGGTCACGGCATCGATCGCGGCGCGCTGATAGTCGAGGTCAGCGTCGAAGGAGAACTTCATCGCCTCAGATGCTCCGGAAAGTAGTGAATCCGGCCTGTTTCACCGCGGCGTCCAGGTTCAGCTTCGCGGAAGAGTCGACGAAGCCCGTGTCACGTACGACCATGGTCACGTCCGAATCGACGGGGTTCTCGTCGCGCCACTGCACCAGTGCCCGTGCCACCTCGATAGATTGCTGGGTCGTGACGTGGTCCCCGAAGTACGCATACAACGTGCCACCGCCGAGGTTGTAGAGGGTGCTGCCTCCAACCTCACGAGCCTCGACGGGCGTCGTGAGTTCGATGCCGAGGCGGAGCATCATCTCGACGAGCAGGTCATCCGTCGACCGCCCCTCGACTAGGTTATCGACGGACTCTACGAGGTTCAGCTGGCCAGTTCCATCCCACGGCTTGAGGTTGGACGACCCGAGGCGATAGGAGCGGAAGCCAAGGTCGATGGCCGCGGACTCGAGGGGGAGGTTCTCGGCGATCTTCTGGCCAGCCCGACGGAGGCGTTCGCGCGTGATGTCGGCAATGGTGTCGTAGCCGTCCTTCCCGACCTCCTCGTCGAGTTGCACCAGCATGTACCGGCGGCTGCCACCATCCGCCGCGTTGAGTTCCATGACCGCTTGGCCCGTTGAGCCCGAGCCTGCGAAGAAGTCGAGGACCAGAACATCCCGTCGGTCTTCGGTCACCGCTCTGAGCCAATTGGCTACGACCGATGGGTCCTTTGGAAAGCTGAAGACGTCACTCTCAAGGAGCTCTTCGAGCCGATCGCTAGCCGTCGAGCGCACCTGGAAGAAGACAGGCCTGATTGCCTGGGTCTCAACTTCCCTGAGGTATCGCTTGTATCGAACGGTTGAAGTGTGATCCACCCCAAACAACACCCGACCCTGCGCGATCTTCTCCGCCATGACCTCCTTCGAGTAGCGCCAACCGTTTGCGGGAGTGGGCACCGGCAAGAGCGTCTCCGGATGGAGGACGTCGTACATCAGGTTTGGACGTGGGTTAGGACTACTGATTGGGCTCCGCGTGAATAGCTCACCCGTCTCGTCGATCTCAGAATAGGCCGCGAGCCCCTTCTCAATGTCAGGCTTCTGCCTAAGCCAACGCTTGAACGAAGCCGTCGCAACAGAGGCATCACCGTTCGCTGCGTTCCAGGCCTCGCCAGCTGCTGTGACCACATCGTCGTAGCCGCGCTTTGGCTCAGACCATCTGACATCGCCCTCAACAAGGCGCGCCTTATTCTTCGCGTATATCAGCATGTAATCGACGCCGCCGGACGTGAAGCGAGCATCGTTCTTGCCCACGCCCTGCCAAACGACGTTCGCGGCGAAGTTCTCCGCGCCGAATACGCGGTCAAGAAGCAATTTCAGACGCGAGTGCTCGTTATCGTCGATCGCCGCGATCAGCACGCCCGTCTCCTTGAGCAGCGAGTGCGCCACGAGCAGCCGCGGGTACATCATCGAGAGCCACTTGGCGTGCCTCGCCGAAGCAAGTCGACGTTCCACCGCCCGGTCCGACCCGGCGCCGACCTGGGTGGCACCCTCCGCGTCGCGCAGGCCGGCATCAGCCTCGTGTTCAGACACCGTCGAGACGCGGCTGTCGTCGTAGACGAAGTCGTTTGTGGTGTTGTAGGGCGGGTCGATGTAGATGACGTCGACCTTGTTTGTGTAGCCGCGGCGAAGGAGCCGGAGCACCTCGAGGTTGTCCCCCTCGATCACTATGTTCCGCGTGGAGTCCCAGTGGACGGACTCGTCCGGGCGGGGCAAGAGTGTCCCCGTCGCGGGCAGCGTCGAGAGACGACGCGCCTCGGCCATCCCAGCCCACCGCAGTCCCGACGTTTCGCCACCCGCAGGCTCAGCATCCTCGCCGAGGAGCCCTCGCAGCGCCTCGAGATCGACACGCCCGTCCGTCACCGCGTCGGGGAACAACTCTGCAAGTCGGGCGACGTTGTCGGATGCCTCCCCCCGTCCGCTCAGCTTATCGATCGGGGCATACTCGATGCTGTCGTTGTCTGCGGGGGTCGTCACGGACCCAGCTTAGGGTCCTCGCTGGTACGGGTTCTGACGGACGGCTCTCCGTAGAGCGCGTGTCGGGTCTGGGCTATGCGATCACGAAGGTCGCGTGCCTCGCCATTGTGCTCAATACGCCGCTGCATCGACTTCTCGCGCGTTGCGCTGCGCATGGCGGATTGAAGATCCTCGTCGAGACCCACAAGTCTGTGCCGGAGTTCCACCGCCTCAGCGGCGTCGCGCAGGCTAGGAGCGGGGTGCCCGTCGGCGGCCGCTCGTCGCACCACATCCCGGTAAAGCGAGCCAAGGTCGGTGCGGTCGAGTTCGCCTACGTGTATAGACGCCGCCGCGATCCCGTCGATCGGTACCGTCAGGTGCTCCTCCACGACCGACCTACCTACGTCGGTCTTGCTGAGCCGAGTTAGGGCAAGCGAAAGAACGGGTCCTCCTTCGGGCGAGGACAGCGTAATGACGGCTGGCCGAGGGATCGCGCGGTGCAGTAGCTCGGCGGCGCGGCGCTCGTCCTTCGCCGTGACGTCGCCGGCGATCCGCACCTCGAGCACCGGGATCATGTCCACAGGGCGATCTGCGTCGCGGACGGCAGGCACACCGGTCGTCGCGGGGCTCAGTACGCCCACGATCCTTGCCGAGCTGATCGCCCGCCTGAGGAGTCGGGCGTCGGCAGGGGCTGTGTGCTCCCACTGCTCAACGATGTCCTTCTTGGTGAGTCGATGCGTCTCGCGCGCACGTTCAGGAAGCCCAAGTACTTCGACGAAGTCGACTGACCCAGAAGTCACGGAATGATCGCCATCCATGCCACGACGTCCACCGATTCCAGGCCAGGCGTCGTCGCGTCGGAGCCAAGCAAGGACGGGGCGGTGGAGAAGATGGAGGCGGCTAGCGTCTGCTCGGCGTGGCCTGAGGCAGCTTCCACTGCAACGCTCAGCAGACTCCGATAGTGGTTCATGTCGCGACCGCGCCCGGTCGCTGCTTCGAAGTCGGCGATCGCCGCATCGTCCGGCTTGGTGCGATCTAGGGCATGCCTGCGAAGGACGTCGAGCGCGAGCTTCGGCTCCTCGATTGCGTGGGCGAGCGTTCCATCGTCCCGAACGAAGGCGAGCACGTAGGGTGCGAGCGGATATGCCTGCGAGAAGCCGAACGCATCGTCTCTGACGCGAAGGAGGAAGACGGCCCCGGAAGCGAGCCCGTCAGACTCAAGTGCTGCGTCGAACCTCGCGACACCGAAGAGTGCCAGCGGCCACTCGTCGATCCGCTGGAGTTCCGCTCTGGGCCGCGATGAGGCATCCATGCGGAAGTCGGACAGCGTGAGGTCGGTGATCGACAATCCACCGGCGAGGTCCTCCATCGTCGGCGCAGCCTTCTGGAGCTGCTCAAGCTGGTGGCGCCGGTAGTCGAGGTCGTTCATGTCCGACGAGTCGAGCACGTTCTCCTCGCCGGTCGCGGACACGTCGAGGAGCTTCATCCGGCTTGAGACGCGGCCCTCGAGGTTGATATAGGAGTCCAGGTCATCCGTGGGCCAGAAGTTCACGAGTTGGACCGACGCGTTCGACGAGCTGAGGCGATCGACGCGTCCGAATCGCTGCACGATGCGGACTGGGTTCCAATGGATGTCGTAGTTGACGACGGTGTCGCAGTCCTGAAGGTTCTGCCCTTCAGAGATCGCGTCGGTCGCGATGACGATGTCGATGGCGTCGCCGTCGGGGTCGCCGCCCTTGGAGATCGGTGAGAACGCGGTCAGCACGACGTGCATGTCCTGGCGCTGACCTGTGACGGTGCTCTTCGTCGACTGGCCCGTGATGAGGGCGACATTGACGCCGAGCTCACGGCGGGCCCACTGCCCCACATGCTCATAGAGGTACTGGGCCGTGTCGCTGAATGCGGTGAAGACCAACACCTTGCGATTGCCCGCGTTCGTCGGATTCTCTGCCTTGTTGCGAAGGAACCTCTTGAGTTCGGCCAATTTCGCGTCGCGGGAAGCGTCCACCTTGGTCACTTCAGCGAGGAGCGTGGCGACGGTCTCGCGGTCGGCTTCCAGGTCCTGCCGCCAACCACTGCGGTTCATGTCCTGGAGATACACCTGGACGTTGCTGCCCACCGCATCGTCCAGGTCAGGGTCGTCGAGCCCGAGGTTCGAGGCCGCACCCTCGTCCCGAATAGACGTACCCTGCGCTCCGTCGACCTCAAACTCGTTCAGACGCTCGATCGACGCATCAACCGTGTCGAGGATCTTTCCGAGCGTTAGGCCGAACGACTTCACCGAGGACTCGAGTCGCTTCAGCAGGCCGACTCGTAAGAGGTGCACCACATTGTTCTCACGGTCCGTCTGCACCCACTTGCGGGCGCCACCGGTGCGGAGCGAACGGTCGTATACCTCTGCGTACTTCTCCTTGAGTCCGTCGCGCACGTAGCTGGTGGGTTTGTAGGCAGCGAGGGTGAGCCGCAGGATTGCTCGGTTGATCACGTCCAGCGAGATCATGGTGCCGTCGAGATCGATGCCTGGTGCGAGGTTGATCGGAGCAAGCCGCTCCGGGAATTTGCCCGTGTCCTCGACGCCGTAGTACTTCTCGATGTGCTTACGGGAGCGAGCGATCGTGAGCAGATCCAGTAGCCGGATGTAGTCCATGCCCAGCATCCCGACGAGAGATTTCGCGGTGCGCTGCTCGTCGGGGATCTTCTGCCACGCGTTGAAGCGCGTCTGCGCTTGACGCAGGGTCTGGCCGATGTCCTTTACACCTTCGCGCGCGAGTGCCCGGTCGTCGCCCTCGGTCGCAAAAAGGACCTGGTTGCGCAGGTCAGCGAGGCGAGTGTTGACCGGGGTCGCCGACAACATGAGCACCTTGGTGCGCACGCCGGACTTGATGACCGCATTCATCATCCGTTCGTAGCGCGTGGTGCGGTCGTCTCTCTGGGGGTTGTTCCGGAAGTTGTGCGACTCGTCGATCACCACGAGGTCGTAGTTACCCCACTCCAGGTGGGCAAGGTCGATATCCCCGCTCATGCCGGCTTCGCGAGACAGGTCCGTGTGGTTTAGAACGTCGAAGTTGAAGCGGTCGGCGACCAGTGGGTTGCGAGCGTCATTGGCGCGGTAGAGCGTCCAGTTCTCTCGTAGGCGCTTGGGGGCGAGGACCAACACACGGTCGTTACGGAGTTCGTAGTACTTGATTACGGCGAGCGCCTCGAACGTCTTTCCGAGGCCGACGCTGTCCGCGATGATGCAGCCGTTGTGGCGCTCGAGCTTCTCAATCGCGCCGAGAACTCCGTCCCGCTGGAACTTGTAGAGCTTTTTCCACACTTCGGTGTCGTAGAAGCCGGTGAGGCCACGCCGCTCGGACTCTTCACCCGACTCGTCGACGAAGTCGCTGAAGAGGGACGTCAGGATGCGGAGATAGAGAGACTCTGGAGCACGATTCTCATACAGTGCACGTGCCGCTGCAAAGAAGTCCTCGCGCGCGGTTACGGCTGCCGTGGGGTGGTTCCAGGCGCGCTCGAACTGCTCGGCAATCTGACCCACTTGCGCCTCGTTAGTCGTTCCTAGTGGCATGTGCAAGCTCGGCGAGGCGACCAGGCCAAGACTCTCCGCTTCAAGGCCGGCGCCCTGAACCGCGAGCGGGCTTGCCCCGCGAACGATCGTCGAGGTGTCGCGGGTGCGCTTTGTCAGCGATCGCACCTCGAGCTTGCGCTCAGCCCACGCGACGAATTCCCGGGCGACACGATGCTGGTCAAGGCGAGCTCTGAGGAGGTTCTCCTCCTCGAGGCCGTTCAGTGGGTGGTGCGTAAGGCTATCCCTCCAGAGAAGGAGACGGGCGTCGACTTCAGCGAGGTCATCTTTGAGGGCCTCATGAACGAAGACTGAGAAGGACTCACTGAGCGAGTCAAGCGATGCTGCGCTTGCCAGGTGACTGCGCAGCGCATCAAGTAATCTGCCGTCTTCGGTCTCCATGACTTTCCCCCGCTTCTAGGTACCGTTTGCGTCCACGCGACCGTGGGGCGGACCACTTCGCGATGGTATCCGTTCGGCGCGTAAGCGGGCAGGCTAATAGCGTTCGGATGTGCCTCCGCTGCGCAACCCGCAACAGTTGTCGTGGCTGCTCTCGGAGCTAAGGAGTGTCGTTGCGTAGTTAAGGCTGGCGAGCTGGGGCGATAGTGTGACCGCGGGTCTCACCAAAGGGATCGAAATGGCGGTTGAGGTGCTGATGCTGGACAAGATCGTATTGGCGGGACTGGCGGTTCTCGCCGGCGGCGGACTCGCCAAGGGAATCAAGTCGATGCGCGAAACACAGCGCAGACGCGCGACCGCGCCGGTTT
The DNA here is from genome assembly GCF_900102005.1 of Microbacterium sp. LKL04. Lineage (NCBI taxonomy): Bacteria > Bacillati > Actinomycetota > Actinomycetes > Micrococcales > Microbacteriaceae > Microbacterium > Microbacterium sp. LKL04. The sequence goes on along the minus strand of NZ_LT627736.1, from coordinate 1,492,993 downwards.
TCGATGATGGCTTCACGGAGAGTGACTTCCGCGCCTCGGTGGATCAAGCCGTCAGGAAGACGCCACGAGTAGTCGAGGCCAGCGTTTCCGGTCTGGTTGTCGCGATTACCGTCAGATCGATCTCGGGGTTGACGAAGTGGTCGGCAGAGATCGATCTCAATGATTATGGGCACCTGACAGGTCGGTACTGGATCAGTTCTGAGAACTCTCAGTCACCGATACCTCAGCACTTCGCTCATGAACTGACGGCAGAAGTGGAACGGCGAAGGAACCCGCGTATTGCGGATCCGACAGTCACTGGCGTCTGACGAGTCGTACGACGCGAGGTCGTCTTCAAATCCGCCTCCGAGCCGGACTATCCGACTCACTTGGCGCCCTGCCTGTGGATAGCGCTTTGGACCGTCGGGACATTCTTTTGCAGGCGTCCTTCCTGCTAGAGCGCCACTGACCCGATTCAGGCCTTTCTGACGCCGTCGACGTCACTCTGCAGTGGTCCGGAAAGTCGCGAACTGTCCGCCCGAGGCGAGCTGGTTCGGGTCCGTACCCCGCGTCGCTTCCCAGCCGCTGTGAGAGATGGACAAGCTCGACGCCTGGATCTCACCGCTCACCGTGGTCCGCGACGGCAACCGCACCCTGCACGCCGTCGGCATCGGCGTGCGTTACCGAGGAGCGGATGCCGACATCCTGCTCGAGACCGTCGACGCACCGCTCCTCGCCCCCGGCGAGGGCAGGCTCCTGACCTTCGACAACCGCCTGCCGGACCTGTCCCTCGGATGGGAGCTGAACCTCCACAACAACGTGTGGGGCACGAACTTCCCGATGTGGTTCGGTGACGACGCGAGGTTCCGGTTCCGCGTCACGGCACGCGCGACGACTCAGTGACGGCTGCCGACGCCCTGCACCCGGCAGCCGTGCCGTCAATGGTTTCGTCGACATCGGCCCCGAATGTGACACACACCCCATGCGCACCATCGTCATCACCGGAGCCAGCGACGGGATCGGGGCCGCGGCATCCCGTCAGCTCGTCGCTCGGGGTCACCGTGTCGTCCTCGTCGGCCGTTCGCCGAAGAAGACGCGGGCTGTCGCGGCTGAGCTCGGCACGCCGTACCACCTCGCCGACTTCTCCGACCTGGCGCAGGTGCGCCGGCTGGCGGGCGAGCTGCTCGAGGCGTACTCGCGTATCGACGTGCTCGCCAACAACGCGGGCGGAGTCTTCGGCAAGCGACAGCTGACCGGCGACGGGTTCGAGCAGACGTTCCAGGTGAATCACCTCGGGCCGTTCCTGCTCACGAACCTGCTGCGCGAGCGGCTGGTCGAAAGCGAGGCATCGATCATTCAGACCGCGAGCGCGGCGGCGCGACTGTTCTCGCGCTTCGACGTCACCGACCTCAACGCCGCGCGCCGGTACTCGGGGTGGCGGGCGTACGGCAACGCGAAGCTCGCGAACATCCTCTTCACGCGCGAGCTGCAGCGCCGGTGGGGGAGCGACGGCGTCTCGGCGGTCGCGTTCCACCCCGGCGTCGTCGCGACGAGCTTCGCCGGCAACACCGCGGGACCGCTGCGCTGGATGTACCACAGCCCCCTCGCACGCCGCCTGCTGACGACGACGGAGGAGGGCGGCAAGCGGCTCGTGTTCCTCGCCGACGGCACCCCGCGCGAGGACTGGCTGCCCGGCGCCTACTACGAGAACGACCGCGTCACGAAAACCCACCGGCTCGCGACCGACCCGCGCCTCGCGCAGGAACTGTGGGAGCGCAGCGCCGAGATGGTGCAGCTCGGGTGAGGCTCCGTTAGCCTGAGGTCCACACAACGCGACGGGAGGCGAGCATGATCCACGACCTGCTGCGCGTCGTCCTCGAGGTCTTCGGGCTCCTCGTCGCCGTCGATCCGTCGCTGAGCGGCTCCGCGCTCACCGTCGCGCTGCTCGCACTCGCCGTCCTGACGCTCGCGCTCCTCGCGACCGCCGTGCATGCGAGCACGCGCGGAGCGGTGCCGCATCCCACCCGTCGCATCGAGCTCACGGCGCCGCTCACGCAGAGCGATCCCGACGCGGCAGGACACGTCCGCCGTCGCGGGCCCGGTCAGGTGACTGCGGCCGCGTAGCGTCGAACAGTCCGGGCAACTCGTGCCCCGGCATCCGTTCGCGGCCGATCAGCCGACCCTGATCGCTCCGACGAACGGAACCCCGTGGACATCACCACCCTGCCTGTTATCTCGACCCTGCTCGACCTCACCGCCCGCTGCCTCATCGGCCTGACCTCGCTGCTCGCCTCGTGGACGGGAGCGTTCGCGGGCGCGCTCGCCATCATGCTCGTGACCCTCGTGGTGCGGGCGGCGCTCATCCCCGCCGGCATCGCCCAAGCCAAAGCCGACCAAGCGCGCATCCGTCTCGCGCCGCGCCTGCGCGAACTCCAGACCCGCTACCGCAGCAACCGGGAGCGCCTGCAACGCGAAACCATGGAGCTCTACCGTTCCGAGGACGTGTCGCCGTTCGCCAGCTGCCTGCCGATCCTCATCCAGGCGCCGATCGTCGGCCTGCTGTACTCCGTGTTCATCCACGCGAGCATCGCCGGGCACGCCAACGAGCTGCTGTCGCAGACGCTGCTCGGCGTGCCGCTCGGCGCGAGTCTGCTCCACGCCGTGTCGACCGGAACCGCTGGCCTTGCGACGTGGCTGGTGATCGGATGCCTCGTGCTCGCCATCGCGGCAGTGGGGGAGATCACGCGGCGGGCGTTCCGGATTACGCCGGTGGAGGGGGTGCCGGGCATTCCGGTGGCGATGCTCGGCGCGCTGCAGTTCATGACCGCGGTCGTGGCGGTGTTCGTGCCGCTCGCGGCGGGGATCTACCTGCTGACGACGGTCACGTGGACGCTGGGGCAGCGGTTGGTGCTCAGACGGGTCTTCGGATGACGCGCGCTCGAACCGGCGCAGACTCCCGGCCCTACTCGGACGACCAGCCCGCCGCGATGCGGGTGCATTCCGCTCGCTTCGCGGCGAGGTCGACGAGGTCCCGTTCGAAAGCCGCGACCTTCGGGTCGAGGTGATCGTCCGCGGTCCGGTGCCTCGCCAAAAGGTCGAGATTGGCTCGCGCCGTGTGGTTCGTGCCCTCGAGCGCCGCCCGCAGAGCCTCCACCGCGACGCGCAGATCCGCCTCGACGTGCGGGTTGCCGATGTCGGCCAGCAGCCTGACCTCCTCGAGAAGGGATGCCGCGACCCGGCCGACGTCCAGTGCCGACGCGACGGCGACGACCGTCGCGTCCCGAACCGCCCGCTCGCGGTCGGGACCCTGGTCCATCGCGAGAGCCGCACCGAAAGCCGCGGACCGGACGCCGTCTTCCTCGGCGGCATCCAGCGCCAGGCGCCGCGTGCGGCTCAATCGTTGCTCGGCCTGTCGAGCCTCGGGGTCATCGTCGGTGTATGCCGCCACCATTCCCAGCAACCCTGCGGCGATGCCCGTCATCACGCCGCAGGCGGCTCCACCACCCGGTGCCCCCTTCGCCTGCGCGAGACGGTCCACCCATTCCGCGACCGGCGTCTCCGCGGGGTCGATGTCATCGCTGGCCATGCGACGACGCTACCCGTGCGGCTCCCGGTGACGAAGCCGGGGGAGGGGCCGGCGAGCATACGTCCGCGGTCGCCCACTGCAACCCTTCGAGGCGAAAAGACACCGTGATCTACCGTGACATCATGACCCGCCCTCTGCCCTTCGACGTCACGCCCTGGGGCATCGGCCTCAGCGGCGTCGATGTCGACCGCCTGCCGCACCGCGAGTCCGTCTTCGCCCTCTCCAACGGGCACATCGGGTGGCGCGGGCTGCTCGACGAGGGGGAGCCCCACGGCGTTCCGGGCAGCTACCTCAACGGCGTCTTCGAAGAGCATCCGATGCCCTACGCCGAAGGCGGCTACGGGTACCCCGAGTCGGGGCAGAGCGTCATCAACGTGCCGAACGGACAGGTCATCCGCCTCACCGTCGACGACGAACCCCTCGACATCCGCGAGGGCACCCTCCACCACCACGAACAGCACCTCGATTTCCGCGCCGGCACCCTCGAACGCACGGTCACCTGGACCTCGCCCGCCGGCAGCACCGTCCGCATCCGCTCGACCCGCATCGTCTCGCTCGCCCACCGCTCCGTCGCGGCTGTCCGGTACGAGGTCGAAGCCGTCGACGATCCGATCACGATCACCCTCCAGTCCGAGCTCGTCGCGAACGAACCCCTGCCGGAGCCGCACCCCGACCCGCGCGTGCAGGACATCCTCGAGACCCCGCTCCGCAGCGCGGGGAGCTTCGTCTTCGACAGCGCTGCGACCCTCGTCCACGAAACCCGCAACAGCGGGATCGGCGTCGCCGTCAGCATGGACCACCTCGTGTCTGGCGCGACCGCCGAGGTGCGCACCGCGGCATCCGACGACCTCGCCCGCACCACCATCCGCGCCCGCCTCGCACCCGGCGAACGGCTCGAGGTCGTCAAGATCGTCGGGCATGCCTGGGCCTCCGGGATCTCGGCGCCCGGCCTTCGCGACCGCGCCGAAGCCGCCGTCGCCGACGCGATGCGGGACGGCTGGACCGGCCTCCTCGCCGCGCAGCGCGAACGGCTCGACGACTTCTGGACCTGCGCCGACGTCCGCGTCGACGGGCAGCCCCGCCTGCAGCAGGCGGTGCGGTTCGCGCTTTTCTCGGTGTTCCAGGCCGCGGCGCGCGCCGAGCAGCGCTCCGTCCCCGGCAAGGGACTGACCGGCGCCGGGTACGCCGGCCATACGTTCTGGGACTTCGAGGCCTACGTTCTGCCCGTCCTCACGGCGACCGCACCGGATGCCGCGAGGGAAGCCCTCCGCTGGCGCCACGCCACCCTCGACCACGCCCGCGACCGGGCGCGCCAGCTGCACTTACAGGGTGCGGCGTTCGCGTGGCGCACCATCGACGGACGCGAGTCGTCGGGATACTGGCCCGCCAGTACGGCCGCGTTCCACATCAACGCCGACATCGCCGCCGCCGTCGTCCACTACGTGCGGGCGACCGGCGACGTCGAGTTCGAACGCGACGCCGGCCTCGAGATCCTCGTCGAGACCGCCCGCCTCTGGCAGTCTCTCGGTCGCACCGACGCCGACGGTCGCTTCCACATCGACGGCGTCACCGGCCCCGACGAGTACACCGCCCTCTACGACGACAACGTCTTCACCAATCTGATGGCCCGCGCGAACCTCGACGCCGCCGCAGATGCCGCGCGTCGGCATCCGGATCTCGCTCGCACTCTCGGGGTCGATGACGGCGAGATCGGCGGCTGGGTGCGCACCGCCGGTGCCATGCACGTGCCCTACGACGAGGAACGCGGCGTGCACCCGCAGGCGGCGCGATTCACAGAACTTGAACGATGGGACTTCGAGACCGACACCCCCGGCGACGAGCTGCTGCAGGAGCGGTACCCGTACGTGCAGCTCTACCGCAAGCAGGTGCTCAAGCAGGCCGACCTTGTGCTCGCCCTGTTCTTCTGCACCGACGCGTTCACGGTAGACGAGAAGGCGCGGGCATTCCGCTACTACGAGGCGTTGACCGTGCGGGACTCGTCGCTGTCGGCGGCGATCCAGGCAGTGGTCGCCGCCGAGGTCGGGCACCTCGGGCTTGCGGCCGACTACCTCGCCGAAGCCGCGACCATCGACCTCGACGACCTGCACGGCAACGCCGAGGACGGCCTGCACATCGCGTCGCTCGGCGGCATCTGGACGGCGCTCGTCGCCGGATTCGGCGGCATGCGCGACACGGCCGACGGACTGCGGTTCGCCCCGCGGCTGCCGGAGCAGCTGACCGGTCTCGCGTTCGGCATCCGCTGGCAGGGCCGTACCTTGCATCTCGAGATCGCACCGGATGCCACGACCTACCGTGTCAGCGCCGGTGAGCCGATGTCGATCCGGCACTTCGGCGAGGCGGTGGAGCTGACGTCCGGCACGGACGTGACGATGCCGACACCGCCGCTGCCTGACCCGGGGGAGCGCCCGACCCAGCCGAAGGGCCGCGAGCCGCGGCCGTTCGCGGAGGCGCTCGCGGAGTGACGCTCGGCTGACGACTCCGCGCGGCGTGGGCCGTCCCCACATGGTCACGCCGCGCGGCATTCGTCAGGAGTGTCACGGCGTGCGTGCCATCCCCCAGAAGAGACGCCGCGACAATCGGGTTTGCCGAACGCTGTCAGCGTAGGGAAGCGCGCTGGGCGGTCGCTATGGGGAGAACTGCCCATAGCGATGCTTCTGACGTCGACCTCAGGGCGGGATGCCGTCTCGGGGTGCGTGCCTCCTATCAGCAGATGAGATTTCTCTAATTGTGTTAGGAATAGACCGGTTCCTACTGGGGTCGGAACCGGCCCGGCATCGCTCCCGAAGCGCTCTGCCCGATCGTCGAAGGCAACGATCTGAGGGTCGATCACCGTGTCAAGCGATGGCGCTTGCGCAATCACAGCAGCCGAAAGGGCAAACATGAGCAACGTCCAACCGCCTCCCTACTCGCCGCCTCCCGTCGCGCACGAGAAAGCGATCAAGCCCTGGTTCAAGAAGAAGCGCATCATCATTCCCGCGGCAGCCCTCGCACTGATCGTCATCGGTGGAGCGGCTGGTGCCGCCAACAAGCCGGCGTCGACCCCCGAAGCAGCGCCCGCCGCGGCGGGCAGCAACTCGGCGCAAAACGCAGACGCGGCTACTGCGATCGAGGTGCCTGACACCATCGGTAAGACCGCTAAGGAGGCAGCTGCACTCCTCGAGAACGCCGGCCTCGAGGTCGACTTCTCGGCCGAGTCCGGCGTGGTTCTCGACCGTGACAACTGGACCGTGCTCCGGACGGCTCCGGCTGCTGGAGAGAAGGCGAAGGATGGCGATACCGTCGTCGTCAGCGTCGAGAAGACTGCTAAGCCTGAAGCAGAGCCCGTGGAGCAGGCCGAAGCGGAGCCTGAAGAGGCGGCGCAGGATGACGCTCCGTCGCTCGCTCACGCGAACGCCCTCGGTTCCGCGGTGATGTATCTGGACTCAATGCCTTTCAGCCGTGCGGGCCTGATCGATCAGCTCACCAGTGAGTACGGCGAGGCGTACCCGAAGGACGTCGCCGAATGGGCCGTCGATAAGGTCGGCGCAGACTGGAACGCGGAGGCGGCCGAGGCCGCTCAGATGTATCTCGACACCATGTCGCTGTCGAAAGACCGCTTGTACGACCAGCTGACAAGCGAGTACGGGTCGCAGTTCACCGCCGAACAGGCGAAGTTCGGCCTCAAGGCTGTCGGCTACTGACACCTCATCCGGGCGTCGCCTGCGCGGCGCCCGGATCCGACCCTAAAACGACGCCCCGCTAGCCTGAGCGCGTGCCCTTCGCGCTCGTGCTCACCGTCATCCTCACCCTGCTTGCGATCTTCCAGATCACGCTCGCGCTCGGTGCCCCGTTGGGGCGGTTCGCGTGGGGAGGTCAGCACCGCGCACTGCCGCTGCGACTCCGTATCGGCAGCCTCGTCTCGGTCCTCATCTACGCGCTGATCGCCGTCCTCGCCTGGGATCGTGCTCGCGCCATCGACGTCGTCCCCGACATCGTCGCCCAGGTCGGCATGTGGACTGTCTTCGTGTACTTCGTGCTCGGCATCCTCATGAACGCCATCTCGCGCAGCAAGCCGGAGCGGAACACGATGGTGCCCGTCACGATCGTGCTGGCCGTGCTCTCGTTCCTCATCGCCATGGGGTACGGGGAGCTCGCGATGGCGGCCCGCGCCTAGCGCCGCACCGCCCCATGCCTCCGAGGCGGTGGCAGGCTGGAACCGTGACGTCCTCCGCTCCTCCGCGTGTGGCGCGGCTGCGCGCCCGGCTGCTCACCGCCCTCGCAGGTGACCCGACCGGGATGGCGCCGTACGTCCGCGCGCTCGCCGACGGCGACGACACCGGCTACTTCGCCGAGGGCGGCCCCGCGTGGACCGTTCACGCCGGCATGGGCACCCTGGTCGCCGGCATCCGTGCCCTTCTCCTTCAGGCTCTGCACCCGGGCGCCCTCGCCGGCGTGCACGACTGGTCGCGCTACCGCGACGATCCAATCGGGCGCCTCACCGGCACCGTCCGCTGGGTCATCACGCTCACCTACGGATCGACGACGCAAGCGGATGCCGAGACGGCCCGCGTCGGGCGCTTCCATCAGCGCGTGCAGGGCGAGTACGTCGGCGGTGACGGTTCCGCGCGGACGTACACCGCCGAAGCCACCGACCTGGTGCGCTGGGTGCACCTCGCCTTCACCGACGCGTTCCTGCGCAGCCACGAGGCGTACGGCGGATCGATCCCGGGCGGCCCCGACGCGTACGTCGCCGACTGGGCAACCGCCGGACGCCTCATGCGCGTGCCCGATCCGCCGCTCACCGAGGCTGCCCTGCGCGCCGAGATCGACGGCTTCCTCGACCGCGGCGAACTGCGCCGCGACGAGCGCGTCGACGACGTCGTGCGGTTCCTGAAGAAGCCCCCGTTCACTGGGCTCATGGGCGTCGCCTACCGCGTGCTGTTCGCCGCGGCGGTCGCGACGTTCCCGCCGCGGATCAGGCGGATGCTGGGCCTGCGCCGCTCGTGGCTGCCGGTGAAGACGGCGACCCGCCTCATCCTGCGCGTGACCGAGCGTGCGCTGGGGTCCGGACCCCGTGCGCAGGACATGGCACGGCTGCGATTGCGCCGGCTCGAGGGCTAGCGCGCGGGCGATCGCGACCTGGAGGATGGCGGCATGGCTCTCTTCGATCACATCGGCATCAGCGTGCGCGACCTGGCGACGTCGACCGCGCAGTTCGACCCCGTCATGAGGCTGCTGGGGTGCACCCGAGAGGATGCCGTCGGCTCCGTCTCGTGGTACCGCGGCGAAGAAGAGCTCATCCTCTACCCGGCCCGCGACGACCACGACGAACCGCATCGCCACGGCCGCATCGGGTGGCAGCATCTGGCGTTCGCGGTGGACTCCCGCAGAGACGTAGACCGCCTGCACGACGCCGCGGTCACTGCAGGCTGGACTCCGGTCCGCGAGCCGAAACCGTACCCGCGGTTCAGCGACCGCTACTACGCCTCATTCGTCGAGGATGACAACGGCGTGCGGCTCGAGTTCATGTTCAACCCGCCCCGGCAGAGCGCCGACTGACCGGCTTCGCGGGCGCAAGAGCGATGTCGGAGGCCCCCACCACAATGGAGGCATGACCTCGCTCGGCACCATCGGCATCCGGGAACGCTTCGCGCCCCTCGCCGACATCGTGCACGAGACCGCCATGGTCGAGAAGCTCATCACCCGGGCTCAGATCGTGCAGCTGCAGGTCCTCGCCCGCGCGGGTGCGCTCGCCGAACAGCAGGCGGCCGAGTCCTCGGTGCACGTGCAGGCGCACGACATGGCGCTCCGTGCGATCGCGGCCGAACTCGGCGGGGTGCTCCGCCTCACCGACCGCACTGTGCAGCGCCGCATCACCCAGGCGCGCACGATCGTCGAGGACTATCAGGCATCCCTCACGGCGTGGGAGGCGGGCATCATCACCCGCGGTCACGTCGATGTGATCGTCGAGGCCGGCGCCGAGCTCCCCGCCGACGTCCGGCCCGCCTTCGAAGCCGTCGCCATTCAGCGGTGCCGCCGTGACACCCCCAACCGGGTGCGCGCCGAGATCGAGATCCTCGCCCTGCAGATGCATCCGCGGTCCTTCACCGAACGCCACCAGGATGCCGCCGCCCACCGCGCCGTGCGCGTGATCCCCGGTCGCGACGGCATGAGCGACCTCGTCGCGACGCTGCCGACCGTCATCGCCGAGGGCATCCACGACCGCCTCACCCGCCAGGCGCGCGCGATCATCGACACGCGGAGCGAGCGCTCCAGCGAGATCGTCGACACCGACGCGCGCACCACCGACCAGGTGCGCGCCGACGTCTTCGCCGACCTGCTGCTCGCCGGCACACCCGCGCTCGACGACACGCGCGACACGACGGCAGGACCTCTCGGCGCGATCCGCGCGCGTGTGCAGATCGTGGTCCCCGCACTCTCCCTCGCCGGCGCTGACGTGCCGTGCGATCTCGTCGGACGCACGCCGATCGACGCCGCCACCGCCCGGCGCCTCGCCGGCGACACACCGTCGTGGGAACGCCTCGTCACCGATCCGATCACCGGCACCGTGCTCGCCGTCGACACGTACCGCGTGCCGAACCCCTTGCGACGGCACCTGCAGGCGCGTGATCAGCACTGCCGATTCCCCGGATGCCGCCTCGCCGCCATCCGCTGCGAGGTCGACCACACCCACGATCACGCGCTCGGCGGCGCGACCGAGGTCGGCAACCTGGCGCATTTGTGCCAGAGACATCACTCGATGAAGCAGTTCACCGCCTGGAGGGTGCGACAACTCGAGGGTGGCGTCCTCGAATGGACCTCACCCCTCGGCAGAACGTATCGCGAAGACGCACCGACACCGGCCGTCGCGTTCACCCCTGCTGAGCGCACCTGGCCCGCGAGCGATCCGCCGCCGTTCTGAGCCCGGGTTCTCACGCCCGGGTTCAGCGCCCCGATTCGGGAGCCCGCGTTCCGACACGAGGTTGCAGGCCCTGCGACGCCTCGGTCCGCGACCGCCCGACCCCGGCCACACCGCGCTCCCATCGTCAAGAGCCGACACGGACATAGCGAAGGGTGTGACACTCGCCTCATGCGAACCATCGTCATCACCGGCGCCAGCGACGGGATCGGAGCCGCGGCATCCCGTCAGCTCGTCGCCCGCGGCCACCAGGTCGTCCTCGTCGGACGCTCGCCCGAGAAGACCCGCGCCGTTGCCGATGAGGTCGGGATGCCGCACCACCTCGCCGACTTCTCCGACCTGGCGCAGGTGCGCCGGCTCGCGGGCGAACTGCTCGCCGCCTACCCGCGCATCGACGTGCTCGCGAACAACGCCGGCGGCATCTTCGGTCCCCGCAAGCTCACCACCGACGGGTTCGAGCAGACGTTCCAGGTGAACCACCTCGGACCGTTCCTGCTGACGAACCTGCTGCGCGAGCGGCTGGTCGAGAGTGAGGCATCCATCATCCAGACCGCCAGCGCCGCCGCCCGCATCTTCTCGCGGTTCGACATCGCCGACCTGAACGGTGCGCGCCGCTACTCCGGACGCGTCGCCTACGGCAACGCGAAGCTCGCGAACATCCTCTTCACCCGTGAACTGCAGCGCCGGTGGGGGAGCGAGGGCATCTCGGGCGGCGCGTTCCACCCCGGCGTCGTCGCGACCGGCTTCGCCGGCAACCTGACCGGACCGTTCCGCTTCATGTACCACAACCCGCTCGCCAAGCGACTGCTGACGACGACCGACGAGGGTGGCAAGCGCCTCGTGTTCCTCGCCGACGGAACCCCCGGCACCGACTGGCTGCCCGGCGCGTACTACGAGAACGACCGGGTCACGAAGACCCATAAGCTCGCGACTGACGAGCAGCTCGCCCGCGAGCTGTGGGACCGCAGCGTCGAGATGGTCAAGCTCGCCTGACAGAAGGATGCCGCCATGCCGCAGTACGCCGTCCTGATCTACACCGACGACTCCGCGCACGCGCTCGACGCGTCGGACGAGCAGCTCGCCGAGCCCAACGCGCACGGCGACGAGCTCGCCCAGTCGGGAGCGCTGCGTGCCGCCTTCGCGTTCACGCCGCGTGAGCTCGCCCGTTCGGTCCGCGTCGACGGCGTCACCGAGGGACCGTTCGTCGACTCGGCGCAGGTCGTCGCAGGCATCTACGTCATCGAAGCGGACGACGAGGACGCGGCGCTCGCGATCGCGGCCACCAATCCCGCCATTCGAGGCGAGGGCGGGGTCGAGGTCAGGCTCATCCACAGCGGCACGTGACGCACAGGTCAGGGCAGGATGCTGTCCACGTACCCGCCGTCGACGCGCAGCGCTCCGCCGGTCGTCGCTGACGCCAGCGGCGAGGCGAGGTAGACGACCATGTTCGCGATCTCCTCGGGCTCGATGAGCCGGCCGATCAGCGACTGTGGGCGCGCGGTGCGCATGAACTCGCGTTGCGCAGCATCCCAGTCGAGCGATCGGTCGACCATCTCGTAGACGAAGTCCTCGACGCCCTCGGTGTGCGTCGGCCCGGCGATCACGGAGTTGACGGTGACGCCCGTTCCGGATGCCGCCTTCGCATACCCGCGTGACATCGCGAGCAGCGCGCTCTTCGACGCGCCGTAGTGGATCATCTCCTCGGGGATGACGATCGCCGAGTCGCTGGCGATGTTGAGCACGCGACCCCATCCACGGTCTGTCATCCCGGGCAATACGAGCCGCGTCAACCGCGCCGCGCTCAGCACGTTCACCTCGAAGAACCGCCGCCACTCGTCGTCGTCGATCTCGAGAGCCGGCGTCGAGCCGAAGATACCGAGGTTGTTCACGAGCACGTCGACGTCACCGGCGGCATCCATCAGCGATTGCGCGCCCTCGGCGGTCGTCACGTCTGCGGCGACGCCGCGTGCGCCCAGTCCGTTCAGCGACTCAACCGCCCGCGCGACGCGCTCCTCGTTGCGGCCGTTGATGACGACCTCGGCTCCGGCCTCGGCCAATCGCCGCGCGATCGCGAGTCCGATGCCCTGCGTCGAGCCGGTCACCACCGCGGTCTTCCCCGTCAGGTCCAGCGTCAGTCCGTCAGTCATGAGTGGTCCTCCTCCGGTCGTTCTTCGATGCTCGCAGACGTCAGGCTGCCATCGTCACCTCGCGAGTATTCCGGCGAGGAGTTCCCCGAACCACGATGGTGCGCTGACCAGCAAGCCGACCATTCCGGCTGCGGCTGCACTCGCCCAAAGCTGACGCCGAACACGAGCGCGCGCCACGTCGGTTCGAAGACGAGCGAACGCGTCGAGGTCGGGCTCGGGCGGGGTGGGCGCACTCCACGTCGAGTATTTTGCGGCAACCGTCGCCACGGCTTCTATGGAATCGACCGACAGCGTCTCCGGGCGGGCGCGCAGCCATCGCGTCGTACGTTCGGCGCTGAGGACAACCACCCGCGCGGGCTTCGACCTTTCGGTGATCCGCTTCGCGCCGACGATGACGAGTAGCGGAACCACATCGATCGCGGATCCCGTTGCGGACGAGAGGAGGCGTGCGGCGCGTTCCGCCTCGTGGCCGGAGTTTCGCAGGTAGTCGGTCCGCTGCCCATCCACCATGAGGCGTCGGTCGCCGACCCACACCGACCTGCCGGCGCGATGTTTTGTGTTGATCGTGAACACGCCCGCCGGGCCGATGACGAGATGATCGATGTCGCTGCCATTCGAGCCGACGGGAACGGAGTGGAACACGCGCCATTCCGATCCGAGGGCGGCGAGAATACGGGCGACCTCTATCTCGCCGATCGCTCCGAGGAACCACGACTCCGCGTCGGGGGCGAGGGGTGACCGGCCGAAGAGTCGGTCGAGTCTGGAGCGAGAAGATGCATTCGCCTGCAGTCGCAGCGCCTCTGCGATGACACCGGATGCCGGAGCGCGGTGAGTCAACGGCGCAGGAGGCAGCCTCGGGATGCCTTCCGGCGCCGAGGTGGAGTCTGCGATCGGCGGAGTCTTCTCGAGCGTGGCAGCTGTGCCGGGTTCTGGGCACGCGATGCACCGGACACTGCGCGTCGTGCTGTCGTGGACAACTCGCGTGCCTACAGCTAAAGGTCGACGGCAGTCACGACAGACCCGGGAGTACCTCAGCGTGCATCGTTTCTCGGTGGACCCCCGAGCTTCAGCACCGCGCGGCGGTGATTCCGAGACGTTAACGGTCGAGTTTTCCCCCATCCGGTCACCGTACCAAGCGGGGTGGGTGGGACTCGGATGCTTCAGCTCCCACCCGTGAGCTGGCTCGCGCCGCCGCACACGAGCGCGGCGTGACCCACCCCAGGGCCACGCCGCGCGGCATCCGTCAGCTCTGGATGAACGCCAGGATGTCGGCGTTCAGCACGTCGGCATGCGTCGTCAGCATGCCGTGCGGGTAGCCCTCGTAGATCTTCAGCGTCGCGTTCGGCAGCAGCTCGGCCTGCGGCAGTGCCGCGCCCTTGTACGGCACGACCTGGTCGTCGTCGCCGTGCAGGACGAGCGTCGGCACCGTGATCGCGCGCAGGTCGTCACGCTGATCCGTCTCGCTGAACGCCTTGATGCCCTCGTAGTGCGCGAGCGCGCTGCCCGTCATGCCCTGCCGCCACCAGTTGTCGATCACCGGCTGCGACGGCTCGACGCCCTCGCGGTTGAAGCCGTAGAACGGACCGGATGCCACGGCCTCGAAGAACTCCGCGCGGTTGGCCGCCAGCGCCTCACGGAACCCGTCGAACACCGACAGGGGAGTGCCCTCCGGGTTCCAGTCCGTCTGCAGCATGATCGGCGGCACCGCCGCCACCAGCACCGCCTTCGCCACGCGGCCCTGCGGTTCGCCGTGCTGTGCGACGTAGCGGGCGACCTGGCCGCCACCCGTCGAGTGCCCGATGTGCACGGCGTTCTGCAGGTCGAGGTGCTCGACGACGGCGCTCACGTCACTCGCGTAATGATCCATGTCGTGTCCGGTTGCGATGTCGGACGACCGGCCGTGACCGCGGCGATCGCTCGCGATCACGCGGAACCCCTTGCTCAGAAAGAAGAGCATCTGCGCGTCCCAGTCGTCGGACGACAGCGGCCACCCGTGGTGGAAGACGATCGGCTGGGCGCTCTTGTCGCCCCAGTCCTTGAAGTAGATCTCGGCGCCGTCGTCGGTGGTGATGAAAGGCATGGGCTTGTTTCCCTCTTTCCGGGGTGAGGTGGATGCCCTCACGCTAAAGCGCTTTCCCCGCCCTCGTCGTGGCCCTCTCAGTACCCGCTTACGCCGCTGTCGTGTCCACCGGCATCCGCTCACGCGCGGCGCCACCGGGACCCGTGCCGCGGTACCGCGCCAGCCTGCTCGCGGACGTCGGCGTCGATGACCCGGCATCCGGGAGCATCATCGTCCCACTGCGCAGCGCGGTCTGCAGATCGAGCAGGGCGCGCTCGCCGACGCTGCCCGGCACGCCGTAGCAGATGACGGTGTAGAGGCCCGGATGCGCCTCGAGGATCTGCCACTTCGTGTCGACCCAACCGTGCTCGGGAAAGTAGTTCGGCGCGACACCGGAGGTCAGCGGCAGCGCCTCGTGCTGCTCCCACAGGTCGCGGAAGTCGTCGTCGTCGAGCAGGAGTCCGGTGATCTCCCGCCAGCGCGGATCGGACGGATTGCCGTAGTAGCGCACCCGTGACACCGAGGAGCGCGCGCCCTCCTGCCACGACGCCAGCTCACGCAGCTCGGGCGGCGCCTCGAACTGCATGAGCACGAGGTTGTTGCCGACCTCCATGTACCCGGGCGCGACCGCGCGGATCAGGTCGTTGACGACCACGATGTCCTGATTGCGGTCGATGATGTACGCCGCCGTGTGATCCCAGTGCGTGATCAGCTGCACGAGGTCGACCGGCGGATCCTCGCCTCGATGCACCTCGAACGGCGCTTCCGAATCCGGCAGCGCAAGGCGCTGCAGATAGGCCGTGCCGGCACGGTCCAGCCGCAGCGCGCGGGCCAACGAGTTGCAGACCTGCAGCGACATCTGATGTCCGCTGCCTTGCTCGAGCCGCCGGTAGTACTCGGCGCTGATGCCCGCCAACCGGGCGACCTCCTCGCGCCGCAGTCCGCGCACGCGGCGACGTGGTTCGGGAGGGATGCCGACGGCATCCGGCGTCAATCCGGCGCGGCGCGCGCGGAGGAAGCTGGCGAGCGCACTCTTGTCCGCGCTCGATCGATCAGATGTCACGCCAGACATCTTGCCCGAGTCGTGTTTCAGGTGGGGGTCGGATGCCTCAGCTCCGCCTCGCGAGCCGGCTTCGAACCTCATCCCGTAGACGTCCGAGCCGCCACCCCGCCACGGGTTCGAACGCCGCAGACATCAGCCGGAGGACGAGCCCCGTGTGCGCGAACCCGTGCCGCACGCGCGTGCGCCCGTCCGGCAGGGGATCGAGCGCCCAGACGCCGTGTTCCGAGACACCCGGACCCTGCATCCGATACGTGATCAGCGCATCACTGATCGTCTCGTACCGGATGGTCGCGGGCACCACGCCGCGGATCCGACTGCGATACCGGCGCCCGGGCTGAGCCCGACCGGTTTCGTTCACGCGACCGAGCGCCGGGTTCCACTCGGCGAGCGCGCCGAGGTCGGTGAGGATGCCCGCGAGCGAACCCGGCGGGGCATCGATCGTGAGGGTCGAGCTGTACATCATGCGCTCCTCCGGGTGATGTCGTCGGTGCTGCGGAGGTAGGCGAGGTACTCCGTGAGCTCGCGTTCCAACCGTGCGCGGGTGACCCCGGCGGACAGGAGTGCGAAGCTCACCTTCCCGGCCGAGAACGGCTCGTCGCCCTCGAGTACCATTGGGGGCCGGAGCAGGGCGGGGAGCACGGCGAAGCGCTCTTGTTGCGCGCGCAGAAAAGCCTCGCCCCGCGCGCGGATCACATCGGGCAGCCAGTCGAAGTGGGGGAGTGACAGCTCGACGACCTCCCCCTCGGCCACCGGGCCGTCCGCCGCCGGCACCTCGTCGCCCAGCGCATACGTCGTGATCGGCTGCGCGTCGGTGAGCACGAGCATGCAGCCACCTCCCTCCAGGTGCTGATCGACGGCGGCGCGCTCCTCCGTGTTCGGCCAGCTCTCCACGAGGAGCCACCGGTCGCCCTGCCCGCGCGACCACCGGATGCGCGAGTCGTCGTCGAACACGATCGCGAGATCGTCGATGACGGTCAGCGGCCCCGCGCGGAGCGCCCCGATCATGCCCCCACCTCCGCGGTCGGCTCGAGCGCCTCGAGCTGCCGCCGCGCCCGATCGACGCGCGCCTCGCCACGGCTCCCGGAGCGTACCGGTGCGCGGGCGATCAGCTCGAGATGCGCCCGTGCCTCGTCGATGCGCCCCGCGGCCAGACACAGCTCGGCCAGACCCGCCAGCGCCCGCGTGTCACCGGGTTCGGCGTTCCTCGCGCTGACGATGAAGGCGGCTTCCGCCCGTACCCGCCCGCCACCGAGTGCGGACGGCATCGCGAGGGACCACCGCCCCAGCAGATAGTTCGCGACCGCATGCTCTGAATCCCGCGCGAGCACGCGATCCAGTCGCGCCCGCATCCGCAACGCCGGCAAGACGCGTAGGGCGGGCGGCAGATTCGAGATCGCCAACCCGCGCAGCCTGATCCGCTGCGTCTCGAGGTGGATCGGGCGACGCTCCATCCGCTGCAGCAGCGACACGACGAACCCGAGCCTTCGGCGGTCGGATGCCGACAGTCGCCCATTCGCGCTCAGCGCCGCCGTGATCAGCTCATCGACGGCGTGCGCGGCACCGACCACGAGGCCGGGACTCTCGGCATCCCGGGCGTTCTTCGCCGCAGCCTCGAGCTGGGCGACGATGGCCGCCCGGGTCGAGAGGGCGAGCTCGCCTGCGGCCCGCTGCTTTCCGGCGGTCAGATCCGGCAGGATGGGCTCGCCGATGACGAGGTGCACGCGCCCGTCATCCCGAAACCGCCGACTGCCCTTGGGGAGGACCGTCTCGGTGCCGACCATTGCGACGGGGATGACCGGCGTCCCCGCCGAGAGTGCGAAGCGGAACGCTCCCGCCTGGAAATGCAGCATCTCGTCGGTCGCGTTCCGGGTTCCCTCGGGGTAGACGCAGAGCACCTCACCTGCAGCGAACACCCGCTGTACCGCTCGCAGCGTCTCGGGGCTCGGCCGGTCTCGATCGACCGGAATGCCGTACCAGGCCCGCGTCCAGAGCCGTGAGACGTAGGCGTCGAAGCTCTCCTTCTTCGTCAGGAACCAAACGGGGCGACCGACGGCCGCGTCGACGAGCAGCTCCATCACGAAGTGATCGAAGTAGCTGCGGTGGTTGGGGACGAGCACGAACGGCCCCGATGTCGGAAGGTGCTGCAGGCCGTCGATGGTGACGAGATGTCGTCGAAGGCGCCGCCGGACGATCGCGCCGGTCAACCGGCGGACAGTGACCTCCCCGCGCACGTCAACGCGCTCCCGCGAGGAAGTGTTCGCGCAGGAGCTCGATGCTGGTCATCAGCAGTCCGTGCTCGTCGGCGAAGCGGCGCAGGGAGTCACGGCGGAGCATCTCGCCGTCGTCACCGATGATCTCCACGATCACCCCGGACGGAGTGCACCCTGCGGCGCGTGCGATGTCGACGGATGCCTCGGTGTGGCCGGTCCGCTCGATGACACCGCCGTCGCGGGCGATCAGCGGGAAGACGTGACCGGGGCGCTGCAGGTCGCCGGCGGCACCCGTCATGGCGACCTGGATCGTCCTCGCCCGTTCGGCCGCGGAGATCCCCGTGGTGACGCCGAATGCGCGCGTGGCGTCGATCGAAACGGTGAACGCCGTCCCCATGTGGTCTTCATTGAACGTCACCATCGGCGGCAGCTCCAGCTGCAGAGCCCGCTCCCGAGTGAGCGACAGGCAGACCAGCCCGCGCCCGTGCGTGATCATGAAGTTGATCACCTGCGGCGTGGCGTGGTCCGCCGCGACGACCAGGTCGCCTTCGTTCTCGCGATCCTCGTCATCCACGATGACGACCATCTCCCCCCGGCGGATCGCTTCGATCGCGTCGACTGCCGCATCCAGCATCGTTGACCCGACGAATGCATCCATTTCCATAGTCATGACTGCCCCCAGTTCTGCCGCTCTCGCGGTGTTCGTGACCAGCATCGACGACGGTTGTCGTCGCATGAATGTCACAACACGGAACGTTAGGGAAGAGAGTGCACATCGTCAATGAATGCGACGCGCAGAGTCGGGGATGTTCACGCGCGAGCAATGTGGTGTATACATGTCATAACACGTATGACGTAACACTTAACTGGGGGAAGCCATGCACCGTGTGACCGCGATATCCATCCGACACCCCCGCGTCGTCCTCGCCGTCTGGGCGACGCTGTTCATCGCCGGCGCGCTGCTCGCCCTGCGGCTAGACGGTGCGCTGAGCGGTGGGGGGTTCACCAACCCGCGAGCCGAAGCGCTGCAGGCGCAAGCCGTTCTCGAGCAGAAGTTCGATGAAGCCCCCAACCAGCTCGTGATCGTCCTCTCCGCAGCCGACCCCGTCGCCGACGCCGCGATCGATGAGGCGGCCGACCTCGCCCGCGAGGCCGGGGCCGAGCGGGTGACCCTGCCGTCGGAACAGGCGGACCTCGCCTCCGACGACGGCCGGACGGTCGCCGTCATCGCCGGCTTCACGGCGGACAGTACGACGGTGCAGAACCTCGTGCCCGAACTCCAGGCATCCCTCGACGAACAGGACATCGCCGATGACGCCTACGTCACCGGTCAACCCGCGCTCGACTACCAGCTCAATGCGCACTCGAAAGCGGATGCGATCCGCGCGGAGCTGATCGTCTTCCCGATACTCATCGTCGTGCTGCTTCTCGTGTTCGGATCCGTCGTCGCGACCATCCTGCCTCTGCTCGTCGCGGGATCGGCTCTGATGATCTCGATGGGCATCGGCACCCTCGCGACCGGGGTCACCGAGATCTCGAACCTCTACACGAACATCGTCTCGATGATCGGGTTGGCCGTCGCCGTCGACTACTCGCTGTTCATCATCAAACGCTTCCGCGAGGAGCTCGCGGCCGGCAGGTCAACGCCCGACGCGATCCACGTGACGATGGCGACCGCCGGCCACTCCGTCCTCTTCAGCGGGTTCGCGGTCGCCCTCGCCCTGTCGGCGCTCTTCGTGCCGCAGATCATGGCGCTCACCAGCATCGCGCTCGGCGGCATCGTCGTCGCGCTGGTCGCGCTCGCCGTGACCATGCTCGTCCTGCCCGCGGGGCTCGCCCTGCTCGGCCCGCGGATTGACGCCGGCCGGCTGCCCTTCTCGTCGCGGCGGAAGAGGCCGGTCTCCGTGGCGGGCTCGGCCCGCATCCGCCGCCCCGGGCTGGTCGGTCTCGCCGGCGCCGCGGTCATGATCATCGCCGCCGTGCCCATCGCCGGACTCTCGCTCCAATCGCCGGTCGCCAGCGCGACCGTGCTCCCCGCGGGCGACCCGGCGCGCGCCGGGCTCGAACTGCTCGAATCCGACATCGGGCAAGAGGGTCTCTTCCCGGTCGACGTCATCCTCACGTTCCCGGAGGGGACCGCAGCCGAGACGGCTCTTGCGGAGACCGGAGAGGCGCGGGACTGGCTGACCGATCATTCCGGCGTCGACGGGGTTCTCGACGTGACGCAGTTCGCCCCGGCGGGAAGTCCGCTCGCCCAGGCGCTGAGTGACGGCACCGTCCCTGGCGAGGTCGAGCGGCTCTGGAACTCGACCGACGGCGCCATCGCCGCACGACTTCTCGTGACGACATCGGACGGGCCGGACACGGTCACCACCCACGCTCTCGTGAAGGACATCCGCGCCGACCTCGCCGGCCGGGTCGACGGGGGAGTGAGCGTGGCCGTGACCGGTGCCACCGCGCAGGGCGTCGACTTCGACGAGACCATCGTCGGCAGCATCCCCGCCATCGCCGCAATCGTGCTCACGCTGACGTTCATCATGCTCGCGCTCGCCTGGCGATCGATCCTGCTCCCACTGCTGGCGCTCGTCTTCAACCTGCTCGTCGTCGGAGCGAGCGTCGGGCTGCTGACCCTCGTGCAGAGAGCCGTCAGCGACGTCCCTCTCAATTCCGTGACGCCCATCCTGCTGTTCGCCGTGATGTTCGGTCTGAGCATGGACTACATGGTGATCATCATGTCCCGCATGAGGGAGCTCTACCGGAACGGACTGGACTACGAGCAGGCGGTCCTGCAGGGTGCGGCACGGACCCGGGGGATGATCAACAGCGCCGCGGTCATCATGATCGCCGTCTTCCTCTCGTTCATGACGGCGCAGATCAGCATCGTGCGCGAGATCGGGATCGGACTCGCGATCGCCGTCGCCCTCGACGCGGTCGTCATCCGGATGCTGGTCATGCCGAGCATCCTTCGTGCGATCGGATCGCGGGCGTTCGGACGACGCGCCGAGCCGGAGCCCGCGTCAGACCCCGACGCGGGCCGGGAGGCACCCACGCGGGAACCGGCGCTCACCTGAGCGGGGATGCCGGCCGGCCGACCTCCTCCCCCCGGACGCCGGCCGGCGTTCCTCACCTGGCACACTGGGTGCAGAGCGACACCCGCGATCGACCCGAACGGCTGGATGAAGCATGACCGACACGGCGCTGACGCCATCTGAGGCGGACCCCGCGACCCTCGCACCCTTCGAGCTGCGCTACCTCGTGCTCGCCGCTCAGCGCGAAGGCAACCGCGCGCTCGGGCGTCAGCTGGCACCCCTCGGCCTCACGTCGTCGCAGTTCGAGATCATCCTGGTGCTCGACCAGTACGGTCCGGTGTCGCTCAAGGAACTCGGTGAGCTCATCGTCTGCGAGACGGGAAGCCCGAGCAGGATCGTCGACACGCTCGTCAAGCGGGGTTACGTCGAACGCACGCCTCACCTGAAGGATCGGCGCGCCCTGGAGTTGAAGCTCACCGACGCCGGACGGCAGATCGTGCCGCACCTGCGCGAGATCGACCGGGCCATCGACGAGGGCGCCCGTCTGCTCCTCGACCCCGCCGACCTCACGGGCCTCGCGACGGCGCTGCGCACGTACCTCACGGGGAGCGAGTCCGGCGCTGTGCTCGAGCGCCGATTCCGCGGCGCTCCGCTCGCGGACGACTGACCAGCGTCAGGCGTTACCGCTGAGCAGCCACATCATGAGGGCGCTCGTCGAGATCAAGCCGGTGACCGCAGCGATCGATCCGAGCGAGCCACCCACCAGCGCCATCACCTTCGACTGGCCGCGCGTGAGGGCGTAGATACCCAGCCCGAAAGCCGTCAGACCGAGGATCAGCCCGAGCCACGGGACGAGCCCGGTGAGGAACGCGGCGATGCCGACGACGAGCGTCGCGATCGCGAGTCGGTTCGACGGTCGCGCGGCGGCGGACTGCCTCGTCGGCGTCTCAGACATCGTTCTCCCACACATCGGCTCGCGGGCTCTGTCGCCCCCGTTCACGCTACCGCGCGGCACCGGCTGTCAGGAGAGGTCGACCGTGGTCAGCAGCTCGAGGTGCTTCCGCAGCGTCTCGGTGACATCGACGGCATCCGGATCGTGCATCCACTGCACCTGCACCCCGTCCCACAGCGCCAGGGTCGACACCGCCGCGAACTCGGGATCGACGCCCGGGCGGAGGAGCCCGGCATCCGCCATCTCGCGGAACGCGGACGCGAACTCGCTGCGCACCCGGGCGTAGCGCAGCACGAAGTACTCGTTGCTCGGGTGGTCCGGCGTCGCCGACTCGGCCGCGAGCAGCGTGTACAGCTCGACGATGCCCGGGATCTTCTCGTTCGCGCGCGCCAGGCGCAGGAACGCCGCGGGGGTGTCTGCGGGACTGGCCGTGCGGTCCGGATCGGCATCCGTCAGACTCCGGGTGTCGCGGTCCTCGAGCACCTTCTGCAGCAGAACGCTCTTGTTCGCGAAGTGGTGCAGGATCGTCGACGCGTCGATGCCGACCCGATCGGCGATCTCCTTCAGTGACCCCGCGCGGTAGCCGTGCGTCGCGAAGACGTCGCCGGCGGCATCCAGGATCTCGCGCTGACGCGCCGCCGTTTTCGCGTACGGACCGCGCTTGCTCGAAGAAGGCATGGGTTCAGCCTACCCGGCAAAGTTCAACACCCATTGGATTTTGCGCTAGCGTGGGCGGACGCGACTCACAGGAGAGAGCACATGGCCGCACCCATCCGCTGGATCAGCACCACTCAGGAACAGCCCTGGCGGGAGCTCGCCGCACCCGCCCTCGGCGAGGTGCGCGCCATGCCCTCGGTGATCCTGCAGACCGACGACCCGCAGCAGGCCGTCGAGGGCTTCGGCGCCTCGTTCAACGAGCTCGGCTGGACATCCCTTGCCCACCTCAGCGAAGAGGACCGGGATGCCGTGATGCGAGAACTCTTCGAACCGGGAACGGGCCTGAACCTCACCCGCTGCCGCATGCCCGTCGGCGCCAACGACTTCTCCACCGACTGGTACAGCTACGACGAGACCCCCGGCGACCTCGCGCTCGACGACTTCTCGATCGAGCACGACCACGCGACGCTCGTGCCCTTCATCCAGGCCGCGCAGCGGCACCAGCCCGACCTCACCCTCTGGGCCTCGCCGTGGAGTCCGCCGACCTGGATGAAGACGAACGGCCACTACGCCGCGGCCAAGGCGAGCCCGCTCGCGGCGGGTGTGGACAACGGCATCCGCGACGACCAGCTCGGCGCCGAGGGCACCGACATGATGCGCCTCGACGACGAGACCCTCGCTGCGTACGCCTCCTACTTCGGCCGGTTCGTCGACGCATATGCCGAGCTCGGCATCCCCGTCACGATGGTGATGCCGCAGAACGAGTTCAACTCGGCGCAGATCTTCCCGAGTTGCACGTGGACCCCCGAGGGACTCGCGGCGTTCGTCCGCCACCTCGGTCCCGAGATGGCGTCGCGCGGCGTGGATGTCTTCCTCGGAACGCTCGAACGCGCGGACGACGGGCTCGTCGAGCGGGTGCTCGCGGACGCGACGGCCGCCGAGTGGATCTCGGGCATCGGCGCGCAGTGGGCGGGCAAGGGGGCCGTGGCTTACCTGCACCGCCATCACCCGGAGCTCGCGATCTACCAGACCGAGCAGGAATGCGGCGACGGCAGTAACGACTGGCGCCTCGCACGCCACGCCTGGTTCGTCATGAAGCACTTCCTGCTCCACGGTGCGACTGCCTATATGTACTGGAACATGTCGCTGCTCGAGGGCGGGGTGAGCCGCTGGGGCTGGGCGCAGAATTCGCTCGTGACGGTCGACCCCGACACCGGCTCGTACGTCTTCACCCACGAGCACTACATGCTCAAACACGTCTCGCACTTCGTGGCCGCTGGAGCTCGCCGCATCCCGACGCTCAGCTACACCGGACACGAGAATCAGCTGGTGTTCCGGAACCCCGATGGCAGCCTCGCCATCGTCGTGCAGAACGACCTGGGCGAGGAGATGCCGATGACGTTCATGATCGACGGGCAGGCGCTCGAGGTCGTCCTGCCGGCGGACTCGCTGAACACGCTCCTCGTTCCCGCCTGACGTCGAGGAGACTCGGTCCATGACCGGTTTTCATCACATCGAACTCTGGGTTGCCGACCTCCCCGTCGCGCAGACCGAATGGGGATGGCTGCTCGCCGAGCTCGGGTTCGCCCGCGACAGCGTGTGGACCGAGGGGGAGTCCTGGTCCGCGGGCGGCGCCTACCTGACCCTCACGACCTCGCCGAACCTGTCGACGACCGTGCACGACCGGCGAGCTCCCGGGGTGAACCACCTCGCTTTCTCGGGCGGATCCCGCGCCGACGTCGACGCGATCATCGCCGCCGCGCCGGACCACGGCTGGCGCCTTTTGTATCAGGAGCGGTATCCGCACGCAGGCGGCCCCGATCATTACGCGGGATGGCTCGAGAACTCGGCCGGAGCGAAAGCCGAGATCGTCGCCGACGCAGCCTGACGCGAACGCGTCCGGAGCGGTGCCAGGATGGTCCGGTGGCCCCTGACGTGAACGCCCTCCAGAACCATCCCGGTGACGTCGAGTACCCCGTCCGAGCCCGCCGGCGCTACGCGCAGGCTCTCGAAGCCAAGCGCAAGGCCGACCCCGCCGAGATGCGCAGGCGTGCCCTGCCCGTCACCCTCATCGCCGCCCCGTTCGGCATAGCCGGCTTCGTGCTCTCGTTCGTCTGGGAGGTCGACGAGGTCATCGTCAATTTCTTCGCCTTCGCCGTCGGCATGGCGTTCGGCCTCCTCGTCGCCTCGATCATCCTCGCGAGAAGGGATGCCGGTGCTCCCCGCCGTGCGCAGCTCGCCTACATCGAGGCATCCGGTCGGCAGCCCCTCACCCCGCGGCAGCAGCAGATCCTCGCGCTCGACGCCGCGAGCGACTTCGCCGTCCGCGGCTGGAACGGCTCTCTCGCCTTCACGCCGACCTTCGCCGAGCTGCCGGGGGAGCTGCGCACGAAGCACCAGGACGGTGAGAAGAGTTCGCCGTGGTTCTCGCTCCCCGTCACACCCCTCAAGCAGCTGCGGGGCGCGCTGGACGAGCAGTTCAAAATCGTCGCGAAGGCCGACGCAGAGCTCCTCGTCGCCGACACGCTCGTCATGGGACTGAACTCGCAGCGCTTCGCCGAGATCGCCCACAGCGACAACGCGGAGCACATGATGTCGCGCGTCGCCGCGCTCACCGAGCTGCCCGTCTTCGATATCCAGGACCTCGCCCGAGGCAGCGAGGAACACCCCGCCCGGCTGCTGCTCGCCGCTGACATCGAGCGTGGCATCGGCGGCATCCGCTACGCCTACGTCGCCGGCTACCTGACCGCCGACGAGACATGGACGCTGCTCGAGCCGCTCGCCGAGAAGGCATTCCGCACGTACGGCAGCTGGGACGAATACTGGCGCGAGGTGCTCATCGCCACCGCGTTCCGCACCGACTCACTGCAGGCCGTGCAGAGTCAGCGCGACGCGCTCACTGAACTGCGCACATCGCCCTGGCCCGCGGCATCCGTCGCCTGGCCGTCGGAGGAGGCACGCGCATGAGGATCACGACCGACCTCGACGAGATCGACCTCGGCGTCGTGCATCGCTGGCTGTCCGAGGGTGCGTACTGGGCGCTCGGCCGACCCCGCGACGTGCTCGAGCGAGCCGCGCAGAACTCCCTCAACTTCTTCGCCGAGGGCGACGACGGCACGCCCCTCGGATACGCCCGCGTCGTCACCGACTCCGCGACCTTCGCATGGCTGTGCGACGTGTACGTCGATCCGGGAGCGCGCGGCAAGGCTGTTGGCAAAGCGCTGGTCGGCGCCGTCATCGAGGTGATCGACTCGCTGGGCTTGAAGCGCACCCTCCTCGCAACCGCCGACGCGCACGGCCTCTACGAGCAGTTCGGGTTCACTCTGCACCCGAACCCCGAGCGGGTCATGCAGCGCGGCGGCTGACGCTCAGTCGAACGCCGCCGCAACACCCGCCCGGGTCACTTCTCGACCTCGCGGCCCTCCGCGATCCAGGAGCCTGTGCCGCCCTCGACGTTCGTCGTCTCGAGACCGTGGTGCTCGAGGAACGCGGCCGCGCGGGCGCTGCGTCCGCCGGCCTGGCAGATGAGATGCAGGTCGTCGAGTTCGCGCAGCTCGTCCACGTGATCGGGGACCGTGGCAAGGGGGATGTTGCGCGCACCGGGCACGTGACCGGCGGCGAACTCGTCGGGTTCGCGCACGTCGATGATGTTCGCGGGGGAGGCCTCGGCGAGCTGCGCCGTCGTGATGGAGTGCATACCTCGATGGTCGCAGATCTCGCGGGCCCCGGCGCGGAGTCGGCGATCGTTACCCTCGGAGTATGCCGATCCGCTCCGCTCTTCGTGCCCTGAACGATTCCACCTCCATCACCCACGGCGTCGTGTCGTCGTGCGTCGTCGGCGCCCTCACCCTCATCGACCCACGCCGTCTCACCGTCGGGCAGCGCCTCGTCTACCGCCTGGCGAACGCGGGGCTCGCCGCCTGGACCGTCGGCGTCGGTCTCCGCAGCAGCGGTCCGAGCGGCGCCGTCCCGCCGGCCGGGCGGGCGGCCCTCGTCGCGGGCACCGCCGGTGCGGCCCTCGGCTTCGCCGATGCAGGCGAAGCGGTGGATGCCCGCGTGCAAGGCGCGATCGCGCGAACCGGCGCGCGGCATCCCCGCCGTTGGCTGGCAGTCGGAGGGGCCATCCTCGCCTTCGGCTCGTGGTGGGCGAGCCGCACCCTCGACACTCCGCAGGACACCCCCGAGGCGCAGGAAATCGCCGTCGACCTGCCGG
This sequence comes from Microbacterium sp. LKL04, assembly GCF_900102005.1. Taxonomy (NCBI): domain Bacteria; kingdom Bacillati; phylum Actinomycetota; class Actinomycetes; order Micrococcales; family Microbacteriaceae; genus Microbacterium; species Microbacterium sp. LKL04. Next base: position 1,466,179 of record NZ_LT627736.1, on the reverse strand, counting down.
AGGACGTCCGGGCTCTCGCTGCGCACCTGCTCGCCGCCACCGACCTGTTCGGCGCGCCGGAGCTCCGCGCCCAGCTCGCACATGCGGAGCGTCTCGTCTTCGACGACAGCGACGGCGGGTTCTGGCCGGACGCGCAGCTCCTCGTCGCCGACGATCTGCCGCGGGCCGTTCCGGCGCACGCGACGTTCCCGGTCGTCGGTCGGTTCCGCGCCCTGGGCGATGTCACGTTCGACGTGCGGCTCATGGTGACGGACGGTGTGCTCACGAGTGTCTTCGTCGACGAAGGCGCCGACTGGACGTCCGAGCAGCGCGACGCCTGGTACGAGTCCGGCGGCGACCTCGCAGAGCTCGGCGACTGGCCCGCGCTCGGCGACCTGGAGATGCTCATCGAATCGCCCGCGGGGCTTCGCCCGATCGGCGCCTAGGCGGCACGGTCGGAGACGGATGCCGGGCGCGATAACGTTCCCTCATGATCCCGATCGAGAACCTCGTCGCCTTCGCCTTGGCGTCGATCGTTATCATCGTCATCCCGGGTCCCGGCGTCCTCTTCGTGGTGGGTCGCTCCATTGCGCTCGGGCGCCGCGCGGGCGTCCTCAGCGTGCTCGGAAACTCCCTCGGGAACATCCCGGCGATCCTCCTCGTCGCGTTCGGTGTCGGCGCGATCGTCGCCTCATCCGTCGTCGCGTTCACGGCGATCAAGGTCGTCGGGGCGATCTACCTCGTCTACCTCGGCGTGCAGGCGATCCGGCACCGGAAGCACCGAGCCGAGCGGGACGGGCGCGGATCGGCATCCGTCGTCACCCTTCTGCGACAGGGCTTCATCGTCGGGCTCACCAACCCGAAGACCATCGCGTTCTTCGTCGCCGTCCTGCCGCAGTTCGTCGCGCGGGATGCGGGCCCGATCTGGGCGCAGCTGCTCCTGCTCGGCCTCACCTTCCAGGTGATCGCTCTCATCTGCGACAGCACCTGGGCCGTCGCGGCCGGCACCGCGCGAACCTGGTTCGGGCGCTCGCCGCGGCGGCTGTCCACCCTGTCGGGCGCCGGTGGCGTCCTCATGATCGGGCTCGGCGGCGCACTCGCCCTCACCGGCGCGAAAAGCTGACGAACGGGAATGTTCCGGCGGGCTGATGCGCTGCACCTCCCCATGACGAACAACACGAAGCCTGCACAGTCGTCCGGCACGTTCCGCATCGGCGGAGACCTCGAGGTCAACCGCCTCGGTTACGGCACCATGCAGCTGACCGGCCCCGGCGTCTGGGGTCCGCCGAAGGACCACGACGAGGCCATTCGCGTCCTCCGTCGCAGCGTCGAGCTCGGTGTGAACTTCTTCGACACCGCTGAGTCCTACGGGCCCTACGTCGCCGAGGAGCTCCTCAAGGAGGCGCTGCACCCCTACGCCGACGACGTCGTCATTGCGACCAAGTCCGGCCTCACCCGCACCGGCCCGAACGTGTGGCCCCCGCTCGGACGCCCCGAGTTCCTGCGCCAGGGCGCGGAGATGAGCCTCCGGCGCCTCGGTCTCGAGCGCATCGACCTGTTCCAGCTGCACCGCATCGACCCGAAGGTTCCGCTCGAGGACCAGGTCGGCGAGCTGAAGGCGCTGCAGGACGAGGGGAAGATCCGGCACATCGGCCTGTCCGAGGTCTCGGTCGACGAGGTCAAGGCCGCGCAGGAGATCGCCGAGATCGTCACGGTGCAGAACCTCTACAACCTGCAGCACCGCGACGCCGAGGCGCTCCTCGACTGGTCCGAGGAGCAGGGCATCGGCTTCATCCCGTGGTTCCCGCTCGCGACCGGCGGCCTCACCGGCGCCGACTCGCCGCTGACCGACATCGCCGAGCGCAAGAACGCGACCCCCGCGCAGGTGGCGCTCGCGTGGCTGCTGAAGCGTTCGTCGGTCATGCTCCCGATCCCCGGCACGTCGAGCGTCGCCCACCTCGAGGACAACCTCCAGGGCGCGGTCATCGAGCTCACCGACGAGGAGTTCGCGGAGCTCTCGAAGCTCGGCAGCTGAGCCCCGGCATCCCTGGCGTCACGCGTCCACCTCTGCAAGGGTGGGCGCGTGACGCATTTCAGTGGTCAACCCGTCGTCCGGATGTGGACCGGTGTGGTGCGCGCTGAAGACGCGGACCGCTACATCCGGTACGTGGAGCGCACCGGCATGGATGCGTATAGCGCCACCCCCGGCAACCTCGGAGCGTGGCTGCTGACGCGCGATCTCGGCAACGGCCGCACGGAGATCACGACCCTGTCGCGGTGGGAGAACCTCGCCGTGATCGCTGCCTTCGCCGGCGACGACATCGAACGTGCGGTGTTCTACCCGGAGGACGACGAGTTCCTCATCGAGCGCGACGAGCGGGTGCGTCACTATCAGCAGGCGTGACCGTATCTTCTTCACCCCATCCCGCGTACGGTGAGCACTATGTGGACAGTTCTCATCATCTTGCTGATCATCTGGGTGGTGCTGTCGATCGTCGGTTTCGCGTTCGAGGGTCTCTTCTGGCTCGGCCTCATCGGCATCGTGCTCTTCGTCGGCACCCTCGTGTTCGGCTTCATCCGACGGAGCGCCGCCAGGAAGAAGATCTGACCGGAGCCACGCCTGCGAGTGGTGCACGCTAGAGCCATGGCTGCTGTCTCGTCGCTCTACCGGTATCCGATCAAGGGCTTCACGCCCGAACCTCGCGCCGAACTCGTCGTGCAGGCCGACGGGCGTATCGCCGGCGACCGCGTGCTCGCCTTCCGCTTCGCCGACGCCACGGCTCCCGAGGACGATGACGGCCTCGACTCCTGGCCGAAGAGCCGCGGCCTCGTGCTCATGGACTTCCCGTCCATCGCCCGCCTGCACGTCGAACTCCAAGATGGCGTCGTCCGTATCAGCGAGAACGGCTGCCTGTTGGTCGAAGCGGGGCTCGATGACGCGGGCCGCCGCGAGCTCGAGGATGCCGTCACCGGCTTCGTCGAACGCTCCTCGGACGCGAGGTCCCTGCGGCGCGAGGGCGTCCTGCCCCTCCGACTCATCGGTGACGGCGTCACATCCCGATTCCAGGACCGGGCGCGCGGCTACGTCTCGCTCCACGGCGAGTCGACGGTCGCGCAGGTGGATGCCGCCGTGCCCGCACCCGTCGACGACCGCCGCTTCCGCTCCAACATCGTCGTCTCGGGCACCGCGCCGTGGGAGGAGCTCGACTGGTCGGGCCGCGTCCGCATCGGCGACGTCGAGTTCGAGGTCCAACGCCCCATCGGTCGCTGCGCGGCGATCACCGCGAATCCCGATACGGGCGAGCGCGACGCGCGCCTGCTGCGCGTGCTGACGACCGAGTTCGGTCAGAGCGAGGCGACCCTCGGCATCCTGCTGCTGCCCGTCGGCGACGGCGGCACGGTGCACGTGGGGGACGAGATCGTCGCCGACCGGAACTGACCGCCTGGGAGCGATCCCATAGACTCTTCGTCGGCATTCCCCATGCACTCTCCGATCCACACCCCCGCTCCACCGCGCCGCGACATCCAAGGCCTTCGCGCCCTTGCCGTCCTCGCGGTCATCGGCGCACACGCCGCCGGATGGCCGGCGGGCGGGGTCATGGGGGTCGACGTGTTCTTCGTCATCTCGGGATTCCTCATCACCGGGATGCTGCTGCGCGAAGCGCGTGACACCGGCCGACTCGCGCTCGGCTCGTTCTACGCGCGCCGAGCGCGCCGCCTGCTGCCCGCGGCGCTGACCGTGCTGATCGCCGTGACCGTCGCCGGCTGGTTCCTGTTCAACCGCACCCGCGGCGAGCAGACGCTGTGGGATGCCGCCTGGGCGGCCGTCTTCGCCTCGAACTGGAACTTCGCCGCGCAGGGCACCGACTACTTCGCCGACACCGGCGCCGTCTCGCCGCTGCAGCACTTCTGGTCGCTGTCGGTCGAGGAGCAGTTCTACCTCGTGTGGCCGCTGCTCCTCCTCATCGTCGTCGCCCTCACCGGTCGCACGCGGGTCAGGATCATCGCGGGCGTCCTCGCCGCGACGGTCGTGGCGGGGTCGTTCGTCTGGGCTCTCGTCCAGTCCGATGCGCAGGCGACCGTCGCGTACTTCTCCACCCTGACCCGCGCGTGGGAGCTCGGCCTCGGCGCGCTCGTCGCCGTGCTCGTTCCCCTGCTGCGCCGCATCCCTCGCGCGCTCGGCGGGATGCTGCAGTGGACCGGCGTCGCAGGGATCGCCGCCTCGCTGCTGCTCATCGATCCGACCAGCGGAGGCTTTCCCGCCCCGTGGGCTGCGGCGCCCGTCGCCGCCGCGGCGCTCGCGATCGCGGGAGGTGTCGGGGGAGACCCCCGGCATCGTCACCTCTTCCCGCTCACGAACCCGGTCACCGTCTTCGTCGGTGACGCGTCGTACTCGCTCTACCTCTGGCACTTCCCGGTCGTGGTCTTCGCGGCCGTTCTGCTCCCGGCATCCGAGTGGCATGTCTGGATCGTCCTCGGCGCGAGCGTCGTCCTCGGGCTCGCGTCCTACCTGATCATCGAGCAGCCGCTGCGCTACGCGCCGTTCCTCGGTGGGATGCCGCGCGCCGACGCGCCCGCTTCCGCACCGGACGCCGACCCGGAGCCGGCTCCCGCGCCGGTCGTCGCGGTTGCGACGACCCGTCCTGAGGGGTGGACGCCGGGGACGCGGTATTTCCCGGGATCGTCGCGCCCAGCGGCTCCGCGTATCGAGCCTGCCGCGGTGGTCGCCGCGCCGGTCGTCCCTGTGGCCGCGGTCGACCCCGTCTCCGAGCCGCGCGGGGACGTCATGGCCGTGTGGCGCGAGCGCTTCGCCCCGCAGGTCTTCCTCGCGACTGCGGCGCTCATCGTCGTGGCCCTCGCGGGCACCCTCGGCGTGACGACATCCGGTCACGGTCCGCGGTTCGGCCTCCCCGAGCTCGCCCCGGCAGCCTCGGCGCCGACCGTCTCGGGCGACCCGACCGCCGACCTGCAGGCCGAGCTCGCGTCGGCTGCCGCCGCTGACGCGTGGCCGTCCCTGAGCCCGTCGCTCGACCGGGTGATGGTCGCGTCGTCGGCAGCGAACCCCGCCCACGATTGCTTCTCGCCGGAGGCGACGACCGCCTGCGGGTGGGGGAGCGGTGACGCTCCCGTGCACATCTGGCTCGTCGGCGACTCGACCGCGATGGCGTACGCGCCCGCGTTCCGCCGCATCGCCGACGACAGCGCCGGCGGCATCCGCGTCTCGGCCATGGGCATGTACGGATGCCGCTTCACCGACGTCCTCGTGCAGAACGACGATCCCCGGGTGATGGCGGGATGTCAGGCGCGCAAGGCCGCGGTGCGTGCGGCCATCCTCGCCGACAAGCCGGACCTGGTCGTGATGTCCAACGCGTACACCCTCGGGCGGTCGGTCGACGGCACCGACCTCTCGGCCGAGAACCTCATCGCGGCGCAGCGACGCGAGGCGGACTCGTACGACGTGGGAGAGCGGATGCTGTACCTCGCCCCGCCGCCGCAGGGCGTCAGCCTCGCCGCCTGCTACACGCCGTCGTCGTCCCCGCAGGCGTGCGACAGCACCGTCGACACCACGTGGCGCGAGATGGAGGCCGCGTCCGAGCACGCGGCGAAGACGGCCGGCGACCACGCGATGTCATCGCTGCCGTTCACGTGCGTCGACGGTGTCTGCCCGCCCTTCGCCGGCACGATCCCGACGAAGTACGACCAGACCCACCTGACCGTCGAATACGCGGAGCACATCGCACCCGCGCTGGGTCAGGCGCTCGACGGGGCGGGTCTGCTGACGACGCGCTGAGCGGTTTAGATGCCCGCGTAGCGGGCGATGTAGTCGTCGTCAGGTGTCGACGATCGCCGGCGAACCGTGAAGACACGTCCGAAGCCGCAGTCCCAGTCGGCCCAGGTCGTCGACAGCTCCGGCCCGGCGACCACGGAACCGCCGAAGGAGAGAACCGCGGCCTCGGCGGCGGCCTCCCAGAGATCCTCGTCGATCCCGGCGATGTCGAACGCGACGAGCCGCTCTCGGTGGACGCCGTCGACTTTCACCACGGCGCGTGCCACGGTCGGGTTCGTGTACTGCTGATCACTCTCGTCGAAAAGCTGCGACATCCGGTCGGCGTCACGCGCTCGCTCGATCTCCGGGGAGAACGCTGTGATGATCCCGACCGGTTCATTCTTCCGCCGCAGGACGTCCTGGCCCAGGTGGACGACGAACGCGGCCATGTTCAGATCGGCTGGTCGCGTCCACGACGGCGGGTCCGCGAGCCAAGCTTCGTAGCTGTCGCGTCCTCGTCCGATCAATGACCCCACCACGGCGAGCTCCTCTCCGTTGAGCGTCCGGTCCGAGGCGATGATTGCCCGTGCCGCGGGGAGCGCCCTCATCGACAGAAGCCCGAGGGTCTGTGTCCACCGGAGGACGAAATCCTCACCGCGCGCAGCCAGTTCGCGGTCGAAGCGGTGATAGATCATCACGCCGTCGAAGCGGCCCCTGAAGAGTTCCAGATGAGGCCAGAACTCTACATCTGGCAGCGGTTCCAGCATCGTGGCATCCCGTGACATCGGGCGAGGCGTCGGACTCCACCGATCGACGTTGCCGGCGAACCACGACTCTACGTCAGCCCGTGCCGCGCGGGGGAGCGGCGTGTCCCACAGGAGGAGGGGCCCCGCTGCGTCTCCCGCGAAGGCGCATTGATCGATGAGACGGTCGGTCAGCGGTGGGGCCTTCGTATCGAGGTCGGGCGAGGTCACCCGTATCCAGAAATGCTCCGATCGCGTGCGCGCCGTCCGCGTGAATGTCCGGAGTACGCTGCCCGAGATGGGCCCGCGAAGCGAGTCGTTGGTGTTGTCGATCTCTTCGAAGTCGACCTCCCAGAACGCGGACAGACTCCCTCTGCCCGCGTCGTACTCCTCCTCATCTTCAGCAGCAGCGCGCGTGCGAGCGAGCCCAGGGAGCGCGTTCTCCAGATCGGTCATCGACGGACGCATCCCGCGGTGCTCGCGCAGTTCGATCTCGTCCACATCGCCCATAGAGAGGATGGGCGAGTAGTCGTTCCCTACCACTCCCGGGGTCCACGAGAAGGCTTGCAGACCGCGCAGATGGCGAACGAACTCCAGCGAGTCGACGCTCGTCCTGCCCTCCGTTGCCACGCCGACCTGAAGATCCCGCAACGCTGTCAGCGTGCCGATCGGAGAATAGTCCCGAAGACGCGCGGCCCCCTCGATGCGCAGGGAATGCAGCCGACCGAGCGACATCAGCGGCCGAAGGTCGGTGAGCGAGGTCGCCCACCCGATGTGGAGCTTCTCGAGTTGCCGCAGCGAACCGATCGCCGACAGGTCCGTGTAGCGCCCCCGCTGGACGCGGAGATCGAGCACGTTCGTCTGGGCCGATAAGGCTTCGACCATGCGATCGTTCGACCACCCCGCGAGTTCCAGCTGCACGATGGGTCGCCGCGTGCGGAGGAACGCGATCCACTCCTCGAGCACCGCGAGCTGCTCGGTGCGGCTGTCGGCGCTCGACCACATTCTGATCGAGACCCGGTCCTGCCCGTCGTACTGGTACGGGCGCTCGAGGTAGGGGACGTCATCGTCGAGGGTCCAGTCGTGCACATCGCGAGCCTAGGGTGCGCCGGGCGGACCATGCGCCAAGATGGCGGGATGCCTCTCATCCCCGCGCCGCGCCTGATCGACCCTGCCGCTGTCCCCGCCCTTCGCTGGGGCGTGATCGGCACCGGCATCGCCGACCAGTTCGTGCACGCGATCCACGCGCACACAGTGCAGCGTGCCGTCGCCGTGACGGCGCGCGACGCGGCGAAGACCCGGGCCTTCGCGGAGCGGCACGGCATCGCGCGCGTGCATGCGTCCGTCGACGGCCTCCTCGCCGACGCCGAGGTCGACGTCGTCTACGTCGCGACGCCGCATCCGCTCCACCGCGAGCTCGCGCTCGCCGCGATCGCCGCGGGCAAGCACGTGCTCGTCGAGAAGCCCATCGCGATGTCAGCGGTCGACGCGCGCGAGATCCTCGACGCGGGTCGCGCCGCGGGCGTGCTCGTCATGGAGGCGATGTGGACCCGCTACCTCCCGCAGGCCGACGTCGTCGCCCAGCTGCTCGATGCCGGGACGATCGGCGAGGTCGCCCTCGTGCGCGCCGACTTCGGCTCGCTCGTCGAGTTCGACGCCACGAGCCGCATGTTCGATCCGGCGCTCGGCGGCGGCGCGATGCTCGACCTCGGCGTGTACCCCGTCTCGTTCGCGGCGTCGATCATCGGCGCCCCGAGCGTCGTCCGCGCGGTGGGCACGCTGGCGCCCACCGGCGTCGACGACAGCGCCACGATCGCCCTGCGGACGGATGCCGGGGCCCAGGCCGCGCTCACCGCCGGCTTCCGGGCCGTCACGCCGATCGAGGCGACGATCTTCGGTTCGCAAGGACGCATCGACGTGCTGAGCCCGTTCTTCGGGCCGAGCGGCATCCGCCTCACCCTGCCCGACGGCACCGCCGAGGAGTGGCGCGACGACGCCCTGCCGCAGGTGCACGACGGCCTCAGCTACCAGGCGACAGCGTTCGCGTCGTTCGTGGCAGCCGGGCTCCTCGAGTCGCCGCTGCACCCGCACGACGAGGTCGTGTCGGTCCTCGAGACGATCGACGAGGTCCGTCGCCAGATCGCCGCCGGCTGAGCGACCAGGGCAGCCCGGGGTTAGCCTTGGTCACCATGACCATCCAGCACACCGTCGTCTTCGCCCTGCACCACGCGGAGGAGTCCTCCGAAGAGAAGACCTTCCTGACGGACGCGCAACGGTCCCTCACGGCCATCCCCGGCGTCCAGCAGTTCCGGATCAACCGTCAGATCAGCCCGAAGAGCGATCTCCGTTGGCAGTTCACGATGCTGTTCGACGACCAGGACGCGTACGACGCGTACAACGCCCACCCCGACCACGTCGCCTTCGTCGAGAGCCGCTGGAGCCACGAGGTCCGCGACTTCCAGGAGTTCGACTTCGTCGCCGGCGACTGATCGGGGCGGGCGGCGGGCTCAGCGCTCCGCGCGCACCTCGGCGAGCGACGGGTAGTCCGTGTAGCCCTCTGCTCCGCCGGCGTAGAAGAGCTCCGGGCGCGGCTCGTTGAGCTCGGCGCGCTGCTCCCAGCGGGTCGGCAGATCCGGGTTGGCGATGACGGGACGGCCCACCGCGACGGCATCCGCCCAGCCTTCGAGCACGAGCTCCTCGGCCTCTTCGCGGGACGTGACGACGCCGAAACCCGAGTTGAGGATCGTCGGCGCACCCGCCGCGTGGCGGATGTGCTGAACGAGGTCGCTCTTCGGCTCGGCGTGCAGGATGTCGACGAACGCCAGGCCGAGCGGGGCGAGGCCCTCCGAAAGAGCCGTGTAGGTCGCGCGCGCGTCGGCGTCGTCGCTCTCGAGGACCCCCGGGATCTGATGCTGCGGCGAGAGACGGATGCCGGTGCGCTCCGCCCCGACCGCCTCGGCGACCGCACGGGTCACCTCGACGCCGAACCGCGCGCGGTTCTCGGGCGAGCCGCCGTAGACGTCGCCCCGGACGTTGGACTCGGGGGAGAGGAACTGGTGCACCAGGTAGCTGTTCGCGCCGTGGACCTCCACCCCGTCCATGCCTGCCGCGATCGCATTGCGCGCCGCCTGAACGAACTCCTCGACGACGTCACCGACCTCGGCGGTCGTGAGGGCGTGCGGGACGGGGAGGTCCACCTTCTCACCCGTGACGGTGCGACCCTGCCCCGGCGAGGCGATCGCACTCGGGCCGACGACGAGCTCGACACCGGAGATCTCCGGATGCGAGACCCGGCCGCCGTGCATGAGCTGCATGACGATCGTGCCGCCCTCCGCGTGCACCGCGTCGGCGACCTTGCGCCATCCGGCGATCTGCTCATCGGTCTCGATTCCGGGCTGTCCCGGGTACGACTTCCCGGCGGCGACCGGCCAGGTTCCCTCGGTGATGATGAGGCCCAGGCCCGCACGCTGGCGGTAGTACTCCACCATCACGTCGTTCGGAACGCCGTCCTCCGCAGCCCGCGTGCGGGTGAGCGGTGCCATGACGACACGGTTGGACAGATCGAGGGCGCCGAAGACGGCGGATTCGTACAGGCTCATACCGAGACGTAACCGCTCCGAGCAGCGGTCCTATTCCTGCCGCCTGTCACCCGTCCGACGGAGCGCCCTCCTCGGCCGGTGCCGCCTCGACCAGGTCGTCGTGCGCCTGCTCGAACTGCGAGCGGTAGAGGCGGTAGTAGGCGCCCTGCTGCGAGATCAGCTCCTCGTGCGTGCCCTTCTCGACGATGTCGCCGTGCTCCATCACGAGGATGAGGTCCGCATCGCGGATCGTCGACAACCGGTGCGCGATGACGAACGAGGTCCGTCCCTCACGCAGCGCTGCCATCGCGTGCTGCAGCAGCAGCTCGGTGCGGGTGTCGACGGAGGATGTCGCCTCGTCGAGGATCAGCACCGCCGGCTGTGCGACGAAGGCGCGAGCGATCGTGATGAGCTGCTTCTCTCCGGCGGACACGTTGGAGGCGTCCTCGTCGAGCATCGTGTCGTAGCCATCGGGCAGAGAGCGGACGAACCGGTCCACGCGGGTCGCGACCGCGGCATCCACGATCTCGTCGTCGGTCGCCGATTCGCGGCCGTAACGGATGTTCTCGCGGATCGTCCCGGCGAACAGCCACGGGTCCTGCAGCACCATGCCGGTGCGCGAGCGCACGTCATCGCGCGAGAGCTGCGCGATGTCCTGCCCGTCGAGCAGGATGCGACCACCGTCGAGCTCGTAGAACCGCATGAGCAGGTTCACGAGCGTCGTCTTGCCGGCGCCCGTGGGACCGACGATCGCCACGGTCTGCCCCGGCTCGACCCGGAACGACAGGTCCGTGATGAGTGGGTGCTCGGGCGCGTACGCGAACTTCACATGCTCGAACTCGATGACACCGCGGCCGTCACCACGCGCGGGGGCGTCGGCGGCATCCGGTTCCTGCTCGTCGGCGTCGAGGAGTTCGAACACGCGCTCGGCAGACGCGGTGCCCGACTGGACGACCGCGGCCATGCCGCCGAGCTCCGACAACGGCTGCGTGAACTGCTGCGAGTACTGGATGAACGCCTGCACGTCGCCCAGGCGAAGCTGGCCGCTGGCGACCTGCAGTCCGCCGAGTACGGCGATGCCGACATAGGTGAGGCTGCCGACGAACGTCATGGACGGCATGATCATGCCCGAGAGGAACTGCGCCTTGAACGCGGCCTGATAGAGCTCCTCGTTCTCCTCCTGGAACTTCGCGCGCGCGTCTGCCTCGCGGCCGAACACGCGGACGAGCGAGTGACCCGAGAAGGACTCCTCGACGCGGGCGTTCAGCCGGCCGACCTTGCGCCACTGCACGCCGAAGGCCTTCTGCGACTTCGGGCCGATGACGCCGAAGATGATCGCCATGAGGGGAAGGGCGATGAGCGCCACGATCGCGAGCTGCCACGAGATGGAGAACATCATGACGAGCACGCCCACGACCGTGAGCACGGCCGTCAGTGCTCCCGACAGGGACTGCTGCATCGTCTGCGTGATGTTGTCGATGTCGTTCGTGACGCGCGAGATGAGTTCACCGCGCTGGACGCGGTCGAAGTGCGACAGCGGCAGACGGTTGAGCTTCGCTTCGACGTCCTCGCGCAGACGCCACATGGTGCGCACCATGATGACGTTGATGACGTAGCCCTGCGCCCACGTCAGGATTGCTGAGACCACGTAGATGACGAGCACCCACGTGATGATCACCTTGAGGGCGTCGAAGTCGACGCCCGATCCGGGCGTGTAGCTCTGCATCGCGGCGACGATGTTCGCGAAGTCGTCCTGGCCCTGGCTGCGGAGCGCGTCGACCGTCTCGCTCTGGGTCAGTCCCGCGAAGGCCGGGTTGTCGCCGAGGGTCTTCGACAGGAAGCCCTCGAAGACGATGTTCGTCGCCTCTCCGAGCACCTTCGGAGCGATGACCGCGAGCACCACGCCGATGGCTCCGGCGACGGTGACGAGACCGAACATCCACTTGAACGGAGCCAGCAGCCCGATCATGCGGACGAAGCTCGGACCGAACTGCGACGCTTTGCCGGGCGCGACCGAATCCCACGATCCGCTGTTCAGGCGCGCCTGCTCGGCGAGCTCGGCCTCGAGCTTCTCGTCTTCGGTCATCTGCGTGTCGGGCGAGCTCATGCGTCCACTCCCAGCTGCGATTCGACGATCTCGCGGTACGTCTCGTTGGTCGCGAGGAGTTCGCTGTGCGTGCCCACGCCGACCATGCGGCCGGCGTCGAGGACGACGATCCGGTCGGCGTCCATGATCGTCGACACGCGCTGGGCGACGACGATCTTCGTCACCTCCGGCAATTCACGCCACAGTGCCTGTCGTAGTCGCGCGTCGGTCGAGAGGTCGAGGGCCGAGAACGAGTCGTCGAACACAAGGATGTCGGGGCGGTGCACGATGGCGCGGGCGATCGACAGCCGCTGCCGCTGACCGCCCGAGACGTTCGTACCCCCCTGCGCGATGCGGGCGTCGAGACCGCCCTCCATCTCCTCCACGAAGTCGCGGCCCTGCGCGATCTCCAAGGCGTGCCAGATCTCATCGTCGGTGGCATCCTCACGCCCGAAGCGCAGATTGGACGCAACGGTTCCGGTGAACAGGAAGGCCCGCTGAGGGACCAGGCCGATGCCTTTCCAGAGCTCGTCGAGGTCGGCCTCGCGCACGTCGACGCCGGCGACCCGCACCGAGCCGCCGGTGACGTCGAACAGGCGGGGGATGAGCGAGACGAGCGTCGTCTTCCCCGCGCCGGTCGAGCCGACCACGGCGACCGTCTCGCCGGGGGCGGCGGCGAAAGTCAGGCCTTCGAGCACGGGCGAGTCGGCGCCGGGGTAGGTGAAGGACACATCCTCGAACTCGACGGCACCGGGCCGGGGGAAGTCCCGCACGGGCTGCGCGGGACGGGCGAGTCCGCCGTCGACGGCGAGAACCTCGCCGATGCGGTCTGCCGAGACCGCGGCGCGCGGGATCATGATCGTCATGAAGGTGGCCATCAGGACGCCCATGAGGATCTGGCCGATGTACTGCATGAAGGCGAACAGAGTCCCGATCTGCACGGACCCCTCGTTGACCTCGATGCCGCCGAACCAGATGACGCCGACCACCGTGACGTTGAGCACGAGCATCGCGAGGGGGAACATCAGGACGAACAGCGACCCGACCTTGCGGCCGACGACGAGGATGTCGGTGTTCGCGCCTCGGAAGCGCTCCTCCTCGATCGGCTCGCGCACGAAGGCGCGGACGACGCGCACACCGGTGAGCTGCTCGCGCAGGATCCGGTTCACGGCGTCGAGCTTGGTCTGGTAGCTGCGGAACAACGGCACCATGCGGCTGATGATGAGGATGCCGATCACCAGCAGCGCCGGCACGGATACGCCGATCAGCCAGCTGAGGCCGACGTCCTGCTGCAGGGCCATGATGATCCCGCCGATGGCGAGCAGGGGAGCGGTGACGAGCATCGTCGCGCCCATCATCGCCAGCATCTGCACCTGCTGCACGTCGTTCGTGTTGCGCGTGATGAGCGATCCGGCACCGAACTGCGTCACTTCGCGTTCGGAGAATCCACTGACCCGTTCGAAGACGTCTCGCCGGATGTCGCGGCCGACGGCCATCGCGGCGCGGGCCGCGAAGAAAGTGGCCACGATCGAGGCGACGATCTGGCCGAGTGCGATGGCGAGCATGAGCACGCCGTGCGACCAGATGTAGCCGACGTCGCCCTGGGTGACGCCCTTGTCGATGATGTCGGCGTTCAGCCGAGGGAGGTACAGCGCCGCCATGGCGGAGGCGAACTGGAAGATCAGCACGCCGATCAGCAGCCAGCGGTAGGTCCGGAGGTACCGGACCAGAAGGGTTCCGAGCATGGATCTCAGAGTGCCACTACCTGCCGACATCCGCGTCCCCCCGCGGGTGGATGTCCGCTAACGGCGTAGCCGCCCTCAGCCCGCGAGCTCGAGGAGCTCTTTGACGTGTCCGACGATCTCGCGCGGGCGGAACGGCTTCGCGACGACCTCGTTCACGCCGGCGCGGAGTGCCACCTCGCGGTCGCTGCTGTGGACGCGCGCGGTCAGCATGATGATGTGCGGCTGCCGGATATCGACGCTCCGACGGATTTCCTGAGAAGCCTGGATGCCGTCTGTCCCGGGCATCATCCAGTCCATCAGGACGACCCGCGGACGGTGCTCGCGCACCCGTTCGACCCCCTCGCGTCCGTTGCCCGCCCGAACGACGGAGATGCCGGCACGCTCGAGGCTGGAGACGAGGAGCATGGCGATGTCGTCGTCGTCGTCAACCACCAGCACCGATATCGCCACCCCGGTACTCTGACACGATCCGGGGGTGCGGGGTAATCGCGGGGAGATCTATCCGAACAGCCCGCCGCCACGCTTGTCGGCCTCCAGCAGGTCCTGTTGCGCCCGCTCGTACAGAGCGAGCAAAGCGTTCAGTTTCTTGACGACATCGAGGGTCTTCTTCGACGCGCTCGCCCACCCTGAATTCTTCTTGGCTTCTTGCAGATAGCGCTGGGCGGTGTAGGCAGGTGACTGGACGGACTGCCATCTACTGCCCGCATTCCCCAGCGTGCGGATGAGCTCATCCGCGCGCTTCTTCTTAGCGGTCGTCGTCCCCGCGGCGTGAATCGCAGCATTCCCGCCTCTGATTTTTCCGATCGCTTCTCGCAGCGCATTTATCTCGGCCTGATAGCCGGATGAGGTCAGTCCGCTACGGACGGAAGCGGCAGGGGTCGCCGCAGCGGCGGGAACTGCAATGGCCCCGGAGAGCGACACGCACACGATTCCCACCGCTGCCACTGTCGCGCTGAATGGCTTGTTCATTCCTGAGATCCCCCGTTTCATTCGCGTCGGTCTGGTTCGCGGATCTCGTCGAGCCACTCAACGCGCGCGCCCATGCTATTGGACGCGATCGCCGGGCGGTCGGAGATCGGCGTGGCTAGCCTGGGCAGCATGACCGCCACCTTCACCGAGGTCACTCGGGCGTCCTGCACGCCCGAGGAGCTGTTCGAGCTGTCGCTGTCGATCGACACGCACCTGGAGTCGATGGCGCGGTCCGGCGAGCGTGCGGTCGGGGGTGTCACGAGCGGCACGATCGGCCTGGGTGAGAGCGTCACCTGGCGGGCGCGCCACTTCGGGATCGTCTGGACCATGACGTCCCGGATCATGGCGCTCGAACGACCCCACCTCTTCGTGGACGAGCAGGTACGCGGGCCGTTCCGGTCGTTCCGGCACGAGCACCGATTCGAGCGCGAGGGCGACGGGACGGTCATGACCGACACGATCACCCTGCGCTCGCCATTGCTCGGGTGGATCGTCGAGCCGCTGCTCCTGCGGCCCTATCTGCAGCGGCTCATCCGCTCACGCAACCGCGTCCTCGTCTCCTCGCTGGGACGATCGAGTCCGGATCAGGTGTCCTGAGGTCGTGTTCCTGCCCGTCGACCGGGGATTTCAGCGCCGCTCGCGATAGCGTGGGAGCGGTCCGCCCCCGCGGTCGGACCGTCGAAAGGAACCCATGAGCATTGGCAGCGACCCGGCACGCGCGACTGCGCACGTCACCGGCGGAACCGCACGGTTCACGGCGACCGACGGTGCGGAGGAGATGTTCGAGGCCGCTGACGCGGACGCAGTGCGTCGCCTCGTCGTCGATCGTGTCCGAGCGGATGCCGCGGCGACCGGCACGCCCATCGAACTGCTCACGAGCGGGGACCGCGGCGACCACCGACTCGTCGTCGATCCTGCCGGCGACATCGACGTCGAGCTGGACGACCGCACCGTGACCCGCGCCGAGCTCCGACAGCAGGCGTGGTGGACGACCGATCCGGAGCCGGCGGACCAAGCCGAGCCCGAGGCGGAGCTCGAGGCAGAGCCCGGGTCCGAGGCGGACCCCGAGCCCGAGGCGGACCCGGAGCCGCAGGCGGACCCGGAGCCCGAGGCGGACCCGGAGCCGCACGTCGAACCCGTCCTCGTCGCAGAGGTACCCGCGTTCTTCCCGCCCTCGGCCGGCGACGACGGCGATGACGATGACCTCGACGATCCGACTCCCGCCGGATGGGAACCCGCCCGCGTGACCGAGATCCCTGCTGCGGCACCCGCTCCGGACGATGCGGCGAGCGGTGGGCCGACCACCGGGACCGACCCGGTCGAGGTCGCTCGGGCGTCCTTCGCCGCGGAGGACCAGCCCGCCCCCGTCGAGGTCGCCGCGACCGAGCCCACTGCGCCCGAGGCGTTCACGCCCGAGGTCACGACACCCGACGCGGCGCCCGCAGCCGACACGGCGTTCGAGGCATCCGCTGCTCAGGGTCCGCGCCCGTCGTTCATCGAGCCGCCGAGCGATCATCCCGCCACCGTGACCGGCTGGCGCGCGTTCTTCGTGCGCATCGGCCTTCCCGTGAAGCCGTCGAAGGCAGAGATCGAGCGCGCGGAGCGCGAGAAGGCGGTGTCGCGCCAGTGGGCGGGATGCCGCGCGATCGCGGTCGCGAACGGCAAGGGCGGCGTCGGCAAGACGATGACCACGGCGGTCCTGTCCGCGGTGTTCGCGCGGCACGGCGGCGGCAACGTCCTCGCCTGGGACAACAACGACACCCGCGGCACGCTCGGTTGGCGCACCGAACAGGGCGATTACGACACGACGATCCGCGACCTGCTGCCCGAAGCGCCGCGGCTGCTCGAGGCGACGGCATCCGTCTCGGACATCGCCCGGTTCGTCCATCACCAGTCGGTGGACCGCTACGACGTGCTCCGCTCCAACCCCGAACTGCTCGCCGCGGACCAGCGCATCACGACGGCCGACTTCGATCTGCTCGCGCAGGTCGCGGCCCGGTACTACCGCATGGTGATCTTCGATTCCGGCAACGACGAGTCGGCCGATCGCTGGCTGCGGATGATCGATTCGGCGCACCAGCTCGTCGTTCCGACGCTCGCCGCGCCCGAGTCGGCGGAATCGGCTGCGCTCCTCCTCGACGCTCTCCGCAAGCGCGACGAGCACTCCCGCCGGCTCGCCGACGGCGCCGTCGTCGTCGTCGGGCAGTCCGAGCGTGCGGGGATCGGCGCCGCGCAGCGGATCGCCGCGGGCTTCGAGGGTCACGTCCGTGCGGTCGAGATCATCCCCTTCGACGACTCCCTGAAGGCGGGTCGCATCCGCTACGACGCGCTCCAGCCCCGGACGAAGGACGCCTGGATGCGCGCCGCGGCCGCGGTGGCTCGAGGATTGTAGGTTCCGCGTGCGCGCGGCCACGGGGGTGATGCTCGTCCTCTCCGTGCTGGCCGGACTCGTGCTCGTCGCAGGCCTCTTCCTCGACACGCGCGAGAGCGCTGAGGGGCGATGCTGGAAAGACGACCACCCGCCGGGTGTCTCGGTATCCGAAGTGGCGCTCCTCTCCGCGGAGGCGACGGCGTGGCCCGTGGGACGCCGGTGCACCTGGGCGGCGGAGTCGGGTGACGGCACCGTCGTGACGCAGACGGGGTGGGACAGGACGATCGGCTTCCTGGTCGTGAGTGCGGTTTCGGTGGGCCTGGCGGCCGTAGGCGCGATACGGCGTCGCGCCGGCGCTGTCATCCCCCTCGTCGTCTGCGCCGTCGCGCTCGGGGCCGCTGCGTTCTGGGCGAGATGATCAGGCGCGCATCGATCGAGTCGGCCGGCGCTGGAGGTCGCCGCCGCAGTTCGGGCAGGCGGCATCTGCGAACCCGGCGACGCATGACGCGCACCACGTGCACTCGTACGAGCAGATGAAAGCCTCGCCGCCCGCGGGCAGGGCTCGGTCGCACGATTCGCAGGCGGGTCGCATCTCGAGCATCCTTCGACGATACGAGCGCCGGCACCGTGGGCAGGATCGAACGGATGCCGAAGGTCGGAGGAATCCTGCCGCTCCGAGGCGACGGGCGTGAGAGAGGATGAGCAGATGACCGCTCCGGATCACGACACGCGGCTGATCGAGGTCGCCGCGCGGCTCAGTGTCGCCCCGGCCGGTCATTTCGTCGCCCTCCGCAAAGCCGCTGCGGAGGAGGCGGGCGATCGGGAGCTCGCCGCCGCCATCGGCCGGCTCCGCAAGCCCGTGCTCGCCGCTTGGGTGGTGAACCTCCTCGCGGCGGGCGACCCGCAGGCGCTCGCGCCGGCCGCCGACCTGGCCGACTCCTTCCGCGAAGCGGTGGATGCCGCGGACGGGCGCGCGCTCGCCGAGCTCGCGACCCGGCGGCGCGGCATCCTCCGAGACCTCGTCGACCGTGCCGTCGCTCTCGCCGAGGACCGCGGTACGGACGTCGGCGCGTCCGTCCGTGCGTCGGTCGAGCAGACCCTCGACGCCGCGTTGCGGGATCCGGATGCCGCCGCTGCCGTCGCGAGCGCGCGGCTGCTGCGTCCCATCGAGGCGACTGGCATGGACGCGCCCGACCTGACGGACGCGGTGTCGGGTCCGTTCGACGCCGGCTCCGCCGCACCCGACCGTGGAGACGAACTCGCCGAACGGCGGGCGGCGCGCGAGGCGGAGCGAGCAGCCGCGGAGGCACGTCGTCACGCCGAGAGCGCGGAGAAGGATCTCGCTCGGGCGGAGGAACGCGTCCGGGTGGCACACGCCCGGATCTCGGAACTCGAGGAACGTCTCGCCGAGCTGGAGCGCGAACGTGCGCGCACCTCGAACGATCTCGACGCCGCTCGGGCGGAAGCGGAGCAGCTCACCGAGACGCGTGCCGCAGCCCGTGACGCTGCGCGTCGGGCGAGGAAGGTCGCCGACCGGGCGGCGACGTGATCAGCCGCGCGCGCGGAGCTGATCGAGAGCAGTGGTCGCCGTCGACCAGACGAGAGTCTGAGCGACCTCTTCGGCGCGATCGTAGCGAGGGCCGGTGAGGACGACGTACACGGCCCCGACGACGTCGATGAAACCCGCGACCTCGCCACCGATCCGCACCTCGTAACGACCGTCGGCGATCAGGTCCCACTGGATGCGGGAGGCCCGAGGCGAGGCATCCGCCGGGCGACGGGTCGGCAGCGCACGCAGCGTCTCTGAATCCACATACATGTTCCGCACCTCGTCCCTCGCACCCAGCCGACACTGATCCCAGGTGACCACCATCGCCCGGGCGGTGGCCTCGGCAGAGGGGATTGACGAGGTGCTGTCGGGCGGCTACACGAGGACGGGGGATGCCGCCGCGATGCGCCGGACGGCGTCCGTCACGGTGTCGAGCAGGCCGGAGGAGAGGTTCCACCTCTGCCAGTAGAGCGGCACCTCGACGGTGTCCGCGGTGAGGATCGTCAGCGACCCGTCGGCGACGCCTGAGTCGAACTGGCCCGGAAGGAGCATCCCCCACCCGAGTCCGAGGGTGATCGCCTCCGCGAACTCGGCGGACGCGCTGATGATGTGCCGGGGCGGCTCGCGCCGTGCGCCGTGCCGACGCGCGAAGGAGCTCTGCAGGGTGTCGTGCCGGTCGAAATCGACCCGCGGCGCCGCCTCGAGCCCGGCGCGGTCCACCCCGTCCGGGAACCACCGGTCGGCGAACGTCCGAGTCGCCACCGCCGTGTACCGCATGCGGCCGAGAGGAGAGGAGACGCACCCCGGCACGGCTTCGCGCTGCGACGTCACCGCTGCCATCACCGTGCCCGCGGCGAGCAGCTGCGCGGTCCGCTCCTGGTCCTCGCGGTGCAGTTCGAACGTCACGTCCTGCATGTCGGTCACGGCGGCCAGGGCAGGCAGGAACCAGGTGATGAGGGAATCCGCGTTGACTGCGAGAGGGACGTGCGCAGGCCCGCCATCGTCGCCGAGTGCACTGCGGGTCTCGTGCTCGAGAAGATCGAGCTGACGGGCCAGGCGGACGAGCGGTTCACCGGCCGGCGTCGCGGTCACGGGTTTCGTTCTGCGGAGGACCACTCGTCCGACGCGCTGCTCGATGACGCGGATCCGCTGGCTGACGGCGCTCGGCGTGATGCCCAGCTGTGCGGCTGCACGGTCTAGCGTCCCGGCGTCGACGGCGGCGGCCAGGGTCCGCAGGTGCTCCACCGGAATGTCCACGCAGCCGAGTTTACTGAAGCACCCCTTCATATCGTGAAGAATCATTCGCTGTACTGCATGTCGCATCTTCCGTACGTTCGCTGATGTGCCTCCTGAACTCGTCGCGCTCCTCTCCGGCCTCGGCCTCTGCCTCGGACTCATCGTCTCGATCGGGGCGCAGAACGCGGTCGTCCTCCGGCAGGGACTGCGACGCGAGCACGTCGGCATCGTCGTCCTGGTCTGCGTCGTCAGCGACGCGATCCTGCAGACGATCGGTGTCGCCGGTATCGCCACCGTCGTCACGGCGCACCCGTGGCTCGAGACCGCGGCGCGGTGGGCTGGCGCGATCTTCATCGTCGGGTTCGCGATCGTGAGTGCGCGTCGGGCTCTGCGCGGCGGCGGGAGCCTGGAGGCGGCCGCGGACGAGAAGACGCCGGATGCCGCGCACCCCGGCACGCTGCTGGCCCGTCCCCGCACGGCGACGCGGGCGGCCACGCTTCTGACGATCCTCGCCGTCACCTGGCTGAATCCGCACGCCATCGTGGAGACGACGGTGGTGCTCGGGTCCGTCGCCGCGACCCACGGCGACGCCCGCTGGTTCTTCCTCGCCGGCGGGATCGCCGCGAGCACCCTGTGGTTCGTACTCTTCGGCTACGGCGCGCGGTACCTGGCGCCGCTCCTGCGCACCGAACGTGCGTGGCGGATCCTCGACGGCGGCATCGCCGCCATCATGGTCATCATCGCCGTGACGCTCGTCCTCGGCTAGCGCCGGGGGAGGAGCGTCAGGGGGTCAGTGCGCGGCGTCGTAGGCGTCGAGCACCTGCGCGGGGACGCGCCCGCGCTCCGACACCTGGTAGCCGTTCTTCGCGGCCCACTCCCGGATCGGGGCGTAATCGCGCTGGCCGGAGCGCTTCTGCGTGCGGCTTCCGCCCGAGGACGCCGCGGGGCGGCCCGAGCTCGCGCGGTTCGACACGCGACGGGCGGCCTCGACGTACGGCGCCAGCGCATCGCGGAGCGCGTTCGCGTTGTCGTGAGTGAGATCGATCTCATAAGCGGTGCCGTCGACGGAGAAGAGGACGGTCTCGCCGTCGCCGACCTCGAGGACGGTGCCATCCAGGTCATCGACGAGCTGGTGCACGATTTTGCGGGCCATGCGCTGAGCCTAGTGGTGCAGGCCGCCGCTACGGCAGCAAGCCGGCACGGCGCGCCTTCGCCACGGCAGCGTGGCGGGTGGAGGCATCCAGCTTCGCCATCGCCGCCTGCAGGTACGACTTGACCGTCCCCTCGCGCAGCGACAGCGAGGCGGCGATCTCCGCATTCGTCGCCCCGAGGGCGCAGCACGCCAGGACATCGAGCTCCCTCGGCGAGAGGGCGACGTCGAGCGTCGCGTCGCCGGCGGCCGGACGGCTCATCCCCGTCAGCCTCTTCTCGACGGCGGCGATCCGGTCGCGGAGTGCGGGGTCCGAGACGGATGCCGCGATGCTCCGCAGCTCCGCGTAGCTCTCGCGCAGATCCTCCTGTGCGGCCGCGGGCAGTGCGGGCTCGCTGGGAAGGAGCGCGGCGACCCGTCGGTCGACCTCTTCGCGGACGCGCAACTCGGTCGCGAGCATGTCGGCGGCTTTGAAGGCGGGTCGGCTGACGAGGTCGCCGACGGGGCCGGGGGTCCAGGACCCGCAGTAGACGATGCCGCGGGGACGCCCCGTCACGACGACGGGAACCGCCAGCAGCGTTGAGATGCCTTCGCCGAGAATGGCTCGGTCGTAGTCGTGGGTGATGGTGCGGGCCGTGCGGTAGTCGAGCGCCAGGCGCGGGCGCTTTTCGAGCATCGCGGCTCCGCCGAGCCCGCGACCGGCTTCGACGACGAGTCCCTCGATGCTGCGGGTCCGGGTTCCGGCGATCGCGGTCACATGAACGCGGCCGCCTCGTTCGAGGCCGCCGAAGACGACGGGAAAGCGGGTCTGACGGGCCAGGTCGGACACGGCTCGGGAGACGAGCCGCGTGTCCGCGTCGCTCTCTGCCGACGATCCCACGCGTACCTACTTCCGGGGGTGACGGCACCTCTGCCGCCTTCGTACGGTCGAACCTACCACGCGGCTGATTCCCAGGAACCGCCGGTGAGAGCACCGTCGCTCACCCCATGAGGCAAGGAGGCCACATGTCGTCCCAGTCCCCGCACGGAGGCGTGGAAGGGAGTGCCATCGACTATGTCGCGGTCGAAGAATCGCCGCGCTTCGTCGAACTGAAGAAGAAGCATCGCAGCGTCGTCTTCCCGCTCGCTCTGCTCTTCCTCGTCTGGTACTTCGTCTACGTCCTGCTCTCCTCCTTCGCGCCCGACTTCATGGCGCAGGAGGTCTTCGGTCACATCACCATCGGCCTGCTGCTCGGCCTCGGCCAGTTCGTCACGACGTTCGCGATCACGATGGGCTACGTCGCCTTCGCGAACCGCACGCTCGACCCGATCTCGTCCGAGATCCGCGCCGACCTCGAGAGGCAGGAAGCCCGATGAGTCCGATCCTGCTCGCCGCTGCGCCCGCGGCCGCAGCCGAGAACAACCCCGTCCTCAACATCTCGATCTTCGGCGCCTTCGTCGCGGTGACGCTGTTCATCGTCATCCGGGCGAGCCGCAACAACAAGACCGCCGCCGACTACTACGCGGCCGGTCGCTCGTTCACCGGCCCGCAGAACGGCTTCGCCATCGCCGGCGACTACCTGTCGGCGGCATCCTTCCTCGGCATCGTCGGCGCCATCGCGATCAACGGCTACGACGGCTTCCTGTATTCGATCGGCTTCCTCGTCGCGTGGTTGGTCGCGCTGCTGCTGGTCGCCGAGCTCATGCGCAACACGGGCAAGTTCACGATGGCCGACGTGCTCTCGTTCCGCCTGAAGCAGCGCCCGGTGCGCTTGGCCGCGGCGATCACGACCCTCGCGGTCTGCTTCTTCTACCTGCTCGCGCAGATGGCCGGCGCGGGCGGGCTCGTCTCGCTGCTGCTCGGCATCACCGAGCAGATCGGACAGTCGATCGTCGTCGCCGTCGTCGGCGTGCTGATGATCGTCTACGTGCTGATCGGCGGCATGAAGGGCACGACGTGGGTGCAGATCGTCAAGGCGTTCCTGCTCATCGGCGGGGCCATCGTCATGACGATCTGGGTGCTCGCGATCAACGGCTTCAGCCTCGACTCCCTGCTCGAGGCCGCGGTCCAGAAGTCGACGACCGACCCGCAGGAGGCGATCCTCGGTCCGGGCCTCCAGTACGGCGCCAACCCGTGGGACTTCATCTCCCTCGCGATCGCGCTGGTCCTCGGAACGGCGGGCCTGCCGCACGTGCTGATGCGCTTCTACACGGTCCCGACGGCGAAGGAAGCACGTCGCTCGGTCGTCTGGGCGATCTGGCTGATCGGTCTCTTCTACCTGCTGACCCTCGTCCTCGGCTACGGCGCGGGCGCGATCGTCGGGTCGGAGACGATCAAGGCGGCTCCCGGTGGCGTGAACTCCGCCGCCCCGCTGCTGGCGGCGGCTCTCGGAGGGCCGGTCCTACTCGGCTTCATCTCGGCGGTCGCCTTCGCGACGATCCTCGCGGTGGTCGCGGGGCTGACGATCACGGCGGCGGCGTCCTTCGCCCACGACATCTACGCGAACGTCGTGAAGAAGGGCAACGTCCCGCCGGACGGCGAGGTCAAGGTCGCCCGTCGCACGGTGATCGTGATCGGTGTTCTCGCGATCCTCGGCGGCATCGGCGTGCAGGGGCAGAACGTGGCGTTCCTCGTCGCGCTGGCCTTCGCCGTCGCAGCATCCGCGAACCTGCCGACGATTCTCTACTCGCTCTTCTGGCGGAAGTTCACGACCCGCGGTGCGGTGTGGAGCATGTACGGCGGTCTCGCGACCGCGATCGTCCTGATCGTGCTGTCTCCGGTCTTCTGGGGCACGGAGACGAGCGTCTTCAAGAACGTCGGCACGGCGATCTGGCCGCTCAACAACCCGGGCATCATCTCGATCCCGGTGGGCTTCTTCCTCGGCTGGTTGGGGTCCGTGACCTCGCGCAAGGCGGAGGACGCGAAGAAGGCCGCGGAGATGGAGGTCCGCTCCCTCACGGGGTACGGCGCCGAGAAGGCGGTCGACCACTAAGAGGGCGGATGCCGCGACGAGGCGGGCAGGGACGGCCTACACGTCCCTGCCCGCCTCCGTCATGCGCGGCCCGTCGAACCGGCGACCGACTCCTCGAGATCGAGGAGGAATCGCTTGTGTTCCGGCCGGCCGCCGTACTCGCCGATGGACCCGTCGCTGCGGATCACTCGGTGGGCCGGCAGCACGATCGACCAGGGAGTGCGAGCGCACGCGGTCCCCACCGCGCGATGCGCCCGCGGCGCGCCGGCCGCGATCGCCACCTCGGCGTACGACGCCGTCTGGCCGTACGGCACGTCGACGATCGCCTCGAGAGCCCGTCGGGTGAAGCCCGCCGTCAGTCCCCAGTCCAACGGAACGGTGAACTCCCGACGCTCACCCGCGAAGTACTCGTCCAGTTCCGCTGCCACAGCGGCGGACGGGCCCTCGTCCTCGATGGGAACGGCGTGCAGCAGCATGCTGAGCCGCGCCACCTCGGCATACGCGGGGCCGTCGAGAACCGACAGCGCGGCGAGGCCCGCCTCGGTCGTCACCAGGAGGGCCTCGCCGATCGGTGTCGGGTGCACCGCGTAGGTTGCGTTCGTCATGTCCTCATCTTGGCGCGGCGGCGTCGATCGGGACCGGGGGAGCGAGGAGGCGGGGAGAACCGGCGTCCGGCGTCGGTTGTGGAGGAAACGGGGCGAGTGTGACAGCCGATCTGCGAAACTCGGCCGTCGATCCCGATTTCCCAGCCCGACGCGCCTAATGTTTCTCGTGTGTGGCGAGCAGAGAGCGGTGCTGTGCGCGGCGAGACGGCCGAGCAGGCTCACGCGGTGACCCCGGCGGACGTGACGCTGTCCGACCCCGAGGTCCTCGTCATGCACGCCGCCGTGCCCGAGCGGAAGCGGCTGCGCGAAGAAGCGGCGCAGCTCGGCGGCGCCTCGACGCTGCTGCACTACCGCGACGACGGCGACGCCGGCATCGACATCACCAAGGCGCACCCGGGAAGCCTGCCCCAGTTCATCACGGGGCGTCCGACGCTTCTGTCGAACATGTTCCGGGACGAGGTGGCCCTGCGCACCGCGCGGCTGGCCGCCGAGCGCATCACGTCCAAGGATGTCGAGCTCCGCACCGCCCGTGGCCTCGACACCGTCCACCTCGCGATCGGCATGGCGTCCTGGCGCATCGGCGGGGTCAGCTGCACCGCTCCCGTTCTGCTCCGCCCCCTCTCGATCCGGCGGCACCACGCGGACTTCGACCTGCGGCTCCACGGCACGTTCCACATCAACCCCGAACTCGTCACGGCGGCACGCATCCACTTCGGCGTCGACATCGACGGCGACGCCCTCGCCGCGCTCGCCTACGACGGCGGCGTGTTCCAGCCGCAGCCGGTCATCGATCGCCTCCGTGCCCTCACGGCGCACGTGCAGACCTTCACGGTGCTGCCGCGTCTGGTCGTCTCGACCTTCGCCGACGTGGCCTCCGACATGGAGCGGGATGCCGTCGACCTCGACCACCCCGTCCTCAACGCGCTCGCGGGGCACCCCGCCGACCGAGAGCGCCTCTCGTTCGTCCGTCCGCAGCCCGCAGCCGTCGGCCCCGACGACCGGACTCCCGCCGCGGATCGCCTCCTTCTCGACGCAGACGCCGAGCAGGAGGCCGTGCTCGCCCGCATCACCGAGGGGCAGTCGCTCGCCGTCCACACCCTGCCCGGCACGGGCGGCACGCAGACGGTCATCAACGCGGTCGGCGAACTCGTCCGCTCGGGAAAGCGCGTCCTCGTCGTCAGTGCCCGTCGCTCGACGCTCGACGGCGTGCGGCACCGTCTCGCCGGCATCGGCCTCCCGGGCCTCGCCGTGTCGCCGACTCGCCTGCACCGCGACCTGATCCGTGCGATCGGTCGGAACGAGAAGGCCGAGCAGCCCAAGGTCGCCGAGGTCGATGACGCTCTTGTGCGGCTCCGCACCGTCCTCCGCGACTACCGCTCGGCTCTCACGCAGCGGCACGCGTCGGTCGGGGTCTCGCCCCTCGAAGCGCTCCGCGAACTCACCCGCATCGCCGAACACGAACCGCAGCCGACCGCGACCACGCGGTTCGACCTCGCGACCGTCCAGCGACTCGCGACCCGCCGCGTCGAGGCTGCGGAGGCCCTCGCGGCATCCGCCCGCCTCGGCGAATTCCGCATCGGACCGGACGACTCGCCCTGGTACGGCGTCGCGTTCTCGACGACCGACGAGGCCCGCGCCGCGCACGCTCTGGCGGGCCGCCTGCACCGCACCGAGGTGCCGGGGCTGCTGGAGCGCGGGTATGAGCTCATCGGACAGACCCGCATGCGCCCGTTCTCGTCGATCGCCGAGATGGGCTCGTACGTCCAGCTGCTGCAGGGCATCCGCGCGTCGCTCGACCGCTTCAGCCCCACGATCTTCGAACGGCCGCTGACCGATCTGATCGCAGCGCACTCGTCGCGGCGCGATTCGGCGCAGATGACCCCCGCCAACCGTCGGCGCTTGCGCCGGCTGTCGAAGGAGTACGTGCGCCCCGGCATGCACGTCACCGACATGCACGAAGCGCTGCTGCGGGTGCAGCAGCAGCGCACCTCCTGGCAGCAGCTGGTCGACGCCGGCGTGACACCCGAGATCCCCATCGGTCTCGACGACGTCGCGGCGGCGTGGCAGCGCGCCAACGCGGACCTGGGCGAGCTCGACACGGCGCTCGGTCGCACCGAGAGCCTCGCGTCCCTCCCGATTCCGCAGCTGCTCCGCACGCTCGCGGGGCTGGCCGCGGCATCCGACGTCTTCGACAACCTCGTCGAGCGGGCTGCGCTGCGCAGCGAACTCGCCCAGCTGGGGCTCGAGCCGCTCCTCATGGAACTCTCGACGCGCCACGTGCCCGAATCAGAGGTCGCGAGCGAGTTCGAGTACGCCTGGTGGCGCTCCGCTCTCGAGGCCATGCTGCGGTCGGACCGCGCCCTGCTCGGCGCGAACACGCAGGTGCTGGACCGGCTCGAGCGCGACTTCCGTCTCGTCGACGAAGCGCACGCCTCATCGGCCGGGCCGCTCCTGTCGTCGGAGCTCGCGAAGCGGTGGCGGATCGCCATCGTCGACGAGCCGCGCGAAGCGGCCTCCCTGAAGTCAGCCCTGCGCGGCGGAACCGCCTCGGCCGCAGAGCTCGTCGCCTCGGCCCCCACGCTCATGCGCGTGCTCGCCCCCGTGTGGCTCGCATCGCCCTACGAGGTCCCCAACGTCCCCGATCACCCTGATTTCGACGTCGTGATCATCGCGGATGCCGCGGCCCTCTGCCTCGCCGAGGCGACGCCTGCGCTCCGCCGCGCTCGCCAGATCGTCGTCTTCGGCGACCCCGTCACGCAGAAGCCGACCCCATTCCGGCTCGGGTCGGGACGCGGCGACGATCTCGAGGCGCCCGAGGTGCCGTTCGACGACGCGAGCGTGTTCGGCCGGCTCAGCGAGCTGATCCCGGTCGAGACCCTCACCCGCAGCTACCGGGCGGGCGGCGAGGATCTCGCCGAGCTCGTCAACGACGCCTTCTACGGGGGAGCGATCAGCTCATTGCCGTGGGCGGGTTCGTACCTCGGTCGCGGCAGCCTGAGCGTGGACTACGTCGAGGGCGGCACCGGTGCGCCGGACCCCGACACGGGAGCCGTGGAGAGTCCGGATGCCGAGGTCGCCCGCGTCGTGACCCTCGTCGTCGAACATGCGATCAACCGCCCGGCGGAATCGCTCATGGTGGTCACCGCCTCGTCGCGTCACGCCGATCGCATCCGCGCGGCCGTCGCCAGCGCTTTCGCGGGACGCTCGGACGTCGCGGACTTCGTGGGGCGCGAGACGGCCGAGCCGTTCGCCGTGCTCGGCCTCGAGGAATCCGTGGCGGAGAGCCGCGACCGCGTCATCTTCTCGCTCGGATTCGGCCTGACCAAGCACGGCCGCGTCCTCAGCGACTTCGGCGATCTCTCGACGCCCGACGGTGAGCGGCTGCTGACGGTCGGCATGACGCGTGCGCGCCGCTCCATGGTCATCGTGTCGTCGATCCGTCCCTCCGCGTTCGATGAGGGACGCCTCACGCACGGCGCGGCGACCCTCATGTCGATCCTCGGGCGCATCGCCGCCCGCGGTCGCGACGCGCGTCTCGAGGACCTCGCCGACCCGCTCACGCTCACTCTCGCTCAGCATCTGCGAAGCCTCGGTGTGTCCGTCGACGTCCACTATCGCGGCGGGCAGCTGCCGCTCGTCGCCCAGTACAAGGGCAAGGCCGTCGTCGCCGACCTCGACGGGGAGAGCACTCACGACAGCCTCCGCGAGACCCTCCGCCGCCGTCCGCAGCTGCTGCGACGCCTGGGCTGGCACTACGTCCGCGTGCACGCGTTCGACGTCTACAACGATCCTTCCGCTGTTGCGCTGCGCATCGCCGGCGTCATCGGCGTGCAGCCCGAGACGCCTGCGGCGCCCGGGTCCACTCAGCCGATCGATGTCGACTGAGCGCCAGCGCGTCGAGCGGGTCCCGGGCTCCCGGCGAGCCAGGCTGACGCCCGCGCCCGGGACGGACACGACCCCCGAGACGACGAACGGGCCGGACGCGGGGGAACCCCCGGCATCCGGCCCGAACGACGATCGTCTGCGCAGCGACGTCCCGCCGCACTACTGACGCGTCAGATGGACGGCGACGGCGGTTCGGTCGACCGCGTCGG
Source organism: Microbacterium sp. LKL04 (assembly GCF_900102005.1). Taxonomy (NCBI): domain Bacteria; kingdom Bacillati; phylum Actinomycetota; class Actinomycetes; order Micrococcales; family Microbacteriaceae; genus Microbacterium; species Microbacterium sp. LKL04. Next base: position 1,437,356 of record NZ_LT627736.1, on the reverse strand, counting down.
GGCCGCCGTCGTGCCGCGCTGCTGCTCGAGCAGATCGCGGATCTGGATGAGCAGCTCGGCCTCGGTGGGGAGCTTCGCCGCCTCTTCGACGACCCCGGCCTTCGCCGCCTGACGCTCCTTCCACTTGTTCATCGGGACGACGAATACGAGGTAAACGACGAGGGCGACCGCGAAGAAGCTGATGATGGCGCTGATGAGACCCCCCAGTGGGAAGGTCACGTCATCGCCATGGAGACCTGTGAACGTCGGTCCGATCGCACCCGTCTTCTCGTCGGGCTTGTAGACGAGGGCGATGAGCGGGTTGATGACGCTGGTGACAATCGCCGTCACGAGAGCCGTGAAGGCACCGCCGATGACGACCGCGACCGCGAGGTCGATGACATTGCCGCGCATGATGAAGTCTTTGAAGCCTTTGATCATGGCTGCTCCTTCCTCTCCCGGCGCAGGCGCCGGGTGTTACGAACCCGCGGGGGCGGGCGAAGCGGACGCTCCGGATGATGTCGATGATGTCGAAGAACCCGAGCTCTCGCCAGAGGTCTTCGTTCCGCTCGACGAACGTGAGTCGGTCCGGTAGAAGCCCGAGCCGTTGAAGGTCACGCCGATCGAGCCGTACTGCTTGCGAAGTGCGCCGCCGCATTCGGGGCACTCGGTGAGTGCGGCATCGGAGAACGACTGGACGGCGTCGAAGCGGTGGCCGCACGAGGTGCAGGCATAGGCGTAGGTGGGCATGAGACCTCAGTGGATCAGCGGGTGGGAAGGAGAACGGTGCGGGTGGGGGTGACGACCCCCGAGACGGGCTGGTCGTGGACGTCGCGGGGGACGTCGTCGACGAGCTCGGAGTCGAAGATGACGGCGTAGACCGGCGGGCACTTCTCCATCGACCCGATGGTCTTGTCGAAGTAGCCGCGTCCCCAGCCGAGCCGCATCCCGTGCCGGTCGACGGCGGCCGCCGGGATGACCAGCAGATCGACGTCGTTCACGGCGACGGGGCTGAGGAGCTCGCCCACCGGTTCGGGGAGTCCGAACATGCCCTCGGCCGTGTCGCCTTCTTCTTCGGCGACAGCCCAGTCGAGCAGACCGTCCGCGCGGGTGACGGGCAGGAGGACGCGGATGCCGCGGGCCACGGCCGCGGCGATGAACTCGCGCGTGCCGGGCTCGGTCGGGGTGGAGAGGAAGCAGGACATGGACCGGACGTGGTGCTCGGTGACCAGGGCGTCGAGCTGGGCGCGGACACCGGCCGCGGCCTCGTCGAGGGCGGCGGCGGAGCGCTGCTGGCGACGCTCGCGGAGCTCCGCGCGCAGCGCGCGCTTCTCGGTGTCCAACGGCCCGGTCATGGTCCGATTCTAAAGGGACACGCCCGCTGCCCCGACGTGTGTCCCGCGGGCTCGCGGCATCTGTAGGGTGAGGGGCATGTCTGCTGAGCGCATCAAGGCCGTGATCCCTGCCGCAGGGCTCGGGACCCGCTTCCTGCCCGCCACCAAAGCCATGCCGAAGGAGATGCTGCCGGTCGTCGACAAGCCGGCCATCCAGTACGTGGTCGAGGAGGCCGTCTCGGCCGGGATCGACGACGTCCTCATCATCCTGGGACGCAACAAGAACAACATCTCGAACCACTTCGATTCGGTCCCCGAGCTCGAGTCGAACCTCACCAAGAAGGGCGACCACGAGAAGCTCAAGCGGGTGCAGGACTCCTCGGAGCTCGCCGACATCCACTTCGTCCGTCAGGGTGAGCCGAAGGGCCTCGGCCACGCCGTGCTCCGCGCGCGCTCTCACGTCGGTGACAGCACCTTCGCCGTGCTTCTCGGCGACGACCTGATCGACGCGCGCGACGTCCTCCTCGAGAAGATGCTCGAGCAGAACAAGAAGACGGGCCTCACGGTCGTCGCGCTCATGGAGGTCTCGCCCGACCAGATCCACATGTACGGCGCCGCGGCCGTCGAGGAGACGGACGAGCCCGATGTCGTCAAGGTGACCGGTCTGGTCGAGAAGCCGAAGAAGGAGGATGCGCCCTCCAACTACGCGATCATCGGTCGCTACGTGCTGACCCCGGGTGTCTTCGACGTCCTCGAGCGGACCGAACCCGGCAAGGGTGGCGAGATCCAGCTGACCGACGCGCTCGAGGAGCTCGCGTCGACCGAAGGTGTCCTCGGCGTCGTGTTCCGCGGGCGTCGGTACGACACGGGTGACCGCGCCGACTACATCAAGGCCATCGTGCAGCTCGCCGTCGACCGGGATGATCTGGGAGCGGAGCTGCGTCCGTGGCTGAAGGACTTCGCATCGGGCCTCTGAGCCCGGCGGGACGCTGATGGGCATGGACGGGCCGGTCGTGCGCGCGCACGGTCCGATCTCGATCCGGCTCGTACGTCCCCGTGATGCGAAGCCGTTGCAGACCGAGCTCGAGCAGAATCGTTCGTGGCTGCGGCAGTGGGAGGCGACGAGCCCGGACGGGCCGATCTCGCTCGACATGCGCAGCGGCGTGCGGCGGTTGCTGCAGCAGTACCGTGACGGCTCCGGCGTGCCGTTCGTCATGGAGTACGACGGCGAGGTCGCCGGGCAGCTGAACGTCTGGGGGATCGCCCGCGGGTCGCTGTCGTCGGCAACGATCGGCTACTGGGTGAGCGAGCGCTTCGCAGGTCGCGGCATCACGCCGACGTCGGTGGCGCTCGCGACCGACGTCTGCTTCGAAGACCTGCGCCTCCACCGCATGGAGATCTGCATTCGGCCCGAGAACGCGAAGAGCCTCCGCGTCGTCGAGAAGCTGGGCTTCCGGTACGAGGGGCTTCGCCGCAAGTACATCCACATCGACGGGGACTGGCGCGATCACTACGCGTTCGCTCTCGTCCGCGACGACGTCCGCGAGGGCGTGTTGAACCGCTGGTTGGCGGGGCGCGCGCCGGCGGATGCGGCATCCATCCCTCCCGCCGACCGTTAACCCTCAACCAGAAGTTCAGACACGCCCACCGGATGCCGGTTCTCATCGTCCCGGGAACATACGGTGAGCGACATGGGTGAGCAGGTGATGGGTGGCGGGGTGATCATGCTCGTCGCCGTCCTCTTGTGGCTGGTGTACCTCCTGCCGTCGTGGCACAGCCGGCATCAGTACCAGGCCGCTGAGCGGAACGCCGTGCGCCTGAACCAGGCGCTGCGCGTACTCGCCGAGACGAGCGAGACTCCCGGTGAGGTTCGCCTGGAACTGAACGCCCGCACCGCCCTCGCTCAGCAGAAGCTTGCGCGTCGTGCGCAGGCCGAAAAGGAGAGCGTTGGCCTCGAGGCCGCGCGCGCCGAACTCGCCGCCGCGAAGGTGCAAGCCGCCGTCGACCGCGAACTCGCCAAGGCCGAACGGCGTCAGACTGCCGCCGACGCCGCTGCTCAGCGCGAGAAGGCGCGAGCGGATGCCGCCCTCGCCCGAGAGCGGGCGATCGCCGAAGCCGCCGCAGCCCGAGCCACCCCCGCCGTCCGCCGCGCGCGGGCGCGCCGCCGCGTGCGCCTCACCGCCTCGATCCTCGGTGTCGTGGCGCTTGGTGTCGCCGGTTTCGGCGGCTACCTCGGCGCCGTCGGCGCAGGCTGGAGCCTGCTCGCCGTCGGCGGTGTCGTCGCCGTCTCGAGCCTGCTCGTGCTCGGCCGGATGAACACGATTGCCCGACGCGCGGCATCCCGTTCCGTCGCGGTCGAGATCGTCCGCGAGGCGCGCGCGCTGCAGGACGTGGCGCTCGAATCCGACCGTGCCGAATGGACGCCTCGTACCCTCCCGCGTCCGCTCACCGCATCGGCGGGGTCGCGCGCAGCGGCGGTGCTCGACGCGTCTGACGCCCGTGACGCGCTCCGCCAGGCGGCCGTCGAGGAGGCCCTCCGCGAGCGGGTCGCGCAGGCCGCACCGCCGTCGATCGACACCGCCCGCCGCACTCGTGCGGCCGAGGTCGCTTTCGCGGGACCGGCCGACGATGAGCGCATCGAGGCGCACGTGCGAGACCTCCTCGCACGCCGCGCATCGGGGCAGTAGGAGCCCGCCTCGCGTTCGAGCGGCCCGATCGGTCGTGGTAATGTTGAGGCTTCCGGGCCTGTGGCGCAGTTGGTAGCGCGCTTCGTTCGCAATGAAGAGGTCAGGGGTTCGAATCCCCTCAGGTCCACCACCGGAAAGACCCCCGCTCGCGGGGGTCTCTCTTCGTATCTCCCCGGATTCAGGCGCCGCTGAGGTCGTGCCGGATCGTGTTGCGACGGCGAGCCCGCTCTGCCAGGTTGAAGCGGGGCCATATGTGTCCCCGAGAACCCTGGGGGATGTTCAGTGGGTGCGATATGCAACGATCAGGGTCTCGGCGTGCCGATGACGGCGATCGCGATGGGCGCGCTCCTTCTGGTGTTCGGCACCTGGTTCATCGAACATCTCCGGCACATCAATGAACGAGGGAACCGCGTTGAGCGCCTGTACGCGCGATTCCTGCGCAACTGGCAGGGTTATCTGACAGGCATCCTGTTCGTGGGGATCGGCGGACACCGCTACGCAACGTGGATGCAGTGCAGCGGGTCATCGATTCTGACGGGGGCTCGCATCGCTTTCCACGTGATCGGCTGGTGCCTTGTCGCGGTAGCGGTCGTTGTCGCCTCCGTCGGGCGTGCGCGCGTCGCAGAGGCCGAGCGTCTCGCCGCCGCAGAATCGCCCGCATCGGGTGATGAGTCGAACAGTGCGGGAGCGGAGACGGCGACGATCTCGTGGCGGCCACGGGCCAAGGTCGTCATCGCCGCGGGCTTCGTCGCAGCGGCGGGCGTGATCACCATCCTCGCCAGCGGCTCGTGATCCCGATTCAGCGGGGGAGTGATCTGGTCCTCACGAGCGACTCCGTCAGGGAACCCGCCGCGGCCAGCAGTCCCAGGGTGACCGCGCCGGCTGCAGCGACGGCCGGGACGCCCGCCTCCAACGTGATGTAGCCGAGCACCGCGCACCCTGCGGCGGCCACGACCGCGGCCGCGCCGGTCCAGACAGACCGAGCTCCCCATCGCCGGGCGAGCGCGTGCGCTTCGCGCGTCAGCAGCCAGACCACGACTCCGGCCACCGCGCCGATGCCGGCTCCGATCGGGCCGCCGTAGATCATCAGTCCCCACGGCGTCTCGACCCCAGCGTTGAGACTGGCGACCGCCGTCGCGGCGAGGCCGATTCCCGCTGCCGCGCCGATCGCGCCGCTGAACGCCATGCGTCGAACGGATCCCCCAGTCATCGCTTCACCGTAGCGGGCCTCGTGCTTCTCAGCGGGGGAGTGCGACGGCCGCTCGCGCCGCGTCGAGCTCGATCGCCCGACGTTCGGGAGACCAGTCGAGCTCTGTGCCCGCGATGTCCGCCGCCGCCGACAGGACGTCGTCGCCGGGGTCACCGCGGCGTCCGATGCCGGTGCGGTTCAGCAGGATGTCGGTGAGGTGCACGGCCGCCTCGTGGCGGGCCGCGAACGCGACACCGGCGAGCAGTTCCCCGTCGTCCGTCGCCGGGCGCGAGAGGACGTCGGACTCGGATGCCACGGCCCGGAGGGCACCGGCATCCGATCCGTACAGCCGGGCGATCAGGTCGGTCGTCCCCGTGTCGGTCAGGTCCGTGCCGTCGAGTGGGACGTCGGCTGTGCGGCTCGGCGCGGCGACGCGGCCGATCGAGCGTGCGAGAGCGGGGACGACCTTCTCGGCGAACGCCCGCGCCGTCGTGTACTTGCCTCCGGTCGCGGTCACGATGCCGGGGACGCCGTCCTTCGCGTGGTCGACGAGTTCCGACGCGCGCGAGGCGCGATAGGTGTCGGTCCCGCTCGTCTCCGTCAGAGGGCGCAATCCCCCGTACGCGGCGACGACGTCTGCCGTCGAGAGCTCCACGGGCAGGCGACCGGCGGCGTTGATCTCGGCGAGGAAGCGTTCGATCGACTCCCGCGTCAGCCGCCAATCCGAGACGTCTCCGGTGTAGGGCGTCTCGGTCGGACCGATGAGCGTCCGCCTGCGCCACGGCGCGAAACTGAAGTGGCCGCCCGACGACACGGTGAGCACCATCGTCTCGGTGATCGGCCTGGTGATGAGGTAGATGCCTTCCGAGCGCACCTCGGGGCGCGGGCCGGAGGCGCGCTGCAACAGGCCCTCGGCCGCGAGCACGTCGTACGCCCACGGGCCGCTCGCGTTCACCGTGACGCGCGAACGCACCTCGTGCTCGCTGCCGGTCACGAGGTCCGTCACCCGCGCTCCGCGGACGCGTCCGGCGGCGGAGATCAGGCCGTCGGCCCGCACGTAGTTCGCCACCCTCGCGCCGTGAGCGACGGCGGACCGCACGAACGCGAACGTCAACCGCTCGGGCGAGAGCATCATCGCGTCGTGGAAGAGGATCCCGTGCTCGAGATGGCCCAGCCCTCGCAGCCGCAGTTCCTCGCGACTGAGGCTCCGATGACGCGGGATGCGGTGGCTCGCGGGCACGCGGTTGCGGTCGAACGACAGCACGTCGTACGCCGTGAGGCCGACGTGCTCGACGATCCCGGGGTCGGGGAGCACCATGGCGATGGGGGAGACGAGCCCCGGAGCGATGCGCGACAGGGTCCGCCGCTCCGCGAGCGACTCGCGGACGAGTCCGACTTCGAGGTTCTTCAGGTAGCGGAGCCCGCCGTGGATGAGCTTGCCCGTCGCGGCCGAGGTCGCCGCACCGAAGTCGCCCTTCTCGACGAGCGCGACCGACAGGCCACGGCTCGCCGCCTCGTACGCGATCGCCGCCCCCGTGATGCCGCCCCCGACGACGAGGACGTCGACGACCTCACCGTCGGCGGGAAGGGAGCGGCGGACCGTCGTGGTCATCGGGTGAGCTCCGACCGGATGCCGCGCACCAGGCGCTCGCGCTCGCTCGGGATGTCGAGCATCCCCAGGCGCAGCACGCGCGCCGCGGTCGCCCAGCGGTCGAGGCTCGCCGTCGTCATACCCGTCGCCCGCAGATACTCGGTCAGATACATGCGTCCCATCGCGCCGCGCGCGGCTCCGTAGACGAGCAGTTGCGCCGTCGTCGCGCCCGGGAAGAGTTCGGCCTCGGTGAAGAGCAGTCGCGTCATCGCGACGTCCGCTGCGGGATCGCCGGATGCCGTCGACTGCCAGTCGATCGTCGCGATGCCGCCGCCGTGGCGGAACACGTTCATCGGGTGGAAGTCGAGGTGCAACACGCTGTCGCCGCCAGGAAGGGACGCCAGATGGTCGAGCAACGCCGCCCGCTCGCGAGCGGTGAAGCCTGCGAACGGGGCCGTGCCGACCAGGTCGGCGGCGACATCGCGGACGTCGGGGAAGTGGTCGCTCGCGACCCGATGGACGCGCGCATGCTCCTGCGCGAGCGTGCGGGCGACGCGCCCCATGCGCAGCGGGTTCTTCTCGGCGACCGTCGTCAGGGCGACCCCTTCAATGCGGTCGAAGACGACGGCGCGGCGGCCGTCGGCATCCGTCCTCCCGTGACAGCGGATCGGGGTGAGGCCGAGGTCGAACGCGGCGGTGGCGTCCTCGACTTCGCGGTCGATCGCCTCATTGGGCCAGTCGTCGTGGAAGACCTTCGCGACCGTCGATGTCGTCAGGGAGTGGACGTCTGCCGACCGCCCATGGGCGACGAGTCCGCCGACGGCGGTCACACCGACACCGGTTTCGTGGTGCCGTACCCGAGACGCATCGCGTGGGCGACGACCTCCTGCTGCTGGGCGGCGTCGAGCGCCCGAGGCGTGCCGACGGTTGCGGCACGCAGGTAGAGCTCCGCGAGCCACTCGACGAGGAGGGCGTTCTCGACGGCGGTCTTCAGGTCGGCGCCGAGGGCGACCGCGCCGTGGTTGGCCATCAGTGCGGCGAGACGGCCGTCGAGGGCTGTGCCGACGGCGGCGGCGAGGTCGGGCGTCCCGAACGCGTGGAACGGGGCGACGCGCAGCGACCCGCCCAGGACGAGCTGCTGGTAGTGCACGACGGGCAGCTCGTCGAGGACGAGGGAGAGCGCCGTTGCGCTCGGTGCATGCGTGTGGACGACTGCCGACACCTTCTCGGCCGGCGCGGAGCGCAGGACCCCGAGGTGCAGGGCGAGCTCGGACGTCGGGGCGAGTGCGCCCTTGACCACGGCGCCGCCCAGATCGACGACGATCACATCGTCGGCGGTCGCCTCGCCGAGGACGACGCCCGTCGCCGTGACGGCCACCACGTCGCCCGCGCGAGCACTGACGTTGCCGGCGGTGCCGATGAGCAGACCGTGGCCGGCCAGGGTGCGGGATGCCTCGGCCACGGACGCGCGGAGATCGTGATGGTGCGACGTCGTCGTCATGCTGCTAACGTTGCCGCCGCCCCTAACCAAAGTCAAGTTTGATTCCATGCACACGACGGACGACACCTCTCAGGACTGGACGGACCTCGGCCTGCGCCGGACCCCGACGCAGCAGCGCTCGAGGCAGAAGGTCGTGCAGGCGATCGCGGCCGCCGAGGATCTCGTCGTCCGTGAGGGAGTCGACGTCATCACGCTGCCGCGCGTCGCCGCCGAGGCCGGGGTGAGCGTGGGGGCGTTGTACCAGTACCTGCCCGACCGCGTGGCGATCCTCGCCGCTATCGTCTCGCGGTATCACGACCGCCTCGAGCGCCTGCTCGACGACGCGATCGAGCGACTGCGCGCCGACCCGCGCAGCGAGGACCCTGTCGGAAGCGTCCTGCGCGCTGTCGCCGCCGTCTATCAGGATGAGCAGTCCGCGCGGTCGCTCGGCACGGTTGCGATCTCGGCTGACGCGGATGCCGCACGTCGCCGTCACAAGCGGGCGATGGCCGATCGCGTCCACACGCTGCTCCGCGAAGCGGGAGTGCTCGACGGCGTCGACGACGAGCGGGGCGCCGCCGTCGCTCGGGTCGCGTTCGCGTCGGCTGACGCCGTGCTGCACGACGCCTTCGCCGCGCCCGAACCGGAGCGGGCCGTCCTGCTCACCGAGCTCGAGCGCGCGCTGCGTGCCTCGCTGCGTGTGTGAAGAGCTGGGCGCCTGAAGACCGCGGCGCCTGAAGATCTCGGCGCCTGAAGATCTCGGCGCCTGTGGACCCGTAGCCTGAGCGTGTCAGCCGGCGGTCCGCCGCCACGCCGGGACGGCCGCGACCAGCAGCAGCGCGGGCAGGAGGAAGGCCAGCCCCGAGCCCGTGACGTCGGTGAGCACCCCGACCCCGACGGCCCCGAGGACGGCGCCTGCGTAGTTGAAGAGGTTGACCCGGGCGATGACCTCGTCGCTGCGCGCGGGATGGATGGACCCGGCGAGGCCGAACGCGATGGGAACGAGAGCTCCGACGGCGAGACCGCTCACGGCGAAGGCGATGATGGTGACGACCGGCACCGGGACAGCCGCCACGACGAGGGCTCCGGCGACCCCGAGGATGAGGCCGATCGCGAGCAGTCGCGCCCTGCCGAGGCGGCGGACGACGGCATCCGTCACCATCCTCGCGATGAGCACGCCGCCCTGGTACGCCGCGAGCCCGACGGGTGCGAGCGCCGCAGCGGCACCGATCGCCTCGAGGTGGATCGACCCCCATGAGCTCACCGCCGAGTCGACCGTGTAGGCGGCCAGAATGACGAGCCCGACGACCGTGATGGCGCGTCCATCGAGGCGCGGGCCCCTCGGTACGCCGTCCGTCGAGGGGCGGGCCGCGCGTTCCCGGCTGAGCAGGCGCGCGCCGGAGAGGACGAAGGCGACCTGCAGGATCGCGGCAGCCACGAGGGCGGCGAACGCGGGAGCGCCGGATGCGATGATCCCTGCCATCCCGAGCGCGCCGATGATCGAGCCGGCGGTCAGGGTCGCGAAGAGGCGCCCGAGGAGCGGCGTCGCGCGGCCGCGCTGAGCGAGCACGCCCTGCATGTTCGACGACGCGTCGATGAGACCCAGCCCGAGGCCGTAGACGAGGACGGATGCCGCGAGCATCGCGGTCCCCGGTGAGAACGCCGTCGCGACCAGTCCCAGCGCCTGCAGCGACAAGCCCGTGATGACGCCGTGCCGGCTGCTCGCCCGCCGGGCGATCGCGTCGGCGGCGAGCGAGCCGAGCGCTGCCGTCACGCAGACGCCCAGCAGGATCGCGGCGATCCCCGTCGAATCGAGCCCGGTCCGCTCCTGAAAAGCGGGAAGCGCCGTCACGATGACGGCGTATCCGAGCCCCTGCAGCCCGTAGACGGCCGCGGTGGCGACGACGGTGCGTGTGGTCGTTGCGGGTGATGCCGTGGTGGCGGTCACCTCACACCACCGCGGGGTGGCGCGTCCGGAGGGCCGCGAAGGCGTCCGCCGCGATCTCGACCGTCCAGTCGACGTCCGCTTCGGTGACCGCGGCGTTCAGGAAATGGTTGTGGTGGGACGTGAGATACGCGCCGCGGCGCACGCACTCGGCGATCCAGTCCTGGTGCAGCATGAGCGAGTTCGCCGGATCCGCCACGCGCAGGTAGAAGAGCGCGGGGGCGCCCGAGGCGACGAGGGTGTAGCCCGCGTCCGATGCGACCTCGGTGAGCCCGTCGGTCAGCCGCCGTCCCAGCCGGTCGAACAACGCAGGGGCGTCGAGCTCGCGGAGCTTCCGCTGCGTCGCGATCCCGGCCGCGAAGGGGACGGCGCTCATCCAGTAGCTGCCCGTGTAGGTGATCGAGCTCACCGCTTCCTTCAGCGAGTCCTTGCCGAGGAGCGCCGACACGTTGTACCCGTTCGCGAGGGCTTTGCAGAAGCAGATGAGGTCGGCCTCGAAGCCGAAGTAGTGGTCGCTGCCGGCGAGGTCGAGGCGGAAGCCCGCGCGCACGTCGTCGATGATCAGCACGACGCCGTGTTCGTCGCAGAGCTTCCGCACCGCCTGCCAGTACCCGTCGGCGGGCAGCTGGTTGTCCACGAAGTTGCCGTGCATGTACGGCGTCGAGATGAGGGCGGCGACCTGTCCGCGGTTCTCGGACAGCAGGGTCCGGAGGGCGGCGAGATCGTTCCACGGGACGTAGAGGTTGTTCGCGACGTCCTCCTCGAGGACACCGGGGTAGTCGAGCTTCTGCGTCCACGGCGCGACCCCGTGATAGAAGCCCTTCACGAAGATCACCTTCTTGCGCAGCGTCGCCGCGCGGGCGGTCATGATCGCGAGCGTCGTCGTGTCGCCGCCGTTCTTGGCGAACATCGCCCAGTCGGCGCTGGCGACCTGGTCGACCAACAGTTCGGCGAAGTCGATCATGACGGTGGAGGGCAGCGAGACGACGTCCTCCTTCTTCGCCTGCGCCTGAGCGGCGGCGACGACGTCGGGGTCGTTGTAGCCGAGGACGTTGGGCCCGTAGGCGCACATCCAGTCGATGAACTCGTTGCCGTCGAGGTCCCAGAAGCGGGTGCCCTCGGCTCGGGTCGCGAATTTCGGGAACCCCTCGTTCGGCAGGTGCAGGCCCTCGGTGGGGCCGAGGTGACCCGGGATGCCACCGGGGATCACCTGTTGAGCGCGGCGGAACGCAGCGAGGCTCTTGTCGAAGGTGTACACGGAGGAGCTCACTTTCCGAGGTAGTGGCCGACGCGGTCGAGGATGCGGCTCGTGTTGTCGACGAGCGGGATGTAGCCGCGGATGGCGATGCGCCCGTCGCCGACGCACGCCAGCGCGCTCTCCCGGCCCGCGAGGACGTCGCCGGCTGTCTGCAGGTCGGCGAACCGGAAGACGGCTCGGGGCGAGGCATCCGTCACCGGAACGCGCGAGAGCCGGTGCTCGCGTACGCGCAGTCGGTGGCGGAGCGCGTCGCCGACGGCGATGTCGAGGTCGCCGTCGGACATCTGCGCGGCGCTGAAACGGCCCGACCGGTCGCGGTTCGCGACGATCGCGATCGCCCCCACCGCGACCTCGAGGAGCAGGACGCGGTGCGCGTCGGTGAAGGCCGGATCGGCGAGGTCTTCGTCGCTCGGGCGCAGGTACCGGCCGAGCAGGTCGCTGACCGGGGTGAACACCTGCGTCAGGAACCGGATGCCTGCCGGTCCCGCGATCGGGAGGGGCGACCCCGTGCCGTCGAGGACGGCGTTCAGGTGCGCGGGGGAGCGGAACACGAGCGTCGCTCGGGTCGTCCCGCCGTGCTCGCCCTCGGCGGGACGGATGCCGTCCCGCGCGAACACGAGGCTCATCGACTCGCCGCCGATCACCCGCGCGGTGAGCCGCACGGGCTGCGTCAGTCCCGCGAGCAGTCGCGTTGCGTCGGGCGCGACCTCCGACAGCTTCGGCAGCGCGCCGAGGACGGCGTGCAGGTTCACCGCCGCGAGAACGCGCTCATCGATCTCCGTCAGCATGGGGGCTCCCTTCGGTCGGTGCCTCTAGTGGGGCGGATGCCGCGGCCAGCGCTGCGGCGGCGAACGACGCCGTGCGACGCGCGGCATCCGAATCCCCGTCTGCGAGCCAGGTCGTCGTGATTCCGTCGGCGATGACGACGAGGTGACGTGCGAGGTCGGACAGGGGAGCGGTCCACCGGTTGCCGGTGATCTCGGCGGCGTAGGCGAGCATCTGCTCGGCGGCGTCGTAGTAGGTCCGCCACTGCGCGCGCATCTGCCCCTGCGGGTCGCGCCGGCGGGCGACGAGGGCGAGTTCGAGCAGGGCGATCTCATCGGCGGGGTCCTGCTCGAGCATGTCGATGTAACCCTCGAGGCCCGAGCGGATCGCCGCCGTCAGCGAGGTCGGATCGATCGCCCGCGATTCGGCGGCGAAGCGCTCCTGCGCGATCACCGTGTCGATGACGGCCGTCATCAGCTCGTCCTGCGTGCCGAAGATGTACGTGAAGGCGCCGAGGGGCATGCCGGCTTCGGCGGTGATCGCGCGCGTGGTCGCGGCGGCCACGCCACGCCGGGCGATGACCCGGATCGCGGCGGCGATCAGCTCGTCCCGTCGCTCTTCGGGCGGCATCCGGCGCATCAGGAGTCCCCCACGGCGCGGGCGGCGACGTGCAGGCGGAGTCGCCGGGGCGACACGCGCGCCACCCAGCCCTGCACGCGGTTGGCGGCGCCGACCGTGCGGACGGGGGAGGGGCGGGACGAGTCCAGCGCGTCGAAGGCCTCGTCGAGCACGTCGTCGACGGTCTTCGTCGCGCCGACCTTGAAGGTCTCGGAGCCCGCCGCGGCGAAGAACTCCGTCTCGGTGGGGCCGGGGCACAGGGCGAGGACCCGCAAGCCCGAGCCGCGGGTCTCCTGCCAGATGGCCTCGGTGAGCGAGGTGACGTAGGCCTTCGTCGCGGCGTACACCGCGAGTCCCGGCAGCGGCTGGTGTCCGGCGTTGCTCGACACGTTGACGAGCACGCCGCGCGCGGCGATCAGGTGGGGGAGCAGTTCGCGCGTCAGCAGCGTGAGCGCCGCGACGTTGACCTGCACCTCGGCGGCGACGCGTGCGGAATCCTCGTCGACGAAGGCGGATGCCGTCCCGAATCCTGCGCTGTTGACGAGACCCGCGGGGCGGATGCCGCGCTCGGACAGTTCTCGCGCGATCGCCGCGGGCGCCGCGGGGTCGGCGAGGTCGGCGGCGAGCACGGCGGCCTCGACACGGTGCAGCCCCCGGACCTCTTCGGCGAGAGCCTCGAGCCGCTCGGCGCGTCGGGCGATGAGCACGACGTCGTGACCGCGTGCCGCGAAGCGGCGCGCGAACCCGGCGCCGATCCCCGAGCTCGCTCCCGTGATGACGATCGCGCCGGGCATGAGGCCTCCAGGGAAGTTGTACATATGAACAAGTGCGGGTGGTCCCTCAGTATGGCGAGGCTCCCGTGTCCCGTAAAGAATCAATCGTGGGAATATGCCCGTTGGTGGAGTATGAATGACGCATGGCATCGACACTCGGCCCGACGGGCTTCTGGATCCTCACGGCGCTTGCCGGCGGGCGACGGCACGGCTACGACATCCTGCGCGAGGTGGATGCCGCCTCGTCCGGGCGCGCGGCGATGAAGGTCACGACCCTCTACGCCGCGCTCGAGCGGCTCGAGCGCGAGGGGCTGATCCGTGCAGACGGCGAAGAGGTCGTCGGCGGTCGCGCCCGGCGGTACTTCGCGATCGAGGATGCCGGGAGCGCGGCCCTCGAGGCGGAGATCACCGCGCTCGAGCACCAGGCCCGCGTGGCGCGCGAGCGGCTGCGCGCCGCGGGCCGTCCCGCGATCCAGCCCGGCTTCGGCCGGACGGCGATCGCATGAGCGGGCTCGACGAGCGACGGTTCCGTCGCCTGCTGGCCTGGTACCCCCGTTCGTGGCGCCGCGCTCACGGCGACGTGCTGGTCGCCATGATGCTCGACGAGGCCGAGCGCACCGGGCGAGCGGGACCCACCGGCGCCGAGACGCGTTCCGCGATCGTCCACGGCCTGGGCGCTCGTCTGGGTGCGACAGCCGCGATCGTGGCGGCATCCCTCGCGATCCTCGCGACCGCCGCGGGGCAGATCGGCATCCTGTTCATCACCGGCGGCGGGCAGGCGTTCCACGAGCCGATGCTGTTCGCGATGACGGGTGTGGCGCCTGCGGCGACCGGAATCGCCCTGGTCGCGCTGCTGCGTGCCGTCGCCCTTCTCCGCGACGGTGCGGCGCTGATCGCGATCGTGGCCCTCGCCCTCGCCGGGGTGTGCAGCGGGCTCGCCGGGATCGGGTGGAGTCAGGGATTCGATGCTGCGGACGCAGGGCTCCCCCAGACGGGGCTGGCCGGGATGACGGTGCCGCTCGCGGGCGCCGGCGTCCTGCTGACGACGATCGCGTTCGCCCTGCTCATCGCTCCCGCGCTTCGACGCGTGGGTCTCGGGCGTCCGGCCGGGCTCCTCGCGATCGTCGTGGCGATCATCGCCGCCCCGGTCACGGGGGCGTTCGTCTTCTTCTCGCCCGGGACCACCGCGGTCGTGTCGATCGTCGTGCTCGTCGTCGCGGCCTTGCCCCGCACGCGAGGCGTCCGACGTGACGTACCCGATGCCGTCGCACCGGCGGCGCCCGTGCCGGTGCCCGCCGCACCGCACTCCTCGGTGGGTGGGGCGGCCCTCAGCCGCGTCCTCGCCGGGATCGCGCTCTCCGGTGGTGCGGTGGGGATGGCCTGGGCGTTCGCCGGTGCTGCGTGGTCGTCCACGGCGCGGGGGGACGACACGGTGGCGATGCGGGAGGGCATCGTCATCCTCGCCGTCAGCATGATCCCCGCCCTGGTCGCGCTCGGTGTCGTGCTGCGCCGCTCGCGTCGGCGTCCTGGTCGCGATGTCTGGATACCGGTGGTCGCCGCCGCGACCGGCTTCCTCATCATCGCGACGGAGTATCTGGTCACGTACGGCAACGGCGACATCACGATCGGTTGGGTGGGCGCGGCAGCGGCGATCGGTGTCGCGCTCGCCTGGTGGATCGTCGCGCGGATGCCGCTGAGCACCGGATACGGCTCCGCCACCGGCATCCGCGTCGGTGTGGGTCTTGCCATCGCGCTCGCCTACACGCTCGTCCTGGGCCTGGCGCTCACGCCGATGCTCGCTTTCGCGACGCCTGTGCTGGCGCTGGTCGTCCTCGTGCTGCCGTGGCGTCGGAGCTCAGCGCCCTCGCTCGTCGTGGGTCAGGTGGCGTAAATGGCCCGCCGCGCCTGGGCGTGGGCGACGGTGGCGATCGTCGCGGCATCCCTCGCCCTCGTCGCGTCGATCACCGGTGGCATCGGATGGCTCTCCATCGAGGCACCGGACGCGTTCCTGTTCGTCGCGGGTGGGGTCGCCCCCGCCGCCATCGGCGTCGCGCTCGCGGCCGTCGCCCACCTCGGCGGGCTGGTCGGCGCCCGCAGCACCGGGGCGCTCCTCGTCGCAGCCGTCGTCGCCGGAACGGCCGGAGGTCTCGCTGCCGCCGCGGTCCGGGCGTCCTCCCAGCGGAGCGACGACGGACTGCCCACGGCGACGGTCGACGCGCTCGCCGTCGGCCTGGCCGCGGTCGGTGTCGTCGCGCTCGCCGTCTTCCTCGCCGTCGCCGGGTCCGCGCTCCTGCGCCGCGCCGGCCTCCCGGTGTGGGCGTCGGCGACGCTCGGCGTCATCGGCGGGGCCATCGTCGCGCCCGTCTTCGGCGTCATCGCCGTCACGGTCCACCTGCTGACCGCGGTCGGCGCCGTCGCCCTGATCGGCTGCGCCGTCGAGATGCGGCGACGGATGCCGGTGGTCGCGGTCTGAGAGACCCGGGACCCGCCGCAGCGGGCCCCGGGCGGACAGTCAGACGCTCGCCGGAACGCGGGTACCGGTCGACAGGCGCTCGGCGGCGTAGGCCTCGGCCGCGTCGAGCGGCGAGACGCCGCGGGCGGCCGCATCGTCGAAGAGTCGCCGCATCGTGTCGCCGATGCCGTCGATGCGGGTCGCGATCTCCTCGCGGTGGCCGGGCGTGCGCGCCTCGACGTCGAGGTAGATGACACCGCCCGCGTTCGCGACGAAGTCGGGGGCGTACAGGATGCCCCGCTCCGCCAGGCGGGCTGCGCCGGAGCGGTCTGCGAGCGGGTTGTTCGCGGGGCCGCAGACCGCGGTCGCAGCGAGCACGTCGATGACCTCGTCGGTGAGCACGCCACCGATACCTGCCGGGACGAACACGTCGGCGGGCACCAGGTGCTCGGCACCGGGCTCGACCCACGTCGCACCGAGCTCTGCGGCGAGCGACATCTTCGCGGGATTCACGTCGGTCACCGTGAGGATCGCACCCTCACCCGACAGCCGGACGGCGAGCCGGCTGCCCACCTGACCGAGTCCCGAGATCGTTATGCGGCGACCGGCGACCTCCGGTGAGCCCGCGATGCGCTCGAGCGTCGCCCGGAGCGCCGCGTAGACACCACGGCTCGTGGGGCCGGCGGGCTCGCCCGAGCCGCCCACCGAATCCGGCAGACCCACGACGTGCGCCGTCCGCTCGCTGACGACGAGCATGTCCTCCGTCGTCGACCCGACATCCTCCGCCGTCCGGTACTGGCCGCCGAAGGACTCGACCGCATCGCCGAGATCCAGGAACGCGGCCCGGCGCCGATCGGCGTCGAGGGTGTCCGCCTCGCTCAGGGCGATGACGGACTTGCCGCCGCCGGCATCCAATCCCGCGGTGGCGTTCTTCAGCGTCATCGCCGCCGACAGGCGCAGCGCGTCGCCCATCGCGTCGGACCAGTGCGGGTAACGCCACAGGCGCGCGCCGCCGAGGGCGGGGCCGAGCGTCGACGAGTGCAGGGCGACGGTGACGACGAGGCCGCTCCGCCGACCCGTGATCACCTCCACGCGCTCGTGGGTGAAATCGGGCAGGGGCAGAGAATGCGTCATCGCGATCCTTGTCGACGGGCCTTGTGGGCACTGCGGTGCGGATGCCGCCGATCTGCGGCATCCGTCATCATTCTGCCTCGCATATCGCCCCCCGCCTAGGCTGTGGCCCATGCAGACCGAACGCTATTCCCACGGCCACCACGAGAGCGTCCTGCGGGCGCACACCTGGCGGACGGCGGAGAACTCGGTCGGGTATCTGCTGCCGCACCTTCGCCCCGGCGCGTCTCTCCTCGACGTCGGATCGGGCCCGGGCACCATCACGGTCGACCTGGCGCGCCGGCTGGATCCCGGTCGCGTCGTGGGCCTCGACGCCTCGGCCGACGTCGTCGCGCAGGCACAGGCCCACGCCGCCGCGGAAGGCGTCACGAACGTCGCCTTCCAGACCGCGGACGCCTACGCCGTCGACGCCCCGGACGGCTCCTTCGACATCGTCCACACGCACCAGCTGCTGCAGCACCTCGGCCGGCCCGTCGACGCCCTGCGCGAGTTCCGTCGACTCGCAGGACTAGACGGCCTCGTCGCGGCGCGCGACGTGGACTACGCGGGCATCATCATCCACCCGCACATCCCCGCGCTCGACGAGTGGCTCGACCTGCTGCTGCGCATCGGTCGTAACAATGGCGGCGAGCCGGCCGCCGGTCGGCGCCTCAAGGCGTGGGCCCGCCAGGCCGGCTTCACGGACGTCACCGTGAGCGCGTCGACGTGGCTGTTCGAGACCGACGAGCAGCGCGCGTGGTGGGGCGGGTCGTGGGCCGATCGCGCCCTTCACTCCTCGTACGCCGAGCACGCCGTCGAGCAGGGTCTCGCAGGCCGGGCCGACCTCGAGCGGATATCGGCCGGGTGGCGCGAGTGGGCGGCGGCTCCGGACGGGTGGCTGCTCATGCCGCACGGCGAGATCCTCGCGCGGGGCTGAACGGTGACGGAGAACCTCGGCGCACGCAGCCGCCTCGTTCACGACGCGCTGCGCGCAGCCGGCATCTCGGGAGAGATCGTCGTGCTGCCCGACGCGGCGTCGACCGCGGTGCTCGCGGCCGAGGCCCTCGGAGTCGAGGTCGGCGCGATCGCGAACAGTCTGGTGTTCCAGTGCGACGGGCAGCCGCTGCTCGTGATGACCAGCGGTGCCCACCGCGTCGATACCGCGGCGCTCGCGGCACGGATCGGGCGAGGCAAGATCAGCCGCGCGACCCCCGAGCAGGTGCGTGACGCGACGGGCCAGGCCATCGGCGGGGTCGCCCCCACCGGCCACCCGGCGCCTCTCGAGACCCTCGTCGACGAGGACCTCGCCGGTTACTCCGAGATCTGGGCGGCCGGCGGCACGCCGCACACCGTTTTCCCGATGACGTTCGACGAGCTCGTGCGGCTCACCGGCGGTCGGGTCGTCTCGGTCGTCTGATGCGCGCTCAGGTGTGGATGAGCTCGCGCCAGTTCAGGGGCACGCGGCCGCGCGGGCCGGGAGCGGGCTGATCGGCCGGGTGGCTGGTGGGTTCGGCGAGTTCGGGGCCGGTGAACATGGTCTCGTCGACGTAGTCCCAGAACCAGTCCTCGCCGGGCTCGAAGCTCTGCACGAGGCGGTGCCCGGTCTCGCGGAAGTGCGCCGTCGCGTGCTGCCCGGGTGATGTGTCGCAGCATCCGACGTGTCCGCACGCCGCGCAGCGGCGCAGGTGCACCCAGAACCCGTCCTGCTGATCGCATTCGGCGCAGCCCGCGCCCGAGGGGGCGACGTTGGTGTCGATGTCGGAGCTCATCTCATCCTCCCGATGGGGTCAGTAGGCCAGGGCGCGGTGCACCGAGGCGACGGCGCTCGATCCTTCGCCGACGGCGGCGGCGACGCGCTTCATGGATCCGCGACGGACGTCGCCCGCGGCGAACACGCGCGGCGCGGACGTCTCGAACGGGAACGGCTCCCGCCCGAGGTCTCGCCACTGCGCGATCGACTGCACGGCCACGTCGGTGCCGGTCCGGATGAACCCGTCCGTGTCGCGGTCGATGGCCGGCAGCCACGAGGTCGCGGGGTCCGCCCCGATGAAGCAGAACAGCCCGCGCGCATCGACCGCGCCGGCCGAGTCGATCGTGACGGATTCGAGGGTCCCGTTCCCGTCGAGTGCGGTGACCTGGGATGCCGTGTGCACCTGCACCCGCGGATCATCGGCGAGCCGGTCGGCCAGATAGCTGGACATCCGGGTGCGGAGGTCCGTGCCGCGGATGACGAGGTGCACGGGGGAGCCGTGGGCGGCGAGATAGAGCGCGGCCTGCCCGGCGGAGTTCGCGCCGCCGACGACGACGACCGGCTTGTTCTGCACCTGGCGCAGCTCGAGCGGCGTCGCGGCGTAGTAGACCCCGGAGCGCTCGAAGTCCTCCCACCGGTCGAGGGCGAGTCGGCGGTAGGCCGCCCCCGAGGTGACGATGGCGCTGCGCGCGCGGATGACGCGGTCGTCGGAGAGGGTGACATCGAGCAGATCCGGGCCGACCTGGGCGAGTGCGACCGCCTCGCACGGCGCGTACACGCGGACCCCGAACTTCAGCGCCTGCAGGACGGCCTGACCGATGAGGTCACCGCCGCTCACGCCGAAGGGGAACCCGAGGAAGTTCTCGATGCGGGACGTGGATGCCGCCTGCCCGCCCGGCGCGACGGCGTCGAGCAGTACGGTGCTCAGTCCTTCCGAGGCGCCGTAGATGGCGGCGGCGAGTCCGGCGGGGCCGCCGCCGACCACGACGAGGTCGACGATCTCATCGGACTCCGACCGGTAGCTGAGGCCGAGGCGCTCCGCGACGAGTCCTGGGGTGGCACGGGGGATCGGCTCGCCCTGGACATAGGCGACGGGAAGGTCTGCGGCGGTGACTTCGTGCGCGTCGAGCGTATCGAGGTCGCTCGGCGCGAGGGCGACGGCCTTGTGGACGAGGTCGAGCCGCTCGGCGAAGCGCCGGAGCGACAGGAAGTCGTTCGACGTCGTCGTGCCGACGAACTTGAGCGTCATGGCGGCGGGTCCCGTCCGCAGCGACTCGCGCCGCGCCCACAGCGCGTGCAGGATGAGGTCGCAGAGCTCGTCGTCCTCGCTCATGATCTCCCGGAGCGCGGCGCGGGACAGGCGGTGCACGCGGCCGGCCTTGGTCACCCGGGCCGACAGGAACGCGCTCTGGCCGTTCAGGATGCCGAGCTCCCCGGCGAACCGGCCGGGGCCGACCGTCGTGATGACCGCCTCGCCGATCCAGCGGAGCGCGTCGCGGACGATCTCGATCTCGCCCGACTCGACGACGATGAGGTCGTAGCCCGCTTCGCCGGTGCGGAAGACGTAGTCGCCGACCTCGACGTCCTGGGGCACGGCGGCGGCCACCAGCCGCTGCCAGTGCATGTCGGAGAGGTCGGGCGACATCATCGCGTCCATCGTCATGGGAGCGTTTTCTTGCGCCATGGCGCCCAACCTACCGACCCGCGGGCGAGACCGGTGCGTCGGATTCCGACTGCAACGCCCGGATGAGCGACTGCGCGTCGTACGGGCCGGTGTGACGGCGGCCGTTGACGAAGAACGTCGGCACGGAGTGGATGTTCATCGCCTCGGCGTCGAACATGTCGTCGCGGACGCGACTCGCCACGTCGGGCGCGGTGAGGTCGCGCTCGAACCTCGGCACGTCGAGCCCGAGACGTGCGGCGAGGCGCACGATGTCGGACGGGAGCTGGTTGTCCTGGTCGGCGAACAGCCCCCGCTCGAACTCGAAGAACTTGTCCTGCTTCGCCGCCGCCTCCGAGGCCTCCGCCCCGGCGAGGGCGTTGGGGTGCTGCACCGTGAGGGGAGCGTGGCGCCACACGTAGCGGAGGTTCGGTCCGAGTTCGTCCATGACCTCCTGGATCGACCCCGACGCCTTGAGGCAGAACCCGCATTGGAAGTCGCCGTACTCGACGATCTCGTACGGGGCGTCGGCGGACCCGAAGATGTGGTCGCGCCGCGGGTCGACAGGACGCACGAGCGTCTGGCCGACCTCCTCCTCGGGGCTCCGGGCGTCCGCGATGCGGAACAGGACGGTGCCGAGGGCGAGGGCGATGACGGATGCCGCGAGCACCCCCACGCGCGCCTGGTTCTGCGCGTCGGGGTCCTCGATCGCGAGGTCGATGATGAAGAGCGAGATCGTGAAGCCGATCCCGGCGAGGGCCGCACCGCCGCCGATCCGGTCGAGCGAGAGCCCCGGGCCGAAGTCGCCGATCTTCAGGACTTTGAGGACGGCGGTCGACCCCCAGATCCCGACGAGCTTGCCGGCGACCAGGCCGACGACGACGCCCCAGGTGAGCGGGGAGGTCACGGCGGCCGCGAGGATGTCGGGGCTGAGCGAGACGCCGGCGTTCGCGAGTGCGAACAGCGGCAGGATGACGTAGGCGACATACGGCGCGTACGCGGTCTGCAGCCGTTCGTTGATCGAGATCGACTCGCGGAGGCTGTTCGCCGCGGCGCGGGCGTACTCGGTGCTCGGGGACTGCCGGAAGGTGCGGGCGAGTTCGAGGGCGTGCTCGACGTCGCGGCGGTCGGGCCGGTAGACCGGCACGAGCAGGGCGATGGCGACGCCGGCGAGGGTGGGGTGGACGCCGGAGGCGAGGAACGCGAGCCAGACCACGATGGCGAGGGTCGCGTAGATGGGGCCGCGTCCGGCGCGCACGTAGCGGACGAGGTAGATGCCGGCGAGGCCGACCGCCGCGATCACGAGCGGCATCGGCGTGAACGTCTCGGTGTAGACGAGCGCGATGATGCTGAGCGCTCCGATGTCGTCGACGACGGCGAGAGCGAGGAGGAACACCCGCAGGCGTCCCGAACCGCGCGGACCGATGAGCGCCAAAGCGCCCACGAGGAAGGCCGTGTCGGTGGAGATGACGACGCCCCAGGCATCCGCGTTCCCGCTCGGACCCGCGATGAGGACGAACAGCAGGGCGGGGAGGGCGAGTCCCGCGACGGCCGCCACGACGGGGACGACGGCGCGCGACCAGCTGGTGAGCTCGCCGATGGCGAACTCCCGCCTCACCTCGAGACCGACGGTGAAGAAGAAGATCGCCATCAGCGCGTCGTTGACGAGCGCATGAAGCGTGAAGTCGAGCTGGATGTCGCCGAGCCCGATCATCAGGTGGGTGTCCCAGAACCCGTTGTAGGTCTCGGAGGAGATGTTCGCCCACACGATGGCGGCGGCGGTGGCGATCAGCAGGAGCAGCGCCCCCATCCGGGTGCGGCCCATCCTGCCCACGTGGTCCGCGATCGAAGCGAGTTTGCGCGGCATGCATCCTCCGGTTGGGGGTCGAGTCGGATGCCAGTCTCCACCCCCGCCGGGTCTCTGTCAGCGGGGAGCTGTGAGGATCTCGTGGCAGACGACCGCCGCGGCCGCCGACCAGGCCTGCGGTCGGCAGGCCGCGGGGTAGGGAGCGGGCACGGTGACGTCGCTCGCGGCGTCACCGGCATGGAGCTCCGGCATGCGATACGCGAACGCCTCGGCGGCCGCCAGCATTCCGTCGACGAGCTCGCGAGCCTGGTCCGCGAGGCCCGCGCGCGCCATGCCTCGCGCGACGATGGCCGTGTCGTGCGCCCAGACGCTGCCGCCGTGATAGCTGAGCGGCCAGTACCCCCCGGCATCCGTCGACATCGTGCGCAGGCCGAAGCCCGACGACATCGACGGACCGATGAGCAGATCGGCGACCGTGCGCTCCTCGTCGAGGTCGAGGATGCCCGTGCCCAGCAGGTGACCTGCGTTCGAGGTCAGGGTGTCCACCGCCCGGCCGTCGCGGTCGAGGGCGATCGCCGGGTAGCGACCCTCCGGGGTCTCGACCCAGAAGCGCTCGCGGAAGCGGGTGCGGAGCTCGGCTGCCCACGACCGCAGACGCTCAGCGCCGTCCTCTTCGAGCGAGTCCAGCAGATCGGCGGCACGGACCGCCGCCTCATAGGCGTAGCCCTGCACCTCCGAGAGCGCGATGGGGCCGTTCGCGAGCGACCCGTCGCGCCACTGGATCGAGTCGCCCGAGTCCTTCCAGCCCTGATTCGACAGGCCGTGGCCGGTCTCGTCGACGTAGTCGAGGAAGCCGTCGGCGTTCGCGGACGCGATCACCCAGTCGAGCGCATCGTGCATCGTGGGGAGGAGGTCGCGGACCTCGGCCTCCGGCATCCCGGCCTCGTGCGCTTCGGCGAGGAGGGTGATCCACAGCGGGGTCGCGTCGACGGTGCCGTAGTACAGGGGCGGCAGCGAGATGCCCTCGCCGGGCATCGTGAGGGTGCCGGCGCGCAGCTCGTGGGCGATCTTGCCCGGCTGCTCGGCGGTCGCCGGGTCGGCGGTGGAGCCCTGCAGTCGCCCGAGGACCCGCAGAGTGGATGCCGCCATCCCCGGATCGACGGAGAGGAACAGTCTCGCCGCCCACAGCGAATCCCGCCCGAAGAGGGTGAAGAACCACGGCGCGCCGGCGGCGAAGTACTCGTCGGGATTGCCCGGCAACGTGAGCCGCAGGGCGTCGAGGTCGTCGAGCGCTTGACGGAGCCAGCGGAACAGCCGCGGGTCGATCCCCTCGACCGGTTCGAGCGCCCAGTCGACCTGTCGCGTCGTCCCCCGGACCACGAGCGACGGGTCGTCGAGGTCGACGCGCCACGACACCGTGACGGACGACCGCGGCGGGCAGGTCACGCGCCATGTCAGGGCGAGGTCGTCGCCGGCCTCGGTCACCTCGGCGCCGGGCGCCTGCAGCCGCATCGACGATTCGCCCGCCGTCAGCTCGACGGCGTCGCCCGCGGAGGTCCGCTCGATCGGGGCACCGCCGCCCGTGCCGGATTTGACCAGCTGCATCGGCGTCGCGTCGGGGGTCACGGTGACCTCGATCGCGAGCTCGACCGGTTCCGCCAGATGCGAGAAGAGGGTGAACTCCTCGGTCATCCGTCCGTCGGCGACGACGCGGCGTCGGGTCAGCCGGATCTTCGGGTCCGGCGTGCGGTCGTCGATTCGCCGCAGAAGCGCCTCGAACCGCGCATCGGATGCCGAGTCCGCCGAGCGTGAGATCCATTCCGGCGCGTGGGTCGCGGCATCCGTCCCGTAGCGGACGCGGGTCGCGCGGATGAAGCGCGTGTCGCCGTGGAAGACGCCGTCGATCGATCCGGTGTCGGGGGAGGGGGCGCCGATCTCGCCGTCCGCGCGGGACCACACCTGGGTGGGCGCGCGGAGGACGACGACGGCGTCGGACAGGAAGGGCTGGAGGCCTGCGGTCATCCCTTGACTGCTCCTTCGGAGGTGTTCATGATGCGCTTCTGGAAGATGAAGAAGACCACCGCGACGGGGATAGTCATGAGCGCGGCGGCGGCGAGCTTCAGCGGATACTGCGTGCCCTGACTCAGCTGCCCCGACGACAGGCTCGCCACCCCTCGGGTGAGCGGGAAGAGCTCGGGCGACTGCACCGACACGATGAAGTGGGTCAACTCGTTCCATGATCCCTGGAACGACAGGATCACGATCGTGATCAGCGCCGGCCGCGCCATCGGCAGAACGACGGACCAGTAGACCCGGAAGGTCCCGGCGCCGTCGATGCGCGCCTGCTCCTCGACCGACGGCGGGATCGACTCGAAGAAGTTCTTCATGATGAACACGCCTGCCGCGTCGACCAGGAGCGGCAGGACCATGCCGGCGTACGAGTCGTACATCCCGAGCTGGTTCAGCACGAGGAACCGCGGGATCAACAGAACGACCGAGGGCACCGCCATGACCCCGACCACGAGAGCGAAGATCAGACCGCGCCCGCGGAAGCGCAGCCGGGCGAGCGCGTACCCGGCGAGCGAGACGAAGAACACGCGCCCGAGGGTGACGAGGATCGTGACCACCGCCGAGTTGGCGAACCAGAGCGGGAAGTCGCTGTTGAGGAACAGCCGCTCGTACGCGGCCGTCGTGAAGGTCTGCGGGACCAGCGAGATGGGGTTGGATGCCGCTTCCTGCTCGCTCTTGAACGAGGTCGCCACCTGCACGAGGAACGGGTAGATGTAGACGAGGGCGAGCAGGGCGAGGATGCTGTACAGCGCGATCTGGCCGACACGGGACGCCGGGGTGAGCCGGCTCCGACGCCGCGGCGCGCGGCCGATCGGCTCGTCGGTGAGCGTCTTCGTGCGAGCGAGGGTTCTGCTGTCGGTCACGACCGTGCCCCCTTCGGCGTGTAGGCGCGGATGCGGCGCTTCGAGACGGGTCGCTCCCGCAGGAGCCACCGCTGGAAGAGCGTGAACGCGATGATGATGAGGAACAGGATGAAGGCGATCGCGGCGCCGATGCCCCAGTCCTGATTGCTGAACGCCGACGTGTACGAGAGGTAGGCGGGCGTGATGGTGGTCTTTCCCGGTTGGCCCTTGGTGCCGGTGTAGATCTGGTCGAACACCTGCCAGCAGCCGATGAGTCCGAGCGTGATGACGGTGAAGAGCGTCGGCCGCAACTGGGGGAGCGTGATCCGCCAGAAGCGCTGCCAGGCGCTCGCGCCGTCCATCATCCCCGCCTCCGTCAGCTCGTAGCCGACGTTCTGGAGGGCCGCGATGAACAGCAGCATGAACGTGCCGCTCGTCGTGAACACCGCCATGAGGATGAAGGCGCTCATCGCGACAGAGGGGCCGGCGATCCAGTCCCAGCCCGAGAGACCCAGGAAGCCCGGCTGAGAGATCGCGGCGGGCGCGGCATCCACTCCGAAGGCGCCGAACAGCAGGTGCACGATGCCGCGGGGGTCGTTGAACCAGTTCGGTCCCTTGCCGCCGGTGACGGCCGCGATCAGCGCGTTGACGGGTCCGGCGGCGCTGAAGAGGAAGATCCACAGCACCGTGATCGCGACCGAGCTCGTCACGGACGGGAAGTAGAAGGCGGTGCGGAAGAATCCGCGCGCCCTCATCATCCGGCGGCTGACGAGAACCGCGAGGAACAGCGACAGCGCTGTCTGGAGGGGGACGACGAGGAAGACGTACCAGGCGTTGTTGCGCAGCGCCGTGCCGAAGTCGCGACTGCGCAACCCTTGGCCCGAGGTCAGCTCGCCGTAATTGTCGAGCCCCACGAAGTCGACGTTCGGCGAGAGCGGGCTACCGCGGCCGCCCCAGTCCGAGACGCTCACCCAGAGCGCCATGAGGACGGGGAGGAACAGGAACACCCCGAGGATCACGACGACGGGGGAGACGAACAGCCACCCGGCGACACCCTCGCCGCGACGCAGACCGTGTGAGCGGTGGTCGCGGCGAGGGGTCTTCTCGGGTGCCCGTTCGGTGGTGACGGGCGAGGCCATGTCAGCCGACGATCGCCTCGAGGTTGGACTGGACGCTCTGCAGGATCGTGGCGGGGTCGCCGTCCTTCAGAGTCGCCAGCTGCGCGTTGAAGTCGGTGAAGACGTCGGACACGCCGTCGTTGGTCGGCACGCCCTGGGCGTAGTCCGCGCCGGCGAGGAACGCGGCGAGGTCGGGGTTGTCGGTGGTCCACTGATCGGCGGCGGACTGGACCGACGGCATCGGGCCGAACGCCTTCGAGAACGCGAGCTGCTGCTCGGCGGTCGTCAAGTACTCGACGAGGCTGAGAGCGGCCTCCTGGTTGGGACTGTCGGCGGCCATGCCCCAGCAGTTCGTGAACTGCAGGGTGCCCTTGCCGGCAGGGCCGGCGGGCAGCTCGACGACGAGCGGGTCGACGTCGGGGTAGTCGCCGAGCGCGCCGGTGATCCAGTTGCCCTCGATCGTCATGGCGCCCAGCTGCTTGCCGAACGCCTCACCGCCCCAACCCGCACCGACGTCGGCGGCGTAGGCGAACGTGCCGTCGGCGAGGTGCTCCTTGACGTAGGCGAGGGCGTCGGTGTTCTCCTGACTGTCGGCGACGGCGGTGGCGCCGTCCTCCGAGACCAGTCGGCCGCCGGCCTCTGCCATGAAGGCGCCCACCCGCTGGTACTCGCCGCTGAAGACGAGACCCGTGGTGTCGCCCGAGGTCAGCTTCTTCGCCGCTGCGGCCAGCGAGTCCCAGTCGGTCGGGATGTCGGCATCCGTGAGGCCCGCGTCATCCCACAGGTTCTTGTTGATGATGAGCTGCAGCGTCGAGAAGTCCTTGGGCGCGCAGTAGAACTCGTCGTCGTAGGTGAAGTTGGTGACGAGCGACGGGTAGAAGTCGTCCTTGTTCTCGAGCTGGTCGCCGTAGGCGATCACCGACCCGTTGTCGGCGTACCCGGCGAGCAGTTCGGTCGCGAGGTAGAACAGGTCCGGCGGGTTGCCGCCGGCGAAGCCCTGCGAGAGCTGCTGGGTGAGGTCCGTGGCGGCGATGACCTCGGCGTCGACGCCGGAGTCCTTCGACCAGGCCGCAACGGCCTCCTTGACCGCGGCCGTCTCGGCGTCGCCGGACGAGCCGATCATGATCGTGAGGGCGTCGTCGGATGAGGTGAGCCCGCCGCCGTCGGCGGAGCCGGATGCAGCTGGGCCGTCGTCGAAGCCCGAGCCTCCGCATCCCGCGAGGGCGAGTGTGGCGGCGAGGCCGATGCCGCCGAGCGCCATGAGTCGTCTGCTGTGTCGCATGTCCGTATCTCCTTCGATCCCGGTGCTGCGATCGTTCCGACCGTGCTGATCTCGGTCGACTTTGAACGATCAAATTGTGGAATGCTGACCAACGTAAGAGGGTGGTCCCATCACTGTCAAGGGGGCGGGATGCGTCGATGAGTGAAAAGTCGATAACGATCGAGGACGTCGCCACGGCGGCCGGTGTGTCGCGTCAGACCGTCAGCAACGTCCTCAACTCGCCCGCCATCGTGAAGACCGCGACACGCGAACGCGTGCAGGAGGCGATCTCGCGCCTCGGCTACTCACCGCACGCCTCCGCGCGGCGGCTCCGCACGCAGCGGAGCGCGACCATCGGCATCCACCTCGATCCGTACGCCGGTGGAATCTCCGGCGTTGTGCTCGACCGGTTCGTCCACGCGCTCACCGAGAGCGCCGGCGACCGAGGACTGCGCGTGCTCGTGTATGCGGCATCCGATCAGGACGAGGAGATCCGGCGGATGTCCGACCTCGTCCACGCCGGCGACGTCGAGGCCGTCGTCGTCACGGGCACCCGGTACGACGACCGGCGGATCGCCTGGCTCACCGAGCGCGGTGTGCCCTTCGTGTCGTTCGGCAGGCCGTGGGATGCCGCCTCACCCGACGAGTCCGCGCACCTGTGGGTCGACGTCGACGGCGCATCGGGCACGCGGGCCGCCACCGAGCACGCGCTGACCGTCGGCCCGCGAGTCGCGTTCCTCGGCTGGCCCGCAGGATCGCCGACGGGAGACGACCGCGAGCGCGGGTGGCGCGACGCGATGACGGATGCCGGTGCCCGCCCGGATCTGCGCCTGTCGGTCGAGGAGCGGGTCGCCGACGCGCGCGAGCGGGTCCGCGATCTGCTCGCGACGACCGAGGTCGACGCCGTCGTCTGCGCGAGCGACACCCTCGCCGTCGGAGCCCACGTGGCGGCGGTCGCGGCGCAGCGCCCGGACCTCGCGATCATCGGCTTCGACAACACCCCCGCGGCCGAGGCCCTGGGGCTCGCGAGCGTCGAGCAGCTGCCTGAGCTCGTCGCCGCCGGCGCCCTCGACCTGCTGATGGCCGGCGGCGCCCGCATCGAACGACGCGCCGCGGGCGAGGGTGAGGGGCACGTCCTCGTGCAGCCGCGCCTCGTCGTGCGCTGAAGGAGGCCGGGGCGCGGTTGTCGGCCGAAGCTCGTGCTGCCTCCAGCGCTGTGCCTGCCGCGGACATCCGCGCGACACGCCGTGGGTGTCGGCGTCGCCCTCGGCGCGTCGGCGGGTATCTCCGCTGTTAGTCCGCCGGGTATCGGGCCGGTGCCGCCGCCAGGAGCCCGGGTTGCGAGGAGTGGACCCACGCGCGCCTGCGCGAGGCGCCGGGCAACAACCGCGGAGTTCTCGGTCGTTGCGGGCGGGAACCCGCCTTTTCGCACCGCGAACGACGGAATCTCCGAGGTTGGTGCCGCGTCCATGTGGCTATCGCCGGCCGATGCGGCGGGAGAGTTCGGCCGCCGCGTCCTTCGCGAGCGCGGCGAGGCGGTCGGGGTCGGCGGGCGAGCCGTCCGGCCAGGTGACGGCGATCGCGGCGGCCGGCCAGTCGGCGTGGTCGCGGACGGCGACGCCGACGGAGCGGAAGCCCAGCGTCACCTCGCCGTCCTCGGTCGCATGACCGTCGGCGCGGGCCTGCCGGAGGAGTTCCCGCAGCTCGCCGGGCCGAGCGGGCCCGCGGCCGGTGCGCTGCACAGAGAGGGATGCCGCGTCGGGGAACAATGCGCGGACCTGCTCGCGGGGGAGTGCGGCGAGCATCGCGCGGCCGGTCGCCGTCAGGTGCGCCGGCAGCCGCACGCCGACGTCGGTGATGAGGGCGGGGCGTCGCGGGGCTCGTTCCTCGACGATGTACAGGACGTCGCGCCCGGTCATGACGGCGAGGTGCGCGCTTTCGCCGGCGCGGTCGGCGAGTTGCGCGACGATGGGGCGTCCCAGCCGTGCGAGCGGCTCCTGCCGCGCGTAGCCGCCGGCGAGCTCGAACGCGGCGGTACCGAGTCCCCAGCGGCGGTCGCCGTCGAGGTGCACGACGAACCCGTGCGCCGCCATCGCCGCGAGCAGGTGGTACACCGTCGATCGAGGCAGCTCGAGGTGCGTCGCGATCGTCTGCGCCGCGACGGGCCCGCGCTGGTGCGCAAGGAAGCTCAGGATGCGGAGCGTCTGATCCGCCGCGGGGACCTTGGGCCTGTCGGGGGCCGGCGCCTGCGGCTTGTCTGGGATCGGCGCCCGCGGCTTGTCTGGGATCACAGACACAGGATGCCACGTCCGCCTCCCGCGGACCGTCGCCGCGCGCTGGAATCGACGCATGCCCGTCCTCACCGCCGTCGTCCTCGCGGACGCCCCGCTCACCCCCGCCGAGGTCGTCGCCGTCGCCCGCCACGACGCGCACGTCGTCGTCTCGGACGCGGCGCTCGCCCGCACCGCCGAGACCCGCGCGCTCATCGAGCGGCTCGCCGACGATCCCCACCCGCACTACGGCATCTCGACCGGCTTCGGCGCGCTCGCGACGACGTTCATCGCGACCGACCGGCGCCGCCAGCTGCAGGCGAGCCTCATCCGCTCGCACGCCGCCGGGACCGGACCCGAGGTCGAGCGCGAGGTGGTCCGCGCCCTGCACCTGCTGCGCCTGCAGACCCTCGCGACCGGCCGCACCGGCGTCCGCCCCGTGGTCGTCGAGACGTACGCCGCGATGCTCAACGCCGGGATCACCCCGATCGTGCACGAGTACGGCTCGCTCGGCTGCTCCGGCGATCTCGCCCCGCTCTCGCACATCGCGCTCGCCGCGCTCGGCGAGGGGCCGGTCCGCACGGCGGACGGCACGAAGGTTGACGCCGCCGAGGCGCTCGCGGCCAGCGGCATCCGTCCCCTCGTCCTCGAGGAGAAGGAGGGGCTCGCCCTCATCAACGGCACCGACGGCATGCTCGGGATGCTGTCGCTCGCCCTCGCCGACCTCGACACCCTGCTGGCGACCGCCGACCTGGCCGCCGCCCTGTCGGTCGAGAGTCAGCTCGGCACCGACGCCGTCTTCGCCGCGGACCTCATGGCACTCCGCCCGCAGTCGGGGCAGGCCGTGTCGGCCGCGAACCTGCGCCACGCGCTCGCCGACTCGCCGATCGTCGCGAGCCACCGCGATCCGGCCGTCTGCACCCGCGTGCAGGACGCCTACTCGCTCCGCTGCTCGCCGCAGGTGCACGGCGCCGCGCGCGACACCCTCGACCACGCCCGGATGGTCGCCGAGCGCGAGCTGGCTTCGGCCGTCGACAACCCCGTCGTCACGCCCGACGGTCGCGTCGAGTCGAACGGCAACTTCCACGGAGCGCCGGTCGCGTACGTCCTCGACTTCCTCGCGATCGCCGTGGCCGACGTCGCCTCGATCTCCGAGCGCCGCACTGACCGGGCGCTCGACCGTACGCGCAGCAACGGGCTGCCGCCGTTCCTCGCCGACGAGGTCGGCGTCGACAGCGGCCTGATGATCGCGCAGTACGCCGCGGCGGGCATCGTCTCGGAGCTCAAGCGACTCGCGGTGCCGGCATCCGTCGACTCGATCCCGTCGTCGGCCATGCAGGAGGACCACGTCTCGATGGGGTGGGCCGCCGCCCGCAAGCTCCGCCGCGCGATCGACGGCCTCGCCCGCGTGCTCGCGATCGAGGTGGTGACGGGATGCCGCGCCCTCGACCTGCGCGCCCCGCTGCAGCCTGCGCCGGTCACCGGGGCCGTCCGTGACCTCGTCCGCACGGTCGTCGCGGGGCCCGGGCCCGACCGCTTCGTCGCCCCGGACATCGAGGCCGCGACGCAGCTCGTCGTCTCGGGCGAGGTCGCCCGCACCGCGTTCGGACCCGCCGCGGAGCGGACATCCGCCGCCGCAAGGACGAACCACCCCGAATCCCTCCGCCCGGGCGCAGATCCCCGCCCGAGCGTCCCGCCGTCCGAAGGAGCACCGGCATGACCGACACGACCACGACCCGCAGCGTCCGAGCGGAGCGAGGCGCCGAGAGGACAGCGAAGAGCTGGGGCGCCGAGGCGGCGAAGCGGATGCTGATGAACAACCTCGACCCCGAGGTCGCCGAGCACCCCGAGGACCTCGTCGTCTACGGCGGCACCGGCAAGGCGGCCCGCACGTGGGAGGCGTACGACGCGATCGTCCGCACCCTCGACGAGCTCGAGCCCGACGAGACGCTGCTCGTGCAGTCCGGCAAGCCGGTCGGCGTGTTCCGCACGCACGAGTGGGCGCCCCGGGTGCTCATCGCGAACTCGAACCTCGTCGGGGACTGGGCGACGTGGCCCGAGTTCCGCCGCCTCGAGCACCTCGGCCTGACGATGTACGGGCAGATGACCGCGGGCTCCTGGATCTACATCGGCACGCAGGGCATCCTGCAAGGCACGTACGAGACGTTCGCCGCCGTTGCGCGCTCGCTCGGCCGCGACTCGCTCGCCGGCACGCTCACGCTCACCGGTGGCGCGGGCGGCATGGGTGGCGCGCAGCCGCTCGCCGTCACGATGAACGGGGGAGCGGTGCTCGTCGTCGACGTCGACGAGTCCCGCCTGCGCCGCCGCGTCGAGCACGGCTACCTCGACGAGCACACCGCCGACCTCGACGCCGCGATCGAGCGCGCCGTGGCTGCGAAGGACGCCGGCGAGGCGCGGTCCATCGGCGTCGTGGGGAACGCGGCCGACGTCTTCCCGGAGCTTTTGGCCCGCGGCATCCCGATCGACATCGTGACCGACCAGACGAGCGCGCACGACCCGCTCGCCTACCTCCCCTCGGGCGTCGCATTCGAGGACTGGAAGGGCGCGGCATCCGCCGACCCCGAGGGCTTCACGGAGCGGTCCCGCGCGTCGATGGCGCGGCACGTCGAGGCGATGGTCGGATTCCAGGATGCCGGGGCCGCGGTCTTCGACTACGGCAACTCGATCCGCCGCGAGGCCGAGCTCGGCGGCTACGACCGCGCCTTCGCCTTCCCGGGGTTCGTCCCTGCCTACATCCGGCCGCTGTTCGCGGAGGGCAAGGGACCGTTCCGCTGGGTCGCGCTGTCGGGCGACCCCGAGGACATCGCGAAGACCGACCGCGCCGTCGCGGAGCTCTTCCCCGAGGATGCCGCCCTGCACCGCTGGCTCGGGAAAGCCGCCGAGAAGGTCCGCTTCGAGGGCCTCCCGGCCCGCATCTGCTGGCTCGGGTACCAGGAGCGCCACCTCGCGGGGCTCAAGTTCAACGAGATGGTCGCGTCGGGCGAGCTGTCGGGTCCCATCGTCATCGGCCGCGACCACCTCGACGCGGGCTCCGTCGCGAGCCCCTACCGCGAGACCGAGGCGATGGCCGACGGTTCCGACGCGATCGCCGACTGGCCGCTGCTCAACGCGCTGCTGAACACCGCATCGGGCGCTGCGTGGGTGTCGATCCACCACGGCGGCGGCGTCGGCATCGGGCGTTCCATTCACGCCGGTCAGGTCACCGTCGCCGACGGCACGCCGCTCGCCGCCGAGAAGCTCGCGCGGGTCCTGGTCAACGACCCGGGCACGGGCGTCATGCGCCACGTCGACGCCGGCTACGACCGCGCGAAGGAGGTCGCCCGCGAGCGCGGCCTGACCGTCCCGATGCTGGACGCGTGACGTGGCGACGCTGTTCACCGGCATCGCCGAACTGACGACGAACGCGGATGCCGCGGCCCCCACCGCGACGATCGCCGACGCCGCCCTCCTCGTCGACG
Organism: Microbacterium sp. LKL04; assembly: GCF_900102005.1. Classification (NCBI taxonomy): domain Bacteria; kingdom Bacillati; phylum Actinomycetota; class Actinomycetes; order Micrococcales; family Microbacteriaceae; genus Microbacterium; species Microbacterium sp. LKL04. Next base: position 1,403,918 of record NZ_LT627736.1, on the reverse strand, counting down.
GGGGCCGGGTCGCGTGGTCGGGTGCGGCCACTGACGCCGAGACTGCAATCGCGCGCCGAGACAGCGGTCTGCTGCCGACGTCTCGGCCTGCCGCTGCAGTCTCGCGGTCAGAGGCTGAGGTCGCGCGCGTCGACCTCGGCGGCCACGCCGTGATCCCGGGCTTCGTCGACAGTCACACGCACCTCGTGTTCGCCGGCGACCGCGCGGATGAATTCGAGGCGCGGATGACCGGCGTGCCGTATGCCGCGGGCGGCATCCGTCGCACCGTCGCGGCGACACGTGCGGCGACGGACGACGAGCTGCGCGCTCGACTCGCCGCGCTCGTCGCCGAACTGCACGCGCAGGGGACGACGACGTTCGAGGTCAAGACGGGCTACGACCTCACCGTCGACGGCGAGGCGCGGCTCGCGCGACTCGCGGCCGAGGTCACCGACGAGGTGACCTACCTCGGCGCGCACGTCGTGCCCGAGGGGGCGGACCGTGCGGCGTACGTCGACCTCGTGTGCGACGGCATGCTCGCCGCCGCCAGGCCGTACGTGCGCTGGGTCGACGTGTTCTGCGAGCGCGGCGCCTTCACCGAGGCCGAGAGCGAGCGCATCCTCCGCGCGGGAGCGGATGCCGGGCTCGGCGTCCGCGTGCACGGCAATCAGCTCGGCGAGGGGCCTGGCGTGCAGCTGGCGGTGCGGCTGGGTGCGGCATCCGTCGACCACTGCACCCACCTGACGGATGCCGACATCGCGGCGCTCGCGGGATCCGATACCGTCGCGACCCTCCTGCCGGGTGTCGAGTTCTCGACGCGGCAGCCGTACCCCGACGCGCGCCGGCTCATCGACGCCGGTGTGACCGTGGCGCTCGCGAGCGACTGCAACCCCGGGTCGAGCTTCACGAGCTCGATGCCGCTAATGATCGCCCTCGCGGTGCGCGAGATGGCGATGACCGTCGGTGAGGCGGTGTGGGCGGCGACGGCCGGGGGAGCGCGTGCCCTGCGCCGCGGCGACGTCGGTCACCTCGGCCCGGGTGCGCGTGCCGATCTGGTCGTGCTCGACGCGCCGAGCAGGCGCCACCTCGCCTATCGGCCGGGCGTGCCGCTCGTGCGCCGCGTCTACCGCGGCGTCGAGGAGCTCAGTCCGCGCTGACGTCCCGCGGGGTGTCGACGCTCCACCGAGCCGGCGGCACGGACGTCGCGACGTCCCAGTCGTCCGTGTCCCAGGTGAACGTGGCCACCGCGCACGTCGGCATCTCGCCGATGCCGCCGTCCGACAGCTGCTCGGCGAGCACCGTCATCCCTGGATCGTGGGCGACGACGAGGACATCGGTCACGCCGCTCGCCGCGGCCGTCGCGAGCAGACGCGACCCGGGAGCACCGTACAAGCCCTCATCGGTCTCGACCTCGAGTCCGAGCGCGCCGGCGAAGGCCTGCGCCGTCGTCCGGGCCCGCACGGCCGTCGACGACAGGATGCGCGCGGGGCGTACGCCGGTCGCGGCGAGGCGTCGCGCCATCACGGGCGCGTCCCGCCTGCCGCGGTCGTTCAGCGGGCGTTCGTGGTCGTCCTGGCCGGTGCCCCAGTCGCTCTTTGCGTGACGGACGAGGATGAGGGTGATCATGCGAGTGCCCTTCCGGCGAGGAGTTCGAGGACGCAGAGCGCGGCGAGTCTGACGGTGCGGCCGTCTGCGGCATCCGCCGTCGCGTCGACCTCGACGACGTCGGCGCTCACGATGCGCCGGTCGCCGGTCGCCGCGCGAACGAGGGCGCGGAGCTCCCACGCCTCGAGTCCGCCGGGGACGGATGCCGGGCACCCCGGCGCGACGGAGCGGTCGCACACGTCCACATCGATGTCGAGGTGCACGTCGCCCGCGGCTCCGGCGACGGCCAGAGCCTGGATCATGACGTCCTCGGCGCCGCGGCGGCGGACCTCGTCGAGCGTGATGACGGTGATGCCGAGGTCCGCGGCGCGCTGCGCGTACGCGACGGAGTTGGCGAAGTCGGCGATCCCGATCTGAACGATCCGACGGGGGTCGAGACCGTCCTCGACGAGGCGGCGGACAGGGGAGCCGTTGGAGACGCCGTCGCGCAGGTCGAAGTGCGCGTCGAGGGTGATGAGGCCCGAGACGTCCGCGCCCTGCGCGGTCGCATACGTCACCGAGTTGTCGCCGCCGAGCGCGATCACGAGGCCCGCGTCGGCACGCAGTGCGCGGACCCGCTCGCGCACCCGGGCCTCGCCTTCGGGCCCGTCGGGGTCGTCGACGTCACCGGCATCCGCGATCCGGAGCGCGTCGTTCAGGTCGACCGGGGGAGGGCCGAGCAGCGTCGGGCTGAACCGGCGCAACGCCTCGCGGACCGCGGTCGGCGTCGCGTGCGCACCGGTGGGCGACAGCGACGTGCGGAAGGCAGGGAGGCCGAGGATCGCGGCATCCACTCGTCCCTTCGGTGCGGGCCAGTCGCCGGCGCGCGGCCAGAGCGGATCAACGGAGAGCGCCATGGTCAGGGCAGCAGCAGGTGGGCGACGGTGAAGATCGCGAGTCCCGCGAGGGCGCCGACGATCGTGCCGTTCAGGCGGATGTACTGCAGGTCCCGGCCGACCTGCAGCTCGATCTTCTGGCTCGTCTCATCGGCGTCCCACCGCTCGACGGTGTCGGTGATGATCGACGCGATGTCGTGGCGGTAGCGGTCGACGAGGAAGACAGCGGCGTCCGCGATGCGCTTGTCGACGCGCTCCTGCAGCGCGGTGTCGGTCGCGAGCCGGTCGCCCAGGTCGCCGAGGGCGGCGGTGACGCGTCGGCGGAGCGGGCTCTCCTCGTCGGCGAGCGAGCGCAGGAGGCCCGCCTTCGCGGTGTTCCAGGCGTCGGCGGCGAGCGCCCGGACGCGCGGGCTGTCGAAGACCGCGCTCTTCGCGCCCTCGAGGCGGCCGATGGTCTCGGGGTCGTGCTGCAGGTTGTCGGCGAGGCGCTCGAGATACTGGTCGAGCGCCTTCCGGGCCGGGTGCTCCGGGTCGCGCTGCACGGCCGCGACGAACTTCGTGGCCTCGTGATAGACGGTGTCGTCGACGAGGCGCATGGCGACCGACGGCACCCACGACGGCAGGCGTCGTGAGACGAGTCCGTCGAACGCCTCGCGGTTCGCGTCGAGCCAGCGGGCGATGCTGTCGACGCCCAGGTCGACCGCGCCGCGGTGGGCATCGGCGTCCACCACCCGCGACAGCCAGGTGCCGAGCGAAGGACCCCACGAGGGTGAGAGCAGGTGCTCGTGCGCGAGGTCGCTGATGAGGTCCTGCACCTCGTCGTCGCTGAGGGCGGTGAGGATGCCGGAGGCCATCGTCGAGGCCTCGGCCGCGACCGTCTTCGCGTGAGCCGGATCCTGCAGCCACGTGCCTGCGGTGCGGGCGATGTTGGTGGACTCGAGCTTCTGGCGGACGACACCGCCCTCGAGGAAGTTCGTCTCGACGAATTCGCCGAGGGTGCGTCCGATCTCGTCCTTGCGGCGCGGGATGATCGCGGTGTGGGGGATCGGGATGCCGAGGGGGTGCCGGAACAGCGCCGTCACCGCGAACCAGTCCGCGAGGGCGCCGACCATGCCGCCCTCGGCCGCCGCGCGCACGTAGCCCCAGCCCGAGAGGTCCTTCTCGAGGATGAACGCGATGACGAAGACGATCGCCATGAACAGCAGGGCGCCGAGGGCGACCGCCTTCATCGTGCGGAGCCCGCGATACCTCTGCTGGTCAGCGGTGCTCAGCGAGTCGTACGGGATGCGGGCCATTCGGCCATCCTGCCACGGTGGCCGTCAGCGACCCGGGCGACTCACGGTTCGACCGGCCCCAGCCACGCGTTCGCGAGAGCGCTGCGAACCGACTCCGGGTCGGAGGGGTGGAACATCCCGGCGAGCACGTCGCGGTACAGCCGGCTCAGCTCGTTGCGGGTGAAGAAAGACGACCCGCCCGCGACGAGCATCGCCTCGTCGACGACCTGCTTCGCCGTCGTCGCGGCGCGGTGCTTGATCGCGGAGAGCTTCGGGAACCACATCGCGCCGTGGTCCGCGAGACCGTCGACGTCGGCGGCGAGGGTCTCGACCTGCACCGGGAGGGCGTCGTACGCGAGCGCCATGTCGGCCACCCGCCAGCGGATGTCGGGATCCTGGCTGTAGGTGCGACCCGTCTTCTTCGACGTGCGCGAGCGGGCGGTCTCGACGGCCAGGTCGAGCGCGCGACGCGCGATGCCCGTGTATACGGACGCCAGCAGGATCTCGAAGGCGCTGAAGATCCCGAAGACGAGCGGGTCGGGGCTCGGCCCGACCGGCAGCCGGCGGACGATCCGGTCCGCCGGGGCGACGGCGCCGTGCAGCTCGGTCGTCCGGGACTGCGTGCCGCGCATGCCGAGGGTGTCCCAGTCGTCGCGGGTGACGACGGCGTCGCTCCGAGGGACGAACGCGAACACGAGTCGCGGGTCGTCGGGGTCGGACGTGTCGAGGCCGTGGAGCCCCAGGTGCGTCCACACCGGTGCGAGCGAGGTGAAGATCTTGGTGCCCGTGAAGGCGTACGAGCCGTCGGGGCGGGGCGCGGCATCCGTGTCACTGCCGAACAACACGAGGTCGTTGCCCGCTTCGCTGATCCCGAACGCGAAAACCTCGCCGCGGACGGCGCCCTCCTGCACGAAGCGGAGCGCGTCGTCGCCGCGGTCCGACATCACCTTCGCGACGCCGGTCCAGACGAGGTGCATGTTGATCGCGAGGGCCGTCGCGGGAGCGGCGCCGGCGAGCCGCTGCTGCAGGACGGATGCCTCGCGGAGCCCGAGCCCCGCCCCGCCGAGCTCGGTCGGCACGAGGATCGCGAGGTAGCCGGCGTCGCGGAGCTCGGCGAGATCCTCGTCCGGGAAGCGGTTATCGGCGTCGACGGCGGCAGCGCGGGAGCGGATGCGCGCGAGCAGGTCATCCGGCAGGTGCGCGGCGGGATCGAACGTCATGACGGCAACCCCCACGTCCGGGTCGCGTCGAGGAGCGCCTGGGCCGCGGCATCCGGAGCGTCGCGGTGCGGCGAATGCCCCGTGCCCGGCACGACGGACATCGACACCCGGGGATTCTGCAGCACCTCGGCGGCGAGGTCGCCCGTGAAGATCGAGTAGACGGCCGGGTCGCCCGCGATGACGTGGGTGGGGACGGTGAGACGGGATGCCGCCTCCCGCACGTCCCACGGCGTGTTCTGCAGTCCCGTCTGCTCGACGGCGTAGCGGCTCGCCTGCTGGGCGGCGATCGCCTTCAGCTCGATATCCAGCTCGAGCCATTCGGGGTGCGCGGCTCGGACCGCGCCGACCGAGGTGTCGGCGAACGCCTGCTCCTGGCTGGCGCGGACGGCGTCACGATCGACGTCCGCGAGGTGGATCGCAGGATCGACGAGGACGAGATGGCGCGTCCACGAGGGGGTGGATGCGGCGGCCACGGTCGCGGCCGCGCCGCCGAGCGAGTGGCCGAGGACGAGATCCCACGGCGCGTCGTCGGCGGGCTGCGTGTGGGTGAGGTCGACCGCGTACGCGTCGATCGTGTAGTCCAGGCCGCGCGGAGCGGTGCCGTGGCCGCGCAGGTCGACGGCGTCGACACGCCAGCCGGCGTCGGCGAGGGCGACGGCGTAACGCCACATGAGCGCTCCGCTCGACCCGACGCCGTGGACGAGGAGCGCCCGGCGGTCGCTGTGGGGATCTCCCCAGCTCAGGCGGGGGAGGGTGACGGGTGACGGCATGCTCTCAGCCTAGGACGGGCCTCGCCCCTCAGCGCCGGGCCAGGATGGGGGGATGATCTCCACCGACCTGGCACGCGAGCTGCGCGCGAGCGGCCTGATCTGGCATCCCCGTTCCGGCGACCGGTTCCAGCTCGACGAGCCCGAGTTCGAGGCCGACGTCTACACCGTCAGCGACATGACCGTCGAGGCCCGGAGCTACCCGACCGGCGACCTGCTCGCCTTCAACGGGACGACCGAATGGGCGCTCGACTCGGTCGCGCTCGAGGATGCGCTGTGGCTGCCGTCCGAGGCGCAGCTGCGCGAGATGCTCCGCGGCACGTTCCGGTCGCTCCGTCGCCTTCCCGACATCCACGAGGTCGAGATCGAAGTGGATGCCGCGCCCCACCTCTTCCGGCATCCGCAGCCCGCCGACGCGTACGCGCAAGCCGTCCTGTTCCTGCTCCGTCGCGCGGCGTGATGCGCTCGCTCAGGTGATGAGCGGGACGGGCTCCGTGTCGGGTATGGGGCTCGCGTCGCGGCCGCGCAGGTCGGGGAACCCGCGGACGAAGACGGCGGCGACGAGCGCGCCGGCGACGGCGAATCCGGATGCCGCGATGAACGCACCGACCGAGCCGACGCCGTCGATGAGGAAGCCGGCGACCGCAGAACCGGCGGCGGCGCCGATGAGCTGGCCGGTGCCGATCCACCCGTAGGCCTCTGCCGTCTCACTGAAGCGCACGCTGGCGCTCGTGATCGCGAACATGACCGCGAGGGCCGGAGCGATGCCGAGGCCGGCGATGAAGAGCGAGGCGCCCATCCACCAGGCGTTGAGGCTGATCATGACGAGTGAGACGCCGACGGCGACGATCGTCAGGCGACGGGCCATCGCCCACCGGCCGATCGGGATGTGGCCGAAGCCGAGACCGCCGGCGAGGCTGCCGACCGCGAAGACGGCCAGGACGATCCCCGCCTCGAGCCCCTCGTGGCCGAACGACGCGACGACGCCGGCCTCGACGGCCGCGCACGCGCCGATCAGCAGGAAGCCGGTCACGGTGGACAGCAGCACGACCGGCTTGCCGAGGACCCGTCCGAATCCGCGACGGCTGCGGGGGATGCGGACACGCCCCACCTCGGGCGAGGCGATGAACCAGGCGCACCCTCCGATGAGGATGACGACGATCAGGAACAGCGCCGGAACCGTGCCCACCTGCGTCGCGACCAGCGTGATGAGAACGGGCGCGAAGATCCAGATGATCTCCTGCAGGCTCGCGTCGAGCGAGAAGAGCGGCGTCAGTTGGCGCGACGTCACGATCTTGGGATAGATCGTCCGCACGGCGGGCTGCACCGGGGGATTGGCGATGCCGGCGACGAAGCCGAAGACGATGAACCCCGGCATCCCGAATGGATTCACTGCGAGGGCGAGGACCGCGGCCGCGCAGACGGCGGCGGTCAGGGTGAGGACGCGGCGCATACCCCAGACGCCCATCCACCGGCTGGTGACGGGACCGGAGATGGCCTGGCCGATCGAGACGGCGGCGAGGACGATGCCCGCGTAGCCGTAGGACCCGGTCGACTGCTCGACGTGGAGGAGTACCGCCAGGCTGGTCATCCCACTCGGGAAGCGTGCCGTCAGTTGTGCCGCGATGATGCGCGCGACACCCGGTGCGCGCAGGAGTTCCGAGTATCCCGCCACCCTTCCAATCTACCGTCGCCCACGGACATCCCAGATATGGGGGTGCGCCCTCGCGGCGACACGCCGACGACACGCCGGGAAGTCGGATTCGGCCCCGATCCGATGTCGGAGGTTCCTCGTATCGTCCGACCTGTGGACAACCAGCCGAGGGCTTCGCGGTTTCGGCCGGAATCCCGGCCTTTTCGAGCCCGTCCGGAACTTCGCGGATTGGGGATGAATCGGTGGACAACCTGTGTTGTATCTGTGGAGAGATGCGGAAAAACTACACGGATGTAACTACTACCCCTTGTGGTGCTTCCGGGTGTCCGTACCCATATGTAGTATTGAGCTCCCGGCGGCCTTACACCCCCGGGAACCAGGTCGACGGGCGGATCCGGCCCGCATCCTGCAGTCAGATTTTACGAACGAGAAGGACCCCGCACCGGCGGGGGCCAGAGGCAGAGAGAGGGTCGACAGATGGCGATCACCGTGTACACGAAGCCGTCCTGCGTGCAGTGCAACGCGACGTACCGCGCGCTGGACTCCAAGGGCATCGACTACGAGGTCCTCGACCTCTCCGAGGACCCGGCGGCCCTCGAGCACGTCAAGTCGCTCGGGTACCTCCAGGCTCCGGTCGTCGTCACCGACGAGGACCACTGGTCGGGCTTCCGTCCCGACAAGATCGACGAGCTCGCGTCTCGCCTGGTCTGACCGATGAGCGCGGCCGTCATGACGAACGTGCCGCTGCTCGTCTACTTCTCGAGCGTGTCGGGTAACACGGCGCGATTCATCGAGAAGCTCGGGATGCCGGCTCGCCGCATCCCGCTTCACTCCTCCGAACCCGCTCTCCGCATCGAAGAGCCGTACGTCCTGGTCACCCCCACCTACGGGGGAGGCCAGGGCAGGGGAGAAGAGAAGGGCGCGGTCCCCAAGCAGGTCATCCGCTTCCTCAACGACGAGGGCAATCGGAGCCTGCTGCGCGGAGTCATCTCCGCAGGTAACAGCAATTTCGGCGAGGCGTTCTGCCTGGCCGGAGACATCATCAGCCGCAAGTGTCGTGTGCCGCACTTGTACCGGCTCGAAGTATTCGGCACGCCTGAGGACGTCGACCGCGTGAGCGGCGGATTGGAAGACTGGTGGAAGCTGCAGTGACCGACATGGCCTTCAAGACGGAGGTTCGTTTCGAGGGGATGGATTATCACGCCCTCAACGCGATGCTGAACCTGTACGGCGAGGACGGGAAGATCCAGTTCGACGCCGACAAGCGGGCCGCGCGGGAGTACTTCCTGCAGCACGTCAACCAGAACACCGTGTTCTTCCACTCCCTCAAGGAGAAGCTCGACTACCTCGTCGAGAAGGAGTACTACGAGGGTGCCGTCATCGAGGCGTACCCGTTCGAGTTCGTCCAGCAGATCCACGACCGTGCGTACGCGGCGAAGTTCCGCTTCGACACGTTCCTCGGCGCGTTCAAGTACTACACGAGCTACACGCTGAAGACCTTCGACGGCAAGCGCTACCTCGAGCGCTTCGAGGACCGCGTCGTCATGACCGCTCTGGCCCTCGCCGCCGGTGATCAGGACCTCGCGAACAAGCTCGTCGACGAGATCCTCTCGGGCCGCTTCCAGCCCGCCACCCCCACCTTCCTCAACGCAGGCAAGGCGCAGCGCGGCGAGCTCGTCTCGTGCTTCCTCCTGCGCATCGAGGACAACATGGAGTCGATCGCCCGCGGCATCAACTCCGCCCTCCAGCTCTCCAAGCGCGGCGGCGGCGTCGCCCTCCTCCTCTCGAACATCCGCGAGGCGGGCGCCCCGATCAAGCAGATCGAGAACCAGTCGTCGGGCATCATCCCCGTCATGAAGCTCCTCGAAGACAGCTTCAGCTACGCGAACCAGCTCGGCGCGCGTCAGGGCGCCGGTGCCGTGTACCTCTCGGCGCACCACCCCGACATCATGAAGTTCCTCGACACCAAGCGCGAGAACGCGGACGAGAAGATCCGCATCAAGACGCTGTCGCTGGGTGTCGTCGTTCCCGACATCACGTTCGAGCTCGCCAAGAACGACGAGGACATGTACCTCTTCTCGCCGTACGACGTCGAGAAGGTCTACGGCGTGCCCTTCGGTGACATCTCCGTCACCGAGAAGTACCGCGAGATGGTCGACGACGCGCGCATCAAGAAGACGAAGATCAAGGCGCGCGAGTTCTTCCAGACTCTCGCCGAGATCCAGTTCGAGTCGGGCTACCCGTACATCATGTTCGAGGACACGGTGAACAAGGCCAACCCGATCAAGGGCCGGATCAACATGTCCAACCTGTGCTCGGAGATCCTCCAGGTCAACACGCCGACGACGTTCAACGAGGACCTCTCGTACGACCAGATCGGCAAGGACATCTCCTGCAACCTGGGCTCGATGAACATCGCCCTGGCGATGGACGGCCGCAACCTCGCCGGCACGGTCGAGACCAGCATCCGTGCGCTCAGCGCGGTCAGCGACCAGAGCCACATCCGCTCGGTCCGCTCCATCGAGGACGGCAACGACAAGTCGCACGCCATCGGCCTCGGCCAGATGAACCTGCACGGCTACCTCGCCCGCGAGCACGTCCACTACGGCTCGGAGGAGGGTGTCGACTTCACGAACATCTACTTCTACACGGTGCTGTTCCACGCGCTGCAGGCCTCGAACCGGATCGCCATCGAGCGCGGTCAGGTCTTCGACGGCTTCTGGGACTCGAAGTACGCCTCCGGCGAGTTCTTCGACAAGTACACCGAGCAGGAGTGGAAGCCGGCGACGGCCCGCGTCGAGGAGCTCTTCGAGGGCATCCACATCCCGACGCAGGAGGACTGGCTCGAGCTGAAGGCATCCATCCAGAAGCACGGCATCTACAACCAGAACCTGCAGGCCGTCCCGCCGACGGGCTCGATCTCGTACATCAACAACTCGACGAGCTCGATCCACCCGATCGCGTCGAAGATCGAGATCCGCAAGGAAGGCAAGATCGGCCGCGTCTACTACCCGGCGCCGTTCATGACGAACGACAACCTCGAGTACTACGAGGACGCGTACGAGATCGGCTACGAGAAGGTCATCGACACCTACGCCGCCGCCACCCAGCACGTCGACCAGGGCCTGTCGCTGACGCTGTTCTTCAAGGACACCGCCACCACGCGCGACATCAACAAGGCGCAGATCTACGCCTGGCGCAAGGGCATCAAGACGATCTACTACATCCGCCTCCGTCAGATGGCGCTCGAGGGCACCGACATGACCGAGTGCGTCTCCTGCATGCTCTGACCGGCTGAGATTCGAGAGAGAAAAGACATGACCCCCGAACCCCTCAAGCTCCTCGGCTCGGTCCAGGCGATCAACTGGAACCGCATCCAGGACGACAAGGACCTCGAGGTGTGGAACCGCCTCGTCAACAACTTCTGGCTTCCCGAGAAGGTGCCGCTGTCCAACGACATCCAGTCGTGGGCGACGCTCACCCCTGAGGAGCAGCAGACGACGATGCGCGTGTTCACCGGTTTGACGCTGCTGGACACGATCCAGGGCACCGTCGGCGCCGTCTCGCTCATCCCCGACGCGATCACCCCGCACGAGGAGGCCGTCTACACGAACATCGCGTTCATGGAGTCGGTGCACGCGAAGAGCTACTCGTCGATCTTCTCGACACTCGCCTCGACGCCGGAGATCGACGACGCGTTCCGCTGGTCGGTCGAGAACGAGAACCTTCAGAAGAAGGCCCGCATCGTCATGGACTACTACCGTGGCGACGAGCCCCTCAAGCGCAAGGTCGCCTCGACCCTGCTCGAGTCGTTCCTCTTCTACTCGGGCTTCTACCTGCCGCTGTACTGGTCGTCGAAGGCCAAGCTGACGAACACGGCCGACATCATCCGCCTCATCATCCGCGACGAGGCCGTGCACGGTTACTACATTGGCTACAAGTTCCAGCGCGGACTCGAGACGCTCGGTCAGGCCGAGCGCGACGAGCTCAAGGACTACACGTTCTCGCTGCTCTACGAGCTCTACGACAACGAGGTGCAGTACACGCAGGACCTCTACGACGGCATCGGTCAGACCGAGGACGTCAAGAAGTTCCTGCACTACAACGCCAACAAGGCGCTCATGAACCTCGGCTACGAGGCCATGTTCCCGGCGAGCGTCACCAACGTGAACCCGGCGATCCTGTCGGCGCTCTCGCCCAACGCGGACGAGAATCACGACTTCTTCAGCGGGTCGGGTTCGTCGTACGTCATCGGCAAGGCCGTCGCCACCGAGGACGACGACTGGGACTTCTGAGGCGCGGAGCCTCTGAAGAGGGCCCCCGGCACTGCTCGAGAGAGCGGATGCCGGGGGCCTTCCTCGTCCTCGCGACTGCGGGCGGTGACGGATGCAATAGATCGGGCGTGACGCGCCGCCGCGCGGGCGCTGGGAACGGCGTGTCGCGCCGGATCCATTGCATCGGCGCACCTTCAGCGAGGGCGAGTGCCTCGCCTCAGGCGGACTCTGCGGCCCGCCGCCGCAGGAACCGGCGCTCGGCCTCCGTGGGGGCGAGGTCGGCCGCGCGCTCGTAGTGTGCGAGCGCCTCGTCGCTCCGGCCCGCCCGACGCAGGAGGTCCGCGACGGTCGCGTGGAGCAGGTGGTACCCGTCGAGCGTCCCTTCCGGCAACGCGGCGAGAAGTGCGAGGCCCGCATGCGGCCCCTCGGCGAAGCTCACGGCGACGGCGCGGTTGAGTTCCACGATCGGTGACGGCGCCACCCGCGAGAGTCGACCGTAGAGCTCGGCGATGCGCACCACGTCCGTGTGGCCGAGCGACGGCGCGGTCGCATGCAGCGCCGCGATCTCCGCCTGCAGCAGGTAGGGCCCCTCGACGCCGTCGACGAGGCGCCGTGCAGACCGAGCCGCCGCGAGCGCCGCGACACCGTCGGCGATCATCCGCGCATCCCATCGCGCGCGGTCCTGGTCGGCGAGGAGAACCAGGTCGCCCTCGACGTCGAGTCTGACCGCGGTGCGCGAGTGCTGGAAGAGCATGAGGGCGAGCAGCCCTCGCACCTCGGGAAGGTGCGGGGAGTCCACCATGAGGAGATCGAGGAGCCGGACGAGGCGGATCGCCTCATCCGCCAGAGCAGGCCGCACGAGGTCTCCGCCGCCGGAGTACCCCTCCGTGAACAGCGTGTAGAGCACGGCGAGCACGGCATCGGTGCGTGCGGGCAGCTGCTCTCGCGCCGGGACCCGGTACGGGATGCCCGCGTCCCGGATCTTCGCCCGCGCGCGGACGAGCCGCTTCTGCATCGTGGCAGGGGCGACGAGGAAGGCCCGGGCCACCTCCTCCACGTCGAGCCCCACGACGGTGCGGAGCGTGAGAGCCACTCGCGCTTCCATCGAGAGCGCCGGATGGCAGCAGGTGAAGATCAGACGGAGCCGATCATCGCCGACCTCGGTGTGCTCCTCGGGATCTCCCCACGCGGCGGTGCGTGCCTGATCGAAGTCCACCGCGGCTTCGACGGCGGCTCGATGTGCGGTGGCCCGCCGCGTCGACGCCCGGCGGAGACCGTCGACGGCGGCATTCTGCGCGGCCGTCGTGAGCCATGCCGCCGGGTTGCGGGGGATGCCGGTGCGCACCCAGGCGGTGAGGGCGCTGGCTGCGGCATCCTGCATCGCGTCCTCCGCGAGCTCCCAGTCGCCGGTGCGACCGATCAGGCCGGCAACGATCCGCAGGCGCTCGGCGGCGACCGTCTCGGCAAGCGCCCTGCTCACTGCGACGGTCGCCGGATCGCCGGTCACGGGGTCATCCCAACGGCCACACGGGGCGCACCTCGACGCGTCCGAAACGGGCCATCGGATGCCGCGACGCGATCTCGATGGCCTCATCGAGGTCGGCGACGTCGATCAGATCGAAACCCGCGATCCATTCCTTCGTCTCGGTGAAGGGGCCGTCGGTGAGGATGGTGCGACCGTCGCGGACGGTGACGGTCGTCGCATCGGACGGTGGGCGCAGGCGATTGCCGACGCGCGCCGCGCCGCGCCGGTCCAGATCGGCAGCCCAGTCCTCGATGTCGTCCTCCTCCGGCACGTAAGTCGGGGCGGCGGGATCGCTGACGATGAACAGCAGATACTCCATGGTTCTCTCCTTCGAAGGTCGGTGTCTCAGGGACGACGCAGGTGGGGCCCGGACGAGGACACCGTGTGGAAGATCCGGTCGTTCCTGATTACACGACGGATGCCCCGCCGCCCAGAGGACCGCGGGGCATCCGTCGACGTCACGCCGGGCGTCGATCAGCCCTTGACGCTCCCGGTCGCCAGCCCGCTCTGCCAGTACCGCTGGAGGAAGAGGAACGCGATGATCAGCGGCAGGATCGAGACGAACGAGCCCGTGATCACCGTGGAGAACAGCGCCTGCGCGCCGCCGCCGGCGGACGCCGCGGACTGGAGCTGCGCAAGTCCCACCGTGACGGGGTACAGCTCCGACGTGTTCAGCATGATGAGGGGCAGGAAGTAGTTGTTCCACGTCGCCACGAGCGAGAACAGGAACACCGTGACGAGGCCGGGGCCGAGCAGACGCAGCCCGACCTGCCAGAAGATGCGGAACTCGCCCGACCCGTCGACCCGCGCCGCTTCCATGAGCTCCGTCGGAATGGAGTCGGCCGCGTAGACGCGCATCAGGTACACGCCGAAGGGGCTCACGAGTGACGGGACGATGATCGCCCACGGCGTGTCCGTCAGACCCGCGTTCGAGAACAGCAGGTAGGTCGGCAGTGCGAGGGCAGTGAGCGGGATCATGATGGCGCCGAGGGTCGCGCTGAACAGTGCCTTCTTGCCCGGGAAGTCGTACTTCGCGAACGCGTAGCCGGCCATCGCCGAGAGGAGGGTCGCCCCGGCCGCCGACACGACGGCGTACAGCACCGTGTTGACGAGCCAGCGCCAGAAGATCCCGCCGCGCACGGTGAAGAGGGTCGCGAGGTTGTCCCACAGGTGGAAGTCGCCGCTGAACCACAGTCCGAAGGTCGCGAACAGGTCGGAATTGTCCTTCGTCGCCGACACGATCAGCCACCACAGCGGGAGGACGAAGTACGCGGCGCACAGCCACAGCAGCACGGTCAACGGCACGTTCCGCTGACGCCCGCGGTCGTAGGCGCGACGGGCGCCGACTCGGCGTGCAGGCGTGCCGGTCACGACGGCGCGGGTCTCCAGATCGGTCATCGGACGGCCTTCCGTTCGCGACGCTCGCTGCGCTGGCTGGCGAGCTGGACGACGTACGAGACGATCGCGATGAACAGTCCGAGCAGGAACGCGATCGCCGCGGCGTAGTTCAGCTCCTGGTTGATGAACGCGAGGTTGTACGCGTAGTAGTTCGGCGTGTAGGAGTTGGTGATCGCGTCCGGCGCGATGTTGTTGAGCAGGCTCGGCTCGGCGAACAGCTGGAAGGTCCCGATGATCGAGAAGATGACCGTCAGCAGGATGGCGGGGCGGATGGCCGGGATCTTGATGCTCCACGCGACACGGAACTGTCCCGCTCCGTCGATCTCCGCCGCCTCGAACAGGTCGGCGGGAATGGCGCGCAGCGCCGCGTACATGATGATCATGTTGTAGCCGACGAACTCCCACGTGACGATGTTCATCATCGAACCGAGGATGCTGCCGGGCGAGAGGAACTCCGGAGTGCCCCAGCCGATGCCGCGGGCGATCTGCGCGATGGGGCCGAAGTCGGGCCCGTACAGGTAACCCCACATGAGGGTCGCGACGACCGCGGGCACCGCGTACGGCATGAACACCAGCAGGCGGACGCTGCGCGAACCGCGCACCCGGCCGCTGTCGAGGGCCAGCGCGAGGAACAGCGCGAGCCCGAGCATGATCGGCACCTGGATGACGAGAAACAGCCCCATGCGTCCGATGCTCGCGAGGAATGCGGAGTCCTGCAGGGCGCGGACGTAGTTGGCGAGGCCGGCGAACACGTCGCCGCCGATGAGCTTGCTCTGGAAGAGCGAGAGGTAGCCGGAGTAGGCGAGCGGCACGATCAGCATCGCGATGAACACGATGAAGAACGGCAGGATGAAGAGGTAGGCGGCGACGTTCTGTCGGCGGCGGTTCGAGCCGGTGCGACCGCGAGACGCGGCGGGGGAACGCTCAGCGCTGAGCGTCGAGGTGGTGGTCACGGATCCTCCTGGGATCGGATGCGGAGGGGATCGGGGCGCCCCGATGGGACGCCCCGATCGCACTCACTTGACGGTGAAGCCCTGGTCCTTCGCGTAGGAGACGAGCTGGTCCTGCCAGGTGTCCAGCGCCGACGCGATGTCGCCCTTGTCGGCGATGACCGTGCCGAGGGTCTCTTCGTAGCTGGAGTAGACGTACTCCATGAAGGGGAGCCACTGGAAGTTGGTGTCGACCGTCTGGGAGATGTCGGCGAACAGCTTGTTCACCTGCTGGCCGCCGTAGAACTCCGACGTCGCGTCGAGGAACGCGGGGTCTTCGAGCACCGAGTTCTGCGGCGGGAAGAAGAACTGCTCCGTCGCCAGCATCATGGCGGACTCCTCGTCGTGGTTGATGAACTTCGCGAGCTCGGCTGCCGCGATCTTGTTCTCCGACGATGCGAGGACGGCGTCCGAGGACCCGCCCCAGTTGCCCGAGACCTGCGACCCGGCATCCCACTGCGGGAGCGGTGCGGCGCGCCAGAGACCGGACGTGCCCTCGGCGGTGCCCTGCAGGAAAACGGGCCCCCACGCGGCGGTCAGCCATCCGGCGTATTTGCCGCTGGCGAGGCCCTGGTACCACTGGTCGTTGAAATCGACGTCGGTCGAGACGAGGTCGCGCTGGATGAGATCGGTCCAGTAGGCGGCGACCTCCTTGGCCTCGGTGCTGTTGACGTCGATCGACACGGTCTCCTTGCCGTCGTAGCCGAACGGCTTGATGCCGCGCTGCCAGAAGAACCCGATGAGCTGGCCGGCCTGGGTCGCGCCGAGGTTCGAGATGTACGAGCCCGTCTTGGACTTCACCGCCTCCGCGGCCGTCGCGTACTCCTCCCACGTCGTGGGGGCCTCGGTGATGCCGGCCTTCTTCAGGATGTCCTCGCGGTAGAGGTTCCCCATGGGGCCGACGTCCTGCGGGATCGCCCAGACCTCGTTCCCCGGTGAAACCTGATTCCACGCCCATTCGACGTAGTCGCCCGACAGGTCGTCCGCGCCGTACGGCGCGAGGTCGAGCAGGGAGTCGGCCAGGACGAACGACGGGATGTATTGGTATTCGATCTGTGCGACATCGGGCGCCCCCTGGCCGGCTTCGATGGCGCTCCGGAGCTTCTGATAGTGGGGGAGGCCCTGGCCGACGTTCTCGACCGTGACGTCGATCTTCGGGTACTTCTTCTCGAAGAGTGCGACCTCCTTCTCGATGTCGGGCACCCACGTCCAGAACGTGAGCTTGGTGGGGGTGTCCATCGCCTCGTCGATCTGATCCTGCGTGACCGTCTCCTGCGAGGGGCCGTCGGAGGATGCCGGGGCGCAGGCCGCGAGCCCGCCGATGGACATGGCGCCGACTGCCAGCGCCGCTGCTGTCTTGCGTGCCGTTCTCATGTGATCTTCCTTCGTGGTGGGTGGGGTGGTTCAGTTGTCGGGGGTGGAGCTGAGGAAGCAGCGGGTGGCCCACGCTGCGAGGACGAGGTCTGCGCCGGGAGCGAGCTCTTCGCCGGTGACCGCGTCGCGCGCGCCGACGGCGAGCTCGACGGTCTGCGGCGCCCAGCCCCAGTTGAAGACGAACCAGGCCCGACGACCGTCCGGAAGCGAGCCGGACGCGACGGAGACGGGGAGGGCGGCCTTCTGGAGCAGTCCCGCCGAGATCGGTTCGGGGACGGCCCAGCGCACGAGATCGGCCGCGAGGGCGGGTGAGGGCAGCGTGCCGACGACCGTGATCCTGCCGCTGCCGTGCGAGCGCGTCGTGACGGCCGCGAAGTCGCGGAACCGCGGGTGATCGTAGGTCACGAGCGTGTCCGCATCCGTCGGCATCAGTCCGTCGGCCCAGGCCTCCGCGGTCGCGCCGGGCGTCACCTCGAGGGTTCCGACGCCGACCGCGGCCACCGGTCGCTGCAGATTCGAGAACTCCTCGTACGAGACTCCGGCGGGCTCGGCGAGGCGGGCCGGCGCAACCTCGATTCGGGCCCGCGCCTCGTGATCGCCGTAGCCGGTGCGGATGCCGACGATCAGGTGGCCACCGGCATCCGCGTACTCCCGGAGGAACTCCAGAGCACCGTCGTCGGCGACGTAGACACCGGCCGCGATGAGGACGGGGAAGCGTGCCGCGAGTTCGGCTGCGCCGAGATCGCGGGCCTGCGCGACGTGGATGACCCGTGCCTGGGCGCCCGCGTCGAAGACACCCCGGTAGGAGGCGTCGAAGATGCGCTCGTACGACGCGGCGGCAGGTTCGCCCGCGTCGTCCATGAGAGGCGGGAAGAAGTCGAACGCGAACCGGCTGTCGGTGGACCAGAGGAGGGCGACGTCGGCGTCGGGCTCGAAGCCGTCGAGGGTCGGTCCGATGGCTCCGAAGGCCGCGCCGACCTCGGACAGCTCGCGGTACACACGTCCGGGCTCGAGGCTGTGGGGCAGGATGCCGCCCCAATAGGTCTCCGTGCCGTACGGCAGCGTGTGCCAGTGCCAGTACTCGATCATTGCCGCGCCGCGCGAGACGAAGGCGAAGGCGGCCTGGGTCAGCTGGCCCGGGTACGGCGGTAGGTTGAAGGCGGAGCCGCCGATGGACTGAGCGTCGGTCTCGGTGATGAGAAATCGCTCCTGCTTCGAGGAGAACGTGCGGTCCGCCTGGCAGAACATGCTGCTGACGCCCGACGTCGTCCACGGCGTGACCGGGGGGAGTTCCCGGGTCGCGTCGAGGTGGTCCTGCATCGCGTAGTAGGGATTTCCTGCCGTCACGTCGAGCTCGAGTGTCACCGAGCGGTCGTCGAGAGCCGGTCGCGGGTAGGCGATGCAGGTCGTCACGAACTGGTCCGCTGAGGCGTACTCCCGCACGATGGCCGCCTGCCAGGCGATGAATTCCGTCGTGAGGTCGGCCTGGTAGCGCCGCCAGGCCAGGTCGTACTGCGGCAGGCTGTTGCCGTCCGGTGTCCACAGTTCCGACCAGTCCGCGATGCGGTGGGACCAGTAGGTGAGCCCCCACTCGCGGTTGAGCGTCTCGACGTCGCCGTAGGCGGCAGCCAGCCGCCGGACGAATCGCTGGAACGTGCTCCGGTTGTGAGGCAGGAGCATGCCCGGCTCGTTGTCCACCTGATAGCCGATGACGGCAGGGTGATCGGCGTAGCGGGCGACGACGGCGCGGATGATGCGCTCGGCGTAGTGGCGGAAGGCCGGGTGGGAGTAGTCCACTTCCTGACGAGCTCCCCACGGGTGCGGATGGCCGGTGGCGATCTCCGCGGCGATCTCGGGGTGGGCGACCTGAAGCCACGGCGGGACGGCGTAGGTGGGCGTGCCGAGGATGACCGCGATACCCCTGTCGTGCGCACCGTCGAGCACGGGCTGCAGCCAGTCGAGGTCGAACTCGCCGTCACGGGGCTCCCAGGTCGACCAGACCGACTCGCCGACACGGATGACGGTGAACCCCGCCTGCTTCATCAGGTCGAGGTCGAGTTCGGTGCGCTCCGTCCAGTGGTATTCCGCGTAGTACGCGGCGCCGAACAGAAGGTGCGAGGGCAGGGGCGCAGGCATGCAGGGACTCCGTCGTCAGGCTGGATGTTGTCGGAAACATCTCCGATGCGCACCATGATGTTTCCGATAACATCAGATGTCAAGTAACAGTTCGGGGACGAGGGTGCATGGCTGGTCGGAGCACGAAGCCGGCGACGATCTACGACGTCGCCGAGGCGGCCGGTGTCTCGCATCAAACGGTCAGCCGGTACTTGGCGGGGTACGAGGGCATCCGCCCGGCGACCCGGGAACGCGTCGAGCATGCCCTCCACCGGCTCGAGTACCGGCCCAACCTCAGTGCGCGGGGCCTGAAGCTCGGTCGATCGCACATCATCGCCGCCCTCACCCACGAGCTCGGGCAGGTGGGGCCGGCACGCGTTGCCGAGGGTGCCGCGGCCGCAGCCCGCGAGGCCGGGTACGTCCTCGACCTCATCACCCTCGACGTCCACAATCCGCGCGCGATCGAGGAGTCTCTGCGTCTGCTGAATCAGCAGACGCTCGCCGGCGTCCTCGCGCTGTCCTCAACGGACGAGATGAACCGGGTGTTCGCCGGAGCCGACTTCGCCGTGCCCCTTCACGTGCATTCCGAGCCCGACGATGCGACGGGCGCCCACGACACCGGCCTCCCGACGCTCATCGCGCACCTGGCCGCGCTCGGCCACCGTCGCATCGTGCACATCTCCGGCGCGGGCAACTGGCCAGCCAGCCGCAACCGCAGTCGGGCCGTCGCGGCCTCCGCGGCCGCCCACGGGCTCGAGGTGGTCGCGGAGTTCCAGGGCGATTGGTCGGCGGCGTCGGCTCACGCCGCCCTCGCTTCGCTCGAGCGGCTGCCCGCGGCATCCGCCTACGTCGCCTCGAATGACCAGATGGCCCTCGGCGCCATGCTCGCCCTCAAGGAGCGCGGTCTGCGCGTCCCCGAGGACGTCAGCGTCGCGGGTATCGATGACATCCCCGAGGCGGCGTTCTTCGACCCGCCGCTCACCACGCTTCGCGTCGACTTCGCTGCGCGCGGGCGTCAGATCGTCGCCGACATGCTCGACAAGATCGGCGCCCCCGCTCCCTCGAGCCCCGTCGTCGACGTGCCGACGCTGCAGGTCCGCAGGTCTACGGCCCCACCGCCCGACTGAACGGGTGCGGCTGTCGAGCGGAGGGGAACGGCGGCGGCCGGCGACGCGTCACTCGATCCGGCCGCAGGGTGAGACGGCGAGGATGTCGAGCGTCTTCGGGCCATCACCTGCCTGTTCCGTCACGTCCACCGACACTCCGGTTCCCGCCCGGTTCACGCGGACGGTGGCGACGTCGGTGTCGATGCCGACGGGCTCGACGGCCCACTCCTCGCCCAGAGTCGTGGGGAGCTCGGTCAGGACGGCCCCGGTGTCCGCCGTGTCGGGAAGCACCGCCGACCCGTGGAACGTGGCGAAGGCGGTTCCCTCGGGACCGGAGGGGCCCGCGGTGCCGCTGTCGCACGCGGTCGACGTGGGGTCCCCGGTAGGGGTGAACTCGGCTCCGTCGGGCAGGGCGGCGACGACATCGGCGACCGCCTCTTGGGCGTGAGCGCGCACCGATGCGAACGTCGCTCCCTGCGGCGAGGCGCATCCCGCGAGGGCGATGACGAGCAGACCGACGAGCACCGTTGCTGCGGCGGGGCGGGGCGCCATCAGCCGGTTCTCTCGCGAGCGAGGGAGGTGAGGAGGAGGCGGACATCGGCGAGCACGGTTCCGTTGGCCGACGCGTCGCCGCTGAAGAGGCGGTTGTGGAGCGTCAGCCCGCGAGCGAGCATGCCGCCCATCGCCGAGACAGGAACATCCGACAGGCCGGGATCGATGATGGTGATGCCGGGAAATTCCTCGGGTCCGACGCCGTAGCCGATGTCGCCCATCTGGAATCCGGCGTAGAGGCGGTTGATGTCGTCCGTTGCCTGCGCGGCGTAATAGGCCGTCCCGGGGGACGTCGTGTAGCCGTCGGTCGCCCCGACACCTGCCGCGAGGAAGCGGGCGTCGAAATGGGCACCGTCTTCTTCGGCGGCGCTGCCGACCTGCGATCCGGCGCTGTGCTCGTAGCTGAGCGTCGGCAGACCCGGGAAAGCGACGTCGATTCCCTCCACGATACGAGCGTAGCTCGCGCCCGCCGCCGTCGCGATCGTGTTGTTCTGCGGCCCCGAGGCGAGGTCGATCGAGAGCTGCGGCATCGGGGCGGCGAGCACGGTGAAGGCGACGACGGGTGTCGACGGGTCCGCGTGGTCCACCTGCCAATCTGCGAACGCGGTCACCGGGTCGGGCACCATGAAGCTTCGTATCGACGCGTTCGTCCCCGGAACGACCAGGAGGATGCCGGTGGCGGTCGCCGGATCTCCCGTCATCTCGACGAGGGCGCCGCGGTCCGGGGCGAAGAGGTAGAGCTTCACGGCGCCGCTGACGACTCTTGCCAGGTAGGAGTGTTCCTGCCGCAGGGGCTCGAGTTCCGCCTCCGAGGCGGGAGCGGACTCCCGTCGCGCCAGCTTCGTGAGGACCGTTTCGAGCTCGCTGAGTCGTTCTCTCGCCACGACGCGGTTGGCGGCGACACGCACGTCCGCGGGAAGACCGTCCAGAGCACCGATCCGCTCGGGAGCGGACCGGATGAGGGTTTCCCGCGTCGCGGCAGACAGGCCCGACCACCACACCGCGGCGGCGGAGGGGGCGATGTGACCGGCGTGGACGGGTATCGGCGAGTCGGAACCGGCAGCATCGTGAGCGGGCGAACGGTGCGTGCTCCCCGACGATCCGATGTGGGCGAAGAACAGGACGGCGGCAGCAGTCAGCGCGACGGCGGGGTGGGCGAGCGCGCGCAGCATACCGCTGATGATAGGGCTCCGCGGAGACACTCATCTCCCTCTTGAATACTGACCGCGGGCGCGGGTCACTCATAGACTTCTGCCGTGGTAGATACCCCCGCAGAGGACGCACCGCGTTTCAGTCCCGTCATCGCGTTGCTCGCCGTCTCGGCATCGTGGGAGGCCCAGCTCGCGGCAGAGCTTCGGGGCCTCGGTATCTCGACCCGGAAGTTCGGGCTGCTCGGGCACATCGGGGCCGAGCCGGGGATCTCCTTCTCCGAGCTCGCCCGTCGCTCGCGCATCACCGTCCAGTCCGCTCATGCCGCCGTGCACGCTCTGGTGGACGACGGCCTCGTCGCCGACGCGACGGCCCAAGCCGGGGCGGCGAGCGACCTGAGCGTGACCGAACGCGGCGCACAGGTGCTGCGCGACGCTCAGGACCGCCTCGAGCGACTCGACGATGCGCTGTCGCAATCGCACCCCCGTATCGCGGACTCTCTCGGCGGCATCCGCGCGGGCGTGATCGAGTGAGCCCGCGCCGCGGTCGGCCGCCGGCAATCGTCCGCGGCGTCGCGCGGATTCTTCTGGCCGTCCTCCTGACCGGGGCGGGCCTCGGCCACCTGACGGTTCTCCGGCGCGGGTTCCGGGTCGCTGTCCCCGACTGGTCGACCCGCGTGCTGCGGACGGACAAGGACACGATCGTCGTCGCCTCGGGCGTCGTCGAGATCGCGCTCGGTCTCGCCCTCATCGCCCTGCCTCGAGAGCGACGTCGGGTCGGGTTCGCCGTCGCGGCGCTGTTCGTCGCCGTCTTCCCCGGGAACATCCACCACTGGCGCTCGGGACGGGACGTGCCCGGGCTCGACTCGGACGCGAAGCGGTTCGGGCGGCTCTTCCTCCAGCCGGTGCTCGTCGCATGGGCCGTGTGGTCGACGCGGCGCTGACCGCGTTCTCACCGCCCCGCTCCTTCAGGTAGGCTGAAGGCGTGTTCCGCACCCCTCTCTCGATCTTCCGCATCCTCGCCATCGCCGAGGTGTTCTCATGGACCCTGCTCATCGCGGGTCTCATCATCCGTGCCGTGGGAGGACCCGCGCTCGCCGTCACGGTCGGCGGCGGCATCCACGGCTTCGTCTTCCTGTCCTACGGGGCGACCGCGCTCGTCGTCGCCCTCAACAACCGGTGGGGTCTCGGCACGGCGGTGCTGGCGGTGGGATCAGCTGTCGTCCCCTACGCGACGCTCCCCGTGGAGATGTGGCTGCGACGCAGCGGAAGGCTCGACGGCGCGTGGCGAATCGACGAGACGTCGGACCCGCGCGACCGGCGCCCCGTCGACCGGCTGCTGCGCTGGTTCCTGCGGCACGCCGGCATCCTGATCGCGCTCGTCGTGGTCGCGGTCGTCGCCCTCTACGTCGTGCTGCTGATCGTCGGCCCTCCCGGAGGGCGTTGATCGTCAGCGACGCGTCGACACCGTCACGGTGAACTTCGCATCCCTCGCCACCTGACGGGTGGGTCCGACGAGCCGTTCGAGATCGCCGCGGTACCGCATCCCGGAATTCCAGACGCACCAGAGCTCGCCTCCCGGACGCAGGACGCGTGCCGCGTCGGCGAACAGCCGGAGCGCCAGCCGCTCGGTCAGCGCCGCACCGCTGTGGAACGGCGGGTTCAGTGCGACGAACGAGACGGATGCCGCGGCTCGGCTCGCGAGCAGATCATCGCGGATGACCTCGACCCGGTCCGCGACGCCGTTCGCGGCTGCCGTCGCGCGCGCCGAGGCGACCGCTGCCGCGGACTGATCCGAGGCGTAGACGGAGGCTGCGGGATGCCGCTTCGCGAGGTGCGCGGCGACGGCGCCCGTTCCGCACGCCATATCGATCAGCGGATCCTCCGGCGATCCGCCGGCAGGGTGCTCCGGCAGATGTGCGAGGAGGAGTCGGGTGCCGTGGTCGAGGCGCGCGCCCGCGAACGCGCCGCCGAAGGCGCGGATCTCGAGCTCGCTCTCGCGTCCTTCGGCGGGCGCGGGGTCACGGCCGTCCCGGGGTTCCCGCGCGAACAGGACGCGGGACTTCTGTCGGGCGTGCGAGACGTCGATGCGTCCGAAGTGCTCGCCCAGCACGTCGTTCATCGTCGGGGTCATGTGCTTCAGGCGGCCGCCGGCCATCACGACGACGTCGGGGGAGGCGTGGGCGGAGATGAGCCCCGCGACGTCGCGGAGCGCGTCGAGCGCGCGCGGCAGACGCAGGAGCACGACCCGAGCGTCTCGGACGGCGTCGGCGTCGAGCCCGACGACCCGGACGCGATCGCTCAGCCCGAGCTCCTCGGCGTTCCGGGCGATCGCCTGTTCACCGGCCAGGGCATCCTGATGGACGCGGACGTCCCGCGCGCCATCATGCGCGGCGGCCAGGGCGAGAGCGCCGTGGGTATCGCCGATCGCGACGATCGACCCGGCCGGTGCACCGGCGCGGAGGTCGACGGACTCGTCCAGGATGAGCCGGTCGGCGGCATCCGATGCCACCAGATCCGGACCTTCGACGTCGGGGCGACGGGAGAGCCGGTCGAAGGGGAACGGGTCGGGTCGCGTCACCTCACCAGCGTAGGCGAGGGCATCGGCCGGTTCGTCGCCGGGCGGGGGATACTCGGAGGATGAAGACAATCGCTCGCTGGGCTCTCGCCGGCGCCATGGTGTTCGCCGGTCTCAGCCACCTGTTCTGGGCGCGCAAGGAGTTCCAGGCTCAGGTTCCCGACCTCGTGACCGACACCCTCCCGATCGACAAGGACGGTGTCGTCGTCGCCTCCGGCGCCGTCGAGATGATGCTGGGCGCCGCGCTCGTGGTGCTCCCGAAGGAGCGGCGCCGCATCGGCGTCATCCTCGCCGCCTTCTTCGCCGCGATCTTCCCCGGCAACATCGGGCAGGCGCTCGGCAAGCGCGACGGATTCAGCCTCGACAGCGACAAGGCTCGGTGGGGCAGGCTGCTGTTCCAGCCCGTGCTCGTCGCGTGGGCTCTCTGGTCGACGCGCGACTGACCCGATACGCACGCGACGAGGCCCCGACCGGGAATGGTCGGGGCCTCGTGCGGTATCGCTGGACGATCAGGTGCGCATGCCGCCGGTCCGCAGCCGCGACAGGGCGTCGACGGTGGCCGCGAGGATCAGGACGCCGCCCGTGACCAGGAGGTTGAAGCCCGCGTCGAGCTGCAGCAGGCCGAGTCCGTTGATGATGACCGCGATGACCAGTGCTCCGATCGCCGCGTGGATGAGGCGCCCTCGGCCACCGAACAGGCTCACGCCGCCGACGACGGCGGCCGCCACGCCTGAGAGGACGATGTCGCGTCCGACGGCGCCGTCGACCGACCCTACGCGCGCCTGATTGAACAGCAGCGACACGACGGCGAGGCCCGAGGCGGCGACGAAGCACCACCACTTCACCCAGCGCACCTTGATGCCGGCGCGGCGAGCGGCCTCGGCGTTGCCGCCGATGGCGTAGACGTAGCGGCCGAACCGGGTGCGGTCGAGGACGAACGTGCCGATGAAGAGGATCGTCAGCACCACCGGCACGATGATCGGCACGCCCTCGATCGGGATGATCGACTGCGACCGATTGAGGTTCAGCACGAACACGGCCGCTCCACCGAGGATCGTGAGGACCGCGAGCTTGGCCCACACGAGGGCGATGGGACGGTTGGGAACGCCGGCGCGGGTGCGGCGTCGGCGATCCCAGAACGACAGGCCGCCCGAGATCAACAGCATGATCAGAAGCATCACCCAGCCGCCCCAGACGGGCAGACGTCCGTTCTGCAGCGCCAGCAGCTCCGGCGCCTCGATCGGGTAGAGACCGCCCGCGCCGATGATGAGCAGGGCGAGACCCTGGTAGCCGAGGAACAGGCCGAGGGTGACGACGAAGGACGGGATGCCGATCCTCGCCACAAGGAACCCGATCAACGCTCCGGTGGCCAGGCCGACGAGGAAGCCGATCGCGAGGGCGGGCGGCCAGGGGATGTCGAACTTCACGTTCAGCACGACGAACGTGGCGACGCCCACGCCGCCGGTGACACCCGCCGACAGGTCGATCTCGCCCAGGAGGAGGACGAACACGAGCGCCATGCCGAGCACGACGAGGGATGCCGCCTGGCTCATGAGGTTCGCGAAGTTGATGGGGGTGAAGAAGTACTGACTCAGCGTGCTGAACAGGATGACGAGCAGGACGAGGCCGCCGACGGCGGGCAGGGCGCCCATCTCGCCGCCGCGCACGCGCTGGAACCAGGCGCCTATCTGGTCGCCGACGCCGCCTTCGACGCCGCTGCCGATGAGGTCGCTCGCGACGGGGTCGGGTGCCGCCGCGGTCCGGGTAGTGGTGCTCATGCATCGCCTCCGACGGGGATGGTGGATGTGCCGACGAGCTGCACGCCCGGCGGGACCTTGGTTCCGGTGATGTAGCCGACGATCTCGTCTCGGGTCGACTCCGAGGTCGGGACCTGCGCGACCATCTGGCCGAGGTAGAGGACGGCGATGTCGTCGGCGACCGCGAACACGTCGGCCAGATTGTGGCTGATCAGGACCACGGCGACGCCCTGGTCGGCGAGGCGTCGGACGAGGTTCAGCACCTGCTCCGTCTGGGCCACGCCGAGGGCGGCGGTGGGCTCGTCGAGGATGACGACGCGGGCCTTCTTGAGCACGGCGCGCGCGATGGCGACCGTCTGTCGCTGACCGCCGGAGAGGCTCGACACCTTCTGCCGGACGCTCTTGACGGTGCGCACCGACAGGGAGCGCAGCGTGTCCGAGGCATCCTTCTCCATGCGGCCTTCGTCGAACGTGCCGCCGATGACCTCTTCGCGGCCGAGGAACATGTTCTGGACGATGTCGAGGTTGTCGCAGAGGGCGAGGTCCTGATAGACCACCTCGATGCCCAGTGCGCCCGCTTCGCGGGGGGTCCGAAGCGACTGCTCCTGACCGTCGACGAGGATCTCGCCGGTGTCGTAGGGCTGCACGCCGGCGAGGCCCTTGATGAGGGTGGATTTTCCTGCGCCGTTGTCGCCGACGAGGGCGGTCACCATGCCCGGTCGGACTATGAGGTCGACGCCCTTGAGGACGCTGACCGGACCGAAGGACTTCGTGACGCGGCGGAGTTCGATGATGGGTTCGCTCATGCGGGTTCTCCAGGGAGATCGAGGGGTATCGCGCGGACAGGGGGGAGTGGGGATGCCGCGGGTCGCGGCATCCCCACTCCCGTCAGATCACTCGACGCCGAATTCGGTGCACTTGTCGGCGAGGCTGACGCCGGCGATGTCGCCGGTGCAGACGTCCGAGGCGGAGGCGTCACCGGCGGCGACGACGTCCTTGACCTTGTCGGGGCCCACGAGCTGCGGCGTGACCGCGATGTACGGCGTGCCGTCGTCGAGCTTCTGATCTGCCGTCGGGGTCGAGCCGTTCAGGAGGTCCGTGGCGATCTTGATGGCGGCCTCGGCCTCATCCTTGACGGGCTTGTAGACCGTGGCGGTCTGCCATCCGGTCAGGATGTTGCGCAGGCCCTCGACGTTGGCGTCCTGGCCCGAAACGGCGACACCCGTGAGGTCGCGGTCCTGGAGGACCTTGATGACACCGTCGGCGTTGGTGTCGTTGGCGGCCCAGACGCCGTCGACCTTGCCGCCGTTCGCGGTCAGAGCCTGCTCGAAGTTGGTCTGGGTCTTCGCGCCGTCCCAGACTCCCGGGGGCTCGGCGACCGGCTTGATGCCCGCCGCTTCCATGACCTCTTTCGCGCCCTTGAGGAACATGGCCGCGTTGCCGTCGGTGGGGTCGCCGCCCATGTAGTAGACGGCGGCCGTCTTCGGGTCCTTGCCGGCGGCCTTCAGGCCGTCGAGCACGGTCTGCCCCTCGAGCTTGCCGACCTCGACGTTGTCGAAGGAGACGTAGTAGTCCGCACCCTGGAAGGGGCGGTCGTAGGCGATGACCGGGATTCCCTGGGCCTTCGCCTTGGTGGCGACGCCGACGGCTGCGCCGTTGTAGTCGACCAGCATCATGACGCCACAGCCCTTGGTGAGCTGCTGGTCGGCGATCGTCGTGTACTTCGACGTGTCGCCACCCGCGTTCTGGATGTCGACCTCGAAGCCGGCGCCGGTGAGCCCCTCTTCGAGATACTTGCGGTCGAAGTTCTCCCAGCGGGGCGACGACGCGGCGTCGGGCAGGATGACGCAGGCACGGCCGGCCTCAGCGGGGGCGGCGCCACCGCTCGACCCGCCGGGCGCGGGTGTGCTCGTGCTGGAACAGCCTGCGAGCAGGAGTGCGGCGGCCCCGAGGGCTGCGGCAACGGACAGGGACTTCTTCATCGTTCGCCTTTCGACAGTGAAATCGAGCGAGCGCGACTTCGCGCTTGACGACGATCTTGATGTGTTCACGAAATGAAGTCAAGATGTGAACATAACGCTTTCGTCACCGTCGACGGTCGTCCCGAACCCTCTTCGGAAGCGGCGTCCGGCGTGCCTGGATCAGGTCCGGCCGGCCCCGAGCTGCGTGCGTCGCGTGATCGCATCGAGAGCGACGGCGAACACGAGGACGGCGCCGGTCACCATGAACTGGACGGCCGAGCTGAGGTTGATGAGGGTCAGTCCCGACGAGATCGCCTGGATGACGAAGACGCCGAGCAGGGCGGCGAAAGCCGAGCCCCGCCCGCCGAACAGTGAGGCGCCCCCGATGATCGCCGCGGCGATGGCGTTGAGGTTCGTGTCGGCGGCCCCCGTGCTCTGGTTGGCGGCGGCCAGCCGCGCGGCGGCGAGGATGCCGCCGGTCGCCGCCAGCACCGAGCACAGCACGAAGACCGACACGACGATCCGGTTGACGCGGATGCCGGCCCGCCGCGCAGCCTCGATCGAACCGCCGACTGCGAACACCGACCGTCCCCACCGGGTGCGGGTCAGGGCGAAATGGGCGATCACGACGAGAACGACGAACAGGACGAACATGACGCCCACGCCGCGTGACAGGTTGAGGTACCAGGACCCGCCCACGAGTCCGACGAGCAGCAGCCCGCCGCGGATGAGGATGCTGACCGTGCGATCGCTCTCGAGCTCGGCCGCCGTGCGTCGCCGCGCGCGACCGAGCAGGGTGCCGGTGTAGCCGAGGGCCGTGGCCGCTGACAGGACGTAGGACAGCCACGCGGGCAGGTACATCTGCTGCGCGAACTGGACGATCCACGAGTCGAAGGGCAGGTTGATCGACCCCGCGTCGCCGAGGACCCACAGCTGTACGCCCAGGAGGCCCAGCAGGCCCGCCAACGTCACGACGAAGCTCGGGAGACCCAGCGTCGTGCGGAGCAGCCCGTAGACCGCGCCGACGACCGCTCCGGCGGTCAGGGCGGCCCCGATCGCGAGCCCGAGCGGCCATTGCAGCTGCACCGCGCCGACCGTCAGGATCGCGGCGGCCACACCGGACATGGAGCCGACCGAGAGATCTATCTCGCCGATGAGGAGGACGAGCACGATCCCGAGCGAGATGGTCCCCAGGGCGGCGCACTGCATGAGCATGTCGCTCAGGTTCCGGCTGGTGAGGAAGACCGGATTCAGGGCCTGGAAGACGATCGCGATGACGACGAGGGCCAGCACCACCGGCATCCGTCCCACGTCCCCGGAGCGGATCCGCGCGAGAACCCGGGCGAGGATCCCGACATCGCCGTTCACCGGTCGCCGTCCAAACGGCGCCGAGCGCCCGCGAGGGGGATGACCGGAGCGTGCGGCTCCTCGGGAGGAGGCAGGGGACGCGGGGAGTCGAGGGCGCCGGTGATCGCCGCGATCAGCACCTCGCTTGTCGCCGTCTCGGCGTCGAACTCGCCGTTGTTGCGCCCCAGGCGCAGGACCACGATGCGGTCGGCCACGGCGAGGACGTCGGTCAGGTTGTGGCTGATGAGGATCACGCCGTGGCCGCGATCGCGCAGGCGTTCGATGAGGTTCAGGACCTCGGCCGTCTGCGCCACCCCGAGGGCCGCGGTCGGTTCATCGAGGATCACGATGCGCGGCTCGCCGATCAGCGACCGGGCGATCGCGACCGTCTGACGTTGGCCGCCCGACAGCGTCGAGACCGGGACGCGAACGGAGGGGATCTTCGCCGCGAGCTCGCGCAGCAGCATCCACGTCCGCTCCTCCATGCCGACCTCGTCGAGGCGTCCGTGGTCGATGAGCTCGCGACCGAGCCAGAGGTTGGCGACGACGTCGAGGTTCTCGCAGAGGGCGAGGTCCTGGAACACCGTCGCGATGCCGAGGTCCTGCGCGTCGGCGGGGCTCGAGAGCTGCACGAGCTCGCCGTCGAGCTCGATCGTGCCGGCGTCGGCCGGGTGCACGCCTGCGAGGACCTTCACGAGGGTCGACTTGCCCGCGCCGTTGTCGCCGACGAGGGCGACGACCTCGCCCTCGCGCACACGGAAGTCGACCCCGCTGAGCGCGCGCACGGCGCCGAATCGTTTGTCGATGCCGCGCATCGACAGGACGTGGTCGCCGGTGCGACGGGAGGAGACGCTCACGCGGGGTGCTCTCATTCCAGGCCTGCGGCGGCGCAGGCCTCGGCGTAGGGGGGCGTGCAGATGTCCGCGACGGTCCAGAACCCATCGGTGACGACGGTCGAGGCGATGTCCTTCACGGTCACGGCGACCGGGGTCAGCAGGGTCGAGGGGATGCCCTCGACCGTCGTGTCGCCTGTCGGGCGCTTTCCCGCAGCAAGCTCCGTCGCGACGTCGGCGGCGATCGTCGCCTGCTCGCGGATCGCCTTGTAGACGGTCATGTACTGGTCGCCCGAGACGATGCGCTGCAGAGCGGTGAGCTCCGCGTCCTGGCCGGTGACGATCGGGAACGGCGAGACGTCGGCGGCACGCAGCGCTGCGATCGCTCCGCTCGCGGTGCCGTCGTTGGCGGCGTAGACGGCCGCGACGTCGTCGCCGTACTGCGCGAGCTGCCCCGCGACCCACGACTGCGCCTTGTCGGGACTCCAGTCGGGCGTGTCGTATTCGGCGAGGACGCGCAGGCCCGCCTTCTCGATCACACGCCGGGCGCCCTCGCGGAACTGCGCCGCGTTGCTGTCGGTAGGGGCCCCGTGCACCATGAGGATGCCGCCGTCCGAGCGGCCTTCGGCTTTCAGACCGGCGACGAGTGCCTCGGCCTGCAGCTCGCCGACGCGCTCATTGTCGAACGAGACGTAGTACGCGGGCTCTCCGCCCCCGATGATCATCCGGTCGTACGAGATGACCGGCACGCCTTCGGCGGTGGCGGAGGCGAGGATGGATGCCGCGGCCCGCCCGTCGACGGGATCGAGGACGAGCACCGCAGCGCCCGCCGCGAGCGCCGATTCCGCCTGCTGCTGCTGGCGGGCGGCATCCTGGTCGGCGTTCGTGTACAGCACCTGCGCGTCACCGAGCTCGGCGATCCGCTTCTCGAACACGGGGCGATCGAACGTCTCGTAGCGCGCGGTCTTCTTGTCGGGCAGGAGCAGCGCGATCGTCGTCTGTTCGGGGGAGTTGTCGGGAAGGGCGCACCCCGACAGTGCGGCAGCAGAAGCCGCCGCGAGCACGACGGCGGTGACGAGTCGCCTCATGCGGGGAGAGCGACGAGATCGGCGTCGACGGCCACGTGGTCGAGGGCCAGGGCGATCGCACCGCGGGTCTCGGCCCACTCCGCGAAGGCGGACGCGACGATTTCAGGAACCCCGCCGCCGAGGATCGCGCGGTCCAGTGCGTGTCGGAGAGGTGCCAGGAGGATCTCGCCGGCACGCGCCAACTCGCCACCCACGACGATGCGTTCCGGGTCGATGAGGTTGCACAGGCTCGCCGCGGCGATGCCGATGTGGCGGCCGGCATCCGCGATCGTGCGCTGCGCGGCCGGGACACCGTCGCCCGCCGCCGTCACGAGATCACGGAGGCGATGGATGCCGTCGGCTTCGCTGAAGCCGGCCAGGAGGGCGGGACCTGCGGCCACCGTCTCGAGGCAGCCTCGGTTTCCGCAGCGGCACAGCGCACCGTTCTCGTCGATCGTCATGTGCCCGATCTGACCGGTGCGGCCGCTCGCACCGCGGAAGAGCTCACCGTCGACGAGCAGACCCGCGGAGATGGAATGGCCGACCGTGACGTACACCGATGAAGAGGCGCCACGGGCGGCGCCCTCGCGCGCTTCGGCGAGGGCACCGAGGTTCGCTTCGCTGTCCACGTGCACGGGGCGGCCGATCCGCGCGGAGAGGCTGCGTGCTATGTCGACCCCGTCCCATCCGGGCAGGAGGCCGGGCGTCGAGATGACGGATGTGCGCGGATCCACCGGGGCGGGCAGCGCCAAGCCGACGCCGAGCAGATCCGACAGGGACCCGCCGAGCCCGTCGACCATGTCGCCGAGCAGCAGACTCAGCCGGTCGAGTTCGGCGTCGTGCCGGTGGTCGGGGGCGAGCGGGATGGACGTCTCGGCGACGACGGACCGTGTCGCGTCGGCGATCGCGACGTGGAGTTTGCGGGTCGAGAAGTGCGCACCGGCGACGAGCCCGACCTGCCGCGCGAGCGAGACGAGGGTGGCGCGGCGGCCGCTGCGGGACGTGAAGGAGGTGTGGAGCACGCCGGAGGCGGTGAGCTCCTTGACGATGTTCGACACCGTTGCGGGGGAGAGCCCGGTGGCGCCGGCGAGCTCGATCTGCGTCAAGCGCCCATGCCTCTTGAGCGAATCGAGCAATCGTGCACGATTCGCCTCTCGCAGTGAGGACTGCGAGCCGGGCGGAGTTGACCGGCGAGCCACGGGGACACCCTACCGTGCCCGCCGTCGCCCGAGTCGGGATGGCGGCCCGGATCGCGCCGTCAGGAGCCGTCGACGGCGCGCACGCGGACGATATTGGTCGACTCGTCGAGTTCGGCGGCCTTCGGGTGCGCCTTCACGAAGTCCGAGAACGAGCGGTGACCCAGTGCCTTCTCGCTGAAGGAGGGATCCATGCGCTTGAGCAGATTCTTGACCGCCGAGAGGTGCATCCA
This sequence comes from Microbacterium sp. LKL04, assembly GCF_900102005.1. NCBI lineage: Bacteria > Bacillati > Actinomycetota > Actinomycetes > Micrococcales > Microbacteriaceae > Microbacterium > Microbacterium sp. LKL04. The sequence goes on along the minus strand of NZ_LT627736.1, from coordinate 1,371,091 downwards.
CTCCTCGTCGGTGCGGACCTGCTCGAGGCGCAGCGCGCGGGAGAGGAGCTGCTCGACGGGATCGACGGCCTTTCGGCGGCGGCGTGCCGTCGAGGGCGCGGTCTCCGGGGTGGGCTCGGGCTCGCGGGTCGCGACGCCCGGCAGGGCGTCGTAGGCGTCGAACTGGTCGCACGCGGCGGCGAGCGACTTGGCGGTCGATCCCGCGACGCCGACGGCGACGACGACGCGCCCCAGCCGCTTGCACCGCTGCGCGAGCGGGACGTAGTCGCTGTCGCCGGCGACGATGACGACATGGGTGAGGTCCTCGAGGCGGAACAGGTCCTCGACGGTGTCGACGGCGAGACGGATGTCGGCGCCGTTCTTCGCGTAGGCGGCCGCCGGGAAGAGCTGGACGAGGTCGACCGCGCGGGCGACGAGCTGCTGGCGGTAGAGCGAATTCACCGGCGACGACCAGTCGGCGTACGCGCGGGTGAGGACGAGCGTTCCGAAGGATGCCGCGTAGTCCATGATCGCGCCGACGTCGATCATCGCGGCGGCGAGGCGCTCCGAGATCTCCTTCTCGTCGGGGTCAGCGGCGATCCGCTGGCGGTCCCGCGAGTAGCTGTTGCGACCGTGGACCCGGTCGTACCAACTCATGACGATGTTGTCGAAATCGAGGTAGACCGCGACGCGAGGAGTGGAGGAATCCGGCATCCCCCCAGTCTTACAGCTTGTCCCGCGAGGGTGGTGAGGACGAGGGTGCGCGAAGACATGGCGTACTCATAGACTCTGGCCCATGCCGTACCTCATCTCGTTCGTCGTGCTGGCGGGCATGATCTTCGCGCTGATCGACATCATCACGAGGGATCAGAGCCTCGTGAAGCACATGCCGAAGACGGTGTGGTTGTTCGTTGTCATCCTGCTTCCGTTCCTCGGCACCGTGCTGTGGTTCGCGATCGGTCGGGAGTACCCGCAACGCGAGGTGCGCCGCGCGCCGCAGTTCGCGCCGTGGGCGACCGAGCCGGCGGCCGCGCCGGTGCGCCGATCGGACGCTCGGTCGACCGAGCAGCAGCTCGCCGATCTCGAGCGTGAGATCGAGGAGGAGCGGCTGCGCGCCGAGCTCGCCCGGCGTCGCGGGGAGCTCGGAGACCCGGCCTGAGGCGGACTCAGCTGCGCGGGTAGACGACGCCGATCTGGCGCCGGATCTCGTCGAGGGTGCCCATGATGGCGACGCTCTCGTCCATCGGCAGCAGGTCGCTGTCGGTGCGGCCCTCGGCGATGAGCTGCTCGGCGTAGAGCGCCTGGAACTGCATGCCGCGCCCGTCGATCTCGGCGCGGAACTCTTCGACGACCGCGCCGTCGACGTCGAACACACGGAAAGAGGTCGGCGCGTAGAAGACCCCGTCGATCTCGATGCGTCCTTTCGTCCCGACGATCTGCGCCGCGTTGGCGCCGGCGCCCCGCATGGAGGTGAGGAGCGACGAGACCCCGCCCGACGCGTGGCGCACGGAGATCGCGACGTCGGTGTCGGCGCCGGTCTCGCCGAGCTGCGCCGTCGCCAGGATCTCGGCGGGCGCGCCGAGGACGTCCCAGGCGAACGAGACGGGGTAGATCCCGAGGTCGAGGAGCGCACCGCCGCCGAGCGCGAGCTCGTTGAGCCGGTGATCGGGGTCGGTGGGGAGGTTCTGCGTGTGGTCGGCGCTGAGCACCCGCACCTCGCCGATGACGCCCGCCGCGAGGATCTCCCGCAGGCGCACCATGTGGGGCAGGTACCGCGTCCACATCGCCTCCATCGCCAGCAGGCCGTGATCGGCGGCGAGGTCGCGGATCGCGACGGCCTGGTCGGCGTCGAGGGTCAGGGGCTTCTCGATGAGCACGTGCTTGCCGTGCTCGAGGGCGAGGGCCGCGCACGCGAGGTGGTGGCTGTGGGGCGTCGCGATGTACACGATGTCGACCTCGGGGTCGGCGACGAGCTCGTCGTACGATCCGTAGGAGCGGGGGATGCCGTACTTCGCGGCGAATTCCTGCGCCGACTCGGAGCGGCGCGAGCCCACGGCGGTGACCGTCAGACCCGCCGTCTTCAGGTCGGCGGTGAAGGCGTGCGCGATGCCGCCGGTGGCCAGGATTCCCCATCGAAGTGCGGTCATGTCCCGAGACTATCGGCGGGCGCGGGTGGATCGATCTAAAGTCGGACCGTGGCCCGCACCTCCGATTCCTCCCTCGGCCGCTTCCGCGAACTCCTGCAGATCCCGACGGTCTCCCTGGATCCGGGTGATGCCGACGCCGACGGCACCCACTTCCTCCGTTTCCACGACGCTCTCGTTCGTCTCTACCCGGCCCTGCATGCGGTCCTCGAGCGGGAGGTGGTGGCCGGGTATTCGCTCCTCTATCGCTGGCGCGGGCGGGATGCCGCGTCCCCGCTCGTCCTCATGGCGCACATCGACGTCGTTCCCGTCGTCGCGTCGGAGTGGTCGCATGAGCCGTTCGGCGCCGAGCTCGTCGGCTCCGGGGACACCGCCGAGATCCGTGCGCGCGGCGCCGTCGACGACAAGGGGTCCCTCGTCGCGATCCTCGAGGCCGTGGAATCGCTCGTCGCGGAGGGCGTTGTGCCCGAGCGCGACGTGTACCTGGCCTTCGGGCACAACGAGGAGGTCGCCGGCGACGGTGCGCAGGCGATCGTCGAGGTGCTGCGACAGCGGGGCGTGCGTCCGTCGCTCGTGCTCGACGAGGGCGGCGCCGTCGTCGAGGGAGCGCTGCCGGGGGTGATCGTCCCGACCGCCGTCATCGGCGTCGCCGAACGCGGCGTGATGACGGTGCATCTGACCGCCCGTGAACTCGGCGGGCACGCCTCGACGCCGCCACGCGACCCCGCCACCGCGCGGCTCGCCCGAGCCGTCCTGCGGCTGCACCGGCGCCCGTTCCCTACCCGACTCGTGCCGCCGGTGCGGGCGATGTTCGAGACGGTCGCGCCACACACGTCGGGGCCGCTCCGGCGCGTGTTCGCGAGCATCGGGGTGACCGGCCGGCTCCTCGTCAAGGTCTTCCCGCGCCTCGGGCCCGAGCTCAACGCGCTCGTGCGGACCACCGCGGTCGTCACCGAGCTCTCCGGTGCAGCCGGGGCGAACGTCCTGGCCACGGCGGCACGGGCGAGCGTCAACGTCCGGCTCCTCCCCGGAGACACCGCGACGTCGGCGGAGGCGCGCATTCGCCGTGTCGTCGGCGACCCGCTCGTCGAGGTCGACGTGGTCTCGGCATCCGACCCGTCACCCGTGTCCCCCTGGTCGGGTCCCGCGTGGGACCGTCTCGCGGCGGCGACGCGGTCGGCGCTCGGCGAGGAGGTCCTGCCGACCCCCTACATCCAGCTCGGCGCGAGCGACAGCCGCTGGTTCACCGAGATCAGCGGACACGTGTACCGCTTCACGCCGTTCCACCTGACGCGGGGCGAGCGCGAGGCGCTGCACTCGCACGACGAGCGGATCCGTGTGGGCTCGTGGCTGCGCGGCATCGAGTTCTACCGCGACCTGCTGCGGGCGAGCTGACTCAGCCCGCGAGCGCCTTCGAGATGCGCTGCAGCGAGACGGGCTCGGCTGTGCCGAGGCGTTGCGCGAACAGGCTCACGCGGAACTCCTCGAGCAGCCAGCGAGCGTGTTCGAGTCGCGCGGAGGTGTCGGCGGGCAGCGGGAGGGTGCCCCCGGCATCCGTGAACAGGGCGGCGGCCCGCTCGTACTCGGTCATCCGCTGCCGGTCGCGACCGGGGTTGTCCGAGAGCCCGTCGACCCGCTCCTTCGCTCCCTGCAGGTAGCGGGGGAGGTGCGCGAGGCGCGCGGTGCCGGTGCGCGAGAGGAACCCGGGGTGGATGAGGCCGGCGAGCTGGCCTTTCACATCTCCCAGGGCGGCGAGGAGCGTCATGGAGTTCTGGTTCTTCACCGCCCGCTCGACGTCGCGCTGCAGGGTGAGGATGCGGGCGGCCAGCGACACGGTCTGGAACAGCTCGTCGACGACCCGGGAAGAGAACGCGTCGCGGGCGGCGGTGAACGCTGCTTCGGTCCGGATGACCGCATCGCCCATGACGGCGTCCGCGACGGCGACCCGCGCGTCTTCGATGAGCGCCTTCGCCGACGGATAGGGCGAGGCCGCCAGGGCGAGCTTCTCGGGCGCCGTCAGGTGATCCATGACGTACGCGGTCGGCGAGGGCACGGCGAGCAGCAGCAGTCGCCGGGCGCCGGCGCGGGTGAGCTCGGCGGCGCGTTCGGCGGTCGCCTCGATGCGCAGCGACACCCCGTCCTTCGCGTCGACGAGCGCCGGGTACCCGCGGACGACGCCGCCGGCGACCTTCGTGTCGACGACCTCGGGCAGGTCCCCGACGTCCCACGTCGTGATGCCGGTGCGCTCGATGGGGGCGCTCGCGGCGGCGACGGTCGCGGCGGGGGATGCCGCCGGCTGCGGGCCGCGCTTCGGCGCGAGCGAGCGGGCGACCGATTCGCGGGCACGGCCGGCGAGGCGATCCTGCAGCTCGCGCAGGTCGCGGGACGACCCGACGGTGCGCCCGCGCTGGTCGACGGCGCGGAACGAGACACCCAGGTGGGCGGGGACGCGCTCGAGGTCGAAGTCGCGCTCGGTGACCGGCTGGTGCGCGACGCGCTGGATGCGGGCGGCGAGGGCTGCACGGAGAGTGGACGCCGGGAGTCCGTCGGTGTCCTCGGGGCCCGATCCGCGCAGCTCGTCGCCGAGGGTGCTCGCCCAGTCCGCGGCGGGGACGACGTGGCGGCGGATCGCCTTGGGGAGCGCCTTGATGAGCCCGGTGACGAGCTCGTCGCGCATGCCGGGGACCTGCCAGTCGAACCCGTCGGGGCGCAGCTGAGCGAGGAGGGCTAGGGGTACGACGACGCTGACGCCGTCGTCGGACGCACCGGGCTCGAAGCGATAGGCGAGCGAGAGCACTTGGTCGCCCTGTCGCCAGCGCGTCGGGAAGTCGCGCTCGTCGGTGCGCGCGGACTCGCCGAGGAGGTCGGCCTCGGTCATGTCGAGGAGCTTCGGGGCGGCGGGCTGCGTCTCGCGCCACCATGCCTCGAACGAGCGGACGTCGAACACGTCGTGCGGCACGCGGGCGTCGTAGAAGGCGTACACCGCTTCGTCGCCGACGAGGATGTCGCGGCGGCGCTCCCGCTCCTCGATGCGCTCGAGCTGACGTCGCAGCTCGCCGTTGCGGCGCTCGAACGCCGTGAGCCGCTTGTCGAGGTGCTGGCTGTTCCACTCGCCCTCGACGAGCGCGTGGCGCAGGAACAGCTCCCGAGCGAGGTCGCGGTCGCGGCGGGCGAGCTGCACCCGGCGGCGCGGGATGATCTCGACGCCGAAGAGCGTCACCTTCTCAGCCGCGACGGCAGCGCCGGCATCCTTCGACCAGTGCGGGTCGCTGAGGCTGCGGTGCGCGAGGTCACCGGCGAGGTCCTCGGCCCACGCGGGATCGATCGCGGCGACCGTGCGGCCGAACAGGCGCGAGGTCTCGACGAGCTCGGCAGCCATGACGGCGTCGGGGGAGGCCTTGCGCAGGCCCGAGCCGGGGAACACCGCGAACGAGGCGCCGCGCGCGCCGCGGTACTGCGGCAGAGGCTTCCGAGCGTTCTTCTTCGCGGGATCGGTCGTTACCGAACGCGTGTCGAGGATGCCGATGTGCGAGAGGAGCCCCGACAGGATCGCCCGGTGGAGCGCGTCGGGATCGGCGGCACCCGCGGGCTGACGCGGGGCATCCTTCGGCGAACCGGAACGGGAGAGCGTCGAGAGCTGCCGGTGCACGTCGAACCACTCGCGGACGCGCACGTAGTTCAGGTGCTCGCTGCGGCAGAGGCGCCGGAAGGCGCTCGAGCCGAGCTCGCGCTGCTGCTTGCGCAGGTGGTTCCAGAGGTTCAGCAGGGTGAGGAAGTCGCTCGTCGGGTCGACGAACCGCGCGTGCAGGCGGTCGGCCTCCTCGCGGCGCTCCTCGGGGCGTTCGCGGACGTCCTGGATCGACAGTCCCGACACGATCGCGAGCACGTCGCGCGAGACGCCGAGCTTCTCGGCCTCGAGCAGCATCCGCGCGAACCTCGGGTCGATCGGCAGTCGCGCGATGCGCCGACCGAGGCTCGTCAGTCGCAGCGCGCCCGTGCGCCCTGCGACGGCTCGGAGCTCGGTGAGCAGTTCGACGGCCGCCTTCACGCCGCGGCTGTCGGGCTTGGTGAGGAACGGGAACTCGGTGACGTCGCCGAAGCCGAGCGAGAGCATCTGCAGGATGACCGACGCGAGCGAGGTGCGGAGGATCTCGGGCTCGGTGAACTCGGGCCGCGCGGTGAAGTCGTCCTCGCCGTACAGGCGGATCGCGATGCCCGCCGACGTGCGACCGGCACGCCCGGAGCGCTGCTGCGCCGAGGCCTGCGAGATCGCCTCGATCGGCAGCCGCTGGATCTTCGACCGCACGCTGTAGCGCGAGATGCGCGCCGTGCCGGTGTCGACGACGTAGCGGATGCCGGGGACCGTGAGGCTCGTCTCGGCGACGTTCGTGGCGAGGATGACCCGTCGCCGGACGCCGGCCACCGCGGACGGTTCGAAGACTCGGTGCTGCTCGGCGGACGAGAGCCGTCCGAACAGCGGCAGGACTTCGGTGGGGCGGGCGTCCTTCGCGTACAGGCCGCGGACGGCATCCATCGCGTCGCGGATCTCGGCCTCGCCGGGGAGGAAGACGAGCACGTCGCCGTCGGGCTCCCGGTCGAGTTCGCGGAGCGCCGCGAGCAGGCCGTCGACGTCGTCCTCCGTCTCCTCATCGTGCGCGCGGTAGCGGATCTCGACGGGGTAGGTGCGGCCCGAGACCTCGATGATCGGGGCGGGGACGCGCTCGCCGTCCGGTGCCGTCGCGGCGAAGTGCGCCGCGAAGCTCTCGGGGTCGATCGTCGCCGAGGTGATGATCACCTTCAGATCCGGGCGCTCGGGCAGGATGCGGGCGAGGTAGCCCAGCAGGAAGTCGACGTTGAGGGACCGCTCGTGCGCCTCGTCGACGATGATCGTGTCGTAACGGCGCAGCAGTCGGTCTCGGTGGATCTCGTTGAGCAGGATGCCGTCGGTCATCAGCGTGACCTGCGTGGCGTCGGTCACCTCGTCGGTGAAGCGGACCTTGTAGCCGATGGCGCCGCCGAGGGGCACCTGCACCTCGTGCGCGAGACGCTCGGCGATCGACCGCGCCGCGATGCGTCGGGGCTGCGTGTGCGCGATGCGCGTGCGGCCGAGCTCGAGGCACATCTTCGGCAGCTGGGTCGTCTTTCCCGACCCGGTGGCGCCGGCGACGATGACGACCTGGTGCTCCGCGATGGCGCGCGTGATCTCGTCCCGCGCGGCGCTGACGGGCAGCTCCGGGGGATACGCGAGGACGGGGGCGGGTGCGGACACAGCCTTCGATGCTATCGCGCGGGCGGATGCCGGCGGGCGCCCGCGCGCGTCGCGCCCGGCACCCGCCGGCGCAGGCTCAGCGGTCGGTGTTCTGCGGTTCGTCGAGCAGCGGCAGGTCGGCCGCCGTCACGAGGCGCGAGAGGATCGCGTGCTCGACGAGGCGTGCGCGCCGATTCGTGGCCAGCTTGCCGACGCCGCCGCGGAGCCCCTGGACGCCCTCGCGGTCGAACTTGTCGCACACGTTGTCGAGCTTGCGGTTGAAGGTCGTCAGCGGCCACCCGAGCCGTTCCGCGGCCTTCGCCGACGTCGGGATCTGGCTCGAGCCCATCATCCCGCCGCGCAGGATCGGCTCGCAGAGCGCGATCAGGAGGAGACGCTGACTGGCGGTCAGAGGAACCGCACCGATGGTCGTGCCGCCGTCGGTGCTGTCGCCGTCGAGCCCCGTGATCCGGCCCGTGAACCGCGCGGCTCCGTTGCGGATCGAGAATTCGTACGTGTACGCCCCGGCCGTGAACATGACCATCAATTCGGGGAAGACCAGAGGCACGCGGGTGCCGGGACCGAGCATCGCCTGGTAGGCGCCGTCCGACGTCGCCAGGGCGACGGAGATCGATCGCCCCGTGTTGGTGAGCCACCACATGCCCTGGGAGGACTCGATCTCGAGCAGCCGCCGGTGCAGGTACGGGTTCGTGTCGATCACGAGATCGGCGTCGCGCCCGATCGAGTACGTCTGGCCGGGCGTCGGGTGGAACCACTCTCCGCAGAACTCGATGCCGAGCTCGGCGGCATCCGTCTCGGCTGTCAACTCGATGTCTTCCGTCATCACATGCCCCCTTGAACGATCTGGATGATCCCCCACGCGGCGCCGGCGACGAGCGTCACGCCCACGACCGCGATCGCGATGAAACCACCGCGGCGCGGACGTGCCGCGGGCGCGGGGGTCGTCGCGGTCGGCGGTGCGACCGGAGCGCGGGTGATCGCCGGCGGCGCCTCGCCGCCACGAGGTGCGTACACCGCGCGGGAAGCCAGGGTCCCCGCCGTCGAGGCGGAGCGGGGTGTGTCTGCCCGCCCGTGGACGACACCGCGCCCGGGGGGATCGGATGCCTCCCGCCGTTCGGCCACGCGGGTCTCCTCATCGGCCCGTCGCTCCGCGAGGAGGGTCGCGTCATCGGCCGCACGTCGTTCGGCGAGGAGCGTCTCGTCGTCGGGCGTGTGGCGCGCGGCGAGCCGGGTCTCGTCATCGGGCGAACGCCGCTCAGCCAGACGCGTCCGGTCGTCCGGGTCGTGTCGCGCCGCGAGCAGGGTCTCGTCGTCGGGTTCCTCGTGGTCGGCGCGATGAGTGCGGTCGTCGACCGGATCAGTCATGACGTCTCCGGCGGGAGGGGACCGTCTCGACCTCGATCGTGCCGGACGCGGGCTCGCTCGTGACGAGACCGCCCGTCGTGTCTTCGAGCCGGGGGTGGATGCCGCCGGCCACCACGTCCACGACGATCGCCGTGACGTTGTCGCGCCCGCCGTGAGCCAGGGCCTGCGAGATGAGCGCGCCGGTCGTCTGGGCGGGGGAGGCTCCCGAGAGGAGTCCGGCGCGGATCGCCTCGTCCGTGATCTCGCCGGACAGACCGTCCGAGCAGACGAGCAGGCGCTCGCCGGTGACCACGGGCAGGAGCCAGAAGTCGGCGGGGCTCTGCTCGCCGCCGACGGCTCGTGTGATGACGTTGCGTCCCTCGAACGACGACATGTCCTCGCGGGCCAGCCGGCCGGCATCCACCATCTCCTGCGCGACCGAGTGGTCGACGGTGAGCTGCTCCAGACGCTCGGACAGCAGCCGGTACACGCGGGAGTCGCCGACGTTGACGACGAGCCACCGGTTCTCGCCGTTCTGCTGGACCGCCACGATGCCGGTGAGGGTGGACCCCGCGCCCCGCGTCGTCCGCCGGGAGATCGCACCGACCGACGCATGCGCGGCGTGGACCGCATCGGCGACCTCTTGGGGCGTCACGTCGCCGCGGCCCACGAAGCCGCGGAATGCGTCGATCACGGCTGCAGAAGCCAGATCGCCCGCCTCGTGGCCGCCCATCCCGTCGGCGACGACGAAGACGGGGAAGCTCGCGAGGTGCGAGTCCTCGTTGACGCGACGGCGGAGCCCCGTATCGGTGAGGGCGCCGCTGATGACCTCGAACGGGAGAGGCGAGGGCTCGCGCATCGTCATCGCGCGCCCGCATCGAAGGTGAGTTCGGCGTCGCCGAGAAGGAACCGGCCGGCGAGGGGAGTGGGCGTCCCGACGGGGATCTCGGATTCGCTGTCGCCGACGAGGACGCCGTTCGTGGACGAGAGGTCGGTGATGTTCCAGCCGTCGTCCGTGCGGCGCAGGAGCGCGTGGGTCTTCGAGACCGTACGGGTCGCGTCGTCGATCGCGACGGTCTGCGCCCCCGGCTCGTCCGTCGGCGGTGCGGGGTTGCGGCCCAGCACGATCACGGCAGCGGTGAGCGCGACGGTCTCTCCGGTCGGCAGCCGGAGCGTGGCGCTCGGCCGACGGTGCGCGGCGAGGACGGTGTGCTCCTCGACTCCGGTCTCGGCGGCCGGCGCCGCGTCGAACGGCGGCGCGACGGGCGCGGCGATGATCGGAGCGGCGGCCGGCGTCGCGGGCGCGAGCGGAGGCGGCGACCAGGGATTCGTCGGCACCGGTGCGCCCGGCTGCAGGGGCACCGCAACGGGGGCCGGGGATGCGAGCGACGGCGCGGGAGCGACGGGCGCAGGCGCGGGCGGCGGCGCGAAGGCGGTGGTGTCGGCGGTCGCGGGCGCAGCGACCGGTGCAGCGGGCGGGGCGGCGAACGGAGTCGGGGGGATCCCGCCCCGAGGGACGCCCTGCCAGGTCGCCGAACCCCACCCGATCACCGAGGCCCAGACGGGGAGGAGCAGGGCGCCGAGCACGACGAACCCGCTGCCGCGGCCGAAGCCGCGGTTGAGGGGACCCATCATGCGCAGCATCAGGATCACGGCGGCCGCGGCGAACACCAAGAAGAGGACGACCGGGACGACGGCCGCGGCCAGGAGGGCGCCCGAGGCGTCTCCGCCCCCGCCGAACGCGGCGTTCTGCGCGGACTGCGCGAACAGAGACGACGTCACCGTCGACAGGATGACGGTCAGGATGCCGCCGCCCACCAGGATGGCAGCCCACCAGCCCTTCATCCCCGACAGTTCGAACAGCAGCCAGAGGTTCCACACCGGGACCCAGGCTCGACCCGGCGGTCGGTCCGTCTTGCGGAAGACGGCCGCGAGGGCCATCGACCCCCAGACGTACACGCCGACCGCTGCGATCAGCTGGATCACGACGGCCACGAGTGACACCGCGGCGACACCTGCCAACGATCCGGCGGCGTCTTCGGCGATCGGGAGCACGCTCCCCGTCGTCACGCTCTGCATGTGTCCTCGTCCTCCGTCATGGGTTCCCTCGGTCCCGCATCGCACACCCTATCGGCGCCGGGGCCGTGTGCGCGGCAGCAATGAGCGGAGCGACAGTCGCGCCCGCAGTCGCGCCCAGAAGCCCTTGCCGGCGGCGAACCGGGAACGCTCGGCTGCGACGATCCGCCAGAACTCGTCGTTCTCCTCCGTCGACGGGGGAGCCACATCGAACACCGAGCGGTCGGCCCACGTCGCCAGCCGTGTCCCGGCGCCCCCGTCGGCACCCTGCGCGAAGAGGAGCGCGAGCTCTTGCCGGGTGAGATGCGCCGGTGCGGGGTATCCGTGGTCGACTGCTGTGTCGACGTACTCCTCCCAGCCGCCGCTGAACCGTTCGGCGACATCAGGGCGACGCCGTCGGCCGCGGCGTCGAAGCGCCTTGATCGCGAGAACCGTGACGAGTGGGCCGACGAGGACGACGACGGCGAGCAGGGAGATGCCGCCGATGCGGACCGCCGTCCAGAGCGCGGAGAGGTCGGCCTGTTCGTCCGGCGCATCCTGCGCCGGGCGGTCGCCATCGGCGGGAGAGGCGTCGGCGGGCAGGACCGGCTCGGCCTCGTCCCGTCGGACATCCGTCGGGTTCTCGGGATCGCGTCGCTGTTCGAGGTCGGGGGAGGGGAAGCTCTCGTGCTGCGGTGTCACGTCGATCGGGGTCCACCGGCCGGCGGCATCCTGCACCTCGATCCACGCGGCGAGATCCCCGCCGCGACAGGCGCCCTCGTCGCACACCGGCAGGTCCTCGGCGGACGCGAGGCGGGTGCCGACCACGACGCGGGCGTTGAAGCCGAGCTGATCGGCGATGATCATTCCGGCGACCGCGAACTGCTCGTCGTCGCCCACCGCGGCCACGAGGTCGGCATCGGAACCGCCGGGCGCCTCTGCCTCGCGGTCGAGGAGCTGAGTGAAGAGCGCACCGATCCGGTCTGCGGAGTGGCCCGCTCGCGACGATTGGAAACCGCCCTCGCCGAGGTCCTGCAGCCACGACGGGGTCTGACCCGGGGTCAGCTGCAGCGCGTGGCTCAGGTAGCCGCGCGAGCGCAACCGATCGAGCAGGATCTCGAGCCCGCTCCCTCCCGATCCCGCCTGCTGCGCCTCGATCCACTCCGTCAGCGACGCCGGGACAGCCTCGGCAGGCAGGGACGGTCCGGTCCGCGACGGAACGAGGGATGCCACGGGTGCCGCGGCGGGCTCCGGGACGACTTCGAGCCGGTACGCGTCTCCCGCGGTGAGCCCCGGATCGGCGATCTCGATGGCGCCGCCGGTCGCCGCGTTGTGGAAGAAGCCGTCGGCGAAGTCGGCCGCGCGCGGTCCCTCGAACGCGATCGCCCGGAGCGCGCCGATGGTCGGCACCCAGATGCCGGTGCCGGTGCCCATCCGCACCGTGACGACGGCTGCGCCGGCGGCACTCTCGTCGAGGCTCGAGGGCACTCGGGTGAACGAGGTCATCGGGTCCGCGGCGCCCGTGACCGGGTCGACCGCCCGGACGGTGCGACCGTCGTAGAACGGGAGCGTCGCGAGTCGCACACGATCGAGCCCCGTCGACGCCGTCACGGTGAACAGTGTCTCGTCGTAGCGTTCATCGGTGAACGACGCGCGGTAGGCGGCCAGCGGACTCGGTGCCCGTTCGAGTTCGAGGATCGGGTCGACGACACTCCGCGCGACCGACCGGGGCTGGTCGGCGAGAGCCCACGGGCCCCAGGCAGCGGCGGCCGCGATGGCGACGACGACCATCCCGACCGCCGTCGCAGCGCGCGCCGCGCTGCCCCGTCGGCGGCCACCGGGTCCCCGCACCACTCCGGTTGCAGCGCTCGCCGTCGCGAGCGCCCGACGGCGCTCGTCGGTCGTCCGCCAGATGACGGCGACCAGAGCGGTCACGAGAGCTGCGATACCCACCAGTGTCTCGGGCTGAACCGCCACCGGACCGACGCGCAGGGGCGCGGCGAGCGAGCGGGCGCCGAAGGCGACCCCGAAGACGGCGGGTACCAGCGACACGGCGACCGCAGGCATCCACCATCTCGTTCCCCGCCAGGCGATCGAGAGCGCCGCGACGGCGCTGCCGAGGAAGAGCAGGAGGGTGGGCGCGAGGGTCGCCTGGTAACTGCCGAGCGGCAGTTCGAGGGTCAGGAGGTCCTTCCACCCGGTCACCGGGGCCGTCGCGACGCTCACCAGGGCGCGGAGGGCGGCGTCGGCCGAGGAGAGGGACCCGGCGGCTGCAACGGGCACGCCCAGAGCCAGGTAGGCGCCGAGCGCCGCGAGCGCGACCCACCACCCCGACCACCGCCACCGGACGCCCATGGCCGCCACGACGTGGCCCGCGGCGATGCCCGCCGAGACGACCACAATGAACGCCGTGCTGCGGTAAATGGGCCAGGCAGCGATCGCGCCCACCGCCAGGAGCAGGTCGATGACGACAGCCTGACCGACGTAGAAGCCGGTGCGCGAGGGCGCCGGACGGCGACGGGCGTCGCGACGGGTGGGCGCGGCGGTCATGACTGGCCGCTTCGCGCCAGGAGCTGCCGGAGGTCTTCGAGCAGACCGATCGAGACGACCGTCATGCTCCCGAGTCGCCGGATGCCGGGGGCCGCGGTCGGCGCGCACACGAGGGCGACGACGGCGACCTCGGAGCCGAACGCGAGGGCTGCGCTCTGCAACTGGGTGGGGGTGGGTGCCGAACCGCACACGAGGAAGGCGATCGAGGCATCCGGATGACGTTCCGAGACGAGCGCCGCGACCTCGCGCAGCCGACTCGGGTTCTCGCCGCGTTCGATGCCGGCCAGATCGTCGAGGAGCGTGCGGCTGGAGATGGTCGTGAGGGTGCGGAAGGTCCGCATCCGGCTGCGTGCGAACTCGGGGATCTCCGACCCCGCGACGACGTCCACATCGCGCCCGTCGCGGATGCCGCGGACGCCGATGGATGCCGTGGCGCTGACCGCGAGCTCGAACTCGTCCTCGTCGGCGTATTCGTCGACCCCGAGGGCGAGGACGAGGATCATGCGGGACCGTCGGGTCTCCTCGTACTGACGCACCATCATGGCGCCGGTCTTCGCCGTGGACTTCCAGTGCACCTGGCGGGGGGAGTCTCCGGGGGCGTAGGGGCGCAGCGCGTGGAAGGAGAAGTCCGCGTCGACGATGGTGCGGGAGGGGCTGCCCTCGAGGTCGCGGATGAGGCCGGCCGCAGAACTGCGGAGCGCGGTCGTCACGGGGTGCACGTAGAGCGTGTGCGTGTCCTGCCAGGTCGCTTCGCGGGTGAGGATGCCGAGGGGGTCGCCGCGCACGGTGCGCGCGGGACCGACCGTGATGACGCCACGATGCTGCGTCGGGATGACGACGGTCTCCGAGAGCTCGTGCCCTGGACGCAGAAGCGGCACGTGCACGTCGACGAGGCCGTCTCCGACCGGCAGATCCACCCTGCCGGGGAGCGCCGTGCGCCTGCCGACGTTGGTGACGACGAGAGCGCCTTCCACCGGGGTGCCCGCCACGACGCGGTCATGGGCCAGGCGGAGGGCGACCTGGTAGGCCCGCGCCCCGAAGAGGAACGGGAAGGACAGAGCGAGGAGCAGAAGACCCGCGCCGCCTGCGACGGCGAATTCGAGCAGTCCGAATCCGAGTCCGAAGCCGAGTCCCACGACCGCCACCGCGACGACGACCCAGCCCGCGGGAGCGATGGTCTCAGCGGTGTTCCGCGCGGCACGGGCGACGCCACGGCGGAGCCGCCGCCAGCCCTGGACGCCGCGAACGGCGAGCACGGCCGCCGAACGCTCCGTGCCGTAGCGGGTGCGGGTGTACCCCGTCGTCCCCGAGGTTCGGGTGAGACGGGACTCGGTCGACGAGCTCACACGTTCTCTCGCTGACGACGTTCGTCCGCGCGCTCCTGCTGCGACGGCGGGACGACGTCCAGAAGGACCTGCCCGATCACGGCCTCGGCGGTCACGCCGTCGAACTCGGCCTCGGGATCCAGGATGAGGCGGTGGGCGAGGACGGGGACCGCGAGCGCCTTGATGTCGTCGGGGGTCACGTAGGTGCGCCCGTGGGCCAGTGCCCACGTCCGGGAGGCCTTCGTGAGAGCGAGCGCACCGCGGACGCTCACCCCGAGACGGACCTCGCGGGCAAGACGGGTCGCCTCGACCAGCCGAGCGACGTAGTCCAGGACGAGCGGCGCGAGGTACCCCCCGCGCGCGATGTCGGCCATGCTGACCACGCCCTGCGGGGTGACGACGGGCGCCACGTCGCGGGATGCCTCGCTGGAACCCTCGAGGATTCGCAGGGTCGCGGCGTGATCGGGGTAGCCGAGCGAGGTCTTCATGAGGAAGCGGTCGAGCTGGGCCTCGGGCAGCCGGTACGTTCCGGCCTGCTCCACGGGGTTCTGCGTGGCGACGACGAGGAAGGGGACCCCCACGTCCCGGGTGATGCCGTCGACGGTCACGTGCCCTTCCTCCATCACCTCGAGGAGGGCGGACTGCGTCTTGGGGGACGCTCGGTTGATCTCGTCGGCGAGGACGATGTTGGCGAAGATCGGGCCCTGGTGGAACTCGAACTCGCCGCGGCGCTGGTCGTAGACGGTGATGCCGGTGACATCGCCCGGCAGGAGGTCCGGAGTGAACTGGATGCGGGAGCTCGTCCCCTGGACCGAACGTCCCATCGCGCGCGCCAGCGAGGTCTTGCCCGTGCCGGGGTAGTCCTCGAGGAGCAGGTGACCCTCGGACACCATGGCGGTGAAGGCCAGCTCGATGACGTGGCGCTTACCGAGCACGACCTGCTCGACGTTGTCGACGAGCGAGGTGAAGGTCTCGGCGAACCAGGCGCTCTGCTCCTGGGTGATCGTCATCGTGTTCCTCTCGAAGAACGGGTGATCCGGGCGGGGGCGGTTCAGCCCGCCGGCGCCTCGGGGTCGGGATCGGGCTCCGGCTCGGGATCCGGTGGCGCGATCTGTCGGCAGTCGACGGTGAGACCCGGAGGGCTCTGCAGCTCCGCGAGCGCGCCCGTCCAACGGATCGTATACGTGACCGACACCGGGCCGAGGTCACCGGTGCGCACGTTCGTCTCGACGGTCGCGACATTGCGCCCGATGTCGCGGGGGAACCAGTCCCGTACCGCCTCGTCCGATCGGCAGGAGGGGATGTCGTCGGTGGCGACGTAGACGGGCCAGTCCGCGCTTCCGGACGAGGGCTCGATGGGCGTCTCGCCGGAGCATTCCGCGTCGAACCCGAGGAACGTGTCGCACCAGACGGCGCCCCAGCGGTCGCTGGGCTGGTTGACTCGCGGTGCGAACGCGTCCACGGATCGACCGTTGAGCCGGTAGCGCAGCTGTGCTCCCTCGAACGGCGGCTTTCCCGCGTCGCTGTGCCCGCTCGCCGCATAGGTGAAGCCGGAGCCCTGGTTCCCACTGGGGCTGGAGGAGACGGTGTAGGTCAGGCGTGGGGGTGCGTCGACACTGCCGATCGGCCGCGCGGTGATCTGATCGCTCGTGACACCGAACCCGGCGGCGCCGTTGAACGTGCTTGTCACACAGACGTGGATGGTCTTGCGCTGGAACGCCACCGCGTCGAATCTCTGGCTGGACGAGCGGCTGTTCGGAGTGCAGGCGGGAGTCTCGCTGAATCCGAACAGCGGCTCGGTCCCGGCGCTCTGGCCGGTGACGCGGACCGACACCGTCATCGAACTCGACGTCGTCGTCTCGGACAGCTCGATCGTGGGTGCCCCCACTCCGTGCGCCGACAGCTCCAGCGCCCGTCCCTCGCTGGAGCCGCCGGCGATGGGCGGCAGCTCGAACTCGGTGAGCGGCGTCGCGGTGAGCTGGGTCGGTTCGTTGGAGCCGACGCGATAGCCCGTGAACGTCGCCGTCCCTCCGCTGACCGGCTGCGTCGCGCTTCCCGCGACTCCGCCCGACAGCCGCACCGTCCCCGTCGTGTCGTCCAGGCCTGTCACGGTGATCGTGGCCAGGCCGCCGTCGCGTCCGTTCGGCTCGGGCTGGAACGACGCGGCTCCGGGCCGTGCAGGCGGGCGGTACGACCAGGCCGTCGTCCGGACGGCACCGCGGGACGCGCCGACGTCGTTCGTCGCGCGGGCCTCGTACACGCGCTGCTCGCCGACGGGCGCGGAGATCGGTGCGCACACGCCCGACGCGGGGCAGGTCGCGACCTCGCGGCCGCCCGTCGTGATGCGGTAGCCCTGGACCGCGGGGTAGGAACCGGCATCCGATGTCACTCGGAGGCTCACCGTGTCCTCGCTGTAGGCGGTCCATTCGACGCGCGTCGGGTTCGCGGGGAGCCCCCGCAGGTCCAGGACGATGGAGCCGTTGCGGTCGCCGCTGGACTGTCGGCCCTGGGCGTCCTCGACGACGAAGGTCCCGGCGCAGCGCGCCGCCCCCTCGGCATCCGAACTCCAGCTGGCGCGGACGGCGCGGTCTCCCGCGGGCGCGAAGCGCACGCCGTCGCAGTTGCCCGAGCTCGATGCGCCGACCACGCGCAGCGGCGTCCCAGGGAGGGGATTGACCTCGCCGTCGGCGCCGACGACGTCGATCGTGCAGGAGGTGGTGCCGTCGGCCTGCGAGCACGTCTGCACCGCGGAACCGCCGCGGGGGAGCGTCGAAGGCGACGGACCGACGGTGAGGATGAGGCTCGCGGCGGCGGCGTCGGGATGGCTCGGCAACGAAACCGTGACCTCCTCCTCGCGTCCGGGACGGGCCTCGTCACGCCCGGTCACCGTCACGACGGCATCCTTCTGCGTGACGTCGAACTGGTCGCCGCGGTACGAGATCTCGACGTCGAGGGCACTCTCGTCGGCGGCACCGGCCCATCGCACCATGCGCGTGAGGTCGAAGGTCTGCGTCTGCCCCGGTCGCACCCCGATCGATGCGCTGCGCAGCGACGGCTGCGGGATCTCCGCCTCGATCTGCACGGGCACGGGCAGCACGGTCGGGGTGTCTCCCCCCGCCAACCGCGCCGTCACGATGCACGAATCGGTCCACGGTGCGCCGCGTCCCGCGCTGTAGCGGATGACGGTGCCCGACACGATGCGGCAGGTCGCCTCCGGGCGGGCGCCCCCAGCTTTCGTCCCCGTGCCGTCCAGCACGAGCGTCGCGTCCTCGGGAAGGGCGACGAGCTCGGCGAGATCCGCGTCGACGCTCTCGCCCTCGCGCACACGGAGCGGCTCGGCCCCTGCGCGAAGCGTGAGACGCACCTCGTCCGTCCCGGGGACGCGCAGGAATCCGTACGTCGTGACCTCGGTGCCGTCGAAAGCCGTTCCGGTCACCTCGAAGGGGATGAGGCGGCTCTGCGCGGGCAGCTCGCCCGAGATCTCCCAGCCGGACACGCGCAGATCATCCGGGGCGCCCCACAGGCGCAGCGTCAGTGACGACGGGTCCCCGCCGGTCCAGGCGACCCGTCCGCTCAGGACGTCGACACCGGTCGGGAACTGGTCCCGGTCCTCGATCGTCAGCACCGTGTCCGAGACGACGGGGTGGTCCGGCACCGGGTCCCGCACGACCTTGACGACCAGCAGACCGATCGCGGTGTCGCCGTCGGCATTGGCGACCTCGTACGAATAGGAGAACGTCCCGAGGGCCGTACCCGCCCGGACCGTGACGGCGGGGCCGTCGACGCTGACCCGATCGGCCAGCGCGGCGTATTCGGGACTGTCCGCAGGTGCGTTCGGAACGACGTCGGTGAGTTCGAGAGCGCTGCCGAACGGGTCGACGTCGTTGTCGGCTGGCCGGACGACGACGGTGCTGTCGGCTCCCGCCTGCACCTGGACGTAGTCGCTGAAGGTCACGGGGCTGGGGTCGCTCTGACCGGCGATGACGCCCACGCGGACCTCGCCGACACCGGTGGCGCCACGGGCATCCTTCACCTGGTACCCGAACCGCACCTGCCCCGACGTGGCCTCACTGCTCGTGTAGACGATCGACCGGCCGTCGGCGGAGACGGCGGCCGAACCCTGCTCCGGCTGAGTGGTGATGGTCTCGAGGGCGACGTCGTCGCCGTCGGGGTCGACCGCGTACGGATCGAAGCGAACGGTGACGGACTGTCCTGCGACGACGCGCCCGACGAGGGTGCGCGGCACCGGGGAGCGGTTGTCGTCGCCGCCGGTGACGGTCACGGTCACGCGCGCCGTGTCGACGACCTCGGGGAAGCCCACCCGGTAGATCGTGTAGGTGAGGGCGTAGGTGCCCGCTTCGCGCGGTGCGAGGTAGCGGAGCACGCGTCCCGAGGCGAAGGCGAGACCGCCGCCGGTCTCGTTGACGACGGACCCCGGGTCGATGCCGATGAGTGCACCCGCGGGCGCCCTGTCGTTGTCGAGGACGGGGATGTCGATCTGCGTGCCGCTGCGCACGGTGACGGCGTCGTCGACGGCGATCGGCTGCTCCGCGGAACCCGCCGGCAGCAGGATGACGGTGACCTCGCCCTCGGCGGTCGTCGCGTCTCCACCTCCGTCGGTGAGCGTGTACCGGACGACCCCCAGGCGTCCGGGCCGGCCGTCGCCGGTGGTGCCGCTGACGCGGAGGAGGCTCTGCCCCACGAGGTCGACGCTGAGCGACGCCGTCGGGTCGCTGTCGGGACGGACGTCCTCGAGCAGGAGGACGAGCCCGGCGGGGTTCGCCGCCGCCGACGCGACGTCGATCGTCGCATCCTCGCCGGGGCGGACGAAGGCGGTGAGCGGCGGCGTCGTCACGACGGTGTCCGCGGGTTCGCGGATCGTCACCCGCGCGAGGGCGGATGCCTCGGTCACGCCATCGCGCACGGAGTACTGGACCACGTACGACCCGGCCTCGCGTGCCGCGAAGGTCATGCGCAGGGCCGAGGGCGTGGGCGTCACCGTCGCGCGCTCGGAGTCCAGGGCGACGAGGGATCCGATCGTGAGCGGACCCGACGCTCCGGTGACGTACGGGGTCAGGTCGACGTCCAGCGGTTCGCCGACCACGCCGGTCACCGCGAACGACTCGGCCCGCAGGTCGGGGGCGGGGGTCACCTGTACCGTGACGGACTGCGTGGTCGTGGCGCCGCGCGAGTCCGAAACCACGACCGGGACCGGGATGCTGGCTGCCTCCGTCGCGCTCGGATCGGGATGCTGGTACGTGAACTCCCCCTCGGGGGAGGTCGTGGCCGTCCCCACGGAGGGCGCCCCGTCGATCCCGGCGAGATAGACCGGGTCGCCGTCGGGATCCACCCAGCCCCGGAGGAGGTCGGCAGACACTGTTCCGCCCGGCGCCACCGACAGGACGGGCCAGGTGGCGAGGCACTCGGCGACGCCGCACCAGACGGGAGGCGAGTTCTCCGCCTCGGGAATCACGCGGACGGTGACCGTCGCATACTCCGACAGACGTCCTCCCGACGACGTGCCGTCGGTGACGCGGTACCGGAACGTCGTCGTCCCCGTCGCGTCGGGGGCGACGTCAAGGGCGATCTGCTGTTCGGCGCCGGTGATGCTCGCGCGGCCGAAGGCGGCATCCACTCCGTCGAAGCCGCCGACGTCGATGCTGAGGACGTCCTCGTTCGGATCGTGGTCGTTCAGCAGCACCGGGAGCAGAGCGACGGAGCCGGCGCGGACCCCGAACTCGTCATCGACGGCCACGGGCGGTTTGGGTTCGAGGACCCGCTCGACGTCGTCCTCGGTGTCGGGCGCGGCTTCGCTCGTGTCCTCGGGGCGCCATTGCTGCGACGACGGCACGATCGCGCCGTCGGGCACCCGCCACACCCAGCCCGACCCGCGGTCGTTGACGGCCAGCCTCGATCCGTTGCCGACGAACACCGGGTCGACGCCGTCGCCGATGTCGGCACCGGCGTAGTCGAGGGGAACGGTCGCATCCGGTCGAGCGCTGGACCAGAGGCTGCCGCCGCCGGTGCCGTCCCCGAGCCATGCAGCGTGGACGGTGTTCCCTGACGGCGCAGGGACGGCGGGCGTGCCGAGGCCCGGGGACTCCACCGGGCGGTCCGCGGTGCCCGACTCGATCGGGACGCGCGTCAGGCCGGTCGGGTCGGCGATGTAGGCGGCGTCGCCGCTGGTCGCCGCGCGCTGCAGCACCGCGCCGGGGAGCGGGGCGGTCTCCACCAGGCCGTCCCGGCCGCGGACGGCCACGTCGCCGGTCGTGACGTCGTAGAGGACCCAGCGGCCGCCCACGGCGCTCAGCTGGGCGTCGACCGGGGCGATGGGGGTCTCGTCCTGCCCGACGATGCGTCCGGTGGCGGCGTCGGCGCGGACGATGAGCTTCTCGGCGGCAGAGTAGGCGTAGACGACGCCGTCCGCGTCGACGGAGACAGCGGATGCCGAGAAGCGCGGCGCCTGCTCGTCGTCGTCGCGTTCGACCTCTGCGTAGGGGTCGATGGGGGAGGCTGCGCCGCCGCCGGACAGGGTCGCTCCGAAGACGCCGCCGCCCTCGGTGCGGTAGACGATCGCGTCCCCGGCGGTCACGATCTCGACCGTGCCCGCGGGCGTCGGCGCCGTCGTGTCCTCGTCCTCGCCGGTCAGATCGGCGGGCTGGGCGAGGTCGACGTCGGAGAAGGCGGAGCCGCCCTCGCTGAACACGAACAGGCGGTCGGAGGTCTGCGCGACCTGGGTGCCGTTGACGACCTGCTTGACGGTGTCGATCTCGCGGAGGTCGAGGTTGACGCGCGCGTAGCCGCTGCCGGCGCCGGTCTGCAGCGCCCACACGGTCGGATCCTCGACGGGCGTCTGCTGCGCGTCGTAACCGGGCCAGACGACCGCGAGCGTGCCGACGACGGCGACGACCGCCGTGACGGCGCCCGCGCCGATCCAGGTCGACCTGCGCACGCGCGGTCGCTCGGTGCTCGCGCGCGCCATTCAGCCGGCTCCGCCGAGAAGGACGAACGTCGTGGCAGCAGTCGCCGCGGCGACGAGGACGCCGGCGCCGACGATCAGCGCGATGACCGTGCCGCGCCGCATCCGCGATGCGGGTTCCGCGCCCGCCAGGATCGTGCCCTCGTCGGGCCGGCGTGCGGGCGTACTCCGGCGTCGCTCGGGACGGGACGAGGCGTACTCGACGGCGGGTCGCACCGGGCCGCGTGGCTGGTCGTCGGCGAAGTCGACGGTCGCCCCGGCGGACGCCCACTCGTCCACCGCGACTTCGAGCGGCGTGTGCGGCAGGCCCATCCGGTGCTGGATCAGTTGCAGGTCGTGGGCGAACGCCGCGGCGGAAGGATGTCGCGCGGCGGGGTCGCGGTTCAGGGCCCGCGCGAGGACGGCATCCAGTTCACCCGGGACGTCCGGGCGCCCGATCGGCGTGTAGACGGCCTTGCGGATGCGGGCCTTCAGCTGGTCGCGGGTGTTCTGGCCCCTGCCGGGACGCTCGAAGGGGCTGCGGCCTGCCAGCAGAGAGTAGACGGTGGCGCCGAGGCTCCAGACCTCGGCGGCGATCGATCCGGAGACGCGCTCGTCGACGACCTCGGGTGCGGACCACGGCACCGACATCGCGAAGACCTCCTCCGTGTCGGGGCGGGCTTCGACGGCGGCAGCGATCCCGAAATCGGACAGGACGGGCGATCCGAACGCCGTGATCAGGATGTTCGACGGCTTGATGTCGCGGTGCAGGAGTCCCGCTCGGTGCGCCGTCTCGAGCGCGGAGCCGATCTTGACGCCCAGTTGCAGGACCTCCGCGACGGGGATCTCCTCGCGGCGGTAACGGTGCGTGAGCGAGGTGGGGCAGTACTCCATGACGAGGTACGGCCGCCCGTCGGCCGACACCGACGCTTCGTGGATCGTGAGGATCGACGGATGGGCGCTCAGGCGGGCCATCACATCGGCCTCGGCGTTGAACATCCGCAGCACGTTCTCGTCGACCACGTCCTCCAGCAGCACCTTCACCGCGACGGGGCGCCGAGGGAGGTTCTGCTCGAAGAGGAACACGTCGGCGAAGCCACCCGCGCCCAGCGGACGGACGTACGTGAACCCGGACAGCCCGGGCGGCGAAGAGGGGAGCCTGCTGGACACGCGCTCGATCATCCCGCCGTCGAGGGTTCGAGCGCGTCGAACACGGCGGTGACACCGTCGCCGAGGTCCAGCTCCGTTCCGACCGGCACGCGGGAGGCCGCACCTCCGCGCAGGAGTGCAGCCGCACCGGTGGGCGGGCGCACGATCGTGCCGTTCGTGGAGTCCAGGTCGCGGACCACCAGGGTCGCCCCGTCGAGGATCGCCTCGAGGTGCGTCCCGGAGATCTCCTTGTGCGGCGAGGACACCCGCTCGATGCGGGCGTCGGGGTGCTCGCCCGCGCGCGGCCCGCGACCGAGGACGACGGGCCTGTCGAGCGGGACCGTCCGGCCGCCCGGAAGTCGGAGTCCGTAGGCCGTCGCGGGTGCGGCCGGACGCGAGCCGCGGCGCGAGCCGAACCGCGTGCGCTCGTCGGGAAGATCTCCGCCGCGCGCGTCGTCGCGCAGGAAGTCGGGGAGCTCGAGGTCGTCCTCATCCTCGAAGAGCCGCGCGAAGAGGCTCCGGTCGACCGAGATGGTCTGGAGGACGTCGATCTCCTCATCGCGGGCCACCGGCGCCGGCGCGGGCGGAGCCGGGGCCGCAGGGGCGATCGTGGGGACCGCGACCGTCACGGGCGCGAGGGTCCCCGGGGGAACCTCGCCCGCGGCGGCGGGCGTGACGTCGGCATCCGGTTCGCGGCCGGCGGGGAAAGGGCGGCCCCATGACAGTTCGTGGGCGCGCGTGACACCGAGGCCGAGAGGCAACAGGTCGCCGCCGGCGGGCCCGGTCTCGAGGGCGAGACGGATGCCGACGGCCCCCGCGAGCGCCGTCTCGATCCACGTCCGCGCGTCGGCTCCCGACACGCGCGTTCGGTCGGAGGTCTCGACGATCGCGGCACCGCGCACGGCAACGCGGACGGGCTGCGCATCGTCGTCGGGGAACTCGGCCACGGCGAAGTCTGGAAGGTCGTGGATGCCACCGGCGACGAGCACGCTGAGGACGTCCTCGAGGACGGCGGTCTCTGCCACCGCGGCGTTCCACAACCGTGCGATCACGCCCTCCGTGACGCCCGCACCGAGCAGGATGGCGAAGCGATCACCGGCGATGGCGTACCCCGCCTCGGCGGCGAGCGTCGGGGTGGGGTAACGGAACACGGTCACAGCCTACTGATGGGTGACACTCACACCCATCCGCGAAGCCAGTTGTGCATCCAGTAGAACTCCATCGGCACGCTGATCGCTGCCCACAGCGGATACCAGAACACCGAGACGGCGAGGACGATCGCCGCCGTTGCGAGCACGATCCGCCGGCCCGCGAGCCGCGACCCCGCCGCGTGGCGCCCCGACCCCCAGAGCGTGCGGAGCGCGAAGGCGACGGCCAGCAGCAGGAAGGGGAGGATCAGCACCGTATAGAACTGGAAGATCGTCCGCTCCGGGTAGAACAGCCACGGCACGTAGGTCGACCCGACACCGACGAGCACGATCCCCGCACGCCAGTCGCGGGTGCGGACGCCGTGCACGGCGAGCCACAGGACGGCCAGGACCCCGAGCCACCACAGGATCGGGTTCGGCATCGAGTACAGGATCTCGATGCAGCCGCGCGCACTCACGCACCCGTCGACGCCGTTCGCCGTGTTGCCCACGTACATCGATGTCGGGCGCAGCAGGAGAGGCCACTGCCAGGCGGGACTCGCGTAGGGGTGCGAGGAGGTGATCTGCGCCGTCGCCGTGTAGATCGTCTCGTGGTAGTGCCACAGGTTCTGCAGGGGGAGGGGCACCCACGACCAGAACCCCTGTGCAGGGGTGGCGTCGACCGCGTGCCTGCCGTAGCCGCCGTCGCTCGACAGCCAGCCGATCCAGGTCGACAGGTACACGACGACCGCGACGGGAACGAACACGAGGAAGGTCGCCGCGCCCTGGCGGACGGCATCCATCGGCCAGAAGAAGACGCCGAGCCGCCGCCGGGCCAGGGCGTCGCTGATGACCGCGTAGATCCCCAGCGCACCGAGGACCCACGCGCCCGACCACTTGACGCCGCACGCGGCGCCGCCGGCGATTCCCGCCGCGAGCAGCCACGGACGCCACCAGAGCACCGGCCCCCACCACGGCGCCCGGCGCGCGGCATCCCGTCGCTGCATCGTGCGGGCCAGACGGTCGAGGTGGGCACGGCGGTCCAGCAGCACGAACCAGACCATGAGCAGGACGAAGAGGGTGAGCAGGATGTCGAGGATCGAGACCCGGCTCATGACGATCGCGAGCCCGTCGATCGCCATGAGTCCCGAGGCGACCGTGCTGAAGACGATCGAGCGGCTCAGCTGCCACGCGATCGCGTAGAGGACGAGGACGGCGAGAGTGCCCGCGAGGGCGACCGTGAAACGCCAGCCGAATGACGACGTCGGCCCGAACAGCGCCATCCCCGCACCGATCAGGAACTTCCCGAGCGGCGGGTGGACGGCGAAACTCGGCTCGGTGCCGTAGATGCCGGTCTCACCGTCGGCGAAGCGCTGGTCGGCGCCGTCGGGCCAGGTGGCGGCGTAGCCGAGGTTCCATTGGCTCCAGGCATCCTTCACGTAGTACGTCTCGTCGAAGACGATCGCGTGCGGGTGGCCGAGGTTCCAGAACCGCAGGATGCCGGCGAGGATCGTGACGATCAGCGGCGCGATCCACGACGCGGCCGGGAGAGTGTTCACCCGGCGGAGCAGGGCGTCCGCGCGGACGTCGAGGCGAGGACGGACCGGGAGCGGCGGCAGCAGCGGTTCCGCGGTCGAGCTCACGGCGACCAGCCTATGCTGGGGCGGTGCTGATCCTCGCCGCGACCCCGATCGGAAATCTGGGCGACGCGACCGGGCGCCTGCGGACCGCCCTCGAGGACGCCACGATCGTCGCCGCCGAGGACACCCGCACGACGCAGCGGCTCCTGCAGGCCCTCGGGATCGAGAACCGGCCGAGGCTCATCGCCCTGCACGACCACAACGAGAAGCAGCGCGCCGCGGAGCTCGTCGCCCTCGCTGCGACCGAGGACGTGCTGCTGCTGAGCGATGCCGGGATGCCGACGGTCAGCGACCCCGGCTATGCGGTCGTCGCGGCCGCCGTCGAGCAGGGCGTCGACGTGACGGCTCTCCCGGGTCCCAGCGCCGTGATCACCGCCCTCGCGCTCGCGGGCCTGCCGACCGACCGATTCACCTTCGAGGGGTTCGCGCCCCGCAAGGCGGGGGAGCGGCGGACGATCTTCGGCGCACTCGCCTCCGAGGCGCGCACGATGGTCTTCTTCGAGGCGCCGTCCCGCCTCGCCGACACGCTCGTCGCGATGGGAGAGGCGTTCGGGGCGGACCGTCGCGCGGCCGTCTGCCGCGAGCTCACGAAGCTTCACGAGGAGGTCGTCCGGGGCCCGCTCGGCGAATTGGCGGACTGGGCCGCCCAGGGCGTCCGCGGCGAGATCGTCGTCGTGGTCGAGGGAGCGAGCGTCCGCGCCGTCAGCGAGGACGACGCCGTCGCTCAGGTGCAGGCTCTCGTGGCCTCCGGCATCCGGTTGAAGGATGCCGCCGGCGAGGTCTCGCGAGAGACCGGACTGCCCTCGCGAGACCTCTACCGTGCCGCCGTCGCGGCGAAGAAGCCGCTCAGCCCTTGACGGACCCGGCGGTCAGACCGCCGACGATGTAGCGCTGCAGCGACAGGAACAGCGCCAGCACGGGGATCGAGGCGAGGATCGCCCCGGCGGCGAACAGACCCCAGTTGCTGGCGAGCTGGTTCGAGACCCACTGGAACATGCCGACCGCGAGGGTCCAGTTGTCCTCCGAGACGAGGACGATCTTCGCGATGATGTAGTCGCCGAACGCCGCGATGAAGGCGAGCAGGCCGACGACGGCGAGGATCGGGGTCACGAGCGGCATGATGAGGCGCCAGAAGATCTGGGCGTGCGTCGCGCCGTCGATCTTCGCCGACTCGTCGATCTCCATCGGGATCGTGTTGAAGAACCCGTACATCAGGAACGTGTTCACGCCCAGCGCGCCACCGAGGTAGACGCAGATGAGGGCGATCTTGGAGTTGAGTCCCAGGACCGGGAACACCTCGCCGAGGGTCAGCAGCATGAGGAAGATCGCGACGAAGGCGAGCGCCTGCGGGAACATCTGGACGATGAGGAGCGCCGTCAGGCTGATCCGTCGTCCCGTGAATCGGAAGCGCGAGAACGCGTACGCGGCCGCCGCACCCATGAGGACGGCGCCGGCCGCCGAGGCCCCGCCCACGATGAGCGTGTTCCCGTACCAGGCCCAGTAGCTCGTGCCCGACAGGGCCGTGTAGTTGCCGACGTCGATGACCGAGAACAGCGCGTTCGCCGCCGACAGCGTGCCGTTCGGGTTGAACGACGCCGACAGGATGTAGACGAGCGGGAACATCGCATAGAAGAGGATGCCGGCGGCCACGAGGTACTTCCAGCCGACCTCCAGCACCCAGCGCTTGCGCTGCGCGGGACGGAGGGCGGCGGTGCGTGTCGCGGAGGAACCGGTCGTGATCGTCGCGGTGGTCGCGGCGGTGGAGGGAGCGGACATCACTGGTACTCCTCGAGCTTCTTGGTCTGACGGAACGCGAGGGCCGAGACGACGCCCACGACGATGAACACGAGGATCGACAGGGCGCTGGCGAGGCCGTAGTCGGCTGCGCCGCCCGAGACGCCGGAGATGTCGTAGATCGCCGAGATCAGGATGTCGGTGTATCCGAGCGCGTACGGCGCGCCGGGGATGGCCGGGCCGCCGTTGTTGAACATGTAGATGATCGTGAAGTTGTTGAAGCTGAACGCGAACGACGAGATCAGCAGCGGTGCCGTCGAGACCAGCACGAGCGGGAGGATGATCGCCCGCAGCTGGCGGAACCGGCCCGCCCCGTCGATCGACGCCGCTTCGAGCGCGTCCTGCGGGAGCGCCTGCAGCGCGCCGGTGCACACGAGGAAGTAGTACGGGTACGTGAGCCAGACGTTGACGAACAGCACCGCGGCGCGGGCGAGCCACGGATCACCGAGCCAGTCGATGTTCGCGCCGCCGAAGAAGAACTCGTTGATGACGCCGAACTCGGCGTTGAACATGCCGCGGAACAGCAGTGCCGACATGAACGCCGGGAACGCGTACGGGAGGATGAACAGCGTCCGCAGCACCTTGCGACCGCGTACGCGCGGGTCGTTGAAGATGAGGGCGAACACGAGGCCCATCGCGAACGGGATGAGCACGGACAGGACCGCCCAGACGAAGGTCCACCCCGTCACGAGCCCGAGCGGCTCGAGGATCGCGGGGTTCGTGAACAGCTCGACGAAGTTCGAGAAGCCGACGTTCACGACCCAGCCGGTCGGCAGCGTCGTGCCGTCGTCGGCGACGAAGTTTCCGGTCGGGCTCGCGGTGTAGACGAGGCCGGTCGCGCTGTCGGTGATGGTCTGCGACTCGGCATCCCACGTCATCGTCGAGAGGTAGGTGGCGCCGCTCGACCCGTCGCGGGTGCGGATCGAGCCGTCGTTGGGGTCGTCCGAGACCGGCACGCGGAGGTCGATGACCGCCTGCTGAGTCGCCTGGTCGCCGATGATCTGGTTGCGGGGGACGACGTTCCACCCGGGGACCTCCGTCGCGGCACCGGATGCCGGGGCCGGACCGACCACGCTGAGCGGGTCGTCGGCGGAGCCCGCCAGCAGCTGGCCATCCTCGACGACGGCGAAGCCGAGGTCGCCGTCGCGCTCGACGACGGTGAGGGGGAGCGTGGGAGCACCCTCGACGCGGCGCTCGCCCTGCGCGAGCGAGGCGGCGACCGCCTGCTCCTGCGAGCCGATGTGGCCGGCGCCGTAGTTCGTGAAGGCGATGTACCCGGTGTACAGGAAGATGAACACCTGGAACACGAGCAGGAACGACAGCCCCGGCAGCAGGTACTTGAGGGGGAGCGCGCGTTTCGTGAAGTAGACGACGTCGGCTGCGAGCAGCAGAGCGACGGCGACGCCGAACACGATCCAGGACTCGGCCTGGAACGCGGCGATGATGCCGAGCAGGCCCACCGCATTGATGAGGCCCATCAGGACCAGCTTGACCAGGAATCCCCAACCGAGGCCTGACCAGCGCCGGGCGTGGGACTCCGCCGTCGGCGGTGCCTCTTCCGGCAGGGTGGGGCTCTGCAGAGCCGTCATGTCGTCTCCCTCTCGAGGAAAGTGGTCTCCGGGGGCGGGGCGTGGCCGCCCCGCCCCCGGAAGTGTGTCAGCCGATGGTCTTCTCGAGGTCGGCGACCATGGTGGTCCAGGTCGCCTTGGGGTCGGCGCCCTTGATGATCTGCACCTGCGCGGCGTTCCAGAGGTCCCACACCGATCCCATCTGGGGGATGTTGGGCATCGGAACGCCGTTCTGCGACGAGGCGACGAAGCCGGCGATCACCGGGTCGGACGAGACCTCTTCGGCGAGGTCGGACCAGGCCGGGATGCGCGGGTCGGCCTCGTACAGGGCCTTCTGCGCGTCGTAGGTCGCGAGGTACTTCGTCAGGAACTCCTGAGCGACCAGTGCGTTCTTGCTCTCGGCGCTGATGTAGAAGCCCTGCACGCCGACGAACGGCGACGCGGTCTCGTCACCGGCCGAGGGGATCGGGTTGACCTTGATCTTCGCGCCCTGTGCGGTCAGCGCCTCGACGGCCCACGGACCCTGGATCGTGTACGCGGCCTTGCCCGAGGCGAACAGCTCGTTGTTGGTGTCGTAGTCGATCGTGGTCGAGATGTCGCCCGAGCCCTTCTCGCCGTTCTCGCCGAGCCACTCGGCGAAGGCGTCGCCGGCGTCGCCGCCCATGCCGACCTCGGCCGTGTACGAGCCGGAGTCGTCCTGGACGAAGACCGGGGCGCCGAACGAGGTCTGGAACCCGTACATCGTGTACGCGTCACCGGTCTGACCGGCCGTGTTGATGACGACGGGACGCTCAGCGCCCGCCTCCTTGGCCGCCGCGATCATGTCGTCCCACGTCGCGGGGGCATCCTCGCCGACGAGGTCGGTGTTCTGCACGAGGGCGATCGTCTCGAGCGAGTACGGCAGCGCGTAGGTCTGGCCTTCGTAGGTGAACGCGTCGGTGGCGACCTTCTCGAAGTTCGCCGCGGACTCGCCGAGGTCGACGGTGGCCACGACACCCGCCTGGACGAGGCTCCCCAGCCAGTCGTGCGCACCGATCGTGATGTCGGGGCCCTCGCCGGTCGGGACCTGGTTGGTGAAGTCGTTGCGGATGTCCTCGAAGTTCTTCTGGACGAGCTCGATCTTCGCGCCGGTCTCCTCCTCGAACGTCTTCGCCGCAGCCTCGATGGCGGGCTTGCGGTTCTCGTCGGTCCAGACGGTGAGGGTCACGCCGCTCGCGTCGATCGGAGCCGCGGACTCGGACTGTGCCGGGGCGGTGTTGCCGCTGCCGCCGGCGCAACCGGCCAGCAGCAGGGAGCCGGCCGCCAGTGCGGCGATGCCGATACCCATCTTGCGCATGGATCTTCCTTCCGGATGTGGTCGCTCCGGCGGCCCTCTTGCGAGGTCGCGCCGTCACGACCGGGGTGTGATCGCCGCAGCCGGGTGGCCGCGACGGGTTTTCTCTCAGTGCGTTCGACGGTGTCCCGTCGTGGGGCGATCGGTCATCGATCCCCCCGAGGAGCTGTGTGCGCCAGGCGGACGACGGCGACGTCGCCTCCCGGGAGCACCAGCGTGTCCCGGACCTCGGCCTGCGCCAGCAGGTCGGTTCCGGTGGTCGTGAGCGACACCTCACTGGTGCCGTGGTTGATGGCGACGAGGTAGTCCGCGTCGCGTCCGTGACGGACGATCGTCTCCACGCCGTCGGGCGTCGCCGGGATCTCGAGGCCGGCGTCGGCGTAGACCTCGCGCATGATCGCGCGGAGGCCCTCGGCATCCGGTCGCGTGCTGATGTACCAGCCGACACCCTGACCGTGGACGTTCCGCGTCACGGCGGCCCGGCCCTCCGCAGGGCCGGAGGTGTACGTCCCGCGGACGTCGGCGGTGGTGACGACGAGGTCCTCCTGCCAGACATCGGCGGCGAAGTCCTCGTCGTCGACGCGGATGCCGGTGACGTGTCCTTCTCGCAGGGGCAGGTGCTCCTCGACGCGGACGCCGAGCGCGTCCGCCAGCACGGCGCCGTACCCGCCCGGGTGGACGGCGTCGTTCTCGTCGACGACAGCCGAGAAGAACGAGACGACGAGCGTCCCGCCCTGAGCGACGTAGGCGGTGAGGTTCGCGGCATCCGCTGCGGTCAGCAGATACTGCGACGGGACGACCACCAGGCGGTAGCGCGAGAGGTCGTGACCCGGGAGGGCGAAGTCGACGGTGATGTCGTCGCGCCAGAGCCGCTCGTAGAACGCGCGGATGCGCTCGTCGTGGCTGACGTCCTCGGAGGGGCGCCACTCCAGGTCCTGCGCCCAGAACGACTCGAAGTCCCACAGGACGGCGACGTCGGCCTCGACGCGCGACCCCTGCACCTCGGCCAGGCGGCCGAGCTTCGCGCCGAGGTCCACGACCTCGCGGAACACCCGCGACTCGGTTCCGGCGTGGGGGAGCATCGCGGAGTGGAACTTCTCGGCGCCGGAGCGTCCGGCGCGCCACTGGAAGAAGAGGATGCCGTCGGCTCCGCGACCGACGTGGCTCAGGGAGTTCCGGGCCATCTCGCCGGGGCGCTTCGCGATGTTCCGCGGCTGCCAGTTGACGGCGGAGGTGGAGTGCTCCATGAGGATCCAGGGCTTGCCGCGGCCGACGGAGCGGCTGAGGTCGGCGGCGATCGCGAGCCCGATCTCACCCTCCTCGTCGGCTGCCCACAGATAGTGGTCGTCCGAGATGATGTCGACCTCGTCGGCCCAGGCCCAGAGGTCCACGCCGTGGTGCTGGTTGGCCATGAAGTTCGTCGTGATGGGCTGCGAGGCGTGCGCGCGGATCGCGTCCTTCTCGGTGCGGAAGCACGCGCGGAGCATCTCGTCGGTGAACCGGGCCCAGTCGAGCTTCTGCGCCGGGTTGATCGTCGAGGGGGCGGCGGCGGGCGCGCCGACGTGGTCCCACTGCTCGTAGTGCTGACCCCAGAAGGCGGTGCCCCAGGCGGCGTTGAGCCCCGCGACATCGCCGTACTTCTCCTGCAGCCACAGGCGCCAGGCCCGGACGGAG
Source organism: Microbacterium sp. LKL04 (assembly GCF_900102005.1). Taxonomy (NCBI): domain Bacteria; kingdom Bacillati; phylum Actinomycetota; class Actinomycetes; order Micrococcales; family Microbacteriaceae; genus Microbacterium; species Microbacterium sp. LKL04. Next base: position 1,339,182 of record NZ_LT627736.1, on the reverse strand, counting down.
TGCGGGGAGAAGTCCTCGCCGACGGGCACGCCGTATTCGTTGTGGATGTGCCAGAGGACGACGGCGGGGTGGTCGCCGTACCGCTCCGCGAGGGCTCCGGCGATGCGGGCGATCGCGGTGCGGTACTCGGGAGCGGAGTGCGACACCATGCCGCGCGCGCCGAAGCCCATCGGGACGCCGTCCTTCGTGACGGCGCGGGCGTCGGGGTACTGCGCGAAGAACCAGGCCGGGGGAGAGGCGGTCGGGGTGCCGAGGTCGACGGCGATGCCGTTCGCGTGCAGGAGGTCGATGATCTCGTCGAGCCAGGCGAAGTCGAACTCGCCCTCGCGGATCTCGAGGAGACCCCACGAGAAGATGCCGATGCTCACCATCGTGATGCCGGCTTCGCGCATCAGGCGCACGTCGTCGTTCCAGACCTCGCGGGGCCACTGCTCCGGGTTGTAGTCACCGCCGTAGGCGATGCCGTCCAGTCGCGGCCAGGCGGGGGTCGTCATGCTGCGGTGCCATCCTCATCGATCGAAGCGCTGACCGGTGCCGCGGTGAAGCGACTGGGACCGGTAACAGGTACGTCTGGAAGTGTAAATCGGATGCCGCGTCCCACCGGCCCCCGTTACCGAACTGTGACCGGTCCCAGAAGTGATCGGCGCCGTCGCCGCCGGGGTATAGAGTCAGCGCGTGGTTCTCCCTTCCGAACGCAGACGTCCCACCATCCGCGACGTCGCGGAGGTCGCGGGGGTGTCGCACGGGACGGTGTCGCGCGTCATCAACGGCGGACGCTGGGTGTCGGAGGAATCCCGCCTCGCCGTCGAAGAGGCGATCCACGCGACCGGCTACACCGTCAGCCACGCGGCCCGCTCTCTGGCGACCGGTAGGGCGAACTCCGTCGCGTTCCTCCTGACCGAGCCGCAGCACCTGCTCTTCGCCGATCCCACCTTCGCCCTCCTGCTGCGCGGGGCGACGGAGGCCCTCGCCGCCCGGGACATGACGCTCGTCCTCCTCATCGCGGAGCACCCCTCGCAGTACGCGAACATCGAGCGTTACGTCCGTGCCGGCCACGTCGACGGCGTCCTGCTCATCTCGTCGCACGAGTCCAATCCTCTGCTGGCCGCGCTGACCGAAGCCGGCGTGCCGACGGTGTGCACGGGCGTCCCTCTCGGCGACCGGGCGCACGTGCCCACCGTCTCCGTCGACGAGGAGGCGTCGGCGCGCGCGATGACCCGTCATCTGATCGGCCGCGGTTACGAGCGCATCGCGATCATCACGGGTCCCGACGACACCCCGGGCGGCCGGTACCGGTTGGTCGGCTTCCGAGACGAGATGGGCGAGCGCTTCGACCCCTCACTCGTCGAGCAGGACGTCTACTCCAGTGACGCGGGCGAGGCCGCCATGACGCGACTCCTCCGACGGGCACCCGACATCGACGCCGTGTTCGCGGCATCCGACATCATGGCCGTCGGGGCGATCGCCGCCCTCCGCAAAGCCGGACGACGCGTCCCCGAGGACGTCGCTGTCGCCGGTTTCGACGACTCGGGGCTGGCGGCCACCACCGACCCGCCGCTCACCACGATGCGCCAACCGTGGACGGAGATCTCGCGGCGCATGGTCGAGGTGCTGCTCGAGGTCGTGGACGGCGGTCCCGGCCAGTCCATCGTGCTGCCGACCACGCTCGTACCGCGCGCGAGCGCCTGAGTCGCTCGACGGGGCGCCCGTCATGAACGACGGGGGTCGTCGCGTCGCCCGTAGAATCTCCAGGTGACTTCCGGCGGCTCCTTCTACATCACCACCCCCATCTACTACCCGAGCGATCTGCCCCACATCGGGCACGGGTACACGTCGGTGGCGGTGGACACGCTCGCGCGCTGGCACCGCCAGTCGGGCGACGACACCTGGATGCTCACCGGCACCGACGAGCACGGGCAGAAGATGCTCCGTGCCGCGACGGCGAACGGCGTCACGCCGCAGGAGTGGGTCGACAAGCTCGTCGAGGAGTCCTGGTTCCCGCTGCTGAAGACCCTCGACGTCGCCAACGACGACTTCATCCGCACGACGCAGCCCCGCCACGAGGAGCGCGTCAAGACCTTCGTGCAGGCGCTCTACGACAGCGGGTACATCTACGCGGGTGAGTACGAGGCGCTGTACTGCGTCGGTTGCGAGGAGTTCAAGCCCGAGGCCGAGATCGTCGACGGCACCGGCCCCTTCGAGGGCCTCAAGGTCTGCGCGATCCACTCGAAGCCGCTCGAGCTGCTGCAGGAGAAGAACTACTTCTTCAAGCTCAGCGAGTTCCAGGACCGCCTGCTGGAGCTCTACAAGACGCAGCCCGACTTCGTGCGCCCCGACTCTGCCCGCAACGAGGTCGTCTCCTTCGTCCGCTCGGGCCTCAAGGACCTGTCGATCTCGCGGTCCGCGTTCGACTGGGGCATCCGCGTGCCGTGGGACGATTCGCACGTCATCTACGTGTGGGTCGACGCGCTGCTGAACTACGCGACCGCCGTCGGGTACGGCGACGACCCGGAGCAGTTCGAGCGTCGCTGGCCGGCGTATCACGTCGTCGGCAAGGACATCCTCCGCTTCCACGCCGTCATCTGGCCCGCGATGCTGATGGCCGCGGGTCTCGAGGTGCCGAAGGGGATCTTCGCGCACGGGTGGCTGCTCGTCGGCGGCGAGAAGATGTCGAAGTCGAAGCTCACGGGCATCGCGCCGACCGAGATCACCGACGTGTTCGGATCGGATGCCTACCGGTTCTACTTCCTGTCGGCGATCGCCTTCGGCCAGGACGGCTCGTTCTCGTGGGAGGACCTGTCCGCGCGCTACCAGGCCGAGCTCGCCAACGGGTTCGGCAACCTCGCCTCGCGCACCGTCGCGATGATCGGTCGCTACTTCGACGGCGTCGTGCCGGCTGCGGGTGAGGCCGCCGAGATCGACCTGCGGGTGCAGCGGACCGTGGCGGATGCCGCGACTGCCGCCGACGCCGCGATGACGGCGTTCCGTCCCGACGAGGCGATCGCAGCGATCTGGACGATCGTCGACGAGCTCAACGGTTACATCACCGAGAACGAGCCGTGGGCGCTCGCGAAGGACGAGGACAAGCGCGAGCGGCTGTCGACCGTGCTGTACACGGCGGCGGAAGGACTGCGAGCCCTCGCCGTGCTGCTCTCGCCCGTCATGCCGCAGTCGACGGCGACGCTCTGGGGTGCGCTCGGTGCTCCCGGCGAGCTGACGGCTCAGCCGCTGCGCGACGCCGGGACGTGGGGCCAGCTTCCCGCGGGGAGCCGGGTGGGTACGCTCGCGCCGCTGTTCCCCCGCGTCGAGCAGACCGCATGACGACGGACCGGACGGACCCGACGGACCCGAGCGGCTACGTCCGGCAGCGCGAGCAGTCGGCGCGCGACGTCCGCTGGCCGGACGCGCCCGAGCCCCTGCGTGTAGCTGTCTACGACAACCACACGCACCTCGAGATCGAGGACGGCGACGAGCCGCGCGGCCTCGACGAGCAGCTCGCCCTCGCGGCCGGCGTCGGTGTGGCGGGTGTCGTGCAAGCCGGCGGCGACATCGACTCGTCGCGCTGGTCCGCGTGGGCCGCGGCATCCCACCCGGCGGTGCTGGCAGCCGTCGCCATCCACCCGAACGAGGCACCGGCGTACAAAACGGCCGGGCGCCTCGACGAGGCGATCGCCGTCATCGACGAGCTGGCTGCGCAGCCGCGTGTGCGGGCCGTGGGCGAGACGGGTCTGGACTTCTTCCGCACGGACGCGGATGGCATCCCCGCGCAGGTCGAGAGCTTCGAGGCTCACATCGACATCGCGAAGCGCCATGGCATCGCGATGCAGATCCATGACCGCGACGCCCACGACGCCGTCCTCGAGACCTTGGAGCGGGTCGGAGCGCCCGAGCGCACGGTCTTCCACTGCTTCTCGGGCGACGCGGGCATGGCCCGCTACTGCGCCGACCGCGGCTATTGGCTCAGCTTCGCCGGGAACGTGACGTTCAAGAACGCGCAGAATCTGCGGGATGCCCTCGCGGTCACTCCGCGTGAGCGGATCCTGGTCGAGACCGACGCCCCCTTCCTCACGCCCGTGCCGCACCGCGGGCGCCCGAACGCTCCGTACCTCGTGCCGGTCACGGTGCGATTCCTCGCGGCGGAGCTCGGCATCGACCTCGACGACCTGTGCGCACAGCTGGCGCAGAACACCCTCGAGGTCTACGGAGCCTTCACCGACTGAGCCGCCTGAGCGGCGACGAGGCTCGCCGTGAGAGGCGGGCGCGTCGTCGCTCCGGGGACGAGCTCCCACGGCAGGTCGACGACGCGAGGCCCCTCGTCCAGGAGGGCGGCCGGAAGCGTCTCGAACATCGCCTCGGCGGCGAGGTCGGGACGGATGCAGACATGGGTGACGCCCAGTCGGCGGTTGACGGCGCAGTCGGTCGTGCAGAGGGCCACCAGCTGGACGTCCCGCGGGATCACGAGGCGCATCTCCTCGAGCTGGAGGTAGACGTCGGGCCCGTCTTCGGCGCCCGCGAAGACGGCGTCGGCGCCGTCGGCAAGGGCGTCGGTGAGGAGGCGGGGGAGCGTCCTGCGGGACGGGTCGACGGCGCGCACGAGCGGCTCGCGTCCGCGCACCGAACTCCAGATCTCGTACGCCGCGCGCCCGATCTCGTCGCGGGGCTCCCGCCCCTCCTCTGTCAGGAAGAGGATCCGCTTGGCCCCTGCGCGCTCGAGCTCGTCGAGTCCGGCACGGACGGCGGCGTCGTACCCGGTGCGGATGCTGAGGCCGCGCGAGCCGTCGACGAACTGATCGTCGGCGACGATCGGGATGCCGCGGGCGATGGCCGCCTGGAGCAGAGGCTGATTGCCCCGCGCGTCGGGCACGTAGAGGGCGTCCAGGGTCGTGCCCGAGATCAGATCGGGGTTCGAGTCGGGGAGGACGGTCACGGTGAAGCCGTGGGCGGCGGAGGCGCGGACGAGCGAGATGAGTTTGCGCGCGCGCTGCAGTTCGCCGCGCCGGTCGGTCTCGGCGTCGTCTACCATGACGAACCCGACGGTCATCGTCCGGCCGCTGCGGAGGGCGGTGGCGTGCCGGTTGGGCACGTAGCCGAGTTCGGCGGCGATCGCCTTGATGCGCTCGCGCGTCTCGGGACGCATGCTGCCGCGATCGTTGAGCGCCTGGCTGATGGCCGCCGTCGACACGCCTGCGGCGCGCGCGATGTCCTTCAGCGTGACGCTCGGGCTCACGGCTGTTCGCCCTCGTCCGGCGAGATGCCCTCGCGACCGCCCGGAAGGACCGTGCGGATCGCCTCGGCCCACTCGGTGCCCGCGCCCGAGGAGGCGAGCGTGTGGCCGCGGGCGATGAGCTGGTGCATCAGGACGCCCGAGAAATGGCGCAGGGCCGTCTCGACCTCGGGCGAGTCGCCGCGGCGCCGTGCGCGTGTCAGTTCCTCGTCGAGGACCCCGTGGACGAACCCGCGGAGGTCGACGACCGAGGGTGCGACCTCGTGCACGCGGCGGGCGGCGGCGTGGCGCTGCGCGGCGGCCTGCACGATCTCGCGGGCCTGACCGACGGTCTCGGCCTCGTCGACGGGGGCGTGAAGACGGATGGTCTCGAGGTCGAGCAGTTCGACGCCGGGCAGGAGCGCGACTTCGGGGTCGACGTTGCGGGGCAGACCGAGGTCGATGACGACCTGGGCCCGTGTGCTGCCCGCGCGGGCCGTCGCGTGCGAGAACGCCTCGAGGGCGAAGGTGTCGGTCGTCGCCGTACATGTGACGACGACGTCCGCGCCGGCCGCCTCCGCGGCGTAATCCGCGGTGCTCACGTGGACCAGGTGCTCGCGATTCGCGAACCGCTGGCGTCCGGACCGGGAGTGCACGCGGATGTCGGTGGCGCCGACGGCGCGGAGGGCGGCGAGCGCCGCCGCGGCGTAGCGCCCGGTGCCGACGAGCAGGACGCGCGCGGTGTCCCAGTCGACGCGGGAGCTCACGAGGTCGACGGCGAGACGGACGAGCGAGCGGCCGGATTCGCCGAGGCGCGTCGTGTTCTTGACGGCACGGGAGGTCTCGGTCGCGCGTTGGAAGAGGTGCTCGAGGGGTGCGGTCGTCAGGCCGCGGCCGCGGGCGGCCTCGAGGGCGCGCCGCACCTGTCCGGCGATCTCGTCCTCGCCGACGGCGACCGAATCGAGGCCCGATGCGACGGTGAAGAGGTGGTGGGCGACCTGGTTCCCGTGGGCGAAGTCCACGTTCTCGCGCAGCGACCGGTAGTCCATCTCGGCGGCACCGGCGATCGCCTCCATCGCGGCATCCATCGCGGGGACGGGGGAGGCGAGGTCGGGCTCCTCAGCGAGGTCGAAGTAGGCCTCGAAGCGGTTGCAGGTGGCGAGGACGACGGCGCCGCGCACCGAGTCGTGGACCGCGGACAGGCGCTCGGCGAGGTCGTCGCCGACCGTCGAGAGCCGCTCGAGCGAGTCGAACGGTGTGGAGCGCTGATGCGCGGTCAGGCAGACGAGCACGGTGCGGAGAACCCCCTTGGATCGCGACTAGTATATCGATTAACCGATTCGAGGAGTTCATCATTCCCGGCCTCAGCCACCCTCTCGTCGCCGCACGCACCCGCGAGTCGCGACTCGTCCGTGCACTCCTGGGCGACCGTCCCGACAACACCCCCGTCTGGTTCATGCGCCAGGCGGGTCGTTCGTTGCCGGAGTACCGGGCGCTGCGGTCCCAGGGGACGATGCTCGACGCGTGTCTCGACCCCGCTCTGGCGAGCGAGATCACGATGCAGCCCGTGCGCCGCCACGGCGTCGACGCGGCCATCTTCTTCAGCGACATCATCGTTCCGCTCGCGCTCCTCGGCATCGACGTCGAGATCGCCGCCGGGCGGGGCCCCGTGTTCTCCGAGCCCCTGCGCACCGCCGCCGACATCGCCCGCACGACGGCGATCGACCCGGCGCTCGTGACAGAGCGCGGTGAGGCCATCGCGGATGCCGTCGGTCGCACGACGGCGATGCTCGCCGATCTGTCCGAGGAGCGCGGCGAGCCGCTGCCGCTCATCGGGTTCGCCGGCGCTCCCTTCACCCTTGCGGCCTATCTCGTCGAAGGCGGACCGTCGAAGGATCACCTCGCCGCCCGGCGCCTCATCCACGAGGATCCCGCGGCGTGGCAGGACCTCACGATGTGGCTCGCCGAGGTCACGGGCCGATTCCTCGCCCTCCAGATCGAGGCGGGCGCCAGCGCCGGACAGCTGTTCGACTCGTGGGCGGGTGGCCTGAACCCCGATGACTACCGCGCGTCGGTGCTCCCGGCGTCCGTCGCCGCGCTTCAGCACGCCCGGTCGCTCCCGCTCCCGGAGGGCGTCGACCGCCTGCCGCTCGTGCACTTCGGCGTCGGCACGGGCGAGATCCTCGCCGACATGGCGACGCCCGACATCGACGCGCTCGGCGTGGATTACCGAGTGCGCCTGAGCGACGCGCGTCGCCGCATCGGTCGTGACCTCACGCTGCAGGGCAACCTCGACCCGGCGCTGCTGTTCGCGCCCGAGGCGGTGCGGACGGCGGAGGTGCACCGCATCCTCGAGGATGGCCTGGCCGCCCGCGCCCACGTCTTCAACCTCGGTCACGGCGTGCCCATGGAGGCCGACCCCGACGCCATCTCGGCGGTGGTCCGGACCGTCCACGATTGGCGGGCGCCGTGACCGTCGACGTGACCCACGACGTCGTCATCGTCGGCGGCGGCATCGCCGGCCTGACGATCGCGTGGGAGCTCGCCCGCGCGGGTCGGGACGTCGTCCTCGTCGAGGCGTCCGAGGACGCCGGCGGGATGCTGCGTCGAGGTGCGGTCGCCGGCCTCGACGCCGACCTCGGCGCGGAGTCGTTCGCCACCCGGACGACGGGGGTCGCCGACCTCGTCGCCGACGCGCGCCTTCCCGTCCAGCTCGTCGAGCCCGCACCCGCCGGCGCCCACGTCGCCTTCCGCCGCCGGTCCGGTCGGGTGGACCGGGCGCCCCTGCCCCGCCGCGCTCTCGTCGGGATGCCCGCCGACCCGACGGCCGCCGACGTCGTCCGCATCATCGGCCGCGCCGGCGCTCGGCGCGCGGCGCAGGAACGCTTGATTCCCTGGTCGAGCGGTCCCGAGCCGACGCTCGCCGAGCTCGCCACGAGCCGCTACGGTGCGCGCGTCACGGCCCGCCTCGTCGAGCCGCTCTGCCGAAGCGTCTACTCGCAGGCGGCCGGCAGCGTGCGTCTGTCCGCGCTCCACCCGGTGCTGTGGGAGAGGGCAGAGGCCCTGGGCTCGCTGACGGCGGCGGTCGACGCGCTCGCGCCGGCCGTCCGCGCCGGATCCGCCGTCCGCGGCGTCGAGGGCGGGCTCTGGCGTCTCGCCGCGGAGCTCCACGCCGCAGCGCTCCGCGCGGGCGCCGTCATCCGCACCGGTGCGCCCGCCCACGCCGCCACGGCGACGACCGTCGAACTCGACGGCGAAACCCTCTCCGCGCGCGCCGTGGTCCTCGCGACCGGGCCGACGGCCGCGGCAGGGCTCCTCCACGTCGAGGTCGCTCCCGCGCCGCCGGTCGGACTCATCGTCGCCGAGGTCGTCGCCGACGCCTTCGACGCCTTCCCGGTGGGGTCCGGGGTCATCGCCGCCCCCGACGTCGACAGTGCGGCGAAGGCGCTGACCCACGTCGACGCGAAGTGGGAATGGGCCGCGGCCGCTCTCCCCGCCGGCACTCACCTCGTCCGCCTCTCCGCGCAGGAAGGTCGCCAGGGGGAACTGACGGATGCCGCCGGTGCCGCGACCGCGATCCGCACCCTGACCGGGGTCCGCATCTCGCCCGCCGACGTGCGACGCGTCATCCCGATCGCGTGGCCGGACGCCGTCGCGACCCCGTCCGCCCGCGCGGCGGTCACCGAGGCTGCGGCGACCCGCGGCATCCGACTCGCGGGAGCTGTCGCGGCCGGAACCGGACTCGCCTCGGTCATCCCGCATGCGCGAGCCCTCGCCGCCGCCCTCACGTCCTCTCCCACCCCTTCCGAAGGAGCACGTCATGTCCGCTGACGAGACTGTCCCCGGCCTCGGCTACACCCTCTTCGCGATCCTCGCGGGTCCGCGTCCCCGTGCGGGGACCCCGTCGCCGAGCGATCTCGACGCCCTGCGTGCTGTCGCCGAGGGACTCCCCGCGGACGGCGTCACGCTGCGCGGTCTGTACGACGTCACCGGCATGCGCGCCGAGGCGGACCTCATGGTGTGGCTGCACGGCGAAGATCCCGCCGCTCTCCAGAAGGCTCTGCGGCAGCTGCGTCGGACCTCTCTGCTCGCTTCCTTCACCAACGTGTGGAGTGCGATGGGCGTGCACCGCGAGGCCGAGTTCAACAAGCGTCACGTGCCCGGCTACCTGCGCGGCGAGCACGCGCGAGGCTGGCTGTGCCTCTACCCCTTCGTCCGCAGCTACGAGTGGTACCTGCTCCCCGAGGACGAGCGCTCGCGGATGCTCGCCGAGCACGGCCGCAAGGGCGCCGCGTTCCGCGACGTCGTCGCGAACACGGTCTCGACCTTCGGGCTCAGCGACTACGAGTGGCTGCTGCCGCTCGAGAGCGACGACCCGATCAGCCTCGTCGACATGATGCGGGAGCTCCGGGCCACCGACGCGCGTCGCCATGTGCGCGAGGAGGTCCCGTTCTACACCGGCCGTCGCGTGGAGATCGATGAACTGGCGGAGGTGCTCTCGTGAGCGCACAGAACATCGGCGCAGTGAACCCCGAGTTCCGTCCTAAGCCGCCGCGGGCGAGCGGCGTGGTCGTCGCCGAGGGCGCCGTCATCCCGAACGCGACCGAGGGGGCGCGCGCGGGCGATCCGCACGCGACGATCCCCGTCGACTACGACGGGATCCTGCTGCTCGGCTTCGGCGGACCCGAGGGACAGGACGACGTCATCCCGTTCCTGCGGAACGTCACGGCGGGCCGCGGCATCCCCGACGAACGTCTCGAGGAGGTCGCGCACCACTACCGTCACTTCGGCGGCGTGTCGCCGATCAACGAGCACAACCGCGAGCTGAAGGCGGCGCTCGACGCCGAGCTCGCGTCCCGCGGACTCGACCTGCCCGTCTACTGGGGCAACCGCAACTGGATGCCGTACGTCACCGACGCGATCGACTCCGCCGTTGCGGACGGGCGACGCAAGCTCCTCGCGATCGCGACGAGCGCGTACAGCTCGTACTCGTCGTGCCGGCAGTACCGCGAAGACCTCGCCGATGCCGTCGAGGCCACCGGCCACCAGACCGACGTCCAGATCGACAAGGTCCGGCAGTTCTTCGACCACCCCGGCTTCGTGGCGCCCTTCGTCGACGGCATCCGTGCGGGCATCGCCGAGCTCGCCGAGCGCGGTGTCACCGACCTCGCGAACGAGGTCGAGATCCTCTTCTCGACCCACTCCATCCCGACCTCCGACGCCGATCGTTCCGGCCCGCCCGAGCGCGGATTCGGCCCCGGCGGCGCCTACGTCGCCCAGCACCTCGCCGTCGGCGAGGAGATCATCTCGCGCCTCGGCTTCCCCGGCGCGTGGCAGCTCGTCTTCCAGAGCCGTTCCGGCCCGCCGCAGGTGCCGTGGCTCGAGCCCGACATCAACGACGCGATGCAGGAGCTGCCCGGCCGCGGCCGGAAGGCGGTCCTCATCGTGCCCCTCGGCTTCGTGAGCGACCACATGGAGGTCATGTGGGACCTCGACACCGAGGCGATGGAGACGGCGGAGGAGCTCGGCCTCGTCGCCGTCCGCACCGCGACCCCCAGCACGCACCCGACCTACGTCGCCGGTCTCGTCGACCTCGTCGAGGAGCGCCTGAAGGGCACTCCGGCTGCCGAGCGCCCCGCCGTGACGGGCCTCGGTCCCTGGTACGACGTGTGTCGTCCCGGTTGCTGTGAGAACAAGCGCCTCGGCTTCCAGCCGGCTCTGTCGGGGGTCGCGCCGTGACCGGCGCCTTGCGCCTCGGTACTCGGGCGAGCCTGCTCGCGACGACCCAGTCGCAGCATGTGGCGGATGCCGTGGCCGCGGCATCCGGTCGCGATGTCGAACTCGTGCCGATCACCAGTGAGGGCGATGTCCTCACGGGGCCGCTCGCGCAGATGGGCGGCACGGGCGTCTTCGCGACGGCGCTTCGCGATGCGCTCCTGCGGGACGAGTGCGACTTCCTCGTGCACTCGATGAAGGACCTGCCGACGGCGCCGTTCCCCGGCATCGTGGTGGGCGCCGTGCCGGTGCGCGCGTCGCAGCGCGACATCCTGCACTCCCGCGACGGGCTGACCCTCGATGCGCTGCCCGCCGGCGCCCGTGTCGGCACCGGTTCGCCACGACGCGTGGCCCAGGTGCTCGCGCGCCGCCCCGACCTCGTCGTCGAGGGCATCCGCGGGAACGTCGACAGTCGCCTGCGCAAGGTCGCCGACGGTCAGTACGACGCGATCGTCCTCGCCGAGGCTGGCCTGCGACGCATCGGGCGCGACGCCGCGATCACCGAGGTCCTCGACTGGCCGACCTCGGCCGCGCAGGGCGCGCTGGCCGTCGAGATCCGCGACGGGGATGCCGCCGTGGCCGACGCCGTTCGCCTCATCGAGCACGCCGACACGGCTCTCGCCGCGACCCTCGAGCGCGCCGTGCTGCGCCGGCTCGAGGCCGGCTGCGCCGCGCCCGTCGCGATCGACGCAGAGCACCACGGCGACACGGTGACGCTGGTGGCCCACGTGTACGCCGAGGACGGGCGCCGGTCCGTCGTCGCGTCCCGTCGCCTCGACCCGCACATCGATGCGGATGCTGCTGCTGCCGACGTCGTCGCCGAGCTGCTCGAGGGCGGTGCCGCCGACCTCGCCGATCTCGCGGGGTCGTCGCGATGAGCGGTGCGTTGCACGGCGCACGCGTCCTCGTCCCCCGCGCGGGGGCGTGGGGGGAGCGGGTCCGCGCCGACCTCGCCTCGCGGGGCGCGGAGGCCGTGGTCGCGCCGCTGATCTCGTCTGCGCCGCCGCGCGACACGACGACCCGCGATCGCGCGTTCGCCGCCCTCGCGGACGGTGCGTACGCCTGGCTGTTCGTCACCAGCGCCGCGAGCGTGGAGCAGCTTCGTCAGCACGGTGTGGTGATCCCCGCGACCACCCGGATCGCCGCCGTCGGCCGGGCGACCGCCCGCGCCGTCGCCGACGCCGGGTGGGAGGTCGACTTCGTCCCGGCGGGTGCCTCGTCGGCTGTGGCGCTGGTGACCCAGTGGTGCGCGGCCCGCACGCCCGCCATGACCGGTCGCGCCCTCGTCGTTCGCAGCGACCTCGCGCAGGCCGTCGTGAGCGACGAGCTCGAGGTCCGGGGCTTCGCCGTCGACGTCTGCATCGCGTACCGCACGATCGGCGTCGACCTCGCGCCCGCCGTGGTCGAGTGGCTCCGGTCCGGGCACATCGGCGTCGTCCTGCTCACGTCGCTGAGCGTCGGACGCGAGCTCCGCCGGCAGGTCGGGGGCCTCCCGGCATCCACCCTCGTCGCCTCGATCGGTCCCGGCACGACCCGCGACGCCACCGCCCTCGGGTTCACCGTCGGCCACACCGCCCAGAGCCAGAGCATCGACGCGCTGATCGCCGAGCTCGACGCCCGCGTCCTTTCGGAGAAGTCCTCATGACCTCGTTTCCCACCCGCCGTCTCCGCCGTCTCCGCGGCACGCCCGCCCTGCGCCGCCTCGCCGCCGAGCACCACCTCGTGCCGTCGCAGCTCGTGCTGCCGGTGTTCGTGAAGGAGGGCATCACCGCCTCGCAGCCCATCGCGAGCATGCCGGGGGTGTCGCAGCATCCGATCGACGCGATCGCCGACGTCGTCGACGAGGCCGCCGCCGCGGGCATCGGCGGGATCATGCTCTTTGGCGTTCCCGCCGTCCGCGACGCGGTCGGGAGCGGCGCGACCGACCCGGACGGCATCCTCAATCGCGCGATCGCCGTCGCGGCGCGCGCCGCCGCGGGTCGCCTCACGGTGCAGGCCGACCTGTGCCTCGACGAGTTCACCGACCACGGCCACTGCGGTCTGCTGGCCGCCGACGGCTCGGTCGACAACGACGCGACCCTCGAGGTCTATGCCGAGATGGGCGTCGCGCAGGCCCGCGCCGGCGCCGACGTGCTCGGCCTCTCGGGGATGATGGACGGCCAGGTCGCGGCGGTCCGCGCGGGACTGGATGCCGCCGGCTTCGCGCACGTGGCGATCCTCGCCTACTCCGCGAAGTACGCCTCCGCCTTCTACGGCCCCTTCCGCGACGCCGTCGAGTCGACCCTCCAGGGCGACCGCCGCACGTACCAGATGGACCCCGCGAACGCGCGCGAGGGCGTCGAGGAGGCCCTCGTCGACATCGCCGAGGGCGCCGACGTCGTCATGGTCAAGCCCGCCATGCCCTACCTCGACGTGCTCGCCCGCGTCTCGGACCGCTCGAACGTGCCGGTCTGGGCGTACCAGGTGTCGGGGGAGTACGCGATGATCGAGCACGCCGCCGCGGCCGGTCTCATCGACCGCGAGCGCGCCATCGGCGAGAGCCTGCTCGGCATCCGGCGCGCCGGTGCCGACGTCATCCTCACCTACTGGGCCGTCGAGGTCGCGCACTGGCTGCGCGCCGGGAAGGAACTCGCATGAGCCGCAATCAGGAGCTTTTCGACCGTGCCCGCGGAGTGATCCCCGGCGGTGTCGACTCGCCCGTCCGGGCCTACGGCTCGGTCGGTGGGACGCCGCGCTTCATGGTGTCGGCGCAGGGCGCCTACGTGACGGATGCCGACGGCCGCGACTACGTCGACCTCGTCGCCAGCTGGGGTCCCGCCCTCCTCGGCCACTCGCACCCCGCCGTCGTGGACGCGGTGGTGGCAGCTGCGCGCCGCGGCCTCTCGTTCGGTGCGCCGACGGCCGCCGAGACGGAGCTCGCCGAGGAGATCCGCTCGCGCGTCCCCGCCGCCGAGCGGATCCGCCTCGTCTCGACCGGCACCGAGGCGACGATGACGGCGATCCGTCTCGCACGAGCCGCGACCGGCCGCGACCTGCTGATCAAGTTCGCCGGGCACTACCACGGGCACTCCGACGGCCTGCTCGCGCAGGCGGGCTCGGGCCTCGCGACCCTCGCCCTGCCCGGCTCGGCGGGCGTCCCGGCTCCGATCGCGGCGCAGACCCTCGTCATCGGTTACAACGACCGCGCCGCCGTCGAGGAGGTGTTCCGCGCCCACGAAGGCCGGATCGCCGCGATCATCACCGAGGCCGCCGGCGCGAACATGGGCGTCGTGCCCCCGGCATCCGGCTTCACGGCGTTCCTCTCCGAGATCGCCCGCCGGAACGGGGCGCTCCTCATCAGCGACGAGGTGCTCACCGGGTTCCGGTCATCGCGCTCGGGCTACGCCGGTGTGCTGGATGCGGCGGGGGAGCACGTCGTCCCCGACCTCATCGCGTTCGGCAAGGTCATCGGCGGCGGGCTCCCCGTCGCCGCGGTCGCCGGTCGTGCCGACATCATGGACCTCCTCGCGCCGAGCGGCCCCGTCTACCAGGCCGGCACGCTGTCGGGGAACCCGGTCGCCGTCGCCGCGGGACTCGCGACCCTCTCGAACGCCGACGACGCGGTGTACCGCACGCTCGACTCGGTGGCGCACACGGTCGCGGACGCGGCATCCGCCGCGCTGACGGATGCCGGGGTGCCGCACGTCGTGCAGTGGGCGGGGACGCTGTTCAGCATCTTCTTCGGCGAGTCCGTCGTGAACGGCGTGCCCGACTACGCGACGGCGACGTCGCAGGATGCCGACGCCTACGGACGGTTCTTCCACGCGATGCTCGAGGGCGGCGTCTCGCTGCCGCCGTCGGCCTTCGAGGCGTGGTTCGTCACGGCCGCGCACGACGACGCGGCGATCGGCCGGATCCTCGACGCGCTGCCCGCCGCCGCGAAGGCGGCCGCCGGCTGAACGACCGTTCGGGCGACGACGGCACGACGCGTCGCCCGGACCTCGTCCCGCCCGCCCCTCGGGATCATTCCCGTCCCGGCGGTCGCGCACCCGTCAGCGCCTGCGTAAGCGACCGACGAGAGCGAGCACGCTGTCGAGTCCCGCCGCAGTGCCCGGCCAGTGCCGTTCGAGGGCGTCCCTCCCGGCGTGACGCAGGGCAAAGCGCAGGGCGATGACCACGACGATCGCATCGTCCGCGTACCCGAGCACGGGGATGACGTCGGGCACGAGGTCGATCGGCGACAGCAGGTAGACGAGGAGCCCACCGAGCCACCAGCGGACGGCCCGGGGCACCGTGCCGTCCGCGACCAGGCGGCGGATCAGGCGCACCACGTCGGGGACGAGCCGCACCGCCTCGCGCCAGTCGATCGTGCCCCCGGAACGTCGCACCTGCACCCACAGCACGACGAGCAGGGCGACCCACAAGAGGACGACACCGCCGACGATGCTCGCCGCGATCACCCAGCCGTCCGACATGAGCCCATCATCCCTTGATCGGCGGCACGAGGCCCGGCAACTAGGCTGGAACCCATGCCCGTCACCCTCCTCGGAGCCGCCGAGATCCGCGCCCTCGCCGCCGACCTCGACGTCACCCCGACCAAGAAGCTCGGGCAGAACTTCGTCGTCGACGCCAACACGGTCCGCAAGATCGTCACGGCCGCGCGCGTGACATCGGCCGACCGCGTCGTCGAGGTGGGGCCGGGTCTCGGCTCGCTGACCCTCGCCATCCTCGAGACCGGCGCCCCGGTCACCGCCGTCGAGATCGACCACCGCCTCGCCGAGCGCCTGCCGGCCACAGCCGCGGCGCACGGCGTGCCCGACGGTGCGCTCACCGTCGTGGCCCAGGACGCCCTGCGGGTGAGCGAGCTCCCCGGCGACCCCGACGTCCTCGTCGCGAACCTGCCGTACAACGTCAGCGTCCCGGTGCTCCTGCACTTCATGGAGCACTTCCCGACCATTCAGCGCGGCGTCGTCATGGTGCAGGCCGAGGTCGGCGAACGCCTCGCGGCTCCGTCGGGCTCGAAGATCTACGGTGCTCCGAGCGTCAAGGCCGCCTGGTACGGCACGTGGCGCCTCGCCGGCACCGTCTCGCGTCAGGTGTTCTGGCCCGTCCCCAACGTCGACAGTGTCCTGGTCGGCTTCGAACGGGATGCCGCGGCGCGCGGCACCGAGGAGGAGCGTCTGCGCGCCTTCGCGATCGTCGACGCGGCGTTCCAGCAGCGCCGCAAGATGCTCCGCCAAGCGCTGTCCACCGTGCTCGGCGGCTCGTCCGCCGCGGCCAGCGAGGTGCTCGAGCGCGCCGGCGTGGCACCGACTGCCCGCGGCGAGGAACTCACGATCGAGGACTTCGTCCGCATCGCCCGCGCCTGACCGCTCGGCATCCGTCATCTCCTCCCGACGCGACACACCACCTCGTTCTCAGCGAGTTCGCGCGTCGTTCATCGCGGGTTCCCGAAACATCCCGGTAACGTGACGGAGCAAGGCGGGGGCACCCGAGCTCTCGCACTGACGGAAGAAGTGACCATGCGCCGCGCCGAGCATCCGGCCGCCGAACGGATCCTGCTCCACCTGAGTGACACGCACCTGCGTGGCCCGGGACCCCGTCTGTTCGACAGTGTCGACGGTGAAGCATCGCTGACCGCAGCCCTCGACGCCATCGAAACCAGCGGCATCGCGCCCGACGCGATCGTCTTCACGGGCGACCTCGTCGATCTCGGCGAGGCCGCCGCGTACGACGCGATACGCGCGCTCGTCGAGCCGTTCGCCGAACGGCTCGGGGCGCGTCTGCTGTGGGTCATGGGCAACCATGACGACCGCGGCGCGTTCCGGGAGCACCTGCTCGACGAGACGCCGACCGACCCGACGGCGCCCTACGATCGGGTCGACGAGCTCGACGGGCTCCGCATCGTCACCCTCGACACGAGCGTGCCCGGACACCACCACGGCGAGCTCTCCGACGCCCAGCTCGCGTGGCTGCGCGGCATCCTCGCAACACCCGCGCCGCTCGGCACCGTCCTCGCGATGCACCACCCGCCGGTTCCAAGCGTCCTCCCGCTCGCGGCGAGCGTCGAGCTTCGCGACCAGAACCGGCTGGCAGGCGTCCTGCGCGGCACGGACGTGCGCGCGATCATCGCCGGCCACCTGCACTACTCGACCTTCGCGACGTTCGCGGGGATCCCCGTGTCGGTCGCCTCGTCGACCTGCTACGCGCAGGATCTGACCGTCCCCGTCGGCGGCAGCCGCCCGCAGGACGGCGCGCAGGCCTACAACCTCGTGCACGTCTACGACGACACGGTCGTCCACTCGGTCGTCCCGATCGATGTGCCGCGTCCGCTGGAGTACATCGACCCCGACGAGGCTCAGCGACGCCTGCGCGAGGCGGGCGTCGCCGGCTCCGTCACGCGTGCAGCTCGACCGGGCGTGCCGGCGCTGCGCTGACCGCAGGATCCTCCCACGGCGCGCGCACCGGGAAGAGCCGCTCGAGCAGACCCGTCACGGCACGCACGCGCACCGCTTCGGGCACCTCGAGGTCGCCGCCGTCGTTGAGGCAGAACATGTCCACGTCGCTGCGCTCGGCGAGTCGCTCCATGCGGCGCAGAGACGCCGCCTGCGTCGTCTGGAAGTACCGCACCCGCGGCGCCGTCGACGCGATAGCGCGCCCTGTGAACTGCGCGTAGTAGTGGTACAGGCAGTTGGTCACCGACACGTCGGTGGCTGACCGGAAGCGGGATGCCGCGGTGCGCCGGATCTCCTCGGGGAACTCCTTCTCGAGCTCGACCATCACCGAGCGGCGCAGGGGCGCTGCACAGTGTTCGAGGTCGCGGACGATCGTACGGCCGAAGCGTTCCTGGAGCAGCTCGCGGTTCAGTCGCAGCGCATTGTCGTGGCCGCTGCGGGCGACGCGCCGCGGTCCCGTCCCGATACGCACGTCGCACTCGACGAACGACGAGACGCCTGCGGGCGAGAAGAAGAGCTCGGGCGACAGTGGCCGCCCGAAGAACATGTCGTCGTTCGAGTACAGGAAGTGCTCCGACAGCCCCTCGATGCGGTGCAGCTGCGCTTCCACCGCGTGCGAGTTGTGGGTCGGCAGCACCGAGGTGTCCTCGAAGAACTCCTCGCTGCGGACGATCGTCACCTTCGGGTGGTCGAGCAGCCAGGCGGGGGCGGGGGAGTCGGTCGCGATGAAGATGCGACGCACCCACGGCGCGTACATGTGGACGCTCCGGAGGGCGTACCGCAGCTCGTCGACGTGACGGTAGCGGGCGGGCCCATCGTCGCCGTCACCGACCACGTACTCCGACATCTGCGCCGCGCGCTGGCGCTGGAACTCCGACGACGAGCCGTCGACCCATGAGAAGACCATGTCGATCTCGTGCGTCACGTCGCCCGGGTGCGGGTCGAACATGCCCTGCACGGTCTGCCACGTGCGCCCGTACCGCTCGACAGTCGCCGGCTCGACGTCCTCCGCCGCGAAGACGCGACGCGTGAGGTCATTGGCGTGGGGCGCTTCGACCAGCTCCTCGCCGAAACGCCAGAACTCGAGCCGCACGCCGTGGCCGGCGCCGTAGCGGAGCTCCCCGGCGATGCGCGGACGGAACACCCGCACCGAGGAGGGGCCAGACGCGCGCAGGCGGAGCTCGCCGAGCGGCACGGGCGTACCGCCCTTGGCCTTCGCGTACAGCGGCTCGGTGACGGCCCGATCCGCGAGCACGCTCAGCGCGCGATTGCGGTGGTCGAGGTCGACGACGAGACCCGGCACGGAGCGGGAGTGCCGGATGAGGAGATGCGGGATGCCGGCATCCGAGAGGGAGTCGGCGATCAGCAGCAGGTCGGCGATGCGCGCCTGTTCGGGAGTGGTGTCGTCATGGCGCAGATGCAGCATGCCTCCAATGAGGACGATGTCCTCGCGTTCGAGGAGTGCGGTCCAGGAACCACCCTCGGACGGCAGTGCAGTCAGTCGCGCCATATGTTCTCCTTGTTGTGCATGTTCGGTCGGGCAAGAGTAGATGTCGGTCGTTTCGCCGACGTTTCGGGTGTCCGGCATCGCTAGCCTGGGGTGATGACCGACTACGCGGACCGTTTCCCCTCGTCGCGCAATGGCGACACCCACCGCCCCTATCAGGCGGCATCCTCCCGCTACGATGCGGGGGCCTTCCGCCAGGTCGGCTCGAGCGGCCTGTATCTGCCGGCGATCTCGCTGGGACTCTGGTGGAACTTCGGGGACAACATCCCCTTCGACAACCAGCGTACTCTGCTCCGGCACGCCTTCGACCGGGGCGTCACCCACTTCGACCTGGCGAACAACTACGGCCCGCCGTTCGGTTCGGCGGAGACGAACTTCGGTCGCATGATGCGCGAGGACTTCGCACCGTACCGCGATGAGCTGATCCTCTCGTCCAAGGCCGGCTACGACATGTGGCCGGGCCCGTACGGCAACTACGGATCGCGGAAGTACCTCATCGCGAGCGCCGAGCAGTCGCTCACGCGCATGAGCGTCGACTACGTCGACATCTTCTACTCCCACCGCGCCGACCCCGTGACGCCGATCGAGGAGACCATCGGCGCCCTCGACACGCTCGTGCGTCAGGGCAAAGCCCTCTACGTCGGCATCTCCTCCTACAGTGCGGAGCGCACCGAAGAGGCCGTCGCCGTGGCGAAGAGCCTCGGCACGCCGCTCATCATCCACCAGCCCTCCTACTCGATCCTCAACCGCTGGGTCGAGGACGGTCTGACGGACTCGCTCAAGACGGCCGGCATGGGTGCCATCGCCTTCACCCCACTCGCGCAGGGCCTGCTCACCGACAAGTACCTCGGCGACGGCCGCGCCGAGCGCGCCCAGAGCCGGTTCTCGCTGCCCGACGGCCGGCTCAACGAGAAGGCGCTCGACACTCTCCGCTCACTCAACGACATCGCCCAGCAGCGCGGCCAGACGCTCGCACAGATGGCCATCCAGTGGGTGCTGCGCGACGAGGTGGTCACCTCCGCCCTCATCGGCGCATCGCGTCCGGAGCAGCTGGACCAGAACCTCGCCGCCGTCGACGGGGCGCCGTTCGACGACGACGAACTCGCGCGCATCGACGAGCTGTCGGGTGCGATCGACGTCGACCTGTGGGCCGACTCGGCGAACGCGTGAGTCTGCCCCTCGATACTGCCCGGCGCGTCCACGTGCGCGCGCCGGGCAAGATCAACCTCTTCTTCGAGGTCGGCCCCGTCGGCGACGATGGCTACCACGACGTGGCGTCGGTGTATCAGGCGGTCTCGCTGTTCGAGGACGTGTGGGCGTCGCATGCCGACGTCACGAGTCTCTCCGTGAGCGGTGACGTGGACGTGTCGGGCGTCCCGCTCGACGCCTCGAACCTCGCCCTGCGCGCGGCGCGCCTGGTGACGGGCGCCGTCGGATGGGAGGGCGGCATCCGTCTCGAGATCCACAAGGGCGTCCCCGTCGCCGGCGGCATGGGAGGCGGGTCGGCGGATGCGGCGGCGGCTCTCGTCGCTGTCAACGATCTGATCGACGGCGGTCTCAGCTCGGGCGACCTGCACGCGCTGGGTTCGCAGCTCGGCGCTGACGTCCCGTTCGCGCTCCTGGGCGGCACAGCGGTCGGGACGGGGCGCGGAGACGAGCTCGCTCCGGCTCTCGGTCGCGGTTCCTTCGCGTGGGTCCTCGTCGCGGACGGCGGCGGGCTCTCGACTCCCGAGGTGTACGGCACGCTGGACCGCCTGCGCGCGGACGCCGACATCGCCCCCGACCGGGCGACCCCGTCGGTGGACCCCGCGGTCCTGCGGGCTCTTCGGTCGGGGGATGCCGCGGCCCTGGGCGCGGCGATCCGCAACGACCTCCAGCTCGCCGCGGTCCACCTCCGTCCCGACCTCGCCGTACTCATCGATGAGGGTCTCGCCGCCGGGGCGCTGGGCGGCATCGTGTCAGGGTCGGGCCCGACGGTCGCGTTCCTCGCCTCGAGCGCGGGACACGCCCGCGAGGTCGCGGAGCGTCTGGGGGCGGCGGGTCGGCAGGCCCACGCGGTCTCGGGTCCTGTCGCCGGCGCGAGGCTGGTCTGACCTGGCATCGTGTCGCCACCCCCGCATAGCCTGGGGGCATGAGCTCTCTCGCTGACCAGTTCCATTCGACCGCGCTCGACGAACACCTGGCCTCGACATTCGAGGCCCGGGGCCTCCGGGCTGCTCGCGTCGGAGACGACGATCGTGAAGGCACACGCCGGTGGCAGGATGCCGTCGCCCGTGGCTTCCTGGACGGGGAGCCCACCGAGGTCCAGTACACCGAGTCCTTCGCGCACAACGGATACCGCCGCAAGGTGGGCGTCTACGACGACGGCGGTGTGCAGGCGGACGTCCCGGTCGCGACATTCGCGTCGTGGGGGACGGAGCTCACCCTGCCTGGCGGTTCGGCGATCCCGATGTGCGCTGTCAGTGCCGTCACGGTGGCGCCCACGCACCGGCGTCGCGGCATCCTGAGCACCCTCATGCGAGGCGAGCTGCGCACCGCGGTCTCGCTCGGGTTCCCGATCGCGGGCCTCACCGTCAGCGAGTCCGGCATCTACGGCCGATTCGGCTTCGCGCCCGCGGTCACCGCCACGTCGTGGGAGATCTCCACACGTCGCACCGGGTGGATCGGTCCGGTCGCCCCGGGGCGCATCGACTACGTCACGCGGGAGCAAGGGCGGGATGCTGCGACCGCGCTGTACGAGAGGGTCCGTCTGGATACGCCCGGCGAGATCTCCATGCCCGGCGGCCACTGGGACCGCACGTTCGGAACGCGTCCTGATGTCGAGAAGGCCGACAAGCTGCGCGTCGTGCAGTACCGATCGTCGTCGGGCGAGGTCGAGGGCGTTGCGATCTACAGCATCAGCGAGGACGACGACGACTGGGCTGCCTCGACGGCCACGGTGTCCCGGGTGGTGGCGGGGACGGATGCCGCCTACGCCGGGCTCTGGCGCTTCCTCCTGTCCCTCGATCTGGTGGGTACCGTCCGGGCCAGCGAGCTATCGGTCGACGAGCCGCTCTGGTGGATGATCGACAACAAGCGAGCGGCGCGCATCACCAGCCGCGACCACCACTATCTGCGTGTGCTCGACGTCCCGGCGACGCTGGCCGCGCGCAACTACGACATCGAGGACGTCATCGCGCTGGAGGTGACCGACGCGCTCGGCATTGCGGACGGGACGTTCGTCCTGTCGGCCGGCGAGGCGCCCGGTGTCGACGTGGTCGACGAGGCGCCTCTCGGTGTGCTGCTCGTGCGTCTCGGCGTTGCGGAGCTGTCCGCGATCCTCCTCGGCGGAATCTCGCCGGTGACGCTCGCCCGAGCCGGCCGCATCGAGACGGACGACCCGCACCGCGTCGCGCGGGTCTTCGCCGCGACCACCACGCCGCGTCTGA
Organism: Microbacterium sp. LKL04; assembly: GCF_900102005.1. Lineage (NCBI taxonomy): Bacteria > Bacillati > Actinomycetota > Actinomycetes > Micrococcales > Microbacteriaceae > Microbacterium > Microbacterium sp. LKL04. The sequence continues at coordinate 1,316,835 of NZ_LT627736.1, read as the reverse complement.
GCTTCTGGTACTGACCGTGGACACGCTCGCCTGGATAGGGATCCTCCTCGGCGGTGTTCTGCTGGTGTGGTCGCTGTGGGCGACGCTGCGCGCCAACGCCGGTCGCCGCATTCCGATGCTGACGAATGCCGACGTCGTGCCGCCCGGGTCGATCGTGGCGCGCGTCGTCGGCATCGCCGTTTTCGTGTTCTCGTCGTTGAGCCTCGCGGGCCGTTCGGGTGTGTGGCCGGCGGTCATCCTCTTCGCGGGCGCCCTCGTCGGTCTCCTCGCCCTCGCCTCACACAACCGGCGGGCCGCACACGCGGGCCGGTCAGGCGACGCCGCGTAGCCTGGAGGCGATGGCACATCTTCTCGGGGCCGAGGCCCTGCACCTGGAATACCCGACCAAAGTGGTCTTCGACGGCGTCTCGCTCGGCGTCGACGAGGGCGACCGCATCGGCATCGTCGGCCGCAACGGCGACGGCAAGTCGAGCCTCATGGCGATGCTCGCCGGTCGCCGTGACCCCGACTCCGGCCGGGTGACCGTCCGCGGCGGCGTGACGATCGGGGTGCTCGAGCAGAGCGACGTCCTCCCCGACGACCTCACCGTGGGGCGCGCCGTCGTCGGCGACGGCCCCGAGCACGAGTGGGCGCGGGATGCGAAGGTGCGCGACGTCATCGCGGGCCTGCTGTCCGACCTCGACTGGGATGCCGCCATCGGCACGCTCTCCGGTGGTCAGCGTCGTCGTGTCGCCCTCGCGCAGCTGCTGACGGGGGACTGGGACGTGCTCGCGCTGGACGAGCCCACGAACCACCTCGACGTCGAGGGCATCGCCTGGCTTGCCGAGCACTTGAAGCGGCGCTGGTCGCCCTCCTCCGGGGCGCTCATGGTGGTGACCCACGACCGGTGGTTCCTCGACGAGGTCTGCACGAAGACGTGGGAGGTGCACGACCGCATCGTCGAGCCGTTCGACGGCGGCTACGCGGCGTACATCCTGCAGCGCGTCGAGCGCGACCGCCAGGCCGCCTCGATCGAGGCACGGCGGCAGAACCTCGCACGTAAGGAGCTCGCCTGGCTCCGCCGCGGTGCCCCTGCCCGCACGAGCAAGCCGAAGTTCCGCATCGACGCGGCCAACGAGCTCATCGCCGACGTCCCCGAGATTCGCGATCGGGTCTCGCTGCAGTCCCTCGCGGTCGCACGGCTCGGCAAGGACGTCGTCGACCTGCTCGAAGCGGGTGTCGCGTACGACGGCCGTGACATCCTGCGCGGGGTCGAGTGGCGCATCGCGCCGGGGGAGCGCACCGGCATCCTCGGCGTCAACGGCGCCGGCAAGTCAACGCTCCTCGGCCTCGTCTCCGGCGCCGTCCAGCCGACGAGCGGGCGGGTCAAGCACGGCAAGACCGTGAAGGTCGCAACCCTCACGCAGCGGATGGACGAGCTCGATCCGCACCTGCACGAGCCCGTGCGCGTCGTCGTCTCGCGGCTGCGGACGACCTACACGTTCGGTGCCGGTTCGAAGGCTCAGGAACTCACGCCCGGGCAGCTCCTCGAGCGGATGGGCTTCGCCTCGGCGCAGCTCTCCACCCCCGTGAAGGACCTCTCCGGCGGTCAGAAGCGGCGCCTGCAGCTGCTGCTGATCCTCCTCGACCAGCCGAACGTCCTGATCCTCGACGAGCCGACGAACGACCTCGACACCGACATGCTCGCCGCCATCGAGGACCTCCTCGACTCCTGGGCGGGCACCCTCATCGTTGTCTCGCACGACCGCTACTTCATGGAGCGCGTCACCGACCAGCAGTACGCCGTCATGGGGGGCGGGCTCCGACACCTTCCGGGCGGCATCGAGGAATACCTGCGCCTGCGGGCGAGTCAGCCGCAGGCGACGGGTGCGGCGACTCCCGGCGGTCAGAAGGCGGATGCCGCGGCACCGACGGCATCCGCACTCTCAGGTGCGGACCGTCGCACCGCCGAGAAGGAGGTCACGAGCCTCGAGCGCAGGATCGCCAAGCTCTCCGACCAGATCACGAAGGCGCGGACGGCACTCGCCGATCACGACCAGGGCGACTACGTCGGGCTCGGCGAGAAGATGCAGCAGATCACCGCGATGGAGACCGAGGTCGCCGAAGCCGAAGAGCGGTGGTTCGAACTCAGCGAGCAGCTGGGCTGATCAGACGCGACCCGCTTCGCGCAGCGTGAGGCCGGTCGTGAACTCGCGCGTTCGGCCGCTCAGGGGATCTACGAAGCGCAGTTCGCGGGCCAGCAGCTGCAGCGGGTGCTCGGGGTCGTCCGGCGCTTCGTCGAGCAGGTCGGGGTAGAACCGGTCGCCCAGGATGCCGAGGCCGATCCCGGCGAGGTGAGCACGCAGCTGGTGCATGCGGCCCGTCCGCGGATGCAGGCGGAGGTGGGCGGTGGTCTCGCCGATGCGGATCGCCTCGACGAGAGTCTCGGCGTTCGGTTCGCGGTCCTCTTGCACGATGGCCCGGAGGCTTCCGCGGGTGCTCGTGAGGTGCGACCGGACGACGCGGGGGAGCTCCGGCATCCCGTCCGCCGGAATCGCTGTGACCGCTTCGTAGACCTTCTCGACGGCGCGGTCGGCGAACAGGGTCTGGTACGCGCCGCGGGTCGCCGGGCGGACGGAGAACATCACGAGACCGGCCGTCGCCCGGTCGAGTCGGTGGATGGGCGTCAGATCCGGGTTGTCGAACCGCCGGCGCAGGCGCACGAGGGCGGAGTTCATCAGGAACCCGCCGCCCGGTGTCGTCGGCAGGAAGTGCGGCTTGTCCACGACCAGCAGATCGTCGTCGAGGTGGCGCACCGCGACGTCGTACGGGATGTCGGGCTCGTCGGGCGGCTCGCGGTAGTACCAGACGAAGTCCTCGGCCCCCAGCGGCGTCTCCCGCGTGAGCTTCGTGCCGTCGAAGGCGACGACCTCACCGCGGTCGAAGCGACCGAGGAGGATCTCGGAGTCGATGTGCGAGAACCGGCCGGTCACGTAGTCGGCGATCGTCTCCCACGGACCCGTCCGCGGTACCCGCAGCCGGGTGGGACCCACCCCGTCGCGGACGGGGAGCGGAGCTCGCATCGCCATGTCGCGCTCAGGCGTCGAAGCCGAGGCTGAGTTTGCGCAGCAGCCCGGCGAGGCGCTCGCGGTCGGCGCGCGAGAGCTGACCGAGCAGCTCCGCCTCGGCGTCGACGAGTCTCGTGATCGCGGCATCCACTCGGTTCCGGCCCTCTTCGGTCAGGGTCACGAGCACACCGCGGCCGTCACCGGGATCTGCGGCGCGGACGACGAGGCCGCGCTCGACGAGACGGTCGATGCGGTTGGTCATCGTGCCGCTCGAGACGAGGGTCTGCTGCAGGAGCTGCTTCGGGCTCAGCGTGTAGGGCTCGCCGGCGCGGCGGAGCGCGGAGAGCACGTCCCACTCCCACGGCTCCAGGTCGCTGCGGTGGAACGCCTCGCGGCGGGCGCGGTCGAGGTGGCGGGACAGGCGGTCCACGCGCGAGAGGACCTCGAGGGGGGAGAAGTCGAGATCCGGCCGCTGCGCGACCCACGCGCTCACGATCCGGTCGACCTCGTCATGTTCGGGGACCATCCCCTCATCATCGCAGAGCGCCTGCTACTGTGACCGGTAACAGGCGGGCGATGACGTGACCGCCGAGATCGAAGAGGATCCCCTCGATGCCTGCATCGCGCGCCCGGCGGACGACCGCCGTCTCCACCACCACCGCCCTCGTCCTCGGTCTGCTGGGTGCCGGCGCGATCGCCGCGCCCGCCGCTTCGGCCGCGGAGGGACCCGTCGACGCGGGCATCGCCGTCCGCAAGGTCGACGGCCTGCCGGCCGATTTCATCAACGGCGTGGACGTCTCGTCCGTGCTCTCCCTCGAGGCCTCCGGCGTCGTCTTCCGCGACGACGACGGTGAGCCCGCCGACCTGTTCGACGTCCTCGCAGACCACGACGTCACCGATGTCCGCGTCCGCGTCTGGAACGACCCGTTCGACGCCGACGGCAACGGTTACGGCGGCGGTGACGTCGACGTCGACCGCGCCGTCGAGATCGGTAAACGCGCCACCGAGGCGGGGCTGCGCGTCCTCGTCGACTTCCACTACTCGGACTTCTGGGCGGACCCGGCGAAACAGCAGGCGCCGAAGGCGTGGCGGGATCTCAGCGTCGACGAGAAGGCCGGTCGGACCCGGGAGTACACCGCCGACGCCCTCGAAGAGTTCGCCGACGCCGGTGTCGACGTGCACATGGTGCAGGTCGGCAACGAGACGAACAACGCCGTCGCAGGGGTCACCGGGTGGCCGGGGATGTCGAAGATCTTCTCCGCCGGTTCGGCCGCCGTCCGCGACGTGTTCCCCGACGCGCTCGTCGCGGTGCACTTCACCAACCCCGAGACGGCGGGCCGCTACGCCGGTTACGCCGCCAACCTGAAGTCCTACGGCGTCGACTACGACGTCTTCGCGTCGTCCTACTACCCCTTCTGGCACGGGAGCACCGCCAACCTGACCTCCGTCCTCCGGCAGGTGGCCGACACGTACGACAAGAAGGTCATGGTCGCCGAGACGTCGTGGGCGCACACCCTCGACGACGCCGACGGTCACGGCAACGTCATCGACCTCCCCTCCGAGGCGACGCAGTACCCCGTCTCGGTGCAAGGCCAGGCCACCGCGGTGCGGGACGTCATCCAGGCGGTCGTCGACGTGGGCGACGCCGGTATCGGCGTCTTTTACTGGGAGCCGGCCTGGCTCCCGGTCGGCCCGCCCGAGCGGCTCGAGCAGAACAAGGTGCTGTGGGAGCGTGACGGATCAGGCTGGGCGTCGAGCTTCGCGGGCGGGTACGAGCCCGAGGACGCCGGGCACTGGTACGGCGGATCGGCCTGGGACAACCAGGCGCTCTTCGCCGCCGACGGTGTCCCGCTCGAATCGTTGAACGTGTTCTCCTACGCCCGCACCGGCGCCGTCGCCCCGCGCCAGGTCGTCGACGTCGAGGACCCCACGGTCACCCTCACCGACGGGGACGAGATCGTCCTCCCGTCGACGGTCGCCGTCACCTTCAACGACGGTTCCGTCGACGACGAGACGGTCGAGTGGTCGCGGGATGCCGAGTGGATCGGCGGACCGGGCACGTACACACTGGGCGGCACGACCGCATGGGGGCATGCGACGACGGTGACCGTCGTCATCCGTCCGGTGAACGCACTGCGGAACCCCGGATTCGAGGATGCGGATGTGTCGATGTGGCGCGCCACCGGTGCGGGACTGACGCTGCGGTCGACCGATGATCCCCGCACGGGTACGCGGTCGGCGCACTTCTACTCCGGGTCGGCCTACACCTACACGCTCCGTCAGACCGTGACGGGGCTCCCCGCGGGCCGGTACTCCGCATCGGGAGCACTCCAGGGTGACGGGGAGGGCAACGACGGGACCGTCCGGCTGACCGTCTCGTCGGGGGACGCTGCGGCCTCGGCCGACTTCGGGCTCGACGGTTGGCGTGCCTGGTCGACGCCCGCGACGGACGCCGTCACCGTCGTCGAGGGCGGCACCGCGACCATCGAGGTCACGGCATCCCTTCCCGCCGGCGCGTGGGGCACCCTCGACGACCTCGTGCTCACCCGGGCCGCCGACGCGGTCGACACCGCCGACCTCCGGGCGCTCGTCACGCGCGCGGACGACGTCGACCGTGCGGCCGCCACCACGGGATCGATCGAGACGCTCGACGAGGCCGTGCGCATCGCGCGTCTCGTCCTGTCGTCGTCGGCCCCGAGCGCCGACCGCGTCACCGCCGCCGAGACTGCGCTGGAGGCCGCCTTCGAGGGTCTCGTGCTCGTCGGCGAGGCGCCCGCACCCGTCGTGCTGCCGGTCGCCGTGACCGTCCGCGAAGGCGAACCGGTGACCCTGCCCGCCTCCGTGAACGTCCGCGCCTGGGACGGGGCGGTCCGCACCACGCCCGCTACCTGGTCGGACGCGGTCTCGTGGATCACCGGGCCCGGCGAGTACACCGTTCGCGGTCGTGCCGCCGACACGGACGTGACGGCCGCCGTCACCGTCACGGCGGCCGCCTGGGTGCGCGACGGGGGCTTCGAATCATCGGGCGCATCGCCGTGGACCGTGACCGGCACCGGCGCCGCCATCGGAGCGACGACGGATGCCGCGGCCGGCGCTCGTGCCGTGTCGTTCTGGTCCGGGTCCGCGTACCGATTCGCCGTGACGCAGCGCATCGAGGGCGTCACGCCCGGCACGTACGCCGTCTCGGCGACCGCGCAGGGAGACGGAGAGGGGAGCGGTGCCCTTACGGTCACCGCGACCAGCGGAGCTCGCACCGCCGATGCTCCCATCCCGCTGGAGGGCTGGCAGCAGTTCAAAACCGGCACGACCCCCGCCATCACGGTCGGGTCGGACGGGATCCTCACCGTCGGTGTCGCCGCCGATCTGCCCGCCGAAGCGTGGGGCACCGTCGATCAGATCCGCGTCGTCCGCACCGGCGACCGGGTCTCGACCGACGAGCTCGCCGCGCAGATCGCCGAGCTCGCAGAGCTCGACACCGCGCCGTACACGGCGTGGTCGGCGAAGCGGGTCCCGGCGGGGCTTGAGAAGGCCCGCATCGTCGTCGCTGCCACCTGGCCCACCGCGGCCGACGTCGACCGCGCCCGGGCCCTTCTGTCCGACATCCGCGCCGGACTCGTCCGGGCGGACGCCGACACCGCCACGGCGCGGCCGGCGGAGGCGACCCTATCGAACGACAACGGGTACGACACCGGACTGAAGGACGGCGACTTCACGGTCACCATGAACCTCTGGTGGGGTGAGAACGCCTCGTCGGTGCGCTTCTACGAGAACGGCACTCTCCTGAGCACCGTGCCCCTCGCGTACCGGGGTACGCGGGCGCAGACCGCCCGGGTGCCGATCGCGGGACGAGCCGACGGTACGTACCGCTACACCGCCGTGCTGGCGAACACGCGCGGCGAGACGCGCACCGCCGAGATGACGGTCGTCGTGGATGCCGCGGCCCCCGGCATCCCTGTCCTCAGCCACGACGACTACGACGGCGATGGCACCTTCACCGTGACCGCGGACCTGTGGTGGGGCACGAACGCCACGTCCTACCGGGTGTTCGAGGACGGCCGCGTCGTGGCGGAGGGTGACCTGGTGGCGCGTACACCCAAGGCGCAGCGGGCGAGCTACGCGGCATCCGGTCTCAGCCGCGGATCGCACGTGTTCACTGTGGAGTTCCGGAACGCCGCCGGCACGACGACGAGCAAGCCGCTCACGGTGACGGTGCGTCGCTGACGCGCCCGGAGGGACGGCGGTCGCATGGCAGACTTGTCAGGCGGCCGCCGGACCCCGGACGGCTGCGGTCCGCCGTGGTGTAATGGCAGCACGACAGCCTTTGGAGCTGTGAGGTCTAGGTTCGAGTCCTGGCGGCGGAGCATGACCGAGAACCTCGATTCGCGCCTGGCCGTCGTCATCCTCGCCGCTGGACAGGGCACGCGGATGAAGTCCTCTCTCCCCAAGGTCCTGCACCGCATCGGCGGACGACCTCTTCTCGGTCACGTCCTCGACACCGCACTCGACCTCGGGCCCGCGCACGTCGTGGTCGTCGTGCGCCACGAGCGCGACCAGGTCGCCGACGCCGTGCTGGGCGTCGCGCCCAAGGTCGTCGTGGTCGATCAGGATGAGATCCCCGGCACGGGGCGTGCCGTCGAGGTCGCGCTCGGTGCGCTGACCGGCTTCGACGGGGACGTCCTGGTCCTCAGCGGCGATTGCCCGCTGGCCGACTTCGGCACGCTCGACGCCTTCGTCGCCGAGCACCGTGCAACCCGGGCCGACGCGACGCTCATGACCGCCGTCGTCGACGATCCGACCGGGTACGGCCGCATCATCCGCGAGAGCGACGGCAGCGTCGCCCGCATCGTGGAGCAGAAGGATGCCTCGCCCGACGAGGCCGCCGTCACCGAGGTGAACGCCGGGATGTACGTCTTCGCGGCATCGGCCCTCCGCACGCACCTGCCGCAGCTCGGCACCGACAACGCGCAGAGCGAGAAGTACCTCACCGACGTCGTCGCGCTGCTGCGCCGCGCGGAGGGCCGGGTCGCGGCATCCGTCGCCACCGACGTCACCGTCACGTACGGTGTCAACGACCGCGTCCAGCTGTCCGAGGTGGGCCGACTGCTCAACGCCCGCACCGTCCGCCGTTGGCAGCTCGAAGGGGTCACGATCATCGACCCGGCGACGACGTGGATCGACGTCACGGCGACGCTCGCCCCCGACGTGACGGTGCTGCCGAACACGCACGTCCTGCGCGCCACGAGCGTCGCCGAGGGCGCGACCATCGGGCCCGACACGAGCCTGGTCGACTGCGAGGTCGGTGCCGGTGCGACCGTGACGCGCACGGACGCGACCCTCGCCGTCATCGGCGCCGGTGCGACCGTCGGTCCGTTCGCGTATCTGCGCGCGGGAGCCGAACTGGGCGAGCGCGGCAAGGTCGGCACCTTCGTCGAGATCAAGAACTCCGTGATCGGCGAGGGCAGCAAGGTCCCGCACCTGTCCTACATCGGTGACACGACGATCGGACGGGGCGTGAACCTCGGTGCCGGGGCGATCACCGCGAACTACGACGATCTCACCAAGCACCGCACCGAGATCGCAGACGAAGTCCACGCCGGCTCGCACAACGTGTTCGTCGCGCCCGTTAGGATCGGTGAGGGCGCGAAGACGGGTGCAGGAGCCGTGATCCGCAAGGATGTCCCGGCCGGCGCCCTCGCCCTCAGCATCGCCCCCCAGCGGAACATCGCCGGGTGGGTCGAGAACAATCGACCGGGAACGGGAGCGGCAGAAGCCGCCGCTCGCGCCCGGTCCGCACAGGAAGCTGGCGATGGGTCGCAAGAAGCAGCACACGGTTGACCTCGACACCGAGCGCGGAATCGCGCCGGGCCTGGTGGCCAAGACCAAGAAGCGCCTCGTCGTCGCGTCGGGCCGCTCGCACGAGGAACTGTCGACCGACGTCGCCGCAGCCCTCGGCACCCAGCTGGTGCCCACCGAGCACCGCACCTTCGCCTCCGGCGAGATCCTGACCCGTTTCGAGGTGTCGATCCGCGGCTGCGACTTCTTCCTCATCCAGAGCTTCGGCCCGCCGGTCAACGAGTGGCTCATGGAGACGCTCATCATGCTGGATGCCGCCAAGCGCGCATCCGCCAAGCGGATCACCGTCGTCGCGCCCTACTTCCCCTATTCGCGTCAGGACAAGAAGGGCCGCGGCCGCGAGCCGATCAGTGCACGCCTCGTGGCAGATCTCTTCAAGACCGCCGGCGCTGACCGGGTCATGAGCGTCGACCTCCACGCGGCCCAGATCCAGGGCTTCTTCGACGGCCCCGTCGACCACCTGTTCGCCAAGCCCGTCCTCCTCGAGTACTTCGAGAACACGCTCTCGCCGGAGGACCGCGCCAAGCTCACGGTCGTCTCGCCCGACACCGGCCGCGTGCGGGTCGCCGACACTTGGTCCGACAGCCTCGGCGCACCGCTCGCCATCATCCACAAGCGCCGCGACCCCAACGTCGCGAACCAGGTCACGGTCAACGAGATCGTCGGTCAGGTCGACGGCCGCGTCTGCCTCCTCGTCGACGACATGATCGACACCGGCGGCACCATCGTCAAGGCGGCCCAGGCACTCAAAGCGAACGGCGCCGAGCGCGTGATCGTCGCGGCGACGCACGCGATCTTCAGCGACCCCGCCACCGAGCGTCTCCAGGATGCGTCGATCGACGAGGTCGTCGTCACGGACACGGTTCCGCTGCCCCCTGAGAAGCGGTTCGAGAGCCTCACGATCCTGCCGATCGCACCGCTGCTCGCGCGCGCCATCCGCGAGGTCTTCGAGGATGGTTCCGTCACGAGCATGTTCGACGGCGCGGCCTGATCCCAGACCCTCCTGGTGGACAGGAATCCGGCTGTCCGTTAACCTCACGTTCACGTACGGCCGTCGTCTTCAGCCGATGCATAGGCTTCTGCAAGCATCGGCATGTGAGGACTGGCTTTTCTTGAGGTCAACGCCCCGTACCCCAGACCGGGCGGGAACGACACAAGGAGGACCTCTCATGATCCGCACCACCGCCGTACCCCGGCCGATCCGTGTCGGTGCCGCCGCCGCATCCGTTGCAGGACTCGCCCTGCTCGCCGGCTGCGCCGGCCAGACCACGTCCGGATCCACGGACGCCGGCACCTCGTCGCAGAACCCGTCCGCCTCCGCCGACGCGGGGAGCGGTGCGTCCACCGGCACCTACAAGGACGGCACGTACACCGCCAACGGCACGTACCAGACCCCGGAATCGGTCGAGGAGATCTCGGTCACCCTGACCCTCGCGGACGGCACCGTGACCGACGTCGAGGTGACCGGCGAGCCGAAGGCTCGTGAGACGCGGCAGTACCAGGGCGACTTCATCGGCGGCATCCAGGACGAGGTCGTCGGCAAGAAGCTCGACGATCTGTCGGTCGACAAGGTCGGCGGCTCCTCCCTCACCAGCGGTGGGTTCAACGCCGCGGTCAAGGAGATCCGGACCGAAGCCGCGTCATGACCTCGATCGCCCCCCTCGTCCACTCGTGGACGTTCGAGGCGATCGGAACGGTATGGCGTATCGACGCCGCATCACCGCTCGACGATGGCGTCCGTGATCAGATCACGGACGCCATCGTCGCGTTCGACCTGGAGTGGTCGCGCTTCCGCGCCGAGTCGCTCGTGAGTCGGCTGAGGACGGAGGGCGGGGAGGTGCCGGCTCCAGTCGACGCCGTCGCCATGCTCGACGCCTACGATGCTCTCGACACCGCCACTGCCGGGGCCGTGAACCCCCTCGTCGGAGATGCGCTGGCGCGGCGCGGCTACGACGCCGATTACTCGCTCGTCGATCGTGGTGTCGTGTCGGCCCCCCGAAACTGGCGGGACCTCCTCGTATGGTCTCCCGAGACGCTCTCCCTCGCGGAGCCTGCCCTGATCGACGTCGGAGCGCTCGGCAAGGGCCGTCTCGCGGACATCGTGCTGGAGCTCGTCCCGGCGGGCCCCGCGGTCGTGGATGCCGGCGGCGACATCGCCGTTCGCGCGGCGACGCAGCGGATCGCTCTCGAGCATCCGTACGACGCGTCGCGTGCGATCGGGGTCTGGTCGGTGACGGATGCCGCCCTCTGCGCCTCGGCGGTCAACCGGCGGGCGTGGGGCGACGGTCTCCACCACGTGCTCGACGCCCGCACCGGTCAGCCGGTGCGCCGATACGCGGCCACCTGGGCCGCAGCCTCCGACGCGATGACGGCCGATGCCGTCGCGACCGCGTTGTTCTTCGACGGCGGCCCCCGGTTGGCCGCCGAATGGGGAGCCGAATGGGTGCGAATGGGCACCGACGGCTCCGTCGAATGGTCCCCCCGATGCGAAGCGGAGTTGTTCTCGTGATCTCGTCCCTCAGTGCCGGATGGACGCGCCTCATCGGCGCGCTCGGTCGGCTGTCCATGTACCGCCTGGTCCTGCTGGCGCTGTCGGCTCTCGCCGTCATCGCGCTCGTGCTCTCCTTCACCGGTGCGGTATCGGTTGCCCCGCTCGACCTCGTGGTCTCGTTCGCGGTCCTCGCCGCATCGATCATGGTGGTGGATGCCGTCGCCCAGCGGATCGTCCGCAGGCCGTGGCGCATCGAATCGGCGCTCATCACGGCCCTCATCCTGGTGTTCGTTCTCCGTCCGGGAATCGAACCGATGGCGCTCCTGGGGCTCGCCCTGGCCGGGGCGATCGCGTCGGCGTCGAAGTACATCCTCGCCTGGCAGGGGCGCCACATCTTCAATCCCGCAGCGGTGGGTGCGAGTGCCCTCACGATCGTCAGCATCTGGGCGCCGGATCTCGGATTCTCCGCCTGGTGGATCGGCTCTCCCGCGATGACCGTTCCCGTGGTCCTGCTGGGGCTCGCCGTTCTCGTGCGCACCGAGAAGGTGCGCGTGGTGGGTCTGTTCCTCGTCGTCGCGATCGCTGTCGGCCTCGTCCGCACGATCGTGCAGGCGCAGGAAGCGGGCCTCGTCCTCGATCCCGCGATGACGTTCTCGAGCCTCGTCCTGTCGTCGCCGTTCCTGTTCCTCGGCGCGTTCATGCTGTCGGAGCCGCTGACGCTCCCGCCGCGACGGTGGCAGCAGTTCACCGTTGCGGCCGTGGTCGGCATCCTGGCGGGCTGGCCACTCGCGGTCGGCGACATCACCCTCGGCCAGGAGCGCGCGCTGCTCATCGGCAACCTCGTCGCGTTCGTCTTCGCACTCCGGACCGCCGTCCGCCTCACGATCGTCGAGCGCACCGCGGTGACGCCGAGTGTGCGCGAGTACAGCTTCCGCGCGGAGCGGCCGGTGAAGTTCACTCCGGGCCAGTACCTCGAGCTCGAGGTGCCTCATGCGCGACCCGACTCGCGCGGGACGCGGCGCGAGTTCAGCATCCTCTCCTCGCCGGCGGAACTGCCGGTCGTGCGGATCGCGATGCGGGAAGGGTCGCAGTCGAGCTACAAGAAGGCGATCGCGACCGTCGAACCGGGGGACGAGCTGGCCATCACCGGCATCTGGGGCGACTTCGTGCTGCCGCGCAAGACCGAGACGCCCGTCCTCATGGTGGCCGCCGGCATCGGGGTCACGCCGTTCGTGTCGCACCTGCGGCACCTGCGGATGAGTCAGGAGCAGCGCGACGTCGTGTTCGTCTACGTGGCATCGGGGAGCGAGGAGCTTGCCTTCCGCGACGACCTCGAAGCCGCCGGCATCCCGGTCATCGTCGTGACCCGTGACGAACCGACGAACCTGCCCGACGGCTGGACGTGGGGCGGCGGGAACCGGCTCGATGCCGAGAGCCTCGTGCGCCACGTTCCCGACATCGACCGGCGACACGCCTTCGTGTCCGGTCCGCCGGCGCTCATCGCCACGCTGACGCCCGCGCTGAACCGAGCGAAGTCCATCACCACGGACGCCTTCAGCGGCTACTGAGCTGCCTCAACCGCATCGAGGTCCCGATCGGACCGGGTACGCATCGACGTCCTCCGGCCCGATCGGGACCTCGATCAGTTCACTCGGTGGTGGCGTCGGCGGGGGAGTCGGGGCGGGCGGGCAGCCGCACCTCGAACGTGGTCGAGCCGGGCTCGGAGTCCACGACGATCCGGCCGCCGTGTCCGGTGATGATCGCTTTGGCGATCGAGAGCCCGAGTCCGGTACCGCCGGTCTGACGGGCACGCGAGGAATCCGCTCGGCTGAACCGCTCGAACAGTTCGTTCACGACGGAGGGGTTGATTCCGGGGCCGTCGTCGTGCACCCGCAGGATCGCCTCACCGTCCTGGGTCTCGACGGTCGTCGTGACCCGGGTGCCGGCGGGGGTGTGCAGTCGGGCGTTCGCGAGGAGGTTGGCGGCGACCTGGTGCAGGCGCCCAGCGTCACCGGCGACGATCGCCGGGTCGTCGTCGACCTCGAGCACCCAATCGTGATCGGTGCCCGCGACACGGGCGTCCGAGACCGCTTCGACGGCGAGCCGGGTGAGGTCGACGGCGCTGTAGACCAGTTCCGTGCCCTCGTCCAGGCGAGCCAGGAGCAGCAGATCCTCGACGAGCGCCGTCATCCGCAGCGACTGCGCCTGGATGCGCTCCAGGGACTCCTTCGTCGTGTCGGCGACCACCCCGGCGGCGTGAGGGCCGGAGGCCTCCGCCTGACGGATGCCGCGGAGGGAGAGCTCGGAGTATCCGCGGATCGAGGCGAGGGGCGTGCGCAGCTCGTGGCTCGCATCGGCGACGAAGGCCCGCATCCGATCCTCGTTGCGCTGGCGGGCGGCCAGCGAGCTCTCCACGTGATCGAGGAGGGTGTTGAGGGCGTGACCGACCTGTCCGACTTCCGTGTGTGCGTCGGTGTCCTCGTCGGGGACGCGCTCGGTGATCGTGACGGCGCCCTCGGAGAGGGGGAGCGACGCGACACGGGATGCCGTCGCGGCGACCGATCGCAACGGTGCGAGAGCGCGACGGATCAGGAGGGCGATGATCGCGGCGAGGACGAGGAGACCGCCCGTCGTCAGCAGCGCGACCGTGGTGACGATGCGAGCGCTGACGCTCGTCACCTCCGAGGTGGGCAGACCCGTGATGGTCGTGTACGGCCCCGGCTCTTCGTGGACGCGATAGTGGCCGAGGCCGGTGACGGTCGCGTCGGCCCAGCCGTCCTGGTCCGACGGGACGAGCATGATGCGGCTGACATCGAGCGAGCGCACGTTTCCCTCGTCATCGACGTAGGCCGCGGTGATGCCGCTGATGTTGCTGACGACGAGGATCGTGCCCCGCTCCTGACGGCTGCCGCTGAGGATGTCTTCGGCGCGGTTGTTGAGATCGACGTAGATCGAGTCCTGCGCTCGGGTGACTTTCGCGTCGAGGTTCTCCCGCAGGATCGACTCGAGCACCGTCCCCGTGCCGAGCCCGACGGTGATGAGGATCACCGACACGAACGAGACGACGGCGGTGATGAGCCGCGCCTGCAGACTCCAGCGGTGCCGCCGTCGGGGTTTCGTGCTCACTGGCTCGCTTTGATCATGTACCCGACGCCGCGCACGGTGTGGATGAGGGGCTCCTTGCCCGCGTCGATCTTCTTGCGGAGGTAGGAGATGTAGAGCTCGACGACGCTCGAGCGTCCGCCGAAGTCGTAGTTCCAGACGCGATCGAGGATCTGCGCCTTCGACAGCACGCGACGCTGATTGCGCATGAGGTAGCGGAGCAGTTCGAACTCGGTGGCGGTCAGTTCGATCTCGTCGTCGCCGCGGAACACCTCGTGGGAGTCCTCGTTGAGCGTGAGGTCGCCGACGCGGAGGATCGGGTCGGCGGTGTCGGTGGATGCCCCGGCCCGGCGCATCAGCCCGCGCAGGCGTGCCACGACCTCCTCCAGGCTGAACGGCTTCGTGACGTAGTCGTCTCCGCCGGCGGTCAGGCCGGCGACCCGGTCGCTGACCGAGTCCTTCGCGGTGAGGAACAGGACGGGGACGTCGTCCCCGGCCTGGCGCAGACGTTGCAGGACGGCCATGCCGTCGAGGTCGGGCATCATGATGTCGAGCACCATGGCGTCGGGGGCGAACTCGCGCGCCACGTTCAGCGCGTCGAAGCCGGACGCCGCGGTGCGGACTTCCCATCCCTCCATGCGGAGCGCCATCGAGAGCAGATCGGTCAGCATCTGCTCGTCGTCGACGACGAGGACGCGCAGGGGGGAGCCGTCGGGGCGCTGGAGAAGGGGGGCAGGCACCGTCATGTCTCTCATTCTCATGACATTCCTATGCGCACGCTATGCGACGCCTTCGGTCACGCTTCGGATCGCACCGGATGCCGCGGGTTCGGCGGCGAGAGCAGGAATGCCAGGAGGAGCATGAGGCACATACCGATCACTGAGCCGAGGGTATTGGCGACGACGTCCCGCACGTCCGAGACGCGGGTGTCGATGAAGACCGCCTGGAGCACCTCGATCGTCGCGCTCCCGAGGGCGCCGAGGATCGGGGCCGCCCACCATCCCCGCACGCCGAACCACAGGACCGCGATGACCCCGAGGGGGACGAACATCGCCACGTTCGCGCCGAACTCCACCCGGTCGAAGGTGATCCACGCGGTGGAGGGCCGTTCGGCGAACCAGACCAGCAGCCGGTCGAGGGCCGAGCCGATGTCCGATCCGTACGGCGCCGCGCGCAACGTCATCCACGCCACCATCCACGCGTAGAGCGCGGTGAGGATGGCGAGGACGATGCGCGCGGCGACGCGGTGGACGCGAAGCGCCGTGTCGGTGCGACTCAGTGGGTGTCCTCGGCCTCGATCTCACTGCGGTCGCCGGACCACACCGTGTGGAAGGTGCCGTCCTTGTCGATCCGCTTGTACGTGTGTGCGCCGAAGAAGTCGCGCTGCCCCTGGATGAGGGCGGCCGGCAGGCGGTCGGCGCGAAGGCCGTCGTAGTACGCCAGCGACGAGCTGAAGGCGGGAGCCGGGATGCCGGCGGCCGCCGACACGCGGACGATCTCACGCCAGGCATCCTGCGTCCGGCCGAGGGCCTCGACGAAGTAGGGCGCCGTCAGCAGGACGGGCAGGTCGGCCTGCTCGTCGTACGCGTCGGCGATGCGGTTCAGGAACTGCGCACGGATGATGCAGCCGCCGCGCCAGATCTTGCTGACGGCTCCGAGGTCGATGTTCCAGCCGTACTGCGCGGCGCCGGCGCGGATCTCGTCGAAGCCCTGGCTGTAGGCGACGATCTTCGAGGCGTAGAGGGCGAGGCGAACCTGCTCGATGAACGCGTCCGCGTCGGGAACGGTGAAGTCCTCGGAGGACGGTCCGGGGAGCTCGCCCGCGACGTCGCGCTGCTCGCGGTGGCTCGAGAGCGACCGGGCGAAGGTGGCTTCGGCGATGCCGGAGACGGGGACGCCGAGGTCGAGCGCGGTCTGCACCGTCCATGCACCGGTGCCCTTGGCGCCCGCCTGGTCGACGATGACGTCGACGAGGGGCTTGCCGGTGGTGGCATCCGTCTGGCGGAGGACTTCGGCGGTGATCTCGATCAGGTAGGACTCGAGTTCGCCGCGGTTCCATTCGGCGAAGACGTCGGCGATCTCGGCGGGGGACTTGCCGGTGCCGCGACGGATGAGGTCGTACGCCTCGGCGATCAGCTGCATGTCGGCGTACTCGATGCCGTTGTGCACCATCTTCACGAAGTGACCGGCACCGTCGTGGCCGATGTGGGTGACGCAGGGCTCGCCCTCGGCGACCGCAGCGATCGACTTCAGGATGGGACCGAGCGTGACCCAGGCCTCATCGGGGCCGCCGGGCATGAGGGACGGGCCGTTGAGCGCGCCCTCCTCGCCGCCCGAGACGCCCATGCCGACGAAGTTGTACCCGGCTTCGGAGACCGCCTTCTCACGGCGGATCGTGTCGGTGAACAGGCTGTTGCCGCCGTCGATGATGATGTCGCCGGGCTCGAACACGCGCATGAGCTCGTCGATGACGGCATCGGTCGGCTTGCCGGCCTTGACCATGATGATCGCGGTGCGCGGCTTCTGCAGCGACGCGGCGAACTCCTCGTACGTGAACGCGGGGACGAATTCGGCCTCGGGGTGGGCCTCGATCAGCTCGTCGGTCTTCGACCGCGACCGGTTGAAGACGGCGACCGTGTTGCCCTCACGGGAGGCGAGGTTGCGGGCGAGGTTCGACCCCATGACCGCGAGGCCCACGACGCCGATGTTGGCGGACCCGGACTCGGTGCCGGTGGACGCCGCCTCCGGGTGGGTGGGGCGGTCGACCTCTTCGGGCTGCGGCGCCCCCTCGTGCTGCTGCGTGGCTTCGTTCGGAGCCTGGTCCTGGTCGTTGGAATGTCCGGTGGAAGAAGGGGACGACGACATGCGTAGCTCCAGGTCTGCGTGGGGTTCGAGCGGGAGGGAGGGGGATGCCGGGAACCGGCTGAGCCCCATCGGTCACTGTATCGGCTGGGACCGAAGGGGCGATTCCGTGTTGCGCTATCAGTCCTTGTAGCCGCGGCCCATCGAGAAGAATGCGCCGACGACGCAGACGGCGGTTGCGGCGCTCAGCGCTCCGACGAACCAGAGCAGTGCGTGCGACATCCATCCGTAGTCCATGGGTTCCTCCGTCTTTCGGGCGTGGCGGGACTGACGTTCCATCGTATCCATCGCGCTGATAGACTCGGTGCGAACTTCGGCGAGGGATGCACCGCATCCGTGATCGACGCGGTGAGCAGGCTTCGCGGCTTTCCTCACGCGCATGCGTTCGAGTCGAACCACAGACCACGTCGAGGCCGTATCGGCCCCGATGACAGACGAGGCCGTACCGGCCCCGATTGACTGGGCCGCGAAGGCCCGCAAGGAGAACACTCATGTCGACTGAGACCGACACCAAGGTCGTCGCCGAGCTGCGCGAGCAGTTCGGCAAGGGATTCGCCCGCCGTCTGCGCGCCGCCGGCAAGATCCCCGCCGTCATCTACGGCCACGGCACGGACCCCGTGCACGTCGCCCTGCCCGGCCACCAGGTCTCGCTGCTCATCCGCCGCGCCAACGCGCTGCTCGAGCTCGAGATCGACGGCAAGCAGCAGCTCACGCTGGTCAAGGACGTCCAGAAGGACCCCGTGCACCAGATCATCGAGCACATCGACCTCCTCGTCGTGAAGAAGGGCGAGAAGATCGAGGTCGACATCCCCGTCTCCGTCGTCGGCGAGCCGTTCCCGGGCACCATCGCGAACCTCGAGAACACCACGGTGACGCTCGAGGTCGAAGCCACCCACATCCCGCAGAACGTCGAGGTCTCGGTCGAGGGTCTCGAGGACGGTGCGCACATCACCGCGGCTGACCTGACGCTGCCCCGCGGCGCGGTGCTGGTGACCGACCCCGAGACGCTCATCGTCGGTGTCGCGCTGCCGCCGGCGCCCGTCGAGGACGAGGCGGAGGAGTCCGAGGAGGGCGCCGAGGCTTCCTCCGACGAGGCTGCCGCCGAGGAATCCGCCGAGTAAGACACCCGCGTTCGAAGCCCGTCGCCGCATCCGCTGCGACGGGCTTCGTCGTCGAAAGGACCGTTCATGGCCGACACCTGGCTGATCGTGGGACTCGGTAACCCGGGGCCGCGCTACGAGGCGACCCGTCACAACGTCGGGCAGATGGTGATCGACGAGCTCGCGCGGCGCCGGTCCGAGTCGCTGCGATCGCACAAGGCGGGGGCGCGCGTGGCCGAGTCGTGGCTGCGGCCGGGCGGCGCGAAGCTCGTGCTCGCGAAGCCGAACTCGTTCATGAACGTCTCCGGCGGGCCGGTCGCCGGTCTCGCCTCGTTCTACGGCGTGCCCGCCGAACGCGTCGTCGTCGTCCACGACGAGCTCGACATCCCGTTCGATTCGCTCAAGCTCAAGGTCGGTGGCGGGCACGGCGGGCACAACGGCGTCCGCGACGTGGCCAAAGCGCTCGGCACGCCGGACTTCCCCCGCGTGCGCGTCGGGATCGGCCGTCCGCCGGGACGCCAGGACCCGGCCGACTGGGTCCTCGATCCGTTCGGTTCGGCCGAGCGCCAGACGCTGCCGATCATGATCGGGGACGCGGCGGATGCCGTGGAGCAGCTCGTCGACGAGGGGCTCCTCGCCGCCCAGCAGCGCCACCACGCGCCACGCGCCTGAGCGGGCAGCGTCCGCGACGGATCCGATGTCCGATGCGCCGCGTAGACTTCCCCGGTGACAATTCCCGGGATCGTGCGCGCCCTCGAACAGGCTGACAGCTTCCGGGAGGCCCTCGACGGCGCCGCTTCGGACGTCGACTTCTCGGCGGTGACGGGCCTCGACGCCCCGCTCCTCGCTGCTCTCCTCGAGCGGCGCGCCGCGTCGGGACAGCCTCCCGTGCTGCTCCTCGTGGCACCCACGGGGCGCCGCGCCGAGAGCATCGGCGCCGCCCTGCAGTGCCTTCTGCCCCACGCCGCCGTGCGCCACCTGCCCGCATGGGAGACGCTCCCGCACGAGCGCCTCAGTCCCAGCGCCGAGACCGTCGGGCGCCGTCTGAGCGTCCTCCGCGAAGCCGCGGACTGGGATGGTCGCACGCCCCTGGTGGTGACGGCATCCGTCCGCGGCGCGCTGCAGCCGATCGCGGCGGGACTGACGGATGCCGGTGTCGTCCGGCTCGAGCTCGGCTCGCGCGGGCAGGAGCTCGACGACATCGTCCACCGCCTCGTCGACCTCGCCTACCACCGGGTCGACATGGTCTCGCGCCGTGGCGAGTTCGCCGTGCGCGGCGGCATCCTCGACGTCTTCCCGCCGGTCGCCGACCACCCGTACCGCGTCGACTTCTTCGGCGACGAGATCGATCAGATCCGTGCGTTCTCGGTCGCCGACCAGCGCTCGCTGCCCGGTGACGTGCGCGACGTGACCCTGCTCCCGAGTCGCGAACTCCTCCTCACCGACGCCGTCCGCGAACGCGCCGCGGGCCTTCGCGACCGGATGCCGGGGCTCGGCACCATGCTCGAGAAGATGAGCGAGGGCATCCCGGTCGAGGGTATGGAGTCGCTGCTTCCGGCCGTCGCCGACGCGGTGCTGCCGCTCGTGGACTACCTGCCGGAGGGTGCGGCCGTCGCGGTCGTCGACCCCGAACGCGCGGTCACCCGCGCGATGACCCTCTCCGAGACGAACCGCGAGTTCCTCGAAGCCGCGTGGAGCGCGGCAACGGCGGGCGCCGACAGTCCCGTCGACCTCGGTGCCGGGGACTTCCTGACCCTGCCCGAGTTGCGCGACGCGGCATCCGCTCGCGGCGGCGTGTGGTGGAGCCTCAGCACCTTCGACTCCGGTGCGGCGGACGCCGCCGAGGAGGGTCTCGTCGAACGGGCGGCTGCCGCGGTCCGGATCCCCGCGACCGCCGTGCCGTCCTTCCAGGGCAACGTCGAGGGCGCGAGCGAGCACATCGGCAACCTGCTCGGCGCCGGATGGCGCGTCGTCGTCGCCGCCTCCGGTGCGGGACTCGTCGACCGTTCGCGCGATGTGCTGTCCGAACGCGGGCTCGCGGCGCGGACCGCCGACGCGATCACCGAGGTCCCCGACGCGGGCATCGCCGTGTCGACCGTCGCGACGCTCGAGGCGGGATTCCTCTTCGCCGATGCGAAACTCGCCGTGTTCACCGAGAGCGACTTCTACGGGCGCACCATCGGCGGCGACAACCGCGTCGTGAAGAAGCTCGCCTCGCGCCGGCGCAACGTCGTCGACCCGCTGCAGCTGACGCCGGGCGACCACGTCGTCCACTCCACCCACGGCATCGGGAAGTTCGTCGAACTCGTCCAGCGCGAGGTGTCGTCGGGCGGACGGAACGCCGTGAAGAGCAAGCGCGAGTACCTCGTCCTCGAGTACGCGCCCTCCAAGCGCGGCCACCCCGGCGACAAGCTGTACGTGCCCACCGACCAGCTCGACCTGCTGTCGCGATACGTCGGCGGCGAGGCGCCGCAGTTGTCGAAGATGGGCGGGTCGGACTGGGCTGCGGCCAAGGGCAAGGCGCGCAAGGCCGTCCGCGACATCGCGGTGGAGCTCGTGAAGCTCTACTCGGCGCGCATGTCGTCGAAGGGCTACGCCTTCGGTCCCGACACGCCCTGGCAGCGCGAGCTCGAAGAGGCCTTCCCTTTCGCCGAGACGCCCGACCAGCTGCAGACGATCGACGAGATCAAGGCCGACATGGAGAAGCCGATCCCGATGGACCGCCTGCTCTCGGGCGACGTCGGCTTCGGCAAGACCGAGGTCGCCGTCCGGGCCGCCTTCAAGGCGATCCAGGAGGGCAAGCAGGTCGCGATGCTCGTCCCGACGACGCTCCTCGCCAAGCAGCACCTCGAGACGTTCTCCGAGCGGTTCGCCGGCTTCCCCGTCAAGGTGCGCCCGCTGTCGCGATTCCAGACGGCGAAGGAGGCGAAGGACACTCTCGCCGGGCTCGCCGACGGCACGATCGACATGGTCATCGGGACGCACCGCATCCTCACCGAGAAGGTCGTTTTCAAGGACCTCGGCCTCATGATCATCGACGAGGAGCAGCGGTTCGGCGTCGAGCACAAGGACGCCCTGAAGAAGCTCAAGACGAACGTCGACATCCTCGCCATGAGCGCGACCCCCATTCCGCGCACACTCGAGATGGCGGTCACCGGTATCCGCGAGATGTCGACCCTCGCCACGCCGCCGGAGGAGCGGCATCCGATCCTCACCTACGTGGGGCCGCGCAGCGACAAGCAGATCGCCGCGGCCATCCGCCGCGAGTTGCTGCGCGAAGGACAGGTGTTCTTCGTGCACAACCGCGTCTCGTCGATCCAGCGGGTCGCCGCGCAGCTGGCCGAACTCGTCCCCGAGGCGCGCATCGCGGTCGCCCACGGCCAGATGGGCGAGCACGCCCTCGAGCAGGTCGTCGACGACTTCTGGGAGCGCCGGGCAGACGTCCTCGTCTCGACCACCATCATCGAGACCGGTCTCGACATCGCGAACGCGAACACGATGATCATCGACCGCGCCGACAAGTACGGCCTCTCTCAGCTGCACCAGCTGCGCGGGCGCGTCGGTCGTGCCCGCGAGCGTGCGTACGCCTACTTCCTGTACGACGAGAACAAGCCGCTGAGCGAGACCGCCGCCGACCGTCTCGAGACGATCGCGGTCAACAACGACCTGGGGTCGGGCATGCAGGTGGCGCTCAAGGACCTCGAGATCCGCGGTGCCGGAAACCTGCTCGGGGCCGAGCAGGCCGGCCACATCGCCGGCGTCGGTTTCGACCTCTACCTCCGCATGATCGGAGAGGCGGTCGCGACCTTCCGCGGCGAGGACACCGAAGGCCCCACCGAGCTGCGCCTCGAGCTGCCCGTCCAGGCCCGCATCCCCGAGTCGTACATCGACAGCGAGCGGTTGCGTTTGGAGGCCTACCAGAAGCTGTCCGCGGCGGCATCCGTCACGGCGGCGGCCGATGCGATCGACCTCGTCCTCGAAGAGCTCCGTGACCGATACGGCACGCCGCCCGCGGAGGTCGACGGCCTGATCGCGATCGCACGACTGCGTCGCCGCGCCGCGCAGTCGGGGCTCTCCGACGTCGTCGCGATGGGACCGAACCTCCGGATCGCCCCCGCGCACCTCGCGGACTCGATCCGCGTGCGCCTGCAGCGGCTGCACCCGAAATCGAAGGTCGTCTCGGGCGGCGAGGCCATGGTCGTGCCGCTGCCGACCGCCGGGGGAGAGGCGCTCGCGGACGCGGACCTCATCGCGTGGACGAGCACGCTGCTCGATCAGATCTTCCCGCTGCCGACGGGCGACGCCACGGCCTGACACGGCGGCGCGGCCCGACACGCGGAACGCCCCGCCCGACGTCGTGTCGGAGCGGGGCGTTCGCCGCCCGGGCGGGACTCAGCCGGTGTTCTGCAGGCCGGCGGCGACGCCCGACACCGAGAGCAGCAGCAGGCGCTGCAGATCGGGGTCGACCTCGCCGGCCGAGGAGTCGCGGAGGCCGCGGAGCGCCCGCAGCTGGAGGAGCGACAGGGCGTCGACGTACGGGCTCCGCATCTTCACCGCGCGGCCGAGGACCGGACGGTTGGAGAGGAGTTCGGTCCCGCCGGTGAGCGTCACGACCCAGGCGCGCGTGAGCGCCATCTCGTCGCGGACGAGCGCCGCGAGGTCCTCGCGGTCCCCGAGTTCGAGGTAATGGCGGGCGATGCGGTCGTCGGTCTTCGCCAGGCTCATGGCGACGTTGTCGATGAGGGTGCGGAACAGCGGCCACTGCTCGTAGGCCTCGCGGAGCGCATTCTCGTCGCCCACCGCGTCGAGCGCCGTGCCCAGGCCGAACCAGCCGGCCAGGTTGATGCGCGCCTGCGTCCACGCGAACACCCACGGGATGGCGCGGAGGTCCTCGAGGGACTCGACCGACAGTCCGCGACGCGCGGGGCGGGACCCGAGCGCGAGCAGTCCGATCTCCTCCATCGGCGTGACCTGAGCGAACCACGGAGCGAACCCGGGCGCCTTGACGAGGGCGAAGAACCGCTCCCGGGATGCCGCATCCATGACGCGGGCGATGCCGGCGTACCGCTCGGCCGCCGACCGGTTCCGCTCCTCGATCGAGGGTGCCGAGGCGAGCAGCATGGCGCCCGCCACCTGATCGATGTGTCGCATCGCGATCGAGCGGTCGCCGTAGCGGGCGAAGATGACCTCGCCCTGCTCGGTCAGCTTGAATCGGCCGTCGACGGAGTGCGGCGGCTGCGCGAGGATCGCGGAGTTCGCGGGACCGCCGCCGCGCCCGAGCGCACCGCCGCGGCCGTGGAACAGCGTCAGTTCGATGCCCTGTTCGACGGCCCACGCCGAGATCTCGGCCTGGGCCTCGTAGAGCGCGAGGTTCGCGGCAACGGGCCCCACGTCCTTCGACGAGTCGGAGTACCCGAGCATGACCTCGAGCCGCCGGCCGGTCGAGGCGAGGCGCGACGCGAACTGCGGGTGCTCGACGATCTCGCCGAGGATGCCGGGGGCCGCCTGCAGGTCCGCGAACGTCTCGAACAGCGGGATGACGTCGAGCACCGGGGGAGTGCCGTCGGGGCCGACGGCGTGCCGCGCGAGCGTGTGCACGGCGGCGAGATCCTCGGCCGACCGGGTGAAGGACACGATGTAGCGGCCCGCGGCGCGCGGCCCGTAGCGCTCCTGCAGGAACGCGATCGTGCGGAACACCTCGAGGACTTCGTCGGCGAGCTCGGAGCGCCTCGAACCGCCTTCTTCGAGCTCGGCGAGCACTTTCGCGTGCACGGCGGAGTGCTGACGCACCTCGAGCTCGGCCAGGTGGAACCCGAAGGTCTCGACCTGCCAGATGAGCTGCTGCAGGTGGCCGTAGGCCTGACGCGGCGCGCCGGCGTGCACCAGCGCGTCCTGCACGATGCGCAGATCCGCGAGCAGGTGCTCGGGATCGGCGTACGCGAGGTCCGCGTTCCGGGTGCGGGTGGCGGCGATCTTGCGTGCGAGCAGCAGCAGGATGCGGCGGTACGGCTCGTTCGGCGAGCGCTTGGCGATCTCGGCCGCTGCGTCCTCGTCGGCATCCTTCAGCTTCTGCCAGAGGGCGAGCGCGGCGGACGTCGGCGGGGTGGTCGTGGCGTCCAGGGTCAGCGTCCGGCCCACACGGCCCGCGGTCCGCTCGAGGCCGAGGAGGACGTGCTCGCTCGCGATGCCGGCGGCTTTGCGGGTCGTCTTCGCCGTCACGAACGGGTTGCCGTCGCGGTCGCCGCCGACCCAGGAGCCGATGCGGACGAAGGGTTTCACGAGCGGCGGGCGGGCACCGGCATCCTCACCCTGCAGCGCGTCGTCGACGCGGCGGTACACATGCGGGATGGCGGTGTAGAGGGTCTCGTCGAAGACGCCCATGACCGAGCGCACCTCGTCGGTCGGCGAGGGCTTCTCAGCGCGCAGCGGCGCGGTCCGCCACAGGGTGTCGACCTCTTCGAGCATGCGGCGCTCCGCGCGACGACGGTCGGCGCTCTCGGCGTCGGTCGCGTCGCGGTCGGCGAGCAGCTCGGCGAGGCGTCGGATGCTGGAGGACACCGCTCGGCGTCGTGCCTCGGTCGGGTGCGCCGTGAAGACGGGGTGGAACCGGAGGCCCTGAAGGCGCTCGCGGGCGGCGTCCTCACCGATCTCGGATGCCAGGCTCCGGTAGGCCGCGGTGATCGAGTCGCTCGCGTTCTTCTCGTTCCCGCGGCCGCCGCGCTCGCGGAGGATGCGGACACGCTGGTGCTCCTCGGCGAGGTTCACGAGGTGGAAGTAGCACGTGAACGCCCGGGCGACCTCCTCGGCGCGTGCGAGCGTGTAGGACTCGGCGATCGCGGCAGCGCGGGCGAACGCCTCAGGATCGTCGTCGGTGTAGGCCTGGATCGTGGCGATCCGGAGGCGCTCGACGTCCTCGAACAGGCCCGGGGAACCGCTCTCGCGGAGTACTCGGCCCAGGAGCGAGCCGAGAACGCGCACGTCGGCGCGCATCTGTTCCGGGATGTTCTGCTCCGCCTCGTACCGTCCGACGAGGTCGATCGCTTCGGTGTTCGTGAGTTCGTGCACCGTCTCACGCTAGCGGGGGTTCTCGAGGCTTCCTGACACGATGACGGTGCACGGCGCCGCTCCGCGGCCGGATCAGATCGAGATCGCGCCGACGGCGATGAGGATGACGGCGATCACCGCTCCGGCAGCGGCCACGGCGAACAGTCCGGCCTCGACGGGCGTGAACACTCGGGCCCTCTGCTCGCGTCGGCCGATCACGTAGAGGATCGTGCCCGGCACGATGATCACCAGGCACAGCAGCAGGTAGGTGAGCCCCGCAGCCCAGAGCAGGTAGGCCGTGTAGATGGTCGCTGCGGCGGAGATGATCAGTTCGCCGGTGCGGCGCGACGCGCCGTCCTGGATCGCGAGCTTCAGCCCGTAGGCCGCTGAGAGGAAGAACGGGATGAGGACGAGCGCGCTCGTGAGCTCGAGGGCGGCGTCGAACGCGTTCTGCGCGAACAGGACGACGACGAGCATGACTTGCGCCAGCACGGTAGAGAGGGTCAGCGCACCGATGGGCGTGTCGTTCTCGTTGGTGCGGCGCAGGAACGCGGGGAGGTCGCCGGCCTGCGCCGCGGACAGAAGGACCTCCGCGGCCATGAGCGTCCACGCGAGGTACGCGCCGAGGACGGCCACGATGAGGGCCACCGCCACGAACACGGCGCCCCAGCCGCCCACGGCCTGCTCGAGCACGCCGCCCATCGAGGGCTGTCGGAGCGTCGCGAGCTCGGCGCGGGGGAGAACGCCGTAGGACACGATCGTCACGGAGGCGAAGACGGCGAGCACACTCACGAATCCGAGGACGGTCGCCCGTCCGACGTCACTGCGACGGCGGGCGTGACGGGAGTTGACGCTTGCTCCCTCGATGCCGATGAAGACGAAGACCGTGACGAGCATCGTCGCGCGGATCTGCTCGCCGAGACCGGTCATGTCGCCGCCGCCCCAGTTCGCCGCGAAGACGGCGGGGTCGAACACCGTCAGGCAGAGCACCACGAAGACGACGATCGGCAGGACCTTCGCGACCGTCACGATGCGGTTGAGCGAGGCCGCCTGCCGCACGCCGCGGCGGATGAGCAGGAAGAACAGCCAGATCCCGACCGACGAGACGGCCACCGCGAGAAGCGTGTTGCCCTCACCCAGTTCGGGGAAGACGCCGCCGAGGGTGGAGGTGATGAACACCCAGTAGAAGACGTTGCCGACGCACGCACTCGCCCAGTAGCCGAACGCCGCGAAGAAGCCGAGGTAGTTGCCGAAGCCCGCTTTCGCGTAGCTGAAGATCCCCGCATCGAGATCGGGGCGGCGGAGGGCGAGCCGGTGGAAGACGAGCGCGAGCATCAGCATCCCGCCGCCCGCGATCGCCCACGAGATGAGCGCGCCCGCGACACCGGTCGATTCGGCGAAGGTCGAGGGCAGCGAGAACACGCCGGCGCCGATCATCGATCCCACGACGAAGGTCGACAGCGTGAACATCGAGACACGGGTCCCGCCGGCCGCGGGCGTCGCCGTCGAGACAGGGGAGGTCATCGAACCAGGGTACGTCGGCCGTCCCGGATGCCGCGGTCCGGCATCCCTCGTATCGTTGCGGTCATGTCGCAGCCCCTTCCCTCGTCGAGCGACGCTCTTCGTCGCGCCGCCGAGACGATGCACGCCGTCCGCGACCGGTGCGTCTGGACGCAGCGGATCGACCACGACGACCTCGTGCCGTACCTGCAGGAGGAGGCGGCCGAGCTCGTCGACGCCGTCGAGACCGGTACACGCGCAGACCTGAAGGAGGAACTCGGCGACCTGCTGTGGCAGGTGCTCTTCCACGCCGAGATCGCGTCGCGGGACGATCAGGACCCCTTCGACATCGACGACGTCGCCGATGCGCTCGCCGAGAAGATGATCCGCCGGCATCCGCACGTGTTCGGCGACGCGGTCGCCACGACGCCCGAGGAGGTCCTCGTCCACTGGAACGCGGCGAAGGCGGCTGAGAAGCGGACGCGCACGAGCGTGCTCGACGGGGTCTCGACGCACATGCCCTCCCTTGCGCTCGCGCAGAAGATGCTCGGTAAGGCGTCGCAGGTGGGGGTGACGGGGTCGCCGGCACCGGCGGACCCCGCGGACGAGTCCGAGCTCGGCGACGCGCTCCTCGCCCTCGTCGCCCGTGCCCGTTCGGAGGGATGGGACGCCGAGCGCGCCCTGCGGCAGCGACTGCGCGCGCTCGCCGACGAGGTGCGCGCGACCGAGTCCTCCTGAGCGCACGGCGCGGTCTGGAAGAATGGGGCCGTGCCCTCCGTGAACCCGCCGCGCGGTATGCGCGACTTCCTCCCCGCCGACAAGGCCCGCCGCGAGCGCGTCCTCGCCGTCATCCGTGACCGCTACCGCGCCCACGGCTTCGACGAGATCGAGACGCCCGTCGTCGAGGACTACGAGCGGCTGCACGCGGGGATCGGCGGCGACAACGAGAAGCTCGCCTTCAACGTCCTCCGTCGCGGTCTCGACGCCGACGCGATCCGGGACGCCGCGGACGACCCGGCGGCGCTGTCCGACCTCGGTCTGCGCTACGACCTGACGGTGCCGCTCGCGCGGTTCTACGCGACCAACCGCGCTCAGCTCCCGTCCGTGTTCCGCGCGATCCAGATCGCGCCGGTGTGGCGTGCGGAGCGCCCCCAGAAGGGCCGATACCGCCAGTTCGTGCAGTGCGACATCGACATCATCGGCGACGCGACGCCGCGCGCCGAGGTGGAGCTCCTGACCGCGAGTCTCGACGTCCTCGACGCGCTCGGCCTCGAGGGCGGCACGATCCGGATCAACGACCGTCGGGCGCTCGACGCGATGCTCGCGGTCTTCGGCTTCGCCGACGCCGACCGCGCGGGCGTCCTCATCACGATCGACAAGCTCGACAAGGTCGGTCCCGCAGGCGTCGTCGCCGAACTCCGCGACCGGGGAGCCGACGAGGCCGCCGTCGCCGCGCTGGAGGCGTTCCTGACCCGCCCGCAGACCCGCGAGTACCTGCCGTTCGGCGAGGCGCAGATCCGCAAGGCGCTGCCCGCCGGGGTCCCTGATGACGTGGTCGCGCACCTGGTCGGGATCGGCGAGGCGGTCGCCGCCGCGCGCGGCGAGACCGACGTGCCGCTGCGGTTCGATCCCTTCCTCGTGCGCGGCATGGGCTACTACACCGGCACGATCTACGAGCTCGCCCACCCGTCGGTGTCGTACTCGCTCGGCGGCGGCGGTCGCTACGACGGCATGATCGGCCGGTTCCTCGGGCAGGACGTCCCCGCCGTCGGGTTCTCGATCGGCTTCGAGCGCATCGTCGACCTCGTGGGGACGGCGGAGGATGCGGCATCCGCTGCCGTCGTCCTCATCGCCGACCGCGACGTCCCGCTCGCGGAACTGGCGACCCACAAGGCATTCTTCGTCTCGCAGGGTGCCCGTGTGCGCCTCGAGCAGCGCACGAAGAACCTCAAGGGTCTGCTGGAGCGCTCCGCAGCCGACGGGTACACGTCGTTCGCGACCGTGTCGGCCGGCGCGGAATCGTCCTCGCTCCAGACGCGTCCCCTCGGGTGACACGGCAGGGTCCCGCTGCTAGCGTGCGGCCATGACCCTCCACGTCCGAACGGTGCTGCCGAAGAACGGGCCCGCCACCGCGATCGAACTGACCGACGAGCAGGTCGAGGACCTCGGCGGCGGCAAACGCGCCGCAGTCGTCGTCACGATCGACGGGCGTACCGCGCGCCTGCGTCTGGGCGTCATGGGCGGACGCACCCTCATCGGCCTGTCGAAGGCCGCACGCGCCGAGCTCGGCGTCGAAATCGGTGACGAGGTCGACGCGCAGATCGACCTCGACGGCGAGGAGCGTGCCATCGAGGTCCCGGAAGACCTGGGACGCGCCCTGGATGCCGAGCCGCAGGTCCGCGCCGCCTTCGACGCCCTCGCGCCGTCGAGGCGCAAGGAGATGGTGCGCTCCGTCGTCGAGGCCAAGAAGGCGGAGACCCGCGAGAAGCGGATCGCGTCGGCCGTCGATTCGCTGCGCTCGCCCGGGAGCGTCTGAGGGCTCCTCCGTGACGCGTCGCCCGCCCGATACCGGCGCGTCGGATGCCGTTCACCCTCCCGGTGTGCGCTGTCCGCGTGGCACGTACGACGCGGACCCCCCTAGGACTCACCCTGCTCGCCACGGGCGGCGCCGTGGCCGGAGCACTGGCCGTCGGCATCCGTGTCGGGCTCTCGCGCCAAGCAGCGCTCGCGCGGCGACGGATCGGCAAGCCCCTCGGTGAGACTCCGCCCGTGGCCGATCGCGTCTGGCGGTCCGGACTCGGCGGCGAGCCCGTCGACCTGCTGATGCTGGGGGACTCGATCGCCGCGGGACTCGGCGCCCAGCACCGCAAGGAGACCCTCGGCGGCCGGCTCGCGAAGGCGCTCGCGGGGGAGCTCGACCGACCGGTGCGGCTCATGACGGGGGCTGTGGTCGGCGCCGAATCGTCCGATCTGGCGGGTCAGCTCGCCGCGCTGCCGAAGGACTACCGCGCCGACGTCGCGGTGATCATCGTCGGGGGCAACGACGTCACCCACCGCGTTCCGGTCTCCGTGGCGACTGCCCACCTCACGGACGCGGTCCGGCGGCTGCGAGAGATGGGCACCGCCGTCGTCGTGGGGACGTGCCCCGACCTCGGAGCGCTCCGTGCCGTGCCCCAGCCTCTGCGGAGCATCGGCTCGCGTGCCTCGCAGCAGCTCGCCGAGGCGCAGTCCGAGCACGCGCGTTCCGCGGGCGCGGACATCGTGTCGCTGCGCCGGGCCGTTGGACCGTTCTTCCGCATCGATCCCGACGGCATGTTCAGTCTCGACCGATTCCACCCCAGCGCGCTCGGGTACCGGCGGACGGCGGAGGCGCTCCTCCCCGTGGTGAGGGATGCGTTCAGGCGCGCTGACGCCGAAGCCGCAGCATCCGATACCCCACTCCCGCCAGGAGCACCCCGACCCCGACGGGAACAGCCGGCCACGGCAGCGTGACGACGAGCGCGGCGCACCCGGCCGCCCCGACGATCTGCAGGACGCGCGGATAGCGTCGGGCGTCGCCTGTCTGTCGGAAGGCGGCGATGTTGGCGACGAGGTAGTAGAGCAGGACGCCGAAGGACGAGAACCCGATCGCGCCGCGGACGTCCCCCAGGGCGACGATGACGACGACCACCGCGATGACGGCGATCTCCGCATTCCGCGGCACCCGCCACCGCGCATCCACCGTCGCCAGGATTCGCGGGAGGTCGCCCTCCCGAGCCATCGCGAACGAGGTGCGCCCGACCCCGGCTATCAGGGCCAGGAGGGCACCGAGGGATGCCGCCGCCGCACCGATCCGCACGGCCGGGGCAGCGGCATCCCACCCTGCGGCCCGGACGACGTCGACCAGCGGCGCGGAGGACGCCGCGAGCGCGTCGGGCCCCAGGACGCCCAGCGCGACGACGCCGATGAGGGCGTAGACCAGCAGGGCGCCCGAGAAGGCGAGGACGATCGCGCGCGGGATGGTGCGTTCGGGGTCGCGGACCTCCTCACCGAGGGTCGCGATGCGCGCGTACCCCGCGAAGGCGAAGAACAGGATGCCGCCCGCCTGCAGGATTCCGAGAGGTCCCGCTTCGAGGGGGCCGGCGCTCCACCCGCCAGCGGACGGCGCCGCGGAGAACCCCGCCACGGCGACGAGCGCCAGGATCACGAGCACGACCGTGACGAGGATGCGCGCCACCTGGGCGGTGCGGGTGATCCCGAACAGGTTCACGGCGCCGAGGGCGAGGGCGGCGAGCGCCGCGAGGGGGCGTTCCCATCCGTGCGGTGCGACGTAGGCGGCGAAGGTGAGGGCCATCGCGGCGCAGCTCGCTGTCTTGCCGATGACGAAGCCCCAGCCAGCGAGGAATCCCCACCACGGACCGAGCTCCGCGCGACCGTACGCGTAGACCCCTCCCGACGTGGGGTGCACGGCGGCGAGCTGTGCTGTCGAGGTCGCGTTTCCGAAGGCGACGACCGCCGCGATCCCGAGCCCGATGAGGAGCCCGCTGCCGGCTGCCTGCGCCGCGGGGCCGAACGCGGCGAACACCCCCGCACCGATCATGGCTCCGAGACCGATGACGACGGCGTCGCCGACACCGAGGCGACGGGACAGGCCGGGGGAGGACACGGCGCGAGAGTACCGGACGCGAGCAAACGTTCTGATAGTTATAGTTGCGCTATAATTAACGCATGCTGATCCGCGTCGACCCGCAGAGCACGGTGCCGTTGTTCGCGCAGATCGCCGACGCGCTCCGCGCCGATATCACCGGGGGTCGCCTCGCCGCCGGCGAGCGTCTGCCCGCCGCCCGGGACGTGGCCGAGGCGCTGCA
The DNA here is from genome assembly GCF_900102005.1 of Microbacterium sp. LKL04. Classification (NCBI taxonomy): domain Bacteria; kingdom Bacillati; phylum Actinomycetota; class Actinomycetes; order Micrococcales; family Microbacteriaceae; genus Microbacterium; species Microbacterium sp. LKL04. Next base: position 1,284,989 of record NZ_LT627736.1, on the reverse strand, counting down.
GGTGAACCTCCACACCGTGCTGCACGCCTACCAGGACCTCCGCGACGAGGGTCTCGTCGACCTCCGCCGCGGTCGCGGGGCGGTCGTCACCCCCGCCGGTGCGGCGCTCGCCGGCCTTCAGGCCGAGATCGTCGCGCTGGTCGACAAGGCGCGGTCCCTGAACGTCTCGCCCGACACCCTGTCCGCCCTCGTCAAGGAGGCTGCCCGTGACCGCTGACACCCTGAACATCGCCCGCCGCCGGTTCACCCTCGTCGCCCTCATTGTTCCCGCCGTCGCGACGGTCGTCGCGACGGCGGCGCAACTGCTGTTCGTGGCGCGCGTCCCCTCGACGGTCGCGACCCACTGGGGGTGGAGTGGCGCGCCGGACGGTTTCGCTCCCGACTGGACCGTCCCCCTCGCCACGGTGCTCATCGGGATCGGGATGCCCGTCGTCCTGTTCGCCGCCAGCATCGGAGGACTCCGCCGCGGCGACCACGGCGCGGCCTATCGCCTGCTGGGCGCAGTCGCCACGGGTGTCGCCGTCCTGGTCGGTGCGCTCGGCACGGCGACCCTCGGCATCCAGATCGATCGGACGGACCCCGCCGTGACGCTCCCGGTCCTCCTCATCCCGACCGTGATCCTCGCCGCTGTCGCCGCGGGCCTCATCGGGTGGGCGGTCCAGCCCCACGTGCCGTGGCGACCGACTTCGGCGGGCGCGGCGATCGACGTGCCGGTCCGGGCGGGGGAGCGGGTCGTCTGGCTGCAGGGCGTCACGCTCGCACGGGCGGGCGCCGTCATCCTGTGGATCGCCTTCGGGATCGGATGCCTCGCGGTCCTGCCCGTGCTCTTCCTCGGAGACCTCGTCTCGGCGGTCATCGCGGGAATCGTGGTCGTCGTCCTGTTCGTGGTCGTCGCCACGACGCTCCGCTTCCACGTGCGCGTCGACCCGGAGGGACTGACCGCCGTCTCGGCGGCGGGGTGGCCCCGGGTCCACGTCCCGAGCGCCGACATCGTCTCGGCCGAGGTCGTAGAGGTCTCACCCATGGGTGAGTTCGGCGGCTGGGGCATCCGCTGGGCGTCCGGCGGACGTCAGGGAGTCGTCCTCCGCACTGGTGAAGGCGTGCTCGTCCGCCGGCGCGACGGACGCACGCTGACCGTCACCGTCGACGACGCGGCCACCGCTGCCGGGCTCCTCACCGCCTACGCGGCGTTGACGCCCGGGCGCGGGACCGATTGAGTGGCGGCATGGTCCATCCCGCGCCCCTCGATCCCGTGCCCGACCGATGGAACGGCGTCGACGCCTACCTGACCGAGACGCTCGTCGCCCAGGACGACGCGCTCATCGCGACGATCGCGTCACTCGCGGCGGAGGGGATGCCGGAGATCGAGGTGGCGCCGCTGTCGGGCAAATTTCTGCACCTGCTGGCGCGACTCGCGGGTGCCCGGCGCGTCCTCGAGATCGGCACGCTCGGCGCCTACTCGACGATCTGGCTCGCCCGCGCCCTCCCCGAGGACGGACGCGTCGTGACGATCGAGGCGGAGCCCCGCAACGCCGCCGTCGCCCGCCGGAACCTCGAGCGCGCCGGCGTCGCGGGCCGCGTCGACGTGCGGGAGGGGCGCGCCGCGGACGTCCTCCCGACCTTGGTGGGATCCGCGCCGTTCGACCTCGTCTTCATCGACGCTGACAAGGAGTCCAACGTCCTCTACCTCGACTGGGCGGCGAGGCTCGGGCGCTCCGGCGCCGTGGTCGTCGTCGACAACGTCGTGCGATCCGGGCATGTCGTGGAGACGGATGCCGGGTCCCAGGTCGACGGCGTCCGCGCCGGGCTCGAGATGCTCCGCGATGATCCGCGGTTCGAGGCGACGGCGCTCCAGACCCTCGACCGCAAAGGCTGGGACGGCCTCGCGATCGCGCTCCTCGTGTGACACCCGGTCCTGTGCGGCATCCCTCGCCTCACTAGACTCGATGGCGGACCGACGACGCTCCCGTTCCATCCTCCACAAGCAAGGAGAAACCCCCGTGGCATTGATCGAGGCAGTAGGCGCACGCGAGATCCTGGACTCGCGCGGCAACCCGACCGTCGAGGTGGAGGTTCTGCTCGACGACGGCATCGTCCAGCGCGCAGCCGTCCCCTCCGGCGCGTCCACCGGCGCCTTCGAGGCGTACGAACTCCGCGACGGCGACAAGAGCCGCTACGGCGGCAAGGGCGTCCTGAAGGCCGTGAACGCCGTCATCGACGAGCTCGGCCCCGAAATCGAAGGCATCGACGCCAGCGAGCAGCGCATCATCGACGAGGTCCTCATCGCGACCGACGGGACCGAGAACAAGTCGCGCACCGGCGCGAACGCCATCCTCGGTGTCTCGCTCGCCGTCGCCAAGGCCGCCGCCGACAGCGCCGATCTGCCGCTGTACCGCTACCTCGGCGGACCCAACGCGCGCGTCCTGCCCGTGCCGCTGTTCAACGTCATCAACGGCGGCGAGCACGCGGACAACGGCATCGACATGCAGGAGTTCTTCCTCGCGCCCATCGGCGCCGAGACCTTCTCCGAGTCGCTGCGCTGGGGCGCGGAGGTCTACCAGGTCCTCAAGAAGGAACTGCAGGCCGCCGGCTACGCCACGGGCCTGGGCGACGAGGGCGGCTTCGCCCCCGACCTCCCCAGCAACCGCGAGGGCCTCGACTTCCTCGTCAAGGCGATCGAGAAGGCCGGCTTCACCCCCGGGCGCGAGATCGCCCTCGGCCTCGACGTCGCCGCCACCGAGTTCTTCTCCGACGGCGTCTACCGCCTCGAGAACAAGGACTGGTCCGCCGAGCAGCTCGTCGACTACTACGCCGACCTCGTCGACTCGTTCCCGATCGTCACGATCGAGGACGCGCTGGCCGAGGACGACTGGGAGAACTGGACCGCTCTGACCGAGCGCCTCGGCAGCAAGGTGCAGCTGGTCGGCGACGACCTGTTCGTCACCAACCCGCAGCGTCTCGCCGATGGCATCAAGCGCGGGGCCGCGAACTCGCTCCTCGTCAAGGTGAACCAGATCGGCACGCTGAGCGAGACGCTCGACGCCATCGACGTCGCGCACCGCGCGGGGTACACCACGATGCTCTCGCACCGCTCCGGCGAGACCGAGGACACCACCATCGCCGACCTCGCCGTCGCGGTGAACTCGGGTCAGATCAAGTCGGGCGCGCCCGCTCGGAGCGAGCGCGTCGCGAAGTACAATCAGCTTCTGCGCATCGAGGAAGACCTGGGCGAGGCAGCGGAGTTCATCGGCGCCGCCGCGTTCCCGCGCTTCACCGCCTGACCCGCGAGCGCACCGCACCGACATCCACGAGAAGGGGGAGCCATGGACAGACCATCGGCTCCCCCTTCCCGCGTCTCCCGGTCCCGACGCGGCCGGGGTGATGGGGCGTCGGAGCGCCGCGTAAACGTCCGCGACTGGGTCGGCGGCATCCGGATGTCGGGGTTCATGGGCATCATGCTCGGACTCATGGTCCTGGCCTCTCTGGTCCTCGTCCCGACGATCGGGACGTACGTCGATCAGCGTCAGCAGATCGCGGCGCTGCAGCACGACGTGAAGGCGACGCAGGACGAGATCGCCGAGCTGACCGCGGAGCGCGAGCGCTGGCGGGACGAGTCCTACATCGTCGCCCAGGCGCGCGAGCGTCTGTACTACCGGCGTCCGGGCGAGGTGGTCTACCTCGTCGCCGACGACCGGCCCGCCGACGTCATCGAACCCGAGCAGCGCCCGGTGAGCGGAAGCGTCCAGGAGACGCAGCGCGACTGGATGACGCAGTTCCTCCGGTCCGTCACCGAAGCAGGCCTCGCCAAGACCGTCGCGCCTGGCTGACACCCAGCCCCGACGTGCGTCGCCGGGTACCCTTGAGCGGTGCCCCATCCGACACTCTCGCCCGCGTCCGCTGCTGACCACGAGACCATGCGCGAGCAGCTCGGTCGGCCGATGCGAGGCGTCATCGGAATCGCGGCCCGGTGCGCCTGCGGCAATCCGACGGTCGTGGCCACCGAGCCGCGGCTGCCCGACGGCACGCCGTTCCCGACGTTCTACTACCTCACTCATCCGGGTGCGACCGCAGCCATGTCGGCGCTGGAAGCCACCCAGGTCATGCGCGAGATGAACGACGAGCTGGCTGAGGACGACGAGCTCGCCGCCGCATACTCCGCTGCGCACACCGCGTACCTCGCCGACCGAGAGGTCCACGGCACGGTTCCGGAGATCTCCGGAGTGTCCGCCGGCGGGATGCCGACCCGCGTGAAGTGCCTGCACGCCCTCGCCGCGCACGCTCTTGCGGCGGGTCCGGGGGTGAATCCCATCGGCGACATCGCTCTCGCCCGGGGATCGTGGTCGCCGGAGCGCTGCACATGCGCGACACCGAGGACGACCGGATGAGGGCAGTCCGCGCCGTCCTGGCCACCATGCTCGTCGCCGTCACGGCTGCGCTCACGGCCGCTGCGCCCGCGCCCACGCCCACGGCCGCCGTCGACCCTGTCCGCAACATGGAGTACTGGCTCACGGAGTACGGGATCTCCGACGCCTGGAAGACGACCAAGGGCGCGGGGACGACGATCGCGGTCATCGACACCGGCATCGCGAGCGGCCCGAAGGAACTGGACGGAGCCGTCGTCGGCGGCGCGGACTTCTCGGGCGTCGGCAAGGCCGACGGTCGCACCCCGGTGGGTGAAGAGGATCGCAATCACGGCAGCTGGGTCGCGTCCCTGGCCGCAGCCCGCGGAACCGGGGACGACAAGGGCATGATCGGGGTCGCGCCCGAGGCCGACCTCCTCTCGCTGTCGATCGGGTTCGGTGAAGATGCGAGCGTCCCGTTCGTCGATCAGGTCGCCGAGGCGATCCGGTGGGCGGTCGACCACGGCGCGGATGTCATCAACCTCTCCTTCACGACCAACACCCTTGACTGGGACCGGTCGTGGGACGCCGCGTTCCTGTACGCCGCCGACCACGACGTCGTCGTCGTCGTCGCTGCCGGCAACCGCCAGAGCGGAACGGAGGAGGTGGGTGCCCCCGCCACGATCCCGGGAGTCCTCACCGTGGGCGGCGTGGACAAGGAGGGTCGCGCCAGCAGCACGGCATCGACCCAGGGCATCACGATCGGGGTCTCTGCCCCCAGTGAGGAGCTGCTGGGCGTCTCGCCGAACGGCGACCTCGTCATCTGGGACGGCACGAGCGGCGCCGCGCCCATCGTCGCGGGTGTCGCTGCCCTCGTCCGATCCGCCCACCCCGATCTCGACGCGGCCAATGTGATCAACCGCATCGTCCGCACCGCGACGCCGTCCGACCGCGAGAAGAAGGTGCCGAACGCGCTGTACGGGTATGGACTGATCAACGCGGCGAAGGCGGTCGCGGCGCCGGTATCGGCGGTGTCCGTCAACCCGATGGGCGACCTCCGCGAGTGGATCCGGCTGTATCGCCGCGCCGAATCGACGCCGGCCGCCAGTCCCACCCCTACACCCTTCAGTGTCGCGCCGCTGCCCGAGGCCGAGCCTCCCCGTGCGGTCGTCTCACCGCTTCTCCCCAGCAATGAATCACTGCGCTACGGTACGGTGCCGCTGATCGCGCTCAGCCTGGGGACTATACTGGTCGTGCTCGGGGTCACCGCTGCTGCCCGGCGCATCCGATCGGCGCGCACCCCGCGACCGCCGAGCCGTTGAATCAAGGAGTTCTTCCGACTGTGACTACCACTGTGCCCAAGATCCTGGTCGTCGGAGGCGGCTACGCCGGTTTCTACACGGCGTGGAAGCTCGAGAAGCACCTCCGCAAGGGCGAGGCCGAGGTCACCATCGTCGACCCGCTTCCGTACATGACGTACCAGCCCTTCCTCCCCGAGGTCGCGGCCGGTGAGATCGAGCCCCGCCACGTCGTGGTTGGTCTCCGTCGTCACCTGAAGCGCACCCGTGTCGTGATCGCCAAGGTCACCGGGATCGACCATGCGAACAAGACCGCCACCATCACTCCCGAGCTCGGTGAGCCGTGGCAGGAGCAGTACGACCAGATCGTCGTCACCGCAGGTGCCGTCTCGCGGACCTTCCCGATCCCTGGCATCGCGGAGAACGCGATCGGGCTCAAGACGATCGAAGAGGCCGTCGCCATCCGCGACCGCATCCTCACCAACTTCGACCGCGCCGCCAGCCTCCCGCCGGGGCCGGAGCGCGATCGCCTGCTGACGGTCGTCGTCGTGGGGGGCGGCTTCGCGGGCATCGAGGTCTTCGCCGAGACCCGTGCCTTCGCCAGCGCACTGCTGAAGGACTACCCGAACATCACGTTCGAGGAGACCCACTTCCACCTCATCGAGGCCATGGGCCGCATCATGCCCGAGGTGTCGCTGAAGACCAGCGAGTGGGTGCTCAAGGACCTCGCCAAGCGCGGCGCGAACGTGCACCTCGACACGCAGGTGAAGGGCGCCGTCGACGGCAACGTCGAGCTGTCGACCGGTCAGGTCATCCCGACCGACCTCATCATCTGGACCGCCGGTGTCATGGCGAACCCGACCGTCGTCCGCGGCGGCGACCTCCCCGTCGAGGAGCGCGGTCGCCTGCGCGCCCGTGCCGACCTCCGCGTCGGAACCCCCGAGGAGTTCGTCGAGGGCGCCTGGACCGCCGGTGACGTCGCGGCCGTCCCCGACCTCTCGGGCGGCGGCGTGGGCGGGTTCTGCGTGCCCAACGCCCAGCATGCCGTGCGTCAGGGCAAACTGCTCGCGAAGAACGTCGTGGCGGTGCTCCGCGGTGAGGAGCCCAAGGAGTACTTCCACAAGAACCTCGGGGCCGTCGCCGGTCTCGGCCTGTACAACGGCGTCTTCCAGTCCGGCAAGATCGCCCTCAAGGGGTTCGTCGCCTGGATCGCGCACCGCGGCTACCACGGCCTCGCGATGCCGACCTTCGAGCGCAAGTTCCGGGTCGTCGGCGACTGGTGGCAGAACTTCTGGCTCGGCCGCGACAACGTCTCGACCGAGACCCTCCAGAACCCCCGCCAGGTCTTCGAGGAGTTCGCCGCGCGCCCGCGGCCGGCCGCTCCGGAGAACCCCGCGATCGACCCGAAGACGGTCGCCGCGGAGAAGACCGGCAAGGTCGCCGCGAGCTGACGTCACCGCATCGAGCGACCCCCGCGACGGCACCCGCCGAACCGGGGGTCGCTCTGCGTGACCGCTGGGTCGGGATACCCTGGCCGCGGGCCCCCATAGCCCAATGGCAGAGGCAGGCGACTTAAAATCGCTTCAGTCTGGGTTCGAGTCCCAGTGGGGGTACGGTCTCATCCGGCGAGGATGCTGGGCGGATCGGCATCCCGCCACCGCTCGATCGTCTGCGTCGTCCAGAACACGGCGAATGCCGTCAGGGCGACGGTCTCGCCGATGAGCACTCCACCGTCCTCGGGGCGGACGATCGCCGCGACGACGGTCAGCACCAGGGCGATCACGATGACGAGGGCGACGGTCAGGTAGATGAGGCGGTATCGCCTTTCCGTCCGGTCCGCAGAACCGAACGCGGTGATCAGGGGGATCGCCGCGAACATCGCGAAGAAGCACACCGTTGCGACGAGGTGGAGATTCACGCGCCCCGCGAACGGGAACGACTCCGACACCCCCGGTGCGAAGGCGAGTACCGCGAGCGCCGTGGACACCGCGCCCGCGATACCCCCGACGATCGCGACCCGCCGCCAGGCCACCTCGCCCCGCGTCGCGAGGATCACGGCGAGCACGAGGAGGGCGGCGACCATCACGAGGTAGACGCCGACGCCGTTGCGAACGGTCGGCAGCACGTCCGCCGGGACGAACGGCTGGCCGCGGTAGCCGGTGGGGATGATCGCGATGAGTGGCGCGAACACGGCGGCGACATCGAGCATGATCGACTCCGTGTCGCGACCGGACAGCGCCAGCAAGGCGACGGAGGCAGCCGTGAGCCCGCCGACGAACACGCCCCTGGCGGGGGAGTAGAAGTAGTCGCTGATGGACGGCAAGAGGACCCAGCCGTCCTGCGCGAGCTGGATGAGGACGGATGCCGCGATCGCCACCGCGACGGCGACCAGAGCGAGCCGAAGAGAGCGATGCGTGCGCAGACCCGTCACACAGCGACCCTACAAGTGCCGCCCCGTGTGGAACGTCTGAGAAGAGGCATCCTCCATCCGCACGGCGCCACCCGCGTCGTTAGGATGAGGAGGCTATCGATCGGAGATTCATGGAATACCTCATCCCGGTCCTCGTGGTCCTCGCCCTCCTCGTCATCGTCGGCGTCTACCTCTGGGCCACCTACAACTCCCTCGTCGCCCTCGCGGTGCGCGTGGATGAGGCGTGGAGCGACATCACCGTCCAGCTCAAGCGTCGTGCCGACCTCCTGCCGAACCTCATCGAGACGGTGAAGGGCTACGCGGCTCATGAGAAGGCGGTCTTCGAGAACGTCACGCATGCGCGCGCGGAGACGCTCACCGCGACGACGCCCGCTGATGCGGGGGTTGCCGAAGGGCACATGCAGCAGGCGCTGAAGTCGCTGTTCGCCGTGGCCGAGGCCTACCCCCAGCTCCAGGCGAGCCAGAACTTCCTGCAGCTGCAGCAGGCCGTCGTCGACACCGAGGACAAGATCCAGGCCTCGCGACGCTTCTACAACGGCGGCGTGCGGGAGCTGAACACGAAGATCAAAGTGTTCCCCAACAACCTCTTCGCCCGGCGACTCGGCTTCGGGGAACGCGAGTTCTTCGAGGTCGTGGACGGCGCGGCGATCGCCGAACCGCCACGGATCCAGTTCTGACGTGCGCCGAGCGGGGCGGGCGTTCCCTCGAGGCGCCGAGTCCTAGGATGGGCCAGTGAGCGGTACCGACGACAAGCCCCGAGGCGGGTTCTTCGACTCCCTGCGTGCTCGGACGGTGTCCACGGACGTGTCGGGCACGGTTCCGCGCGGTCTGAAGATCGCGACCGCGTACGCCTGGCGGTTCCTCGTCCTGGCGGCGGCGATCGCCGTCGTCGTATGGATCGTCATCCAGCTCCGGCTCCTGATCATCCCGTTGCTGGCCGCCATCCTCGTGACGGCTCTCGTCTGGCCGCTCTTCTCCCTCCTGCTGCGACGCCTGCCGCGCTGGCTGTCGCTCATCATCACCCTGCTTCTCACCGTCTCCGTCATCGCGGGACTCCTCTGGGTGGCGATCTGGCAGATCACACGCGACGCGGCATCCGTTCGGGACCGCACCGTCGCCGGTATCGGTCAGTTCCGGGACTTCCTCATCGAGGGCCCGCTGCATCTGACGGGCGGCCAGATCGACGACGCCGTCCGGCAGGGGTTCGGCATAGTCCAGGAACAGGCGCAACTGCTGTGGTCGGGGGCACTCGCGATCGGGTCGACGCTGGGGCACGTGGCCACCGGCATCCTGCTGACGCTCTTCATCCTCATATGCGTCCTCGCCGACGGTGCGGGGATATGGCGCTGGGTGGTGCGCCTGTTCCCGACCCGCGCCCGTTCCGCTGTGGACGGTGCGGGGCGGGCTGGATGGCGGACGGTCATCACCTACGCGCGTACGCAGCTGCTCGTCGCTACGATCGACGCCATCGGAATCGGGGTCGGCGCGGCCCTCCTCGGCGTTCCGCTGGCGGCACCCATCGGCGTGCTGGTGTTCCTCGGCGCCTTCGTCCCCTTCGTGGGAGCCGTCCTGACGGGCGCTCTCGCCGTCTTCCTCGCGCTCGTCTACAACGGCCCGTGGATCGCCCTCTGGATGCTCGTGATCGTCCTGGGCGTCCAGCAGGTCGAGGGACACATCCTCCAGCCACTCCTCATGGGCGCCGCGGTGAAGGTGCACCCGCTCGCCGTCGTCCTCGCCGTCGCGGGCGGCGCCATGGTCGCAGGTATCGCGGGCGCCGTCTTCGCCGTCCCCCTCGCGGCGTTCGTGAACGTCGTCTGGCTGTATCTGTCCCGACGCGGGTGGGAACGTCCGGTGGATCCCGGGCCGGACGACCTCATCTGGAGCACCGTGCCGCGAGCAAGAAGGACGACCGCGTGAGCGAACAGACGAAGATCATCGCCCCGACCCTGGCCGAGTTCGAGACGGCCGCCGCGGAGCTCGCGGGCGTCGTGTCCCGGACGCCCGTCGAGGATTCCGAGTTCCTGTCCGGCGTTCTCGGAGCGCCGGTCCACCTGAAACTCGAGAACCTGCAGCGCACGGGGTCGTTCAAGATCCGGGGAGCGACGTATCGCCTCTCACGGTTGACGGACGAGGAGCGTTCGCGCGGCGTGGTGGCGGCGTCGGCGGGGAATCACGCGCAGGGAGTCGCTCTCGGCGCCCAGACGCTCGGCATTCCGGCGACGATCTTCATGCCGCTCGGTGTTCCCGTCCCCAAGCTCCTCGCCACGCGCGGGTACGGCGCAGACGTGATCCTCGAGGGGGCGACCGTCGAGACGCCGCTGCGCCTCGCCCAGGAGTTCGCCGAGCGCACGGGAGCGGTCTTCATCCCGCCGTACGACAACCACGACATCATCATCGGGCAGGGCACGCTCGGTCTCGAGCTGATGGACGAGATCCCGGGGCTCGAGACGGTCGTCGTGGGAATCGGCGGGGGAGGCCTCGCTGCAGGCGTGGCCGCCGCCGTCAAGGCCCGCGCCGCAGCGGAGGGTCGCACGATCCGCGTGATCGGTGTGCAGGCTGAGAACTCCGCCGGCTACCCCGGCTCCCTGGTCGCAGGAAAGCCGCTCGACGCCGAGCACGTCTCGCCCACGATCGCCGACGGCATCGCCGTCAAACGGCCGGGGACGATCCCGTTCGACATCATCCGAGACCTCGTGGACGAGGTCGTGACCGTGAGCGACGACGACATCGCACGCGCGATCCTCGTCCTCATCGAACGCGCGAAGCAGGTCGTCGAGCCCGCCGGTGCCGTCGGCGTCGCCGCGATCCTCACGGGCAAGATCAGCGCGTCCGGCCCTACGGCCGCGATCCTGTCCGGCGGGAACATCGATCCGCTGCTGCTGCAACGCGTCGTCGCGCACGGGCTCGCGGCATCCGGTCGCTACATGACCATCCAGGTGCCGCTGCCCGACCGTCCGGGGCAGCTGGCCCGCGTGTCGGAGCTCCTGTCCGTCGTCGGCGCGAACGTCATCGAGGTCCTGCACACACGACACGGTCAGGGACTGCAGATCAGCGAGGTGATCCTGCAGCTGAGCGTCGAAACCCGAGGCGAGGAGCACCGGGCGCAGGTCCTGGCGATCCTGCAGGACGCCGGCTACGCTCCGACGGTCGTCCCGAACTGAGCGTGCCGGCGCCGGCGTGTCACTGACCCGAGTAGGTCTCGACCTTGACGATCTCGACCGAGATCTCCTTGCCGTTCGGCGCGGTGTAGCTCGTCTTCTCGCCCTCGCGCAGGCCCATGATGGCCTCGCCGAGGGGGGATGCCTCGCTGTAGACGTCCAATTCGCTGTTGGCGCCGATCTCGCGGTTGCCGAGGAGGAAGACCTCTTCACCGCCGGCGACGATCGCCGTGACGACCGTGCCTGACAGGACCGTGCCGTCGGACTCCGGTGCGACGCCGACCTTCGCGTCCTTCAGCAGCTGCTGGAGGGTGCGGATGCGCGCCTCCTGCTTGCCCTGCTCGTCCTTCGCCGCGTGGTAGCCGCCGTTCTCTTTGAGGTCGCCCTCTTCGCGCGCGGCTTCGATGCGCTTGGCGATCTCCTCACGGCCCGCCGTCGAGAGCTGCTCGAGCTCGGCGGCGAGGCGGTCGTAGGCCTCCTGGGTCAGGAACGTCTCGGACACGTGATCTCCCGGTGCGGTCGATGGGTAAGCCAAACGCCCCGGCAAGTCACCGGGGCGCGAGAACCCTCAGCTTAGAGGATCCAGCAGGAGCGGACAAAACCCGTCGTCGCCTCTGCGGTGGTCGGGATGCGTTCGGTGAGGGTGCGCGTGTGATCGGTCGAGGGAGCGAGCTCCACGACCTTGAAGCCGACGATCCCGTGATCGGGATCCTGCGCCTCGAGCGCGCACGCGACCTCTGTGTCGGGTCGGATAGACACCTGGAACCGGACCTCGACGGAGTGCTCGTCCACGACGTCGAATCCGGTCGCGTCGGCGTCCACCGAGTTGATCGCGTTCGAGACGGTCGACCACCCCAGCAGCCCGGTGGCGGCGACGGCGACGACACCGACGATCACCCAGGTCAGGCGCCGGGATGCGGACGACCGGGTGCGTCCGTACCGCTCCGCGAGCTTGCGGTCGAGGTCGGTCGGGGTCATGCGGCATCCGTTCTAGGCTGGAATCCCAGGCTATTCGCTCTGGCTGAGGAATGAGGTCACATGCCGGATCTGCGATGGCTCGCCGCCACCCCGTCGCCCACCCCCACCGGTCCGCCGGCCGAGGCGGTGACGCCCGGCGTCGCGGGGTTCATCGCGATCGCGCTCGTCGCCGTCGTGATCGTGCTCCTCGCAATCGACATGCTCCGTCGCATCCGACGCGCGCAGTACCGCTCGGACGTCAACGAGATGCTCGACGCCGAGGAGGCCGCCGCGCGGGAGGGCGACGTTCCCGACGGGAACGACGAGAGCGGCTCGGGCGAGATCAGGCCGGAAGGCCCAACGAAGGGCTGAGCGGCTCGAGCGAGATCAGCAGACACGCGGCCCAGTGGCAGAGGAACGCCAGGACCGTGCAGACGTGGAAGATCTCGTGGAATCCGAAGTGCCCCGGCCACGGGTTGGGGCGCTTGAGGGCGTAGACGATCGCTCCGCCCGTGTACAGCAGACCCCCGACGATCACGAGCACCATCATCGCGACGCTCGCCCGAAGCAGGTCGCCGAGGTACATGACGGCCGCCCAACCGAGGAGCAGATACAGGGCGACGTACAGCCATCGCGGAGCGCCGATCCAGAAGACCCGGAAGAGGATGCCGAGCAGGGCACCGGACCAGACCAGGATGAGCAGCAGCGTGCCCTGCGGGGGCGACAGGGCGAGCGTGGCGATCGGTGTGTAGGTGCCGGCGATAAGCAGCAGGATGTTCGCGTGGTCGATCCGCTTGAGGACGATCTTGGTCCGCGGGCCCCAATCGAAGCGGTGATACAGCGCCGAGTTGCCGAACAGCAGCAGCGACGTCGCCATGAACACGGCAGCCGCCCATTTGGCGGGAGCACCCTGCGCCAGGGTGATCAGCACGATCCCGGCGGCGATCGCGACAGGGAAGGTCCCGGCATGGATCCACCCGCGCCAGGTCGGTCGGATCTCGACCTGGGTGTCGACCGCCGCCGCTTCGAGGAGGGGCAGCTGAGGCATCTCGGCCCCGTCGTCGGAAAGGTGTCGGGTCACAGGGCTGAGCCTACGCGCGCCGTCATACCCACCGCTGAATACGCGGCCATCCCGTCCTGGCGGTGCGGTCGGAGTAGCGTATCCCTGTGACCCGCGCATCCTCGACCCAAGGCCGAGGGCTCCTCTACCGCCTGTACAGCTCGAGGCTGCGGCGGGAGATCGAGGCGGGGACGGTCCCACACCATGTGGCGATGATGATCGACGGCAACCGACGATGGGCGAGGCAGCTCGGTTTCACGACGGTCTCGCACGGTCACCGCGCCGGCGCCGCGAAGATGCACGAATTCCTGCGGTGGTGCGACGAGCTCGGCATCCAGGTCGTGTCGCTGTATCTGCTCTCCACTGACAACCTCGTCAAGCGCGACTCGCAGGAGCTGACCGATCTCATCGAGATCATCGCCGACCTCGCCGAGACCCTCTCGCACGAGCCCGGCTGGCGGGTGAAGCACGTGGGCCGCGCCGAGATCCTGCCGCCCGACCTCGCCGCGGGCCTTCGGACCGCCGAGGAGCGAACACGCGAGAACACGGGACTGCACGTCAACCTCGCGGTCGGCTATGGCGGCAGGGGCGAGATCGTCGATGCCGTCCGAAGCATCATCGCGAAGCACAACGAGAAGGGCGGGTCGCTCACCGAACTCGCCGAGAGCCTCACACCCGAGCAGATCGGCGAGCACCTGTACACCGGCGGTCAGCCGGATCCGGATCTCGTGATCCGCACGTCGGGGGAGCAGCGTCTGAGCGATTTCCTGCTGTGGCAGTCGGCGCACAGCGAGTTCTACTTCGTCGAGGCTCTCGGTCCCGACCTCCGAGAGGTGGACTTCCTCCGCGCGATCCGCGATTTCGGCGACCGGGACCGGCGCTTCGGGAGCTGATTCCCCGAGGCGCTGATTCCGTGAGGCGTTGCGGAGGTCGCACCAGCGGCATCCGTGGGAAAATCTGTCGGTGAGTGATCTGCAGTCCTATCTGGCCGGCTTCGAGGTCGAGACGGGCTACCTCAACTGGGCCTCGTTCGGCCCGCTGTCCGTCGCGGTCCGTGAAGAGGCACGTGCCGACGAGGAGCTCTCGGCGTCGGGACGGCCGTCCGGCATCGACCTCGTCGCGTCGCATGTCGACGAGGCTCGCGCGCTCGTGGCGTCGATGCTGGGCGCGGATGCCGACGAGGTCGCCCTCGCACCCTCGACGACCGACGCGATGTTCCACGCGCTGTTCGGGCTGTCGGGAACCGTCCTCCTCTCCCCGAACGAGTACCCGACGATCCCGGTCGCGGCGCGCCGCGCCGCGGAGCTCCGAGATGTGCTGAGCGTGCGCGAGCTCGATCGAACGATCACGCGTGTGACTCCCGACGCCGTCCGCGCCGCCCTCACCGACGAGGTGACGGCCGTCGCGGTCAGCCTCGTTGACTACCGGACCGGGTACGTCGCCGACCTGCCGGCCCTCCGCGAGGTCGTCGGCGATCGACTGCTGATCGTCGACGCCATCCAGGGCTTCGGCGTCGTCGACACCGACTGGGCGGCGGCGGACGTCGTCGCCGGGCACGGGTACAAGTGGATCCGCGCGGGCCGGGGCACCGGGTTCGCCCGATTCTCGGCCCGCGCCCGCGAACGCATCACTCCCGTCCTGGCCGGAGTCGCCGGCACTGCGGCCGAGCTCGGCGACCTCGAGGTGGGAGAACCCCGCGACGGTGCCGCCGCCTACGCGATCTCCCGCCCCGACCCTCAGGCGGCGGGACGATTGAGCGCCGCGCTCCGGGAGGTGACGGATGCCGGGGTGCCGGCCATCGCCGCGCTCGTCGCCGAGAAGGCTCGCCGCGTGATGGAGATCGCCGACAGCCACGGCATCCCGGTGCTGACCGATCGCGATCGCCACGCGGGGATCGTCGCCCTGACTCCGGAGCCGGAACGCACGGGCGCCATCGCTGCGGAACTGGTCAACGCCGGGATCACCGCGACCGTCCGCGGCGGGATCGTCCGGATCTCGCCGCACGCGGGGACATCGGACGATGCGTTCGGGCTGCTGGATGCCGCGCTGGCGGCGTCACGCGTCGGCCCCGTCGTGACGCCTCCCTCTGTTCCGCTTCCACTCGAGCCCTGACATGGAGAGTTCACGCGTCGGACACATCCGGCGGCGTGTCGCGACCGTGCCGCGTCGCCGGGCGACCCTAGGTTCATCCCAACGGGCAGAGCGCCTGTTCGAGTCGGCCTCTCACGACTCGTGACCCCTGGTCGACTCGTGACTGCCGGGTGGGTTCCCACCCGGGGCGGGAGTGGGTTGTGACTACACGAGCACCTGAGAAGCAGCGTCGCCAGCACGAGTCCGCGGAGGCGGCTCAGGACCAGGAACTCCGCACCTACGTGCTGGACACCTCCGTCCTGCTGAGCGATCCGCGCGCGCTGTTCCGTTTCGCCGAGCATTCCGTCGTGCTGCCGGTCGTCGTCGTCACGGAGTTGGAGCGCAAGCGCCACGACCCCGAAATCGGGTACTTCGCCCGCCAAGCCCTGCGCCACCTGGACGAGCTGCGCGTCGAGCACGGCCGTCTGGACTTCCCGGTCCCCGTCGGTGCCGACGGGACCCTGCGTGTCGAGCTGACGAACACCGACCCCACCGTCCTCCCCGCCGGCATGCGGCTCGGCGACAACGACACGAGGATCCTGTCGGTCGCCATGCACCTCAGCCAGGAGGGGCAGGCCGTCACCGTCGTGTCGAAGGATCTGCCGATGCGGGTGAAGGCCGCGTCGCTCGGCCTCAACGCGGAGGAGTACCTCGCCGAGCAGGCCGTCGACTCGGGGTGGACGGGAATCGCCTCGATCGACCTCTCCGGCGACGAGGTCAGCGACCTCTACGACAGCGAGGTCGGAGTGAGCGAGGATGTGCGGGGTCTTCCGGTCAACACGGGCCTCGTCATCCATTCGGAGCGTGGGTCGGCGCTCGGCCGCGTGACCGGCGACGGGTCGTACAAGCTCGTCCGGGGCGATCGCGACGTCTTCGGTCTGCACGGCCGATCGGCGGAGCAGCGCATCGCCATCGACCTGCTGCTGGACCCGGAGGTCGGGATCGTGTCACTCGGCGGGCGCGCCGGCACGGGGAAGTCGGCTCTCGCGCTCTGCGCGGGGCTCCAGTCGGTCCTCGAGCAGCAGCAGCAGCAGAAGAAGATCATCGTCTTCCGCCCGCTGTTCGCCGTCGGCGGGCAGGAGCTCGGCTACCTCCCGGGCGACGCGCAGGAGAAGATGAACCCGTGGGGTCAGGCGGTGTTCGACACCCTCGGCTCGGTGGTCACGGGCAACGTCCTCGAGGAGGTCGTCGCGCGCGGCATGCTCGAGGTCATGCCGCTCACCCACATCCGCGGACGCTCGCTCCACGATGCGTTCGTGATCGTGGACGAGGCGCAGTCCCTCGAGCGGAACGTGCTCCTCACCGTCCTCAGCCGCATCGGCCAGAACTCCCGGGTCGTGCTGACCCACGACGTCGGCCAGCGCGACAACCTCCGGGTCGGACGCCACGACGGCATCGCCTCCGTCATCGAGACCCTGAAGGGCCACGACCTGTTCGGACACGTCACGCTCGTGCGTTCCGAGCGTTCGGCGATCGCTGCGCTCGTCACGGACCTGCTGGAGGCCGGCGAACTCAGCTGAAGCTCCTCGGACGCAGGACACCCCCGGCCGCGCGGCCGGGGGTGTCCTGCGTCACCGGGTCACTGGTCACTCCCAGAGGTAGCCCTCGCCGCGCACGGTGACGATGTGATCCGCTCCGAGCTTGGCCCTCAGATACCGGACGTAGACGTCCACGACGTTGGATCCCGGGTCGAAATCCAGCCCCCAGACGCGGCTCAGCAGGACCTCGCGGGTGAGGACCTCTCCCGCGTTCCGGACGAACTGCTCGGCCAGAGCGAACTCCCGGCTGGAGAGTTCCACCTCTCGCCCCGCGACGCTCGCTCGACGCGCCAGGATGTCGAGCGTCACATCGCCGCGGGTGAGCGAGGTGGGCGCACTCGCGGCCACGTCCCGCAGGCGTGATCGCACGCGCGCCATGAGCTCGGCCACCGCGAACGGCTTCGGAACGTAGTCGCTCGCCCCGGCATCCAGTCCTTCGATCGTGTCGTCCGTGCCGCTCCGTGCCGTGAGCATGATGACGGGCGTCGTGTGCCCCGCTCCCCGGAGCTCCCGCAGCACCTCGAAACCGTCCATCGTCGGAAGCCCGACGTCGAGCACGATGAGGTCGATGTCGCCGGCGAGGGCGATCTCGAGGGCGTCCGGGCCGTCCTCGACGCCCACCGCCTCGAAGCCCTCGGCGTGGACCGCACGCGAGACGAGCGAGACGATGTGCGGCTCGTCGTCGACGATCAGGATGCGGGTCATTCGGTTGCCTCTCGCTGCAGCAGTACGTCGCCGGCGCGGATGGGGGACGGCAGCGCCCCACGCGTGCCGATCGGTATCTCCAGGGTGAACGTAGCACCGCCGCCGGGGGTGTCCGCGACGGTGCAGTGTCCGCCATGCGCTTTGGCGATGACATCGACGATCGCAAGACCCAGTCCGGACCCGCCGATGTGACGTTTTCCCGCGCCGCGGTCGAAGCGGCGGAAGATCCGGTGACGGACGGCAGGAGGGATGCCGAGGCCGTGATCGCGGACCCAGAGCTGCGCGCCGGCGGCGTTGACCGCACTGCCGATCTCGATCGCCGTCCCGGTGGGGGAGTACTTCGCGGCGTTGTCCGCCAAGGCCACCCACGCCTGCAGGAGGCGATCCCCGTCCGCGCGGATGACGGCGTCCGCCGACTGCTCGACGCGCCAGGCATGGTCGCCGATGACGCCCACCATCTCGAAGACCCGCTGCGTGAGCGCCGCGAGGTCCACGTCGCCGCGCGAGAGCCGTCCGCCCTCGACCGCCGCGAGGACGTCGATGTCGCCGATCAACCGCGTCATCCGGTCGAGCTCCGCGATGCCGAGGGCGCGGATCGACTCGACGTCGTCGGAGTCGGCGGCATCCATCATCTCCAGGTGGCCGCGCACAATCGTGATGGGCGTCTTCAACTCGTGCCGGACGTCGTCCAGCAGTCGCTGCTGGGTCTCGAACGCGCCCTCGATGGAGTCGGCCGTGATCGCCGCGGCGAGGCCGCGCCGCTCGAGCACCGCCCATCCGACGACACCGATGCCCGCGAGCGCCGGTACTGCCGCGACGGTCCACGCCAACGCCGTCCAGCCCGCGGCCTGAGGTGCGACGAGCAGGACGACGACGAACGCCGCCGCACCCACGCCGACGAGGCCCGCTGCGGCGACGGCGAGAAGGATCCCGAGTCCCGGCGTGCCCCGTCGCGGCGGTGCGGCGGCGCTGTTCACGCTCCGATTATCACCCCGGGTGCGTCATCGAGAGGAGGTCGAGCTTCTCGTCGAGCTGCTGCTCGGTGAGCTCGCCCCGCTCGACGTACCCGAGGTCGATGACGGCGTCGCGGACGGTGATGCCCTTGGCGACCGAGTGCTTCGCGATCTTCGCAGCCGCTTCGTAGCCGATCAGCTTGTTGAGCGGCGTCACGATCGAGGGCGACATGCCGGCGTATGCGGCCGCGCGATCCACGTTCGCCTCGAGACCCGACACCGTCTTGTCCGCCAGGACGCGCATCGCGTTGGAGAGCAGGCGGATGGACTCGAGCAGGGCGGTTCCCATCACCGGGATCGCGACGTTCAGTTCGAACGATCCGGATGCCCCGGCCCAGGCGACCGTCGCGTCGTTGCCGATGACGCGCGCCGCGACCATGAGGGTCGCCTCGGGAACGACCGGGTTGACCTTGCCGGGCATGATCGAGGAGCCGGGCTGGAGGTCGGGGATGTGCAGCTCGCCGAGGCCGGTGTTCGGGCCCGAGCCCATCCAGCGGATGTCGTTGTTGATCTTCGTCAGCGACACCGCGATGGTGCGGAGCGCACCGGATGCCTCGACGAGACCGTCGCGGTTGGCCTGAGCCTCGAAGTGGTCCTTCGCCTCGGTGATGGGCAGCTCGGTCTCGGCAGCCAGCAGCTCGATGACCTTCTGCGGGAAGCCGAGGGGCGTGTTGATGCCCGTGCCGACGGCGGTGCCGCCGAGGGGGACCTCGCCCACGCGGGGGAGGACCGACTGGACGCGCTCGATGCCGAGCCGCATCTGCCGGGCGTAGCCGCCGAACTCCTGACCGAGGGTCACCGGGGTTGCATCCATGAGGTGGGTGCGGCCGCTCTTGACGACGCTCTTCCACGCGTCGGCCTTCTCTTCGAGCGCCACGGCGAGGTGGTCGAGCGCCGGGATCAGGTCGTCGATGAGCGCCTGCGTGACCGCGATGTGGACCGAGGTCGGGAAGACGTCGTTCGACGACTGCGACGCGTTGACGTGGTCGTTGGGGTGAACGGGGCCGCCGAGCTTGCGGGTGGCGAGCGTCGCGAGCACCTCGTTCATGTTCATGTTCGACGAGGTGCCCGAGCCGGTCTGGTACGTGTCCACGGGGAAGTGCGCGTCGTAGGCCCCGGTGACGACTTCGTCCGCCGCCCAGGCGATCGCGTCGGCGATCGCTCCGTCGAGCGTGCCGAGGTCCTTGTTGGCGAGCGCTGCGGCCTTCTTGATGCGCGCCAGCGCCGCGATCTGCGTCGACTCGAGGCCGGACCCGGAGATGGGGAAGTTCTCGACCGCTCGCTGGGTCTGCGCGGCGTAGAGGGCGTCCTTGGGTACGCGCACCTCACCCATCGTGTCGTGCTCGATGCGGTAGTCGGTCTCGTCGGTCATGGTGGTCAACGTCCTCGTTTCACGTGTGTGCGGTGGGAAAAGAGTGGTCAGCCGGCTTCGCCGACGACCACGTCGGGGATGGCGGTCCCATCGGCCAGGCGGTAGTTCGCGCCGACGACGGCCAGGCGTCCTTCGGCGACCGCGTCGCTGATGAGCTCGGAAGAGTGCAGGATGCCGGCGATCGTGTCGCGCAGGTGCTCACGACCGACCTCCTCGGCGTCCACCGTGGCGGATGTCGTGCCGGGGGATGCTTGGAGCACGCGACGGACGGCGGGAACGATGGGAGCCACCTGGCGCCAGATCCCCGCCGGGAGTGCCGGAGCATCCGGTGCGGTGGAGTCGATCGCCGCGCGGACGGCGCCGCATTCGTCGTGGCCCAGGACCACGATCAGGGGGACGCCGAGCACGGCGACGGCGTACTCGAGGCTGCCTACGACGGAGTCGGAGATGACCTGCCCCGCGTTGCGGATGACGAACAGGTCGCCGAGCCCCTCGTCGAAGATGATCTCCGCGGCGAGGCGGGAGTCCGAGCATCCGAAAAGCGCGGCCGTCGGGCGCTGCACGTGTGCGAGCTCGTGGCGACGCTCAGCGTCCTGCCGGGGGTGCTCGGGTTCGCCTGCGACGAACCGCCGGTTCCCGGCGAGCATCGAGGACCACACGTCGGACGGGGTCGGGTGTGCGCTCATCGCGCCTCCTCTCGCAGGGTGCGAATCTGGTCGCCGAGGCTCTCGGCGACGGTTGCGGCGGCCGAACGATCAGTGGACTCGGACAAGCCGATGATCACCGTGTCGGAGCCGATGGTGGTGGCCAGCGCGTAGTCGATCTGCTGGACGGGGCTCGGGAGCTCGTACACGTCCCAGTCGACTGCGTCGATCGTGGTCGTACCGGTCGGCGCGAATCCGCCCAGCTCGCGGGAGACCCAGCCGTCCGGAGCGCTGAAGGACTGGGTGACCTCGACATAGCCCCGGGCGGGGGCGTAGACGATGCGCCACTCTCCGCCCTCGACGAGCGCGGAGTTGGCACGCCAGGCATCCGGGACATCGGGGACCACCACGCCGTGCCCCGCGATCTTCTCAGCCTGTGCCGCAGATGCGGCGACGTCGGCTTCGGGGACGTCGGCGGGGGTCCCGCGCGGCACGCCCAGGTAGACGACCGCCATGATCCCCACGCACACGATGAGGGCGGCGATGAGGTTCCGGAAGGTCTTGCTCGACCGGTAGCGCTGAGACGCCGCCGCCTTGCGCGCGGCGGTCTCCGCCGGGGTCTCGGGCCGTCCCAGCTCGGCGACGATGCGCTGCCTCGCCATCAGGACGCGGCCTCGCCATCCGGGCGGGCTTGGTCGAGCCGGCGTTTGGCGCCGAGGAGCCACTCCTCGCAGCGGGCGGCCAGTGCTTCACCGCGGGTCCAGAGGGACAGCGACTCCTCGAGGGTCGGTGCCCCCTGCTCCAGCTTCGCGACGACCTGCACGAGCTCATCGCGGGCCTGTTCGAAGGAGAGGGCCGACACATCCCCGGCGTCGCTCGTCATGTCTCCCATCCTAGATCGCGGAGTCGGCGGCATCCGTCTCCGCCACCTCGCCGGTCGACCGCGCAGCGAACGATCCACGGCCGACGGTGACCACGACGTCCGCGCCTGCCGGCGCCTGCTGTGCGTCGCGGACGATGCCGCCGCCGGGAAGGTGCGCGATGGCATAGCCCCGGTCGAGGGTCGCGCCGGGGGAGAGGGCGCGCAGAGATGCGCGCAGCTCCGCCGTCGTGCGGGCCGCGGCATCCCACCGCCTGGCCATCACGTCGCGACCGCGTGACGAGAGCGCGACGACCTCCTGCGCACGGCTCGTGAGGAGGGACTCGGGATCTCTCAGCACCGGACGCGAGCGCAGCTGCGCGAGAGCGGCGATGTCGTGCGTCACGCGCTGGGTGAGCCGGGTACGCGCTCGGCTGCGCAGCTGCTGGACGAGGGCGCGCTGCTCCGACACGTCGGGGACGACGCGCTTGGCGGCATCGGTGGGCGTCGATGCGCGCAGGTCGGCGACGTCGTCGAGGAGGGGATGGTCGTTCTCGTGCCCGATCGCCGAGACGACGGGGGTGGATGCCGCGGCCACCGCACGGAGCAGTCGCTCGTCGCTGAAGCCCAGCAGTGTCTGCGGGTCGCCGCCCCCTCGGGCGATGACGATGACGTCGACCTCGGGGTCGTCGTCGAGGGTCCGTAGCGCGGCGAGGGTCTCGGGGACGCAGCGGTCGCCCTGGACCGCCGCGTGGATCGTGCGGAAGCGCACGTGCGGCCAGCGCAGCTCGGCGTTGCGATGGACGTCCTTCTCGGCGTCGCTGCGTTCGCCCGTGATGAGGCCGATGACGTGCGGGAGGAAGGGGAGCGGCTTCTTGCGGGCTGCGTCGAACAGGCCCTCCGACCGCAGCGTCGCCCGCAGCCGTTCGAGGCGCTCGAGCTGATCGCCGAGGCCCACGTGGCGCATGGCCGACACGGTGAAGCTGAAGTCGCCGGTCTTGACGAAGTAGTCGGCCTTCACGCAGGCGACGACGCGGTCGCCCACCTTGAGGTCGCCCGGGGCGCGCTGCAGGGTCGAAGACCACATGCGGAACGAGAGCATGCCGTCGGCGTCGGCATCCTTCAGCCGCCCGAACACGTGGCCGCCGCGGAGGTTCCACGCGGTGATCTCACCCTCGACCCAGACCGCGCCCCACTTCTGCACGAAGTCGCGGATCGTCTCGTTGAGCCGGGAGACCGACGTGGGCGTGTCGGGAGAGGAGTCCCGCGGGTGCACCGCATCCGGCGGGGGGACGGCTCCCGCCTCGGTCTGGAAAGTGGTCACGGACACCCATCTTGGCCTACACGTCCCCCACCCAGCCGGGGGTTCGTACAATCGAGGGGTGACCTCACCAGCCGTTTCGCTGCCGATGCCCCGTATCCCGGGAGCCCGCGGGCGGCTCGTCGACCTCCCCGTCCAGGGCGACAAGCGCGTCCTCCTCGCCGCCCCTCGGGGGTACTGCGCCGGCGTCGACCGGGCGGTGATCGCCGTCGAGAAGGCGCTCGAGCGCTACGGCGCACCCGTCTACGTCCGCAAGCAGATCGTCCACAACATCCATGTCGTGACCGAGCTCGAGTCTCTCGGGGCGATCTTCGTCGACGAGGTCGATGAGGTCCCCGAGGGCGCCCATGTCGTCTTCAGCGCCCACGGCGTCTCGCCCGCCGTCGTGAACGCCGCGGCGGACCGCGGTCTCCAGGCCATCGACGCGACCTGCCCCCTCGTGACGAAGGTCCACCGCGAGGCCGTGCGCTTCGCCCGCGATGACTTCGAGATCCTCCTCATCGGACACGACGGTCACGAGGAGGTCGAGGGCACCGCCGGTGAAGCTCCCGAGCACGTGACGATCGTGAACTCTCCGGAGGACGCCGACACGGTCGTGGTGAAGGACCCCGACAAGGTCGTGTGGCTCTCGCAGACGACCCTGTCGGTCGACGAGACGATGGACACCGTCCGGCGCCTCCGCGAACGCTTCCCGAACCTCCAGGACCCGCCGTCGGACGACATCTGCTATGCGACGCAGAACCGTCAGGTCGCGATCAAGAAGGTCGCGCAGGATGCCGACCTCGTCATCGTCGTCGGCTCGGCGAACTCGTCGAACAGCGTCCGCCTCGTCGAGGTCGCGCTCGAGTACGGCGCGAAGGCCGCCTATCGCGTCGACTACTCCCATGAGATCAAGCAGGAGTGGCTCGACGGCGTGCAGACCGTCGGCGTGACCTCCGGTGCGTCGGTTCCCGAGGTGCTCGTGACGGAGGTGCTCGAGGATCTCGCAGGAGCGGGGTACCGCGACGTCGCGGAGGTGAAGACCGCGGAGGAGGACCTCATGTTCTCACTGCCGAAGGAACTGCGGCAGGACCTCGAAGGCCGCCGCGACGAGCGCGCTCTCGGGGGGCGGAACCGCTCGTGAGCGACGAGCCCCGACCGCGACCGCAGTACGGGGAGTACGCGACGCCCGAGGAGCAGCGGGCCGCCATCCGTCAGCCCACGCCGGAGCCTGCGGCACCCGTCGATCCGCCGCATCCGCCGACCGCACCGGCGACGACCGTGGCCGCGCGTCCGACGCGGATGGCCGATCGCGTGATCACCCTCGCGCTCCTCGCGTACGGATTGTTCACGGTGATCGGCGCGATCCCGCAGCTGGTCGACTACGGCTCGTTCGCGAAGACGTGGATGGAGGTCGCCGGCGTCAGCGGCGAGTTCACCAACACGGACCAGGGAGCCCTCTGGGGTGGGATCGGTGCGACGGTGTTCGCGGTGGGGTGGCTGCTGACCGCGATCCTGTCGTGGTGTTCGTTGTCGCGCGGGAGGCTGAGCTGGTGGATCCCACCGGTTGGCGCCATCGTGACGTTCCTCATCGTCAGCGTGTGTCTCGTCGTGCCGCTGTTCGGCGACGCGGATCTCCTGCGGGGGATCGCGCTCGGCTCGTGACCCGCCGTTCCCACCCACGCGGATGAGCGGTAGGAGACCGTTCGCCTGACCTGGTACTTTTACGGCTGGTGCGGGCTCTCCCTCGCGCGTCGGATTCGGGAGGAGAACCGTGACCAGAACCCGGAGGATCGCCTCCCTCTCGATCGCTGCGGCGTCGGCCGTGGCCCTGCTGCTGTCTGCGCCGAGTGCGGCGACCGCAGCGCCCGGGGCACTCTCCCCATCGAGCATCACCGTGGCGCCCGCCGCGACCCAGGCCGCCTTCACGCGGGCCCCCGCACCCACCATCAGCGGTACCGCCGTCGCCGGCAACGTGCTGACGGTCACCGCGGGTTCCTGGCAGCCCGCACCCAGCCGGCTCGACATCCAGTGGCGAGTCGACGGCAACCCCGTCGATGGTGCGACGGGAACCGAGTGGGAGGTTCCGACCGGGGTCGCGGGCCGCTCGGTCTCGGTCTCGGTCTCGGCCAGTCGCGCGGGGTATCAGACGAAGACGACGACCTCGGCGGCTCGCGCCGTCTCGTGGTCGCTCGGATCCGTGATGACGCCGGGAACCATCCTCCGGCCCGGGATGAAGCTGACCTCGCCGGACGGCCGGTACGCCTTCGGCATCCTCGGCGACGGCAATGTCGCGCTCACCCGGGGGACCGCTCTCGTCCGCACCGCGAAGACGACGCTCGTGCTCGACGGCAGGCTGTCCTTCACGAAGGACGGTGAGCTGCTGCTGCTGAATCAGTACGACGTCGCGCTGTGGAGCTCGGGGACCGGCGGACTCGGCGCCACGGGCGCGGTCCTGGGCAACGATGGTGTGCTACGTCTCGTCGACGGCAACAGTGACGACGTGTGGACGAGCGCGAAGATGGCGGCGCAACCGGACGCGACCGCAGCCGCGGCATCCGTCCCCGGTCGTTTCGGTTGGGCCTACCCCTTGCGGCCCTCGGGCACGTTCACGACCTACGCCGGCCACAGCGGCGATGACATATCGGCCTCGACCGGGACACCGATCTACGCGATGCGTGGCGGTACGGTCTCGGTTCGCGAGCTCTGGATCACCTCGGGCTGCCCCTCCTGGGCGCCGAACACCACGAAGCAGAAGGAGGTCGTC
The DNA here is from genome assembly GCF_900102005.1 of Microbacterium sp. LKL04. Lineage (NCBI taxonomy): Bacteria > Bacillati > Actinomycetota > Actinomycetes > Micrococcales > Microbacteriaceae > Microbacterium > Microbacterium sp. LKL04. Next base: position 1,259,417 of record NZ_LT627736.1, on the reverse strand, counting down.
GTCACCTCGACCGTCGACGGCCGCCGGCTCGAGCAGGTGTACGCGCACCTCAGCGCCTTCTCGGTCAAGACCGGGCAGAGCGTGACCGCCGGGCAACGCATCGGTTCCGTCGGATCGACGGGCTGCTCGACCGGCCCTCACCTCCACACGGCGTTCACCGTCGACGGGGTGAGGTTCGAGCTCTACCCGCGCGACGTCCTGGGCGGGTCGAGCTACTGACTTCAGACAGCACCGACGACGAAGCCCCGGTCCGATGCGGACCGGGGCTTCGTCGTCGGACGGGTGTCAGACGCCGAGCGACTCGCCCGCCGAGCCGAGCTGCTGCGTCGCGGCGACGACGCGCTGAGCCATGGCGGACTCGGCGACCTTGCCCCAGGCGCGCGGGTCGTACTGCTTCTTGTTGCCCACCTCGCCGTCGAGCTTCAGGACACCCTCGTAGTTCGCGAGCATGAAGCCGGCGACCGAGCGAGTGAAGGCGTACTGGGTGTCCGTGTCGATGTTCATCTTCACGACGCCGTTCTGGACGGCCAGGGCGATCTCCTCGTCGGTCGAACCGCTGCCGCCGTGGAACACGAGGTCGAGGGGCTTCGGGCCGGTGCCGAAGTGCGCGGCGATGCCCTCCTGGATCTCGCCGAGGAGCTCGGGGCGCAGCTTCACGCCGCCCGGCTTGTAGACACCGTGGACGTTGCCGAAGGTGAGGGCCGAGATGTAGCGGCCGTTCTCGCCGAGGCCGAGGGCCTCCACGGCCTTCGTCACGTCTGCGACGGTCGTGTAGAGCGCATCGTTCGAGCCCTCGTGCTGGACCCCGTCCTCTTCGCCGCCGACGACGCCGACCTCGATCTCGAGGATGGCGTTGATGTTCTTCATGCGGGGGAGCAGGTCCTTCGCGATCTCGATGTTCTCGTCGAGGGGAACGGCCGAGCCGTCCCACATGTGCGACTGGAAGATCGGGTTGCGGCCGGCCTTGACCTCGGCCTCCGAGGCCTCGATGAGCGGCAGAACGAAACCGGGGAGCGCGTCCTTCGGGCAGTGGTCGGTGTGGAGGGCGACCGTGATCGGGTAGTTCTTCGCCACCTCGGTGACGTACTTCGCGAACGCGAGGGCACCGGTGGCGCGGCCCTTGACCGTGTGGCCGGCGAAGTAGTCCGCACCGCCGGTGGTGACCTGGAGGATGCCGTCGGAGCCGGCCTCGGTCAGGCCCTGCAGCACAGCGTTGATGGTCTGCGAGCTCGACACGTTGATCGCGGGGTAGGCGAAGCCGCCTGCCTTCGCGCGGTCCAGCATGTCGGCGTACTGGTCGGGTGTGGCGACGGGCATGTCAGCTCCTCAGAGAAGTCGGTGATTCGCTGCAACTCTATCGAAGGGATGCCGCCCCCTCCGGAGCGTGACTGCTGATCGAGAAGGTGCCCTCTCTTCCGGATCGGAAAGAATCCGCATTCCTTCGTCGCCGTGAGGCGAGAAACCGACGGCGGACCAGGCTGGCAGTCCTAGGCTGAGCGCATGGTGAGCCTGACTGCCGATATGAGCCCTCTGCACCCCGACCGGAACCTCGCGCTGGAGCTCGTCCGCGCGACCGAGGCGGCGGCGATCCGCTCCGTTCCCTTCATCGGGCGGGGGAAGAAGGAGCTCGCCGACGGCGCCGCGGTCGACGCGATGCGCGCCTTCCTCACGACCGTCAATTTCGACGGCGTGATCGTCATCGGCGAGGGCGAGAAGGACAACGCGCCGATGCTGTTCAACGGCGAACGCGTCGGCACGGGCAGGGGACCGCAGTGCGACATCGCCGTCGATCCGATCGACGGAACCACACTGACGGCGGAAGGGCGCAACAACGCTCTGTCGGTCATCGCCGTCGCCGACCGAGGCGCGATGCTCGACGCATCCACCGTGTTCTACATGGACAAGATCGTCACCGGACCCGAGGGCGTCGGCGTCGTCGACATCCGCCTCCCGATCGCGGAGAACATCCGTCGTCTCGCGGAGGCTCTCGGCAAACCCGTCGAGGAGCTCGTCGTGTCGGTGTTGAACCGGCCCCGGCACGCTCAGCTCATCGACGAGATCCGGGATGCCGGTGCAGGAACGCGCCTCATGAGCGACGGCGACGTTGCCGGCGGGATCAATGCGGCGCGCCACAACGCGCGCACCGACATGTGCGTCGGCGTCGGCGGGAGCCCCGAGGGCATCGTCACCGCCTGTGCCATCAAGGCACTCGGCGGACACATCCAGGGTCGCCTCTGGGCCCGCGACGACGACGAGAAGCAGCGGGGGATCGACGCGGGCCTGAAGCTCGACGATCACGTGTACGAAGCGGACGACCTCGTGCGGGGGAACAACACGCTGTTCGTGGCGACGGGTGTCACCAACGGCGAGCTCGTCGCGGGGGTGCGCCGTGCCGGCGACTTCGTGTACACCGAGAGCGTGGTGCTTCGTGGGGCCTCGGGCACGCTCCGTCGCATCTCGTCGGAGCACCTGACGTCGAAGTGGCTGTGACCCCATAACGAGCAGCCGGGCCTCTAGCGGACACGCGCGCGGAGCGTCAACCCAGGATCGCGGACGTCCCCTCTGGCACAATGGGCGATGGTGTCAGCGGTCCCCGGCACTCGTCACCGCCCCTCAGGAGTTCCCATGTCCACCGCATCCAGTGACCCGCGCACAGGTCAGCTCTCGCTCACCGGTCACCTGCCCGTCACACCGACGGGGCAGATCCCGATCGTCGGTCAGACGGCAGGCGGCGTACGTCCGGTGACGGCACAGGTCCCTGTGGTCGACGACCCCGCGCGTCGCCCCGACGTGCTGCTGCGTCGCCGCATGCCCCCCGGCCATGAGATCAGTGCGTGGTGGATGATCGGCGCGTTCGTCGCCGTATCCCTCAGCGTCATCGGGCTCATGACGTTCTTCCCGGCCTGACCTCCCCGTCGCGTTCCAGCCTCTCCCGCAGGTCGCCGAGGTCCGCCGGCTGGGGGATGTCGTCGAGGAGTTCCGGCGCGATCAGCCGACGAGTCGTGGACTCGATGGGCTGCGGCGTGGACAGTGTCTCGAGCTGCGTGTCGTCGATTCCGGGGAACCTCCGCGCGCTGACCAGAACCCGCGTCTCCAGAGACCCAGCGAATCGGTTGTAGCTGTCGACGGTCCGTTCGATGGCTCGACGCAGATCGTCCGCGTGCCCGGCGAGCGATCCCAGTCGGTGGTACAGCTCGTTCCCCAGGTCGAAGAGCCGTCGAGCCTCGGTGGACACCTCTTGCTGCGTCCACGTGTAGGCGACCGTCTTCAGGACGGCCCAGAGGTTCACCGGGGAAGCGAGTGCCACCCGCCTCCCGAAGGCGTACTCCAGCAGAGCGGGGTCCTCCTCGAGCGCGGCCGCCAGGAGCGATTCGCTCGGGATGAAGCAGACGACGAACTCTGGGCTCGACGGCATCCCCGCCCAGTACCGCTTCTTCGCGAGGGCGTCGATGTGGGCACGGACGGCAGCCACATGTTTCGCGAGCAGGCGCGATCGGCGTGCCGCTTCTTCTCCGACCGCGGTGACGGGGATCGCGCTCGCTTCGAGGTAGGCGTCGAACGGGGCCTTCGCGTCGACGGCCAGCGCCTTCTGACCGGGGAGGCGGACGATCAGATCGGGTCGTCCGCTCCCGGCATCCGAGGAGATGGATGCCTGCGTGTCGAAGTCGACGTAACGCGTGAGGCCCGCGGACTCGACGATACGGCGCAACTGCGTCTCGCCCCAGACGCCCCGGGTGCCGTTGGAGCGGAGCGCCCCGGCGAGCGATTCGGTCGTCGCGCGCAGGGCCTCGTCGGATTCTGCGGAGCGCCGCAGCTGCTCGGCGAGAGAGCCGAACTGCTCCTGCCGGTCGCGCTCGAGGTGGTCGACCTTCTGCTGCATGGCGGAGAGCGTCTCCTGCACGGGAGCGAGAGCGCGCAGGACGGTCTGCTCGCGTCGTTCGCGTTCATCGCGTGCGGCTTGCTCGGCGTGCACCCGGCTGGTCACGTCGCGATGCAGAGCCCGCTGCTGATCGAGCTGGGTCTGGAGGGCGTCTCTCGCCGCTTCCGCGGCGGACGCGCGCGCCTGCAGGCCGACGCGGCGATTCGCCTCGCGTGCGGCGATGAACGCCCCGGCCGCGAGCGCGCCGACGATGAGGCACACGAGAGCGAGGACGGTGACGAAGGCGGCATCCATGTCGTCCATCGTGGCGGAGGCCACCGACATCGAGGCGCCGCCGCGCGGTCCCGCTCGAGTCAGGCCGCCGAAGCGGGCACCGGGTGCGGGATCTGGGGGATGCGGACGCCGAGCAGCATCGCGAGCTCCACGAGGTCCTCAGCGCCGGCGCGAACGGCGGAGTCGATGACGACCTGGGCGCACGCCAGGGCGTCGGCGGTCGCATCGTGATGCGCGAAATCGAGGTGACCGGCGGCGGCCGCGACGAAGGGCAGTCGGTAGGAGGGCAGATCGTAGGTCTTCCGGGCGACGTGCAGGCTGCAGAGGTAGCGAGCCGGCGGTGCCGCATGACCCGTGACCTCGCACGCGGTGCGGAGCACCCGCATGTCGAAGCCGGCGTTGTGGGCCACCAGGATGTCGTCGCCGACGAAGTCGAGCAGGCGGGGAAGCTGGTCGGCCCACGTGTCTGCGGTCCGAACGTCGTCCGCCTGGATGCCGTGGATGCCGACGTTGATCTCGAAGAACCGGTCGTGACCCGCCGGCGGGCGGATGAGCCATCCCTCAGAGGCCACGACCCGGCCGTCTCTGACCCGGGCGAGTCCCACGGCGCAGGCGGAGGCGTTGGAGGAGTTCGCCGTCTCGAAGTCGATCGCGGTGAAGTCCAGACCCATGTGCTCAGCCTCTCCGCCGGCATCCCGGCTACGGGGGAGGCGCGCCGCGGGTGGTCTCAGCCGGCCTTCGGCGCAGGCTCCGGCCCGCCCGCCGCGTAGAGTGGATGCCCGTGGCTCTCACCATCGGAATCGTCGGACTGCCCAACGTCGGCAAGTCCACCCTCTTCAACGCCCTCACCAAGAACGACGTGCTCGCGGCGAACTACCCGTTCGCGACGATCGAGCCGAACGTCGGCGTGGTGAATCTGCCGGACCCGCGCCTGGACGTGCTCGCCGGGATCTTCTCCTCGGAGCGAATCCTCCCCGCGACGGTCTCGTTCGTCGACATCGCCGGCATCGTCCGCGGTGCGAGCGAGGGTGAGGGCCTCGGCAACAAGTTCCTCGCCAACATCCGCGAAGCCGATGCGATCGCGCAGGTCGTTCGCGGCTTCGCCGACGACGACGTCGTCCACGTCGACGGTGCGGTGAACCCGAAGAACGACATGGAGACGATCAACGCGGAGCTCCAGCTCGCCGACCTCGAGACCCTCGAGAAGGCGATCACCCGCTACGAGAAGGAAGTCCGGGGCAAGAAGCTCGACCCGACGGTCCTCGAGACCGCGAAGGCCGCGCAAGAAGCGCTCCAGCGCGGTGAGCTGCTCGCGGCATCCGGCATCGACCTCGCACCGATCCGCGAGCTCGGCCTCCTCAGCGCGAAGCCGTTCATCTTCGTCTTCAACGTCGACGAGGCCGTGTTGACGGATGCCGCGCGCAAGGCGGAACTCGCCGCGCTCGTCGCGCCCGCCCAGGCCGTCTTCCTCGACGCCAAGATCGAGTCGGAGCTCGCGGAGCTCGACCCGGAGGATGCCGCCGAGATGCTCGCATCGACCGGCCAGGACGAGTCGGGCCTCGACCAGCTCGCCCGCGTCGGCTTCGACACCCTGGGCCTGCAGACCTACCTGACGGCAGGCCCCAAGGAGGCTCGCGCCTGGACGATCGGGAAGGGCTGGAAGGCTCCGCAGGCTGCCGGGGTCATCCACACCGACTTCGAGAAGGGCTTCATCAAGGCAGAGGTCATCTCGTTCGAGGACCTCGTCGCGACGGGGTCCGTCCAGGAGGCACGTGCCAAGGGCAAGGCGCGCCTCGAGGGCAAGGACTACGTCATGCAGGACGGCGACGTCGTCGAGTTCCGCTTCAACAACTGAGGATTTCCCATGACACAGATTCAGCGCCAGGTGTTCGACGCCGAGGCTCGTGCCATCCCGTTCATCGACGAGGGCGACGGCCCTGCCCTCGTCCTCGTTCCGGCGCAGGGGCTCGACGTCGCCTACCTCGGTGGGCTCGCGAGCATCCTCGAGGAGGAGGGCTTCCGGATCGTCCGCATCGGCTCCCGCCGTTCCGGCGAGTCGGTGCCCTCGATGCACGACCTTGCGCAAGACGTCGTCGACGTCCTCGACCACGTCGGCATCGGTTCCGCATGGATCGGGGGCCACGCGTTCGGTGGCGCCGTCGCCCGCACCGTCGCGCTCGACCACCCCGGCCGCGCCAGCGGAGTCCTCCTGCTCGGCGTCGAGGCGGCCCGCGCGCTCGACGACGACGCAGCCCGCGCCCTGCACAGTGCCTTCTCGGCACCCGTCGAGGCCCCGGACACCGACGCGGTTCGCACCCTGGTCGGGCCCGGCATCTCCATCCCCGTCGCCTGGGACGTCTTCGCGCGGTCGCGCGATTTCGATGTCGAGGAGTTGCAGAGCGCCGCCCTCGCCTCGACACCCGTCGCCGAGTGGGCGACCCTCGCCGCGTCGCTGCCGGTCCTCATCATCCAGGGCGCCGAGGACCCGATCACGCCGCCCGCGAACGGCGACGACCTCCAGGCGACGGCGGCCGACCGGACGAGTGTCGTCCGTCTGCCGGATGCCGGACACCTGTTCCCGATGACGCACCCCGGTGAGACGGCGTTCCAGATCGAGGACTACCTCGGCTGGGACTGAGCCCGGGGCGACGCGTCAGCGTCGGAGCGTCGCGTGGGGCTGCTCGCCGAACTCCACGCGATAGTGCTGAGCGAAGCGCGGGAGATGGACGAAGCCCCAGCGTCGGGCGACCTCGGCGACCGTCGTGGCGTCGGCATCCGACCTCACGAGGTCCCGTCGCACGGCCTGCAACCGCTGAGCCCGGACATACGTCGCCGGCGTCACGCCGAGGGTGCGCTGGAAGGCGCTCTGCAGACCTCGGACGCTCAGCTTCGCAGCCGCAGCGATGTCCGCGACGCTCAGCGGGTCGCCGAGGTTGTCGTCGATGAACGCCGTGGCGCGGTGGACGGCGCGTGAGCCGACGGTTGCCTTCTCGGCATCCGCATCGATGCCGAAGGTGCTGATCGTGGCCGCGAACACGGCGTCGACTGCCGCCTGACGGATCAGGTCGTTGTGAAGCAGTGCGGCGTCGTCGAAGATCTGGCCGACGTGGGTGATCGTCGACTCCCAGTGGCGCTGCAGATCCGGCGTGAGCGCGCAGGAGTGCGGAAAGCGCCCGTGGCCGTCGAGGTCCGTGCCGGTGAAGGCTCCGAGCGCGGAGAGCCCGATCCCGACGACCTCGGCGTTGACGGCGGAGGACCAGGTCTCGGCCGAGCCCGGACCGAGCAGGAACGGAGCGTCCACATCCACGCGGGAGCCGTTCGACTCGGCGCGGAGGCCTCCGTCGTCGAGCCGCGCCACGCCGACGTAACCGCGGATGTCGATGTGCGAGTGCAGGAAGCCTGTGGTCTGGAACCGCGTGACCTGCAGCCGCTCGTCGCCCACGATCCGCTGGCGCAACGAAAAGGCATCATCCGACTCGCGGATGGATGCTCCCGCAGCGACCTGTTGCAGCAGAGCGGCGGCGGCGTCGACGTCGAGAGCCTCGCGCGTGACATCGACGACGCGCGACTCCTGTTCACTGGACATGGATCATCTTTAGCGGGTCATTCCATGGCGTCGCTGGGTGTGCGAGTGGCGGATCCCTGCGGTTCCGGGATGACGTAGAGACCTGTCGGCGAGTTCGCGACGTGGCTGAGCGCGTCCAGCCACGCCGGATTCAACGTCGGCTGGCGGCTGCCGAAGTACTGCCAGTTGAGGTCGGCGCCGGGATGCAGCCACACCACCTGTCGACCGTCGCCGAGGCTCTGGTCGTTGCGCCACATGAAGGTGAACGCTTCGCCACGTCGCAGCTTCGTGGTGATCACGAGCTGCAGGTGCGCGAGGAGCCGATCTTCGAACTCGGCCCGGATGCGGTCGTTGTAGATGAACTTGCCCACTGTGTCCTCTCGGGGATCGTAATATCCATTATGCGCACCTCATCCGTATTGCGCAGAATGCCGTCGACCCCCGGCACGCCCGGGAGACGTAGGCTCGGATCAGGTCCCGTCGGACCGCAGCCGACCGGGGAAGAAAGGGACAGCGTGCCTGCGCTTCGTGAGCATTTCCGCTCCGCCGATCTCGGCGAGGCGGAGGCGTACATCAACCGCAGTTACGGGAGCGTCGATCTCGATGCGCAGGACCTCGTGTTCGAGGAGTCCAGCGTGGGCGACGATCGCTTCGGGCTCCGGCGATTGAACATCCGCGGCGGCTACAGCGCGGAGTGCCACCTCGACGCGATCATCGTCGTGCACAGCGACGCGCGCTACGAATGGGAGATCGACGGGGAACGTGGCGACGCGGCGGACCCGGTCCTCTTCCAGCCGGGCTCGACCCTCGCCTGCCGGCTCCAAGACACGCGCGTGCAGGTCGTCGCGCTGCCGATGGACGCTCTCACGGACCTCGCACGGACCGTCTACAACGACGACACCGTCACGGTGCGTTTCGACGGTACGCGTGCCGCCGACCCCGCTCTCCTGCGCGCGTGGCAGTCGGCGTCCGCGATGGCGTTCGCCGCCGAGACAGCCCTCGACAACGACCTCGCGCGGGCGTCGCTCTTCCGCTCGATCGCGGTGTCGACGCTCGAGGCGTTCCCCCTCATCGGTGATCGCGCCGAGCGCAGGGAGACCGTCGCCCAACAGCAGCGGGCTTACCGCGCGGCGGTCGCGTTCTTCGAGCAGAACGCGTCATTGCCGATCACGGTGGACGACGCAGCTGCGGCGGCCGGCGTCGGCAGCGCGGCGCTTCGACGCGCCTTTCGCGCGCACTCGGCTGCCGGACGCACACCGATGGAGCACCTCACCGCCGTGAGGCTCGACGCCGCCCGTGCCGAGATGGTCGGGACGCCCATCGGCTCGGTCGACGACCTGAGCGAGATCGCCTCGCGTTGGGGGTTCTCCGTCGCCGGCCTGCGGCGGCATCACCTCGCGGCGTACGGGAACAGTCCCGAGGATCTGCTCGGCCTCTGAGGCGTCGCCCCGGGCGGGCTCGGCGTCACTCGGCGTCAGCCTCGGGCTGCCCTTGGCCGGGGCCGGGCCGGAAGGTCGCGTCGTCGGCGATGTCCACGCGGGTGACCCCGTCGTGCTCCGTCACGAGGTAGTGCGATTCGGCGGAGGGTGCACCGCGGTCCTCGGGACGCTCGAGGTCGGGGGAGAGGTCCTCCGGATTGGTCTGCGCGTCGCTGTCGTCGATGTCCATGTCGTCGTCCTTCCAGGATGTCGTGACGGCCACGGTAGACGCGGGGGCGACGCGTCCGCCGGGGGTTGCTCGACGGCCGCGCGAGCGGTACGCCGACGCATGAGGTGCACAGCGTCAGATGGCAGGCTGGAGTCATGTCCGCCGCGTCGTCCCGCCCTGCCTCCGTCCGTCCCGCGCTGTCCCGCATCCTGGCGGTCTCCGCCGGTATCGCGGCCCTCCTGGTTCTCGGAGTCGCCACTCCGGCCCTCGCGCACGACGAGCTCATCGGCAGCACCCCATCGCCCGACGAGCAGGTCAGCACAGCGCCCACGTCGGTGGTGCTCACGTACTCGGCCGCGATCATGCCGGAGGGGGCCGAGGTCATCGTGGTGGATGCCGCGGGCAAGGACTGGACCGATGGCGCGCCCGTCATCGACACCAACACCCTGACCGCCCCGCTGGCTTCCGGTATGCCCGAGGCGGGCTACCTCGTGGAATGGCGGGTCGTCTCGAGCGACGGCCACCCGATCAGCGGCACGATCCCCTTCGCCGTCGGGCAGGCATCGCCCCTGCAGTCGTCGCAGGCGACCCCGGACGCGGGTGCTGATGGGATGTCGGCCGTTCCGTTCGTCGTCGGGGGCATCGTCGTCGTGGTCGCCGTCGTGGTGGTGGTCGCCCTCGCGATGGCCCGTCGACGCACGACGCCCCCGACGCGCGACTGAGTCGCGGACGGGGGCGCCGGGTTGCCGGTGTCAGACGGTCTGGGCCGCGTGGGGGCCTTCGGCGATCTCCTCGACCAGCTTCGCGTTGAACGCCGGCAGGTCATCCGGAGTCCGGCTCGAGACGAGTCCGGCGTCGACCACGACCTCTTCGTCCTGCCAGGTGGCGCCCGCGTTGACGAGATCGGTGCGCAGGCTGGGGTAGCTCGTCAGGGTGCGCCCGCCGAGGACGCCGGCCTCGACGAGGAGCCAGGCGGCGTGACAGATCGCGCCGACCGGCTTGTGCTGCGCGAAGAAATCGCGGGCGAAACGCGCGGACGCAGCGTCCAGGCGCAGATCGTCGGCGTTCACGACGCCGCCGGGGAGGACCAGGGCGTCGTACTCGGCGGCTTCAGCATCCGCCGACGTGGCGTCCACGGACTGTTCGTGCCCGTTCTTGCCGGTGATGGTGCCCGCCTCGGGGGCGATCATGACCGCGGTGGCCCCGGCATCCGTCACTGCCTCCCATGGGGAGGTCAGCTCGCTGTCTTCGAATCCGTCGGTCGCGAGGAACGCGACGCGCTTTCCGCTGAGGGTGCTCATGCCGTCGACGGTAGGCGTCGGGCGGCCCGGTCTTCAGGCCCTTGACCACCGCGCCGGTGCGGGTTACGCGGGCGTAACATGGAGACCATGGCCACCTCGAACCTGCCTACCCCGTCCCTGCAGCCGATCTCCACGCTTCAGAACACGACGGAGGAGACGGACGCCGTCGACCTTCTCGACGAGGGCGCGTCGTGCTGCGGCGGAGGATGCTGCAGCACGAAGTGAGCTGTCGCGCCGACTGATCAGTGGGCGAGTGGGGCTCCCTCGTCCGCGGACCCCTCGGCCGGCTTGCGGACGAACAGCGCGAGCACGACCGCGGCGCTCGCCACGATCGCACCGACGAGGAACGCGGCATGTACGCCGCCGGCCTTGGCCAGCACCTCGGTATGCCCGTCGGCCAGTCCGGCCGCCGTCGTCACGGTCATGATGGTGACGAACAGCGCGGTCCCGGCGGCGCCCGCGACCTGCTGCAGGGTTCCCACCGTCGCCGAGCCGTACGGGTAGTAGCGCCGGGGGAGCGAGCCGAGCGCCGACGTCAGCAGCGGCGTGAAGGTGAGACCGAGCCCGAGGTTGAGGGCCAGGTGTACCGCGATCACGAAGGGGACGCCCGTGTTCGCGTCGAACAGGGTCATTCCCCACAGGGCTGCGGCGGCGATGATCATGCCCGGGATGACGAGCGGAGTCGGCCCCACCCGGTCGAAGGCGTTGCCGACGAAGGGCGCCATGGCTCCCATGAGGATCCCGCCGGGAAGCAGCATGAGTCCGATGCCGAGGACGTCGAGTCCCAGCACCTGCTGGAGGTAGATGGGCAGCAGGACGATCGAGCCGAACAGCGCGGCGAACACGACGACCACGAGGACGACCGCGAGCGAGAACGCCCGGGTCTGGAACGTGCGGAGGTCCAGCAGTGCGCTGTCGGTCTTCTGCAGGTGCAGCTGGCGGAGGACGAAGAGCACGAGTGCCAGTGCGCCGACGGCCAGCGGGATCGCGACCGGGACCGGGGCGTGCCCAGACGCCGACTCGCCGATCGCGCTGAAGCCGTAGATGAGGCCGCCGAAACCGAGGGCGGACAGCGGGACGGACAGCACGTCGAAACGCGCGTCCGGGCGGGTCTCGGTGACGTTCTTCACCCACACGGCGCCGAGTGCGATCGCGATGAGGGAGATGGGCAGCATCACCCAAAAGATCGCATGCCAGGTCAGGGTCGAGAGGATCAGGCCCGAGACGGTGGGGCCGATCGCCGGTGCGACGGCGATCACGACGGTGATGGTGCCCATCATCCGGCCGCGGTGCGACGGGGGCACGATGTTGAGGACCGTCGTGAACAGCAGCGGCATCATGATCGCCGTGCCGCTGGCCTGCACGATCCGGCCCGCGAGGAGGAACTCGAAGCCCGGTGCGAGGGCGGCGATCAGCGTTCCGGCCGAGAACAGGGTCATGGCGGCGAAGAAGACGGTCCGCAGCGTGAACCGCTCCAGCAGGTACCCCGTCAGCGGGATGACCACGGCCATCGTCAGCAGGAAGCCGGTCGTCAGCCACTGGCCGGTGGCGACGGTGATGCCGAGGTCGGCGACGATGTCGGTCAGGGCGACACTCATGGTCGTCTCGTTCAGGATGACGACGAAGGCGGCGACGACGAGAAGTGCGATGACCGGACCCGTCCTCGTCGGCGCCGGAGCGGCGGTGGGCGTGGATGCAGTGTCCGAGAGGGGCACGAGAGTCCTTCGAGTGGGAGGGGCGGTCGGCGCGGCGGAGACAGGCACACGCGTCTCGCGAGTCGTTCAGCCTAACGGATCCGGGTTGCGCTTCATTCCCCGGGCCGGCGGGGATCGCGCGGGGTTATGGTGACGAGATGAGCATGGGCGGACCCGGAGGCTTCCGAGGAGGGTTCCGCGGAATCGATGAAGACACGCAGCGGGAGCGGAACGCGTCGGCTCCCCGCATCCCGGATCTCGGCCGGCGTGTGGTCGCCCTCTTCCGCCCGTACCGCCGCCGACTGGTCGTCACCGCGGCGCTCGTGATCCTCGGCGCGGCGGTCGGCGTCATCCCGCCGCTGCTGGTCCAGCGCATCTTCGACGACGCCCTCTTCCCGGTCGACGGCTCGCCTCCCCAGCTCGGGCTCCTGGGTGTCCTGGTGCTCTCGATGATCGGGCTGTTCGTCCTCGGCGCGGCGCTCGGGATCGCGCAGACCTGGCTGACATCGACGGTCGGCAACCGGGTGACGGGCGATCTGCGCGTGCGGATGTTCGCCCATCTGCAGGCGATGGACCTCGGGTTCTTCACGCGGACCAAGACAGGCGTCATCCAGTCGCGGTTGCAGAACGACGTGGGCGGGGTGTCCGGCGTCCTCACCAACACCGTCACGAGCATCCTGGGGAACACCGTCACGGTCATCTCCGCGCTGGTGGCGATGCTCCTCATCGACGTGCGACTCACCCTCATCGCGGTCGTCATGATGCCCGTGCTGATCCTCGTGCAGCGACGGGTCGGTCAGGTGCGCGCCCGTATCGCCGGTCAGACGCAGGAGTCGCTGTCGGAGCTCAGCGCCATCACCCAGGAGACCCTGAGCGTCTCCGGCATCCTGCTGTCGAAGTCCTTCAACCGTCAGCGGGCCGAGTCGGATCGCTACGCCGCCGAGAACCGGACCCAGATCGGTCTGCAGGTGCGGCAGGCGATGAGCGGTCAGGGCTTCTTCGCTGTCGTGCAGATCATCATGTCGTCAGTCCCCGCGATCATCTACCTCGTCGCCGGGTTCTTCATCACGGGGGACGCGGTCCCCATCACGGCGGGGGCGGTCGTCGCGTTCACGACGGTGCAAGCACGGCTGCTCATGCCGCTCATGGGACTGATGCGCGTCGCGCTCGACGTGCAGACCTCGCGCGCGCTGTTCGCCCGCATCTTCGAGTACCTCGATCTGCGCCCCGCGATCGCCGACGCCGCCGACGCGCTCGACGTGGCGGACGCCCCCGGCCCGGTGGGGCGGATCGAGTTCCGGGACGTTTCGTTCCGATACCCGGATGCCGGCCCCGACAGCCCTGCGACCCTCGACGGCGTCTCCTTCGTGGCCGAGCCCGGGCAGCACGTCGCCTTCGTGGGACCCTCCGGCGCCGGAAAGACCACGATCCTGTACCTCGCGCCGCGCCTCTACGAGCCGACCGCGGGGACCGTGCTGTTCGCCGGAGCCGATGTGCGCTCGCTCTCGCAGGCATCGATCATCGACCGGATCGGCATCGTGTCGCAGGAGACCTACCTCTTCCACGCGTCGATCCGCGACAACCTCCGCTACGCGAAGCCCGAAGCGACGGATGCCGAGATCGAGGCCGCCTGCGTCGCGGCGAACATCCACCACGTCATCGCCGGCTTCGAGGACGGCTACGACACCGTCGTCGGCGAGCGGGGGTACCGCTTGTCCGGCGGAGAGAAGCAGCGGATCGCGATCGCGCGCGTACTGCTGAAGGATCCGCCCGTGCTGCTGCTCGACGAGGCGACCTCGGCGCTCGACACCGTCTCGGAGCGGGTCGTGCAGGAGGCCATCGACGAGGCCGCGCGGGGGCGGACGACGCTGTCGATCGCACACCGGCTCTCGACGGTGATCGCCGCCGACGTCATCCACGTCGTCGAGGCGGGGAGCATCGTCGAGTCGGGCACGCACACGGAACTGCTGGCGGCGGGCGGTCTCTACGCCGAACTCGCGGCGCAGCAGGTCGCGGCGGCGCGTATCGACGGCGCCGGCTGAATCCTCACCAGGCCTGTGCGGCGGCCAGCAGGGGAGCGGATGCCTCGTCGAGGACGACGCCCTCGTTCTCGGCGCGATCGAGGAGGTCTCGCGTGAACGCACCCAGAAGCTGCCGATAGGTGTCGTCGGGGTGGTGCTCGGCGACCCTCACGAGGGCGGGGACGTCCATGTCGAGGATGAGGTGGACGCGGGAGCGGGCGGCGTCGTCGAATCCCGCGTCATCGAGGACCGCGAGGCCTCCCCGCATACCGTCGAGGTAGTCCTGCAGGACGGGGACGGCGTGGCGCCGCTGCGTGATCGAGGTGCCGTCTGCTCGCTCGCGCCAGTGCACCACGACGTCGGGGATCACGTCGATGGCTCCGGCCGCCGCATAGAGCTGCTGCGCGACGACCTGATCCTCGTACGCCCGCTCCTCGGTGAAACGCAGACCCTCGCGACGCCACAGGTCGATGCGGCTGACCTTGGACCACGCGACGATGTTCCCCGAGACGTCCGGGTGCTCGGCGAGGGTCGTGCGACGCCGGGCGGGCGAGGTGGATGCCGCGACCCAGGGCTGGACGATGCCGGGGGCGTAGCGACCCGAGGCATCCGCTCGCAATCGGACGTAGGCGCCGACGGCGATGTCGCTGCCGGATTCCTCGAGGCTGCCCACGAGGGTGGCGAGCCCTCCCGGCAGCATGACGTCGTCGGCGTCGAAGAAGCCGACATAGGGGGTGCCCACGAGATCGAGCGCCTCGTTCCGGGAGGCGCCCAGGCCGCGGGCGACGTCGTGGCGCACCACCGTGAAGCGAGGATCAGCGGCGGCCGCCGCGGCGAACACCTCGGCCGTCCGATCGCGTGAGGCGTCGTCGACGAGGATCGCGCGGAAGTCCTCGTGCGTCTGCCCGCGGAGGGAGGCGAGGGCCTCGTCTGCGAACGCGCCGACGTCGCGTCCGGGAACGATGACGGTGACGGTCGGGGTGCTCATCACCGCGATCGTACCGCCGCCACCGAGGCGGCGACGGCGTCGGCGAGGGGGGCGGGGTCGATCGTCGCGTGGTGGCCGAAGCTGAACCGGACCGACGTTTGGGCGACCTCGGGTGCGATGCCGAGCGCCAGGAGCACGTGGGAGGGTTCGTCGCTGCCGGCTGCGCAGGCGGATCCGCTCGAGGAGACGACGCCGCGTCGTTCGAGTTCGAGCAGGACGGCTTCACCGCTGACGCCCGAGAACGTGAAGCTCGCCGTCCCCGGCAGACGGCGGGATGCGTGACCCGTGAGCCGCGCCTCGGCGATCAGCGCGAGAACGCGGGCGACGAACGCGTCGCGCACCGCTGTGACGCGCGCCGTCGCGTCGAGTCGCTCCGCCTCGGCGAGTTCGAGCGCGACGGCGAGGCCCACCGCGCCGGCGACGTTCTCCGTGCCGCTGCGACGATCGCGCTCCTGACCGCCGCCGTGGAGGAGCGGTTCCAGGGGGACGCGTCCGCGGATCGCGAGGGCCCCGATCCCCTGCGGGGCTCCGATCTTGTGGCCCGCGATCGAGAGGGCTTCCGCACCGGTCCCCGCCAGGGGCAGCCACCCCGCTGCCTGGACGGCGTCGAGGTGGAGCGGGACGCGCGCCGCGGTGGAGACGGCCGCGAGTGCGGCGGCATCCTGCACCGTCCCGATCTCGTTGTTCGCGTACCCGAGCGAGACGAGCACGGTGTCCTCCCGAAGGGAGGCCGCGAGGTCGTCGGCGGAGACGAGCCCATCCGCGTCGACCCGCAGCCGGGTCACCGCCATCCCGTGGACGCGCTCCAGGAACTCCGCCGACGCGAGCACCGACTCGTGCTCGATCGCGCTCGTGACGAGGTGTCCGGGCCGGCCGGTGCGCAGGAGTGCTGCGACAGCGACCCCCTTCAGCGCGAGATTGTTCGCCTCGGTCGCCCCGGAGGTGAAGATCACGTCTCCCGGCCGCATCCCGAGGACGGCTGCGACCCGGCGACGCGCGTCGGTGAGGGCGGCGGCGGCATCCTCGCCGACCGTGTGGTGGCTCGACGGGTTGCCGTAGCGCTCGCCGAGGAAGGGGAGCATCGTCTCCCGCACCTCGGGACGGACGGGGCCGGTCGCCGCGTGGTCGAGGTAGAGCACCTCAGGCCTCGATGCGGACGTCGAGTCCCAGGTCGAGCGCCCGCGCCGAATGCGTCAGCGCGCCGACCGAGATGACATCGACACCGGTCTCGGCGATCGCCCGGACGGTGTCGAGGGAGACCCCGCCGGATGCCTCGACGGTCGCCCGTCCCGCCACCTGCGCGACACCCGTCCGGAGGTCCGCGAGCGTGAAGTTGTCGAGCATGATCGTGCCGATGCCCGCGGCGAGCACCGCCTCGATCTGGTCGAGACGGTCGACCTCGATCTCGATGTGCGCGGTGTGGGGCAGGCGTGTCTTGGCGTCGATGATCGCCTCGGTGACCGACAGCCCCGAGCGGGTGAGGACGGCGAGGTGGTTGTCCTTGGCCATCACGGCATCCGACAGCGAATGACGGTGGTTGGCGCCGCCGCCGCTGCGGACGGCGTGACGCTCGAAGGCGCGCAGGCCCGGCGTCGTCTTGCGGGTGTCGGCGATCCGCACGCCCGTCCCGGCCACCGCGTCCGCATAGGCGGCGGTCACGGTCGCGATGCCTGACATCCGCTGGACGAAGTTCAGGCCGATCCGCTCCGCCGTCAGGATCGCGCGGGCGGGGCCCGTCACGACGGCGAGGACGTCGCCCGGTGCGAAGCGGGCTCCGTCCGGCGCGCGCAGATCCGCCTCCACGCGGTCGTCGGTGAGGGCGAACGCGGCGGAGAACACCGCTCCGCCGCTGAACACGCCGGCTTCGCGCGCAACGAGTTCGGCCGTCGCGGTGGCGGATGCCGGGATCAGCGCCTCGCTCGTGATGTCACCCCACGGAGCGTCCTCGAGGAGGGCGGCGCGGACAGTCGCTTCGATGACGGCGGGTGAGAGCATCACGCAGCCCCTTCCAGGTCGGGTCGGATGCGCGCATCGGCGGAGGCCGGATCGTCCGTGCGCTGGTGGGAACCCACCGAGCCGGTCCGCGCGAGCGCGGCGGCGACCATGAGCTCCGCGACGAGCAGGAGGTTCGCGTCCTCGTGCTCCGGCAGGGTCACCGGCGGCGTGGCGGAGCCGCGCCACGCGGCGAGGGTGCGTGCCGCACGGCGAAGACCGTCGCCATCGCGCGTCACGCCGGCATCCGCCCACATGAGCTCCTGCAGTGCGTGCCGGCTGAAGGGCGGGTGCGGGATGCCGTCGGCCGCCGTCTCGCGGACAGTCGGGGCGCCGGCGTGCACGGGCCACGCCGCACCGTCTGTGGCCGCGGCATGACCGGCACGGGCGCCGAAGACGGCGCCCTCGAGCAGGGAGTTCGACGCGAGACGATTCGCCCCGTGGACTCCGGTCCGCGCGACCTCGCCGACCGCGTACAGGCCCGGGACGTCGGTGCGGCCATCGAGGTCGGTGACCACGCCGCCCATCAGGTAGTGGGCGGCCGGTGTGACGGGGATCGGCTCGCGCGCCCAGTCGAGCCCGCGCGAGCGGACGGCGGCGTCGATGGTGGGGAACCGGGCGGCGAGGAACCGTGCTCGCTCGTCGGGGTCGGGGTTGTGGACCGCCGCGGCGTCGAGGAGGACGGGTCGTCCGCCCTGGCGCGCCATGGCGGCCGTGATCGCGCGGGCGACGACGTCGCGGGGCGCCAGTTCGCCGTCCGGGTGGACGTCGACGGCGAATCGGCGTCCGCTCTCGTCGCGGAGGACCGCGCCCTCACCGCGCACGGCCTCCGAGACGAGGAACGCGTCGCCCGTGGCGAGCACCGTGGGGTGGAACTGCACGAACTCGAGGTCCTGGACGGCAGCGCCCGCCCTGGCGGCGAGGGCGATGCCGTCACCGGTCGCCACGGCGGGGTTGGTCGAGTGGGCGAACAGCCGGCCTGCGCCACCCGTCGCGAGGATGACGGCGTCCGCCTCGATGCGCTCGCCGCCGAGGATGTCCACACCGACGACACGTCCGCCCCGGCGGACCAGGTCGGTCACGAAGCAGTGCTCGAGGACACGGATGCCGCTCCGGCGGATCTGCTCGACGAGTGCGCGCTCGATCTCGGCACCGGTGGCATCGCCCCCGGCGTGCAGGATGCGGGGGAACGAGTGCGCTCCCTCGAGTCCCGCGCGGAGCGTGCCGTCAGCGTCCCGATCGAACTGCACGCCGGCGGCGATGAGGTCCCGGATGCGGTCCGGACCTTCCGTGACGAGGACGTCGACGGCGCCCGGATCGGCGAGTCCAGCCCCCGCGACGAGGGTGTCGTGCGCGTGGTCGATCGTCCGGTCGTCGGGGGAGAGCGCGCCCGCGATGCCGCCCTGCGCGTACCGTGTGTTGGCTTCGGCGAGCTCGCTCTTGGTGACGATCGTGACCGTCGAGCCACCGGCATCCGCGTGGAGTGCGGCGGTCAACCCGGCGATGCCCGAGCCGACCACGACGACGCTGGTCACGGCTTGGCCGCCAGCATCCGCTCGAGGGCGACGCGCGCCGGCTGGGCGACGTCGGCCGGCACCGTGATGCGGTTGCGCACCTCGCCGGCGACGAGCCCTTCGAGGATCCAGGCGAGGTAGCCCGGGTGGATCCGGTACATCGTCGAGCACGGGCAGACGACCGGGTCGAGGCAGAAGATCTCGTGTTGCGGGAACTGCGCCGCCAGACGCTGGACGAGGTTGATCTCGGTGCCGATCGCGAATGTCGTGGGCTCGGTGGCCGCGGCGATGGCCTTCCGGATGTCGTCCGTCGAGCCCGCTTCGTCCGCCGCGTCGACGACGTCCATCGGGCATTCGGGGTGCACGATCACCCGGACGCCCGGGTGATCCGTCCGCGCGGCGGCGATCTGGTCGACCGTGAACCGGCGGTGCACCGAGCAGAAGCCGTGCCAGAGGATCACGCGGGCGTCGGCGAGCTCGCTCTCGGTCGATCCGCCGAGCGCTTTTCGCGGATTCCACATCGGCATCTGCTCGAGGGGGACGCCCATGGCCTTCGCCGTGTTGCGGCCGAGGTGCTGATCGGGGAAGAAGAGCACACGACGTCCCCGGGCGAAGGCCCACTCGAGGACGGTCCGTGCATTCGACGAGGTGCAGACGATCCCGCCGTGGCGGCCGACGAAGCCCTTGATCGCGGCGGACGAGTTCATGTACGTCACGGGGATGACCGGGAGCAACCCCTCGGCATCCGGAGTGTCCATGTCGCCGTAGACATCGGCGAGCTGCTCCCAGCACTCCTCGACCTGGTCGATGTCGGCCATGTCGGCCATCGAGCAGCCTGCGGCGAGGTTGGGCAGGATGACCGCCTGTTCGGGGCGGGAGAGGAGATCGGCGGTCTCGGCCATGAAGTGCACGCCGCAGAAGACGATCGCCTCGGCGTCGGGGTGCTCGAGGGCGGCGTTCGCGAGCTGGAAGCTGTCACCGACGTAGTCCGCGTGGGTGACGACCTCTTCGCGCTGGTAGAAGTGCCCGAGTACGACGACGCGCTCGCCGAGGGTCTGTTTCGCCGCGACGATGCGCGCGGCGAGCTCTGACTCGTCCGCCTCGCGGTACTCGGCGGGCAGCTGCCCCTGTCGGGGCGCGCCCGTGGGGATGACGTCGCCCATCGACGAGCCGGGTCCGTAGCCGGGGCGGGTGTCGAAGGTCCAGGGTCCGGCGGCGAGGTCGGTGTTGCACGTCTCGGCGGTGGTCTCGCCGGCGACGATCGCCTGGATCTCGTGATCGACGCTGGGATCTATGGGACGGGGATCGATCGGGCGGGGCTGCAGGGTGACGGGGGTGGCGCTCATGTCGGTTCGGGTCCTTCACTGTGGGAGCGGGCCGCGCTCGGCCAACTCGACGTCCTGGTTGTAGCGGTAGAGGCGGGCGGGCCGGTGGCTGCCGGTGCGGAAGTCATCGGTGGGGATGAGGGTCCCCGAGCCCTCCACCTGGCGGCGGAAGTTCGCGGGGTCGAGACGCCGGCCGAGGATCGCCTCGTAGACCTCGCGGAGTTCGGCGAGGGTGAAGCGGTCGGGGAGGAAGCCGTGGGCGATGCGGCTGTAGCCCACCTTGTTCCGCAGCCGCCACAGGGCGTAGTCGACGATGTGGTTATGGTCGAAGGCCAGCTCCGGCAGGGCCGTGGCGTCGAACCAGGCGACGTTGTGCTGTTGGGTCGCTTCGGTGACGTCCTCGCGCACGAGCGCCCAGTAGACGATCGACACGACGCGGCCGGGGGAGCGCCCGACGTCCCCGAAGGCGTACAGCTGTTCGAGGTAGCTCGGTGCCAGTCCGGTGGTCTCCGCGAGGGTGCGGGATGCCGTCGCCTCGACGTTCTCGGCAGGGTCGACCCACCCGCCCGGCAGGGCCCACTGGCCTTCAGGCGGGTCGCGCGTCCGACGCACGAGCGGCAGCTCTATGCGCGCATCGTCGGCATCCCGCCGCAGGCGGAAGATGACCGTCGACACGGCGACGCCGATGGGGGAGGAAGGCAGTGTTCTTGTCATGATGACCTTAAGTGCTGCTCCGATCTTAGAGTCAAGGTGACAAGAACGGCAACACGAACCGACTTCCCAGGGGGCGCGTCCTACGCTGATCACGAGGAACCGCCGGCTCTCCCGGGCGGACTCGTCAAGGGAGGCCCGCCGTGCTCGTCGTCGACATCATCGTCGTGCTCGTGCTCATCGCGGCACTGTTCGGCGGGCTGCTGCGCGGCCTCGTCGCGACGGCGGGGACCCTCGTCGGCATCATCCTCGGCGCGGTGATCGCGGTCTGGCTCACGCCCGTCATCGCGCCCACCTTCGCCGGCTGGGAGTACCGCAGCCTCGTCCTCGCGATCATCGCCCTCGGGATCGTCGTCATTCTCGCCTCGATCGGAACCGCCGTCGGCGCGCGCCTGCGCCGTGGGGTCGACCGCGCGAAGCTCGCGCCCCTCGATCGGATCCTCGGCGGGCTCGTGAACACGGTCGCCGCCGCCATCGTCCTCCTCCTCGCGAGCGGTGCGATCGTCGGGTCCGGGATGCCGGTGGTCGCTCCCGCCGTGGCGTCCTCCCGCGTGCTGGGCGCCATCGACGCGATCACCCCACCCGCGGTCGATTCCGCGCTCGCCGAGCTCCGCGGCTTCATCGTCGACGAGGGCATCCCGCGCGTCGGCGACCTGCTGGCACCCGAGGTCGAGCCCACGGCGCCCCCGGTGTCGCTCGACGATCCGCAGCTCGAGCGGGCCGCGGCATCCGTCGCCCGCATCAGCGGCAACGCGTACGCCTGCGGAGCGTCGCTGACCGGGTCGGGGTTCGTCGTCGCGAACGACCTCGTCGTCACGAACGCCCACGTCGTGGCGGGCGTCGACACCCCGCTCGTCGAGCTCCCGGGTCGGGATGCCGAGGAGGGACGCGTCGTCTACTTCGATCCGATCGATGACATCGCCGTGATCAGCGTCGCCGGTCTCGACGCGCGGCCACTGCCCATCGTGGGCGACGTCGCGGCCGGCACGCCGGTCGCCGTCCAGGGCTACCCCCTCGGCGGACCCTTCACGAGCACCTCGGCGTACGTCCTCTCGGTGGGGAACGCGATCGTGTCGGACATCTACGAGGACAGCTCGCAGCCCCGTGAGATCTACGCGCTCGAGGCGGACGTGCGCCCGGGCAACTCCGGTGGCCCGCTGCTGACGGCGAAGGGCGAAGTGACCGGCCTCGTCTTCGCGCGGGGGCAGGACGACGCGACGCGCGGGTACGCCATGACGACGGAGGAACTCCAGCCTGCGCTCGAGGTCTCGGCCGACGCGGCGACCGTGTCGTCCGGGAAATGCGCGCGCTGAGGCCGTATCGGCGCTGCGGGGGCCGGTGATAGGCTCGCGCTCACAATCGCACACCGGACCATCGCGTCTGCTCGGGAGAAGCCCTCGTGGCTGCCGAAGGAGCAATCCCTCCCCGGAATCTCTCAGGCCCCCGTACCGAGCCGACATGGTCACTCTGAAAAGCGGCACCTTCGGGTGCCCGCCGACGGGGCAAGCGGGCACCGCCCGTGAAATCTCTCAGGCCGATGACAGAGGGGGAGGAACTCACCCGCATCCCGCTGCGCCGTCAGGAGTTCCGTTGTTCCCACCGTCACACCCACCCGCTCGCTCACCGCGATGACCCCGAGCATCGGCGTCTTCGACCTGTTCACCGTCGGTATCGGGCCCTCCAGCTCGCACACGGTGGGGCCGATGCGGGCCGCAGCGGACTACGTGTCGCGGATCGACGCTCGACGTGCTGCCCGGGTACAGGTCGACCTCTACGGTTCGCTCGCGGCGACCGGCCGCGGGCACGGGACGCTCACGGCCGTGCTCCTCGGGTTGGAGGGGCTCGAGCCCGAGGAGGTTCGGCCCGCCGAGGTGGAGGAGCGGACGGCGGCGATCGCTGACGAGCGTCGGGTTCGCCTCGGCGGTACCGGGGATGTGCCCCTCTGCGAGGACGACATCGTCCTGCATCCCCTCACGATCCTCCCCGGCCACACCAACGGCCTGCGACTGCAGGCGTGGGACGCCGACGGGCTGCTGCTGGACGAGGCCGTGTACTACTCGACCGGCGGTGGGTTCATCGTCCGCGACGGCGAGCAGGCGCAGGTGACGACGGCAACCGCAGTGCCGTTCCCCTTCGAGACGGCGGCCGAGCTCCTGGCCCATTGCGACAGCGAAGGCCTCTCCATGGCCGAGATCCAGCGCCGCAACGAGCTCGCCTCACGCGACGAGGTCGAGATCGAGACCGGCATCCTGCATCTCGCCGACGTCATGAGCGAGAGCGTCGCCTCCGGCGCCGCGCGGGAGGGGATGCTGCCGGGCGGCCTGCGGGTCCCGCGCCGCGCGCCCGCCTGGCGGAACCGGCTTCGCCTCGACGACCCGACGGGCGAGGACCCCGCGCTGTGGCAGGAGTGGGTGAACTTCGTCGCCCTCGCGGTGAACGAGGAGAATGCGTCCGGCGGACGGATCGTGACCGCACCGACGAACGGCGCCGCGGGGATCATCCCCGCCGTCCTGCACTACGCGACCCATTACGCGGCGAAGGGGCGATCTCGCGAGGCGGTCGTCATCCCCTTCCTGCTCACCGCCGCCGCGATCGGCGTCCTCTACAAGGCCCGCGCCTCGATCTCGGGCGCCGAGGTCGGCTGTCAGGGCGAGGTCGGCTCGGCATCCTCGATGGCGGCAGCGGGGCTCGCCGAGGTGCTCGGCGGAACACCGCGACAGGTTGAGAACGCCGCCGAGATCGCGATGGAGCACAACCTCGGCCTCACGTGCGACCCGATCGGCGGTCTCGTCCAGATCCCGTGCATCGAACGCAACGCGATCGCCGCGGCCAAGGCGATCAACGCCGCCAAGATGGCGCTGTGGGGCGACGGCACCCACCGCGTCTCGCTCGACGAGGTCATCGTGACCATGCGCGAGACGGGGCGGGACATGAGCAGCAAGTACAAGGAGACGGCGCTCGGCGGCCTCGCGGTCAGCGTCGTGGAATGTTGAGCGGAGACGGCATGACCGAGACCACGACCGAGCCGCGGCGATCGCCGCTGCACGAGCTGCACGAGCGGCTCGGCGCGTCCTTCACCGACTTCGGCGGCTGGCTCATGCCCGTCCGCTACACGTCGGACCTCGCCGAGCATCATGCGGTGCGCAGCGCCGCCGGGATCTTCGACATCTCGCACATGGCGGAGTTCCGCATCGAAGGGGCGGATGCCGCCGGGTACCTCGACCGGGCACTGGCCGGACGGATCTCCTCGATGAAGGTGGGGAAGGCGAAGTACTCCCTCGTCCTCGCCGCGGATGGCGGCATCGTCGACGACGTCATCGTGTACCGGATCACGGACGACGAGTTCATCGTCATCTCCAACGCCGGCAATCGCGCAGACGTCGCAGCCGCCTTCGCGGCCGTCGACCCGGGCGATGCCCGCATCCAGGACCTCACGGACCGGATGTCGCTCATCGCCGTGCAGGGCCCCGCGGCCCGCGGCATCCTGGAGTCGACCGCGGGGATCGCGGGCGTCGACCCCGCCCTCGCCGACATGACCTACTACTCCTGGGCGCTCGGCTCGTTCCAGGACCGGAGCCTGTTCGTCGCCCGCACCGGGTACACCGGCGAGGACGGCTTCGAGCTCATGGTCCCGAACGAGACCGCCGCGGCTCTCTGGGAGGCCGTCACCGAGGCGGGCGCCGCGCACGGGCTCGTGCCGGCCGGGCTCGCCGCCCGCGACACGCTCCGCCTCGAGGCCGGGATGCCGCTCTACGGCCACGAGCTCTCGCGAGACATCGCCCCCGCACAGGCGGGCCTCGGTCGCGTCGTCGTCACGGACAAGGAGGAGTTCGTCGGCAAGGACGGCCTCGCCGCCCGGGACCTCGACGGCGCTCCAGTCCTCGTGGGGCTCGTCGCGGAGGGCCGCCGCGCCGGACGCGCCGGCTACGCCGTGCTCTCCGGGGACGACACCGTCGGCGAGATCACCTCGGGAGCCCTCAGCCCGACCCTCGGCCATCCCGTCGCGATGGCCCTCATCCACCCCTCGGCATCCGCTGAGGGCACCGAACTGACCATCGACGTCCGGGGGACCCGCATCCCCGCGACCGTCACCGCCCTGCCCTTCTACCGGAGACAGAAATGACCGACCTCACCGCCCTCTCCTACACCGCCGAGCACGAGTGGATCGCCTTCGACGGCGACGTCGCGACCGTCGGCATCACCGATTACGCCGCCGAGAAGCTCGGTGACGTCGTCTTCGTCGAGCTCCCCGCCGTGGGCACCGCTGTCACCGCCGGCGACACCTGCGGCGAGATCGAGTCGACCAAGTCCGTCGGCGAGCTCTACGCGCCGCTGACCGGCGAGGTCGTCGAGATCAACGACGCCGTCGTCGACGACCCGTCCTCGGTCAACGCCGGCGCGTTCGACGCCTGGCTCGTCAAGATCAAGGTCGACGGCGCGCCCACCGGAGACCTCCTCGACCGCGACGCCTACGTCGCGCTGACGGGCGGCGACGCGTGAGCTCGGCCTTCCAGAGCCGCCACATCGGCACGGACGCGGCCGCACAGGCCGAGATGCTCCGCGTCCTCGGGCGCGATTCCGTCGAGGCGCTCGTCGACACGGCCGTCCCCGACGCGATCCACGTCGCCGCGGGCGAGAGCATCATCCCGCCCGCGGCGACCGAGGCCGAGGCCCTCGCCGAGCTCCGCGACCTCGCATCGCAGAACCGTGCGGCGCGCGCGATGATCGGCCTCGGCTACTACGACACGCTGACGCCGTCGGTCATCCAGCGGAACGTCCTGGAGAACCCGTCCTGGTACACGGCCTACACGCCGTACCAGCCCGAGATCTCGCAGGGCCGCCTCGAGGCGCTCATCAACTTCCAGACGATGGTGACCGACCTCACCGGGCTCGCGACGGCGAACGCGTCGATGCTCGACGAGTCCACGGCCGTCGTCGAGGGGATGCTGGTGGCCCGACGCGCCTCGAAGTCCGCGTCGGACGTGTTCCTCGTCGACGCGGATGCGATGCCGCAGACGAAGGCGCTGCTGCACCACCGCGCCGCCGCCGTCGGCGTGGAGATCGTCGAGACCGACTTCAGCGAGGTCCCCGATGCGTTCGGTGCCTTCGTGCAGTACCCCGGCGCGACCGGGCGGGTCTGGGACCCGTCCGAGGTCATCGCCGCCGTGCAGGCGCAGAGGGGCCTCGTCGTCGTCGCGGCGGACCTCCTCGCGCTCACCCTTCTCCGCTCGCCGGGGTCGATGGGCGCCGACGTCGCCGTCGGGACGACGCAGCGCTTCGGTGTGCCGATGGGCTTCGGCGGACCGCACGCCGGCTACATGGCCGTCCGGGCCGGTCTCGAGCGTCAGCTGCCGGGACGCCTGGTCGGAGTGTCGATGGATGCCGCGGGTCAGCCCGCCTACCGCCTGTCGCTGCAGACCCGCGAACAGCACATCCGTCGCGAGAAGGCGACGTCGAACATCTGCACCGCCCAGGTGCTGCTGGCCGTCATGGCCGCGATGTACGCCGTCTATCACGGTCCCGACGGCCTGCGCCGGATCGCCGAGGAGACCACCGCGAAGGCGTCCCTCCTGCGCGACTGGCTGATCGGCTCCGGGGCGGACGTGATGCACGAGGCGTTCTTCGACACGCTCGTGGTCCGCACGCCGGGTCGCGCGGAGGACACGGTCGCCGACGCGCGGCGGCGCGGATACCAGCTGTGGTTCCGCGACAGCGACTCGGTCGGGATCTCGGTCGACGAGACGACGACCGTCGCGGACCTGCAGGCTGTGGCGTCCGTCTTCGGCGTCGACTCGTCGAAGGTGTTCGTGCCGCTGCGGGACCGGAACGCCCACCTGCCCGAGTCGCTCCGGCGCACGGACGAGTACCTGACGCATCCCGTCTTCAACACGCACCGCTCCGAGACCGCCATGATGCGGTACCTGAAGCAGCTCGCCGACCGCGACTATGCGCTCGACCGCGGCATGATCCCGCTCGGGTCCTGCACGATGAAGCTCAACGCGGCGACCGAGATGGCGGCGGTGTCGTGGCCCGAGTTCGCGCGGGTGCACCCGTTCGCGCCGGCCGAGGACGTCGCCGGGTACCTCGTGATGATCGAGCAGCTCGAGGCGTGGCTCGCCGAGGTGACCGGGTACGACGCGGTGTCGCTGCAGCCGAATGCCGGTTCGCAGGGCGAACTCGCGGGCCTGCTCGCCATCCGCGGCTACCACCACTCGCGGGGCGACCTGCACCGCGACGTCTGCCTCATCCCGTCGTCCGCGCATGGCACCAACGCGGCATCCGCCGTCCTCGCCGGGATGCGGGTCGTCGTCGTCGCGTGCGACGAGGCCGGCAACGTCGACCTGTCGGATCTGCGCGCCAAGGTCGAGACGCACGCAGACAGCCTCGCGGCCCTCATGATCACGTACCCGTCGACGCACGGCGTCTACGAGCACGACGTCATGGACATCACCGGCGCGGTGCACGAGGCCGGCGGCCAGGTGTACGTCGACGGTGCGAACCTCAACGCCCTGCTCGGGTTCGCCCGCTTCGGCGACCTCGGCGGCGACGTGTCGCACCTGAACCTGCACAAGACGTTCGCGATCCCGCACGGCGGTGGCGGACCCGGTGTGGGTCCCGTCGCGGCGAAGGCGCACCTCGCGCCGTTCCTGCCGTCGCACCCGATGGCGCAGCGCGCCGAGCATGCCGGTGGCCACGTCTTCGACGGTGGACCGGTCTCGGCCGCGCCCTACGGCTCGGCATCCATCCTGCCGATCTCGTGGGCATATGTGCGGATGATGGGCGCCGACGGACTCCGGCAGGCGACCGCCGCGGCGGTGCTCGCGGCGAACTACGTCGCCCGCCGCCTCGAGGGCCACTACCCGGTGCTATACGCGGGGGAGGGCGGACTCGTCGCGCACGAGTGCATCCTCGACCTGCGTCCGCTCAAGGAGGCCACCGGCATCACGGTCGACGACGTCGCGAAGCGGCTCATCGACTACGGCTTCCACGCCCCGACGATGTCGTTCCCGGTCGCGGGGACGCTCATGGTGGAGCCGACGGAGTCCGAGGACCTCGCCGAGCTCGACCGCTTCGTCGAGGCGATGATCGCGATCCGCGGCGAGGCCGACGCCGTCGCGGCGGGGGAGTGGCCGGCGAACGACAACCCGCTCGTGAACGCGCCGCACTCCGCGGCATCCGTCATCACCAGCGAGTGGGCGCACCCGTACCCACGCGAGACCGCCGTGTACCCCGTGCCGGGCATCGTGCGCACGAAGTATTGGCCGCCCGTCCGCCGCATCGACAACGCCTACGGCGATCGCAACCTCGTCTGCGCCTGCCCCCCGATCGAAGCTTTCGCCTGACGCTGGGCTCGGCCCGGCGGGGCGGGCGTTGCGGGCGCGTCCGTGCCCGGGCGGGCTCGGTCCGCGAGACTGCACGTGGTCGCCGAGACTGGGGTTTGAGACACCGGTCTCGGCGCGTGCGCGCAGTCTCGCGGCGGGGGCGGCACGCGGGCTGGGCGGCTGGACCACGCACCGCGACCGCTCGAGGCGTGGTGGCGAGCCGCCGCGCTCGCCCGACCTTCCGCGAGACTGCACGCGACGCATGAGACTGCGGGGTCAGACCCCGGTCTCGGCGCCGGCGTGCAGTCTCGGGACGGAGTGGCGCGGGGCGAGCGCGATTCGAGCGGTCGCGAGGCGATACGGGTCGGGAAGTGCGATGCGCGGGAGGCCTGCGCCACGGAGGATGCCGTCCAGCGCGTCGGGGTCGACGAGATCCGACCAGCCCCAGTGCGCGACCGAGCGAATGCCTCGCGACCTGAGACGATGATCCCGCTCGCGGCGCGCGCGCAGCAGAGACACGGGATCACCGAACCGGCCGTCGTACTTGAGGTCGCCGTCCGCCTCACCGGCGATCCCCGATCCTGGCCACCAGAAGTCGGTGCGATCGGTCACGGCTGGCCCGCTCCACTCGGTCTGCAGCTCCGGTTCCTCGTAGCCGAGCAACTCGATGATCGCCCGACTCGCGGACTCGAGAGTGGACTCCGCCTCAGCCCTGGCGCGATGCAGGGGCCACCGGGCGATGCGGCGCCCCCGCGAACTCGGTCGCTGCTCATTCTGTTCGACGAGCGATTCCACGGATGCCGCCGGATCCAGACGGAGCGCGGCATCGGCTGCGATGAGCCCCACCACCACATGGCGAGCCCTCGCGAGGTCGACGGCGCAGTCTGACGGCGCGACGGCGGCGAATCCGCCGAGGTCGACGACGTCCCGCGCGCCCGTCGTCGTGTGCAGGCGGAGCCCGGCGTGCAGGCGCGAAGTGCGGGTCGGGTCGCCCAGGGCGTGGACGACGCCGGGGTCGCCGAGCACCGGCATCCCCCAGATCGCCGCGGCCGATTCGTGGCTCAGGACGAGTCCGGGGTGCGTGAGGATCGTGGCGTGGATGCGGGCCAGATAGCGGTCCCACGGGAGGAGGGGTCGCCACGACGCCGTCGGCGAGTAGACCCCGCGCACGACCGACACGAGCTCGCCTCGTGACGCGAGGCGGGCGGCGTGGGGCACGTCCTGCGCGCGCACGAGCTGTACCGGGCAGGCGACAGGAGTGGGGCGGGCGACGGGCAGGAGGTCGGCGTTCGAGGGCATGGCCTCGAGGTTCGCGGCGCGCCGCCAGCCCGTGCACCATCGCGCCCCGCCTGGTGGACTCCGCGCCCGGCGCGCACGCGGTGGAGGAACCGTCGCCCGCACCGCTCCCACCGCGAGACAGCACGCGGCGCACGAGACCGCTGCGCCGCGCCGCAGCCTCGGCGCGCACGTGCAGTCTCGCGGGATCGGAGCCCGAAACCCGGCCCGCGCGTCCGGTTACGCCGGCGGGCCGAACACGCCGGGCCACCAGGCGGCGGCGAGGGGGTAGCCCACAAACGCGATGATGTCGATGAGCACGTGGGCGACGACGAGCGGCATGACCCGGCCCCAACGGGAGTACACCCATCCGAAGACGACGCCCATCGCCATGTTCCCGATGAGCGGACCGAAACCCTGGTACGCGTGATACGCCCCGCGCAGCGCCGCCGTCGACAGGATGATCGTCCACGTGTTCCATCCGAGGAATCGCAGGCGGTCGAAGAGGTAGCCCACCATGACGACCTCCTCCAGAAGGCCCGCGCGGAGTGCCGCGAGGAGGAGGAGCGGAATCGTCCACCAGGACGAATCGAGCGGCGAGGCATCCACCTGCACGGTGATGCCCAGAACGCGGCCGAGCGCATAGAGTCCCAGGCCGGGAACGCCGATGATCAGCACGAGGAGTGCGCCGCCGCCCAGGTTGCGTCCGAATCGTTCGAAAGTCAGGCCGATCTTCGCGAAGCCCGAACGTGCGGGCTCCCACAGCAGGTAGATCGCCAGCGCGACGGGCGCGAACGCGAAGAACGCGTCGAGGAACCGGCCGATGACGTCCCATACGGCCGAGGGCGCCGCCCCGGGGTTCAGGGATGTCTGCTGATCCCCGAGGGGTGCGCGTGTGAGCGCTTCGACGAGAGCGAGCACCGAATAGACCGCAGAACGCCCCAGCGAGAGGGCGAGGACGATTCCGATCTCCCACCACAGCCGCGCGCGGTGTGGGGAGGGGGAGTCCGCGAAAGCTGCCATCCGGTCAGGATGCCACGTCCAGCTCGGCCCCCGGTGCCGATACGCGTGAGCTATCAGACTGCTTCATCCAGAGCTCCCCAAGTAAAGGCTGTGTAACGGTCTTGTGAGGGATTTGTCGCATTGCGCTCAGCCTGCTTAGTGTGCTTCTCATCACGCCCGGGTCTCGAAGCCTCGACCCGGGCTTTCATTAGGTCTCTTGGAGGACACTTTGAAGCGCAACAAGATCGGCGTGGCGGGTCTCGCCCTGCTCGGTGCGACCAGCCTGGTTCTCGCCGGCTGCGCCAGTGGCGGTGGCGACACCAACACGGACGACAACAGCTCCAGCGGTACCACGACCGAGGTCATCTCGACCAACGGCAACGAGCCCCAGAACCCGCTCATCCCGACCAACACCAACGAGGTCGGCGGCGGCAAGATCATCGACTCGATCTTCGCTGGTCTCATCTCCTACAAGGCGGACGGCGCCGTCGAGAACGACGCTGCAGAGTCCATCACCACGGACTCGCCCACGCAGCTGACGGTCAAGATCCGCAAGGGCCTGAAGTTCACCAACGACGAAGAGGTCACCGCTGACAGCTTCATCAAGGCGTGGAACTACGGTGCGCTCGCGTCCAACAAGCAGAACTCCTCGTACTTCTTCGAGGACATCGAGGGCTTCAGCTACGAGAAGGACTCGGAGCTGACCGGCCTGAAGAAGGTCGACGACCACACCTTCACGATCACGCTCAACAAGCCGGCCTCCGACTTCGCGCAGCGCCTGGGCTACTCGGCGTACGCGCCGCTGCCGTCCGTCGCGTTCGATGACATGAAGGCTTTCGGCGAGAACCCGATCGGCAACGGCCCGTACAAGCTGGCCAAGGAAGGCGCGTGGCAGCACAACGTCCGCATCGATCTTGTCGTCAACGAGGACTACGACGGCCCGCGCACGCCGAAGAACGGTGGCCTGGACATCGTCTTCTACCCGAACCCCGACGGTGCCTACACCGACCTCCTCGCCGGTAACCTCGACGTGCTCGACTCGATTCCCGACAGCGCACTCGAGAACTACAAGACCGACCTGGACGACCGTTCGGTCAACCAGCCCGCCGCGATCTTCCAGTCGCTGACGATCCCCGAGTGGCTCGAGGGCTTCCAGACCGACGAAGAGGGCAAGCTGCGCCGCGCGGCGATCTCCCACGCGATCAACCGCGAGCAGATCACCGACGTCATCTTCAAGGGCACCCGCACGCCGGCGAAGGACTTCACGTCGCCGGTCATCGACGGCTGGAGCGACACGGTCCCCGGTAACGACGTCCTCGAGTACGACCCCGAGCTCGCCAAGCAGCTGTGGGACGAGGCGAACGCCATCAAGCCGTACAGCGGCAAGGATTTCACCATCTCCTACAACGCTGACGGTCCCCACCAGGCATGGGTCGACGCTGTGTCGAACTCCGTCTCGAAGGTCCTCGGCATCAAGGCCGTCGGCGAGCCCTTCCCGGACTTCGCTACCTACCTCGACGCCCGTGACAACGAGAAGGTCGACGCCTTCCGCTCCGGCTGGCAGGCCGACTACCCCGGCCTGTACAACTTCCTCGGCCCGCTCTACGCGACCGGCGCCGGCTCGAACGATGGCAAGTACTCGGACAAGAACTTCGACGACCTGCTCGCGAAGGGCATCAGCGAGACCGACGAGGCAGCGCGCAACGCGACGCTCCTCGAGGCTCAGTCGGTTCTCTTCGAGGACCTCCCCGCCATCCCGCTCTGGTACTCGAACGTGAACGGCGGCTGGGCTGACGGCGTTCAGAACGTCGAGTTCGGCTGGAACTCGGTGCCGCTGTACTACAACATCACCAAGTAATCTGCTCTCAGCATCACCTCACACGAGGCGGTGACGGTCACCCGTCACCGCCTCGTGGCGTGACCCGTCCATCTCACCGTTCTTTCAGGAACCGAGGTCGAGGATGGGAAACTCAGGGGCGCCGCGTTGCGGGGCCCTTCTTCGTGCGTGAGCACTGATACGTCTTTTCCCTGAAAGGGGGCCGAGGGTGGCCTATTACATCCTCCGACGGATCCTGCAGGTGATTCCCGTGTTCCTCGGGTCCACTCTGCTGATCTATTTCATGGTCTTCGGTCTGCCCGGAGATCCGGTCGCCGCGTTGTTCGGCGACAAGCAGCCCCCGCAGGCTGTCATCGACTCGCTGCGCGAGCAGTACAAGCTCAACGAGCCGTTCATCGTCCAGTATGCGAACTATCTGGGCGGCATCTTCCGCTTCGATTTCGGCACGACGTTCTCCGGTCAGAGCGTGAACGACGTCCTCGCCCGTACCGTCCCCGTCACGATGCGCCTCGCGATCATGTCGGTCGCGATCGCCTTCGTGCTTGCGCTCGTCGTCGGCGCCCTGTCCGCCATCTGGAAGGGATCGATCTTCGACAACGGCGCGCTCGTCACCGCGCTCATCTTCATCGCGATCCCGATCTTCGTCCTCTGCTTCCTCGCCCAGTACTTCCTCGGCGTGCAGCTCGGGTGGTTCCGACCGACGGTTGGCGGTCGCAACGACTGGGGCGACCTGTGGCTCCCCGCGATCGTGCTCGGTCTGAGCATCTACGCGTCCAGCATGCGGCTGACTCGTGCCTCCATGATCGAGACGCTCGGTCAGGACTGGGTCCGCACGGCCTACTCGAAGGGCCTCTCGCGGCGACGCGTCATCCCCGTGCACGTCCTCCGCAACTCGATGATCCCGATGGTCACCGACACGGCGACCCAGTTCGGCATCCTGATGGTCGGCGCCACGGTCACCGAGGGCATCTTCAACGTGCCCGGCGTGGGCAACACGCTGTTCACGGCGATCACGCAGCGCGAGACGCCGACCGTGGTGTCGTTCGTCACGATCTTCGTCGTGATCTACGTGCTGGTGAACCTGGTCGTCGACCTTCTCTACGGCCTGCTCGACCCGAGGATCCGCTATGTCAAGTAACTCCGCACACTACGTCGCGCCGACGAACACGGAATCGGTCCCCGTCGACCAGCTCCGACTGGGCGAGAAGAAGAGCAATCTCTGGATCGACGCGTGGCGCGACCTGCGCCGGCGTCCCACCTTCTGGATCTCCGTCCTGCTGTGCGCGATCATCGTCGCCATGGCGGTGGCCCCGACGCTCTTCACGTCGGTGGCGCCGTCCGGTGGCGTCTGCAGCCTGGACAACAGCAACGGCGATCCCACCGCGGGGCACCCGCTCGGCTTCGACCGGCAGGGCTGCGACATCTGGTCGCGCGTCGTCCACGGCACCCGCACGTCGATGATCGTCGGTGTGATGGCGACGCTCATCTCCACGGTCATCGGCGTCATCATGGGCGCTCTCGCCGGCTTCTACGGCGGGTTCCTCGACACCGTGCTCTCCCGCGTCGGTGACGTCTTCTTCACCATTCCTTACATCATCGCGGCGGTCGTCGTCATGTCCGTCCTGGCCGACTATCGGAACGAGTTCGTCCTCGCTCTCGCGATCGGCGGGTTCTCGTGGGCCAGCACGGCGCGCATCGCGCGAGCCGAGGTCCTGCGGGTCAAGCAGTCCGATTACGTGACGGCGTCGATCTCGATCGGTCTGTCGCGCTTCCGGACGATGGTCACGCACGTCCTGCCGAATGCGATGGCCCCGGTCATCGTGGTCACGACCCTCAGCCTCGGCACCGCGATCGTCGCGGAGTCGACGCTGTCCTTCCTCGGTGTCGGCCTGGGCGGCTCGACCGTGTCATGGGGTCTGGACATCAGCCAAGCGCAGAACCAGATCCGGTCGGCCCCGATGGCGCTGTTCTGGCCGTCGCTCGCCCTCACCGTTTCGGTGCTCGCCTTCATCACGCTCGGTGAGCTCCTCCGTGACGCCGTCGACCCGAAGTCGAGGGCACAGCGATGAGTGATATCGAGAACCCCACCAGCCGCGCACGCCTGCGCGCCGGCCACAAGGAGAGCGCCGTGTCGCAGCCCCTTCTGCAGATCCGTGACCTGACCGTGTCCTTCGGGACAGGGAAGAAGGCGCGCGAGGTCCTCCACGGTGTCGACCTCGATGTCTTCCCGGGCGAGACGGTCGCGATCGTCGGCGAGTCCGGTTCCGGCAAGTCGACGACCGCAGCTGCCGTCATCAACCTGCTTCCCGGGACGGGCGCCGTGACGGGTGGATCGATCTCGCTCGACGGTGTCGATCTCCTCAGCGCTGGTCGTCGTGAGATGGAATCCATCCGCGGGCGCGACATCGGCTACGTTCCGCAGGACCCGATGTCGAACCTGAACCCGGTCTGGTCGATCGGATTCCAGGTCGAGGAAGCCGTCCGCGCGAACGGGCTGGCATCGACCCGCAGGCAGGCGCGGGAGCGCGCGGTCGAGGTGTTGAAGCAGGCAGGGCTTGCGGATGCCGAGCGTCGCATGCACCAGTTCCCGCACCAATTCTCGGGCGGCATGCGCCAGCGGGCGCTGATCGGAATCGGTCTGGCGGCCGACCCGAAGCTCCTGATCGCCGATGAGCCGACCAGCGCGCTCGACGTGACGGTGCAGCGCGTCATCCTCGATCACCTCGCGTCGCTCACGCGCGAGAAGGGCACCGCTGTGCTCTTCATCACGCACGACCTCGGTCTCGCCGCCGAACGTGCGGACCGCATCATCGTGATGAACCAGGGCGAGATCGTCGAGTCCGGGCCTAGCCGCCTCATCCTCGAAGCGCCGCAGCACCCCTACACGCAGCGCCTCGTCGCTGCCGCTCCGAGCATCGCCTCGCAGCGGATCCAGGCCGTCGTCGAGCGGCGGGGTGTCGAGCACATCGACGACATGGCTGCTGCCACGCCCGTCGTCGAGGTCCGCGACCTCGTCAAGGAGTACAAGATCCGGTCGGGTGGCTTCCGCAGTGAGCCGTTCCGCGCGGTGGACGGAGTGTCCTTCCAGATCCCGCGGGGCAAGACCCTCGCACTGGTGGGGGAGTCCGGCTCGGGCAAGTCCACGGTCGCCAAGATGGTCCTGCAGCTCGAGAAGCCGACGAGCGGCTCGGTTCTGGTGGACGGTGAAGACACCTCGGGCATGAGCCGCAAAGAGGTCTTCGCCCTCCGCAGCCGTATGCAGCCGGTGTTCCAGGATCCCTACGGGTCCCTCGATCCGCTCCGGAGCATCGGCGCCTTGATCGCCGAGCCGCTGCGTGTGCACGGAGTGGGGGATGAGAAGTCGCGTCGCGAGCGCGTGTTCGAGCTCCTCGAGCAGGTGTCGCTTCCGCGCGAGGTCGCCTGGCGGTACCCGAACGAGCTCTCCGGCGGCCAGCGGCAGCGCATCGCCATTGCGCGTGCGCTGGCACTCAAGCCGTCGATCGTCGTCCTCGACGAGGCGGTGTCGGCCCTCGACGTTCTCGTTCAGGATCAGATCCTGCGCCTGCTCGCCGACCTTCAGTCCGAGCTCGACCTGACGTATCTCTTCATCACGCACGACCTCGCGGTCGTCCGTGTCGCCGCGGACATGGTCTGCGTCATGGAGCAGGGGCGCGTCGTCGAGCAGGGAACGGTGGACGAGATCTTCACCACGCCCGCTCAGGACTACACGAAGCGGCTCCTCGCGGCCATCCCCGGGGCGGACATCCCCCTGGGCGGGGCGCGGTGAGCAGCGGCCCTATGAACGGCGAGGCGCGTCCGGGTGATCCCCGGGCGGCCTCGCCGCGGGTCTTCCGGGCTCCCTCGGGGACCGTCGCCCTGATCCTGGCGTCCATCGTGACCCTGTTGCTCCTCGTCGATGCCGTGGTCCGCGCCGGGTGGGGCGAGATGCTCCTGCTGGCTCCCTGGATGCTGCTGGTCCTCTGGTTCATCTACGTCGCCACCTTCGTCTCTCATGTGGCGGTCGATGCCCGCGGTGCGACGGTGCAGAACCTCCTTCGCGTGGTCCGGATTCCGTGGGATCGGGTGAGCGACATCGGCATCCGCTATCAGGTGCGTTTCACGCTGGATGACGGTCGTACCGTCAGTGCCTTCGGCGGACCCGTCGCGGGGCGGCCGCCGCGGCCGGGTCTCCGGCCTGACCCGAGCCCTCGAGCGCGGATCCCTCCCGCGCTCCGCGATCTCGAGCTCATCCGGGAGCAGTGGCTGTCCGCCAGTGAAACCGGTTCCGGTGCGGGTCGTGTCGTCCGTGGCTGGGATCTGCGCGCGATCTTCGCGCTGGTCGTGATCGTCGCCTGGGCACTGAGCGCGGTGATCATCAGCGGCGCCAACGGCTGAGCGTACTGGCCAATTGCGCGGGGTGTTCACAGTCATTTTGCGAGCAAGTCACGCAATGTTACGTTCATACAAAGAGTTCTCCACACGGTCTTGTCAGCGTTGATGAGCGAGTTAGGGTCGTTGAGGCCGGATCCGGTTCCGGTGATCGAACGCAAACGCAAGAGCGCGTAAGCCCGAGAAAGAGCACCACCATGTCTGTGCCAGCGACCCGAACCGCCGGGATTTCCCGGTGACGCTGTACGTCCTCCGCCGGTTCGTCAATTACGCGTTCCTGAGCCTGATCGCCACGTGCATGGCCTACGTCCTGGCCAGCTCGATCTTCCGGCCCGGAGACGCGTTCTACGGCAGGAACCCTCGTCCGCCGCAGGCGTCGATCGATGCCTCCCTCGCCCAGCTGGGCCAAAGCCCCGACGTGCCGGTCATCGCCCGCCTGTGGCACTGGCTCGTCGGCCTCTTCACGCAGGGATCGCTCGGCATCACGATCGGCAAGCAGCCCGTCGTCGAGGAGATCATCGCCCGCTCCGGGGCGAGTCTGCGTCTCCTCCTCATCGGATCGATCATCGGCGCGGTCATCGGCGTCCTGCTCGGAGTCTGGGGTGCAGTCCGCCAGTACCGCGCCAGCGACCAGATCGTCACGTACGGATCGTTCCTCATCTTCGCCACGCCGACGTTCGTGATCGGCGTTCTCCTGATGATCGGTGCGACGGCCCTCAACAACAGCCTGGGCGTACAACTGATCACCTTCACCGGCGAATACAGTGCCGGTATCAGTGGAAGCTGGTGGGATCTGACGCTCGACAGAGCGGTGCACCTCCTGCTGCCGACGTTGGCGCTCATCCTCATGAGCGCGGCGAGCTACTCGCGCTACCAGCGCAGCGTCATGCTCGACGTCCTGGGAGCCGACTACATCCGTACTGCTCGATCAAAGGGTCTCGAGCGCGGACCGGCGCTGTTCCGCCACGGTGTGCGGATCGCGCTCATCCCGATGTCGACCTTTTTCGCGTACAGCTTCGGCACACTCGTCGCGGGCTCCGCCATGCTCGAGATCGTCTTCAGCTGGCGCGGCATGGGCCAGTTCCTGCTGCAGGCCGTCAACACGAACGACGTCAACGCGGCAGCGGGGAGCACCCTGTTCGTCGCCATTCTCGTGCTGCTCTCCTCGACGTTCTCGGAGATCATCTACGCCGCCCTCGACCCCCGTGTGAGGAGCTGACATGGTTATCGCTCAGCAAGAAGCCGTCGAGGTGAGCCTCGACGACGAACAGACCATCACGAAGCAGCGCCGCCCGCTCTCCCGGAACGGTCTCGTCTGGCGTCGACTGCGCGGGATGCCGCGGTTCTGGGTCGGCGCGATCGCTTTCGCC
This sequence comes from Microbacterium sp. LKL04, assembly GCF_900102005.1. Lineage (NCBI taxonomy): Bacteria > Bacillati > Actinomycetota > Actinomycetes > Micrococcales > Microbacteriaceae > Microbacterium > Microbacterium sp. LKL04. Next base: position 1,221,311 of record NZ_LT627736.1, on the reverse strand, counting down.
GCCATCGTGCTGCTGTCCATCGTCGGACCGTTCCTGACGCCGTGGTCGATCACCGATCGTGACGTCTACAACATGGGCATGGGGCCCACGCTCCGCCACTGGTTCGGCACCAACAGCATCGGGCAGGACATCTTCGCCCAGACGATGGCGGGGCTGCAGAAGTCCCTCATCATCGGTCTCGTCGCCGGCATCCTCGGGACGCTGCTCGCCGCCGTCATCGGCTCCGTCGCGGGCTACGTCGGGGGAGTGACGGACAAGGTCATCAGCTGGTTCACCCACCTGTTGCTCGTCGTCCCGTCGTTCTTCATCCTGGTGCTGCTCAGCCCGCTGTTCAAAAGCCTGTCGTGGATCGCGCTGACCTTCTTCCTTGCGATCTTCAGCTGGATGATCATGGCGCAAGTGGTCCGCAACCAGACGCGTTCGCTGCGCAATCGCGACTTCGTGCGGGCCGCACGGTACATGGGTCTGCCGACGCGGAAGATCCTGAGCCGCCACATCCTCCCGAACATCGCGTCCTTGCTCATCATCGACGTGACACTCGGGATCGTCTCGATGATCATGTCCGAGACGTCGCTGAGCTACTTCGGCTTCGGCGTGCAGAAGCCGGATGTCTCGCTCGGCACCCTGCTCGCGGACGGCACGTCGGCCGCGCTGACGCGCCCGTGGCTGTTCGTCTTCCCGGCGGGTGTCCTCATCGTCCTTCTATTCGCCATCAGTCTCATCGGCGACGCCCTGCGCGATGCGATCGACCCGACCTCGGGGGCCAACCGTGCCTGAATCCCTTCTCTCGTCGACGCAGTCCCGTCGCACGCCTCTTCTGTCAGTCCGCGACCTCAGCGTCACCTTCCCGCAGCGCGGTTCGGGCGACGTGCAGGCGGTCCGAGGCATCTCGTACGACGTCCACCCGGGGGAGTTCCTCGGCATCGTCGGCGAGTCCGGTTCAGGCAAGTCCGTGTCCTCGCTCGCCGTGATGGGCCTCCTCCCCAGCAACGCGCAGGTGACGGGCGCGATCGAGTTCGAGGGCAAGTCGCTCCTGGGCATGGACGACAAGAAGCTGTCCCGCATCCGTGGCAAGCAGCTGTCCATGGTCTTTCAGGACCCGCTGTCGGCGCTGACTCCGGTCTACACCGTCGGCGACCAGATCGCCGAGGCGCTGCGTCTCCACGATTCGAAGCTCTCGTCTCAGGCGGCGGCCGCGCGGGCCGTCGAATTGCTGAAGACGGTCGGCATACCCGACCCCGACCGGCGCGCCAAAGCCTTCCCGCACGAGTTCTCCGGCGGCATGCGGCAGCGAGCGATGATCGCCATGGCGATCGCGAACGACCCGAAGGTGATCATCGCGGACGAGCCCACGACGGCTCTCGACGTCACCATCCAGGCGCAGATCCTCGAAGTCCTCGAGAAGGCCAAGGAGATCACCGGCGCCGCGGTCGTTCTGATCACCCACGACCTCGGTGTCGTCGCGGGACACGCCGACCGCGTGGGCGTCATGTACGCCGGCAAGCTCGTCGAGCTCGGCACCACGGATCAGGTCTTCCACGAGCCGCAGATGCCGTACTCGATCGGTCTGCTGCGCTCGGTCCCGAACATGCTCACAGCCGGCACCCAGCGGCTCGTCCCTCTTGAGGGCCGCCCGCCGTCCCTCGCATCGCTCCCCAAGGGATGCCCCTTTGCGGCGCGTTGCCCTATCGCGGTCGACGCGTGCCGCGACGTCGAGCCCGATCTGATCGCCCACGACCCGGCGTCCGGTCCCGAGCACGTCGCCGCCTGCATCCGTGGAGGCGAGATCGCCCGCGGTGAGATCGCGCGGAGCGAAGTCTTCACAGTCGCGGATCCGATCATCGACGGCGAGCTCGTGGATTCCGGTGCTGCGCCGGTCGTCGAGGTCACGGACCTGCGCCGTCACTTCCCCCTCATGAAGGGTGCGGTCTTCCCGCGCCGTGTGGGCACGGTCCGCGCCGTCGACGGCGTCTCCTTCTCGCTCAAGCCGGGCCGCACGATGGGTCTCGTGGGGGAGTCGGGCTGCGGCAAAACGACCACGATTCTCGAGATCATGGAGATGACCGCGCCGCAGTCCGGGTCGATCAAGATCAACGGCAAGGACGTCGGCTCGCTCAGCCCGCGCGAACGCCACGCACTTCGCCGCGACGTGCAGATCGTGTTCCAGGATCCTATGGGCGCCATCGACCCCCGTCTTCCGATCAGCGAGGTCATCACCGAGCCGCTCTGGGCGATCGGCGCCAAGAAGACCGACCGCGACAAGCGCGCCCTCGAGCTGCTCGATCTCGTCGGTCTCGACCCGTCGATGGCCGACCGCTATCCGCACGAGTTCTCGGGAGGCCAGCGCCAGCGCATCGGCATCGCCCGAGCCCTCGCGACCAACCCGTCCGTCATCGTGCTCGACGAGCCGGTGTCAGCGCTCGACGTGTCGATCCAAGCCGGCGTCATCAACCTGCTCGAAGATCTCAAGGCTCAGCTGGGACTGTCGTACCTTTTCGTCGCGCACGACCTCGCCGTCGTCCGTCAGATCGCCGACGACGTCGCCGTGATGTATCTCGGTTCCGTCGTGGAGCAGGGGCCGGTGTCCTCGGTATTCGACAACCCGCAGCATCCTTACACCAAGGCCCTCATCTCGGCGGCTCCGATCCCCGACCCGCGCATCGAGCGCGGGCGGGCGCGGGTGCTCCTGCAGGGAGATCTGCCGAGCCCGACGCAGGAGATCAGCGGATGCCGGTTCCGCACACGCTGCCCCCTGTACAAGCTCCTCGACGAGACGCGCCAGGACATGTGCCGTTCCGTCGAGCCGGAGTTGACGCCTCACGGCCGTGCGCGCGTCGCCTGCCACCACGTCGAGGACTCGACGCTGGTCGACGAGGTCGCGCTGTCGGCCGCATCCTGAACCCCCTCCGGCGGGCGCACCATTCCGCCGGTGGTCACCAAAAGGTAAACGAGAGGAACAATCACATGAAGATTCGAGGTGCAAAGCCGTTCGGGTCTTTGGCGCTGCTCGGCGTCGCCGCACTCGTGATCTCTGGTTGTGCTGCCGGAAACACCGGTGCGCCCACCCAGAGCGAGTCGGCAGCCCCGGAGCTCCCCGCCACGGCGTGGACCCGTGCCGATGCGGCCCAGGTCAAGGACGGCGGCACGCTGACCCTCGCGGTCGGATCGCTGCCGGTGCAGTTCAACATCAACCAGGTCGACGGCAATGAGGCGGACACCGTCGACATCGTCGAGGGGACCACCGGCGGGCCCTTCAAGATCAAGGAAGACGGCACGCCCGTCGTCGACGAGAACTACGCGTCGTCGGCGGAGCTCACGAGCGATGACCCGCAGGTCGTCGAGATCAAGCTGAACCCCGATGCGAAGTGGGAGGACGGCACACCGATCACGGCTGCCGATTACATCGCGTACTGGAAGGCGCAGAACGGCTCCAACAAGGAGTTCACCCCCGCCTCCACCGCCGGCTGGGAAGACATCTCTTCGGTCGAGCAGGGTGCGGACGAGTTCGACGTGAAGATCACGTTCTCGAGCATCTACGCGGACTGGCAGGGGCTGTTCACGGGCGGGCTGCTTCCGGCATCCATCTCGAGCGACCCCGCGGCGTACAACGACGGCTACCGCACCAAGGCCGTTCCGTCCTCCGGCCCGTTCAAGATCTCGAAGATCGACACGACCGGCCAGGTCGTCACCCTGGAGCGCAACCCGCAGTGGTGGGGTGCGACTCCGAAGCTCGAAACCGTCCTGTTCCGCGCGGTCAGCCAGGACCAGCAGGGCGCCTCGTTCGCCAACTCAGAGCTCGACGCCCTGTACATCTCGGCCAACGCCGACCTGTACCAGACGGCCAAGACCCGTTCCGACGCGAAGATCGAGACGTCCGGTGGCACCACATGGACGCACGTCACGATGAACGCCAAGGAAGGTCCTCTCTCCGACGTCAACGTCCGCAAGGCCGTCGCGTCGATCGTCAACCGCGAGCAGATCGCCGCCTCGGCGAACACGCCCGTCGACGCTCCTCCGATCACGCAGGGCGATTACATCTTCATGCCCGGCCAGAACGGCTACGAGGACAAGGCGCTCGCGCAGGACAACGCGAAGGCTGCGGAGTACCTCGAGGAAGCCGGCTACGAGGGCAGTGAAGGCGAGTCCTGGACGAAGGACGGCACCGAGCTCAAGCTCACCGTCACGGTTCCCGCCGACACGGCAACGAACATCCAGCGCTCGGAGCAGGTCCAGGCCGACCTGAACGCGTTCGGCATCCCCGTCGAGCTGGTCACGGTTCCCGCCGCGACCTACTTCAGCGACTACGTCATCCCCGGTAACTTCGAGATGGTGTCGTTCTCGTGGGTCGGCACCGCGTTCCCGATCTCCTCGTCGGAGGCGCTTTACTACCCGCTCGACTCCGAGTCGAACTTCACGGGTACGACGGACGACAAGCTGGGCGCTCTGTACGACCAGGCCAACGCCGAGCTCGACCCCGCTAAGCGCATCGAGATCGCCAAGGAGATCAACGATGTGATCTGGAACTACGTCCCCATGTTCCCGATCGCACCGCTCCCCAACGTCTACGCGGTCAAGGACGGTCTCGTGAACTGGGGCGCCACCCAGTTCGAGACCATCGACTGGACGATCGTCGGCTGGGCTGCCGAGTAAGCAGTCCGCACACACAGCACCGGCGGGGCGGGGACCGAAAGGTCCTCGCCCCGTCGGCGTGTCGCCGTCTGCGGTAAAGTGGACTGCCGGCATCCCGGCATCACCCTCTCTGCAAGGAATCCCCTTCATGGCGCACGCCCTTCGTCCTGACCTCCGTAACGTCGCGATCGTCGCGCACGTCGACCACGGCAAGACGACGCTCGTCGATGCCATGCTCCGCCAGACCGGCTCGTTCGGTGAGCACGCGCACGTCGAAGAGCGCGCGATGGACTCGAACGACCTCGAGCGCGAAAAGGGCATCACGATCCTCGCGAAGAACACGACGATCACGTACGCCGGCGCCCACTCCGCCGAGCCCGTCACGATCAACGTGATCGACACCCCCGGGCACGCCGACTTCGGCGGCGAGGTCGAGCGCGGTCTGTCGATGGTCGACGGCGTCGTCCTCCTGGTGGATGCCTCCGAGGGCCCGCTCCCGCAGACCCGCTTCGTCCTGCGCAAGGCGCTCGAGGCCAAGCTCCCGGTCATCCTGCTGGTGAACAAGACCGACCGTCCCGATGCCCGCATCGCCGAGGTCGAGGAAGAGGCGCACGACCTCCTCCTGGGTCTCGCCTCGGACCTCCAGGACGACGTGCCCGACCTCGACGTCGACGCGCTCCTCGACGTTCCCGTCGTCTACGCGTCCGGTCGCGCCGGTGCCGCCTCGCGCAACCGTCCCGACAACGGATCGCTCCCCGACAACGACGACCTCGAGCCGCTCTTCGGTGCGATCCTCGAGCACGTCCCGGCTCCGTCCTACGACGACGAGGCGCCCCTGCAGGCCTGGGTCACGAACCTCGACTCGTCGCCGTTCCTCGGTCGCCTCGCACTCCTGCGCGTGTTCAACGGCACGCTGAAGAAGGGCCAGACGGTCGCCTGGGTCCGCGCCGACGGCTCGACCAGCAACGCCCGCATCACGGAGCTCCTGAAGACCCGCGCCCTCGAGCGCTACCCGGCGGAGTCCGCCGGCCCCGGCGACATCGTCGCCATCGCCGGTTTCGAGAACATCACGATCGGCGAGACGATCGCCGACCCCGAGGACATCCGCCCGCTCCCGGCCATCACGGTCGACGACCCGGCGATCTCGATGACCATCGGCACGAACACATCGCCCCTCATGGGCAAGGTCAAGGGTCACAAGCTGACCGCGCGCATGGTGAAGGACCGCCTCGACCGCGAGCTCATCGGCAACGTGTCGCTCAAGGTCGTCGACATCGGCCAGCCCGACGCGTGGGAGGTCCAGGGCCGCGGCGAGCTGGCTCTCGCGATCCTCGTCGAGAACATGCGCCGCGAGGGCTTCGAGCTCACGGTCGGCAAGCCGCAGGTCGTCACACGTCGCGACGAGAACGGCAAGCTCACCGAGCCGTTCGAGCACCTCACCATCGACGCTCCCGAGGAGCACCTCGGCGCGATCACGCAGCTGATGGCGAGCCGCAAGGGCCGTATGGAGACGATGACCAACCACGGCACCGGCTGGGTGCGCATGGAATTCATCGTCCCGTCGCGCGGCCTCATCGGCTTCCGGAGCGAGTTCCTCACGATCACCCGCGGAACCGGCATCGCCAACGCGATCTCGCACGGCTACGACGAGTGGGCCGGCGCGATCTCGACGCGTCAGAACGGCTCGATCGTCGCCGACCGTTCGGGTGTCGTGACGCCGTTCGCGATGATCGCTCTGCAGGAGCGCATGAGCTTCTTCGTGCAGCCGACCGAAGAGGTCTACGAGGGCATGGTCATCGGCGAGAACTCGCGCGCCGACGACATGGACGTGAACATCACCAAGGAGAAGAAGCTCACGAACATGCGTTCGTCGACCTCCGACTCCTTCGAGTCGATGACGCCGCCGCGTGTGCTCACCCTCGAGGAGAGCCTCGAGTTCGCGCGCGACGACGAATGCGTCGAGGTCACGCCCGAGAAGGTCCGTATCCGCAAGGTCGTCCTCGACGCGACCGAGCGCGGCCGCACGGCATCCCGCCTGAAGCGCCAGGACGCCGGCTCCTGACGGTGACGGGGGAGCAGCCTCCGACTCGTCGGGCCTGGCGTGACTCCCTCGGGGTCGTGCTCGCGACGAGTGCCTACGGCATCTCGTTCGGCGCACTCGCGGTGACGTCGGGTCTCGACGTCTGGCAGACGTGCGTCCTCAGCCTCCTGATGTTCACCGGCGGATCGCAGTTCGCGTTCGTCGGTGTCATCGGGGGAGGCGGACTGCCGGGCGCGGCGATCGCTTCGGCGGGGCTGCTCGGCATCCGCAATGTCGCGTACGGGCTGCGGATGTCCCCGGTCATCGGCGACGGTTTCTGGCGCCGGGCCGCGGCCTCCCACTTCACGATCGACGAATCGACGGCCGTCGCCCTCGCGCAGCCGGATGCCGCGGCTCGCCGCGTCGGCTTCTGGGTGACCGGCATCGGCATCTACCTCGGCTGGAACGTGACGACCCTCGCGGGCGCCCTGCTGGGCGACGTGCTCGGCGACGTGAAGGCGTACGGATTGGATGCCGCGGCCGCCGCCGCCTTCCTCGCCCTGCTCTGGCCGCGCCTGCGTCGACGTCAGGCGATCGCGGTGGGGGTCGCCGCCGCCGTGGTCGCCGTGGTTCTCACCCCCGCGCTCATGCCGGGAGTGCCGGTCCTCGTCGCCGCGCTGGTCGCCATCGTGGTGGGGTGGACCAACTGGTTCGCGTCGCGCACCTCCTCGCCTGGAGCCGCCGCGTGACACTCTGGCATTCCGTTCTCCTGGCCTCCATCGTCTGCGTGGCGCTGAAGACCGCCGGCTACCTCGTCCCGCCCGCCTGGTTCGAGGCGCCTCGGCCGTCGCGGACGATCGACCTGCTCACGGTCGCCCTCCTCTCCGCTCTCGTCGTCGTCCAGACGCTGGGCGTCGGCCAGGCGATCGTGGTGGACGCCCGAGTGCCGGCCGTCGTCGTCGCCGGTGGCCTCTTGGCGCTGCGGGCGCCCTTCCTGGTCGTGGTGCTGGCCGCGGCGGTCGTCGCCGCCCTCCTGCGGCTCTCGGGCATCGCGGCCTGAGAGCACACAGGTCCCGCGCCTAGACTGTGCGGGTGAACGCCCTCCTCGCCCGCATCGCCACCTGGGTGCTCGCCGCCGTCATCGGCGTCGTCTACGGCGTGGCGGGGACGATCGGGCAGGCCGCCGTCTGGGGAGTCATCCCGGTGGGCCTTCTGGTCGCATCCATCGGCTTCATCGCCCTGCTCATCGCCGTCCGTACCCTTACGGGCGAGCGAACGTCCGCTCTCGCCTGCGGCATCGGTGCCATGCTCGCGACGCTCGTCTTCGCCAACGAGGGACCGGGCGGTTCGGTCGTGGTCCCCGCGCCGCCGGAGGGTGCGGCGATCACCCCCGGTCTCATCTGGACGTTCCTGGTCCCGCTGGCCGCTGCGCTCGTCGTCGCGTGGCCGACGGCATCCCGCCTCCGATCCACGAACTAGACTCGTCCTGTGACGTATGTGATCGCTCTCCCGTGCGTGGATGTGAAGGACCGAGCCTGCATCGACGAATGTCCCGTCGACTGCATCTACGAAGGCGAACGCTCTCTCTACATCCACCCCGATGAGTGCGTCGACTGCGGCGCCTGCGAACCGGTGTGCCCCGTCGAGGCCATTTACTACGAAGACGATCTCCCCGCCGAGTGGCAGGACTACTACACGGCGAACGTCGAGTTCTTCGAGGACCTCGGTTCGCCGGGTGGTGCCGCCAAGGTCGGCGTCATCGCCAAGGATCACCCCGTCATCGCCGGGCTGCCGCCGCAGGCGCACTGATCCGTCGATGAGCGTCCACGATCTCGCCGATTACCCGTGGGACGCCGTGGCCCCGTACGCGGAGCGCGCCCGGCAGCATCCCGACGGCATCGTCGACCTCTCGATCGGCTCGCCGGTCGATCCGACCCCGGCGGTCGTCGCCGACGCTCTGCGAAGCGCGACCGATGCGCACTCCTATCCGCAGACGGTCGGCACGCTCGCCCTGCGCGAGGCCATCGCCGGCTGGTACGCCCGCCGCCGAGGCGTCCCGGGGTTGACTCCGGCGCACGTCATCCCGACGGTGGGCTCGAAGGAGCTCGTGGCCCTGCTGCCGCTTCTTCTGGGCGTCGGAGCGGGCGGCACCGTCGTCCACCCGCGCGCCGCGTACCCCTCCTACGAGGTGGGGGCGCGCCTCGTCGGTGCGACCGCTCTCGCCTCGGACGATCCGGACGACTGGCCGGAATCGACGCGTCTGGTGTGGCTGAACACGCCCGGGAACCCCGACGGCCGTGTCCTCGGCGTCGACGAGCTCCGTCGCGCGGCAGCCCGGGCGCGGGAGCTCGGTGCCGTGCTGGCCTCGGACGAGTGCTACGCCGAACTGGGATGGGAAGGTCCGTGGGCGGATGCCGCGGTCCCGAGCATCCTCGATCCGCGGGTCACCGACGGCGACCTGTCGGGCCTGCTGTCGGTCTACTCGCTGAGCAAGCAGTCGAACCTCGCCGGTTACCGTGCCGCCTTCCTCGCCGGCGATCCTGCGATCGTCGCGAGCCTCGTCACCGCGCGGAAGCACCTGGGGCTCATGGTCCCCGGTCCGGTGCAGGCCGCGATGATCGCGGCTCTCGGGGACGATGCGCACGTGGATCACCAGAAGGAGCTCTACCGCGCCCGTCGTGCCGTCCTCAAGCCGGCCGTCGAGGCCGCGGGGTTCCGGGTCGATCGGAGCGAGGGCGGTCTGTATCTCTGGGCCACGGCGGGGGAGGACGCGTGGGCGTCGCTCGGCAGGCTCGCCGAGCTCGGCATCCTGGCTGGCCCCGGACACTTCTACGGCGCCCATTTCCCCGAGCACATTCGCTTCTCTCTGACGGCGACCGACCATCGGATCGCGGAGGCCGCCGCACGATTGACGGCAGCCGCGTCGTAGGTTTCCTCACACGGATCGCTCGATCCATTGGCGCCGTTCGGAGACGCGCTCACACCCCATTAGGCTGTAAAAACCGCCCCGACGACCGCAAGGAGGCTTCGTGACCAACGCGGACACCCCCCAGATGGCCACTGTGACCATCGGTGACAAGACCGCAGAGCTTCCGCTCGTCGCCGGCACCGAAGGCATCCCGAGCGTCGACTTCTCGTCTTTCACGAAGCAGACCGGCCACACGTCGCTCGACTACGGCTTTGTGAACACGGCGTCGACGAAGTCTTCGATCACCTACATCGACGGCGATCAGGGCATCCTGCGCTATCGCGGATACCCGATCGAGCAGCTCGCGCAGCACAGCACGTACCTCGAGGTCGCCTGGCTCCTGCTCTACGGTGAGCTTCCCACGGCCGACGAGCTCGCCGGGTGGGACGAGAAGATCCGTCGCCACACGCTGCTGCACGAGGACCTCAAGCATTTCTTCTCCGCGCTCCCGCACACCGCGCACCCCATGTCGGTGCTGTCGGCGGCCACTGCGGCGCTCTCGACCTACTACGAGGGGCAGAGCGACCCGCACAACCCCGAGCACGTCGAGCTCAACACCATTCGCATGCTCGCGAAGCTCCCCGTCATCGCGGCGTATGCGCACAAGAAGAGCATCGGGCACGCCTTCCTCTACCCCGACAACTCGTTGAGCTTCGTCGACAACTTCCTCAAGCTGAACTTCGGCAACAACGCCGAGCCGTATGAGATCAACCCGGTCATGTCCCGCGCCCTTGAGCGACTGCTCATCCTGCACGCCGACCACGAGCAGAACGCGTCGACCTCGACGGTGCGCCTCGTCGGATCGACCGGAGCGAATCAGTTCTCTTCGATCTCCGCCGGGATCAACGCCCTGTACGGACCGCTCCACGGCGGTGCGAACGAAGCCGTCCTCGACATGCTGGGCCGCATCCGCGACTCCGGTGAGAGCGTGCAGCGCTTCGTCGAGCGGGTCAAGAACAAAGAGGACGGTGTGAAGCTCATGGGCTTCGGACACCGCGTCTACAAGAACTACGACCCGCGCGCGAAGCTCGTGAAGGAGTCCGCGGACGAGGTGCTCCGCGAGCTCGGTGTCGAGGACCCGCTCCTGGCCCTCGCGAACGAACTCGAAGAGATCGCGCTGAGCGACGACTACTTCAAGGAGCGTCGTCTCTACCCGAACGTCGACTTCTACACGGGCGTCATCTACAAGGCGATGGGCTTCCCCACGCGGATGTTCACTCCGCTGTTCGCGATCGGACGCCTGCCGGGCTGGCTCGCCCACTGGCGCGAGATGCAGAACGACCCGCAGACCAAGATCGGCCGCCCGCAGCAGCTGTACACGGGGGCCGCCGAGCGGGAGTACCCGATCTCCCGCTGATCCGCGCCTCGCCCGCTAGGGTGAGCCCATGATGGTCCATGGGGGAGTCGTCGATGCAGTCCGTTCCGCACCGGTGTTGCCGGTGCCGGACGAGGGGGACAGCGGGTTCTTCGATCCCGGGATGCCGGGGCCGGACATGGGTGCGGCCGGAGACGCGTTCGGTGCGGTGTTCGGGCTCGTGGTCGTCGTGATCATCGGCGTCGCCGTGTTCGGGATCGTCGTCGCGGTGCGCAAGCACCGGATTCTGAAGGATGCCGGCGTCGATCCGTTCACGGTGGATGCGGCGATCGCCGCGAAGGTCCTGCGGAGCAACGCGCTCTCCCCGGCGGCACCCACCCCCGAACCCCGGCCCGCGCCGACGATCGAGATGCGTCTCGCCGAGCTCGACGACCTCCGCTCCCGCGGCGTCATCACCGAGGAAGAGCACCGCGACGCACGTGCGGCGGTGTTGCGGGGCTGAATTCCTCAGGCGTGCAGATCGGCGTTCAACGTGACGCCGACGCCGTCGCGGCGCACCGCCTCGACAGCGCCCGTGAGCGAGTTCCGCCGGAACAGGATGCCGTCGTGGCCGGAGAGCTCCGCGCCCTTCGCCGTCGGACGCGTGCCGTCGTGGCGCGCGGACTCACCGGCCAGGATGATCTTGGTACCCGCGGTCACGTAGAGGCCCGCTTCGACGATGCAGTCGTCCCCGAGGGAGATGCCTATGCCGGCGTTCGCGCCGAGCAGCGTGCGCCGGCCGATCGAGACGCGGTGGTCACCGCCTCCGGACAGCGTCCCCATGATGGAGGCGCCCCCGCCGATGTCGCTGCCGTCGCCGACGACGACGCCCTGAGAGATCCGGCCCTCCACCATAGACGCGCCGAGGGTGCCGGCGTTGAAGTTCACGAAGCCCTCGTGCATCACCGTCGTGCCGGGTGCGAGGTGCGCGCCCAGGCGCACCCGGGAGGCATCCGCGATCCGAACTCCCGCCGGCACGACGTAGTCGGTGAGCCGGGGGAACTTGTCGAGACCGCTGACCTGGATCCCGGCGCGCTGCAGCCCCGGACGCAGACGCGTGATGTCGTCGGGGTGGACGGGACCGGCGCTCGTCCAGGCGACGTTCGGCAGGTGACCGAAGACGCCGGTGAGGTTCAGCTCGTTCGGTGCCACCAGGAGGTGGGAGAGGGCGTGGAGACGCAGGTAGGCATCGGACGTGCCGGCGGGTGCGGCGTCGAGGTCGATCTCGACGATGACGACATCGACGGTGACGCCGCGGCGTTCGTCCGGCCCGGCGAAGGCGGCGAGCTCACTCGTGTCGGCGTGGGAGGGTGCGCGGCCCGAGGCGGGAGCCGGGTACCACGTGTCGAGCACCGTGCCGTTCTCGCTCGTCGTCGCCAGACCGATACCCCATACCCACCGCGCGTCGCTCATGATTCCAGGCTATCGGCCCGTCGTTAGACTCGACGTCATGCCCCGGCTCGACCTTCGCTCCAGCGCCGTCGATCTGACGCGCACCATCTGCGACATCCCCAGCGTGTCCGACGATGAGATCGTCCTCGCCGACGCGATCTTCGAGGCCGTCTCGGCACTGCCGCACCTCGAGGTGCACCGCGACGGCGACACGATCGTCGCTCGCACCTCCCTCGGTCGCGCGCAGCGCGTGGCGATCGCCGGGCACATCGACACCGTGCCGATCAACGCGAACGTCCCGACCCGGGACATCGACGTGGACGGCGAGGCCTTCCTGTGGGGCCGCGGCACCGTCGACATGAAGGCAGGCGTCGCGGTGCAACTGAAGCTCGCCGCGGAACTCACCGACCCCCGGGTCGACATCACCTGGATGTGGTACGACCACGAGGAGGTCGCGGCCGATCTGAACGGGCTGAACCGGCTCGCGGCATCCCGCCCCGACCTCTTCGAGGCGGACTTCGCGATCCTCGGCGAGCCCTCGAACGGCGAGGTCGAGGGCGGCTGCAACGGAACGCTCCGCGCCGTCGTGCGCACCTCCGGCGTCCGCGCGCACAGCGCCCGTGCCTGGATCGGTGAGAACGCGATCCATAAGGCCGCGCCCGTCCTCAGTCGGCTCGCGGAGTACCGGCCCCGCGAGATCGAGGTCGACGGGCTCCTGTACCGCGAGGGACTCAACGCAGTCGCGATCCGTGGGGGGATCGCGGGCAATGTGATCCCCGACGCGTGCGAGGTCGACGTCAACTACCGCTTCGCCCCGAACAAGGATGCCGCGGCCGCCGCTGCGCACGTGCGGGACGTCTTCGCCGGATTCGAGGTCGAGATCGTCGATCTCTCCGAGGGCGCCCGTCCGGGGCTCGACGCGCCGCTCGCGCAGGAATTCGTCGCCGCCGTCGGGGCGGTGCCGAAGCCGAAATACGGCTGGACCGACGTCGCCCGGTTCTCGGCGATGGGCGTGCCCGCCGTCAACTACGGCCCCGGTGACCCGTCCCTCGCCCACCACGACGAGGAGCGGGTGCCGCTCTCGCAGATCGAGGACGTCGAGCGGGGTCTGCGGGCATGGCTGAGCGGCGACTGAGGACCGCAGCCTTCGTCGCCGGCACGGTCGCCGCGATCTACATCTCGGCGCGTCTGGTCACCACCCTCTTCTTCTGGACGGCCGCGGAGCTGTCGGGCCCGACCTCGCGATTCGGACCGGATGCCACGATCCCGTCGCTCGCTATGGGATGGGACTCCCAGTGGTACTGGGTCATCGCCGATCGCGGCTACCCGGCCCAGCTCCCGGTGTCGGACACCGGCCAGGTCACCGAGAACGCTTGGGCCTTCATGCCGCTGTACCCGTGGATGGCGCGCGCCCTCGGCACGCTCCTCGGCGGCTATCCCGCGGGCGCCATCGCGCTGGCCGTCGTCGCGGGGTACGCGGCATCCCTCGTCCTGTTCCTCCTGCTCCGCGATCGCATCGGTGACGCGGCGGCTCTGTGGGCGGTGGTGTTCTTCGCCAACGGTCCGCTCGCCGCCCTGTTCCAGATGGGGTACGCGGAATCGCTCCTGCTGCTGTGGCTGTTCCTCGCCCTCTGGGCGCTCGTGCGCCGGCAGTTCGGGTGGATCTATCCGCTCATCGTCGTGATGGGCTTCACGCGGCCCGGGGTGCTGGCTTTCGCGCTGCTCCTCGGGCTGTACGGCATACACCGGTGGGTCCAGCGCAGGCAGGATCCGCTGCCGACGTCGCACATCGTCCACATCATCGCGCTGGGGGCGCTGGCCACCGTCGTCGGCTTCTCCTGGCAGGTGATCGCCGGTGTCGTGACGGGGGACCCCTCTGCATACCTCGACACCGAGCTCGCATGGCGCCGGAGCTGGGTGGGATCGGACGAGCACTTCGTGCCCTTCGCGGGATTCGTCCAGGCAGCGGGCATCTGGTTCGGCATCTGGGGCATCCCCGCCCTGTGGGGGCCCGTCGTGCTCATCCTGCTCGTGGCAGGCGCCGCAGTGTTCCTCCTCCGGTCGCCGCAGGTTCGCAGGCTCGGGCCCGAGATCCGGCTGTGGGGGGCCAGCTATCTGGTGTACCTGCTGGCGGTGTTCTTCCCGCAGTCGAGCGTGTTCCGACTGCTCCTCCCGCTGACTCCCGTCGCGGCGGCCGTCGCGGTGCCCCGGGCGCGCTGGTGGCGGATCGGCGTTCTCGTGCTCTGCCTCGGTGCTCAGTGGCTCTGGATCCACGAGATGCTCGCCCTCGGGGACACGTTCTTCCGGATTCCGTGACGATAAGCGTCCGCTGAGACGCGCGCGCGCCGAAGGCGTTCACCCCATTAGGTAGACTAATGGGGTAGGCCGAAGACGAAAGGGAGCCCCACAATGGCAGCCATGAAGCCGCGCACCGGAGACGGACCTATGGAGGCCGTCAAGGAGGGCCGTCTCATCATCGTGCGTGTTCCGCTCGAGGGGGGCGGTCGACTTGTCGTCTCGGTGAACGATGACGAAGCGAAAGAACTCCACAGCGTTCTCAGCGGGGTCGTCGGCGCCGCCTGACCCCGGTTCGATGCGAAAGGCCGGCCCCTCGGGGCCGGCCTTTTCCGTCGTGCTCCGACGGCGGATCAGTTCGGCTCGGCGACGGTGGTCAGCTGGAGCAGACCCTCACCGACGATCGAGAGTGCGCCGAGGACCGCGGGCGAGGCCTGCGTCTCCTGGATCAGCGACCGATACGCGCTTTCGATGGGTCCTCGCTTGACCGGGTCGGCCACCGCCCCGCCGGCGAGGACGCGCGGCACGAGGACGGTGCCCCCGGCGCGCGCGAGACGCAAGCCGTGCTCCACGTACTCGATGACCCCCTCGGGGTCGGCGTCGATGAGGACGATGTCGTACGACGCCTCGTTCATGCGGGGGAGGACGTCGGCGGCGCGACCGGTGATGAAGCGCACGCGAGCAGGCGGGACGCGGGCATCGGTGAACGCCTTCCGCGCGACCGCGAGGTGCTCGGGCTCCTTGTCGATGGTGGTGAGCGTCGCGCGTGGCGATCCGTGCAGCAACCACAGCCCCGAGACGCCACCGCCGGTCCCGATCTCGACGATGTTCAGCGCGCGGCTGGTCGCGGCGATGACAGCGCACTGCGCGCCCACCTCGGGACTGATCGGGTTCGCGCCGATCTCGAGGGCGTGGGCGCGCGCCCGTGCGATGGCATCGGTCTCGACCGTCGCCTCGGCAGCGAACCGGCGTACCGCCTCGTGATCTCCCATGTCGTGAACCTCCACGCTCAGCCTAGGGGCGTGATCACCGCTGAACCCCCAGGCGCACGGGTAACCTGGGAACCATGTCATTCGGGCTCGATCTGGAGAAGATCCTCCTCATTGGGTTGATCGCCGCCCTCCTGCTCGGGCCCGAGCGTCTGCCTGGCTACGCCGCGTCGCTGGCGCGCCTCACGCGACGGGTCCGCGAATGGCTCGACGGTGCACGGACGCGCGTCAAAGAGGAGATGGGTGACGACTTCGACGAGATCGAATGGCGCAAGCTCGATCCTCGTCAGTACGACCCGCGGCGGATCATCCGCGAGGCCCTCATCGACGATGCCCCGGTGAAGCCGGTGTCGGCCTCGCCCGCCGCTGCCGTCGCGGTCGCCGAGCCGCTCGCCGGCGTCGAGGAGACGGATGACGCGTCGGAGACGCCGTCGACGGTGCCGTTCGACTCCGAGGCGACCTGAGCCGACGCATCCGTTTCCGTCAGGTGCGCGACACCGGCAGAGACCGCCCCGCGAGCGAGCGCCGCGTCGACGTGATGGCGTCGGCGATCCTGGAGATCGCGAGGGCCGCGAGGTCGTCCGGTGCACCCACCACCACGGGGACCCCCGCATCTCCGCCGCGGCGGAGCGCGGGGCTGAGGGGGACCGATCCGAGAAGGGGGACGACGACGTCGTCTGTGGCGAGCGCCGCCGCGACGGCTGCACCGCCGCCCTCACCGAAGAGGTCGACGACGGAGCCGTCGGGCAGAGTGAACGCCGCCATGTTCTCGATGACGCCGAGGATCGACTGACCGGTCTGACGGGCGACGACGCCGCTGCGGACGGCGACCTCGGCTGCGGCCGCCTGCGGTGTCGTCACCACGAGCACCTCCGCGTGCGGCAGCAGCTGTCCCACCGAGATCGCGACATCGCCGGTGCCCGGGGGCATGTCGATGAGCAGGACGTCGAGATCGCCGAAGTGCACGTCCGTGAGGAACTGCTGCACTGTGCGGTGGAGCATCGGTCCGCGCCACGCGACGGCGGGGGAGGCGTCCGGCGGAAGGAACATGCCGATGGAGATCGTCTTCACGCCGTGAGCGACGGGAGGCAGCATGAGGTCGTCGAGCCGCGTGGGCTGTGGTGGCCGACCGTCCGCGTCCGCGAGACCGAGGAGCCCCGGGATCGAGAACCCGTGGACGTCGGCGTCGATGAGGCCCACCGCGAGTCCGCGAGCGGCGAGGGCGACGGCGAGGTTCGCGGTCACGGTGGACTTGCCCACGCCGCCCTTGCCACTCGTGACCGCGATGACCCGGGTCAGGGAGTCGGCGGTGAACGCCATCCGCTTGGTGCCGCGGATGCGCTCGACGAGGGCCGAACGTTCCGCGGGCGTCATGACGCCGACCTCCACGGCGACGTCGCTCACGCCGGCGACGGATGCCGCGGCATCCCGGACGTCCTTCTCGATGCGATCAGCCGCGGGACACCCGACGATGGTCAGCGCGATGCCCACGTGAGCGACGGCACCGTCCACGACGACTCCCCGGACCATGTCGAGCTCGCCGATCGGGCGGCGCAGCTCGGGGTCGATGACCGCGGCCACCGCCCGGCGGACGTCTTCTGCGGCAACGGCGCTCACGAGGTCGGGGAGGCGTCGCCGCGGCGATCGGCGTCGCGCTCGTCGAGGCGGTCCAAGAGCGTTTTGAGCTCCTGGCGGAGGACGTCGCGACTCACCACCTCGTTCTGCATGTCGGTGAGGGCCATGCGGAGGGCCACGACCTCGCGGGCGAGGTACTCGGTGTCGGCGAGGTTGCGCTCGGCCCGCTGGCGGTCCTGCTCGATCTGCACGCGGTCGCGATCGTCCTGACGGTTCTGCGCGAGCAGGATGAGGGGAGCGGCGTACGACGCTTGGAGCGACAGCATGAGCGTGAGGGCCGTGAAGCCCAGGGCGGCGTCGTCGAAGCGGAGCTGATCGGGTGCGGCGGTGTTCCACACGATCCAGGCGACGCAGAACAGCGTGAGGATGAGCAGGAACGCGGGTGTCCCCATGGCCCGAGCGATCCACTCGGTGAAGCGCCCGAAGCGGTCGCGCGAGGGCTGCGGCGCGCGTGTCAGGACGCTCGCCCGCCGCCCGCGCGGAGCCTCGAATCCCGACTTCGGGGCCCGCGCCATCATCGCTGGGCCTCCGGGACGTCGCGGGGCGCATCCTGCGAGCGCCAGTCGTCGGGCAGGAGGTAATCGATGACGTCGTCGACCGTGACCGTGCCGACGAGGTGGCGGGCCTGGTCGACGACCGGCAGCGAGACGAGGTTGTAGCTCGCCAGCAGGCGCGCTACCTCGGCGGCGCTGGCGGCGGTCGTCACGGGCTCCACCGTGTCGTCGATGATCGCGCCGAGGCGCTCATGAGGCGGGTAGCGCAGCATCCGCTGGAAGTGGACCACGCCGAGCAGGCGTCCGGTCGGGGTCTCGTAGGGCGGGAGCGTCACGAACACGGC
This sequence comes from Microbacterium sp. LKL04, assembly GCF_900102005.1. Classification (NCBI taxonomy): domain Bacteria; kingdom Bacillati; phylum Actinomycetota; class Actinomycetes; order Micrococcales; family Microbacteriaceae; genus Microbacterium; species Microbacterium sp. LKL04. Next base: position 1,203,191 of record NZ_LT627736.1, on the reverse strand, counting down.
CGCCGCGAGGGCCGGATGCAGCTCGTGGCGACGGATCAGGGCGAGCGCCTCGGCGACCGTCGCATCGGCGGATAGCACGATCGGCTCGCTCGTCATGAGACCGCCGGCCGTGTCGGGGCCGTGGACGAGGAGGGCGCGGACGTCCTCGGCCTCTTCTGGTTCCATGAGATCGAGCAGCTGCCCGGCGCGCGCGTCGGACAGCTGACCGAGCACGTCGGCGGCGTCGTCCGGCTCCATCGCGTCGAGGACGTCGGCGGCGCGCTCGTCGCCCAGGGCTTCGAGGATGTGCACCTGGTCGTCCTCGGGCATCTCCTCGAGCGCGTCCGCGAGGCGGTCGTCGGGAAGCTCCTCCGCCACCTCGAGCAGCCGCTCCTCGGGCAGGTCGAGGAGCGTGTTGGCGAGGTCTGCGGGCTTCAGTTCAGAGTACGAGGCGACCAGGAGCTCGGCGGATTGCGTCTGGCCGGCGACCTGCTCCTCGCGGACGTCGTCCCACTGCGCGAAGGTCGTAGGGCCCTTGGCGAACGGCGACGCGCTCGTCTTAGGGCGACGCAGGAACAGCTGACCGACGTGCCATTCGCCGAGACGGTCGCGTTCGATGGCGACGTCCTCGATGACGGCCCGACCCGATCCGTCGCTCAGGTGCACGTTCCGGCCGATGAGCTCGGTCATGACCCGGACCTCGCCGCCGCGCTGCTCGAAGCGGCGCACGTTGATGAGTCCCGTGGTGATGACCTGGCCGCTCGCGATCGAGGTGACCCTTCCGATGGAGAGGAAGACGTTGCGTCTGCCGGGGATCTCGACCACCAGGCCGACCACTCGCGGAGGGTCGTCCTTGCGGTAGATGACGACCACGTCGCGGACCCGCCCGAGGCGGTCTCCCGACGGGTCGAAGACGGCGCACCCGGTCAGGCGCGCGACGAAGACCCGCTGCGTACTCACCCGACCAGCGTAGTCGGCGGATCCCTCGCGGTTCCTGCGCCGAGGCAAAGACCACCGTGCGAGACTGAGCGCATGAGCATGATGGGCGGAGCCCCCAAGGAACACGGCGCGACGGTCGCCGAGTACACGGCGTACGAGGCGGCGCAGAAGGCCGTCTCGACCCTGATCGCGGCCGACGTCCCGGCGCAGGACATCGCGATCGTCGGGCGTGGTCTGCGCTCGGTCGAGCGCGTCACGGGTCGTCTCGGCTACGCCACAGCGGCGCGTTCGGGCGCCATCAACGGCGTCCTGCTCGGGCTCCTGTTCGCGGCGATCTTCGTGCTCGGAAGCCCGGGAGCCGTCCTGCAGCTCTTCGTCGGCGTCATGCTCGTCGGTATCGCCCTCGGCATGCTGCTGAGCATCATCAGCTACTCGATCCTCCGGCGTCGGCGCGACTTCACCTCGGTGACCCAGGTGATCGCCGACCACTACGACGTCACCGTGCTGCCGCGCAGCATCGGCCGTGCGAAGCAGCTGCTCGGCGCACCCGCCGCTCCGTCGTCACCGCCGGCGCGGCCCGCCGATCCCTCCGAGCCGCCGCGGTACGGCGAGCGGGTCGATCCCGGCGCGCCGGTGCCGCAGGCGGGCGAACGCGTCGATCCGGTCCCGGCGCCCGTCGCGGGCGAGCGCGTCGACCCGGCGGAGCCGCCGCGGTACGGCGAGCGGGTCGATCCGGCACCGGCGCCGCCCGCGCTGCCTCCGCACGAGGGCGCGAACCCCGCAGGTCCCGACCCGCAGCGATGATCCCGGTCTCCCTGCCCTCGGGCGGGGTCGAGCTCGACGCCTGGATCGATGAGGCCACCGATCCGATCGCCGTGATCGCCCTCGCTCACGGCGCGGGTGCGGGCCACGAGCATCCCTTCCTCGAGGGCGTCGCGCACGCGTGGAGCGCAGCGGGCTTCACCACGGTCCGCTTCGACTTCCCCTATCGGCACGCCGGGCGACGGATGCCGGGTCCCGCCGCGCATGCGATCGAGACCTGGTCGGCTGTCGAGACCTACTGCCGCAGGCTGCGGCCCGGCATCCCGTTCGCGGCAGCAGGCAAGTCCTACGGCGGGCGCATGGCGTCGATGGCGGCCGCGGAGGGGCGGATCGCTCCCGAGGCGCTCGTCTACCTCGGCTACCCGCTGCACCCTCCCGGTCGCCCCGAGAACGCGCGCGCGGCGCATCTGCCGTCGGTGTCCGCACCGCAGCTGTTCCTTGCGGGCACGAAAGATCCGTTCCTGCAGCCGCTCGCCGACCTCGAGGCCGCTGTCGCGTCCTGCCAGGTCGCCGACATTGAATGGTTCGAGGGCGGCGGGCACTCGTTCGAGGTCGCTGGGAGGAAACTGCCCGCGCACGAGGTCGGTGCGGCCACGGCGCGGGCCGCCGTCCCATGGCTCTCTGAGCGGCTTCAGCGTCCCGTCGCGTAGCCCTGCACGCCGCGCGGCTCGGCCGCGCCCCACAGGATGCCGGTGCCCCGATCGACGCCGACCGCCGATAGTCGGCCGAGAGACCAGTCCCCGGCGCGCGTGACGCGGTGACCGCGCTCTGCCAGCCCGTCGAGGACGCTGTCGCCCAGACGGTCCTCGGCGGCGACCCCGGTCGGATCCCACGTCCGCGGCCAGAACGAATCCACCATCGCCGCCGTGTGCAGCGTGGGAGCATCGATCGCCTGCTGCGCCGTGTACCCGCCGACGAACATGCGCAGCAGCATCGGCAGCTGCCACTGATCCTGCTGGTCCCCGCCGGGGGTCCCCAGGGCGATCCTCGTGTCACCGTCGTGGACGAACGTCGGCGACAGCGTGGTCCGCGGACGGTGCCCGGGGCGAAGGGCCGCCGGCGAGTGCTCGTCGAGCCAGCACATCTGCAGACGTGTACCGAGACAGAGCCCGAGCGACGGGACCGTGGGGGAGGACTGCAGCCAGCCTCCTGACGGAGTGACCGAGACGATGTTGCCCCATCGGTCGACGACGTCGATGTGGCACGTGTCCCCACGGGTCTGGCCCGTCCGCGCGACGGTGGGCTCGCCGGTGCCGGCCGCAGCCGCGCCCTCCCGGCGCAGCGGCGGCCGCCAGGGGCGCATACCGGGAGGCTCCGCGGGACGCCACTGCGACGACGCGCGGGCTCCGATCTCGGCGCGCCGCGCCGTGACGACGGAGTCGGCGAGGAGGGGAGCGGCATCCGCACCCTCTCCGAAGTAGGCGTCGCGGTCGGCGAGGACGAGCTTCAGAACCTCGATGAGCGTGTGTGCGCCGTCGGCGGTCGAAGGATCGAGTTGCACGTCCGGGAGCGGCTCGAGGATGCGCAGGGCCTCGAGAAGAGCGGGGCCCTGCGACCAGGCATCCGCTTTGAAGACCGTCCGGCCGCGGAAGCCCACGGACAGCGGAGCCTCGTACCGAGCCGGCGGGTCGACCAGATCGGCCGGGGCGAGGACGCCCGCGTGATCGGTGCCGCTGGAATGCCGGTGAGGACGGGCGAGGAACGCGCAGGCGTCGGCGAGAAGCCGCCGCCACTCCGTGCGCGCCGCGTCGATCCGCGCGGCGCGCACATCGGCGGGGTCGCCGGCGCCGGCGAGGCGGCGCAGGACACCGGCGTAGGCGGGGTTGCGGTGCAGGGAGCCTGCCGCAGGGACGTCGCCACCGGGCAACCACAGGTCCGCCGAGGACGTCCAGTGGTCTCGGAACAGGTCGGCGACGCGGCCGATCGTCGCCGCGGCGGACGGGAGGAGCGGATGCCCTGCTTCGGCGTACTCGATCGCGTATGACACGACGTCGGCGACCGACCACGTGCCGTGGTCGCGGAGCAGGAGCAGCCACGCGTCGACGGCGGCGGGGATCGCCGCGGCCAACCCACCGGCGCCCGGCACGAGATCGAGACCTCGTCCGACGAAATGCTCGATCGTGGCTCCGGCGGGTGCAGCGCCCTGTCCCATGAGCACCGTCGGCGTCTCGGCATCCGCCGGCTGGAACAGCCCCACGAGGTCGCCGCCGGGGCCGTTCAGGTGCGGTTCGACGACGTGCAGCACGAATCCGCCGGCGCAGGCCGCGTCGAACGCGTTGCCGCCGCGCTCGAGGACGGCCTGCGCGACGGCGGTCGCCGTGGCATGGGTGGATGCCGCCATCCCGAACGTCCCCGTCAGTTGAGGGCGCGTCGTGAAGGCGAGCGGCGGCGTGTACCCCGACATCGTCATCGCCGCGACCTCAGGCGCGGGCGCGTGCGATCCAGGCCTCGATCTCATCGGCGGTGCGGGGGATGTCGGCGGACAGGTTGACCGGACCGTCCTCCGTCATGAGGATGTCGTCCTCGATGCGGACGCCGATGCCGCGGTACTCCTCGGGAACCGTCAGATCGTCGATCTGGAAGTAGAGCCCCGGCTCGATCGTGAAGACCATGCCGGGCTCCAGTTCGCCGTCGTAGTACATCTCGCGACGCGCCTGCGCGCAGTCGTGGACGTCGATGCCGAGGTGGTGGCTCGTGCCGTGGACCATGTAGCGACGGTGCTGTCCGCCGCGGTCCGCGTCGAGCGCCTCCTCGGCGGTCACGGGGAGAAGGCCCCATTCGGCCGTCCGCGCCGCGATGACCTCCATCGCGGCTTCGTGGATCGTGCGGAACTTCACGCCCGGGCGTGCGGCGGCGAAGGCCGCATCGGCCGCTTCGCGGACCGTCTCGTAGATCCGCCGCTGGACGGCGGAGAACGTACCCGACACGGGAAGGGTGCGCGTGATGTCGGCCGTGTAGAGACTGTCGACCTCGACGCCCGCGTCGATCAGAACGAGGTCGCCCGGGACGACCGCGCCGTCGTTGCGCGTCCAGTGCAGGTAGCAGGCGTGCGGCCCCGACGCGGCGATCGTGTCGTAGCCCTCGCCGTTGCCGTCGGTGCGTGCGCGAAGGTGGAACACCCCTTCGATCGCCCGCTCGCCGCGCGGCGTGTCGATGATGCGGGGGAGTTCGGCGACGATGTCGTCGAACCCGCGTCCCGTCGCCTCGACGGCGAGACGCATCTGCGCGATCTCGTACCGATCCTTCACGAGACGCATCTCGGACACGAAGCGCGTCAGTTCGTCGTCGACCTCGACCGTCCTGTCGCGATCTGACTCCTGGAACGCATCGACGTGCGCTGTCGGGATGCCGAGCTCGGCGGACACCTCATCGAGCGAGGGACGGGGACCGATCCAGAACTCGCCGATCGCGGCATCCGCGTAGAACTCGGTCGTCGTCCGGTCCGCGCGCTCGCGGAGGTGCAGCGTGACCTCGTGGCCGCCGTCGACCGGGTCGAAGACGAGGACGGAGTCGGGGACCGCATCCGCGCCCCACCCGGTGAGGTGCGAGAACGCCGAGTGCGCGCGGAACGGGTAGTCGGTGTCGTTCGACCGCTGCTTGAACGAGCCGGCGGGGATGACCAGGCGCGTACCCGGGAAAGCGGCGGAGAGGGTCGCTCGGCGGGCGGCGGCGTAAGGTGCCTCGGCGCGCTCCGAGGGACGCGACCCGGGGCGTTCGGCCCAGCCCGTCGAGATCGAGTCGAGGAAGCCGGCGGGGAAGGGCTGCTTGCGATTGGTGGTCGCTGCAGCCGGGGTCTCAGGGGTCTCCGTTGCGATGGTGTCGCGCTCGTCGGTGGTCATCGTCCCAGTCTCGCACCGACCGCCTGAGACGTCAGCCCACCGGCTCCAACTGCACGATGACCGGACGGTGGTCGCTGCCCGACCCGTCGAGCGAGGTCACGACGACCGACCCCGTCGCGCGCCACGCGTCCGTCGCCATGACGTGGTCGATGGGAGCGCCCAGCAGAGCGGGCCAGTCGGTGTCCCACGTGCCGACGGCGCCGTTCCCCGTGACCGATGCCGCATCGTGGCAACGACCGAGCGTTCCGCCACCGGTGCCGAAGCGGCTCATATGGTCGACCGTGGCGTTGAAGTCGCCGGCGAGGATCACATCAGGGCTCGCGCACTGATCCGCGACCCACCGGAGGTCGCTGCGCCAGTGGTCCATGTCGTTCGGCCGCGGCGCGACGGCGTGCACGGCGACGATCGTCGGTCCCTTCCCGTTGACGGGCATCGCCACGACGCTGGGGACGACCGACGTGTTGCGCGTTCCGGAGGAGTCGGACGTCACGACGGCGTAATCGCCGAGCTCGGGGGAGATGAGGAGCGTCGTGTACGTGGCATCCCACCCCTGGTAGTTCTCCTCGTGGACCCACATCGGGTTTCCGCGTTCGCGCATCGCGACCGCGATCGCCTTGCCCGTCTCCTCCGTCGTCTCGGGGAGTGCGACGACGTCGACGTCCATCGCGATGGCCGTCTGCACGATCGCGTCGACGTCGGTCGCCGCCCCGGCGGTGTTCCATGTCATCACACGGATGCTGTCGGCGGTGGGTTCCGGGAGCCCCGGCGTCCCGACGCCGCGGAAGGCGAGGATGCCGACATTCGCCGCACAGGCGAGGATTCCGATCATCGCGATCCCCGCGCCGAAACCGCGGGTGCGGCGGCCGAGGCAGACGAGGAGGCCGAGCAGGGCGACGACGGCGAAGCCCACGGCGACGATGGGGCGGAGCGAGACGAGCTGGGCGATCGGGAAGGTCTGCTCGAGTCGGAAGAACTGCGGCCACGTGAGGATCGCGGCACCGATGGCGGCGGCGATCGTGAAGAGGATCCCCGTCAGTCGCAGCACACCACGACACTAGGCGGGGAGGCTGGGGAGTTTCTGCGCGCGGTACGCTCGTGACCATGTCCGCCGGGTCGCACGCTCCATCGGCCCCCCTCGGGCCGGGTGATCTGCACCTGCACTCGGACCACTCGGACGGGACGGAGCCTCCCGCCGCGGTCATGGCGGCCGCGCATCGCCACGGCATCCGCACCGCCGCCCTCACCGACCACGACACGACGTCGGGGTGGGCCGAAGCCGCGGACGCGGCCGTCTCGCTCGGGATGTCCTTCCTCCCGGGCATGGAGCTGTCCGCGCGGCACGAGTGGCGCAGCGTCCACGTGCTCGCCTACCTCATCGACCCCGAGGATGCGGGTCTGCGCGCATTGACCGATCGCATCCGCGCCTCGCGTCTCACCCGTGCCCGAACCATGGCCGATCGCATCGGCCGCGACTACGACCTGACGTGGGAGGACATCGAGGAGCAGACCGCCGACGGGGCGACGGTGGGACGGCCGCACATCGCGGACGCACTCGTCGCGCGTGGACACGTCCGCGATCGGGGCGAGGCGTTCGGCGGCATCCTGTCACCCGCGAGCGAGTACTACGTCGCGCTGTACGCTCCTGATCCCGTGACGGCCGTCGCCGCGGTCGCGGGGGCCGGCGGCGTGCCCGTCATCGCGCATCCGGCGGGCCGCGCCGGACTGCTGCCCGGCCGGATCGTCCGGGGCATGCTCGACGCGGGCCTCGCTGGATTCGAACTCGGCCACCGTGAGAACGTGGAGCCCGCGCTGAGCGAGCTGCGGCGGCTCGTCGCCGAACGGGGGCTGATCGCCACAGGGTCGAGCGACTACCACGGACGCGGCAAGCCGAACGTGCCGGGGGAGAACACCACGTCCGACGAAGCGATCGCGCGGATCGTCTCCCTCGGGACGGGGAGTTCGCTGGTCACGCCCTCGTAGGGCGCCCGACCTCAGGCGCCGGCGACCGGCGCGCCGGATCCCGACCCGCCGCGGCGGCGACGGCGGCGACGCGCGGGAGCGGGCTTGCCGTCGTGGTGCTCCTTGCCGGCGCCGTCGTGGGTGCCCGCGCCGTCGACGGCGCGGTCGGCGCTGTCGGATGCGGCGGGTACGGCGTCGGCTGCCGACGACTCGCCCTCCGCAGCGAACGTCGAACCGACCTTCGCGTCCGTGCCGCCGGTGCGGCGACGACGGCGACGGCGGGTACCGGCATCCGTCGACTGTTCCGCGGCGGCGTCGGCCGCACGTGCGGGTGCCGTGCTGGTGCGTGCGGGTGCGGCCTTCGGTGCCGTCGCGATCCGACCCTTGGTGCCGACCGGGATGTCGAGGTCCTCGAACAGGTGCGGGCTCGACGAATACGTCTCGAGCGGCTCGGGCTGGCCGAAGTCGAGCGCGCGGTTGATGAGGGCCCACTTGTGCAGGTCGTCCCAGTCGACGAACGTCACCGCGATGCCGGTCTTGCCGGCACGGCCGGTGCGGCCGGCGCGGTGGAGGTACGTCTGCTCGTCGTCGGGGATCGTGTGGTTGATGACGTGGGTCACGTCGTCGACGTCGATGCCGCGGGCGGCGACGTCGGTCGCGATGAGCACGTCGCGCTTGCCCGCCTTGAAGGCGGCCATCGAACGCTCGCGCGCTTCCTGGCTCATGTCGCCGTGCACGGCGCCGGCGCTGAAGCCGCGGTCGCCGAGCTCGTCGACGAGTCGCTGCGCGGCGCGCTTGGTGCGTGTGAAGATGACGGTCTTGCCCCGGCCCTCGGCCTGCAGGATGCGGGCGATGACCTCGTCCTTGTCGAGCGAGTGCGCACGGTAGACGACGTGCTTGATGTTGGCCTGCGTGAGACCCTCGTCCGGGTCGCTCGCGCGGATGTGGATGGGGTTCGACATGAACCGTCGCGCGAGGGCGACGATCGGCCCCGGCATCGTCGCCGAGTAGAGCATGGTGTGACGGACGGGCGCGACCTTCTGGAAGATCTTCTCGATGTCGGGGAGGAAGCCGAGGTCGAGCATCTTGTCGGCCTCGTCGAGGACGACCTCGGTCGCGTGCGACAGGTCGAGCAGGCGCTGGTTGTTGAGGTCGATGAGCCGGCCCGGGGTGCCGACGACGATCTGCGCGCCGGCCTTCAGCTGGTCGATCTGTCCTTCGTAGGCCTTGCCGCCGTAGATGGCGACGACGCTCGTGGCGCGCCCCGAGGTCAGCATGTCCATGTCCTCGTAGACCTGGACGGCGAGCTCTCGCGTCGGGACGACGATGAGGGCCTTGACGCCGGGCTCGGGGTTCAGTCCGAGGCGTTGGACGACGGGGATGCCGAAGCCGAAGGTCTTGCCGGTACCGGTCTTCGCCTGGCCGATGATGTCCTGGCCGGGCAGGCCGAGGGGGATGGTCTGCTCCTGGATCGGGAACGTGTCGACGATCCCCTTGGCGGCGAGGGTGTCGACGATGTCCTGATCGACGCCGAGCTCTGCGAACGTGGTCATGCTTTTCCGTGCCTGTCTGGCGGTGAGATGCCGCCGTGATGAGGGTCCACGCCCTTCACTCAGCCCCAGGCGCGGGGTCCCGATCCGACGCCGGGACGGATCCACCCTACCGGAGGGGTGCCTCCCGCCCCGTAGGCTGGCCCCGTGGTGAGGTGGTTCTGGCAGCGACGGCGACCCCCCGGGCGCATCCTGCGGTTGCGGTCCCGCGATGAGGCGAGCGATGTTCGCCGTGTCGACTTCCAGCAGCTCGCTCCCGACGTGGCGACCTACCTCGGACAGGCGGCCTACCTCCAGCTCGGGTACGCCGAGACCCTGAGCTCGGTCATCGAGCGCAGCCCCGAGCTCTCGCACAAGGAATCGCTCTCCCGGGCGACCGGCGCGGCGCTGCTCAAGCATCAGGCGCTGGTCGAGCTCATCCGCGATCGGGGCGACGACCCGCTCGAGCTGATGCTCCCCTTCCGGGAACCGCTCGACGCCTTCCGGATGGCGACCCACGGAGTTCGTCCGCTCGAGACGATGCTCACCGTGCACGTCACGGCGGGTCTCCTCGACGACTTCTATCTGTCCCTCTCGGGCAGCTACGGCGACACGGGCCGCCGTTCCGCAGCGATCCTCCGCGCGGATGCCGACCGCTCGCCGCTCGTTGCGATCGTCTCCGAGGCGATCGCGACCGACGACGAGCTGCGCTCACTGCTGAGCCTGTGGGGGCGCCGCCTGGTGGGCGACACGCTCCTGGTCGCGAGGGGCGCCCTGCGTTCGAGCACGACGGAGCGTCGCGGCGCTCTCGACCTCGACGACGAGAAGCAGGTCGAGCCCGTGTTCACCCAGCTCCTGGGGGCGCACTCCCGCCGGATGACGAGCATGGGGCTCGACGCCTGATCCGGCCGAGCCGTGCTCAGGCGATGCCGAGCTCGCGCTGCGTCCGAGCGTCGCGCGCGGCGCGGAGGCGAGAGACCACGAGCAGTGCGATCGGGACGACGATCACCGGGACCACGATGCTCAGGAGCCAGATCCAGCCGCTGTCGGGACCCATGCCGGCCCAGGTGAGCGCGGTCCACGTCCCGGTTCCGAGCAGGGCGCCGAGGATCGGTCCCACGGACGCGCCGCGCATCGAGCGGAGCGGAAGCGCGTAGTGCGCGGCTGCTCCGGCGATCGCTCCGAAGACGAGCGCCAGGACGACGAGCATGTCAGGCGACGAAGCCCACGCGGCGGGACTGGTCGGTGCCGACCTCGACGAAGGTGATGCCCGCGGTCGGGATGAGGTAGGTCGCGCCCTTCGCATCGGCGAGGGTCACGTAGTTCGCGCCGCTGTCGAGCGCGGCGCTGACCGTCTGCTTCACAGCCTCGGCGGTCTCGTTCGAATCGAAGCCGAGCTCGCGCGAGTTGGCGATGCCGATGCGGATCTCCACGGTGATGCCTGCCTTTCCCGGCCCGGGTCTCCGGGCGCGTCTCGAGCCTACGACACCGGCCGGGCGCGGGAGGCGGGTGGCCGCTCGCTGTCGGCGAACGAACGCGGGCCCGACGCGCGGGGCGCCGCGCCACGGGTGTCCGCGGTGCCGATTAGCGTGGACGGCATGCCCGCTGTGCCTTCCCGACCCGACCCGGCGCAGCTGGCGGTGATCGCGCTTGACCACACCGCTTCCGGCGTCGTCATCGGGGCGCCCGGAACGGGGAAGACGGCGACCCTCGTGAACCGCGTCGTCGCTCTCATCGACGGGGGGATGACGCCCGAGGAACTGCTCGTGCTGACCCCGACCCGGACGGCGGCGACCGGGTTGCGCGATCGCCTCGCGGTGGGTGTCGGCGTCGCGACGAGCGGTCCGCTCGCCCGGTCGGTGGCTGCCTTCGCCTATCAGGTGGTGCGCGCGCATGCCGTCCACACCGGTGATGAGCCCCCGCAACTCCTGACCGGGCCCGACGAGGACCGCATCATCGGCGACCTGCTCGCCGGCGACGCCGAGGACGAGCAGAACGGGCCGTCCCGGTGGCCGGAGTGGCTCGCCTCCGACATCCGCTCCACTCCGGGCCTGCGCGCGGAGATCCGCGCCTTCCTCGCGGAGATGACGACGCTCGGCATCGAGCCCGGCCGGCTCGCCGAGCGCGCCGACGCGACGGACAGACCGGTGTGGGCGTCGCTGGCGTCGTTCGCCCAGGAGTATCGCGCCGTCCGCGCGCGCATGCGCGGTGCGCACCGGGATGCCGCCGGCCTCGTGCGTGAAGCGGTGGGGCTTCTTCGCGACGCCCCCGCGGGCTCACCCGCTCTGGGGTCGGTCGCCGGCCTCCGTGCGATCCTCGTCGACGACGCCCAGGAGCTGACTCTCGGTGGCGTCGAGCTCCTCGAGGCATGTCGGACCCGCGGCATCGCCGTCCTCGCCTTCGGCGACCCCGACGTCGGATCGGGGTCCTTCCGCGGCGCCCATCCCGAGAACTTCGCGCGACTCGCCACGACGACGCACGTCCTCGACCGCGTGCACCGCGGGACGGCGGCGCAGCGCGACCTCACTGCACAGGTCACCTCGCGCATCGGCGCGGCCGGCCTCGTGGCGCACCGGCATCCACCCGTCGGCCTCGATCCGGATGAGAGCGTCCGCGCATTCACCCTGCGATCGGGAGCCGAGGAGTTCGATGTGATCGCCCGACTCCTGCGGGAGCGCCACGTGCACGACGGGATCCGCTGGGAGGATTGCGCGGTCATCGCCCACGACTCACGCCAGGTCACGGCCCTCGAGGCGGAGCTGTCGGCACGCGACGTCCCGACCGCGGCGGTAGGCCCCGCCCGTGCCCTCGCCGAGACGGTCATCGTCCGGGATCTGCTGCGCACCGTCGATCTCGCCGCGGTCGCATCGGGGGAACGTACGGACGACGACGTGCTCGACGCGCTGATCGGCGGTGGCCTCGACCCGGTGGAACTGCGTCGCCTGCGCGCCGCTCTCCGCCACGCGGAGCTCCGGAGCGGCGGCGAACGATCCGCCCGGGATCTGCTCGCGTCGGGGATGCGGCATCCGATCGAGTTCGACATGATCGACACCCCCGAAGCTCGCCGCGCCGCGCGCGTGGCCCGCACTCTCGCAGACCTGGGAGAGCAGTTGCAGGCCGGTGCGACCGCCCACGAGCTCCTCTGGACCGTTTGGGAGCAGCGTGGCCTCGAACGTCAGTTGCGATCCCTGGCCGACGGTCAGGGATCGATGGCCGACGGAGCCCGTCGCGACCTCGATGCCGTCGTCGCCCTGTTTGAAGCGGCGAAGCGGCACGGGGAGCGCGAGGACGGCACGGCGCCGATCGACTATCTGCGCGCTTTGCTGCACTCCGAGGTCGCCGAGGATCGCCTGCGGACCGGGACCGTGACGAGCGGCGTCCAGATCTCCACGCCGGCTGCAGCCCTCGGCCTCGAGTTCGACACCGTGATCATCTCGGGTGTACAGGACGGGGTGTGGCCGAACCTCCGACTGCGCGGCAGCCTCCTGGAGACCGCGCGGCTCGCTGAGGAGGACACCGACCGTGACACCGCGGACCGGCGCCGCGCGGTCCTGCACGACGAGCTCCGACTGTTCGCGCGTGCGGTGTCTCGGGCGCGATCCCGGCTCGTGGTGACCGCGGTCGACGACGACGACTCTGGCCCCAGCGTCCTGTTCGAGCTGCTGCCCCCCGCGATGCCCGCTCCGCGCTCGGCAGAGCATCCGCTGACGCTGCGCGGTCTCGTTGCGGCCCACCGTCGCACCCTCACGGATGCGCGCAGTGCGGAATCGGCACGAGCGGGGGCGGCGGGCCAGCTCGCTCTTCTCGCCGAGGCCGGCGTTCCCGGCGCGGATCCGGCGCAGTGGTACGGACTCGCCGAGCCGACCTCGACGTCTCCCATCCGGGACCTCGATGCTGCCCCGCTGCGCATCTCGCCGTCGCGCATCCATGCCCTCGAGCAGTGCCAGCTCGATTGGGTCATCGGCGATCTCGGTGGCGATCCAGGGACTGCGGTCGCGGGACTCGGAACCCTCCTGCACGCTGCGCTGGAACGTGCGGAGGCGGGGGATGCCGAGACGCTGTGGGCCTTCGTCGAGGAAGGCTGGTCGCAGCTCGAGTTCGACGCCGCGTGGATCGACGAGGCCGAGCGCCGTCGCGCCCGCGACCTCGTCGACAGACTTGCCGCCTATCTCCGCGACACGGAGCGGGACGGCACCAACCTGGTGGGCGCGGAGCCGCACTTCGAGGTCACGCTGCCGGTTCCCGATGCCGCGCATCCGGCGATCCTGTCGGGCTACATCGACCGGGTCGAGCGCACGCGGGACGGCCGCGTCGTCATCGTCGACCTGAAGACGGGTCGGTATGAGGCGACGGGGGACCAGGCCGCTGCGGAGAATCCGCAATTGGCTGCATATCAACTGGCCTTCGAGCGCGGAGCGATCCCCGAGGTGGCAGGTGCCGACGGGGGCGGGGCGAAGCTCCTGGTCCTGAAGGGGACGCGGAACGCTCCCTACGCACAGCCGAGGCAGGCACCGTTCGACGACGAGACGCGCGCGGCATTCCTCTCCCGCGTCGAGGAGGCGGTCCGTGTGATGCGAGGAACCTCGTTCATCGCACCCTTCGAGGAGCACTGCCGCGACGACCACACCCGCGGGCTCTGCCGCATCCACACGATCGGCCCGGTGAGTTCTGCGTGAGTGCCCCGTTCGTCAGCCCCGAAGCCGTCGCGGCGGCCCTCGGCCAGTTCCCGCCGACGACCGAGCAGTCCGCGGTCATCTCCGCGCCCATGTCTCCCGCGCTCGTCGTCGCGGGAGCGGGGAGCGGTAAAACGGAGACGATGGCCGGCCGCGTCGTGTGGCTCGTCGCCAACGGCCTCGTCCGCCGCGACGAGGTGCTCGGACTCACCTTCACCCGCAAGGCCGCGGGCGAGTTGGCGGAGCGCATCGGGTCGCGGCTTCGCCGGCTCGCCGAGTTCGAGCGGCGAGGACTGCTCCCGCAGCTCGAACGACTCCACGCCGACGGTCGTCTCGCCGTGTTCGGAGAGCTCGAGCGCTCGGGCGCCCCCGACTCGGCCCGCCGCGCCGCGCTCGACGCCCTCGCGCCCGATGGCGCCGCGCCGGATGCGGGCGACGCGCTGCTCGAGCGGCCCGCCGTCTCGACGTACAACAGCTTCGCGGATGCGATCGTGCGCGAGAACGCGGTCCGGATCGGTCGTGACGCCGAAGCGGTGGTGCTCAGCGAATCGGCGGCGTGGCTGCTGATGCGCCAGGTCGTGCTGTCCTCCGACGACCCCCGCCTGCCCGATCGCCCGGAGCGACCCTCGACGATCATCGACGCCGCTCTGCGGATCGCTCGGGACAGTGTCGACAACCTCGTCGCCCTCGCCGACCTCGAGGCATTCGCGGGCGGGTTCCAGGACGTCCTCGACAGGCCGAGTCAGCGCGCCGGGACGACGGTCTATGCGGACGTGCGGACGGCGGCTGAGAAGGTCTCGGGGCTCACGGTCCTGACCGCTCTGGCGCGCACGTACGACGCCGAGAAGCGTCGCCGCGGCCTGATCGACTTCTCCGACCAAGTGGCCGGCGCTCTGCAGGTTGTCCGCGCACATCCGTCGGTGGCCGACGAGGTGAGGCAGCGCTATCGGGTCGTCCTCCTGGACGAGTACCAGGACACGTCCGTCGTGCAGACGGACCTGCTGGCCGCCCTGTTCCGCGGAACCGCGGTCATGGCCGTCGGCGACCCGCACCAGTCGATCTACGGGTGGCGCGGCGCGAGCGCGGGCAATCTCGGCGACTTCGCGCGATCCTTCGATCCGGATGCCGCGGCTCGCACGTACTCGCTTCTGACGAGTTGGCGCAACGGCGTCGACGTCCTCCGCGCCGCCGGCGCCGTCCTCGAACCGCTCGACGCACCCGTGGAGGTCGGAGCTCTCCGCCCTCGCCCGGGAGCCCCCGCCGGACGCGTCGACATCGCCGTCGAAGACGACGTCGACGCGGAGGCGGGCGCCGTGGCCGACTGGTTCCGCGGCGTCCGGGAGGAGCGTCAGCGCGCCGGTCGTCAGACGACGGCGGCCGTGCTCGTGCGGAGCAAGAAGCACATGGTCCGGTTCGCCGACGCGCTGGGGCGGCGCGGCATCCCGCATCGCATCCTCGGGCTGGGCGGTCTCCTCTCGACACCGGAGGTGGTCGACGTGGTGGCCGCGCTCAGAGTGATCAGCGACCCGCGAGCAGGATCCGCCCTCATCCGATTGCTCGCCGGGCCGAGGTGGTCGATCGGGCTCGCGGATCTGCGGGAGCTCGCCCAGGTGGCCGCACGGCTGGTCCGTCACGACACGGCGCTCCAGCCACTCCCGCCCGAGCTCGCCGAGACGATCCGCTCCTCGGCCGGGGACGAGGGCGGCTCGCTCGTCGCGGCGCTCGACTTCGTCTCGCGGCAGAAGCCCGACCACGGCTGGCTGGGCGGCTTCACCCCAGCGGCGCGGACCCGGTTGCGAGAGGCCGGTGCCGTGTTCGCGGGACTGCGCCGCGCATCGGCCCTTCCGATTCCGGAGCTCGTCCGGCTCATCGAGGCGGAACTGCGTCTGGACGTGGAACTGGCCGCGAACGAGTCGCGCGGCCCCGCCCGGACGGCCTCGGATCAGCTGCGCGCCTTCATCGACGAACTGCACGGCTTCCTGCAGACCGACGAACGCGGCTCGCTGCCGAGTCTGCTCGCCTGGTTGGACCGGGCGGAACGCATCGACGAGTTCGCCCCGCGCACGGAGCCCCCCGAGGAGGACGTGGTCCAGCTGCTGACGATCCACGGCTCGAAGGGTCTCGAGTGGGATGCCGTGGCGGTCGTCCGCGGCGTCGAAGAGGAGCTGCCGGCTCGGCTGCAGGACTCGAAGGGCTGGGTGGGGTTCGGGGTGCTGCCGTACTCCTTCCGAGGGGACAGGGAATGGCTCCCCGACCTGAGATGGCGCGCGCACGACGCACCCACCCAACAGGACCTCAAGTCGGCACTCGGGTCGTTCACCGAGGGGATCCGTGAGCGCCACCTGGCCGAGGAGCGGCGTCTCGCGTACGTCGCCGTCACCCGGGCGCGCGAGCATCTGCTGATCTCCGCCTCACCGTGGGCGGGCACCAAGAAGCCGCGCCGGGTGAGCAGATTCGTCACAGAGATCGCCGCAGAGCTCGAGATCCCGCTCCCCGCGGCGGACGAGACCGAGAACCCCTACGAGGGTGCGCGAGCCACCCTCGAGTGGCCCATCGACCCGCTCGGCGCACGCGGGCCGAGGGTCCGGGATGCTGCTGCGCGCGTCCGGGAGGCGATGGTTTCGGCCCCGGCGACACCGACCCGCGACCTCGAGCTGCTGCTCGCCGAACGGGCCGCCCGCGCGGCCGGCCAGAAACGCGCCGCGCCCACCCGCATCCCGGCCTCACGGTTCAAGGACTTCGTCGCCGACTACGACGCAGCAGCGACGGCGGTCGCCCGCCCGCTGCCGGAGCGGCCGTACCGGCAGACACGGCTCGGCACGCTGTTCCACTCCTGGGTCGAGCAGCGCTCCGGGCTCGTGGCGAGGTCCCGTTCCGCGGACGACGTGCTGTGGGACGACGACGAGGACGCCGGCTCGATGTCCTCCGCGGATGCCGACGCGCTGGACCGGCTGCGGGAAGCCTTCCTCGCGTCGGAGTGGGGCCCGCTGCAGCCGATCGAAGTGGAGACCGAGATCGACTTCGTCGACGTGGACGCGTTCGGCGACGGACGCCCGCACATCGTCATCTGCAAGCTCGATGCCGTCTACCGGCGCGGGGACCGCATCGAGATCGTCGACTGGAAGACCGGCCGCCCGCCACGCACGGCAGCCGAACGGACCGAGCGGATGCTGCAGCTCGAACTGTACCGACGGGCGTACCACGCCAAGCACGGGGTGCCCCTTGAGATGATCGACGTCGCGCTCTTCTACGTCGCGGACGAGCTCATCCTCCGGGCCTGACCGCACGCGGGGTCAGCGGGCGGAAGGGCTCAGGCGGTTCCCGTCCAGCGGCGGAGCGCGTTCTTCGCGGCGTCGTCGGGGTCGCGCTCCTCGGCCGCCGGCGCGTCGTCGGTCCCGGGCCAGTCGCTGAACTCGATCGGTTCGGTCTCGTCGCCCTCTCGGGATTCCACCGGCTCAGGAGCCTCGTCCTCGTAGCCGTCCAGCATTCCGGGGTCGTAGGCGTCGGTCTGCATCGACGTGTCGATGGACTCGGTGGTCGTTGCAGGCACACGGCCGATCGCCGCGATGGCGTCGTCGATGCTCACCGTGCCCGAGCCGATCGGCGGCTCGTCGCGGACGCTCTCGTCGAGGGAGGTGAGCAGCGCGACGGCATCCGTCATCACCGAATCGGACGCGGATCCGTGTCCGTGCACGAGCCACTTGGCGAATTCGAGCTCGGCGTGCAGGCGAGCGCGCTCGGCGAGCATCGTGTCGGGCGAGCGTCCCGCGGCCGCGGCATACGCGGCGATGACGTCGGGGGCGGCATCCGGAGCACTGGCGATCCAGCGGAGGTCCTCGGCGGGGTCGCCGACGCTCAGTCCGCCCCAGGCCAGCAAGCCGTCGACGGTCGGGACGCCGTCGACGTCGATCAGGGTGAAGGAGGCGGGGTCGATGCCGCCCAGGACGACCGTGGGCTCGACGTTCCACAGGCCGTCCAGCGCAATGGCGCGGCTCCACCGACGCAGGAGCCCGAACGGCAGACGCCCGGTGGCTTCGGCGCGGTCGAGGAGGCGCTCGGTGTCGGAACGGACCTGCGCGGCCGTGCGGGACGGAAGACCCGCGCTCTGGACGATCGAGGTCGGCAGATCGTGGATGCCGGCGATCGCCGTCGCAACGGCTGTCGCCACACCGCGGCCGGCCGGGATGTGCGCCGCGTCGACACGGTATCCCGGCAGGTGCGTCTCGACACGGGCGGTGCGGCCGTCGATCCGCGCCTGGCCGAGGACCTCGGGGGCGCGGAACGGAAGCATGGCCCGGACACCGGCCGTCAGCGCAGCGAGCGCGGCAGCCTCCCGCGAGGCGTCCGCTTCGGCCTCGTCGCTCTCGGGCACCCGGACGACGAGCCGTGTGCCGTCGTCGAGGTGGACGAGCGCGCTGTCGTACCGCCCGCCGGCCCCTTCGCTCAGCCGTCCCGCTGCGGTGATGCTCGTGCGCACGCCCGAGGCTTGCGAGAGAGCTGCCGTCGCCGCCGCGGCTAGAGTGAGAGGAGAGCGTGCCATGCCCCCCAGGGTAGGCGGGGCCCGCCGCAGCGCATTCGCGCCACGCCCGCAAGAGAGGTCCTCGATGACGACGAAGGACGTCCCGCCGCCACTGGCTCGAGCGGTCATCGACCGTGCAGCCGAAGAGCGGCTCGACGAAGGTCTGCTCACCCGCATCCAGCAGGACGCCGGTACGCGTGTCCTGCTGCTGCACGGCGACCGTGCCCCGCTCGACCAGCATTCCGCCCTCCGGTGGCTCCGTCCGGACGCCGTCCCCGGTGACGCCGTCTGGGCCTTCCTCGGACGCGACGCCGGCGAGCATGCCGTCGCGCTGGCGGCTCTGCCCGCCGCGGCCCCCGAACCGGTCGTGGATGCGGCCGGCTGGGGCAGCCTGCGCGTGATCGGCGGAGAACTCGACCCCGACGACGCCGGACGCGTCGTCCAGGGGTTGAGCCTCGGGCGCTGGCTGCTCGACGCGCCGTTCTGCCCGACCTGCGGAGGGTCGACGGAGATCCAGCAGGCCGGCTGGTCCCGGCGATGCGTCGTCTGCGGGCGTCAGCACTTCCCCCGGACGGATCCCGCCGTCATCGTGGCTGTCGCGAGCGCGGACGGTGAACGACTCCTGCTCGGGCGCAACGCGGCGTGGGGCGACATCCCGGTGTACTCGACGTTCGCCGGATTCGTCGAGGCGGGGGAGTCTCTCGAGACCACCGTCGAACGCGAGGTCGCCGAGGAGGCGGGCGTGCGCCTGGACCGCATCGTCTATCGCGGTTCGCAGGCGTGGCCGTACCCGCGTTCGCTCATGCTCGGGTTCACCGCCTACGCCGTCGCCGATGACGAGGCGCGTCCCGATGGGGAGGAGATCCTCGACGTCCGTTGGTTCACGCGCGCCGAGATCCGCAAGGCTCTCGCGGGTCGCGGTGAGATCCGCCTCCCGGGGTCCGCGTCGATCGCACGCAGCCTGATCCTCCGGTGGGTGGGGGAGTGAGCTCGGACCCCCTCGCCGATCTCGACGACCGTCAGCGCGAAGCGGCGAGCACCCTCCGGGGTCACGTGTGCGTCCTCGCGGGTGCCGGTACCGGAAAGACGCGTGTCATCACACACCGGATCGCTCACGGCGTCGACACCGGCGCCTACTCGCCGCAGCGCGTCATGGCGGTCACGTTCACGACGAAGGCCGCGGGCGAGCTGCGCGGCCGACTCCGGTCGCTCGGCGTGGAGGGAGTCGCGGCGCGCACGTTCCACGCTGCAGCCCTCGCACAGCTGAACTTCTTCTGGCCGCAGGTCGCGGGAGACACCGCCCCGGCGATCGTCGACAGCAAGGTGCGCCTCCTCGCTCACGCCGCCGACGGGATCGGCCTGCGCCTCGATGCGTCTACGCTGCGTGATGTCGCCTCGCAGATCGAGTGGCGCAAGGTCACGATGCGATCGATCGAGGACTACGCGCAGGTGCGGCCCACCGGCATCCCGGGTCTCTCGATCGACCCCCTCGTCGGCCTGCAGCGCGCGTACGAGAAGCTGAAGGACGAGCGTCGTCAGCTCGACTTCGAGGACGTCCTGCTCGCGTGCGCCGGGATGATCGAGTCGGAGCCGCGCGTCGCGACGGCCGTCCATGAGCAGTACCGGCACTTCACGGTCGACGAGTATCAGGACGTCTCGCCGGTCCAGCACCGCCTGCTCCAGCTGTGGCTCGGCGAACGCAAGGATCTGTGCGTCGTCGGCGACGCGAGCCAGACGATCTACTCGTTCGCGGGTGCCGATCCGCGCTATCTCCTCGAGTTCGCCCAGCGCGACGAGGACGTCACCGTCGTGCGCCTGGAGCGGAACTACCGATCGGATGCCGCGGTCCTGGCCGTCGCGAACGAACTGATGCGCGGGCGGCCCGGGGCGCTCCAGCTCGCGACGCCGGCCCCCGCCGGTCCCGCGCCCGAGGTCACCTCCTACGAGGACGACGCCGCCGAGGCCGACGGCATCGCGGATCGGATCGCCGCGCAGCTGAAGACGGGAATCGACCCGCACGACATCGCGGTCCTCTACCGCTTGAACGCTCAGTCGGCGCCGTTGCTCGCCGCCCTCTCGTCGCGCGGCATCGCTGCGACCGTTCTCGGCGGCAAGAGATTCTGGGACCTGCCCGAGGTCCGCCAGGCGCTTCTCGCGCTTCGCGGTGCATCGGTCGCGCCGATGTCCGGGTCCTTCATCGCGACGGTCCGGGACGTGCTGCGGTCGCTCGGGTTGACGGACGAGGCTCCTCCCGCGGGGGGCGCGCTGCGCGATCAGTGGGAGGCGCGGGCTGCGGTTCTCCGCCTCGCCGAAGAGGCGCCGGAGGGTACGACCCTGCGGGCGTTCACCGACGAGCTGACGGCCCGCGCCAAGGCCCAGCACGAACCGGCGATGCGCACCGTGACCCTCGCGACCCTTCACGCGGCCAAGGGGTTGGAGTGGGCGCACGTGCATCTCATGGGATTGAGCGAGGGGCTGCTCCCGATCTCCTACGCGACGACGTTCGAGCAGGTCGACGAGGAACGCCGCCTGGCGTACGTCGGCGTCACGCGGGCCGCGCGAACGCTGTCACTGTCGTGGGCGCAGCGGTCGGGGAATCGGGAGCGTCAGCGATCCAGATTCCTTCAGGAGATCGGCAGAGGCACGCTCCGTGAGGCCGGTGCTCGCGCAGCTCGCGCCGGTCGTCCGTCGCACTGACGACGATCGATCGCCCGGCGTCTCCGGTCCGGAGCATGCGCGCGGCGAGCGTCGCCGCCTCGACGAGGAGCAGCGGGTCCGTCGGGACCGACGGGCGGGCGAGCAGTTGAGCGGCGACGAACGGCCACTCCGGATCACGCTCGCGCCGTTCGGCGTGCACGCACGCCAGGCAGGCGGTGGCGCCGGGGATCACGAGCGGGCCCACCACGACCCGATCGCCCGACAGCTCGATGGGAAGGTGCGGGATGTCGCTCGCCGTCAGGCGCGCAGCGCGATGCGGGTCGACCAGGCGAGCAGCCACGAGGACGATCGGCGCGTACCCCGACGGCAGCGCCCAGCGAGCGGTGTCCTCGACGCTCAGACCGGCGCCCGCCATACCCGCCAGCAGCGTCCGCTCCTCCTCCCGCGCGAGGTCCGCGGGGAGCTCGACGCGCACGGGAGGGCTCGCGATCTCATCGGTGACGAGAGAGTCCTGGATGCGGCGGATGAAGGCGTCCGCCTCGGCATCGCTCGCGCCCAGTTCACGTGCGAGCGGACCGAGTCGCGCGTCCGGGATGCCGCTCACGAGTTCGTCGAGCAGTCGCTCCTGCCACGGGCGCAGTCCCGTCAGGGGAGTCTCGTCGTCGATCCCCAACTGGACGCTGGTGGGTGTCCGCCAGAGCGGAGGATGTGAGGGAGCGAGGCGCAGCATGCCGCGATTCTGTCGGCGACCGCCGCGCGGCGTGTGCCCCCTCCACAGCCGCCGCGATCACGATCCGCTGCGGGGCTTCTGTGGAGGAGGCTGTCGGCTCAGACCGGGCGCGGGCCCGTCGGGCCGTCGTCACCCGGCTCGTCGTCGTTCTTCGGGGTTTCTCCGGAGGCGTCGTCCGCCGCGGCTTCCTCGTCGAGCAGCGCCGCGAGGGCGTCGTCGAAGGCATCGCGCTCGGGCTCCTCGCCCCGCTGACGGGCCTGCAGACGGGCGATGAGACCGGCGGGGTCGTCGATGTCCTCTGCGGTGGGCATCAGGTCGGGATAGTCCCACAGCCCATCGCGGACAGCAGGACCGACGGCATCCGTGACGGCCCGCCACATCGCGGCGGCCTCACGCAGGCGCCGCGGACGCAGCTCCAGACCCACGAGCGAGGCCATCGCCTGCTCGCCGGGTCCACCGACGGCGCGGCGGCGGCGTACCGCCTCGGCGATGCGATCGGCTGACGGGACGCGCGTCGTCGCGTCCGCGGTCACGACGTCGACCCACCCCTCGATCGTGGCGAGGAGGTTCTCGAGCCGGGTGAGAGCGGCGACCTGGGCTTCGGAGCGCTGGGGGAGGAGCGCGCCGCTCTCGATCGCGGCCTTCAGCTCCTCGGGTGCCGACGGGTCGAAGCGCGACGCGAGCTCCTCGAGTGCATCCGTGTCCACGTGCACGCCGCGCGCGAAGTCGGTCACCTGCGAGATGACGTGCAGGCGCAGCCACCGGGCGTGACGGAACAGGCGGGCGTGTGCCAGCTCGCGGGTCGCCAGGACGAGGGCGAGCTGGTCCTCCTCGATCTCGAGGTCGCGTCCGAAGTCGGCGAAGTTCTGCGGCAGGATCGCGGCGTCGCCCGTGGGCATGAGAGGGATGCCGACGTCGCCACCGCTGACGACCTCGAGGGAGAGCTTCCCGATCACCGACCCGAGCTGCCCGGCGAAAAGCGCGCCGCCGACGCGGCGCATGAGGCGTCCCGCGCCCTGGATCGCCGACCGCATCTCTTCGGGCGTCTGCGATTCGAGGGCCGCCATGAGAGCGTCGCTGATCGACGTGGCCACCGGCTCGGCGAGCTCCTGCCACACCGGGAGCGTGGCTTCGACCCACTGGCCGCGCGTGATGGGCTTCGGCTCCTGGGCGAGCTCGGCGATCGCGGTGACCTCGCTGAGCCAGAGCGAGGCGAGGGCGAACGCCTGATCGAACTCGGTTCGGGCACCGGAACTGATGCCCAGCCCGTCGCGGTTGGCGATGTGCAGCGCCTGCGTCTTCGCGGCGGACCAGTCGAGGCCGTCGTCGTCGCCGTCAGCGGACATCGCGGCCTGGAACTGCCGCATGATGTTCTGCATCATCGCCGGATCGATGCCCATGCTCGAGAGCTGACGCAGCTGCTCGGGGTCGATCCCGCCCTGCCCGCCGAGCATGCGCCGCAGCATCTCGGCGAGGTCGTCGTCACCGGGCAGATCGTCGTCTGCAGGAGTCATGTCAGGCGCCTTTCAGCAGGGGGGAGACGTCTCGTTCTACGCTAGTCGCAGGTTTTCTCCGCCCGGTCCGAGCGGGAGACGTCCCGTGTACGCCGGTCGCGAACGAGCACCGGAGGAAGGACCCGCGTGTCGTTCTTCACGCCTGTACCCGAGCGCGCCGAGCGTCGCTCCTCCACCCGTTCGCGGCGGTTCGCCGCCGGCGTCTGGGCCCTCGTCGTCGCGCTCGTCGCTCTGCTCGTCCTGAGCTTCCTTCCGACCGGCTACGTCATCCAGCGACAGGGGCCCGTGGTCAACACGCTGGGGACGGCCGAGAACGCCGAGGGCGAGGATGTCCCGCTGATCTCGGTGTCGGGTGCCCAGACCTACCCGACGGGAGGCGCGCTGGACCTGACGACGGTGCAGGTCCTGGGGAACCGCGAGCAGACCCCCTCGTGGTTCGAGCTCGCGCTCGCCTGGTTCGACCCCGCCGAAGCGGTCCTCCCGGTCGACAGCATCTTCCCCGCCGGGACGACGACGGAGCAGCGGAACGAGCAGAACGCGGCGCTCATGGTCGACTCCCAGAAGGAAGCGACCGCCGCCGCCCTCACCCAGCTCGGTTACACGGTGCGTGAGCACGTCGGGGTGGGCGCCCTCCCGAAGGACTCTCCCGCGACGGGGATCCTCCAGGTGGGCGATGAGATCGTCTCCGCCGGCGGCACGACGATCACAGACACGGCGCAGCTGCGGTCCGTCATCAATGACGGCGGAGGCGAGCCCGTGGACCTCGTGATCCGTCGCGATGGCGAGGAGCGCCCGGTCACGATCACTCCGGCCCGCACCGAGTCGGAGGACGGACCGGTCTGGATCATCGGGATCACCACCGAGCGCGACTTCGACTTCCCGATCGACGTCACGATCCAGCTCGACAGGATCGGCGGCCCGAGTGCGGGTCAGATGTTCGCGCTGGGGATCATCGACACCCTGACACCCGGCGAGCTCAACGGCGGCGAGCAGGTCGCCGGGACGGGGACGATCGACGCGGCCGGCACGATCGGTCCGATCGGCGGCATCCGACAGAAGCTGTACGGTGCGCGGGATGCCGGAGCGAGCTACTTCCTCGCTCCGAAGGAGAACTGCGGTGAGGTCGTCGGACATGTCCCGAGCGGGCTCCGCGTGGTCCCCGTCTCGACGCTCGACGACTCGCTGGGTGCGCTCGACGCGATCCGGACCGGCACGGGTGTCGACGAACTGCCCGTCTGCGCTGCGGGGTGAGCGCGCCACCCCTGCGATTCCGCCGAGAGCGCACGGGGGCGAGGCCGGGTCGCAACAGCCGCCGCCTAGGATGAGGGTGTGACCTCGACACCTGCCGGGCCGGCCACGTCCACCCCTCCGAATCCTGTCCGCCGCACGATCGCCATCACCGTTGGCGTGTTGGTTGTGCTGGTGATCGCGTTCTTCGCGTTCGCGAACCTGTACACGGATTGGCAGTGGTACCGGCAGCTCGGTTTCGACGGCGTCCTCGTGACGCAGTGGACCGCGCGGGTCGTCATGTTCGTCATCGGATTCGTGGCGATGGCCGTCCCCGTCTTCGCAGCCATCCAGCTGGCCTACCGCCTGCGTCCCGTGTACGCACGACTGAGCTCGCAGCTGGACCACTACCAGGAGGTCGTCGAGCCCCTGCGTCGCCTCGCGATGTGGGGGATCCCGGTGTTCTTCGGCTTCTTCGCCGGGTTCGCCGCGTCGGCGCAGTGGGAGACGGTGTGGCTTTGGGTCAACGGCGTCTCGACCGGCCAGAAGGACCCGGAGTTCGGTCTCGACACGGGCTTCTACCTGTTCCAGATGCCGTTCTACAGCATCGTGCTCGGCTTCGCGTCGGCGGTGCTCCTCATCTGCCTCCTCGTCACGGTGGTCGTCGCCTACCTCTACGGCTCGGTCCGGGTGGGTCAGCGTGAACTGCGCATCTCGAAGGCGGCTCGCATCCAGCTGGCGGTCGTCGCGGCGCTCTACCTGGCCGTGCAGGCGGTCAGCCTGTGGTTCGACCGCTACAAGACCCTCACGACGCAGGGCGACCGTTTCACGGGAGCCAGCTACGTCGACGTCAACGCCGTGATCCCGGGTCTCGCGATCGTCTCGATCGCCGCCGCCATCGTCGCGGCGCTGTTCATCGTGACGGCCATCATCGGCCGGTGGCGCTTCCCCCTCATCGGTACCGCACTCCTGATCGTCTCGTCCCTCGTGGTCGGTGTGGCCTACCCGTGGGCCGTCAGCCAGTTCCAGGTCGCACCGAACCTCGAGACGTACGAGGCGCCGTTCGTCGACCGCAACCTCGCCGCGACGAAGTTCGCCTACGGGATCAACGGACTCGAGAAGACCGACTACGAAGCGGTGACCACGGCCGAAGAGGGTCAGCTGCGGGCGGACGCCGACACGACCGCGTCGCTGCGCATCATGGACCCCGCCATCATCGGCCCCACCGTCCGTCAGCTCGAGCAGTACCGCTCGTACTACCAGTTCCAGAACCCGCTGGACGTCGATCGCTACGAGATCGAGGGCAAGACGCAGGATGCCGTGGTGTCGGTCCGTGAGCTGAACCTCGGCCAGCTGGGCAACGCGCAGTCCTGGTACAACAACACCCTGGTGTACACCCACGGCTACGGCGTCGTCGCCGCGAAGGGCAACGAGCGGACCGATGACGGCAACCCCGTCTTCATGGAGCGCGGCATCCCGACCTCGGGCGAGTTGACCAAGAGCGAGAACTACGAGCCGCGGATCTACTTCGGTGAGTACTCGCCGCCGTATTCGATCGTCGGCGCCCCGAAGGGATCGGATCCCGTCGAGCTGGACTACCCGCGCGGCGAGGACGGGTCTGACCAGACGCGGACGACCTTCACCGGCAACGGCGGACCGGACATCGGCAACCCCTTCAACCGGCTGCTGTACGCGCTGAAGTTCCAGTCCACCGACATCCTGTTCTCGGACGGGATCAACGACAACTCGCAGATCCTCTACGACCGGAACCCGCGGGACCGCGTTCAGAAGGTCGCACCGTACCTCGAGCTCGACAGCGACCCGTACCCGAGCGTCGTGGACGGGCGCGTCGTGTGGATCATCGACGGGTACACCCTGAGCAACAACTACCCGTACTCGTCGATCGTGAGCCTCCGGAATGCGATCTCGGACACGACGAACACGCAGCCGCGGGTGGCGCTCGATGACATCAACTACATCCGCAACTCCGTCAAGGCGACCGTCGATGCCTACGACGGTTCGGTGAAGCTGTATGCGTGGGACGAGACCGACCCGCTGCTGCAGGCATGGCAGAAGGTCTACCCCTCGACGCTCCGCCCCATCAGCGAGATGTCGGGCGACCTCATGAGCCACGTGCGCTACCCGACGGACCTGTTCAAGGTGCAGCGCGCGATGCTCGGCACCTACCACGTCGACGATGCGCAGTCGTTCATCCGACGCGACAACGCCTGGCGGACCCCGCAGGATCCGGTGGACAACTCGAACCTGCAGCCCCCCTACTACCTGACGATGCAGATGCCCGGGCAGGACAATCCCTCGTTCTCGATGTTCACCTCGTTCATCCCCGCGTCGGAGGGTGACGGAGAGCGGAACGTCCTGCTCGGATACCTGGCCGTGGACTCCAATGCAGGGTCGGAGAAGGGGAAGAAGGGCGCCGACTACGGCAAGCTCCGCATGCTCGAGATCGGCGCTGACGTTTCGGTCCCGGGACCCGGTCAAGTGCAGAACGACTTCCGGTCGAATGCCACCGTGGCGCGGGAGGTCAACCTTCTGCAACAGGGTCAGTCCGATGTCCGTAACGGAAACCTGCTGACTCTCCCGGTCGGCGGCGGTCTGCTCTATGTCCAGCCGGTGTTCGTCCAGGCCTCGAGCGGGACGCAGCTCCCGCAGCTTCGGAAGATCCTGGTCTCGTTCGGTAAGGAGGTCGCCTTCGAGGACACGCTCCAAGAAGCGCTCGACCAGCTCTTCGGCGGCGACTCCGGTGCGACCGCGGGTGACGAAGGGACCACCCCGACGCCCTCGGGCTCGCCCGAGGCGACGCCGTCCCCCGAGGCGACCGACGGCACCGAGCCGCCGACCGCCGGCACCGGCGATGAGACCGCTCGGCTCCTGCAGGAGGCTCGCGACGTCATGATGGCGCGTGATGCCGCGATGCAGAAGGGCGACTGGGCGACCTACGGCCAGGAAGACGAAAAGCTCACCAACATCCTCGACCGGCTCATCCAGCTCGACGGGAACTGATCCCGCGATGACCCGGTGGGGGCTGTTCAGGACAGGAACAGCCCCCACCAGATCATCAGCAGCGTGACGACGAAGCCGGCGAACTGGTTGAGCCAGAGGAACCGGTCCCAGCCGCGGGTGGCGGACGCGGCATCCTCATCGCGAACCGAACGGTACGGCCACACCGTCGCGAGGTAGGGGAGAGCGACGATCGCCGCGAGGGGCCCAGGCCACGTGGTGCCGAGCATCGCGAGTCCCGCCGCCGCGTAGGCGACGAGCGAGAAGCGCACCGTCCAGGCGGCGCCGCGGACCGTCGCGATCGACGAGATCCCCGCTTCGCGGTCGGCGACGACGTCCTGCACCGCTCCGAATGCGTGCGAGGCCGCGCCCCACAGCGCGAACCCGACGATGATGAGGACGAGTTGCGGTGTCCACGTCGCCTCCGTCAGCACGAGCGCGTAGACCGCCGGCGAGAAGAAGTGGATGCTGCTGGTCACCGAGTCGGCGAAGGGCCGCTCCTTCAGACGGAGGGGCGGAGCGCTGTAGAAGACGACGGCGAGCAGGCTCACGAGAAGGACGAGCCAGGACAGCGGCGGACCGACGATCACCAGGAAGACCACGAACGGCGCGCACAGCAGTCCGGAGGCCCAGAGGGTCGGAGCGTGCAGGCTCTTCTCGAGGATGGCGCCGTGCGCGCCGCCCTTGCGGGGATTCCGCAGATCCGATTCGTAGTCGAAGACGTCGTTGATGCCGTACATCGCGACGTTGTACGGAACGAGGAAGAAGATCGTCCCCACCACCAGGACGAGGTCGATCTCCCGCGCACTCAGGAGGTATGCGGCCGCGAACGGGAACGCGGTGTTGATCCAGCTGACCGGTCGGGAGGACACGAAGAGCTGTCGGGCGAAGCGCACCGGTGTCACGCGGCATCCCTTCGTTCGGGAATCAGGGCCGAGATCGCGGGGAGGAGGAAAGCGACGCAGAGCGGGTAGGCGAAGTCCTCGACAGGAGCGAGCCCGACGCGGATGCCGCTGATGTGCTCTTCGGGATACGTGAAGAGGTCCGCGGCGATCATGATGTTGTCGAAGATCGCGGTGAGGACGAAGAGAACGGCAGCCGTCCACGCTGAGGCGATCAGTCGTTCGCGACGGCCGGGGCGCCGGAGAGAGGCGAGCGTCACGGTGACCGTGATCACGAGGAACGGGACGACGATGAGCGGGTACGTCACGTCGTCTCCTGTCCGCGGGGCCGGCGTCGTGCGGCGCGGGCGCGCGTCACGCCGGCGTGGATCACGAGGGCGAGGTGACAGAGGAAAGCGAGGAAGACGGGTTCCTCGAGCGGCAGGTGCGGAGCGAGGTCGATCCCGATGAGGAGCGGGCTCTCGCCACGGACGAAGACGCCGGTCGCGATCCCGACGAGATCCCAGACGAGGAGGAATACGGTCCCGCAGAGGACGAGGACAGCGGTCCGTCGCGGGGCCTCTCCGAAAGCGAGTCGGTGACGCAGGTCGACGGCGAGCACGCCGAGCGCCGAGACGATCAGGGCGCCGAGGTAGAGACCCGGCATGGACCTCAGCGCTCCGAGGCGAGGGGCTCGGGGATCTGACCCGTGGAGATGTCGCCGTCGAGGAGTTTGACGACGAGTTCGGCGGAGATGAGGCACATCGGCAGACCGACGCCCGGCAGGACCGTCTGGCCGGCGTAGAGCAGCCCGTCCACCTTCGAGCGCAGACCCGGGCGGAACATGGCCGACTGCCGCAGGGTGTGGGCGAGGCCGAGCGCACCGCCCCGGAAGGAGCCGAAGTCGGCGGCGAAGTCGCCGGGCGAGATGGTGCGGCGCACGCGCACGCGGTCGGCGAGGTCGGCGACACCCGTCCAGGCGGCGATCTGGGCGATGACGGCGTCCGCGGCGGCCTCGATAGGGGCGTCGCCGGCGCCGTCGACGCCGCCGCGACCGAGCTCGGGAGCGGCCGGCATGGGGACGAGGACGAACAGGTTCTCGTGGCCGGCGGGTGCGACGTCGTCATCCGTGGCGCTCGGTCGGCACACGTACAGCGATGCGGGATCGGGGATCGCGCCGGTGGTGTCCTCGCCGAAGATCGCGTCGAAGTTCGCCTTCCAGTCCTTCGTGAACAGGAGGGTGTGGTGCTCGAGCTCGGGCAGTTCGCCTTCGACGCCGAGGAGGATCAGGAGGGCGCCGAACGAGGGGACGCGCTTGTCCCACCAGGCGTCGCTCCGCGAGCGGAGGTCGGGCTCGAGCAGCTCCGTCTCGGTGTGGTGCATGTCGGCCGTGGAGATGACGTGATCGGCTTCGACGCGGGTGCCGTCGGCGAGATGGATGCCGGTGGCCACGTCGCCGACGGTGATGATCCGATCGACTTTGCTCGAGGTCCGGATCACGGCACCGCGCTCCTCGGCCAGGCGGGCAATGGCGCGGATGATCTGCACGAAGCCGCCCCGCGGATACAGCACGCCGTCGTCGAGGTCGAGGTGGCTCATCAGGTGGTACAGGCTCGGAGCGTCGTACGGGGAGCCGCCCAGGAACACTGCCGGGTACCCGAGCACCTGCTGGAGGACCGGATCGGAGAACTGCTTCTCGACGTGGGTCGAGAGCGGGCGCAGCAGGAGCGGCAGGAGCGTCCCGAGCTTCCTGAGGACGTCGGGGTGGGCCAGTCCCTTCACGGAGACGTACGGGTCGTAGAGGAACCGCGAGACGGCGAGGTCGTAGATCTCGCCGGCGGAGTCGAGGTACGCGGCGAGCTTCGCACCGGCGCCGGGTTCGCGCGCCTCGAAGGCCGCGACGGCGGCATCCCGTCCCGACACGACGTCGAACGGCTCACGCTCGCCCTCGTGGTAGACGCGGTAGGCGGGGTCGAGCCGTACGAGGTCGAGCTGCTCCGCAGCAGTCGTGCCGAGGAGAGCGAAGAAGTGGTCGAAGACCTCGGGCATGAGGTACCAGCTGGGGCCCGTGTCGAAGCGGAAGCCGTCCTTCTCCCAGCTGCCGGCGCGACCGCCGACGTCGTCCAGAGCCTCGAAAACGGTCACCTCATCCCCGCGGTCGGCGAGGAGCGCAGCGGTCGCGAGACCGGTGATCCCGCCTCCGATGATGGCGATGCGGCGGGTCATGCGGGGGACCTCCGTGAGGGTGCGGACCGTCGGGCGGGGAGCAGGGTGCGGTGCGCGACGGCGGCGCGCACCGCGATCGCGGCTTTGACGGGATTGGGCACGCGGACGCGCGTGTCGACATCCTCGGTGCGGTGCAGCCTCTCGGCGAGCGAGGCGAACAGCCCGTGCGCCGTCGCGACTGCGACACGGCAGTCCGCGGGAAGGAGCGGGATCGTCGCGGCGGCGGCATCCAGATCCGCGTCGATGCGTGCGAGGACGTCGGCGCGTCGCTCGGCGCCGACACCCACGCCGAGGTAGTCCCGGCCGAGGCGGCCCGCGTCATCGGCGTGGTCGCGCAGGAAGTTGATGTCCTGGAACGCCGCTCCGAGTCGCCGGGCACCCGAAACGAGCTCCGCGTCGGGATCCCGCGGTGACGCGCTCCCCGCGTTGACGAAGACCTGCAGGCACATGAGGCCGACGACCTCCGCGGAGCCGTACACGTAGTCGTCGTGCGAGGCGTCGTCGTGCTCGGCCCGCTCGAGGTCGGTTCGCATCGACGCGAAGAACGGCTCGATATGCACCCTCGCGATCCCGCTCTGCCTCGAGGTCCGCGCGAACGCATGCACGACGAGGTTCGCGCTGAAGCCGCGGTCGATCGCCGCGTAGGTCTCCGCCTCGAGTGCGTCGAGGACGCGTCGCTGCTCGTCCAGCGGGACGCCTGCGGCATCGGCAGCACCGTCGACGATCTCGTCGGCGACCCGGACGAGAGCGTACACGTTCCGCACATGGCCCCGCACGCGCGGCCCGAGAAGAGTGGTGGCGAGTCCGAAGGACGTGGAGTAGGCGCGGATGACGGATGCCGCCGCTGCTGCTGCGGTCTCGTCGTAAAGGGAGTCGCTCATCGAGGGATGCGGTCCTCCACGGCAGCCGCGAGGGAGGCGAGCAGAACGACGGCGTCGCGCGGGAGCGCGGCGTCGGCGGCATGGCTGCGTGCGGCGCGGAGCGTCTCGGCGATCATCTCGACAGCACGATCCCGTGCGCCGCTGGCGGCGAGCTCGCGCTGCGCCTCGGCGATGGCGATGGGACCGGTCGGCGCCATGGCGAGGGCGGACGCGATGCGCGGCCACGCCTCGGTTTCGGCCGCCATGGCAATCAGAGGCGTCCGCTTCGACGCGCGGAGATCGGCACCCGGCTCGCGCCCGGCCTCCGCCCGAGACCCGAAGGTGCCGATGAGGTCGTCGGCGAGTTGGAAGGCCACCCCGATCGCCGAGCCCGCGGATTCGAGTGCCGTGCGCTCGTCGTCGCTGGCTCCCGCGAGGAGCGCACCGGCGGCGAGCGGGGCCTGGAAGGAGTAGAAGGCCGTCTTGTCGCGGGCGGTGCGGATCAGCGAATCGGTGGGCGGGAGGTCCGCGCCGATGGTCTGCTCGACGTCGGCGAGTTCGCCGGCGGCCGAGACCAGCAGGGCGTCGTCGAGGAGGACGAACAGCGCGGCGCGCTGCGGTGCGGTCACGGGCGCGGTGGCGATCAGGCGCGTCGCCTCGAAGAGCAGGAGATCGCCGGCGAGGACCGCCGCAGCGGCCCCGAGGAGGTTCGCGTCATCGGCATCCCCGCCGCGCGCCAGAGCGCGTTCGCGGAACCGTCCGACGACGTTCGGGATGCCGCGACGCTCGACGTCTCCGTCGATCAGGTCGTCGTGCACCACGAATGCGGCGTGCAGGAGTTCGAACGCTGCGGCGACGCGCCACAGTCCGGGGGAGTGGCCGATGTCGCCGCCGAAGGCCTGGAACGCCGCGACGACGAGCGCTGGTCGCAGCTGCTTCCCGCCCGTGGCGGAGGCGGCGGTGGCCTCGCCGAGGGCGGCCGATGCCTCGCCGAGGGCGGCGGAACGGATGCGGAGACGCTCGAGCGCGACCTGCAGGGCATCATCGATCTCGCGTCGGGCAATTGCGGACAGGGCGATCATGAGGCCCTCCGGACGGACACCGGGTCTGCCAGATCGAACTGCTGCGCCTGGAGGACGAGCCACGGGCTGAACGCCCAGGGCGCCGCCGAGACCGAGGCGGCGAGGTCGGCAGGGTCGACCCATCGTGCTTCGGCGACTTCGTCCGGATTGAGCACCGGCTCCTCGTCCGTGTAGGCGACGTAGACGGGGCAGATCTCGTTCTCGACGATCCCGGATGCATCGACCGCGCGGTAGCGGAAGCCCGGGATGGTCGGCGTCACGTCGCGTACGGCCAACCCGACCTCGTGCGCGGCGCGCCGGTGGACGGCGTCGAGGACCGCTTCGCCCGGGCCGGGGTGACCGCAGAACGAGTTGGTCCATACTCCGGGCCACGCCGCCTTGCTGAGCGCTCGGCGCGTCACCAGGATCTGGCCTTGCGAGTTGTAGACGTGGCAGGAGAATGCGAAATGGAGTGCCGTGTCGGTACCGTGGACCGTTGCCTTGGGAGCCGTCCCGATGTCGCGGCCGTCATCATCCATCAAGACGACGTACTCGATGTCAGACACGATTCCTCCGTAAGTTGCTAGATTATCTAGCGATCATCCGACATGCTACCTATCGACCCAGGAGGTGTCCAATGGTTGCAGAACCGTGGGTCCCGACCACCGAGCGTGGCGCTGTCGTGATGAGTGCACTCGAGGCCGTCCGCGCGTTCTCGGACTCCCTGGATCGAATGTACGCGGGTATGCGCGGTGACATGGACATGAACGCGACCGATCTCGCGGCGCTGCGGATGCTCATCATCCGGGAGCAGCACGGCGAGGTCGTGAAGCCGAACGACCTGGCGTCGCACCTCGCCATCTCGACGGCGTCGACGACGAAGCTGCTGGACCGGCTCACCGCAGACGGTTACCTGAACCGCATCCCGCATCCGCATGATCGTCGCGCTCGAATCGTTGTGCTGACCGACGAGGCGCGCACGACGTTCCGCCGTCACTTCGGCGACAGGCTGCGTCGGATGCGGACTGCCGCAGACGCCTACACGGATTCGGAGCTCCGCACGATCGTGCGCTTCCTGGCGGACATGGAGACGGCGATGCTGCCGGACTGACCCGCCCTGACACGCGAAGAAGGCGTCCCCTCCGGAGAGGGAACGCCTTCTTTTTTGTTGCGGGGACAGGATTTGAACCTGCGACCTCTGGGTTATGAGCCCAGCGAGCTACCGAACTGCTCCACCCCGCGGCACAAGAGAAAACACTAGCACGCGATTCGGGAGGACGCGAATCGGGGCGCAGACTGCGCCACGAATGGGCAGGATGAGGACATGTCTGCGCGAGACCCCGATGTCACTTCGGACGCCCAACCCGACGGTCGGGACGAGACGCAAGACGAGCGGGCGGACCGAAACTGGAGCGAGGTGCTGCAGGAGCTGCGCGTGCTCCAGACCGGAACCCAGATCCTCACAGGGTTCCTCCTCGCCCTCGCCTTCCAGCCCTCGTTCGGCGACCTGAACGCGACCCAGCGGGGGATGTACCTGGTGTTGGTGGTGCTGTCCGCGTTCAGCGCCGTCGTCGCTCTCGCTCCCGTATCGGTCCACCGGCTCCTCTTCGCGCGGCGTGCGAAGCCCGCGATCGTTCGCTTCGGTCACCTCTGCATGCTGGGCTCGCTCGGGCTGGTGTCCCTGCTCCTGATCGGCGTCGTGGTGTTCGTGTTCGACGTCGTCGTCGGTGGTGCGGCATCCTGGGTGGCGGGTGCCGGTCTCGCCGCCGTCATCGTGGGACTGTGGGTCGTCGCACCCGTGATCGCCCGTCGTCGTTCGGAGAGGACCTCATGACCGTCACGCCCCTCGGCGTCGCCGTGGCCCAGTTCGCTCCGACCGCCGATGAGTCGGCCAACCTCGACGCCATCGCCGACCTGGTGGAGCGTGCACGCCGCCGCGGCGCCGACGTCGTGCTCTTCCCGGAGTACTCGAGCTACTTCGTCGACCCCTTCGACGCCTCCCTGGCAGAGCACGCACAGGACCTCGACGGACCGTTCGTCCGCGCGCTCACC
Organism: Microbacterium sp. LKL04; assembly: GCF_900102005.1. Lineage (NCBI taxonomy): Bacteria > Bacillati > Actinomycetota > Actinomycetes > Micrococcales > Microbacteriaceae > Microbacterium > Microbacterium sp. LKL04. The sequence continues at coordinate 1,168,705 of NZ_LT627736.1, read as the reverse complement.
GCGCTGGCGGCGGCGCACGACGTGCACATCGTCGCGGGGCTGGTCGAACGGGCGGCGTCCCCGGGCCGAGTCCGGAACACCGTCGTCGCCGTGGATGCCGGTGGCATCGTCGCGCGGTACCGCAAGCTCCACCTGTACGACGCCTTCGGGCAGCGCGAATCGGACTGGGTCGAGCCGGGGGACATCGACGTCGCGGAGACGTTCGACACCGGCGGCATCCGGTTCGCCCTCATGACCTGCTACGACCTCCGCTTCCCGGAGGTCGCCCGCGTGCTCGCGGACACCGGCGCGCACGTCGTCCTCGTCGCAGCGGAATGGGTGCGGGGCCCCCTGAAAGAGGACCACTGGCGCACGCTGCTGCAGGCCCGCGCCATAGAGAACACCCTGTACGTCGCCGGCGCGGACCACCCGCCGCCGCTCGGCGTGGGGCACTCGGTCGTCATCGACCCGCAGGGCGTGCCGGTCGTGCACATCGGGACGGCCACCGATGTCGCCGTCGCCTTCGTCGACGTGCGTGCCGTCGAGCGGGTGCGCCGCGTCAATCCCGCCCTCGCCCTGCGCCGGTACACGGTCGTTCCGCGCGTGTGACGCGCGCGTCGCGCGTCAACGGGCGGATGCCGCCAAACGCCGCGCAGCCTCTGCGATGACGTCCGTCCGCTTGCAGGATGCGAAGCGGACGAGCGTTGCGTACTCCGCCCGGTGGCCGGGTGTCACGAACGCCGTCACGGGAATCGCCGCCACGCCGACGCGCTCGGGGAGCGCGCGGCAGAAGTCGGCGGCATCCTCCCCCTCGGCGAGCATCGAGCGGACGTCGGCGACCGTGAAGTACGAGCCCGCGGGGGTGCTCACCTCGAATCCCGCGGCGACGAGTCCGGCGCCCAGCAGGTCACGCCGTTCCCGCTGGGTCGCCGCCAGGTCCTCGAAGTATCGGTCGGGCAAGCCGAGGCCGACGGCGATCGCGGGCTGGAACGGTGCCCCGTTCACGTAGGTGAGGTACTGCTTGACGGCGAGGACGGCGTCCACGAGATCAGCGGGCCCGCTGATCCAGCCGACCTTCCATCCCGTCGTCCGGAACGTCTTCCCTCCGGACGAGATCGTGAGCGTCCGCTCGGCTGCGCCGGGCAGTGTCGCGATCGGTGTGTGGCTGCCCGACATCACCAGGTGCTCGTAGACCTCGTCGGTCACGATGAGCGCGTCGTGCAGATGCGCGAGCCGGACGATCTCCTCGCGGACCTCGGCGGAGAACATCGTTCCGGTCGGGTTGTGGGGATCGTTGACGAGGATGATCCGGGTCCGGTCGGTGACGGCCGTCCGGAGGTCGTCCACATCCGGCTCCAGGCCGGGCCACCGCAACGGGACCGGAACGAGGCGCGCCCCGGCGAGCGCGACCGCAGCCGCGTAGGAGTCGTAGAACGGTTCGAAGACGACGACCTCGTCATCGGAGCCGTCGAGGAGCGCGAGGATCGCGGCGGTCAGGGCCTCCGTCGCGCCGGCGGTGACGAGGACTTCGCGGTCGGGATCGAGGTCGACGCCGTAGAACCGGTGCTGGTGGTCCGCGACCGCCTCTCGGAGGACCGGCATGCCGCGCCCCGGCGGGTACTGATTGACGCCGCTGCGGATCGCTGTCAGAGCTGCGTCGAGCACCTCTGAAGGCCCGTCCTCGTCGGGGAAGCCCTGGCCGAGATTGACGGCGTCGTGCCGGACGGCCGCCGCCGTGATCTCGGCGAAGATCGTGGGGGTCAGGTCGCCGTCGGGGGACAGGAGGCCCGCTCCGCGGGCTGCGCGTTGCCAGGCGCCGGATATGTGCAGCACGGGCCCAGCGTATCGCCGGGCGACCCGGATGCCCGGCGCACTCCCATAGGCTGATCGGAGGGGTGGCATAGCTGGTCCACAGACTCCGGGAGCACTCTGAAGTCGCCTCGAAAAAGGAGCAGTCCCATGAGCGATTCGAACACCCCCGACCCGAACACGTCCGGAGCGAATGTGCCCCCGCGTCCGCCGCTGCCTGAATCCGGTGCGCCCGGTCACCAGGGTGCCCCGGACGCCCAGGCCACGCCTGCGCATCACTCCGGCCAGGGGTGGTACGGGCAGGCGACCCACCCGCAGGGCGCCCAGGATGCCGGCCAGCACGCCCCGGGCGCGGCGTTCTCGACGCAGCCCCAGCCCGGTGAGCCGGCGGCGGAGCGGTCTCACGACGCGAAGGTCGGCTCGGGCAAGATCGTGGCGGTGCTCGTCGCCGCTGCCATCGTGGGCGCGGTGTCGGGCCTCGGCGGTGCAGCGATCGGGAACGACGTCTTCCAGCCACAGGCGGCCGCGGTCGCGCCCAAGGGGTCGACCCAGATCACGGTCAATGATCCGGACCAGGTCAACCAGACCACGGGCATCGCTACCAAGACGCTTCCCAGCGTCGTGACCATCAGCGCCACGTCGTCGAGCGGCGGCGGTACGGGATCCGGAGTCATCCTCAGCGAGGACGGCTACGTCGTCACCAACACGCATGTGGTGACCCTGGACGGAGCGAGCTCCGACGCGTCCCTCCGGGTCACGACCTCCGACGGCCGCGTCTTCAACGCGAAGATCGTGGGCACCGATCCGATCTACGACCTCGCCGTCATCAAGCTGACGGACGCGACAGACCTCACTCCCATCACCTTCGCCGACTCCGCCAAGCTCAATGTCGGGGACACGACCGTCGCTGTGGGCGCCCCGCTCGGCCTGTCCAACACGGTCACGACCGGCATCGTCAGCGCACTGAACCGCTCCATCCAGATCGCCTCCTCCGCCGTCCCCGACTCGGGCGAGCAGGAGCAGGGACAGGGCCAGAACGGCGAGTCGCCGTTCCAGTTCGATTTCGGCCAGGGCGAGCAGCGCGGTTCGGGTTCGTCGGGAACGATCTCGATCGCGGTCATCCAGACGGATGCCGCCATCAACCCGGGGAACTCGGGTGGCGCACTCGTCGACGATGAAGGCAATCTCATCGGCATCAACGTCGCGATCGCGACCGCGGGCGGCGGTTCGTCCTCCTCCAGCGAGGCGGGCTCCATCGGAGTCGGCTTCTCGATCCCGTCGAACGTGGTCAAGCGTGTTGCAGACGAGATCATCAAGGACGGCAAGGCCACCCACGGCCTGCTCGGCGCGATGGTCGGCAATGCCGCGGACGCGGAGGACAGCACCGTCGCCGGTGCGCTCATCAGCCAGGTGACCCCGGGCGGCGCAGCAGCGCAGGCGGGCCTGAAGGCGGGCGACGTCGTCACGGAATTCGACGGAGTCCCGGTCCGCGACGCCACCGACCTCACGGCCCAGGTCCGCGCTCTGGCGGCAGGCAGCTCGGCGAACCTCGTCTACGTCCGTGACGGCAGATCGCAGAGCGCCGACGTCACGCTCGGCACGCTGAGCGACTGATCGCTCCAGCGCCCCTCCGAGGCGCGACCCCATCCCGCGATAGGCTCGCGGGATGGGGTCGTTCTCGTTCTCGTCGGGCAACGCGGCGCAGGTGCTGAGACTCCCGCTCCACGTGCTGGGCCTCGTTGCGACGCGGTTTATCCCTCGGTCCAGGGATCTGTGGGTGTTCGGCTCCGCCGCCGGAATCGGCGAGGGGGCGTGGGCGCTCTGGCAGGTCGCCGCGGCGAACGGGGAGCACGCCGTCTGGCTGACGGGCTCCGAGAAGGATGCCGCTGCCGCCCGACGCGCCGGCGTGCCTTCTGTGCCGAAGGGCGGTGTGCGCGGGTTCTGGCTCACTGCCAGGGCCAGGGTGGTCGTCGTCACCCACGGCGCCGGCGATGTGAACCGGTACGGGACTGCGGGATCATTCCTCGTCCAGCTGTGGCATGGCATCCCCCTAAAGCGCCTCGGACTCGACTCACCGGTCACAGCGAAAGCGCCGGTCAACCTGCCGGGACTCGCTCCTCTCCTGCGGTACGCCTACCGGCGCACGCAACGACGCATCTGTCTGCTGCCCGCCGCATCCCACCTCGTCCGCGGTCGCCTGGAGTCGGCATTCGGGCTGAGTCACGACAGGATCCCGGTCACCGGTGAACCCCGTGTGGACGTGCTCGCCGACGGCTCGGCAGCAGACGCACGGGCTTCGGTCGAGGCGCTGGTCGGACCGACTTCCGGCGCGCACCTCGTGCTTTACGCACCCACGTGGCGGGACGGGGCGCCGGATCCCGCGATCCCGGGGCCGGCCGAATGGGCGACGATCGTCGAGGCGCTCGAATCGGCGAATGCCGTCCTCGTGATCCGCTCGCACCCCCTCGGCGCGGGGGAGTACGCGCCACCCCCGGGGACGGACCGCGTCCGGCGGCTGGGAGCGGACCTCATCGCGGACGTCACACCGGTTCTCCCGGCGTTCGATGCATTGATCACCGACTACTCCTCCCTCATCTACGACACGGCGCTCATCCCGCTTCCCGTCGTGTTCTTCGCTCCGGACGAGCGTCGCTACGCCGTCGAACGGGGCTTCTACGGGAGATATCGCGACCTCGCGGGCGAGGATGCGGCGACCACGTGGGGCGAGGTCGCACGCCGACTCGCGATCGTTCTCCTCGACGACTCCGAGCGTGCCCGGCGGATCGCACGGGCACAGGACCTCAGTTCTCGCGTCCACGCCTACCGTGACGGCCGTAACGCCGAGCGCGTGTACCGCGCCATCCGGCGCGGTCTCGCCGCGTCGCGAACGACGAAAGGCAAGGAATGATCCAGGCCGCACTGGCGCCGGGCGATGCCCTCATCCTCGAGGGGGCGGGGCCGGCTCCTGCCGAGATCCGTCTCGAGGGTCCGCGCGCCCGTGTCGCGGGCTCCATCGCCGAAACGGATGCCGGGTGGCGGGCCACGGTCCCGCTGCGCGTCTCGCGGTGGGGCGGCCCGCTGCTCGCCCTCCCGAGCGGGACGTACCGCGTCGTGATGGACGGCCGCGAGGTCCACGCCGCAGATCTCGTGGCGTTCCCGCGGGCGGTGGGCGAGATGCTCGCCGTCGAGGTCCAGGGCGGACGGGTGATCGTCTCGCCCCCGCTGACGGACGCGGATGCCTCCACCGGCGGCCAGTCCGCACTCGAGAGCACCTACGCCCGCGCATCGTCTCCGCTCGAGAACGCGGTGCTGTTCGAGAGCTTCTACGGCCGGAACGCGAGCTGCAACCCGCGAGCGATCGACGCGGAGCTCGCTCGCGTGGCTCCGGGGGTGACGCGGTATTGGAGCGTGGCCGACCGCTCCGTCGATGTACCGGACGGCGCTGTCCCCGTGGTCGAGGGTTCTCCCGAGTGGTGGCGGGTCCGGGGCGCGGCTCGTCTCCTCGTCGTCAACGATTGGCTCCGCAAGCGGTTCGTCCGTCGTCCCGGCCAGCGCGTCCTGCAGACGTGGCACGGTACGCCGCTGAAGCGTCTTGCTCTTCAGCGTCCGGGCTTCGACCCTCGTCGCGTCCTCGCCGTCATCCGCGAGAGCAGGCGATGGGATGTCCTGCTCGCACAGAACCCCTACGCGGCGGGCATCCTCGCCAAGGCGTATGCATTCGGTCGACGACCGATCTGGGTCGAGGGGTACCCGCGCAACGACGTCCTCGCGACGGGCGACAGGGATCGCATACGCCGGGGTCTCGGCGTCTCGCCGGAGGAGCGGGTCCTCCTCTACGCGCCGACGTGGCGGGACGACCGTGATCAGATGGTGGACTTCCTCGACCTCGAACGCCTGGCAGCCGACGCCGGGGCGGTGGTCCTCGTCCGGGGGCACTCGCGCACACTCGTGCCGGGCACCGATTCGATCGGTTCGCGAGTGATCGACGTCACGGCCTTCCCCGACACCTCCGCCCTCCTGCTCGCCGCGGATGCGCTCATCACGGACTACTCCTCGGTGATGTTCGATTTCACCGTCACCGGGAAGCCCGTCTACTTCTTCGCTCCGGATCTCGACCACTACCGCGGCAAGCTACGGGGGTTCTACTTCGACCTGGCCGCGCGGGCGCCCGGCCCGCTGACCTCGACGCAGGAGGAGCTCACGGCGGCGCTCACCGACGCGAGCACGCCCGAGCGCTACGCCGAACGCTATGCATCGTGGGTCGCGCGATTCAACGCCCGCGACGACGGGCGGGCCGCCGAGCGCGTCGTGGCCAGGCTTCTCGACCAGGGCATGATCCTGCGCGACTGACAGGCGTCAGGGCAGAGGCGTGTTGCGGTCCAGGCGGGACGTGTCGACGGTGTCGTGAGCGCCTCTGAGGACTCCGATGAGGAAGCCAGCGCCCCACGCGAGGTGCATCGTGGGAAGCACCGCCGCGAGCCATGCGCGTTGACCGAGAGTCCGTCCGGCGATCGCGCTGAACGCGAGCACTCCCAGGACGTAGAGCGCCACGGGAAGGTGGACGACGGAGAGGACCGCTGCGAAGAGTCCGCTCACGGTACCGGTGACCTGCAGGATGCCGAGGACGATGCTCATCGTGAAAGCGACGACGAGCGCCGGCGGCGCGAAGAAGCGCAGCGAGTTCTGGCGTCCGAACCGGCGGACGAGTTCTCCGCGCCACGTGCCCGTGGCGACGAACTGGCGGGCGAGACGCGCCCAGTTCTCGCGTGGCCAGTAGGTGACGGCGAGTTCCGGGTCGAACCACACACGGTAACCGGCCTGCCGGATGCGGAGATTGAGCTCCCAGTCCTCTCCGCGCCGAATCGACTCGTCGAAGAGCCCGACCTCCTCCAACACGCTCCGGCGCATGACGCCGAGGTATGCGGATTCGGCAGGTCCTTCCGGGGCGCCGCCGTGGTACGCGCCCCCGCCCAGGCCGGCCGGGGAGTTGTACGCGATCGCGACGGCTCGCTGGAACGGCGTGCGTCCGTCCGCACGCATCACACCGCCGACGTTGGCGGCGCGAACGCGGTCCAGGGTGGACAGTGCTCGACGCGTGTACCCCGGCGCGAGTTCGGAGTGGGCGTCGACGCGGACGATGGTGGGATGCCGCGCCGCGCGGATCGCCAGGTTCAGGGCCACGGGGATGTCGGCTCGCGGGTTGTCGACGAGGCGGATGCGCGCGTCGGCCGAGGCCAGCCGCTGTGCGAGCTCGGTCGTCCCGTCGGAAGACGGTCCGAGGGCGAGGATCAGCTCGGCGGGACCGTCGACGTCCTGCTGCAGGACCGTCTCGACCGCGCGTTCGAGGTAATCGCGCTCGTTGAGTACGGGCATCACGAACGTGACGCCGGCGTCGGGCGCCGGAACCGGCGCGTCGACCGTCACTGCGTGCCCGTGGCGTGGGGAGCGCGCACGGGCGCACCCCGCGGGATCAGCGCATCGAACTGCGAGAGCACCTCCGCGGTGTACGCCTCCACGTCGAGCGATGCCGGCGCGACCCGGCCCTCGAGGAATGCGGACATCCCCTCGGCGAGTGCCTCGTCGTCACGGTCGACGATGTGCATGTCATCGCCCGGCAGAGCGCCGCGCGCGGAGCCGAATGCCGTCGAGACGATGGGCAGCCCCAACTGGGCGGCTTCAATGAGGACCATCGGCTGCCCCTCGTAGTCGCTGGAGAGGACGAAGCAGTCGCACCGTCGCATGACGGACACCGGGTCCCGGAGCGGTCCGGTCAGGAAGACCCGTCCGGTCAGACCGGCATCCCGCACCTGCTGCTCGAGCTGCGCGCGCAACGGCCCGCCGCCGACGATGAAGAGCTGGCTGTCGGGAGCTTCCGATGCGAGGCGAGCGAACGCGCGGATGAGACGGGCATGGTTCTTCTCGGTCGACAGCCGGCCCACCGAGACGAACCTCCGGATGCCGGGGGCCGCGAGGGTGGCGTCGAGCACCTGCCCCAGGATCGCGTCGTCCTCGGGTTCGTCACCGTCTTCGTCGCGCTCGTCGACGGCCTCGGCGGAGACGAGATCCGGAAGGTTTCTGAGAGTGACGAAACTGTCCGGGCGGGCGTAGTCGGCGAGCTCGGCGCGATTGAGATCCGTGAGGGCAGGGGAGACGGACACGAGCTGGTCGTAGGCCCGGTACATCGCGAAGACCCGCCCCAGCGAACGCCGGAACGCCTGCTTGCCGTTGACGGTACGGTCGCGGTCGGCGGCCATCTCGTTGTGCAGCCAGATCGCGCGCACCGCGCGTGGCGAATGCAGCATCAAGTGCGCCCAGAACGGGCTGTATCCGCTGAAGTCCGCGACCCAGTCGAACTTGGCCGACCCGAAGATGCGTGTCCACTCGTCCCGCCACAGCGTGCGGTGCCCGAGGCGGCGGTGCGCGCGGAGCGGGTCGGTGCTGACGTCCGCGACGCGTCGCATGATCTGACGCGCTTTCAGGCCGTTCATGCCGCCGACGCGGAAGACCTGTCGGATGTTCGGGTTCAGGCGGGTCTGGTTGTGACGGGTCGTCGCCCCCCGGGGGAAGGCCATGAGAGCCGTCACGTCGTAGCGCTCGGTGTCGAGCGAATTCAGGAGGTTCACGGCCGCGGTCGTGATGCCGTTCAGACGCATCCCGCCCAGGTAGAACAGCAGACGGGGACGGTCGTCCCGCCGCGCGGGGCGCACGCGGCGTCCCTCCTCGCGGCCACGGAACACGACGTCGATGACGCGGGCGGTCGCTCGACCGTCGTCGTACGGGACGAATCGTTCCGCCCATTCTGCGTACCGCGGGTGTGCCGCGGCATTCGGCCGCAGCAGGTCGGCGAGGTCGCGCCCGAGCGCCAGAGGATCGGTCTGCACAGGGCCGGGGAGTTCGTCCAGCGGCATGTAGGTGCCTCGATCGGCGGAGTACGCGTCGCCATCGGGAACGAGGAAGCCGATGGGTCTGCCGGTTGCCAGGTAGTCGAAGAAGATCGAGGAGTAGTCCGTGACGAGCGCGTCGGCGAGGCCGAGGAGGACGTTCGTTGCGACGATGTTCGGCACGAGGACACGGCGCAGAGCCGGGATGCCGCTGGCCGCCCGGTGCACCACCTGGTGGGTCTTGAGGAGCACAGCGACCTCGTCGCCGAGCTCCCGCTGGAGTCCGGCGACCTGGTCGGCCAGGTGCGCGAGATCCGCATCGGGGGCCTGGAAGGAGTTGCCCCGCCAGGTCGGGGCGAACAGCACGATGCGTTTCCCGGTCAGCGACGTGCCCAACTGAGCGGCGAGCGCACCGACGCGCTGCTCCCGCTCCGCATCCGACATCCACTGCCGGTCGATACGCGGATAGCCCTCTTCGATGATCGCGCCGCGGTAGACGTTGCGGAGCTGGTACGCGTCCTCGTACATGGTCTCGGCCATGAACGGGTTGGCCGCGAGGAGGTAATCGGCATTCAGGAGGTTGCGCAGGGTGTTGGCGGATTCGCGCGCACCTCCGGGCATGTCGAAGCCCATGAGCTTGAGAGGCGTCCCGTGCCAGGTGTTCAGGTAGACCTGGCCGACGCGCTTGCTGAACGCCGGGGGGAAGGTGGCGTTGTTGACGAGATATCCGGCTGTCGAGACGGCGCGCCAGTACGCGGCACTCCCGCGTGCAACGATGACGACATTGCGGGTGTCGGCGAACTCCGCGCGAAGTGCCGCCGCGGCATCCGGATCACTGATCGACCAGATGTGCGTCAGATCGGCGAACTCGGGGTCGGCGAGCAGCGATCGGAAGATCGCCTCGGGGTTGCAGAGCGCGCCGTTACCGGCGAAGGATTCGTAGACCACCGTCCGATGCCGGATCGGCCGGGACCTCGCCCAGGCGATCTGCTCCGACGTCGGGATGCGCTTCGCGCGGCTCAGCGCCGAGCGGACAGCACGGGTGACGGCGGGCGGAAGGGGCGAACGCATGTATGTGCTGTGCTCTCGTCGACGGCAGGTCAGGGCGCGACTTCACCGGCCCGGCGACGGGCTCGCGCCGCAACAGCTCGGTGGACGCGTCGCGCCGCCTTATGCATTCTAGCTTCGACAACCTCGTAGAACCCCCAGGCCACGAGCACGCTGATCGGGATGCCGAGAAGGCCGACGAGCCCCCACGCCTCGGAACCGAAGGCGAAGGCGAGGGTCGCAAGCACCGGGACGTGCACGAGGTAAAGGCTGAAGGAGATCTTGCCGAGCCACTGGATCGGGCGCGTCTCGAACAGCCGGATCGCGGGTCCCCACGCGAGCGCGACGAGGACGATCCCCGCAGCGCCGGGGGCGGCGAAGGCCCACAGCACCTGGCTGAGGTCGGTGCCGCTCGGGACGATCGGGCGCGCGAGCCAGCTGCCGATGAGCATGAGGACGCTCACGAGCGTGAACAGCGGCATGAACCACCGAGGTCGCGGGCGTTCGACCCACGCCAGCAGATCTGGCATGCGCGCGGCCATGATCGTGCCGATCACGAAGACGGGGAAGTAGAGGAGTTCGCTCTGCTCGAACAGGCGACCCGCCACGCTGAGCGCGCAGCAGAGGAGCACCGCGGCCAGGGCGTGCCGCCGGACGAGGAGCGCGAGAGCCGTGGCGAGCGGCAGGACGATGGAATACAGGAGCTCCCAGTGCAGCGACCAGAGGGGGTTGTTCAGGGAGTACTGACGCGGGACGAGGGATGCCTGCGCGAGGAACGACTGCCACGTGACGCTCTCGGCGTGCGTCTCGGCCATCCAGGACCCCGGGGGCATCGTTGACCGGTCGCGTGGAACGAGGAAGATCAGCAGGGCGCTCAGCCCCAGGGAGGCGATGACCGGCCCGTACAGACGGACGACTCGTGCCGAGAGGAATCCCATCCAGGAGAAGTTCTCGCGGAACACGGGCAGGACTACGACGAGCCCCGAGAGGACGAAGAAGACGAGGACCGCCTCGTTGCCGGCCGTGAGGAGCTTCACGGGAGACTCCGAGATCACCGCCCAGCTCACTGTGCCCTCGAGCAGCGGACGTGCGATCAGCAGCCAGTGGTGCAGCAGGACGACCAGAGCCGCGACCCCACGGAGGCCGTCGAGGCTTCGGATGCGGCCTGGCGGGTGCGTCGGGGGAGTCGTTACCACCCGACAACGCTAGTCAGTGTTGCGGGGTGGGCCGAACCACTTGCGCGCGCCCCGCGGGGTGTGCAGGCCGCGCGGGTCAGGTCCACGCGCCGGTCGCGGCGATGACCCCGGCGAGGATCGAGACCGCCGCGAGGATCACTGCCACCGCGATCAACACGGTGTGGACGACGAGGAAGCGGGTGGCGCGACCACGCTCGTCGCGCGAACGTTCGTCGCGCGCCACGCGTCGGTAGAAGGCAGGCCAGACGACGGCGTTGAAGACACCGTTGAGGATGAGCAGAGTGACGAGTACCGGGATCACCCGGCCACGCTACCCGTTGATCTCGTCGCCGTGCCGCGCGCGACGACGCGGTCCACGAAGACGCCGGGGCTTCTCAGCGTCGGGCGGCGTCACGGTCAGTTCCGCGGGGAACACCGGGGGAGGAGCGCCGAAGGCGCGCCGGGCACCCGTGACGACGCGTCGACCCAGGATGTGGTTGCCGCTGCCGCCGACGACGGCGCCGATCCCGAAGGGCAGCGCACGGCCGACCACCGAGACGCCGCCCTGTACGGCGAACCGGCGGATGAAAGCGGATTTCAGCCGGTCGAGGAGAGGTCCGACCATCGCTCGGGGCAATGACGTGGTGACCAGCTCGCCCCAGTAAGCCTGCCGGGGCTTTCCGCCGCCGCTGATCTGCCCGGCGAACTGGCTGACGAGCTCCACACCTTCGCGCCCGACCATCAGCGTGAGAACGAGTGCGCGCGCCCGGTCGGGATCGGACAGGCGGATGCCGTGCACCTCTGCGAGTGACTGAGCGAACAGTGCCGTCGCTTCCAGGAATCCGACCGTCTCCGCCCCGGCGAGCGCGAGCGTCACCCCTGTTCCGATACCGGGGACGACCGCCGTGGCACCGACGGCGGCTCCACCGGTCGTGACCGTCGCGAGATAGCGGCGTTCGAGGATCCGGCAGATGTCGGCGGGTGCGGCATCCGGATGCCGCGCCCGGATGCCCCGGAGATGCGACAAAACTGCCGGGCGCTGGGTGGCGAGTACGCGGTCCAGTATTCGGATGAGCCAGGGATGCTCCGATGACCCGACCGGCGGCAGTCCACCTGCCCAGGCCGAATCATCCGGCAGCGAATGGATGCGGGGGACGTTCGCTGTCACAGGGTTCACGGCGGGCTCCCCGGCTCCGCCTCGAGCGTCAGACGTAGAAGTTCGCCCGGTCGAGGTCCTCGGCGAAGTCCACCTCGACCGCGTAGAGGTCCGAGATGTCGAGGGGGCGCAGCTTCAGCCCGTTCTCGGCGACGGCGAGTTCGAGGCCGCGCTCGAAGTAGTCCTGGTTGTCGACGTGGTTGAGCTGGGCGATCAGCGCCGACTTGTCCGCACGCGAGATGTAGTTGATGCCGACCGCTTCGCCGAGCCCTCCGGCGACCGTCTTTGACAGCTCCGCGATGTTGCCGTCGGCGTCGACGGTGTACTTCACCTCTTCGTCGCTGACCTTCGAGGTGTTTACGGTGACGAAGGACTGCTCCGCCTCGATGAGGGCGATGGCGCGACCGAGCACACGCGGGTCGAAGACGACGTCGCCGTTCATCCAGAGGACGCCGGACTTGCCCGTCGCCTTCAGCGCGCGCAGCAGGCTCTTCGAGGTGTTCGTCTGGTCGTAACGGTCGTTGTAGACGTAGTCGGCGTCGGGGAACGCCTCGACGATCGTCTCGGCGCGGTAGCCGACGACGGTCGTGATGGATGCCGCGGGACCGAAAGCGGCGTGGATGTTGTCGTGCTGCTGGCCCATGATGCTGCGGCCGTCGCTCAGCGGCGTCAGCGGCTTGGGCAGGCTGCGGCCGAGCCGCGAGCCCATGCCGGCTGCGAGGATGACGATCTTGGTCACGGGGGTGCTCCTGACGATGTGGTCACTGTCCGTCCATCGGAAAGACACATCCTTGTGCCAGCTAAATGGTAGCCGGGGCGCCTGACAATGGCCCGAATCCGCGTATGGCGTTGCGCATTCGTGATAACCGTGCTGCGGGTTACGAGGTCCCAGGAGACGGTGATCACCCCTTGGTAGGTTTGACGAGTGACGCTTCCGAAGACACGACAGCCCCGCGGTAAGGCACGAGTGTCCGGCGCCGGCACCGCCCTCCCCCCGCCGCCTCCCTTGCCCGCTGATGTCGCCGCAGCCCGAGGGGCGAACGCCCCCGCTGACGAGGAGAAGGCGACCGTAGCCCTTCCGCCGAAGCCCGATCTGCCGGCATCCGTCGCCGCGGCGCAGTTCGAAGGCGCCCGCACAGACCTCGAGGTCCATGTCGGGGACGAAGGAGAGGCAGACACCGAGCGGCAGTCTGAGACCGAGCTGACGGTCGAGCCTGAGCCTGAGCCCGAGCCCACGGTCGAGCCGGTGCCTGAGCCTGAGCCCGAGCCCGAGCCCACGGTCGAGCCGGTGCCTGAACGCGAGCCAGACCCCGGGCCGGACCCGGAGCCGGAGTTCATGGCCGAGCCGGACCCGGAGCCGGAGTTCATGGCCGAGCCGGACCCGGAGCCGGAGTTCATGGCCGAGCCGGAGCCCGAACTAGAGCCGGAGGACCCCGCGCCCGTCACGGCCGTGCTGCCCGCGACCGAGGAGGAAGACGTCACTCAGAGTGGCGCGGCACCTGCACTCCGGATGTCGAAGGTGTCGAAGTCCTTCGGGCGGACTCTCGCCGTCGACGCCGTCGACCTCGAGATCCCGGCCGGCACGTTCTACGGCATCGTCGGACCGAACGGCGCCGGAAAGACCACGACGTTGTCGATGATCGCGGGTCTCCTGCGTCCCGACGGCGGCTCCATACAGGTCGGCGGCGTCGACCTTCGCCGCGATCCTCGGGGTGCGAAAGCGCTCATGGGGGTCCTCCCGGATCGTCTGCGCACGTTCGACCGTCTCACCGGTCGACAGCTCCTTCACTACTACGGGGTGCTGCGAGGGCTCCGCCCCGCCGTCGTCACCGAGCGCACGCAGGATCTGGCGCGCGCGTTCGACCTGACCGCCGCATTGGCGCGTCCGGTGTCCGACTATTCAGCGGGCATGACGAAGAAGATCATGCTGGCGGGCGCGATGATCCACGCTCCGAGGCTGCTCGTCCTCGACGAGCCGTTCGAAGCGGTGGATCCGGTCTCGAGCGCCGTCATCCTCGACATCCTGTCGGCGTACGTCGCGAGAGGCGGCACCGTCGTCCTCTCGAGTCACGGCATGGAGCTCGTCGAGCGGATGTGCGACGGGGTCGCGGTCATCGTCGCCGGCCAGGTGCTCGCACAGGGCACGGTCGACGAGGTGCGCGGCGACAAGACTCTCGCGGAGCGCTTCGTCCAGCTCTCCGGCGGTCTCAGTGATGTGGAAGGCCTGGAGTGGTTGCACACGTACTCCGACTGAGACTCGCCCTCCTCGTCGGCGCGCTGAATGCACGCCCTGCCGTCGTCGTGCGCCGGCTGGTCGCATTCGGCGTCTTGGCGGTGGCCGTCGCCGCCGTCTGCGTCGCCTTCGTCAGACTCGACCGCGTCCCGGCCGACGAAGCGGCGACACTGGCCGTGGTGGGAGGCGCAGCGCTGATCGCGGGCTTCCTGCTGATACCGCTGTTCACCGGGGCCGATGACCCTCTCGATCCGCGCCGCTTCGTCACGACGGGTGCCGAGCCCCGAACCGTCGCATGGACGGTCGCTGCCGCGTCGCCGCTGGGCGTCCCCGGTGTCGTCGTGCTGTCGATCGCCGTGGCGATGGCCGTCGCAGCGACCGGGCACGGTGCCCCGGTCTGGCAGGCCGTCCTCAGCGCCGCCCTCCTCGTCGCCACGACGGTGCTCGCGTCGCGGTGCGCCATGGCCGTGTCGGCCGTCGCCCTGCGAGACCGACGCTCGCCGCAGCTGACCGGGCTGATGGTGACGGCAGCGGGAGTCGTCGTGATCCCGGTGGCGGCTTTCGCGTTCTCCCTCGAGTGGTCGGGCGGACTTCCGTCGCCTCTGACGGAGGCGGCTCAGGTGCTCGCCATCACTCCCTTCGGCGCGGCGCCCGCGATCGCCGTGCGGGCGGGCGGCCCGCTGGTCGCTTCTCTGCTGGTCGCCGTGGGAACGATCGTTCTTCTGGCACTCGCGTGGTATCTGCTGGTCCAGCTGATGATGACTCGGACCGAGCGTCCTGTTCCCGTCCGCGAGCGTCGCGGCCTCGGATGGTTCGCCGTCATGCCCGGGCTGCCCGGCGGTGCGGTCGCTGCGCGCAGCATCGTCTACTGGTTCGGCGATGCCCGCTACCTCGCCAACGTGATCGTCGTTCCGATCGCCTCCGTCCTGATCGTGACACCGTTGCTCATCGTCGGCGTTCCGCTGCAGACCGTCGCGCTCATCCCTCCGCCGATCCTCGCCCTCTTCCTCGGATGGTTGATCCACAACGATCTGGCCTATGACTCGACCGGCGTCTGGCTCCACATCTCCGCGGGGGTGCGCGGTGTCGCAGACCGGATCGGGCGGCTCGTGCCCATCCTCATGATCGGCATCCCGCTCCTGGCGCTCATGATCACGGGGTCCATCTGGGTGCACGGCCGGTGGGCCGTGCTTCCGGCGCTCGTCGGTGTCTGCATCTCTCTGTTCGCGGCCGGCCTCGGGCTGGGGTCGATCGCGTCGGTCGCTGCGCCGTACGCCGTCTCGCGTCCTGGCGAGGGGCCGTTCGAGCAGCCGCAGCGGACGGGCGGTGGGGTGCCTCAGGCCGTCGTTCTCCTCGGCGCGATCGTCTTGTCGGCCCCGTCGCTCTGGTGGGGGTGGTTGGCACTGAGTGGCGACGAGGATGCCGCGTGGACGTCGTTCTGGTCCGGCCTCGGCGTCGGGGTCGGTGTCCTGGTCGTCGGCGTCGCCGTCGGCGGAGCGCTCTTCGAGCGTCGCACCGGACGCATCATGGAGTTCGCAGAAACCCTCTGACGCCCGGCCACAGCGGCCCCGACCCCAGTACACTCGGGGGAATGAGCACGCCGATCGACAGCCCTGATCAGGGCGGCCTCGCCACACTCGACCGCGAGCTCGAGGAGCTCATCCGCGAGGAGTCCATCGAGCCGGGCGACCATGAGCGTTTCTCGCACTACGTCAAGAAGGACAAGATCATGGAGTCCGCCATCACCGGCAAGCCGGTGCGCGCACTCTGCGGCAAGAAATGGACGCCGGGACGTGATCCCGAGAAGTTCCCGGTCTGCCCGACGTGCAAGGAGATCTACGCCTCGCTGACCTCGTAGACGGTCGGCAGAGCGGGATCGGCGCGGCTCAGCGCCAGCGCCGTCACGGGCAGTTCCTCGCGGACGCGCAGGTGGTGCGCGCGCGCCGCAGAGACGCCGTCGGGGCCGAGGTGCGCGGCATCCGTCTCGCCGTGATCGACGAGCACGGTCTGCAGCGGGCGGGCGTCGGGGTGGGCCGAGGGGGCGTCGAGCTCTTCGAAGCCGTCGGCGACGGCGATGACTTCAGCAGTCGCGACCCCGTCGGCACGGCGCCGGAATGCGGCCTTGCGACCGCCGATGGATGCCTTGGAGGTCGAGGCCTTCGCCACCGGCACCCAGCCGCCGTCCGAGCCCTGCCGGGCGACGAGCTTGTAGACCATTCCCGCCGTCGGGGTGCCGGATCCCGTGACGACGGAGGTTCCGACGCCGTACGCATCGACGGGAGATGCCGCCAGTGCCGCGATCGCGAACTCGTCGAGGTCGCTCGTCACGGTGATCCGTGTCGCTGTCGCGCCGAGCTCGTCGAGCTGCTGACGCACGGAAGCGGCCACGGTCGGGAGGTCGCCGGAGTCGAGCCGAACGCCGCCGAGCCCGGTGCCTGCGACCCGGACGGCCGTCTCGACGCCCTGGCGGATGTCGTACGTGTCGACGAGAAGTGTCGTTCCCGTGCCGAGAGCCTCGATCTGGCTGCGGAACGCGTCCTCCTCGGTGTCGTGGAGGAGCGTCCAGGCGTGTGCGGCGGTACCCATCGTGGGGATGCCCCACGAGCGTCCCGCTTCGAGATTGCTGGTCGCCGAGAAGCCCGCGATATAGGCAGCGCGCGCGGCCGCGACGGCGGAGCGTTCCGCAGCGCGACGGGATCCCATCTCAGCGAGCGGACGGTCGCCGGCGGCGATGCTCATGCGGGCGGCGGCTGTCGCGACAGCAGAGTCGTGGTTGAGGATGCTGAGCGCCAGGGTTTCGAGGATGACCGCTTCGGCGAACGTGCCCTCGATCGTGAGGATGGGGGAGCCGGGGAAGTAGAGCTCGCCTTCTCGGTACCCGCTGATCGTCCCCGTGAACCGGTAGCCCTCGAGGTAGCCGACCGTCTCGGGACTGACGATGTCGTTGTCGCGCAGGTAGGCGAGCTCGGCCTCTTCGAAGCGGAAATCCGCGATCTCCGAAAGGAGGCGGCCGGTGCCGGCGACGACGCCGAAGCGGCGCCCGCCCGGAAGACGCCGTCCGAACAGTTCGAAGACGCACCGGCGATTCGCGGTGCCGTCGCGCAGGGCGGCATCCAGCATCGTGAGTTCGTAGCGGTCGGTCAGCAATGCCGTGGACGTGGCCATCCGGTCACTCTATCCAGGCGCGGAGTCGGGTCGGACCGAGACTAGGCTGGTCGATCGTGACGGACGCACCGATCGGGATCTTCGACTCCGGAGTGGGCGGGCTCACCGTGGCCCGTGCCGTCTCGCAGCTTCTCCCGCGCGAGTCGATCCTTTACATCGGCGACACCGCGCACTCCCCGTACGGGCCGAAGCCGATCGCCGACGTCCGCCGCTACGGGCTCGAGGTTCTGGACTCTCTCGTCGACCAGGGCGTGAAGATGCTCGTCATCGCGTGCAACACCGCCTCTGCCGCGCTGCTGCGCGACGCGCGAGAGCGCTACGACGTGCCCGTCGTCGAGGTCATCGGGCCGGCGGTCCGCACCGCCATCTCGACCACGCGCAACGGACGGATCGGCGTGATCGGGACGGCCGGCACCATCGGCTCAGGGGTGTACCAGGACATGCTTGGCGTCAACGAACGCCTCAGCGTCTTCGCGCAGGCGTGCCCGCGCTTCGTCGACTTCGTCGAAGCGGGAGTGACCGACACGACCGACGTCCTGCGCGTCGCGGAGGAGTACCTCGCTCCGCTTCGCCACGCCGGTGTCGACACCGTCGTCCTGGGGTGCACCCACTACCCGTTCCTCGAAGGCGCCATCAGCTATGTGATGGGTCCGGATGTGTCGCTCGTATCGAGCGACACGGAAACAGCGAAGGACGTCTATCGGCAGCTCGTCTCCCGCGACCTGCTGGCAGGGCCGGACGCCACCCCGACCCACGTCTATGAGGCGACCGGCGATTCCGCCGACGACTTCATCCGACTCGCCGACCGGCTGATGGGCCGCGGCGTCAGCGCCGTCCGGCTCGTGCAGACCGGCGCTATCGATCTACCCAAGGAGACCCCATGAGCGAGACCACCCGTGCCGACGGCCGCGTCGTCGACCAGCTGCGCGCCGTCACGATCGAACGCGGCTGGAGTGCCCATGCCGAGGGCTCCGCACTGATCTCCTTCGGCGGCACGAAGGTGCTGTGCACGGCATCCTTCACCAACGGCGTCCCGCGCTGGCTGACGGGCAAGGGCAAGGGCTGGGTCACCGCCGAGTACGCGATGCTCCCGCGCGCGACCAACTCCCGCAACGACCGCGAGTCGATCAAGGGCAAGGTCGGCGGGCGCACGCACGAGATCTCGCGCCTCATCGGCCGCGCGCTCCGGGCCGTCGTCGACACCAAGGCCCTCGGCGAGAACACGATCGTCATCGACTGCGACGTCCTGCAGGCCGACGGCGGCACCCGCACCGCGGCGATCACCGGTGCGTACGTCGCCCTGGCGGACGCGATCGAGTGGGGCCGGGCGAAAGGCTTCGTCGGCAAGAATGCGAAGGCGCTCCTCGACTCCGTCTCGGCGGTGTCGGTCGGCATCATCGACGGCGAGCCGATGCTCGACCTGGCCTACGTCGAGGACGTCCGCGCCGAGACCGACATGAACGTCGTGGTCACCGGCCGCGGGCTGTTCGTCGAGGTGCAGGGCACGGCGGAGGGTGCGCCGTTCGACAAGCGCGAGCTCGACGCCCTCCTCGAGCTCGGTGTCAACGGGTGCGGCGATCTCCGCGAGGCGCAGCTCGCCGCGTTGGCGCAGGAGCTCGCATGACGACGCGCCGCATCGTCCTCGCCACCCACAACGCCCACAAGGTCGAGGAGTTCGGGGCGATCGTCGCCTCGACTCGTCCCGATCTAGAGGTCGTCGGTTACGACGGACCCGAGCCTGTCGAAGACGGCGTGACGTTCGCGCAGAACGCGCTCATCAAGGCGCGCGCCGCGGCCGCACACACCGGCCTTCCGGCGATGGCGGACGACTCCGGGATCGCCGTCGATGTGCTGGGCGGCTCGCCCGGGGTGTTCTCCGCCTACTGGGCGGGTCACAAGAAGGACGGCGTCGCGAACTACGAGCTGCTGCTCGATCAGCTGGCCGACATCGCCGATCCGCACCGGACGGCGCAGTTCGTCTCCACGATCGCTCTCGTCGTCCCCGGCGGCGAGGAGCACGTCGTGACCGGTGTCTGGCCCGGGCGTCTCGCGGCGGCGCCCGCGGGCGACAACGGCTTCGGCTACGACCCCGTGTTTTTGCCGGACGACGCCGCGGGCCGTTCCGCGGCGGAGTTGACCTCGGCCGAGAAGAACGCGTCATCGCACCGCGCGCGGGCATTCGCCTCGCTGGGACCCCTGCTCGCGACCCTCTGAGGATCCGCCCCCGCCCGCTGAGGCTGAGAATCGGACTCATTCCCGAGTTCGCCGATGGGGCCGGTCGGGGGGACGGCGGGTCCTACCCTCGTAGGTATGCACGATCACGCACCCGCCGGCATCCGGGGAGGACATCCGCGACGCCTGCTCGCGGTCTCCCTGGGTATCACGGCCACGGTGCTCATCGTCCAGCTCGTCGGAGCGATCCTGACCGGATCGCTGGCGCTGCTCGCGGACGCCGGCCACATGTTCACCGACAGCTCGGGGCTCGTCATCGCCCTCATCGCGGCGTCGGTCGCGGCGCGCCCCGCCGACGAACGTCAGACGTACGGATACCAGCGCGCCGAGGTGTTCGGCGCACTGCTCAACGCCGTGATCCTGATCGCCCTCGGAGTGTGGATCGCGGTCGAGGCCGTCGGGCGACTGATCCGCCCCGCTGAGGCCGAGGTGCAGGGTCTGCCGATGCTCGTCGTCGCCATCATCGGCCTGGTCGCCAACGGCGTGTCGCTCTATGTCCTGAGCGTCGCGCAGCGCACGAGCATCAACGTGCGCGGCGCGTACCTCGAGGTCCTCGGCGACCTGCTGGGGTCGGTCGTCGTGATCATCGCGGCGGGCGTGATCTGGCTGACGGGATGGATGCCGGCCGACGCCGTGGCCTCGCTCGTCATCGCCGCCCTCATCGTGCCGCGCGCCATCACCCTGCTGAGGGAGGTCTTCGCCGTGCTGGGGGAGCGGGCGCCGTCGGGGACGAAGGTCACCGACATCCGCGACCACATCCTCGGTACCGAGGGAGTCGTCGACGTGCACGACGTGCACGTCTGGCAGCTCACGCGCGGCGCGCCGGTGTTCACGGCGCACGTCGTCGTCGCGACGGACTACTTCGCCGACGACCGCGCGGGTCTGCTTCTGTCCCAACTGCAGTCCTGCCTCGCCCGCCATTTCGACGTGGAGCACTCGACGTTCCAGCTCGAGCCGGCGGGTCACGTCGAGCACGAGGCCCACGCGTGAGTCGCGCTGGAAAGGATCCCCGATGCCGGATTTCGCCGCTCCCAACCTGCCGTCCCGAGGGTTCGACGCCACTGTCGGGTTCTACGGAGCGCTCGGCTTCGATGTGGTCTACCGCGCCGAGGACTGGCTGATCCTGCGCCGGGAGCAGCTGCAGCTGGAGTTCTTCCCCGATCGGGTCCTCGGGCGGGCGAGTCGCGTATCTCGTGGACCCGGACGGCACTCAGCTGACTCTCGTCCAGAACGGGTGACGGTCCTCGTCAGTCTTCGGTGCGCACGTCCGCGGGAGTCTTATCGGGGCGGAGTCCTCGCCAGCGGGCGTGACGGAGCGTTCCGCTCGGTGTCGCCTCGGCGTACTCCACCTCGCCGACGAGCTCCGGTCTGACCCACAGCGCGTCGGATGCCTCGGCACGGCCGATGTCGATGAAAGGGTTCTCGGCCGTGCGGAGCGGTGCGAATGCGGCATCCAGGCGGGCGAGCGTCGCCTCGCTGAAACCCGATCCGACGCGACCGATGTAGTGCAGACCTCCCTCGGCGGGCACTCCCATGAGCAGTGAACCGATCTCGCCGGTGCGGACGCCCTTGCCCGGTCGGATGCCGCCGATCACCACCTCCTGCATCAGAGTCAGCTTCACCTTGAGCCACTGCTCGCTGCGGACGCCACGACGGTAGACGGACGCGGGATCCTTCACGACCACGCCCTCGAGTCCGAGCATCCGCGCCGTCGCGAGGGCGTCCTCGATGTCGTCCGCGACGGGCGGCACGACGATCGGGCCGATCGTATGCTCGGCGACGCCCTCCAGCAGCTCACGCCGGTGCGAGAGCGGGAGTGGAGCGGCATCCGTTCCATCGACCTCGAGGACGTCGAAGAGCAGGAACTGGACGGGGATCCGCGCCGACTCGCGGTCGATCTCCCCGGCCTTCGTGAGATGCATCCTGTGCTGGAGCAACGAGAAGTTCGGCCGGTTCCGATCGTCGAGGGCGACGATCTCGCCGTCCACGACGCAGGGCGCGGCGCCGAACCCGGGATCGCCGCCGGTCAGCTCGGGATACCGCGCCGTGATGTCCGTTCCGCTGCGGGCGCGGAGGCGGAGCCGCACGCCGTCCCAGATCCCGAGGGCTCGCACCCCGTCCCACTTGAACTCGACCCACGGACCCCACCGGGTCGCCGCCTGCCCCGCGAGGGCTGCGTTCGAGGACGTCGCGAGCATCGGAGCCGGCGCCGAGGCCGGGGCGTCGGAGGGCGGATGTGGGACGGGGGGACCCGCGGCATCCGTCTTCATCCGATGCAGCAGCCACTGCGACTTCTCCCCGTCGCCGCTCGTTCGGATGAGAGCGAGCTTGACGGTACCGAGCGGGCCGTCGCCGCGTCCGGTCGCGGTGAAGATGACCTCGTCCTCGCGCCACTTCTCGAGCTCGAAGGTGCCGGTGTCCCAGATCGACATCGATCCGGCGCCGTACTCACCGGCGGGGATGTCTCCGGCGAAATCCAGGTACTCCATCGGATGCGGCTCGGTCATGACGGCGAGGTGGTTGGTCGAAGGCGACTCCGGGATGCCGCGCGGCACCGCCCAGCTGACGAGCACGCCGTCGTGCTCGAGTCGCAGGTCGTAGTGGAGCCGCCGCGCGTGATGCTCCTGGATGACGAACCGGGAGGATGCCGGGCGAGCGGAGCCGACGGGGGAGTCCGGTACCGGTTCCGGGGTCCTCGCCGCAGTGCGCTTGGCGATGTAGGACGTCAGCGGCCCCGTGCCTGTGGGCGCGAGCGGCGCAATCAGATCGCCGCCCGCAGCGACCCGGTCGAGGACCTCGTCGAAGAGGAGGTGTCGCAGCTCGGGATCGTCGAGCTCCGCCCACGTCCGCGGGGCGGCGACCGTGGGACGTTCACGACCCCGCAGCGAGTACGGCGCGATGGTGGTCTTCTTGCCGTTGTTCTGGCTCCAGTCGAGGAACACCTTCCCCGGCCGGGCGGCCTTGGACATCTGACTCACGACGAGGTCGGGATGATCCGCCTCGAGCGCTCGCGCAAGTTCCTTCGCGAAGGCGCTGATCTCGTCGCTCGTACGGCTGCCGTCGAGCGGGGCGTACAGATGGATGCCCTTGCTGCCGCTCGTGACGGGAAGGGGGTCCATGCCCAGGTCGACGAGGATCTCGCGGGACCACCGGGCGACGTCCGCGCACTCGGCGAGGCCGACACCGGGGCCGGGATCGAGGTCGAGCACGAGCCGGTCGGGGTTGCGTCTCACACCCTCGGCGTCGAAACGCCACTGCGGGACGTGCAGTTCGATCGACGCCACCTGCGCGAGGTAGACGAGGGTCGGGACACCGTCGACGAGCGGGTAGTCCTTCGCGCCGGTCGAATGCTCGATGGGTCTCCGGCTGACCCATGACGGCGCGCCCGCCTCGAGGTGCTTCGCGAAGAACGAGCCCTCGCCCGTGCCGTCGGGCCAGCGGATTCGGGTGACCGGCCGCGCATCGAGGTGGGGGAGGATTGCCGGAGCGATCCGCGTCAGATAGTCGATGACCTCGCCCTTCGTGGTCCCCGTCGCGGGGTACATCACCTTGTCGAGGTTCGTCAGCCGCAGTCGGCGTCCATCGACGACGACCTCCTGCGACGCGGCTGGCATGGGGCCAGATTAGTGCGCAACCCCCATTGGTCGTCGCGTCGGCGGGGTGTGTACTGAGGGCATGAGATCGATCTGGAAAGGCGCGCTGACCTTCGGACTCGTCAACGTGCCCGTCAAGGTGTACTCGGCGACGGAGGACCACGACGTGTCGCTGCACCAGGTGCACGCCGCCGATGGCGGCCGCATCCGCTACCAGCGCATCTGCGAGATCGACGGCGAAGTCGTGCCGTACTCCGACATCGACAAGGCCTACGACGACGGCGAGCGCACCGTCGTCCTGACCTCCGACGACTTCGCAGCGCTGCCGAGCGAGCGCAGCCGCGAGATCGAGGTCGTCGAGTTCGTCCCCACCGAGCAGATCGATCTGCTCACCCTCGACAAGGCGTACTACCTCGAACCCGACTCGAAGAGCCCGAAGGCGTACGTGCTCCTGCGTCAGACCCTCGAGCAGACCGACCGCACCGCGATCGTCCGGTTCGCGTTGCGGCAGAAGACGCGGCTCGCCGCTCTCCGAGTGCGAGGCGACGTGCTGGTTCTGCAGACGCTCCTCTGGGCGGACGAGGTGCGCGCGGCATCCTTCCCGGTGCTCGATGAGCCGGTGAAGATCTCGAGCAAAGAGCTGGAGCTCTCGGCATCCCTCGTCGACAGCTTCTCGAGCGATTTCGACCCGAGTGAGTTCACCGACGAGTACCAGAAGGAACTGCGCACCCTCATCGACGCGAAACTCGAGAAGGGCGATGCGTTCGACACCGCCGAGACCTTCGGGGAGAAGGCGGATGCCGAGGGTGGCGAGGTCATCGATCTGATGGCGGCCCTGCGGGCCAGCGTCGAGAAGAGCCGGGCGGCGAGAACGGGCGAGGATGCCGGCGGGAAGACGAAGGCCGACGCCGACGGGAAGTCGGCGCCGGCCACGAAGGAACCCGCGAAGAAGGCTACGGTGAAGAAGGCTCCGGCGAAGAAGGCTCCTGCGAAGAAGAAGGCGTCCTGATCAGAGGCGCGGGGCGTCCCCGCCGCGACCGTCGGTCTTGCCGTCGAACGCCTCCGGCTCGAGGACGAGCTCCTGCGCCTCGGAGGCGTCCGTGAGCCCGTCGGGACCGGCAGCCATCTCGCGCTTGACCTTGCGTTTCTCGGCGAAGTAGTGCCAGACGATGAAGACGATGGTGCCCGCCACCGCGACCAGCAGGATGACGTCGATGTACTCGGCGACGAACTGACCGACGCCGGGAATGAGGCTGACGAGGTACCCGATGACGGTGAGGCCGAAGCCCCAGATGACCGCGCCGATCAGGTTGTACAGCGAGTACTTGTGCCAGGCCATCTTGCCGACGCCTGCCGCGACGGGGGCGAAGGTGCGGACGATCGGAACGAAGCGCGCGAGGATCACCGTCACACCGCCGTACCGTTCGAAGAATGCATTCGTCCGCTCGACGTTGCTGCGACTGAACAGTCCCGATTCCTTGCGCTCGAAGACGGCGGGTCCGCCCTTGCGCCCGATGAGGTAGCCCACCTCTCCGCCGAGGAAGGCGGCAAGACCGATGAGGAGACCGACGATCCAGACGTTCACGCCGAAGACGCCGTTCGGTGCATGCGTCACCGGGTTGGAGAGCAGGCCCGCCATGATCAGGAGGGTGTCGCCCGGGAGGAGGAAGCCGACAAGCAGTCCCGTCTCGGCGAAGACGATGAAGCAGACCACGACGAGCGCCCAAGGACCGGCCGCGTTGATGATGGTCTCGGGATCCAGCCAGGGGATCAAGGCGAAGGGGTGCACAGAGGTCCTTCAGATCGCGGCGGAGATCCGCCGACAGATGGGCGCAAGGTGTGAGGCACGTCAGTGCCCCGTGCGGAAGGGGGGACTTGAACCCCCACGCCCGAAGGCACAGGAACCTAAATCCTGCGTGTCTGCCAATTTCACCACTCCCGCTGGTGGGTTCAGTCTAGAGCGCGCGGTGGGAGGGACCTGGGAGGGATAACCCCCGAATCAGGTGTGGATAACTCCGGCATCGGCGGCGGCAGGGTTGCGAGGATCCCAGGCCATGAGCTTCCCGCAGACCACGTCGACGACTCGAGGCCTGACCTCGATCGCCGAGCGCGTGCGCGAACGACTGCGGACCGAAGAAGTCGACCCGTCGCGGGACCCCGAGCGGGCGTCCTACATCGCCCGGGCCGAGGTGCGGCGTCACAATGATTTCGCCCTCGCGCGCGGCGTCGACGTCATCGAGGACGAAGCGGCATCCGTTCGAGACATCCTCTCAACGGTCTCCGGTTACGGTCCGCTTCAGGCGCTCCTGGACGATCCGGACGTCGAGGAGATCTGGATCAACGCGCCCGACAAGGTCTACATCGCTCGAGACGGACGCAGCGAACGGGCCCCGATCGTGCTCAGCGACACGGCGGTGCGGGACCTGGTGGAGCGCATGCTTCACGCCACCGGTCGACGGGTCGATCTGAGCCAGCCGTTCGTCGACGCCTCCCTGCCCGACGGATCCCGGCTGCACGTGGTCATCCCCGACATCACGCGCCGCCACTGGGCCGTGAACATCAGGAAGTTCCTGACACGCTTCCGCACCCTCGACGACCTCGTCGCAGCCGGATCGGTGGGCTCTGCGGAGGCTGCGATACTCCGCGCAGCGATGCGCGACCGCACCAGCGTGATCGTGTCCGGTGCGACGCACGCCGGCAAGACGACGCTGCTGGGTGCGTTGATCGCTGCGGCGCCCTCGCACCACCGCATCGTGACGGTGGAGGAGACGTTCGAGCTCACGGCGCAGGCGCCTGACCTGGTCGCGCTCCAGGGACGGCAGCCGAGTCTGGAAGGCACCGGCGAGGTATCCCTCCGACGACTCGTCAAGGAAGCACTCCGCATGCGACCCGACCGGCTCGTGGTCGGCGAGGTCCGCGACGCCGAAGCCCTGGACCTCGTCCTGGCGCTCAACACCGGCGTGCCCGGAGCTGCCACGATCCACGCGAACTCTGCGACCGACGCTCTCCGCAAGCTCGGTTCGCTCCCGCTCCTGGCAGGCCGGAACATCGACCGCGACTTCCTCCTCCCGGCCATCGCCGCCTCCGTCGGGCTCGTCGTCCACTGCCGACGCGATGCCGACGGCCGTCGAGCCGTCGCCGAGATCGTCGCTCCGACCGGTCGGGTGGTCGACGGCGTCATCGAGACCCGTCCCGTGTTCGGGGGCGAGTCGGCATGACGACCGTTCTAGGCGTGACGCTCGCCGCCGGCATCCTCCTCGCCCTCTCACCCTGGTTGTGGCCGCCTCGGACGGTCCGCGAGGAGGGATATCCGCGTGACGGTCGAGCCACGCGCCTCCTGCAGGATGCCGGGTTCGGTCATGCCACCGTCGGGCATCTCGCGATGGTCTCGCTCGCCGCGGCAGCCCTCGCCGGTGCGGCGGTCTGGCTGGTGACAGCTCTCCCCGCCTTCGCCGCCGTCGCCGCGGTGGCCGGCTTCTTCGCTCCGGCGTCGTGGTTGCGCGGACGCGTGCGTCGCCTGCAGAAGGGACGTCGGCAGCTGTGGCCCGACGTCTGCGACCTCCTCGTCGCCTCGGTCCGTTCGGGGATGTCGCTCCCCGATGCGGTCTCCGCCCTGGGTGAGGTCGGGCCACCGGCACTTCGTCCCGCTTTCGCGGCCTTCGCGTCGGACGTCTCCGCCTCCGGGCATTTCGATTCCAGCTCCCTGCGCCTCAAAGCACGCCTCGCCGATCCCGTCGCGGACCGGATCATCGAGGCGCTCCGGATGGCGCGGCAGGTGGGCGGCACCGAGCTGACGAGCGTCCTCCGGGCCCTGTCGGCGTCCGTCCGTGCCGAGGCGGCGCTGCGGGCGGAGATCGAAGCGCGCCAGTCGTGGATCCGCGGCGCCGCCGTCCTGGGTGTCGTCGCACCGTGGGTGATCCTCGGACTTCTCGCCCTGCGGCCTGAGGGCGCCACGGCGTACAGCAGCCCGGAAGGGGTGACCGTCATTATCCTGGGTGCGGCCGTCTCGGTCGTCGCGTTCCGACTCATGCTGGGGATCGGTCGCCTGCCGGAGCCGCGGAGGTGGTTCGCGTGAGCGGCCTCACGCACGTGGCACTGGCGATCGTCCTCGGCGGCGCCTTCGCCAGTGGCCTCGTTCTCGTCGCGACGCGCATTCCGCGTCTCGCCGCCCCGACGCTTTCCCGTCGTATCGCGCCGTACCTGCGCGACATCGCGGATCCGCGCGGCTTGACACCCTTGGCCCCGGTTCCCGGGGACTGGCGTGCGCGCCGCGATCGCCTCATGGCATCGGTCGGCGGGGCGGCGCGACTGGAACATCGCCTGCGCCAGGCCGGCTGGACGCAGGATGCCGCAGGATTCCGCGCTCGTCAGCTCACGTGGGTCGTCGTGGGTGGCCTGCTCGGCGGCGTCGTCGTCGTGATCCTCACTGTCAGTGGAAGACTCACGCCCGGAGCCGCCGTCCTGCCGCCGGTCCTTGCCCTGTCGGCGGCGGCACTCGTGGACTTCCGTCTCACGGCGGCCGCCCGTCGTCGTCGGACGCGCGTGGAGGAAGAGCTTCCCACCCTCCTGGAGTTCCTCTCGCTGTGCCTCGCGGCCGGCGAGGGGCTGCGGGACGCGCTTCATCGGGTGGGCGAGATCGGCAGCGGCGAGCTCACCGTGGAGATCCGACGCGCAGTCCTCGACAGCGGCACCGGATCGAATCTTTCCGACGCGCTCCTCGACCTGGGGCGGCGCCTGGATGTGCCCGCGCTGTCGCGAGCCATCGAGCACCTCGTCGCCGCGATCGACCGCGGCGCCCCGCTCGCCGGCGTCCTGCAGGCGCAGGCGGGCGATGCCCGCGAGGACGCCAAGCGTTCGCTCATCGAGCAGGCCGGGAAGAAGGAGATCGCGATGCTCTTCCCGATCGTGTTCCTCCTGCTTCCCATGAGCGTACTTTTCGCCGTCTTCCCGGGCATCGTCATGCTTCGCCTCGGGGTCGGCTGACCCTCGATCGAAAGGAGATCACCATGATCCATTCCACCCTCGTACGACTGCGGACCGCGTGGGGAACCGTGCAGGCGGACCTTCGAGACGATGAGCGCGGAGATGTGCCCGGCTGGGTGCTGATCACGCTCATGACCGCCGGGCTCGTCGTCGTCATCTGGGCACTTGCGGGGCCGGCGCTCGCGCAACTGTTCCAGCAGGCGATCGACCAGGTCTCGAGCTTCTGAGGCTCTGAGATGCGGCGGCTGCTCTCCGAGGAGCGCGGATCGACCCCGGTCGAGTTCGTGCTCGTCGGCGTGCTGTTGACCGTTTTGACCCTCGGAGTGCTCCAGCTGGGGCTCGCTGTCTACGTCCGGAACGTCGTCCACGATGCCGCTGTCGAGGGCGCCTACCACGCTGCTCTGGCGGATGTGGAGACGTCTGCCGGCGCCGCCCGGGCACGAGAGGTCGTCGATCGTGCGGTCGGCGGTGGGTTCGTCGAGAGCGCGACCGCGACGGAAACCGGTGCCCTCGGGTACGAGACGGTGTCGGTGACCCTGACGACCCGGTTGCCGTTGATCGGTCTCCTCGGCGTCCCGCACGGGTGGGAGGTGACCGTCCATGCGCCCGCGGAGAGCTTCGACTGAGCGCCTCCTCGGCGACGAGGCCGGCTCGGCCGCGCTCGAGTTCATTGTCGGCGGCGTCATCCTGCTCGTGCCGATCATCTACCTCGTCGTGACCCTCGGCATCATCCAGTCGCACGCTCTCGGCGTCGAGTCAGCCTCCCGGCATGTCGCTCGAGCGGTCGCGTCCGCGGAGAGCGTCGAGGATGCCGATGACCGTGCCGCCGCGGTTCTGGACTCCCTCGTGACCGAGTACGACCTCGACCGCGACACGCTGGCGGTCGATGTGTCTTGCGTGGGCGACGCCGTCACCTGCCCCACCGCGGGCGCCATCGTGCGGGTGACGGTCTCCTCGTCGGTCCCGCTTCCGCTGGTCCCACCGGTCCTCGGTCTCGACGACGCGGCCCGGGTCGGGGTGGAGTCTTCCTCGGTGCAGAAGGTCTCGCGGTATTGGAGGGACGGATGATCCGGCGCGATGACCAAGAGGGCAGCATCCTGCTGCTGACGATCGGCTACGCACTGCTCGCCCTCGTCCTGGTGTTCGTGACGGTCGACGCGACCAGCCTGTACCTCGCGCAGAAACGCACGCAGGCGACGGCGGATGCCGCGGCTCTCGCCGGTGCCGATGGTTTCACCCTCGACGTCGTCGACGGCGAGCCTCGTGCGGAGCTGACGGACGGGGGAGTGCGGGAGCAGGCGCAGGCGATCGTCGCCACCGAGCCTGATGCGAGCATCGTCTCCGCGGGCAGCCCCGACGGGGTGTCCGCGCGGGTCGTCGTCAGCTCGATGTGGCGTCCGCCCATATCGACGCTGTTCGTCCCCGAAGGCATCACCCTGCAGGCGACGGCGACGAGTCGCACCGCGCTCGAATAGCGCCCGGTCAGCGTCCCGCGTGGGGGAGGAACCTCGGCAGCCAGCGGATGAAGGCCACGGCGCCGACCAGCCCGATCACGCCGACCGCGCCGGCCGCGAACGACAGCGACGAGACAGCCGTGATGCCCGTGACGATCAGCGGGGTGGTGGCGCCACCGGCATCCGTCAGTGTGCGCCACGACCCGAGGAACGGCGCCGGATCGTCCTTCGGCGCGAGATCCGCACCGATCGTCAGCAGGATGCCGCTGGAGAGGCCGTTGCCCACGCCGAGCACTGCAGCGAACATCGCGAACCACATCTCGGCGCTCGCGCCGTCGTGCGTCACCGAGAGGGCGAGGAAGCCGCTGCCCATGAGGACCATCGCCGGAAGAGCCGCCCACAGCCGTCCGAAGCGGTCCATGACCTGACCGCTCGCGTAGAAAAGGGCGAAGTCGAGGGCGCCGGAGATACCGACCACGAGGGCGATCGACTGCGCGTCCAAGCCGATCGACACTCCCCACAGCGGCAGGACGACCTGACGCGCCGATCGGACGGCCGAGAGGCTCGCCGCCGCGAGTCCGACACGCGACAGCACGCGCCGGTGCAGCCACATCGTGCGGAACACGCCCACCCGCTCTGCGACCGGGATCGAGCCGGTCACGGGTTCGCCCGAGTCCTCAGCCTCGTGACTGCGCACGGTCTTCGCGACGAACTGCTTCTCGGGGTCGGGCCCGAACGTCACCAGGACGATGAGGGCGACGAGACACACCGCGAAGAACCAGATCGTCGACCGCTCGTCGCCGAAGAGTCCGATGAGAGCCGCCGCGATGAAGGGGCCGGTGAACATGCCGAGGCGGAAGGTGCCGCCGAGAAGGGACAGCGCACGCGCGCGGAACATCACGGGTACGCGCGTCGTCATGAAGGAGTGGCGCGCCAGGCCGAACGCCGCGGCGCACGAACCGATGAGGAACACCGCGCCCGCGAAGACCGGCAGGGACGGCACCAGCGCGGCAGCCAGCGAGACGACGAGCGCCACGGAGCCCGCGATCATCATCGTCACCCGCTCGCCGACCCGGGCGACCGCCCAGCCCGCGGGCAGGTTGCCGACCAGCTGTCCGATGACGAGCAGCGAAGCGATGAGTGCCGACAGTGCGACGTCAGCACCCAGGTTGCCTGCCAGGATCGGGATGAGGGGCAGTACGGCTCCTTCGCCGATCGCGAAGAGGACGGTCGGCGCGTAGACCATGGGTCCGAAACGCCAGAGCACCTCCCGGGCAGTGGGGGAGTCGGGTCGGTCGGTCATCGCCATCCACGTTACTCTGGAGTGTCATGCTTGAATTCGATCCGTCTGCGGACATCCAGGCCCTCCGTTCCACCTTCGGTGAGATCAAGGCGGTCGTCGATGTCGACGCGCTCACCGCCGAGATCGCCCGTCTGTCCGACGAGGCGGGCGCCCCCGACCTCTGGGACGACGTGGAGAAGGCGCAGAAGGTCACCAGCGCCCTGAGCCACCGACAGTCCGAGCTGAAGCGCGTCACCGAGGTCGAGCAGCGACTCGACGACGTCGAGGTGCTCGTCGAGCTCGCGCAGGAGATGGACGACGAGGACTCCGCCGAGGAGGCTCGTCGCGAGATCGCCGATCTCGAGAAGGTCATCAGCCAGCTCGAGGTGCAGACGCTGCTCGACGGCGAGTACGACGACCGCGGCGCGGTCGTGACGATCCGTTCGGGCGCCGGCGGCGACGACGCCACCGACTTCGCTGAGATGCTCATGCGCATGTACCTGCGCTGGGCCGAGCGCCACAAGTACTCCGTCAAGGTGATGGACACGTCCTTCGCCGAAGGCGCGGGCATCAAGTCAGCCACGTTCGAGGTCGACGCCCCCTATGCCTACGGCACGCTCTCGGTCGAGGCCGGCACGCACCGACTCGCTCGCATCAGCCCGTTCGGCTCGGCCGACAAGCGTCAGACGAGCTTCGCGGCTGTCGAGGTCATCCCGGTGATGGAGGAGGCCCAGGAGGTCGACATCCCCGAGGGCGACATCCGGGTCGACGTCTTCCGTTCCTCGGGTCCCGGTGGACAGTCGGTCAACACGACCGACTCCGCCGTTCGCCTCACGCACCTTCCGACCGGCATCGTCGTCTCGATGCAGAACGAGAAGAGCCAGATCCAGAACCGCGCTGCCGCCATGCGGGTGCTCCAGACCCGCCTCATGCTGCTGCAGAAGGAAGAGGAAGCGGCCAAGAAGAAGGAGCTCGCCGGAACCATCACGGCGAGCTGGGGCGACCAGATGCGCTCCTACTTCCTCTACGGTCAGCAGCTCGTCAAAGACCTCCGCACCGGCCACGAGGTCGGCAACCCCGCGGTCGTCTTCGACGGCGACCTCGACGGGTTCATCGCGGCCGGCATCCGCTGGCGCAAGCGCAAGGACGACGACGACTGATCCGCCGCGGGCGGTCTGCAGGATTTTCCATCCACCTGCATCCATAACGGGTGTCCCGCAGGAATACCTCTGTGACAGCGCGAGCAGCTCGCGCCGGATCAGAAGGAGTTCCTCATGCGCAAGACACTCTCTGCGGGCGTGGCTCTCGGTGCCGCCGTGGCCCTCGCGGCATTCACCCCCGCCTCGGCCGCCACGGCGGACAACGCGGACCTGTCGGTCCTGCACGCGATCCCCGACACACCCGTCGACGTTTACGTCAACGGTGATCTGACGATCGACGACTTCCAGCCCGGTGATCTCGGCGGACCGCTCGAGCTGCCCGGCGGCACGTATTCGGTCGCGCTCACGGCGGCGGACGCGACCGACGACTCCGACCCGGTGCTCGGCCCGATCGACCTCACCCTCGAGGCGGGCGGGAACTACACCGCCGTGGCCCATCTGGATGCTGCCGGTGAGCCCGCGGCGAACCTGTTCACGAACGACACGTCGAAGACGGCCGCGGGTGAGGGACGTCTGACGGTCCGCCACGTCGCCGCGGCTCCGGCCGTCGATGTGCTGGCCGGCGGAGAAGCCGTGATCAGCGGTCTCGAGAACCCGAACGAGCAGTCACTCGACCTGCCCGCCGACACTGTCAACGCGTCGGTCGCCTTGGCCGGGACGACGGACCCCGTGATCGGACCCGCCGATGTCGAGGTGGCCGAAGGTGTGCTCACGATCGTCTACGCCTGGGGATCGGCCGAAGCCGGCAACCTCGCGCTGGCCACTCAGACCATCGACGGTCTGCACTCCGGCCCGGGCGGAGTGAACACCGGCTCGGCCGGTCTCGTCGCCGAAAACGGTACCGACGGGTGGGTGTTGGCCGGCGGTGCCGCCCTGATCGCCGGACTCATCGCGGGCGGCGTCTACATGACGCGCACCGCCAAGGTCCGTCGCTGACGCCCCGGCAAGGATCACCGCATGCGCCGCCTGCTCGTCATCGCCGTCTCGCTCACGGCCATGATGCTCGCGGCCTGCGCGCCGGTCTCGGAGGCGGGTCCGCCCCCTTCCGAGGCCGGCCCCGGCGCGACCGGGACGGTCTCCCCGACGCCTGCACCCCCCTCACCGCAGGTGTCCGTCCCGGTCGCTTCGGCTACCCCGCGGGCCGCCGCCGACTCGCCCGCACCCGAACGGCTGACGATCCGCTCCCTCGGCGTCGACATGCCCGTCGAACCCGTGGGCGTCGCGGACTCCGGCGAGATGCAGATCCCCGAGCGCCCGACCACCGCCGGGTGGTACCGGTTCGGCTCGGCCCCCGCTGACGGTCAGGGGACGACCGTCGTCGCCGCGCACGTCGACGACCGCGAGTACGGCATCGGACCTCTCGCCGCGTTGCGCGACGTCCGCGTCGGCGATGTCGTGACCGTCACGGATGCCGACGGCACCGTCACGGAGTACGTCACCGAATCGGTCACCTACATCCCGCGCGCCGAACTCCCCGTCGATCGCCTGTTCACCCGGGAGGGTCGGCGCACGCTGGCCGTCATCACCTGTGGTGGTGATTTCGATCAGCAGACCCGCACCTACAGCGATAACGTGGTGCTCATTGCACGGGCGCAATCGTGAGTCTCACCGAGCCGCGGCTCGCTGCACGGAAGGAGCCGGCCGTCGACGACGACAGTGAACTCGCCATTCGCTTCGCGGCCGGTGATGACACGGCGGTGAAGGCCATGTACGACCGCTGGTCGCGCATCGTCTACACCCTCGCGGTCCGCTCGCTCGGAGACACCGCCGAAGCCGAGGACGTGACCCAGCGCACCTTCGTGTCTGCATGGACGTCGAGGTCATCGTTCCGGCCCGGCCAGGCGCCGCTGGGTGCGTGGTTGCTCGCGATCGCGCGCCGCCGGATCGCGGACGCTCACGAGGCGCGAGCACGCGCGACCCGCCTGGAGGAGGCGCTCAAGGCCGTGGTGCCCGAACAGACGGTGGAGCATGACGTCTCGGATGCGATGGTCGTCGCCGACGAGGTGTCGCAGCTCGAACCGGATGCGCGCGCCGTTCTCGCTCTCGCCTTCTACGAAGACCTGACACATCAGCAGATCTCCGAGAGGCTCGGCATGCCGCTCGGTACCGTGAAGAGCCACATCCGCCGAAGTCTCACCCGCCTGCGAACCCGATTGGAGGCGCACCATGTCACATCTTGACCCCGAGGTCGCCGCCCTCCTCGCAATGGGAGAGCAGCCGTCGGACGCTGACCGGCGCCACCTCGACGCCTGTGCGGACTGCCGCGCGGAGGTCGACTCGTTCGGCAGGGCCGTGCTCGCGGGTCGCGCATCGGGAGCAGGCGAGCCGCTTCTGACACCCCCGGACCGCGTCTGGGAGTCGATCCGTTCCGAGTTGTCGCTGTCGACCCCCATGCCGGACGACGGGGGACAGGACGATGCCGATTCGGCCCCGGCATCCGTCGGCGCGTCCCGCGGCTCCCGTTCACACCTCGCATCGCGCCGCAGGCGGGTCAGCCGCCGACCGGTGTTCTTCGTCCTCGCCGGCGCCGCGGTCGCGGTGGTGGCCATCGTCGCCGGAGTGTGGGCGTCGGGCGGCATCGTTCCGAAGGCCGACGTCATCTCCGAAGCGCGGCTGGACGGACTCCCCGGCTGGTCGGGTGCGGGCGGCGAGGCGCTCCTCGAGCGCGTCGACGGACACGATCGCGTCGTCATCGACCTGGCGGCATCCGTTCCGGACGACGGGTACCGCGAAGTCTGGCTCCTCACCGCCGACGCGAGCGACCTCGTCAGCCTGGGGACACTCGACGGCTCGACCGGGACCTTCGATGTGCCCGACGCGGTCGATCTGTCTCGCTTCACCGTGGTCGACATCTCGCAGGAGGACGTCGACGGCGACCCCGGGCACTCGGGCGATTCCATCGTCAGGGGAACCCTGTCACCCCCCTGAGTGATCGGGAGTGTCGCTGACGGGTGCCGGCGGCTTCCCGCTTAGGCTCGACTGGCCATGATCCGCTTCGAAAAGGTCTCCAAGAAGTACCGCGGCACCAGCAAACCCGCTCTCAGCGACGTCGAGTTCGACGTCCAGCGCGGGGAGTTCGTGTTCCTCGTCGGCGCCTCGGGCTCGGGCAAATCCTCGTGCCTGCGCCTCATCCTCCGGGAGGACACCGCGTCCGACGGCCGTGTCGTCGTCCTCGGACGCGACGTGCGTGGGCTGAGCACTCGCAAGGTGCCGTACTTCCGTCGTCACATCGGGTCGGTCTTCCAAGACTTTCGTCTCCTGCCGAACAAGACCGTCTTCCAGAACGTCGCCTTCTCGCTGCAGGTCATCGGCTCGAGCCGCGCGTTCATCCAGCAGTCCGTGCCCGAGGCCCTCGCGCTCGTCGGCCTCGCGGGAAAAGAGAAGCGCCTGCCGCACGAACTGTCCGGCGGTGAGCAGCAGCGCGTCGCGATCGCGCGGGCCATCGTCAACCGCCCGCAGATCCTCCTCGCCGACGAGCCGACCGGAAACCTCGATCCCGGCACGTCGGTCGACATCATGCAGTTGCTCGCGCGCATCAACGCCGGCGGCACAACGGTCGTCATGGCCACGCACGAGGCGGGCTTCGTCGACCAGATGCAGCGCCGCGTGATCGAGCTGCGCGGCGGTGTCGTCGTCCGCGATGAGCGACACGGCGGGTACGGCGACACCTCCGGTCTCCCGGTCCTGACCCCCGAGACGGTCAAGGGCGCCGCGGCCACCGCTGCGCTGACAGCGGTCCTCGAGTTGCAGAAGCAGATCGCTTCATCGGGTGACACCGGCGACGTCGAGCCCCTGCCGGAGTCCGTAGAGCCGCCCGCGCCGCAGCAGGACGCCGTGCTTCCGGCCGTCCCGGTCGTGCAGGACGAGCCCGTGGCGCCCCAACCGCGCCACGAGGACCGGCCGGCCGCCGAGCCCGATATCGGCACCCGCGGCATCCCGATCACGCCTGCGGACATCGATCTGGCAGACATCGACGGCCTCGGTGCCGCCGACCGGCTGGGACTCGGACGCCGTGACGACGACGAAGTGGGGCCGACCGCATGAGAGTCCGTCTCGTCCTCGGCGAAGCGCTCACCGGCCTTCGCCGCAACGCCTCGATGGTGATCTCGGTCATCCTCGTCACGTTCGTCTCGCTCACCTTCGTCGGCGCTGCGATGCTCATGCAGATGCAGATCGCGAAGATGCAGGGCTACTGGGCCGAACGCGCACAGGTCGCGGTCTTCATGTGCCGCGACGGCTCGACGCAGACGACCTGCAGCGACGGCGAGGCCACGGAGGAGCAGCTGAAGGAGGTCGCCGACAAGCTGGACAGCCCCGCGCTGAAAGACATCGTCCGCAGCGTCCGCTTCGAGACGCGCGACGAGGCCTACCAGAACGTCCTCGACCTGATGGGTCAGGACTACAAGGACTTCATCACCCCCGCCCAGCTCAACGAGACCTACTGGGTGAACCTGACCGACCCCACGCAGACGGACGTCATCGACGAGGCGTTCAGCGGCATGAGCGGCGTCGAGGAGGTGAAGGACCAGATGGAGTACCTGCAGCCCCTCTTCTCGGCACTGACGATCGCCACGTACATCGCGGTGGCGATCGCAGGCCTCATGCTCGTGGCGGCCGTCCTCCTCATCGCCACCACGATCCGCCTGTCCGCCTACGCTCGGCGCAAGGAGCTCGGCATCATGCGGCTCGTGGGGGCATCCAATCGGTTCATTCAGACCCCCTTCGTCCTCGAGGGCGTCTTCGCGGCGTTCATCGGGTCGGCGCTGGCGAGCGTCGCCATCTGGCTGGGTGTGCAGTACGGGGTGCGTGGTTACCTGGTCGATGAGGTCGACTTCGTGACCACCTGGATCGACGGACGCGATGCTCTCCTGGTGATCCCCGTCATCGTGGGACTGGGACTCGTCCTCGCCGCTTTGTCGGCGAGCGTCGCGATCCGCAGATGGCTGCGCACCTGAACCGGCGCCTCCGCTAGACTGGCAGGCCGGCCGCGCGCGGAGTGCGGCCGCGTCGAGGAGTCATCATGCCCAGGGAACGCGGAGAGCAGGTCATCGCGACCAACCGTCGCGCGCGCCACGAGTACGCCATCGAGAAGACGTACGAGGCGGGCCTCGTGCTCACCGGAACCGAGGTCAAGTCGCTCCGGCAGGGGCGCGCGAACCTCAGCGACGGCTACGCGTTCATCGACGGAGGACAGGCCTGGCTCGACGCCGTGCACATTCCGGAGTACTCGCAGGGTCATTGGACGAACCACTCGACCAAGCGCACCCGCAAGCTGCTCCTGCACAAGGACGAGATCATCAAGCTGTCTCATGCGATCTCCGCGGGCGGCTACACCCTGGTTCCCCTCAAGCTCTACTTCTCCGACGGTCGCGCGAAGGTCGAAATCGCCGTGGCGAAGGGCAAGCGGGAGTTCGAGAAGCGTCAGACGATCCGCGAGCGCGAGGACAAGCGCGAAGCCGAGCGCGCCATGCGCGGCCGCAACCGTCTGGGGGAATGACCCTCACGGCCGCCGGAGGCGTCGCCGGGGTTCCGGCGGCGGGGGAACGGCCTTCGCCGCGATGATCGCACCGCGCGGGATGCGCACGGTTCCGCGGACGCCCTCGACCACGACGAGGTCCGCCTCGACGCTGACGAGCGGACCCAGAGCGTCGGTGGCGCGTCCATCCGGCAGCACGTAGCGCACCACGACGCGGGATCCGGGTTCGGGAAGAGAGATCACCAGCGGCTGGGGGCGTAGTCCTTGAGGAAGACGCCGAACACATCGTCACCGGCCTCACCCCGAACGATGGGGTCGTAGACGCGCGCGGCACCGTCGACGAGGTCGAGCGGTGCGTGGAAGCCCTCTTCGGCGAGCCGGACCTTCGTGGGGTGGGGGCGCTCGTCGGTGATCCACCCGGTGTCGACGCTCGTCATCAGGATGCCGTCGGATTCGAACATCTCGCGTGCGCTCGTGCGGGTGAGCATGTTGACCGCTGCTTTGGCCATGTTGGTGTGAGGATGCCCCGGTCCCTTATAGCCGCGTTCGAAGACGCCCTCCATCGCGCTGACATTGACGATGTAGGTGCGCCGCGCCGGGCTCGCAGCAAGGGACGGCCGCAGCTTCGACACGAGCAGGAACGGAGCGGTCGTGTTCGCGAGCTGGACCTCGAGCATCTCGAGGGGGTCGACCTGCTCGACGCGCTGCACCCAGGAGTTGGAGTGGTCGAGGTCGGGGATAAGTCCGCCCGCATCGATCGCGGTCCCGTCCGCGAGTCGGTCGAGCGAGGTGGATCCTGCGGTCATCGCCTCGCGGGTGAGGATGTCCGCACGGTCGGCTGCGGCAGCCAGGATCGGATGGGCGCTCACGGAGCGCTCGAGGGCCTCGGGATGCCGGTCGTTCGTGTGCCCGAAGGTGACCAGTGCGGGGAGTGGACCGTCGGGCAGTGGTGCGAGTTCGGCGTCGATGAGCGGCTGGTAGGCGCCGGGGGAGCGCCTCACGGTCTGCGTTGCGTTGTTGATGATGATGTCGAG
Organism: Microbacterium sp. LKL04; assembly: GCF_900102005.1. Lineage (NCBI taxonomy): Bacteria > Bacillati > Actinomycetota > Actinomycetes > Micrococcales > Microbacteriaceae > Microbacterium > Microbacterium sp. LKL04. Next base: position 1,130,046 of record NZ_LT627736.1, on the reverse strand, counting down.
CGGGCCGTCCGCGGCGACGTCGTCGGCGAGAGCGATGACCTGTGCCGGGTCGCGGAGGTCGATGCCGACGATCTTGAGTCGATCGATCCAGTCCGCCGAGTCGGGCAGCGCGCGGAAGCGGCGCACGGCGTCACGGGGGAACCGGGTGGTGATGGTCGTGTGCGCGCCGTCCCGCAGCAGGCGCAGCGCGATGTACATGCCGATCTTCGCTCGACCGCCGGTGAGGAGGGCGCGGCGACCCGTCAGGTCGGTGCGAGCGTCGCGCTTGGCGTGGCTGAGGGCCGCGCAGTCGGGGCAGAGCTGATGGTAGAAGGCGTCGACGACCGTGTACGGCTGCTTGCAGATGTAGCACCCGCGCGCCTTCTTCAGCACGCCGGCGATGGGCGCGGCGGTTCGTGCCGCGATGGGTATGCCTCGGGTCTCGTCATCGATGCGGTCGGGTGCGCCGGTCGCCGTCGCATGAACGACATCGCGGTCGGCGTCGGCGATCGCCTGACGGATCTCGCGCCGCCGCTCCTTCTTCGCCGCCTTGAACATGGCGGCGGTCGCCTGTCGGACCGTGATGAAGTCGGGATGCGTCTGGGGGAGGGACGACAGCATCGCGAGGACGCGGAGCGTCGTGGCGAGGTCGTCGGGATCGATCCCGGGTTCGTCGGGCAGGGCGTCGGGGAGCACATGAGATTGTACGTCGGCCCGACTGTTAGCGTTTTCGCGTGATACTCCCCGACGCCGGCTCCGCTCCGTCCATCCGCGTATCGGCGGCCGTTATCCGTGACGACGCCGGCAGGTTGCTGCTGGTGCGCAAGAGCGGCACGAGCGCCTTCATGCAGCCCGGCGGCAAGCCGGAGCCGGGGGAGACGCCGGCCGAGACGCTCGTCCGCGAACTGGGCGAGGAGCTCGGCGTGGCGGTCGGGCTCGAGGATCTCCGAGGGGTCGGTGTCTTCCGTGCGGACGCCGCGAACGAACCGGGTCACGAGGTCGTCGCGGACGTGTTCGAGGTGTCGCTCGGCGGGCAGGTGCCGGTCGCTGCCGCGGAGATCGCGGAGCTTCGATGGGCGTCGCACGGCGATGCCGGCAGGATGGAGATCGCGCCTCTCGCCGCCGAGTATTTCCTCGCCGAGTGATCCCGACTCGAGCGGTGGTAGTCTGGGATGCTCGGACGCTCCGGCATCCGAGATATGACAACTCCACAGCGTGACAACGGTCCATACGCCGCCAGGCGTCTCGGGGATGATCGGTTTCGACATCGCCTGTGACTCTGCGGGAAGCGGGCCGAGGATGCAGGGTTATCTCGTAAACGATCTCTGCGAACCAATAACTGCCAATAAGAAGCAGTCCGACTTCGCCCTCGCTGCGTAAGCAGCCAGCTCGAGTCCGTCAGTCCGTGAGTGATCCCCTCACGGTCCCTGGCGTCATCTAAGGGATCTCGCTGCGTGGCGTCGCCTGAGCGTCACGCGGGACTTTTTCAGGCTGGGCTCGTCGACTTATGTGTCTGTACTGAAGGTCGGAGCCGAGCAGAACGCCTCTTACAGACTGCGCCCGGAGAAGACGCCGTCTCTCAGCGATGGACGGGGGTTCGATTCCCCCCATCTCCACGAACCGTTGTCACGGAGTACAGCCCCCGGTCCGTTCGCGGATGCGGGGGCTTCGTCGTTCACTCAGCCGAGGTCGATCAGGTCGAGACCTTGTCTCGTGTCCGAGACCTCCACCCATCCGTTGCGGAACAGATAGGTCATCCCATACCCCTGGTCGTCCAGGCGCAGGGCTGACGACGGATCCTCGGTGATCATCGTGCCGCGAGGATCGTCTTCGCGGAGCCATCCTTCCGCTTCCAGAGCGGCCTCCGCCGCAGACGCGTCGGCCTCGCTGATCGGAGACCACCCGAAGAGGATGAGGTCGTCGTTCGTCGGGGAGCTGAAGTCCCCCCAGGTGCACGCGATCCCCTTCGGCAGTTCGAGGTCGAGGATGACGAACGGATCCTCCCGTACCGTCCACCCCGTCGAACCGAACGTCTCGACGGTGTCGGGAGAGAGCATGTTCTCGCAGGTGACGTCGTCCGGATCGATCTGCGCCGGCCCAGGTCCCGCGGTCGACGACGCCTGCGGCGTGCCGTCGGAAGGAGCGGCGCCGGGGGCGCCCCCGGGGACGCAGGCACTGAGCAGGACGACCGAGCCGACCGCGACGATCCCGGCCGCCCGCAGACGTGCGGAAAGGAGCGTCACGTTCGCAGCATCTCCAGGAAGGAGTCGTGCAGGATGCCGTTGGTCGCCAGCGACGACCGGGCGTCGAGTCGCTCCCCGCCGTCGATGTCGGTGAAGCGACCGCCGGCCTCGATGATGATCGGGACGTGAGCCGCGATGTCGTACTCGCGGACGTCGAACTCCGCGACGAACTCGAGGCGTCCCTCGGCGAGGAGCATGTACGGCCAGGCGTCGCCGTACCCACGGTCTCGCCACACGGCGCGCGTGAGGCGCAGAAGAGCGTCCGTGCGACCCGCGGCATCCCACTGACCGATGCTCTGGAAGCTGATGCTCGCGTCGCCGAGCGAGGTGACGTCCGAGGTCCGGATCGGGCGGGTCGCGCCGTCGGCGGTGCGCGTCCACGCACCGGACCCCGTGGCGCCCCACCAGCGGCGGGAGATGGCAGGCTGGCTGACGACTCCGACGCGCGGGGCGCCGTCGATGACGAGGGCAATGAGGGTCGCCCACATGGGGATGCCCTTGAGGTAGTTCGCGGTGCCGTCGATCGGATCGATGATCCACTGGCGGCGAGTGTCGCCACTCGTGCCGTACTCCTCGCCGAGGATCCCGTCGCCGGGACGCTCCGCGGTCAGGAGGTCGCGGATGGCGCGCTCCGTAGCGAGGTCGGCCTCGGTGACGTGTGTGGCATCGGCTTTCGTCCTGATCTCGAGATCGGGTGCGTCGAAGCGTTCCATCGAGACGCGATCCGCGGCATCCGCGAGGCGAAGGGCGAGCGCGAGGTCGTCACTGAGGTCGTCGCCGAAGGGGGCTGTCCAGTCCGTCGAAGAGGGAGAGGGCGTCACGGTGTCCAGGATACGGCGTGCACCTGAGTGCGCCGATGCGTGCAGGGCGCCTCGATTGGCGCGGGACGCAATCGTGATGCTAGTGTTGACCCTCGGTTCGAGTTCTTCGAATCACGCACCTCTAGCTCAATCGGCAGAGCAACTGACTCTTAATCAGTGGGTTCCGGGTTCGAGTCCCGGGGGGTGCACGGACGGCCTCGATCACTCTCGCCAGTGATCGGGGCCTTCTGCTTTTCCGCAGTCTTCTCGGACGCCGGAGGTGCCGTCAGAGCCAGTGTTTGCGCTTGAACACGACGTAGAGGGCGACGGAGCTTGCGACCATCAGGCCGAGAGCCATCGGGTAGCCGTACGTCCATCGGAGCTCGGGCATGTTCTCGAAGTTCATGCCGTAGATCGTTCCCACCAGGGACGGGCCGAACAGGATCGCCGCCCACCCGGAGATCTTCTTCACCTGATCGTTCTGTTCGAGTGACGTGTCGGTCTGACGCTGGGTGACGAGGGTGGAGTGCACCGTCAACGCGTTCTCGAGGATGGAGCGGAACGCCACGATCCGCTCGTTGAGGCGGATGACGTGATCGAGGACATCCCGCAGCGATCGCTGGAGTTCGATGTCGACCCCGTACTTGTCCGATCCCTGCAGCAGCCGCTGCAGCATGTCGTCGAGCGGGAGCGTCGACTTGTGGAGCGCGATCACCTCGCGAGCCAAGCCGTAGATGCGCTGCGAGAGGCCGGCATCCGATCCGCCGAAGAGCACCTCCTCGATCTCGTCGATGTCGTTCTCCACGCCGGTGGTGACCGGCGCGTACTCATCGACGACCTGATCGAGGATGGCGTAGAGGATCGCTTCCGGCCCCATGCGCAGGAGCTCCGGCTGCTGCTCCATCCGGGCGCGTACCTGAGCGAGATCGGGCGAGTCCGCGTGCCGCACCGTCACGACGAAATCGGGGCCCACGAACACGTGGAGTTCGCCGAACGCCACCGACTCCGTCCGATCGTTGTAGCGCGCCGGCCGGAGCACGGCGAACAGGACATCGCCGTACCGTTCGAGCTTGGCGCGCTGATGACCGGTCAAGGCGTCCTCGACGGCGAGCGGGTGCAGCGAGAACTCCGCAGCGACAGCGGCGACCTCGTCCTCGGTCGGGCGGTACAGCCCGATCCAGGCCATCCCGTGATGATTCCGCATGTGCTCGAACGTCTCGCTGAGATTCGAGGGGTCTGTGATGCGATGGCCGTCCACGTACACGGCGTTGTCGACGATGGGCATGGGACGATTCTCCGTCCTCGAGGGAGCGGATGCCGTCGCCGCGCTCGCGTGCCTCAGCCCAGATGTGGGCTCAGGTCCCGCTCGTACCTTCCCCTTAGACGCCCTCCGCCGAAGGTGAGCACCATCGAGAAGGATGCGCCCAATCGTCCGGAGCGCCCAACAGGTGGCCTACGACGGCGCCGATGAGATCGCAGGTCGTGTCAGGCGTCATCGCGTCACGACGAGAGTTTCCGCAACGCGGACCCTTTGTGCGCTGCTTTCGCGCCGGTCTTCTCGGATTCCACGATGAAGGCGGGCTCGTCCGATGAGGCGGTGAAGTCCTGACCATCGAAGGTGAAGTCGCTCGTCTTCCGCTCGGTGACGGTGCCCTGCGTCCGTCCCTGCGACGTGTTCCAGCTGACGCGATCGCCCTTCTTCAGATCTGCCATGTCTCTTCCTCCTTGTTCACCGCGACGAGCGCGGACCGGTCGATGGTGACGCGAGTGAGCACGATGCCCGTCAGAAGCGAGCCGAGCCCGCCGACGGCCATATCGCCGATCGTGTCCTGGTACGTGACGAAGATGTCGGGAGCCAGGTAGGTCTTGCCGAGCCATTCGACCATCTCCCACAGAGCACTGATGGCGAGCCCGATCGTGGGGACGAGGACGACGGTGCCCCGGCGGGGGAGCGTCGGGGGCACCACGCCGGCGCGCTGCAGGAGCAGAAGCGCCATTGCTGCGATCAGTCCGGTGGCGGCGAAGTGCACGACGAGGTCCCACCAGGCGATCGATCGGTACAGATCGAGGACGTTGCTCCAGGCCGCGACGGTGACCGTGGCTCCGTAGAGGAGATCGAAGCCCGGTCTGGCAGCGATCGCTCGGGGGATCAGAAGTGCGGGCAGGGCGAGGGCCAGGATGCCGGCATCCGTCGGAGTCCACCAGATGGCGGCGGCCAGCACGCTCACGAGACCCAGGAGGCGGACGCCGTCGGCCATCCATTCCGTCGCGGTGTGGGCCCGGCGAAGGGGATCGTGTCTCATCTGGGCACCTCGATCGCCGCGTGGATCGCCAGGTGATCCGACGGCGCAATACCGTCCTCTCGCCGAGCATCGATGCCGATGCGGTCCACCGCGATGTCGGGGCTTGTCAGGATCACGTCGATCCGTGCTCCGCCGCGGATCGGGTCGCGGTATCCCGTGTACGTGCCGAACGCGGGCGTCACCCGCTCGTCCGCCGTGGCCCAGGCATCCGTCAGGAGGTCGTCTTTCAGAAGCGCACGCTGAGTCGCCGAGTCCACTCCGGCGTTCAGGTCACCCGTCACGACGGCCGGGATGCCGAGACGCCGTACCTCGTCTCGTACAGCGTCGGCGGCGCGCAGGCGGGAACGAGCGGAGAACGGATCCAGGTGGGTGTTGACCACTGCGAACCGTGCGCCGGTGGTCCGATGCCGGAAGACCCCGACGACCATGATCCGGGGGACGAGGTTGCCCCACGAGCGGGATCCCTGGAGCTCCGGGGTGTCGGAGAGAGCGAGCTGTCGTGTCGCGACGAGCTCGAGTCGCGCAGTGTCGAAGAAGATCGGACAGCCTTCGCCCCGTCCTCCGCGTCCGCGTCCCACGCCGATGCGTGTGTACGACGTTCCCAACGACTGCAGGATGTCGCGAGCAGGTGAGGGCAAGACCTCCTGCGTGGCGAGCACCGCCGGGGCCTCGCGGGCCAACATCCGCATCATCGCCTGCCGGCGACGGTCCCAGCTGTCAGCGGGAAGGGAGAGGAAGCGGGGGAGGGGACGGCGCACGTTGAAGGTCGCGAGGTGAAGGAGACCCCCACCGACATCGCCGAGGAGAGGAGTCATGTCCGCTGCTCCCCGGGACCGCGATGACGGCGTGCGCGGCGCAGGACAGAGCGGGCCACTCGGATAGGCGCGAAGTCCGCGGGCCAGTGCGACACGACCGTACGGATGCCGCGGACGATCCGCCGCCGGAAGGCCGATGCGGACGCGAACGGCCGCATCGAGATACCCATTCCTGCCTCGGGGACGAAGCGGATCCGGTGGTGTTCACCCAGGTGGAACGCGAGGTCGAGATCGTCGTGTAGTTCCGGATCGCCGCGGTGCACCGCATCACTGACCCGCCTCCACGCGCTGCGACGCATCGCCAGGTTCGACCCGAAAAGAGGGAGGTGGCCCAGGGTGGGGGTGAGAACCAGTCCGTAACTGCCGAGGTACGCCGCGGCCAGGGGCCGTCGGAGCGGGCGAGGGCCGTCGATGAACCGAGCGCCACCGGCGAAGACGTCGACGTCGGGTCGTCGATGGGCGACGGTACTCATGGTCTCGATCCACGATGCGGCCGGCACGCAGTCCGCGTCGAGCCGGAGGATCAACTCACCCTTCGCAGCGTCGTAGCCGGTCGCGGCGGCGGCGGGGATGCCGGGCTGGGCGCACGCGACGACTCGGGCCCCGCCCTCACGCGCGACACGGGCGGAATCGTCGTCCGAGCCGTTGTCGACGACGACGATCTCGTCGGCCGCACGTGTCTGCAGAGCGAGGGCCCGGAGGCATCGCCGGAGTCCTTCGGCGTCGTCCTTCACGGGGATGACGACGCTGACGGATCCGGTGATGTCCTGCGGGCCCTCGCCTGTCATGACTCAGCCGAGGTTCTCAGCGATCCAGTCCTTGGCGATGTCCGCGCTCGAGCGCTGTCCGTCGGTGGACTCGACGTTCATGGCCACGAGCTCTTCAGGGCTCATCGCCGCGCTCACCTTGTTGATGACGTCCGCGATCTCATCAGCCTTGTCGGCGTTGGCGATGGGGACCACGTTCGCGGCGAGGAAGAGTCCCTTAGGGTCCTGGAGCGTGACGAGATCCTCGGTCTCGATGCGCGGGTCGGCGCTGTACACGTTGGCCACCTGGATGTTGCCCGCGACGAGTTCGTCGACGGTCGTGTCGGCGGTCGCCTCGAACTTGGCATCGACGCCGTACACCTTCTGGAGGTCGGTGAAGTAGGGGCGCTGCTCCAGCTCGGGCGCGCCGCCGAACGTCAGATCCGTGAGGCTGGCCAGGTCGCCGATCTCGGTGAGGTTGTTCTCCTTCGCGAATGCAGCGGTGACGTTGTAGGAATCCTGGTCGGTCGCCGGCGAGTAATCGAGCGCCGTCAGGTTCTCCGGCAGCACCTTCTCCATGGCTGCGTAGACCTCGTCGGCCGATCCCGCCGTCGCGGACTTGTCGTAGTACTGCAGCAGGCTGCCCGTGTACTCGGGGAAGAGATCGATGGAGCCGTCCTCGATCGACGGCATGTACGCGTCACGCTGTCCGATCGCGAACTTCCGTTCGACCGTGAAGCCGTCGCTCTCGAGCACCTGCGAGTAGATCTCGGCGATGATCTCGTTCGACGGGTACGACTGCGAGCCGACGACGATCGTCTTCGACTGGTCTCCTCCGCCGTCGTTGCCGTTCGAGCCGCTGCCCTCGAGGGAGTCGCTCGAGCCGCAGGCGGAGAGGGCGACGATGGCGACGGCAGCGAGGCCGACGGCTGGCAGGATGCGGGTGCGTGTGATGGACATGGATGCCTCCGGGTGGGGTGGTGGTCGGGATGTCTGGGTCAGGTGGTCGGAACGGCCGTGCGCCGGGTGCGGCGACGCGCGGGGGAAGCGTGCTGGACGGCGACGCCGCGGGGCACGACGATGCGCTGGAAGAGGGCGAAGATCCCGTCCAGTGCGAGGGCGAGGACGACGACGACGATCGACGCACCGAGGATCTGGGCGGCGTTACGGGTCTGGATGCCCTGGATGAGGGCGAAGCCGAGGCCGCCCAGACCCACGTATGCCGCGATGGTGACCGTCGCCACGACTTGCAGGACCGCTGAACGGATGCCGCCGATGAGCAGGGGGAGGCCGAGGGGGACCTCGATCTTCCAGAGGATCTGCATCGGCGTCATCCCGACGGCGCGTCCCGCCTCCACGGTGGACCGGCTGATCGCTTCGACGCCGGCGTAGGCCCCGGCGAGGATCGACGGGATCGCGAGGAGGACGAAGGCCACCACGGCGGCCTGCTCCTTGAAGTTGACGCCGATGACGAGGTACAGCAGGACGACGAGCCCCAGCGAGGGGAGGGACCGCGCGGCTCCCGAGAGGAACACGGCGATCTCACGGCCCTTGCCGGTGTGGCCGATCGCCCACCCGGCGGGGATCGCGATGATCGCGGCGATCGCGACCGAGCCGAAGGTGAAACCGAGGTGCTGAAGGACGGCCTCCCAAAGGGGGAGGTAGCCGGTGGCCCGGTCGGGGGAGAAGATCCACGCGAAGGCCTCGAGGAAGACGTTCATGCCGTCACCTCCGCCGCGCGTGCACGCTCGCGGGGCACTCGTGTCCGGCGGGTCCACGGCATGAGCGCACGCCCGGCGAGCACGAGGACGAGATCGATCACGAGGGCGATGACCACGACGGCCAGGACACCCGCGAGCACTTCGGGGATGATCCGCCGCTGCGATCCGTTGGTGAAGAGGTACCCGAGGTTCTGCACCCCGATGAGTGCTCCGACCGTGGCGAGCGAGATCGTCGAGACCGCGGTCACCCGCAGACCCGCGAGCATGACCGGGCCGGCGAGCGGGAAGTCCACCGTCCAGAAGCGCTTGACCGGCCCGAACCCGACGGCGACCGCCGCGCTGCGGACCGCGGCATCCACCGATGCGAGGCCGTCGGTCACGGAGCGCGTCATGATCGCGACCGCGTAGATCGTGAGGGCGACGACGAGGTTCGTCTCGGAGAGCAGACCGATGCCCGTCGTCGCGCTGATGAGGGCGAACAACCCGAACGAGGGGATCGTGTAGAGGATGCCGACCACGCCCAGCAGCGTGCCGCGGAGCCTCGTGAACCGGAACGCCGCCCAGCCGAGGGGGATGGCGATGACGAAACCGAGGATGATCGAGATGGCGCTCTGTCGGAGATGGGCGAGAGTCAGCTGTCCGATCAGGTCGAGGTTCTCGGAGACCCAGTTCATCCGGGCGTCACCCTTCGTCACCCGGCGCGCCGGGAAGAAGGACGCCCTGCGTACGGCCGGACCCGTCGACGAGCACCGTGCCCCGGTCGGTCTGCTTGGCGTGGAAGGCCCGCGCACCGCGGTCGGCGCCGATGAAGCTCGCGACGAACTCGTCGGCGGGGCCCTCGATGATCTCCGACGGCGTCCCGCGCTGCGCGATGCGAGCGCCCTTCTGGAGGATGACGACCTGGTCACCCAGGAGGAATGCTTCGTCGATGTCGTGGGTCACGAAGACGATCGTCTTGTCGAGTTCGCGCTGCAGCCGGATGACCTCAGCCTGCAGCTCCTTGCGCACGATGGGGTCGACCGCCCCGAAGGGCTCGTCCATGAGCAGGATGTTGGGGTCCGCGGCGAGTGCGCGTGCGACCCCGACGCGCTGCTGCTGACCGCCCGAGAGCTGAGCGGGATAGCGGTCGGCGAACGCCGTGTCGAGGCCGACGACCTCCATCAGCTCCAACGCGCGACGCCGGGCGCTCGCGCGGGTCTGGCCCGTGAGCACCGGCACGGTCGCGATGTTGTCGGCCACGGTGTAGTGGGGGAGGAGGCCGGCGTTCTGGAGGACGTAACCGATGCTGCGACGCAACTGCACGGCGTCGCGCGAGCGGATCGACTCGCCGTCGATCGTGATGTCGCCGGAGGTCGGTTCGATGAGCCGGTTGATCATCCGGAGCAACGTCGTCTTGCCGCAGCCGGAGGATCCGACCAGCACCGTCGTCTTGCGAGCCGGCATCTCGAGGGAGACGTCGTCGACGGCGGCTGCTCCGTCGCCGAATCGCTTCGTGACGGATCGGAATTCGATCGCCATAGGGGTCCTTTCGGCCGGTGCTTCAGCAAACCACAGACCTCCGACATCCCGGCAGTCCCGGGCGTCCATTGACGTCATCTGCCCGATATGGCAAGGGGCGGCCTCGGGAGGCGTCCGCTCGGTACGGTGTGGGGCATGACCACACGCGAGTACGACCTCATCGTCATCGGAGCCGGCCCTGTCGGCGAGAACGTCGCCGACAGGGCCGTGCGCGGCGGATTGTCGGCCGTGATCGTGGAGAGCGAACTCGTCGGCGGCGAGTGCTCGTACTGGGCGTGCATGCCGTCGAAAGCGCTTCTGCGGGCACCCGCCGCTCTGCGGGCCGCCCGAGACGTCGCGGGCGCTGCCGAGGCGGTGAGCGGGGGCGTCGACGTCGCGGCCGTCCTCGCGCGACGCGACCGGATGGTGCACGACTACCAGGACACGTCGCAGGTCGAGTGGCTGGAGAGCGCAGGGATCGATCTCGTCCGGGGTCACGGCCGCCTGACGGCGGAGAAGCAGGTCACGGTCGAGGCTGCCGACGGGTCGACGACGGTACTCCGCGCGCGCCACGCGGTCGCCGTGTGCACGGGCTCGGCTGCGCTGCTGCCCGACATCCCCGGACTGCGGGATGCCGCGCCGTGGACGAGCCGCGAGGCGACCGGCGTCACCGAGGTGCCGTCCTCCCTCGTCGTGCTCGGTGGCGGCGTCGTCGGGGTCGAGATGGCGACCGCGTTCGCCGCATTCGGATCCGAGGTCACGGTGATCGCCCGGTCGTCCCTGCTGGGCGGCCTCGAGGACTTCGCCGGCGAGGCCGTGGGCACGTCGCTCACCGCTGCCGGCGCGACCGTCCGCACCGGCGTCGGGGTCACCGGCGTCGAGCGTGCCGAGGACGGCGTGACAGTGTCGCTCGACGACGGGTCGACGGTGCGTGCCGAGGAGATCCTCGTCGCCACGGGTCGGGTGCCCCGCACCGAGGACGTCGGGCTCGACGCCGTCGGGCAGAAGGCCGGAGAGTGGATCGAGGTCGACGACACGCTCCGCGTCCCCGGCAGCGACTGGCTCTACGCCGTCGGCGATGTCAACCACCGCGCGCTTCTCACTCACCAGGGCAAGTACCAGGCGAGGATCGCTGGCGACGTCATCGCGCGGCGCGCCGCCTCAACCGACGTCGACACCTCGGCCTGGGGACCGCTCGCAGCGACGGCCGACCATACCGCCGTGCCGCAGGTCGTGTTCACCGACCCCGAGGTCGCCGCCGTCGGGCACACCGAGGCATCCGCGCGAGCCGCCGGCATCGCCGTCCAGGTCGTCGACTACGACCTGTCCTGGGTCGCCGGGGCCAGTACCCACTCGGACCGCTACGAAGGCATGTCGCGGGCCGTCATCGACACCGAGCGGCGCGTCCTCGTCGGAGCGACGTTCGTCGGACCCGACGTCGCCGAGCTCCTGCACGCCGCGACCATCGCGATCGTCGGCGAGGTCCCGCTGGAGCGCTTGTGGCACGCTGTCCCGGCGTACCCGACGGTCAGCGAGGTCTGGCTCCGGTGGCTGGAGTCGGCCGGACTCTGACCCGCGTCACATCCGTCTCGCGGACTGGACGCGCGTCGTCAGCTGGTGCGCGTGGGCGAGCAGCAGCCTGCCCAGTTCCGGCAGCCGGTCTGCGCCGAACCGGAACTCGACCCCGGTGAGGCTGAGGGCCCACGCCGGTCGTCCCGCGTGATCGAAGACGGCCGCGCCCAGCCCCCAGGACCCCGGCACGATGAGTCCGGGATTGACGGCGTACCCGCGGTCGCGTGTGTCGGCGACTCGCCGTGTGAGGGACGCCGCATCGTGGGCCTCACCCCATCGTGCGACGAGTTCGGGATGTCGGACGAGGTAGGCATCCACGTCCTCCTGGGGCAGGAAAGACAGGATGGCGAGTCCGGCGGACGCCACGCCGAGGGGGAATCGGACGCCCTCGCTGAGAACGAAGGACCGGATCGGGAACGAGCCCTCCTCGCGCACCAGGCACACGGTCTCGTCGCCTCTCCGGACGGACAGGAACGCGCTCTCCTCCGTCTTGACTGCGAGGGAGCGGACGATGTCGCCCGCGAGATGGGTGACGTCGTAGCGAGGGGCGGCCGCGGCGCCCATGAGGAACAGCTCCGGGCCTGCGAGCCAGCGCGCACTCCGTTCGTCCTGGTCGACGAGCCCCTCCGCGCGGAGGGCGGACAGGAGGCGGTGGGTGGTCGTGCGTGTAAGGCCGGCGTCGACGGCCAGCTCCCGCACACCCTTGCCCGTCGTCCCCGCCGCGCTCACGAGTCGCAGCAGGTGGACGGCGCGCGCGATCGCCTGCGCGCCGGGGACGGATGCCGCGGGTCGTTCCACAATGTGGACCCTAGGCGCCGGCTCGCCCACATGGCAATCATCCGTTCCCGCTCCGGCTCACCGACGGGGGAAGCTGGAGGGCGGACGACACGAAGGAGTGCGCAGTGATCGACAAGACGGTGGCAGGCGCGGCGGAGGCGGTCGCCGACATCCCGGACGGCGCGAGCATCGCCGTGGGCGGTTTCGGGCTCTCGGGCAATCCGATCGCCCTGATCGAGGCCCTGCTCGCGCAGGGCACAACGGACCTCTCGATCGTCTCCAACAACTGCGGGGTCGACGACTGGGGGTTGGGCATCCTTCTGCGTGCGCGCCGCATCCGGAAGATGACCTCGTCCTACGTCGGTGAGAACAAGGAGTTCGAGCGGCAGTTCCTCTCGGGTGAACTCGAACTCGAGCTGACGCCTCAAGGGACCCTCGCCGAGAAGTTGCGCGCCGGCGGCTCGGGTATCGCGGCGTTCTTCACGCAGACGGGCGTCGGGACGCAGGTCGCCGACGGCGGGTTGCCGCGGCGCTACGACGGCCGGGGCGGGGTGGCGCTGGCATCCCCGGCCAAGGACGTCCGGACGTTCGCGGTCGATGGCGTCGAGAAGGAGTACGTGCTCGAGGAGGCGATCACGACCGACTTCGCTTTCGTGCACGCGCTCCGCGGCGATCGGCACGGGAACCTCGTCTTCGCGAAGTCGGCCCGCAACTTCAACCCGTTGGCCGCGATGGCGGGTCGCGTCTGCATCGCGCAGGTCGAGGAGCTGATCGAGCCGGGCGGGATCGATCCGGATGCCGTCCACCTGCCCGGCGTCTTCGTGCATCGTGTGGTGGAGGTCGGGACCGAGATCGAGAAGCGCATCGAGCGACGTACGGTCGCTGCGGAGGGGGAGTGAGATGGCGCTGACCAGGGATCAGATGGCGGCACGGGCGGCCGCGGAGCTGCAGGACGGCTCCTACGTGAACCTGGGGATCGGGCTCCCGACTCTGGTTCCCAATCATGTGCCCGAAGGGGTCGTGGTCGTACTGCAGTCCGAGAACGGCATCCTGGGGGTCGGGCCCTACCCCCGAGAGGCCGACGTCGATCCCGACCTCATCAACGCGGGAAAGGAGACGGTGACGACGCTCCCGGGGGCTGCGTTCTTCGACTCCGCACTCAGCTTCGGGATGATCCGCGGGGGGAAGATCGACGCCGCGATCCTCGGCGCGATGCAGGTCTCGGCGACCGGCGACCTCGCGAACTGGATGATCCCCGGGAAGATGGTCAAGGGTCCGGGCGGGGCGATGGACCTGGTCCATGGCGCAGCCCGCGTGATCGTCCTGATGGAGCACGTCGCCCGGGACGGCTCTCCGAAGATCGTCGACGCGTGTTCCCTGCCGTTGACCGGCCGCGGCGTGGTCGACCGCATCATCACGGACCTCGCCGTGATCGACGTCACGGGCGACGGTCTGGTGCTGGTGGAGAGCGCCCCCGGCGTCAGCGTGCAGGATGTCCGCGACGCGACGGAGCCGGGCCTCATCGTGTCCGATGCGAAGGTGGAGTCATGAGCGAAGAGATCGTCATCGTCGGTGCGGCCCGCACCCCGCAGGGCAAGTTGAAGGGCGCGCTGTCGTCCTTCTCGGCGCCGGAGCTCGGGTCGTTCGCGATCCGCGGAGCCCTCGAACGCGGTGGGGTGGATCCCGCGGCGGTCGACGCGGTGATCATGGGACAGGTCCTGCCCGCCGGTTCGGGTCAGAATCCGGCGCGGCAGGCGGCTCTCGGGGCCGGCATCGGCTGGGGCGTCCCGGCATCCTCCGTCAACAAGGTCTGCCTGTCCGGTCTCACCGCGGTGATCGACGCCAAGCGCATGATCGCGTCGGGGGATGCCGCGGTCGTCGTCGCCGGCGGGATGGAGTCGATGTCCCGTGCCCCGCACCTTCTGACGGGTTCGCGCGACGGCTGGGCGTACGGCTCGATCGAGGTCCTCGACCACATGGCGCACGACGGACTCACGGACGCCGCCGAGGGGATCTCTATGGGGCTCTCGACCGAGCGGCGCAACCCGGGTCTCGGACTGACGAGGCGGGAGCAGGACTCCGTCGCGGCGCTCTCGCACCAGCGTGCGGCCGCCGCGGCCGAGGCGGGCGTGTTCGACGCGGAGATCGTGACGGTCGAGGTTCCCCAGCGCAAGGGTGAGCCGCGACGGATCACCGCCGACGAGGGCGTCCGCCCCGATACGACGGTGGAGAGCCTGGCGGGGCTGCGACCTGCGTTCTCACCCGACGGCGACATCACCGCGGGGAACGCCTCGCCGATCTCGGACGGCGCGGCCGCGGTCGTCGTGACGACGCGATCCCGCGCCGAGGCAGAAGGATGGACTGTCCTCGGGGTGATCGGCGCCGCAGGGCAGGTGGCGGGACCCGACAGCTCGCTGCACTCCCAGCCGGCCCGCGCAATCGCTCACGCCCTCGAGCGGCAGGGGCTGTCGGCATCCGACCTGGACGTCGTCGAGATCAACGAGGCCTTCGGCGCGGTCGTCGCCCAGTCGCAGCGGGAGCTCGGCGTCGACGAGGACATCGTGAACATCCACGGCGGCGGTATCGCGATCGGTCACCCGATCGGCGCCTCCGGTGCACGACTGGTCGTCCACGCGGTGCACGAACTCGTTCGTCGAGGGACGGGGATCGCTGCGGTCGGCCTGTGCGGCGGCGGCGGTCAGGGCGAAGCGCTCATCCTGACGCGCTGAATCCGCCGGACGTCAGCGGGAGAGGCGGCGCTTGAGCAGCTTCGTCTTCTCTCCGTCGCGCGGCGAGTCCATCGGGATGAGCTTGCCCCGGGATGCTCGACGTGTGTCGACGACCGAGCCGATCGCGAGCGCAAGGGTGATGCCCCAGCTCAGCCATGCGAGGGCGGTGCGCCACGTGAAGGGCTCCGGGCTGCGCGCGGAGCGCAGCAGCGTGACACCGCCGGTGAGGGCTGACAGCAGGCCGGTTCCGAACAGGTATTTGCGCATACCACCCACGGTACTGCGCCGGACGCATGCCGCGGCGGTTGTTAGCCTGAAGTCATCCATCGAGAGGAACACCGTGACTGTGGCTTCCGACTTCGTCGTCGTGTCCAACCGCCTTCCCGTCGACCGGACCGACGATGAGAACGAACCCTGGCGACGCTCTCCCGGTGGACTCGTCACCGCCCTCGATCCCGTGATGCGCAGCACCAACGGTGCCTGGGTCGGCTGGCCCGGCCAGCCGGGTGTCGAGCTCGACCCATTCGAGTTCGACGGCCTGCACCTGGTGCCCGTAACGCTCTCGGCCGACGACATGCAGCTCTACTACGAGGGCTTCTCGAACGACACGATCTGGCCGCTGTACCACGACGTCATCGCCGCTCCCACCTACCACCGCACCTGGTGGGACGCCTATGTCAAGGTCAACAAGAGGTTCGCCGAGGCGGCGTCGGAGCACGCCGCCGAGGGGGCGACCGTGTGGGTACACGACTACCAGCTCCAGCTCGTGCCGAAGCTCCTCCGCGAGCTCCGCCCCGACCTCACCATCGGCTATTTCCACCACATTCCGTTCCCCGCATACGGGCTGTATGCGCAGTTGCCGTGGCGCCGCCAGGTGCTCGAAGGACTGCTGGGCGCCGATGTCATCGGCTTCCAGCGGGTGGCGGATGCCGGCAACTTCGCGCGTGCCGTGCGCCGCCAGTTGGGATTCGACACCAAGGCGGGCGCCATCGCCGTCCCTACGGAGGACGGGGGAGTGCGCACGGCGGTGGCCCGCGCCTATCCGATCTCGATCGATGCCGCGGAGTACGAGGAGCTCGCGAAGCGGCCCGACATCCGGGCGCGCGCGGAGGAGATCCGCTCCAGCCTGGGAAACCCGAAGGCGATCCTCCTTGGCGTGGATCGCCTCGATTACACGAAGGGGATCCGTCACCGTCTGAAGGCGTACGGCGAACTGCTGGCCGACGGCCGACTGTCGGTACACGACGTGATCCTCGTCCAGGTCGCGAGCCCCAGCCGCGAGCGGGTGCAGACGTACATGGAGCTCCGTGACGAGATCGAACTGACCGTCGGTCGCATCAACGGGGACGCGGACGAGCTCGGCTACAGCGCCATCCAGTACCTGCACCACTCGTACCCTCGCGAGGAGATGGTCGCCCTCTTCCTCGCTGCCGACGTCATGCTCGTCACAGCCCTGCGCGACGGCATGAACCTGGTCGCGAAGGAATACGTCGCGAGCCGGGTCGACGGTGGCGGGACGCTCGTGCTGAGCGAGTTCACCGGCGCGGCGGACGAACTGACCCAGGCGATAAAGGTCAATCCGCACGATATCGCGGGACTGAAGGACGCGATCATGCAGGCGATCGAGATGCCCGAGAAGGAGAAGGACCGCCGCATGCGCGCGCTCCGTCGACGTGTGCGCGAGAACGACGTCGCGAAGTGGTCCGAACGGTTCCTCTCGGACCTGAGCGCCGCGCGCGAGGAGCGTTCATGAGCGACGTCCACGCCGTCGCGCGGACGAAGAAGCTGCTCGTCGCGCTGGACTTCGATGGCACGCTCTCGCCCCTCGTCGACGAGCCGATGAGCGCCCGCATGGCGCCGGCCGCACGTGCCGCCGTGGATGGCCTCGTCGCCGCGCCCGCGACGGTCGTCGCGTTCGTCTCCGGCCGCTCGCTCGGCGACCTCCGCATCATCGCGGAGCACAGCGACGATTCCCCGATCCTGCTCGCGGGATCGCACGGCGCGGAGTACCTCCTCCCCGGGGCGGACTCCAAGGCCGCACTGGATCCGGGCGACACCGATCTGCGCGACCGCCTGCGCACCCAGGCCGAGGAATCGGCCCGCGAGGTGCCGGGCGCATGGATCGAGCCGAAGACGTTCGGGTTCGGGGTGCACCTGCGCACCGTCTCGGATCCGTCCGCGGCCGAGCGACTGCGATCTGCGGTGGACGCGCTCGTGGCGGATGCCGCACCCCACTGGCGTCGCCGGCAGGGACACGGCATCGTCGAGTACGCCTTCACGGATGTGGGGAAGGATGCCGCCATCGCCCACCTCCGCGATGTCGTCGACGCCTCGGCGGTGATCTTCGCCGGAGACGACGTCACCGACGAGGACGCGCTCCGCTCACTCGGACCCGACGATCTCGGCATCCGGGTCGGAGCGGGGGAGACCGCGGCATCGGTCCGTGTGGGAGACATCGAAGAACTCGCCGCTTTGCTGTCGACTGTCGCACGCGAGCGCGTCGCCGCACAGCAATAGACTTCGAGAATGCCCTCTCCCGACGAGATCATCGACATCAAGCCCCGCAGCCGCGCGGTCACCGACGGCATCGAAGCCACCACCTCGCGCGGAATGCTCCGCGCGGTCGGCATGGGCGATGAGGACTGGGACAAGCCCCAGATCGGCATCGCCTCGAGCTGGAACGAGATCACACCCTGCAACCTGAGCCTCGACCGGCTCGCCCAGGGCGCGAAGGAGGGAGTGCACGCCGGTGGCGGCTACCCCCTTCAGTTCGGCACGATCTCGGTCTCGGACGGCATCTCCATGGGCCACGAGGGCATGCACTTCTCGCTCGTGAGCCGCGAGGTCATCGCCGACTCCGTCGAGACGGTCATGATGGCCGAGCGCCTCGACGGCTCGGTGCTGCTCGCCGGCTGCGACAAGTCGATCCCGGGCATGCTCATGGCCTCCGCCCGCCTCGACCTCTCGAGCGTCTTCCTCTACGCGGGCTCGATCGCGCCGGGCTGGGTCAAGCTCAGCGACGGCACCGAGAAGGACGTCACGATCATCGACTCCTTCGAGGCCGTGGGAGCGTGCCTCGCGGGCAAGATGAGCGAGGCGGACCTCAAGCGCATCGAATGCGCCATCGCCCCCGGTGAGGGCGCGTGCGGCGGCATGTACACGGCCAACACGATGGCGTCTGTCGCCGAGGCCCTGGGGCTCAGCCTCCCCGGCTCCGCGGCCCCGCCCTCCGCTGACCGTCGCCGCGACTACTTCGCGCACCGCTCCGGCGAGGCCGTCGTCAACCTCCTCCGCCAGGGCATCACGACTCGCGACATCCTCACGAAGGAGTCCTTCGAGAACGCGATCACGCTCGCGATGGCCCTCGGCGGCTCGACGAACGTCGTGCTGCACCTCCTCGCCATCGCCCGTGAGGCCGAGGTCGACCTGACGCTCCACGACTTCAACCGCATCGGCGACAAGGTCCCGCACGTGGCCGACATGAAGCCGTTCGGCACCTACGTCATGAACGACGTCGACCGACACGGCGGCATCCCGGTCATCATGAAGGCCATGCTCGACGAGGGCCTGCTCCACGGCGACGCGCTCACCGTCACGGGCAAGACGCTCGCTGAGAACCTCCGCGACCTCGACCCGGACCCGATCGACGGCACCGTCATCCACACGTTCGACGACCCGATCCACGCCACCGGCGGAATCACGATCCTCCACGGCTCGATGGCCCCCGAAGGCGCCGTCGTGAAGACCGCTGGGTTCGACGCCGCCGTCTTCGAAGGACCCGCCCGGGTGTTCGAGCGCGAGCGCGCCGCCATGGACGCGCTGGAGGAGGGACGCATCGCCGCCGGCGACGTCGTCGTCATCCGCTACGAGGGTCCCAAGGGCGGTCCCGGCATGCGCGAGATGCTCGCCGTGACGGCCGCCATCAAGGGCGCAGGCCTCGGAAAAGATGTACTACTGTTGACGGACGGACGATTCTCAGGCGGCACAACCGGCCTGTGCATCGGCCACATAGCACCCGAAGCGGTGGACGCTGGTCCCATCGCCTTCGTGCGCGATGGTGATCTGATACGGGTCGATATCGCGGCTCGTTCTCTCGACCTACTCGTCGACGAAGCTGAGCTGAACTCCCGCCGTGAGGGCTGGGAGCCCCTTCCCCCGCGCTATACCCGTGGCGTGTTGGCCAAGTACTCGAAGCTCGTGCGCTCCGCTGCGGAGGGCGCGACGACGGGCTAGGCCCCACACACTCGTCATCCATCACCACAGAGGTCTCTCTCATGTCTTCTGACACCGTCGCCGCCGTGCCCCGGCCACCGGCCGGAGGCTCGTCCACGCCAGTGCTCACCGGAGCTCAGGCCGTCGTCCGCTCGCTGGAGCTCCTCGGCGTCACCGACGTCTTCGGCCTCCCGGGCGGCGCCATCATCGAGGTCTACGACCCGCTGATGGACTCCACCGATCTGCGTCACATCCTGGTCCGTCACGAGCAGGGCGCCGGCCACGCGGCCGAGGGCTACGCCGCGGCATCCGGTCGCGTCGGCGTCGCGATCGCGACGTCCGGCCCCGGTGCCACCAACCTCGTCACCGCGATCGCGGACGCCTACATGGACTCGATGCCGATCGTCTGCATCACCGGGCAGGTGTACTCGACCCTCATGGGGACGGACGCCTTCCAGGAGGCCGACATCGTGGGCATCACGATGCCGATCACGAAGCACTCGTTCCTCGTGAAGGACCCGGCCGAGATCCCCGGTGCCATCGCGGCGGCGTTCGAGATCGCCTCCACGGGTCGCCCGGGCCCCGTCCTCGTCGACATCACGAAGGACGCCCAGCAGGCCAAGGCTCCCTTCGTCTGGCCGCCGAAGGTCGACCTCCCCGGCTACCGCCCGGTCACGAAGGCCCACGGCAAGCAGATTCAGGCAGCGGCTCAGCTGATCGCAGAAGCCAAGAAGCCGGTGCTGTACGTCGGCGGCGGCGTGGTCCGCGCCGGCGCGGCCGCGGAACTGCGGCGGTTCGCTGAAGCGACGGGTGCGCCCGTCGTCACGACCCTGATGGCGCGCGGCGCGTTCCCCGACTCCCACCCGCAGCAGCTCGGCATGCCGGGCATGCACGGCACGGTGCCGGCCGTCCTGGCGCTGCAGGAATCCGACCTGCTCATCGCGCTGGGTGCGCGCTTCGACGACCGGGTCACCGGCAAGGCGGCGCTGTTCGCCCCCGACGCCAAGGTCATCCACGTCGACATCGACCCCGCCGAGATCTCCAAGATCCGGACGGCGGACGTCCCGATCGTCGGTGACCTGAAGGACGTCCTGGTCGACCTCGACGCGGCGTTCGCGGGGGTGGACAAGCCCGACATCTCGGAGTGGTGGTCCTATCTCGAGGGCCTCCGCACCGAGTTCCCGCTGGGGTACGCGCCGACCACGGACGGTCTCATGTCGCCGCAGCATGTCATCCAGCGCATCGGCGAGCTGACCGGGCCCGAGGGCGTCTACGCCTCGGGCGTCGGGCAGCACCAGATGTGGGCGGCGCAGTTCATCGGATACGAGCGCCCCAACGCCTGGCTCAATTCCGGCGGCGCCGGGACGATGGGCTACGCGGTCCCTGCCGCGATGGGCGCCAAGGTCGCCGAGCCGGACCGGACGGTGTGGGCGATCGACGGTGACGGCTGCTTCCAGATGACAAATCAGGAGCTCGCCACCTGCGCGATCAACAACATCCCCATCAAGGTCGCGATCATCAACAACTCGTCGCTCGGCATGGTGCGGCAGTGGCAGACGCTCTTCTACGACGGGCGCCACTCCAACACCGATCTCAACACGGGCCACGACAGCATCCGCATCCCGGACTTCGTGAAGCTCGCCGAGGCGTACGGCTGCCTCGGCATCCGCGTCGAGAAGGCGGAGGACGTGGATGCCGCGATCCAGACCGCGCTCGAGACCAACGACCGTCCCGTCGTCATCGACTTCGTCGTGAGCGCCGACG
Source organism: Microbacterium sp. LKL04 (assembly GCF_900102005.1). Lineage (NCBI taxonomy): Bacteria > Bacillati > Actinomycetota > Actinomycetes > Micrococcales > Microbacteriaceae > Microbacterium > Microbacterium sp. LKL04. The sequence goes on along the minus strand of NZ_LT627736.1, from coordinate 1,108,888 downwards.
CGATGGTGTGGCCGATGGTGCCGCAAGGCGTCAGCAACAGCTACATCCAGTACGCGCGCGAGCACGCGCCGGCGTTCGAGCAGGGGGACTGACGATGAGCAAGCACGTCCTGAGCCTCCTCGTCGAGGACAAGCCCGGTCTGCTGACCCGCGTCGCGGGCCTGTTCGCCCGCCGCGGATTCAACATCGACTCGCTCGCCGTGGGCGTCACCGAGGTCCCCGGGCTCTCCCGGATCACGGTGGTCGTCGACGTCGAGGAGCTGCCCCTCGAGCAGGTGACGAAGCAGCTGAACAAGCTCGTCAACGTCATCAAGATCGTCGAGCTCGACTACGCGACGTCGGTCCAGCGCGAGCACATGCTCGTCAAGGTCCGCGCCGACAACCAGACGCGCTCGAACGTCATCGAGGTCGTCAACCTCTTCCGCGCCTCGGTCGTGGACTACGCCACCGACGCACTCGTGGTGGAGGTCACCGGCGACCGCGGCAAGGTCGACGCCTTCCTCAAAGCCCTCGAGCCGTTCGGCGTGAAAGAGCTCGCGCAGTCCGGAATGGTCGCCATCGGCCGAGGCGGCAAGAGCATCACCGAGCGCGTCCTGCGCGGCTGACCCCACAACTTCTCTACCGACATCTACAAGGAGACACACACGAACATGGCTGAGATCCTCTACGACGCCGACGCCGACATCTCGCTCATCCAGGGCAAGAAGGTCGCCATCGTCGGGTACGGCTCGCAGGGCCACGCCCACGCCCAGAACCTCCGCGACTCCGGCGTCGAGGTCGTCATCGCCCTCAAGGACGGCTCGAAGTCCGCGCCGAAGGCGGAGGAGGACGGCTTCCAGGTGAAGTCCGTCGCGGATGCCGCCGAATGGGCCGACCTCATCATGATCCTCGCGCCGGACCAGCACCAGCGCGGCATCTTCAACGACGAGATCAAGCCGCACCTCGCCGCAGGCAAGACGCTCGCCTTCGCCCACGGCTTCAACGTGCGCTTCGGCTACATCGAGGTCCCCGACGACGTCGACGTCATCCTCGTCGCCCCGAAGGCCCCGGGCCACACGGTGCGTCGCGAGTTCGTCGCAGGCCGCGGCATCCCCGACATCATCGCCGTCGAGAAGGATGCGTCGGGTCACGCATGGGACGTCGCGCTCTCGTACGCGAAGGCGATCGGCGGCACCCGCGCCGGCGTCATCAAGACCACGTTCACCGAGGAGACCGAGACCGACCTGTTCGGCGAGCAGGCCGTCCTCTGCGGCGGTGTGTCGCAGCTCGTGCAGTACGGCTTCGAGACCCTGTCCGAGGCGGGCTACCAGCCCGAGATCGCCTACTTCGAGGTGCTCCACGAGCTGAAGCTCATCGTCGACCTCATGTGGGAGGGCGGCATCGCCAAGCAGCGCTGGTCGGTCTCCGACACGGCCGAGTACGGCGACTACGTCTCGGGCCCGCGCGTCATCGACCCGAGTGTCAAGGAGAACATGAAGGCCGTCCTCGGGGACATCCAGTCGGGTGCTTTCGCGAAGCGCTTCATCGACGACCAGGACAACGGCGCCGTGGAGTTCCAGGAGCTCCGGGCCAAGGCCGCCGCACACCCGATCGAGGCCGTCGGCAAGGACCTGCGCGCGCTCTTCGCGTGGAAGCAGCAGGACTTGGACTACACCGAGGGGTCGGCCGCGCGCTGACCTTCGGCATCCAGCCCTCGGCGCATCCGCCGGGATCGGCTTGACATGAGCCACGGAGGCCCGACCCTTACAAGGGGTCGGGCCTTCGGCGTCGGTAGACTCGGACCGTGGCTTCCGACCCCCGAGACGACGAGGACGCCTTCCGCTGGGAAGGCGACGATTCCCCGACGCGACCGCCGCGCCCCGAGCGCACCGATGCGGCTCTGCCGAGCGGCTGGCAGGCCGTGGGGAAGGGGAGCGGTGCGGCCGCCACCGAGCCGGCGCCGGCTGATGTGGTCGCAACGGTCGAGGCGGAGCCCCCGGCATCCCTCGGCAACGTCGCACTCGTCTCGCTCGGCTTGCTCGGCGGGATCTACCTGCTCTACACCGTGGGCTGGATCCTGGCGGCGTCCCGCCTGTCGGCAGCGACGTCGTTCTGGCTCGAGCCTGCCTCGGTCGTCCCGGCCTTGTTCGTGGCCGCTGCGGCCCCGGTGCTGTGGTTCGGGGGGACGTTCCTGTTGACCCGGTCCGCTGCAACGTGGATTCGGTTCGCCTGGCTGGTGGTCGGCGTCTTCCTCCTCGTTCCCTGGCCCTTCGTGATCGGACTGTGACGCCGTGATGACTTCGTCTTCTGCTGTCCGTCGCGGACCGTCCTGGGTCCCCGCTGCCATCGCGGGTGTCTTCGGACTCTTCTACGCCTACGCGGTGTGGACGGCGGTTGCCTTCCTCATCGCGCAGGCGAGCGGTGTCGAGGGACTGAACGGCGGCGGATGGGCGATTCTGCTGTTCTCGGTCGTCTTCCCGATCATCGTGTTCGTCGCAGCCGTGGTGCTCGGCCGTCGACGCCCGCTCCTCCAGCTCGCGGTCGTCCTCTTCGTCGGGCTGGGGCTCGTCGCCGTCTTCTGGCTGAACATCCTCACGTACGCGATCACCAACGGGAACTCCCTCATCGGGTCGTGATCGGCGTCACACGGTCGGGGCCGTCCGGTCGAATTCGCTAGGCTGGCCGTGCCGCGTACCGTCGTCGGTCCCAGCCCGGCCGGACTCGTGGCGATCCACACTCGCGTACCCGAAGGTCTGCCGTGCCCAAGCCTGTCGTCCTGATCGCCGAAGAACTCTCTCCCGCCACGATCGAGGCCCTGGGCCCCGATTTCGACGTCCGATCCGTGGACGGCGCCGACCGTGCCGCGCTCCTCCCTGCCCTCGCCGATGCGGACGCCGTCCTCATCCGCTCCGCCACGAAGATGGATGCCGAGGCGATCGCCGCAGCCCCGTCGCTCAAGGTCATCGCGCGCGCCGGGGTCGGTCTCGACAACGTCGACATCAAGGCCGCGACGAGCGCGGGCGTCATGGTCGTCAACGCGCCGACGTCGAACATCATCTCGGCCGCCGAACTCACCGTCGGTCACATCCTGAGCCTCGCCCGTCACATCCCGGCGGCGCACGCGTCGCTGGCGACCGGCGCGTGGAAGCGCTCGTCGTTCACGGGCACCGAGCTCTACGAGAAGACCGTCGGCATCATCGGCCTCGGTCGCATCGGCGCGCTCATCGCGGCGCGCCTGCAGGCCTTCGGGGTCTCCGTCGTCGCCTACGACCCCTACGTCACCCCCACGCGCGCGCAGCAGCTCGGAGTGCAGCTCCTGGGTCTCGACGAGTTGCTGAGCTCCAGCGACTTCGTCACGATCCACATGCCGAAGACCCCTGAGACGACCGGCATGATCGGCGCTGCGCAGTTCGAGATCATGAAGGACACCGCCTACGTCGTGAACGTCGCCCGCGGCGGCCTCATCGACGAGGCGGCGCTGCACACGGCGCTGACGACCGGCCAGATCGCCGGCGCCGGACTCGACGTGTTCACGAGCGAGCCGCCGAAGGAGGACGGCACGGCCTTCCCGCTGCTGTCCCTGCCGAACGTCATCGTCACGCCCCACCTGGGCGCGTCGACCGAAGAGGCCCAAGAGAAGGCGGGCGTGTCGGTCGCGAAGTCCGTCAAGCTCGCGCTCGAGGGCGACCTCGTTCCGGATGCCGTGAACGTCGCCGGTGGCGTCATCGACCCGTTCGTGCGTCCCGGCATCGCGCTCGTCGAGCAGCTGGGTCAGATCTTCACGGGGCTCGCCCCGAGCGCCCTCACGAGCCTCGACATCGAGGTGCGCGGCGAGCTCGCCGACTACGACGTCAGCGTCTACCGGCTGGCAGCGCTGAAGGGCATCTTCACGAACATCGTGAGCGAGAACGTGTCCTACGTGAATGCGCCGCTGTTCGCCGAGCAGCGCGGCATCGAGACGCGACTGATCGTCGAGTCCGAGAGCCCGCTCTACCGGAACATCACGATCCTCCGGGGGACGCTGTCGGACGGCACCGTCCTCACCGTCGAGGGGACCCTCGCCGGCACGCGCATGGTGCCGAAGGTCGTCGGCATCAACGGCTACGAGGTCGAGGTGCCGATCAACCGCTATCACGTGGTGATGCGGTACGCCGACCGGCCCGGCATCGTCGCGATCTACGGCCAGAAGCTCGGCGAAGCGGGCATCAACATCGCCGGGCTCCAGGTCGCGCGTCCCGACGCGAGCGGCCGCGCGCTGTCGGTCCTGACCGTCGATTCGCCGATCCCCGAGCCGATGCTCGACGAGCTCCGCGCCTCGGTCCAGGCCGACCTCTTCCGGCAGATCGAACTCACCGAGGTCTGACGCGCTGCGGCATCCTTCGCCCGGTCGGCGGGGGATGCCTCAGCGCGCTGCGCGCTCGACGAGCGCGATCAGTGCGTCGAGGTCGGCGCCTTGCGGGATGGGGCCGGGCACGCCCGTCGTCGCCAGTGCGCTGTTGAAGTAGAGCCCGTCGCTGACGAGCAGCACCAGCTGCAGAGCGCTCTCATCGCGCGTGTGCGGCCGGAGAGCGTCCTCCCATACCCGCCGCACGTCGCGGAGGGCGACGGATGCCGCGTCGTGCCCGGTCTGCGCCAGGCGGGAGGTCGCCACCATCGCGCGGTCCAGGGGAGTGTCGGACTGGACGGAGGTGCGGACGAAGGCGGAGACGATGCCGTCGGGGGAGCGGAGCATGTCCTCCACGTCCGCGTCGACGAGTCGTCGCATCCGCTCGATCAGGGCGGCTTCGAGCGCCTCCTTCGTGGCGTAGTGGTAGAGCAGTCCGCCCTTCGAGACGCCGGCCGCGGCGGCCACGGCATCCATCGTCGCGCCGCGTGCGCCCTCATCGATCAGGGCGGCTTCGAAGGCGTCGAGGACGCTCTCGCGCGCCCGAGGAGGTCTACTCATGTCTCCGATCCTCTCCCGTACGGCATCCGATTCTGTTACTATACCGGCTGGACGGTGTATAAATCATGACGTTGACAGAAGAGATCCGGGTGGCCGACGCCGCGGGAACGCGCCAGGGATGGCGGGGCTGGGCGGCGCTCGCGGTGCTCATGCTCCCGGTGCTCCTGGTGTCGGTGGACAACACGGTGCTGAGCTTCGCGCTACCCGAGATCGCGCGTGACCTGACCCCGACGAGCGCGCAGCAGCTGTGGATCATCGACGTGTACCCGCTCGTTCTGGCCGGACTGCTGGTGACGATGGGCTCGTTGGGAGACCGTCTCGGTCGCCGGCGGCTCCTGATGATCGGTGCCACCGGGTTCGCGGTCATCTCCGCGCTGGCGGCGTTCGCGCCCTCGGCGGAGCTCCTGATCGTCGCCCGCGCGGCGATGGGTTTCTTCGGGGCGATGCTCATGCCGTCGACGCTGTCGCTCCTGCGGAGCATCTTCACCGACCGGGACCAGCGGCGGCTCGCGATCGCGGTGTGGGCGTCGATGTTCTCGGCCGGTTCGGCCCTCGGCCCGATCGTCGGAGGTGTGCTCCTCGAGCACTTCGCGTGGGGTTCCGTGTTCCTCCTCGCCGTCCCGGTTCTCGTTCCGCTCCTGGTGCTGGCGCCGATCCTCGTCCCCGAGAGTCGCGATCCGAAGCCGGGCAGGATCGATCCGCTGAGTATCGTCCTCAGCATGGCGACGATGGTTCCGATCGTCTACGCGATCAAGGAGTTCGCGGTCCACGGTCCCGGCGTGCTGCCGGTCGTGCTCGTGCTCGCGGGTCTGGCCTTCGGGTGGATGTTCGTGCGCCGTCAGCTGCGCTCCGACGCCCCGATGCTCGACATGCGGCTCTTCCGGCAGGGGGCGTTCACGGGCGCGCTGCTGGTGAACCTCCTCAGCGTGGTCGCCCTCGTCGGGTTCTTGTACTTCGTGACGCAGCATCTTCAGCTGATCGTCGGCCTCAGCCCGCTGCAGGCCGGTCTCGCCCTCGTGCCCGGGCTCGTGCTGATGATCGTCTCCGGCCTCGCCGTCGTGCCGATCTCGCGCCGGGTATCTCCGCGAGTGGTCGTACCCGTCGCGTTGGCGCTCTCGGTCGCCGCGTATGTGATGATCGCCCTGTCGACGGATGCCGCGGCCCTCGGCACGCTCATCGCCGCCTTCGGGCTCCTCGGTCTCGGCATCGGCGCCGCGGAGACGGTGTCGAACGAACTGATCCTCGCGACCGCTCCGCCGACCAAGGCGGGTGCCGCGAGCGCGGTGTCCGAGACGGCATACGAGCTCGGCGCGGTCTTGGGCACGGCTGTGCTCGGCGGCATCCTGACCGCTCTCTACCGCTCCGGCATCCGCCTTCCCGAGGGGGTGCCCGCCGATGCTGCGGACGCCGCCCGCGAAACACTGGGCGGCGCGGTGACGGTGGCGGAGGGGCTGCCGGCGGGGCTCGGCCAGCGCGTGCTGGATGCCGCGGCATCCGCCTTCGACTCCGGTGTCGGCGTGACGTCGATCATCGGCGCGGTCCTCGTCGTCTGCGCAGCCGTCATCGCGGCCACTACGCTGAAGGGAACCCGCACTCCGCGCGTCGACCACTGACGACACGCGAGTCCCCCCGACAACGAGGAGAGCGATGTCGCGCGTCGTGAAGCTGGCCGTCATCCCCGGAGACGGCATCGGCCCCGAGGTCGTCGCAGAAGCCGAGAAGGTTCTGGACGCGGTCACCGAAGGCACGGAGGTGACGTTCGAGAGGACCCGCTTCTCCCTCGGCGCCGCACGCTTCCTCGAGACCGGTGACACTCTCACCGACGATGACCTCGCAGCCATCGCGTCCCACGAGGCGATCCTGCTCGGCGCCGTCGGCGGGATGCCGGGGGACCCTCGCCTGAAGGACGCGAACATCGAGCGGGGCCTGCTGTTGAAGCTGCGCTTCGCCCTGGACCACTACGTCAACCTCCGCCCGTCCGTGCTCTACCCGGGCGCCTCCGGGCCGCTCGCGAACCCCGGGGACATCGACTTCGTCGTCGTCCGTGAGGGCACTGAGGGTCCCTACGTCGGCAACGGCGGCTCCATCCGCACGGGGACCCCGCACGAGATCGCGAACGAGACGTCGGTCAACACGGCGTTCGGCATCGAACGGGTCGTTCGGTTCGCCTTCGCGCAGGCCGAGAGGCGTCGCAACAAGCTCACCCTCGTCCACAAGACGAACGTCCTCGTCCACGCCGGGGGAATGTGGAAGCGGATCGTCGACGAGGTGGCGCAGGAGCACCCCGACGTCGCCGTAGACTACCTGCACGTCGATGCGGCGACGATCTTCCTGGTCACGAACCCGGGCCGCTTCGATGTGATCGTCACCGACAACCTCTTCGGCGACATCCTGACCGACTTGGCCGGCGCCGTCACCGGAGGCATCGGCCTCGCCGCTTCGGGGAACATCAACCCCGACGGCGCGTTCCCGTCGATGTTCGAGCCCGTGCACGGTTCCGCGCCCGACATCGCCGGACAGCAGATCGCCGATCCCACCGCCGCGATCCTCTCCGTCGCCCTCCTGCTCGAGCACCTCGGGTTGAGTGACGAGGCGCAGCGCGTCACCCGCGCTGCGCGAGAGGACATCGAGGCGCGGGACGGCTCCGCCCGTACGACCGCGCAGGTCGGCGACGCCATCACCGCACGCCTCCGGGCGTAATCTGACTGGATGCGCGCCGCGCAGACGCCGCGCGAGGAACAGGAATGACATGACCCTCACCGACTCGACCGCAGCCCCCCTCACCTTCTCGGTGACGAAGAACCTGGCCGCGGTCTCGCCGTCCGCCCGCGAGGAGATCCTCGCGAACCCCGGGTTCGGCACGAACTTCACCGACCACATGGTCGACATCTGCTGGTCGGTCAAGGGCGGGTGGCATCGTCCGCGCGTCTCGCCGTACGGCCCCATCTCGCTCTCGCCCGCCGCAGCCGTGCTGCACTACGGCCAGGAAATCTTCGAGGGCATCAAGGCGTACCGCCACGCCGACGGCTCGATCCACACGTTCCGTCCTGAGGAGAACGCGGCGCGCCTGCAGCGGTCGGCTCGTCGGATGGCGCTTCCGGAGCTCCCCGAGGAGTACTTCCTGCAGTCGCTCCGCGAGCTCATCGCCGTCGACGGCGCGTGGGTTCCCTCCGGCGAGGACCAGAGTCTCTATCTGCGCCCCTTCATGTTCGCGAAGGAGGCCTTCCTCGGCGTCCGCCCTGCGGAGAAGGTCGCGTACTACTTGATCGCGAGCCCCGCCGGCGCCTACTTCAAGGGGGGCGTGAACCCCGTGAAGATCTGGCTGAGCGAGGACTACGCGCGGGCCGGCAAGGGCGGCACAGGAGCAGCGAAGACCGGCGGCAACTACGCCGCGAGTCTTCTGCCGCAGTCCGAGGCCTACGAGAAGGGCTGCGACCAGGTCGTCTTCCTCGACGAGGACGGCAACGTCGAGGAGCTGGGCGGCATGAACGTCGTCTTCGTGATGAAGGACGGCACGCTCGTGACCCCCGAGTCCGAGTCGATCCTCGCCGGGATCACCCGCAACTCGATCCTGCAGCTGGCGGAGGACCGCGGGCATCGGGTCGAACGCCGCCCCGTCTCGCTCGCCGACTGGCGTGAGGGCGTCGCGTCGGGCGACATCGTCGAGGTGTTCGCCTGCGGCACCGCCGCAGTCGTCACCCCGATCGGCGCGCTGAAGGCGTCTGGCTTCGAAGACGTCCAGCCCACGGGCAGCCTCGCGCTCGAGCTCCGTCAGCACCTCACCGACATCCAGTACGGTCGCGCCGAAGACGTGCACGGCTGGCTGACCCGGCTGGACGGCTGAGCCGTGCGCATCGTCCGCTACCGCCGCAACGAGGCCATCCGCTACGGGATCATCGACGAGAAGGAGGTCGTCGAGCTCGCCGGCGACCCGATGTTCGCCGGTTTCGAGACGACGGGGGAGCGCATTCCGCTCGCCGAGATCACCCTCCTCGCCCCGTCCATTCCGCGCTCCAAGGTGGTCTGCGTCGGCAAGAACTACCGGGACCACGCCGCGGAGATGGGCGGCGAGGCCCCCGGCGAACCGCTGCTGTTCCTGAAGCCGAACACGTCCGTCATCGGTCCCGACGACGCCGTCGTCCGCCCGCCGCAGTCCGAGCGCACGGACTACGAGGGCGAGCTCGCCGTGGTCATCGGACGTGTCGCCAAGAACGTCAGCGTCGAGAAAGCGCTCGACTACGTCTTCGGGTACACGATCGGCAACGACATCACGGCCCGCGATCTGCAGCGCTCCGACGGACAGTGGTCCCGTGCCAAGGGATTCGACACGTTCTGCCCCCTGGGTCCGATCATCGAGACCGAATTCGACCCGGAGGGCGGGGCGCGGATCGTGTCCCGCGTCAACGGCGAGGTGCGTCAGGACGGCCCCATCTCCGACATGGTCCATTCCGTGCCGGAGATCATCGCCTACGCGTCCGCGGCCTTCACGCTTCTGCCGGGCGACGTGATCCTGACGGGCACGCCCGCAGGGATCGGTGAATTCCACGCCGGCGATGTGCTCGAAGTCGAGATCACGGGTCTCGGCATCCTGCGCAACACGGCGCGGAATGCCTGACGGGGGAGACCTCACCCTCTCGGCGGCCGACGTCGCCCGCATCCAGCGGCGGACGGTCGGCGTCCTCGCTGCCGGGCAGGTCCTCGGCGGCGTCGCCTTCGGCTCGACGGTCTCGCTGGGGGCGCTGCTCGCGGCCGACCTGTCGGGCGAGGAGTCGTTGTCGGGGTTCGCGACGGCGTCCGTCACCCTCGGAGCCGCGCTCTGCGCGATCCCCCTCGCCCGACTCGCGTCGGCGCAGGGGCGCCGTCGCGCGCTGACCCTCGGGAACCTGCTGGCCCTCGTCGGGATCGCCGTGGTGATCACGTCGGCCGCCCTGCGGCTGTTCCCGCTCCTGCTCGTCGGTGTCATCCTCATCGGCGCCGGCAATGCGGGCAACCTGCAGTCGCGGTTCGCCGCGACCGATCTCTCGGGGCAGGGGCGTCGCGGACGGGACCTCGGCACCGTGGTGTGGGCGACGACCGTGGGCGGGGTCGTGGGGCCCCTGATGCTGACACCGGGTGAAACTGTCGGCCAGTGGCTCGGGATGCCGCCGCTCACCGGCTCGTACGCTTTCTCGATCGTCGCGCAGACGCTCGCCCTGATCCTGTACCTCGTCGCCCTCCGGCCGGACCCGTTGAAGGTCGCGCAGCAGCTCGCGCGAACGAGGGACATCGGGGCGCAGCGAATCGTCGAGGTCGACCGTCCCATCGTCGCGAGATACGCGGTGTTCGCCGTGGCGGGGTCGCACGTGACGATGGCGTCCGTCATGGCGATGACGCCGGTGCATCTGTCCCACCTCGACCCCCGGAACGTCACGACGATCGTGGGCGTCACCATCGCGTTGCACGTGTTCGGCATGTATGGTCTCTCGCCGGTGTTCGGCATCCTGGCCGATCGGTGGGGGAGGCTGCAGACGATCCTGCTCGGGCAGGCGATCCTCGCCGCCTCGCTCGTCACGGCGGCGATCGCGCCGAACTCGCCGACAGCCGTGCTCATCGCGCTCCTGCTGCTCGGGCTCGGGTGGAGCGCCGCGACCGTGGGCGGTGCGGCGCTGCTGACCGAGGCGACGCCGACCGAGCTCCGACCGCGCCGGCAGGGACGCAGCGACACGGCGATGACGCTGTCGGCGGCCATCGGCTCCGTGCTGGCCGGCGGCATCCTCAGTCTCATCGGGTACGGGGGGCTCGCGCTCGTCGCGCTCGCGGTCGTCATCGCGATCACGGTCCTCTCGCCCTACGCCCGCCGCTGAGCTCGCGGGAGGGCACGGGCCGCGGCCGTAGACTTGACGGCGATGTCCACTGCACCGCACCCCCTCACCACGACCGCTTCCGGCTCGGACGTCCGCGTCCGCTTCTGCCCCTCGCCGACCGGCCTCCCGCACGTCGGCATGGTCCGCACCGCCCTGTTCAACTGGGCGTATGCGCGGCACACAGGCGGCAAGATGATCTTCCGCGTCGAGGACACCGACGCGGCGCGCGACAGCGAGGAGAGCTACCGTCAGCTCGTCGACGCGCTCACGTGGCTCGAGATCGACTGGGACGAGGGCGTGGAGAAGGGCGGACCGCACGAGCCGTACCGACAGTCTCAGCGCCACGACATCTACCGTGAGGTGCTCGACAAGCTGATAGCCAGCGGAGCGGTCTACGAGTCCTACTCGACGGCCGAGGAGATCGACGCTCGGAACGTCGCGGCGGGCCGCGCGAAGCAGCTCGGCTATGACAACTACGACCGAACCCTCACCAACGAACAGAAGGCCGCCTTCCGCGCCGAGGGGCGCGAGCCCGCGTGGCGCCTGCGTGTGCCCGACGAGGACGTCACCTACGTCGATCTCATCCGCGGCGAGGTCACCTTCCCCGCCGGGTCCTTCCCCGACTTCGTGGTCGTCCGCGCCGGCGGCATCCCGCTCTACACGTTCACCAACCCCGTCGACGACGCGCTCATGGGTATCACCCACGTCCTCCGCGGCGAGGACCTGATGCCGTCGACGGCGCGCCAGCTCGCGCTCTACGGTGCGCTGATCGACGCAGGGGTGACCGACTTCGTGCCGCGCTTCGCGCACATGCCGCTCGTGCTGGGCGAGGAGGGCACCAAGAAGCTCTCCAAGCGCGATCCGAAGGCCGACCTCTTCCTGCAGCGCGAGAAGGGCTTCATCCACGAGGGTCTGCTGAACTACCTGTCGCTCCTCGGCTGGTCCATCGCCGCCGACCGCGACGTCTTCACGCGTCAGGAGCTGATCGAGGCGTTCGACATCGTGAACGTCAACCCCAACCCGGCCCGCTTCGATCAGAAGAAGGCCGAGTCCATCAACGGGGACCACATCCGGATGCTGGAGCCGGGCGACTTCGCGTCGCGTCTGGTGCCCTACCTCGTCGGCGCCGGCGTGGTCAGCACGCCTCCCACCGACGTGCAGCGCGAGATGCTTGCGAAGGCCGCACCGCTCGTCCAGGAGCGCATGCAGATGCTCGGTGAGGCGCCGGGCCTGCTCGGCTTCCTCTTCCGCGACGTCGAGACCTACGACGAGGATGCTCTCAAGGGGCTGCCCGCGAACGCCGCCGAGGTCCTGGCCGCGTCCATCGACGCACTCGAGGGGGTGCAGGCCGACGCTTTCCGCGCCGAAACCATCCAGGCGGCCCTCGCGGGCTCACTCATCGACGGACTGGGCCTGAAGCCCCGCGTCGCCTACGGGCCCGCCCGCGTCGCGCTCAGCGGCCGTCGCGTTTCGCCGCCGCTCTTCGAGTCGATGGAGCTCCTGGGCAAGGACGTGTCGATCGCGCGTCTCGAGAAGCTGCGGGCGACACGCGGCTGATGCCTCGGTTTGGCCGGGACCGCGGCGTGGGCTAAGCTTGACCCTCGGAACGGTTCCGGCCGGATCCAGTGGGGTATGGTGTAATTGGCAACACGGCGGTTTCTGGTTCCGTTGTTCTTGGTTCGAGTCCAGGTACCCCAGCAAGATGAAAAACCCCCGCTCCGGCGGGGGTTTTTGCTTTTCAGCAAGAGCTGTCGCGGCTCGCCGCGCAGGCGCACAATGGTCCCATGGGACTCTTCACGCAACGACCCGAAGAACCGACCGAATGGGGCGGTCTTCCGTCCGAGCCTCTCGAACCGACGAACCCGGTCGATCGGCTGGGTGAGGGCCCGGCGGTCGGCGGGTGGACGCCCGATCTGCTGTCGCAGGCGCCCGTAACGGCCACCTGGATCGAGATCCCGGTCGACCCCGCGCCCGAGGCCGATGGCGGAGCCGACGGCGACTGACCCTCAGCGCATCGCGTCGCCGATGTAGGAGTAGATGACGAAGACCTCCGACGCCCAGCCCGCCTCTTCGAGCACGCCCTGGACCGCGGAGAGCATGTACTTCGAATCCCACCCGAGGTACAGGTACTGACCCTCACCCAGCTGGTCCCACTGACCGTTCCACGCCATCGCGGGGTACACCGGACCACCCTGGCGTGCGCTGTAGTCGATGACGCTCTGACGTGAGTCTGCCCAGAGTCGGGCGAACACTCGGTTGAAGAGGTAGCGGACGTCCCGCACATCCCAGTGCTCGCCGCGGTACTCGACGTAATCGAACTCCCGCTGCCAGCCGCGCGGCCAGCCGCGCCGCTTCTTGGCATCGAGGATCGGCGTCAGGTTGTCGTCGTCGATCCCCACGACGGCAGGCCGGCGCCAGGCATCCATGAAGCGGGCGGTCAGCTGTTCGGTGCGCGCCGCGATCTGCGCCGTCGACCATGCCGCGGCGCCCGCGACCTCACGGGTCAGCGGGACCGAGCTCGTCTCGTACGCCGTGCGCTTGTGGGGGAATGACGCATCGAACACGCGGTCCGCGAGGTGCTCCTCGAGGAGGGTCAGGTTTCCGAGGGTGTTCACGAGTGCCCGGTGCGCGTTCTGCTCATCGTCGGTGAGAGCCGCCCACCGGCGGACCCCGTCCCCGCTCCAGTCGTCAGAGGGAGCGGTGGGCAGGATGTGCTCGAGGACGAGGTCCGAATCGGGGTCGACTCCCGCGAGGCGCTCGAGGACGAAAGCCGCGTGCGGCAGCTCCCCGTAGCGGAGGCCGACCCGCGTGCGCTCATCGGAGGGCGTGATGCGCGCGATCGCGAGGACGAGCGATTCCATGCCCTCGTCCGCGGCCCGGCAGAAGCGGGCGACCAGGCGGTCGATCGGCAAGCCGACGACCGTCCGACGCAGCAGGAGCGACTCGACGTGGGTGAGGGCCTGAGAGAGATCGGATGCCGACAGCTCGCCCCGCAGGTGGTCGCGATACAGACGCATCGCGATAGGGAACATGCCGCGACCGAGGACGTTGATCGCCCCGAAGTGGCGCGCGACCGCGGGATCCGTCGTTTCGGCCGGTTCGAGCAGGAGTCGGTAGATCTCCGACAGCTCCCGCCATTGCGCCGCGTTCGCACGGAGGGTCTCTCGGTCGAGTCGGGGGAATTCGTGCCGGAACGCGTCGTACACCCCGCGCTCACCCTCGACGAGCACCTCGCGACCGGTGAGCATGACGAGGTAGTCCCGCCAGAACGCGCCGATCTGCTCACCGGTGTTCGCCTCGATCGGGAGCCAGTACTCGTTCTCGATCTCGCTCTGCTCGGCGTGAGAAAGCCCCATGAGGACGTAATTGTGGATGAGCTCGTGATCGCGGAGAGGCTCACCCGTCGAGTTGAGGCTCTCGAAGATCTGCTGAGCGTTGGCGCCTACGCCCAGGGTGATCGACACGTGTTCGAGCTTGCGCAGACCGCGCCAGATCCCCGCAGCCTCGTCAGGACGGATCTGACTCCGGAAGAACGCGTAGTTGTCGTCGAAGCGCGATGCGCGGTCGGCATCAGCGGGGGCGCGGCGGTCCAGGACCACGCTCTCGAAGACGTCCGCCCACGCCCGGTGCGGACGCAGTTTCGTCCGGCGGGGATCGTCGCGTCGCACGAGGACGGCCTCGAGCTCCGCCGCGAGGGCCGGATCGTCCTCGCGGAGCGTGTGATGGAGTGCGGCGATGAGCAGCATCAATGTCGTCACGCGCTGCTGTCCGTCGATGAGGACGAGGTGCGCGTCGTCATCGGCCGATGTGCTCGCGGTCGACAGGATGGAACCGATGAAGTGCGTCTGACCGTCGTCGCTGCCGGCGACGGCGCGGATGTCTCCGAGGAGTTGCTCGCACCCCCCGATGTCCCACCGGTACTGCCGCTGGTACACCGGAACGACGATCGTCGTGTCCGAGGCGGAGAGCCAATCGATCGTGTTGACGGCGGTCGCATCGACGTTCGTGGCGCTGCTCATGTTCCTCGAATCGCTCCTCGAATTTTCCCGGTCGAGTCTACTGACGGTCTCGGAGGCGCTAGGTAGGCTGACCTAAGTCGGGCCTGTAAAAACTTCGCTCGCCCGACAGAAAGGTTGATCCGCATGGGTTACATCAAGAGTGCTCTGCTCGAGGAGACCGGCTACGTCGTCCTCGACATGTACGGCAAGGAAATCGATCCCAAGGAATGGCTCGACATCGAGTACGTCGACTGGAAGTCCTCCGGCGACACGCGATTCGCGCCGCTGGCTTCGGCCAAGGGCGAGATCGAGTGCAACGGCTTCTGGAACCACCAGCCGCCGCGCACCGACAAGGACGGCGTCTGGATCCCGTCGCAGACCGAGAAGGCGCCGACCCTCACCGAGCGTGCGCTCGAACCCGGCTCGAACGTCGGACGTTGCCGCATCATCGAGCTGCAGCCGAACACGTACGCCGACGCGCTGTACAACCTGCACCAGGACGACAACAACCGGCTGAACCCCGACGGGACCGGCTGGGTCGTCCGGAGCTTCTTCAACCTCACCGATGACAAGGACAGCTTCTTCGTCCTGCGTGACAACCGCACCGACCCGAACGGTGAGACCCGCATCGCTCTCCCCGCCGGTGCGCAGCTCGTCATCGACACGCAGCGCCTCTGGCACGCCGCCTACCACCCGGGCGACGCCCCTCGCTACTGCCTCATCACGTCGTGGGAGTCGGGCCCCGAGCTCGACGCCTACATGGAAAAGTACAACGGCGTGAACACGGTCGAGAGCGTCCCGCTCGATCAGGAGACGATCGACGCCGGGCAGGCCGAGCAGGAGCGTCGCATCGCCGCTCGTGCCGCCGCACTCGCGGCACGCGGTCAGCGCGAGGTCCTCGCCATGAGCGAGGCCTGAGCCTCCGAACCACGCGACGACGCCCCCGGTCCGGAACCGGGGGCGTCGTCCGTTATCGCATTCTTGTTTCATGTTGGTTTCTGTTGTAACGTGTGGACTTGTTCGAGGAGGACCACATGTACGCAACGGAGCGCCAGCAGCAGATCGAGCAGCTGATCGTCAGTGACGGCCGCGTCGCCGTCATGGACCTCGCCGACCGCTTCAGCGTCACGACCGAAACCGTCCGCCGCGACCTCGCCGCCCTCGAACGGGCCGGCATCGTGCGCCGCGTCCACGGGGGAGCGGTCCACCGTGCCCGCGCCAGCACCGCGGAGGCGTCCGTCGCCGAGCGCGCCTCGCAGCGCAGCGGCTCCAAGCAGGCGATCGCCCGTGCGGCGGTCGACCTCCTCGGCTCCGAGCTCGACGGTGCCCTGTACCTGGATGCGGGGACCACGACCGATGCCATCGCACAGCTCCTGGTGACCGGTCCCCATCCCGCCGGCGACCTCGAGGTCGTGACCCATTCGATGTCGGTCGCGCACACACTGGCCGGCGCGCAGGGAATCGGGCTGACCGCGATCGGCGGGCGTGTCCGGGGGCTGACCGCCGCGGCCGTCGGCGCGCAGACCGTGGAGGCGATCGCCCGCCTGCGACCGGACATCGCCTTCATCGGCACGAACGGCGTCGCCGCGGGCTTCGGCCTCAGCACCCCTGATCCCGATGAGGCGGCCGTCAAGCGCGCGATCGTCGCGTCCGCACGCCGGGTCGTCGTGGTCGCCGACGGCGACAAATTCGATGCAGAGCTCCTGGTCTCCTTCGCCTCGCTGTCGGACGTCGACGTGCTCCTGACCGACACGACGCCCGGAAGGATCCTCGCGGAAGCTCTCCGCGAGGCCGATGTGGAGGTCCAGCTCGCATGATCGTCACGCTGACCACGAACCCCTCGCTCGATCGCACCATCTCGCTCGGCGAGCCGCTGCGAGTCGGCGAAGTGCAGGCGGCGCTCGGTGCACGCGAGGATGCGGGTGGGAAGGGCATCAACGTCGCGCGGGTCGTTGCGGCGGCATCCCGTCCCGTTCTCGCGGTCCTGCCTCTCGATGCCGCCGACCCCTTCGCCGTGGCGTTGGCGGCCACCGGCATCCCCGCCCGGATCGTCCCGCACGACGGTGCCACCCGCGCCAACGTCACGATCGCCGACGAGGCGGGCACCACGACGAAGCTCAACCTTCCGGGTGCGGCGTTCACCGAAGCGGATGCCGCGGCCCTCACCGCCGCGGTCGTCGCCGCGACGGAGGGCGCCTCCTGGCTCGTCCTCGCCGGCTCGCTCGCCCCGGGATTGCCGGACGACTACTACGTCACCGTCATCGAGGCTGTCCGTTCGGTGTGGGGCACCGCGGCCCCTCGCATCGCCGTCGACACCTCGGGGCCGGCGCTCGCGGCCGCCGTCGCCTCGGGTCGCCCGGATCTCATCAAGCCGAACGACGAGGAACTGGCCGAGCTCGCCGGGCGGGACCTCGACACCACGGTCGGCCTCGCCGATGCCGTCGCCGAGATCGCCGCGGAGCTCGTGCCTGCGCGGGTCGGCACCGCACTCGTGACCCTCGGCGGCGACGGCGCGGTCCTCGTGACCGGCGACGGGTCCTGGCACGGCTCGCCGCCCCCGACGCGCGTCCGGAGCACCGTCGGCGCGGGGGACAGCTCGCTCGCCGGGTATCTCCTCGCCGAGGCGACCGGCGCCGACCCCGCAGAGCGCCTGCGCTCCGGCATCCGCTACGGATCCGCCGCCGCTGCCTTGCCCGGTACGCAACCCCCGACCCCGAACGACCTGTCGACCGGCGAGGTGCCGGTCCGACGACTCCCGCAGCAGGAAAACCCGACCACTGGAGGTCACCGTGACTGAGATCATCACCGCGGAACTCGTCAGTATCGACGAGCCGCTCGGCGCCGACAAGCGCGCCGTCATCGACGCACTCGCGCACCGCGTCGCCGCGCAGGGGAGGGCCACCGACGGTGCCCGCCTGGCCGACGACGCGTGGGCCCGCGAGGAGAAGGACGAGACCGGGCTTCCCGGCGGCATCGCCATCCCGCACGCCAAGAGCGCCGCGGTGACGCAGGCGTCGCTCGCCTTCGCTCGGCTGAACCCCGGCGTCGACTTCGGTGCCGAGGACGGTGGGGCGGACCTCGTCTTCCTCATCGCCGCCCCCGACACCGCGGCCGAGGAGCACCTCGCCGTGCTGTCCAAGCTCGCGCGCAGCCTCATGCGCGATGACTTCACCTCGGGACTCCGTGCGGCCACGAGCGCCGACGAGATCGTCGCCATCGTCCGTGACGCGATCTCCGATGCGCCCGCCGCCGCAGAAGCGCCCACGTCTCGCGCCGAGGCGCGCGCGGCGGCGCCGTCCGCGCCCGCCGTCGACGACGAACTCCTGATCGACGGCCGTCCCGCACGCATCGTCGCGGTCACCGCGTGCGCCACCGGGATCGCCCATACCTTCATGGCCGCCGATGCGCTCACCGCGACCGGCAAGAAGGACGGCGTCGACCTCACGGTCGAGCCGCAGGGCTCGAGCGGCTACAAGGCCATCGACCAGCGGATCATCGACGAGGCCGACGCGGTCATCTTCGCCGTCGACGTCGACGTCCGCGAGCAGGCCCGGTTCGCCGGCAAGCCCGTCGTCCGCTCCGGTGTGAAGCGCGGTATCGAGCAGCCCGCTCAGATGGTGCGCGAAGCCGTCGCCGCCGCGAAGAACCCGAATGCGGCCCGCGTTCCGGCCGCGTCGGGCGCCGCGACGGCGAGTGACGCCGCGCCGAACTCTCTCGGGGGCGCGATTCGTCGAGCACTGCTCACGGGTGTGAGCTACATGATCCCGTTCGTGGCCGGCGGCGGTCTCCTGATCGCGCTCGGGTTCGCCCTCGCCGGGTACGAGATCGCGAACACCGCCGACGGGAACACCGTCAACAACGCGATCTTCACGCTGCAGAACTTCACCCTCTGGAACCTGCCGCCCGAAGGACTCGTCTACTATCTCGGCGCCGCGGCATTCCAGATCGGACAGTTGTCGTTCGCCTTCCTGGTCCCCGCCCTCGCCGGTTACATCGCCTACGGTTTGGCTGACCGTCCGGGCATCGCCCCCGGTTTCGTCGCCGGTGCCGCGGCCACCTTCATGGGTGCGGGCTTCATCGGCGCCATCGTCGGTGGTCTGCTCGCCGGTCTCGCCGCGTGGTGGCTCAACCGCCTGTCCGTCCCGCGCTGGTTGCGCGGCCTCATGCCGGTCGTCATCATCCCGCTGCTGGGCTCGATCTTCGCGTCGGGGCTGCTGCTGTTCGTCTTCGGCGGTCCGATCGCCGCACTCACGAAGCTCCTCAACGACTGGCTGTCCGGACTCTCCGGCGCCGGCGTCATCCTGCTCGGCGTCATCCTCGGGCTCATGATGTGCTTCGACCTCGGTGGGCCGCTCAACAAGGTCGCCTACGGCTTCGCCACGGCGAACCTCGCGCAGGGCATCGCCGGCGACGAGCGCTACCTCCAGATCATGGCGGCTGTCATGGCCGCGGGCATGGTGCCGCCCCTCGCCATGGCGCTCGCGTCCACCGTCCTCGGCCGTAAGCTCTTCACCGCCCCCGAGCGCGAGAACGGCAAGGCCGCCTGGCTGCTCGGTGCCGCCTTCATCTCCGAGGGCGCCATCCCGTTCGCGGCGGCCGACGTGTTCCGCGTCATCCCCGCCGCCATGCTCGGCGGTGCCGTGACCGGCGCGCTGTCGATGTTCTTCGGGATCACCTCGCGCGCCCCGCACGGCGGCGTCTTCGTGTTCTTCGCCATCGACAACTTCTGGCTGTGGTTGCTGTCCATCGCGATCGGCACCGTCGTCAGCGCAGTCTCGGTCGTTCTGCTCAAGCGCTACGCCCGCCGTCGTCCCGTCGAGGTCGATGCGCCTGCCGTGGCCGTCACGGCATAGTCTCGTCGTACCGACTCAAGGAGGAAGAACCACCATGGCCGAACGGACCGCAACCGTCGCGAGCAGCTCTGGACTGCACGCCCGCCCCGCAAAGCTCTTCGTGCAGGCGGTCAAGGAGACGGGTGTGCCCGTCACGATCGCCGTTCCCGGCGGTCCCGATCAGAACGCCGGCAGCATCCTCACCCTCATGGGTCTGGGCGCGACGCAGGGCACTGTCGTGACGCTCAAGGCCGAGGGCGAGGGCGCCGATGAGGCGCTCGACAAGCTCGTCGCCTTCATCGAGACGGACCACGACGCCGAGTGAGTCTCGACCCCCACGAATGACGGATGCCGCGGAGCGAAAGCCCCGCGGCATCCGTCATTCTGTCGTGTCCGATCAGAGGTCGGCCGACTCTCCCGGTTCGAGTTCGAGGAACTCGCCGCCGTTCTGCTCGGTCGCCCACTTGAGGCGGTCGCGGTGCATCGCGAGCCCGGCGCGCGACAGCGTCATGTCGTGGGTGCCGAACGCGCGTCGGGGCTTCACGGCGAGGACGTAGTCGATCGCGTCGCCGATCTTCAGCCAGGGCGCTCCGACGGGCGCGGCGAGAAGCCCGACGTCGACGCCCTCGGGGACGGCGTACGAGTCGCCGGGGTAGTAGAACTCGTCATTGACGAGCACACCGAGGTTGTCGATGACCGGGATCGATTCGTGGATCAGGGAGTGCGTCCCGCCGAAGAACCGCATCCGGAACGGACCGATCTCCACCTCGTCCCCGACTGCCACCGTCGTGACGTCGTAGTCGGATGCCGCGGCAGCCACTCCGGCCGGCCCGAACACCGGCACCGTGGGCGCCTGCGATCGGATCGCGTCGAGCTGGGCGGGAGTCCAGTGATCGGGGTGCTCGTGGGTGAGGACGACACCGACCAGGTTGCCCAGATCGTCGAGGGGGAGGGTGAACGAACCCGGATCGATGAGAAGGGTCTTCCCCTCGCTGTCGAGGCGGAGGCAGGCATGTTCGTGCTTCGTAACGCGCATGCATCCAGTCAACTCAGGACGCGCGGTCATTGGCAAGGGCGCGCCGATTTTGCACGACTGTGAACGTCGTGCATAATTGAACGGTTGCCTCCGCAGGGAGGGAACGAAAAGTACGGCCCCATCGTATAGCGGCCTAGTACGCCGCCCTCTCACGGCGGTAACGCGGGTTCGAATCCCGCTGGGGTCACACAGATGACGAAACCCCCGACCATCAGGTCGGGGGTTTCGTCGTTGCGGCGCTGCGTCACGACTCTTCGGTCGTGGCCCTCGCGCGCCGGTTCCGTCGTGCGCGCCGTGCCGCGCGCACGATGACGATGACGACGGCGGCGACCGCGAGCCAGGGGAGGAGGAATCCCAGCCCGATCACGACGCCGTTGAGGGTCACGAGGAGGGCGTTCCACCCGGTGGCGAGACCGTCACCGAAACCTTCCGGTTCGGCGGCCACCGACTGGCCGGGTCGAGAGATCGTGATCGTCGCGCTCGACAGCGCGACGTCGTCCGAGAAAGCCTTCTCCTGGGCCCGCAGCGAATCGAGCTCGGCCTGGCGTTGCGCGAGGGCGTCCTCAGCCGCGAGGACGTCCGCCGTGGTCGCGGCATCCGAGATCAGTACCCGAAGGCGCTCCGCGGACGTCTCGAGCGACGCGATCCGGGCGCGCAGATCCGTCGTCTCGGCGGTGACGTCGTCCCGCGAGATGTCGGTCGCGCCGACGGTGCCGAGCTCGTCGAGGTCGCGCAGGAACTCCGCGAGGCCCGACGCCGGGACGCGCACGGTGATGCGGGCGTCGTCTGATCGCGTCGTGTTTCCCGTCGTCGCGTCGCTGACGTTCAGGGATTCCACGTAGCCCCCGGATGCCTGGGCCTTCGTCGCGATCTCATCTGCGGCGTTTGAGGGGTCCTCGGCCTCGAGGTGGGCTTCGGCACGAGCGATCACGGCTCTCTCGCCGACGGAGGTCGTCGCTGCGTCGGAATCCTCGAAGTCCTGGCTGCCGCCGTTCACCTGCGTGCCGCCGCTCATCTCGCCGCCTCCGTCGTCGGGGCGTGTCATCGACTCCCCGGAGGCGGCACCGTCAGCCAGGGACCCGGCAGAGCCGAAACCGGTACCGTTCGCGAGAACCGGACCGATGAAACCGGCGACCACGATGACGGCCGCCGCTGCTCCGGCGTACGCCCACCCGCGCCGACGCCGACGCCGACGGCCCGGTGCCTCCCGCGCCGGGCGCGAGGAATCGGCGATCTCGGCGAAGAGCGCCCGCTCGATCTCGTCCTGCCGGGTCCGGGTGAGGGTAGGGAGGTCGATGTCGTCCGGAGTCATGATCCCTCCGTTCCCAGGGCGGTCCGCAACCGGGTACGGACCCGCGAGAGGCGGTTGCGGACGACGGCGTGCGAGATGCCCAACTCCTCGGCCGCAGCGGCGTAGGCGTACCCTTCCGTGGCGCAGAGCCGGAAGATCTGCTGATCGAGGGCCGAGAGCGTTCCGAGCTCGGCGACGACGCGCTCGGCGAGCGCGGAACCGATGACCTGATCCTCGACGTCGACGGTCGCGGGGATCGTCTCGTCCGCCGCGGCATCGGTGTTCATGCGATCGCGCCGCTGTCGTCGCATCCTGTTCGCGCTCTGGAACCGGCAGATCGTGACGAGCCAGGGCAGAAGCGAGTCGCTGACGAGATCGAGCGTCGGCAGGCGCCGCCACGCGACCAGGAAGGTCTCCTGCATGACGTCCTCCGCATCCGATGTGTCTCCGAGGAGGCCGTGGGCGAGCCAGTAGACCGGTCGCGCGTACGCGCGATAGAGCTCGCGGAAGGCCTGCTGGTCGCCGCTCGCCGCGGCTGCCACCAGGTCCGCGTCACTCTTCGCGAGCGGGTCGGCCATGGCATCCTCGTTCGTTCTGTCGCTGGGGGAGTGTCGCCACTGCGGGGATCGTCTCAGACATCTCGAAAGGTACTCTTAGGGTCGCCCCCGCATGAAAGGCCCCCATGGAGCTCCCCCTCTGGTTCGAGGTCGGCTCGCTCGTCGGTCTGACGCTCATCCTCGTCGCCGACCTGCTGTTGATCATCAAGCGCCCGCACGTCCCGTCGACGAAGGAATCCACCCTCTGGGTCGTGTTCTACGTGGCGCTCGCCCTGCTGTTCGCGCTCCTGATGCTCGTCGTCACGAACGGGGAGTACGCGGGACAGTTCGTCGCGGGATGGCTGACCGAGTACAGCCTCTCCATCGACAACCTGTTCGTATTCGTCCTGATCATGAGCCAGTTCTCGGTGCCCCGCGCGGCGCAGCAGAAGGTGCTGATGGTCGGCATCATCATCGCGCTGATCCTCCGAGGTATCTTCATCCTCCTCGGCGCGGCCATCATCGAGCAGTTCAGCTGGGTCTTCTACATCTTCGGCGCCTTCCTCATCTACACCGCCTGGAAGCAGGCCTTCGACGGTGACGACGAGGAGGACGAGGAGAAGAAGGAGAGCTTCCTGGTCCGCCTGCTCCGTCGCCGCATGAAGGTCAGCGAGGAGTACGACGGCGCGAAGGTGCGCACCGTCATCGACGGCAAGAAGGTCTTCACGCCGATGATCATCGTGTTCGCGGCACTCGGCATGACCGACCTGCTGTTCGCGATCGACTCGATCCCGGCGATCTTCGGCATCACCCAGAGCGCCTTCATCGTCTTCACGGCGAACATCTTCGCGCTCATGGGGCTCCGCCAGCTCTACTTCCTCCTCGGAGGGCTGCTGGACCGGCTCAAATACCTCCACTTCGGCATCGCGTTCATCCTCGCCTTCATCGGCGTGAAGCTCGTCCTCCACGCCCTGCACGAGAACGAGCTCCCCTTCATCAACGGCGGCGAGCACGTCGAGTGGGCGCCGGAGATCTCGACATGGGTGTCGCTCGGTGTCATCGTCGGGTCGATGGCCGTCGCGACGGTCGCCAGCCTCGTCGCCGCGCGCCGCGAGGGACTGCGGGAGCCGCTGCCGGCGACGGGTCCCACTCCGGTCCGCCACGCGGAGGACGTCGCCGAACAGCAGGGCACGCCCCGCACGGTCGACCCGCACCCGTCGGACGGCGACACGTCGCGCTGAGCGCAGTCGTCAGAACGGTCGGAGGTTCTTGCGCAGCGTGTCGTCGTACTCGCGGCGGAGGATGCCGCGGCGTCGCAGAATCGGCACCAGCTCGTCCAGCGTGCGGTGCACGGTGACGGGGTGCAGGTCGCCCCACAGGAGCACACCGTCGTTGCCCCACGTGCCGTACTCCTCGATGCGGTCGGCCAGCTCGCCGGCGGTTCCCACCCAGCCGGACCCGTCTCGGAGTCGGCCGAGCCGAGCGTGCGCGGCGAGGATCGTGCGCAAGGGCGCATCCTCGTCGTGATCCCCGACGAGGCGGCGGATGCTGCCATGCGAGACGTGCTCGCCGAAGATCCCTCGGTCGACGGGGCGGTCCAGGTCGAGTGCGGTCAGGTCGGTCTCGAGGTCGCTCGATTGGCGCTCGGCGATCGCCTGCAGTGTCCTGTCGTCGGGATGCTGCGACGCGGCCACCAGCCTGTCGGCCTCCTCCGGTGAGGAGACGACGACCGGCTGGATGGCGAACAGGATCGTGATGTCGTCGGGCGAGCGTCCGGCCGCGGTCGCCTCGTCGTGGATGCGACCACGGTAGGCCCGCACCGAGTCCTCGGTCATCGGCGCGAGCGCGAGCTGCACGTCGGAGTTCGCCCCGGCGAAGCCGAGACCGCGCGTCGACCCGCCCGGCGAGACGATGACGGGCTCGCCCTGGACGAAGGGGATCGCGTTCAGCGGCCCGTCGAAGGAGTAGTACTCGCCCCGGTGCACGGTTGGCTCCAGCAGCGTGCCGTCCGCGTAGCGACCCGCGGCGGGGTCTGCGATCAGGGCACCCTCGGGCCAGCTGCGCCACAGCGCGGTGACCGCCGACATCCATTCCTCGGCGCGGTCGTACGCGGCGTCGTGACCGAGCTGGGGCGCCGTTCCGAAGTGGCGCGCGCTGCCTGTGTCGGTGACGACGTTGAGGCCGAGCCGATGCCCGCTGAGGTGCTGCAGCGTCGCGAACTGGCGGGCAGCGGTGTACGGAAGGGTCGCGGCCGGGTTGACGGTGGGGACGATCCCGATGTGCTCGGTGGCCGCGAAGAGGTACGGCGCGAGCAGGAGGGGGTCGAGCTTCGGCCCGCCGAAGGCCTGCCGCACGCGCAGGTCGATCGTCGCGGCCGAGCCGAGCGAGGGTGCGTCCTCGATGATGAGCAGGTCGAATCCGGCCTGTTCGAGGGTGCGGGCCGCCTGCTGGTAGAGCGCGGGTGAGGTCCAGTCGTAGTCCCAGTCGAGGTACGGATGGCCCCAGCCGTGCGGTCCGAATCCGCGGGCGAGGAACCAGCCGAAGTGCTGCGGACGGCTCACGCCACGACCGCCACATCGGGTTCGGCGACGGATGCCGCGGCCTGCAGTCCTCGCGCGAGGTCGCCGATGAGGTCATCGACGTCCTCGATGCCGACCGAAAGTCGGACCGTCCCCGGGTGGACGCCGTGCTGCGTCCGCTGCTCCGGTGACCGGCGTGCGTGGCTCGTCGTCGCCGGGTGGAGCACGAGCGAGCGGACATCTCCCAGGTGGGTCATGTGGGTGATGACCGAGAGCTCCTCTATGAACGCCCGCGCCGCGGCCAGACCGCCGTGTAGGGTCACGGCGAAGACGGAGCCGTATCCGCCGCGCAGATACGTCCGCGCGAGGTGATGGCTGGGATGCGTCGGCAGGCCGGCGTAGTCGACCGCTGCGACGTCGGGGCGGGCATCGAGCCAGCGTGCCACGGCAAGCGCGTTCTCGGACTGACGCTGTACGCGGAGGCTGAGCGTCTCGATGCCTTGACCCACGAAGAACGCCGTCAGCGGGGACGGCGTCGGCCCGTATCGCGGGGCGACGCTCTCTCGGAGGTGAGCGATCCGCGCGCGCCCCGCGTGGCGTTCCCACGGGCTGGGGGAGCCGTCGGGACCACGCCGCGCGAGCTGGGGGAACAGTCGGCCCGCACGCGTGCCGTCGAACCGACCGTCGTCGACGATGACTCCGCCCAGGACGGATCCGTGGCCCGACAGGAATTTGCTCGCCGAGTGCACGACGATCGCGGCTCCGTGCTCGAGAGGACGCAGGAGGTAGGGAGTCGCGAACGTGTTGTCGACGATCAGCGGGATGCCGGCGGCCTCGCCCACGGCGGCGATGGCCGCGACGTCCAGGACGTCGTTCCGTGCGTTCGCGATCGACTCGCCGAACAGCACGCGGGTCTCGGGCCGGATCGCTCGACGCCACGCATCCGGATCCGCGATGTCGTCGACGAACGTCGTCTCGATGCCGAGGCGCGCGAGGTTGTCGAGGAGGAGCCCGCGCGTGCCTTCATAGATGTGCGTCGAGCTGACGATGTGCGATCCCGACTCGAGCAGGCCGAGGAGGGCGACGGCGATCGCTGCTTGGCCGGAGGCGACGAGGAGCGCCTCGGCACCGCCCTCGAGGGATGCGAGCTTCCTCTCGACGGCGTCGACCGTCGGGTTGCCGGTGCGGGAGTAACCGAACCCGTCACCCGAACCGAAGTGCGCGGCCGCGTCGTCGAAGGAGTCGAACGTGAAACCGGCGGTGAGGTGGATGGGGATGGCGCGCGGCGTCGCCGGTGCGGCATCCGCCCCGATGTGCACCTGACGCGTCGTGAATCCGCCCGCGGCTCGTTCGGTCATGCGGCTCTCCTGTCCTCAGACCGACACAGTGCCACGGCCCCGCGCGCGGCGATCGTCGTGAGACGCGGTGTTACGGGCAGCGGCCACGCGGGTCCGGCCGCGCCGGTGATAGTCTGGCGCCGTGCGGACCGCTCGACTCCTTATCGGCCGCGACGAGACCTCGTTCTGAGCCCTCTCTCGTCGCGGAGGCTGTCGCGGGCGCCATCCGACATCAGGAGACATCATGAGCACGATTCCCGACCGTCCGCGGACCCTCGCCGAGAAGGTGTGGGACGACCACCTCGTCGTGAAGGGTGAAGGCGGCAGCCCCGACCTCATCTACATCGACCTCCACCTCGTGCACGAGGTGACGAGCCCGCAGGCTTTCGACGGGCTCCGCGCCGAAGGTCGCCCCGTGCGTCGCCTTGACCTCACCATCGCGACCGAGGACCACAACACGCCGACCCTCGAGATCGACAAGCCGATCGCCGACCTCACGAGCCGTACCCAGATCGAGACCCTCCGACGCAACGCCGAGGAGTTCGGCGTCCGCCTGCATTCGCTGGGCGACAAGGAGCAGGGCATCGTCCACGTCGTGGGACCCCAGCTGGGTCTGACCATGCCGGGCATCACGGTCGTCTGCGGCGATTCGCACACCTCCACGCACGGCGCGTTCGGAGCCATGGCCTTCGGCATCGGCACGAGCGAGGTCGAGCACGTCCTCGCGACGCAGACGCTGCCGCTCAAACCCTTCAAGACGATGGCGATCACCGTCGAGGGGACGCTGAAGCCCGGTGTGAGCGCGAAGGACATCATCCTCGCGATCATCGCCAAGATCGGTGCCAACGGCGGTCAGGGCTACGTCCTGGAGTTCCGCGGATCCGCGATCCGCTCCCTCTCGATGGAGGGGCGCATGACGATCTGCAACATGTCGATCGAGGCGGGCGCCCGCGCCGGCATGATCGCCCCCGACGAGACGACGTTCGCGTACGTCAAAGACAAGCCGCACGCCCCTCGGGGCGCCGACTGGGACGACGCAGTCGCCTACTGGCGCACGCTCCCCTCCGACGAGGGGGCGGTCTACGACGCCGAGGTCTTCCTCGACGCCGACGAGCTGGAACCCTTCGTGACGTGGGGGACGAACCCCGGTCAGGGAGTGTCGCTGAGCGGCGTCATCCCGAACCCCGAGCAGATGACCGACCCCAATGAGCGCGCAGCGGCCGAACGCGCCCTCGAGTACATGGACCTCGCTCCGGGGACGGCGCTGAAGGACGTGTCGGTGGATGCCGTCTTCATGGGCTCGTGCACGAACAGCCGCATCGAGGACCTCCGTCAGTTCGCGTCGATCGTGCAGGGCCGGGCGAAGGCCCCGGGCGTTCGGGTGATGGTGGTCCCGGGCTCCGCCCGGGTGCGCCTCGAGGCCGAGGCCGAAGGGCTCGACAAGGTCTTCACCGACTTCGGAGCGGAGTGGCGCTTCGCCGGTTGTTCGATGTGCCTCGGCATGAACCCCGACCAGCTGGCGCCGGGAGAGCGATGCGCCTCGACGAGCAACCGCAACTTCGAGGGCCGGCAGGGCAAGGGCGGTCGCACACACCTCGTGTCGCCTTTGGTCGCCGCCGCGACGGCCGTCCTCGGCCGCCTCGCGAGCCCCAGCGATCTCGACGCACTGACCCTGACGGAGGCCTGACATGGAGAAGTTCACCCGCCACACGGGCGTCGGCGTGCCCCTGAAGCGCTCCGCCGTCGACACGGACCAGATCATCCCCGCCGTCTACCTCAAGCGCGTCACCAAGACGGGTTTCGAGGACGCGCTGTTCGCCAACTGGCGCCAGGACCCCGCGTTCATCCTCAATCAGGATGCCTACCGCGACGGTTCCGTCCTCGTCGCGGGCCCTGACTTCGGTACCGGCTCGAGCCGCGAGCATGCGGTCTGGGCGCTCCGCGACTACGGCTTCCGGGTCGTCCTCAGCACGAAGTTCGCGGACATCTTCCGCGGCAATTCGGGCAAGCAGGGCCTGGTCACCGGCGTCGTCACCGAGGACGTCCTCGAGTCGATCTGGGCGGCGCTCGAGGCTGAGCCCGGCCGTGAGATCACGGTGGACCTCGAGACACGGACAGTGGAGGTCGGCGACCTCCAGGCCTCCTTCGACATCGACGATTACACTAGGTGGCGGCTTCTCGAAGGGCTCGACGACATCGGGCTCACGCTGCGCAGCGAAGATCAGATCGCGCAGTTCGAGGCGCGCCGCGAGGCGTGGCGGCCACGGACGCTCCCCGTCCGCTGATCGGCCGGCGCCCCGCACAACGGGGCCGGACCACGCTTCCTCGACACCAGTAATGAGGTCCCACCCATGAACACACTTCTCAGCGACTCCGCGTCGACCCCCGCCAGCGGCGGAAACACCGGCCAGACGCTCCGGATCCGCGGCGGTCGACCGCTGCGGGGCCGCGTCGAGGTGAAGGGGGCGAAGAACCTCGCCACCAAGGCGATGGTCGCCGCCCTCCTGGGTGAGACCGCCAGCATCCTGCGAGACGTGCCGGACATCAGCGATGTGCACGTCGTGCGTTCGCTCCTCGAGGTCCACGGCGTCCGCGTCGAGGACCTCGAGGACGGCGTCCTCCGGCTCGACCCGAGCGGCGCGGTCTCGGCGCACATGGAGGAGATCGACGCGCACGCGGGAGCGTCCCGCATCCCGATCCTCTTCTGCGGCCCCCTGCTGCACCTGCTGGGTCAGGCGTTCATCCCGGACCTCGGCGGGTGCCGCATCGGCGACCGCCCGATCGACTTCCACCTCGACGCGCTCCGCTCGTTCGGTGCCATCGTCGACAAGCTGCCCAGCGGCATCCGTCTCTCGGCACCCGATGGCCTGCACGGCGCCAACATCGAGCTCCCGTACCCCAGCGTCGGTGCGACCGAGCAGGTGCTGCTCACCGCGGTCCGGGCGAAGGGCACCACCGAGCTTCGGAACGCAGCCATCGAGCCCGAGATCATGGATCTGATCGCCGTCCTGCAGAAGATGGGCGCGATCATCTCCTACGAGCCCAACCGGGTCATCTTCATCGAGGGTGTCGAGTCGCTCCGCGGCTACGACCACCGGGCGATCTTTGACCGCAACGAGGCCGCGTCGTGGGCCGCCGCGGCGCTCGCGACCGACGGCGACATCTTCGTCGGGGGAGCGAAGCAGCAGGAGATGCTGACCTTCCTCAACGTCTTCCGCAAGGTGGGCGGCGACTTCGACATCGCCGAGGACGGCATCCGCTTCCGTCGCGGCGGCGCACTCAAGCCCGTCATGGTCGAGACCGACGTGCACCCCGGCTTCATGACCGACTGGCAGCAGCCGCTCATCGTCGCTCTGACGCAGGCCGAGGGCGAGTCCGTCGTCCACGAGACGGTCTACGAGAACCGGCTCGGCTTCACGCGCGCCCTCGTCCAGATGGGCGCCGACATCGTCGTTCACCCCGACGGCATCGCGAGCTCCGAGCGGCGCGTCCCCCGACGCGCGCTCGAGCAGGCGGCCGTCATCAACGGGCCGACTCCGCTCCGCGGCGCCGACGTCGTCGTGCCCGACCTCCGGGGTGGGTACTCGTACGTGATCGCGGCCCTCGCCGCCGAGGGCGAGTCGACCGTCCGCAACATCGGGATCATCCGCCGGGGGTACGAGAAGTTCCTCGAGAAGCTCACGGATCTCGGCGCCGACTTCGACGTCACGGAGTGACCCGGGTGAGCCCGCGTCGTCGCGCGTCGGCGGAGAAGACGCGCCCCAGCGTGTTCTGGCCCGCCGCCATGATCGTCGTCCCGGCCACGGGGTGGTTCGCGAGGATCGAGATCGAGGGCGCGGAGAATCTGCCGCTCGAGGGCGCGTACGTCCTGGCACCGAACCACTACAGCGAGTTCGACCCCGTGATCATCGCGGTCGCGACCTGGCGCATGGGCCGCGCTCCGCGCTTCATGGCGAAGGAGAGCCTCTTCACGGTCCCCGTACTGGGCGCCCTGCTGCGTGCGACCGGCATGATCCCCGTCGCCCGGGCGTCGAACTCGGCAGCTGCCACGCAGACCCTCGCGCAGTCGAACGCCCTCGTCGCCGCGCAGCGCGGCGTCATCGTCTACCCGGAGGGCTCGCTCACACGCGACCCCGACATGTGGCCGATGCGCGGCAAGACGGGCGCCGTCCGGCTCGCCCTCGCCGCAGGCCGCACGCTGCCGGTGATCCCGGTCGCGACGTGGGGCGTGCAGGAGATCCTGCCGCGGTACGGCCGACTGCGGCTGTGGCCGCCCCGTCGTCGCGTGCGCGTCCTCGTCGGCCCTCCCGTCGATCTGACCGCCTTCACCGACACGACGCCCGCCACCCTCACCGCCGCGACGGATGCCGTCATGCGCGACATCTCGATCCTCCTCGGCCGCCTTCGAGGCGAGGAGCCTCCTGCAGAGCGGTGGAACCCGGCCAAGCACGGGCAGAACGAGACGGGGCGTCTTGACTCCTAGGGAATCGCCGCGACGCGACGTCGTCGCTCCTCGTGTCGCCGTTCTCGGTTCCGGGAGTTGGGGGACGACCTTCGGCAAGGTCCTCGCCGACGGTGGCGCCGACGTCATGATGTGGGCACGTCGAGCAGAGCTCGCGCACGAGATCCGCGAGGGCAAGCGCAACACGCAGTACCTCCCGGGCATCAACCTGCCCCGCGGGCTGTCGGCGACCCACCATCTCGCGGAGGCGCTCGACGGTGCGACCCAGGTCTACATCGCGATCTCGAGCCAGGCACTGCGGCAGAACCTGAAGGGCGTCCGCCCGTTGCTCGGCGACAGCGACGCTCCGATCGTCTCCCTCATGAAGGGCGTGGAGAAGAAGACCGGGCTCCGCATGAGTCAGGTGCTCGAAGAAGAGCTCCGCTGCGACCCCGCCCGCATCGCCGTCGCCTCGGGGCCCAACCTCGCCCTGGAGATCGCGCGCCAGCAGCCCACGGCCGCAGTCATCTCGTCCTCCAGCCAGGAGACCGCTGAAGCCGTCGCCCGCGTCGCGCGCAACGGCTACTTCCGCACCTTCGTCAACACCGACGTGATCGGCACCGAGTTCGGCGGTGTGCTGAAGAACCTCATCGCCGTCGCGATCGGGATCGTCGACGGGGTGGGCTACGGCGAGAACACGAAGGCGTCGATCATCACCCGCGGTCTCGTGGAGATGACGGACTTCGCGGTCGCGCAGGGCGCTCAGCCCGAGACGCTGCAGGGACTCGCCGGTCTCGGCGACCTGATCGCGACGTGTCAGTCGCCCCTCAGCCGCAACAACACCGCCGGCCGCCTGCTCGGACAGGGATACAGCTTCACCGAGGTCGTGAAGCAGATGGACCAGACGGCCGAAGGCCTCGCCTCCGTCGCTCCCGTCCTTCAGCTGGCGCGGGCAGCCGGCATCCAGATGCCCATCGTCGAGCAGGTCAAGATGGTGCTCGACGGCACGATGAACCCCCGTGACATCGCTCCGCACCTGACGACGGATGACGATGAGCCCACGGAGGAGAGGACTCAGAATGGTTCAGGCGGTAGTGGTTCTGCTCTTCGGCGGGCGTTCCAGCGAGCACTCGATCAGTTCCGCCACGGCGGGCGGGGTGCTGCGCGCGATCGATCGTGAGCGCTACCGGGTCATCCCCGTCGGCATCACCCGCGACGGCGCTTTCGTTCTCGAGGAGGACGACCCCGACAAGTTCGCGCTGAACCCCGAGCGGCTTCCCGAGGTCGTCGACAACGGCACCCGCATCGTCTGGCCGGATTCCACGGCGACACGCACCCTCTCGGTCCGTCGTCCCGATGGGACCGTTGAAGATCTCGGCGACATCGACGTGGTCTTCCCCATCCTCCACGGCCGCTTCGGGGAGGACGGCACCGTCCAGGGCTTCCTCGAGCTCCTCGACCTGCCCTACGTCGGAGCGGGGCTCCTCATGTCGGCGATCGGCATGGACAAGCACACGACCAAGAGCGTCCTGCGCGCCGCCGGCGTCCCCGTGGTCCCGTGGGTGACGGTGACGCGTGCGGCACTGGAGCGCGACGACGACCTGTGGCGCCGCCGCATCCGCGCCCTCGGTCTGCCGGTCTTCGTGAAACCCGCTCGTGCGGGATCGAGCGTGGGGGTGTCGAAGGTGTCCGAATGGAGCGAGTTGGATGCCGCCCTCGACACCGCCTTCGATGAGGACACGAGCGTTCTCGTCGAGCAGGCTGTGTCGGGTCGCGAAGTGGAGTGCGGCGTCCTGCAGGGCCGCGACGGAGCGGAGCCCCGTGTCAGCGTCGCGGGCGAGATCGTCGTCAGCGGTCGGGACTTCTACGACTTCGAGGCGAAGTACCTCGGTGCCCCGGGTATCGATCTCGTCTGCCCTGCGGAGCTGCACGACGGCGAACTCCGCGAGATGCAGCGCATCGCCGCCCAGGCGTTCGAGGCGGTCGGCGGACAGGGGCTCTCCCGTGTCGACTTCTTCTACACGGGATCCGAGTTCTTCGTGAACGAGGTGAACACCATGCCCGGTTTCACGCCGATCTCGATGTTCCCGACGTGCTGGATCCAGAGCGGCCTCAGCTACCCGGACCTCATCACGGAACTCGTCGAACTCGCGCGCTGATCCCGGTCAGGGCTGCGTCTCGGTCGGCGCGACGCACTTCGCTGTCGTCTCGAACCGCTTCGTGATGAGTCGGCTGAGGGCGGAGACGGGACCGCTCGACGAGACGACGTCGTAGTCCAGGATGAGCTCCGCGGCGGGCACCCGGCCGTATGTGGTGATCCGGTAGAGCGGCGCCTTCGAGTCGTCGACGACCCAGTCGACGCCGTCGACGGTGAAGCACGGCAGTGTGGTCGGTCCGAGCGGCTGCACGCCGCAGGCGAACTGCACCGTCGTCGGCTCGCCCCACGCCGCGGTCGACTGCGCATCGGTCCACCGCCGCTGCTGGTCCTCGAGGACGTCCGGCAGACGGACCATGACCTGCGCGCAGCGCGGGTCCTCGGCTTGCGGAGGGGTGTCCACGGCGACCGTCCCGGAGCACCCGGACAGGACGGCCGTTCCCGCCACGAGCAAGGCGAGCGCAGCGGACGAGCGGGTTCGGGGCATCGCTCCAGGCTACCGTGGACGCATGGGTGAGCTCCGTGTGCGCGACGTGTCCGAGAGGGAGCTGCTGGCCCGTATCCTTCGCGTGCTCGGCCCGGCATCGCGTGCCGAGGTCGGCCCCGGCGACGACGCAGCCGTCCTCGCGATCCCCGGCGGCCGGGTCGTCGCCACGACCGACACGCTCGTCCATGGGCCCGACTTCCGGCTCGCCTGGACGTCCCCGTACGACCTCGGATTCAAATCGGCTGCGGTGAACGTCGCCGACGTCGCCGCGATGGGGGCGCGGCCGACGGCGCTCCTCGTCGCCCTCGCGCTCCCGGACTCGCTTCCCGCCGCGTTCGTCGATGCGCTCGCCACCGGCTTCCGCGACGCCCTCGCGGAGCTCTCACCGGGCTGCGCCGTCGAAGGGGGCGACCTCACCGTGTCCGAGACGCTCACGGTCGCCGTCACCGCCCTCGGCGTCCTCGACGGGGTGGAGCCGGTCCGCCGGTCCGGGGCGCGTCCCGGCGACGAGGTCGCCGTCGCGGGCGAGCTGGGTGCGGCGGCTCGAGGCTTGCGCATCCTTGTCGACCGGTTCCGGGATGCCGACGGCATCCCGCTTCCCATCGATGACGATGTGCTGTCGGTCGCCGATCGCCACGACCTCGAGGCCCAGTTGCGGCCGCGGCCGCCCGTCGAGCTCGGCGTGGTTGCCGCCCGCGCGGGCGCGACGGCGCTCATGGACGTCTCCGACGGTCTCCTCCTCGACGCATCGCGGATCGCGGACGCGTCGGGGGTGACGATCTCGATCGACGCCGGTCTCGACGACGATGCCCTCACGGGCGGGGAGGACCACGCGCTTCTCGCGTGTTTCCCGGCGGGATCCACGCCGCTCGGCTTCGACGTCATCGGACATGTCCGTGAGCGGTCGGAAGCCGCCGTCCTCGTTGACGGCGTGGTTCCGTCGGCCCGGGGCGGGTGGGACCCCTACGTCGATTGGGACTCGGCGCTCGGGTGAGGAGCGGCCCCGGTGTCCGCGGGGCTGAGCCACCAGAGCGTCGTGTCGCCGTACTTCTTCGCGCGCTCCGCCACCAGGCCGGCGGGCACATCGGGTTCGCCGGACCGTGTGGCGCGCTCGACGACGACCACCGCGGAAGCGGTGAGTCGAGGGGTGAGGAGCGCGAGGGTCGCCGAGACCTCGGCATCCGTCATGTCGTACGGCGGGTCCACGAACACGAGGTCGAACGACGAACCGCCGCTCCGGAGGAATGCGTCTGCGGCGGACCGGTGCACCGTCAGTCGTCGTCCCGGAAGGCTCCGCGCGACGGAGCGGACGTTCCGTTCGACGACGGATGCCGCGCGCGGCGCGCGCTCGACGAGGTCGGCCGACGCCGCGCCGCGACTGACGGCCTCGAGGCCGAGCGCGCCGGAACCCGCGAAGAGGTCCAGGACGGCCGCACCGTCGACGAGGCCGGCGGACTCCAGCGCGCCGAACAGCGATTCGCGCACACGTTCGCTCGTCGGTCGCGTGCCCGCGCTCGGCACGGCCAGCGGGAGCGACCCGGCGTCACCGGCGATGATCCTCGTCACCCCCACACGATATCCGCGTCGGCGCCCGCTCGTAGACTCGTCGCATGGCCTCGTACTCGCTCGACACGTCCCTCCCGGAGGCCGTCGGCGAGAGTCTGGCGAAAGGGCTGAAGCGCGCCTTCCAGATGACCACGGTCGGGGAGCTGCTGGGTCACTACCCGCGCCGGTATGCGAGCCGTGGGGAGCTGACACCCATCGCGGCGCTCCCGGTCGGCGAGCTCGTGACGATCGTGGCCGAGGTCCGCTCCGCGTCGACGAGGCAGATGCGGGGCCGCCGCGGAGAACTCGTCGAGGTCGTCATCGGTGATGGCGAGGGCACCATGTCGCTCACGTTCTTCGGTCAAGCGTGGCGCGTGAAGGATCTCACTGCCGGTCGGCAGGGTATCTTCACCGGCAAGGTGGGGGAGTACCGCGGGCAGAAGCAGCTCACGCATCCCGATTATCAGCTCTTCGACGACGAGGGAACCGCCCGGCTCACGGCGGAGGCGTGGCGGAATCGTCCGATCCCGATCTACCCCGCGACGAGCACCCTCTCGAGCTGGCAGGTCAAGAAGTGCGTGGACCTGGTGCTCCCCAAGCTCGGGGCCGTCCCCGAACCCCTGCCCGCCGCCTTCCGTGCCGAGCAAGGCCTCCTCGACGCCCGCATGGCGCTGACCCGCATCCACGACCCGGAGTCGTTCGACCAGATCGGTCCGGCGCGGGAGACGCTCCGGATGCACGAGGCATTCGTCCTGCAGGCGGCGCTCCTGCAGCAGCGTCACTTCGTCCGGATGATGTCGGCCACCGCTCGGCCCTCCGGTGAACTCCTGTCGCGATTCGACGCCGCCCTGCCCTTCGAGCGCACTCCCGACCAGGTGACCGTGGGTGACAGGATCGCCGCGGACCTCGTGGCCCCGTGGCCGATGAACCGTCTCGTGCAGGGCGAAGTCGGTTCGGGGAAGACGCTCGTCGCCCTGCGAGCGATGCTGCAGGTCGCCCAGTCCGGTGGGCAGTCCGCGCTCATCGCCCCGACGGAGGTCCTGGCCGCTCAGCACGTGCGCTCCATGGCGCGGATGCTGGGCCCCGAGCTCGCACCCGAGCTCATGCCGACGCTGCTCACCGGGCAGCTGGGCGCGGCCGAGCGCCGCCGCGCGGCCCTGCGCGTCGCATCCGGGCAGTCGCGCATCGTGGTGGGGACGCACGCCCTGCTGAGCCAATCCACGACGTTCGCTGATCTGGGACTGGTCGTCGTCGACGAACAGCACCGTTTC
Organism: Microbacterium sp. LKL04; assembly: GCF_900102005.1. Lineage (NCBI taxonomy): Bacteria > Bacillati > Actinomycetota > Actinomycetes > Micrococcales > Microbacteriaceae > Microbacterium > Microbacterium sp. LKL04. Next base: position 1,072,674 of record NZ_LT627736.1, on the reverse strand, counting down.
GGCGTCGATCAGCGGGAGACTCTCCGCGCAAAGGGCAGCTCACCGCACGTTCTCGTCCTGACGGCGACGCCCATCCCGCGGACCGTCGCCATGACCGTGTTCGGCGACCTCGACGTGTCGACCATCCGCACCATGCCGGGCGGGAGGGCCGGGATCTCGAGCTTCGTCGCTCCCGTGGGGGAGAAGCCCGCCTGGTTCGCACGCGTCTGGGAGCGCCTAGCCGAGGAGGTGCGTCTCGGAAGGCAGGCCTTCGTGGTGTGTCCGGCGATCGACGCTGCGACCGACACGGACGACGAGGAATCCGTCGAGACGGAAGAACCGGGCCGCACCCGGTGGGGTGTCGTCCAGGCCGCAGCGCTGCTGGCGGGGCATCCCGACTTCCGGGACATCCGCGTCGAGATCCTGCACGGCAAGATGCCCGGTGACGAGAAGGATGCCGTCATGCAGGCCTTCGCCCGTGGAGACATCGACGTGCTCGTCGCCACGACCGTGGTCGAAGTCGGCGTCGACGTTCCCAACGCCTCGACGATGGTGATCCTCGAAGCGGACCGATTCGGCGTATCCCAGCTGCACCAGCTCCGAGGTCGCGTCGGTCGCGGCTCGGTCCCTGGGCTCTGCTTGCTGGTGACCGAGGCCGACCCGTTCACGCCTGCGCGTCAGCGCGTCGAAGCCGTCGCCGCGACGACGGACGGCTTCGAATTGGCCGAAGTCGACCTCGATCTGCGCGGCGAGGGGGATGTGCTCGGCGATGCGCAGTCGGGTGTTCGATCCTCCCTGCGACTCCTTCGTGTCGTCGCCGACGCGGACCTGATCTCCACGGCTCGCGCCGAGGCGGAGAGCCTGCTCGCGAACGATCCGACGCTGGATGGAACACCGGGTCTCGCCGCCGCCATCGCCGGGCGCGTCAGTCAGCGCGAACGTGCCGCACTCGGAAAGAACTGAGTCGCTGCGCGGGAGGCGCAGGGTGTCGTTAGGCTCGACGACATGAACAACCGGATCGCCGTCGTGCCGGGTTCCTTCGACCCTTCGACCCTCGGGCATCTCGACGTCATCCGCAGGGCTGCAGCACTGTATGACCAGCTGCATGTCCTCGTCGTGCACAACCCCGGCAAAGAGGCGATGCTGCCGATCGCGCAGCGTCTGTCGCTCCTCGAGCAGTCGATCGAGGAGGAAGGCATCGAGGGTGATGTGGTCGTGGCCGCCTGGAGCGTCGGACTCCTCGTCGATTACGCGACCGATGTGGGCGCCGGCGTGCTGGTGAAGGGCATCCGGTCGCAGGTGGACGTCGCGTACGAGACACCGATGGCCATCGTGAATCGGCATCTCGCTCACATCGAGACGGTCTTCCTCCTGCCCGATCCCGCGCATGCTCTGGTGTCCAGTTCGCTGGTCCGTCAGGTCGCCTCGCTCGGGGGCGATGTGTCTCCGTTCGTACCAGGCCCCGTCGCGCGCTTCCTCGACAACGGCGCGCGTACCGGCTGATCCGGCCCGCGGGGTCTCCGTCACGCGTAGCATGGACGACCGTGGTCAGAAAGCGTGTGAACAGCGGTCCCTTCGTCCTCCCCGTCCGGGACATCGTCCGGGCACCCGGGGAGATGCGCGAGTTCGAGGTGACGGTCCCGGCACCCGAGAAGTGGGGCGAGGGGCTGGCATGGGTCGACCAGGGTAGCGACGTCCGTGTCGACGTCCGTCTCGAGTCGGTCCACGAGGGGATCCTGGTCACCGCGGACATCGCGGCGACGTACGAGGGGCAGTGCAGCCGGTGCCTCATGGACCTGACACGCCCGCTCGAAGTCGAGTTTCAGGAACTCTTCGGGTATTCTGGGGACGAAGCGACTGACTTCCAGGTTCAAGACGACCACGTGGATCTTGAAACAGGGGTCAGGGATGCGATCGTCCTGTCGCTTCCGTTCCAGCCGGTGTGTCAGCCGGACTGCCCCGGACTCGATCCGACCACGGGCGAGAAGCTGACCGAAGCACCGGTCCCGGAGACTCAGATCGACCCGCGCTGGACTGCGCTGGCCGCCTTGTCGGCCCCATCCACAGACCACGACGACGAGGCAGTACGCCCCGCCGCCGACGACACAGAGAAGAGCTGACCATGGCAGGTAACCCCCCGAAGCGGAAGGTCTCCCGCTCCAACACCCGTTCGCGTCGCGCGCAGTGGAAGGCCGAGGCCCCCACGCTCGTCAAGACCATCGAGAACGGCAAGGTCGTCTACAGCCGTCCCCACCAGGCGAAGGTCGTCACCGACTCGCAGGGCACGGAGCTGTTCCTCGAGTACAAGGGCCGCAAGGTCGCCGACATCTGATCGCCGCGTCGTGACAGACGCAGTGACCGATCACTCGGTACTCACACACAAGCTCGGGGTCGATATCGACCCCGAGCTTGTGTCGCTTGCGCTCACCCACCGCTCGTATGCGTACGAGCATGGCGGGATCGCTCACAACGAGCGGCTGGAGTTCCTCGGCGATTCGATCCTCGGCATGGCCGTGACCGTGCACCTCTACCGGTCGCATCCCGAGCTGGACGAAGGCTCGCTGGCGAAGCGACGCGCGAGCGTCGTATCCACCGTCGCTCTCGCAGAAGTCGCTCGCGGCATGGGTCTCGGCGCCCACCTGCGACTGGGGCGGGGTGAAGATCAGACCGGCGGCCGCGACAAGGATTCGATCCTCGCGGACACGACCGAAGCGCTCATCGGTGCCGCTTACCTCTCCGCGGGCATCGACGAAGCGACCGCGCTCGTGCTCCGTCTCGTCTCGCCGTTGATGGCCGACCCGGAGCGGTACGGCGCAGCGATGGACCCGAAGACCGCGCTCCAGGAGCTCGCGGCACGGCGCGGGATGTCGGCACCGACCTACAGCGTGGATGCCGCGGGGCCCGATCACCATCGGGTCTTCACCGCAACGGTCGCTGTCGGCGACGTCTCCCGCACCGGGGGCGGCTCCAGCAAGAAGCAGGCCGAGATGGCGGCTGCTCTCGCCGTCTGGCGCGTGCTGTCGTCGCAGGCGTGAGGCGCCGTGCCCGAGCTGCCTGAGGTCGAGGTCGTCCGCGCCGGCCTCGAACCGGCTCTGGCGAGCTCGCGGATCGACGCCGTGACCGTCTCCGACGCGCGAGCATTGACACGCCACGCGGGCGACGCCGCCGACTTCGAATTCCGGGTGACCGGTCGACGCATCGACGGTGTCGTCCGTCGCGGCAAGTTCCTGTGGATGCCGCTGGCGACGACAACGGCCGGGACCGACGTCCGTGAGCGTGAGGCAATCGTCGGCCACCTCGGTATGAGCGGCCAGATGCTCCTCCGCGAGTCCGGGACCCCGCCGCTGCGGCACGAGCGCATCCGGCTCGACGTGCGGCATCCGGAACACGGAGATCTCGCCGTCGTCTTCGTCGATCAGCGCACGTTCGGATCTTTGGCCGTCGATCGTCTGGATCCCACGCCCGACGGCGCGGCCGGCGGGCGGGGGAGCGACGTCGCGCTGGTGCCGAGCCAGGTCGCGCACATCGCGCGTGATCCGCTCGATCCGGCCTTCGACGAGGACGCCTTCCGGCGCGCGGTGCTCCGCACGCGTTCGGCTGTCAAACGCGTCCTCCTCGACCAGACCGTCGTGAGCGGCATCGGCAACATCTACGCCGATGAAGCACTCTGGGCGTCACGGCTGCACCCGGAGCGCCTCGGAAACGATCTCTCGACCCGGTCGCTCGGGCGCCTCCTCGGCGAGGTCCGGGCGGTTCTGCACCGGGCCCTCGCCGAGGGTGGAACGAGCTTCGACGCGCAGTACGTCAACGTCAACGGGCAGGCCGGCTACTTCGCCCACTCGCTGAACGCGTACGGTCGCACGGGCGAACCGTGTCCTCGATGCGGGACGCCGATCGTCCGGGTGAGCTTCACCAACCGGTCGAGCCACTACTGCCCGAAATGCCAGCGCCGAGCTTAGGCGAGTACCTTCTTCCAGGCGCCGATGTAGGCGGCGGGGGCGAACCCGATCGCCTCATTGATGCTCAGCATCGGCCGGTTCTCCTCGGCATTCCAGGTGATGATCCGGCGTGACTCGGGAGCGATTTCTCGCCACCGCAGGATTCCCGCGCATTTGATGAGCTGGCCCAGACGGTGGCCACGGTGCTCCCGGAGCACCAGGGTGTCCATCTGCTGCGTGGTCGCGGTCGGGTCAGCTCCGGAGCAGAGCTCGTTGAAGGCGACGACATCGCCCGTGGCCTCGTGGACCGCCGCGGTGACCAGGACGGTCTGGCCGGCTTCCAGGTAACGCGCCTCGTGACGCTCGAGGCGATCGAGATCCCACTTCTCCTCGTCGACCTCGAGGCCGGCCGTGGGGGCATCCGTCGACATGCGGGACTTCGCCCAGGCAAAACTCTCGCGATACTGCGCGGGAATGGGGAGCAGCCACTGTTCGACGCGGTAGCCCGCCGAGTGGGTCTCGGCATCCGCCAACAGTGCGCGGGTGGTCGCGAGCGAGGCATCCAGGTCGAGGATGCTCTTGCGGTCCACCTGTTCGAGGGTGTGCCCGTGACGCAGGTAGTACCGCGCGGGGCGGTCCTGTGGGATGGTGCCGAACTCGGTCGGTGCGGGGAGTCGTGGGACCGACACGCCGTCCGCGGGTTCCGGGTGCTCCGCCCAGGATTCCAGGACGGTTCGTCCAGCCTGGCGTGCCGTCTCCTCGACGAGTTCGAGAAGGTCGGAACCGATCCCTCTGCCCTGGACGCGTTCGAGTAGTTCGACCGTCCAGTACGCGACCTGTGACCCCTGCTCGGCGGGGATGTCGACGATGACGCGTCCGGCCACCTCGTCGTCGACGAGGACGATCCAGCTGTGTTTGTCGTTGTCGGGGTCTTCCTGGAAGTGGGGCAGCAGCTGGGCCGGTGTCGCGGCTTCATCATCGTTCGCGCTGATCTCTCGGTAGATCTCATTGCGGACGTCGACCATCGCGATGAAGTCCGCCGCGTTCGGTGCATCGAGCGAGGCGGGGACGATGAGCGGGCGGATCTCGTAGGCGGGGGTGGTCATGATCGTGCTCCTGACGTGCGTGGGTCCGGGGCCGCGACGGTGTCGCAGCCCCGGACGGGATCAAAGGCGGGGGCCGAGGAACGCGCGGCGGCGGTCCCACTCGGCTTCCCGCTCGCGGCGAGCGAGGCTCTCGCGGTGTCGAGCCTCGATCTCCTCCCGGTTCGCGCCGGGGCGGGTGCTCCACAGGAGCAGCGCCAGCGCGATCCGGAGGGCGAGTCGGTCGATGAACGTCTGACGGGGAGCGGGCCCCGTCAGGGTCGGATGCTGCAGCGCGGCGAGGACCGCCGTTGTGCGCTGCGGCGCGGTGAGAGTGCGCATGAGTGATCTCATTTCGATCGTTGCAGTGGGTTGTGCCGCGGGCGCGGCGGGGATCGTGCCGCAGCACGAGAGAGCACGACCGTGGGCGGGCCTCGAGGGCCGCCGCACACGGCGGGGAGGGACGATGAGTCCGAGCGGGTTCGACGCAGTCGTCCGTCAGAAGACGGAGCTCAGGGGCGCCGTGGTCAGCGGCCGGTGAGAGCGCGGGTGTCCGCTACGGCGTCGAAGGAGAGGGTCCCCCCTGCGAACGGGAACGCGGTGAACGCTTCTCCGGTGGGCATCATGCGAGTAATCATGTCGGGGACCTCCTTTCTCAGACTTCTGACGCGAGCCCTGACACTAGCGCCGCCCCGGGCGCGCCGTCAAGTGGCGTCCGTGATTCGTCCGCTAGCGTGGACGGGACGACGACCCCGGAGGCCCCGCATGCACCTGAAGAGCGTGACGCTCAAGGGGTTCAAATCCTTCGCCCAGCCGACGACCTTCGCCCTGGAACCGGGGGTGACCTGCATCGTGGGGCCCAACGGGTCGGGCAAGTCGAACGTCGTCGATGCCCTCGCTTGGGTGATGGGTGAGCAGGGCGCGAAGACTCTCCGCGGCGGCAAGATGGAGGATGTCATCTTCGCCGGCACCGCGACGCGCGGCCCGCTCGGTCGTGCCGAAGTGCAGCTGACGATCGACAACGCCGACGGCGTCCTGCCGATCGAGTACAGCGAAGTCACCATCAGCCGGACGCTGTTTCGCAACGGCTCCAGCGAGTACGCGATCAACGGCGAGACCTGCCGTCTCCTCGACGTGCAAGAGCTCCTGAGCGATTCCGGCCTCGGTCGAGAGATGCACGTCATCGTCGGACAGGGCCGGCTCGACACCGTCCTCCAGGCGAGCCCCGAGGATCGCCGCGGATTCATCGAGGAAGCGGCCGGCATCCTCAAGCATCGCCGGCGCAAGGAGAAGACCCTCCGCAAGCTCGAGGCGATGGAAGCGAATCTGACGAGGCTGAGTGATCTCGCCGGCGAACTGCGGCGCCAGCTCAAGCCGCTCGGCAAGCAGGCGGAGATCGCCCGCGAGGCGGCGTCGATCGCTGCGGTGGTGCGCGATGCGAAGGCGCGCCTCTACGCCGACGAACTGGCGCGTCTGCGCGCGGAGCTCGCAGACCATTCCCGCAACGAACAGGAGCGCCACGCCGAGCGTCTCGTTCTGCAGGATCGCGCCGACGGCCTCCGTCGCCGGATGGATGAACTCGAGAACGACCAGCGGGCTGAAGCGGTCGACAGCGCCCGCGCCATCACCTTCGAGCTCGGTCGTGTGCAAGATCGGCTGCGCGGTCTCTACTCGCTCGCCGGGCAGCGACTGACGCTCCTCGAGGACGACGGAGAGGCTCCCGACGCGAGCGCCACGGTGACGCAAGCCGTCATCGACGAGGCCCGAAGCGAGATCGACGAGATCGGTTCCGGTCTCGGCACAGCTCAGGATGCCGCAGCCGCGGCGGCGCGTGATGTCATCAGATCCCGCGCCGACCTCGACGCACTCGACACCGACATCGCCGCGCAGAGCGCGCTCGTGTCGGAACACGACATGCGCCTCGCCTCTCTGCGCGGTCGCGCCGAGGCGGCGGTGTCGAAGGCGGAGGCTCTGCGCGCAACCGTCGAACGCCAGCAGAGGGCGCTCGATGCGGCCGAACAGCGTCGCTACGAGGCGGAATCCGCCTTGGCGGAGATCGCCCCGGCTGCGGAGACGCCGGAGGATTCCGCCGTCGAGTACACGACTGCGTATGAACGCGCCCAGCGGGATGCCTCCGACGCCGAGCGCGAGCTGGGATCGATTCGCGAGCGGCTGCACGCGGCGGAGCGCGAGCGCGAATCCTTGCTGGCGGAGACGGCCGCACTGGGTCGTGCGTTGGACATCCGGAACGCCGCTGCGGCCGTCGTCGAGCGGGGCGGCGCCGGTATCCGGGGCATCGTCAGTGATGCGATCCGCGTGACTGCGGGGTACGAGGCCGCGGTAGCCGCCGCTCTCGGTGCCCTCGCGGACGGTATCCTCGTGGACGATCTCGAGACGGCGCGGACGGTCATCACGACCGCTCGGGACCAGGATCTGGGTGCTGTCGACATCGCCTTGATGGATGGACCGGAATCAGGTGAACCGCCTCTCGACGGAGAGTGGACGTGGGCGGCGGACGTCGTGGACGCGCCCGCGGGCGTGCGAGCAGCGCTGGCGGGCGTCGCCATCGCCGATGACATCGACGGCGCCTTCGCAGCGTGCCGGAGCGCTGCCCGCGCAGGCAGCCGCATCGTCGCCGTCACCCGCGCAGGGGAGACCGTCACCACGAGCACCCTCCAGGCGGGTTCGGGACAGTCTCGATCTCGTCTGGAGCTCGCGGCCGAGCGCGATGCGGCCCGGGAGCGGCTGACGGAGGTCACGGTCATCGCCGACTCCCTGCGCGAGGCCCTCGACGAGGCGCAGTCCGCGTGGGATGCCGCCCGCCAGCGAACCCGCGAGTCGCTGACCGCGCTGCGGGAGCACGACTCGGAGCGCGCGGCGCAGGCGGAGAAGCTCAACCGTGCGACGGTTCGCCTCGAGGCGGCCATCGCCGAGTGCCAGCGCTTGGAGGCCGGAGTCCGGCAGGCGGAGGCTGCGGCGCGGGATGCCGACACGGCTGCGGGGACGGCGCGGGAGGCGTTCAGTGCCGCGGAAGAGACTCCCCGGCCGATCCTCGATGCGTCGGCTCGGGATGGCCTCCTCGATGCACTCGAGGCTGCCCGTGGTCGAGAGATGGACACGCGTCTGGATGTCGAGACGCTGCGGGAGCGCGTCCGCGCGGCGGAGGCGCGCGTGGTCCAGCTCGAGCGTCAGCGCGAGAAGGAACGTGCGGCGGCAGAAGCGGCCGCACGTCGTGCCGTCGTCCGTCGTGCTCAGCGCTCGATCGCGTCCGAGGTCGTGACGGCGCTACCGCCCGTGCTGGACTCGATCGACCGTTCGACCGCCCAAGCCCGGGTCGAGCTGGAACGTGCGGAGCAGACCCGCACGGCCCTGACCGCGGAGCTCGCGCAGCTCCGGCGTGAGGACGGGCAGGTCCGTGAGCGGCTCACGCGCGTGACGGAGTCCGTCCATGGGCTGGAACTGCAGATGCACGAGAAGCGTCTGCACGTGCAGAGCCTGCTCGACAGAGTCCAGTCGGAACTCGGCTTCGACGAGAATATTCTCCTCGCGGAATACGCTCCGGACGCGGCGGTTCGGGACGAATCCGGTGAAGACTCCGCGCTGTTCGACCGTGCCACTCAGCAGAAACGCCTTCATGACGCGGAGCGCAAACTCGCTCAGCTCGGTCGGGTCAACCCGCTCGCTCTCGAGGAGTTCGCCGCGCTCGAGCAGAGGCATTCCTTCCTGACGGCTCAGCTCGATGACCTGGTGCGAACGCGCATGGATCTGCTCACGATCATCGAAGAGTTGGACGAGCGGATGCAGAGCATCTTCCTCGCCGCGTTCGAGGACACGAGGACGGCCTTCGGTGAGGTCTTCCCGATCCTGTTCCCCGGCGGCACGGGGTCCATCTCCCTCACCGATCCCGATCACCCGTTGACGACGGGCATCGACGTCGCGGTGCGACCGGTCGGCAAGAAGATCGAGCGGCTCTCGCTGCTGTCCGGCGGTGAACGCTCGCTGGCCGCGGTCGCACTTCTGACGGCGATCTTCAAGGCGCGTCCGAGTCCGTTCTACATCCTGGACGAGGTGGAGGCTGCGCTCGACGATGCCAACCTCGGGCGGCTGCTCGGCGTCTTCGAGCAGCTCCGGGAATCGAGCCAGCTGATCGTGATCACTCATCAGAAGCGCACGATGGAGATCGCGGACGCGCTCTACGGCGTGTCGATGCGTCAGGACGGTGTATCGGCCGTGGTGGGCCAACGCGTCCGAGAGCGGGCTGCCGTCTGAGAGCCATGGGCTCTGCACCGGGGCCGCGTCCTCGGTCTGTGTACTGTGTGCACGGGAACGGGGTGTCCCTCGGGAAAGACTGGGGTCGGGAATGAACGAATCTGTGCGCGCGCGTGCGCGGCGGGCGATGGTTGCTGTGATCGTGGCGGGTGCTCTGGTGGGCGCGCCGTCGGTGGCGTCCGCGGCACCCGTGCCGACGGCATCCGTCACTGCGACCCGTGTGGCTCCGGCGGCGAAACCCGTCGTGAAGAAGTTCGCGAACTGCTCGGCGCTCAACAAGGCCCACAAGGGCGGGGTGGCCAAAGCCGGCGTGAAGTTCAACAAGGTCAACGGCAAGAACAAGGCGTTCAAGGTCAAGCCCACGTTCTCGACGGCCCTGTACAACGCCAACAGCAGGATGGACCGCGACAGGGACGGCATCGCCTGCGAGAAGGGCTGATCGGGTCAACTAGCCTGGAGGCATGGCGGAGAGCTCTTGGTCCCTCGGTCGCGCGCTGCGTGGCCTGTTCGTCAAACCGACGATCGATGAGACGACATGGGATGACCTCGAGACAGCACTCCTGACGGCGGATTTCGGTCCGGACATCACCGAACGCATCGTCGACGAGCTCCGCGAAAAGGTGGAACGGTTCCGAACGACCGATCCGAAGGACCTCCAGCGCATGCTGCGGGAAACGCTCGAGGAGCACTTCGCCAAGTTCGACACCACCCTCCGCCTCAGCGAACGCCCCGCGGTCGTCCTCGTGGTCGGGGTCAACGGCGTGGGCAAGACGACGACGATCGGGAAGTTCGCCGCCTACCTGCGCCGATTCGGACGGAGCGTCGTCGTGGGGGCTGCCGACACCTTCCGCGCGGCCGCGGTCGATCAGCTCGCAACGTGGGCCGAGCGCGGGGGTGCGGCCATCGTGCGTCCTCAGCAGGAGGGTCAGGACCCGGCATCCGTCGCCTTCCAGACGATCGACCACGCCATCCGCACCGGCACCGAGATCGTCCTCGTCGACACTGCGGGTCGTCTTCACACGAAAGCCGGGCTCATGGACGAGCTCACGAAGATCCGCCGCGTGATCGAAAAGCAAGCCCCCATCAGTGAGGTGCTCCTCGTCCTCGACGCCACGACGGGTCAGAACGGGGTCATGCAGGCCGAAGCATTCCTCGAGCACGCCGGTGTGACCGGTCTCGTCCTGACGAAACTCGATGGCTCGGCTCGCGGAGGCTTCGTCCTCGCCGTGCAGGAACGCACCGGCATCCCCGTGAAGCTCCTCGGACAGGGCGAGGGCATCGGAGATCTGACCGGTTTCACGCCGCACGTGTTCGCTTCGGCCCTGGTGGATTGACCCGAGCGGTCGCGCAGGGCCGTCAAGGCTGGTTTCATTGAGGCATGGCGATCGAGCACGACTACTTCGGACTTCTGGAGTCCGGACCCGACGGGTCGATCTTCTGGTCGGAAGTCGTCGACTTCGGTGATCAGCGGGTGACCGTCGATCTCACCGCGCCCGATCAGGACGACGTGTCGATCGAAGCGCTCGACGTCGCTGCTGCGATGATCGCCGCGCTGGAGACCATCGACCTCCGCGCGCGGAACGCGATGGTGTCGGAGCTCGACGACCGCACCAGCGAAGTGACCGAGTTCATCCTGCAGCAGCAGGAGATGCTGGGGGAGGACATCGAGGACCTCCTCGTCGACGTCTCGGGCGACACACACATGGACGTGATCCGTTCCCTCCAACTGATGAGCATGACGATCCTCGCCGACGAGCACAGCGGCAAGGACCCCTTCGCGGTCCTCGAGTACGCGCTCGATCCCGACTCGACCGACGACGTCCTCCTGGTCAACCTCGATGTCGCGGGAGCCGTGCAGTCCGTGACCAGCGCCGACTGAATATCAACCGCGTGACGCGTGCGCCCAGTCGAGGGCATCGCGCAACGTAGCCAGGTCTCGGTACCAGGTCCGCACCTCGGCTCGGCATCTGACCCGCTCGATCCGCGTCTCGTACTCGGCGCACTCCGCCATGGCCTCGGAGTCCGTGGGGGGATACTCTCCCGATCCGTCGTAGTAGGTGATCTCGAATCCGTTCGCGTCGTCACCCGTGACGGAGACCACGGTGTCGGCAGCCGGCTCGGCCGGGGGCTGCGCCCCGTGGGTCTGGGGGAGCGCCGCGGCGACCGCGATCGCGGCTCCGAGCAGGGCGGTGAGGGCGAGAGGAGTGCGCATGAGGGCTCTTCCGTTCGTGGTGCCGGTCGGTCCGGCACCACGAAAGTACGAGCGGGAGCACTCCGCGCCTGCGGAAACGGCGGTCCCGGTGGACGGATGCCGCCGCCCGGCGCCTGTGGAGGAATCAGACGGCCTGCGCGAAACCCTCGGCAGCGGCCTCTTCCGCCAGGTGCGCCAATTCGATCGGGATGTCGCGGCCCTTGGACTTCATCGATCGCGCCCACAACCGACCTGCGCGGTACGACGAACGGACGAGCGGTCCTGCGAGCACGCCGAGGAAGCCGATCGATTCGGCGAGCTCTCGGAGTTCGACGAACTCCTGGGGCGTCACCCACCTCGCTACCGGCAGGTGTCGGGGCGACGGACGCAGGTACTGCGTCAGCGTGATGATGTCGGTCCCCGCCGCGTGGAGATCGCGCAGCGCCTCCTCGACCTCGTGACGTTCCTCGCCCATGCCCAGGATGAGGTTGGATTTCGTGATCAATCCGGCATCCCGCGCCCGCGTAAGGACACCCAAGGATCGTTCGTACCGGAAGGCGGGGCGGATGCGCTTGAAGATCCGGGGAACGGTCTCGACGTTGTGGGCGAAGACTTCGGGTCGCGAAGCGAAGACGACGTCGAGGAGTTCGGGGTCGCCGTTGAAGTCCGTGGCGAGCAGCTCCACCCCCGTTCCCGCATTCGTCGCGTGGATCTGGCGCACGGTCTCGGCGTTGAGCCACGCACCGCCGTCGGGCAGATCGTCGCGGGCCACGCACGTGACGGTTGCGTACCGCAGGCGCATGCGCATGACGCTCTCCGCGACGCGGCGGGGCTCATCCGTGTCGTAGTCGGCGGGTCTTCCGGTGTCGATCTGACAGAAGTCGCATCGGCGCGTGCACTGCGAACCGCCGATGAGGAACGTCGCCTCCCGGTCCTCCCAACACTCGAAGATGTTGGGGCACCCCGCTTCCTGGCAGACCGTGTGGAGTCCCTCGTCCTTCACGAGGGCCTGGAGCTCCTGGTACTCGGGTCCCATCCGCGCCTTCGTGCGGATCCACTCGGGCTTGCGCTCGATGGGCGTCTGCGCGTTGCGCACTTCGAGGCGGAGCATCCGCCGGCCGTCGGGCCCGGCCGCGCTCATGCCGCCACCTCCGCGCCGAACTCCGCTGCGAAAGCGGATGCCACCGTGGGAAGGACCTCGCGGGGCGAGACGTCGCGGCCGAGGAGCGACGACAGCGTCGTGACGCCGGCGTCGGCGATCCCGCACGGGATGATTCGAGAGAACGGTTCGAGGGAGTTGTCGCAGTTCAGCGCGAACCCGTGCATCGTGACCCCGCCCTGCACTCGCACGCCGATGGCGGCGACCTTCGCCGTCGCGCCGGCGCGATCGACCCAGACCCCGCTTCGCCCGTCGACGCGTTTTCCGTCGACACCGAGCGATCGTGCGACGCGGATGAGAACGTCCTCGAGTCGGCGGACGTGCGCCACGACATCGACCGGATCCGGAAGGCGGACGAGGGGGTAGCCGACGAGCTGGCCCGGACCGTGCCAGGTGATCTTCCCCCCGCGGTCGACATCGATGACAGGCGTACCGTCGACCGGGCGCTCGTCCGGCGCCGTGCGTGCTCCGGCCGTGTAGACGGCCTCGTGCTCCAGAAGGAGAAGCGTGTCGCCGCGGCTCCCGTTCACGATGTCGGCGTGGAGCCCGCGCTGGAGCGCCCAGCCGTCACGGTAGGGGACGAGGTCGGGCGCCATGCCGACGGTGCGGATCTCGATCATGAGGGCCTCTCGCGTTGTTGGACTGCGTGCAACAATACGCCCCCGATAGGCTGGCGTCATGACGACCGGTCGGCCCCGCGCGTCGTCTCGCGAGGTGTTGTCGGAGGCGGCCTGCGAACTCTTCCTCGAGCGCGGTTTCGACGCGACATCGATCACGGACATCTCGGCGCGCGCGGGGGTCAGCAGGTCGAGTTTCTTCAACTACTTCGAGTCGAAGGAGGCCATCCTCTGGTCCTCGCTCGACGGTCGGATCGAGACGCTGCGGGCAGGCGCACCGGTGGAGGATCCGGCGGCGGCTCTGATGTCCATGTGTCGCGATCTCCAGCCCGACAGCCTCGCCCTCGCCCTGGTCAATGCTCACGCCATGGGCCTGACGGATGAATTGGAACGGGGCGCGGCGGTCCGCAGTGCGCGGATCGCCACGGTGGTCTCGGCATCCCTCGTCGCGCACGGTGCGGAGCAGGTGGCTGCCGCGGTCTGCGGCGCTGCCCACGCCGGGGCCGTGATGATCGCCATCGAGCGCTGGGCACGCGCCGGTGCCGGCCGGGCCTCGCTCTCCGACGAGCTCGAGGGTGCCCTCGGGGTAGCCGCGATCACGTTGCCTGCCCGAGGCGCCGGGCGGGCGCTCCCGCTCGACTAAACTCGAGCCATCATGGCTACCTTCGGCACGCTCTCCGATCGTCTCACCGAGACCTTCCGCAACCTCCGCACGAAGGGAAAGCTGTCGCCCGCCGACGTCGACGGCACCGTGCGTGAGATCCGTCGCGCCCTGCTCGACGCGGACGTCGCGCTCCAGGTCGTCAAGGAGTTCACCGGCAAGGTGCGCGACCGCGCGCTCGGCGACGAGGTCAGCCGCGCACTGAACCCCGCTCAGCAGGTCGTCCAGATCGTCAACGAGGAGCTCGTCGCGATCCTCGGCGGCGAGCAGCGTCGCCTGCAGTTCGCCAAGCAGCCGCCCACCGTCATCATGCTCGCGGGGCTGCAGGGTTCCGGTAAGACGACCTTCGCCGGCAAGCTCGCCAAGCAGCTCGAGAAGGACGGGCACACGCCTCTGCTCGTCGCGTGCGACCTGCAGCGCCCGAACGCCGTGAACCAGCTCACCGTCGTCGCGGAGCGCGCCGGTGCCGCCATCTACGCCCCCGAGCCGGGCAACGGCGTCGGTGACCCCGTGAAGGTCGCCCGCGACGGAGTCGAGCATGCTCGTCGCCAGCAGTTCGACACCGTGATCATCGACACCGCCGGCCGTCTCGGTGTGGACGCTGAGCTCATGAAGCAGGCAGCCGACATCCGCACTGCCACGGCGCCCGACGAGGTCCTGTTCGTCATCGACGCGATGATCGGTCAGGATGCCGTCAACACGGCCAAGGCATTCCAGGACGGCGTCGACTTCACGGGCGTCGTGCTGTCCAAGCTCGACGGCGACGCCCGAGGTGGCGCCGCACTCTCCGTCGCGTCGGTCACCGGGCGCCCGATCATCTTCGCCTCGACAGGTGAAGGCCTCGACGACCTCGAGCCCTTCCACCCCGACCGCATGGCGAGCCGCATCCTCGACCTCGGTGACATCCTCACCCTCATCGAGCAGGCTCAGCAGGCGTTCGACGAGGAAGAGGCGCAGCGCGTCGCGGAGAAGCTCGCGACGGAGCAGTTCACGCTCGAGGACTTCCTCGAGCAGCTTCAGCAGGTCCGCAAGATGGGCTCGATGAAGAAGATGCTCGGCATGCTGCCGGGCATGGGGCAGATGAAGCAGCAGATCGAGAACTTCGACGAGCGCGAGATCGATCGCACCGAGGCCATCATCCGCTCGATGACGCCGATCGAGCGTCGCAACCCGAAGGTCTTGAACGGCTCGCGCCGCCTCCGCATCGCGCGGGGGTCGGGCATGACCGTCACCGACGTCAACCAGCTCGTGCAGCGCTTCGATCAGGCCGCGAAGATGATGAAGACGGTCGCCCGCGGTGGCGTCCCCTCCATGCCGGGTATGGGCGCCGTCGGCGGAAAGCCGGGCGCGTCCAGCAAGCGTGGGAAGAAGCAGAAGAGCAGCGGAGGCTCGCGGTCGGGCAATCCCGCGAAGCGGGCGGCCGAGAACGCCGGCCTCTCGGCAGCGACGACGGCGGCGTCCGGGTCGGGCTTCGGCCTCGGCGCGCCGACGGAGCCGACCGAGGCGGACCTCGCCGAGATCCAGAAGCTCTTCGGGAAGAACTGACCGCTCTCAGCCGACCGAGACGACCTCGCGGAGGCTCGGGCCGCCCCGGAACTCCCGGATGAGGTGGTGCACGACTTCGCGGAGGTCTCCGTCGGCGGCATCCGCCACTCGGATCTGACGCTGGTAGCTCGCGCCCTGATCCAGGATCTGGGCGATGCCGGCGAACTCCTTCGCGCAGTGGAGCTCGGATGCGACGGGGGAGAGGGACTCCACGAGCTCGCGGAGGTGTTCGGCGACGGGTCGCTGACGCCCCTCGCGGTCGACGATGATGTCGGCGTCGAGGCCGTAGCGGGCTGCGCGCCATTTGTTCTCGCGGACGAACCAGGGCTGGATCGTCGGCAACGGTCTCCCCTCGTCGATCATCCGGGAGAAGTGCTCCGCCAGCACCTGGACGAGCGCGGCGACGGCGGCGAGCTCGGGAAGCGTGGACATCCCGTCGCACGCGCGGATCTCGATCGTCCCCCATCGCGGCGCGGGACGGATGTCCCACCGCACCTCGGTGGCGTCCGCCATGACGCCCGTCCGCTCCATGTCGGCGAGGTAGGCCTCGTACTCGGCCCAGGTCTCGAGCGGCCAGGGGAGTCCGGCAGTCGGGAGCTGCTGGAACACGAGCGCGCGGTTCGACGCGTAGCCGGTTCGGTCGCCCGCCCAGAACGGGCTGGATGCGGAGAGCGCCTGCAGATGGGGGAGGTAGGCGGAGAGCGCGTTGATCATGGGGATCACCTTCGACACGTCCTCGACCCCGACGTGGACGTGGATGCCCCAGATCATCATGTTGCGCCCCCACCACTGCGTGCGCTCGATGAGCTTGTGGTACCGGGTCTTGTCCGTCACCTGCTGGTCGTACCAGCGGGCGAACGGGTGGCTGCCGGCGCACAGGAGTTCGATGTCCCGCGGGTCGGTGACCGTGCGGATCAGGTCGATGGCGTCGCCGATGTCGTCGACGGCGGCGGCGACGGTGTCACCGACCCCGCTCGTCACTTCGATCGTGTTGGTCAGCAGTTCTCCCGTGACGGTGTGACGCTCGTGGCGGGTCTGCTCCTCTATCTCATCCAGGATGCCGGGAGCCGCGGGGACGAGGTCGCCGGTCGACCGGTCGGCCAGCATGATCTCCCATTCGATTCCGACGGACGAACGAGCGGATGTGGCGAAGGTCACCGTCATGGGCTCAGTGTGGCACGCCGGTGCGGCGGTTCGCGGCATCCCTCTCCATCTGGCAGAATGGACGGTTGGACCGCCTTGCCCGACCCTCTATCCGGCTCGGAGGTCCACCGCAGAGCTCCCGCCGGGTGTGCACCCCACGCTCCAGGCGACGTTCATCATCACTCGCAACACCATTCAGGAGAATTGTGGCTGTCAAGATCCGTCTGAAGCGCATGGGCAAGATCCGTGCGCCGTACTACCGCATCGTCGTCGCCGACTCGCGCACCAAGCGCGACGGCCGCGTCATCGAGGAGATCGGCAAGTACCACCCGACCGAGCAGCCCTCGTTCATCGAGGTCGACTCGGAGCGCGCGCAGTACTGGCTCTCCGTCGGCGCTCAGCCGACCGAGCAGGTCGCCGCCATCCTCAAGCTCACAGGCGACTGGGGCAAGTTCAAGGGCGACAAGGACGCGGTCTCGACCGTGAAGACCGCCGAGCCGAAGGCCGCCTTCGAGCTCGACTCGTCGAAGAAGTCGGTCATCAAGCCGAAGGCGGAGAAGAAGGCCGAGGCGCCTGCCGCTGACGCCGCGGCCGCCGACGCGACTGAGTCCGAGTAAGACCTTGCTGGCCGCCGCGCTCGAACACATCGTCAAGGGGATCGTGGATCACCCGGACGACGTCACCATCGCTTCCAGCTCCTCGCCTCGCGGCGAGGTGCTCGAGGTGCGTGTGCACCCCGATGACCGGGGTCGTGTGATCGGGCGCGGCGGACGCACGGCGAAAGCCCTGCGCACCCTCATCTCCGCCCTGGCAGACGGCTCGCGCGTCCGCGTCGACGTGGCGGACGACTGACGTGTCGGTCAACCCGGCCCGGACGCAGTTGCGTGTCGGCCGTCTCGTCAAGGCACACGGGCTCAAGGGCGCCCTCAAGCTCGAGCTGTACACCGATGACCCCGACGGCCGTTTCGTGCCCGGTGCGGTCTTCACACTGCAGGTCCCGGAGTCCTCGCCCTGGCACGGGAAGACCGTGACGGTGCGCGAGTTCAAGTGGATGAACTCCCACCCGGTCGTCTTCCTCGACGGGGTCGAGGACCGCGACGGCGCGGAGTCGCTCGTCCGTGCGATCCTCTGGATCGATCAGGATCCGACCGCCCCGGTCGTCGAGGACGACGCCTGGTACGACCACCAACTCGTCGGCCTCGATGTCGTCCGGGACGGCGAGGTCGTGGGGCGCGTCGCCCGCGTCGACCACTTTCCGGCGCAGGACCTGCTGAGCGTCCAGCTCACCGGAGGGGAGGACCGCGAGGTCCTCGTCCCGTTCGTGAAGGCCATCGTCTCCGAGGTCGACATGGCCGCCGGACGACTCGTCGTGACGCCGCCGGCGGGTCTGTTCGAAGACCTGGCCGCCGAGGACGATTCGCCCGCAGTGTCGGGCGACGAGGGTACCGCCGGGTCCTGACGTGCGCATCGACGTCGTCACGATCTTCCCCGCGTTCTTCGACGTCCTCGAAGTCTCGCTGCTCGGGCGCGCGCGCGGCGCCGGCCTGCTGGACATCCGCGTGCACGATCTCCGCGACCACGCCACCGACCGGCACCGGACCGTGGACGACACCCCCTACGGCGGCGGTGCCGGCATGGTCATGAAGCCCGAACCGTGGGGACTCGCCCTCGATGAGCTCGCGTCTCGACCGGACGACGGCGAGAAGGATCCGGCATCCGGACCCCTGTTCGTGTTCCCGTCTCCGGCGGGGGAGCGGTTCACGCAGGCGACCGCTCGCGAGTGGAGCGCCGAAAGCCACATCGTCTTCGGATGCGGCCGCTACGAGGGCATCGACGAACGTGTCTTCTCGTATGCGGCGACGCTCGGCCGGGTCCGCCTCGTCAGCCTGGGCGATTATGTGCTCAACGGCGGCGAAGTGGCGGCGATGGCGATGATCGAAGCCGTCGGACGGCTCGTCCCGGGAGTCGTGGGAAACCCCGAGAGCCTGGTCGAGGAGTCGCACGAAGACGGACTCCTCGAGTACCCGTCCTATACGAAGCCGGGCTCCTGGCGCGGGTACGACGTTCCGGACGTCCTGTTGAGCGGGCACCACGGTCGCGTCGCCCAGTGGCGCCGTGATCAGCAGGTGGAGCGCACGCGCGCGCGGCGGCCCGACCTGCTGGCCGACTGAGCCTCCTCCCCGAGACCGCCCAGCCCCGGCGGCGTAGCATCGGAGGATGCCACTGCGTCGCGGACTGTTCCACTGGTTGCTGCCGAGCGCCGTCATCCTGCCGCTGTGGCTGTTGATCGGCTGGATCGCCTCGGATGCCGGGGGATGGGCCCTGGCGTGGGTCATCGTCATCGCCATCCCGTCCGTGTTGGTGGGGCAACTCGTCCTCACGCTTCTGATCCGGTCCCGCGGGACGGTACGTCACACGCGGGCGCTGTCGTGGTGGGATGTCGCCGGGATCGGCCTGTGGCATGTTCTGACGATCCTCGTGGGTTTCTTCAGCGAAGCCTGGTTCTGGCCGCTGCTGATCGGCGCGACCCTCGTCTTCTTCGCGGTGTTCTGGTCGTCGCTCTGGCAGCTGTTCCAGGAGGCTCGTCCCTCCGTCATCCTTCGTCGCTACACCGCGCCGGCGCGCGGTCCGCAGGCGGACCCGACGGTCGTGGTCCTCGAGGAGAAGCGCGACCCGTTGCGCTGATCCGTGCGTGTTTGGCGGGGGTCGGCATCCATGGCAGAATGGACGCTTGTGCCCTGACAGATCTCTGCCTCAGGGGAGTTCGGAGCCGCATCGGCACCGACGGGGCACCGCATCCTTTCTCCTCTAACTCTCGCGGTCGACCTGGGGCGGTCGCAGGAAGTGATGATCATGCAGATCCTCGACTCCGTCGACGCAGCCTCGCTGCGCTCCGACATCCCCGTCTTCAACGCCGGCGACACCGTCAAGGTGCACGTCAACATCACCGAAGGCAACCGCTCGCGTATCCAGGTGTTCCAGGGTGTCGTCATCGGTCGCTCGGGTGACGGCGTCCGCGAGACGTTCACCGTTCGCAAGATCAGCTTCCAGGTCGGCGTGGAGCGCACGTTCCCCGTGCACAGCCCCGTCATCGACCACATCGAGGTCGTCACCCGCGGTGACGTCCGTCGCGCGAAGCTGTACTACCTGCGCGAGCTGCGCGGCAAGAAGGCCAAGATCAAGGAGAAGCGCGACCGCTGAGCGCCTCTTCGACAGGGATGCCCTGGGACTTCGGTCCTGGGGCATCTTTCGTTCCCGGGTGTTTCGATGCTCCACGCGCACGTCATGTGCGACGCTGGATACCGGTCGCCGAACCCCGGCACCGGTGAAGGACAGCATGACCACCGACTCCCCGTCGTCCGCTCTCGAGAGCGACGTCCGCGCACGTTCCCGACGCCGGGGACCCTGGCCCTTCATCCGCGACGTGCTCGTGATTCTGCTGGTCGCGATCCTCGTGTCGTTCCTCGTGAAGACGTTCCTCGTCCGGTCGTTCTACATCCCGTCCGGCTCGATGGAGAACACGCTCCTCAAGGGGGACCGCATCCTCGTCGACGAGCTCACGCCGCGGTTCGGCGACTACGAACGCGGGGATGTCGTCGTGTTCAAGGACCCTGGCGGGTGGCTCCCCACAACCTATCGCCCCGAGGAGCCGCCGCTCACGGCCGCCGTGGACTGGCTCGGCTCGCTCGTGGGGCTGTCCGCGTCGGACAGCGAGGATCACCTGATCAAACGCGTCATCGGACTGCCGGGCGATCACGTCGTCTGCTGCAACACGCTCGGCCAAGTGACGGTCAACGATGTTCCGATCGATGAGACACCCTACGTCGCCCTGAGCCCGTCGCAGTCCGCCCCGGACGAGTTCGATTACGACGTCACCGTGCCGGAAGGGTCGGTATGGGTACTGGGCGACAATCGGGACAACTCGCAGGACTCCCGGTATCAGCAGGAGCAGCCGGGCCATGGCTTCGTGCCCATCGACAACATCGTCGGACGCGCGTTCCTCATCACGTGGCCGTTCGACAGGTTCGGCACGATCGATTTCCATCACGAGGTCTTCCGCGGGGTTCCCGCGCCATGATGGCGGCCGTCGCTCCGACGCTCACCCTCGAGCGGCGTCTCCTGCGCGAACACACGCTCGTCATCGCGTGCGACGAAGTCGGCCGCGGGGCGCTTGCGGGTCCGGTCGCCGTCGGAGCGGTGGCTGCGGATGCCGCCTTCAGCCGTCGACGCGTGCCCGAAGGGCTGCGCGACTCGAAGCTCATCGTCGAACCGCGCCGTGCGGGAGTGGCGGAGCGAGCGCGCGCCTGGGTGCCGGCCCACGCCGTGGGGTGGGCGACGGCGAACGAAGTCGATGAGGTGGGCATCATCCGAGCGCTGGGGCTTGCCGCCGTGCGAGCGATCGACGACCTTCGTGCGCAGGGCGTGGAGGTCGAGGACGCGCTCGTGATCCTCGACGGCAACCACGACTACATCACGCCGATCGCGTCCGTCGGCCGGGGAGTCCGGCCCGTCATCAAGGCGGACCGGGATTGCGCGTCGGCCTCGGCGGCATCCGTCATCGCGAAGGTCGCACGTGACGAGTACATGGGGGATCTCGACGCGCAGTCACCGGTCTACTGCTGGTCCCGCAACAAGGGGTATGCGAGCGCGGAGCACCGCGCCGCGATCGAGAGCCACGGGCTCAGTGCTCACCATCGCGCGTCATGGTCCATCGCGGCCGCCCCCACCCTGTTCTAGGTCTGCGGCGGTCCGACGCCCGCCTAGGATGGAGTCACCATGGATGACGAAGTCTTCGAGGACTATGACCGCGAACTCGAGCTGGCTCTGTACAAGGAGTACCGGGACGTCGTCGGTCAGTTCCAGTACGTGATCGAGACCGAGCGCAGGTTCTACCTCGCCAACGAGGTCAACGTCGTCCGTCGTGACACCGAGCATGATTTCTATTTCGAGATCTCGATGAACGACGTGTGGGTCTGGGACATCTACCGCGCGGACCGGTTCGTGAAGTCCGTGCGGGTTCTCACCTTCAAGGACGTCAACGTCGAAGAGCTCCAGCGGCGCGACTTCCAGCTCCCCGAGGAGTTGTCGCTCGACGGCTGAGCCTTCTCCCCAGGCGCGCGAGGCGTCGGCGGGTCCACGGATCCGAGCGGACGCGGAATCGGAGTGCGCGGTGCCCCGACAGTAGGGGCATGGCAGCGAAAGACGACCTCGGCCGAGCCGGCGAGAATCGTGCGGAGGACTATCTCCGTACCCACGGGTACCGCATCCTCGATCGGAATTGGCGGAGTCCGGGCGGCGAGATCGACATCGTCGCAGAGCAGGGTCGCCACCTCGTCGTCGTCGAGGTCAAGACGCGACGAGGGGAGTGGTTCGGCCATCCGTTCGCTGCGGTGACCGCGCGCAAGCGGGATCGGCTGTGGCGATTGGGAGCGGCGTGGGTCGTGGCGCACCCGGATGCCGCGCGCGGCCGACGGCTCCGGCTCGATCTGATCGGCATCACGGGGCCAGACCCCCGCTCCGCGGTCGTGGAGCACCTGGAGGACCTCCGATGAGCCTCGGCCGGACCTGGTCCGTCGTCTTGTCCGGGCTCGTGGGAGACATCGTCGAGGTGGAGGCCGACCTGTCGAATCAGATTCCCGGGTTCTCGATCATCGGGCTGGCGGACAAGGCTCTCGGCGAAGCGCAGCAGCGGGTCCACAACGCGTGCGCGAACAGCGATCTATCGTTGCCGCGGCGCCACGTCACCGTCAATCTGTCGCCGGCCAATCTGCCCAAACGAGGCTCAGCGCTGGACGTCGCCATCGCGATCGCGGCGGTCGCGACGGAAGCTCCGCTCGACCGTCAGTCGCTGTCGGAGACCGTTCACCTCGGAGAACTGGGGCTCGACGGAAGGCTGCGACCAGTCTCGGGTGTGCTGCCCGCCGTCCTCGCGGCGGCTCGTGCCGGGTTCCGACGCGTCATCGTCCCCCACGGCAACCTCGCCGAGGCGGAACTCGTCGACGGCATCGAGGTGCGCGGTGCCGTCACCCTTCGCGATGTCGCGCGAGCGCACGGGTTGGACGTCCCCGACGTCGACGCCGAGCCGGTGGCGGCGCTCGAGGCCGCGGGGACGGACGACACCCAGACCCCTGACCTCGCCGACGTGATCGGTCAGCGGGACGCCGTGGAGGCGCTCATCGTCGCCGCGGCCGGCGGGCACCATCTCCTCATGAGCGGACCGCCCGGCGCCGGCAAGACGATGCTCGCGAAGCGCCTACCAGGGCTCCTTCCGGATCTAGACGACGACACGGCTCTCCAGGTCGCCTCGATCCGCTCGCTCGCGGGGCTCCCCGTGACCACCCTCCGACGACGTCCCCCGTTCGAGGCTCCGCACCACACCGCGTCCGCGGTCGCTCTCGTCGGCGGCGGCAGTCGCGTCCTCCAACCGGGGGCGATCGCCCGTGCGAGCGGCGGGGTGCTGTTCCTCGACGAAGCGGGTGAGTTCAGCGGCCACGCACTCGACGCGCTGCGTCAGCCGCTGGAGTCGGGCCGCATCGAGATCCACCGCGTCGGATTCCGCGCCGTGCTCCCTGCCCGCTTCCAACTCGTCATCGCGACGAACCCCTGTCCGTGCGGAAACTACGGCATACCGGGCGGTGCGTGCACGTGTCCGTCGCTCGCGATCCGGCGATACCTCGGCCGGCTCTCCGGCCCCCTCATCGACCGTATCGACATCGAACTCGGACTGCAGCGCGTCTCCGCGACGCAGTCCGTCGCGACCGGCGTGACCACCGTCGATGCCCGTGGCCGGGTGATCGAGGCACGCCGTCGCGCGGAGCGACGATTGTCGGGCACACCCTGGCTAACCAACAGCGAGGTCGACGGGACGTGGCTCCGCTCCGGACCGCTCCGCGTGGCTCCGGCGATCACGCGCCCCCTCGACGACGCTCTCCATCGCGGGTCCCTCACGCTCCGGGGGTACGACCGCGTCCTCCGCGTCGCCTGGACTCTCGCGGACCTCGCAGGACGAGAACATCCGGATGCCGCTGACGTCGGGGGTGCGCTGTACCTCAAGCGCGGGGGATCGGCATGTTGAGGGAAGACATCGAACTCTCGCGGCGGCGCCTGAAGGGGCTCGTTCCAGACGCGGTTCTGGATGATGCGGATGTCGTCGTGCACCATCACGCGCACGCGGTCTGGTCGTGCCTGACCGAGCCGGGCGACGGCGTGGCCGGCGCGCTGATCGAGGAGCGGGGACCGGTGTCCGCGCTCCGCACCGCCTTCGATGATGGCGCGGCGATGAGCCCCTCTCTCGACGCCGGCCGACGCCGGTGGCGGTCGCGGCTGGAGTCCGTGGACGACGCGCTCGACCGAGCGCGACGCGTGCGTGCGAGGCTCGTCGTCCCCGGCGGTGCGGGATGGCCGAGCGGCGTCGCCGACCTCGGCGTGCACAGTCCGCGAGCGTTGTGGGTGCGCGGCCGGCTCGATTCGCTCGCTCACGGTGAAACGGCGATCGCGCTCGTCGGAGCCCGTGCCGCGACGGGATACGGCGAACACGTCACGGGGGAACTCGCGACCGGCCTTGCACGGCGGGACATCGCGATCGTCTCCGGCGGCGCGTACGGAATCGACGGCATGGCCCATCGGGCGTCGCTCGCCGCCGGCGGCGTGACGGTCGCGGTGCTGGCGGGCGGCGTCGACCGCCCCTACCCCGCCGGGCATGCCGACCTCCTCGGCCGCATCGCCGCCGGACCGGGCGCCGTCGTGGCCGAAGTCCCCTGCGGCACACCGCCGACGAAGTGGCGGTTCCTCCAGCGCAACCGGCTCATCGCCGCGCTCAGCGGCGCCACCATCGTCGTCGAAGCCGGGTGGCGGAGCGGATCCCTGAACACCGCAGGGCATGCCGCCGCCCTGGGGAGGCCCCTCGGAGCCGTTCCCGGGCCGGTGACGAGCGCGGCGTCAGCCGGATGCCACCGGCTGCTCAGGGAGTATGACGCCCGGTGCATCACGTCGGCAGACGATGCGTGCGAACTCGCCGGCGCGGACGTGCACCTGTCGGAGACCGCCGGCGGACGGACCGACGACCGGACCCGAGTGCTCGACGCCTTGAGCGTGCGCAGCGCCAGGTCGCCTGAGGACGTGGCCCGCCGCGCCGGCTTCGCCCTCGAGGAGATCCGTGGCCTGCTCGCGCTCCTGGAGCTCGACGGCAGGGCACGCCGAGGACCGGAGGGGTGGCGCCGCGCACCATCGTCCTGACCCTGTCTCGGCTCGCGTCATCGGCACGCCTCACCCCGTACTCACGGTCCGGGCGGCATCCTGGGAACGTGCGCGTGTCATCGGCAGCCCTGCTCTACATCGAGCACGTCGAACGCGTGCGCCGATTGTCGCCCGCGACCGTGCGCGCCTACCGTTCCGATCTCACCGATCTGGCGGACTTCCTCCGCGACCCCGAACTCGGCGACGTCGATGTCGAACACCTGCGGGAGTGGCTGTGGGACGCGACGCAACGGGGCATCGCGCGCACGAGCCTCGGGAGGCGGACGGCGTCGGTTCGGGGGTTCTTCGGCTGGGCGACGGACGAGAAGATGCTTCCGGGCGACCCGAGTCTCCGCCTCGTCACTCCCAAGCGAGGACGGACCCTTCCCGCGGTCGCCTCCTCGCAGTCGCTCGCCGACGTCCTCGACACGGCGCGCGCGGCGGCCGACGAGAGCGGAGACGCGCTCGCCCTCCGCGACGCCGCGCTCCTCGAGATCCTCTATGGAGCCGCGCTGCGCGTCTCCGAGGCGTGCGGGCTCGACCTCGCCTCTCTCGACCGTTCTGCGGCGACCGTCCGGGTGCTCGGCAAGGGCGGCAAAGAACGGGTCGTGCCCTACGGCGCACCCGCTCAGCGGGCCGTCGAGGCGTGGATCGTCCGGGGACGTCCGGCACTTCTGTCCGACCCGGCGACGACGGCGCTCTTCCTCGGCGCGCGCGGTGGTCGACTCGGCGTCCGCGCGGCGTACGACGTCGTGCGACGTGTCGTCGGGCCGGTCGTGGGGACGGATGCCGTGGGTCCGCACGCGCTGCGGCACTCCGCCGCCACGCACCTCTTGGACGGAGGCGCCGACCTCCGCGCCGTTCAGGAGATGCTCGGGCACGCGAGTCTCGGGACGACGCAGATCTACACGCACGTGTCGACCGAGCGTCTCACCGCCGCCTACCGACTCGCGCACCCTCGGGCCTGAGCGGCACCGTCAGCAGCAGGGGAGGAGCACGGCCCGCGGAACCCGCCCCATCAGCACCAGTGGATTCACGTACTGTCCATCGTGACGGACGCCTACGTGAAGGGCTCCCGGTGGCGCATGGCCGCCGAGGCCGATCGTGCCGAGGGGATCCCCGGCGGATACCACGTCCCCCGCCGCGACGCTCGGGTCGATCGGTTCGACGCTCGTCACCCACCCGTCGCCGTGATCGACCGTGACGACTCCCCGATCCACGACGGTTCCCGCGAAGGCGACGATGCCGTCGGCCGGGGAGAGGACGGTTCCGTCGACCGGGCCGATGTCGATGCCACGATGACCCGCCGCATAGTCATGGGCGGGTGCCTCGAAAGGTCTCAGGACGCTCGCCCCAGGCACAGGGAGTGTCCACGATGGACGGTCTTCTCCGAGCCCCTCGTCGCTCGGGGAGGTCAGCGCAGCGAAGAAGACGATCATGACGGCGAGAACAAGGCGGGACCGCGGCATCCGATCATCGTCGAACAACGCCGACGACGACGGCGCAGAGCGATCCTCGACGTGGATGATCTCCGCGACGGCGGGGCGGGGGAGAAGCCCCTGTTGTTGCTATGCTTGGAGGGCACCTCGCTCGTCGGGGTGACTACGCGTGCCCAGAGCGGCTCGATCCGACACGTCGATCGACATCGCGGCATCCCACCCAACGGTCTCCTTCGGGAGTGGGTGCGTGCCGGGCACCAGGCTCGCCGCGACCAACGGTCCGGCGCGATCAACCACACAGAACAGGAGAACGGCCATGGCCGTCGTCACCATTCGCCAGCTGCTCGACAGCGGCGTCCACTTCGGACACCAGACCCGCCGGTGGAACCCGAAAGTCAAGCGCTTCATCCTCACCGAGCGCAGCGGCATCCACATCATCGACCTGCAGCAGTCGCTCGGTTACATCGACAAGGCGTACGAGTACGTCCGGGAGACCGTCGCCCACGGCGGCACCGTCCTCTTCGTCGGCACCAAGAAGCAGGCGCAGGAGATCATCGCCGAGCAGGCCACGCGAGTCGGCCAGCCCTTCGTCAATCAGCGCTGGCTGGGTGGCCTCCTCACGAACTTCTCGACCGTCTCCAAGCGTCTCGCACGCATGAAGGAGCTCGAGGAGCTCAACTTCGAGAACCCCTCCGAGAGCGGCTTCACGAAGAAGGAGCTGCTGCTCAAGAAGCGCGAGCTCGACAAGCTGCACAAGTCGCTCGGCGGCATCCGCAACCTGACGAAGACGCCGTCGGCCATCTGGATCGTCGACGCCAAGCGCGAGCACCTCGCGGTCAGCGAAGCGCAGAAGCTCGGCATCCCCGTGATCGGCATCCTCGACACGAACGCCGACCCGGACGAGTTCCAGTTCCCGATCCCCGGCAACGACGACGCGATCCGCTCGGTCAGCCTGCTGACGCGCATCATCGCCGACGCGGCCGCCGAGGGTCTCATCCAGCGCCACAACCCGACCGACGAGTCGGCCGAGGCCGAGCCGCTGGCCGACTGGGAGCGCGAGCTCCTCGAGTCCGCTCCCGCCGAGCAGGCCGACGCTCCGGCTGCCGAGGAGTCCGCTCCCGCTGCCGAGGAGGCTCCCGCCGAGGAGGCTCCGGCCGCTGAGTCGACCGAGGCTCCCGCCGAGGCCAAGACCGCCGAGTGATCTTCCCGTCGGCGCCCCGCGACCCGCGGGGCGCCGACGTCCGGATACAACCACCCAACTACTGAGGAGCCGCCACCCATGGCAAACTTCACCATCGCCGACATCAAGGCGCTGCGCGAGCAGCTCGGCACGGGAATGGTCGACACGAAGAAGGCGCTCGAGGAGGCCGAGGGCGACCTCGAGAAGGCCGTCGAGATCCTCCGCCTCAAGGGCGCGAAGGGCAACGCGAAGCGTGCCGACCGCTCCACGAGCGAGGGCCTGATCGCCGCGCGCGAGCAGGACGGCAAGGTGACGCTCATCGAGCTGAACACCGAAACCGACTTCGTCGCCAAGAACGAGCGTTTCATCGCGCTCTCCGAGAAGGTCCTCGACGCTGCTGCCGCTGCCGGTGCAGACTCGGCCGAGGCTGCTCTGGCCGCCGACGCCGGCGGCAAGACGGTCGCCGACCTCATCTCCGACGAGGCCGCGATCATCGGCGAGAAGGTCGAACTGCGACGCGTCCGCACCCTTTCGGGCGACGCCTTCCAGGTCTACCTGCACAAGACGAGCAAGGACCTGCCCCCGCAGGTCGGCGTCGTCGTCGCCTACTCGGGTGACGACGCCGAGACCGCTCGCTCGATCGCGCAGCACATCTCGTTCGCCAACCCGACCTACCTCTCGCGTGACGAGGTCCCCGAGGCCGACGTCGAGAAGGAGCGCGAGATCGTCACCGAGATCTCCCGCAACGAGGGCAAGCCCGAGGCCGCCCTTCCGAAGATCGTCGAGGGCCGCGTGAACGCGTTCTTCAAGCAGGTCGCCCTGCTCGACCAGGACTACGCGAAGGACAACAAGCTGTCCGTCGCCAAGGTCGCGGCCGACGCCGGAATCACGATCACCGGCTTCGCCCGCTTCAAGGTCGGCGCGTAAGCAGATGGACGAGGGGTTCGCATCGCAAGATGCGAACCCCTTTTCCATGCCGTTCGATAGTCTCCCCCTAGACGAGAGGATCCCCGCGTGATCGATGAGAACACCGGACGCCGTCGCGTCCTTCTGAAACTTTCCGGCGAGGCCTTCGGCGCCGGCCAGCTCGGCGTCAACCCCGATGTGGTCAGCCAGATCGCCCGTGAGATCGCGGCAGCAGTCGACCGCGTGGAGGTCGCCGTCGTCGTCGGCGGCGGAAACTTCTTCCGCGGCGCCGAGCTGAGCCAGCGCGGCATGGACCGCGGTCGCGCGGATTACATGGGCATGCTGGGCACGGTCATGAATGCGCTCGCCCTCCAGGATTTCCTCGAGCAGGCCGGCGCCGCTACACGCGTCCAGTCCGCCATCTCGATGACGCAGGTCGCCGAGCCCTACATCCCGCGTCGCGCCGAGCGCCACCTCGAGAAGGGCCGCGTCGTCATCTTCGGCGCCGGCGCCGGCCTTCCCTACTTCTCGACCGACACCGTGGCCGCGCAGCGCGCGCTCGAGATCGGTGCCGTCGAGGTGCTCGTGGCCAAGAACGGCGTCGACGGCGTGTACACGGCGGATCCGAAGGTGGATGCCTCGGCACAGAAGCTCGATACGATCACCTACCGCGACGCCTTGCAGCGCGGACTGAAGGTCGTCGATTCGACGGCCTTCAGCCTGTGCATGGACAACGGGATGGACATGCGTGTGTTCGGCATGGAGCCGGCCGGCAACGTCACCCGTGCGCTCCTCGGAGAATCGATCGGCACGCTCGTCAGCGTCTGAGGTCGACCCCGGCCGACGACTAGACTTAACCGGACGTACCGACGAATGGAGAGACCGTGATCGCCGAGACCCTGGCCGACACGAAGACCCGCATGGACCGCGCCGTCGAGGCCGCGAAAGAGGACTTCTCGACCGTCCGCACAGGGCGCGCGAACCCGCAGCTGTTCCAGAAGGTCATGGTCGAGTACTACGGCACTCCGACCCCGCTGGCCCAGCTCGCCTCACTGAACGCCCTCGAGGCGCGCACTCTCGTCATCACGCCGTACGACAAGTCGGCGTTGAAGAGCATCGAGCACGCCATCCGCGACATGCCGAACCTCGGCGCGAACCCGTCGAACGACGGCAACGTCATTCGCGTGACGATGCCCGAGCTGACCGCGGACCGCCGCAAGGAGTACGTGAAGCTCGTCAAGAGCAAGGCCGAGGACGCGAAGGTCCAGGTGCGCGGCATCCGGCGCAAGTCCAAGGACGAGCTCGACGCCCTCAAGGGCGAAGTGAGCGATGACGACCTCGCTCGGGCCGAGAAGGAGCTCGACGCGGTGACCAAGACGCACGTCGACCTGATCGACGAGGCGTTGAAGCGCAAAGAGGCAGAGCTCCTCGAGGTCTGATATCGCCATGTCCGAAGACGCATCGGGGGACGCGGCCGGACCGGATACCTCGTCGAGTCGATCCGATCTGCGCCGCGCAGGGGTGCCCGCGGGCGATCCGTCGTCGTTCCAGGCGCACGTCAAAGCGGCGCGGACCGAGTTCGAGAGTCAGTTCGAGCGGGCTCGAGTCGAGTTCGAAGAAGCGAATGAGCGCCTGAACGCCCGTTCCGGGCGCAACCTGATCATGGCGACCCTCATAGGTCTCGCCATCGGGGCCGTCGTGCTGGGATCGCTCCTGTTCTGGAAGTGGGCGTTCATCGCCTTCGCCGTACCGCTGTGCCTCTTGGGCGCTCTCGAGTTCACCCGCGCACTCCAGGCCGCCGGACGCCGGATCGACCTGGCGGCGCAGCTGTCCGCGGGGGTCGCCGTGCTCGGAGCAGCGTTCGTGGGCTATCTCACGCACTGGTTCGTGATCTTCGCCGCCGTCGTCCTCGTCGTCGTGTGGCGTCTCGTGGCTCAGATGGCGGCCGGCGACGGCCGTCGGTACGGCGACGTGGTGAACGACGTTCTCGCCGGAGCTCTGATCCAGCTGTATGTGGTGTTCCACGGCAGTCTCGCCCTGGTCCTCCTCCGACAGGATCACGGCGAGCTCTGGCTGCTGGCCGTTCTGATCATCGCCGTCGCCGTCGACACCGGGGCATACGCGAGCGGTGTCGCGATCGGGCGGCATCCGATGGCACCCCGCATCAGCCCGAACAAGACGTGGGAGGGGTTCGGCGGCGCCGTCCTCGCGAGCCTCGTCGCCGGCGGACTGCTCGGCGTACTGATGCTGCAGATCCCGCTGTGGGCCGGCCTCGTCCTGGGCGCCGCGATCCTCGTGTCCGCCACGGTGGGAGACCTCGGCGAGTCGCTCATCAAGCGCGACCTCGGCATAAAGGACATGAGTTCGTTCCTGCCCGGACACGGGGGAGTGCTCGACCGGCTCGACTCGATCCTTCCCTCGCTCGTTCCCGGCCTCGCCCTGTACATCCTCCTGAACCCGTTGAGTGCGCTTTCATGACCGAACTGACCTCACCCGCAGCATTCCCCGTGACGTCTGGACGTCGGAAGGGCTACGACCCCGGTGCCGTCGACGACTTCCTCTCCGGCGCGCGCGCGGCCTTCGAAGACGAGGCTGCGACGCTCACCTCGGATGACGTCCGTGCTGCGGCGTTCCCGCTCGTGCGCCACGGGTACGCCGTCGACGCCGTCGACGGCGCGCTCGCTCGGATCGAGGACGCTTTCGCGCAGCGCGAGCGAGCGTCAGCGATGTCTCGGCGAGGTGCGCGTGCCTGGGTGGGCGCATCCCGCGCGCTCGCTCAGGAGATCCTCGACCGTCTGTCCCGCCCCTCGCGTCGTCGCTTCCGGCGCGTCTCGCTCCTTCGTTTCGGCTACCACATCGATGAGGTCGACCTCGTGGCCGGCCGGATCGCTCGATACCTCGAGTCGGGTGAGAGTCTCACGATCGAGCAGGTCCGCACGGTGGCGTTCCGCATGCAGTTGGGCGGGTACGACGAAACCCAGGTGGATGCGGTTCTGGATGCGGTCGTGGATGTGATGCAGTCGGTCGGATGATCGCGTGGCGACCGCTCGCGAGCGCGGATATGATCGGGGGACTGTGACTTCCGGCAACGAGATCCTCCCGACGCGTTCTGCCGTCCAGACGCGTGGCGTGATGTCACCGCGCCGAGCGGTCTCCGCGCCACGGTGGTCCCGGAGGCGCGGTGTCCTGGCGGCGTTCTCCGTCATGGCGACGGCCGGCTTCGTCGCGGCATCCCTCGTTCCCTTGGCGTCGTTCCCGACGCGGGCGGAGGCGACGGAACTCGATCCCCTGTCGCTGTACGCGACCGCCGTGCACGATGCTCAGCGCTACCAGGCCGGAGACGCGCCGGGCCTGGAGCTGGAGCGGGCGAGCGATTACACGGTCTATGTGAAGCCGACGCCCACCCCGACTCCCACTCCGACGCCGGTGAAGGAGTCCTCCTCAGGCTCGTCATCGTCGGGATCCTCCTCGTCCGGGTGGAGCCCGCCCTTCGTCACCCCGAACCCCGGCAGCGCGCAGGCGATCGCCTACGACATGGTGACTGCCCGTGGCTGGGGGGACTCGGAGTTCGCCTGTCTCGTCGCGCTGTGGAACAAAGAGTCCGGCTGGCGTGTCAACGCCTTCAATGCCTCCAGCGGCGCGTACGGCATCCCCCAGGCCACGCCGGGGCGGAAGATGGCGTCCGTCGGCTCCGATTGGGAGACGAACCCTGCTACTCAGATCACCTGGGGGCTCGGCTACATCCAGGGACGTTACGGCACTCCCTGTGGCGCCTGGGGGAAGTCGCAGCGCTCGGGCTGGTACTGAGCCGATGCCCCGATCCAACAGGCGTAAGCCCGCCGGTCCCGACGCATCGTTCGATCGCCTCCTCGCGGGGTGGAAGCGGACGGAGAGCCGTCGCGGCGTCGAATGGACGGTGCAGCCGGTGTCCGCCGTCCAGGCGCAGAAGGACTACGTCTGCCCCGGTTGCGGGCGCGTCGTTCCGTCCGGGACGGCGCATGTGGTGGTCTGGCGCGCGGACGGTGTGCTCGGGGATGCCGCCGACCTGGCTGCCCGCCGGCACTGGCACACGGCCTGCTGGCGGATCGCCTGAATCAGAGCTCGTTCTGCCGCGGGATCAGCACCTGGCGGTAGATGATCAGGACGCTCGCGGCCACCGGGATCGCGATGAGCGCGCCGAGCAGGCCCAGCAGGGATCCGCCCGCGAGCGCGGCGATGACGACGACCGCTCCGGGAACGGAGACAGCTCGGCTCATGATGCGCGGCGAGAGGAAGTACGCCTCCACCTGCATGTACACCAGGTACCAGATCAGGGCGACCAGCGCCGTCAGCGGTGACGCCAGACCGAGGCAGGCGATCACGATGATCGCGGAGCCGGTCAGCGTGCCGACGAGGGGGATCAGAGAGAAGAAGAAGGCGATGACGGCAAGAACAGCGGGGAAGGGAGCTTTGATGATCGACAGGAAGACAGCACTCAGGATGCCGTTGATCGCCCCCAGGACGACCTGCCCCATGACGTAGTAGCCGACGGACGCGGTGATCTGCTCCGAGAGACCGACGAATCGCTCCCGCTTCGACGCCGGCGCGAGCTGGTACACCGACCGCTTCAGAGACCGCATCGACGCCGTGAAGTAGATGGTCAGGATCAGAACAATGATCGTCCCGGTCGCGAACGCGACGATGCCCGCGCCGAAGGACAGCAGGCCCGTTCCGAGTGACGTGCCGATATCGGCGAAGTCGAGGCCGTTCCACCAGTCGTTCACGTACCCGAGCACCATGTCGACTTGAAGCAGCGGGAAGGTCTGCGAGAGCCAGTCGCTCGCGACGGTGACCGGGTTCCACTGTCCTTCCACCGCGCTCTGGACGAGCTTCTGCGTCTGCTGCACGAGCTTCGCGATCTGATCCACGAGAACGGGCACGACGATGAGGACGAGCGCGGTGGCGATCGCCAGAAGCCCGGCGAACGTCGCGACCAGGGCGCCCCATCGCGGGAGACCGCGGCGCTCGAAGAAGGAGACCACGGGGTCGAGGCCGAGCGCGAGGAATAGTGCCGTCCCGATGTACAGGAGCACCGTCGAGAGAGTCTCGACCCCGGTCAGGATGAGGATGCCGACGCCCACGCCGAGCGTGGCGACGAGTGCGGTGCGGAACGCATGTTGGATCTTCACGGCTGCCCTTTCCCAGGTCTGCACTCACCCTAGTTCGCTCCGCCTCTCCCTCCGGGCAGCGACTCCCTCCCACGCGTTTGCCAGCGCCGTTCGCTAGGCTGGAATGTCGAAGATCGGCCGCACACCCGTGATGGCGGCTGGAGGAGGGCGGCGGTTCGTGAGATTCGTGTGGGCGATCATCGCCTTCGTACTTGCCACGCTGATGATCGGCGCGGGGGTCGCACAGCGCACGGTCCTCGAGGCACCGACGACGGAAACGGCGGAGATCACCACGGACGGCTCGACGCCGTACGTCCTCATCGACGGCTCCGTCCTCGACAGCCGCCCGGGATCCCAGACCCTGCGTATCCATGGTGACGGGCAGGTGTTCGCCGCCTACGGCCGGACCCAGGACGTCGCCGCGTGGCTCGCTCCCACGGAGTACCAACACGTGACGGTGAACGGCGAAGGCGAGCCGGTGACGAAGACGGTGCCGGCGTCGGTCACCCCGGACGGCGAATCGCCGACCGCGTCGCCGATCGGTTCGGATCTGTGGCTCGACGAATTCCAGCAGGATCGCTCGCTCGCCACGACCCTGAGACTTCCCGCCGACATGAGCGTGCTCGTGGCCACCGACGGCACCTCGGCCGCGCCGTCGTCGATGAGCGTCAGCTGGCCGACGGGGGCGACAACGCCCTGGGCCGGTCCCCTCCTGGTGGGCGGGATCCTGATGGCGCTGATCGGCCTGATCCTCTACATCTTCGCGCTTCGGCACGTGCGACGCTCACGCGGCCCACGTCGGAAGGGACTCCCGTTGACAGCCACACAGCCGATCGACCTCTCCGTGGAGGAAGCGGAGAAGGGCGTCATCACGGCGGCGCCCGCACGGCGCCGACTGACGATCGGACGTCGCCCTCTGATCGCGGTCTCCGCCGTCGTGCTCGGCGGCATCGCGCTCACCGGATGCTCGCCCGAGGCGTGGCCCGATCTGCAACCCGAGGCGACCCCGTCGCCCACGGCGTCGGTGATCGTTCCCGAAGGTCAGGGCGCACCCGCCGTCACACAGACGCAGGCCGAACGGATCCTGTCGCGCATCTCCGAGCAGGTCACCACGGCCGACGAAGCCAACGACCCGAAGGCGGCTGCGGTGCGCCTGACCGGGCCGGCGCTCGTCGAGCGGGAGACGAACTACCGCCTTCGCAAGGAGCTCTCGAAAGCGGAATCGCTGCCCGCGATCCCGTCCGGGGACATGACGGCCTTCCTGCCGCAGGCGAAGAACGATTGGCCTCGCATGTTCCTCGCCGTCGTCGAGGACGCCGACGGCGTCGGCACGATGGTGACGGCCACGCAGGAGAATCCGTGGGCGGAGTACAAGGTCGCCTACATCTCGAGCCTTCGCGCGGACGCGAGCATGAACCTCGCCGCGAAGTACGTCGGAGCCGTCGCGGTGGAACCGAACTCCCCGTTCCTGCTCATGCCGCCGAAGGATCTGGCGGCGGCATATGCCGACGTGCTGGACAAGGGCGCGAAGAGCGAGTTCGCCGCGATGTTCGACGAGAAATCCGACACGTTCCGCTCCCTCGTGGCGGAGAACCGGGCCACGCTGCTGAAGAACTTCAACGAAACCGGCGAGAAGACCGGGCGGGTGTCCTTCGCAGCCGAGGCCGGTCCCTCCGAACCCCTATCGCTGGTGACCCTCGACAGCGGAGCGATCGTGGCGGTCACGGTGACGGAGAACGAGACGATCGTTCCGACGGACAGCGATGCCGTCATCAAGTTGGGCGACAACGTCGTGGTGAAGGCGCTCTCCGGCGTCTCGCAATCGAGCACGGGGTTCCGCACGCAGTACACCGACCAGCTGTACTTCTTCGTCCCCGCTCAGGGGTCCAACGAGAAGATCCAGCTGCTCGCTTCCCGTTCCAACGTCCTCGACGCCAAGGTGGTTAAGAAAGAGTGAACACTCCCGCACCCGGTGCCGTCATGCGCGGCGCCGTCGACCTCTCGTCCCTCCGCAACCGGCCCGCCGGTCAGCCGGCCTCGCCTGCACCCTCGCCGGACGGGCAGGCACCGGCATCCCGTCTCGTCTTCGACGTCACGGATGCGGATTTCGGCCAGGTTCTCGAACTGTCGAAGACCGTGCCGGTCGTCGTCGACCTCTGGGCGGACTGGTGCGGGCCGTGCACACAGCTGAGCCCCGTGCTCGAGAAGGTCGTCGCCGAGCTCGGCGGGCGCCTCGTCCTCGCGAAGGTCGACGTCGACGCGAACCCTCAGCTCGCCCAGAGCTTCCGAGCGCAGTCGATCCCTCTGGTCGTCGCGCTCGTCGCGGGCCAGCCTGTGCAGCTGTTCACCGGCGCGGTGCCCGAAGCGCAGGTCCGAGAGGTCTTCACGCAGCTTCTGCAGCTCGCCGCCCAGCACGGAGTGACCGGGACGGTCCCGATGGAGGGAGCGCCGGCGGATGCCGAACAGCAGGCGCCCGCCCTGCCGCCGCTTCATCAGGCCGCCTTCGACGCGATCGAGGCGGGCGACTACTCGGCCGCGGCGACCGCGTACGAGCAGGCTCTGACGGAGAACCCTCGCGACGAGGATGCGAAAGCGGGCCTTGCGCAGGTGCAACTGCTCGCGCGGGTCCAGCACCTCGATCTCGCGGAAGCGCGAGCGGCCGCCGCGGCGGGGCCGACGGACATCTCCGCCCAATTCGACGTGGCCGATCTCGACCTCGCCGGTGGACACGTGGACGACGCGTTCGCGCGCCTGCTCGACCTGTTCGCCGAGCTCCCGACCGATGAGCGGGCGCCGGTCCGTGAACGACTGCTCGAACTGTTCGGTGTGGTCGGAGACGCCGACCCCCGCGTCATCCGTGCACGCGGACGCCTCGCCAGCCTGCTGTTCTGAGAACGGTCGGGGTCCGGGATCGTCCCGGACCCCGACCGATCACCCCTCGTGACGGAGCCAGAGCACACCGAGCGGCGGCAGCGTCACCTGGGCGGTGCCGTCGGCATCCGTCGTCACGCCGCCGAAGTTGCCGACACCGGACCCGCCGAACTCCTGCGCGTCAGAGTTGAGGACCTCCGCCCACGCACCGGTCTCGGGGAGCGTGAGGCGCACGTCGTGACGCGGTGAGCCGGCGAAGTTGCAGAGGACGACGACGGTCCCACCGTCGTGGTCGCGTCGCGCGAACCCGAGGACGTTGCTGTCGGGGGAGTGCGGCCACACTCGGCTGAACGCCGATCCGTCGCTGTCGCGCGCCCACAGGGGGGACTCTGCGCGGTACGTGTGGTTGAGGGCGGAGACGAAGTGCTGCAGCTGCTGGTGCGCCGGCTGATCCAGCATCCACCAGTCCAGGCCGCGACCTTCGGACCACTCCGACATCTGCCCGAACTCCTGGCCCATGA
Source organism: Microbacterium sp. LKL04 (assembly GCF_900102005.1). Taxonomy (NCBI): domain Bacteria; kingdom Bacillati; phylum Actinomycetota; class Actinomycetes; order Micrococcales; family Microbacteriaceae; genus Microbacterium; species Microbacterium sp. LKL04. The sequence continues at coordinate 1,035,791 of NZ_LT627736.1, read as the reverse complement.
ACAGGAGCTGCTTGCCCGGGTGGCCCCACATGTACGCGAGGAACGCGCGCATGTTGGCGAGCTGCTGCCAGTGGTCGCCCGGCATGCGGGTGAACAGCGAACCCTTGCCGTGCACGACCTCATCGTGGCTGATCGGCAGGACGAAGTTCTCGCTGAAGGCGTAGACGAACGAGAACGAGAGCTCGCCCTCGTGGTGCGCACGGTACAGCGGGTCGCGGCCGATGTAGACGAGCGAGTCGTTCATCCAGCCCATGTTCCATTTGAAGCCGAAGCCGAGCCCGCCCTGGCTCGTCGGCGCGGTGACGCCGGGGAAGCTCGTCGACTCCTCGGCGATCATCGCGATACCCGGGTAGCGCTTGTAGGCGGTGGCGTTGACTTCCTGCAGGAAGCGGATCGCTTCGAGGTTCTCGCGGCCGCCGTGGATGTTCGGCTCCCACTGGCCCTCTTCGCGCGAGTAGTCCAGGTAGAGCATGGACGCCACGGCGTCGACACGGAGTCCATCGACGTGGAACTCCTCGAACCAGTACAGCGCGTTCGCGACGAGGAAGTTCCGCACCTCGTTGCGGCCGTAGTCGAAGATGTACGTGCCCCAGTCCCGGTGCTCGCCTCGCCGCGGGTCGGGGTGCTCGTAGAGGGGCGCGCCGTCGAAGCGGGCGAGGGCGAAGGCATCTTTCGGGAAGTGACCCGGGACCCAGTCCATGATGACGCCGATGCCCGCCTGGTGAAGACGGTCGATGAGGTACCGGAGCTCGTCGGGCGTGCCGAAGCGGCTCGTCGGCGCGTAGTACCCGGTGACCTGGTACCCCCACGAGCCGCCGAAGGGGTGCTCGGCGAGGGGCAGGAACTCGATGTGGGTGAAGCCCTGTCCGCCGACGTAGTCGACGAGTTCGTCGGCGGCCTCGCGATAGCCGAGTCCCGGACGCCACGAGCCCAGGTGGAGCTCGTACGTCGACATCGGCCGGTCGTGCACCGATCCGCTCGCGCGGTCGGCGAGCCACGCGTCGTCCGACCAGGTGTACTCGCTGTCGGTGACGACGGATGCCGTCGCGGGCGGCACTTCTGCGCGACGCGCCATCGGGTCGGCCTTCATGACCCACTGCCCGTCGGCGGTCAGGATCTCGAACTTGTACGCGGATCCCACGCCGATGCCGGGGACGAACAGCTCCCAGACGCCGGTGGAGCCCAGGGAACGCATGGCGTGCTGAGTGCCGTCCCAGCCGTTGAGGTCGCCGACGACGCGGACGGCCCGGGCGTTCGGAGCCCAGACGGCGAAGGACACGCCGCTCAGCGCGTCGTAGTGGCGCACGTGCGCACCGAGCACCTTCCAGAGCTGCTCGTGTCGTCCTTCACGGATCAGGTGGAGGTCCACTTCCCCGACCGTCGGCAGATGGCGGTAGGGGTCATCGACCCGGTAGTCAGGCGCGCCCTCGTAGGTGGCGACGATGTCGTAAGCGGTGGGCTGGACCGCCGCCTCGCCCTCCCAGACACCCGCGCGGACGTGCTGAAGCTCGACCCGGGCACCGTCGGACAGCACGGCGGTCACCGTCTGAGCGAACGGACGGCGGGCACGGACCACCCAACCCTCGCCGTCCTGGTGGGGGCCGAGCACGTCGTGGGGGGCATGGTAGGAGCCGGCACCGACGGCATCCAGAGTCGAGTCGTCGGGACGGGTCATGAGCGTGCCTTCACGTGGAGGATGTGGACGGGTTCGGCGAACGCGTCGAGGCGGACGTAGTTGTGTTCGTTCCAGGTCCACCGGGCTCCGGTGACGAGGTCCTCGACGTCATAGTCGTGTCCGCGGGGGAGGCCCCAGAGCTCCGAGTCGACGTGGACCGTCGTCTCGCGGGCCGAGTGGGGGTCGACGTTGGCGACGACGATGATCGTGTCGGATTCGCCGGTCGGCGAGAGGGCGGCCGGGAGGTGCTTGGCGTAGGCGACGATCGCGTCGTCGTCGGAGCCGAGGAGGTGGAGCCCGCGGAGCTGCCGAAGCGCGGGGTGCGCGCGTCGGATCTCGCTGAGCCGGCGCAGGTACGGCGCGAGCGAGTCGCCGGCCGCTTCGGCGGCCTCCCAGTCGCGGAACTTGTACTCGTACTTCTCGTTGTCGATGTTCTCCTCGGAGCCCGGGCGTGCGACGTTCTCGTAGAGCTCGTAGCCGGCGTAGACGCCGTAGCTCCCACCCGCGGTCGCGGCGAGCGCGGCGCGGATGCGATACGCCGGCCGTCCGCCGAACTGGAGGTACTCGGTGAGGATGTCGGGCGTGTTGACGAAGAGGTTCGGGCGCATGAAGTCCGCGGTCTCGTCGGAGATCGATGCGAAGAATTCCTCGATCTCGGTCTTCGTGTTGCGCCAGGTGAAGTACGAGTAGCTCTGCTGGAAGCCGCTCTGCGCGAGCGCGCGCATCGGCATCGGGCGGGTGAAGGCCTCTGCGAGGAAGACCACGTCGGGGTGCTCCGCGTTCACCGTGCGGATGAGCCACTCCCAGAACTGCAGCGGCTTCGTGTGCGGATTGTCGACCCGGAAGATCTTCACGCCCTGCCGGATCCAGTGCTGCACTATGCGGAGGACCTCGGTGCGGATGCCCACGGGGTCGTTGTCGAAGTTGACGGGGTAGATGTCCTGGTACTTCTTCGGCGGGTTCTCCGCGAACGCGATCGAGCCGTCCGGGAGGGTCGTGAACCACTCGGGGTGCTCGGTGACCCAGGGGTGATCGGGGGCTGCCTGCAGCGCGAGATCGAGCGCGATCTCGAGTCCCTGCTCGGCGGCCGCGTCGACGAACGCGCGGAAGTCCTCGAGCGTGCCCAGGTCGGGGTGGACGGCGTCGTGCCCGCCCGCGGCGGAACCGATGGCCCACGGGGAGCCGGGGTCGCCGGGTCCTGCGTCCAGCGTGTTGTTGGGTCCCTTGCGGTTCACCTCTCCGATCGGGTGGATCGGGGGGAGGTAGAGGACGTCGAAGCCCATCGCCGCGACGGCGGGGAGGCGCTTGGTCGCCGTCCGGAAGGTGCCGCTGCGCACGGTGCCGTCCGGCATCCGCTCCGCGCCCTCGGAGCGCGGGAAGAATTCGTACCAAGCGCCGACACCGGCCCGCTCGCGCTCGACCAGGAGGATGTTCTCCTCGTGCAACGTGTGGAGGGAGACCGCGGGTCGGTCGGCGAAAGCCCGCGCGAGGCCGGGGTCGCGGACGACGACGAGCGCGGCGTCGTCGTCAACGCTCTCGTCCCGCAGGGTATGAGCGGCCGTGGTGAGCGCGGCTCGCTCGTCGGCGGGACGGGTCTTCTCCGCGGCGGCGCCGTCGAACAGGCGCGCACCCATCTCTCGCATGAGGATCGGATCGACGCCTGCGGCGATCTTCAGTTCCGCGGCGTGACGCCACGTCGCGTAGTCGTCGCCGAAGGTCTCGAAACGGAACTTCCACGTGCCCTGCTCCAGGAGCGCGACGCTCACCTGCCAGGTGTCGAAGCCGTCCTCGAGCGGCCGCAGCCGGTGCAGCGTCGAGACACCCGAGGGCGAGGTGAGACGAAGGTGGACGCCGATCCGGTCGTGCCCTTCACGGAAGGCCGCGACGGTGAACGGAACGGCTTCGCCGACGAACGCCGACGGCGCGAAACGGCCACCGGGAACGCTGGGACGATGAGAAGCGATCGGGATGCGGCCGTTGCGGACGCCGGCATCCTTTCGCGTCGCCTTCGCCGGGCGAAGCGGGATCTCTGCGGAGCTGCGGACGGAAGCGGGGGAGATCTGTGAGGCCACGCTCCGAACCTACCGTCGTGGAGCCGACCCGGAAACGGGCCTGGATCACTCGGCTCGGAACAGGTACATTGACGTCCCCTCGGCGGTGAAGGTCTCTCCCGGGCCGCGCACGGGCGCTTCCGCGCACGGACGCTCCTCGATGCTCGACCACAGCGGGACGAAGCGCGTCACCCCGTCGAGCGAGGGGAGCGTGACCTCGACGCCGTGCTCGCGTCCGTGCACGATGAGGAGTGTCCGGTTGGGCGCCTCGTGCTCCGGTGTCGACTGCGCGGCGTACTGGAGCGTGCGATGGGAAGGGTCCGTCCACTGCTCGACCGACATCGTCTGCCCGGTCTCGTCGTACCAGTCGATCACCGAGGCGCCGGGGACGGTCCTGTCGGCATGCGCGAATCGGCCGGGGCGCAGTGCCGGGTTCTCCCGGCGGATGCGGGTCAGGAGTGCGACATGAGCGCGCAGGTCCTCCTGCCACCGTTCGAGCGACCAGTCGTACCAGGTGAGCGCAGAGTCGTGACAGTACGCGTTGTTGTTGCCCCGCTGCGACCTGGCGATCTCGTCACCCGCCGTGATCATCGGGACCCCGGCGGACAGGAGCAGCGTCCCCAAGAGGTTCCGCATGGCGCGGCGACGCGTCGCGAGCACGCCGTCGTCGTCGGTCGGTCCCTCGAAACCGTGGTTGAAGGACCGGTTGGTGCCCGCGCCGTCTCGTCCGTGCTCGCCGTTGGCCTCGTTGCGCTTCACGTCGTAGGACACCAGGTCGTGAAGCGTGAAGCCGTCGTGCGCAGTGACGAAGTTGACCCCGGCGAGCGGTCCGCGCTCCGCGCTGAAAGTGTTGGCGGAGCCGGCCAGACGAGTCGCGAACCCCCCGATCCCGACCGGGGTGACTGCCGCTCGTCGGGCGTAGTCGATGTCGCTCAGCCAGAAGTTCCGGACGCGGTCGCGGTACCGGTCATTCCACTCGGCCCAGCCGTCTCCGAACGCGCCGGTCTGCCAGCCGCCGAGTCCGACGTCCCAGGGTTCGGCGATGAGCTTCACGCCCTGGAGGGCGGGATCCTGGGCGATGGCGCTCAGGAGGGGGTGATCGGGGGTGAAGGTGTGAGATGCATCCCGACCGAGGGTGGGTGCGAGGTCGAAGCGGAACCCGTCGATCTGCACATCGTTCGCCCAGTAGCGGAGGGAATCGAGGACGAGGCGGGCCGCGGCATCCGTCGACGTGTTCACCGAGTTCCCGCATCCGGTCACGTCGATGTAGTTGCCGTCATCGGACTGCCGGTAGTACGCGCGGTTGTCGAGGCCGCGGAAGCTCGAGCGGGGCTCGCCGAGGCCCTGCTCCGCGGTGTGGTTGTAGACCACGTCCAGGATGACCTCGATGCCGGCCTCGTGGAGGAGCTTCACCATCCCCTTCACTTCGCGCAGGACCGCGCTCGCCCCCTCCGCCTGCGCGGCGGCGGTCGCGTACGGGGCGTGCGGCGCGAAGAAGCCGACCGAGTTGTACCCCCAGTAGTTCGTGAGCCCCAGCTGGAGCAGGCGCGGCTCGCTCGCGAACGCATGGATCGGCAGGAGTTCGATCGCGGTGACACCGAGGCTCCGATAGTGCTCGATCATGACCGGGTGCGCGATGCCGGCGTACGTGCCGTGGAGCGCCGCGGGGACGCCCGGGTGGCGCTTGGTGAGTCCCTTCACGTGGGCTTCGTAGACGACGGTCCGGTCCATCGGCGTGCGCGGCTTCGCCACACCGCCCCAGTCGAAGCCCTCGTCCACGACGACGGAGCGCCAGGAATGGATGCCGGGGCTCGCGAGTCCGCGTGCGTACGGGTCGATGAGCAGAGTCGCGGGATTGAAGGTCATCCCCGGGCCGTGCGGGCCGTCGACGCGCACGCTGTACGACGCGCCGACGCGGAGCCCGGGCGTCGTCGCCTCCCACACTCCGCCGCCGACGGGCGACAGGGGGAGGGTGTCGACGATCCAGTCAGGGTCGTCGTCGTCGAAGACCACCACCTCGACGGCGCTCGCGTTCTCGGACCATACGCGCAGTGTGCCGACGCCGTCGTGCACGCGCACGCCGAGGTCGTGGAAGGCGTCCGAGAGCAGACCCGGGATGGGGGACTCGGATGCCGCGGTCGTCGGGTCGGCCGGGGCGGAGATCATGAGTTCTACAGTAGTGAGCAGGCGATGACCGACTGCGGCGGGCGGAGGATGAGGATGGTCTACCTCGACCATGCGGCGTCCACACCGCTCCGGGCGGAGGCCCGCGACGCGTGGCTCGCGGCGACGGAATTGACAGGCAACGCGTCGTCCGTGCACGGCGCCGGTCAGGCGTTGCGCCGGGTTCTGGAAGACGCGCGTGAGCGCGTGGCGGCCGTCCTCGGCTGCGACCCCATCGAGGTCGTCTTCACGTCGGGCGGGACCGAATCCGTGAACCTGGGCGTCAAAGGCCTGTGGTGGGCGCGGGAGCGGGACCGTCAGGCGATCGTGCTGCCCGACGGGGAGCACCACGCGACGCTCGACACCGTCGACTGGCTCGCGGGCGCGCAGGGCGCGGAGGTGCGGTCCGTGCGTCTGCGGCCGGACGGAGCCATCGACCTCGGCGCCTTCGTCGATGCCCTGCCCGGCGCCGCCGTGGCCACGGCACTCGTCGCCAACAACGAGGTCGGCTCGGTGTCGGATGTCGCCGCGATGGCTTCCGCGTCGGCCGACGCGGGCGTGCCTCTCCACCTCGATGCCGTCGGCGCGATCGCGCACGTCGCGCTGGACTTCGGCGATCTGCGGGGCAGCGGGCGGAAATCGGGCGGGCTCGTCGCGCTGAGCATCGCCGGTCACAAGGTCGGGGCGCCGGTCGGAACGGGCGCTCTCGTCGTCTCCCGGTACGCGCGGATGGGCGCCGTCCTCCACGGCGGCGGGCAGCAGCGCGGACTGCGTTCCGGGACGCCGGATGTCGCCGGGGCGGCCGCCCTCGCGGTCGCGCTCGAACTCACGGCGAGGGAACGGGACGAGGAGGCCCGACGGCTCCGCACACTGGCGGATCGCCTGGGGACCGGCATCCGCGCCGCGATCCCGCAGGCCACTCTGCTCGGCGCCGAGAAGCACCGGCTGCCGGGGCATGTGCACGTCCTCTTCCCGGACGCGCTGGGGGAGACCCTGCTGTTCCTGCTTGATCATTCCGGCGTTCACGTGTCGACCGGGTCGGCCTGCCAGGCCGGCATCGCAGAGCCCAGCCACGTCGTCCTGGCGCTGGGCTACGGCGACCGCGAGGCGCGCTCCGTGCTCCGGATCACGCTCGGCCGCTCCAGCAGCGGCGCGGACGTCGACGCGTTCCTCGACGCGCTCCCGGATGCGTATCGGCGGGCAGCGGCATCCAGCGCCCGTGCGGCATCGCGCTCGTAGACTGGGATGATGCGCGTACTGGCAGCCATGAGCGGCGGGGTCGATTCGGCGGTGGCCGCGGCCCGGGCCGTCGACGCCGGACACGATGTCGTCGGCGTCCACCTCGCGCTGTCACGCGCGGGCGGCACCCTCCGGACCGGGAGCCGCGGGTGCTGCACGATCGAAGACGCCCTCGACGCGCGGCGCGCTGCTGACCTGCTCGGCATTCCGTTCTACGTGTGGGACTTCTCGGAGCGCTTCCGCGACGATGTGATCGACGATTTCGTGAACGAGTACCGCGCCGGGCGCACGCCCAACCCGTGCATGCGGTGCAACGAGAAGATCAAGTTCGCCGCCCTTCTCGAGCGCGCGCTCGAGCTCGGCTTCGACGCGGTCTGCACGGGGCACTACGCGACCCTGGTCGATGGTCCCGAGGGTCGCGAGCTGCATCGCGCGTCGGACGAGGCGAAGGACCAGTCCTATGTCCTCGGCGTGCTGACGGCGGACCAGCTCGCGCACACGTACTTCCCGCTCGGCACGACCCCCTCCAAGGCGGTCGTCCGCGCCGAGGCCGCCGAGCGCGGTCTGACCGTCGCCCAGAAGCCCGACAGCCACGACATCTGCTTCATCCCCGACGGCGACACCCGTGGCTGGCTGGCCGAGAAGGTCGGTGCCGAGCAGGGCGACGTGCTCGACCGGGACGGCGCCGTCGTGGGTCGCCACGAGGGTGCGCATGCGTTCACCGTCGGTCAGCGTCGCGGCCTGCAGCTCGGCGTACCGGCCGCGGACGGCAAGCCGCGCTTCGTCCTCGAGGTGCGTCCCGTCTCGAACACCGTCGTGGTGGGCCCCAAGGAGGCTCTCGCGACGGCGGAGATCGCCGGGGAACGGCACAGCTGGGCGGGGCGGGCGCCCGCCGACGGTGCGTTCGACTGCCACGTGCAGATCCGCGCGCACGCCGATCCGGTCCCGGCCCGTGCGACGGTCGACGCCGGCACGGTGACGGTGGCCCCGGAGGAGCCCTTCGACGGAGTCGCGCCCGGTCAGACAGCAGTCCTCTACGACGGGACGCGGGTCATCGGCCAGTTCACGATCTCCCGGACCGTGTCCGCCGTTCCGCAGCACGTCTGAGCTTCCGCTCCGACTCGACCGAGGCGAGCGCCGCACGAAGGTCGGTGTGCGTGAAGCGGAATCCGGCATCGAGCAGCCTTTCGGGCATGACCCAGCGGCTCTTGAGGATGAGCTCGGGCTCGGTTCGCAGCGCCCACATGGCGAGCTCCAGCATCCAGCGGAGCGAGGGAACACCCACCGGCATCCCGACGACGCTGCGGAGCGATCGCATCAGCGAGCGGTTGTCGGATGCCTGGGGCACCGCGACGTTCAGGACTCCCGCGATGTCGTCCCGACGGACGACGAAGCGGACGGCGTCGAGGACGTCGTCGATGTGCACCCAGCTGAATCGCTGACGGCCGCGTGTGCGGTACCAGGGCGGGCGGTCGCCCGTCGGATCGTCGCCGATGCCGCGGTAGCGACGGTGCGGCGGCACCCGGCCGTCGTGCTGCGGTCCGCCCAGACCGGTCCGGGCCAGGGTGAGGAGCATGCGCGTCGCGGGACCGTCACCGACCACGATGGCGAGCCGGAGAGCCACCCGCCGGGTCGCGGGGAGGTCTCCCGCGAAGAAGGCCTTCTCCCACGCCTTCGCGACGTCGACGGAGAAGCCGGCGCCGAGTTCGCCGGTGGATTCCGTGTTCGGCCGGTCCGTGGCGTGCCGGTAGATCGTCGCCGTCGACGAGTTGATCCACAGCCGCGGCGGGACGGATGCCGCCGCCACCGCGTCGTGCAGCGCTCGTGTCGTCTCGACGCGGGACGACAGGATCGCGTTCCGGTTGGCATCGGTGTAGCGGCAGTCGACGGACTTGCCGGCGAGGTTCACGAGGAGGTCCGCGCCGTCGACCGCCGCGTGAAGCGCCTCCGGGTCGTCCCAGGACACGGCGGAGGTGCGGCCGACGGGGACGACGTCGTAGCCGTCGGCGACGAGGGCGGCGACGAGAGCCTCGCCGATGAAGCCGCCGGCTCCGGCGACGACGGCACGGGGACGATCGGTGCGCATGTCTCGACCGTACCGGTCGGCGCGACGGGTAGATTCCGACCATGACCACGGCCGACGGGGGAACCCCGGCATCCGTCTACCAGTCCGCCCTCGGCGACGCTTTCGCGGAACTGCCGCCCGTGCTCGCACGCTATTTCGGACCGATCCCTCCGGGTCACGTCGGTGTGGGCGAGGGCGTCTACGACATCGTCGGCTCCCGATTCGGGGCGTTCGGGTGGCCGCTGCTGCGCTGGTCGGCCCACCACGAGATGCTGTTCCCCGAAAGCGGCCGCCGTGTGCCCTTCGTCGTCGAGAACCGTCCGAGTCGCGAGGGGCTGGTCGGCGCCCGCTGGTTCGCGTTCCCGCGGGTGGTGCGCGTCATGCGCGACTCGATGCACGCGGACGGCGGGGAGATCGTCGAACGGCTCGGACGTCGCGGCGGCCTCGAGGTGCGCCTGCGCCCGAGCGTCCAGGACGGCGGAATGGTGCTGCGTTCGCGGGCGCTCGCGTGGCGGATCCGGGGCGTGCGCGTACCGCTCCCGCCGCTGGCGCACGTCGAGGTGCGGGAGGACGCGGAAGCCGGTGACAGCGGCCGGCAGCGAGTGGACGTACGCCTCCGGATGCCGCTCCTCGGCGAGGTCTTCCGCTACACGGGATCCTTCGCGTACCGCATCCTGCCCGAGAGCGACACTGTCTCGGGAGTGTCGGCGGCCCTCCCTACACTGTCGATGTGGCTGACGCAGAACTCCCCGCACTGACCCTCGATGAGGCGCGCGCCGCCGCCGAGAGCCTCACCGAGAAGATCCTCGGTGCGCGCGAGGCGTACTACGGCGGCGACGTCGGTCTCGTCGACGACGCGACCTACGACGGGTGGATGCACGAGCTCGAGGCCATCGAACGTGCCCACCCCGAACTGCAGGGCCAGGACTCGCCGACGCAGACGGTCGGAGCCGCGGAGTCGTCCATGTTCGCGCCCGTCGAGCACGCCGAGCGGATGCTGAGCCTCGACAACGTGTTCTCGCCGGAGGAGCTGCGGGAATGGTGCACGAAGGCCGAGGCTTCCGCGGGACGCCCGGTGCGGTGGCTGACCGAGCTCAAGATCGACGGACTCGCCATCTCGCTGCGATACGAGGACGGGGTCCTGACCTCTGCCGCGACGCGCGGGGACGGCCGCATCGGCGAGGACGTCACGGTCAACGCCGTGCGCGTGGCCGGGATCCCCGAGCGGTTGTCGGGGAAGGGGCATCCCGCGCTCGTCGAAGTCAGGGGTGAGGTCTTCATCCCCGTCGCGGCGTTCGAGGAGCTGAACGCCCTGCAGGCGCGCCTGCGGGAACGTGTGATCGCCGACGCCGCCGCGCGGCCGCGCTACGACGAGGAGAAGGCCCAGAAGAGCGCCGCGCGTCGTTTCCCCGCCTTCGCCAACCCGCGCAATGCGGCCAGCGGCGGGTTGCGGCAGCAGCTCGACAAGAAGTCCGGGCTCGAGCTCGAAGCAGGCGAAGCCCGGCTCGCCTCGCTGCGCATGTACGTCCACGGCATCGGCGCGTGGCAGAACCCTCCCGTCGCTGCGCAGAGCGAGGTGTACGACCTGCTGGCGGCCTGGGGTCTGCCCGTGAGCCCGTACCCTCGCACGTTCGACGACGTCGACGGCGTCCTCGGCTTCGTCACCGAGTACGGCGAGAAGCGGCACTCCGTCGCGCACGAGCTCGACGGGATCGTCGTCAAGGTCGACGAGCTCTCACTCCACGACGAGCTCGGCACGACCAGTCGCGCACCGCGGTGGGCGATCGCCTACAAGTACCCGCCTGAAGAGGTGCAGACGCGGCTCGTCGACATCATCGTGTCGGTGGGGCGCACGGGCCGGGCCACGCCCTACGCGCAGATGGAGCCCGCCCTGGTGGCCGGCAGCGTGGTGCGGCAGGCCACCCTGCACAACCAGGACGTCGTCAAGGCCAAGGGCGTGCTGATCGGCGACATGGTCGTGCTGCGGAAAGCGGGCGACGTCATCCCCGAGGTGCTCGGGCCGGTCGCGGAACTGCGCGATGGTACCGAACGGGCGTTCGTCATGCCGACCGAGTGTCCTGAGTGCGGCTCCACCCTCGCCCCCGCGAAAGAGGGCGACATCGACCTGCGCTGCCCGAACACGCGCGGATGCCCCGCCCAGGTCCGCGGCCGCGTCGAGCACATCGGCTCCCGCGGTGCGCTCGACATCGAGGCGCTCGGCGAGGTCACCGCGGCAGCCCTGACGCAGCCGCTCCCGCCGCAGGACCCCGCCCTCGACACCGAGGCGGGACTGTTCGACCTGACGGTCGAGCGGCTCGTCCCGATCGAGGTCATCGTCCGGGACTCCGAGACGGGCGAGGCGCGCGTCGACGAGAAGACCGGTGACGTCGTCCGCCGCGCCCCCTTCCGTCGAAACCCCAGCGCAGCGGAGAAGAAGGAAGGCCTCACCGGCCCCCAGCCGTCGGCTCAGGCGCTCACCCTCATCGACGAACTCGAGAAGGCGAAGACGAAGGATCTGTGGCGGTTCCTCGTCGCCCTCAACATCCGGCACGTCGGCCCCGTCGCCGCCCGTGCGCTGGCGCAGTACTTCGGCTCGCTCGATGCGATCTGTGCCGCGTCGCGGGATGAGCTCGCCGCCGTGGACGGCGTGGGCGGGATCATCGCGGACGCGCTGCAGGACTGGTTCGCCGTCGACTGGCACGTCGACATCGTCGACCGTTGGGTCGCAGCCGGGGCGCGCCTGTCGATCCCGGGTCACCCCGGGCCCGGTGCCGCTGCCGCCGCGGGCGGTGTCCTCGACGGCATCACTGTCGTCGCGACGGGCTCCCTCGAGGGCTATACGCGTGAAGGCGCTCAGGAAGCGATCATGCAGGCCGGCGGCAAGGCGGCATCCAGCGTGTCGAAGAAGACCGACTTCGTCGCAGCGGGGCCCGGAGCAGGGTCGAAGCTCGCCAAGGCGGAAGCCCTCGGCCTCCGGATCATCGATGCCGCGCAGTTCCATCTGCTCGTCACGGAAGGGCCTGGGGCATTGGGCGACGCGCCCGCCGCGGAGTGAGGGTCAGCCCTTCTTCGCGAGCAGCGCGTCACGCACCTGACGGCGGAGGACCTTTCCGATGAGCGACCGGGGCAGGTCGTCGACGGGTTCGATGCGCCGCGGCACCTTGTAGGGCGTCAATCGCGTCCGGGCGAAGGCGCGGATGTCGTCGACGTCCAGCGCGGTGACGCCCGGCGCGGGGATGACAGCAGCGACGACCTGTTCCCCGCTGTGCGGATCGGGGAGTCCGACGACGGCGGCATCCGCGACCTGAGGATGTTGGCGGAGCGTCGCCTCGACCTCGGACGGCGACACGTTGAACCCGCCCGTGACGATCAGCTCCTTGAGGCGGTCGACGACGCGGAAGAAGCCGTCCTCGTCCCGCTCGACGATGTCGCCCGTGTGGAACCAGCCGTCGATGAGAACCTTCTCGGTCTCCTCCGGCTTGCCGTAATACCCCGAGAAGACCTGCGGACCGCGCACCACGAGCTCGCCGGGCTCGCCGACGCCGAGGACCCGCGCCGGGTTCTCCGGATCGACGACGCGAGCGTCGGTCCCGGGGATCGGGATGCCGATCGTCCCCGCTTTGCGACTGTCGGCCGGCGGGTTCACCATGAGGACGGGGGAGCATTCGCTGAGACCGTATCCCTCGATGAGGTAGCCGCCCGTGGCGTCTTCGAACGGTTCGACCAGGTCGGGGGACAGAGCCATCGCCCCTGATACGCCGATCTTGATCCCCCGGATCGAGGCACCCTTCTCGCGGGCGCGCGCCAGCAAGCGCTCCGCGATCGGCGGGACGAGCGGCAGGACGGTCGGCGGATGCTTCTTGATGGCGTCGATCACCATGTCGGCGTCGAACTTGGGGAAGAGCACGAGCCGCGCCCCCATCGACATCGCGAACGTCAAGCACAGCGTGAGCCCGTAGGCGTGGAACATCGGCAGGACGGCGTAGAAGACGCATCCGTCCCCGCGGACCACCGCCGGGATGAACGCCTGACTCTGGCGGGCGTTGGCGAGGAGGTTGCGGTGCGTGAGCATCGCTCCCTTCGGGGTTCCGGTCGTCCCCGATGTGTATTGGAGGACGGCGAGATCATCGGTCTGTGGACGGGGGTGGGATGCCGGGAGCGGCTCCTCGCGAATGAGGTCCTCCCACGTGCGCGTGCCGCGTACCGGCGCGGTGAGCGCGTCGCGGGATTCGCGGGCCTTTGCGACGGGGAGCCGCAGGGCGAGTCGCGTGTGCAACGGGAGTGCCTTCGTGATGTCGACCGACACGAGGGCGTCGACGTGGAGGTCCGCGGGGAACTCCTGAACGGTCGCGACGACCTTGTTCCACACGATCGCGTGGCGCGCGCCGTGGTCCTGGAACTGCGTCCGCAGCTCCCGCGGGGTGTAGAGCGGGTTGTGCTCGACGACGACGGCGCCCAGGCGCAGCACCGCATAGAAGGCGACGATGTGCTGCGGGCAGTTGGGGAGGACGATCGCGACCCGGTCGCCCTTGTTCACGCCGAGGCGACGCAACCCCGCGGCGGCTCGGTCCACGGCATCCGCCAACGCGGCGTACGTCGTCTCTCTGCCGAAGAACTGCAGCGCCGGCGCCTGGGGGTAATCGCGCGCGGAATCATCGAGGAGATCCATGAGCGACCCGGTGACGGGCGGGAGATCGAGGGGGACGCCCGTGTCGTAGGACGAGAGCCAGGGGCGATCAGCGGAGATCGAATCGGTCACGTCCTCAGCCTAGGGTGAGCGCTCAGACCGCGAGTGGCCCGAACTAGACTGGGGGAGTGTCTGAAATCACCCCCGATCTCGTGCGCCATCTCGGCGTGCTCGCCCGGATCCAGCTGAGCGACGAGGAGGTGGAACGCCTCACCGGCCAGCTCGACGCGATCGTCGACAACATCGCCAAGGTGTCGGAAGTCGCCACCCCCGAGGTCGCCGCGACGAGCCACCCGATCCCGCTGAGCAACGTGTTTCGTCCCGATGTCCCCGGCGACATGCTGACCGTCGACGAGGTGCTGCAGAACGCGCCGGATGCCGCCGACGGCCGCTTCCGCGTCACCGCGATCCTGGGGGAGGAGCAGTGAGCGACATCCTGAAGCTGACCGCGGCCGACCTGTCGGCGAAGCTCCGTTCCGGTGAACTGTCGAGCGTCGAGGCCACGCAGGCCCACCTCGACCGGATCGCCGCCGTGGACGGCGACGTTCACGCCTTCCTCCACGTCTCGGACCACGCGGTCGAGGTCGCCCAGGACATCGACCGGCGCCGTGCGGCGGGTGAGGAGCTCGGCGAACTGGCGGGCGTCCCGCTCGCGATCAAAGACGTCCTCGTGACGACCGACATGCCCTCGACCAGCGGATCGAAGATCCTCGAGGGGTACATGTCGCCGTACGACGCGACCGTGGTGGCCCGCTCCCGCGCCGCCGGCCTCGTACCGCTCGGCAAGACCAACATGGACGAGTTCGCCATGGGCTCCTCGACGGAGCACTCCGCGTACGGCCCGACGCACAACCCGTGGGATCTCGACCGCATCCCCGGCGGCTCAGGCGGTGGCTCCGCTGCAGCCGTCGCCGCGTTCGAAGCGCCCCTCGCCCTCGGCTCCGACACCGGCGGATCGATCCGACAGCCCGCCCACGTGACGGGAACCGTCGGCATGAAGCCCACGTACGGCGGCGTCAGCCGTTACGGCGCCATCGCGCTCGCGTCGAGCCTCGATCAGGTCGGCCCCGTCTCGCGGACGGTCCTCGACTCGGCGCTCCTGCACGACGTCATCGGCGGGCACGACCCACACGACGCCACCTCGCTCACCGACGCGTGGCCGTCCTTCGCCGCTGCGGCGCGCGAGGGCGCGACCGGCGAGGTCCTGAAGGGGCTGAAGGTCGGCGTCATCCGTGAGCTCGACGACTCCGGCTTCCAGGCCGGCGTCTCGGAGTCGTTCCGCGCCTCCCTCGCCGCGATGGAGGCCGCCGGCGCCGAGATCGTCGAGGTCAGCGCACCCCACTTCGAGTACGGGGTCGCCGCGTACTACCTGATCCTCCCCGCGGAGGCCTCCAGCAACCTCGCCAAGTTCGACTCCGTGCGCTTCGGCATGCGGGTGAACGTGCCCGGCGGCACGGTCGAGGACGTCATGGCCGCGACCCGCGACGCGGGCTTCGGCGACGAGGTCAAGCGGCGCGTCATCCTCGGCACGTACGCCCTGTCGGCCGGCTACTACGACGCCTACTACGGCAGCGCCCAGAAGGTCCGCACCCTCATCCAGCGCGACTTCGACGAGGCGTTCGCGCAGGTCGACGTCATCGCGACGCCCTCGGCGCCGACGACCGCTTTCCGTCTCGGCGAGAAGCTCGATGACCCGATCCAGATGTACCTCAACGACGTGACGACCATCCCGGTCAACCTCGCCGGCGTCCCCGGCATCTCGATCCCCTCGGGCCTCGCGGCAGAGGACGGGCTGCCCGTCGGCATCCAGTTCGTCGCTCCCGCCCGGGAGGACGCACGTCTGTACCGCGTCGGCGCGGCCCTCGAGGCCCTGCTCGTCGACAGCTGGGGCGGTCCTCTGCTGGACCGCGCCCCGATCCTCGGAGGAGCCCGCTGATGGCCAAGGATGCGCTGATGGACTTCGACAAGGCCCTCGAGATGTTCGAGCCGGTCCTCGGCTTCGAGGTGCACGTCGAGCTCAACACCGAGACCAAGATGTTCTCGCCGGCGGCCAACCCGGCGCACGAGTCGAACCACGACGCGGCTCCCAACACGCTCGTCGCCCCGGTCGACATGGGCCTGCCCGGTTCGCTGCCCGTGGTCAACGAGACCGCCGTCCGGTACTCGATCAGCCTGGGCCTCGCCCTCGGCTGCTCGATCGCGCCGTCGAGCCGGTTCGCGCGCAAGAACTACTTCTACCCGGACCTCGGCAAGAACTACCAGATCTCGCAGTACGACGAGCCGATCGCCTTCGAGGGCAGTGTGGAGATCGAGCTCGAGGGCGGCGACGTGGTCGTCGTCCCGATCGAGCGTGCGCACATGGAGGAGGATGCCGGCAAGCTGACCCACATGGGCGGCTCGACCGGCCGCATCCAGGGCGCGGAGTACTCGCTGGTCGACTACAACCGTGCCGGCGTCCCGCTCGTCGAGATCGTCACCAAGCCGATCTTCGGCACCGAGCATCGTGCCCCCGAGGTCGCGAAGGCCTACGTCGCGGCGATCCGCGACATCGTCCGCTCGCTGGGGATCTCGGAGGCGCGCATGGAGCGCGGCAACCTCCGCTGCGATGCGAACGTCTCGCTGCGTCCCCGCGGCCAGGAGAAGCTCGGCACGCGCACCGAGACGAAGAACGTCAATTCGATGCGTTCGGTCGAGCGGGCCGTCCGCTACGAGATCCAGCGTCAGGCGGCCATCCTGGCCGGTGGCGGGACGATCACGCAGGAGACGCGTCACTGGCACGAGGACACCGGACGCACCTCGCCCGGCCGACCGAAGTCGGATGCCGACGACTACCGCTATTTCCCCGAGCCCGACCTCCTTCCCGTCGAGCCGTCGGAGGAGCTGATCGAGGAGCTGCGCGCTGCGCTCCCCGAAGCTCCCTCGCTGTACCGCCGCCGGTTGAAGACCGAATGGGGCTTCACCGACCTCGAGTTCCAGGACGTCGCCAACGGCGGCCTGCTCGCCGAGGTCGAGGCGACGATCGCCGCAGGTGCGTCCCCGGCATCCGCCCGCAAGTGGTGGACGGGCGAGGTCACCCGCGTCGCCAACGCGCAGGGCGCCGAGCCCGCCGCGCTGGTCTCGCCCGAGTCGGTCGCCGAACTGCAGAAGCTGGTGGATGCCGGCACGCTGACCGATAAGCTCGCCCGTCAGGTTCTCGAGGGCGTCATCGCGGGGGAGGGGACCCCGCAGGAAGTCGTCGACGCGCGTGGTCTCGCCGTGGTCTCGGATGACGGTGCGCTGATCGCCGCCATCGACGAGGCCCTCGCCGCGCAGCCCGACGTCCTGGAGAAGATCCAGGACGGCAAGGTGCAGGCCGCCGGCGCCGTCATCGGTGCCGTCATGAAGGCCATGAAGGGCCAGGCGGATGCTGCACGCGTCCGCGAGCTCATCCTGGAGCGCGCCGGACAGGCCTGATTCCGATCGTCGATGCCGCCGCGCCGATGCCCGATCCGGGCTCGGTGTCGGCGGCATCGTCGACAATGGGGGTATGGGACGCGGTGACGGGACGGGACGGATCGTCTCGCTCGACGGCGCCGACGACACCGGCACGCGCATCCTCCACGTCGACATGGACGCGTTCTACGCGTCGGTCGAGGTCCTGTACGACCCGTCGCTGGCGGGTAAACCGCTCATCGTGGGCGGGATGGAGGGGCGAGGCGTCGTCTCCAGCGCGTCGTACGAGGCGCGCCGTTTCGGGGTGAGGTCGGCCATGTCGGTCGGGCGAGCGCTGCAGCTGTGCCCGCAGGCGATCGTCGTGGTCCCGCGTTTCGAGCGGTATTCGGAGCTGTCGAAGAAGGTCATGACGATCTTCCGCGACATCACGCCGCTCGTAGAGCCGCTCTCCATCGATGAGGCCTTCCTCGACGTGAGCGGTGCCCGCCGGCTCTGGGGGAGTCCCGGCGAGATCGCCCGGATGGTCCGTCGTCGCGTGCTGGAGGAGACCGGCCTGACGTGCAGCATCGGCGTCGCGGCCACGAAGCACGTCGCGAAGATCGCGTCGACGGTGTCGAAGCCGGACGGTCTGCTGATCGTCGCCGAGCAGGACACGCAGGCGTTCCTGGCCGCTCGGCCGGTCGGCGCGCTCTGGGGAGTCGGCCCCAAAGCCGCGGAGGCCTTGGAAGCCCGCGGCATCCGGATGGTGTCCGACATCCTGAACACCCCGCGGAGCGTCCTCGATCGAGCCCTCGGCCCCGCAATGGGCGCGCGCGTCTCGCAGCTCGCCCGCGGCCACGACCCGCGGTCGGTGCAGACAGAGCACACCGAGAAGAGCGTCGGCCACGAGGAGACCTTCCTGGAGGATGTCACGGACACGGCGATGCTCCGAAGCGAGTTCCGCCGCCTGGCTGACAGGGTCGCTGCGAGGCTCCGCGCGGGCGGCTGGGAGGCGCGGACGATCGCCATAAAGGTCCGGTTCGCCGACTTCACGACGCTCTCGCGGTCGGTGAGCGTCCCCGAGCCCACGAACGTCGGGCAGCGGATCGGCGACGTCGCCCTTGAGCTCTTCGGCAAGATCGACCTCGTCCAACCCGTCCGGCTCATCGGCGTCCGCGGCGAGAAGCTGACGGGGGACGGGATGGGCGGGCTCGCGCTGTGGGACGACGACGCCGAGTGGCGGCGAGTGGATGCCGCCCTCGACGACGCGCGTTCCCGTTTCGGCCGCGGCGCCGTGACGAGGGCGAGCACGCTCGGGCCTCGTCGCGACGTCAACGCCCTTCCCACCAACCCGCGCCCCTCGCGAGACTGAGGGGAACCGGCGCAACCCCCTGTTTTCCTCGCCCGCCCCGGCTACCGTGGGGACATGGCAAACCTTCCTCTCGAACTCGGCAAGCAGTTCGCCTCGCTCGGTGTGACCACCGTTTACGGCGAGCAGCAGGACGTCGACGGCATCCGCATCATCCCCGTCGCCCTGACCTGGTCGGGCTTCGGTGCCGGCGAGGACGCCTCCAACGGTGCTGGCGGAGGCGGCGGCGGAGGTGCGGCCGTCCCGATCGGCGCGTACATCCGGAAGGGCGACGACCTGCGCTTCGAGCCGAACCTGGTCTCGCTCGTCGCCGTGGGCATCCCGTTCGTGTGGATCGCGGGACGCGCACTCAGCCGCGTCATCCGTGCGCTCAAGCGCTGAGTCGCTCGGGGACGCCCTCGCCGCTGCTGCGGACGAGGTCGTGCGGGCCGTCGCCGAGGTGCGCCGAGTTCCGGCCATCGTCGTCATCGACGGTCGTTCGGGCGCCGGGAAGTCCACGTTCGCGGACATGATCGCCGCTCTGCTCGGGAGCGCTGCGATCGTGCGTCTGGACGACATCTATCCCGGATGGGACGGGCTGCAGGCGGGCGCGGACACCGCCCGTGAGCGGGTCCTCGCACCGCTCCGCCAGGGGGAGCAGGGGTCGTGGCTCACGTGGGACTGGAGCTCGGATCGGCAGTCGGACCGGGTTCAGAGCGTCGCGCCCGCGCCCGTCGTCATCGTCGAGGGCGCCGGCATCCTGACCCCGGAGTCGGCGGAACTGGCAGACGTCACCGTCTGGCTCGATGCGCCTCGGGGCGCACGACGCGCGCGCGCCCTTCATCGTGACGGAGAGACCTACCGGCCGCACTGGGAACGCTGGGAACGCCAAGAGGACGCACACCTCCGCGAGCACGACCCCGCGCGGATCGCCCGCTTCGTCTTCCGCCTGCCCTGACCGGCAGCCGTTCAGGAGTCGAGCGCCTGGACGAGCATCTCCAGGCGATACCCGATCCACTCGTACACGCCGAACCGCGCGTCGCCGTCGCCGCGCTGATCCTCATCGGTGACACCCAGCCGATCCGCCAGGACGAGACGAAGGGCGGCGAGCGTACGAAGCCAGGAACCGGCGGCATCCGGAGTCAGGTCGACGAAGAGGATGTCCTCCGCAGCCGCACGGTCGAGCTGATCGGCGTCGACATCGCGCCCATCGCGGCGAAGGGACGACCGGACGACTCCCGCGTCCGCAGCGCGTCGTGAGAGGAGGTCGCCCTCGGTGAGGCGACGGAACTCCGAGGCGGCCTCGGCGTCGTCGGCGTACGCATCAGGGACGAGTCGGCGGAGCGCCGGGTCGGATCCGTCCGCCGACGTCACGAGATCCTCGAACTGTCCGATCAGGTCGGACAGGTGCGCCGCTTCGAGGAGGGTCAACTCCATGACGACCCCGGAACCGGTCACGACCCCGCCTCGCGGACCGTGGCCCACAGCCCGTAGTCGTGCATCGCCTGCGTATGCAGTTCCATCTGCTCCCGCGACCCCTCGGCCACGACCGCGTGTCCGTCGTGGTGCACGGCGAGCATCAGTCGGTGCGCCCTTTCACGGGAGAACCCGAAGTACTGCCGGAAGACGTGCTCGACGTAGCTCATGAGGTTGACGGGGTCGTTCCAGACGACGGTCTGCCAGGGACCGGAGGTGGATGCCCGCAGGTCCGTCTGCTCATCGATCTCGGGCGACGCGATGCTCATCAGGCCCACCCCAGTTCGTGAAGGCGCGCATCGTCGATGCCGTAGAAGTGGGCGATCTCGTGGACGAGCGTCGTGTGCACCTCGTCACGGAGGTGGTCGACGTCGTCGCACACGTCGAGGTGCGGCTCCCGGTAGACGATGATGCGATCGGGCAGATCGCCCATCCCGTACCGGTCGCGCTCGGTCAGCGCGAGCCCGTCGTAGAGACCCAGCAGATCGAGAGAGCCGTCCTCGGGACGGTCCTCGACCACGAACACGACGTTGTCGAGGCCCGCGACCATGTCGTCCGGCAACGCGTCGAGCTCGGACGCAACCAGATCCTCGAATGCCTCGGCATCCATATCGATCATGACCACGCCTCACGCGGAGAAGATATGGGGTGAGTAACGGGACTTGAACCCGCGACCCCCTGGACCACAACCAGGTGCTCTACCAACTGAGCTATACCCACCATGTGCCCGTCTCCGGGCAACCCCCCAAGTGTATTACAGACCGGAGGCGAACGACGACACGGTGGATGCCGCGGCGCTCCGCGCGTCGTCGCTCGAGGGCCCAGGGGCGGCCACGAACACGGTCTCGCGGTAGTAGGCGAGTTCCCGGACGCTCTCACGGATGTCGGCGAGGGCGCGGTGACCGCCGTCCTTCGCAGGAGCGTTGAAGTACGCGCGGGGGTACCACCGCCGCGCGAGTTCCTTCACGCTGGACACATCGACGTTCCGGTAGTGGAGCCAGCGGTCGACGCGGGGCATGTAGCGCGCGAGGAACATGCGATCGGTGCCGATCGTGTTGCCGGCGAGCGGCGCCTTGCCCTCGGGGACGAAACGCTGGATGTACTCGAGCACCTGGAACTCCGCGTCGGCGAGACTCACCCCGTTCGGGATCTCCTCGAGCAGACCGGAGCTCTCGTGCATCTTCGTCACGAAGTCGTTCATGTGAGCGAGCGCGGAATCATCGGGCTTGATCACGATCTGGAACCCGGGGTCCAGGACGTTGAGCTTGAAGTCGGTGATGACGACGGCGACCTCCACCAGCTCGTCTACCGACAGGTCGAGACCCGTCATCTCGCAGTCGATCCAGACGAGGCGGTCGTTCTCCGCAGCTGACACGTGGTCTCCTCCCACAGGAGTCGACCGCGGACACGGCGACTCGGAGCCCCTCCAGGAGGATTCGAACCCCCGACCTGGCGGGTAGAAACCGCTCGCTCTATCCACTGAGCTATGGAGGGAAGGATGCTCGGTCCCCAGGCTACCGCTCAGACGACGATGGTCGCTCGGCGCACACGCAGGGCGCGCCACCGAGCGGACACGTCGAGTGCGAGGTGGACGGCGGGTCCGATCAGGACGGCGAACAGGACCGTGCCGAGACCGACGGTGCCTCCGAGGAGCCAGCCGGTGACGAGGACGCTCCCCTCGACCGCGAAGCGGCAGACCCAGATCGGCCAGCCGAACCTGGCGTGCAGGCCTGTCATCAGCCCGTCGCGCGGTCCCGGCCCGAGATCGGCCCCGAGATAGATCCCGGATGCCGCCGCGATGAGCGCGATCCCGGACAGGAACACCGCGATTCCCCACAGGTAGTTCTCGACCGGCGGGATGACCGCCAGCGCACCCTGCATCACGGTCCCCACGACGAGGATGTTCGCGACCGTGCCGATTCCGGGACGCTGCCGCAGGGGGATCCAGGCGAGGAGGACGAGCGCCCCCGTGATGACGACGATCCATCCGATCCCGATCCCCGTCTGCACGGAGAGGCCCTCGGCGAGGACCGTCCACGGGTCGAGGCCGATGCCGGCCTGGACGAGGACCGCGCAGCCGATGCCGAACAGGGCGAGACCGATGACGAGGCGGAGGAGCCGAAGAAGCATGTGACCATTCCACCGTAGGATTGGCTCCCTACGTGCAGTCCAATTGCGGAAAGGTGGACCATGGATTCGCGAATCGGTGCCCGCGCCCTGGCCGTGACCTTGGGCGGGTGGCGCACGCGCACACCGACCTACGAGGCCCTGGCCGACGGCATCCGTCTGCTTTGCCTCGACAATCGCATCGCCGCGCACACCGCCCTGCCCGCCGAGCGCGAGCTCGCAGGGGCGCTCGGCCTCAGCCGGGCGACGGTTGCGGCGGCGTACCGTTCCCTGCGCGAGAGCGGGCACATCGAGAGCACGCGCGGGTCGGGGAGCATCACGCTCCCGCAGGTTCGCCGAGGAGCCGGGCGGGTCTTCGACGACGGTGACGGGATCGATCTCCAGCAGGCCAGTCCTGCGGCGTGGCCCGGTCTTGCGGGCGTGATGGCCGAGGTCGGGGCGGATGCCGCGTCCCTGGTCGGCCGGCCGGGATACGACATCGTCGGGAGCATCGACCTCCGGGTGGCGATCGCGGATCGCTATTCGGCGCGCGGCATCCCGACCGATCCCGAGGAGATCCTCGTCACGAACGGGGGACAGCACGCGATCCATCTGGTGACGGATGCGCTTCTGCGCCCCGGGACGACGGCGCTCCTCGAGACCCCGACGTATCCGCACGCGACGGAGGCGATCAAGGCGACCGGCGCCCGCGTGACGGGCACGCCGGTGACCGTCGAGGACGGCTGGGACCTGGACCGTGCCGTCCAGGCGTTCCGACGCGCACGGCCGGCGCTCGCCTATCTGATGCCGTGGTTCCAGAACCCCACCGGGCGGACGATGACGCCCCTCGACGCGGCGACCTTCCGAGCTGCGGCGGATGCCGCCGGTTCGGTCCTCGTGATCGACGAGACGACGGCGGAGCTCGCGATCGACGCCGCGGCCCCCGTCCCCCTCGACTTCGGGCATCGTGCCGTTCGGATCGGATCCCTCGGCAAGACCGTGTGGGGCGGCCTCCGGGTGGGCTGGGTGCGAGGCGATCGTGCCTTCATCCGCCATCTCGTGGCCTCGAGACCCCGCCGCGACCTCGGAACCGCCGAGTTCGAGCAGGCCGTCGCCACCCGGTTGCTGCGGATGATGCCCGACATCCTGCCTCAGCGCGCAGCGCTGCTCGGTCGGGGGAGGGATGCCGTCGTCGCGGCGCTCCGGACCTCGTTGCCAGGGTGGAAGGTCCCCGTGCCGCACGGCGGTGTGTCCTTGTGGGTCGGACTCGACGCGCCGCGAAGCGGGTCCCTTGTGCTCGCCGCGCGCCGGGAGGGCGTGTTGCTGTCCGCGGGACCCCGGTTCTCGGTCGACGGGGGCTACGAGTCCTACCTCCGCGTGCCCTTCACGGCCCCTGCCGGCCAGATGCGCGACGCGGTGGCCGTCCTCGCGCGGCTGTGGCCCGAAGTGAGCGGCCACGCTGCGGCTCCCGCCATCGACGAGACGGAGGCCGTCGCCGCGATCGTCTGAGCAGACCCGCTCAGCGCGAGTCGTGGAGAGCGGCGACCGCATCCTCGATCCGACAGAACTCGCCGAGTTCGACGAACCCCCCGACGGAAGCGCGGAATCGGCGCGCGCCGAACCGGTCGGCCCCCTCCCCGCCGATGCGGGCGAGATGGCCGATGACGAGGCCTGCGGCATCCACGACACGCCACAAGCGGTCGGACGCGGGCGCAAGCCGGTACGAGCGGAGCCGGGGATCGGTGCTCACTGAGATGGTGGTCAAGGTGCCTCCTCTACGTCGAGTCGCAGGGTACGCTCGGCCTCCGACACGCACCCCGCCACGGAACACCGGAGGCGTCGACAGCGTTGTCCTCTTCGACGATCAACAGTGAAAGGAAGGTCTCGAATGCAGACCTATGTGCTTGCCGGCGGATGTTTCTGGTGTCTCGATGCCGCGTACCGCGCGCTCGAGGGTGTCGTCTCGGTCGAGTCCGGCTACGTCGGCGGATCGGTCCCTTCGCCGAGCTACGAGCAGGTGTGCACCGGCACGACCGGGCATGCCGAAGCGGTCAAGGTCACGTTCGACGAAGAGGTCATCCCGTCCGACGTCATCCTCGACGCGTTCTTCACGATGCACGACCCGCGCCAGCTCAACCGGCAGGGGAATGACGTCGGGACCCAGTACCGGTCGGCCATGTTCCCCGCCGATGACGCTCAGCGTGAGACGTTCGAGAAGGCGGCCGAGCGCGCGTCGGATTGGTGGGGCGGCGGACTCGTGACGACGATGGAGCCCCTGAGCGAGTGGTACCCGGCTGAGGACTACCACCAGGACTTCTTCACGAAGAACCCCGGACAGGGCTACTGCCTCGCGGTCGCCGTGCCGAAGGTCAACAAAGTCCGTGCGCGCTTCGGAGAATACGCGCGCCGCTGACGCACACGGAGTCTCCTCCCCAACGCCCCTGCTCCCCACCATCTCCACCGGTCGGGAGCAGGGGCGCTGCGTATCCCGCGGGGGCCGCGATCCTGAGTCCGCTCCGACGTCCGCCGGGCACGCGGGCGTCGGAGCATCGATCGGGCACGCCCGTGCCCTCGACAAGTGGAGGAATCGCCATGAAAGACCACATCACGATCGTCGGCAACGTCGCTGCCGACCCCGAGTTCCGGCGCCTGCCGGACGGCACCCCCGTCGTGTCGATGCGGGTAGCCAGCACCGACCGCCGATACGACGCGAAGGCGGGGGCATGGGTCGACGGACTGACCAGCTGGTACCGGGTATCGATCTTCCGGACTCTGGGCGAGCACGTCGCGGCGTCGGTCCGCAAGGGTCAGCGCGTCGTCGTCCACGGGGTGCTCGCGATCAAGCGATGGGAAGCGGGGGAGAAGTCCGGGACGGATGCCGAGATCGACGCCCTCGCGATCGGCCACGACCTCGCCTTCGGCACGACCGTCTTCACCGGTGCCGCGCGAACGCGAAGTGAGGCGCCCCCGGCCGACGCGGAACAGGGATGGGCCCCGGCGGAGGACATTCCCGCCGCGGACGAGGCGCAGTGGGAGGCCGACCCCGTTCCCACCCCGTTCTGAGCCGGCCTCAGCAGGCTCGGAGGTCGCACCCCCTAGACTCTCGCCCGTGCGCAGACACCAGCCCTCAGTGGGATCCCGCCTGCTTCTTCTCGTGCTCGCGCCCGCTGTGGCGGTGTCTCTCGCCGCGTGCGCTCCAGAGCCGACCCCTGCGCCCTCCGAGCCCGCGCCGTCGTCGCCCGTCGCGCCGAGCCCCTCCGCGGATCCGTCGCCGACACCGGCGCCTGACACCGCCGAGGCGCGACTGCCTGACTTCGCCGCCGCGATGAACGGCGTGTGGAACGGATCGACGTCGGTCAAGGGCCGCGACTACATCGACGCGCTCGTCTCAGCGGGCTTCCCGAAGGACGCCATGCAGGTGACGCAGGACGAGACATCGGTCGGCGACCCCGCGGACAGCATCCAGTTCTCGGTTCGCGTCGGCGACGAGTGCCTTGTCGGCCAGGTCGGTCCCTCCGTCCCGCGCCCGACTGCGATCGTCATGCCGGGCCTGCCCGAAGGCGAATGTCTCGTAGGACAGACGCGTCGCATCGATTGGTGACGGCCGGACGGTCCCGCCGCCAGGGACGGCACACGTAGACTTGGGCCGTTATGGCCGAATACATCTACTCCATGGTCCGCGCCCGCAAGGCGGTCGGCGAAAAGCTCATCCTCGATGACGTCACGATGGCGTTCCTGCCCGGCGCCAAGATCGGCATGGTCGGCCCGAACGGTGCCGGTAAGTCGACGATCCTGAAGATCATGGCGGGTCTCGACACCCCGTCGAACGGCGAGGCCAAGCTCTCGCCCGGGTTCTCGGTCGGCATCCTCATGCAGGAGCCGGAACTCGACGAGTCCAAGACCGTCCTCGAGAACATCCAGGACGGCGTGGCGATCAAGCCCAAGCTCGACCGGTTCAACGAGATCTCCGCCCTCATGGCCGATCCCGACGCCGACTTCGATGCTCTCCTGGCCGAGATGGGGACGCTGCAGGAGGAGATCGATGCGGCCGACGGCTGGGACCTCGACTCCCAGCTCTCGCAGGCCATGGACGCCCTCCGCACGCCTCCTGCGGACGCCGCCATCGCGCCGCTCTCCGGTGGCGAGAAGCGCCGTGTCGCGCTCGCCAAGCTCCTCCTCCAGAAGCCGGACCTCCTGCTCCTCGACGAGCCCACGAACCACCTCGATGCCGAGAGCGTGCTCTGGCTCGAGCAGCACCTGCAGGCCTACAAGGGCGCGGTCATCGCCATCACCCACGACCGGTACTTCCTCGACAACGTCGCGGAGTGGATCGCCGAGGTCGACCGCGGCCGCCTCATCGGCTACGAAGGCAACTACTCGACCTACCTCGAGAAGAAGGGCGAGCGCCTCGACATCCAGGGCAAGAAGGACGCCAAGCTCGCCAAGCGGCTCAAGGAGGAGCTCGAGTGGGTGCGCTCGAGCGCCAAGGGGCGCCAGACGAAGTCGAAGGCTCGTCTCGCTCGCTACGAGGAGATGGCGGCCGAGGCGGAGCGGACGCGGAAGCTCGACTTCGAGGAGATCTCGATCCCGCCGGGCCCGCGCTTGGGAAGTGTCGTGATCGAGGCGAAGAAGCTCCAGAAGGGCTTCGACGGCCGCTCGCTCATCGACGGCCTCAGCTTCAGCCTGCCGCCGAACGGCATCGTCGGCGTCATCGGCCCGAACGGCGTGGGTAAGACCACGCTCTTCAAGACGATCGTCGGCCTCGAACCCCTGGACGGCGGCGACCTGAAGATCGGCGAGACGGTCAAGATCAGCTACGTCGACCAGTCGCGCTCCAACATCGACCCGAACAAGACGCTGTGGGAGGTCGTCTCGGACGGCCTCGACATCATCACGGTCGGCAAGACCGAGATCCCGTCGCGCGCCTACGTGTCGAAGTTCGGGTTCAAGGGACCGGACCAGCAGAAGAAGGCCGGCGTGCTCTCCGGCGGTGAGCGCAACCGCCTGAACCTCGCTCTCACGCTCAAGGAGGGTGGCAACCTGCTCCTCCTCGACGAGCCGACGAACGACCTCGACGTCGAGACGCTGAGCTCGCTCGAGAACGCGCTGCTCGAGTTCCCCGGCTGCGCGGTGGTCATCACGCACGACCGGTGGTTCCTCGACCGCATCGCGACGCACATCCTGGCGTACGAGGGCACCGCCGAGAAGCCCGACCAGTGGTATTGGTTCGAGGGCAACTTCGAGGCGTACGAGGCGAACAAGATCGAGCGGCTCGGCGCCGACGCGGCGAACCCCGCGAAGTCGACGTACCGCAAGCTCACGCGTGACTGACGCCCGCATCCGCGTCCCCATCCACCTGCGGTGGGGCGACCTCGACGCGTACAACCACGTCAACAACGCGTCGATGCTCAAGCTCCTCGAGGAGGCGCGCGTGCGCGCCTTCTGGGTGCCGGGAGCGGGGGAGCGGGTCGTCCCCACGGCGGTCATCGACGCGAGCCACGGCGCGGCTCACCTCACCCTCATCGCCCGGCAGGAGATCGAATACCTCGCGCCGGTCCCGTACCAGCGCGACCCGATCGACGTGCAGATGTGGTTCGGCAAGATCGGCGGTTCGAGCGCCGAAGTCCACTACGAAGTCTTCACTCCTGCGGGCCAGGAACCTCGGACGCTGTACGCCCGGGCATCCACGGTCATCGTGCAGGTGGATGCCGTGACCGGGAGGCCCGTGCGACTCGCGCCCGAGACGCGAGCGGCCTGGGAGCCCTACCTCGGCGAACCGCTGCCACCGCTCGGGCGGCGCTGAGGCGGCTCAGCCCCCGTCGGGCATCCGCACCATGATCTCCTGCGCGACGGAGGCGACGAGCAGTCCCTCGCGGGTGAAGATGCGACCGGTGGCGAGTCCGCGGCCCCCTTGCGCGCTCGGGGACTGCTGGACGTACAGCAACCACTCGTCGACCCGCGCCGGTCGATGCCACCACATGGCGTGATCGAGGCTCGCGACCTTGAGACCCGGAGTCGCCCACGACGCGCCGTGCGCCCGTAGGACCGACTCCTGGATCGTGAGATCGCTCATGTACGCGAGGGCTGCGCGGTGCAGCCGCGGGTCATCGGGGACCTCGCCGCGCGTGCGGATCCACACCGACTGGTGAGCGGTGCGCTCGCCCCCCACGGTCGCGTAGATCGGATCCTCGACGTGTCGGACCTCCACAGGGCTCTGGTCGAAATGCCGCTTGCTCATCGGGTGCAGCCCGGCCAGGACGGAATCGTCCGAGAGGTGGTCCGGCCCGGGGATGCCGGCGGGCATCTCGTCCTGGTGTTCGAGCCCGGTGGCATCCACTTCGAAGGACGCGATCATCGAGAAGATCGGCACCCCCTCTTGGAAGGCCTGCGTCCGTCGCGTCGAGAAGGAGCGCCCGTCGTGGATGCGGTCCACCGAGAAGGTCATCCCGCGGGTCGAGTCGCCGGGCCGGAGGAAGTAGCCGTGCATCGAATGGGCCGCACGGCCCTCGTCGACGGTGCGCTCCGCGGCGATGACCGCCTGGGCGAGAACCTGACCGCCGAAGACCCGCCCCAGGGGCATCGCCTGCGAGACACCGGTGAAGATGTCCTCTGTCGTCCGGGCGTCGCTGGATGCGAGGTCCAGTACCGCCAGGAGCCCGTCGACGTGTCCAGATTCCGGCACGGTGCGTTCCTTCCAGGCGCCCGATGCGATCACGATGCCCCCGGTTGGTAGTTTAGGTCGGATGGCTCCGCACCTCGTCTTCCCCGACCCGCGCACGGCGACCGACCTCCTGACCTTCGCCGCTCGCGCCGCCCGGCTCGGGGATCCTGCGGTCCGCTTGCGCGCCGTCGATGGGACACTCGCGGTATCTGCCGCACCGCTGTCCCCCCGGGGGTTCGGTGACGACACACCGACCGTTCTCGGGATGCGCTTCCTGCGGATCGACCCCGAACTCGAGTGCGACCTCGTCGTGGATGCCGGAGCGTTGAGAGCCGGCGGCAGTGCCACCACCGTCGCACTTCCCGACAGCGGCGTCTCGGCCGCGTGGGCCGGGATCTCGCCGCCGCGCGGCGGATGGGTCCCGGGGGAGCCTGTCGCGGCGCATGCGCTCGCGCGCGCCGTGCGTCGCGGCGTCGACGCAGTGGCCACGGCCCTGCCCGCCTCACCCGGGGAGGATCTCGTCCGAACCATCCGCGCGGCCGTGTGGGGCGCTCCCGAACCCGAGCTGAGCGGGCTCGTCGCCGGTGTCGCTTTCGCCGCCGACGCGCTCGGCTTTTTGGGAGAGGACCGCGACGAACAGGCATCCGTCCGCCGAACGGGTACGTGGACCCGCGTGAGCCTGGCCAGAGGCCATGTGCTCGTCAGGGCGGGGAACCCCACGGGGCTCACGACGGTGCGGACGACCGGCGGCCGCTGACCGGCGAGTCGTCAGGACTCGGGGTGCAGCGGCAGCGTCGTGCCGCCGTGCGGCTTCGCCACCGGCCCGATGCCCGTCGGCTCGAAGGTGTTCACCATGGCGTGGGCAGCGCGCTGGAGGTAGTCCCACAGAGTGGCCTCGTGCAACGGCGACAGCTCCGCTTCGTCGACGGCGATGCGCATGGCTCGGAGCCACCGGTCGCGCGCGTCGGGGTTCACGTGGAAGGGCTGATGACGCATCCGCAGGCGCGGGTGTCCGCGCGTCTCGCCGTAGGTGGTCGGGCCACCCCAGTACTGCTCCAGGAAGAGCAGCAGGCGCTCGGCCGCAGGCCCGAGGTCCTCTTCGGGATACATCGGACGCAGGACGTCGTCGGCAGCGACTTCGCGATAGAACGCGTCGACGATGCGGCGGAAGACCTCGTGTCCGCCCACCTCGTCGTAGAAGGTGCTCTGTTCGCTCACGGTGCGGACGTCCCCTCCGGCGCGTCGCCGTCGGTCCGACCGCGCTTCTTCGGCCGCCACGCGAGACGCGGCGGGGTCGCAGGCGGCGTGACCTGCTGCGGCTTGGTCTTGGGAGGGTTGGCTCCTCGCACGCTCTGCGCTGCGTCGGCACCGGTCAGGAAGGTCGATTCCAGCTGGGGCAGCGGGACGCCCAGGTCGTCCAGGGCCTTCTTCAGACGGGTGCGGAGGGCGCGTGACACGTCGTCCTTCGCGTTGGGCCGGGTCCGGACCACAAGGCGGGTGACGATCGTCTCGCCGCTGATCGACTCCAGGCCCCAGACCTCGGGCTTGTCGATGATTCGGGTGCGCCATTTGGGCTCGCGCACGAGGTCTTTCGCCGCGGCCAGCATGGCCTCCTCGACGGCCTCGAGGTCGGCATCGAGCGGGACTCCGACGTCGACGACGACCCTCGCCCAGCCCTGCGACATGTTGCCGATGCGGGTGATCTCGCCGTTGCGGACGAACCACAGGGTGCCGTTGACGTCGCGGACGTGGGTCACGCGGACACTCACGTACTCGACGACGCCCGTGGCCAGCCCCACGTCGACGACGTCGCCGATGCCGATCTGATCCTCAGCGACGATGAAGATCCCGTTGAGGACGTCCTTGACGATGTTCTGCGCGCCGAAACCCAGACCCGCGCCGATCGCCGCAGACAGCAGCGTGAACGACGCAAGGACGCCGGGATTGAGGATGAAGACGATCGTGAGGGCGGCGATGATGACGATCGCGACGTTGACGATATTGGTGAGGATGGACCCGAGGGTCCGCGTGCGCTGCACGATGCGCACCTGAGCCAGCGGCGACATGTCGATCGCGCGGGTGTCCTCCGCCGCGGCCCGGGACTTGGCTCCCGTGACGATGCGATCGACGACGCGGCCGATGAGGCGACGCATGATCCACGACAGCAGCAGTGCGACGACGACGGTCACGGCGACCCAGAGGAGACTCCATCCCGCCGATACGAGGAAGGCGAGGAATCCGTCGCGGATACCCTCCCATCCGCCGGGTGCGGGGGCAGGCGACGAGGAAGAGGACGCGGCGAGATCGGTCGAGGTCATCGTTCCGATCCTATCCAGGCCACCCTTCGTTCACCTGGGCACCGCCGCTGTCGACGGGGTCCGCGAGTCCGTGCGCGATGAGGACTGCGTGCACGCGGTCCCGGGCCGGGAGCTTCGCCAGGATGCGGCCGACGTGAGTCTTCACCGTCGACTCGCCCAGGAACAGCTCGTCTGCGATCTCGGCGTTCGTCAGACCCCGCGCCATCGCCCCGAGGACCTCCTCCTCGCGGGCGGTCAGCGAGCCGTGTTCGCGCGCAGCAGGCTCCGCAGAACCTCCCGGAAGGGTTCCGCCGGTGTCCGTGACCAGCTCGATCATCCGTCGAACGATCCGCGGCGCCAGAGTGGCTTCGCCCGCGGCCACGGCGCGGACGGCGGCGACGAGCTCGTCCCGGCCGGCATCCTTCAGTAAGAAGCCTCCTGCTCCGGCGCGCAGCGCGCCGAACGCGTACTCGTCCAGGTCGAAGGTCGTCAAGACCAGCACGCGGACCGCGGGGTGATCCCGCGCGATGCGCGCCGTCGCCTCGATCCCGTCGACTCCCGGCATCCGGACGTCCATCAGCACCACGTCGGGTCGCAGCCGCGCCGTCGCCTCGACGGCGCCGGCTCCGTCGGCTGCCTCGCCCACGACCTCGATCCCGTCCGCGGCTTCGAGCACCATGCGGAAACCGAGGCGGATGAGCGACTGGTCGTCGACGATCAGCACGCGCACGGAGGCGGGGGAGGGGGACGTTCTCACGCGGTGGTCTCCTGTCGGGGGATGTGGGCGGTCACGGACCACCCGTGCGGTTGTCGCGGGCCCGCCGTGACGGTACCGCCGGCGAGCCCGACGCGCTCGCGGAGCCCCCGGAGCCCGAAGCCGCCGGCGTCGGTTCCGACGGTCGTCGGTAGGCCGTCGTCCGTGACGCTGACCGAGACGCCGTCGGGTGCGTGACGGATGGCCACATCGATGTGCGTCGCAGCCGTCGCATGGCGGAGGACGTTGGTGACGCCCTCCTGCACGATCCGTGACACCGCGAGCTGCGTCCGGGAATCGAGATCCCCAGGATCGCCCGAGACGACCAGACGTGTGTCGAATCCGGCGGCGCGCGCCGACGCCACGGTCTCCGCCGTCGTGTCACGGGCGAGCGGCGAGAGAGGTGCCGCTTCGGGCTCACGGAGGATGCCGAGGGTCGCCCGCATGTCGCGGAGCGCCTCTCTGCCGGTCGCCGCGATGGCTTCGACCCCGGGTCGCGAGCGTTCGGCGTCGCGCGAGGCCGCGACGCCTTCCGCGAGGGCGACCATGACGGTCAGCGAGTGAGCGACGATGTCGTGGAGCTCGCGCGCGATCCGCTCGCGCTCCGACGACGCGGCGAGCTGCGCCTGCTGGTCGCGTTCGACCACGAGGCGCTGCGAGTGGTCGATGAGCGCCTTCACGTAGCGTGCCCGGGAACCGACGTTGGCTCCGATGAGACCGCCGATCACGGCGTTGAGGGTCTCGTTGACGAGGGACCCCCAGACGACAGTCGCCGAGCTGGCCTCGGTTGCGGTGAGAATGAGCCCTGCGCCCGCGAGCGCCGCTGTCCCGATCATGCCGCCGACGAGTGCGGCGCGGGAACCGACGTAGACGGCGACCGAGTACGTGGCGACCAGCAGCAGCGGCCCGGTGATCGGCGCGGGAGCGAACATGTACGCCAGAGCGACGACGTACGAGGTCGCGAGGACGATCAGCGGATGACGGCGCCGCAGGAGAAGAGCTGCGGAACCGAGGACGACGATGACCCCCACAGCCGGCAGCACGTCCCGCCACTCGCGGGCGTTGGTGCCGACACCCTCCGGCAGGATCGGGGTCGCGATCACCGGGATCGTGGACAGGAGAAGGCAGACGATCGCGACGAGGATGTCGGCGAACAGCGGATGCCGCGCCCAGTAACGCCGCAGGAGTCCCGGCGGACGCGGAAGCCGCAGCTCCCCCTCCGGAGAGGAGGCGCTGCGGCTTCGATTCGTCACGCCAAGACCTTACGCGTCCCGAGTTCGCAGGAGCGCCCACCCACCGAGCAGCGCGGCAGCGGGCCAGGCGACGAGTGCGATGAGCGCCGGCAGGGCGTCATCGCCTGCCCCGTTCACGAGCGTCCCGGCCGCGTTGTAGGGAAGGTACTGCGCGAGGTCGGCGATCCAGCGCCAGCTCTCTCCGAAGGCCGCGAAGATGCTCAGGATCAGGGGAGCGACGAACAGCAGACCGACGGTCGCCCCGATTGCGCCAGCCCCGTTGCGGATGATGAACCCGGCGCCCAGACCGAGCAACGTGACACTGGCGATGGCGAGCAGCGAGTACGCGAGCGGAATCCAGGTGACTTCCGCATCGTCCCACACGAAGCCGTTGCTGCCGTAGATCGGTGTCAGAACGACGATCGCGATGAGGGAGGTGACGACGGTGGTGGCGACCAGGGTGGCGGCGACGACGATGGTCTTCGCGAGGAGGACGGCGCCGCGCCGCGGCTCGGCGGCGAAGGTGGAGCGGATCATGCCGGTGGAGTATTCCCCGGTGATCGCCATCGCACCGAAGATTCCCGCAACGAGCATCGTCAGCTGCAACGGCGACACTACTGCGGTGACCGGGTTGAGCGGGACCTGCTCGCGGAACTCATCCGGAAGGCTCTGAGTGGCCAGCCCGACGACCAGAGCGATGCCGACAGCGAGCAGAACCGTAATCCCCAAGGACCACCACGTCGATCGGAGGGTGAACAGCTTGAGGGCCTCGCTTCGTAGGAGGCGCCCGAAACCCAGACGGTATGTCGACGACGGCGCCGGGGCGGTACGCGCCGCGGCGCGGGAGTCGGTCGTGGTGGTCATGATGCGGCCCCCTGGGTGCGGTATTCGACGGATCCCTCGGTGAGGGCGAGGTAGGCGTCCTCGAGAGATCCGCTGCGCGGCGTCAACTCGTGGAGGACGATGCCGTGCTGCGCCGCGATCTCGCCGACGGCGGCGGCCGTGGTGCCCGTGATGTCGAGCAGGCCGGACTCCGACGACGTGACGGTGATGTCGGCTCCGGCGACCAGCTGCGCGAGCTCCGCGGCGCGGGGGGAGCGGACGCTCACGGCACTGCGGGTCCACGCCGCGACGAGATCGGAGATGCCGGCGTCGGCCAGCACGCGTCCGCGACCGAGGACGATGACGTGATCGGCCGTCAGGGCCATCTCGCTCATGAGGTGGCTCGACAGCAGCACTGTGCGCCCTGACGCCGCCTGCGCCCGGACGAACTGCCGCACCCAGCGAACGCCCTCGGGGTCGAGACCGTTGACCGGCTCGTCGAGGATGAGCGTCTGGGGGTCGCCGAGAAGAGCTGCCGCGATCCCGAGCCGCTGACCCATGCCGAGGGAGAACTTGCCGGCGCGCCGCTTCGCGACGCTCTGGAGGCCGGTGATCTCGATCACCTCGTCCACCCGTGAGCGCGGGATGCCGTGGGTCGCCGCCATGGCGAGCAGGTGGTTGCGGGCGCTCCGACCGGTGTGGACGGCCTTCGCGTCGAGCAGGATCCCCACCTCGGTCAGCGGGGAGCGCAGCGACCGGTAGTCGCGCCCGTCGAGCGTGACGCGTCCCGCCGTCGGGCGGTCGAGTCCCACGATCATCCGCATGGTGGTGGACTTGCCGGCGCCGTTCGGCCCCAGGAACCCCGTCACCTTGCCGGATTGGACCGTGAAGTTCACGCCATCGACGGCTGTCTTGTCTCCGTACCTCTTGGTGAGGCCTTCTGCAACGATCATGCGCTTCACGCTACGGATGGAGCGGGGTTCGGCGCGTCCCCCTCGAGCAGGAGATCGAGGCGGGCATGTCCTCCCGTGGTACGACATGCCCGCCCGATGCGGTCGTGCTCAGTCCTGCGCGTCGCGCTCCTGGACGGACAGCGCGCGCTCGACACCGGCGAGGTTCTCGTTCACGAGCCGGCGCAGGGCAGCCGGCGCGTCACGATGATCCGCGAGCCACCCGCGCGTCGCGTCGCGCAGGGTCGCGTCCGCCAGCGGTGCCGGGTACAGGCCCACGATCAGGTACTGCGCGATCTGGTAGGTCCGCGACTCCCACACCGGCAGCAGCATGTCGAAGTACGCCTCGACGAATTCGCCGAGCGCATCGATACCGGACGGGTGAACGAAGCCTGCAGCGGCGGAGCGCACCACGGTGTTCGGCAGATCGTCGCGGTCGATGAGCGAGGACCAGGCAGCTCGCTTCGCCTCGACGGTGGGGAGAGCCGCCCGCGCCTGAGCGGCGAACTCTCCGCCCTTCGCCGTGTTGTCGGCGGCCAACGCCGCGTCGATGTCAGCTGCGGAGACGACGCCGCCGGCCGCGAGCGACACGAGGAGAGCCCACGAGAGGTCCGCGTCGATGTCGAGGCCCGCGAGCGCGAGCTCACCGGAACGCAGCTGAGCGACCCGACCCCACTGAGCCGGGGTCGCCGCGGCGGACGCGAAGGCGGTCACGAACTGCAGCTGGCTGTCGCTGCCGGCTTCGGCGTTCTGTGCGAGATCCCACAGACCATCCGCGACGCGCTGACGTGCGGCATCCCGCGTGTCCGGCGTGACGTAGGAGTTGGCTGCGAGCTGCAGCTGAGCGAGGGTCGTGCGCACCGTCGTCGACTCGGTCTCGGTGCCGATGTTCTGCAGCACGAGGTCGAGGTACTCCGTCGCGGACGCCTCGGCGTCGCGTGTCTGGTCCCACGCCGCTCCCCACACGAGCGAACGCGCGAGCGGGTCGCTGATCCTGCTGAGGTGCGCGGTCGCGGTACGGAGCGACCGCTCGTCCAGACGGATCTTCGCGTACGCCAGGTCGTCGTCGTTCAGGAGAACGAGGTCGGGCTGGGTGAGACCGACGAGCTCCGGGACTTCGGTGAGGTCGCCGTCCACGTCGAGCTCGACGTGGTGCGTCCGGACGAGCGCGTCCCCCTGGAGCGAGTAGAAACCGACCCCGAGGCGGTGCGGACGGATCGTCGGGTAGTCGGCGGGTGCGGTCTGCACGATGGCGAATCGCGTGATGGTGCCGTCGCCGTCGACGCGGATCTCCGGCGCGAGGGTGTTCACGCCCGCGGTCTCGAGCCACTTCTTCGACCAGGTGGTCAGCTCACGGCCGCTCGTGGCCTCGAGCTCGACGAGCAGGTCGCTGAGCTCCGTGTTGCCCCACGCGTTCTTCCGGAAGTACGCCGACACACCGGCGAAGAACGCCTCGATGCCGACCCACGCGGCGAGCTGCTTGAGGACGGATCCACCCTTGGCGTAGGTGATGCCGTCGAAGTTGACCTGCACGTCCTCGAGATCGTTGATCTCAGCGAAGACGGGGTGGGTCGAGGGGAGCTGGTCCTGCCGGTATGCCCAGGTCTTCTCCATGGCGTTGAACGTGGTCCAGGCCTCGGTCCACTCGGTCGCCTCGGCGGTGGCGATGGTAGAAGCCCATTCGGCGAAGGACTCGTTCAGCCAGAGGTCGTTCCACCACTTCATCGTCACGAGGTCGCCGAACCACATGTGAGCGAGCTCATGGAGGATCGTGACGACGCGGCGTTCCTTCACGGCATCCGTCACCTTGGAGCGGAAGACGTAGGCCTCGGTGAACGTCACCGCTCCGGCGTTCTCCATCGCGCCCGCATTGAACTCGGGGACGAAGAGCTGGTCGTACTTCACGAAGGGATAAGGCACGCCGAACTTCTCCTCGAAGTAGGCGAAGCCCTGACGCGTCTTCTCGAAGACGTAGTCGGCGTCGAGGTACTGCCACAGGCTCTTGCGGGCGTACACGCCGAGGGGGATCGTGCGGCCGTCGGCGCTCGTGAGCTCCGAGAACACCTGTTCGTAAGGACCGGCGACGAGCGCCGTGATGTACGAGGAGATGCGCGGGGTCGGTTCGAACGACCATGTAGCGACGCCGTCACCGGCGGGCTGCGGCTCGGGGGTGGGGGAGTTGGAGACGACCTTCCACGCATCCGGAGCGGTCACGGTGAAGCGGAACGTCGCCTTCAGGTCGGGCTGCTCGAAGACCGCGAAGACGCGACGGGAGTCGGGAACCTCGAACTGCGAGTACAGATAGACCTCGCCGTCCACGGGGTCGACGAAACGGTGCAGGCCCTCGCCGGTGTTCGTGTACTCGCAGTCGGCGACGACGACCAGCTCGTTCTCGTCGGTCAGCCCGTCGAGTGCGACGCGGGAGTCCGCGTAGACCGCACCAGGATCGAGAGAGCGGCCGTTGAGGGTGATCTCGCGGATGCCGCGGGCGATCAGGTCGACGAAGGTCGAGGCGCCGGCGGTCGCGGCGAAGCGGATGACGCTCCGCGAAGCGAAGACCTCGTCACCGGTGGTCAGATCGAGCGTGACGTCGTACGAATGCGTCTCGACGGTCGCGCGGCGCTCCTGCGCTTCGATGCGGGTGAGGTTCTCTCCAGGCACGTTCGTGTCTCCCAGGGGTGAGGGTGGGGTGCCGCGGACGGGCGCTGCTGGCGCCGACGGCAACCGTCACAGCCTACGCCGATGGCTCGCCGGAACGGGGTAGCTGCGTCCCTAGAATCGTCACATGCGCATCCACATCGCGACCGATCACGCGGGCATGGAGTTCTCGACCCGTCTGCAGCACCACCTGGCCGAAGCCGGTCACGACGTCGTCGACCACGGGCCGATCGAGTACGACGCCCTCGATGACTACCCCGCTTTCTGCATCCGCGCTGCACAGGCCGTCGCCGAGGATCAGGCCGACGGCGTCGACACGCTGGGCGTCGTGTTCGGCGGCTCCGGCAACGGGGAGCAGATCGCGGCGAACAAGGTGCGCGGCATCCGTGCCGCCCTCGTCTGGAGCATCGCGACTGCGGAGCTCGCTCGCGAGCACAACGACGCGAACGTCATCGCCATCGGCGCCCGCCAGCACACCTTCGACGAGGCCGTCGGGTTCATCGACCGCTTCATCGCGACGCCGTTCTCGGGCGAGGAACGCCATGCGAGGCGCATCGCGCAGCTCGCGGCCTACGAGACCGACGGCACGCTCCAGGCCGACCCGCGCGCCGTCACACCCGATGTGCTCGATGCGTCGGAGACGTTCGACCCGGAAGCCGGCTGATGCCCGAGGGCCATTCCGTCCACCGCATCGCCCGCCAATTCGACCGCAACTTCGTGGGGCGGACCGTGTCCGCTTCCAGCCCGCAGGGCCGGTTCGCGGAGGGCGCCGCCGTTCTCGACGGCCGCACGCCGACGCAGGTCCGTGCTGTCGGCAAGCAGATGTTCCTCGCCTTCGACGAGGACGTCTGGCTGCGCGTGCACCTGGGCATCTACGGGGCGTGGGACTTCGCGGGTGAGATCCTCCTCGATCCGACCATCGCGTCGGCGAACGGACGCATGGGGCAGACGAACCAGCGGGGAGTCGACCCCGTCTACGACGACGCCGGTGAGAACTCGCTCTCGTCGATCGGTGCACCCCGGCGAGCTCGCGGCGCCGTCCGGATGAGCGAGCAGACGAGGGGTCTGGCCGAGCAGACGGATGCCGAATGGCCGCCCCCGATCGTCGGGCAGGTGCGGCTGCGGCTGCTGACCGTTTCGACGTGCGCGGACCTGCGAGGGCCGACCGCATGCCAGCTGCAGACGACCGATGAGATGCTCGCCACGGTCGCCGCGCTCGGACCCGATCCGCTCGTCGACGACCTCGTCGAGGGCGAGGAGCGCTTCGTCGCCGCGGTGCGCCGCAAGCCGACCCCGATCGGACAGCTGCTGATGGACCAGAAGGTCGTGAGCGGGATCGGCAACGTGTACCGCGCCGAGATGCTGTTCCGGGCGAACCTCAACCCGCACACGCCCGGCCGTGACGTGCCGGAGGAGACCCTCCGGCTGCTCTGGCAGGACTGGGTGCGCCTCCTCGCGATCGGCGTCGAGACCGGTCAGATGATGACGATGGACGACCTCGATCCGGAGGCCTACCGACGTGCGATGGCCAACCGCGACGACCGTCACTGGGTCTATCACCGGGCCGGACTGCCCTGTCGTGTCTGCGGGACGGAGATCGTCCTCGAGGAGATGGCGGCGCGGAAGCTGTACTGGTGCCCGCGGTGCCAGGCCTGAGCGCGGCAGAGGAGCACGAAGAGTGAGACAGAACCCGAGCTTCGCGATGAGCGACGTGGCGGAGATGCGCCGTGTCATCGACGCTCATCCGTGGGTGACCATCGTGAGCGACACCGCGACGGGCCTCGTCGCGTCGCACTACGCCGTCCTGCTCGACCCGACGCGCGACGACCTGACGATCGTCGGCCATATGGGGCGTCCGGACGACCTCATCCACGGCCTGGGGGAGTCCGAGCTCCTGGTCGTCGTGCAGGGCCCGCACGGGTACATCTCGCCCGGCTGGTACGGCGACGGCCCGGCCGTACCGACGTGGAACTTCGTCTCCGTCCACCTGCGCGGAGTGCCCGAGATCCTCTCCGCGGAGGAGAACCTCGACGTCCTCGAGAAGCTCGTCGACCGCTTCGAGTCGGGGCTGCCCGAGCCGCGTCCCATGTGGCAGGCACCCAACGACGCCGAGTTCGTCCGGCGCCTCGAGAAGGGGACCGTCGGTTTCCGGCTCACTCCTACTCACGTGACGGCCAAGCGCAAGCTCAGCCAGAACCGTCCCGACGACGTCGTCGACACGATCATCGAGCGATTGGATGCCGGGGCGAGTCCGTACGCGGATCCTCGCCTGGCCGACGAGATGCGTCGCTCGGGTGATGCCATGCGGCGCGCGCGGGAGGCCCGGCCGTGACCCCGGGGCGGGGCGAGGCGGTCAGCGTCGTCGCCGGTGTCCGGCTCACCGGAGCAGACCGTGTCGACCCGTTCGGGGACGACCCCGTCGACGTGCACGTCCGCGACGGTCTGATCATCGACATCGCTCCCGCGGGCGCTCTGCCGGCACGAGGAGTCGTCGTCGACGGCTCCGGCGGCTGGCTCGTGCCGGGTCTGTGGGATCACCACGTCCACACGGTGCAATGGGCCCTCACCGCACAGCGGACCCCGCTCGGTGACGTCGACAGTGCGGCCGAAGCAGCATCCGTCATGGGGCGGTCACCCGTCCTGGACGACGGGAGGCGCGTCGGCACGGGGTTCCGGGATGCCTTCTGGGCCGATGCCCCCAGCCTCACGCTGCTCGACGAGAAGACCGGCGATGTGCCGACGTACCTCATCAACGCCGACGTCCACAGCGTCTGGCTGAACAGTGCGGCCTTCCGGCGGGAGTCCATCGTCCCGACTGCCGACGGCATCCTCCGCGAGGAGCCCGCGTTCGAGATCTCCCGCCGTCTCAACGACCTGGACACCGCCGTGGTCGACCGGTACGTCCTCGCCGCCCTCGACCGCGCGGCGGCACGGGGCGTGACCGGCATCGTGGACCTCGACATGGCCTGGAACGCGGGTGCCTGGACTCGACGCCTCGCGGCGGGCTTCGACGGCATGCGGGTGTCGTTCGGCGTGTATCCCGACCTTCTGGAGCGGGCGATCGCCGAAGGCCTCGCGACGGGCGATGCGCTCGACCCCCTGGGTCTGGTCCGCGTGGGATCGCTCAAGGTGATCACCGACGGATCGCTGGGTACCCGCACCGCCGCGTGCTCTCACCCCTACCCGGACGATCCGCACAACACCGGAGTCATGACTGTCGCCCCGGAGAACCTCCGCGCCCTCATGGTGCGCGCCACCGGATCCGGGCTGTCTTGCGCTATCCACGCGATCGGCGACGTCGCCAACTCCCATGCGCTCGATGCCTTCGCGACTTCAGGTGCGACGGGAACGATCGAGCACGCACAGCTCGTCGCCCACGCCGACATCCCGAGGTTCGCTCGCCTCGGCGTCGGTGCGAGCGTGCAGCCGGAGCACGCGATCGACGACCGCGACCTGACCGACTCGGTGTGGGCTGCGCAGACCGCTCTGCCGTACCCGCTCCGGTCGCTCGCCGACACCGGGGCGAACCTCCTGTTCGGATCGGATGCCCCGGTCTCGCCGCTCGATCCGTGGGCGGCGATGGCTGCGGCCGTGCACCGCACGCGCGGCGGTCGCGAGCCGTGGCGCCCGGATCAGGGCGTCTCCGCAGCCGTCGCGCTCGCGGCATCCACCTCCGGCGGATCGGCGGCCGGGAGTGCGCTCGAGCCCGGGGCAGTCGCGGACCTCGTCGTCGTCGACCGTGATCCGCTCGCGGCGTCGGACGCGGAGATGCGCACGACGCAGGTCGCCGCCACGGTCCTCGCGGGTCGGCTCACCCACATCGCCCCCTGAGGAGAACGATGACCGTCTCACCGCACGCCAGCGTCATCCCCCTGCCCGGTGCGGCGCCCGCCATCGCGGAGTCCGCCTTCGTCGCGGCGGGTGCCCGTGTGGTCGGGGCCGTGACGTTGGGGAAGCTTTCGAGCGTCTGGTACAACGCGGTGCTGCGTGGCGACAGCGCGCGCATCGTCATCGGCGCACGGAGCAACGTCCAGGACGGCGTGGCCATCCATGTCGACGCGGCGCACGGCGTCGAGGTGGGGGACGACGTCTCGATCGGACACAACGCCGTCGTGCACGGATGCCGAATCGGCGAGGGCACGCTCATCGGGATGGGGGCCGTCGTGCTCTCCGGTGCCGTCATCGGGGCAGGATGCCTCGTGGCGGGCGGCGCTGTCGTCCTGGAGGGCACGAGGATCCCCGACGGGTCCCTCGTGGCCGGCGTCCCCGCGAAGGTCCGCCGCGAGCTCACGACGGAGGAGCGAGCGGGCATCCTCCGGAACGCCGAGATCTACCTCTCGCACTCGGAGCGGCACGAGTCAGCCACGTGATCGATGCTCGCTCCGCCTTCAGCGGCGCCATAGCGGGACTCCTCTAGGCTTCGTCCGTGCCCGGCCGTCCTGTCCTCCCGCTCTGGCTCGCGCTTCCCGTGGCGGTCGCCGGTGGCGCGGTGCTGGATCTCGCGTATCCCGACATCGGCATCTGGCCCCTCGCCTTCGTCGGCGCCGCCATGACCCTCCTCACCCTCATCGGTCGGTCTGCCTGGGGCGCCGTGGCCGTCGGCGCCGTCTTCGCCGCTTCGTTCTACCTCCTGCACATCGCGTGGATCACGCGCTATCTCGGCCCCGTGCCGTGGTTCGCCCTCGCAGGCGTCGAGACCGTCCTCAGCGCCGTGGGTGCGATCGCCATCACGCTCGCCTATCGGTGGCTGCCTCGGGTGGCGCCGGCGCGCTGGGCGCGCGTGACGCTCCTTCCCGCACTGGTCGCAGCCGTGTGGACGGCGAGGGAGCAGTTCATGGGCTCCTGGCCGTACACGGGCTTCCCGTGGGCCCGACTGGGCATGAGCCAGGCCGATGGACCGCTCGCCGAGCTCGCGTCGTGGCTCGGCGTCAGCGGACTCTCTTTCGTCATGGCTTTCGTCGTGGCCGCCGCCATCGAGGCGGTCCGGATGCGGTTCTGGCGGCGGCCGCGGCTCGCCGCCCCCGCCGTGGCCGCCGCAGCCCTCCTCATCCTCATTCCGCAGTTCCCGACGACGGATGCCGGCACGATGCGCGTCGGGGCGGTGCAGGGAAACGGGCCTTCGGGCTATTTCGACGAGCGGAACTCATACGACGTCTACCGTGCGCAGCTCGCGGCGACCCAGCCGCTCGTCGGCGAGGACATCGACGTCCTGTTGTGGCCGGAGGGCGGTGTCGATTCGGACCCGCTGAATGACGAGTCGATGGCGAAGGCCCTGGATGAGCTCTCGAAGAAGGTCGACGCTCCGCTGATCATCAACGCCGCCACCGAGCGCGGCAGCAAGGTCTACAACTCGTCGATGCTCTGGCAGGCGGGCGCGGAGAACCCGATCGCCACTCACGACAAGACGCACCCGGTCCCGATGGGAGAGTACGTCCCGGACCGCTGGTTCTTCGAGGCGCTCGCTCCAGACCTGGTCGGTCTGATCCAGCGGGAGTACACGCCGGGCACCAACCCGCCGTTCTTCGACGTGAACGGCGTCGGCGTCGGGTTGGCGATCTGCTTCGATGTCATCTACGACGACGTCATCTGGCAGGGCGCTCGCGATGGGGCCGAAGTGTACATGTTCCAGACGAACAACGCTGATTTCCGCGGAACCGACGAGAACGTCCAGCAGCTCGGGTTCGCTCGCATGCGGGCGATCGAGACGGGCCGCGCCGTCGTCAACATCTCGACGGTGGGGACGAGTCAGGTCATCGGCCCCGACGGCTCCGTCATCGACGGCCTGGCCGCGGACACCGCCGGGGCGCTCCTGGTGGACGTCCCGCTGCGCACCGGCCTGACGCCCGCGGTCGTCATCGGTCCTGCGATGCAGTGGGTCCTCGGCTGGTCCGCCCTGCCCGTCCTGGTGCTGCTCGGAGTCTTCGTCCGCAGGCGCACGAAAGCGGCGCCGTCCGCGAAGGACGACGCCGCTGAAGTGTGAGTGTCAGGCGCTCAGCTTGCCGGAGTTCTCGCCGCGTCGGGACCGCAGGAGAGCGAGTCGCTC
The DNA here is from genome assembly GCF_900102005.1 of Microbacterium sp. LKL04. NCBI lineage: Bacteria > Bacillati > Actinomycetota > Actinomycetes > Micrococcales > Microbacteriaceae > Microbacterium > Microbacterium sp. LKL04. Next base: position 992,153 of record NZ_LT627736.1, on the reverse strand, counting down.
CTCGAGCAGCTCTTCGAGCTCGGGGATGGTGCGACGCTCCATGAGCATGTCCCAGTGGGTGCGAGCGGCCTTGTCACCGGAGTGATCCACGACGGCGACGGTGTCGCCGATACGGCGGACTGCCTCGGCTCCGCAGGTCCGGCATTCCCAGGCCTCGGGAACCTCAGCGTCTGCAGCGAAGGTCAGAACGGTCTCCCGCTCGCACTGCGTGCAGACGTAGGTGTGGTTGGTGCGCTCTACGAACACGACGCCTTCTTCGCTCTGTAGGCTCGAAGCGCCGAGACGCATGCCGCGAAGGCTGCGATCTGCCATTGTGTGGTCCTCTCGTCGTCCTCAGGTATAACGAACTCACCTGTGCGGATCATCCGAGAAGTCCTCAATCGATGTGGTATTCACAGCCGATCTCCAGGACCGCCGACTATAGGACTCTCGCTCGTTCTGCGACAGCGAGATCCGCCCGGTCGGTGACGATGCCGGTGACGCCCAGGTCGATCAGGCGCCGCATGTCGACGGGCTCGTTGACCGTCCACACGTGCACCTCCGCGCCGGCGCGGTGAGCGACATCCAGCAGGCGGCGCGACAGGATCCTGACGCCGCGGTGGCGTTCCGGGATCTGCAGGGCCTGCACGCCGTCGAGACGTCGCGCGGCGAGCCGGGGGAGTCGGACTGCGAGCGCCGCGAGGACTCCCGCGATCGTGCGCGAGCCGGCCGAGGTCGCCGGGTCGCCGCCGCGATCCCGGGCTGCTCGCAGGGCGACCTCTCGCCGCTGGTCGGAGAAGCTCGTCAGCAGCACTCGGTGCGATTCGCGAGCGATCAGCGCGCCCACAGGCTGAGCGGCGGCATCCGCTTTCACGTCGAGGTTGAAGCGCGCATCGGGGAAGGCTCGCAGGACATCGGGGAGGAGCGCCAGCCCGCCTCGCGTAGACATGATGTCGACGAGCTCGCGTGTGCGAACGTGGGCGACCGGCCGAGGATCGCCTGCGACCCGCTGGAGGTCGTCGTCGTGGAAGAGCACGACATCGCCGTCCGCGGTCAGATGGCAGTCGGACTCGAGATACACCGTCCCCGCCGACCGGCCGGCGGCGAGAGCCGCGACCGAGTTCTCGGCGATGTTCTCGGAATCGGACGGCACGAATCCCCGGTGAGCCAGGATGCGGGGGGTCGACTCACCGAGGAACCACGGATGGTTCATGACGAGGGGGTCGTCCCGCCTGCCGGCTTCGCGGCGTGCTTGTCCGTGCCGCCGAACGCGGTGCTGAACGAGTTGAGTGCATTCGTGAACTCGCTCGGGATGATCCAGAGCTTGTTGGAGGAGCTCTCGCTGATCTTCGGCAACATCTGCAGGTACTGGTAGGCGAGGAGCTTCTCGTCGGGGTCGCCCTTGTGGATGGCGTCGAAGACGAACTGGATGGCCTCCGCCTCGCCCTCGGCGCGGAGCACCGCGGCCTGCTTGTCACCTTCGGCCCGCAGGATCTCGGCCTGGCGTCGACCCTCCGCCTCGAGGATCTGCGACTGCTTGGAGCCCTCCGCCGTGAGGATCGCGGCGCGGCGGTCGCGCTCCGCGCGCATCTGCTTCTCCATCGAGTCCTGGATGGAGACGGGCGGGTCGATCGCCTTCAGCTCGACGCGCGACACCCGGATGCCCCACTTGCCCGTCGCCTCGTCGAGCACGACACGCAGTTGCGTGTTGATGTTGTCTCGACTGGTCAGTGCCTCTTCCAAGTTGAGACCGCCGACCACGTTGCGGAGGGTGGTCGTCGTGAGCTGCTCGACGGCACCCAGGTAGTTGTTGATCTCGTACGTGGCCGCGCGGGCGTCGGTGACCTGGAAGTACACGACGGTGTCGATGGAGACGACGAGGTTGTCCTCGGTGATCACGGGCTGCGGCGGGAAGGAGACGACCTGCTCGCGCATGTCGACGAGCGGCAGCAACCGGTCGATGAAGGGGACGAGGAGGTTGAGTCCGGGGGAGAGGGTCCGCTGATAGCGACCGAGTCGTTCGACCACGCCGGCGTAGGCCTGCGGGATGATGCGGATGGCGCGAAACAGGACGACGACGACGAAGATCGCGACGACGACCAGAAGGACGACGACGAAGATCTGGCCGACGAAGCCGCCGACGTCGACTCTGGCGGGGAGGATCATGCGGGAATCCCTTCTTCGGGTGCCACCACGACGGTGGCGCCGCGGACGGCGGTGACGGTGACACGCTGACCGGGAGCGACGGATGCCGCGGCATCCGCCAACCGTGCGGTCCAGGTCTCACCGTTGTCGAGCTTGACCGAGCCGTCGCCGTCCACGAAGACGGAGACAACCCGCGCGGACATGCCCGTGAGGGCGTCGACGTTGGTCGGGATGTGCTGGCTGGAGCGGTGGAGAGCGCGCAGGAGGAGCGGCCGGATCGTGAACAGGAGCAGGGCCGACACGGCCGCGGCGGCGAGGATCTGAAGCCACCAGACGCCTCCCGCGAGGTTGACCCCCAGGCCGCCGATCAGAGTCCCCGACGCGAGCATGAGGAAGGTGAACTCGAGAGTCAGCAGTTCGATGATGACGAAGAGGACCGCGAGCACCAGCCATCCGATCCACAGGTACTGGATGAGATCCGGGAACATCGTCGGCTCCTTCGGTTGGCGTGTCCTCGCACACTACCAACCGGCTCCGTCGCTCAGGCCCGGCACGCCAGATTGGTAGGCTCGACGGCGCCCCATCCGCCTCGCATCCGCCGAGCACGTCGCAGGAGAGCCCCATGTCGCAGCCCGTCCCCGCCGCATCCCTGACCGGTAAAACCGCCCTCGTCACCGGGTCGTCCCGGGGAATCGGCGCCGACACGGCGCGCTACCTCGCTCAGGCGGGTGCGAACGTTGTGATCAACTTCCGCAACAAGGCCCCCCGCGCGGAGAAGCTGGCCACGGAGCTGCGTGGACTCGGCGTCGAGGTCCTCACCGTCGGCGCAGACCTCACCGATGCGGCATCCGTGTCGGAGATGTTCGCGGCGATCCAGGAGCGTTTCGGCACGCTCGACATCCTCGTGCTGAACGCCTCCGGCGGCATGGAGGGCGGCATGGCCGAGGACTACGCCCTCACGCTGAACCGCGACGCCCAGGTCGGCGCGCTCGAGGCGGCTCTGCCGCTGATCCCGGCCGGTGGCCGGGTCGTCTTCGTCACGAGCCACCAAGCCCACTTCATCCACACGACGCCGACGATGCCGGAGTACGAGCCCGTCGCGCGGTCGAAGCGCGCCGGAGAGGACGCGCTGCGCGCTCGCATCCCCGCGCTGACCGAGAAGGGCGTCGAGTTCGTCGTCGTTTCGGGCGACATGATCGAGGGCACCATCACCGCGACGCTGCTGAAGCGTGCGAACCCCGGAGCCATCGCCGAGCGCCGCGAGAGCGCCGGCAAGCTCTACAACGTGTCGGAGTTCGCGGCCGAGGTCGCTCGCGCCGCGGTGGAGCCGGTCCCCGCCGACCACACCCGCCTCATCGGCGACACCGCCTCGTTCGGAGCGTGATCGACGCCCGGGGTCACACCCCGGGGCTCAGCAGCACGACAATGAGGAAGAGCACGGGCACGCATCCGATCGTCGTGAGGAACACCGTGTCGCGCGCGACGGTCTGACCGATCGTGTACCGCTGTGCGTAGTTGAAGACGTTCTGCGCCGTGGGAAGAGCGGCGAGAACGGTCACGACGAGGACTTCGGCGGGGGAGAGACCGAAGGCGAACCGAGACAGCGCCCATGCTGCAAGAGGCATGAGTACGAGCTTGAGGCCGGTAGCGAGAAGGATGTCGCGCCGTCGTCCCGGTATACCGAGCACGCGCTGGCCGTTGAGTGAGATCCCGTAACTGATCAGGAGGACGGGAACGGCGGCTCCGGCGACCAGTTCGAGCGGGTCGATGACGATCTGGGGGAGCGGGATGCCGGTCGCCGAGACGATCGTGCCGAGTACCGAGCCCACGACGATCGGGTTGGTGATGGTCCGCCGCAGGATGGGCCACGGCCTGCGGCGACCGTCCGTCGTCAGCGCTTCGAACGTCGCCATGACCACCGGCGTCAGAACGAGGAGCTGGAACAAGATGACGGGGGCCGGATAGGCCGCGCTTCCGAGGAGGTACAGCGAGAGCGGGATGCCGATGTTGTTCGAGTTCACCTGGCCCGCGGACAGCACCCCGATGAGCACCTCACCTGCGGGGCGGCGCCAGACGAACCTCGACACGAGGCCGAAGACGGCGAAAACCGTCACGGCGGCGAGTGCCGACACTGGCAGGAGCGCCGAGAAGAGCGTGGCGACGTCAGCCCGAGCGAGCACGACGAACAGCAGGAACGGGCTGAGAACGAAGAAGGTGAGGCGACTGAGAACGTGCGACCCCGTCGGGCCGAGGAGGTCGATCCGCCCGATGATCCACCCGACCAGGATCGCGACCCCGATGACGACGAATCCGGTCAGCACCTCCAGCACGGTTAGAGCCTACGTCGCGGCATCCCTTGTCGCAGAACCGGGGGAGATGTATCGTTTTTCGATAGATGTCCATCGAAAGGCAATCATGAGTCGTGCCACGATCCTCACCCTTCGCATCGCGATCGCGTTGTCCCTGGTCGGTTCTCTGGCGATCCAGGTCCTGATCCTGCCCACGGTCTGGCGTGACCTATCCGACGCCCCGACAGGGTGGCGAGTGGCCTCGGTCACCATCGTCGCCCTGTGGCTCGTCTGCCTGCAGGTGGTCGCGATCTGCATCTGGCGGCTCGTCTCGATGGCGGCCGACGATGCGGTCTTCTCTGCACGTGCATTCCGATTCGTGAATGTCGTGATCGGGGCTATTTCGGCGGCGGCGATCCTAACGGCAGGGTTCGCGACGCTCCTGGTGCCGGGTCAGGTCGCCCCTGGGGCGGTCGGGATCATCTACGGAGCCGCCTTGGCCACCGGGGGAGTCGCGCTCGTCGTCGTCGTGATGAAGTCGTTGCTGCGTAAGGCGATCGAGATGCGCTCCGAGCTCGACGAGGTCGTCTGATGCCCATCGTCGTCGACATCGACATCATGCTCGCCCGGCGGAAGATGGCGGTCGGCGATCTGGCTGCGCGCATCGGCATCACCCCGGCGAACCTCGCCGTCTTGAAGAACGGCCGGGCGAAGGCGGTCAGGTTCACAACGCTCGACGCGTTGTGCGAAGCGCTCGAGTGCCAGCCCGGCGATGTGCTGCGCTGGGAGCCCGATCGCGACGCGGACGCCGGTCACTGACGCGGATGGCGGTGAAGCGGGGCGGATGCCGATGAGTGAGGTGCGACGGGGGACCCTCGGCATCCGCGTGTCCGCCGCGGTGGTCGCGGTCATGATCGTCGGCGGCATGACGGCCGTCGCAGCGCTGACGACCGGGAAGACGACCGTCCTCGTGGGGACGCTCGACTCACCCCAGGTCATGGCCGTCCTCGTTCTGGCGGGCGCCGTCGACGCTGCCGTCGTCGCCTTCAGCCTCCGTGGGCAGAGCATCGCAGGACGCGTGGGAGTGGTCCTGACGCGCGTGATCCTGTCCGGTGCAGTGGTCGTCGCGGGCGCGGGCGTACTCCTGGCGACGCTGTCCACCACCGTCGTGTCGACACTCGTCGACGATGACGGGTGCGACACCGGGTACGTCGTCCGGGAGGAGACGCACTGGCTCTCCAGCTCGAGCACGCTCTACCGGATGGATGGGCTCGTCGGCACGCGGGCGGCGACGCTGTCGAACCCCGACGCCGCGATGCCGTTCCACGACGGTGAATACGCGGTGACGACGCAGAACGGAACGTTGCGGGTGTCGTCTGCATCCGCGGAGAACGGGCCCGTCGCCGTACCGAAGCTGAAGCCACGCGCAGCGGATTGCGGACTGAAACGTCCGACGTATCAGGCGGCGCCGCCGGCACCGACACCGACCCCGGCGGCGCCGATCACCCTGGACCGTGCCGAGGCCGAGGTGACGGAGATGTACGCGCGGACACGTGCCTCGGTCGCCGGGGCTCACGGCGCGGCGGGCGAGACGCCGACTGCGCCGACGCGAACGGAATGCGACAGCTCGACCGCGCGATCATCGGTGACCTTCACGCTCGCAACACCGGACAACGCGGCATCCGTCGCGAAGATCCTCGCGACCTGGGATGCGGCCGGCTACGAGCGCGACCGTGCGATCCAGCTCGACATCCGATTCGACCCGGAGTCGACGGTGTCTCTGCGGCTGGCGGACCGGACGACGATCGATGGCTTCATCCACGCGACGATCGCCACAGCCTGCCTCGCCCGGTGATGCCTCGTTCCCTGTTCGCCGATAATGCACATTATGTCAACTCGGATTCCGTGCCGGTTCAGAGAGCGAGCGGCAGACGCGTCGTGGAGAGCCCGACATCGCCCAGGAAGCGCTCGAACGCGAGCGTCGCCATCCCGATGGCGACCGAACTCCCCCGCACCGTCGAGACTCCGAGATCGACCGGCGCGGTCGCTCCCACCGGAGCCCGCCGCTGGAGCTCGCGTTTCGTCGGCTCCACCAGATCGTCGCCGAGGATCCACGCGGTCCAGCCGGTCAGCATCAGGACTTCAGGATCGATGATCGAGGCCAGGTCGCCGAGGGCGACACCCAGGTAGTGAGCTGTGCGCGTCAGCACCTCGTCGACGACGGGGTCCCCCCCGGGCTTCCGGTGCGCGCTCGCCAGTCCGTCGACGAACTCGCGCTGCGGAACGATGGCGAGCGGATGATCCGGCGCGATCTCGCGAAGTGTCACCTGGATGCCGGGGGCACCGACGTACGCCTCGACGCAGCCCCGACGACCGCAGCGGCAGGCGCGCCCGTCGAGCACGAGCACGGCGTGACCCCACTCCCCCGCGCTGTGCGTCGCACCACGCAAGATCTTGCCTTCCAGGACGATCCCGGCGCCTACGCCAGTACCGAGGTTGGCGATCACCATGGACGACGCGGTTCGGCCGCGTCCGAACCAGAGCTCCGCCGTGGCGATCGCCTTCAGCGGGTTCTCGACCACGAGAGGCAGCCCGATGCGTTCGCGCAGCTGCCTGAGGACCTCCACGTTCCGCGCAGCCCATCGGGGCGCGACGGCGTCTGCGGATTCCTCGGCGCTGATGAGTCCGGGAAGGGCGATCCCTGCTCCGAGAACCCGCTCACGGTCGATGGCCTTCTCGCGCAGCGCCGTGTCGACGGCGCGGACGATGCTCTCGGTGACGCTGCTGGCAGACGGGAGGGACTCGTCCATCGGGACCTCGACGGAGCCGATCTCCTCAAGACTCGCGTCGAACACGATCGCGCGGACGTACGTCTCAGCGACGTCGATGCCGAGGATGCGGCCCCGCTCCCCGTTGACGCGGAGCATGGTCGTCGGCCGCCCCGCGCCGAGAGCGGAACTGCCGGCATCCACCACCAGGTCCTCGCCGCGGAGATCCTGGACGATCGTCGCCACCGTCGCGACGCTCAGCCCCGTGGTCTGCGCGAGCTCGTTGCGGGTGGAGGTCCCCGCGGACAGCAGTGCGTGGAGCACGTCGAGTCGCGACTCGCTGCGGATGTCGCGTGACGATCTCTTGGCGACCACGGTGTCCTCTCCCCTGCGTCCGCATCGTCCTGCGCGAACGCCTGCATGAATACTGCCAGAGAACACGATTCGGTATCGGGTCTAGACCATCCCTTCTTTTAAGCGTTAGATTAAGGGCGATCGGTGCGACGGCGGACCGATCGGACACCTGAATCGCCGTCACCATCCCGCAGAGAGGCGAGAAGGATGACATCACCCAAGCGACGCAAGATCGCAGTCACAGCAGCAATCCTCGGCGCGTCGGCGCTGTTGATCTCCGGTTGCTCGAGCAACGCCGGCGGAGGCGCAGACGGCCCGGTCTCGCAGTTCTACCACCAGTACGGAGAAGCGGGCGTCCAGGAGGCCGTCAACCGCTGGGCCGACGAGGACAAGGACGCGAAGATCGATGTGCAGTGGGTCGAGGGAGACTACGCGCAGCGCGTCAACGCCCTCCTCGCCTCGGGCAAGGGGATCGATCTCTTCGAGTACAACGCGATCAACGTCGAGGCCGCACGCCAGGGCCAGTACGCCGACATGACCGACATCGTCGAGCCGGTCAAGGACCAGATCCTGCCGATCGCCCTCAAGCCCGTGACGATCGACGGCAAGTACTACGGCATCCCGATGATCACGGACGCCCAGCTGTTCATCTACCGCCCGTCCATGTTCGAGGAGGCCGGTGTCGAGGTCCCCCAGACGTGGGACGAGCTGATGGAGGCCGCGAAGAAGCTCACCAACTCGGAGCACAAGGGTCTGTTCCTCGGCAACGACGGCGGCGCGGGCATCCTCGCTGCCAACCTGCCCCCGGCAGCTCCCGGCGGGATCATCGACGACGGCAACACGAAGGTCTCGCTGAACTCGCCCGAACTGGCCGAGGCCCTCACCTCCGCCCACGACCTGTACGACTCGGGGTCGCTCCTCATGGGCGCTCCGACGGACTGGTGGGACCCGACGTCCTTCATCGCCGGTGACGTCGCGATGAGCTGGCAGGGCCTCTGGGCCATCCCGGCCATCAAGGAAGCCCTCGGCGATGACGTCGGCGCGTTCGCGGTGCCGGCGCTCGAGGGCGGACAGCCCATCGTCGGCGTGTCGCAGTGGAACCAGATGGTCGCCGGCAAGTCCGGCAAGATCGAGAAGGCCAAGGAGATCGCCAAGAAGCAGTGGATCGACGACGCCGACTGGCAGATCGAGTTCAGCACGAAGTACGGGTTCCACATCCCGCCGCTGAAGGACGCTCGCGAGCAGGCGGAGACCCTCGGCGACGGCATCGCGAAGGACATCGTCGACCTGACCACCGAGTACGGCTGGACCGGCGGCCCGTACTACACGCCCGCGATGAGCACAGCGCTCACCGACGCGGTCAACCGCATCGTCGTCGAAGGCGCGGACGCGAAGTCGGAGCTGGCTGCGGCTCAGACCACGATGCAGGGCATGCTGGACGCACTCCAGTGACTCAGCTCAACACTCCGGTGGCCCGGGTCTCAGACCCGGGCCACCGGCCCACTCCCCCGCCCTCCGTGCCGCGTCGCCGGCGGCCGATCCGCGGCACGCGCCGTGCCTTCTGGCTCTTCGTCGGCCCCTTCTTCACCGGACTGCTGATCTTCAGCATCATCGCCCTGTTCTGGGGCTTCTACCTGAGCTTCACCCGCGCCGTTGCGACGATCTCGCCGACCGAGTTCGTGTGGTTCGACAACTACGTGTCGCTCCTGACCGACCCCAGCTTCCTCTCGTCGCTGCTGTCGTTCACCGTGTTCGCGATCCTCGTGGTGCCGACGACGCTCCTGGTCTCGCTCGTCCTCGCGATGCTGGTCGCCAACCTCCCGGTGGCGCGCGCCTTCTTCCGCTCCGTGTTCTTCCTCCCGACGGCGTTCTCATACGTGATCGCCTCGCTCATCTGGAAGCTCGGCATCTTCAGCGGATCGCCGTCGTCCGTCGCGAACACCGTCCTGTCCTCCGTGGGGCTGCCACCCATCGACGCGTGGCTGACGCAGTCTCCCTACTACTGGGTCGTCATCGTCACCGTCCGCCTCTGGCTGCAGGTCGGCTTCTACATGCTGCTGTTCATCGCAGGGCTCCAGCGGATCCCCGACACACTGTACGAAGCCGCCGCCATCGATGGGCTCTCCCGCGGCCCGCGGCGCTTCTTCGCGATCACGTGGCCCCAGCTCCGGCCCACCACGGCGGCCGTCCTGCTCCTTCTGCTCGTCGCCGCATTCCAGGCGTTCGACGAGTTCTACAACCTCGTGCGGACGATCCCCTCGGCAAGGCCGCCGCTGCTGTACATCTACAACCTGTCATTCCAGCAGCTCGACTACGGGAAGGGTTCCGCCGGTGCGTTCGTCGTCACGGCGGTCGTCGTCCTCGTCGCCCTGCTCCAGTCGCGCTTCTTCGGGTTCGGAGCGGCGGACGAGGCCAAGAAGCCCCGCCGTGGGGCACGGAAGGAGCGCGCCTCATGAGCGTCGTCGGAAACCCGGTGCGACGTCGAGTCGAGCTCTCGCTCCGCTACGCCGTCCTCATCGTCCTCGCGATCGTCTTCCTCCTCCCGCTGTACGTCATGGTGAAGACGGCGGTCTCGCAGCCCGAGGACGTCACCTCGAAGACCTTCGTCTGGTGGCCCGCCGATCCGAACTGGGGGAAGTTCGCCGAGATCTTCGCCGATGAGCGATTCGGCCAGTCCCTCGTGACGTCGGCGATCATGGCCGTCTCGATGACCGTCGGGCAGATCATCATCGGCGCCCTGGCCGGCTACGGTCTCGCCCGCATCCCGAACCGGGCGTCGAAGCCTCTGCTGGCTCTCACGGTCACGATGCTGCTCATCCCCAGCGCCACGACGTTCCTGCCGAATTACCTCATCGTCTCGTGGCTCGGCTGGACCGAGACCCTGCAGGGCATCGTCGTGCCGACGCTGTTCACGGCGTTCAACGTGTTCCTGTTCCGACAGTTCTTCCTGTCGTTCCCGAAGGAACTGGAGGAGGCCGGGAAGCTGGACGGACTCGGGTACATCGGCACCTTCCTCCGGGTCGTCCTGCCCAACTCGCTCGCGTTCGCCTCCGCCCTCACGGTCCTCGGCTTCCTGGGTGCGTGGAACGCGTTCCTGTGGCCGCTGGTCGTCGCCGGAACCGGCTTCGGCGCGCTGACGGTGCAGGTCTACCTGTCGTCGTTCATCACGGCGCAGACCTTCGACTACACCGGGTTGTTCGCCGCGGGGTTCCTCGCCTCCATCCCCGTCCTGCTCGTCTTCATCCTGCTGCAGCGGTGGCTGCTGCGCGGTGTCGCGGAGACGGGCCTCGGCGGCTCCTGAGCCGAGGTCTGGGAAGAGACCTGCAACGAACATGACCCGGACACGGTCCTCGAGTGAGATCCGCGACGCCTCGCGCCGGGAGATCGTCCGCGCGCTCGTCGTGGGCGGCACGGCGACGAGGAACGACCTCGCCCGGTCGACCGGGCTGAGTGCCGCGACCGTCTCGAACCTCGTCACCGAACTGCGCGAGGCCGGACTGATCGCGGATGCCGGGACCGACAACGCCGGCACCGGTCGGCCGACGACGGTCCTCCGCATCGACGGCGAGGGGGGCTCCTTCCTCGGGATCGACGTCGCGGAGACCTACATCCGCGCGGTCGTCTTCGATGCCGCCCTCACCGAGATCGGCGCGGCGGACGTGGACGTCGACGAAGCCTGGTCATCCGTCGATCGCGTCGCCGAGGCGCTCGTGAAGGCGGTGGACCAGGCGCTGGACCGGGGCGGGCGGCACCACGACGACATCCTCGGCGTCGGGCTCGGCCTCCCCGGGATCGTGTCGAGGGACCCCCGGGGCGCGGCATCCCCTCAGGGCTGGGCGGCGCAGGTCCGGGAGCTCGAGCATCGCGTGCGGCCTCGCTTGCCGAGTCCCGTGGTGACGGCCAACCCGCTGCAGGCGGTCGGGCACTCGGAGATCTGGTTCGGCACCGCACGGGGCCGCTCGAGCGCGGTCGTCGTCAACCTCGGCACGGGAGTGGGCGCGGGCATCATCGTCGAGGGGCGCGTGCTCCGGGGCGCGACCAGCACCGCCGGAGAGTGGGGCCACACGGTGCTCGAACTCGACGGGCGCATGTGCCGTTGCGGTCGCCGGGGATGTGTCGAAGCGTACGTGGGGGTTCCCGGCATCCGTCACACGCTCCGCGACGTGGAGGCCGCGCATCCGCTCCTGCGTCTGCATCAGCGAGACTTCATCCGCGGCCTCCGGAACGCGGTCGACGACCCGGCCGCGTCCGAGACTCTCGCGCACACCGCGCGGTACCTCGGGATCGCGCTGTCCGACATCGTCGCCGTCCTGAATCCGGAGGTCCTGACCCTCACGGGGTGGACGGCCTGGGCCCTGGGCGACGCCCTCCTACCAGGTGCGCGCGCCGCTCTGGCGGAGCGCGCACCCGAGCTGACCGCGGCCCGCCTCGACCTGGGCGTCTCCCCCGTGCGGATCAACAGCGTCGCAACCGGCATGGCGGTCCTCGCCTTCGAGAACCACCTCGACTCCCAGGCGCTGGCGCGCCGTTCCCGGCCGCGAGCCGACCCGATCATCCCACCCGATACGCTGACGCCGCCCGCCCTTCCGCAGACCCCGCAGCCGATCGCCGGCTGATCACGACCGACAGGAGCCTCATGGTCCTCGCGCGCCCCGAACGTCCGCCGATGGGATGGAACAGCTGGGACTGCTTCGGCACGACGGTGACCGAAGCAGAGGTGCTCGCCAATGCCCGTTTCATGGCGGAGAACCTGAGGGACGCGGGGTGGGACACCATCGTCATCGATGCGGACTGGGCCGACCCCGACGCACGCTCCCACGGCTACAACGACGACGCGCGTCTGCACCTGGACCCGTACGGCCGGCTCCTGCCCGACCCCGTCCGCTTCCCGTCGTCGGCGGGAGGCGCCGGGTTCGCGCCGCTCGCCGAACAGATTCACGCCATGGGCCTCCGGCTCGGCCTGCACGTCATGCGCGGCATCCCCCGTCGCGCCCTCGCAGAGCGAATGCTCCTGCACGGGACGTCGACACCGCTGTCGGACATCGCCGACCCGGCGAACGATTGCGAGTGGAACCCCCATTTCGTCGGCATCGATCACGGACATCCGGGTGCCGCGGCCTACTACCGCTCGACGGTCGCCCTCTACGACTCCTGGGGTATCGACCTGATCAAGGCCGACGACATGCTCTGGCCCTACCAGGAGCGCGACATCACGGCCTACAGCGAGGCGGTGCAGGCGGCCCAGCGGGAGATCGTCCTCAGCCTGTCGCCCGGTCGCGATCTGTCCGCGGCGCACGTGGAGCACCTGGCGGAGCACGCGAGCATGTGGCGCATCTGCGACGACGTGTGGGACCGCTGGGACGACGTCCTCGACAACCTCGGCCGCATGGCGCGGTGGGCGCCCCACGCCCGTCGCGGAGCGTGGCCGGATGCCGACATGCTGCCGCTCGGCCGCATCGGGATCCGCGCCGAACGCGGCGAGCCGCGGGACGACGCGCTCACCGCCGCCCAGCGGCGGAGTCTCCTGACGCTGTGGACGGTCGCGCGCTCACCGCTCATGTTCGGCGGAGACCTCCCGAGCACCGACCCGGCGACGATCGAGCTTCTCCGCAACCCCGCGCTCGCGGACCTGTTGGCGCGAGCCGATCGGAGCGGCGAGATCCGCCGCGAGCACGGACTCGTCCTGTGGCAGGCCACAGGTGGAGGAACGACGTGGATCGCCGCGGTGAACACGACGGACGACGACCTCACGGCGACGCTCGACACCCGCGATCTCGGACTGGGAGCCGAACCGGCGACCATCGTGGATGTGTGGACGGGGCAACCGGTGCCGGCGCGACCCGGACGCACGGGGGCGACGACGACGCGGGGTGTCGCACCCGACTCGCACGCGATCGATCTGTCCCTCCTGCCGCACGCGAGCGTCTTCTGGCGACACGACCGCTGAGGCGCGCGGACGTCACACGATCGGCGCGCTCATCAGCCGCACCTCGCTGAGGCGTGGCGTGCCCGCCTCCGCCCCGGAGACCGTGATCGACCATCGCGCGCGGCCGTCGGCGTACCCGGAGAGGTCGATCTCGATGGCATCCTGATCCCGCGTCGGCGCTACCCGCACATCGGCCGCCACATCCTCATCGATCCGGACGACGAGGCGCCGAGGCGACGTATCGCCGAGCCAGCCGATACGCATCGTCGCCGCGGCGGCACCCCAGTCCTGAAGGACGAAGGTCGACCCCGCCCCGAACCGTCGCCAATGCGACCCCTCGTCGTAGCCGGACTCCGAGTCGGCGAGGGCGAGAGCATGATCGGACTCGGGCTGCTGCTGCCCGAAGGTCACGACGTCGATCGTCCGCGCATCCACCGCGTCTGCGCGCGCATCCTCCGCCGCGAGGTCCGCGCGGCGACCGGCGGCATCCCCGTCCCGGGCATAGGGGAACGCGAGGACGTAACGGTCGTCGTGGAGTGAGGCGAACGGTTCCAGGACGACCTCGCGACGGGTCGCGGATGCCGGCAGGATCACGGTTCCCTCATCGGTGCGGCGCGCGGCTGTCAGGTCCTCCGGCGTGAGGACGGGTGCGTCAGCCAGGGGCAGGAGCGCTCCCCGGGCGATGTGTCCCATGCGGGCGTCGGTCGCCAGCGGGTCGACCGGCGGACCCGCGAGGCGCTCCGCCAGCACGCGCGGCCCGTCGACGAGCGAGACCCAGCCGGAACCGTCCGGCGCCTCCGTGCTGCGGATGACGGGCGGAAGCACGAGACGAACCGTCGTTCGCCCGTGCCACTCGCGATCGATGCGCAGCCATCCGTCAGGTCCCGGCCCGTGGACGGCACCCGCGATGTGCGCTTCGACCCGTTCGACGTCCACTCCCTCGGGCACCCGGACCCTGACGACGAACGCGCCCGGGTTCGGCACGGTGACGTGCAGGAGCGCGTCGTCGCCGAACGGGCGTTCCGTCTCGATTTCGACGACCGCGTCGCCCCACTGGACGCGCGACCCGAGCAGCATGTTCACGTCGAGCTGTCCCGGACCGGTCGAGAACGCAGACGCAGCGAATCGAGCGGGTGCTTCGAGGCCGGTACCCATGCAGCACCAGAACCCCGTCTCCGACCGGGAGTACACCCGGTGATGGCCGGGGCGGTGCGAGGTGAAGTAGACGATCCCGCCGTGATCGGGATGCTGCATCGAGAGGATGTGTGCGCTCAGCGCTCGCTCGATGAAGGCCAGGTGCTCGAGCTTTCCGTCGAGCCGGTACAGCTCGCGCGCGAGTTCGACCATGTTCACGGTGTTGCAGGTCTCAGGGCCCTCACGGGCAGTGAACATGCTCGACCAGTCGTCGCGAGGCGGGAAGTGTTCGCGCACGCTGTTGCCACCGATCACCGTCGTGCGGTGCTGCGTCACGCTCTCCCAGAACGTGCGCGCCGCCGCGGCGAACTCGTCGCCACGGCCCTGTCGCGCGAGGACCGCATGACCCACGACGAGCGGGATCTGCGCGTTCGCGTGCAACCCGTCGAGCGGATCCCGGCCGGCGGCGAGCGGCTCCCACAGCGCCCGCACCGCGAGGCGCGCGGCCAGCGTCGCGGCATCCTCATCGCCGGTGTGGTCCGCCCACCGGGCGAGGGAGGCCGCCAGACCGCCGGATTCGGTCCGGAGGATGAGGTCGACGTCGGCGTCGCTGATGGGGGCGAAGACACGGATCCACCACGCGACGAACTCCGTCGCGATCGTCCGGCCGAGCGCTGATTCCGCGTACACCGTCGCATCGATGACCCCGGTCAGCACCTTATGGAGGTTGTACAGCGGAACCCAGCGTCCGTCGAGGTCGAAGGTCTGCGGCTCGATCCGGCCGCCGTCGATCTCGTGCCACAGCGCGACACCGTCGGGAACCCCGCCGATGTAACCCGTCCCGAGAGTCACCTGGCATTCACGGAGACCGGTGAGCAGCAGCTCCACGCGATCCCGCGCCGATGCGGAGCCGCCGGCGGCGTGAGCGGACAGGGCGCTCAGGACGTGCCCGAGCGTGTGCCCGTCGAGGCCCTCCGTCTCCCACCCGCCGTACCCGGTCCCCGTGGGCACGCCGGACTCGCGTCGGTAGGGAGCCAGCAGACGGTCCGGGTCGAGCTCCAGGGCCGTCCGCAGGGCGCGCTGCTGCGCCCGCGCGAACGGCCCCGACGTCAGTGTGACGGCGCCGAGCGGCAGCGGCTCGGCTCTCGTCATCCCGCGGTCCGGACCCGGACGGTGACGATGCTCCGCGGCGGCAGCGGGAGCCGCAGGTCGCTCCCCTCGACGACGGTCCCGGCGAAGTCCGTCGGGGCGACGGCATCCGGCTCCTCGAAGGTGTTGTGAGCGGATGCCGGCGCATGCAGGATCCGTGCGCTCACCACCTCGCCGACGCGCTCGGGCAACCGGAGCGTCAGGTCCGCCTCGGCCTCGAGGTCCCAGTTGACCGCGCTGACGGTGTAGACGCCGTCCTTGACGCTGACCGTGTGATCGAGGTGCGCACCTCCCCGTCCGTTCGCGCGTCCACCGTCGTCGACGGTCTCGACGAAGTCGGCATCCTGATGGTCGACGTACATCCCGAACGCGTGGAACGTCGGGGTCTTCAGCATGCGCGCTCCGTCGGTGAGGAGCATCGCCTGGAGGACGTTCACCATCTGCGCGATGTTCGTCATCCGCACGCGGGCGGCGTGCCGGTGGAAGATGTGGAAATTGACGGCCGCCACGATCGCGTCGCGCATCGTGTTCTGCTGGAACAGGAAGCCGGGGTTGGTTCCCTGTTCGACGTCGTACCAGGTGCCCCACTCGTCGACGAAGAGTCCGACGCGACGCGACGGGTCGTGCCGGTCCATGATCTCGCCGTGACGGCGCAGGAGCGTGTCCATCGCGCGGGTGCGGTGGATGGTGTCGTACCAGGCCGCATCGTCGAACGTCAACGCGGCGCCCTTCACGTCCCACTCCCCCGTCGGCAGCGTGTAGTAGTGCAGGCTCAGCGCGTCCATGTGTCCGGCCGCGCGTGCCATGAGCACCTCGGTCCACTCGTAGTCGTCCGCGTTCGCACCGCACGCGACCTTGGCGACGTGGCTGTCGCCGTAGTCGCGCACGAAGGTCTGGTACTGGCGGTACAGGTTCGCGTAATGCAGCGGGAGCATGTTGCCGCCGCATCCCCAGCTCTCGTTGCCGACGCCGAAGAACTGCAGCTTCCAGGGCTGTTCGCGGCCGTGTGCGCGTCGGAGCTCGGCCATCGGGGTGTGCTGGTCGAGGGTCATGTACTCGACCCAGTCCTGCATCTCGGCGACAGACCCGCTGCCGACGTTGCCGTTCACGTAGGCCTCGGCGTCGAGCTGGTGCAGCAGTTCGAAGTACTCGTGCGTGCCGAAGGTGTTCGGGTCGACGACGCCGCCCCAGTGCGTGTTGACCATCGCGCGGCGCTGTTCGCTCGGGCCCACGCCGCCCAACCAGTGGTACTCGTCCGCGAAGCAGCCCCCCGGCCACCGGACGACGGGGACCTGGATCTCGCGGAGCGCCGCGATCGCGTCCACCCGAAGGCCGTTCTTGTGCGGGATCTCGTCCTGCTCCCCGACCCACAGGCCTTCGTAGATACCGCGTCCGAGGTGCTCGGCGAACTGGCCGTAGATGCGGCGGTCGATGCGGTGGGCGCGGGTGGTGGCGGTGATGAGGCTCATGCGGTTCTCTCCGTCGAGGGGTGTGGGGTCGGTCGTATCAAAGCTGGAGATCAGGAAGGGTTGCGAGCCGGGCGAGCGCGGCTCCGACGCGTCCGCCGCGGTGGAACACGGGAATCGACGCGAGTGGGGCGTCGACTGCGACCGTCTGCCCACCGCGGTGGGTGTTCCCCGTCCGGGCCTCGGTCCACTCCGCCCCGGCGGGGAGGTAGACCTCCCACCGGGTCGCCCCTGGCTCGGTGACCGGGGCGACCAGGATGTCGGGCCCGAACAGGTACTGCCCGGGTGTCGTCCACGCTCTCTCGTCCTCGGGGAACTCGAAGAACATGCCGCGCATGACGGGCGCACCGCGCCGGTGCGCGTCCGCCATGGCCTCGCGCGTGTAGTCCCGCAAGTCTTCGCGCAGGCGGATGTACTCCACGAGGAGCGACTCGATCCGGTCGCCGAAGCTCCACACCTCGTTGTCGGCGCCGGTCCCCACTCGTGCCACGCCCTGCGCGTCGTTGATCGGCGTCCCGGGCACGCGGTCGCCGTGCAGACGCATGACGGGGCTGAACGCGCCGAATTGGAACCAGCGGACGAGGAGTTCGTGGAATGCCGGCTCGCGCACATCCCCACCCGTGAATCCGCCGATGTCGGTCGTGAACCACGGGATGCCGGCGGCACCCATGTGGACCCCCGCAGCGATCTGCGCCTTGAGGTCGTCGAAGGTCGAATGGACGTCGCCCGACCACACGAGCGCGCCGTGCCGCTGCGATCCCGCCCAGGCGGCACGGACCAGCGAGACCGGCTGATCGTTGCCGTCGGCACGAAGGCCGTCCGCGATAGCGCGCGTGAACTCGCGCGGGTAAAGGTTCGCGACCTGAGCGCTCGGTCCTGCCGCCAGCCGGTAGTTCTCGAAGTGGTAGGCGCCGTATTCGGGTTCGGCCTCGTCGAGCCAGAACGCCGTGATGCCGTAGGCGCCGTAGTTCTCGGCGAGCTTCTGCCAGAGGAATTCGCGTGCGCGAGGCTCGGTCACGTCGAGGAAGCGCGTGTACTGGCCGTCGAAGTAGTACTGCACGTCGATGCCGCGCCGGGTGCGCACGAGCATGTTCCCGTCGCGCAGCTCCTCCCAGTTGTCGGACTGCGGGGCCACCTGCGGCCACACCGACACCATCAGTTCGATGCCCAGCTCCCGGAGCTCCGCCGTCATCGCGGCGGGATCCGGCCAGAACTCCTCCTCGAAGCGCCAGTCGCCCATCCACCGCCAGTGGAAGAAGTCGGCCACGATGACATCGATGGGGATGCCGCGCCGCCGGTACTCCCGCGCGACGCCCAGGAGTTCCTCCTGGGTCGAGTACCGCAGCTTGCACTGCCAGAAGCCGAGGCCGTACTCCGGCATCATGGGCGCGTGCCCGGTCGCCTCAGCGTACGCGGCCGCGATCCCCGCGGGACGGGGGTCGGCGCATACCCACCAGTCGAACTGCGTCGCGCTCTCCGCGTCCCACTCGGTGCGGTTCGATCCGAACACCGCCCGTCCGATCGCCGGCAGGTTCCAGAGGAAGCCGTACCCGGCACTGGAAACGACGAAGGGGACGGAGGTCTGCGAGTTCCGGTGCGCGAGCTCGAGCACCGTCCCCTTCAGATCGACGAGATCCTGCTGATACAGGCCCATGCCGACGAGGTGCTCGTCAGCGGATGTGGCGAGGCTCAGCCGCAGCCGCTGATCGCCGCCCTCGCTGGGACGGAACTCACGGGCGGAGAGCTTGAGTGCCCCGCCGTCGGTGATCTCCTCGAACAGGAGGCGACCGTCGGCATCCTGCACCCGCAGCCGCAGCCGCGTCGTGTAGAAACCCACCGACCAGTCGTTGAACTCCGATTCCTCCGCCACTACGCGGACGCCACCGGCCGAGACGGTCGCGACCGCGCCGTCGACCGATACATCAGCGCGGGTGTCGGCGACCTCGACGAGGGCGCCCGGAGCATCGTCGATCGGACCGAGCGCGGCGCGCACGCGGACGCCGCGGCCCCACGCCTCGATCGAGACGGTCTGACCGTCGCCGTACCAGAGGACGCCGGTGTTTGAAGTGTGGAACGTCATGAGATCGCCTTCCGTGGTGCAGCGGCCGTGCTGCCTCGCACGACCAGTCGGGTGGGTACGAGTAGTCGGCGGACCACGTCCGCGTCGTCGATTCGGGCGAGAAGCACATCGACGGCGGCGCGACCGACCTCGTCGAACTCCTGGTGGATCGACGTGAGCGGCGGCCAGAACTGGGCGGCCTCGGGCATGTCGTCGAAGCCGACCACACTGACCCGGCCGGGAATGGCTACCCCCGCCTCGTGGAATGCGCGGAGAACCCCGAGCGCCATCTGATCGTTGGCGGCGAAAACGGCGGTGACGGCGGGAACCTCGCGCAGGCGGCATCCCGCGTCGAACCCGGACTGCGCGCTCCAGTCCCCTCGCTGGGGGGGTGGAGCCTCGCGTCCTGCGTCGGACAGAGCCGCCCGCCAGCCCTGCTCCCGACGGACCGCCGAGTACGAGCTCGCCGGCCCCGCGACATGGTGGACGGTCTCGTGGCCGAGGTCGAGCAGATGCCTGACGGCCTGCCCCGCGCCCATCGTCTGGTCGGTGTCGACGAAGGAGCGGTCTTCGAGTGCCGACGCGTCGACGACGACGACCGGGAGGTCGTCCGGCAGCGGCAGGTCCTCCCCCGCCGAGAGGTGGTCGCCGATCGCGATGACGAGCCCGTCGACGGCCTGATCGCGTGCGCGTTCGATCGCCTCCGCGACGGCGCTCCGGTCGAACCCGGTGGTCGGGACGAGAGCGACGGCGTACCCGGACTCCGCTCCCGCGCGCGAGATGGCCTCCCAGGTGCGAACGCTGCCGTACGAGGTCAGATCGCTCATGACCACGCCGATGCTGCGGTAGCGGGCGGAGCGCAGGGCCCGCGCCGCCCGGTTCGGCCGGTAGCCGAGCTCGAGCATGCTGGCGAGGACCCGCTCGCGCGTCGGCTCGTCGACCCGCGCAGCGCCCGTGACGACGCGCGACACCGTCTGCGCGGAGACGCCCGCGTGGCGGGCGACATCGGCCTGCGTGGGCACCCCGTGGGGCGTACCCCCACGACGCGCCACAGGCTCATCGAGGGGTGCAACGACACCCGTCTCCGGGGCCGGTCGCGTGCTACGCTGAGGCGACATGATTGCGTAAACATAGCAGTTGGCGCAGCGGCGGAACACCCCTCTCACGACAGCAGGGTGTCTGGACGGACAGCTCCGAGCGGAGATCACATGAGCACTTTCGCCATCGGCGACCGCGACTTCCTCTTGGACGGGCAGCCGCACAGGATCATCTCCGGAGCGATGCACTACTTCCGCATCCACCCCGGAGACTGGGCCGACCGCATCCGCAAAGCACGCCTCATGGGACTGAACACGATCGAGACGTACGTCGCGTGGAACGCGCATGAGCCGGTCGAAGGCGAATGGGATGAATCCGACGGGCTCGACCTCGGTCGATTCCTGGATCTGATCGCCGCCGAGGGGCTGCACGCGATCGTCCGCCCCGGACCCTACATCTGCGCCGAGTGGCACAACGGTGGTCTCCCGACGTGGCTCACCGCGACCCCCGGCATCCGACTGCGGCGAACGGATGCCGCCTACCAGGCGGCGCTCGAGACGTACCTCCGCCGCGTGTACCGCGTCGTCGCGCCGCGTCAGATCGACCGCGGCGGCAACGTCGTCCTCGTGCAGATCGAGAACGAGTACGGCGCGTACGGTTCGGACAAGGACTACCTCGCCGAACTCGTCCGCGTCACACGGGACTCGGACATCACGGTCCCCCTCACCACGGTGGACCAACCCGAGCCCGACATGCTCGAGGCGGGATCGCTTCCCGGCCTCCACCTGACCGGCTCCTTCGGCTCGCGGGCTCATGAGCGCCTCGCGACGCTGCGCGAGCACCAGCCCACCGGCCCTCTCATGTGCTCGGAGTTCTGGGACGGGTGGTTCGACTGGTGGGGTGGACCGCACCACACGACGGATGCCGCGACCGCCGCCGCCGAACTGGACGACCTCCTGGGAGCCGGCGCATCGGTGAACATCTACATGTTCCACGGCGGGACGAATTTCGGGACGACCAACGGGGCGAACGACAAGGGCCGCTACCTGCCGATCGTGACCTCCTACGACTACGACGCCCCCCTCGACGAAGCGGGCGACCCGACAGAGAAATACCACGCGTTCCGCGGCGTCATCGCGAAGTACGCGGATGTGCCCGCGGAGGCCCCCGCGTCGGCCTCGGCACGGCCGGAAATCACGGTGGCACTGTCCCCCGTGTCCCGGACAGCCGTCACGAGCCTCGCGTCCCAGCCCGGCCTCGCGACGTTCGAGGAGGCCGAGCACACCGGTTCGCTGTTGCGGCACGAGACCGCTCTGCCGGACGGGTTCGCCGGCGGCGTGCTGTCGATCGGTGAAGTCCGTGATCAGGCCTGGGTGTCCGTCGACGGCATCCGCGTCGGATCGCTCTCTCGGACGCGGCACGAGCACGCGCTCCGGTTGCCCCCGGGGAGGAACCTCTCGATCCTGGTGGAGGAACAGGGGCGGGTGAACTACGACGACCGCCTCGGCGAGGCGAAGGGCCTCATCGGGCCTGTGGCCATCGACGGCCACGCGCTGTCCGGGTGGCGGACGACGCCCGTCCCCCTCGATCAGGCCGCGGGCGCCCCGGAACTGCTCATGGCCGAGGGGAGCTTCGATCTGGACGCCCCGTCGGACCTGTTCCTCGACACGACCGGATGGGGCAAGGGATACGTCTTCGTCGGCGGCTTCCTGCTCGGCCGGTACTGGTCGAACGGCCCGCAGCGGACGCTCTACGTCCCTGCCCCGGTGACGCAGGCGGGGTCGAATACGATCACGGTCGTCGAGATCGAGCAGCCGGTGCCGGATTCGGCGCGATTCGTCGGTGCGCCGTCCCTCGGGCCTCTGCACGAGTGACGACGCGCCGCGCGGTCACTGACCGACGGTGATCCCCGGCGAGAACGCGACGTACCCGGAGAAGTCGGCGCCGACGCGGTCGAACGCGGACGGGTACGGGTTGGGGTACGACCACGCGCCGTCGGTCATGCGCTCGGAGCCGGCCTCGACGTGGAAGTACTGGCACTCCCCCTTCCATGGGCACGTGTACGGGGTCGGGCTCTCGACGAGGACACCCTGCTTCACGGATGACGGCGGGAAGTACGCGTTCCCCTCGATCCGGATGATCTCGTCGTCGGCCGCCTCTGCGATGACGGTGTCACCGATGGTCGCTTTCATGTGTTCTCCGATCGCCCGATGGTGTGGGCTCAGAGTACGCCTGCCGGAGAGTAGCGTGGGCGGGTGAGCGGAGCACGTCGGCAGGAGAGCACCCCGACGAACGGCCCCGGCTTCCGCGCCTGGCTGATCTGGGGCACCGGCGTCGCCGCGTACGTCCTCGCCGTGACGAACCGAACGTCGCTCGCCGCCGTCGGCGTCGACGCGGCCGACCGCTTCCAGGCGGATGCCGCGACCCTGTCGCTGTTCGCGGTCGTCCAGCTCGCCGTCTACGGAGGCATGCAGATCCCGGTCGGGGTCCTCCTCGACCGCTACGGGTCGCGGCCGATCATGACGATCGGGATGATCCTCATGGCTGTCGGCCAACTCACCATGGCTCTCTCGCCGAGCGTCGGCGTCGCGATCGTCGCCCGCATGCTGTTGGGCGCCGGGGATGCCGCGGTCTTCCCCGCGGTACTCCGTCTCGTCGCGACCTGGTTCCCCGCCCAACGGGGTCCGCTCATGGTTCAGCTGACGGGGATCCTCGGACAGGCGGGACAGCTCGTCGCCGTGATCCCGATCGCCGCGGTCCTCCACGCGACGAGCTGGTCGGTGACGTTCGGGGGCATCGCCGGGCTCTGCGTCCTCTTCGCCGTCCTCGTCTTCGCCCTCGTGCGCAACCGGCCGCCGGAGCTCGCCCGCGACATCAGCGTCGACACCGACACCGGCGCGATACGCGTCGTGACCTCCGCGATCGACACCGGTGTCGGGATCCGCGCCGCTCTGGCTCACCCCGGGACACGACTCGCGTTCTGGTCGCACTTCACGACCCCCTTCGCCGGCACGGCGTTCATCCTGCTGTGGGGCTTCCCGTACCTCACGGCAGGAGAAGGCCTCACCACAGGACAGGCCGGCGTGCTGACGTCGCTCTACGTCTTCGCGGGGATGGCCCTCGGGCCCGTCCTCGGAGAGCTCTCCCGACGGGCACCGCACCGGCGCTCCCGCGCCCTCGTCCTCCCCGCCGTCGCCTTCCAGCTCGTCGCCTGGACCGCTGTGATCGTCTGGCCCGGCCGGGCGCCGATCTGGCTCCTCGTCGTCCTGCTGGTCGCCCTCGCCATGGGCGGCCCCGCATCGATGATCGCCTTCGACCACGCCCGCACCCACAACCCGTCCCACCGCCTCAGCACGGCGACGGGCGTCACGAACGCGGGCGGGTTCCTCGCCGCGTTGATCGCGATCTTCGCCATCGGCCTCGTGCTGGACCTGCAGGGCGCGGGGACGCCGGACACCTACCGCCTGGACGCCTTCCGGGTCGCCTTCCTCGTCCAGATCCCGCTCTGGCTCATCGGTGCGATCTTCATCAGCATCGAACGGCGACGCACCCGCATCCACATCGGTATGGATCAGCCGCGCCGCCCCCGACGCTGACCGAGACGACGAACGGCCCGCCCCCCGCGAGGGGAACGGGCCGTATCGGTGACGCAGCCGTCGTCAGACGGTGCCGTCTCCCGACGTACGGGTCTCGGAGCGGGTGACCCGCTCTCCCGCGACGGGGTCGACCGTTCGGACGGTCGACTCGCTGGAACGTCGACGCAGCATCAGCACGAGGCCGAGGAGGAAGACGACGACACCGGCTGCCATCAGGATGTAGCCGATCAGGTTGAGGTCGACGTACTGGACGTCGACGTTCACGGCGAACGCCAGGATGGCGCCGATCACGAACAGCACGATTCCGGATCCGATGCTCATGCGCACCCTCACTTTCTTGGCGGTGTGGTTCCGATCATCGTCGCCCCTGATAGGAAGCTGATAGCCCTTGACAGGCGCGCAGGGTGGTGGAT
Organism: Microbacterium sp. LKL04; assembly: GCF_900102005.1. NCBI lineage: Bacteria > Bacillati > Actinomycetota > Actinomycetes > Micrococcales > Microbacteriaceae > Microbacterium > Microbacterium sp. LKL04. Next base: position 967,838 of record NZ_LT627736.1, on the reverse strand, counting down.
TCAGCCGCGCGGACGAGGTTCAACGCGGAACCAGTCCCCGTACTTCGCTTCGCGGCCGTCCCCCGACGACGTCCCGGTCAGGCGGCGCCGCAACCACGGTCCGAGGTGCTCGCGGAAGTATCGACCCCGCGTGAGAGCGACAGCCGAATCCGCCTCGTCCAGGCGCCACCACTCGGCGGGCGCCTTCTCGCCGAGTGCGTCGAGCACCCGAGCCGCGACCCGGTGATGCCCGCGATCGTTCATGTGGAGCCGATCCTCGGACCAGAACGACGGATCCGACAGGTCGGCATCGGGCCAGTTCAGCGCCACGACGACGTCGTCGCGCCCGGCGATGCGGTCGGTGACGGCACGTGAGAGCTCGTCGCCGCGTCGCTGGATCAGGCGCGCGAGGGGCAGCTGAGCCGACGGGTTGGCTCCGGAGAGGACGATCAGGGTGACACCCTCTTCGTCGCAGCGACGGAGGACGCGGGTGAAGACGTCCGCCACGCGTGCGATGGGCGTCCGAGGGCGCAGCATGTCGTTGCCGCCCCCGTTGAAGGAGAGGTGCGTCGGCCTCAGTGCGAGAGCGCGTTCGAGCTGCTCCTCGACGATCGGCTGGATGAGCTTCCCGCGGATCGCCAGGTTCGCGTACGAGATCGCCTCGCCGCGGGAGTCCGCCCAGCCCTGGGCGACGAGGTCCGCCCAGCCGCGGACGCTGCCGTCCGGCAGCTCGTCGCCGACGCCCTCCGTGAATGAGTCTCCGATCGCGACGTAGCGGATGTCCTGCGGCATCCCCTCAGCCTATGACTCACTCTGCGAGCGAACGTCCCCGCGATTCCGAGAGACCCCAGGTGGCCGCTGCAGCAATGGCGAAGAAGGCGCTGAGGACGATGAAGACGACCGGGATGCCGCCGACCGCTTGAAGGACCGGCACGATCGGCGGCGCCAGGATCGACGCGATCCGCCCGACGCCGGCGGCCCATCCCGCACCGGTGGCGCGGAGCGATGTCGAATAGGTCTCCGGGGTCACGGCATAGAGCGCGCCCCAGGCGCCCAGGTTGAAGAACGACAGCGCCATGCCGGTCGCCAAGATCATCGGAATCGTCGTGGCCTGCCCGAAGAGAATCGCCGCGACCGCCGATCCGGCGAGGAAGACGGACAGGGTCGCGCGCCTCCCCCACACCTCGATGAGCCACGCGGCGACGGCGTAACCGGGGAGCTGTGCGAGCGTGATCAGAAGCGTGAACTCGAAGCTGCGGACGAGACCGAATCCTTGCGAGACGAGCAGCGTGGGAATCCAGATGAAGGCCCCGTAGTACGAGAAGTTGACGCAGAACCAGACGATCCAGAGGGATGCCGTCCGCCGGCGCATGGCGGGAGTCCACAGTCCCCGCAGTCGTTCCCCGACGGTCGACGCGCGGGCCGATGACGCCTCCACGGCTGCGGCGACAGTCGCCGCGGGACGGCCGAAGAGCACCGGAGAGGATTCCATGCCGGAGACGACGCGTTCGGCTTCTGTCGCGCGACCCCGCGACGCGAGCCACCGCGGCGACTCCGGCAGAGCCCACCGCACGATGAGTGCGTACGCGGCGGGGACGGCGCCGATGGCGAGAGCCCAGCGCCAGCCCTCGGGCACGGACGGGATGATGAGGTAGCCGATCAGCGCGGAAGCCGTCCAGCCCACCGCCCAGAACGCCTCGAGCACCACGATGATGCGTCCCCGCATCCGCGCCGGTGCGAACTCGCTGACGTACGTGCTCGCGACGGGAAGCTCCGCCCCGAGTCCCAGCCCGACGACGAAGCGCAACGCGATCAGGGCGACGAGCCCGCCCGCCAACGCGCTCGCCCCGGTCGCGACGCCGTAGACGAGGAGGGTCAGCGCGAAGACCGAGCGGCGACCGATCCGGTCTGCGAGCAATCCGCCCACCGTCGCGCCGATCGCCATCCCCGCGAAGCCCGCCGAGGCGATCCACGACGTCGACGCGGTCGTCAGGTTCCACTCGCTCACGAGCGCGGCGATGACGAAGGAGATGAGTCCGACGTCCATCGCGTCGAGCGCCCAGCCGGCGCCCGAGCCGGTGAGGACGCGCAGGTGCGTGCGGGTGAAGGGGAGGCGATCGAGCCGGCTGGTGACCGAGTCGGTCGTGGTCGTGGTCATCCTCGCATCGTACGAGGCCGCGGGGGCGTCGCGATCACTCGCCGAGCATGTCGCGCACGAGCGGGATCACCCGGGTGCCGTAGAGCTCGACCGAGCGCATCAGCTTGTCGTGCCCGAGGGTGCCGTTGGCGTACTTGAGGTCGAAGCGCCCGGCGCCGAGAGTCGTGATCGTGTCGGCGATCTTGCGTGCCACCGTCTCGGGCGAGCCGGCGTAGATAGATCCTCCCGGACCGACCTCCTGCTGGAACCGCAACCGGCTGTACGCAGGCCAGCCGCGCTCGCGCCCGATCGAGTTGTTCTGCGCTTCGAACCCGGGGTACGCCTCTTCCCACGCCTGCTCGTCGGTGTCGGCGATGTGCCCCGGCGAGTGGATGCCGATGGGCTGCGCCTCGGTACCGAGTTCGCCGATCGCCCGGTGGTAGAGGTCGACGTAGGGTCGGAACCGAGCGGCGGGACCGCCGATGATGGCCAGCATCAGCCCATAGCCGTACCGCGCCGTGCGGATGACCGACTCGGGCGAGCCGCCGACACCGACCCAGGCGCGGATGCCGCCCTCGGTCTTCGGGAAGACGTCAGCGTCGGCGAGGGCGGCGCGTGTGGATCCTTGCCACGTGACGGGCTTCTCGCTCCGCAGCAGCGAGAAGAGCTCGAGCCGCTCCTCGAAGAGGGCCTCGTAGTCCGCCAGGGTGAAACCGAACAGCGGGAAGGACTCGGTGAAGGAGCCGCGTCCGAGGATCACCTCGGCGCGCCCGTTCGAGATCGCCGACAGCGTCGCGAACCGTTCGTAGACGCGGACGGGATCGTCGCTGGAGAGGACCGTCACCGCCGTCCCGACGCGGATGCGCTCGGTTTGGGCGGCGATGGCAGCGAGGACGATCTCCGGACTCGAGACCGAGTACTCGGCCCGGTGGTGCTCGCCCACGCCGATGAAGTCGACACCCACCTGATCGGCGAGAGTCGCCTGTGCGACGAGGTTCCGGATCGCCTGCGCACCCGAGACGCGTTCGCCGCTGTCGTCGACGGTGATGTCACCGAAGGTGTCGAGTCCCAACTCCACTGCGGCCACGTCGGCCCCTTTCATTCATCTGCATAAAGCCTACGTCGTAGAAACGACGGAGGGCGTCGGGTATTCCCGACGCCCTCGCCTCGCCCTCTCAGCCGTCGCGCAGAGCGGCGCGGAGGGTGTCGAGACCGACCCCGCCGAGGCGCAGCGCGCGCATGTGGAACTGCTTGATGTCGAACCCGGTCCCCCCGCGCTGGGCGGCCTCGTCGCGGATCTGCTCCCAGATCCGCTGGCCGACCTTGTACGAGGGCGCTTGGCCCGGCCACCCGAGGTAGCGATTCACCTCGAACTGAATGAACTCGTCGGACATGTTGACGTTGCGCCGCATGAACTCCAGCGCGTAGTCGGCGTCCCAGGTGCCGGTACCGTCGAGGCGCGGCTTGCCGAGGTGGACGCCGATGTCGAGGACGACGCGCGCCGCCCGCATCCGCTGGCCGTCGAGCATCCCGAGCCGGTCAGCCGGGTCGTCGAGGTAGCCGAGTTCCGCCATCAGCCGCTCGGCGTACAGGGCCCACCCCTCGGCGTGGCCGCTGGAACCCGCGAGGAGTCGGCGCCACGAGTTCAGCTCCGTACGGTTGTACACCGCCTGCGCGATCTGCAGGTGGTGACCCGGGACACCCTCGTGATAGACCGTCGTGAGCTCGCGCCACGTGTCGAACGTGTCGACGCCCTCGGGGACGGACCACCACATACGGCCTGGACGCGAGAAGTCGTCGGTCGGGCCCGTGTAGTAGATGCCGCCCTCGTTGGTCGGCGCGATCATGCATTCGAGTCGGCGGATCGGCTCCGGGATGTCGAAGTGGGTGCGTCCGAGCTCCTCGACGGCGCGGTCGCTCGTCTCCTGCATCCATCGCTGCAGGGCGTCCGTGCCGCGCAGCTTCCGCTCCTCGTCCTGCTCGAGGAAGGCGACCGCCTCCTCGACTGTGGCGCCGGCCTTGATCTCGTTCGCGATGGACTCCTGCTCCGCGACCATCCGCGACAGCTCTTCGACACCCCAGTCGTAGGTCTCGTCCAGATCGATGGTCGCCCCCAGGAACTGACGCGAGTGGAGCGCGTAAAGCTCCCGACCCACGGCATCCACATCGGAGGCCGCCGGGGCCAGGTCGTCGCGGAGGAACGCGGCCAGCTGGTCGTAAGCGACGCGAGCGGCACCCGCGTTGTCGGCGAGCTCACGCGCGAGCGTGGCGGGAAGGTGACCCTCCGCGGGAGCGGCGTCTCCGACGAAGGTCGCGAAGAAGCCGGTGTCGCTCGTGTAGCGGGCGATCTGCGTCACGACTTCCTGCACCTGTCGGCGCGCCGGGACGACGCCCTCCGAGATGCCCTGACGCAGCGTCTCGACGTATCCGGCCAGCGCCGACGGAATCGCCGAGAGGCGCGTCGCCACCACAGACCAGTCGTCGACGGTGTCCGTCGGCATGAGGTCGAACGCCGCGCGGATGTCCTGCGAGGGCGAGGCGATCACGTTGATGTCGCGCAGGTGCGACTTCGCCGCGTGCAGGTCGAGTTGCAGACCGAGCTCCGCAGACAGGTCCATCTTGGTGACCTCGTCGACGGAATCGACGGCCTCGGCGGACTCGAGCGCGCGAAGGGTGTCGGCCGCCGCGGCAGTGAGCCGTTCATGCCCTTCGGGAGAGAAGTCGTCGAGACGGCCGTTGTGCTCGGTCCGTCCGATGTACGTCGCGAGGCTCGGGGAGAGCTCGGCCAGCGTGTCGACCCAGCGGTCCGCGATCGTGTCGATCGGAGTGGGCGTGCGTTGTGCGTCGGTCATTCCTCGAGCGTAGAGCGTCGTGCGCTCGACGTCAGTGAGCCGCCTCGTCCCAGTGGCTGCCACGACCGATCTGCACATCGAGCGGTACGGAGAGCTCCGCTGCGTCACCCATGCGGGTCCGCACGATCTCCTCGACCGCGTCCCACTCGCCCGTCGCCACCTCGACGACGAGTTCGTCGTGGATCTGCAGCAGAACGCGCGACGTCAGATCACGTGCGCGGAGGTCGTCGTGGATCTCGACGAGAGCGATCTTCATGATGTCGGCGGCGCTCCCCTGGATCGGCGCGTTGAGCGCCGCCCGCTCGGCGTTCTCGCGGAGCACGCGGTTCGGGCTCGTCAGGTCGGGGAACGGCCGGCGGCGCCCGAAGATCGTCTCCGTGTACCCATCGATCCGCGCCTGCTCGACCGAGGAGCGCAGGTAGTCGCGCACCGCACCGAAGCGGGCGAAGTACTCGAGCATCAGCTGCTTCGCCTCGGACTGCTCGATGCGCAGCTGCTTCGACAACCCGAACGCGCTCAGTCCGTAGACGAGACCGTACGACATCGCCTTCACCTTCGTGCGCATCGGCGCCGTGACCTCGGCGGGCTCCACCCCGAACACGCGGGCGCCGACGAAGCGGTGGAGGTCCTCGCCGGAGTTGAACGCCTCGATGAGTCCCGGGTCGCCCGACAGGTGCGCCATGATGCGCATCTCGATCTGCGAGTAGTCCGCGGTCAGCAGCGTCTCGTATCCCTCGCCGACCTCGAAAGCCGCGCGGATGCGGCGCGACTCCTCGTTGCGGATCGGGATGTTCTGCAGGTTCGGGTCGGTGCTCGAGAGGCGACCCGTCTGGCTGCCGGTCTGCACGTAGGTGGTGTGGATGCGGCCGTCGTTGGCGATCCCCACGGTCAGCGACTCGATGATCTGACGGAGCTTGGTCGCCTCACGGTGCTGGAGGAGCAGCCCGAGGAACGGATGCGGGTGGGAGTCCTGCAGATCGGCGAGGACCGCGGCATCCGTCGAATACCCCGTCTTGGTCTTGCGGGTCTTCGGCAGCTCCAGCTGATCGAACAGCACCTCCTGCAGCTGCTTGGGCGAGCCGAGGTTCACTTCGCGGCCGATGATGCCGTACGCCTCCTGGGCGATCGCGTCGGCCCGCGCCGCGAGCTCCCCCGAGAACCCGCCGAGCTTGTCGCGCGAGACAGAGACACCGGCGAGCTCCATGTCCGCGAGCGCGTCGAGGGTCGGGATCTCGATGTCGCTCAGCACCGCACCGACGGATGCCGGGAGCTCCGCGCGCTCCTGCTCCGCGACGCGCAGGGCGAACCAGGCCAGCTGCCCGGGCGTGGCCCCCTCGGTCTCGGGGACGAGCTGCGAGGGGTCGGCCTCGGGCAGCTTCTCGTCGAGGTAGCGGTCGACGAGATCGGCGAGGGTCTTGTCCGGGAGGCTCGGACGCAGCAGCCAGCCGGCGAGCAGGACATCGAAGGTCAGCCCGCCCAGCCGCACGCCGGCGCGGCGGAGCGCCTTCACCTGCGGCTTCGCGTCGGTCATGATCTTCGCCGCGTCGCTCTCGAGCCACGGCGCGAGCGCCGTACGGGCGCTCTCGTCCCAGTCGAGCTCGTGGACGGTGTCCGAGGTCGCGACGCCGAGGCGCGTCGGGAGACCGTCGGCGACGGTGACCGTCAGCGCCAGTTCGCCTGTCTGCTGCGTCAGCCATGCGGCCAGGGCCGCGGCATCCGTCTGCTGCGGGTCGGGCGCTGAGACCTCGGGCGCGGGCGGCTCGTCAGTCGCGTCGAACGCCTCGAACACGCGCGGGAGAAGAGTGCGGAACTCCAGGCGCGCGAAGATGTCGCGGACCGCCTGGGTGTCGAGCGGGCGGATGACGAGGTCCTCCGGCGCGTACTCGAGCTCGACGTCGCGGAGCAGCCGGTTGAGCTGGCGATTGCGGCGGACGTCGTCGAGGTGCTCGCGGAGGTTGCCGCCCACGACGCCCTTGATCTCGTCGGCGCGCTCGAGGAGGGCGTCGAGGGTGCCGAACTGGGTGATCCACTTGACGGCCGTCTTCTCGCCCACCTTCGGGACGCCCGGGAGGTTGTCGCTCGTCTCACCCACCAGCGCGGCGATGTCGGGGTAGTTCTCGGGCGGGAGGCCGTACTTCTCCACGACCGCGTCGGGGGTGTAGCGCTTCAGCTGCGAGACGCCCTGGACGCTCGGGTAGAGGAGCGTGACCTCATCGGTCACCAGCTGGATCGTGTCGCGGTCGCCCGAGCACACGAGCACGTCGTAGCCGCTCTCGACGCCCTGCGTCGCGAGGGTCGCCAGGATGTCGTCGGCCTCGACGTCCTCCTTCGTCAGAACGGGAACACCCATGGCGGAGAGGCAGTCCTGCAGCAGCGGGATCTGTCCCTTGAACTCGGCGGGCGACTCGGACCGATTGGCTTTGTACTCTTCGTAGACGCGCGTGCGGAACGACTGTCGCGACGTGTCGAAGGCGACGGCCAGGTGCGTCGGCTTCTCGGCCTTGACGAGGTTGACGAACATCGACAGGAAGCCGTAGATCCCGTTGGTGTGCTGGCCGTCCTTCGTCGAGAAGTTGTCGACGGGAAGGGCGTAGAACGCCCGGTAGGCCAGCGAGTGGCCGTCGACGACGAGCAGAGTAGGCTTTCCGGAGTCGCTCACCCGACCAGCCTAGTTCGGGCCTGCGACATCGACTTCCCCGCACCGGTGCCGGGTCGGCACCACCCGAACCGAAGGTGACGCGCCATGCCCGAGACCACCTCCTCCCCCGCCGACGCGCTCGATTGGGCCGCCGGCCGAGGCATGGGAGCCCTGGCCGAGAAGATGGGCATCGAGTTCGTCGAGTTCACCCCGGAACGAGCGGTGGCGCGGATGCCGGTGGCCGGCAACACGCAGCCCGTCGGTCTCCTGCACGGCGGCGCCTACGTCGTCCTCGGCGAGTCGCTCGGCTCGATGCACGCGAACCTGCACGCGGGCGAGGGACGACTCGCGGTCGGCATCGACATCAACGCGACCCACACCCGTTCAGCGACGGAGGGGTGGGTCACGGGGGTCTGCACGCCGATCCACCTCGGCCGGAGCATCACCGTGCACGAGATCGTCGTCACGGACGATCAGGGCAGACGGTGCTCGACGGTGCGGATCACCAACATGGTGCGCGATCTGCCGGCATCCTGATCCGCTCAGCGCGGAACGGCGAGCTTGAAGCCGATGTGCGAGTCGACGAAGCCCAGTCGCGTGTAGAACCGGTGGGCATCGGTGCGCGCGGCATCCGACGTCAACTGCACGAGGGATGCTCCGACGGCGGGAGCGGCGACGTCGGCGACCCACGTCATCATCGCGGCGCCGATCCCCGCCGAACGCTCCGTGCTGGCGACCCGGACGGCCTCGACGAGGAGTCTCGTACTGCCGCGGCGCGCCATTCCGGGGATGACGGTGAGCTGCATGGTCGCGACGACGCGGCCGTCGCTCTCCACGACCAGGACGTCGTTGCTCTCCGAGTCCAGGATGCGCAACAGGCCGCGGAGATAGAAGCGTCGGTCGTCGGCGGCCGCCACATCGCCCCGACCCGCACTGACGGGGTCGTCCGACAGCAGCGCCACGATCGCATCGAGGTCGCCCTGCGTCGCGCCCCGCAGCAGCACCGAACCGCCTCGCACAGCGAAGTCGACCGGGAGATCGAGCTCGTCGATCATGACGGAGGCGTCACGCCTTCTTGGGCGCCAGCTGCTCGATGATCGCCTTGGCGACGTCCTGCATCGTGAGGCGACGGTCCATCGACGCCTTCTGGATCCAGCGGAACGCCTCGGGCTCGGACAGGCCCATCTTCTCGTTCAGCAGGCCCTTGGCCCGGTCGACGAGCTTGCGGGTCTCGAAGCGCTCGACCATGTCGGCGACCTCCGCCTCGAGCGTGATGATCTGCTCGTAGCGCGCGAGGGCGATCTCGATCGCGGGCAGCAGGTCGTTCGGCGTGAAGGGCTTCACGACGTAGGCGAGCGCGCCGGCTTCGCTGGCGCGCTCGACGAGCTCCTTCTGGCTGAACGCCGTGAGGAGGACGACCGGGGCGACGTGGTTCTTGCTCAGCTTCTCGGCGGCGCTGATGCCGTCGAGGATCGGCATCTTCACGTCCATGATGACGAGGTCCGGACGGAGCTCGGTGGCCAGCTGCACGGCGGTCTCGCCGTCGCCCGCCTCGCCGACCACGTCGAAGCCGCTGTCGCGCAGGATCTCGACGATGTCGAGGCGGATCAGCGACTCATCCTCCGCGACGACGACGCGTCGAGGGGCGGGAGCTGCCTGGGGGGCGGAGGTGGGTTCCTGCTCAGTCACTCGTCCATCCTAGGCCAGGGTGCACCCGCATCCTGCGGTATCGTCGTTGAGGCGCGCGCCGGTGTGGCGGAATGGCAGACGCGACCGACTCAAACTCGGTTGCCCGAAAGGGCGTGTGGGTTCGACTCCCACCACCGGCACCACAGCGAAACGGCGCCCCCGAAGGGGCGCCGTTTCGTGCATCACAGGCGACGGATCAGCTCTCCGCCTTGTAGATCGGGGCCTTGCCGTGGACGGCGTCGCCGATCTTGTGGATGCGGATGTCGTTGGTCGCACCGATGATTCCAGGAGGGGACCCGGAGATCACGACGACCTTGTCCCCCTCTTCCAGAAGGCCGCGCGACAGGAAGTAGTCGTCCACCTGGAGGAACATGAGGTCGGTGTGGGCGACGTGCTCGACGAGGGCCGACTGGATGCCCCACGTCATCGCCATGCGGCGACGGATCGCCGGCTCGATGGTGAAGGCGAGCATCGGGATGCCGGAGCGCAGCCGCGACATGCGACGCGCGGTGTCGCCCGACTCGGTGAACAGGCAGATGAACTTCGCCTCGACGAACTCGGCGACCTCGTTGGCGGCGAGGGTGATGATGCCACCCTGCGTGCGCGGCTTCGCCGTCAGCGGCGGGATGCGCTCCAGCCCGTGCGTCTCGGTCGCGTCGATGATCCGGGCCATCGTCTCGACCACGCCGACGGGGTGCTTGCCGACGCTCGTCTCGCCCGAGAGCATGACCGCGTCCGCGCCGTCCAGGACGGCATTGGCGACGTCGCTCGTCTCGGCCCGGGTGGGAACCGGGTTCTCGATCATGGTCTCGAGCATCTGCGTCGCGACGATGACCGGCTTGGCCATGCGGCGGCAGAGTTCGACGGCGCGCTTCTGAACGATCGGCACGGCCTCGAGGGGCAGCTCGACGCCGAGGTCGCCGCGCGCGACCATGATGCCGTCGAAGGCGTCGATGATCTCTTCGAGAGCGTCGACCGCCTGCGGCTTCTCGATCTTCGCGATGACGGGGACCTTGCGGTCCTCCTCCGCCATGATCTCGTGCACGCGGGTGACGTCGGCGGCGTTGCGCACGAACGACAGCGCGATGATGTCGGCTCCGGCGCGCAGACCCCAGCGGAGGTCCGCCTCGTCCTTCTCCGACAGGGCGGGCACGTTGACCGCGACACCGGGAAGGTTGATGCCCTTGTTGTTCGACACGTAGCCGGCGACGATGACCTCGGTCGTGACGACCGGCCCCTCGACACCGGTGACCTGGACGCGGACCTTGCCGTCGTCGATCAGGAGGAAGTCGCCCTTGTTGACGTCCTCCGGAAGGCCCTTGAAGGTCGTGCCGACGATCTCCTTCGTCCCGGCGATGTCTTCGGTCGTGATCTTGAAGACGTCGCCGACGGCGAGGAAGTGGGGACCTTCGGCGAACCGGCCGAGCCGGATCTTCGGGCCCTGCAGGTCGACGAGGACGGCGACGGCACGGCCGGCGTCATCCGCCGCCTTGCGCACGTTCGCCAGTCGGGCGTCGTGGTCGGCGTAGTCGCCGTGGCTGAGGTTGAAGCGGGTCACGTCCACACCGGCATCGATGATGGCGCGAACCATCTCGTAGCTTTCGGTGGCGGGACCCAGAGTGGCGACGATCTTCGCGCGTCTCACAGAAATAGCTCCGTCGGGTAGTGATGTGGGAACGATTCCAGCCTAGGCGTGCTGGAGACCGATCGCGACGTCGGTCGGGCGGACCGGCGCCGGGAGGCTGGTGGACCCCATGAGGTACTCGTCGACTGCCGAAGCCGCCGCGCGCCCTTCTGCGATCGCCCAGACGATGAGGGACTGGCCGCGTCCGGCGTCGCCGGCCACGAAGACACCCGGTGCCGTCGCCTGCCAGTCGTCCGCCCGCTCGACGTTGCCGTCGGAGGTGAAGACGGCGCCGAGCTGCTGCTCGAGCGCTGACCGCTCCGGGCCGGTGAAGCCCATCGCGATCAGGACGAGGTCGGCGGGGATCTCGCGCTCGGTGCCGCTCTTGGGCACACGGCGGCCGTCGACGAATTCCGTCTCGGCGACGCGGAGGGCGCGCACCTCCCCCGCCTCGTTACCGAGGAACTCGACGGTCGAAGCCAGGTAGGAACGGTCACCGCCCTCCTCGTGCGCAGAGGCCACTTCGAAGAGCGTCGGCATCATCGGCCACGGCTGGTGGTCGGGACGCGCCTCGGGCGGCTGCTTTCCGATGGCGAGGTTCGTGACGCTGAGCGCCCCCTGTCGGTGCGCCGTACCGATGCAGTCCGCACCCGTGTCGCCGCCGCCGATGACGATGACGTGCTTGCCCTCGGCGTGGATCTGGTGCGGCACCTGGTCGCCCGCGACGGCCTTGTTCGACTCGACGAGGTACTCCATCGCGAAGTGGACACCGTCGAGGTCGCGTCCGGGGATCGACAGGTCGCGAGGAACGGTCGAACCGGTGGCGACGACGACCGCGTCGTAGCGGGCGCGGAGGTCCGCCCACGACAGGTCCTTGCCGATCTCGACGCCTGCCCGGAACCGCGTGCCCTCGTCGCGCATCTGACGGAGTCTCGTCTCGAGATGGCGCTTCTCCATCTTGAAGTCCGGGATGCCGTAGCGCAGCAGGCCGCCGATGCGGTCGTCGCGCTCGTACACGGCGACAGTGTGCCCTGCGCGCGTCAGCTGCTGCGCGGCCGCGAGTCCCGCAGGCCCCGACCCGACGACCGCGACCGTCTTGCCGGTGAGGCGGCCGGGGGGCTCGGCCTCGACCCAGCCGTGCGCGAACGCCTCGTCGATCGTGGAGACCTCGATCTGCTTGATCGTGACGGCAGGCTGATTGATGCCGAGGACGCACGAGCTCTCGCACGGGGCGGGACACAGGCGACCGGTGAACTCCGGGAAGTTGTTCGTCGCATGGAGCCGCTCGATCGCCGCGCGACCCTCGCCGCGCCAGGTGAGGTCGTTCCACTCCGGGATGAGGTTCCCGAGCGGGCAGCCCTGGTGGCAGAACGGGACGCCGCAGTCCATGCAGCGGCCCGCCTGGCGACGGAGCACGGCCTGGTCGCCCTGCTCGTACACCTCTTTCCAGTCCATGATGCGAACGGGAACGGGCCGGCGCGGCGGGAGCTCGCGCTCGGTGACTTTGAGGAAGCCCTTCGGGTCAGCCACGGGTCACCTCCAGGATGCGGTTCCAGACGACGTCGCTGTCGGGGTCGAGCCCCTCGGCGGCCGCCTCCTGGCGGGTTTTCAGGACGGCCGCGTAGTCGCGCGGCAGGACACGGGTGAAGTTCGCGGCCTCGCTGTCGAGGTCGGCGAGCAGCCCCTCGGCCAGATCGGAGCCGGTCTCCTCGGCGTGGCGGGCCAGGAGATCCCGCAGGATCTCGATATCGCCGGAGCCGAGCTCGAGGAGCTCGAGCTCGCCGGTGGCGAGCGCTTCGCGGTTGATGAGCGCACGATCGAGCTTGTAGATGTACGCCGATCCGCCGGACATGCCGGCCCCGAGGTTGCGCCCGGTGGCACCGAGGATGACGGCGAGACCGCCGGTCATGTACTCGAGGGCATGATCGCCCACCCCTTCGACGACCGCGGTCGCGCCGGAGTTGCGCACGAGGAAGCGTTCGCCGACGACGCCGCGCAGGAACATCGACCCCTGGGTCGCGCCGTAGCCGATCACGTTCCCGGCGATGACGTTCTGCGAGGCGTCGAAGACGGCGTCGCGCGGGGGCCGGACGACGATCTCGCCGCCCGAGAGCCCCTTGCCGACGTAGTCGTTCGAGTCGCCCTCGAGCCGCAGTGTGATGCCCGACGGCAGGAAGGCACCGAACGACTGGCCGGCCGAACCGGTGAGGTTGACCTCGATCGTGCCGGACGGCAGCCCGTTCTCGCCGTGCGCCTTCGTGACGTGGTGGCCGAGCATGGTGCCGACAGCGCGCTCGGTGTTGCGCACCGGCAGGTCGATCACGAGATGACCGCCGTGCTCCACGACATCACGTGCCCGGTCCAGCAGCGCGACGTCGAAGTGGTCCTCGAGCTCGTGGTCCTGCTCGCGGACGCGGTGGCGCGGTGCGTCGTCACCGAAAGCCGGTCCGTGGAGGATCGGCGAGAGGTCCAGACCGTATGCCTTCCAGTGGTCGACGGCCGGCTGGACGTCGAGGACCTCGGTGTGGCCGACGGCTTCCTCGATCGATCGGAACCCGAGCTCGGCGAGGTACTCCCGCACCTCCTGAGCGATGAACTCCATGAAGTTCACGACGTGCTCCGCCTTGCCCGTGAAGCGCTTGCGCAGTTCCGGGTTCTGGGTCGCGACGCCGACCGGGCACGTGTCGAGGTGGCACACGCGCATCATGATGCAGCCCTCGACGACGAGCGCGCTCGTCGCGAAGCCGAACTCCTCGGCCCCCAGGAGCGCCGCGATGAGGACGTCGCGGCCGGTCTTGAGCTGACCATCGGCCTGGACGACCACCCGACCGCGCATGTCGTTGATCATCAGGGTCTGCTGCGTCTCGGCGAGTCCCAGCTCCCACGGCGTACCCGCGTGCTTGAGCGAGTTCAGCGGGCTCGCGCCCGTTCCACCATCGTGACCGGAGACGAGGATGACGTCGGCCAGGGCCTTGGCGGTGCCCGCCGCGACCGCGCCGATTCCGGACTGACTGACCAGCTTCACGTGCACGCGCGCGGACGGATTGGCCCGCTTGACGTCGAAGATGAGCTGCTTGAGGTCCTCGATCGAGTAGATGTCGTGGTGCGGCGGCGGCGAGATGAGGCCGACCCCCGGGGTGCCGCCGCGGGTGCGCGCGATCCACGGGTAGACCTTGCCCGGCGGCAGCTGCCCGCCCTCACCGGGCTTGGCGCCCTGAGCGAGCTTGATCTGGATGTCATCCGCATGGGTCAGGTACATGCTCGTGACACCGAAGCGTCCCGAGGCGACCTGCTTGATCGCGCTCCGACGCTCGGGGTCGAGGAGCCGGTCGACGTCCTCGCCGCCCTCCCCCGTGTTCGACTTCGCGCCGAGCCGGTTCATCGCGATCGCGAGCGTCTCGTGCGCCTCCTGCGAGATCGACCCGTAGCTCATCGCACCGGTCGAGAATCGCTTGACGATCGACGACACCGGTTCGACCTCGTCGATCGGGACCGCCGGGCGGGTGCCGTTCTTGAGTCGGAAGAGCCCCCGCAGGGTCTTCAGCTCGCTCGCCTGCTCGTCGATCAGCTGCGTGTACTCACGGAAGATGTCGTAGCGACGGGTCCGTGTGGCGTGCTGGAGACGGAACACCGTGTCGGGGTTGAACAGGTGGGGCGAGCCGTCGCGCCGCCACTGGTACTCGCCGCCCGTCCATAGGCGCTCGTGCGCGCGCGCCGCCTGGTCGGCGGGGTAGGCGAACTCGTGACGGGCGAGGTTCTCACGAGAGATCTCCTCGATCCCGATGCCGCCGAGCTTGGTCTCGGTGCCGGTGAAGTAGGCGTCGATGAACTCCTGCGACAGACCCACGGCTTCGAAGACCTGCGCCCCGGCGTAGGAGGAGACCGTCGAGATGCCCATCTTCGACATGATCTTCAGCACGCCCTTGCCGAGCGCGTAGATCAGGTTCCGAACGGCCTTCTCGGGCTCGACACCCGTGATGTACCCGGCCCGCACCAGATATTCGACGGTCTCCATCGCGAGGTACGGGTTGACCGCCGACGCCCCGTAACCGATGAGGGTCGCCACGTGGTGGACCTCGCGCACGTCGCCGGCCTCGACGACCAGCCCCACCTTCATACGGTTCTCGTTGCGGATGAGGTGGTGGTGGACGGCGGAGAGCGTCAGCAGGGACGGGATCGGCACGAGGTCCGACGTCGAGTCGCGGTCGCTCAGGATGATGAACTCCACGCCGTCGGCAATGGCGGCATCCACCTCTGCGCAGATCTCGTCGAGCCGCGAACGGAGCGAATCCGCATCGGCGTCGGCGCGGTACAGACCGCGGATGGTGATCGACCGACGACCGGGCAGAGCACGGTCGATGTTCTGCAGCTTCGCCAGCTCGTCGTTGTCGATGACCGGGAAGTCCAGCGTGATGACACGGGTGTGGTCCGGGCCCGAGGCCAGGAGGTTCCGCTCCGGACCGAGCCCGAGCCCGAGAGAGGTGACGACCTCTTCGCGGATCGAGTCGAGCGGCGGGTTCGTGACCTGCGCGAACTGCTGCACGAAGTAGTCGAACAGCAGGCGGGGACGCTCGCTCAGGACGGCGATCGGCGTATCGGACCCCATCGCTCCGAGAGGCTCGGCGCCCGTCTGCCCCATCGGCGTCAGGAGGATGCGCACCTCTTCTTCGGTATAGCCGAAGGTGCGCTGGCGTCGTGTGATGGAGGCGATCGGGTGCACGATGTGCTCGCGCTCGGGCAGATCCTTCAGGCGCACGCGGCCCTCGTCGAGCCAGTCCTGCCACGGGTGGAGAGCGGCGAGGCCGCGCTTGATCTCCTCGTCCTCGACGATGCGACCCTGCGCGGTGTCGACGACGAACATGCGGCCGGGCTGCAGGCGTCCGCGGCGCTTGATGCGCTCCGGCTCGAAGTCGAGCACGCCGGTCTCGCTGCCGATGACGACGAGGCCGTCGGTGGTCTCGGTCCACCGGCCCGGACGCAGACCGTTGCGGTCGAGCGTCGCTCCCACGAGCGAGCCGTCCGTGAAGATGAGGGCGGCCGGGCCGTCCCACTGCTCCATCTGCATCGAGTGGTACTCGTAGAAGGCGCGCAGCTCGTCGGAGATGTCGGCCTGCTTCTCGTACGCCTCGGGGACCATCATCATGATGGCGTGGGGCAGGCTCCGTCCCGTGAGCGTGAGGAGCTCGAGAACCTCATCGAAGGATGCCGAGTCGCTCTGGCCCGGGCTGCAGATCGGCAGCAGCGGGCTGATGTCCCCGAGGAGCTCCGACTCGAGCTGGGACTGACGCGCCCGCATCCAGTTGCGGTTGCCGTTGACGGTGTTGATCTCGCCGTTGTGGGCGAGCATCCGCAGCGGCTGCGCGAGCGGCCACGACGGGAAGGTGTTCGTCGAATAGCGCGAGTGCACGACGGCGAGCTCGGTCGCGAACCGCTCATCCTGAAGGTCGGGGTAGAACGGCTCCAGCTGGAGCGTCGTCACCATGCCCTTGTACCCGAGGGTGCGGCTGGACAGCGACACGAAGTAGGCGTCGAGTTCGTGCTGCGCGCGCTTGCGGAGGCGGTACGTTCGGCGATCGAGAGCGATGCCCGCCAGGGCCGGCGCGTCGCCGACCGCGGGGCGCGACACGAAGAGCTGCTCGAACACCGGTCGTGCGTTGAACGCCAGCTTGCCGAGGTTCTCGTCCGCCGTGGGAACCGTGCGCCACCCGAGGACGGTCAGGCCCTCGCTCGCCGCGATCGACTCGACGGCCGCCTTCTGGGCCAGGCGCTCGTCATGATCCGTCGGCAGGAAGGCGAGACCGACGGCGTACTCGCCGACGGCGGGCAGCTCGAAGTCGACGACCGCGCGCAGGAAGGCGTCGGGCATCTGGGTCAGGATGCCGGCACCGTCACCGGTACCGGCATCCGACCCGATGGCACCGCGGTGCTCGAGATTGCGGAGCGCGGTAAGAGCGAGGTCCACGATGTCGTGGCCCGCCTCGCCGCGCAGAGTGGCGACCATCGCCAGACCGCAGGCGTCCTTCTCGAACGCCGGGTTGTACATCCCCTGCTTCGCAGGGAACGAACCACCGGTGATGGTCGTCGTGGTGTCTTCGTGACGGGAGCTCGAGGGCATGCCTACCGTCCTCACATGGGTGCTCAACCTGGGACGACGTCGGCCCTGCGGTGCTTGCTATCGGGTGGTGAGGGAGCTTGTGGCCCCACCGGAGGATTCTTCGGACGCGGGGGGTGCGCTCACGTCCACGAAGTCATCGGTTCCCTGCGAGTGTACCTCCCCGGAAGGGGTCCACTCGCGACCGGGCTGGTACGGCGAAGGCTCGAAGCCCGGGTGCCGGCGGTTCTGGACGATCATGATGACCAGACCGACCACGACACCGAGGATCGCGGCCCACACGTTGGTGCGGAGACCGAGGAAAATCTCGCTCGGGTCGATGCGGATCGACTCCCAGACGATGCGACCCGCCGAATACCAGACGAGGTACAGACCGAACAGGCGGCCCCACTGCAGCCGGAAGCGTCGTCCGGCCGCGGCGATGATGATGACGCCCATGACATTCCAGATGACCTCGTAGAGGAAGGTCGGGTGGAAGAGGGTGCTCTCCGGGAGGCCTGCCGGCCACGCGGAGTTCGGGTAGTCGATCTTCAGCCCCCAAGGCAGGTCGGTGGGGAGACCGTACAGCTCCTGGTTGAACCAGTTGCCGAACCGGCCGAAGGCCTGCGCGAGCAGGAGTGCAGGCGCGAGCGCGTCGGCGAAGCTCCAGAAGCGGATGCCGCTCCACTTGCAGCCGAGCCACGCACCGATGGCGCCGCCGATCAGGGCGCCGAAGATGGCGATGCCGCCCTCCCAGATCCGGAAGATCGCCCAGATGTCCTTGTCCTCGCCGAAGTAGAACCCCGGGTGGGTCAGAACGTGGAAGATGCGCGCGCCGATGATGGCCAGCGGGACCGCGAGCAGGCAGATGTCGATGACGACCCAGGGCTCCGCGCCGCGCTTGGTGAGACGGCGGTTGGTCCAGAACGTCGCCACGACGATGCCCGCCAGGATGCACAGGGCGTAGAAGTGGATCGTCAGCGGGCCGAGCTGGAACGAACTGATCGGCGGGCTGGGAATGCTCGCGACGACGGAGAGGGCTGCAGAAGTCACGACGGCGAGTCTACGCGGTGACGGCGTGCGGTCCTGCGCCCTGCGACAGCTCGCGCGCCGTGGCTGCGAGGCCCTCGACGCCGCCGTCGCGCAGTGCGCGCACGAGAGCCGTACCGACGATGGCACCGTCTGCGTAGTCGAGGACGCCGTCGACCTGATCGGCCGTCGAGATGCCGATACCGACGCACGCGTTCTCGACCCCGTGCGCGCGGAGACGGCCGACGAGGGCGCGCGCCGCGGCATCCAACTCCGCCCGCTCCCCCGTGATCCCCATCGTCGAGACGGTGTAGACGAATCCGGTCGTGTGCTCGGCGATCATCTTCAACCGATCGTCGGTGGACGAGGGCGCGGCGAGGAAGATCCGGTCGAGGCCGGTGCGCTCCGATGCGGCGATCCAGTCGGCGGCGGCATCGGGGGTGATGTCCGGCGTGATGAGCCCGGCACCGCCGGCCGCAGCGAGGTCGTCGGCGAAGCGGTCGACGCCGTACTGGAACACCGGGTTCCAGTACGTCATGACGACGATCGGCACGTCGACCCGCTCGGCGATCGCGCGGACGGCTGTGAACGTGTCCCGGAACCGGAATCCGGCTGCGAGGGCGGCCTGCGTCGCCTCTTGGATGACGACGCCGTCCATGACGGGATCGGAGTACGGCGGACCCAGCTCGAGGATGTCGGCGCCGTTCTCAGCCAGGGCGACCGCGGCGTCGATGCTCGTCTGCAGGTCGGGGTAGCCGATCGGGAGGTAGCCGACGAAGGCCCCGCGACCCGCGTCCTTCGCGGCGGAGATGGCAGCCGCCACACGGGAGGTCACAGCTCGACTCCTTCGCCGCTGCCGTGCTCGGGGTCGGCGGGGACCTCGACGGGCTCCTTATCGGCGTCGTACAGCTCGAACCACCGGGCGGCGGTGTCCATGTCCTTGTCGCCGCGGCCGGAGAGGTTGATCGCGATCACGCCCTCCGGGCCCAGTTCGCGCCCGATGCGCAGTGCACCGGCCAAGGCGTGAGCGGACTCGATGGCGGGGATGATCCCTTCGGTCCGGCTCAGCAGACGCAGGGCCTCCATCGCCTCGGTGTCGGTCGCGGGGATGTACTGCGCCCGGCCGATGCTCGCGAGCCATGCGTGCTCGGGACCGACGCCCGGGTAGTCGAGGCCCGCGGAGATCGAGTGCGACTCGGTCGTCTGACCGTCTTCGTCCTGCAGGACGAACGTCTTCGCGCCGTGCAGGATGCCGGGGCGACCGCGTTCGATGGATGCTGCGTGCTTCGGCGTGTCGACGCCGTCGCCGGCCGCCTCGACGCCGTAGAGGGCCACGCCCTCGTCGTCGAGGAACGCGTCGAACATGCCGATGGCGTTCGATCCGCCGCCCACGCACGCGACGACCGCATCGGGGAGTCTGCCGATCTCGTCGAGCAGCTGCTGACGAGCCTCTTCACTGATGATCTTCTGGAAGTCGCGCACCATGGCGGGGAACGGGTGCGGTCCCGCGGCCGTGCCGAAGATGTAGTTGGTGGTGTCGACGGAGGCGACCCAGTCGCGGTACGCCTCGTTGATCGCGTCCTTGAGCGTGCGCGAGCCTGTCGTGACCGGGATGACCTCAGCGCCGAGCAGACGCATGCGCGCGACGTTGAGTGCCTGGCGCTCCGTGTCCACCTCGCCCATGTAGATCGTGCACTCGAAGCCGAACAGGGCGGCCGCGGTCGCCGTGGCGACGCCGTGCTGGCCCGCGCCGGTCTCCGCGATCACGCGCTTCTTGCCGAGACGCTTCGTGATGAGCGCCTGACCTATGACGTTGTTGATCTTGTGCGAACCGGTGTGGTTGAGGTCCTCGCGCTTGAGGAACACCCGCGCCCCACCGGCGTGCTCGGCGAACCGCGGCACCTCGGTGAGGGCGGAGGGCCGGCCGGCGTAGACGTTCAGCAGGCGCGCGAACTCCGCGGCGAACTCCGGGTCCGCCTTGGCGTCCTCGTACACCGCCGTCAGCTCGTCGATGGCGGCGATGAGGGACTCGGGCATGTACCGCCCGCCGAACTCGCCGAAGAAAGGACCCGCGGCTGCGCGCAGACTCATGAACCTGCCTCCAGGAACGAGGCGAGCGTCGACACGGGGTCGTTCGTGACGAGCGCTTCACCGATCAGGACGACGTCGGCGCCCGCGGCACGGTAGTGCGCGACGTCGGCGGGTGCGAGGACCGCGGACTCGGCGATCTTGATCACACCCTCGGGGATGTCGGACACGAGCCGGCCGAAGAGGTCGCGGTCGAGCTCGAATGTGGAGAGATTGCGCGCATTGACGCCGATCAGACGCGCGCCGATGTCATTCGCGCGCGCCAGCTCCTCTGCGGAGTGCGTCTCGACGAGCGGTGTCATGCCGAGTTCCTGGATGAGGCCGTAGAGCTCGGCGAGGACGTCCTGCTCCAGCCCCGCGACGATGAGGAGCACGAGGTCGGCACCGGCAGCGCGCGCCTCGAACACCTGATACGGCGTCGAGACGAAGTCCTTCCGGAGGACGGGGAGGGTGACGGCGGCACGCACGGCCTCGAGGTCGGCGAGGGACCCTTTGAACTTCCGCGCCTCGGTCAGGACCGAGATGGCGGACGCCCCGCCCAGCTCGTAACGACGCGCCTGAAGCGCAGGGTCGGGGATGTCGGCGAGGTCGCCGCGGGACGGACTCGCGCGCTTCACCTCGGCGATGATCTTCACACACTCCGCGGGTGAGAGCGCAGCCAGGGCGTCGATCGCGGCAGGGTGCGCCAGAGCGAGCTTCTCGACGACCGCCAAGGGGCGGACGGACTCCCGCTCTCGTGCATCCTCCACCGCGCCGGCCATGAGGTCGGCGAGCACGTCAGTGCTGCTTCGTGACGGTCTTCGACCCACCGACGCCGTAGCCGGCCTTGGTCATGATGTAGCCGACGATGAGGCCGATGAACAGCAGGACGACCGAAAGCCAGACGAGCAGCGGCATGTCGAAGAAGAAGAAGACGGTGCCGATCGTCACGGCGACGAGCATGATGATGACCGTCGTCCATGCCGCCGGGGAGTGTCCGTGGCCGGGGTCCTCGATGCCGCTCATAGTTCTCCTTCGATGCGAAGCACGGGTTCTCTGGGTCGGCCGGAGCCGCTCGACCAGTCTAGCGGGGCGTGCACGCTGCCCCGCCCCGCTGGGTCAGGTCGTCGGGTCCTCGCCGCGCGACAGGTCGTCCCACGAGTCGATGCTGTCGCGCGGGCCGCTTGCGCGGTCGGTCCGGTACTTGCGACCGGCGCTCGTCCAGCGGTGGGCGGTCGCGAGCGCGACGACTCCGCCGAGGATGATGAGCACGGATGCCGCGACCGTCACCGCCGGCCATGGCGTCGCCGTGATCTCCGTCACGACCCCGGCGATGCCCTGCGCGCCGCTCAGACCCGTCGCGTCGGTGACGGGTCCCGCGACGGCGTCGACAGGGCGTTGCGAGGCGATCCGGAACGCACCCCACCCGAGGCCCGCGCCGAGGGCGACCGCGATGACCGCGAACGCGTAGCGGAGGACGCGTCCCACGATCGTCAGGGCGAGTGCCAGGGCGAGCGCTGCGAGACTCAGCGGCGCCACGACGGCGAGAGCGTCGGTCCCGGGGATCGGGATCGGGACGGCGGAGCCGTCGTCGACCGTCGCCTCGAGCCACGTCTGCGTCGAGCCGATGATGCCGATCGCTCCGCCGACGAGGATCGCGAGCACCGCCGCGAGCCGCGTCCGGCGCGAGGCCGCCTCGGTCATGAGAACTCGCCGACGACGGGGTCGAGGTCGTCCGCGTCGAAGCACGTGCGGTCGCCGGTGTGGCAGGCCGCGCCGACCTGCTCGACGGACACCAGCAGCGTGTCGCCGTCGCAGTCCAGCCGCACGCCCTTCACGAACTGCGCGTGACCGGACGTGTCGCCCTTGCGCCAGTACTCCTGACGCGAGCGCGACCAGAACGTCACGCGACCCTCGGTGAGCGTCCGGCGGAGGGCCTCGGCATCCATCCACCCGAGCATGAGCACCTCGCGCGTGTCGTGCTGCTGCACGATCGCGGGGACGAGTCCGTCCGCGTTGTAGACGACCCGCGCCATGCGTTCGTCGACGGAGCGCGTCATCGCCGCACCTCCACGCCTTCGGCCACCAGGGCATCCTTGACGTCGCCGACCGTCAGCTGTCCGGAGTGGAAGACGGATGCCGCGAGCACCGCGTCGGCGCCGGCGGCGATCGCCGGGGCGAAGTGCGCGGCATCCCCCGCCCCTCCGGAGGCGATCACGGGGACCGAGGACACGTCGCGCATGAGCGAGACGAGCTCGAGGTCGAAGCCGTCCTTCGTGCCGTCGGCGTCGATCGAGTTGACGAGGAGTTCCCCCGCACCGCGCTCGATCGCCTCGCGCGCCCACGCAAGCGCGTCGAGATCGGTGAGGGTGCGGCCGCCGTGCGTCGTGACGGCGAACCCGGACGGCGTGCCGGGAGCGCGCTTGACGTCGAGGGAGAGGACGAGCACCTGCGCGCCGAAGCGGTCAGCGATCTCGCCGAGGAGTTCGGGCCGGGCGATCGCGGCGGAGTTGACGCCCACCTTGTCGGCGCCGACCCCGAGGAGCCGTGCGACGTCCTCGGCCGAGCGCACTCCCCCGCCCACCGTCAGCGGAATGAAGACCTGTTCGGCGGTGCGCTGCACGACGTCGTACGTCGTGTCGCGCGCGTCGACGGTGGCTGTCACGTCGAGGAAGGTGATCTCATCCGCGCCCTGCTCGTAGTACCGGCGCGCGAGTTCGACCGGGTCGCCCATCTCGCGCAGGTTCTCGAAGTTGACGCCCTTGACGACCTTGCCCGCGGCCACGTCGAGACACGGGATCACGCGGCTGACGAGCGACACGTCAGAGCCTCGCGTTGTGGATCGCGGTCACGAGGATCGCGCGCGCGCCGATCTCGTAGAGGGCGTCCATGACCTGGTTCACGGTCTTCCGTGGGCTCATGACCCGGACGGCGACCCACTCGGGGTCGCGCAGCGGCGAGATCGTGGGCGACTCGATCCCGGGAGCGAGGGCGACCGCCTGGTCGACCAGGTGCGCGGGCAGGTCGTAGTCGATGAGGACGTAGCGCCGGGCGACCATGACGCCGCGCAGGCGCCGGAGGAGCGTCTCGGTGCCGTCGGCCTCGGTCGGCGCGCCGATCAGGACCGCCTCGGACTCCAGCAGCACCGGCCCGAAGATCTCGAGGCCCGCCTGGCGGAGGGTCGTGCCGGTCGAGACGACGTCGGCGACGGCATCCGCCACACCCAGCTGGACGGCGGACTCGACCGCGCCGTCGAGCGGCACGAGATCGACGGCCACGCCGAGGTCGTCGAGGTAGGCGTCCACGAGGCCGGGATAGGCCGTCGCGACGCGCAGTCCGTCGAGGTCGGCGAGCTCGGTGAAGCGTCCGGGAGGACCGGCGAACCGGAACGTCGAGCCGCCGAAGCCGAGCTTCTCGATCTCTCGAGCACCCGGCATCCGGGCATCCAGCAGCAGGTCGCGGCCCGTGATGCCGACGTCCAACGCACCGGAGCCGACGTAGGTGGCGATGTCCTTGGGGCGGAGGTAGAAGAACTCGACGTCGTTGACGGGGTCGATGGCGTGCAGGTCCTTGGGGTCGCGTCGACCGGTGTACCCGGCCTCGGCGAGCATCCCCGCGGTGGTTTCGGCGAGCATGCCCTTGTTGGGGACGGCGATGCGCAGCATGGAGCGTCTTTCGGTGTGGAGGTGGGCGGACGGGACGAGGGACCGATCAGAGATGTCGGTATACGTCCTCGAGCGTCAGGCCCTTCGCGAGCATCATCACCTGCAGGTGGTAGAGCAGCTGCGAGATCTCCTCGGCCGTCTCGGTGTCGGACTGGTACTCGGCGGCCATCCAGACCTCAGCGGCCTCTTCGACGATCTTCTTGCCGATGGCGTGGACGCCGCGGTCCAGCTGCGCGACCGTGCCCGATCCTTCGGGACGGCTCGCCGCAGTCTCGCTCAGCTCGGAGAACAGTGCGTCGAAGGTCTTCACACCCTCCAGGGTACCGGGCCGTCGCTAGCGGCCGGTCCCCGTGACGCTCCAGTCAGTGCCGGTGAGCGGATGCCGCAGCCGAGCGGAGGGCGCTGATCGCCGCTCCGGGGTCCTCGGCACCGAAGACGGCCGAGCCCGCCACGAACGTGTCGGCACCGGCATCCGCAGCCTGCGCGATGGTCGACTCGCCGATGCCGCCGTCGACCTGGAGCCAGACCTGCGACCCGCGGAGTCGGGCCTCGTCACTGAGCCGGCGGAGCTTGGGCATCTGGTCCGCCATGAAGCTCTGCCCGCCGAAGCCCGGCTCGACGGTCATGACGAGGATCTGATCGAACTCGTCGAGGACGTCGAACAGCTGCTCGACGGGGGTCGCGGGCTTGACCGCGACGCCGGCGTGCGCACCGATCTGTCGGAGCCGACGGGCCAGGGCGACGGGTTCGGCGGCGGCCTCGAGGTGGAACGTGACGGATGCCGCGCCGATCTCGGCGTACTCGGGAGCCCAGCGGTCGGCGTCGCTGATCATGAGGTGGACGTCGAGCGGAATGGGGCTCGTCGCCTGGATCCGCTCGACCATCTGCGGGCCGAACGTCAGGTTCGGGACGAAGTGGTTGTCCATGACGTCGACGTGGACGAAGTCGGCCGACGCGATGCGGGCGAGCTCCGCCTGCATGTTCACGAAGTCGGCGGCGAGGATGCTGGGATTGATGCGTACGTCGGAATCGGCCACGTCAGTCATTATCCCGGTGCCCGCTCAGTTCTTCCGGAGCAGCCAGATCGACATCGCATCGGTGCCGTGGCGGTGAGGCCACAGCTGGGCGCGTCCCGATCCGTCCGCAGGCTCCGCGAGATCGATCGCATCGCCGGCGACCTGCCGGAGGACGGCGCGTGTGTCGAGCTGCGTGAGGGCGTCGCCGAAGTGGCGTTCGACCTCTGACACGACGCCCGCGGTCTCGGCGAGGTGGGGCGAACACGTCACGTAGGCGACGACCCCGCCGGGGGCCAGTGCGTCGAACGCCGCGGTGAGGAGTTCGGTCTGCAGCTGGGTGAGTTCGGGGACGTCGGCCGGGGCCTTCCGCCACCGCGCTTCGGGGCGGCGCCGGAGCGCGCCGAGACCGGTGCAGGGGGCGTCGACGAGGATTCGGTCGTAGACGCCTCGGCCCGCGCGGATGCGGCCGTCCTCCTCCGACACGGGGACCTCGAGCGGGACCGCGGCGACGGACTGGCGGACGAGTCGTGCGCGGGCCGCGGACAGCTCGTTCGCCTCGAGGGTCGCGCCGGCGGCCGCCGCCTCGGCGGCGAGCACGGCGGTCTTGCCGCCGGGCGCGGCGCAGAGGTCGAGCCACTGCTCCCCCGCGCGGACCGGGACGGCACGGGAGAGGGCGAGGGCCGCGAGCTGAGATCCCTCGTCCTGCACGCGGACTGCACCGCCCGAGCCTCTGACGATCCGCTCCGGGTCACCACCGGCAAGTCGGAATCCGATGGGCGAGAACGGGGTGCGCTCCTCGTCGTCCGGGATCGACCCGACGCCCGGCAGGGCGGCGAGGGTCACCGTCGGCGCCGCGTTGTCCGCCGCCAGCAGGTCCAGGAGTTCGTCGGCACGTCCCTCGGCGGCCAGCGCGCGCCGGAAGGCGCGGATGATCCAGACGGGGTGCGCGAACCGGACGGCCAGGCGCTCGTCGTCGGAGCGGGCGGCATCCCCGATGCGGGTCAGCCACTCCTCCTCGTCCCGTTCCGACACGCGGCGGAGGACGGCGTTGGCGAACCCCGTCGCGCGCCGACCCGCGACGCGGCCGACGAGGTCGACCGTCTCGTGGACGGCGGCGTGAGCGGGGACGCGGGTCGCGAGGAGCTGGTGCGTGCCGAGTCGTAGGGCGTCGAGGACGGGCGCGTCGATCCCCGAGACGGGTCGGGATGCCGCCATCTCGATGATCGCGTCGTAGGTCCCGACACGGCGGAGCGTGCCGTACGTCAGTTCGGTGGCGAGGGCGGCGTCCGCCGTCGACAGTCGAGCGCGTTCGAGTTCGCGCGGCAGGAGCAGGTTCGCGTAGGCGTCGTCCTCGCCAACCGAGCGGATGACCGCGTACGCGACGTCGCGGGCGGCGCTCACGAGGCCGCTCCGGGGAGGTCGATGCGGGGATCGTCGGAGCGGAGCCCGCGCCACCAGTCAGCCGCCTTCATGGCCCCCTTGCCGGCGGGTTGGACCGTCCGGAGAAGGACGGTTCCCTCCCCCGTCCCGGCGACGACGTCGCGTCCGACGAGCGCGACCTGTCCCGTCTCGAGAGAAGCGTCGGGTCCGCGGAGCGCGGCGAGCACCTTCACCCGCTGACCGTCGAGCGACACGTGGGCACCGGGCTCGGGCGTCGTCCCGCGGAAGCGGTCGAGGACGCGGTCGGCGGGCTCGGCGAGGTCGAGAGCGCCGTCGGTCTGCGAGAGCTTCGGGGCGAGGGTGGGTTCGCCGACCTGGGGCGTCGTGATCGCGGAACCGTCGGCGATCGCGTCGACGACGGACGTGACGAGTTCCGCACCCGACGCAGCCAGGTCGGCGAGCACGTCTCCCGCCGTGGCACCGCGCGGGACGTCGTAACGGAGCTCCGCGAAGACGTCACCGGCGTCGAGGGCGGGGACCAGCTGGAACACGACGGCGCCGGTCACGCGGTCGCCGGCGATGAGCGCGTGCTGCACGGGCGCCGCGCCGCGCCAGCGCGGCAGGAGCGAGAAGTGCAGGTTGATCCAGCCGTGCGGCGGTGTCGACAGGAGCGGTTCGCGCACCAGCCCGCCGTAGGCGACGATGACGCCCAGGTCCGCGCCGAGCGCGGCGATCTCGGCCGTCGCGGCGTCGTCGAGGCGGTCCGCCTTGACGACCGGGAGCCCGAGATCTTCCGCCGCGACCGCGACCGGCGAGGGCGTCAGGACGCGCTTGCGACCGATGGGAGCGTCGCGTCGCGTGACGACGCCGACGACCTCGTGGGACGAGGCCGCGAGGGCGCGGAGGGACGGGACGGCCGGTTCGGGGGTTCCGGCGAAAACGACGCGCATGCAGGTCCTCACAGATCGAGCTCGGGCACATCGAGCCGAACCCTGAGTGTAGTCCGGGGCCCCGGACCCCGGCGTCGACCGCGGACCGCGTCCGCCACGACCGAGGCGCGCAACTGCTCGGCGACCGTGCGGCCGTGCGCGTAGTCCACCCGGACGAGGGCGCGCGAGCCGTCCTCGGTGGGCACAGGCCCGAGCACCGACAGCGGACCGAGCTCGGGAACGGCCTCGCGCAGCTCCGCGAGGGCACGGTCGACGGATGCCGCGGCCCCGTCGACAGCGGCGACCCGAACGGTCGGGGGCATGAGCAGCGGCGCCCGGTCCGCGAGCTCGGCGCGGGCGTAGGCGGCGTGGGTCCACGTCGCGAGGGCACGGGCGACAGGTCCCGTGACACCGACGAGGTGGACGGGCGAGCCGGGAGCCGCGAGCGCGGCGGCGTTCGACCACCACCGCAGGCACGATTCGCCGATCCGCAACTGCTCGGCCATGAGCATCTTGTCGCCGTCGAGGAGGATGACGGCACGGTAGCCGCCCTCCGCCGGGGGCTCCGCTCCGCGCGTGGCGATGACGAGGGCAGGCCTGCCGTCGACGGACGCGACGGGATGGTCGCCGTCGGCGACGATGACCCGGATGCCGGGGAACGCCCGACCGAGTTCATCCGCCGTCCGCTCACTCCCCGACGACGCCATCCGGAAGCGTGTGCCGGCGCAGTTGGCGCACGTCCAATTCGGCGCGGACCGGCCGCACCACCCGCAGTCCGGCGTCGCCCCCGGTCGGCGGGCCCGGAGCGGGCCGGAGCAGTGCCGGCACCGGGCGGGGGTGCGGCATTCCGCGCAGACGAGGACGGGCGAGTACCCGGGCCGGGCGACCTGGACGAGCACCGGCCCGTGCTGCAACGCCTCCCGCGCCGCGCCGAAGGCGGCCGAGGGGACCCGGGCACCGCGGTGCTCGGCCTCGTGCGTGGCGGACAGAACGACCCGCGGACTGACCCGGCGCGACGCAGGGAGCTCCCGCACCCACCCGAGCTGGACGAGACGCTCGACGTCGGTCGTGCGCGTGTGCCCCGCGAAGACGAGCGCGGAGTGCTCCTCCTCCTGACGGACGAGCGCGGCATCGCGTGCGTGGACTCCCGGACTGAGCGGCTCGGCAAGGAGCGTGTCGCCGTCGTCCCAGACGAAGACCGCGCCGACATCGTGGGCGGGTGCGTACACGGTGGATCTGTTCCCGACGACGATGCAGGGAGCGGCGCTCAGCATCCGGAGGTACGTCGCGTATCGCTCCGGCCCCGAGCGCCGGGCGTCGTCGCGGACGATCGCGTCTCCAGGGACCAGGGCCGCGAGAGCGTCGAGGAGCTGCGTCTGGTCGCGGTGGTCGGGGACGACGAGAAGCGCACTCCGGCCGCTGCCCAGGACCAGCGCGGCGAGGCTCGCGAGCAGGTCCGCCCAGGCTCCGCGGAGGGCTCCGGGAGTCGGATGCGGCGGGGCGTCGATCGCCACCCGCTCCCCCGACAGGACGGCATCGGCGAGCCCGGGATAGGGCGATGCGAGCGCGTGGGCGCGGGTCGCGGCATCCGGATCCACCTGCGGCACCTCGGGCGGATCGGCGGCGAGCCAGGCCTTCTCGGCCCGCACCATCCGCTTCGGCACCGCGAGGCGCAGGATGTCGCTCGCCGAACCGGCTGCCCGGTCGGCGACACGACGCGCCAGTGCGTAGAGGGATGCCGGGAGCACCGGCACCGGCGAGACGACGGACGCCACCTCGGACAGCGGCCGCCCGCCGGGTTCGACCTCGGCCCGCTCGATGACCCAGCCCTCGATCATCCGCCCGGCGCTGCGCAGCGGGACCTTCACCCGCACGCCTGGCTGGGCGTCGGCGTCGAGGGCGCCCGGTACGGCGTAGTCGAAGAGTCGATCGAGTTGGGGAACCGGCGAATCGAGGAGGATCCGCGCGACGGCGATCACGGGCGTCAGAGCCCGGCGGCGGCCCGCAAGGCGTCGACGCGGTCCGTGCGCTCCCATGTGAACTCGGGCAGTTCGCGCCCGAAGTGTCCGTAGGCGGCGGTCTGGGCGTAGATGGGACGCAGGAGGTCGAGGTCGTCGATGATCGCCTGCGGCCGGAGGTCGAACGACTGCCGGATCGCGGCGGTGATCTTCTCGTCCGAGACGTGCCCCGTTCCGAACGTCTCGACGTACAGCCCCACGGGGGCGGCACGGCCGATGGCGTAGGCGACCTGTACCTCGAGGCGGTCGGCGAGCCCTGCCGCGACGGCGTTCTTTGCGACCCAGCGCATCGCGTACGCCGCCGAGCGGTCGACCTTGGACGGGTCCTTGCCGCTGAAGGCCCCGCCACCGTGACGCGCGGCGCCGCCGTAGGTGTCGATGATGATCTTGCGTCCGGTCAGGCCCGCATCGCCCTTCGGGCCGCCCACGACGAAGGGTCCGGCCGGGTTGATCACATAACGCACGCCCGAGACGTCGAGCCCCGTCTGCGCGAGGACGGGGTCGATGACCTCGGCCTGCACCGCAGCGCGGAGGGCCGGGAGCGAGATGTCGGGGTGGTGCTGGGTGGAGAGGACGACCGTGTCGACGGTTCGCGGCGTCGTGCCGTCGTAGCCGAGGGTCACCTGCGTCTTGCCGTCGGGACGGAGGAACGGCAGCGCGCCGCTGCGACGCGCGTCGGTTAGCCGCTCGGCCAGCCGGTGAGCCGTCCAGATCGCGGTCGGCATGTACGAGGGCGTCTCGTTCGTCGCGTAGCCGAACATGATGCCCTGGTCCCCCGCGCCGAGCGCGTCGACGGGGTCGACGGAACCGCCCTCGCGGTGCTCGAGCGCGTTGTCGACGCCCGCGGCGATGTCGCCCGACTGCTCGCCGATCGACACCGTCACACCGCACGAGTCGCCGTCGAAGCCGGTCTCGGAAGAGGTGTACCCGATGCGGTTCACGACGCGGCGGACGATCCCCGGGATGTCGACGTACCCGTCGGTGCGGACCTCGCCGGCGACGTGGACGAGTCCGGTGGTCACGAGCGTCTCGACGGCGACGCGGCTGCCGCGGTCGACGGCGAGGAGGGCATCGAGGATGCTGTCGGAGATCTGGTCGCAGATCTTGTCGGGGTGACCTTCGGTCACAGACTCCGACGTGAACAGGCGCAGCGCGCTCATCGGTCCTCCAGAGGGCGGATCGGGGGTGTGAAAACCATCATGCCCGCGGTCCCCGACACGGGGGACACGCGGGCATGAGGATGACGCCGTGTGGCGCCCGGGTCATGAGCTCGAGGTCACTCGGCCGCGCGCAGGCGCAGCTTGTCCTCGTGGATCTCGTGGAGGGCGATCGTCAGGGGCTTGTCCTCGACGTTCGAGTCGACGAGCGGGCCCACGTTGTCGAAGAGGTTCCCCTCGTGGAGGTCCGAGTAGTAGTCGTTGATCTGACGCGCGCGCTTGGATGCGTAGATCACGAGCTGGTACTTCGAGTCGACCTTGTCGAGCAGTGCGTCGATGGGCGGGTCGATGATGCCCTGGTCACGGTTGGCCATGGTGGTCCTCCAGGATCGGTGAGCGAGTTGTCTGCCTGAGCGCACTCTGAAGCGGCGCGGCATCCTCTCAGTCTACAGGTCGCGACGCGCCGGCGCGCGCCGCGTCAGCGGCTCAGCAGCTGCCGCTTCGAGCTGAGAACCCCGGTGTCGAAGCCCGCCAGGTGGAGCCCGCCGTGGAAGCGCGCGTGCTCGATCTTGACGCACCGGTCCATGACGACTGACAGCCCTGCGTCGGCGGCGATCTTCGCGGCGCCCTCGTGCCACGAGCCGAGCTGCAGCCAGAGCGTCGAGGCCCCGGCATCCACCGCCTCCTGCGCGACGCCGGGCAGGTCGTCGTGCTTGCGGAAGACGTCGACGATGTCGGGGACGACGGGCAGGTCCGCGAGCGACGCGTAGGCGGGCTTGCCGAGGATCTCACTCGCCCGCGGATTGACGTAGTACACGTCGTACGGCGAGCTGCCGCTCAGGTAGGTCGCGACGAAGTAGCTCGCGCGCGCCGGGTTGTCGGACGCGCCGACGATCGCGATGGTCTTCGCACGGCGGAGGATCTCGAACCGCTCCTGGGGACCGGCGGCGGGCCAGGTGCGCTCCGCGTGCACGGCCGGAGCCGCGCCGGGAAGCGCACACGCGGCTCCCTCGGTCGGGGCGGGCTGGGGCACGGCGCAGGCGTTCGCGTCGGTCATCGGGAGACTCCTGTCGCGGCGGTGAGGGCCTGATCGAGGTCCCACACGATATCCTCCGGGTCTTCGAGACCCACCGAGATGCGGATGAGGTCAGCCGGCACACCGGCGGCGACGAGCTGGTCGGCGCTGAGCTGCTGATGCGTCGTCGAGGCGGGGTGGATGACGAGGGTTCGGGCATCGCCGATGTTGGCGAGGTGCGAGGCGAGCTGGAGCGCGTCGATGACGGCCTCGCCCGCTCGCCGACCCGCGGCGACGCGTTCCTCGTCACTCGCGGCATCGCCTCCGGCCTTCACGCCGAACGCGAAGACCGACCCCGGACCGAGCGGGAGGTACTTCTCCGCCCGCTCGCGGTGGGGGTGATCAGGGAGGCCCGCCCACGTGACGAAGGACACGCGCGGGTCGGAGTCGAGCCACTCGGCGACGATCCGCGCGTTCGCACCGTGCGCGTCGATGCGCTGCGGCAGGGTCTCGATGCCCTGCAGCAGCAGGAAAGCCGAGTGCGGGCTGAGGGCGGCTCCGATGTCGCGGAGCTGCTCGCTCCGGAGCTTGGTGAGGAAGCCGTACTCACCGAAGTTGTCCCACCAGGTGATGCCGCCGTACGAGGCGACCGGCTCGGTCATCTGCGGGAACTTGCCGTTCCCCCAGTCGAAGGTCCCCTTCTCGATCACGACGCCGCCGAGGGTCGTGCCGTGTCCGCCGAGGAACTTCGTGACCGAGTGGATGACGATGTCGGCGCCGTGCTCGAGCGGTCGCGCGAGGTAGGGAGTCGCGAGGGTCGAGTCGACGACGAGCGGGATGCCGGCGGCATGAGCCACCTCGGCGAGCCCCTCGATGTCGGCGATCTCGCCCGACGGGTTGCCGATCGTCTCGACGTAGAGGACCTTCGTCTCGGGCCGGATGGCCGCCGCATAATCGGCCGGATCGCTGGAGGCGACGAAGGTCGTATCGACCCCGAATCGGCGGAGCGTGACGTCCAGCTGCGTGACCGTGCCGCCGTAGAGCTGCGCCGAAGCGACGACGTGGTCGCCGACGCCGACGAGCGCGGCGAATGTGATGAACTCCGCGCTCATCCCCGACGCGGTGGCCACCGCTCCGATGCCGCCCTCGAGCGATGCGAGGCGCTCTTCGAGTGCCGCGACGGTGGGGTTGCCGATGCGCGAGTAGATGTTGCCGTACTTCTGCAGCGCGAACAGGTTCGCGGCATCCGTCGCATCGTCGAAGACGAAGGACGAGGTCTGATAGATCGGCACGGCGCGGGCGCCGGTGGCGGCATCGGGGGTGCCGCCGGCGTGGAGCGCGCGCGTGCGGAAGCCGAAGCGGTGTTCGTCAGTCATGATCTCTTTCTGGCGGATGGATGCCGCCGGTCACGCCGCCGCCAGGGCGGCGGCGATACGCGCGACGGCATCGGGGTTCTGCAGCGATGTGGTGTCGCCGAGGGGCGCGGGTTCGCGGCCCGCCCGGCGGTCCTGTTCGGCCTCCCACAGCTGGGCAAGGAGGCGTCGGAGGATCTTGCCCGAGCGGGTCTTGGGGAGATCGGGCACGACGACGACATGCCGCGGCTTGGCGATCGGCCCGATCTCGCGCGCCACGTGCGCGCGGAGCTCCCCGGCATCCGGCTCCCCCGCGCCGGACGGCACGACGAAGGCGGCGACGGCGTGGCCGGTCAGCGAGTCGACCACTCCGGTGGTCCCCGCCTCTCCGACCGCGGCGTGCGCGACGAGGGCGGACTCGATCTCGATCGTCGACAGCCGGTGGCCCGACACGTTCACGACGTCGTCGAGGCGGCCGAGGATCCAGATGTGGCCGTCGGCGTCGCGCGTCGCTCCGTCGCCCGCGACGTAGTACCCGCCGTGCTCGCCGTGGCCGGCATAGGTCGACCAGTAGGAGTCGCGGTAGCGCTCGGGGTTCCCCCAGACGGTCCGCGCCATCCCGGGCCAGGGACGACGGACGACGAGCGTGCCGGATCTGCCCGGCTCGACCTCTCGCCCGTCGGGATCGACCACGGCGGCGTCGATCCCAGGCAGCGGCACGGTCGCTGATCCCGGCTTCAGCGTCGTGACTCCCGGCAGCGGCGCGATCATCGCGGCGCCGGTCTCCGACTGCCACCACGTGTCGACCACGGGGACTTCGTCGCGCCCGAAGGCGCGGCGGAACCATGCCCACGCGGCGGGGTTGATCGCCTCGCCGACGGTGCCGAGAAGACGGATGCTCGACAGGTCGTGGCCCTCGGGGAGGCCCTCGCCGAACCAGGTCATGAAGGTGCGGATGAGGGTGGGGGCCGTGTAGTACACCGACACGCCGTACCGCTCGATGATCTCGAGGTGGCGCTCCCGGTGGGGCGCATCGGGAGTGCCCTCGTAGATGACCTGCGTGAGTCCGTTCGACAGCGGACCGTAGATCTCGTAGGTGTGAGCGGTGACCCACGCGAGGTCGGCGGTGCACCAGTGAACGTCGTCAGGCTTCGCGTCGAAGTGCGCCCAGTGGGCCCAGCTCGCGTGGGTGAGGTATCCGCCCGACGTGTGGACGAGTCCCTTCGGCTTCCCGGTCGTGCCCGACGTGTAGATGATGAAGAGCGGATGCTCGGCCTCGAACGCCGCGGCGTCGTGGACCGTCGACGCGGTGTCGACGACGTCGTGCCACCAGACGTCGCGCCCCGGGGTCCACTCGACCTCGTTCCCCGTCCGTCGGACGACCAGGACGTGCTCGAGCTCGGGAAGGCCTGCTGCGGCGGTATCCGCGGCGGACTTGACTTCGACCGCTCCCCCGCGCCGGAACTGCCCGTCGCTCGTGACGAGCAGCTTCGCGCCGGTGTCCTCGAGCCGGAACCGCACAGCCTCGGCCGAGAACCCCCCGAAGACGAGAGAGTGAACAGCACCGACGCGCGCGCAGGCGAGCGCGATGACGACGGTCTCGACGAGGACCGGCAGGTACACGACGACGCGGTCGCCGGGCTGGATGCCGAGAGCGACGAGCGCGTTCGCCGCCTGGGACACGCGGCGTTGCAGGTCGGCGTAGGTGACCGTCGTGCGATCTCCCGGTTCGCCCTCGAAGTGGAGGGCGACCTTCTGACCGAGGCCGGCAGCGACGTGGCGGTCGACGCAGTTCACGGCCACATTGAGGGTGCCGCCGTCGAACCAGCGCGCGGCGGGGATCGACAGCTCACCGTCGGCGTCGCGGACGGGCGGGCGCCAGTCGAGCGCGGTGTGCCAGGGCGCGACCCAGTCCAGGCGCGCGGCCGCCGTCTCCCAGAACCGGGTCGGATCCGCCGACGCGTCCACGTACGCCGAGGCGGTCACGTTGGCCTCCGCCGAGAAGTCGGCCGGTGCGGGATAGGTGCGGTTCTCGACGAGACGGACCTCGTCGATGTCCGGGCCGCTCACGTCCACTTCCTCAGGACGCGTCGCTGGAGCAGCGTGACGAGGGCGTTCGACAGGGTCCCGAGGGCCGCGAGGATCACGATCGCCAAGAAGATGCGGTCGACGCGACCCGTGCTCTGCGAGTCGGTCAGCAGGTATCCGAGCCCCATCGAGGCCGAGATCAGCTCCGCCGCGACGAGGAAGAGCCACGCCTGCGCCAGAGCCAACCGCAGACCCGAGACGAGTGCCGGGACTGTCGCCGGCAACTGCACCGAGCGGAACAGCGCCCCGCCGCGCAATCCGAACGAACGCCCCATCTCGACGAGGTGAGGATCGACGTGTCGGAGCGCCCCTGCGACGGTCGTGAAGACCGGGAAGAAGGCGCCGATCGCGACGAGGGTGACCTTCGGCTCTTCGCCGATTCCCATCCAGAGCAGGAGCAACGGGACGAGGGCGAGCGACGGGATCGCACGGAACGCGGCCAGGATCGGGCTGAGGAGCACATCGCCCGCGCGGGTCAACCCGACGACGGCCGCGACGGCGAGCCCCACGAGCGAACCGATCGAGAAGCCGAGGATCACGCGCTGCACCGAGATCGCGATGTGCCCCCACAGCACACCCGAGTCGCCGAGCTGCACGGCGGCGCCGACGACGTCGATCGGAGCCGGCAGACGATACGTCGGGATGAGGCCGAACGCCGTCACCGCCTGCCAGAGGGCGAGGACGGCCAGCGGGACGACGAGGCCGCCCACGACGCGGACACTCGTCCGGGACCAGAACGGCCGCACCGCCGCGGCACCCGAGGGCGCGGCAGCGGTGGCGGTCGTGTCGACGGATGCCGTCATCGTCAGCCCGCGGCCTTCTCGGCGAATGTCGGCTCGATGATCGTGTCGAGCGCCTGGTCGACGGCGCTCTGACCACCGGTCACGGCATCGGAGTCGACGAGGACCGGAGCGATCTTCTTCAGGACGGCGAGCTGGGCGTCGCCGGGGATGCCGCTGACGTCGAGGTTGGAGCGCTCGCCGATCACGGTCGTCGCGACCTTCGGGTCGATCCCCGCGACGTCCGCGAGGAGCGCCGCGGTCTCGTCGGGGTTCGCGAGCGCCCACTCGCGGGCCTCCTCGTAGGCGTCGACGACGACCTGCGCGACGTCCTCGTGGTCGGTGAGGAACTCCTCCGTCGCGTTGAGGAAGCCGTAGGAGTTGAAGTCGACGTTCCGGTAGATGAGCTTGTCGCCGGACTCGACCTCGGCTGCCGCCATGATCGGGTCGAGACCCGCCCACGCGTCGACGGAGCCTCCGTCGAGGGCGGCGCGCCCGTCCGCGTGCTGCAGGTTCTGCACGTCGACGTCCTTGACGCTCAAGCCCTCGGTCTCGAGCGCCTGCAGGAGGAAGAAGTACGGGTCGGTTCCGCTGGTCGCGGCGACCTTCTTGCCCTTGAGGTCGGCGACCGAGGTGATGTCGCTGTCCGGGCCGACGACGATCGCCGACCACTCCGGCTGCGAGTACACGTCGATGACCTTGATCGGCGAACCGTTCGCCCGCGCCAGGAGCGCAGCCGAACCGGCCGTCGAACCGACGTCGAGCGCTCCGGCGCGGAGGAGCTCGTTGGCCTTGTTCGACCCGGCGGACTGCGTCCACTCGACGTCGACGTCGTCGCCCAGCGCCTTCTCGATGAGGCCCTGGTCCTTCACCACGAGGCTGAGCGGGTTGTAGGTCGCGAAGTCGATCGAGAGGGTGTCGGTCGACCACGATCCGGCGCTCGCGCCGTCGGAGGTCGAGCTCGCGTTCTCGCCGGCGAGGCATCCTGTCGCCATGAGCATCACCACGGCACCCACGGCGAGGGCGGGAACGGTGCGGCGGATGACGGTGCTCATCGGGTCTCCTGAAGGGTTGAGCGGTGGGTGTCGACGCCGAGCCCCGCGAGGAGCTCGGCGCGGAGGTCCGTGAAGCCGCGATCGGCGCGGTCACGGGGACGGATGCCGGGGACCTCGATCACGCGGGCGATCGAGGAGTCCTCGGAGTCGGCATCGATCGCGCGCAGCTGGATCACGCGATCTGCCAGGTAGAGCGCTTCCTCCACGTCGTGCGTCACGAGGACGACGGTCGTGGGTTCGGCGGAATGGATGTCGAGGAGCAGGTCCTGCATCCGGAGGCGGGTGAGGGCGTCGAGGGCTCCGAACGGCTCGTCGAGCAGCAGCACCTCGGGTCCGCGTGCGAGAGCCCGCGCGAGCGACGCCCGCTGGGCCATCCCGCCCGACACCTCGCGGGGACGGAGAGAAGCGGCGGCGGTCAGCCCCACGAGTTCGAGGAGCTCGGCCACGCGAGCGGACGCGTCGGAACGCGCGGTGCCGCGCGGCATCCCGATGGCGACGTTCTGCGAGATCGTGCGCCACGGCAGCAGGCGCGGTTCCTGGAAGGCGACCGCGGTGCGCTCGTCCGTGTCGCGCAGTGGTGTGCCGTCGACGGTCACGGATCCGGCCGTCGGCGCGTCGAGACCGGCGAGGAGGCGCAGGAGCGTCGACTTGCCGCATCCCGAAGGCCCGACGATCGCGATGATCTCACCGGGTTCGATGTCGAGGTCCACCCCGCGCAGGACGGGGACGGGCGCGGATGCTCCGGAGAAGGTCCGACGAACACCCGACAGCGACACGGCACCCCGCGGTGCGGTCGTGCTCCGGGCAGCGTCGGAGGCGGCGAGCACGGTGGACATGAGTCCAGCTTCCCGGACCCCGGCGCGGCTCCCGCATCGGAGCGTAACGATGTGAAACGAAGCGCCGGGATGCCGCGGCGTGCGTCAGTGTGCGAGTCGGGCGACCTCCGCCGCGGCGCGCGCGACGTCGTCGTTCACGACGCGGTAGTCGAACTCGCCCTGCGAGGCGAGCTCGACCCGTGCGGTCTTCAGCCGGCGTGCCCGCTCCTCTTCGCCCTCGGTCCCCCGACCGACGAGCCGGTTCACGAGCTCGTCCCAGCTGGGCGGCAGAAGGAAGACGAGCGTCGCGTCGGGAGCGGCGGCGCGGACCTGGCGCGCGCCCTGCAGATCGATCTCGAGCAGAACGGTCCGCCCTTCGGCGAGGGCGACATCGATCGGGCGACGCGGGGTGCCGTAGCGGTATGCGTTGTGCACCGTCGCGTATTCGAGGAGCTCACCCGCCTCGACCATCCGATCGAATTCGGCGTCGTCGACGAAGAAGTAGTGCTCGCCCTCGACCTCGCCCGGTCGCGGCGGACGCGTCGTCGCGGACACCGAGAGGAGGATCTCGGGGTGGTGCTCCTTGATGTGCGCTGCGACCGTCCCCTTCCCGACCGCAGTGGGGCCGGCGAGCACGATCAGACGGCTCCGTGCCTCGCGCGCGCGCGGCTCGGGCAGGCGACGGTCGAGGTAGTCCTGCAGCACCTGCCGCTGGCGGATGCCGAGACCGCCGATCTTCTTCACCGGGGCGATCTGCAGGTCCGCGAGGATGCGGTCGCGCTTGCCCTCGCCGATGGCAGGGATCGCGGTGAGGAATTCGGTCACGCGCATCGCGGCGGCCGCGGACTGCGGCTCGGCCCATGCGCGCCGCAGCAGGTCCTGCGGGCTGATGACGCGCGTCGACACGTCGCGCTTGAGGGCGGCACGCTCGCGGCGCGCAGCGACGGCACGACGCGACGCGGCGGCGCGGTCGACCTCGGGAGGGGTGCGGGAGTCAGGCATGTCGGGCGTCCTGGAGTTCGGAGTTGTGGGTGTCGATGGCGGTGGCGATCCCGTCGGGACCCGCGCCGAGGATGCTGCGGCTCGCGCTGGCGAGCACCTGCGGCGCCAGGGCACCGAACCGCTCGGAGATGTCGCGAAGGCGGGCACCCTGCGCTCCGAATCCGGGGGCGAGAAGGGACGCGCGGTGCAGCGAGGCATCCGTCAGTCCGAGATCTGCGCGCTCCACTGTAGCCCCGACGACGAAGCCGACCGGACCGAAACGGTCCTCCCCCACCACTGCCGACGAGTTCGCCGCGCCGGCGCGCTGCGCGACCCAGTCCGCCACCGTCTGGCCGCGCTCGGCGTCGACTGCGGTGATCTCAGCGGACTGGAGGCCTGCGGCCTCGGGGTTGCTGGTCGCCGCGAGGACGTAGACGCCCTTGCCCTCTCGAACGGCCGTCGCGATCGTGCCGCGCAGCGAATCCGGTCCGAGGTAGGGGCTCACGGTCACCGCGTCGGATTCGAGCGGAGAACCGGCCGACAGCCAGGACTCGGCGTACCCGTCCATCGTGCTCCCGATGTCGCCGCGCTTCGCGTCGGCGATGACGATCAGGCCCGCTGCGCGGGCCGTCCCGATGACGTCCTCGAGTGCCGCGTAGCCCG
Source organism: Microbacterium sp. LKL04 (assembly GCF_900102005.1). NCBI lineage: Bacteria > Bacillati > Actinomycetota > Actinomycetes > Micrococcales > Microbacteriaceae > Microbacterium > Microbacterium sp. LKL04. The sequence goes on along the minus strand of NZ_LT627736.1, from coordinate 928,819 downwards.
CTGACCCGAAGCGCTCGAAGAACGCCACCTGCGGCTTGACCACACCGACACGGGTGCGCGCGGCATCCACGACGCGGAGCCCGAAGTCGCGGACGCCCGCAGCGGATGCCGGGAGCCCCCACGCGGCCAGGAGCGACGCGTGAGGGTCGATGCCGACGCACAGCGGACCGCGGGCGTCGAGCGCCGCGGCCAGCCGCGAACCGAATGAGGTCACACCGCCGCCTTCCGGTCGGCGGCGTACTCCTGCAGGCTCCGGACCTCGAACCCGTTCCGCAGGACGGGCATCGCCGACACCGCCGCGCCGAGCACCGCCATCGTGGTGAACAGCGCCTTGTCGGCGGCCACCGCGGCGGCGCGGATCTCGTAGCCGTCGGCCCGCGCGATGCCGCCCGAGGGGGTGTTCACGACGATGTCGATCTCGCCCGCGTTGATGAGGTCGACGACGTTCGAGTCACCTGAGTCCTGCGTCTCGGAGTACTTGGAGACGACTTCGACCCGGATGCCGTTGCGCGCGAGGATCTCCGCCGTGCCCTCCGTGGCGATGAGCGTGTACCCGAGCTCCTGCAGACGGTGCGCTGGCAGGATGACGGCTCGCTTATCGTCGTCGGCGACCGAGAGGAAGACGGTTCCCGAGGTCGGCATCCCGCCGTACGCTGCGGCCTGGCTCTTCGCGAACGCGGTCGGGAAGTCCCGATCGATTCCCATGACCTCACCGGTGGAGCGCATCTCGGGGCCGAGCACGGAGTCGACGGTGCGGCCGTCGGCGGTGCGGAACCGCTTGAACGGCAGCACGGCCTCCTTGACGGCGACGGGGGCGTCGAGCGGCACACGCGAGCCGTCCTGCTCCGGAAGCAGGCCTTCCGCGACGAGCTCGGCGATCGAGGCGCCCGCCATGATGCGGCTGGCGGCCTTGGCCATCGGGATGCCGAGTGCCTTCGAGACGAAGGGCACCGTGCGCGACGCGCGAGGGTTGGCTTCGATGACGTAAAGGACGCCCGCCGACACGGCGAACTGGACGTTCAGGAGGCCTCGCACGCCGACGCCCTCGGCGATGGCGTGAGTCGCGACGCGCACCCGGTCGATCTCGCCCCGGCCGAGCGACATGGGCGGCAGGGTGCACGACGAGTCGCCGGAGTGGATGCCGGCCTCTTCGAGGTGCTCCATGACGCCGCCGATGTAGAGCTGCTCGCCGTCGAAGAGCGCATCGACGTCGATCTCCACCGCGTCGTCGAGGAAGCGGTCGACCAGGAGCGGAGCATCCTCGCGGATGATCGCCTGGTCGGCGATGCGCACGAAGTAGTCGCGCAGGCTCTCGGTGTCGTACACGATCTCCATGCCGCGTCCGCCGAGCACGAAGCTGGGGCGGACGAGCACGGGGTAGCCGATCTCATCGGCGATGGCGATAGCGCCCGCCTCGTCGGTGGCCGTCCCATGACGCGGCGCGGTGAGACCCGCGCGGTCGAGCAGCTGCGAGAAGAGCTCTCGCTCCTCCGCGATGTCGATCGCGGCGGGCTTCGTGCCCAGGATGGTGTACCCGGCCGCCTCGATGCCCTTCGCGAGGCCCAGCGGCGTCTGCCCGCCGAGCTGGCAGATGACACCGACGATCTCGCCCGACTGCGCCTCGGCGTGCAGCACCTCGAGGACGTCCTCCAGCGTGAGCGGCTCGAAGTAGAGGCGGTCGCTCGTGTCGTAGTCGGTCGAGACCGTCTCGGGGTTGCAGTTGACCATGATCGTCTCGAAACCGGCATCCGACAGCGCGAACGAGGCGTGGACGCACGAGTAGTCGAACTCGACGCCCTGGCCGATGCGGTTGGGGCCGGAGCCGATGATGACGACCTTGCGTCCTTCGCTCGGCGTGACCTCGGTCTCACGGTCGTACGACGAGTAGTGGTACGGCGTGAGCGCCGGGAACTCGCCCGCGCAGGTGTCGACCGTCTTGTACACGGGGCGCAGGCCGAAGCCGTGACGGATGCCGCGCACGTCCGTCTCGCCGAGACCGCGGAGTTCCGCGATCTGAGCATCGCTGAAGCCGTGGTCCTTCGCGAGGCGCAGAATGTCCTCGGTCAGCTCGTCCGCGTCGCGGATGTACTCGGCGACCTCGTTGATGAGGATCATCTGGTCGAGGAACCAGGGGTCGATCGCGGTGGCGTCGAACGCCTGCTCGAGCGTCGCGCCCTTGCGGAGCGCCTGCTGCAGGACGACGATGCGGCCGTCGGTGGGCGTCTTCGAGACCTCGAGGAGCTCCTCCATCGAGCGCTCCTCGGGTCCCCAGTGGAAGCTGGAGCCGCGCTTCTCGAGGGAGCGGAGCGCCTTCTGGAGCGCGGTCGTGTAGTTGCGGCCGATCGCCATCGCCTCGCCGACCGACTTCATGGTGGTCGTGAGGGTCGTGTCGGCGGCGGGGAACTTCTCGAAGTTGAAGCGGGGCACCTTGACGACGACGTAGTCGAGCGTCGGCTCGAAACTCGCCGGGGTCGCCTTCGTGATGTCGTTCGGCACCTCGTCGAGGCGGTACCCGATGGCGAGCTTCGCGGCGAGCTTCGCGATCGGGAAGCCGGTCGCCTTCGAGGCGAGGGCGGACGAGCGCGAGACGCGCGGGTTCATCTCGATGACGATGATGCGGCCGGTCGCCGGGTCGACGGCGAACTGGATGTTGCAGCCACCGGTGTCGACGCCGACGGCGCGGATGATGTCGATGCCGATGTCGCGGAGCTTCTGGTACTCGCGGTCGGTCAGCGTGAGCGCGGGAGCGACGGTGATCGAGTCTCCGGTGTGCACACCGACGGGGTCGACGTTCTCGATCGAGCAGACGACCACCGTGTTGTCGGCGGTGTCGCGCATGAGCTCGAGCTCGTACTCCTTCCAGCCGAGGATCGACTCCTCGAGGAGCACCTCGGTCGTGGGCGAGTCGCGCAGGCCCGCGCCGCCGATGCGGCGGAGGTCCTCCTCGTCGTACGCGAAGCCGGATCCGAGGCCGCCCATCGTGAACGAGGGCCGGACGACGAGGGGGTAGCCGAGCTCCTCGGCACCGGCGAGCAGGTCGTCCATCGTGTGGGCGATGACGCTGCGCGCGACGTCAGCACCGGACTCGAGGACGAGCTCCTTGAAGACCTGACGGTCCTCACCCTTGCGGATCGCGTCGACCTTGGCGCCGATGAGCTCCACGCCGTACTTCTCGAGGATGCCGCGGTCGTGGAGGGCCATCGCCGCGTTCAGGGCGGTCTGGCCGCCGAGGGTCGGCAGGATCGCGTCGGGCTTCTCCTTGGCGATGATCGTCTCGATCACCTCGGGGGTGATCGGCTCGACGTACGTCGCGTCGGCGAAGTCGGGGTCGGTCATGATCGTGGCCGGGTTCGAGTTGACGAGGATGACGCGGACGCCCTCCTCGCGGAGGACCCGGCACGCCTGGGTGCCGGAGTAGTCGAACTCGCAGGCCTGACCGATGACGATCGGGCCCGATCCGATGACGAGGACGCTCTGGATGTCGTCGCGCTTAGGCATTCTTCGTCTCCTGGGTGGCGACCACGAGGTCGCGGAAGCGGTCGAACAGGTAGTTGGCGTCGTGCGGGCCGGCGGCGGCCTCGGGGTGGTACTGCACGCTGAACGCCGGGAGGTCGAGGGCGCGAAGGCCCTCCACCACGTTGTCGTTGAGGCCCACGTGGCTGACCTCGACGCGGCCGTAGCCGTTCGGGCTGTCGATGACGCCCTCGATGGGCGCGTCGACAGCGAAGCCGTGGTTGTGCGCCGTGATCTCGACGCGGCCCGTGGTCTTGTCGAGGACCGGCTGGTTGATGCCGCGGTGCCCGAAGGGCAGCTTGTACGTCCCGAACCCGAGGGCGCGGCCGAACAGCTGGTTGCCGAAGCAGATGCCGAAGAACGGCAGGCGGGCGTCGAGGACCTCGCGCAGGAGCGCGACGTGACGATCGGATGCCGCGGGGTCGCCGGGGCCGTTCGAGTAGAAGACGGCGACGGGGTCGACGGCCTGGATATCGGCGAACGAGATCGTCTGCGGCAGGACGTGGACCTCGAACCCGCGGGCGGCGAGGTTGTTCACGGTGGCCTGCTTCACGCCGAGGTCGAGGATCGCGAGGTTGCCGATCTTCTCGCCCACGGCGGGGGTCACCTGCGCGGCGGGCACCGAGACGTCCGCGGACAGGTTCTGCCCGCTCATCTCGGGCGCCTCGCGCACGATGCGCAGCTGCTCGTCGTCGCTGAGCGCCGCGTCATCCCCTGAGAACACCCCGCCCCGCATGGAGCCCGCTGATCGCAGCACCCGGGTGACCGCGCGCGTGTCGATGCCGCTGATGCCGACGATGCCGTCGCGGACGAGGGCGTCCTCGAGCGAGTGGTCGGCGCGCCAGTTGGAGACGATGCGCGAGGGGTCGCGCACGACGTACCCCGACACCCAGATGCGGCGGGACTCGTGGTCCTCGCCGTTCATGCCGGTGTTGCCGATGTGCGGTGCGGTCTGGAGAACGATCTGACCCGCGTAGGACGGGTCGGTGATCGTCTCCTGGTACCCGGTCATCGCCGTGGCGAAGACGACCTCGCCGAGGGTGGTGCCGCGGGCGCCGTAGGCGTGCCCGGGGTGTCGGGTACCGTCCTCGAGGACGAGGACGGCGGGTTCGGGAGCTTGGAATTTCTGAATGCTCATGCGTCGCTTCCGGGAATCTGCTGGGGAGAGGTGGGAGAAGAGGTGGCGGGGAGGACCCGGCTGATCGCGTCGCTGAGCGATCGCGCGGAGAGGTCCTGCGGGCGGAGGTAGCTGTCGACGACCGTGCCTTCCGGGGTGGTCCACGCGAGACGGACGAGGCCGTCGCGCTCGACGACCCGGTCGATGGCGACCGTCGCCTGGCCCACGGAGACCAGGGCGTCCGCGGCGAGGAAGATCCGCGGCTGGCCGGTCAGATCGAGAGCCACGCCGGCATCGGTCACGGTCACGTCGACGCGGGACCGGAAGGCGAGCCCGCGGATCGCGAGCCGTTCCAGCGCATCGTCGTGACGGGTCGTGGCGACGTACAGTCCCTCCGAGCGGAGACTCGTGACGGCACCGTCGGGGGCATCGCCGACCGGGGCGGTCAGGCCCGCATCCCGCCTCGATCGTCGTCGCCAGGCGATCAGTCCGATCACGATCAGCAGGACGGCGACCGCCACCATGACGAGGACGGCAGCCTCGCGCGTCACGAGGCGACCTCGGCGACGACCGCGCCGTCGGCGACGGTCTGTCGGCCGCGGAAGAACGTCGCGCGTACCTCGCCCGGCAGCTCCCGCCCCAGGTAGGGCGAGTTCACACTGCTGCCCCGCAGGTCGTCCGTGCTGAATGCGCGGACCGGCGCCGGGTCGTAGAGGGCGAGGGATGCCGGCGATCCGACCGCGATCGGGGTCCCGGCATCCGCGAGCCTGCCGATGCGAGCAGGGGCCGATGACATGACACGGACGACGTCGGACCACTCGAGCAGACCCGTTTCGACCATCGCGGCGTGCACGACGCGGAGGGCGGACTCGAGTCCGACCATCCCGTTGGCCGCAGCCTGCCATTCGCAGGTCTTCGCTTCGGCGGGATGCGGGGCGTGGTCGGTGGCGACGATGTCGATCGTGCCGTCCGCGAGTCCCTCTCGGACCGCGCGCACATCCTCGTCCCGCCGCAGCGGCGGGTTGACCTTGAAGCGCGGGTCGTATCCGCGGACGAGGTCCTCGGTCAGCAGCAGGTGGTGGGGCGTGACCTCGGCCGTGACGTTGATGCCGCGCTTCTTCGCCCACCGGATCAGGTCGACGGAGCCGGCAGTCGAGAGGTGGCAGACGTGCAGGCGCGAACCGACGTGCTCGGCGAGGAGCACATCGCGCGCGATGATCGATTCCTCGGCGACGGCCGGCCATCCCGTGAGGCCGAGCTCGGCCGAGACGGTGCCCTCGTTCATCTGCGCACCCTCGGTCAGTCGCGGGTCCTGCGCGTGCTGCGCGACGACGCCGTCGAAGGACTTCACGTACTCCAGCGCCCGGCGCATGATGAGCGGGTCGAAGACGCAGAAGCCGTCGTCGCTGAAGACGCGGACGCGGGCGCGTGATGAGGCCATCGCGCCGAGCTCGGCGAGCCGCTCGCCCTTCTGCCCGACCGTGACGGCGCCGATCGGCTGGACGTGGGCGTAGCCGGCGGCCTCGCCCAGGGCGAGCTCCTGCTCGACGACGCCGGCCGTGTCGGCGACCGGAGAGGTGTTCGGCATGGCGAACACCGTCGTGTAGCCGCCGGCGGCGGCGGCGCGGGAGCCCGACAGGATCGTCTCGGACGCCTCGTAGCCCGGCTCTCGGAGGTGGGTGTGCAGATCCACCAAGCCGGGCAGTGCGATCAGGCCGTCGCCATCCACCGTCCGTGCGCCGTTCTCGCTGAGGCCCGTGCCGAGCTCGGCGATGACACCGTCTCGGATCAGGATGTCCGCGGCGATGCCGCCGTCGATCCGCGCCCCGCGGATGAGGATGCTCTCGCTCATCGGGCCTCCTCCTGTGGGTGGGTGGTGGGTCGCTCCCCCGCCAGGAGCAGGTAGAGCGCCGCCATGCGGACCGAGACACCGTTCGCGACCTGCTCGAGCACGGTCGATCGTGGTGAATCGGCGGCGTCGGCGGAGATCTCCAGACCCCGGTTCATGGGTCCGGGGTGCATGACAATGCTAGCGGTCGGAAGAGATCCCATCCGCGCGGCATCCAAGCCCCAGCGGCGTGAATACTCCCGTTCAGTGGGGAAATAGGCCGCATTCATCCGCTCCAGCTGGATGCGGAGCATCATGACGGCGTCCGGCGCCGACGCGATGGCCTGGTCGAGGTCGTAGGAGATCGTCACCGGCCAGGCCGAGACGTCCTGCGGGACCAGCGTCGGAGGTGCCACCAGGGTGACCCGGGCCCCGAGCGTCGTCAGCAGCCAGACGTTCGACCGCGCGACGCGCGAGTGCAGGATGTCGCCGACGATCGCGACGCGGAGCCCCGTGAGGTCGCGGCCCCGGCTGTCGTCGCCGAAGAAGCGCTTGCGGATGGTGAACGCGTCCAGCAGAGCCTGCGTCGGGTGCTCGTGCGTTCCGTCGCCGGCGTTGAGCACCCCTGCGGAGATCCATCCGCTCGTCGCGAGCGTGTGCGGGGCTCCCGAGGCACCGTGACGGATCACGACCGCGTCGGCGCCCATCGCCTGCAGGGTTTGCGCGGTGTCCTGAAGGGACTCTCCCTTGGAGACCGAGGACCCCTTCGCGGAGAAGTTGATGACGTCGGCCGAGAGCCGCTTGGCAGCCGCCTCGAAGGAGATCCGGGTGCGCGTCGAGTCCTCGAAGAAGAGATTGACGACGGTCTTGCCGCGGAGGGTGGGGAGCTTCTTGACCTCGCGGGACTGCGTGTCACGCATGTCCTCGGCGACGTCGAGGATGCGGAGCGCGTCGTCCCGACTGAGGGTGCGGGTGTCGAGGAGGTGTCTCATGACGCGATCGTCACCTCTTCGGCGCCGTCGACGTCGGCCAGCCGCACGTTGACGCGCTCGTCACGCGAGCTCGGCAGGTTCTTGCCGACGAAGTCCGGCCGGATGGGGAGTTCGCGGTGACCGCGGTCCACGAGGATCGCGAGGCGCACGACGGCGGGCCGGCCGATGTCCTGCAGCGCGTCGAGGGCGGCACGGATGGACCGGCCCGAGAACAGCACGTCGTCGACGAGGACCACGGTCTTCGCGTCGATGCCGCCGGGCGGGATCTCGGTGGGGCGCGGCGTCCGCGTGGGATTCCGGTGCAGATCGTCGCGGTACATCGTGACGTCGAGCGATCCGACCGGGACGGTCACGCCCGTGAACGACGCGATGAGCCCCGCGATGCGTTCGGCGAGGGTGACGCCCCGAGTGGGGATCCCAAGGAGCACGAGCCCGTCGGGGCCCTTGTTCGACTCGAGGATCTCGTGAGAGATGCGCGTGAGTGCGCGGGCGATGTCAGCGTCGTGCAAGACGATGCGCGAAGTCATCCGCCGCTCCCTTCTCCGCCTCACAGGACGGTGTTAAAGGTTGCTTGTACGAGACCACTCTAGCGGGGCCGGGCGGTGAGCCGCGGCATCCGGTCGCTCTCCAGGACTCCCCCGCCGACGAGAGACGGCATCGCGGCCGAGACTCGACGCGAAGCCGCGTATCTCGGACGGGATGCCGTCTGTCGGTGGATGTGCCGGGTCGCCGGCCCTCGGGTCAGGAGCGCGCGATGCGGGCGAGGACGCCGTGCACGAACGAGCCGGAGTCGTCGGTGGAGAACTCCTTCGCGAGCTCCACCGCCTCGTCGATGGCGACCGCGGTCGGGATCTGGTCGTTGTGCAGGATCTCCCACACCCCGATGCGGAGGATCGCGCGGTCGACCGCCGGCATCCGCTCGAGCTTCCAGTCACGCGCGTGCGTGACGATCTGCTCGTCGATCTCGCTCTGCGCGTCGATGACGCCGTCCACGATCTCGCGGGCATACAGCCAGGAGGCCTCGCGCGCCGGCTCGTTCGCCGCGCGCTTGGCCTCGGCGGCGAGGGTGACGCCGAGGTCATCGCCCCGGATGTCGGACTGGTACAGGATGTCGAGGGCGCGCTTGCGCGCCTTGCTCCGAGCGCTCATCGGGCGGTCAGTTCACGCGGCCGAGGTAGTCCCCGGTGCGCGTGTCGACCTTGACCTTGGTGCCCTGGTCCACGAACAGCGGGACCTGGATCTCGTAGCCGGTCTCGAGGGTCGCGGACTTCGTGCCGGCCGAGGAGCGGTCGCCCTGCAGGCCCGGCTCGGTGTACGTGATCTCGAGGACGACCGAGGCGGGCATCTCGACGTAGAGCGGGTTGCCGTTGTTGAGCGCGATCTGCACCTGCTGGTTCTCGAGCAGGTAGTTGGCCGCGTCGCCGACGACGGTGGCCGAGACGTTCAGCTGGTCGTAGTCGGCGACGTCCATGAAGACGTAGCTGTCGCCGTCGTTGTAGAGGTACGTGAAGTCGCGGCGGTCGACGTTCTCGATCTCGATCTTCGCGCCCGCGTTGTAGGTGCGGTCGACGACCTTGCCCGAGACGACGTTCTTGAGCTTCGTGCGGACGAAGGCGCCACCCTTACCGGGCTTCACGTGCTGGAACTCGACGACGTTCCAGAGCTGTCCGTCGATGGACAGGACGACGCCGTTCTTGATGTCTGCAGTGGATGCCATGAGAGTGCGATTTTCCGTTCGGTGGGTTCGAGGCCGATGCGGCCGACGATCGATTCTACGGGATGCCGCGGCACCCGCCCCGGAAAGCGGTCAGCCGGCGAGGGTCGAGAGCAGTTCGCGGGTCGCGTCGGCGTATCCGGCGACCCCGCGGCCGACGACATGCACCACCGCGACGTCGGCGACGTAGGAGTGGTGGCGGAACGGTTCCCGGGCCATCACGTCGGAGATGTGGACCTCGGCGACGGGGAGCGCGACGCCCGAAAGAGCGTCGCGCAGCACGACGGACGTGTGCGTCAGCCCGCCCGGGTTGATGACGATCGCAGCGCAGTCCGTGCGGGCCGCGTGGATCGCGTCGATCAGGACGCCTTCGTGATTGCTCTGCACCGCGCGCACCTCGTAACCGGACTCCGCGGCGGTCCGCTCGACGAGCGCCTCGACGTCGGCGAGGGTGTCGTGCCCGTAGACGTCGGGTTCACGGATGCCGAGAAGGTTCAGGTTCGGTCCGTTGACGAGCAGCAGGCGGCGGGGGGTCGACACGTGACGACCCTACTGGGACGGGCGGTGCATCTGGATCTCACGGCCGACCTCGGTGTCGAGGCCAAGTCCCGTCGCGATGAATCCGAGCCGGCGGTAGGCCGCCTGCGCGCGGGCGTTGTCGATGTGGACGTCGAGGGTGAGCCCGTCGGCGCCGACGGCCTCTGCCCAGGCGGATGCCGCGGCCACGAGCTCGTCGAGGACACCCCGCCCGCGGTGGCCGGCATCGACGAAGACACCGACGAGCTCGGCCCGCGGGGCGGCGACGCCGCGGCCCAGGGCGTCGGCAGCACCGGCATCCCGGATGAGGACCGTCGCGGAGCCGACCCACCGCTCCCCCGCGATCGCGACGAACTGCGCCGCGTTCTGACCCAAGGCGGCGTCGGCGGTCCGCGACTGCCAGTGCACGTCGTCGCGGGCGAGCTCCTGCTCGCGGGTGGTCAGAAACGCGATGGACGCGACCGGATCGCTGACCGCGCGGATGCGGAGGTCGCGGACCTCGCGCCACTCGTGCAGGCGGACGCGGCGGACCGCGGCATCCGTCACCCGGCGATCTCCTGGTACGCCGCGAACAGCAGCGACTCGTCGGGAGCCTGCATGACGGTGGGCTTGCCGATCGCGTCGAGGACGATGAAGCGGAGCATGCCGGCGCGCGACTTCTTGTCGCGCTGCATGACGCCCAGCAGGTGCTGCCAGCCATCCATCCGATAGCTCGTGGGAAGGCCCAGGAGGTCGAAGATCCGGCGGTGGCGCGCGACGTCGTCGTCCGAGAGCCGCCCGGCGAGGCGCGAGAGCTCGGCGGCGTACATCATGCCGATCGAGATGGCGGCGCCGTGGCGCCAGCGGTACCGCTCGGCGTGCTCGATCGCGTGACCCAGGGTGTGGCCGTAGTTCAGTACTTCACGCAGGCCTGCCTCGCGGAAGTCCTCGCTCACCACGCGCGCCTTCATCTCGATCGCGAGCTCGATGCACCGGCGGAATTCGTCCGTCGTCGGGTCGACCGCCGCCTCGGGGTCGCGCTCGACGATGTCGAGGATCTCGGGGTACCAGATGAAGCCGGCCTTCACGACCTCCGCGAAACCGGCGACCGTCTCGTTGCGCGGCAGCGTGTCGAGCACGTCGAGGTCGCAGATCACCGAACGGGGAGCCCAGAACGCGCCGACGAGGTTCTTCCCCTCGGCCGTGTTGACACCGGTCTTGCCGCCGACAGCGGCATCCACCATCCCGAGGACGGTCGTCGGGATCTGCACGACCTGCACTCCGCGCAGCCAGGATGCCGCCACGAACCCCGCGAGGTCCGTCACGGCGCCGCCGCCGAAGCCGATGACCGCGTCGGTGCGGGTGAAGTCGGCCTGCCCCATGACCTGCCAGCAGAAGGCGGCGACCTCGATGCGCTTGCCGTCCTCGGCGTCGGGGACCTCGGCGGTGAGCACCTCGAGCGAGCCGTCGGCGAGGAGCAGTTCACGCAGGTCGGCCGCCTTCGCACCCAGGCGCGGGGTGTGCACGATCAACACCTTCTTGACGGTGGGGGCGAAGTGCTCGCGGACACCGGCGAGCAGGCCCCGACCGACGTGGATGTCGTAGGGCGAGGCCCCGGTGACGCTGATGGTGGTGTGGGTCATGGGGTGACTCCCGAGGTGTCGGCGGCGGGCCCTGCCCAGTCCGCGATGGCGGTCACGATGTTCTCGAGCGGCCCCGACGACGTGTCGAAGGTCGCATCGGCGACGGCCTCGTAGACGGGCCGCCGTTCCGCATAGATGCGCTCCCAGCGCTGGATCGGCGTCTCGTCGTCCCCCGACAGCAGGGGGCGGGATGCCGCTTCGCCCAATCGACGGGCGACGACGCGCGGCGCGACGGTCAGCAGGGCCACACGGTGTGAGCGCAGTCGCTCCCGGGTGGCCTCGTCGAGCACGGCTCCTCCGCCGAGCGAGACGACGCCGCCGCTGCTCAGGGCTTGCGCGACCGCATCCCGTTCGAGAGAGCGGAAGTGCGGCTCACCGTGTGTCGCGAACAGGTCCGCGATGGGCCCGTGAGCGCGGACGATCATCGCGTCGGTGTCGTGGAAGGTGCGCCCGAGTCGCTTCGCCACCCGTTTACCGACGCTCGTCTTGCCGGCCCCCATGGGACCGATGAGCACGATCGCCCGGGCGTCAGGCGAGGTCATGCGCGAGGAGTGCCGCCTCGGACGCAGGGGTCGTCTTCAGCGTCTCGGGGATCGCCTCGAGGTAGGTCTCGAGGTTGCGACGCGTCTCACGGACGCTGTCGCCGCCGAACTTCTCGAGGACCGCGTCGGCGAGCACGATCGCGACCATCGCCTCGGCGACGACGCCGGCTGCCGGCACCGCGCAGACATCCGAGCGCTGGTGGTGGGCAGCGGCCGTGTCACCGGTGGCGACGTCCACGGTACGAAGCGCGTGCGGGACGGTGGCGATGGGCTTCATCCCGGCCCGGACGCGGAGGACGGTGCCCGTCGACATCCCGCCTTCGGTGCCGCCGGCACGGTCGGACGCGCGCGTGATGCCGTCCTCGGTCGCGAAGAGTTCGTCATGAGCCGCCGAGCCGCGACGACGCGTGGTCTCGAACCCGTCCCCGACCTCGACGCCCTTGATCGCCTGGATGCTCATGAGGGCCTGGGCGAGCTTGCCGTCGAGGCGCCGATCCCAGTGCACGTGCGATCCGAGCCCCGGAGGCAGGCCGTAGGCGAGCACCTCGACGATCCCGCCGAGGGTGTCGCCGTCCTTCTTGGCGGCGTCCACCTCGGCGACCATGCGCTCGGACGTGGCCGGGTCGAAGCAGCGGAGCGGATCGGCGTCGAGCGCATCGACATCGTCGGGTCCGGGGAGCTCCGCCCCCTCGGGCACCTGGACGGGACCGATCGACAGCGTGTGGCTCACGAGGCGGATGCCGAGCTCCGAGAGGAAGCCGCGGGCGATCGCACCGAGCGCGACGCGCGCGGCTGTCTCGCGCGCGCTCGCGCGCTCGAGGATCGGCCGGGCCTCGTCGAAGTCGTACTTCTGCATGCCCACGAGGTCGGCGTGACCGGGACGGGGGCGCGTGAGCGCGGCACCGCGGCCGCGGGAGCGTTCGCTCAGCTCGGTGGGCTCGGGGTTCATGACCTCGACCCACTTCGGCCACTCGGTGTTGCCGATGCGCAGGGCGATCGGGCTGCCGAGCGACAGGCCGTGCCGGACGCCGCCCGAGAGGTTCAGCTCGTCTTCCTCGAACTTCATCCGCGAGCCACGGCCGTAGCCGAGCTTGCGGCGGGCCAGGTCGGCGCGGATCGCGTCGAGCGAGACGGGGACGCCGGAGGGCAGGCCCTCCATGATGGCGACGAGTTCGGGGCCGTGGGATTCGCCGGCGGTGAGCACGCGGAGCATTGCTCTAGTCTCCCACGAGCGCGCGGCGCATGACGGCCACGACCTCGGCCTCTCGCGGCAGCGGCTCGTCGACCCCGCCGGTCGCGAACGCGCGGATCTGCAGCACGGCCTGGTGCAGCAGCATCCCCTCTCCTCCACGCGCCGAACCGCCCGCGCGATCCCACGCCCGCGAGAGATCAGTCGGCCAGTGACCGTACACGACGTCCATCAGCGGACCGCCGGTCGCCGCCAGAGCGCCAGCGACGGAATCCTCCACCGATACGCCTCCGGGCAGAGTCGCGATCGTGACGTCGACGCGGCGCTCCGCGGGCTCGCTCAGGAGCGCCGTCGTCACGTGGACACCGACGCGGTCGCCGAGGTCCACGAGGGTTGCCGCGGCCTCCGGGCGCCGAGCGACGATCTCGACCTCGCCGACCCCGAGCTCCGCCAGCGCGACGAGGGCAGCGGATGCCGTCGCCCCCGCGCCGACGATGCGCGCCCGATGGGCGGACACGATGCCCTGCTCGCCCAACGCAGCGACGATGCCGCCGACATCGGTGTTGAAGGCACGCCATCCGTCGCCCGTCCGCACGAGAGTGTTGGCAGCACCGGTCAGGATCGCGCGCGCGTCCCGCTCGGCCGCCGCGGCGAATGCGGCGTGCTTCAGCGGCATCGTGAGCGAGAGGCCGCGGTGTGCGGCGTCCAACCCGGTCAACTCCGCGTCGAAGGAACGCTCATCCACGCGCCGTCGACCGTACGTCCAGTCCCAGCCGAGGAAGCCGTAGGCCGCCGTGTGCATCGCCGGTGACAGGCTGTGGTCGATCGGATCGCCCCAGACCTCCAGGGCGACGTCGCTCATCAGGAGCAGCCCCCGTCCGGGTTGTCCCGGCACCACTGCTGGTACTGCGCGACGGCCTTCTCGTGCTCGGCGAACGTCGCCGAGAAGACGGTCTCGCCCGTCTCGAGGTTGACGGTGACGAAGTACTGCCAGGGCCCGTCCGCGGGTTCGAGCGCCGCCTTCATCGCGAGCTCGCCCGGGTTCGCGATCGGGGTGACCGGGAGACCCTTCTTCTTGTAGGTGTTCCAGCCGTTGTCGTCCTCGAGCTCCTCAGCCCGCGAACTCGTGCCGCCCTCGCGGTCCTGGAACGGGTACTGCGCGGTCGAGTCCATCTGCAGCAGCCCGTCGGTGTCGCTGATGGCCGGGTCGAGCCGGTTCTCGATGACACGCGACACCTTGTAGAAGTCGTCGGCGTACCGCGCCTCCTTCTCGATGATGGACGCGACCGTGAGGATCCGTTCCCGCTGATCGGTGGGGACACCGGCGTCGTCGAGCGCCTGCACGGTGCGATCGACCATCCTCTGGATGACCTCTTTCGCCGTCACGTCAGGATCGAAGGTGTAGGTGGCCGGGAAGAGCCACCCCTCCAGCGTCTCCGCCTTCACGCCGTACGCGCTCGGGTCCTTCACGGCGTTCTCGACGTCCTCCAGGGGAAGACCGATGCCCTCCGCGATGCGCGGAACGGATTGTGCGACCGTCAGACCCTCGCGGAGCTGCGCGGTGTACTCCTGCTTGTTCGTCGGGTCGAGCAGAGCCTGGTAGGCCGCCTCCGAGGTCATCTTCTTCTGCAGCGCATAGACGCCGGGCTTGAGCGCGCTGGGATCCTCGGCGCTCTCGATCAAGTACGAGTAGAACGCGTCGGACGTCTTCGTCACGCCCGCGTCGAACAGCGCGCGGGAGATGTCCGCGCCGGTCTGTCCCGACAGCACCGTCACGCTGGCCTCGCCCTCTGCCATCCCCGCCTCGAAGTCTTTGGGCTCCTCCCAGCCGAGGACCTTCCGGATCTGATCCTCATAGGTGGTCCACACGGCGACGCCGCCGCCGACGAGCCCGCCGATGATCGCGAGGACGATCGCGAACACGCCCCACGCCGCCACGCGGCTCTTCCGACGGTCCTTGTCGTGGCGCTTCGACGAGTTCGACGGGGCCTTCAGGCCCTTCTCCTCGAAGAGCGCGTCGATCGGCGCCGTCGTCGACGCGAGAGGCCGCTCCGCCACGGGCGTGCGCCGAGGGACAGCGGATGCCGGGGGCACAGCCGCGACGGGCTCGCTGACCGGCTGCCGGTCGCCCTGCAGGTTCTCCGCGGCAGGAGCGTCGTCGACGCCAGGAACACTCTGCGTGTTCTGGCGCTGCGCCTCTCGTGCCGCACGACGCGACGTCGGCGCCTCGGGAAGGTCGCCAGGCGACGGGGTCTCGGGCATCGATGGACTCCTGCGTCTTTTACAGCGCCGCACCGGCCGGGTTGCCGGTGCTCTTCTCGACATCGATCGCCTGCTGGAGGAGAACGACCGCGGCGATCTGGTCAACGATCCTACGAGACGACTTCTGCGAACGCCCGTTCTGACGGAGCACGGCGTTCGCCGACACGGTGCTCAGCCGCTCGTCCACCAGTCGGATGGGCACATCGACAGCGGCCGAGAGCTCAGTGGCGAACTCGCGCGCATCGGTCGTCGACGCGGTCTCGGATCCCCCCAGGCTGATCGGGAGACCGACGAGGATCTCGATCGGGTCGTACTCGCGCGCGATCTCGACGATGCGCGCGACCGAGGTCTCGGAGCGGGGAACGGTCTCGACCGGAACGGCGAGCATCCCGTCCGGATCGCACCGTGCGACCCCGACACGGGCTCGCCCGACGTCGATGCCGAGACGGATCCCGCGACGGAAACCGCTCACGCGGTCGCACCCTCCAGTGCCGCGACGATCCCGGTCAGCGCAGCCGACAGAGCCGAGGCATCCGTCCCGCCTCCCTGTGCCACGTCATCACGGCCGCCGCCACCGCCGCCGAGCACTCCGGCAGCGGTCTTCGCCAGGAGTCCCGCCTTGGCACCCGCGGCGCGCGCGGCCTCGGTGGTTGCGACGATGACGATCGGACGCCCACCGGCCTCACCCGCGAGGGCGACGACACCGGCGTCGGAACCGAGACGCTCGCGCACCTGCAGGGCGAGCGTCCGCAGGTCGTCGGCGGAGGCGACCGGGCCGATCGACTGCGCCACCACGCGGTAGGAGCCGGCGGAGACCGCGGATGCCGCAAGCGTCGGCACCCGCTCACCGAGGGCCTTCGCCTCGAACTGAGCGATCTTCTTCTCGGCCGCCTTGAGGCTGGCCTGCAGCTCCGCGATACGCGCGGGCAGCTGGTCGCGCGGGATCTTCAATCCCGACGTGAGCTGCGACACGATGGCACGCTCGGCTGCGAGCTCGCGGAAGGCGTCCTGGCCTACGAGGGCCTCGACGCGGCGGTTGGAGGCGCCGACGGACGACTCCCCCACGAGGTTGATGAGCCCGACCTGGGCGCTGGAGGACACGTGGGTGCCGGCGCAGAGCTCGCGCGACCACGGGCCGCCGATGTCGACCATCCGCACGGTGTCGCCGTACTTCTCGCCGAACAGCGCCATGGCGCCCGCCGCCTTCGCCTCGTCGAGCGACATGACGCGGGTCGTGACCTCGAGGTCGTCGCGGACGGCGTTGTTGGCGATCTCCTCGATCTCGCTGCGGGTCTCGGGCGAGAGCGCCTGGCCCCACGAGAAGTCGAACCGGAGGTATCCCGCACGGTTGAGGGAGCCCGCCTGCGTCGCACTCTTGCCGAGCGTGTCGCGGAGAGCCGCGTGCACGAGGTGGGTCGCGGAGTGGGCCTGCGCAGCCGCGCGGCGGTTGGCGGCATCCACCACTGTCGTCGCGGCGTGACCGACGGCGACCTCGCCCGTGGTCACCTCGACCGTGTGGCTGATGAGACCGGGGACGGGCTTCTGCACGTCGAGGACCTCGAGCTCGTAACCCGGACCGACGATGACGCCCTTGTCGGCGACCTGGCCGCCCGACTCCGCGTAGAGGGCGGTCTCGGCCGTGATCACCTCGGCGATCTGCCCCTGCGAGGCACGGTCGGCCGGAGCGCCGTCGACGAGGATGCCGAGGATCCGGGACTCGGTCTCGAGATCGGTGTATCCCGTGAAGACCGTCTCACCCAGCGCGCGGAAGTCGCGGTAGACGCTCGTGTCGGCGAGCTGGCGCTTGCGGGAGCGGGCGTCGGCCTTGGCGCGGTCGCGCTGCTCCTTCATGAGGGTGTCGAAACCGGCGCGGTCGACCGAGAGACCGGCCTCTTCGGCGATCTCGAGCGTGAGGTCGATCGGGAAGCCGTAGGTGTCGTGCAGGAGGAATGCCTGCGAGCCGCTCAGCGCGGTCGACTGCGTGGACTTGGCGGACTCGATCGACGTGTCGAGGATCTCCGATCCGCTCGCGAGGGTGCGGAGGAAGGTCGCCTCCTCGGCCAGCGCGTACTGCGACAGCCGAGCGTAGTCGGTCTCGACGACCGGGTAGGACTCCTTCATCGCGTCACGCGACACCGCGAAAAGCTCCGCGAACGTCGGGCCTTCCACGCCCAGCAGGCGCATCGACCGGATTGCGCGGCGCATGAGGCGGCGCAGGATGTAGCCGCGACCGTCGTTCGCCGGCGTCACACCGTCGGAGAGCAACATCAGCGACGAGCGGATGTGGTCGGCCACCACGCGGAAGCGGACGTCGTCGTCGTGGTTCTCGCCGTACCGCTTGCCCGAGAGCTCCACGGCCTTGTCGAGGACGGGACGGACCTGGTCCGTCTCGTACATGTTGTCGACGCCCTGCTTGATGAACGCGACGCGCTCGAGGCCCATGCCGGTGTCGATGTTCTGTGCCGGGAGGTCGCCGATGATGTCGAACTCGTACTTCGAGCGCACGTTCGTGATCTCGTACTGCATGAACACGAGGTTCCAGATCTCGACGTAGCGGTCGTCGTCCGTGGCGGGCCCGCCGTCGACGCCGTATTCGGGACCGCGATCGAAGAAGATCTCGGAGCACGGGCCGGCGGGACCGGGAAGCCCCGTGGTCCAGTAGTTCGTGTCCTTGCCCAGGCGCTGGATGCGCTCCTCGGGAAGGGTCGAGTGCTCGAGCCAGAGCTGGATCGCCTCGTCGTCCTCCTCGTAGACGGTGACCCAGAGATCCTTCGGATCGAATCCGAGTCCGCCGTCTTCGTCGGGGGTGGTGAGGAGCTCCCACGCGTACCGGATCGCGTCCTTCTTGAAGTAATCGCCGAACGACCAGTTGCCCAGCATCTGGAAGAACGTGCCGTGACGCGGGGTCTTGCCGACCTCCTCGATGTCGTTCGTGCGGATGCATTTCTGGTTGTCCGCCGCGCGCTTGTAGGGCGCGGGCACGTCGCCCGAGAGGTACGGGATGAAGGGGACCATGCCGGCGACCGTGAACAGCAGCGCCGGGTCATCACTGACGAGGGATGCCGAGGGCACGATCGTGTGCCCGCGCTTCTCGAAGTAGTCCAGGTAGCGCCGGGCGATCTCAGCGGTCTTCATCGTGTGTCCTCAAACTGCATGCGGGATCGGTCGCGTCCCAGGGGCCGCGACCGGAGATGGGGAAGTGGGTCAGTCGCCCTGCGGGGCGGACGCGGCATCCTTCGACACGGCATCCTTCGACAGGGCGTCCTGCGCGTCGGCGACGATGCCCTCGATCTTCGCCTCCTGCGTCCGGTAGGCCTCGCCCATCCGGTCGGTGAACTCGGAGATGCGGAGGTCGACCTCGGAGAGGAGCTCCTGGCCTCGCGGATCCTTGTTCACCAGGTGCGCGGCAACGAAGCCGGCGACGATGCCCATCAGGAACCAGAGGACTTTCTTCATGGGTCCATGTTAGGTGCAAAGCAGAAGGGGCGCCGGGTGAACCCGACGCCCCTCCGAACCGCGTGATCCGAGGATCAGCGCGCGGCGTAGCTGAACTGTTGTCTGCTCCGCAGAGGTACTACGCCCCGCTTAGCGCGCGGCGTAGCTGGACTATTGTCTGCTCCGCAGAGGTACTACGCCCCGCTTAGCGCGCGGCGTAGTACTCGACGACGAGCTGGACTTCACAGGTCACCGGGACCTCGGCGCGCTTGGGGCGACGCTCGAGACGGGCCTGGAGCTTGTCGAGCTCGACCGACAGGTAGCCGGGAACCGGGGGCAGGACCTCGGCGTGACCGCCGGCGGCTGCGACCTGGAACGGCTCGAGAGCCTCGCTCTTGGCCTTGACGTGGATCGTCTGGCCCGGCTTCACGCGGAAGGACGGGCGGTCGACGAGCTGTCCGTCGACGAGGATGTGACGGTGCACGACGAGCTGACGCGCCTGTGCCGTCGTGCGGGCGAAGCCCGAACGGAGCACGAGCGAGTCGAGACGCATCTCGAGGAGCTCGACGAGGTTCTCACCGGTCAGACCCTCCGTGCGGCGGGCCTCGTTGAAGGTGTTGCGCATCTGCTTCTCGCGGATGCCGTACTGCTCGCGCAGACGCTGCTTCTCGCGAAGACGGACGGCGTAATCGCTGTCCTGCTTGCGCTTGGTGCGGCCGTGCTCACCGGGAGCGTAGGGACGCTTCTCGAGGTAGCGGGCGGCCTTGGGGGTCAGTGCGACGCCGAGGGCGCGCGAGAGGCGCACCTTGCGGCGGTCCTGGGACTTCGTTGCCACGAAATCTTCCTTCCATGACGTGGCCATGTCTTTCACGGCTCACGGGCGTATCGCCTTCTCTCGCCCTTGCGGACTGCACGCCGGGGCACGCCGAAAGGTGGGAAAGAGAGAAGAGGATGCCCGAAAACACGGTTTCGAGCCGATTAAGCCTAACAGACGGGTCGGATCATCCCTGGCCGCGCGCCAGATCGAGCGCACCGGGCGGATAGAAGGGCAACGCATCAGCGTGGAGGTCGTCGATCCGGTACCAGCCGACCGATGTGTCGCCGTCGAGCACCTGGATCCGCTCGTCGACGCCCAGGTCGTCGAGCTCCGGGCTGCGCACCGCGAAGACGTAGGCGATCTCGTGCCCGGGGCGGCCGTCGTTGTCGAAGATGTTCTCGAGGACCCCGAGGAGCCGCGAATCCGTCACGGTCGCCCCGAGCTCCTCCGCGAGCTCCCGGCGGACCGCAGCATCAGCCGTCTCCCCCGGCTCGACACCGCCGCCCGGAGCCCGCAGGAATGACGGACGCTCCGGCGTCGCCGAGTACAGCTCCCCGAGGACGTATCCGTCCCTGACGACGACGGCGACAGCGATGACGCGGATGCGGGGGCGCGATCGGACCTCCGCCGCATACGCGCGCAGCGCGCGGCCGTAGAGAGGTATCTCGTCCGCGAGAGCTCGAAGGGCGGTGCGGAGCGCGCGGACGGCCTTGTCATCGTCGTACAGGGCGAGCGCTCGGAATCCCGCCGCCGCGCCCGCCAACGGGTCGGTCGGCGGGACGTCCTTCAGGACGGCGATCGCGCCCGAAGCATCCCCCACATTCCGCAGGGAGCTCGCGAGTTGGATCCTCGCCTGCGTCGCGAAGGGCGCCTCCAGTCCCCCAGCGAGCGCCGCACGATAGAGCGGGATCGCCGCCGACTCTTGTCCGAGGAAGTCCTCAACCGACGCGCGCTCGAACAGGGCGCGAGGGTCACCCTCGGGTCGCCCGGTGAGCGCCTCGCGCATCGCGATTCGGAGGGCGTCGGGAGTCTCTTCGTCGGCGGCCGCCCACACGTCGTCTATGCGGCGGTCCACCTCCCCCGGCACCTCAGTCACCGAGGATCTTCCGGATCTTCTCGAGTCGGGCGGAGATGTCGCGCTCCATACCCCGACCGGTCGGCGCGTAGTAGCGGCGTCCTCGCAGTTCGTCAGGCAAATACTGCTGCGTCGCGACACCGACCTCGAGGTCGTGCGGGTACACGTATCCCTTGCCGTGACCCAGGCGCTTCGCCCCGGCGTAGTGCGCGTCCCTCAGATGGATCGGCACCCGCCCGAACCCTCCCGCACGGACGTCCGCGATCGCCGCATTGATGGCGTTGTAAGCGGCGTTCGACTTCGCGGTGGTCGCGAGATAGGCGGTGGCCTCCGCGAGTGGGATGCGCCCCTCCGGCATCCCGATGAACGCCACCGCGTCAGCGGCCGCCACGGCGATCTGAAGAGCCTGCGGGTCGGCGAGCCCGATGTCCTCCGCGGCTGAGATGACCAGGCGCCGGGCGATGAATCGCGGATCCTCGCCGGCTTCGATCATCCGGGCGAGGTAGTGCATCGCGGCGTCCGGATCGGACCCTCGGATCGACTTGATGAAGGCGCTGATGACGTCGTAGTGCTCATCGCCCTGTCTGTCGTACCGCAGCAGGGCGCGATCGACGGCTTGCGCGACGTGCTCGGCCGTGATGACGGGCGGCTCCGCCGGGGCATCCTCGCTCTCGTCATCGGACGTCTCGACCGGCTCGGCCATCGACGCCGCGGCCTCGAGCGAGGTCAACGCACGACGCGCATCCCCTGAAGCGAGGTGAACGAGGGCGGCCCGCGCCTCATCCGAGAGGGTGACGGCGCCGGCAAGGCCTCGGGCGTCGGTGACGGCGCGGTCGACCAACATGCCGAGGTCCGCATCGGTGAGGGGCTGCAGGGTGAGCAGGAGCGATCGCGACAGCAGGGGCGAGATCACCGAGAAAGAGGGGTTCTCCGTCGTCGCCGCGATGAGGATGACCCACCCGTTCTCGACGCCCGGGAGCAGGGCGTCCTGTTGCGCCTTGGTGAAGCGGTGGATCTCATCGAGGAAGAGGATCGTGGAGGCGCCGTACAGGTCGCGCTGGGTCATCGCTTCTTGCATGACCTCACGGACGTCCTTGACGCCGGCGGTGACGGCCGAGAGCTCCACGAACCGACGGCCGGAGGTCCGCGCGATCGCCTGCGCCAGCGTCGTCTTGCCTGTCCCCGGCGGCCCCCAGAGGATCACCGAGACTGCGCCGGTGGTCGCGCGCCCGGGGTCGGCGAGGGCGACGAGCGGCGACCCCGGACGGAGCAGGTGGGTCTGACCGGCGACCTCGTCGAGGGATGCCGGGCGCATCCTCACGGCCAGAGGCGTCGCTCCGCGGAAAAGCGCATCACTCTGTGCCATCCCTCCAGGCTAATCGCCCCCACCGACATCACGCCCCGACCGGTGCCGCCGGGTTTTGCCCCGGGCGCGGGGCCGAATAATCTGCAGAAGGCTGCGCTCTCGCTCAGCCTCGACGGGAGGAACGCCGTGGCAGCGGGCAAGGACAAGGGTCGCTCGAGCGCACAGGAGCGCGAGCGCGCACGTCTCTACGAAGCGCGACGACGCTTCCACGCCTCCGTCATCCAGCGACGCCGCCGCGACAACGTGATCGCCGGCGTCGCCGGTGGTGCGCTTCTGCTCGCGGTCCTCGGCGGGCAGGTCGCCTACTACAAGCTCGGGCCCGGCACTCCGGAACCCGCGCCGTCCCCGTCTCCGTCGCAGAGCCCGGGTGCGACCCCTGCTCCCTCCCCCGAGCCGTCTGAATCCCCGACTCCCACTCCGACTCCGTGACCGGCGCGTACTAGGCTGAGTCACTAATCCGACCCCCATGCGGCGCATGCCGCCGACGAGGTGACCCCCGTGAGTTCCGCCACCCCCGAATCCGCCGAGACCCAGCCGTGGGGCCGCGTCGACGACGACGGCACCGTCTCCGTCCGCGAGGGCGATCAGTGGCGTGTCGTCGGCCAGTACCCCGACGGCACCCCCGAAGAGGCTCTCGCCTACTTCGAGCGCAAGTACGCCGACCTCGCCTCCGAGGTGACCCTCCTCGAGGTGCGCCACCGGCGCGGCGGGGCGTCGGCATCCGATCTGCGCAGCACCGCCCGCACCATCCGCGAACGTCTCGACGGCGCTGCCGCCGTCGGCGATCTCGCCTCGCTCGAGGCCCGCGTCACGTCGCTCGAGGGCGCGCTGTCCGAGGCGAGCGCCGAAGAGGCGCAGGCTCAGCGCGCAGCGGTGGATGCCGCCGTCGCCGAACGCGAGGGCATCGTCACCGAGATCGAGGCGATCGCCGCCAAGGACCCGCGCTCCATCCAGTGGAAGCAGACGACAGCCGACGTGGCGGCCCTGTTCGCACGCTGGCAGGAGCACCAGAGCACCGGACCCCGCCTGCCCAAGGCGGTCGGTCAGCAGCTCTGGAAGCGATTCCGCGACGCCCGCGCCATCGTGGACAAGAACCGCCGCGAGTTCTACTCGAGCCTCGACGAGCAGCACAAGAGCGCCCGCGACGCGAAGACGCGCCTCGTCGAGCGCGCCGAGGCACTGGCGCCGAGGGGCGAGGACGGCATCTCGGCGTACCGCGAGCTGCTCGACCAGTGGAAGAGCGCCGGCCGCGCCGGAAAGAAGGCGGACGACGCGCTCTGGGCCCGGTTCAAGGCTGCGGGTGACGTCCTCTACGGCGCGCGCATCGAACGCGAGAACGCGGACGTCGAAGCATCGAAGGAGAAGATCGAGGCCAAGCGCGCTCTGCTCGACGAAGCCGCCGCCGTCGCGAAGGAGAAGGACAACGCCAAGGCGCGGACCCTCCTCACGAACATCCAGCGCCGCTGGGACGAGATCGGTCGTGTATTCCCGCGCGACACCGAGCGTGGCCTGGACGACCAGCTCCGCAAGGTCGAGACCGCGTTGAAGTCCCGTGAAGACGAGGACTGGAAGCGCAACAACCCCGAGACGAAGGCGCGTCAGAACGACATGACGAGCCAGCTCCAGGATGCGATCTCGAAGCTCGAGGACGAGCTCACGGCCGCAGAAGCCACGAAGGATAAGGCCGCCATCGCGAAGGCGAAGGACGCGCTCGAAGCCCGCAAGGGCTGGTTGCGGGCCCTCGGCGGCTGACACGTCGGATCTGACGAGAGCGGAGCACCCTCCCGGGTGGTCCGCTCTCGTCGTTTCTCCACAGCCGGAATTCGACTCCGGCCCGACGCGCCCGTATGGCGCAGACTGCCCTCATGTGGCCGTTCCTCTATTTCGCCGATGACCGCCTGTCGACCGCGGAGCTGACGGCGGCTCGCCTGGACGGCGATCTCGTGGAGATCGGCGAGGCCTTCATGCCGGCGGACGCCGTCGAAACACGCGAGCTGCGCGCGGCATCCTTCCGCTCGGTCGGCGGACCGGAGCGCGCGGTCACGCACGCCAGCGCCGCCTGGGTGCACGGTGCCATCCCGGAGCCGCCGCTCATCCAGAGCCTGCAGCGGGCGGGGAGACGGCGTGCGGCCTTTCCGGTCGACGCTCGCATCCGGTTCCGCGACGTCGCCCTCCCGGCCCGTGACGTCGAGCTCATCAGCGGCGTCGCCGTGACGACCCCGGTCCGCACTCTGGTAGACCTCATCCGCGAGGCCGCCGTGGGTGCCTCTCCGCGCCACCTGGTCGATGACATGCTCGCGTGGCGATCGGACCTGCTCGACGATGCCGTGACCTGGATCGGGCAGGCGGGACCCGTCCATCACAAGCGCGCGGCGGCTGCCGAACTGCGACGGCGTCAGGAAGAGGTGACCCGGTAGACGTCGTAGACCGCGTCGATGCGCCGGACGGCGTTCAGCACGCGGTCGAGGTGGACCGTGTCGCCCATCTCGAAGACGTACCGGCTGAGCGCGAGACGGTCATTCGTCGTCTGGACGGATGCCGAGAGGATGTTCACGTGGTGCTCGCTGAGCACCCGCGTGATGTCGCTCAGCAGCCCCGAGCGGTCGAGGGCCTCGACCTGGATGTGGACGAGGAAGACGCTCTTGGACGTCGGCGCCCACGAGACCTCGATGAGCCGGTCCGGCTGGTCGCGGAGCGCGCCGGCGTTCGTGCAGTCGGCGCGGTGCACGGAGACGCCGCTGCCGCGCGTGACGAAACCGACGATCTCGTCCCCCGGGACCGGCGTGCAGCACTTGGCGAGCTTCACGAGGATGTCGGGCGCACCCCGGACGAGGACGCCCGAGTCTCCGCCGCGCGGCGCCTTGGACCGGCCGACGGCAGGAAGGTCGATGGGACCGGTGGAGGTGTTCTCCTCCTCCGTGCGGACGAGGGCGGTGACCTTCTCGATGACCGACTGGGTCGACACGTGCCCTTCGCCGACCGCGGCGTAGAGGGCGGTGACATCCTCGTAGCGGAGCTGGTGCGCGACCGCGGTGAAGGAGTCCTGACTCATCAGACGCTGAAGCGGCAGGTTCTGTCGGCGCATCGCGCGCGCGATGGCGTCCTTGCCCTGCTCGACGGCTTCGTCGCGCCGTTCCTTCGTGAACCATCCGCGGATCTTGTTGCGTGCTCGGGTGCTCTTGACGAACGCCAGCCAGTCCTGGCTGGGGCCGGCATCCGGGTTCTTCGAGGTGAACACCTCGACGACGTCACCGGAGTGCAGCTCCGATTCGAGCGGCACCAGGCGACCGTTGACCTTCGCACCCATCGTCCGGTGGCCGATCTCGGTGTGCACGGCGTACGCGAAGTCGACGGGGGTCGCACCGGCGGGGAGCCCCACGACGCGCCCCTTGGGGGTGAAGACGTAGACCTCCTTCGCGCCGATCTCGAAACGGAGGGAATCGAGGAACTCGCTCGGATCGGCGGTTTCGGCCTGCCAGTCCGAGATGTGCGCCAGCCACGCCATGTCCTGGTCGATGGCCTTGGAGTCCGCCTTGCCGCCGGAGATCTGCTCCTTGTACTTCCAGTGCGCGGCCACGCCGTACTCGGCCTGCTGGTGCATCTCGTGGGTGCGGATCTGAATCTCGACCGTGCGACCGCCGGGACCGATGACCGTCGTGTGGAGCGACTGGTACAGATTGAACTTCGGCGTCGCGATGTAGTCCTTGAACCGGCCCGGGATCGGCGTCCACCGTGCGTGGATCGCGCCCAGGACCGCGTAGCAGTCGCGAACCGTGTTCACCATGACGCGGATGCCGATGAGGTCGTAGATGTCGTCGAACTCGCGACCTCGGACGACCATCTTCTGGTACACGGAGTACAGCTGCTTGGGTCGTCCCATCACGCGACCTCGGATACGCAGATCCCGCAGGTCGGCTTCGACGTTGTCGATCACCGTGTGGACGTACTGCTCGCGCTGCGGAGTGCGCTGCTTGACGAGTGAGTCGATCTCGGCGTAGAGCTTCGGGTGAAGCACGGCGAACGACAGATCCTCCAGCTCGCTCTTCGCGGTCTGGATGCCGAGGCGATGCGCCAGCGGAGCGTAGATCTCGAGCGTCTCGCGCGCCTTCTTCGCGGCCTTCTCGGGCGGCACGAACCCCCAGGTGCGCGCATTGTGCAACCGGTCTGCGAGCTTGATCAGGAGGACGCGGATGTCCTTCGACATCGCGACGATCATCTTGCGGACGGTCTCGGCCTGCGCCGCGTCGCCGTACTTGACCTTGTCGAGCTTCGTCACACCGTCGACGAGCATCGCGACCTCGTCGCCGAAGTCCGCCGTCAGCTGGTCGAGGGAGTAGTCGGTGTCCTCCACGGTGTCGTGGAGGAGGGCGGCGGCGATAGCGCGCGGACCCAGGCCCAGTTCCGCGAGGATCTGCGCGACGGCGAGCGGGTGCGTGATGTAGGGCTCACCGCTCTGCCGCTTCTGAGACGCATGGGCCTTCGCGGCGGTCCGATATGCACGCTCGACGATCGCGATGTCGCCCTTGGGGTGGTGCACGCG
This sequence comes from Microbacterium sp. LKL04, assembly GCF_900102005.1. NCBI lineage: Bacteria > Bacillati > Actinomycetota > Actinomycetes > Micrococcales > Microbacteriaceae > Microbacterium > Microbacterium sp. LKL04. Next base: position 902,270 of record NZ_LT627736.1, on the reverse strand, counting down.
CACCGTTCGCATGAGCTCCTCGAGCGCGTCGCGCGACGGCGCACGGGAGAAGATGCGCGGGACGAGGCGACGGAGGGACTGCCCGCCCGTCGCCGACCCTGTCGGAGTGACCGCTTCAGCCATGCGATCGCCTCCTGTCTGCCCGTGCGCGCGTGGAACTGGAGGTCAATCCTACGCTCGCGGCCATGCCGCTCAGACCGCGGCTACTGCGGCCGAACGGGACTCGAGGATGCGCTGATCGCGAGCCTTCAGGTCGCCCTCGTTCTCGCGCAGGAGCGAGTAGAGCGGCGCAGCGACGAACAGCGTGGAGTACGCCGCGACGATCGTTCCGACAAAGATCGACAGCGAGATGTCCGTCAGAGTCTGAGCGCCGAGCCACAGCGCGCCGATGAAGAGGATCGCACCGGTCGGGAGCACTGCCACGACCGTCGTGTTAATGGATCGGACGAGGGTCTGGTTCACCGCGAGGTTCACCGACTCCCCGAAGGTGCGGCCGGACTTCTCGCCGTCCTCGAAGGTGTTCTCACGGATCTTGTCGAAGACGACGGTCGTGTCGTAGAGCGAATACGACAAGATCGTGAGGAAGCCGATCACGGCCGCCGGTGAGATCTCGAAGCCGAAGAGGGCATAGACGCCGACGGTGACGACCAGAACGTCGACGAGACCGATCATCGCGGCAACGGACATCTTCCACGTCCGGAAGTAGAGCGCCAGGATCAGGAACGTGAGGACGAGGAAGATCGCCAGGCCCCACAGCGATTGACGCGTGACGCTCTCACCCCAGCTGGGGCCGATGAACGAGGAGCTGACGCTGTCGTCCGACACGCCGTAGGCGGTGACGAGCGCATCGGTGACTTCGCGCGTCTCGATCTCGCCGAGCTGGTCGGTCTGGATGCGGAGGCTGTCGTCGCCGACCGTCGTGACGCGGGTCGCGGCATCCGGGACCACGGACTGGACCGCCTCGGTCGCGAGCAGCTGATCGGGCTTCGCGACGTCGTTGACGGTGAACTGCGACCCACCGGTGAACTCGATCGAGAACTGGATGGGACGGAAGACGGGAACCAGCGCGGACCCGATCACCAGGATCGCGGCGATGAGGAACCAGAGCCGGCGGCGTCCGACGAACGGGAAGGAGACCTTCCCGGTGTAGAGGTCGTTTCCGAAGTCACTCATGGAACGCATCAGTCGTCCCCCTCCCCTGCCGAGCGCGTATCGCTGCTCTGCTGCGCGAGCTTGCGCTCGGCGATGGTCTGGCGGCGAACCGCCTCGTTGCGAGAACGCGACGACCGCTTCTCGGCTTGCGACGTACCTCCGGCAGCCACGGGCGTCCGGAACTGCGCACGCCCGCGGTAGACCGCGCCGAGCGCCGTCGGGTCGAGCCCCGAGAGCGTGTGTCCACCGCCGAAGAAGCGCGTCCGCGCGAGAAGCTGGAGCACGGGGTGGGTGAAGAGGATGAAGATCAGGATGTCGATCACGGTCGTGAGGCCGAGGGTGAACGCGAAGCCCTTCACCGTGGCGTCGGCGAGGATGTAGAGCACGACGGCGGCCAGGATGTTGATCGACTTCGAGATGTAGATCGTGCGCTTCGCGCGCGCCCAGCCGTCCTCGACGGCGCCGGTGATCGACTTGCCGTCGCGGAGCTCGTCTCGGATGCGTTCGAAGTAGACGATGAACGAGTCCGCCGTGAAGCCGATCGTGACGATGAGGCCCGCCACACCTGCGAGCGACAGCCGGAAGCCCATGCGCCACGCGAGGATGCACAGCGTGATGTAGGTCAGGATGCCCATGACCGCGAGAGACGCGATGATCACGAAGCCGAGCGCGCGGTAGACCGTCAGCGAATAGATCGCCACGAGCGCCAGACCGATCAGACCGGCGACGAGACCGATCAGGAGCTGCTGTGATCCGAGCGTCGCCGAGATGGAGTTGCTGCTCTGCACCTCGAAGCTGAGCGGGAGCGCACCGTACTTCAGCTGGTCGGCGAGGGTCTTCGATGTCTCCTGGTCGAAGTTTCCGGTGATCTGCGGCTTGCCGTCGGTGATCACCGCGTTCATGGAGGGCGCGGAGATGACCTCGCCGTCCAGCACGAAGGCGAACTGGTTCTGCGGGGACTGCAGGTTGAACAGTCGCTGGCTGATATCGCCGAAGGTCTTCGTGCCCTCGCCGTTGAACACGATGTTCACGGCCCACTGACCGTTCTGCGAGTTCAGCCCGTTGGTCGCGTCCGAGATGGCGGACCCATCGAGCTCCACCGGGCCGAGCAGGTACTTGGCCGCTCCGTCGGTGTCGCACGTGATGAGCGGCTCGTTCGCCGGCTCCTGAGCCGGGTCGGTCGCCGGGTTCGCGCAGTCGTAGGCGAGGAACTGCGCCTGCACCTCTTCGGTCGCCCACGACAGGTCGCTGCCGTTGGTCGGGGCCGGGGTGGGCGTCGCGTTCAGAGACGGTCCGGGAGTCGGGTACGGCGTCTGCTTGCCGTCGTCTCCGACGAAGGTGTTGCTGGGCGCCGCCGTGTAGAGCACCGCGCGCAACTGCATCTGCGCGGAGCGACCGATGCGGTCGCGGGTCTCCTCGTCGGCGATGCCGGGCAGCTGAACGACGATCTGGTTGCCCGCCTGCGTGGTGATGTCCGTCTCACCCACACCCGAGGCATCCACACGCTGACGGATGATCGAGACAGCCTGCTGCATCTGCTCCGGAGTCGGAGGCGTGCCCGCCTCCGTCTGCGCCTGGAGGATGATCTGCGTGCCGCCCTGCAGGTCGAGCGCGAGCTCGGGAACCCAGGAGCTCCTCTCGAAGAGGTACACGCCCGCGGCGTTCACCCCGAAGAGGACAGCAGTCAGAGCGAGGAGTCCGATCAGTGCGCGCCAGGCGCGGCGGACAGGGGTGGATGAGGCCACGGAGGGAACTTTCGTCAGGGACCGCCGAAGCGGGAAGGTCAGGCCTTGGGCTTGTCGTCCGCGTCGGGGGCGCCGTCGGCAGGACGCGAGTCGAGGATCGTCTCATCGCGCGAGACGATGACATCGTCGCCGGCGACCTGCTCGGTCTCCTCGACGACGGGCTCCTCGTCCTCGACGATGCGCAGGATCGCCTGGCTGTGGACCTCGACGACCATGCCGGGGGCGAGCTCGACGTGCGCGGGCTTGGAGAGATCGGTGGGGTCGTACTCGACGATCGTGCCGTAGAGGCCGCCCTGGAGCAGGACCTTCACGCCCGGGACCATCTGCTGGGCCTTCTGCTCCTGCTGTTCCTTCATCTTCTTCGTGCGACGACGCGAGCTGATGAACATGAAGACCAGCAGGGCCGCCAGCAGGATGAGCAGGCCGTAGTCCGTGAAGAAGTTTCCTCCGGTGGGGGCCTGCGGGGTGTTCTGCTGGGCAAGAAGCAACATGGACGCGGGTCCGCCTTTCGGGAGGGCACGCCGCATCGATGCGGCGAAGAGGGTGGGAGGCCGGAGCCTTCAGCGATTATAGGTCATCGAGGGTGAGCGCCCCGTCGTGACGGGGGATGCCCAGGTGCGCGTACGCCTCAGGGGTCGCCACTCGGCCCCGGGGGGTGCGTCCCATGAAGCCGATCCGGACGAGGTACGGCTCGACGACCGACTCGATCGTGTCCGCTTCCTCCCCCACCGTGACGGCGAGCGTATTGAGTCCGACGGGACCGCCTCGGAAGCGGCGGACGAGCGCATCGAGAACCGCGCGGTCGAGCCGGTCGAGCCCCAGGTCGTCGACGTCGTAGAGCTCGAGCGCGGCCGAGACGTCAGCGGTCGAGGCCTGCGTCGATGATCCGCCGTGCACGACGACGTAGTCGCGCACACGCCGCAGCAGCCGGTTCGCGATGCGGGGGGTGCCGCGCGAGCGCCGGGCGATCTCCTCACGGGATGCCGCGGGCACATCGACGTCGAGCATGACCGCAGAGCGGGCGATGACCTGCTCGAGCTCGACGGGCTCGTAGTACTCGAGGTGCGCGGTGAACCCGAACCGGTCGCGGAGCGGGTTGGGGAGCAGTCCTGACCGCGTGGTCGCTCCGACGAGGGTGAAGGGCGCCAGGTCGAGCGGGATGCTGGTCGCACCGGCGCCCTTGCCGACCATGATGTCGATGCGGAAGTCCTCCATCGCGAGGTACAGCATCTCCTCGGCGGAACGCGCCATGCGATGGATCTCGTCGATGAAGAGCACCTCACCCGGGACGAGGCTCGACAGCAGTGCGGCCAGGTCGCCGGCGTGCTGGATCGCCGGGCCGCTCGACATCCGAAGGGGTCGCTCGCTCTCGTGCGCGACGATCATGGCGAGCGTCGTCTTTCCGAGCCCGGGAGGGCCCGACAGCAGGATGTGGTCGGCCGGGCGCTGCTGGATGCGGGCGGCATCCAGCAGCAGTTGCAGCTGACCGCGCACCTTCATCTGACCGATGAACTCGGCGAGCGAACCGGGCCGGAGCGCGCCCTCGACGGCCAGCTCGGTCTCGTCCTCGGGAAGACGCTGGTCGCGGGCGTCAGACACCGCTGCGCTCCGCACGAGCAGGACCGAGCTGGGCCAGGGCGAGCTTCAGGAGCGCCGGCACGGTCGCACCCGCCGGCGCGTCGGCGAGCACGCTCTCCGCCGTCTCGACGGCGACGCGCTCGTTCCACCCGAGCGCCATGAGGGCGGCCGACACCTGCGCACCGAGTCCCTGCGGGATCGGCGCGCCCACGGCGGTGCGCGCGGGGGCCGTCAACTTGCCCGCGAGCTGCACGACGATCAGCTTCGCGGTCTTCGGGCCGATCCCCGACACCCGCCGGAACGGTGCATCGTCCTCGTCGGCGACGGCCGTGGCGATCTGGTCGACCGTGAGAGACGAGAGGACGCCGAGAGCGGACTTCGGCCCCACCCCCGAGACGCTGAGGAGCTGGCCGAAGACGTCGAGCTCGGAGCGCTCCTCGAAGCCGAAGAGCAGCATGGCGTCCTCCCGGACGATCATCGCGGTGTGCACGAAGACGTCGTCGCCCAGGTGCAGCTGCCGCGCGTGCTGCGCGGTGACCGCCACGGCGTAGCCGACGCCGTGCACGTCGATGATGACGGAGTCGGGTTCGAGGTGCAGCACGCGGCCCCGCAGCGAGGAGATCATGAGTCGAGCCTACGGGAGCATTCGGAGGTATGTTCGAGCGACACGCGTCAGCGCCGTGTCGCCTTCTCCGCTGCGGCCCACGCGCGTTGCGCCGGCGTCAGCGCGGCGTCGGCGCCGACGGGTCCGGCACCGCGACGCCATGCGTGGCAGAGCGCAAGCGCGAGGGCGTCGGCGGCATCCGCCGGCTGCGGCAGCGCATCCAGACGGAGGACGCGCGCCACCATGGTCTGGACCTGAAGCTTCTCGGCGTTCCCGTACCCGGTGATCGCCGCCTTCACTTCCGAGGGAGTGTGCGTTGCGGCGGGCAGGCCGTGCTCCGCCGCGAGGAGGAGAGCGATGCCGCTCGCCTGGGCCGTGCCCATGACGGTGCTCCGGTTCTGCTGGGCGAAGACGCGCTCGACGGCGACGACGTCGGGTCCGTGCTCGGCCAGGACCGCCCGGATGCCGGCAGCGATCGTCGCGAGGCGCTGCTCGATCGGCGCTTCGGGCGAGGACCGGACGACACCCACGTGGACGAGCGACGCCGATCGGTCGCGCCGGACGTCGACGACGCCGACGCCGCATCGGGTCAGTCCCGGGTCGATGCCGAGAACGCGAAGAGCGGATGCCACTCCCCCACGCTAGGCGGGAGGTGCGGCATCCGCTCGTCGGCGCGCCCTACTCTTGCTCGTCGTCCTCGAGTTCCGCCTGCACCTCGGCCGTGAGGTCGAAGTTGGCATAGACGTTCTGGACGTCTTCGCTGTCCTCGAGGGCATCGATGAGCCGGAAGACCTTGCGCGCCGTGTCGGCGTCGATCTCGACCTTGAGGTTCGGGACGAATTCGACATCCGCGGACTCGTACTCGATGCCCGCATCGGTGAGCGCGGAGCGGACGGCGACGAGATCGGATGCCTCGGTGACGACCTCGAAGCCCTCGGAGTGCGGCTCGATCTCCTCGGCGCCGGCCTCGAGAGCGGCCATCATCACGTCGTCCTCGGTGGTACCTTCGCCCGAGACGACGATGACGCCCTTGCGCGCGAAGTTGTACGCGACCGAGCCCGGGTCGGCGAGCGTGCCGCCATTGCGGGTGAGGGCCGTCCGGACCTCAGCGGCGGCGCGGTTCTTGTTGTCGGTCAGACACTCGACCATGAGCGCGACACCGTTGGGACCGTACGCCTCGTACATGATCGAGGTGTACTCGACCGACTCGCCGCCGATGCCCGCGCCGCGTTTGATCGCGCGGTCGATGTTGTCCTTCGGGACCGACGTCTTCTTGGCCTTCAGAACGGCGTCGAAGAGCGTCGGGTTGCCCTGCAGGTCGGCGCCGCCGAGCTTGGCGGCGACCTCGATGTTCTTGATGAGCTTCGCCCACGACTTCGCGCGACGCGAGTCGATGATGGCCTTCTTGTGCTTGGTGGTCGCCCACTTGGAATGTCCGCTCACGGGACTCCTCTCGGAAAAAGCGCAGGGTCCAGTCTAGGACCGAGGCCACGCCCCTTCGCTACGCGTCGCGCGCGGAGTCCAGGAGGAGCTCGTGGAAGCGCGTCTCGCCGTCGAGCTCGGGATGGAACGAGAGGCCCACGACGCGACCCTGGCGGACCCCGACGACCCCGCCGCCCGGAAGACGAGCGATCACCTCCGCGGACGGACCGACCTCGCTCACGATCGGCGCGCGGATGAACGTGGCCCGTACGTGCGGCTCCCCCACCGCCGGAACGTCGATGTCGGTCTCGAACGAGTCCGCCTGCGATCCGAACGCGTTCCGTCGCACGGTCACGTCCAGCCCGCCGAACGTCTGCTGGCCGGCGATGCCGTCTTCGAGCCGGTCGGCGAGCAGGATGAGGCCGGCGCACGTGCCGAGGACCGGCATCCCGTCAGCGATCGCCGTCCGGATGGGATCGCGCATCCCGAAGGCGCGCGACAGCTTGTCGATGACGCTCGACTCGCCGCCGGGCAGGACCAGGCCCACGACCGCCGCGAGATCCCCGGGTCGCCGGACGAGGACGACGTCGGCGCCGAGACCCGCGAGCGTCCTGGAGTGCTCCCGGACGTCGCCCTGGAGGGCGAGGACGCCGATGCGAGGTCTCGTCACCAGCCCCGGTCCGCCAGCCGGTGCGGAGCCGGGAGGTCCGACACGTTGATGCCGACCATGGCCTCACCGAGTCCTCGCGACACGTCCGCGACGACCTTGGGGTCGTCGAAGAAGGTCGTCGCCTTCACGATCGCCGCGGCGCGCTCCGCGGGGTTGCCGCTCTTGAAGATCCCGGACCCCACGAACACCCCGTCGGCCCCGAGCTGCATCATCATCGCCGCATCCGCCGGAGTCGCGACGCCACCGGCCACGAACAGGACGACGGGGAGGGTGCCCGTCTCGGCGATCTCGGCGACGAGCTCGTACGGCGCCTGCAAATCCTTCGCCGCGACGTAGAGCTGATCCTTCGACAGCGCCGACAGGGCGGCGATCTCGCCGCGGATCTTGCGGATGTGCTTCATGGCCTCCGACACGTCGCCTGTGCCGGCCTCGCCCTTGGAGCGGATCATCGCCGCCCCCTCGGTGATGCGGCGCAGGGCTTCACCCAGGTTCGTCGCACCGCAGACGAAGGGCACCGTGTATCCCCACTTGTCGATGTGGTTCACGTAGTCGGCGGGCGAGAGGACCTCGGACTCGTCGATGTAGTCGACGCCGAGCTCCTGCAGCACCTGCGCCTCGACGAAGTGCCCGATGCGCGCCTTGGCCATCACGGGGATCGAGACCGACGCGATGATGTCATCGATGAGATCGGGGTCGCTCATCCGCGCGACGCCGCCCTGGGCGCGGATGTCGGCCGGCACACGCTCGAGCGCCATGACGGCGACGGCGCCGGCGTCCTCGGCGATCTTGGCCTGGTCGGCGGTGACGACGTCCATGATGACGCCGCCCTTGAGCATCTCGGCGAGGCCCCGCTTGACGCGCGCCGTTCCGGTCGAATTCGTTGGCATAGGCCAAAAGTTAGCATGACCCGGACATAGACTCGACGGCATGACGAACGATGTCCTGGCGATCAGCGGCGACACCGCCGCGGAGATCGCCGACAGCATCCGTTCCCTCATCGACCGCGGCGACCTCGGCCCCGGCGCTGCGCTTCCTCCGGTGCGAGCTCTCGCCGACACGATCGGCGTCAACCGGAACACCGTCGTCGCGGCCTACCGCCACCTCGCCGCTGCGGGCGCCGTGGAGACCGCCGGTCGAGCCGGAACCCGCGTCGCGCCGCGCTCGGACCCTGCCCAGGAGGGATTCGCCGCCGACACGGTCCTCCGCGATATCGCGACGGGCAACCCCGACCCCACCCTCATCCCCGATCCGTCCCATGCCCTGTCGAGCCTCGCCGGCCGCCCCGTCCTCTACGGCGAGCCGACCATTGACCCCGACCTCGAGGAGTGGGCAGCCCGGTGGATCGAGAACGACCTCCCCGGCCGGGACGATCTCCGGCTGACGATCACCGGCGGCGCCGTGGACGCGCTGGAGCGCCTGTTCGCCGACGCCCTCACCCGCGACGACGGTGTCGGACTCGAAGACCCGTGCTTCCTGTCGGCGTTGCGGACCGTGAAGATCGGCGGCTACCGACCCATCGCTATCCCCGTCGACGAGCACGGGATGACGGTGGCCGGCCTCCAGGCCGCGCTCGACGCGGGCGTCCGCGCCATCGTCTGCACGCCCCGCGCGCAGAACCCCACCGGCGTGAGCCTGACCGCCGAGAGGGCGGCGGAGCTGCGAGCCGTGCTGGCGCGGCATCCGTACGTCCTGGTCATCGAGGACGACCACTTCTCGATGCTCTCGCGGGAGCCGTACCACTCGATCATCGGACCGGATCATCGTCGGTGGGCGCTGATCCGATCGGTCTCGAAGTTCCTGGGGCCCGACATGTGCCTCGCCGTGACCGCGAGCGACCGTGAGACCGCGGACCGCCTGGCGCGGCGGCTGAGCCCCGGCTCCACCTGGGTGAGCCACCTGCTGCAGCGGCTCGTCGTCACGCTGGTGTCCGATGACGAGGTCATGGCCGGCGTCGAACGCGCGGCCCGGCACTACCGGTCACGCAACGAGGCGTTCGCCGACGAGCTGACCCGCCACGGGGTCCCCACGACGGCGGGCGACGGCCTCAGCCTGTGGGTCCGGGTCCCGGCTCCCGCCCGAGCCGTCGCCGAGCAGTTGATGCGACGCGGCTGGCTGGCCCGGCCCGGCGACGAATTCTTCCTCGCCGACGACGACGCCCGCCATCGCCTGCGCCTGACCGTCCACGACCTGTCCGACATCGACCTCGCGCGGCTCGCCGCCGACGTCGCCGCCTCGGCGCGAGCGATCGTGCCCTCACCGGAAGCGAGTACCGCCCCGTGAAGATCCTCTCCATCCAGTCCGCCGTCGCGTACGGTCACGTCGGCAACTCCGCCGCCGTGTTCCCGCTGCAGCGCATCGGCGTCGAGGTCTACCCGGTCTACACAGTGAACTTCTCGAACCACACCGGTTACGGCGCCTGGCGCGGCCCGCTCATCAGCCCGCAGGACGTCGCCGACGTCATCACCGGCATCGAGGAACGCGGCGCCTTCGGCGAGATCGACGCCGTCCTCTCGGGCTACCAGGGCGGCGAGGGGATCGGCGACGTCATCCTCGACGCCGTCGCGCGCGTCAAGGCCGCGAACCCGAACGCGATCTACGCCTGCGACCCGGTCATGGGAAATGCGAAGAGCGGATGCTTCGTGGCCCCCGCCATCCCGGTCCTCCTCCGCGAGCGGGTCGTCCCCGCCGCCGACCTGATCACGCCGAATCAGTTCGAGCTCGGCTTCCTCACCGGCACCGACGCCGCCGACCTCGACTCGACCCTGGCCTCCGTCGACGCGGCGCGTGCGATGGGACCGTCGACCGTGCTCGTGACGAGCGTCGAGCGGCCCGACCGACCCGAGGGGACGATCGAGATGCTCGCCGTGACGGATGACGGTGCGTGGATCGTCCGCACGCCGCACATCCCGATGAAGGCGAACGGCTCCGGCGACGTCACCGCCGCCCTGTTCACCGCGCACTTCCGCGAGAGCGGGAATGCCGCCGATGCGCTCGCGAGGACCACCTCGAGCGTGTTCGACCTGCTCCAGAACACCTACGACGCGGGCACGCGAGAGCTGCAGCTCGTCGAGTCGCAGGAGGCGTACGCGCACCCGCGGATGCAGTTCGAGGTCACGCAGGTCCGGTGATCCCCGCGGACGGCGGGCCTGTCAGAGAACGGGCCAGCCGTCCGCCACCGACTGGCGGACCTCTCCGAGCAGCTGCGGCAGTGCCTTCGTCTTCGCGATGATCGGGAAGAAGTTCGCGTCCGTCGCCCAGCGGGGCACGATGTGCTGGTGGAGGTGCGCCGCAACGCCCGCGCCGGCGACCTCGCCCTGGTTCATCCCCAAGTTGAAGCCATCGCAGTTGGCGACCTTCCGCAGCACCCGCATGGCCACCTGGGTCAGCGCGCCGATCTCGGCGACCTCTTCGGGCGTCGCCTCGTCGTAGGTGCCGAAGTGACGGTACGGGCACACGAGCAGGTGCCCCGAGTTGTACGGGAACAGGTTCAGCAAGACGTACGCCGACTCGCCGCGGGCGACGATGAGCCCCTCCTCGTCCGACTTCCCGGGCGCCGCGCAGAACGGGCAGTCGTGCTTGAGCGGTTCCGGTCCCGCCTGGATGTAGGCCATCCGATGCGGCGTCCAGAGCCGTTGGAACTCATCCGGAACCCCGGCGAGGTCGATCGACGACTCGGGGCCCACCTCGCCGGCATCACTCATACGAGTTCCTCGGCCGTGTTGATGAGCAGCCGACCCGAGATCGCCGCGACGATCTTGTCGATCGCCTCGTCCACCGGGATGCCGTTGGTCTGCGACCCGTCGCGGAACCGGAACGACACCGTGCCGCCCGATCGGTCCTGCTCCCCCGCGATGAGCTGGAGCGGCACCTTCTGGGTCGTGTGGGTACGGATCTTCTTCGGCATGCGGTCGTCCGAGTGATCGACCTCTGCGCGGACGCCGGCGGCGCGCAGACGCGCGACGATGTCGTCGAGATACGGACCGTATTCCTCGGCGACGGGGATGCCGACGACCTGGACCGGTGCGAGCCAGACGGGGAAGGCACCGGCGTAGTGCTCGAGCAGGATCGCGAAGAAGCGCTCGATCGATCCGAAGAGCGCGCGGTGGATCATGACCGGGCGGTGCTTCTCGCCGTCGGGGCCGGTGTACTCGAGCTCGAACCGCTCGGGCTGGTTGAAGTCGAGCTGGATCGTGGACATCTGCCAGGTGCGGCCGATCGCGTCACGCGCCTGGACCGAGATCTTCGGGCCGTAGAACGCCGCCCCACCCGGGTCGGGCACGAGCTCCAGACCGGAGCCCTCGGCGACCTCGCGGAGGGTCTGCGTCGCCTCGTCCCACAGTTGGTCGTCGCCGATGAACTTGGGGTTCCCCTCCTCCTTCGTCGAGAGCTCGAGGTAGAAGTCGTTCAACCCGTAGTCGCGCAGCGTCTGCAGCACGAACTCGAGGCTGTGCTCGAGCTCGCCCTTGACCTGATCGGCGGTGACGTAGATGTGGGTGTCGTCCTGTGTCATGCCCCGCACACGGGTGAGACCGGCGAGCGTGCCGCTCTTCTCGTAGCGATAGACCGAACCGAACTCGCTGAGCCGCAGCGGCAATTCGCGGTAACTGCGTCCGCGCGAGCGGAAGATCAGGTTGTGGAACGGGCAGTTCATGGGCTTCAGGTAGTACTCCTGGCCCTCGCGCGAGACGTGACCGTCGGCATCCACCACCTCATCGAGCACCATCGGGGGGTACATGCCGTCGGCGTACCACTGCAGGTGGCCGCTCGTCATGAACAGGTCACCCTTGGTGATGTGGGGCGTGTTCACGACCTGGTAGCCGTTGGCGAGGAGACGCTCGCGCATGTAGCGCTCGATCTCGTAGCGGATGATGCCGCCCTTGGGGTGGAACACCGAGAGGCCGGGCCCGATCTCCTCGGGGAAGGAGAAGAGGTCGAGGTCCTTGCCGAGCTTGCGGTGGTCGCGCTTGGCGGCCTCCTCGAGTCGGTGCTGGTAGGCGCGGAGCTCGTCCTTCGTGGGCCAGGCGGTGCCGTAGATGCGCTGCAGCTGCGGGTTCTTCTCGCTGCCGCGCCAGTAGGCACCGGCCACGCGGGTGAGGTCCCAGCCGTTGCCGGCGATACGGGTGCTCGGCACATGGGGTCCGCGGCACAGGTCTTTCCACGCGGTCTCACCGTCGCGGGTGACGTTGTCGTAGATCGTCAACTCGCCGGCGCCGACCTCGACGGAGGCGCCCTCGGCCGCCTCCTGGGACCCGCCCTTGAGCCCGATGAGCTCGAGCTTGAACGGCTCGTTCGCGAGCTCGGCGCGAGCCTCGTCATCCGTGACGACGCGACGAACGAAGCGCTGCCCCTCCCGGACGATCCGCTCCATCTCCTTCTTGATGGCCTTGAGGTCCTCCGGGGTGAACGGGTCGTCGACGCCGAAGTCGTAGTAGAACCCGTCCGTGATCGGCGGGCCGATCCCGAGGTTCGCCTGGGGGCGGACGCGCTGCACGGCCTGCGCGAGGATATGGGCGGTCGAGTGCCGGAGGATGTTCAGTCCGTCGGGGCTCGACACCGTCACGGGCTCGACGCCGTCCAGGGAGTCGACGACGGTCGCGAGGTCCTTCAGCTCGCCGCCGATGCGGAGGGCGACGACGGAGCGGTCGGGGAACAGGGCGAAACCGTCGGCAGGAAGGTCGACGTCCGCCGGGGCGATCAGATCAGTCAAGGGGAGAACTCCAGGAAGTGGCTCGGATCAGGAAAGTCAGCTTCGAGCGCACACCGCGCTCCGCCCGCTCAGGCCCGCGGCGTTCGCGTGCCGGCGAGGTGGGATGACCGGCCGTTCTGCATCATGCGAGTCTACTGGGCACCGGACAGGCGCGATGATGGATGCCGTGAAGCTCGCTCTCGCGGGAGTCGCCCTCCTGCTGGGGGCGGTGGCCGCCCTCGCCACCGGCGTCCTGCCCCTGGCCGACCTCGGGGATGTCGCCGAGCGCGTCCTGCCGATCCTCGCGTTCGTCGTGGCGGTCACGATCGTCGCCGAGCTCGCCGCGAAGGCAGGCGTGTTCGACGTCACCGCATCGTGGCTCGCACGCCTGTCGCACGGACGCACGATGCTCCTGTGGGTGCTGGTCGTGATGCTCGCCGTCGTGACGACGGCGTTCCTCTCGCTCGACACCACGGCCGTGCTCCTGACGCCCGTCGTCGTCGCCGTCGCGCGCGCCAACGGCCTGCCGCCGCTTCCCTTCGCGCTCACCACCGTCTGGCTCGCGAACACCGCGTCACTCCTGCTGCCGGTGTCGAACCTGACGAACCTCCTCGCCCTGGCACGGATGCCGGGCGGCGGCGATCCGGCATCCTTCGTCCTCCTGCTGGGTCCGTCCGCTGCCGTCGCCGTCCTCGTGACGGTCGCCCTGCTGTGGGCGTTTCACCGCCGATCGCTCGTCGGGACGTTCACGGTCGCGGCGCCGCCGCGGGTGAGTGACCGGGTGCAGCTGGTCGCGGCATCCGTCGTGGTCGTCGCGCTTCTGCCTCTGCTCGTCAGCGGGGTCGAGCCGTGGATCCCGGCGACGGGAGCAGCGCTCGCGCTGCTCGGGCTGTTCGCGTGGCGCTCGCCGAAGGCCCTGAGCGTCGGGCTCGTGCCGTGGTCGCTCCTCGTCTTCGCCGCCGGACTGTTCTCCGCGGTCGCGGCCCTCGAGGCGTGGGGATCCGGTCAGCTCGCCGCCACGCTGGCCGGGACGGGCTCCGAACCACTCAACCTGCTCCGCATGTCGGGAACCGCGCTGGTCGCCGCGAACGGTCTCGACAACCTGCCCGCCTACCTGCTGCTCGAGTCGACCGCGGATACGCCGGAGCGACTCGCGGCACTCCTGATCGGTGTCAACGCAGGGCCGCTCATCACACCGTGGGCATCGCTCGCCACCCTGCTGTGGCACCAGCGACTGGTGGCCGCGGAGGTCCACCTGCCGTGGCGTCGCTTCATCCTCTGGGGTCTCGTCGCGGCTCCCGCCATCGTGGCAGCCGCGACGCTCCCGCCGTTCCTGCGCTGACGCGTCAGAGGTGCTTCAACGCCTCGCGACGACTGAGCGGGCTGAGCGCGTGCGCGGCGACATACGCCTCCACCCACTCGGGGTACGAACGAGCGGCGTCGCGGAGCGCCCAGCCGATGGCCTTCCGGATGAAGAACTCTCCGTCGCGGAGGTTCGGCCGGAGCGCATCAGCCAGCAAGTGCAGGTCCGTCTGCCCGCGACGGCCGAGCTGGCTGAGGATGGCGAGTCGGCGCAGCCACATCTCCTCGCTGACGCACCACCCGCGCACGAGCGCCTCCCCGTCGCGGGGGTGGGCGTCCAGGAGTTCCCGGATGCGGCCGCTCAACTCGTCGGTGATGTCCCACCACCGGCCGGCCCGCACCATGCGTTCGATCAGCGGGACGATGCGCAGGTCCGCCCGGGCAGGCGGCACCGCGAGGAGCATCATCGCCGCGTATCTCTCTTCGCGGTGGGATGCCACGTCCCACAACTGCTGAGCATCCTCGATGATGACCGCGGCGTCCGGCTCCCCCGCGACGACGGCACGAGCGATGCGTCGGGTGTCCGGCACGCGGACGCCGAGGAACGGCAGGTCGGACTTCATATAGGCCTGCTGGCCGGCGGCACGCGAAGGATCCGCCGCCGCCCGCAGGCGGGCGCGGATCTCGTCGACGCGGCTCACGTCAGGCGACGGTCAGGTCCACCTGGATCTCGCCGGCGAGCTCTTCCAACGCGTGGGTCACGGTGGCGGCATCCGCTCCGACCGGCAACCGGAAGGCGACGGTCGCCTCGAAAAGCGTCCCTCCGGCCATGGGAGCGTCGAGCGTGCGGCTACGGAAGGTGTCGATGCTGAGTGCGTGGTCCGCGATGGCCGCGGTGACGTCGCGGACGATCCCGGGCCTGTCGTTGCCGAGGACGGTCACCTCGAGCGAGCGCTCGGCCGCCTCCGGGGCGACCGCGGCGCGTCCGCCGTGGACGCTGACCCGCAGCATCCCGTCGAGCCCTTCGAGGGCGGAGACGAGGTCGGCCTGGCGGTCGTCGTCGATCGTGACGAGCACGATGCCGGCGAACGCGCCGGCGAGCTCGGCGAGCTCACTGCGTTCCCAGTTGCCGCCGACGGTGGACACCTGCTCGGCGAGGGCGTTGACGAGTCCGGGACGGTCGTCGCCGACCACAGTGAGCACGAGGTGGGCCATGGCCGGATCCTATCTCCCCGGCTGCACGAGCGCAGGGCCGTGCGTGCGACGACGGTCGGCGCGTAGCGTGCCCGGCATGAAGGCACTCCAATACACACGAATCGGTTCCCACCCTGAAGTCGTCGAGATCGAGAAGCCCTCTCCCGGACCCGGACAGGTCCTGCTGAAGGTCACCGCCGCGGGAGTGTGCCACTCCGACGAATTCGTCATGAGCCTGAGCGAGGAGGAGTACACCGCCGCCGGGTACCCACTCCCGCTCACCCTCGGGCACGAGGGCGCCGGCATCGTCGAGGCACTCGGCGACGGCGTCGAGCACCTCCAGGTCGGCGACGCGGTCGCGGTCTACGGGCCGTGGGGATGCGGTCGGTGCCGCAACTGCGCGGAAGGCAAGGAGAACTACTGCACGAACGCGCAGGCCGAGGGGATCATGCCTCCGGGCCTCGGCGCTCCCGGCTCGATGGCGGAGTACATGATCGTCGACAGCGCACGGCACCTCGTACCGCTCGGTGACCTCGATCCTGAGCAGAACGTGTCGTTGACGGATGCCGGTCTGACGCCGTATCACGCGATCAAGACCTCTCTGCCGAAGCTCGGCGCAGGGACGACGGCGGTCGTCATCGGGACCGGCGGGCTGGGTCACGTCGCGATCCAGATCCTCCGGGCGGTGTCGGCGGCGACGGTCATCGCGCTCGACGTCACCGATGAGAAGCTCGCGTTGGCGCGTGAGGTCGGCGCCCACCACACCGTCATCAGCGATGAGAACGCCGTCGATCGGATCCGTGAACTCACGGGCGGCCTGGGAGCGAACGCCGTGTTCGACTTCGTCGGCGCCGAGCCGACGATCGCGACCGCCGTCGGGTCGGCCGCGCTCGATGCGGATGTCACGATCGTCGGCATCGGTGGTGGCACGGCTCACGTCGGCTTCGGGTCGATCGCTTACGACGCGGCTCTTCGCATCCCCTACTGGGGCTCACGCAGCGAACTGGTCGAGGTTCTCGACCTCGCGCGCTCCGGTCAGGTCGGGGTCGAGATCCAGCGGTACTCCCTCGACGACGGCCCGAAGGCCTACGAGGCACTCGCTGCCGGGACGGTCCGCGGCCGCGCGGTCATCGTCCCCTGAGGCGACCCGGGGTCGCGATCATCCCTCCGACGTCTCGGTGACGACCGGCGCGAGGATGATGATCGCGGCCCCGACGAGGGCGATCGCCGATCCGACGTAGTCCCACACGGTCGGCCGGAACCCGTCGACGACGATCCCCCAGGCGAGCGATCCGGCGATGAAGACGCCTCCGTAGGCGGCGAGGACCCGACCGAAGTTCGCGTCGGGCTGGAACGCCGCGACGAAGCCGTACGCACCGAGAGCGACGATCCCCAGCAGTGCGAACCACCACCCGCGGTCCTCCCGCACGGCCTGCCAGATCAGCCAGGCGCCGCCGATCTCGGCGAGGGCGGCGACGATGAAGAGGGTGACGATCCGCGCGGTGGTCATGTCGTCAGTCTGGCAGCGACCGATGACGCGGATATGACACGGCGGACCCGGCACGGGAACGCGTGTGCCGGGTGAGACAATGGCGGAGGAGACCGCAGCTCCACCCTCTCTGTACGCCTAGACCTGGGTCGGTTCCATGGGACTCCTCTCTTACAACGCCACGACGCGATTCGACATCGACGACCGGACGCTCGTCCACCTCGAGGCGGTCATCTACGCCAAGCTCCGCCGGGGTGAGTCGTTCCTGTTCACCTGGTCGCGCGCGGCAGGCGAAGGCACCGGACGCACGACCGTTTGGATGAGCCGCGCGGCGCGCCTGGCGTTCCGACGCCGCCACGACACGCGCATCGCCCTCAACCACGAGTGGATCGCGCGGCTGATGACGGCGGCGAACTCCCCCGCCGGCCTGCACGAGCTTCCGGAGTCCGAGAGCGCCGACGCCGTCGGCTGAGCTCTCCGCATGGGCAACAAAAAACCCCCGGGGAACCGGGGGTTTGTCTGTGCGCGATACTGGGATCGAACCAGTGACCTCTTCCGTGTCAGGGAAGCGCGCTACCGCTGCGCCAATCGCGCCTGTGAAGGCTGTTGAGTTGTGAGTGGAGGTGGCGACGGGATTCGAACCCGTGTGGACGGCTTTGCAGGCCGCTGCCTAGCCACTCGGCCACGCCACCGTGTGTGGTTTGACCCACGTGACGCGATCTCCCCGGAGGAAGATCCCCACACTCGAGCGGATGACGAGATTCGAACTCGCGACCCTCACCTTGGCAAGGTGATGCGCTACCACTGCGCTACATCCGCATTTCGTTCCGGATCTCTCCGGCACTCGTTAAACATTAGACGATTCCTGCGCCAGTGCAAAACCGGCGCCGCCCCGCGCGTGTCTCACCGTCGCGGGCCGTGCCGGTTCGGTCGGGGCCGCCGGATCCGGTATGCTCGGTCATCGGCCCGAGTGTCATTCGGGCGATTGGCGCAGTTGGTAGCGCGCTTCCTTCACACGGAAGAGGTCGTCGGTTCGAGTCCGGCATCGCCCACCGAGAAGCCCCCGAGAATTCGGGGGCTTTCGTCGTTCTCCGGCGTCACGCAGACCAACGGTACCGAGTCCTCAGTGCAGCTGCGACGCGGTCGAAACGTGCGCGGTCGAGCGCTGCTCCCTCGCGGCGCATCGCGGTCCGAGGGACGCTGTAGAGGTGACCGAGGTCAACCCACGACGGGCGACCTGCGGCATCCCACTCCCCTGTACCGAGAGCGAGGTGCTCCCCGTCGCGGTCGTGCGGTTTGCTCGTGAGTCGCACCGCGTAAAGCCGGTCCTGACCGTGGAGCCCGATGACGAGGACCGGCCGGTCCTTGCCGCGGCCGTCGGCCTCGTCGAACGGGACCCAGGTCCAGACGATCTCACCCGCATCGGGATCGCCGTCGGGCTCGGGTCGATAGCTGATGCGGAGATCTCGGATGTCGGCGGGCATCACCCTCACGGTCCCGGCCGCCGGGGCCGCGCCGCGCGACGGCCGGAACAGACGGACGAGGGCTGAGATCAGGCGCGATGTCACGCCGTCACCCTAACCCTCGTCCGCGGATACCGTCAGTTGTTGAGGATCACGTCCGCTTCGGCGAAGAACTCGTCGACGGCGGCATCCACCGTCTTCGTTCCGAGTCCGAGTTCCTTACCCAGGTCCCAGAACTTCTGCTCCAGCGAGCCGTAGCCGACGACCGCGGGCGGCGGCGCGTCGCCGATGCGGTCCGACACCGACTCGATGTAGTCCGCGACCTGCTGATCGGGGCCTTCGAGCTTCGTGCCCTCCAGCTTGCTGCTGGATGCCGGGAACCCGAGCGTCGTGCCGAAGATCTCTCCCGCCTCGGGGCTGTTCACGACGTAGTCGAGGAAGATCGCAGCGGCCTCAGGGTGCTTCGTGCGCGAGGAGATCGCCACCTGCAGACCGCCCTGGCGGTAGAGGTCCTTCGCACCGGCATCCGTCGTCGGCGGAGCCACGATTCCAATCGACGATGCTCCGGAGTCGGCCAGGTAGCCGCCGAGGAAGTTGCTCCAGCTCATCTCGCTCAGCGTCCGGGTCGAGCCGAAGCCCGAGATCGGGCTGATCTCCTCGAGCTGCTGCTGCGGGATCGTGATGCCGTCGCGCAGCGTCGCGCCAGATTCCCAGAAGTCCGCCAACTCGTCCTTCGTGAACCCGAGCTCGCCCTCCTCCGTGTAGAGCGCCTTGCCGGCGGCGCGCAATTGCAGCTCGAGCACCTGGATGCGCTGCGTGTAGTCGGTGCCGCCGAACGGATCCCCGCCCGTCTTGTCGGTGACCTCGGCGAGCCAGTCGTTGAACTCGTCGAACGACGAGCCCGCCGCGGGCAGCTCGAGACCGTGCTCCTTCAACAGGTCTTCGTTGACGAAGTTCGCCCAGAGGCTGTACCCCGTCGGCAGGGAGTACTGCGTGCCGTCCAGACGCCCGGTGCCGAGCAGGCTGTCGTCGAACGTCGTGAAATCGATCTGATCGGCCACCTCATCCAAGTCGAGGATCGCGCCACTCTCGCCGTACTGGCGCAGGTAGCTGTCGGAGAACTGGAAGACGTCGGGCAGACTGCCGCTCGCCGCCTCGACCTGCCGCTGCTCCCAATAGCTCGGGAAGTCCGTGAAGGTCGTCTTGATGGTGATGTTCGGGTGCTCTTCGTTGAAGGCCTCGATGAGCGTCGCGTAGCGAGCGGCGCGGTCGTCGTTTCCCCACCACGCGAAATCGAGGGACACCTTCTCGTCGGGGTCGAACGAGCCGCCCGAATCGGAGGCGGCGGGACTGCAACCGACCAGCGAGACAGCGAAGACGGCTGCGGCCGCCCAAGCGGCGGTCGTACGGATGCGGGACATCGTCGTCCTTTCTCGTCCAGCACTGGACGAAGTGAGAGGGGAAAGCGCTTCCCGCTCAACGTAGGGCAGCAGGCCGGGGCTGCACAAGCACGACGTGGAACGTGTCATAGACGACAACGGAGGGCGCCGCGGGTACTCCCGCGACGCCCTCCGTGTGAGGTGACGGATCAGGCCTTGGCGTCCTCCAGCACGTAGCCGGCCTCGCCGTGCACGACCGTGTCGATACCGGCGATCTCGTCTTCGTTCTTCACGCGGAATCCGATCGTCTTCTCGATCGCGAAGCCGATGACGAAGGCGACCACGAAGGAGTAGCCCAGCACCGCGAAGGCTGCGATCGCCTGGACGATGAGCTGCGATGCGTCGCCCCCCATGAACAGGCCGGTGTCGCGGGCGAAGAAGCCGAGGTAGAGCGTTCCGATGAGGCCACCGACGAGGTGGATGCCGACCACGTCGAGCGAGTCGTCGAAGCCGAGCTTGTACTTCAGCTCGATGGCCAGGGCGCAGACGGCACCGGCGATGAGGCCGAGGACGATCGCCCAGACCGGGTCGAGCGAGCCGCACGCCGGGGTGATCGCGACGAGACCGGCGACGGCACCGGAGGCCGCGCCGACGGATGTCGGCTTGCCGTCCTTGATCTTCTCGACCAGGAGCCAGGCGAGCAGAGCGGCGGCGGGAGCGGCGATCGTGTTGACGAAGGCGAGCGCCGCGGTGTTGTCGGCAGCCAGCTCCGAGCCGGCGTTGAAGCCGAACCAGCCGAACCACAGGAGGCCTGCGCCGAGGAGGACGAACGGCGGGTTGTGCGGGACGTGGACGCCCTTCTGGAAGCCGACGCGCTTGCCGAGGACGAGTGCCAGGGCGAGAGCGGCCGCACCGGCGTTGATGTGGACAGCCGTGCCGCCGGCGAAGTCGATGGCGCCGACGCCGAACACGTCCTGCAGGCCGTGGGTGATCCAGCCGCCGTACTCGAACGAGCCGTCGTCCGCGAGACCGAAGTTGAAGACCCAGCTCGCGACGGGGAAGTAGACGACCGTCGCCCAGACGCCCGCGAAGATCATCCACGCACCGAACTTGGCACGGTCGGCGATGGCGCCGGAGACGAGAGCGACGGTGATGATCGCGAAGGTGGCCTGGAAGGCGACGAAGGCCAGCGGCGGGTACGTGGCACCCTCTGCGGGCTCGAGGACGCTCGTCAGGCCGACCGCAGCCCCGTCGATCGACCACGGCCCCAGAGTGCCGCTGCTGCCCGGGAAGGCGATGGCGTAGCCGTAGAGCACCCAGAGCACCCCGATGAGGCCGAGTGCGCCGAAGGACATCATCATCATGCTGATGACGCTCTTCGCCTTGACGAGACCGCCGTAGAAGAACGCGAGACCTGGGGTCATCAGCAGGACTAGTGCGGCCGCGATGAGTATGAATGCGGTGTTGCCTTGATCCATCTCGAAGGGAACCTCTCTGCAGGGACGCAGGTGTAGCGTCGGGTGCCCCCAGTGTCGAGGTCCGTGGTTTCGCCCGACGGCGCACGGGTGTTTCGCGCTGGTTACGAGGGTGCCGAGAAGGTAAACATCAGGTTTCCCGTGCCTCCGAGAAACGCCTGATGCCGCTTACGAGTGGGTGAGAGCGACCAGGCGCGAGACGGCGCGCAGGTACTTCTTGCGGTATCCGCCGGCGAGCATGTCCTCGCGGAACACCGAATCCAGGGAGACGCCGGTGGCCCGGATCGGGATCTGCGCGTCGTACGCGCGGTCGACGAAGGCCACGAACCGCAACGCGGCCGCCTGGTCGTCGAACCCGATGACGTCCCGCAGTCCGATCGTCCCGACGCCCTCGATAAGGCGGATGTAGCGGGACGGGTGAACCGAGGCGAGGTGGCGGATGAACCCGGCGAAGTCGTCATCGGAGACGAGAGTGGATGCCGCGGCATCCCTCATCGCGCTCTCATAGGCGGTGTCGTCCAGAACCACCGCGTGCCCGTCGACGGCCCGCTGGCGGTAGTCGGTGCCGTCGATCCGGATCGTCTGGAAGTGCTCGGACATCGCCTGGATCTCGCGCAGGAAGTCCTGGGCGGCGAAACGCCCTTCGCCGAGGGCGTTCGGCGGTGTGTTCGACGTCGCGGCGAGCTTCGTGCCGGTGGGCACCAGCTCGGCGATCAGCCGGGTCATCACCATCGTGTCGCCCGGATCGTCGAGCTCGAACTCGTCGATGCAGAGGAGGTCGGCGCCGCGGAACAGCTCCACCGTCTTCTGATAGCCCAGCGCGCCGACCAAAGCCGTGTACTCGATGAACGAGCCGAAGTACTTCCGGCGGGCGGGCATCGCGTGATAGATCGCCGCGAGGAGGTGGGTCTTGCCGACGCCGAAGCCGCCGTCGAGGTAGACGCCCGGCTTCATCGGAGCCTCGCGCTTGGCGCGCCGGAAGAAGCCACCGCGCGCCGCAGCGGCGGTACGGCCCGAGCTGAAGGTCTCGAGCAGGTCCTTCGCCTCCTGCTGCGAGGGGTACGCGTCGTCCGCCCGATAGGTGGCGAAGGTCGCCTCGTCGAACTGCGGCGGGGGAACGAGTGCGGCGACCATCTCGGCTCCGCTCACCTTCGGATCGCGTTCGCTCAGATGAGTGGTTCCGGAGGAGGTCACAGGCACCCGTCAAGCCTAGCCGCCGCGCCGGCGACCCTCGCCGCGAGACCGGCCGTGGGAGGATGGCGGCGTGTGGCTGACAGAGGTGCTTCCGACCGCGGGTGAGCGAGTGGATGCCGCGAGCCCGGAGGGTCGTCGCTGGATCGCCGACCGCTACGCGCCGCCCCGGGAGGACTGGGTGCGGCTCAACATGATTACCTCCTTGACCGGATCAGCCGTCGGTCCGGACGGGACGAGCAACACCCTCACCAACCGCGCCGACCGGGCGATCCTCGGCGTGATCCGCGCGAGCGCCGACGCCATCATCGTCGGTGCGCAGACCGTTCGCGCCGAGGGCTACCTCCTCCCCCGACGGTCCCGGCTGGCCATCATCACCGGCTCCGGCGATCTCGCGGGCCACCGGCTCGACCCGGATCCCGACGGACCGGACGATCAGGTTCTCTTCGTGATGCCCGAGGGAGCCGACGCACCGCCGGTCCAGCGCGGGATCACCGTCGTGCACGTGCCCACGCACGGCGGACGGATGCCTGCCACCGGCATCCTCTCGGCGCTCACCGAACGCGGCCTGCGTCACATCGTCTGCGAGGGCGGCCCGATGCTGGCGGCGCAGTTCGCCGCCGACGACCTCATCGACGAGTACTGCGTGACGGCTGCACCGCACCTCGTGCCCACGGCGGGGCCGTTCCTGCCGCTGCGTCGCCCCATCGACACGTCACCGGCGGGAGTCCTCATCGACGACGACGGGTTCAGCTATCTGAGGCTCCGGCGCCGCTGAGGCCCTGTGCGGTCAGCCAATCGCGGACGCGAGACGTCCAGCGCTCTTCGTCGTAGTTCCAGAGCTTCGTGTGGCGCGCTTCCTCGAACTCCTCGAGGTCGATGAGGTCCGGCCGGAGATCGCGCAGTGCGCGTGACGCGCCGACGGGGACGAAGTCATCCGCGTCGCTGTGGAGGATGAGGGTGGGCGCGACGAGTTCATCGGCCCGCCTGAGCAGGTCGAGACGGTCCCAGGGGATCGGGTCCGCCGCGCCCGTCAAGGGCGACGCCCACCGCTGCGCCAGCGCGTCGAGGGCCGCCCGGGCGAGCGGGTTCGGGATGCCCATGAGTCCGGCGTGATGGGTGAGCACCTGTCGCCAGTCGACGACCGGCGAGTCGAGGACGAGTCCCACGATGAGATCCCGGTGCGCCGAGTTCACGGCGAGCTGCAGGGCGATCGCCCCGCCCATCGACCAGCCGACGAGTATGATGCGCCGCGCGCCGGAGCGACGCGCGTGACCGATCGCTCGGTCGACGTCGCGCCATTCGGTCGCCCCGAGGGCCGACGCCCCTCCCCTGCTGCGCGGGGCGTCACCGTCGTTCCGGTACGACGCGAGCATCGACGCGATACCCGCCCCGTGGAAGGCCGGGACGCCGCGGAGAGTCTCGGAACGCGTGGTGCCGCGTCCGTGGATGTGGATCGCCCAGATGTCCGTGGGCGCATCGGCGGGGAAGACCCAGGCCGGGCACGAGCCGAGCGCCGTCGAGACCGAGACGTTCTCGAACGGCAGATGCAGCTCTCCGGGCTCGGAGAAGTACCACCCGCTGAAGGCGGCGGCCGAGGTCAGCCGGTCGGCCTCATCGATCTGCGTCAGGAGCTTGCGTGTGACGGACTCCGCCCGGGTCGTCAAGACCGTCCCGAGCTTCACGTAGGACTGCGTCCCCGTGGTGAACAGCCCGTACCGTCCCGGCAGGACGGTGTCAGCCGAACGCGACAGGGTGATGGTCTGCGCGGCGGTGTCGACGTCCAGGATGGTGGTGTCGGGCGCCCGTCCGGCGGGGGCCACGACGCGGCGCGCGACACGCCCGGCGAGAAGGGCGAGCAATCCCGTGGCACTGATGAACGCCGTGGCCAGTGCGACGACGGTGCTTCGGACCGCGACGACGGTTCCCGGCCGGGCGTCGTCGGGAACGGCGCGCCTGGAAGCCTTCATGGTGCCCTCACTCTAGTCTGTCGCCGTGACCGAACCCCCGTCCGGGCCGCCGGAATTCCTCGCCGTCGGCGACGCGCTGCGCGGCCTGCATTTCCGCGACGACTTCGTGGTGCGCGAGATCGCCGCACCCTCGTCGCTTGCGCCGGACGCCATCGCGTTCGCCGGAGACGTCCGTCCGGAGGACGACGGCGAATCGATGTACGGCACGGGACGCATCGTGATCCTCCACGATGCGGCCGAACCGGATGCCTGGGGCGGCCCCTGGCGGATCGTCTGCTTCGCGCAGGCGCCGCTCGAACCCGAGATCGGCACCGATCCCCTGCTGGCCGACGTAGCCTGGTCATGGCTGGTCGACGCCCTCGCCGCACGTGGAGCAACGTTCCATGCGGCATCCGGCACAGCGACCAAGACCCTCTCGAAGGGTTTCGGGACGCTGGCCGCGGAGGGCGATGGTGCGCAGATCGAGCTCCGCGCATCATGGTCCCCCGAGGGAGACCTCACCAGTCATATGGATGCCTGGGGTGAGTTGGTCTGCATGCTGGCAGGTCTTCCCCCGGGCTCGGAGAACATCGCCGTGTTCGGCGGGCAGCGGAGTACACGTGGCTGAATACGAGGTCATCGCCGATCAGGAAGCGGCGGCGGCCGCAGCGTCGCGCCTGGCGTCCGGACACGGTCCGGTCGCGGTCGATGTGGAGCGGGCATCCGGATTCCGGTACTCGCAGCGCGCCTATCTCATCCAGGTCTATCGCCGCGGGAGCGAGGTCTTCCTCTTCGATCCGCCCGCGATCGGCGACATGTCTGCCCTGCAGGCGGCGATCGGCGACGAGGAATGGGTCCTCCACGCCGCGAGCCAGGATCTGCCTTCTCTTCGTGAAGCCGGGCTCGAGCCGCCTCGCATCTTCGACACCGAACTCGCCGCCCGCCTGCTCGGGCATGAGCGGGTCGGCCTCGGTGCGGTCGTGGAGCAGACCCTGGGGATCACCCTCGCCAAGGCGCACTCCGCTGCGGACTGGTCTACTCGGCCTCTGCCGCAGGGATGGTTGGAGTACGCGGCTCTCGACGTGCTGCACCTCATCGACGTCCGCGATGCCCTCGCCGCAGAGCTCGACGAGCAGGGCAAGACCGCTTTCGCCGAGGAGGAGTTCGAGGCCGTGCGCACGCGCGCACCGAAGCCTGCACGCGAGGAGCCGTGGCGTCGCCTCAGCGGACTGCACACGGTACGCGGTCGCCGCGCTCTGGCCGTTGCCCGCGCCCTCTGGACTGCCCGCGAGGAGTACGCCCGCGAGGAGGACGTCTCCCCGGGTCGCCTCGTACCCGACCGCTCCCTCGTCGCCGCCGTCATCGCCGATCCGGCGTCGAAGCAGGATCTCGCGCGGGTCAAGGACTTCACCGGTCGCGCGAGCCGCAGCCAGCTCGACCGCTGGTGGTCGGCGATCGAGACCGGGCGCGCCGACCCCGTCCTCCCGCCCGAGCGCGGTCCTGGCGATGGGATGCCGCCGCCGCGCGCCTGGGCGGACCGCAACCCCGCCGCGGACGCGCGACTGAAGACCGCCAAGCCTCTCGTCGACGCGCGTGCAGAAGAGCTGCACATGCCGACCGAGAACCTGCTGACGCCTGATCTGCTTCGTCGCGTCGCGTGGAATCCCCCCACCGAGATCACGGCGGAATCGGTCGGTCGGGCCCTGATCGACCTCGGTGCACGGGCATGGCAGATTGAACAGACTGCACAGGTGATCGCCGCGGCTTTTGTCGATTCCGTGCAGAGCCCCGACGCGGTGTCCGAGACCGCTTCGTAGGTTCGAACCAACCGATTTTCGCGGCTTCGCGGCCTCTCTAGGCTGGGTGGGAACCCAATCTTTGGAGGCAGTGTGGCCGAGCTTTCGGACGTCTATTTCGTCGACGGAATGCGCACCCCGTTCGGGCGTGCCGGCGAAAAGGGCATGTATTGGAACACTCGGGCCGACGACCTCGCCGTCAAGGCGACGATCGGTCTGATGGAGCGGAACCCGGGCGTCCCGGCTGAGCGCGTCGACGACGTCGCGATCGCCGCGACGAGCCAAACCGGGGAGCAAGGACTCACCCTCGGTCGATCGGTCGCGATCCTCGCCGGCCTCCCGCAGACGGTCCCCGGCTTCGCGATCGACCGCATGTGTGCAGGCGCCATGACGAGCGTCACGACGATGGCCGCATCGATCGGCGTCGGAATGTACGACGTCGCCCTCGCCGGCGGTGTCGAACACATGGGGCACTATCCGATCGGCGGCAACGCCGACCCGAACCCCCGATTCGTCGCGGAGAAGATGGTCGACCCCGGTGCCCTCAACATGGGCGTGACCGCAGAGCGCATCTTCGACCGGTACCCGCAGCTGACCAAGGAACGCTCGGACCGCTTCGGCATGCTCAGCCAGCACAAGGCGCAGGCCGCCTACGAGGCCGGGAAGTTCCAGCCCGATCTCGTGTCCATCGCGGTGAAGGATGCCGCCGGGGCCTGGGGCCTGGCGACCGAGGACGAGGGACGCCGTCCGCAGACGACGATGGCCGACCTCGCCGCGCTGAAAACCCCGTTCCGCCCGCACGGACGCGTCACGGCGGGCACGTCCTCGCCGCTCACGGACGGCGCCACGATGTCGCTCCTCGCCGGCGGCGGTGCGGTGAAGGAACTGGGCCTCGCTCCCAAAATGCGGCTCGTCTCCTTCGCGTTCGCGGGTGTCCAGCCCGAGATCATGGGCATCGGCCCCATCCCGTCGACCGAGAAGGCTCTCAAGAAGGCCGGCCTGACGATCGATGACATCGGCCTTTTCGAATTGAACGAGGCGTTCGCCGTGCAGGTCATCTCGCTCCTCGACCACTTCGGCATCGCCGACGACGACCCGCGCGTCAACCCCTGGGGCGGCGCGATCGCGCTCGGACACCCGCTCGCGGCATCCGGCGTCCGTCTCATGATCCAGCTGGCAGCCCACTTCGCCGAGCGCCCCGACGTCCGCTACGGCGTCACCGCCATGTGCGTCGGCCTTGGTCAGGGCGGCTCGGTCATCTGGGAGAACCCGCACTACAACGGCAAGAAGAAGAAGTGAGGCAGCCGACGATGACGAACTACGATCAGATCGACTTCTCGCCCCTGCTCGCCCTCTCCGACACCGAGGTCGTGACGAACTCGCCCGTCCGCGACGTCACGCTCGCCAGCGGCAAGGTGCTCGCTCTCATCACGCTGGACAACGGCCGGGACCACACCCGCCCCAACACGCTGGGACCGGCGACGCTGACCGCTCTGAACGCCACCCTCTACGCACTCGCGGCTCGTATTCGCGCCGGCGAGATCGACGCCGTCGGCATCACCGGGAAGCAGTACATCCTCGCCGCCGGCGCCGACCTCAGCGAAGTCAGCAACGTGGGCTCCGTCGACAACGCGCGGCTCATCGCGCAGCTCGGTCACCACGTCCTCGGCAAGCTGTCCGATCTCGGCGTGCCGTCGTTCGCCTTCGTGAACGGGCTCGCCCTGGGCGGCGGGCTCGAGATCGCGCTGAACTCCACCTACCGCACGGTGGATGCCTCCGCCGCTGCGATCGCGCTGCCCGAGGTCTTCCTCGGCATCATCCCCGGCTGGGGCGGCGCGTACCTCCTGCCGAACCTGATCGGCATCGAGAACGCGCTCGAGGTCGTCATCTCGAACCCGCTCAAGCAGAACCGGGTGCTCAAGCCGCAGCAGGCCTTCGAGCTCGGCATCATGGATGCGATCTTCCCCGCCTCCAGCTACCTCGAGTCGTCGCTCCGGTGGGCTGACGGCGTGCTGAACGGCTCCGTCAAGGTCGAACGCAAGAACGCACCCGGGAAGATCGAGCGGCTCACGAAGTGGCCCATCGCCATCAAGATGGCGCGAGGCATGCTCGAGTCGAAGATCGGAACCGTTCCCCAATCCCCCTACGTCGCGCTCGACCTGCTCGACAAGGCCAAGAGCGGCACGAAGGAAGAAGGGTTCGCGCGCGAGGACGAGGCGCTCGCCTCGCTCGTCACCGGCGACCAGTTCGCGGCATCCATGTACGCGTTCGACCTCGTGCAGAAGCGCGCTAAGCGTCCCGTGGGTGCGCCCGACAAGGCGCTCGCGAAGAAGGTCACCAAAGTCGGCATCATCGGCGCGGGCCTCATGGCCAGTCAGTTCGCGCTGCTGTTCGTGCGCAAGCTCCAGGTGCCCGTGCTGATCACCGACCTCGATCAGGCGCGCGTCGACAAGGGCGTCGCCTACATCCACGACGAGATCGGCAAGCTCGAGGCGAAGGGCCGGCTCGACGGCGACACCGCCAACAAGCTGCGGGCCCTCGTGACCGGGACGACCGACAAGACCGCGTACGCCGATTGCGACTTCGTCATCGAGGCGGTCTTCGAAGAGGTCGGGGTGAAGCAGTCCGTCTTCGCCGAGATCGAGGCCGTCGTGGCCGAGGACGCGATCCTCGCGACCAACACCTCATCGCTGTCGGTCGAGGAGATCGGCGCGAAGCTCGCGCACCCCGAGCGCCTGGTCGGCTTCCACTTCTTCAACCCGGTCGCGGTCATGCCGCTCATCGAGGTCGTGAAGACGCCGCAGACGTCGGATGCCGCCCTCTCGACCGCTTTCGTCGTCGCCAAGGGGCTGGGCAAGAACGCTGTCCTCACCGCCGATGCGCCCGGCTTCGTCGTCAACCGGCTCCTCGCCAAGGTCATGGGAGAGGCCGCGCGCGCCGTCTACGAGGGCACGCCCGTCGCAGACGTCGAGAAGGCGTTCGCGCCCCTCGGGCTGCCGATGGGACCGTTCCAGCTCATCGACCTCGTCGGCTGGAAGGTGGCAGCCCACGTGCAGGACACGATGGTCCGCGCCTTCCCCGACCGGTTCTACGCGAACGAGAACTTCCACGAGCTCGCCGCGCTGGACGAGGTCGTCGAGAAGGACAGGGGCGGTCGCGTGACCGGGTTCACGAAGGCTGCCGAGAAGGTCGCGAAGAAGGCGACGCGATCGACACCGGCATCCGCCGACGAGATCCTCCGCCGCGTGCAGGACGGCCTCGCGCAGGAGATCAAGCTCATGCTCGACGAGGGCGTCGTGCCCGAGGTCGAGGACATCGACCTCTGCCTCATCCTCGGGGCCGGTTGGCCTTTCATCGACGGCGGGGCGACGCCCTACCTCGACCGGGAGGGCGCCAGCGATCGCGTGTTCGGCGACACGTTCCACCACCCGCCGATCCGCGGCATCGCCTGACGCACGCACTACGAGAACGGCCCCCGGGGATGTCCGGGGGCCGTTCTTGCGAGTCAGAGTCGCGGCTGCGCCGCGCGGACCCGGAGATCGCGCGCGAGGTGGTCGCGCTGCTCGATCACGATGCGCCGGAGCGATCCGGGTGCGTCGGTGTGGGCCTCGAGCCACGCGTCGACAGCCGCGGTGTCGTCCGTGGCCGGGAAGAGGCCGCGCACGAGGCGCGCGGCGATCTCGATGCTGCGCGAACGCCAAGCCGGGAGGATCCTCTCGAAGTACTCGCGGTCGAACTCCGCAACGAGGTCACGGCTCTTCCCCGCCCGCGCGCCGCGGATGGTGGCATCGAGGTGGTCGTTCGTCAGCGTCTCGTCATCCCACGCGTCGTCCCACGCGTCGCGACGGACGGATGCCTCCGGCCGTGCCGCGAGCGCCGCGAGACGCGCCGTGCGGCCCGACGCGGTTGCATCCCGCTCCGCCTCGGCCTCGATCCGCGCGGCGTCCGCATGACCGGAGGCAGCGAGACCGAACAGCCACCCCCACCGGAGATCGGGATCGAGGGCCAGGCCCGCCGGTGCCGGCGCCTCCCCCGCCAGGATTGCGGACATCTCGCCCGCCCGGTCCGTGCCGAGCTCCGCGGCCGCACCGACCGCGCGTGCCCAGATGAGCTGCGCGTCGGACCCGGCTTCGGCAGCCGACATGGCGCGCCACGCTCCCTGCAGCCAGGCGACCGACGTCTCCCCGGCGTCCGAGACGTAGTGGCGGATCGCGAAGGCGGCGTGGGCGAGGACGTCGCTCAGGAGCGCCGGGTGGGACTCGCGGGGAGCGTGCTCCGCCGCGATCGCGAGATAAGCGGATGCCGCGAGCTCGCCATCGCGTACGGCGTTCCAGAGCGCCGCCCAGACGACGCCTCGCGCGACCGCATCCGGCATCATCGACAGGCCCGCTCTGACGGCGGCGAGCGATCGGTCGTCGAGCCGCACCTTCGCGTAGGAGCGATCGTCGACGTTGGCGATGACCAGGGCCGCGTCGGGGAGGACGGGCGCGTCGACGACGGTGCGCTCACCGAACAGGTCGACGGCGACGTCGCCGCGCGCGACGAGACGTCCCGCCTCGTCGTCCCAGAGACCGACGCGGACCGCGTGCGGTCGCGCGACGTCCTGCGCGACCGCCAGGGGACCGCGCTCGACGGAGAGGGTCGGCAGTCCGGTCGTCTCGAGCCACGCCGTGCTCCACGATCGCAGGTCACGGCCCGACGCCTCTTCGAGCGCGACGAGGAGATCCTCGAGCGTCGTGTTGCCGAAGGCGTGCGCCGCGAAGTACCGCTGCGCTCCGCGGAAGAAGGCGTCCTCGCCGACGAACCCGACGAGCTGCTTCAGAACCGACGCACCCTTGGCGTAGGTGATGCCGTCGAAGTTGAGCTTGGCTGCCTCGAGGTCCGGGATGTCGGCGACGATCGGGTGCGTCGTGGGCAGCTGGTCCTGGACGTACGCCCACCCCTTCCGCCGGCTCGCGAACGTGACCCAGGCATCCGGGTGCAGTCCTGTCGCGACGTTCGCGTGCGTCCCCATGAAGTCGGCGAACGACTCCTTGAGCCACAGGTCGTCCCACCATCGCATCGTGACGAGGTCGCCGAACCACATGTGCGCCATCTCGTGGAGGATCGTGTTCGACCGGGCCTCGCGCTGCGCGGCGGTCGCCGCTCCGCGGAAGACGTACGCCTCGGTGAAGGTGACCAGGCCCGGGTTCTCCATCGCGCCGAGGTTGTACTCGGGGACGAAGATCTGGTCGTACTTGCCCCACGGGTAGTCCTGGTCGAACGCCCTCGTGAAGAAGTCGAGACCGCGGCGGGTGATGTCGAGGATCTCGTCCGCGTCGAGGTGTTCGGCGAGAGAGGCGCGGCAGAGCACACCGAGGTCGACGCTCTGCCGTTCCCCCTGCCAGAGACCGTCGACGCGGTGGTACGGACCGACGGCGACCGCGGTGACGTAGCTCGACAGCAGCGGCGTCTCGGCGAACGACACCCGGACGCCGCCGTCGACCTCGGCGCGGGCGGCCTCCGCGCCGCCCGACAGGATGACACCGTCACGCGACGCCGTGATGTGGAACGTCCACCGCGCCTTCAGGTCGGGCTGCTCGAAGCACGGGTAGACGCGACGGCTGTCGGCCGGCTCGTACTGCGTGTAGAGGTAGACCGCGCCGTCCACCGGGTCGGTGAAGCGGTGCAGGCCCTCACCCGATCGGCTGTACCGACCGCGCGCACGAACGCGGACCGTGTTCTCCTCGGCGAGTCCCGACAGGCGGATGCGGGCGCCGTCCCACTCCACCGGTTGCGGTGCGCCGTTGACCTCCACCTCGTCGACGGAGATGCCGAGGAAGTCGATCCACGTCTCCGTCGACGACGCGCGGAAGCGCAGGGTGCTCTGCGTCGCGAAGTCCTCGCGTGACGCATCGGGGGCCGAGCGGAGGTCCAGGTCGACCTCGATCGTGTCGAGGACGATGACGGATGCCCGGGCCGCGGCATCCTCTCGACTCAGGTTCTCATCGCCGGGATGCTGCGGTGTCTGCATCCCTCCATGCTGTCACGCGGTCACTCGGAACCCGCGTCGGTCGGGCCGCGCAGTTCGACCTCGTGCGAGGTCCACACCGCGTCGTCGGCCGACTGCCGCGCAACGGGTACGCGCGTGCCGAGCACCTGCGCGACGACGTCCTGCGCGATCTTCGAGGCCGTCAAACCCGCATCGGCGAGGATCTGCTCGCGGGTCGCGTGATCGATGAACTCGTCCGGGAGGCCCAGTTCGTCGACAGCCGTGGAGACGCCCGACTCACGGAGGACCTGACGCACGCGCGTCCCGACACCACCGACGCGGATACCGTCCTCGATCGTGATCACCAGGCGGTGGGATGCCGCGAGCTCGACGATCGCGGGACGGATCGGTACCGCCCACCGGGGATCGACGACGGTCGAGCCGATTCCCTGGGCGCGGAGTCGTTCGGCGACCTCGACGGCCATGTGGGCCATCGGGCCGATCCCGACGATGAGGACGTCCTCCGCACCGCTTCGGTACAGCACGTCGGTGCCGTCCTCCCGCCGCTCGATCGCATCGAGAGCGTCCGGCACGGACCCCTTCGGGAACCGGACCACGGTCGGGGCGTCCTCGACGGTGACCGCCTCGTCGAAGAGCTCGCGGAGCCGCTCCGCGTCTCGTGGCGCGGCGATCCGAATGCCGGGGACGAGCTGCAGCATCGCGAGATCCCAGATGCCGTGGTGGCTGGGACCGTCGGGCCCGGTGACGCCGGAACGGTCGAGGACGAAGGTCACCCCCGCCTTGTGCAGCGCGACGTCCATCATGACCTGGTCGAACGCACGGTTCATGAAGGTGGCGTAGATCGCGACGACCGGGTGAAGACCGCCGAACGCCAGGCCCGCAGCAGAGGCGACGGCGTGCTGCTCGGCGATGCCGACGTCGTAGACCCGCGTCGGGAACCGCTGCGCGAAGTCCTGCAGGCCGGTCGGTCGCAGCATCGCGGCGGTCATCGCGATGATGTCCTCGCGACGCTCACCCGCGGCAACGAGCGCCTCGGAGAAGACGTCCGTCCAGGCAACGGCATCCGAGGAACCGATCGGCTCCCCCGTGACGGGGTCGATCTTCCCGACCGCGTGGAACTGGTCGGCCTCATCACGACGGGCCGGCTCGAAGCCGCGTCCCTTGTCGGTGATGGCGTGGACGATGACGGGGGCGCCGTACTCCTTCGCGAGGCGGAGCGTCTCCTCCATCGCGTCGAGGTCGTGCCCGTCGACGGGTCCGAGGTATTTGATGTCGAGGTTGGAGTACAACGCGACGTTGTTCGTGAAGCGCGACAGGAAGCCGTGCGTGCCACCCCGGACGCCGCGGTACACCGCGCGCCCGATCGGACCGAGAAGACGGGAGACGTGAGCGGAGCTCTGCCGCAGCGTCTTGTAGCTGTCCGCGGTGCGGACGCGATTCAGGTAGCGCGCCATGCCGCCGATGGTGGGGGCGTACGAGCGGCCGTTGTCGTTGACGACGATGACGAGGTTGCGGTCGTTGTCGTCGGAGATGTTGTTGAGGGCTTCCCACGTCATGCCGCCCGTGAGGGAACCGTCGCCCACGACGGCCACGACGTGACGGTCCTTGCGCCCGGTCACCGTGAGGGCGCGCGAGACGCCGTCCGCCCAGCTCAGCGAGCTCGACGCGTGCGACGACTCGACGACGTCGTGCGGGCTCTCGGACCGCTGCGGGTAGCCCGCCAGACCCCCGCGCGAGCGGAGCTGAGAGAAGTCCTGACGGCCCGTGAGGAGCTTGTGGACGTAGGACTGGTGACCGGTGTCGAAGATGATCGGGTCGTTCGGGGAGTCGAAAACGCGGTGCAGGGCGATCGTCAGCTCGACGACTCCGAGGTTCGGACCGAGGTGGCCACCTGTGCGCGAGACGTTCTCGACCAGGAAGGTCCGGATCTCGTCAGCCAGAACGTGGAGCTCCTCGCTCGAGAACCGATCGAGGTCGCGCGGACCGGAAATTCCCTCGAGAAGACTCATGTCAGGAGTCTACGTGCCCGCATGCGAGAGGACCCCAACTCCACGCGGAGCCGGGGTCCTCTTGACAAGCAGGGTCAGACCAGCGAACGCAGCACGTACTGCAGGATGCCGCCGTTGCGGTAGTAGTCCGCCTCACCGGGGGTGTCGATCCGGACGACCGCGTCGAACTCGATCGTCTGCTTGCCCTCGGGCGAGAACTCGCTCGGCTCGGCGACGACCTTGACCGTCTTCGGCGTGACGCCCTCGTTCAGCTGCTCGAGGCCGGTGATCGAGACGATCTCGGTACCGTCGAGGCCGAGCGAGCTCCAGCTCTCGCCGGCGGGGAACTGCAGCGGGACGACGCCCATGCCGATGAGGTTCGAGCGGTGGATGCGCTCGAAGCTCTCGGTGATGACCGCCTTGACGCCCAGCAGGCTCGTGCCCTTGGCCGCCCAGTCGCGGGACGAACCGGAGCCGTACTCCTTACCGCCGAAGACGACGAGCGGGGTGCCCTGTGCCTGGTAGTTCTGGCTCGCGTCGTAGATGTACGACTGCGGGCCACCCTCCTGGGTGAAGTCGCGGGTGAAGCCACCCTCGACGACCTTGCCGTCGTTGACCGCGGCGACGATCTCGTTCTTCAGGCGGATGTTGGCGAACGTGCCGCGGATCATGACCTCGTGGTTACCGCGACGCGAGCCGTAGGAGTTGAAGTTCTTCTGCGCCACGCCGTGCTCGGTGAGGTACTGAGCCGCGGGCGTGCCGGCCTTGATGTTTCCGGCGGGGCTGATGTGGTCGGTCGTGACCGAGTCGCCCAGGGTCGCCATGACACGCGCACCGGAGATGTCGGTGACGGGCGCCGGCGTGCTCTCCATGCCGTCGAAGTACGGAGCCTTGCGGACGTACGTCGAGTCCTCGTCCCATTCGAAGATGGGACCGGTGGGCGTCGGAAGGTTCTGCCAGCGCTCGTCGCCGTCGAAGACGGTGGAGTACTGCTTGATGAACTGCTCGCGCGAGATCGAGTGGTCGATGACCTCCTGAACCTCGTCGGGCGAGGGCCAGATGTCCTTCAGGAACACGTCGTTGCCGGCCTCGTCCTTGCCGAGCGCGTCGGTCTCGAAGTCGAAGTTCATCGACCCGGCGAGAGCGTAGGCGACGACCAACGGGGGCGACGCGAGGTAGTTCATCTTCACGTCGGGGCTGATGCGGCCCTCGAAGTTGCGGTTGCCCGAGAGGACGGCCGTGACGGCGAGGTCGTTCTCGTTGATCGCGGCCGAGACCTCTTCGATGAGCGGTCCGGAGTTGCCGATGCAGATCGTGCAGCCGTAGCCGACTGTGTAGAAGTCGAGGCCCTCGAGTGCCTTGTCGAGGCCGGACTTCTCGTAGTAGTCGGTGACGACCTTCGAGCCGGGGCCGAGCGTCGTCTTGACCCACGGCTTGCGCTTCAGGCCCTTGTCGACGGCCTTCTTGGCGAGCAGGCCCGCCGCGATCATGACCGACGGGTTCGACGTGTTGGTGCACGAGGTGATGGCCGCGAGGGTGACCGCACCGTTGTCGAGGAGGTACGACTGACCCTCGGGCGTCGTCACCTTGACGGGCTTGGATGCCGCGTGGCGCGCGCCGCTCGAGATCATCGAGGGGACGTGCTCGTGCTCGTGCTGGTGCGAGACACCCTCGGCCGAGACCGTCTCGTGCTCGACGCCCGGGGCGGAACCGGGGTCGGACGCGGGGAAGGTTCCCTCGATCTCGACGGAGTCCTCAGCCGCGGCATCCGCGTAGTTGAGGATGTCCTTCTCGAACTGGTTCTTCGCGTCGGACAGGAGAATGCGGTCCTGCGGACGCTTGGGACCTGCGATGGAGGGGACGACCGTCGAGAGGTCGAGCTCCATGAACTCGCTGAAGCTGAGCTCACGGGAGGCGTCGTGCCACAGCGACTGCGCCTTGGCGTAGGCCTCGACGAGGGCGACGGTCTGCTCGTCACGACCCGTGAGGCGGAGGTAGTCGAGGGTCACGTCGTCGACGGGGAACATCGCCGCGGTCGAGCCGAACTCGGGGCTCATGTTGCCGATGGTGGCGCGGTTGGCCAGCGGCACCTGCGCGACGCCCTCGCCGTAGAACTCGACGAACTTGCCGACGACGCCGTGCTTACGCAGCATGTCGGTGATCGTGAGGACGACGTCGGTCGCGGTCACGCCGGCGGGGATCTCACCGGTCAGCTTGAAGCCGACCACGCGCGGGATGAGCATGGAGACGGGCTGGCCGAGCATGGCCGCCTCAGCCTCGATGCCGCCGACACCCCAACCGAGGACACCGAGGCCGTTCACCATCGTGGTGTGCGAGTCGGTGCCGACGCAGGTGTCGGGGTAGGCACGCAGGACACCGCCGACCTCGCGGTCGTAGATGACCTTCGCGAGGTGCTCGATGTTCACCTGGTGGACGATGCCGGTTCCCGGCGGGACGACCTTGAAGTCGTCGAAAGCGGTCTGACCCCAGCGCAGGAACTGGTAACGCTCGCCGTTGCGCTCGTACTCGATCTCGACGTTGCGCTCGAGGGCGTTGTCGGAACCGAAGAGGTCTGCGATGACCGAGTGGTCGATGACCATCTCGGCCGGAGACAGCGGGTTGATCTTGCTCGGGTCGCCGCCGAGGGCGGTGACGGCCTCGCGCATGGTGGCGAGGTCGACGATGCACGGCACACCGGTGAAGTCCTGCATGACCACGCGTGCGGGCGTGAACTGGATCTCGGTGTTCGGCTCGGCGTCGGGGTTCCAGTTCCCGAGAGCCTCGATCTGCTCCTTGGTGACGTTCGCACCGTCCTCGGTGCGAAGCAGGTTCTCGAGGAGGATCTTGAGGCTGTACGGAAGCTTCTCGAAACCGGGAACGGTCTCGATGCGGAAGATCTCGTAGTCGGTGTCGCCGACTGTGAGTGTGCTCTTGGCACCGAAGCTGTCAACAGTGGACACGTGTGCTCTCCTTCGTCGGCGGGCGCGGCGTCAGCCGGCCCTCCCATCTTCGCCCCGCCCGGTCCCGGTGACTAGTGAGGTCCGCC
Source organism: Microbacterium sp. LKL04 (assembly GCF_900102005.1). Lineage (NCBI taxonomy): Bacteria > Bacillati > Actinomycetota > Actinomycetes > Micrococcales > Microbacteriaceae > Microbacterium > Microbacterium sp. LKL04. Next base: position 865,149 of record NZ_LT627736.1, on the reverse strand, counting down.
TTACCCCGGCGGGCGAAATTTATCTTGATATCAAGATACCTCACTTCGCCCGGCGGCGAGGACTCAGAGCTCGTCACCGTCCGACTCGGCGACATCCGCCGCCCGGGCGACGAGGACCGGCTCCTCTTCAAGACACAGGTCGATCAGCCTTGTGAGGAGCTCCGTCAGCGTCGTCGAACCGAGCAGTCGGAACCTGTCGTACTCGCCGAGAGGCGCCATCGCGGCGAGCTGCCAGGATGACTCCACGGGGTCGTCCGAGATCTCGGTGTCGGGATCCCACCGCGCTTCGTCGAGGACGGCCGCAAGAGTCGCGACCCGACGCACGACCCGTTCCGCCTCCCGACGCAGCGGAAGAAGGTCGTCGCTCCACCTCAGCGGCTCGACCGTCGTGACGTCCGCGACGGGATGCGGGTCATCGGCGCCCCACCGGTCGACCGTGATCCGCTCCCTGCCGACGGCGATGACGAACAGATCAGCGGCGCCGGCCTCGATCCGGACGATGCGAGCCATCGTGCCGAGCGCACTGCGTTCGTCGCCTCCCCCGGATTCCAGCCCTCGCTCGATGAGGACGACGCCGAATGATGGATCCTCCGCGTCGAGGAGGCGACCCATCATCGTCAGGTACCGCGGCTCGAACACCCGCAGTGCCAGCGGCGTGTGCGGGAAGAGCACACTGCCGAGCGGGAACATGGGGACGGCGTCCATGCGGCCCAGTCAACCACTCGGCACGTCTGGTCGCGCGGCTTGTCAGCTCTCGCCGGGAGCTTCGGCGCGCCGCGGGTAGAGCGCTCGGACGGCCAGCCAGGTGACCGCCACCATCGGCGCGAAGAGGGGAAGGCCCATGATGAGCTTCAGGGTGCCGAGCGCCGCTGTCTGATCGGCGAGGTACAGCGGGAGCTGGACGGCGAGGCGCACGTAGAAGAGAGCAGCCCACGCGATCGCGAGCCAGAAGAAGACCCGACGCTTGCGCCGATCGGCCCGCCATGCCGTGCCCTCGTTCATGAGGAAGCCGACGGCCAACCCGATCAGCGACCAGCCGACCAGTGCCGACACCAGGAACCCGGTCCCGTAGGCGGCGTTGGTGATGAGCCCGGGGACGAAGTTGTCGACGCCGCGCCCCGTGAACAGGGCCAGGGCCGCGGCGACACCCGTCGCCACGAGACCGCCGAAGGCAGCCGCAGCAGGCGAACGCTGGATGAGCCTGATCACGGTGAAGACGGCCGCCAGCCCCACCGAGGCCACCAGCGACAGCACGAGATCCTGTCCGGTGACGGTGAAGAGTACGACGAACACGAGCCCGGGAAGGACCGACTCGGCGATGCCGCGCCATCCGCCCATCGCGCGCCACACGACGTGGCCGGTCGTCGCGTCCTCCGCCGGATCGAGACCTGCACGCTTGGCTGCGCCGCCGAGAGCCTGACCGAGAAGACCGGATGCCGTCGGCTCCCCCGCCGGCGGTGGCACGAGGTCTCCCCTCGTCGGCTGGGGGTCCCCGGATTCGGGACGGTCCTGCGAGGTGGTCATGCGCTGCCGGGGGATGCCGGCATCTTCAGCGGGATGAGGTCGCGCGGCGGCATGGGCGTGTTGCCGCGGACGACGACGATCGAGCGGAAGAGGTCTTCGACCTGCTCGGCGGCCGCGATGTCGCTCGCCGCAGCTCCTCCGATGACACCACGCAGGAACCAGCGCGGACCATCGACGCCGACGAAGCGCGCGAGGCGCTTCCCGGCGGCGCCGTCCGCACCGGCGACGGGCACCTCGGCGAGCAGCTCGGGGCCGAGCGGCCCTTCCCGCTCCTCGACGCGCCCGCCCTGCTGACGGACCTGCTGGCGGATCTGCTCGCGCGTCTCCTCCCACAGGCCGCTCGACCGCGGCGCGGCGAACGGCTGCACCTGCAGTGTCGAGCCGACGTAGTCGAGCCCGACGGCGACGATGCGTTTCGTCTGCTCTTCGACTTCCAGCCGGAGGTTCAGACCCTCGCGAGGCAGGACCTTGACCCCGCCGAGGTCGATGTACGGACGGACGGGGTTCGCCTCCGCCTCGTCGAACGGACCATTCTCGGCCCGATCGCTCGGTGCCGACTTGGGTGCGAGCTCGTCGCTCATGCGGTTGTTCCTGTCGTGTAGCCGGTGGATCCGAAGCCCCCGTCGCCGCGCACGCTGTCGGGAAGCGCGTCGACGGGGAGGAAGGTCGCCCGCGAGACGGGCATCACGATGAGCTGGGCGATGCGGTCGCCCGGAGCGATGTCGAAGGGCTCCGCGGCATCCGTGTTCAACAGCGTGACCTTGATCTCGCCCCGGTACCCCGCGTCGACCGTGCCCGGTGAGTTGACCACGGTGATGCCGTGCTTGGCGGCCAGACCGCTGCGAGGGACGACGAAAGCGACGTAGCCGTCGGGCAGCGCGATGCGCACTCCCGTACCGATGAGGGCGCGCTGACCGGGGGCCAGACGCACCTGCTCTGTGGAGACGAGGTCGGCGCCGGCATCGCCCGGGTGCGCGTAGACGGGCACATGAGCCGAGATAATGGGAACGTCCACGGTATCCATCACCCCCCGAGGCTAATGCACAACCCCGACCGCACCGTCCCCTCCTCGTACCGCGAACGGCTCAGCCCTTCGCTGTGGCTCCTGGTGAGCGCCGCGGTCTGCGCGCCCATGGCGGCGGTGGTCTTCTCGCCGATCGACACGACCCTCGCCCTCGTCATCGGACTCGCCGTCGGCGTCGTCCTGGTGTCGTCTCTGATCCTGACTGCTCCCGTCGTCACGCTCGCAGACGGCGTGCTCCGCGTCGGGCGGGCGCACATCCCGGTCACCGACCTCGGCGATCCCGAGGTGCTGACGGGGGAAGAGGCGCGGGCTGCCCGAGGCGGCGGCCTCCGACGCGACGACTGGCATCTGCTTCGCGGCGGGATCGACGGCGTCGTGCGCGTCCCCGTCTCAGACGACGACGACCCCACAGCACGCTGGGTGTTCTCGTCCCGCACCCCTGATCGGGTGGCGGCGATGATCACCCGCGCGCAGCGGGGTCGCTGATATCGGCGCTGCTTACGCGGCGCACTCGGTGCAGATCGCGCCGATCGAGGTCTGGTGGTCGATCTGGGTCCGGTGCTTCACGAGGAAGCATTCGACACAGGTGAACTCGTCCTCCTGCGGGGGCAGGACGACGACGTCGAGGTCGACGTCGGAGAGGTCAGCGCCGGGGAGCTCGAAACCGCTGGGGTTGTCAGAGTCTTCGACGTCGACCGAGCCGGACATCTTGTCCGGGACGCGTTCCTTGAGAGCCTCGATCGACTCGCTGTCGTCTTCGGTCTTGCGGGGGGCGTCGTAATCCGTGGCCATTCGAGAACGTCTCAACTTTCGGGGTGGTGCTGTGGGTGCGGCCCGTTCGGGCGGCCATAGTTTGCATCACCTGTCGGTGAATCGCAAATGAGCCGTCGGGTCGCCGCCGCCTTTCGGAGGTGCCCCACCGCAAACTCGCGGCACGCCCCGGATATTCCCGCCCTCGACCGTTCGCCGTGACACCATGAACCCACCCGCTGGATCTGGAGGACGTCCGCATGGAACAGCTCAAAGTGATCGGCACCGAAGACGGTCGCCTGATGCTCGCGACCGACGCCGGCGACCGATTCTCACTCGCCGTCGACGAGGCTCTGCGCGCCCAGCTGCGACGCCTGCAGCGCGACGCCGAGCCCCGCACCACGCGTCCGAACCCGCGTGACATCCAGTCCCACATCCGCGCCGGCATGACCGCGGAGGACGTCGCGCAGCTCCTCGGAGTGCGCGTCGAGGACGTCCAGAGATTCGAAGGCCCCGTTCTCGCCGAGCGCGAGCACGTCGTGGGCCAGGCCCTCGCCGTGACGGTGCTCATCGGCGGGGAACTCGACCCGGGTGCGCAGCCGACGTTCGGGAACGCCGTCCGAGCCAAGCTCACCGAAGCCGGCGCCACCGGCGAGCGGTGGACGAGCTGGAAAGACCAGAACGGTTGGACCGTCAAGCTCGAGTTCACGGTGGGCGAGGTCGAGCACGACGCCCGTTGGTCGTTCGACCCGCGTCGTTCGTCCCTGGCTCCGCAGAACTCCGACGCGACCCAGCTGTCGCGCCAGGGTTCCCTCCCGGAGGGACTCATCCCGCGTCTGCGCGCCCTCGACTCCGCGCCGCAGAAAGATGCCACGCGATTCGACACCGGCGCGTTCGGTCCCCGCGCCGTGACCGAGCCGGAAGCGGACTTCGACACACCCGAAGCACGCCCGTCGTCCTCCCCCGCCGTTCAGCAGGCCGCCATCAAGCGCGCCCCGGACGCGCCGGTGACCTCCGCCGAGACCGCGGACCTTCTCGAAGCGCTCCGTCGCCGTCGCGGCCAGCGCGAGCCGATGCCCGCCGAGCACAGCGAAGAACCCTCGTCGACCCCCGTCGCGCTCTTCGACGCTCCGGAAGCGGACGTCGACCAGGCGACGCCCGCAGAACCGGCGGATGCCGAGGCCGCTGCCGAACCGCCCGCGGAGCAGAGCCGCCGCCGCGGACGCACGTCGATGCCGTCGTGGGACGAGATCGTCTTCGGCGCACGCACCGAAGACGGCTGAGCTCAGCCGAAGGCTCCGAGCCGCACCAGGGGGACGACGCGTTCCTGGTCGGTGAGCGAGCCGTGCTGCCCGATCATGTTCTGCGGCTTCTTGTCGGCCTCTCGATCGTCGTAGTACGCAACGGCGGATCGGGCGGCGACGAGGACGTCGCCGATCCGCGGCAGGACCTCCGGGTCGGGCGACGTGCCGAACAGCCCAGCGGCGACCGCCTCGTCGCGTGACATAACCCAGGAGCGGGAGGACTCGGCATCCCGCCACCGGTTCAGGACCTCGTCCGCTGTGCCCTCCTCGGTATAGAGATGCAGCATCCGCGGCTCACCGCCGACGATGTTCACGCCCTCCACCAGCGGATCGCCCTCTCGGAGCAGGACCTGGCGATGGCGCGGGACGTCGACGATGCCGTGATCGGCGGTGAGGATCGCCGCCGCGTGGGAGCCGATGGCTGCGTCGAGGTCACGGGCGGCGCCGTCCACGCGCTCGAGTCCGGCTGCCCACTCGTCGCTCTCCCATCCGCGGGCATGGGCGATCGTGTCGAGTTCCGGCACATACGCGTAGACGAGGGCGCCGGGATGCCGGAGGGCGAGGTCCGCGGCGCGTTCCACCCGCTCGGCGATCGAGGCGGCGCCGACGAACTCCGCACCCCGCTGGAGGGCGGCCGTGAAGCCGGTCCCGGCGTAGCGCGGCTGCGAGACGACGAAGCAGGGACGCCCGGCGGCGGCCTCGCGTTCGAGCAGCGGGACCGACCGCTGCCAGGTCAACGGGTCCAGCCCGTCGGTCTCCCATCCTTTGAGCTGATTGGGCGCCAGGTCCGTACCGGGGATGCGGACCCGGTAGCCGACGAGGCCGTGCGTCCCGGGCGTCTCGCCGGTCAAGAGACTCGCGAGCGCGACCGCCGTGGTCGAGGGGAAGACGGTGCGGGCGGCATCCTTCTTCGTCATCCGTCCGGTGAGGAATCGGGCGTACCCGGCGCGGGCGGTCAGGTTCGCGCGACCGAGACCGTCGACGAGCAGCACGATCGCCGACCGGGTGGGCGGGAACCACTCACCCGGGCCCTCGAGAGAGGCCAGGATCTGCGGCACGACACCGGTGAGGCTCCGGGCTGACGGCGGGTCCGCGGGTAGGCTGAGTGACACCCGGGTCAGTCTTCCACACGGTGCTCCGCCGCCGTTTCTGGCCCCCGCAGCATCTCCCGAAGACCGATCGAGGCCATGGCATCGCGCACTCCCCCTCCCCCGCCCGCTGTTGAACGCATCGAGGACGTCGACCTCGCTGACGAGATGCAGGGCTCGTTCCTGGAGTACGCCTACTCGGTCATCTACTCACGTGCCCTTCCGGATGCCCGCGACGGGCTGAAGCCCGTGCAGCGCCGCATCCTCTTCCAGATGTCCGAGATGGGTCTGCGCCCCGACCGTGGCCACGTGAAGAGCGCGCGCGTCGTCGGCGATGTGATGGGCAAGCTGCACCCGCACGGCGACTCCGCGATCTACGACGCGCTCGTCCGCCTCGCGCAGGACTTCGCGCTCCGCGTGCCGCTCGTCGACGGACACGGCAACTTCGGGTCGCTCGATGACGGCCCCGCGGCCGCTCGCTACACCGAGGCTCGACTCGCGGCATCCGCTCTGGCCCTCACGGAGAACCTCGACGAGGACGTCGTCGACTTCATCCCCAACTACGACGGCCAGTTCCAGCAGCCCGAGGTCCTCTCCGCCGCCTTCCCGAACCTGCTCGTCAACGGCGCGACCGGTATTGCCGTGGGCATGGCGACGAACATGGCACCGCACAACCTCATCGAGGTCGTCTCAGCCGCCATCCACCTGCTCGAGAACCCCGGCGCGACCCTCGAGGAGCTCATGGAGTTCGTGCCGGGACCGGACCTTCCCGGCGGCGGCGTCATCGTCGGACTCGACGGCATAAAAGAGGCTTACCAGACCGGCCGCGGGACGTTCCGCACCCGCGCGAAGACCTCGATCGAATCCCTCGGCCCGCGCCGCACGGGCATCGTCGTCACAGAGCTCCCCTACATGGTGGGACCGGAGCGCGTCATGGAGAAGATCCGCGACGCCGTCTCGTCGAAGAAGCTCACCGGAATCTCCGACCTCACCGACCTGACCGACCGCAACAACGGCCTGCGCCTTGTGATCGGGATCAAGACCGGCTTCGATCCGAACGCCGTCCTGGAGCAGCTCTACCGCCTCACACCGCTCGAGGACTCGTTCGGCATCAACAACGTCGCCCTCGTCGGCGGTCAGCCGCAGACCCTCGGGCTCACGGAACTGCTGCGCGTCTACCTGGATCACCGCATCCAGGTCGTCACCCGACGCAGCCGCTACCGCCTCGCGCGCAAGCAGGAACGCCTGCACCTCGTCGAGGGCCTCCTCATCGCGATCCTCGACATCGACGAGGTCATCCAGGTCATCCGCACATCCGACGACAGCGAGCAGGCGCGCACACGCCTCATGGACGTGTTCGACCTGTCCCAGCTGCAGGCCGAGTACATCCTCGAGCTGCGGCTGCGCCGGCTCACGAAGTTCTCGCGCGTCGAGCTCGAGGCCGAGCAGAACACGCTCAAGGCCGACATCGCCGCACTGGAGGAACTCCTCGGCAGCGACGTGCTCCTTCGCCGACAGGTCGCAACGGAGTTGGACGCCGCGGCCGACGCCTTCGGCACGCCGCGACGCACGCTGCTCATGAACGGCGGTCCCGTCGCCCCGCGCGGCCGCGCCGCAGCGCCGGCGGACCTGCAGATCGCCGATGCGCCGTGCCGCGTCTACCTCTCGGCGACCGGACGCATGGTGCGCGCGGAGCTCGTCACGGATGCGCCCGGAGGCGGCGTCGTCACGCCGACGCGACGCTCGAAGCACGACGCCATCCGGTCGTCCGTCGACGGCACGACGCGCGGTGACCTCGGAGCGGTGACCACCCTGGGCCGGCTGGTGCGCTTCACGCCCGTCGACCTCCCGTCTGTGCCGGCGAACTCGGTGCAGCTCGCGGCGGGCACCCGCGCCGACCAGTATCTCGGCCTCGCCCCGACCGAGCACGTCGTCGCGATCGTCCCGCTGACGGCCGACGCCCCGATCGCGCTCGGAACGGCGCAGGGCGTCGTCAAGCGCGTCGCCGCGACAGAGCTGCCCCCCGGCAAGCCGGACGTCGAGATCATCTCCTTGAAGCCCGGCGACACCGTGGTCGGGGCCGCACTCGCCCCCGACACCACGGAGCTCGTGTTCGTATCGAGCGATGCCCAGCTCCTGCGTTTCGATGCGTCTTCCGTTCGCCCGCAGGGCCGATCTGCGGGCGGCATGGCCGGGATCCGACTGTCGGATGGCGCTCGTGTCATCGCATTCTCAGCGATCAGCACGACGGACGACACCGTGGTGGCGACGGTCGCCGGGGCGAGCGCCGCGTTGCCGGGCACGGATCCGGGATCGGCGAAGGTCTCGCAGTTCTCCGAGTTCCCCGCGAAGGGCCGGGCGACCGGCGGGGTCCGCGCGCAGCGTTTCCTCCGGTGGGAGGATGCACTGCTCGTCGCGTGGGTCGGCGATCAGCCGCGCGCCGTCGGCATCGACGGTGCGGTCCGACCGCTGCCGGAGACCGGTGCGAAGCGGGATGCCTCGGGCCAGGCGCTCGACGCCGCGATCGGGGCCATCGGCACGACGGTGGCCTGAACCGGCCTCAGCCGGCGAGCTTCGCCTTCACGTAGGCGACGATGGCATTGGCGTGTCCGTGCCCGAGACCGTGCTCGTTCTTCAGGACGGCCACCGTCTCCATGTGCGTGCGGGTGTCGAGGCTGTCCGCGGCGATGTCGAGCCAGCGCTGCACCGGCTGTCCGTAGGTCTTCTCGATGCTTGGAAAGTACGAGGCAGGGCCTTTCGGCTTCTCCCCCGGGGCGATGACCGGCGCAACGACACGATGGGCTTCCATACCCGTCACGCTAGCGCCGCGGGCGTCAGGCGTCGATGCGCTCGCGATCGAGGCGTTCGCTCGAGGTGACGATGAAGTCGCGACGCGGCGCGACCTCGGAGCCCATCAGCAGCTCGAACACCGTCGATGCGACCTCGGCGTCCTGCACGCGGACCCGGCGGAGCGTCCGGCCCGCGCGGTCCATCGTCGTGGTGGCGAGCTGGTCGGCATCCATCTCGCCGAGACCCTTGTACCGCTGGACCGGCTCCTGCCAGCGCTTACCGGACTTCGTCAGCTTCGCGAGCAGCGTGTGCAGCTCCTGCTCGCTGTAGGTGTAGATCGTCTCGTTCGGCTTCGTGCCGGGATTCATGACCACGACGCGGTGCAGCGGCGGGACGGCAGCGTAGACGTGGCCCTCTTCAATCAGCGGACGCATGTAGCGGAAGAACAGCGTCAGCAGCAGCGTGCGAATGTGAGCGCCGTCGACATCGGCGTCGCTCATCAGGATGATCTTGCCGTAGCGAGCGGCTTCGAGGTCGAAAGACCTTCCCGACCCCGCTCCGATCACCTGGATGATCGCGGCGCACTCCGCGTTCGACAGCATGTCGCTGATCGAGGCCTTCTGCACGTTGAGGATCTTGCCGCGGATCGGCAGGAGCGCCTGGTACTCGCTGTTGCGCGCGAGCTTCGCGGTGCCGAGCGCCGAGTCGCCCTCGACGATGAACAGTTCGGACTCGGCCACGTCGTTCGTGCGGCAGTCGGCGAGCTTCGTCGGCAGCGACGACGACTCGAGCGCGTTCTTGCGGCGCTGCGTCTCTTTGTGGGTGCGCGCGGAGATGCGCGCCTTCATCTCCGAGACGACCTTCTCGAGCAGGAGCGCGGTCTGCGCCTTGTCGTCGCGTTTCGGCGAGGCGAACTTCGCGGCGAGCTCTTTCGAGACGACGGATGCCACGATGTTGCGGACCGCCGGAGTGCCGAGGATCTCCTTCGTCTGCCCCTCGAACTGCGGTTCGGGCAGGCGCACCGTGAGCACGGTCGACAGACCGGCGAGGATGTCGTCCTTCTCGATCTTCTCGTTCGCCCCGACCTTGAGCTTGCGCGCGTTCGACTCGATCTGACCCCGAAGGGTTTTCATGAGCCCCTGCTCGAAGCCCTGCTGGTGCGTGCCGCCCTTGGGCGTCGCGATGATGTTGACGAACGAACGGGCGACCGTCTCATACCCCGTGCCCCACCGGAGGGCGATGTCGACCTCGCACTCGCGCTCCACCTCGGTGGGCACCATGGCGCCGGAGGGCTGCAGGACGGGGACCGTCTCCGTGAAGGTGCCCGTTCCGGACAGCCGCCAGGTGTCCGTGATGGGCGCGTCCGGTGCGAGGAAGTCCGCGAATTCCGAGATGCCGCCGTCGTAGCGGAAGCTCGTTTCGATCTCCTCGTCGGTCCGGCGGTCGACGATGACGATCTCGAGACCGGGGACGAGGAACGCGGTCTGCCGCGCGCGCTGCTCGAGCTCGCTCAGATCGAAAGCGGCATCCTTCGTGAAGATCTGCCGGTCCGCCCAGTAGCGGATGCGGCTTCCGGTGACACCGCGAGGCGCCTTGCCGACGACTCTGAGCTCGCTGGACTTCTCGAAGGGACGGAACGGCGATGCCGGACCGTCGCCGTCGAACAGTCCGGGTTCTCCGCGATGGAACGACATGGCATACGTCTTGCCGCCCCGGTCGACCTCGACGTCGAGCCGCTCAGACAACGCGTTCACGACGGACGCGCCGACACCGTGGAGACCACCGGATGCCGCGTAGGACCCGCCGCCGAACTTGCCTCCCGCGTGGAGCTTGGTGAAGACGACCTCCACGCCCGACAGTCCGGTGCGGGGTTCGATGTCGACCGGGATGCCGCGGGCCCGGTCGCGGACCTCGACGCTGCCGTCGGCGTAGAGCAGGATCTCGATCCGGTCGCCGTGCCCACCGAGCGCCTCGTCGACGGAGTTGTCGATGATCTCCCAGAGGCAGTGCATGAGACCGCGCGAGTCCGTCGAGCCGATGTACATGCCCGGCCGCTTGCGCACGGCTTCGAGCCCTTCCAGGACCTGGAGATGATGGGCGGAATACTCGGCGGTCACGATCTCCCATCGTATTCGGCACGACCGACAGTCGCCTGACCGACACACGAGCACGGGAGCCGACGCGGACGCGGCGGGCACATACCGTACGCCCGGAGCGAAATGTCATGCAATGGCGGCATACCCACAACATCCGCGTGGTTGTATGACATGACAGTTCACCCGTCATGAGCAGTACGAGGAGGCACCTGACATGAGCACGTCGACCACCACCGAGCCCGGAGCCGTCCTCGAACACCGCCTGACGGCGATGGATCGCTGCGACTCCTGCGGAGCCCAGGCCTACATCGCCGCCGAGGTCAACGGGAGCGAGCTCCTGTTCTGCGCCCACCACGGCCGCAAGTACGAAGAGAAGCTGCGCGCCGTCGCCACCTCGTGGCACGACGAGACCGCTCGCCTGACCGAGGCGGTCTGAGCCGCGGCATCCCGATCCCGACGAAAGCCCCCTGCATCATGCAGGGGGCTTTCGCGTGAGAGCTCGAGTCAGAACCCGACGGCCGCCTGGTAGACAGGCAACAGGCCGGTGCGGACACCCGAGGCCGAGGGCTTCGGCTGGAAGACGCTCGAGTTGTGGTTCCCCTCGATGACGACCGGGCCGGCCGGGGTGATCGCGATGTCCCACCCCACGTACGGCGCTTCGGGCGTGCGGCGTGCGAGCGCGGCGACGAGGTCGAGGACGCGGCCGTACTCGGGCACCTGGAATCCGACGATCGGCGTCCCGGTCACCGGGTGCTCACGGTAGACGTTGCTGTTCTTGTCGACTCCCGGATACATGGCGATCCCGTCGTCGTCGAGCATCGTGAACATCCCGCCCGAGGCGAAGTTGTCGATCACGTCCCCGTTGCCGATGCGGAGCACCGCGGCCAGCAGGTGGACGCGATCCTCCCCGTCGAGGAACGTGATGAGGCGGACCGTGTTGACGGCGTCCGGGTAGAGCGCCGACATCTCGGGGTGCTGGACGATGAACTCGTCGAGGACGGTCTGCCCCTTGGCTGTGACCTCGGCGCGGAAGCGTGCTGCGTCGACGTCGGGGGCGACTGCGTGCAAATCGATCCCGCCGCCGCCGTGCCCCTCGTTCGGCTTCGCGAGGACGCGCGGATGGCGAGCGAGGAAAGCGGCCAACTGGGTGTCGTCGACGTCGCGGAGGTCGATCGTCTCGCGGCCGAGGAGATCTGCGTACTCCCGGGCGAAACGACGCTTGTCCTCGAGCTTCGAACGCCCCTCGGGCGTGTTGTACATCTTCGTGATCCGGAACGACTTGGGGTGCGTCATCCACGTCTTCCGCTCCTGCGCGTTCAGCAGGCGGATGTCCCAGACGGCGTAGTCGCGGAAGGCCATGTCGTAGCGCACCGAGCACCACAGCATGTCGGCGATGATCACCGGCAGGGGCGCCTTCGACACGCGCTGCACGGTGCGCGCGAACTCGACGAGGTTGCCCGGTCGGATCTTCCGCGCGCGTCGGATCAGGTACTGCAGGCGGACGCGGATGCGGCGCATGGCGGTCCCTTCGGTTCGGGTCGGTCAGAAACGCATCGCGGCGCGGTACCGAGGCAGCAGGCCACGGCGGATGCCGGAGACGGACGGCTTCGACTGGAACACACCCGAGTTGTGGTTGCCCTCGATGACGACCGGACCCTCGGGCGTGATGGCGATGTCCCACCCGATGTACGGGAACGCGGGCACGCGTCGCGCAAGCCGGTCCACCAGTGCCAGGACCTCGTCGTACAGGGGGACCTGGAAGCCCGTGATGGGCGTGCCGGTGGCGGGGTGCTCCGCGAACGGGCGCCCCTCCTCATCGCTGGCGGCGTGGAGTGCGCGGCCGCTGTCGTCGAGCATCGTGTACATGCCGCCGTTGCTGAAGTTGTCGATGACGCCGCCGTTGCCGATCTTCAGGACGCCCGCGAGCACATGCACCTCGCCGTCGGGGTCGAGGTACGATACCATCCGGAGCGAGTTGACGCTGCCCGGGTAGAGCGCAGCCATGTCGGGGTGCTGGACCAGCACCTCTTCGACCAGGTTCTGCCGGTCCGACAGAAGCTGCTCGCGGAACGCGGCGGTGTCGCCGATCTCGGCGGACTCGATCAGCGTGATGCCGTTACCTCCGACGCCACCGGGGTTCTTCGCGATGATGCGCGGATGCCGGCCCACGAAATCGGCGAACGTCGCGGCATCCGTTTCGTCGAGATCGATCCACTCGCGGCCGAGCTCCGGACCGAACCGCGTCGCGAACTGGAGCTTGTCGTCGAAGACGGCGCGCTGCGCGTTGTCGTTGAGGCGTCGCGACAGGTGGAACGACTTCGGGTCGGTCATGTACGTCTTGCGCTCGCGCCCCTTGAGGATGCGGAAGTCCCACTCCGAGTAGTTCTCGAACGTGGTCTCGTAGCGCACCGAGCACCACGCCATGTCGGCCACGACCCACCACAGCGGAGCCTTCGAGAGCCGCGCGGACTGGCGGGCGAACTGGAGCACCCGATCGGTGTCGAAGTTGACGACGCGCTTCACGAAGAAGCGTCCGCGACGATAGAGCCTGTTCACGGCACCCATGATCAGGCCTTCGTGGAACGGATGATGCCGAGCGGCGTGGACTGGTGTCCCTGACCGAGCGGATTGTCCGAGAGGATGCGGACGAGCCGCTGCTCCCCCGCCTTGTCGAGCGTCGACCCGAGGATGTTGCCGCCGATGTCGTTGATGTCGACGACGGCGACCTCGTAGGACCCACCGAGACGGGTCTTCAGTCGCGCCGCCACGGCAGCCGGATCCTTCGGACCGAGCACGACCGCCTTGTTGTACGGCGGGATCGTGTGCGGCGTGGGCCCATCGATGGAGCGCGCCTTGTCGCCGGCGATCCGGTAGAAGTCACCACGGCGTCCGAAGAGCTTCGTCACAGCTGCGACACCGGCCGCGAACACGATCCGAGGCGTCCCGCACTCGCGCAGCGCCATCTCCATCGTCTCGGGCATGCCGAGGCCGATGCCGTACTTCGTCTTCACGACGTAGCGCGACAGGAACCGTGCGAGCGGCCTGGGCGTGATGTCCTCGACGAGGTACGAGCGCCCCTGAGTGATCGCGACGATCTTCTCGGTCACGAAGAGCAGGTCGCCGGGCTGGAGCTCCGGAGCGGCGTAGGTTGCGACGATCTCGTCGATGTCCTCGCCCGGCATGACTACGTGCGTCCGGATGGGGATCCGGGCGTACGTCGCGCCGTCGACCGCTCGCGTGAGCTCCTTGCCCTCGTTCGCGGCGTCGCTCATTCGAGGTAGTCCCGGAGCGACTGCGACCGCGACGGGTGCCGCAGCTTCGCCATCGTCTTGGACTCGATCTGACGGATCCGCTCACGCGTCACGCCGAACGTGTCGCCGATCTGGTCGAGCGTCTTGGGCTGACCGTCGCCGAGGCCGAAGCGCATCCGGATCACGCCCGCCTCGCGCTCGCTCAGCGAGTCGAGGAGGGATTCCAGCTGCCGCTGCAGCATCGTGAAGCCGACGGCGTCGGCGGGGACGACCGCCTCGGTGTCCTCGATGAGGTCGCCGAACTCGCTGTCGCCGTCCTCACCCAGGGGGGTGTGGAGCGAGATCGGCTCGCGACCGTACTTCTGCACCTCGATGACCTTCTCGGGGGTCATGTCGAGCTCGCGGCTGAGCTCCTCGGGCGTGGGCTCACGGCCCAGGTCCTGGAGCATCTGACGCTGCACGCGGGCGAGCTTGTTGATGACCTCGACCATGTGGACCGGGATGCGGATCGTCCGTGCCTGGTCGGCCATGGCGCGCGTGATGGCCTGACGGATCCACCACGTCGCGTAGGTCGAGAACTTGAAGCCCTTCGTGTAATCGAACTTCTCCACGGCGCGGATGAGACCGAGGTTGCCCTCCTGGATGAGATCCAGGAACTGCATGCCGCGGCCGGTGTAGCGCTTGGCGAGCGAGACCACGAGGCGGAGGTTGGCGCCGAGCAGGTGGCTCTTCGCACGCTGTCCGTCACGTGCGACCCACTGCAGGTCGAGACCGAGCTGCGCCGACTTCTCGGCCGCCGTCATGTGGGAGAGCTTCTCCTCGGCGAACAGGCCGGCCTCGATGCGCATCGCCAGCTCGACCTCTTCGGCGGCGTTGAGGAGCGGGACCTTGCCGATCTGCTTCAGGTAGTCCTTGACCGGGTCGGCGGTCGCGCCGGTGATCTGCGTCGAGTAGACCGGGACCTCGTCGTCGTCCGACGACGAGATGACGATCGCGCCCGTCGGAAGCGGCTCGGTGAACGCCGGCTTGGTCGGCTCGTCCTCGTCGTCGCCTTCGGCCTTGTCGGCGTCCTTCTTGGCGTCGTCCTCCGGTGCCTCATCGGTCGCGTCGAGCTCGACCTCCTCCGACTCGCCGTCCTCGTCGTCGTCCTCATCAGCGGACTTCTTCGCGCGGGTCTTCGCCGGGGACGCCTTCGTCGCAGCCGGCTTCTTCGCGGGGGCCTTCTTCGCTGCGGCCTTCTTCGCCGGAGCCTTCTTGGCAGGTGCCTCGGTCTCAACAGGCTCGACGACGTCAGCTTCGTCGACCGCTTCTGCCGCTCGTGTACGGGTGGTCCTCGTGCTCGAAGTCACGTCTCGCCTTTCACCGACGGCACTCCGCCGGGTTTCGGACACTAGTAAGACCCTTGTCAAGTCCCGTGGACACGCACAACGACGTTCCTTCGGACCGGACAACGGGTCATTTCGTCCATTCTCTCACAGGTGTGGGATGCATGAAGGACGCACCGGTGTCAACACCGAAAACCGTATGGGCATTCCCGCGAGACGACGATCGCGGGCGAGGGACGAGAGGGGGCAGGCGCCTCAGCCGAGTCCGGGACGACGATCGTCGTCCGACGGCCGGTTAGCCAGGAAGCGCTCGAGTTCCGCGGCCAGCTCGTCGGCGGAGGGGAGGTCGCCGGTGTGGATGATGGGCTGCGCTTGCGTCGCGCCTGCCATGTACGCGTCGTAGCGCGTCTCGAGGTTGTGCAGCATGGTGGTCAGCTCATCGCTCGACGACACCTGGTCCTCGACCTTCTCGAGATACTCGCGGTTCTCGTCGCGCAGCGTGTCGCTGTCGAAGACGAGGCCCGTGGCGATCGAGACGCTGTCGAGGGCGGCGATGGCCGCAGCGGGGAAATCGGTCTCCGCCAAATAGTGCGGAATGAGGAGCGCGAAGCCCGACACCGACATCCCGGCATCCGACAGGCGGTATTCGAGGAGGTGCCCGGCGGTCGACGGCACCTGCGTGCGCGGCTTCCACACCGAGTGGGCTTCGGTCAGATCGCTCCGGTTGCCGCTCACCGTCGTTCCGAGCGGCCGGGTGTGCGGGACGGGCATCGGGATCGCGTGGAACCACGTCACCGATCGGACCTGGAGTCCCTCGGCGAGTCCCACCACGGTGTCGACGAACGCCTCCCACGCGAAGTCGGGCTCGTACCCGGAGAGCAGGACGAACGGCTGCCCCAACGCGTCGTGCACGAGGGCGAGGTCGAGACGGGGCGCCTGATAGTCAGTCAGGTGGTCGCCGTCGAACGTGATGATCGGGCGACGGGCGCGGTAGTCGAAGAGGACATCCGGGTTGAAGGTGACCACCGGCTGCGGGTCGTGCTCGGTGTGCAGGTGATCGACGACTCGCGTCACCGCGGATCCGGCATCGGTGAAGCCGGTCAACGCGACGACCAGAGGCAGACCCGCCGGGACGGGCGGAGCGGTCGTTATGCGCTCGTACAGGGGACCAGACAGGGGCATGTCTCCACTGTAGGAGCAGGCTCCAAGGGGTCGGCGCGCCCGGCGTCCCGCTCTGAGCGAACGCCGCCCTCCATAGGATGGAGGCATGCCGTACCCCGAGCTGACCGTGTCCACCTCTCCTGCACGCGACGGCGGCGCCGACGCGATCGTCCTGGCTCTTCCGCCACTCGATGAGGCGACGACGGTCCTCGCAGACTGGCCGGGCGTAGAAGACGTGCTGCGAGGCGTGGGGTACACCGGCGCCGCCGGCACCACGGTGCGTGTCTTCGCGCCGGCATCCACCGATCTGCCCCTCTTCGTCGTCGGCACCGGAGCGACCCCCTCCGCCGATGCGATCCGGGATGCCGTCGGCGCCGCGGTCCGCACGACCACCGGATTCGCGCGCCTCGCCGTCGCCGTTCCCCACGCCGAGGATCACTGGCGTGCTGCTGCCGAGGGCGCCGTCCTCGGCGGATATCGCTTCGAGGGCTACAAGTCGGGTGAGCCCGGCAAGACGCGCGCCGCTCACGTGACCCTCCACCTCGCCGCCGATGTCGACCCGGCCGATGTGCGCGGCGTCGACATCACCGGTTCCGCCGTCGCTCTCGTGAAGGACCTCGTCAACATCCCCGCCGAGTGGCTCGGCCCGGCCGATCTCGCGGAGCGCGCGATCGAGGCCGTCGCAGGGCTGCCCGTCGACGTCGAGGTCCTCGACGAGTCCGAGCTCGCCGCGCAGGGCTTCGGCGGCATCCTCGGGGTCGGTCAGGGCTCGGACCGCCCGCCGCGTCTCGTCCGCCTGACCTACTCCCCCGCCGGCGCCGACCGCCATGTCGCGATCGTCGGCAAGGGCATCACCTTCGACACCGGCGGCCTGTCGCTGAAGCCGCCGGCATCCATGGTCGGCATGAAGTTCGACATGGCCGGTGCGGCGACGGCTCTCGCGGTCGTGCGGGCGGCCGCGCAGCGCGAGCTGCCCGTCGGGGTCACCGCCTGGCTCTGCATCGCCGACAACATGCCCTCCGGACGCGCGACCCGCCCGGGCGACGTGCTCCGCATGCTCGACGGGACGACCGTCGAAGTGCTCAACACGGATGCCGAGGGCCGCCTCGTCATGGCTGACGGTCTCGTCGCGGCGAGCCGAACGCAGCCCGACGTCATCGTCGATGTCGCCACTCTGACGGGCGCCGTCATCGTGGCGCTCGGCAACCGGCACACCGGCGTCATGGGCGACGACGACGCCGTGGCGCGCTACCTAGAGGCGGCCGGCTCCGTCGGCGAGGCCGCCTGGCGGCTGCCTCTCCCCGAGCACATGGAGGACGAGCTCGACTCCCCCATCGCCGACCTGCGCAACGCCAAGGTCGGCGATCCTGCGGGAGGCACGATGTTCGCAGGGCTCTTCCTGCAGCGGTTCGTCGGACGAATGTCGGAGGATGCCGACGCACCCCGCATCCCCTGGGTCCATCTCGACATCGCCGGAAGCGGTGAGAACAAGGCGTCACCCTTCGGTCCGACGGACAAGGGCCCGACGGCGGCGACGGTGCGATCGCTCCTCGCCTTCCTCGAGGCGGAATCGCGATGACCCGTCACGAGTTCGACCTGGTCGTCCTGGGTGGCGGCAGCGGCGGGTATGCAGCGGCGATCCGCGCCAGCGAGCTCGGCAAGACCGTGGCACTCGTCGAGAAGGACAAGGTCGGGGGGACCTGCCTGCATCGAGGCTGCGTGCCGACGAAGGCGCTGCTGCACACGGCCGAGATCGCCGATCACGTGCGCGAAGCGGCGTCCGTGGGTGTCGACGCAACGTTGTCGGGTTTCGACACGTCGCGGATGACCGCGTACCGCGAGGGCATCGTCGCCAAGAAGTACCGAGGCCTGCAGAGCCTGCTGTCGACGCGCGGGATCACCGTCGTGCCCGGCGAGGGACGGCTGACCGCCGACCGGACGATCGTGGTGGGCGACGATGAGTACGCCGGTGCGGACGTGATCCTGGCGACGGGCTCGCGGACGCGGTCCCTCCCCGGGATCGAGCCCGGCGGACGAGTCCTCACGAGCGAGACGGCGCTCACCCTCGACGAGGTGCCGTCGTCGGTCGTGATCCTCGGCGGCGGGGTGATCGGCGTCGAGTTCGCCAGCGCGTGGCGTTCGCTCGGCGCCGAGGTCCTCATCGTCGAAGCACTGGACCGTCTGCTGCCTGCGGAAGAGGCCGCCTCGAGCAAGGCTCTCGAGCGCGCCTATCGCAAGCGCGGCATCCAGACCGCCCTGTCGACCCGGTGCGACGGCGTGACCGCGCGCGCGGACGGCGTCGCGGTGACACTCTCGGACGGTCGGGTCGTCGACGCGGACAACGTCCTCGTCGCCGTGGGACGCGGACCCGTCACGGACGGACTCGGCCTGGCTGAGGCCGGAGTCTCGCTCGATGGGGGCTTCGTGACCGTCGACGCCGACCTCCGGACCACGGTCCCCCACGTCTGGGCCGTCGGCGACATCGTTCCCGGACTGCAGCTCGCCCACCGCAGCTTCCAGCAGGGCATCTTCGTGGCGGAGCGGATCGCGGGGCTTTCACCCGTTCCGGTGCCGGAATCGACGATCCCGCGTGTCTCGTACTCGCATCCCGAGGTCGCCTCGGTGGGGTTGACGGAGGAGCAGGCGCGGGCTGCGCACGGCGACCGGGTCACCGCATTCGAGTTCAACCTCGCGGGCAACGCGAAGAGCGAGATCCTCGGGACCGCCGGGTTCGCCAAGGTCGTCCGGATCACGGACGGGCCGGTCGTCGGCGTCCATCTGGTGGGCGACCGCGTGGGCGAACTCATCACCGAAGGGCAACTCGCCATCGGATGGGAAGCGCACCCCGAGGACATCGCCCCCTTCGTCCACGCTCACCCCACCCAGAGCGAAGCCCTCGGCGAGGCGTTCCTCGCTCTCGCGGGCAAGCCCCTCCACACCATCTGACCCCGTCGCACTCGCGACACTAAGCTAGAGAGCACATCGCTTTTTCTTGAAGGAGACACAGTCATGAGCACATCCGTGGTCCTCCCCGCGCTCGGTGAGAGCGTCACTGAGGGAACGGTCACCCGCTGGCTCAAGAAGGTCGGTGATTCGGTCCAGGCCGACGAAGGTCTCCTCGAGATCTCGACCGACAAGGTCGACACCGAAATCCCCTCGCCCGTCAGCGGCGTGATCGAGGAGATCCTCGTGGACGAGGACGAGACCGTCGAGATCGGTGCCGTTCTGGCCAAGATCGGCGACGGATCGTCGACTCCCGCTGAGTCGGCACCCGCCGAGGAGTCGGCACCCGCCGAGGAGCCGGCCGCCGAAGAGCCCGCCGCCGAGGCGCCCGCACAGGAGGAGGCACCGGCCGAGTCCGCACCGGCATCCTCCGCCCCCGCCTCGTCCGGTGACGCGAAGGACGTCGTCCTCCCCGAACTCGGCGAGAGCGTCACCGAAGGCACCGTCACCCGCTGGCTGAAGCAGGTCGGCGATGACGTCGCCGTCGACGAGCCCCTCCTCGAGATCTCGACCGACAAGGTCGACACCGAGATCCCCTCGCCGATTGCCGGAACCCTGACCGAGATCCTCGTCCAGGAGGACGAGACCGTCGAGGTCGGTGCCGTGCTGGCTCGCGTCGGCTCCGGCGCCGCTGCACCGGCCGAGGCGGCCCCCGCCGCGCCCGCCGAGGAGAAGGCTGCCGAGCCCGAGGCCCCGAAGGCCGAAGAGCCCAAGGCCGAAGCACCCAAGGCCGAAGAGCCCAAGGCTGCAGAGCCCGAGGCGGAAGCGCCCAAGGCCCAAGAGTCGAAGGCTCAGGAGCCTCAGGCCGCCCCGGCCGAGGATGGCGTGACCTACGTCACCCCGCTCGTCCGGAAGCTCGCTCAGCAGCACGGCGTGGACCTGTCGACGGTCACCGGCAGCGGTGTCGGCGGGCGCATCCGCAAGGAAGACGTCCTGAAGGCCGCCGAGGCTCCGAAGGCCGACGCCGCTCCGGCGGCGACGCCGGCACCCGCTGCCGTCGAGGTGTCGCCGCTGCGCGGCACGACGCAGCCGATGTCGCGTCTGCGCAAGGTGCTCGCCAGCCGCGCCGTCGAGTCCATGCAGCAGACCGCTCAGCTGACCACGGTCGTCGAGGTCGACGTCACGAAGCTCGCGAACTACCGCGACTCCGTGAAGGCGTCGTTCCTCGAGAAGACGGGCGACAAGCTGTCGTTCCTGCCGTTCTTCGCACTGGCCGCCGCCGAGGCTCTGAAGACGTTCCCGATCATCAACTCGACCGTTGACGGCGACCAGATCGTGTACCCGGCGAGCGAGAACCTCTCGATCGCGGTCGACACCGAGCGTGGCCTCCTGACGCCGGTCCTGCGCGACGCGGGCGACAAGAACATCGCTCAGATCGCTCATGAGATCGCCGACCTCGCCGGTCGCACCCGCAACAACAAGCTGAAGCCCGACGAGCTCGCCGGCGGCACCTTCACGCTGACCAACACGGGTTCGCGCGGTGCCTTGTTCGACACCCCCGTCGTGTTCCTGCCGCAGTCCGCGATCCTCGGAACCGGCGTCGTCGTCAAGCGCCCGGGCGTCGTGTCGGTCGACGGGAAGGACGCCATCAGCGTCCGCTCCTACGTCTACCTCGCCCTGTCGTACGACCACCGTGTCGTCGACGGTGCGGATGCCGCGCGGTTCCTCAGCACGATGAAGGCTCGCCTCGAAGCGGCGCAGTTCGAGGGCCAGCTCGGCGCCTGACCCTGACAGCTGGACCGGTCATGGCTGGTCCGCGAGGTCGTACACCTCGCGGGCCAGCCATTTCTCTTGCACCCGGACCATGACGAGCACCTGCGTCCGTTCCGCACCGACGATCTTCACCGCGGCCGCACCGCCGTACTCGTCGACGACCTCGATCGCATAGTCGCCTCCGGCGGAGGGCAAGGCTGCGGGCGCCGACGGGTCCTCCCAGAGCCGAGAACGGCAGGCGTCGTCCGAGCACGACCCGATCTCTGCGATCAAACCGCGCGCAGCGGTGACGATGTCTTCAGGCCCGGAATCCCTCTTCACCGGACGCTGGTCCGTCACAGGAGACGCCTCCGCCGTCTGAGGTGGTGCTGACATAGACGGGCTCCGCGGCGGGGTGACCGGCGCTTCGGACCCGGGCGCATCGGCGGCAGCGGGGCTCTCAGCTTCCCCGCTCGGCCAGAGGGCGCCGCCGAGGATCACCGCGGTCGCGGCCGCACCGGCGACGAGCACGACGCGTCGGCGCCGGGGGCGCGGTTCGGGCCGCGCACGGTCCGGCCGACGAGGGCGTCGCGCCGCGGAGGCCACCGCGCCCAGTGCGGTGGCCACGCGGTGCGCCACGCCGACGTCCACCAGACGGCCGAGCAGGTCGCGCACGGTCGTCGCGAACCCGGTCGGCCGTGTCTGCGCCGCCCCCGCCCGCGTCCTTTCAGGTGGACCGGCGGGGGTCCCCTGACGATCGGTCGGAAGGGGTTCGGGCTCCGCGGCCGCGAACAGCGCGCTTTCGATCTCTTCCGTCTCACGACGCAGTCGACGCGGTTCTTCGATGGCGGCCGCGGCGCGTTCGAGAGCAGCATCGAGAACGGCGGCCCCCGAGTCCGGAGTGCGCCGGGCGACCGCCTCCCGGAGCAGAGCTACGGTGTCGTGACGCCAGGCCAGCGCGCCTGTCAGGGCGAGGACGGGTCGCCCCTCGGCCGTCACCCACCAGCGTCCCGTCTCCGCGCCCAGCCGATCGGCTTCGGCGGCGCCTCGCAACGCGCTGATGGCGACCGTGACGAGTGCACCGTCGGACGGAGCACCGTGCCGCACGACCTCGTCGAGGGTGACGGGGCAGTGAGGAAGGATGACGCAGGATCCGTCGGGCGTACCGGCGGAGTCGAGTGGCGCGAGGATGTGCTCGGTGCCGCCGGCCGCCCAGGCGGGCGAGGTGCCGAAGTCTTCCGCGCCGACCCAGACGGCCGGCGTCGCCCCGCCGCGCAGTACACCCGCGAACGGGGCTTCGGCGGTGGTCAGTTCGCGGAGCGCGGGGGGCACCTCGAGTGAGAGCGGATCCATCCCCTCAGGGTGCGCGTCGTCGCCGCCCCAGGGCGGGGATGCGAGGGGGTCGTGGACAGCCGGCAGCCGACGAACCGTGTGAAGAAGTCTGCGAGCCGCGAAGGTAGGCTGATCCCATGGCATCCCGCAGTACCGCACCAGAGAAGCGCCCTGGATTCTTCTCGCAGATCCGCTCGCTCTACACGTTCACCAAGAACGAGTTCCGGTGGCTGCCGTGGGCATTGGCCGGCACGGTGCTCGTCGGTATCGGCATCGGCATCGGCATCGGGTTCCTCGTGCAGCCCGTGCAGCTCTGGAGCATCATCCTGTGGGGCGTCAGCGGCGTGCTCATGGGCGTCCTGCTCGCCATGATCCTGCTGACGCGACTGTCGACTCGGGTCATGTACCGGAAGCTCGACGGGATGCCGGGTGCCGTGGGCCACGTGCTGTCGACCGGTCTCGGCCGCAGCTGGGTGACGTCGGAGATGCCCGTCGGCGTCAACCCGCGCACGCAGGACGCCGTCTACCGCGCCGTCGGTCGCGGCGGCGTCGTCATCATCGGCGAGGGTGCTCGCGGACGTCTGACGCGACTCATCAACGATGAGCGCAAGAAGGTGTCGCGAGTGGCATCCGGAATCAACGTCGAGGTCCTCTACGTCGGCGACGAAGAGGGTGACATCCACATCTCGAAGCTCGGCAAGACGATCAAGTCGCTGCCCAAGACCGTCGATCGCGCCACTCTCGCCGCCGTCGTCAAGCGGATCGACTCGGTGTCGCAGTCGGTCACGTCGCTGCCGATCCCCAAGGGCATCGACCCGGCGCGCGCGCGGGCTCAGCGTCCGCGGTGATCCCGCTCAGCCTCTGACGAGGACGGTTCCCACGACCTTGTCGTGGAGACCTCGCTGATCGGCGTCCCAGATGACCGCCGGCAGCACGAGCACGAGCAGCGCCGTCCGCACGATGGGGCGCCACAGACCAGGCCAGCCTCCGCGGGCCAGTTCGACCCGCATGCCGAGGATGCGGTGCCCGGGGCTCCCGCCGATGGTCGGGATGAAGAGGATCTGCAGGACGGCGAAGACGATCATCGGCGCGAAGAGGGTCCATCCGGCTTTCTCGGGCAGCGCGAACTGGTCGTATCCGAAGAACGCCGTGGCGAGGATCGTGGCCGCGGCGTAGTCGATGAAGAGGGCGCCGATGCGGCGGCCGGGACGGCCGATGCTGCCGCGGCCGGTGGCGGGACGGCCGAGCCGCTCGCCGGGATAGTCGGGCAGGGTCGAAGACACCCCATCAGCGTAATCGCGTCCACGTAACATCCTCGAAACATCGGAGACACTGCCGGGCAACTGCTGCCCGATAGGTTCGAGGGGCGCCTGATCCGACGGGCGTCGACATCGCACCCGATCTTGGAGACTCCATGTTCAAAGATTCTTCCGAGGTGCTCGCGTTCATCAAGGACGAGGACGTCAAGTTCCTCGACATCCGTTTCACGGATCTCCCTGGTGTCCAGCAGCACTTCAACATCCCGGCCTCGACCGTTGACGAGGAGTTC
The DNA here is from genome assembly GCF_900102005.1 of Microbacterium sp. LKL04. Classification (NCBI taxonomy): domain Bacteria; kingdom Bacillati; phylum Actinomycetota; class Actinomycetes; order Micrococcales; family Microbacteriaceae; genus Microbacterium; species Microbacterium sp. LKL04. The sequence goes on along the minus strand of NZ_LT627736.1, from coordinate 841,260 downwards.
TTCACGGTCGGCCAGCTCTTCGACGGCTCCTCGATCCGCGGCTTCGCGAACATCCACGAGTCCGACATGCAGCTCATCCCGGATGTCACGACGGCCTACCTGGACCAGTTCCGCGAAGCGAAGACGCTCGTCATGATCTTCGACATCTACAACCCGCGCACGGGCGAGATCTACCACAAGGACCCGCGCCAGGTCGCCAAGAAGGCGGAGAAGTACCTCGCTTCGACCGGGATCGCCGACACGGCGTTCTTCGCTCCCGAGGCGGAGTTCTACATCTTCGACGACGTGCGCTACGAGGTGAAGCAGAACTCGAGCTTCTACTCGGTCGACTCCGAGGAAGGCGCCTGGAACACCGGCCGCGTCGAAGAGGGCGGCAACCTCGCCAACAAGACCCCGTACAAGGGTGGGTACTTCCCGGTCAGCCCGGTCGACAAGACGGCCGACCTGCGCGACGACATCACCCTCAAGCTGATCGAGTCCGGCTTCGTGCTCGAGCGCTCGCACCACGAGGTGGGCACGGGCGGCCAGCAGGAGATCAACTACCGTTTCGACACGATGGTGCACTCGGCGGATGACATCCTGAAGTTCAAGTACATCGTCAAGAACACCTGCGAGGAGTGGGGCAAGGTCGCGACCTTCATGCCCAAGCCCCTCTTCGGTGACAACGGCTCCGGAATGCACACGCATCAGTCGCTGTGGCTCGACGGCAAGCCCCTCTTCTACGATGAGAAGGGCTACGGCGGGCTCTCGGACACCGCTCGCTGGTACATCGGCGGCCTGCTCGCGCACGCTCCCGCGGTCCTCGCCTTCACCAACCCGACGATCAACTCGTACAAGCGCCTGGTCAAGGGCTACGAGGCTCCCGTCAACCTGGTCTACTCGGCCGGTAACCGTTCGGCTGCGATCCGCATCCCGATCACCGGTTCGAACCCGAAGGCCAAGCGCATCGAGTTCCGCGCTCCGGACGCCTCCGGCAACCCGTACCTCGCCTTCGCGGCGCAGATGATGGCCGGCCTCGACGGCATCATCAACCGCATCGAGCCGCACGAGCCGGTTGACAAGGACCTGTACGAGCTGCCCCCCGAGGAAGCGAAGAACATCCCGCAGGTGCCGAACTCGCTCCTCGACTCGCTCGAGGCTCTGCGTGCCGACCACGAGTTCCTCACCCGCGGCAACGTGTTCACGCCCGAGCTCATCGAGACGTGGATCGAGTACAAGATCGAGAACGAGATCAAGCCGATCGCGGCACGTCCGCACCCGTTCGAGTACGAGCTGTACTTCGGGGTCTGATCACCGGATCATCGCGAAGGGCCCGTCGGCATGCGCCGGCGGGCCTTTCCGCATCCCTCCGGCCGGGAAGCGCGACGCCGTCCTTCAGGCGAGGGCGGCGTCGATGATCGCCCGCACCCGGTCCGCGGGCACGGCGCTCTCGCGCGAGACCTCGACGAGCTGCGCGGCGAGCTCCTGCACGCGACGCTCACCGGCATCCGGAGACCACGCCACGACGGTGCCGTTGCGCCCGCGGGTCTCGATCGCTCCGGCCGCCTCGAGCTCTTTGTAGGCGCGCGCGACGGTACCGGGCGCCATGCCGAGGTCTGCAGCGAGGTGCCGTACGGTCGGTAGCCGGGTCCCCGCGGGCAGCTCGCCCTCCCGCATCCGGTCCAGCAACTGGGCGCGCAGCTGCTCGAACGGCGGCACCGGTGACGCGGGCTCGATCCTGACGTTCGGCTCCATCGCGCTCCTCCGTTCGACTCTCATCTCATCGTATCGATACAGAGGTCGCGCTTCCGCGTCTCGCCGACCCTGCTAGCCCACTCGACCGAAGGCGTGGAGTCCGAGCTCTGCGCTGAGGATGTCGGCCGCAGCGTGTCCACGCACGCTCGTCCCCCGCTCATCGAGCGGCGGGCTGATCGTCGCGGCGCCCAAGACGCCCGGCACCGACATGACCAGGGCCCCGGACACGCTGGACTTCGCGGGAATGCCGACGCTCCGCATCCATCGCCCGGAGCCGTCGTAAACCCCGCACGTGGCCATGACGGACACGACGTCGCGTGCGACCGCCTCGGGGACCACCCGCTCCCCCGTCACGGGATTGGTGCCGCCGTTCGCAAGCGTGGCGCCCATGACCGCCAAGGCCCGAGCGTCGACGAGAACCGCGCAGGCGCGGGCGTAGACGGCGACGGCGTCATCGGCGGTGACCTTCAGCGTGCCCTCCGACCGCATCAGGTGGGCGAGCGCGTGGTTCCGGTCGCCGAGAAGATGCTCGTCCCGCGCGATCTCCTCATCGACGTCGAGCGATCGGCCCGCGAAGGCCGACAGCCCGCGGAGGATCCGTTCGTCGCGCGCAGCGACATCCCCGCCCTCGACCAGGGATGCCGTCAGGAGCGCCCCCGCATTGACCATCGGATTCGGCGGACGTCCCGTGCCGCTCTCGAGCTTGATCGCATCGAAGGCCTCGCCGGTCGGCTCGATCCCGACACGGTCGAGCGCGGCCCCGTCGGTGTCTGCGAGGGCGAGCGCGAACAGAAACGGCTTCACGGCGGACTGCAGGCTGAATCGAACGTCGGCCTCCTCGGATGCCGAGATCTCCCCGTCCGTGCCGACGATCGCGACGGCGACCAGGTCAGGATCGGCGGACGCGAGCGCGGGAATGCTGCGATCCACCTCCCCGCCGGTGTGCGTCTTGACCCTCGCCACCAGGGTCGCGAGGTCGCCCGACGACGGGATGCTCAAAAGCCCGGGAGGTTGATGTCCTTCGGGTCGACCTCGACCTCGCCCACGTCGTCCGGCCCACCCGTCCCGGGCGCCACCTGCACCTGGGACTCATCGACATCGCCGGCTACCTCGTCGGACACGTGTTCACCCTGCTTCTGCTGGGTCTCGGTCTCACTCCCGGGACTGTACGCGGTGTCCTGATCGACCTGGTCGTTCTGCGAGTGAGCGGTATCGGTGGCCGGGGTCGGCTCGTCGGCGGAGCTGTCGTGGTGACTCATCATGATCGGACGCTACGCGCGGGACGGTTCGCCGACGGCCCCCTTGACAGTGCCGCGGCTCGGCGACCGACGTCCCCAGCGGTCTCAGTGCGCGGCAGCCGAGTCCTTCTCGCCGTGCGCGCGGTCCCCGCCCCGAAGGCGGCCGATGAGCATGATCACACCGACGATCACGAGCCCCAGGATCAGTCCGGCGACCGCCGACACGAGAGTCTCGCCGACCCACACGATGACGGGACCTGCGGCTTCGAGCAGATGCTCGACACCGTGCAACAGGTCCGTCGTCCAGTGCCAGCCGACCTTCCCCACGTTCTCGAGCACGAGGTGGCCGCCGACCCACAGCATGGCGACGGTGCCGAGGATGCTGATGCCGCGGAAGACGGCGGGCATCGAGCGGACGATGCGAGCGCCGTTGTGACGCACGCGCTTGACCGGGCTCTTCGCCATCTTCAGACCGATGTCGTCGATCTTGACGAGCAGGGCGACGGCGCCGTACACGAGGAGCGTCATCATGAGGGCGATGACGGCGAGGATGGCCAGCGTCTGCCACACGCCCAGATCCTCCTCGAGGCTGTCGAGGGCGATGAGCATGATCTCGCTGGACAGGATCAAGTCCGTCCGCACGGCGCCGAGGACGAGCTTCTTCTCGTCGCGCTCCGCCTCCTCCTCCGCGTGCAGATGGAACCCGAACCATTCGAGGACCTTCTCCGCACCCTCGAAGCAGAGGAACGCTCCACCGATGATGAGGAGGTACGGGAGGACCCACGGGGCGAACGCGGTCAGCACGAGCGCGATGGGGATGATGATGAGGAACTTGTTGACGAGCGATCCCAGAGCGATCTTGCCGACGATGGGGAGCTCGCGGGCAGGCGTCACGCCCTGCACGTACTGGGGCGTCACCGCGGCGTCGTCGATCACGACGCCCGCCGTCTTGGAGGATGCCTTGAGGGCGGCGCTCAGGATGTCGTCGACGACGGCCAGCAGTCCAACGGACATAGGTGGTGACCCTTTCGGTCTGGTTCGGCGATCAGCCGTAGAAGTGATTCTCGAAGGCACGTCGTGCGCGACGCGCCGTCCGCAGCCAATCCTCCTCCACCTGAGTGGCGGAGCGGGGCTCGTACTCCAGAAGCCTGCCGATACCGTCGAGCCTGCCTCGGTCACTGGGCAGAACATCGCTCGTCTGGCCTGACAACAGGGTGTTCGCCGATCGGAGTCGGCTCGCGAGCCACCATGCCTCCGACAGCCGTTCGGCCGCGTCATCCGGGATGAGGCCCGCTGCCTGCGCAGCCTCCAGCGCAGCCGTCGTCGACGTCGTGCGGAGCCCCTCGATGTCGGCGCCGTGCTGCAGCTGCAGGAGCTGGACGAGCCACTCGACATCGCTGAGGCCGCCGGGGCCGAGCTTCAGGTGCCGCGATCGGTCGACACCCTGCGGGAGCCGCTCGTTCTCGACGCGGGCCTTGATGCGTTTGATCTCGCGCAATCCCTGCGCGTCCGGATCCTGCGGGAACCGAAGGTCGTCTGCCAGCGCCATGAACCGCTCAATCAACCGGACGCTGCCTGCGACACCGCGGGCGCGCAGCAGCGCCTGTGCTTCCCAGGACAGCGACCACCGCCGGTAGTACTCCGCGTACGAGTCGATCGATCGAGCCATGGGCCCGTTCCGCCCCTCAGGGCGGAGTCCGGCATCGAGGTCGAACGGCGCCCGCTGGTCCTCGGAGTGCGTCCGGAGGCCCTGCACGATCTTCAGCGCGAGCTCCTGGGCTCGTTGCGGCGGAACGCCGTTCGCGTCGTAGACGAACATGACGTCGGCGTCCGACCCGAAGCCGAGTTCGGCGCCACCGAACCGGCCCATCGCGATCACGGCGAAATCGAGCGCATCGTCCTCGGGCGGTACGACCTCGCGCCAGACCGCCCGCAGTGTCGCCTGGATCGTCACCTCGCTGATCGAGGTCAACCCCTGCGCGAGTTCGGCGATGGTGAGCTCGCCGAGCAGCCCGCCCAGGGCGAGACGCAGCAGCTCGCGGCGGCGGAGCGCGCGAACCGACCGCATGGCGTCGTTGATCGACTCGTGCCGAGCCTGGATCGCGCGGGCCTCCTGCTGCAGCGCGAAACCCGACCGCGGCCGCAGCTGCTCCGACGAATCGAGCCAGGCCACCGCCTCGGGGATCCACTCCATGAGGTCGGCAGCGTATCGGGAGCCCGACAGGACGTGCGTCAGCCGCTCCGCCGCGCCCGACGAGTCGCGGAGCATGCGGAGGAACCACGGCGTGTCCCCGAGCCGCTCGCTGATGCGCCGGAACGAGACCATGCCGTAGTCCGGGTCGACGCCGTCGGCGAACCATCGGATCATGACCGGCATGAGGTGCCGCTGGATGGTCGCCTTGCGGCTCAGACCGCTGGTGAGCGCACCGATGTGGCGGAGGGTCCCCGCCGGGTCGCGGAATCCGATCGCCGCCAGACGGTCGTGCGCCTGAGCCGAGGAGAGCGCACCCTGCTCGTCGGCGGGCAGCGCAGCCACCGCAGACAGGAGCGGCCGGTAGAAGAGGCGGATGTGGATCTCGCGCACCTGAAGCTTCACGCGCTCCCACACCGCGCCGATGCCCGCGGCATCCGATGCCAGTCCCGTCGCTCGAGCGAGCACGCGCAACTCATCGGAGGAGGTCGGCATCAGGTGCGTCCGCTGAAGTCGACGCAATTGCAGGCGGTGCTCCATGACACGGAGCGTGCGGTAGTGCTGGCCGAAGGCGGCGGCATCCGTCCGACCGATGTACCCCTCGCCGACCAGGGCGACGAGGGCCCTCAGGGTGCTCTGCTGGCGGATGCCCTCATCGGCGAGGCCGTGGACGAGTTGCAGCAATTGCACGGTGAACTCGATGTCGCGGATGCCGCCCGGTCCGAGCTTGAGCTGGCGTGCGACCTCATCGGCCGGGATGTGGTCGGTGACGCGCTCCCGCATGCGCTGCACGCTGTCGACGAAGTTCTCACGCGCGCTGCTGGTCCAGACCAGCGGCTGCACGGCGACGGAGTAGGCCTCTCCCAGTTCGAGGTCGCCCGCGAGAGGTCGCGCTTTGAGGAGCGCTTGGAACTCCCAGCTCTTCGCCCACCGCGCGTAGTAGGACAGATGCGAATCGAGCGTGCGGACGAGAGCGCCCTGCTTGCCCTCGGGACGCAGGTTGGGGTCGACCTCCCACAGCGGTGGTTCGATCTCGACGTCCGAGATGCCGCGCATCGTGAGGGTCGCGAGGCGGGTCGCGATGTCGACGGCGCGTCCTTCGGTGAGGTCGGTCCCCTCCTGCACGCCGGCGACGAAGATGACGTCGACGTCGCTCACGTAGTTCAGCTCGCGCGCACCGGTCTTGCCCATCGCGATGACGGCCAGCCGCGTCGCGGCGACCTCCTCGCGCGGGTACATCCCCGACACGGTCCTCGCCCGTGCCGCGCACAGCGACGCGTCGAGGGCGGCGCCGGCGGCGTCCGCGAGAGCCGCCGCAACGTCGGGCAGCACCTCGGTCGCGTCGTCTGCCGACAGGTCGTAGGCCGCGATCAGGGCGACGATCCGGCGGTAGCGGACGCGCAGGGCGACCCACGCGGACTCATCGGATGCCGCGGCGAACCCCTCGGCATCCGCGTCGACGGCCTCGAGGAGGGTCTCGCGCATCGCCGTCGCCGATGGGAGCATCCGCCCGGCTCCGACGAGGTGCGTGAGCTCCTCCGGGTGGCGCAGGAAGAAGTCCGCGAGACCGGACGACGCTCCGAGGAGAGACCAGAGGACGTCCGACGCTTCCGTCAGGACGCGCGTCAGCGCATCCGCGTCGCGGCGCCCGATGCGGACGCTGGACTGAACGGCACCGTCGGGATCGGCCGCCCGCCCCGCCGCGACCACGAGGTCAGCCCGATCGATGCCGGTGAGCGAACTCAGTTCATCCAGCGCATCGGAGGATGCCGCGAGATCGGAGAAGCCCGCACGGGCCAGGTCGGTGAGCGCCGCCCGTCGCTCGATGGAGGCCATCGCCTCAGAGCATCTCGAGGTTCTTCTGCAGTTCGAAGGGCGTGACCTGCGACCGGTACTCCTGCCACTCGCGACGCTTGTTCAGGAGCACGTAGTTGAAGACCTGCTCCCCCAGCGTCTCGGCGACGAGCTCGGACTCCTCCATGTATTCGAGGGCGTGGTCGAGGCTCGACGGCAGCGGACCGTAGCCGAGGGCCCGGCGCTCGGCATCCGTCAACGACCAGACGTTGTCCTCGGCCTCGGGCGGGAGCTCGTACTCCTCTTCGATGCCCTTGAGGCCCGCGGCCAGCATGAGCGCGTAGGCGAGATAGGGGTTCGCTGCGGAGTCCAGGGCGCGGTACTCGACCCGCGTGGACTGACCCTTGTTGGGCTTGTACATCGGCACGCGCACGAGCGCGGAGCGGTTGTTGTGACCCCAGCAGACGAAGCTCGGCGCTTCGTCGCCGCCCCAGAGACGCTTGTACGAGTTCACGAACTGGTTCGTGACGGCCGAGATCTCGTTCGCGTGACGCAGGAGGCCGGCGATGAACTGACGGCCGGTCTTCGACAGCTGATACTGCGCGCCCTCTTCGTAGAAGGCGTTCATGTCGCCCTCGAACAGGGACATGTGCGTGTGCATGCCGCTTCCCGGCTTGCCGCTGAGGGGCTTCGGCATGAACGTCGCGTAGACGCCCTGCTCGATCGCGACCTCCTTGACGACGGTGCGGAAGGTCATGATGTTGTCGGCCGTCGCGAGCGCGTCGGCGTACCGCAGGTCGATCTCGTTCTGTCCGGGGCCGCCCTCGTGGTGGCTGAACTCGACCGAGATGCCGAGGTCCTCGAGCATCCGCACGGAACGGCGGCGGAAGTCGTGGGCCGTCCCGCCCGGGACGTTGTCGAAGTAGCCCGCCGAGTCGACCGGCTCGGGCCCGTCGGGACCGAAGGAGGACGACTTCAGCAGGTAGAACTCGATCTCGGGATGCGTGTAGAACGTGAAGCCCGCATCGCCCGCCTTCGCGAGCGCGCGCTTCAGGACGTTGCGCGGATCGGCGACGGCCGGCTGTCCGTCGGGCGTCGTGATGTCGCAGAACATGCGCGCCGTCGGGTCGATCTCACCCCGCCAGGGCAGGGTCTGGAACGTGGACGGGTCCGGGTGCGCGAGGAGATCGGACTCGTACGACCGGGTCAGACCCTCGATCGCCGAGCCGTCGAAGCCGAGGCCCTCGGCGAACGCACCCTCCACCTCGGCGGGAGCGATCGCGACCGATTTCAGGGTTCCGGTCACATCCGTGAACCACAACCGGATGAACTTGACCCCCCGTTCCTCGATCGTCCTCAGAACGAAGTCACGCTGCTTGTCCATCGCATCCTTCCCGGTGCCGAGCCGACTGCCAGACTAGCGGTCCGACGCCTCCGCCGAGTGACGCGACGCGGCGCCCCGGTCAGTCGTCTTCGGCGGCATCCTCTGCAGCCCATGCGCGCGAGCGCTCCCGCATGATCTCAGGCGCGCGCGACGCCTCCTCAGCCGTGTCGAATGGGCCCGCACGGTCGACGGACGGGGCTTCGAAACCCTGCTGGACCTCGCCGGTCTTCAGGTTGTACCAGTACTTGTCGGCGTCGCTCATGGGTCCTCCTCGGCCTCGTGGCGTTCATCCTACGGATGCCGCGGCCGGACGCCTACGGTCTGCCCGCCGGGAGCGCACTAGGCTCGAAGGCATGACTGGGACCGCCACCACCGCCGTCGGAATCGACATCGGAGGGACGGGCATCAAGGGTGCCCTCGTCGACCTCTCGCAAGGAACCCTCCTCACCGATCGGATCAAGGTTCCGACACCGAAGGGCGCCGAACCGGACGACGTGCTGACGGCCGTCCGTGAGGTGCTCGAGAAGCTCGACGTCACCGACGCCGACGTCCCGCTCGGTGTGGCCTTCCCCGCGATCGTGAAGAACGGCCGCACCCTGTCGGCCGCCAACGTCGCCGACACCTGGATCGACTTCGAGGCCGAGGCGTTCTTCGAGAAGGGCCTCGGACGCCAGATCCACTTCGCCAACGACGCGGACGTCGCCGGCGTCGCCGAGATGCGGTACGGCGCCGCGAAGGACCGCAACGGTCTCGTGCTCCTGACCACGCTCGGCACCGGCATCGGCACGGCGATGATCTACAAGGGCGTGCTCGTCCCGAACACGGAGCTCGGCCACCTGCACCGCCCCGGTCACAAGAAGGACTTCGAGCACTTCGCGGCCTACTCGGCCATGGAGCGCGAAGAACTGGAGTGGGATGCCTGGGCCGACCGCCTGCAGCAGTACTACAGCCACCTCGAGTTCCTCTTCACCCCCGACCTGTTCGTCGTGGGCGGCGGCGTCTCCAAGCACGCCGACAAGTTCCTGCCCCTGCTCGATCTGAAGACCGAGATCGTCCCCGCCGTGCACCGCAACAATGCGGGCATCATCGGAGCGGCCGCGCTGGCGCTCGCCGGCGACGACTCCGGCGCGTCGGTCGACGAGGGCGAGGACCTCGCGGGTACCACCGCGCGCTGACACTCAGGGGCCGGCGGAGGCGAATGGGCCGGCCTGTACGCCGGGTTCTGTCCGGGGGTCGAAACCCCGTGGACGGTCATCTCTCTCGGCGACACGTTGCCGTGCCGCTCCAGCGGTCTACCCGGGGACTCGGCGGGCCGCGTCGGCATCCCCTGTCTGACCTTGCTCCGGGCGAGGTTTACCGTGCGGGTCGTGTCACCACGACCCCGGTGGTCTCTTACACCACCCTTTCACCCTTACCCCGGTCGGAACCGAGGCGGTCTGCTCTCTGTGGCACTGTCTCGCGGATCACTCCGGGTGGGTGTTACCCACCGCCCTGCCCTGTGGAGCCCGGACGTTCCTCGGTGCGCTCTCGCGCCACGCGACCGTCCAGCCGACCCATTCGCGGGGTCGAGTCTAGCCGTCTGGACGGTCAGTCCTTCGCCGCGTCGATCCGCACCTGCAGGTCGAGGCGGAAGTCCAGCGGGATGTCGCCGAACAGGAGCCGGGTAGCCGCGTCCGCGGCCAGGCGCACCGCGTCCGCAGCCTGTTCCGCGTGCGCCTCGGGTGCGTGGACGATGACCTCGTCGTGCAGGAAGAACGCGAGATGCGCCTGCCGTGAGTGGAGCGCGCCCGACCGCGGTGCGGCATCCGCGTCATCGACCGGCGGCAGCGCAGCCAGCCGGGCGCGGAGGTCTCCCAGCCACGCCAGAGCCCACTCGGCGGCCGTGCCCTGCACGACGAAGTTCCGAGTGAACCGGCCCCGATCGCGCGCGGTGCGTCGAGCCTGGGCGCGGTCCGTCTCAGTCGCGTCAGGAACACCCGCTCGGCTCTGCAGTTCGCGCCATCCAGGCGAGGGAGCCGGGCTGGACCGCCCGAGCCAGGTCGAGACGACGCCGCCCTCCTCCCCCACGCGGGCCGCGTCGTCCACGAGACCCATCGCCCGCGGGTATGCCCGTCGGAGGGCCGGGACGAGGCGGCCGCTGTCGCCCGTCGTCGCGCCGTACATCGCTCCCAGCAGGGCGAACTTCGCTTCGGAGCGGGTGCTGACCACGCCGCGCGAGACGATCCCCTCGTAGAGATCGGTGCCGCGCGCGCTGTCGGCGAGGGCGGCATCCCGTGACATCGCCGCGAGGACACGCGGCTCGAGCTGGGCGACGTCGGCGACCACCAGCGTCCACCCCTGATCGGCGCGCACGGCGGGCCGGAGCTGCCGCGGCAGCTGCAGGGCGCCGCCGCCCGACGATGCCCACCGACCCGTCACGACACCGCCCGGGACGTACACCGGTCGGAACCGGCCGGCGGGAGCCCATTCCTCACGCCACGCCCAGCCGTTCGCCGTGTACATCCGCATGAGCCGCTTGTACTCCAGGAGCGGAGCGACGACCGGGTGGTCGTACTCCGTGAGCTCCCACTTGCTCGTGGACGTGGCCGCGACGCCGACGCGATGCAGCGCCCGCAGGAGCTTCGGCTGCGAATCGAGGCTCGCGCCGGGATCACCGAGAAGTCCGCGGATCTCGGCGGCGAGGGCGACGATGCGAGCGGGCGGCCGACCGCCGGCATCCCGCTCGCCGAGCATCCCGGTCAGGATCTCGTCGTGGACCCGGCCGTCCCACGGCACGCCGGCCGCATGCATCTCTGCCGCGACGAGCGCACCGACGGACTCTGCTGCGACCAGCAGTCGAAGGCTCGGCGAGCCGGCGGCGATCACCTCCCGTTGCCGTTCGAACTCCGCGAGGGCGGCTTCGATGTCGTGCGGCGCCTCGCGGGAGCCGGGATCGAGATCGAAGAGGGCGCTCGGGCCATCGTCGGCGACGGATGCCGCGGCATCCCACTCCGTCGCACGTCGAAGCGCCTCCGCATCGACCGCGAGCGCGCTGTCCCGCAGGATCGCGTGTGCGAGGCGGAGATCATGGCAGCGGGCGACGCGGACCCCCGCCGCGATCAGCGCCGGGTACCAGTGCGAGGTGTCGCTCCACACCCAGCGGGTGGACTCGTCCGCCCGTCGGACCCGGTCCGCGAGGCCGGTGGCGTCAGCGAGCACGCGTTCCGTCGGGCGGCCGTCGACATCGAGCAGGACGAGGGAGGTTCGCTCCTCGGCAGCGCCCACGACGATCCACGGGACGGCAGCCGCCGCGGGAGCACCCGGATCGGTCAGAGCCCGGAGTCGTCGTCGCGGACCAGGATGCACCCGCACTCCGGGCAGGTGACGACGTCGTCCTCCGCCGCGGCACGCACGACGTTGAGGTCGGTGCCCGAGAGCACCATGTGGCAACCGCCGCACGTGCGGCGCTGCAGGTGACCGGCACCGTTGCCGCGTGCGGCGAGACCGTCGTACATCGCGACGAGATCGGCGGGCAACGATGCGGCGATCGCCGCACGATCGCGGGTCGCGGCGTCGAGGCGGGTCGTCGCCTCGGCGACGGTGGCCTTGGCCTCGGCGCTCAGTCGCGCGCCCTCCTCGTTCACCGAAGCGATGAGCGCCTCTTGCTCCGCCACCGCGGCGTCCGCAGCCTCGAGGCGCTCCATGAGCTCGAGCTCGGCGTCCTCCAGGTCGCTCTTGCGCCGGGCGAGCGACGCGATCTCGTGCTCGAGGCCCTGGGCGTCCTTCGCGCTCGACGTCGACGCCAGCAGATCGTTGTCGCGCGCCGTGCGGGCGTCGACGACGGCGACGTCGGACTGGATGCGGGCGAGCTCGGCCTTCGCGTCGTCACGCTCGCCGAGGCGGCGGGTGAGCTCGGCCGAGTGGGTCGCCCGCACCGACAGCAGCTCCTTCACACGCGCGGCCTGCGCGGGGTTCTGTCGCGCGTGATCCGCACGACGCACGGCGATGTCGGCGTCGGCGAGATCGAGGAGGCGGCGCTGGTCGGTAAAGCTGGCTTTCACGTCCTCCAACCTACCCCGCGGGTGACCGGCCGTCGGGGCGTGGTCTTCAGACGGGATGCCGCGACGCACTAGCATTGCGTGCCGGAATCGTGCGGGAGGAGATCAGCATGAGCGTGCTGCGCACCAAGACGGTCGAGCAGTCGATCGCCGACACCGAGGAGCCGGAGTTCCGGCTCAAGAAGTCGCTCTCGGCCCTCGACCTCACGGTCTTCGGCGTCGGCGTCGTCATCGGCGCGGGAATCTTCACGCTCACCGGGCGCGCCGCCCACGAGGTCGCCGGTCCCGCGATCGTCATCAGCTTCGTCGTGGCCGCCATCGCGTGCGGGCTCGCCGCCATGTGTTACGCCGAGTTCGCCTCCACGGTCCCCGTGTCGGGGTCGGCCTACACCTTCTCCTACGCATCGCTCGGCGAGCTCTTCGCCTGGATCATCGGCTGGGATCTGATCCTCGAGATGTTCCTGGGGGCGAGCGTCGTCGCGCAGGGGTGGAGCGCCTACCTCGGATCGCTCATGGAGCAGCTCGGCGCCCCAATCCCGGCCGCGATCGGATACGGCGGGTCCATCGACCTGATGGCCGTCCTGCTGGTCGTCGTCCTCGGCGTGCTGATCACCGTCGGCATCCGGGAGTCCCTGCGGGTGAACCTCGTGCTCGTCGCGGTGAAGCTGTTCATCGTCCTGTTCGTGATCGTCGCGGGACTCATGTTCGTCAACCCCGCGAATTACTCCCCCTTCGTGCCCGACGCAGCTCCCCGCGAGACCGCCTCGGGACTCACGCAGCCGCTCCTGCAGTTCTTCTCGGGCATCGAGCCGACCGCGTTCGGCGTCGGCGGCATTTTCGCGGGCGCCGCCCTCGTGTTCTTCGCCTACATCGGGTTCGACGTCGTCGCGACGACGGCGGAGGAGACCAAGCGCCCGCAGCGCGACCTGCCGATCGGGATCATCGCCTCGCTGATCATCTGCACGGTGCTCTACGGCGCGGTCGCACTCGTCGTGACGGGGATGGTTCCCTACGACAAGCTCGACCCGGCCGCAGCGCTCGCGAACGCCTTCGCCTTCCACGGGCAGACCTGGATGGCGACGGTCATCTCGGCGGGCGCCGTCGCCGGTCTCACGACGGTCGTGCTGACCCTCATGATCGGCGCGACGCGCATCATCTTCGCGATGTCGCGCGACGCCCTCCTGCCGCGCGGGCTCGCGAAGGTGCACCCCCGGTTCCGGACGCCCTGGGTGATCTCGATCATCGTCACGGTCGTCGTCGCCCTCGTCGCCGGACTCACGCCGGTCGGGGTGCTCGAGGAGATGGTGAACATCGGCACGCTCTCGGCATTCGTGCTCGTGTCGGTCGGCGTCATCGTCCTGCGCCGCCGTCGCCCCGATCTCGAACGCGGGTTCCGTGTGCCGCTGAACCCGTGGCTGCCGGCGCTGTCGGTGATCGTGTGCGTCTACCTCATGCTCAACCTGACGGTGGAGACGTGGCTGCGCTTCCTCATCTGGCTCGCGCTCGGGTTCGTCATCTACTTCGCGTACTCGCGTCGCCACTCGCGCCTGGGCAAGGGCGGCGACCTGTACATCGACCCCGCGGCGCCGAAGCTCTTCGGCCGGGACTGAGTCCGGAAGCGGCGGGATGCCGGTGGTGGGCCCTGCCGGGATCGAACCGACGACATCCACGGTGTAAACGTGGCGCTCTACCAGCTGAGCTAAAGGCCCTGACGTACCGAGTCTAGAGGGGGCGCAGCGGCGTCCAGCACCGGGACCGTATGGGTAGGCTGAAGACAAGCGAGTTGTGCGCGGCGAACAAGCGCGCCCTCGCTCGATCCCTCCTTCCTGGCACGATCTGCCAGGCGACGAAAGGCCTCTTGTGACTGTCAACGATCAGGATCCGTACTCGCAGGGCCCGCAGGACAGCGACCCGGAAGAGACGTCGGAGTGGCAGGATTCCCTGCGCCAACTCGTCGACGCCCGCGGAGCGAGCCGCGGCCGCGAGATCATGCTGAGCCTGCTGCAGAGCTCGCGTGAACTGCACCTGGGCGTCCCGCAGGTCCCCACGACGGACTACATCAACACGATCCCCGTCGACAGCGAGCCCGAGTTCCCCGGCGACGAAGAGGTCGAGCGCCGCTACCGCAGCTGGATCCGCTGGAACGCCGCCCTCACGGTTCACCGCGCGCAGCGCCCCGGCATCGGCGTCGGCGGTCACATCTCGACCTACGCCTCGTCGGCCGCCCTGTACGAGGTCGGGTTCAACCACTTCTTCCGCGGTCCGGATCACTCCAGCGGCGGCGACCAGGTCTTCTTCCAGGGCCACGCCTCCCCCGGCATGTACGCCCGCTCGTTCCTCGAGGGTGGCCTGTCGAGCCAGCAGCTCGACGGGTTCCGCCAGGAGGCATCCGCTGCCCCTCACGGTCTGCCGTCGTACCCGCACCCGCGCCTCATGCCGGACTACTGGCAGTTCCCGACCGTGTCGATGGGTCTCGGTCCGATCAACGCCATCTACCAGGCGATGACGAACAAGTACCTCACCAACCGCGGCGTGAAAGACCTCTCGGACGCTCACGTCTGGGCCTTCCTCGGTGATGGCGAGATGGATGAGGTCGAGAGCCGCGGTCAGCTCCAGGTAGCCGCCAACGAGGGCCTCGACAACCTGACCTTCGTCGTCAACTGCAACCTGCAGCGCCTGGACGGCCCCGTGCGCGGCAACGGCAAGATCGTGCAGGAGCTCGAGAGCTTCTTCCGCGGCGCCGGCTGGAACGTCATCAAGGTCGTCTGGGGCCGGGAGTGGGACGACCTGCTGTCCCGCGACACCGAGGGCGCCCTGCTGAACCTCATGAACAGCACGCCCGACGGCGACTTCCAGACCTACAAGGCCGAGAACGGCGCCTACGTCCGTGAGCACTTCTTCGGCCGCGACGAGCGCGCCGCAGCCCTCGTCAAGGACTACTCCGACGAGCAGATCTGGAACCTCAAGCGCGGCGGTCACGACTACCGCAAGGTCTTCGCGGCGTACAAGGCGGCCATAGAGCACAAGGGCCAGCCGACCGTCATCCTGGCGAAGACCGTCAAGGGCTATGGTCTCGGTCCGCACTTCGAGGGGCGCAACGCGACGCACCAGATGAAGAAGATGACGCTCGACGACCTCAAGCTGTTCCGCGACCAGATGCACATCCCGCTGACGGACGCCCAGCTCGAGGAGAACCCCTACGAGCCGCCGTACTACCACCCGGGTGCCGAGGACGAGACCATCAAGTACATGGTCGAGCGTCGTCGCGCGCTGGGCGGCACGCTCCCGCAGCGTCGCAGCACCCACACCTCGCTGAGCCTTCCTGACGACAGCGTCTACGCGCTGCCGAAGAAGGGGTCGGGCACGCAGGAGGTCGCCACCACGATGGCGTTCGTCCGACTGCTCAAGGACCTGCTGCGCTCGAAGGACTTCGGCCACCGCATCGTCCCGATCATCCCCGACGAGGCGCGCACGTTCGGTATGGACGCGTACTTCCCGACGGCGAAGATCTACAACCCGAACGGGCAGAACTACACGTCCGTCGACCGCGAGCTGCTCCTGGCGTACAAGGAGAGCCCGCAGGGTCAGATCATGCACGTGGGCATCAACGAGGCCGGCGCCCTCGCCGCCTTCACCGGTGTCGGCACGTCCTACGCGACCCACGGCGAGCCGCTCATCCCGGTCTACGTCTTCTACTCGATGTTCGGCTTCCAGCGCACGGGCGACGCCCAGTGGGCCGCCGGCGACCAGATGGCGCGCGGGTTCATCATCGGCGCCACGGCCGGCCGCACCACCCTCACGGGTGAGGGCCTGCAGCACGCCGACGGCCACTCGCACCTGCTCGCCTCGACCAACCCGGCGACCGTCTCGTACGACCCGGCCTACGGCTACGAGATCGCGCACATCGTGCAGTCCGGTCTCGAGCGCATGTACGGCGGGGAGCACGAGGACCCGAACGTCATGTACTACATCACGGTCTACAACGAGCCGATCGTCCAGCCCAAGGAGCCGGAGGATGTCGACGTCGACGGCATCGTCCGCGGCATCCACCGCGTCTCGACCGGTGAGGGCGAGGGGCACCGCGCCCAGATCCTCGCGTCGGGCGTCGGCCTGGCGTGGGCCCACGAGGCGCAGAAGCTCCTCAAGGACGACTGGGGCGTCGTGGCCGACGTCTGGTCGGTGACCAGCTGGACCGAGCTCCGCCGCGACGGCCTCGCCGCCGACGAGCACAACTTCCTGCACCCCACCGATGAGCCCAAGACGGCCTACATCACCGAGAAGCTCCGCGACTCGGAGGGCCCCGTCGTCGCCGTCAGCGACTTCATGCACGCCGTCCAGGACCAGATCCGCCAGTGGGTCCCGCGCCGTTACGCGACGCTCGGTGCCGACGGCTTCGGCTTCTCGGACACACGTGCCGCGGCTCGTCGTCAGTTCAAGATCGACGGTCCGTCGATCGTCGTGCGGACCCTGCAGGCCCTGGCCGAGGACGGCGTCGTCGACCGCGGCCTGTCGGCACAGGCGATCGAGAAGTACCGCCTGCACGACGTCAACGCCGGCACCTCCGGCAACGCGGGCGGCGAAGCCTGACCCGCGCGATGACCGAACGGCCGACCGCCCAGGAGAAGGCGGAGACACTCGCGTGGCTCCGCCGGATCTCGGGAGATCTCGCAACCACCACGCTCCGGAGGCTCGAGGAGTACCTGCCCTGGTACGCCGAGATGCCTCCGGGGCGCCGGTCGGCCGTCGGTCTCGTCGCCCAGTCGGGCATCTCGTCCTTCGTCGACTGGTACGACGACCCGAACTCGACGCCGTGGATCGCGGCCGATGTCTTCGCATCGGCGCCGCGCGAGCTGCTGCGGAGCATCAGCCTCACCCAGACGCTCCAGCTCATCAAGGTGACGGTCGAGACCACCGAGGAACGCGTCGCCGGACGGGGCAACGGACTGCGCGAGAGCATCCTGCTCTACTCGCGCGAGGTCGCCTTCGCCGCGGCGGACGTCTACGCCCGGGCTGCGGAAGCACGCGGCTTGTGGGATGCCCGCCTCGAAGCGCTCGTCGTCGACTCGATCCTCACGGGTGAGGCCGATGAGGAGCTCCCGAGCCGCATCGCCGCCCTCGGCTGGCACGGCCACGGCGAGGTCGCGGTCCTCGTGGGCACGACTCCCCCGCAGCTGGACGTCGACCAGGTGCGCCGCACCGCCCGCAAGCTCGGCGTCGACGTCCTCATCGGTGTGCAGGGCTCCCGTCTGGTGCTCGTCATCGGCCGTGCCGATCAGGCGGGGCGAGAGGATGCCGAAGAACTCCCGTTCACCGAGATCGCGACGCGTCTCGAGCCGGGGTTCGGAAGCGGCCACCTCGTGCTCGGCCCGACGGCCCCTGCTCTCCTGGACGCGGGCGTCAGCGCGCGTGCCGCTCTTGCGGGCTTCGCGGTGGCGAAATCCTGGCGGCACGCCCCGCGCCCCGTGGATGCGGACGATCTGCTCCCCGAGCGCGCACTCGCGGGCGACCCGCTCGCGAAGACGACTCTCATCGAACGGATCTACCGTCCCCTGCAGTCGCACTCCACCGATCTCGTCACGACCCTCTGGAGCTACCTCGACAACGGGCGCTCTCTCGAGGCGACGGCGCGCGAGCTCTTCGTGCACCCCAACACGGTCCGCTACCGCCTGAAGCGCGTCTCGGACGTGATCGGGTGGGATGCCACAGGCCCGAGAGAGGCGCTGATCCTTCAGACGGCGCTCATCCTCGGATCCATCGGCGGCGATGTGACCCGCCGCCGCGCCGTGCGCCGCACCTGATCACCTGTACGACTCGAACAAACGGATCGCACTTTCTTGTGCGCTGACCGACAGCATCGCCGACGCGAACTTGCAAGGATGGACATCGTGATCATTGCCGTCTTCCCGGGCCAGGGCTCTCAGACCCCCGGGTTCCTCACACCGTGGCCCGAGACCGAAGGCACGCGCGAGCTGCTCGACCAGTACTCCACGTACGCCGAGATCGACCTGGTCGCCGCCGGCACCGAGTGGGATGCCGACCGCATCCGTGACACGAAGGTCGCCCAGCCCCTCATCGTCGCCGCGAGCCTCCTCTCGTGGCGTGCGCTCGTCGATGCGGGCCGCCGACCCGACGGCGTCGCGGGTCACTCCGTGGGAGAGGTCGCCGCGCTCGTCGCCGCGGGCGTACTCACTGAGGAGGACGGAATGCGCCTCGTCGGCATCCGCGGGCGCGCCATGGCCGAGGCGGCTGCGCTCGAGGAGACCGGCATGAGCGCCGTCGTGGGCGGCGATGAGGCCACCGTCCTCGCACGCTTGGAAGAGCTCGACCTCACCCCCGCCAACTACAACGGCGGTGGTCAGATCGTGGCTGCCGGCTCGCTCCCCGCCCTCACTGAGCTGACCACTGACGCACCCCGCGGCAGCCGGGTGATCCCGCTGCAGGTCGCCGGCGCATTCCACACGCGCTACATGGCGCCGGCCGTCGACACCCTCCGCTCCGCGGCAGCCGAGGTCGCGGCATCCGATCCTTCCCTGACCGTGTGGAGCAACCGCGACGGCGGCACCGTCTCGGACGGGCGCGCCGCGCTCGACCTCCTCGTGGCGCAGGTCGCCAACCCCGTCCGGTGGGACCTGTGCATGGCGTCGTTCGCAGAGAACGGCGTCGCCGGCATCATCGAGCTCGCTCCCGCGGGCACCCTCGTCGGACTCGCCAAGCGCGGGCTGCGCGGCGTACCGTCTGTTGCGGTGAAGACGCCCGAGGACCTCGCCGCCGCGAACGGCCTCCTGACCGGAGAGAACGCATGACCCCCCAGCTGATCCAGCCCACCGGCGCGGCCCACACCCGCATCTACTCCTACGGCGCCGCGCGCGGCGAGAACGCGGTCCCCAACGAGGACCTGATCGAGCCGATCAACTCCAGCGACGAGTGGATCCGTCAGCGCACCGGCATCATCACGCGCGTGCGGGCGGATGCCGACACCTCGGCGATCGATCTCGCGGCCGACGCCGCCGCCGAGGCCATCGAACGCTCAGGTATCCCCGCCGACAAGATCGACGCCGTGATCGTCGCCACGATCTCCAACCCGAAGCAGACGCCCTCGGTGTCGGCCATCGTCGCGGACCGCGTCGGCGCGAACCCCGCGGCCGCCTACGACCTGAACGCGGCGTGCGCAGGATTCGCCTACGGCGTCGCGCAGGCCGACGCCCTCATCCGTGCAGGCGCCGCCCACTACGCCGTCGTCATCGGCACCGAGAAGCTCAGCGACGTCGTCGATCCGACCGACCGCTCGATCTCGTTCCTCCTGGGCGACGGCGCAGGCGCTGTCGTCGTCGGGCCGAGCGAGACGCCGGGCATCGGCCCCACCATCTGGGGATCGGACGGCTCGAAGGCGGATGCCGTCGGCATGAACCATACGCTGACCGAGTTCCGCGACGGGGTCGCCCCCTGGCCGACCCTCCGCCAGGAGGGTCCCACCGTGTTCCGGTGGGCGGTCTGGGAGATGGTCAAGGTCGCTCGTCAGGCCATCGAAGCCGCGGGCATCACGCCCGACGATCTGGCGGCGTTCGTGCCGCACCAGGCCAACATGCGCATCATCGACGAGTTCGCCAAGCAGTTGAAGCTCCCGGACACCGTCGTGATCGGCCGCGACATCGAGACGACGGGCAACACGTCGGCGGCATCCATCCCGCTGGCGACCCACCGTCTTCTGGAAGAGCACCCCGAGCTCAGCGGCGGACTCGCCCTGCAGATCGGTTTCGGCGCCGGGCTCGTGTTCGGCGCTCAGGTCGTCGTCCTCCCGTGACGACCGCCCTCCCCCACCTAAACTGACTAGCGGCCCGGCTGGGCCCGACCACCACAGAAGGAGAAATCCCATGGCATTCACCAACGACGAGGTCCTCGCCGGCCTGGCCGAGCTCATCACCGACGAGACCGGCATCTCGGCCGACGAGGTCGCGCTCGAGAAGTCCTTCACGGACGACCTCGACATCGACTCGATCTCGATGATGACGATCGTCGTCAACGCCGAGGAGAAGTTCGGCGTCACCATCCCCGACGACGAGGTCAAGAACCTCAAGACCGTCGGCGACGCCGTCACCTACATCTCGTCCAACCAGGCCTGATCCGCGCGTCCGGTGGGGGTCCGCCCCCACCGGAGCAGCACGAGGGAATCATGAGCAACACGCGAATCTTCGTCACCGGTATCGGTGCGACCTCCCCCATCGGCGGCACGGCGAGCGAAAGCTGGGAGGCACTCCTCGCCGGAGTGTCCGGCACCCGCACGCTCGAGCACGACTGGGTGGAGCAGTACCAGCTGCCCGTCACCTTCGCCGCTGAGGCGAAGGTGCGGCCCGAGACGGTCCTCGACCGTCCCGTCGCCAAGCGCCTCGACCCGTCGTCGCAGCTCGCGATGGTCGCGGCGAAGGAGGCCTGGGAGGACGCCGGCGCGCCGGAGGTCGACCCCGAGCGGCTCGGCGTGGAGTTCGCCACCGGTATCGGCGGCGTCTGGACGCTGCTGGATGCGTGGGACACGCTGCGCGAGAAGGGCCCGCGGCGCGTCATGCCCATGACGGTCCCGATGCTCATGCCCAACGCCGCGGCGGGCAACCTCTCGCTGCACTTCGGCGCGCGCGCCTACGCCCGCACGTTCGCGAGTGCCTGCGCCTCGAGCACCGAGTCGATTGTCAACGCCATCGAGCACATGCGGGCCGGCCTCGCCGACATCGTCATCGCGGGCGGCACGGAGTCGGCGATCCACCCCATCACGATCGCGTCGTTCGCCTCGATGCAGGCGCTGTCTCGCCGCAACGACTCGCCCGAGACGGCATCCCGTCCGGGCAGCATCGACCGCGACGGATTCGTCATGGGCGAGGGCGCCGCGGTGCTCATCCTTGAGACCGAGGAGCACGCGAAGGCGCGCGGCGCGAAGATCTACGCCGAGCTCGTGGGCGGCGGCGTCACCGCCGACTCGTATCACATCACCGCCAACGACCCCGAGGGTACCGGCGCGGCGCGAGCCGTCCGTCTCGCGCTCGACATGGCGGATGCATCGCCCGACGACGTCACGCACGTCAACGCCCACGCGACGTCGACCCCCGTCGGCGACCCGAACGAGTACGTCGCCCTGAAGTCCGTCTTCGGCGACCGGGTCGACGAGATGCCGGTGTCCGCCACGAAGGCGTCCACCGGTCACCTCCTGGGCGGCACGGGTGCACTGGAGGCGATGTTCACGGTACTGGCGCTCCGCGATCGCGTCGCTCCCCCGACCATCAACATCACAGAGCCCGACCCGGCCGTCCCGTTCCGCCTCTCCGGCGACACGGTCGCCCTCGGCGACGGCGACCAGCTTGCCATCAGCAACTCGTTCGGGTTCGGCGGCCACAACGCCGTCGTCGCATTCCGCTCGGTCTGACCGCGAACACGATGAACGCCCCCGGGAAGCCACCGGGGGCGTTCATCGTTTCAGATCAGGCGGGGCGGTAGCCGCCCCGGTCTCCGGGAAGCCGTCCGAAGCCGGTCGAGGCCCACTCACCCCGCCTGAAAACCCTTCGTTCTTGAAGTGTCGACTCGCGTGGAGTCGTCTCAACCGACCTTGTGGAGCCAGACGACGGGGGCGTCGTCGCTCGCGTGGCGGAACGGCTCGAGCTCCTCGTCCCACGACGCGCCGAGCGCGACGTCGAGCTCCCGCTGCAGTTCGCTCATGTCGCCGGCGGCGATCTCCATGGCGTAGCGGATGCGATCCTCTCCCACGACGACGTTGCCGGAGGCATCCGTCTGCGCGTAGTGGATGCCGAGGCTCGGAGTGTGGAGCCAACGTCCGCCGTCGCTGCGCGGCGTCGGATCCTCCGTCACCTCGTATCGCAGGTGCTCCCACCCGCGCATCACGGTGGCGAGGGCCGCGCCACTGCCTACCGGGCCCTCCCAGTAGAACTCCGCGCGGCGACTGCCGGGCTGGACGGGCTGGTCAGCCCAGTCGAAGCTGACGGCATGCCCGAGGGCACGACCAGCAGCCCACTCGAGGTGGGGGCACAGCGCGCGTGGCGCGGAGTGGATGAAGATCACTCCGCGCGCGTGAGGTGTGGCCATCGATCTCTCCGTTTCGTTCAGGTACGTCTTCCCCTACGACCTGATGGAGAGTGCTGGCCGGATATCCGGTTGTGCGGCCATTATCGCTCATCCTGAGGTCGAATCACAACCGTGTAACACCAGGTCGCACGGCATTCGTCAACCCCGTGGGCCGCGCGATGTCCCGGGGGCAGGCTGAGCGCCCGACGAAAGGAACATCATGAGCGACAACACCCCGCACACGCGCGACGCCCACGACGCGCACGCCGACGACGCTCCTCCCACCGATGCCGTCAGCGACGAGGTGAAGGACGACGCCGCCCGCGCCGGTGACGAGGTCACCGAGGAGGACGACGAGAATCGCTGACGCGCCGACTCCCCTCGGCGTGCTCGGTCGCGCGCTGCAGCGTCTTTTCCTCGCGTTGCAGGGGGTGCGCTCACCTCGCCCCATCCATCCGCGTGGGCTGCTCCTGGGCGGCGATGTGTTCTGGGGAGACCGAGACCGTGCTTCCGGGATCGAGTGGATCGACGCGCCCTCGAACAGGACCCGATCGAACGTCACCGCTCGCTACTCGCGCTCGCTGGGGGTGCCGGATTCATTCCCCGACGTCCTCGGGCTCGCGCTGCGCGTCGAGACGGACACCGGGCACGCGGACCTCGAACTCGCCTCGACCGGGTCGGGCTTGCCGCTCCGGTTCGCTCTCGTGCCGCGGTGGGTCCCGTCGCGGGGAGTCTTCACGACGCTGCTCCCCTACCGAGGCGACGCGGGCCCGGTCCTCATTCGCGCCCGTCCGCTTCGACCGTCGTTGCCGGCGGACCTCCCGGGCATCGAGAGAGCTCTGCGCGAAGAGACGTGGCGCCTGTCCCTCTCTTTCGCCACCCCGGGCGGGCCGTGGCATCCGTTCGCGCTCCTGAGTCTGAACGCCCGCGGAGGAGACTCCGACATCCGATTCGATGCGGGGAGCAGTATCCTGCCTGGCGCGCGCATGTATCGCTGGGCGAATGCCGTCCGACAGCCGTCCTACGACGCCGTCCAGCGTCGGGATCGGTAGGGCTGTCAAGCCCCTGCGGGTTCAGGGCCGCCGGGGCGTTCGATGTGCGTGTCGAAAGGAGACATCATGAGCGATTCCATCCCCGATAAGCCGAGCCAGGCCGAAGGTGACATCGGCGACGACGACATCACGGCTGCCGAGCAGGAGAACGACGAAACGGAGCCGGAAGCCAACGACGACTGAGCCCCGGCGCGAAAAAAGAACGCCCCCGCTCTCTCGTGAGGAGCGGGGGCGTTCTTTCACGTCTCATCGCGTGCCGGGCCGAGTAGGGCGGGTGGGACTTGAACCCACGATCGTCGGGTTATGAGCCCGCTGCCTTGACCAGCTTGGCCACCGCCCCCTGTGCAGACGAGCCTAGCGTTTGCGTCGGTCCTCGTCCTTCACGGGAGGGTCGGGCCACACCTTCGCCACCGCCTCGGTGATGCGCACCGAACCTGTGGAGGGCTGCGGCCCGTCCGCGTCGCCGCTGCCGCGCGCGATCGGGATCTCCTGGCTCTCGCTCACCACCTGCGGGTGGTAGCGGGCCAGCTGGAACACCCCGGTCACGGCGAGGGCGCCGGCGATGGCGAATCCGATGTAGGCGCCGAGCGGTGCACCCTGAGCCTCATTGAGGACCGCGAGCCCGATCACGATGGCCACGATCGGATCGATGACCGTGAGGCCCGCGATCACGAGGTCCGGCGGTCCGGACGAATACGCCGTCTGGACGAAGTAGGCGCCCATTGCGGTGCCCGCGAGCAGGGCGACGATGCAGAGCACGGTGAGCCACTCGAAGTCGCCGTTCGAGATGCGGTTGATGACGACCTTCGCGAGGGTGGCGACGAATCCGTAGACCACGCCGGCAGCCACGATGTAGAAGAGCGCCCGCATCCGCTTGCGGAGGGTGCCCCAGAGCACGCCGAGGACGACCACGACGCCCAGGAGGATGAAGAGAACGGTCAGGAGCTGACCGTCGCTGATCGGGCGCTCGGTGGCGTACAGCGCCGCCACAGTGACGAAGATGAAGATGCCGCCCACGCACAGCGCGATGGACGTGATCGACCGCCGCGTCGGCTTGTGGCCGCTGATCCGCGCGTTGAGAAGCGTCGTGATCACCAGCGAGATCGCACCGATCGGCTGGACGAGGATCAGCGGCGCGAACGACAGCGCCGCCAACTGGCACACGATCGCGAGCCCCAGCATGACGGTCCCGAGAACCCATGAGGGCCGGGTCAGGAGCCGGACCAGCTGACCGCCGGTCAGCCCCGAGACGCCGGCCTGCGCCGTCAGCCGCTCGACCTTCTGCACGCCGCGGTGCTGATACTGCGCACCGAACGACATGAAGACCGCACCGATGACGGCCAGCGGGATGCCGATGAGGATCGCCGGGTTCCCGAACACACCCACCAGCTCATCGGTGAGATCGTTGATCGGTGTTCCGGCGTAAATCACGCCTCGACGATACCGGGCTGGAGCCTCGTTAGGCTTCTGACGTGGCCGTACTTCCGATTCGCATCATGGGCGATCCCGTCCTCCACTCCGTCGCCGCTGCCGTCCCGGAGGTGACCGATGAGATCCGAGCCCTGGTCGCCGACATGTTCGAGACGATGGACACCGCCCCCGGCGTCGGCCTCGCCGCGCCTCAGGTGGGGGTCGGTCTGCGGATCTACACCTACTCGTATCAGGACGACGACGGCGCCCCGTGGCGCGGCGTGATCATCAACCCCGAGCTCTGGATGTCTCCTCCCGAGCCCGGCTCCCCCGACCCGGACGACGAGTCGGAGGGATGCCTGTCGTTCCCCGGCGAGCGGTTCCCTCTCCGCCGCGCCGACGAGGTGCTCGTCACCGGGACCGACCTCGAGGGCGCCGATGTCCGCATCCGTGTCGACGGCTGGCGCGCCCGCATCATGCAGCACGAGTTCGACCACCTCAACGGCATCCTCTACATCGACCGGCTGTCGGACTCCGACTGGAAGACGACGCAGAAGATCGCGCGCAAGCGCGGCTGGGGCAAGCCGGGACAGAGTTGGATGCCGGGCGTCGACGACCTCGACGCGTGAGGCGCCCGCGTGGAGCCGTGGGAACTGCACGGGTGGTTCGAGGAGTACCTCGACGCCTGCAATCGACATGACCTGACCGCAGTTCGCGCCTCCCTCGATCCCGCGGTGCGCAGAGCGCACCTGGCCGCGGGGGCGGATGCATGGATCGACGACCTCGCAGACCTGTTCCACGGCTTCGCGGACTGGCGATGGAAGACGATCCAGCTCGTCGCGGAGGACGACCGCATCGCGGCGCACCTGCGCGGCAGCGGCACGCACACCGGGCCGTGGCGCGGCATCCTGCCGACGCGCCGTCACGTGAACGTGGCCGAGTTCCAGTTCCTCCGGCTCGAGCGAGGTCGCATCGTGGCATCCAGCGGGTCCGGTGACGCCGAGGTGCGAGCGCTGCTCACGGCGTGAGGCTCAGCGCGCAGCCGGATCCATGGCATCTGTCGTTCGCGTCAGAACCATGATGGCCAAGGGGACCGCGGCGATGGAGAGCAGCTCCCCCACCAGCGACGTGGCCATCACGGCAGGGTAATCCGAGAGGCTTTGGGCACTCCACGACAATCTGCCGGACAGCCCCACGAACGCCGTCGAGGCGATCCAGAGGCCCCACCAGGTGCCCAGGATCCCGGCCATCAGGTTGGCGCGCGAGGCCACCACGAGGTCCTTCACGTTCTGGAAGGGGAACCACCAGGAGACCACCGGGATGAGCCACGACACGACGTGCCACACGGGCGCGCGACGGATGGCGGTCGGGTTCGCCGCGCGGACGCGGACTGCGGCGCGGTACTGCCACACCAGCCAGCAGATCCCTGCCGCCAGCAGGAGCGCCGACGACCCGAGGCTGCCCGGCACGGAGAGCCTGTCGTAGAGCTCGAGATCCGAGACCGGCGCGACTCCCCTGTCGAACGCCTCGATGGCGACGAGCCCCCACGCCTCGACGAGAACGGCGAAGAAGGAGAACACCGCGCCGACGATGAGGAGGATGCGGGTGGCCCCCGCGATGCCACGGAGAGGTCGAACGATCGCGGGCGTCGGCCACGACGCCGGCGCAGCAGGCGGGGGCGTGGCCGTCCACTCCCTGCCGTTCCAGTACCGCAGCTCGTTGCCGGCGTGCGGCGCCGGGTACCACCCGGCAGGCGCGCTCGCATGATCCGTCATCGTGATTCCCCCCACGTGTTCCTGCCATCCGCTCTGCACACTATCGGGTTCAGGTCGCGGTACCGTCACGTCATGGACCGAGCGCGCACGAGAATCCTCACCGAGATCGAGCAGACCTTGGACCCCGGCGAATCGGTCGTCGTCGCGCTCCATACGTCCAACGGCGACACGGGACACGTGCAGCCTCACGAAGGGGTCCTCGTCGCCACTGATCGGCGGCTGCGCTTCCGCGGGAAGAGCGGGTGGGCTGGCCGGCAGGTTCACGACGGGTCTTTCCCATACTCGGAAATCCGCGACCTGGCGTTCTCCCGCATCGATGTCACTTCCTCAGCCGGCACGTACGGCGCCATCATCACGAAGGGTCGTCTCGCCCGACCTGTGGCGGCGTCTCCTGGGTGTTCGAGCGTCAGGGCCTTGTGGCCGTGGCGGACGATCGAGATGTCGAGGCGCTCGCAGGCGAGATCGAGTCGCGGATCCGCGCTCTGGATATGGCTCCTGCGGGGGCGTGACCGCAGAGGCAGCGGCTGTCGTCGAACGACGAAAGCCCGGACCTTTCGAGGTCCGGGCTCTTCGTTGGCTCCCCGGCTTGGACTCGAACCAAGAACCTATCGGTTAACAGCCGATTGCTCTGCCAATTGAGCTACCGAGGATCAGCCGCCCGTCGCCGGGCAACCACACAATCGTAGCAAAGCCGGAGGGGTGCTCGTGACATCAGCCGCCGATGCGTGTCGCCTCGTCGGGGGTCCAGAGAACCGCGTCCAGAGTCCGCCCGACGCCGACCGGGTGCCCCGCGCGCAACACGAGAACCTGCGCGTCGAGATCGGTGACGAGTTCCCTCTCGTTCGTCACGACCAGCAGTGCCATGCCCTCCGCCGTCCGTCGCAGGAGGGCGTCACGGACAGCGGGACGGACGTCCACGTCGAGATTCGCATACGGCTCGTCGGCGATGAGCACTTTCGGGTCGAGGACGAGGCTGCGGGCGATCGCGACGCGCTGACGCATGCCCGAACTGAGCTCGTAGGGGTACTTCTCCGAGGCGCCGATGGGCAGCTGCAACTCGTCCAGGAGCGCGGCGACGCGGAGGGCGAGCGCGCGCTCATTGACACGGCGATCGCGCGCCGTGATGGGTTCGGCCACGATCTCGGAGATCGTCAGCCTCGACGGCAGCGCCGAGTTGACGCCCTGCGCCAGGTGGCCCGTCCGGTAACCGCGGATGCGGCGTGCACGACCACGGGCCCGCAGGGAGATCCCGGCGACTTCGCCCGTGCCGCCGACGACGCGGAGATCACGGTGGTCCGCGCCCGCGAGACCCGACGCGAGGCTCGACTTGCCCGAGCCTGTCGCACCCATGACCGCGACCGTTTCACCGGGCAACACCCGCAGAGAGACTCCGTCGACGACGCGGGTGTCGGCGGAGAGCCGGGCGATCGACAGATCCGAACAGAAGATCGCGGCATCCGCGTCGGTCAATCGAGGCATGCGATCCATCCTCATCCTTCCGGGCACGCGATGCCAGTTCAGCCCCGCTGTCTCCGGCCACGTACGAACGGGGGTGTGCGTGGCTGGTGCAAGAGTGCGGGCATGACGGAAGTAATGGAAAGCCCCGATGATGAGGCATATCTGGCTGCCGCCGCGGGGATCGTTGCGGACGTCGAAGACATCGGGGTCGAGTTCGCCCGGGTGAAGATTCGTGAGCTCCGCGCCTTGGCTGCCGTGGGGCGGTTGGCGGACGCGCAGGGCGCACCTCGGAACGCGAGAGTCCAGGTGCACGACATGGTGCTGCGGTCGATCTCGGCCGAGGTCGCCGGAGTGATGCGGATGACCGACCGGCCCGTTCAACGTCGGATCGGCGAGGCTCGGACGATCATCGAAGTATTCCCCGCTTCGGTGGCCGCATGGGAGGCCGGGCGGATCGTCCAGGGACACGTCAAAGCGATCGTCGACGCCGGATTGAACTTGCCTGGAGAGATGTGGGCGCAGTTCGAAGCGATCGCGATCGAACGATGCGACCGCCAGACGCCGAACCGGGTTCGGGGTGAGATCGACCACACCCACGGCCACGCCCTCGGCGGCAAGACCGCACTCTCCAACCTCGCCCACCTGTGCCAACGGCATCACTCGATGAATCAGTTCACCGCCTGGCGCGTTCGACAAGTCCAGGGTGGAGTCCTGGATTGGACCTCACCCCTCGGCAGGACCTATCGAGAAGACGCACCCACGCCGGCCGTCGCCTTCATGCCTGCCCCAGCACAACCCGGAGACCCGGCTCCGTCCTGACCGCCGTGCCCTTCCGAGAGACCGCGCACCCTCAGTGCTCGAGTCCCTCGTGCCGACAACCTCGGGGACTTCGAGGGTCAGATCGAGTCGGCCAGCGTCCGCCGTCGCTGATCGAGGTCGCGGAGAGCAACGCGGACAGCCCGACCCTGCTCCGACTCCGCGGATACACGCTGAACCTCGCCGAGCAACTCGGCCTTCTCGCGATCCATCGCGCGGAGCCGTAGGCGCCGGCACATCGCGCGCGCGGACGTCTTCGCTTCGATCTCCGTCAGGGCCGGGAAAGACGAGGTCAGCAGCTCCGCGGCGAGTCCCCGGTACGGCTCACGCGTCGCATCGACCGCCGCCGTCGACCACCCCACACGAGACCGGTCCGGCTGCGCGATGACCGCCTGTCGGACCGCCTCGAGCGCGGGATGCTCCATGGGGATCTGGAGCGCCGCATCCACCTCACCGGCATCCAAGACATGCCCGTACTGCAGCACGCCCATCAGCGCGTCACGCTCGAGGGTCGCGCTCGCGGTGCGCGGCAGACTCGCCATCGTCACCCGGACCGGGGCCGCACCCTCGTCCGGTGTCTCAGCCGGAGCGGGACCGCGCTCGCGGGGCGCGTGGCTGCCCCGCGCGGCCCGCTCTACGGCCGGCGTCACCTCGCCCAGGTCCATTCCGAGCTTGCGCGCCAGAACGCGGGTGTATCCCGGCCGCAGCGACGGGTCGCGGATCTCGGCGACGATCGGGGCGGCGGCGCGCAGCGCACCGACGCGACCTTCGACACTGCGCAGGTCGAACCCCGCCAGCTTCTGGTCGATGACGAACTCGAACATCGGAGCCTTCGCGTCCATCAGCGCCCGCACGGCACCGTCGCCCCGGTTCAATCGCAGGTCGCAGGGATCCAGGCCGTCCGGCGCGACGGCCACGTACGTCTGAGCGGCGAATCGCTTCTCATCGGCGAAGGCGCGCAGTGCCGCCTTCTGGCCCGCGGCATCCGGGTCGAAGGTGAAGATCACTTCGCCGGCCGCGCTGTCATCGCCCATGACCCGACGGAGCACCGTGATGTGGTCCGAGCCGAATGCCGTCCCGCAGGTGGCGATGGCCGTCGTGATGCCGGCGAGATGGCACGCCATGACGTCCGTGTAGCCCTCGACGACCACGACGCGGTGAGACCGCGACACGTCCTTCTTCGCGAGGTCGAGGCCGTACAGGACCTGCGCCTTCTTGTAGATCGGCGTCTCGGGGGTGTTCAGGTACTTCGGGCCCTGGTCGTCGTCGTAGAGCTTGCGGGCACCGAAGCCGATCGTCTGCCCGGTCAGGTCGCGGATGGGCCAGACGACGCGACCTCGGAACCGGTCGTACACGCCGCGCTGCCCCTGTGAGACGAGACCCGCCGTCGCAAGCTCCTCGTCGCTGAACCCCTGGGCGCGGAGCGCGTCGCGCATGTTGTTCCAGCCCTTGGGCGCGTACCCGACCCCGAAGTGCGCGGCGGCCCCGGCGTCGAAACCCCGCTCGCCGAGGAAGCGACGCCCGGCATCCGCCTCAGCCGTCGCCAGCTGCGAACGGAAGTACTCGGCCGCCGCGGTGTTCGCCTGGTAAAGGCGCGTGCGACCGCTCGTCTCGGGCGCGGCGCCGCCGTCCTCGTAGTGCAGCTGGTAGCCGATGCGCGCGGCCAAACGCTCGACGGCCTCCGTGAACGTCAGGTGGTCCATGTTGCGCAGGAACGAATAGACGTCACCCGATTCGCCGCATCCGAAGCAGTGGTAGTACCCCGCCTGAGGCCTGACGTTGAAGCTCGGGCTCCGCTCATCGTGGAACGGGCAGAGCCCCTTCATCGAGCCGACGCCGGCGGACTTCAGCGCGACCCGCTCACCGACGATGTCGACGATGTTGGTGCGCGCCTTCACCTCGTCGACGTCAGCCTGACGGATGCGAGCCATCAGAGACCTTCGATCGGTTCGGGCAGCGCGTACCCGGGGTTCGCGGCGACACGCGAGCCCGCGGGCCACAGGCCGAGTTCGCGCAGGTCGACAGGACCCACCAGCGCGGAGTGCCATTCGATGGCGAACCGGTCGGTCAACGTCGCTACCTGGTCGACGACGACCCGCTTGCGCTCGGCATCCGTCTGCGCCGCGGCGAAGTCGACAGCGTGGATCCGGTCGAGGTGTTCGGGACGCTCCAGCAGGGCCGACGCAAGCCGCTTCAATACCCGACGCTGCTCCTTGTAGAGACCCTTGCGACCGTCGATCGACACGACGAACGCGCCGATCGTTCCCTTCAGGACCGCCATTTCGGCTTCGATGACGCGCGGCACGATCATCCGACCGCGGTAGCGCGTCAGTGCGGGGGTGTCGTAGTGCTCACGCGTCGCGGCGGTCGCGGCCCGCGCGAAGCGGCCGATGAAGTCCGAGGTCAGGTTCTTGAGGCGTGCGACCGACGCGCGCGTCCCGTCGAACTCCGTCATCCACTCCGGCAGGCGCACCAGACGGTAGAGCGCATCGGCGAGCTCGTCACGGCTGAAGCCGAGGCCCACCCACGCCTGGATCGCCGTCAGCAGCGACTCGCGCTCGCGGCTGTCCGCGAGGCGCCGAGGGTCGAGATACCCGTTGAGCACCGCATCCTCGAAATCGTGCACCGAGTAGGCGATGTCGTCGGAGAGATCCATGACCTCGGCCTCGATGCACCGCACCCGGCCGGGCGCACCCTGCCGCATCCAGTGGAAGATCGCCTCGTCCTCGGCGTACACACCGAACTTCTGCCGCCCGCCCGGATCGGGGATGGCGTGATCGGCCGTCCACGGGTACTTGCACGTCGCATCGAGGCTCGCGCGGGTCAGGTTGAGGCCGAAGCTCTCGCCGTCGTCGTCGACGACCTTGGGCTCCAGCCGCGCGAGGATGCGCAGCGACTGCGCGTTGCCCTCGAAGCCGCCGATGTCCTCAGCCCACTCGTTGAGTGCTCGCTCGCCGTTGTGTCCGAAGGGCGGATGCCCGAGGTCGTGGCTCAGGCAGGCGGTGTCGACCACGTCGGGCGAGAGCTCGAGCGCGATCGCGAGTTCGCGGCCGACCTGCGCGACCTCGAGCGAGTGCGTCAGTCGGTTGCGCGCGAAGTCGTCGGGACTCGCCGGGCTCAGCACCTGGGTCTTCGCGGCTAGGCGACGGAATCCGGCGGAGTGCAGAACTCGCGCCCGGTCACGCGCGAAACCGTCGCGGAGGGAACGGTGCTTCTCAGGATGGAACCGCTCGGCGTCGTGGTCGTCGTAGCCCGTGGGACGTCCGGCGGCGATACCCACGCTCGCGCCGGTCACCGCCTCAGCCGCCACTGGTGTCGAGCTCCGCATCGGCGAGGGCGGTGGATGCCGCATGTCCGATCTCGCGCGAGTCCAGCCAACCGTCGGGCAGCGCAGGTCGCTTGGGCGTTCCCGCACGCCCGCGCTGGCCCTCGGCGGCCGCGCCGGGATACGGCGCCTCGAGATCGAGGGTCGCGAGCAGCTCGTCGATCTCCTCGAGACTGGAGACCGTCGCGAGCTTCGCACGGAGGTCACCGCCCACCGGGTACCCCTTGAAGTACCAGGCGACGTGCTTGCGGATGTCGCGGCAGCCGCGGTCCTCGCTCTCGAAGAACTCGACCAGGAGCTCCGCGTGGCGTCGGAAGGCGGCCGCGACGAACCCGAGCGTCGCGTCGACCGGAGCGGCGGCGTGACCGGTGCCGAGCTCGCGCGCCAGGTCACCGAAGAGCCAGGGGCGGCCAAGGCATCCACGTCCGACGACGACACCGTCGCAGCCGGTCTCGGCCATCATCCGGCGCGCGTCCTCCGCCGACCAGATGTCGCCGTTGCCGAGGACGGGGACGCTCGTCACCGTCTCCTTCAGCTTCGCGATCGCGGACCAGTCGGCGTGCCCCGAGTAGAACTCGGACGCCGTCCGGGCGTGCAGCGCGACGGCGGCGACACCGGCGCCCTCGGCGATCCGACCGGCCTCGAGGTAGGTCAGGTGGTCCGAGTCGATGCCCTTGCGCATCTTCACGGTCAGCGGGACGGAACCTGCGGCTTTCGCGGCGCGCTCGACGATCTCGCGGAACAGTTCCGTCTTCCACGGCAGGGCCGCGCCGCCGCCCTTGCGGGTCACCTTCGGGACCGGGCAGCCGAAATTGAGGTCGACGTGATCCGCGTGGTCCTCTTCGACGATGATCCGGACGGCAGCCTCGACGGTGGCCGGGTCGACGCCGTAGAGCTGGATCGAGCGCGGGGTCTCGGACTCGTGGTGGCGGATCAAGCGCATGGTCGTGGCGTTCCGCTCGACGAGCGCGCGAGTGGTGATCATCTCGCTCACATAGAGGCCGGCACCGTACTCGCGGCACAGGCGTCGGAAGGCGGTGTTGGTGATGCCCGCCATCGGCGCCAGCACGACGGGCGCGTCGAGGGTGATGGGCCCGATGCGCAGCGGCGCGGGCGGAGCGAGGGTCGTCGACATATCCTTCACATTCTCCCAGACGGCGAGCGCATCGGGCATCTGCGCGAGTCCTATCGTGGACACATGACCGAAACCTCCTCCCTGCGAGAGATCCCGTTCACCACCGCAGACGGGAAGGAGGCGACCCTCGGCGACTTCGGAGACAAGGCGTTCCTCATCGTGAACGTCGCGTCGAAGTGCGGGCTGGCTCCCCAGTACGAGCAGCTCGAGGAGCTGCAGAAGCAGTACGGCGACCAGGGCCTGCAGGTCATCGGCTTCCCCTGCAACCAGTTCATGGGCCAGGAGCCGGGGTCGATGGAGGAGATCCTCGACTACTGCGCCGTCAATTGGGGCATCACGTTCCCCATCATGGACAAGGTGCGCGTCAACGGTTCGCACGCCGCTCCGCTCTACAAGGCGCTGAAGAAGTCCCCGAACGCCGAGCGTGCCAAGGGACCGGTGATGTGGAACTTCGAGAAGTTCCTCGTGACCCGTGACGGCGAGCTGCACCGCTTCCGCCCGCAGACCAAGCCGAACGAGCCCGAGGTGATCTCGGCGATCGAGAAGGCCCTCGCCTGATAACTCGCACGAACGACGAAGGCCGCATCCCCGATCCGGGATGCGGCCTTTGTCGTAGGAGAAGAGATCAGCTCGCGGCGGGCGCCTCGGCGCGCTCGGCCCACACCTGGCGGGCGATCTGCGCGAACGCCGCGGGAGGCTGCGCACCGCTCACGCCGTACTTGCCGTCGATGACGAAGAACGGAACGCCTTGGATGCCGTAAGCCTGTGCCTGTGCTTGGTCGGCGCGCACCGCCTCGAGGTAGCGACCAGAATCCAGCGCGTCGCGCGTTTGGTCGGGGTCGAGACCCGCCTCAGCGGCGAGGGCGACGAGGTCATCGATCTTCCCGACGTGACGGCCCTCGGTGAAGTACGCCGACATGAGGCGCTCGGTCATCTCCTTCTGGAGACCCTGCTCCTTCGCGAAGTGCAGCAGCTCGTGGGCCTTGACCGTGTTGGTGTGCTTCAGGATGTCGAAGCGGTAGCCGAGTCCGGCGTCGGCGGCGACGCCGGTCACACGGTCGAGCATCTGCTGCACCTGGTCGGCCGGCATCCCCTTGTACTCGGAGAGGAAGTCGATCTCGGTTCCGTCGAAGTCGACGGGGGTGTCCGGGGACAACTCGTACGAGTGGAAGGTCACCTCCACGCGGGGGGCGTCGGCGTCTGCAGCCGTCTCCGCCAGCCCGGTCTCGAGGTTGCGCTTTCCGATGTAGCACCACGGGCAGGCGATGTCGCTCCACACGTCGATCTTGATGGGTTCCGTCACACCTGCTGCAACGCGCATTCGCCCTCGCGCTATTCCCTTGTGCGCTCCTAGGCTGACGGGATGCTCTCGGCCGACGACCCGCTCCCGTTCCGCCCGCAGCGCGTCGTGATCGCCGGGACCACGGGCGTCGGCAAGTCGACGCTGGCTCGGCGGCTGGCGGAGCTGTGGGAGCTCGAGTACACCGAGCTCGACTCGCTCTTCCACGGTCCCGGGTGGACGACCCGACCCGAGTTCTTGAGCGACGTCCGCCGCGTGGCGGACGGGGAGCGGTGGGTGTCGGAGTGGAACTACTTCGGTTCCGGCGGCGGACAGATCCTCGGGGAGCGCGCCGACCTCGCCGTCTGGCTCGACCTGCCGCGCCGCATCGCCCGCGCGCGGCTGCTCCGCCGCACGCTGCTCCGCCGCATCCGTCGCGAGCGACTCTGGAACGGCAACGTCGAGCCGCCGCTGCGGACCGTCTTCCGCGACCCCGGTCACATCCTCCGGTGGGAGATGCGCACGCATGCCACGTGGAAGACGCGGATGCCGGTGGTCGCCGCCGAGTACGGCCTGCCCGTCGTCCGCCTCACGCACCCCCTCGAGGTGGAGCGCTGGCTGGCCGGCCCCGCTGTCGACGCCCCCTGACCGTCAGGACGCGGTCGGCGCGTCCTTCGCTCCGCCGAAGCGGCGATCCCGCGACAGGTACAGCTCGATCGCGCCCCACAAGTCCGTGCGGGAGAAGTCGGGCCAGAGCGTGTCGAGGAAGACCATCTCGGCGTAGGCCGCCTCCCACAGCAGGAAGTTCGACGTCCGCTGCTCCCCGCTGGAGCGGACGAACAGGTCCACGTCGGGCATGTCGGGCACGTACAGGTGGCGGCGGAGCGTCTTCTCTGTGATGGCGGAGGGTTTGAGCTTCCCGCGGGCGATCTCCTCGCCCATCGCCCGCATCGCGTCGACGATCTCGTGGCGTCCCCCGTAGTTGACGCACATCGTCAGAGTGAGTCCCGTGTTGCCGGAGGTGAGCTCCTCCGCGTACTGGAGCTCCTTGATGACGGAGCCCCAGAGCCGGGGCTTCCGTCCCGCCCAGCGGATGCGGACGTCCCACTCGTTGAGCTGATCGCGACGTCGGTGCAGCACGTCGCGGTTGTAGCCCATGAGGAAGCGCACCTCCTCGGGCGAGCGCGCCCAGTTCTCGGTCGAGAAGGCGTAGACGCTCAGGTGCTTCACGCCCGCCTGGACCGCCCCGGCGACGACGTCGAGGAGGACCTCCTCGCCCGCACGGTGTCCCTCGATGCGCGTGAGCCCGCGGCGGTTGGCCCAGCGGCCGTTGCCATCCATGACGATCGCGACGTGAGCGGGAACCGAGCCCTTCGGGAACTCCGGCGGGTACACGCCGGTCCAGTCGAGGGGGCGGTAGGGCACCGCGTCGCGATGCGTGTACGGCTTGGGACTCACCGAGGCGCCTCCAGGTGGGACAGGGAACGGATGCCTCGTTCAGTGTGCCACTGCGCATAGGCCGCGATGAGACCGGAGGATGCCGCGGTGGCTCCGTGGGTGGCGGCATCCACCACGTCCCACTCCCCCGCCAGCAGGGCACGGAGCAGGCCCGCGGTCTCGGGACTGATACGCGGTGAACCGGCCGGCGCGCACGCGGAGCAGACGATGCCGCCCAGCTGAGCGACGAACCAGTCGTGCGGTCCGGGCGCGCCGCACCGGGCGCACTCCTGCAGCGACGGGGCCCACCCCGAGAGCGACATGACGCGGAGCAGGTAGGAATCGAGGACCGATCGCGGTGCGTGATCGCCGCGCGCCAGCGCGCGGAGACCGCCGACGAGGAGCAGATACTGCTGCGGCGTCGTCTCGGCCTCGTTGAGCCGATCGGCTGTCTCGGACATGGCGGATGCCGCGGTGTAGCGGTCGTAGTCCGTCGCGATGTCGGCGCCGTAGGCCCCGAGGGACTCCGCCTGCTGCACGATGTCGAGCGAGCGGCCCTTGTACATCTGCACGTCCGCCACCATGAACGGCTCGAGCCGCGCACCGAACTTAGACGACGTGCGGCGGACGCCCTTCGCGACGGCGCGCACTTTGCCGTGACGACGGCTCAGCATCGTCAGGATGCGGTCCGCCTCACCCAGCTTGTGGGTGCGCAGGACCACGACCTCGTCGCGGTAAGTGGGCACCCATCGATTATCCCGTGACCAGGCACAATGAAGGCGTGACCGAGCCGCAGTTCCTCATCCCCCTCTGGGCGGACCTCACCGCCGTCGGCCTCGGCGGCGTGCAGGGCGCCCTCTTCGCCTCAGGGTTCCAGGGTCAGCGTCGCCTCGATCTCCTCGGGGTCGCCATCATCGGCGTCGTCATGGGGCTCGGCGGCGGCATGATCCGCGACCTGCTGCTCAGCACGACCCCCGTCGCCCTGCAGAGCGACGGCTACCTGATCACCGTCACCGCCGCTGCGCTGGTCGGGATGCTGCTCGCGAACGTGTTCCAGCGCCTCAACGCGGTCATCGTGGGCCTCGACGCCGTCGCGATCGGCATGTTCGGAGCGCTCGGGACGACGAAG
Source organism: Microbacterium sp. LKL04 (assembly GCF_900102005.1). Lineage (NCBI taxonomy): Bacteria > Bacillati > Actinomycetota > Actinomycetes > Micrococcales > Microbacteriaceae > Microbacterium > Microbacterium sp. LKL04. The sequence continues at coordinate 804,004 of NZ_LT627736.1, read as the reverse complement.
GCGCTCGCCCTCGGTCTCCCGCCCATCCCCTCGATCTTCGTCGGGGCGTGCGCCGCCGTCGGCGGGGGTCTGCTCCGCGACGTGTTCATGGGACTCCCCGTCGCCATGATGCACGTCGGCTCGCTCTACGCCGTCGCTGCCGCTGTCGGATGCGCCGTCCTGGCGGTCCTGGACGTCCTCGGCGTCTCCGCCGTTCCGGCCGCGATCACGTGCATCGCGGTGACCGCCGTCATCCGCGTTCTCGCGGTCGTCTTCGACATTTCCCTGCCCGAGCAACGCGCGCTGTACCGCAGGAAGGTCGCCGTCGAGACCTCGACGATCCCGATCATCAAGCCCTGATCGGGCGCCGACCGACGGCGACCTTCTGCGAGAGTCAGACGCCCGCCAGCTCGCTCTCGTGGGTGCGGGTGCGGATCGCGCGGTTCACGGCCGACACGATCGCCTTGAGGCTCGCGGTCGAGATGTCACCGTCGATTCCGACGCCCCACAGGCGCTGGTCCTCGACCTGCAGCTCGACGTAGGCGGCCGCGTGCGCATCGCCGCCGGCGCCGAGGGTGTGCTCGACGTAGTCGTACAACGAGATCTCGAACCCACGCTCGCCGAGGACCTTCAGGAAGGCCGCGATGGGACCGTTGCCCGCGCCCGTCGCCGCCACGCGCTCGTCGCCGTCGCGGAGCGTCACCTCGAGGGCCACGTCCCCGGACATGTCGCTCTGCGTGCGGGTCGACAGGAGCTCGAACCGACCCCACTTGTCGTCGGCCGCACGGGCAGGCAGGTACTCGTCGGAGAAGATCGACCAGATCTGACCGCTGGAGACCTCGCCGCCCTCGGCATCCGTCTTGGCCTGCACGACCCCGGAGAACTCGATCTGAAGCTTGCGGGGCAGATCCAGCGAATGGTCGGACTTCAGCAGGTAGGCGACGCCGCCCTTGCCCGACTGCGAGTTGACGCGGATGACCGCCTCGTACGACCGCCCCAGGTCCTTCGGGTCGATCGGCAGGTACGGGACGGCCCACCCGATCTCGTCGACGGTGACGCCGGATGCCTTCGCCCGCGCCTCCATCGCCTCGAAGCCCTTCTTGATGGCGTCCTGGTGCGAGCCGCTGAATGCGGTGAACACCAGGTCACCCGCCCAGGGGCTCCGTTCGGGGACCGGCAGCTGGTTGCAGTACTCCGCCGTGCGCTTGACGTGGTCGATGTCGCTGAAGTCGATCTGGGGGTCGATGCCCTGCGTCAGCAGGTTGATCCCCAGGGCGACCAGGTCGACATTGCCGGTGCGCTCGCCGTTGCCGAAGAGGCATCCTTCGATCCGGTCGGCGCCGGCCATGTAGCCGAGCTCCGCGGCGGCGATCGCGGTGCCGCGGTCGTTGTGGGGGTGCAGCGACAGGATGACGTTCTCGCGGTGAGCCAGGTTCCGGCTCATCCACTCGATCGAGTCGGCGTAGACGTTCGGCGTCGCCATCTCGACGGTCGCCGGCAGGTTGATGATGACCTTGCGCTCGGGCGTCGGCTCGAAGACCTCGATCACCTGGTTGCAGACGTCGACGGCGAACTCGAGCTCGGTCCCGGTGTAGCTCTCGGGAGAGTACTCGTAGTAGACGGCGGTCTCGGGGATCGTCTTCTCGTACTCGCGGCACAACCGCGCACCCTCGAGGGCGATGTCGATGATGCCCTGCTGGTCTGTCCGGAAGACGACCTCGCGCTGCAGCACGCTCGTGGAGTTGTACAGGTGGACGATCGCCTGCTTCGCCCCGGCGATCGACTCGTACGTGCGCTTGATCAGGTGCTCGCGCGCCTGCGTCAGCACCTGGATCGTGACGTCCTCGGGGATGAGGTCCTCGTCGATCAGCTGCCGGACGAAGTCGAAGTCGGTCTGGCTCGCGCTCGGGAAACCGACCTCGATCTCCTTGTAGCCCATCTTCACGAGCAGCTCGAACATGACGCGCTTGCGCTCGGGACTCATCGGATCGATGAGCGCCTGGTTGCCGTCACGGAGATCGACGGCGCACCAGCGGGGCGCGACCTCGATGCGGTTGCTCGGCCACGTGCGGTCGGGCAGATCGACGCGGATCTGCTCGTGATACGGGCGGTACTTGTGGATCGGTGCGCCCGAGGGCTTCTGGGTGTTTCGCATGATGGGTGCTTCTTCTCTCGTCACTGGTGCGGACCCACGACAACCTCCGCGACGAGTTGGTCCTAGATCGAGGACTCGTCGCGGCGACGAAGAAGGAGGCCGCAGAAGCGCATACCGACACGTTACACCCCGCTCGCGGCGCTCGACATTCTGAGACGGATGCCGCGCCGCCGACACTCTCGGGGCATGATGCACCGTCGCTCCCTCGCCGCCCTCGTCGCCGGCGCCGCCCTCCTGCTCACCTCGTGCGCCGCCGCCGCCGATGCGGGGGGCTCCGCCGCCCCTCCGGGAGCGGCGCTCGCCGCGCTCACCCCCGAGGCCCCCACCGGCGAGGTCATCGCCCAGGGAACGGTCCTCGACGACGGATCGTCCGTCGAGCTGTGCCTCGGGGCCGTCGCCGAATCCGCGCCGCCGCAGTGCAGCGGCATCCCGCTCTCCGGCTGGTCGTGGGCGGGCCTCGACGACGCCGCCTCGATGGGCGACGCCACCTGGGGGACCTATGCCGTCTACGGCACCTACGACGGCGACGCGTTCACGGTGACGCGCACCCCCGTGCCCCTCGCCCTCTTCGATCCGGTGACCGCTCCCGACCCCACGGAGGGGAAACCGGGCACGGCCACGGCGGCGGACGTCGCGTCCATCCAGGACGCGATCCCCGACGCGATCGGCGACGCCTACCTCGCATCCTCGGAGCAGGACGGCTGGGTGTTCGTCGACGTGGTGTGGGACGACGGCACCTGGCAGGAGGCCGCCGATCAGGACTTCGGGGCCGGCAAGGTGATCGTGCGCTCGGCGATCCGGGAGATCAGCTGACGGCGCCTCAGGTCAGCAGGGCGAGCTTGCCGCCGGGGTGCCCCTCCTTGAGGAAGCGCGCCGCCTCGACCGCGTCGGCGAACGGGTAGGTGCGTGCGACGGGCACCTCGAGCAGCCCGCGACGCGCGAGATCGACGAGCTCTCCCCGGACGGCATCGCGGAACGCGGCGCTCGCGGGCAGCATCCCGCCGATCGCGACGATGCCTTCGGACTCCAGGTCGCGACGGACGATCGTGATGATGCGCTTACGGTCCTCGATGAGCGCGAGGGAGGCGTCGATCGCCTCATCGGTCCCCACGCCGTCGAGCGATGCGACGAAGGCGGCGCCACCCGCGGCATCCTTCGCTCTGTCGATGAGGCCCGGACCGTAGGCGATCGGGATGCCGCCGTAGCGCCGGACGACGTCGGCGTTGCGCTCGCTCGCCGTCCCGACGACGCGGACGCCGCGCACCGCCGCCTGCTGCAGGAAGCTGACACCGACGGCGCCGGATGCCGCGTGGAAGAGCACGGTGTCGCCGCGGCCCGCGCCGCTCAGCTCGAGCAGCTCGGCGGCCGTGGCGCCCGCCAGGAACAGGTTGGCCGCCTCGGGATGCGTCACCGTCGCCGGCTTCGCGAAGGCCTTCTCTGCCGGAATGGTCACCTCGGTCGCGTATCCGCCACGCAGTCGGAACGCGAGGACCTCGTCGCCGATGTTCGCGTGCCCCGAGCCGATCTCCGTGTCAGGACCCAGAGCGGTGATCTCACCGGAGACCTCATAGCCGAGAGGGAACGGGAACGACGCATCGGGTCGGGTCGGGTACTTGTAGTCGGCGGGGTTCATTCCGATAGCGTGCACCCGGATCGTCACCTCGCCGGCTGCGGGCGCGGGGACGTCCACCTCTCGCAGCTCCCGCTCGTCCAGCCCGTCGGGACCGGTCGCGAACCATGCCTGTGCCATGACGTCGTCCTTCCGTGGTGCCGGCGTCGCCGGTCAGAATCCGAGGCGCCCCAACTGCTTGGGGTCGCGCTGCCACTCCTTCGCGACGCGCACGCGCAGCGAGAGGAACACGCGACCGCCGACGAGCGGCTCGATGCCGGCGCGCGAGCGCGCGCCGACGTCTTTCAGTCGCGATCCGCCGCGACCGATGATGATCGCCTTCTGACTGTCGCGCTCGACGACGATGTTGGCGTACACGTCGGTGAGGTCGCTGTCCTCGCGGGCGGCGATGTCCTCGACGGTCACGGCGATCGAGTGCGGCAGTTCGTCGCGGACGCCGTCGAGCGCCGCCTCGCGGATGATCTCGGCGATCCGATCCTCGAGGCTCTCGTCCGTGACGATGCCCTCCGGGTACAGGGCGGGACCGGTCGGCATGAGCTTCAGCAGCTCGTCGGCCAGCACGTCGAGCTGGTCGTCGGTCACGGCGGACAGCGGGATGACGGCGTCCCAGTCCTCGCGGAGCGCGTCGACCTCCATGAGGCGCTCGGTGATCTCCTCGCGCGACGCGATGTCGACCTTCGTGACGATGGCGACCTTCTTCGCCCGGCCGTAGCCGTCGAGGGATGCCGCGATGCGCCGGTCGCCGGGGCCGACCTTCTCGGTGGCCGGCACGAGGAACCCGATCGCGTCGACGTCGCCGAGCACCTGCTCGACGAGGTCGTTCAGCCGCTGGCCCAGAAGGGTCCGCGGCTTGTGGATGCCGGGGGTGTCGACGATCACGAGCTGACCGCCCGGGCGGTTGAGGATGCCGCGGATCGCCTTGCGCGTGGTCTGGGGCTTGTCGCTCGTGATCGCGACCTTTTCGCCGACGAGGGCGTTGGTCAGGGTCGACTTGCCGACGTTGGGACGTCCGACGAACGTCACGAAACCGGAACGGCTGCTCACGGTCACTCCGATCCCCGCGCAACGCGGATCTCTGCGGTGGAAGGGGTTCCGGGTTCGGCGGTCGGGCGCTCGGCGCGCTCGACGAACACCGTCGCGAGGCCGCGACCCCGGCCGAGGGACGTGCCGCCGGTGAGGACGAGCCCGCTGTGCTCGACGCGCACTCCCGGGACGGGGACGCTGCCGAGCGCCTTGCCGAAGAGGCCGCCGATCGAGTCCACGTCGTCGTCCTCGAGTTCGATCCCGAAGAGGTCTCCGACCTCGTCGAGCGCCAGACGGGTGCTCACACGGAAACGCCCGCCGCCGAGGTCTGAGACCTCGCTCGTGCGCAGGTCGTACTCGTCGGCGATCTCGCCCACGAGCTCCTCGATGAGGTCTTCGAGCGTCACAAGTCCCGACACCCCGCCGTACTCGTCGACGACGAGGCAGACGTGCACGGCTTCGCGCTTCATCTGCTGCAGGAGGGTCTCGGCGCGCATCGATTCAGGGACGAAGACGGCGGGCCGGGCGACCTGGGCGACCGGCACTCCGCGCCAGGCGGTCTCGTCGCGGTAGGCGAACTGCACGAGGTCCTTGAGGTACACGACGCCGGTGATGTCGTCGGCCTCGCCGTCGGCGATCGGGATGCGCGAGACGCCCTTGTCGAGGAAGAGGGTCATCGCCTCCTGCGTCGTGGCCGCGGCATCCATCGTCACCATGTCGGTGCGGGGCACCATCACGGCACGCACGAACCGGTCGGTGAAGTCGAAGACGGAGTGGATGAGGTCGCGGTCATCGGCCTCGATGAGGTCCTGCGAGGCGGCCTCGTCGACCATGCTCAGCAGCTGCTCCTCCGACGCGAAGGACGCGCCGCGGTGGATGCCGGGGGTCAGGCGGTCGCCGAGGAGGACCAGCAGGTGCGCGAGCGGGCCCAGCACGATGCGCGCCCCGCGGATGAGCCCGGCGCACGCCTTCAGGAACCCCTTCGCGTGCTGACGGCCCACGGCGCGCGGCGATGCGCCCACGAGGACGAACGAGGCGACCGTCATGACGACGACCGCAGCGAGCATGGCCCACCAGATGTTGTCGAAGACGAGGGTGAGGGCGACCGTGACGAGGACGGCCGCTGCAGTCTCGATGAGGATGCGGATGAAGACGACGGCCGTGCGGTGCGCGTCCGGGTCCGCCGCGATCCGCCGCAGACTCGCGCCGGTGCGCGCCTCATCGGCTAGATCCGCGAGGTCCGTACGCGAGGTCACATCGAGCGCGGCCTCCAGCGAGGCCATCAGGCCGCCGAGCGCGACGAGGAGCCCCGCCGCGACGAAGAGGAGGATCTCGGTCATGCGCGCCGGTGGCGCTCGCTCGTGTGGAACGCCCCGATGAGCTCCTTCTGGAGTCCGAACATCTCGCGTTCCTCTTCGGGCTCCGCGTGGTCGAATCCGAGCAGGTGGAGCAGGCCGTGCGTCGTCAGGAGGATGAGCTCGTCCATCGTGGTGTGCTTCGCCGCCTGCGCCTGGGTCTCAGCGACCTGGGGGCACAGCACGATGTCGCCGAGCAGCCCGGGAGGGGTGGGGGCCTCGTCGGTGCCGGGGCGAAGCTCGTCCATGGGGAAGCTCAGCACATCGGTCGGCCCGGGCTCGTCCATCCACTGGACGTGCAGCGCCTCCATCGCTCCCTCGTCGACGAGAAGGATCGCGACGTCGGCATCCGGGCTCACGTGCAGCTCGGCGAAGTTGTTCTCGGTGAGGCGGAGGAGGACGGTCTCATCGACCTCGACGCCGGACTCGTTGGTGATCTCGATGGTCATGAACGTCCTCGCTTGGGCTGTCGATCTCGGGGGCCGGCGGGGCGCAGGCCCGTCCGGCGCTCGGCGCGGTTGGCGAACTCGCTCGCCTCGTCGCGCTCACGGCGCGCCACGAGCTTCTCCTCGTCGTAGGCGGTGTACGCGTCGACGATGCGGCCGACCAGCGTGTGACGCACGACGTCATCGCTCGTGAGGCGTGAGAAGTGGATGTCGTCGATGTCCTTCAGGACTCGGGTGACCAGGCGCAGACCCGACGCGCCCTGCGGCAGGTCGACCTGCGTGATGTCACCGGTCACGACCATCCGGGTGCCGAAGCCGAGGCGCGTGAGGAACATCTTCATCTGCTCGGGCGTCGTGTTCTGCGCCTCGTCGAGGACGACGAACGAGTCGTTGAGCGTGCGACCGCGCATGTACGCGAGGGGGGCGACCTCGATGGTTCCCGACGCCATGAGCTTGGGGACGAGCTCGGGGTCCATCATCTCGTTCAGGGCGTCGTAGAGCGGGCGGAGGTACGGGTCGATCTTGTCGGTCAGCGTTCCGGGGAGGAATCCGAGCCGCTCCCCCGCCTCGACGGCGGGACGGGTCAGGATGATGCGGCTGACCTCCTTGCGCTGCAGCGCCTGGACGGCCTTCGCCATCGCGAGGTAGGTCTTGCCGGTGCCGGCGGGGCCGATGCCGAAGACGATCGTGTTCTCCTCGATCGCGTCGACGTACTCCTTCTGACCGCGCGTCTTGGGCCGGATGACCTTCCCGCGCGAGGACAGGATCGCCTCGCCGAGCACCTCGGAGGGACGCATGCCGCTGTTCTCGCGGAGGATGCGGTTCGATTGGGTCACGTCGCTGGGGTCGAGGCCCTGACCCGCTCGCGCCATGCCGATCAGCTCGTCCACGAGCTCGTGGGCGCGGGCGACGGCGCCCTCGTCACCGGTGAGGGTGATCTCGTTGCCGCGGACGTGCACCTGCACGTCGGGGTGTTCGCGTTCCACGGTGCGCAGCAGACGGTCCTGCGGACCGAGTAGCTGCACCATGGCGACACCGTCGGCGTAGATGTGCGCGACGGTGGGTTCGGCGCTGTCAGCCACCGAGGCTCCCTTCCGTGAGCCCGCCGCCCAGCACGTGTGCATGGACGTGGAACACGGTCTGTCCGGCATCGGGGCCGGTGTTGAATACGAGTCTGAAGTCTCCGCCTGCGTGCTCGGCGGCGACGCTGTTCGCGAGGCCGATCAGCTCGGCGAGGAGGGCGGGGTCGCCTGCCGCGAGCTCGACCACGTCGCGGTAGTCCTCGGTCTTGGGGATCACGAGGAGATGGACGGGTGCCTGCGGGGCGATGTCGCGGATCGCGAACGCATTGTCGGTCTCGGCGACGATCTCGGAGGGGATCTCACCCCGGAGGATGCGGGTGAACACCGATGGCTCGCTCATCCCCCCAGTCTACTCAGCGCCTTCCCGCGCCGGTCGGGACCGCCTCACCAGCGACCGAGGGCGGCATTGACGACCGCGAGGGCAGCAGGACCCGCTGTGGAGGTGCGCAGCACCGTGTCGCCGAGCCGCACCAGCGTCGCGCCCGCGGCCTGCAGCAGATCGAGTTCCTCGGGCGAGATGCCCCCTTCGGGCCCCACGACGAGGATCACGTCGCTCGCGTCGTCCGCATCGATCTCGATGCGCGACAGGGCGACGGATGCCGTGGGTTCGAGCACCAGCATCCGCGCGCCCCGGGCACGCGCCGCCAGCTCCCGCGTCGTCACCGGCTGGTCGAGGTCGGCGAGCCAGGGCCGGTGGGCCTGCTTCGCCGCCTCGCGGGCGATGGTCTCCCAGCGCGCGACGCCCTTGGCGACCTTCGGGCCCTCCCACCGCGAGACCGAACGGGCGGCCTGCCACGGCGTGATCGCATCGACACCGAGCTCTGTCGCGGCCTGGACGGCGAGCTCGTCGCGGTCGCCCTTCGCGAGGGCCTGGACGAGGACGGTGCGCGGGGACGCCGGCGGCACCGACGCACGACCGGAGACCTCCACCGAGACCTCCTTCGGGGCGGCCTCGGACACCGTCCCGCTCAGCCACACGCCGCGGCCGTCGCCGACCGTGACTGCCTCGCCCACACGGATGCGGCGGACGGCCGCAGCGTGGTGCGCTTCGGCCCCCGTCAACCGGACGACATCGCCCGGACCGGCGGCCCCGGCATCCTCGATCAGGAAGTGGAGGGCCACGATCAGCGCTTGAACTTGCCGCGGAGCTTGGAGAACAGGCCCGGGTGGAACTCCGCCAGGTGCGGCGGGGCGGGGCGCATCCGCTTCGCGAGCTCCTGCACGAGAGCCCGGGACTTGGGGTCGAGGTGCGAGGGAGTGACGACCTGCACGCCGACGCGGAGGTCGCCGCGCTGGTCGCCGCGGAGGGGCGTGATCCCCCGGCCGCGGATGGTGAGCTCGTCGCCCGCCTGGACGCCGGAGCGGATGTCGAGGTCGACGGAGCCGTCGAGCGAGTCGATCGTGACGCTCGTGCCGAGGATCGCGTCGACCATCGAGACCTCGAGGGTTGCGAGCAGGTCGTCGCCGTCACGGCTGAACACGTCGTGCGGGGCGACGGTGACCTCGAGGTACAGGTCGCCGTTCGGACCGCCGGCGGGGCCGACCTCGCCCGAACCGGGGAGCTGGAGGCGCAGACCGGTCTCGACACCGGCGGGGATGTCGATCGACACGGTGCGGCGCGCGCGCACACGGCCCTGGCCCTGGCAGGTGGAGCACGGGTACGGGATGGTCGTGCCGTACCCCTGGCACGTGGTGCAGGGCTGGGAGGTGACGACGTTGCCGAGGAGGCTCCGGACCGTCCGCTGGATCTGACCCGATCCGTGGCAGATGTCGCACGTGACCGGCTGGGTGCCCGGCTGGCAGCACGAGCCCTGGCAGGTCTCGCAGAGGACGGCGGTGTCGACCTCGATGTCGCGGTGGACGCCGAAGACGACGTCGCCGAGGTCGAGGTCGACGCGGACGAGGGCATCCTGACCGCGCTCGCGACGGGACCGGGGCCGTCCCGCGCGGGTTCCGCCTCCGCCGCCCCCGAAGAAGCTCTCGAAGATGTCGCTGAAGCCGCCGAAGCCGGCACCGGCCCCGCCGAAGCCGCCGGCGTCGCCGCCCATGTCGTAACGCTGGCGCTGGTCGGGGTCGCTCAGCACGTCGTAGGCGTGCGTCACGAGCTTGAACTGCTCGGACGCATCCTCTCCGGGGTTCACATCCGGGTGCAGCTGGCGCGCCAGACGCCGGTATGCCTTCTTGATCTCCTCGGGGCTCGCGTCACGCGCGACGCCCAGGACCTCGTAGTGGTCAGCCACAATCACCTCTCCGGCCCGCGGGCCGATTCGTTCAGCGCGACGTCTCGTCTTCTTCGAGCAATCGCGTCAGATAGTGCGCGACGGCGCGAACCGCCGCGAGATTCGTGGGGTAATCCATCCGTGTGGGCCCGAGCACACCGATGCGGGCGTGAGACCCCCCGGCGTCGTACTCGCCCGCGACGATGGATGCCTCGGACAGCCCGAACGGCTCGTTCTCGCGCCCGATGCTGGTCGCCAGTCCGCGATCGTCGGCGACCATCTCGCCCATCAGACGCAGGAGGGTCACCTGCTCCTCGATCGCCTCGAGGAGGGGATAGATGCTGCCGCGGAAGTCCGACTCGCGGCGCGCGAGGGTCGCGGACCCCGCCATCACCATGCGGTCCTGGCGGAACTCGTCGAGCTCCTCACCGATCGCCCGCAGCACGATGCGACGGTTCTCCTCGCGCGGCGCGGCGGTCTCGGCCTCGAGGATCTTCGCGATCGCCGCCGCACCGTCTTTGACGCTCTTGCCGGTGAGCAGCGCCGTCATCGTGAGCTTGAGCTGCGACGCTTCGTCGGCGGACGGCTCGGTCGCAAGGAAGACGACACGCTGCGAGACCCGACCGGTGTCGGTCACGACGATGATGACGATGCGCGTGCCGCCGAGGTGCACGACCTCGACGTGCGAGACGTTGGCCCGCGCGAACGACGGGTACTGGACGATCGCGACCTGGCCGGTCAGCCGGGTGAGGGAACGGACCGTCCGGACGAGCAGGTCGTCGAGGTCGCCCGTGTCCTCAAGGAAGGCCCCGATCGCGGAGCGCTGCGCCGAGGTGAGGGGGCGGACATCGGCGAGGTGATCGACGAAGACGCGGTAGCCCTTGTCGGTGGGCACGCGGCCCGACGAGGTGTGCGGCGCGGTGATGAGCTCCTCGTCCTCGAGGAGCGCCATGTCATTGCGGATGGTCGCAGCCGACACGCCGAACTGGTGACGGTCGACGATCGCCTTGCTGCCGACCGGCTCGCGCGTGTCGACGTAGTCCTGCACGATCGCACGCAACACCTGAAGACCGCGTTCCGAGACCATCACCCCTCCTCCGCTGGCACTCTCGTTCTGGGAGTGCCAATTCTATCGCGCGAGAAGCGATCTGCTCGGATCACGCGGTGAGCGCGCGGACGACGGCGTCGGCCAGGAGCCGCCCGCGCCTGGTGAGGACGATGCGCCCGCGGACGGCCGCAGCGCCGTCGACGAGTCCGTCGGCGATGAGGGATGCCACGTTCCGCCGCCCCTCGACGGTCGCCTCGTCGACCGCGACGCCGTCGACGATGCGCGAGCGGAGCAGGATGACCTCGAGGCGGTGGGCCTCGGCATCCGGTCGCTCCCGTCCCGCCGCCGGGGACTCCCCCAGCGCCAAGCGCTGCGCGTACGCAGCCGGGTGCTTCACGTTCCACCAGCGCAGGCCGCCGACGTGGCTGTGCGCACCGGGACCGTAGCCCCACCAGTCCTGACCCCGCCAGTACGACAGGTTGTGGCGCGAGCGCTGCGCAGGGCTCGTCGACCAGTTCGAGACCTCGTACCACCCGTAGCCGGCGGCAGCCAGCATCTCGTCGGCCAGCTCGTACATGTCGGCCTGCAGATCGTCGTCGGGGGCGGGCACCTCGCCGCGGCGGATCTGACGCTCGAGCTTCGTCCCGTCCTCCACGATGAGGGCGTACGCCGAGATGTGATCGGGGGTGAGTGCGATCGCCGTCTCGAGCGACGTGCGCCAGTCTTCCAGCGACTCCCCCGGCGCGCCGTAGATGAGGTCGAGGCTGACGGCGACCCCGGCATTCCGCGCCGCGGCGACGGCGGTCGCGATGTTCGCGGGGTCATGGGTGCGGTCGAGCGCCGCGAGGACGTGCGGCACGGACGACTGCATGCCGATCGAGAACCGCGTGACGCCGGCGGCAGCGAGTGTCCTCGCGACCTCGTCGGTCAGAGTGTCGGGGTTCGCCTCGACCGTCACCTCTGCACCGTCGGCGAGCCCGAAGGAGTCGCGGATCCCGCCGAGCATGCGCGCGAGGTCCCCCGGCGGCAGGAGCGTGGGGGTGCCGCCGCCGAAGAACACCGTCCGGGCCGCACGCAGTGGGCCCTGTGCCGCGAGAACATCGCGTGAGAGCGCGATCTCGTGCAGGACCTCGTCGGCATAGGCGTCCTGACGCGCACCGCGCAGCTCGGTCGCCGTGTACGTGTTGAAGTCGCAGTAACCGCAGCGCACGCGACAGAACGGCACGTGCAGGTAGACGCCGAAGTCGACATCGGGATCGACCGGGACGTCGTGCGGCAGCGCACCGTCGGCGGGCGCGGGATCGCCCAGGGGAAGAGCAGAGCCCATCAGGAACCGGTGGCGTACATGGGCGACATCGCCTGCAGGTACCCCTGGAACAGCGCACGGCGACGCCGCTTCACGAGCGGACGCCACAGGCGGTAGAGGACGCCCGTCGGCTTGTCGAACGCGCGGACCGTGAACCAGACCTCGTCGTCGTCCCGCCACTCGAGCAGGAACGACTCCTCGCCGCTGACGACCGATCCGCCGACGGTGCCGAGCGAGAACCCGACCCGACGCGGCTCGTCGATGACCGAGATGACGCGGAGTTCGGCATCCGCCCTCATCCCCGCGACCCGGCCGTGGAGGTGCGCCGTCGTGCCGGCGCCCACGAACGGGGTGCCGTCGGCGTCGAAGCGCTGTTCATCGTCCAATCGGCTCGGCTGCACCGCGTTGCCCTCGGCGTCGAAGCCGACGCCCGAGTACATGGGGCCGGATGCCGGGCGCACGTCGACGACCTGCAGACCCGCCCCGCGCTGGGCACCCCACCCGAGGAGTTGCTCGGTCGAGGTGACGAACCGGTCCTCACCGCTGCCGAGGCGCCATGACGCCTCCGCCGGGGTCGTACCCTGCGGCGGATAGCCCATGAGGTCGGGGGCTTGCGTGGCCCCGACGGCGGCGTAGTCGACGGTCCCTGCCTGGAAACTCCCGCGGCGCATCGTGTCAGCCTACTTCTTGTCCTTGCCCTCGACATCGCCCGAGAGGGCGGCGATGAACGCCTCCTGGGGGACCTCGACGCGGCCGACCATCTTCATGCGCTTCTTGCCCTCTTTCTGCTTCTCGAGCAGCTTGCGCTTGCGACTGATGTCACCGCCGTAGCACTTGGCGAGGACGTCCTTGCGGATGGCACTGATGTTCTCGCGGGCGATGATGCGGGCGCCGATGGCGGCCTGGATCGGCACCTCGAACTGCTGGCGTGGAATGAGCTTGCGCAGGCGCTCGGTCATCAGCGTGCCGTAGGCGTAGGCCTTCTCGCGGTGGACGATCGAGCTGAACGCGTCGACCTTCTCGCCCTGCAGCAGGATGTCGACCTTCACGAGGTCCGCGGTCTGGGAGCCCGCCGGTTCGTAGTCGAGGCTCGCGTAGCCCTGCGTCTTCGACTTCAGGTGATCGAAGAAGTCGAACACGATCTCACCGAGCGGCATGTTGTAGCGGAGCTCGACGCGGTCCTCGCTGAGGTAGTCCATGCCGAGGAGCGTTCCGCGACGCGACTGGCAGAGTTCCATGACCGTGCCGACGTAGTCCTTCGGCAGGAGGATGCCGACCTTGACCACCGGCTCGGACACCTCCGCGACTCGACCGTCCGGGTACTCGGACGGGTTCGTCACAGTGACCGTCTCGTTGGTGTCGGTCGTGACCGTGTAGGTCACCGACGGCGCCGTCGTGATGAGGTCGAGGTCGAACTCGCGCGAGAGGCGCTCGGTGATGATCTCGAGGTGCAGGAGACCGAGGAACCCGCAGCGGAAGCCGAAGCCGAGGGCGACGGACGTCTCGGGCTCGTACTGCAGGGAGGCGTCCGAGAGCTTCAGCTTGTCGAGCGCCTCGCGGAGCACGGCGTAGTCGCTGCCGTCGATCGGGTAGATCCCCGAGAACACCATCGGCTTCGGGTCGGTGTAGCCGGCCAGCGCATCGGTCGCGGGCTTGCGGTGGTTCGTGATCGTGTCGCCGACCTTGGATTGGCGGACGTCCTTCACACCCGTGATGAGGTAGCCGACCTCGCCGACGCCGAGGCCCTTGGTGGGCACCGGCTCGGGGCTCGACACGCCGATCTCGAGCAGGTCGTGGGCGGCGCGCGTCGACATCATCTGGATCCGCTCGCGCGGCTCGAGCTTGCCGTCGACCATGCGGACGTAGGTGACGACGCCGCGGTAGGCGTCGTAGACCGAATCGAAGATCATGGCGCGCGCGGGGGCGTCGGGATCGCCCACGGGAGCCGGGATGCGCTCGACGATCCGGTCGAGGAGGGCTTCGACGCCCATGCCGGTCTTGCCGCTCACCTTGAGGACGTCGGCCGGGTCGCCGCCGATCAGGTTCGCGAGCTCCGCCGCGTACTTCTCGGGGTCGGCCGCCGGCAGGTCGATCTTGTTGAGGACCGGAATGATCTCGAGATCGTTCTCGAGGGCGAGGTAGAGGTTCGCGAGCGTCTGGGCCTCGATGCCCTGTGCGGCATCAACCAGGAGGATCGCGCCCTCGCACGCGGCGAGCGACCGGCTGACCTCGTACGTGAAGTCGACGTGACCGGGGGTGTCGATCATGTTGAGGGCGAACGTGCCGTCGTCGGTGGCCCACGGCATCCGGACAGCCTGGCTCTTGATCGTGATGCCGCGCTCACGCTCGATGTCCATGCGGTCGAGGTACTGGGCGCGCATGTCGCGGTCGGCGACCACGCCGGTGATCTGCAGCATGCGATCGGCCAGCGTGGACTTGCCGTGGTCGATGTGGGCGATGATGCAGAAGTTGCGAAGCTGCGCGGGCGGCGTGGCCGCAGGCTGCAGGGGCGTGAGTGCGCGGGGTGACATGACCAGGCGAGTCTACCGGCGACCGGCTGCGAGCTCGGTCCGCAGATCGGGCAGGATAACCGCTCGCGCCGACGACACGCCAGCGCACGAAGTCATGAGAAAGAGTTAACCGATCTGACCCTTGCGGGGTGTCCCGGACCGCCCGAATGCTCAATGTGGCGGTCGGTTCCTGCGCGATAAGCCCCGCGCCCGAGCCGCCTCGGGAGAACCCACCGTGTCGCACCCACCTGCCCCCGCGCCCGTCGCGCCTCCGGTTCTCCGCCGGACCTGCGCGGTGCTGACCGTCGCCACCGTGACGGCAGCCGGACTCGCCCTCGTCCCCTCCGCAGCGTCCGCTGCCGTCTCGCCGGACTCGCCCGTCGTCATCTCGGAGGTGTACGGCGGCGGCGGCAACAGCGGCGCCGCCTTCAACCGCGACTTCGTCGAACTGGCCAACACCGGCGACGAGACGGTCGACCTGAGCGGCTACAGCGTGCAGTACGCCTCCGCGACCGGCGCTTCGTGGCAGGTGACGAAGATCGGCGACGTCGATCTTCCCGCCGGCGCGAACCTCCTGATCGGTCAGGCTCCCGGCAGCAACACCTCGCTTCCCGGCTTCGACGCCGACATCGAGGGCTCGATCGCGATGAGCGGCAGCGGCGCCAAGGTCGCCCTGGTCTCGAGCGAGACGGCACTCACCGGCAGCACCGGCATCGCGACCCTCGACCAGGTCGTCGACCTCGTCGGCTGGGGGTCGACTGCCACGGCCTTCGCCGGATCCGCGCCTGCGCCCGGAACCTCGAACGCGACCAGCGTCTCGCGCGACGACGACGCCACCAACACCGCCGACAACGCGGCGGACTTCGCGGCCGTTGCCCCCACGCCTACCGGGCTCGGCGCCGGCACCGACCCGGAGCCCGAGCCCGAGCCCGAGCCGCAGAGCGCGACGATCGCCGAGATCCAGGGCACGACGGATGCCTCCCCCCTGGTCGGCCGCACCGTCACCACGACCGGTGTCGTCACCGCCCACTACCCCTCGGGCGGGTACAACGGCTACGTCATCCAGACGGCCGGGACCGGCGGCGAGCTCGACCTCGCCACGCACACGGCCTCCGACGCCGTCTTCGTCTACGCGCCCGGAGCGACCGGCGAGGTCGCCCTCGGCGACACCGTGACAGTCACCGGTGCCGTGTCGGAGTTCAACGGGCTCACCGAGATCACCGTCAAGGCCGGAGGCGCGAAGGTCATCGCCGACGCCGAGGCGCCGACGCCCGCCACGATCGCCTGGCCGACCACGGCCGCTCAGCGCGAGTCGCTCGAGTCGATGCTGATCGCCCCGCAGGGCGAATTCACGGTCAGCGACACGTACAGCACCAACCGTTTCGGCGAGGTGGGTCTCGCCGCCGGCTCCGAGCCGCTCCGTCAGCCAACGGACGCCGCCCGTCCCGGAAGCGACGCCGCAGCCGCGGTCGCCGCGGACAACGCCGCGCGCGGTGTGCGCCTCGACGACGGAGCCGGACTCGACTACACGTCGGCCGCCAACCAGGCGCTGACGCCCGCGTACGTCTCCCTCACCGAGCCCATCACGGTCGGCGCGGGGGTCACGTTCACGGCACCGCTCATCGTCGACTACCGCAACGACTCGTGGAAGCTGAACCCGACCCAGCCGCTCGTCGGCGACGGCACGGGCACCGACGAGGTCGTCTTCGAGAACGTCCGCACCGACGCTCCTGCCGAGGTCGGCGGGGACCTCTCGATCGCATCGTTCAACGTCCTCAACTACTTCACGACCCTCGGGACCGACACCGCGAGCTGCGAGGCGTACACCGACCGATTCGGCGACGGGGTGACCGTCCGAGACGGCTGCGCCCAGCGGGGTGCATGGGATGCCGACGACCTCGCGCGTCAGCAGGCCAAGCTCGTCGAGGCGATCACCTCGGTGGACGCCGGCGTCGTCGGTCTCATGGAGATCGAGAACTCGGCGGCCCTCGGCGAGGAGGCCGACGAAGCGACGTCGACCCTCGTCGCCGCGCTCAACGCGAAGGCCGGCGCCGGCACGTGGGCGTTCGTGCCCTCGTCGACGGACCTGCCCCCGGCATCCGAGCAGGACGTCATCACGAACGCGATCATCTACCAGCCCGCTCTCGTCTCCCCCGTCGGCGCGTCGCGCGCCCTCGGCGACCAGAGCGCCGACGGCGAGGCCTTCGGTAACGCGCGCGAACCCATCGCCCAGGTGTTCGAGCCCGCAGCGGGCGGCGACCCGTTCCTATTCGTCGTGAACCACTTCAAGTCGAAGGGCTCCGCCGGTCCCTGGCCGGGCGACGCCGACACCGGCGACGGCCAGGGGTCGTCGAACGAGTCGCGCGTGCGTCAGGCGACCGCCCTCCGCGACTGGGTCGCGACGATCCAGGGCGACGTGGACGCGGTCGCCCTCGCGGGAGACTTCAACTCCTACAGCCAGGAGGACCCGCTGAAGGTCCTGTACGACGCCGGTTACGCGGACGCCGAGCAGGCCTTCGACGTCGACTCGTCGTCGTACAGCTTCTCAGGGCTGACGGGATCGCTCGACCACATCCTCCTGAACGAGGCGGCTCTCGCCCGCTCGACGGATGCGGACATCTGGAACATCAACTCGGGCGAATCGATCGCGCTGGAGTACAGCCGGTTCCGCACGCACGGCACGGAGTTCTACTCCGCCGACCCCTTCCGCTCGAGCGACCACGACCCCGTGATCGTCGGGATGAACGCGAAGGCCGCTCCCGTCCAGCTGACCCTCCTCGGCATCAACGACTTCCACGGACGCATCGACGGCAACACCGTCGCGTTCGCGGGAACCGTCGAAGAGCTGCGGAAGGCGGCATCCGGCCCGACCCTGTTCCTGTCCGCGGGTGACAACATCGGGGCGTCGCTGTTCGCGTCGTCGGTCGCGAAGGACCAGCCGACCATCGACGTCCTCAACGCGATGGGTCTGCAGGCGAGCGCGGTCGGCAACCACGAGTTCGACCGCGGGTTCGACGACCTTGCGGGCCGCGTGTCCGACGCGTTCGACGCGCCGCAGCTCGGCGCCAACGTCTACAAGAAGGGCACGACGACCCCGGCGCTCGACGAGTACACGCTGATCGAAGCCGGCGGTCTCACGGTCGGTGTCGTCGGCGCTGTCACCGAGGAGACGCCGACGCTCGTCACGCCGACCGGCATCGAGTCCGTCGACTTCGGCGACCCGGTCGAGGCAGTCAACCGCGTCGCCGCTCAGCTGAGCGACGGCGACGAGTCCAACGGCGAAGCCGACGTCATCGTCGCGATGTACCACGAGGGGGCCGGCGCGGGCACGCCCGACGGTGCCACCCTCGATGAGGAGGTCGCCGCCGGCGGTGCCTTCGGTGCGATCATCACCGAGACGTCCGCAGAGGTCGACGCGATCTTCACCGGCCACACGCACAAGGAGTACGCGTGGTCGGCGCCGATCCCCGGCACGGACCGCACCCGACCGGTCGTCCAGACCGGCTCGTACGGCGCCAAGATCGGCGAGATCACGCTGACCGTGGATGCCGCCACGGGCGATGTCTCCGCACACACCGAGCGCAACGTGGCACGGACCGCGACACCCGCCGCGGACCTCGTCGCCGCCTATCCCCGCGTCGCTGAGGTCGACCGCATCACGAAGGCGGCCCTCGCCAACGCCGCGGCCGTCGGCAACACCGAGGTCGGTCAGGTCGCCGGCGACATCACGACCGCCTACAGCGGCGGATCGTACGTCGACGGCGTCTACACCGGGGGCTCGCGCGACAACCGCGCCGCCGAGTCGACGCTCGGCAACACCGTCGCGAACATGCTGCGGGACAGCCTCGCCGACCTGCCGAACGGCGCCGTGATCGGCGTGACGAACCCGGGCGGCCTTCGCGCCGACCTGTTCGACACGCAGGCGGAGTTCGGGGCGGGCGCCGTGCCGGGTCTCGCGGACGGGTCGATCTCGTTCAGCCAGGCCAACGCGGTCCTCCCGTTCAACAACACGCTGGCGCTCGTCACCCTCACGGGCGAGGAGTTCACGCAGATGCTCGAGCAGCAGTGGCAGCGGGATGCCGCAGGCAACGTTCCGCAGCGGCCGTACCTGCAGCTCGGCCTGTCCGACAACGTGTCGTACACCTACGACCCGGCGCTGCCCGAGGGCGAACGCATCACGTCGGTGACGGTCGACGGGAAGGCGATCGATCCGGCCGGCACGTACCGCATCGGCACGTTCTCGTTCCTGGCGGCCGGCGGTGACAACTTCCGTGCCTTCACGGAGGGTGACGACTACGTCGACACGGGACTCCTCGACTATGAGGCCTGGGTGGACTACCTCGCCGAGGGCTCCCCCGTCGCCCCGTCGTTCGCCAAGCACGGCGTGCAGGTGTCGGGTGTTCCCGAGACCGTCGCCGCAGGCGACACGGTGACCTTCGAGGTGGCGGGCATGGACCTGACCAGCAAGGGCGCTCCCGCCAACACCGGGGTGACCGTGAGCCTGGGTGACCAGGTGCTCGGCACCGCGCCGGTGACCGGCGGGGCGGCATCCGTCAGCGTCACGCTCCCGGCAGGGACCCCTGCCGGGGCGGCGCAGCTGACGGTGACGGCAGCGCCCAGCGGCACCGTCGTTCGAGTTCCGCTGACGGTGGAGCAGGCGGCGGAGCCTGCGGCGACGACGCGCACGTCGCTCATCGCCCTCCCGCCGGTGCACATCAACCGCCTGCTGCCGGCGACGCTCCTCGCGATCGTGACGCAGGACGAGGGCCGTGCAGAGGGCGTCGTGGAGTTCCGCGAGGGCGACAAACTGATCGCGACGGCAGAGGTACGCGGCGGGTTCGCCTCGACCACGCTCGGTCGACTGTCCCGCGGCGTGCATTCGTACACCGCGACCTTCGTCCCGAAGGACCCGGCGGTCTCGGAGGGGTCGGTCAGCAACCGGTCGTCGGTGCTCGTCCTGTTCTGATCCGGGCGCATCGAGAACGGGGGCGGATCTTCGGATCCGCCCCCGTTCCGCGTTCCTGCAGGCGCCGGTTCGTAGGCTGGAGGCATGACGCCTCAGGTCGTGTTCGTCCACGGCATCCGGACCTCCGCGACGATGTGGCGCGCGCAGGTCGAGCATCTGAAGACAGCCGGCATCGGCGCGAACGCCGTCGATCTGCCCGGACACGGTACCCGCATGAGCGAGACGTTCACGTTGGACGGCGCGTTCGAGACGATCGACGCCGCGGTGACGGATGCCGCGGCCCACGGCCCCGTGCTCCTGGTCGCCCACTCGATGGGCGGGCTCGTGTCCATCGAGTACATGGGCCGCGAGGACCGGCCGCCCGTCGAGGCGTTCATCGCGGCCGGGTGCACGTCGATTCCGCGCGGTGCGGGGTTGAGGATCTACCGGACGCTCGCGCGCGGCTTCGACCGCCTTCCCGGGCGCGGCCAGCGGCTGACCGATATGGTCCTGGATCGCACGCTGCCACCCGAGACCCGCGCCGACTTCGGCGCGGGCGGGTACGCGTACGACACCCAGGACATCGCCCTGCGCAGCCTGTCCGTGCTCGACCTCGTGGCGGCTCTGAAACGGATCTCGGTGCCGATGTGGTTCGTCAACGGGCGGTGGGACCAGCTGCGCCTGAACGAACGGCTCTTCACCGCGCTGAAGCCCGAAGCCGAGCTCATCGTGGTGCCCCGGACATCCCATCTGGTCACCGCCATGCGCCCCCGGGTGTTCAACGCCGTGATCGACCTCGCCCTCGCGACGATGGCGCAGGAGCGTTCGACTTCGGGATGAGCCTCCCACCTGATAGAATCGGTTTTTGGCTTGCGTGTGGGTTCCTCCCTCACACGACCGCTGTGCGACAGCCCTCTTCTGTTGCCGGCACATCCACCCGTAACTCCGAACGAAAGATACGTCGAACGTGGCGAACATCAAGTCGCAGATCAAGCGCAACAAGACCAACGAGAAGGCCCGCGAGCGGAACAAGGCCGTCAAGAGCGAGCTGCGGACCGTCGTCCGTCAGACCCGCGCGGCCATCACCGCCGGCGACAAGGCCGCTGCCGAGAAGGCTCTGGTGAAGGCGACCAAGAAGCTCGACAAGGCCGTCAGCAAGGGCGTCATCCACGAGAACCAGGCGGCCAACCGCAAGTCCTCGATCGCGAAGCAGGTCGCTGCTCTCTGAGCCGCGAACACCTCGCTACGACGAAGGCCCGTCCCTCAAGGGATGGGCCTTCGTCGTTTCCGCGTGCGTCAGGCGCCGTACGGCGCGCGCGTGGCGACGACCGTGACGAGACGCTCGACCGCGAAGACGGCGTCGCGGGATGCGCCTTTGACCTCGGCATCCGCTCGCGCGGCAGCCTGGATCGCGATGCCGAGCGAGGACTCCGTCCAGCCGGCGAGATCGCGACGGGCACGGTCGACCTGCCAGTCCTTCATGCCGATGCGGGCGGCGAGGGCACCGGAGGGTTCGCGTGTGCCGGCGACGCGGGCCATGGTGCGGAGCTTCGAGGCGATCGCGGCGACCATCGGCACGGGGTCCGCGCCCGAGGCGAGGGCGTGGCGAAGTGTCACGAGCGCGTCGCCGTAGCGGCCGGCGATCGCGGTGTCGGCGACGGCGAACGCGGTCGTCTCGACGCGGCCGCCGTAGTAGCGGGTGACGACCTGCTCGGTGATGTCGCCCTCGACGTCCGAGATGAGCTGCTGGCAGGCTGCCGCGAGCTCGGTGAGGTCGTCGGCGAAGGCCGAGACGAGGGCGCGGAGCGCGGGAGGGGCGATACGGCGTTTGGCGGCTTGGAACTCCCCCGCCGCGAAGTCGAACCGGTCGGAGTCGCGCTTGACCGCAGGGCACGCGATCTCGATGCCACCGCCGGTACCCGAGCGGATCGTGTCGAGCAGCTTCTTGCCGCGGACGCTGGCACCGGTGTGGCGCAGCACGATGGTCGCACCGTCCTGCGGGGCTTCGAGATAGCGGATGGCCTCGGTGAGGAACGCGTCGGAGCACTTCTCGACGCCCGATACGCGCACCAGGCGCGGCTCGCCGAAGAGGGACGGTGAGGAGACCGCGAAGAGCGTGCCCGGCGCGTAGTCGTCGGCACGGATATCGGTGACTTCGAGGCTCGGATCCTCGGCGCGCAGGTACTCGCGGATGCCGGCGGTCGCCCGCTCGGCGCAGATCTCTTCGGGCCCTGAGACGAGGACGACGGGCGCGGGCTGCGGCGCGCGCCAGGAGACCTGAGGTATCGCCGACTTGGTCGCTTTCGCGGCGGGACGACGGGGGCTCGGCATGATGTCCAGCCTACCGACGGCTACCGACGGTCCGCCGTCGTGGCGACGCGGAGTCGGGACAGCGCCCACACTGCGGCGGCAGCCGCGAGGAGCATCGCGAGGAGACCGAGGCTCGTGAGGACCAGCGCTCCGAACCCGCGGCTGGGCAGCAGGAACCCGTAAGGCACCCAGCCGTCGGTCTGGCCGCGCACGAGAACGACGACCAGCCAGAGAAGCGGGTAGGGCAGCACGAGCCACAGACTCCGCCACGGCAGGCTCGGGTGGTCTCGGACGAACGCCCAGTCGAGGACGGTGTATAGCGGGAGCGCGATGTGCAGGACGGCGCTCACCCACGGCGGGGCGGAACCGGTGCCGGGAACGAACCCGTTGTAGACGACGCCCACGACGATGAGGCAGGCCACCGCGACCCCACGTGCCAGGGTCAGCCATGCGGGAACGATCCGATCGAGGAGGAGAAGGATCCCGGTCGCCCCGAGCACGATCGCGCTCCCCAGCGCGGTCTGGTTCGTGAAGTAGCCGAAGAAATCGAACGGATTGACGCTCCCCCGCTGCACGGAACGGGCGTAGGTCCACCCCAGGACGACGAGGACGCCGACGGCCACGCCGACGCGCACGCCGCCGATCGCGACGACCGAACGCGGAATGCGGGAGGGCGGCATCCGGTCAGCCTACGAGAGTCAGCCGCCCTCCTCACGGGAGCGCCACAGCCGGATCCCGTCCCCGTCGCGCCAGAGGACGACGTCACCCGACGTGTCGGTGCGGGCGATGACCGCGTGCTCCTCTCGGAGGAGGTCGAGGATCTCGTCCCGCGGGTGGCCGTAGGTGTTCTCGCCGACCGTCACGAGGGCGACGGCCGCATCCAGTCCCTCGTACAGGCTGTGGTCCTGATCGGCGCTGCCGTGGTGCGCGACCTTGACGACCGCGTAGGTGCGGTCGATCGCACGAGAAGCCACCAGCGAGCGCTGCGACTGCGCCGACAGGTCGCCGAGGAAGATCGCGTCGGGGACGCGGCATCCGGTGATGTCGATCACGACGCTCGCGTCGTTCCCGTACGGATAGACCGGGTCGCGCGGCTTCGGCCACAGGGAGCGCCAGCGGCACTCCCCCAGCATGCCGCTCTGACCTGCGGAGACCTCCTGCGCTTGCGCACCAGACTGCGTGAAGCCGGCGACCATCGCGGCCGCCTCGGCGTCGGGAACGGGACCGTGCAGCACGACGTCGGCACGACCGACCAGAGCCTCGGCGCCGCCGCGGTGGTCCATGTCGAAGTGGGTGAACACAAGGACGTCGACGCGGTCGACCGCGAATCGGTCAAGGCACGCGGCGAGGGGCGCTGGCTCCGGCCCTGTGTCGATCAGCATGATCGCGCTGCCGGAGCGGACGAGGACGGCGTCGCCCTGTCCCACCTCGCATGCAGCGATGGCCCAGTCGTCCGGTGCCCGCGTCCGGTCGATGAGGGTCCGGAACGGGCCGGCGCTCACCACGACGACGATGATCACGACGAGCGCCCACCCCGCCCACCGCTGCAACCGGTGCCGGCGTGCGGCGATCACGATGCCGATCGCGGCCCCTGTCGCTGCGAGGGCGATGAGCCCCGGCATCCCTTCCACCCATCCGCTGGATGCCCCGGGCAGCCGCGCGGACAGGTCCGCCGTTCCCGCGATCCAGGCGGCCGGCAGCCACGCGATCGCCGCCAGCCCCTGCGCGAGTACCGGGAACGGCAGCGCGAGGCAGGCGAGAAGGCCGAGGACGGTTGCGGCGGGCGCGGCGGGACCCGCGAGCAGGTTCGCGAGCACGCCGACGAGGGGCACGGTCGGCTCGATCAGCACGAGCAGCGGTCCGCAGGCGAGCTGCGCCGCCAGCGGGACGGACAGGGCGAGCGCCAGCGGTGCGGGCATCCACCGCGACATCCCGTCGGCGAGCGGTCCGGCGAACAGCAGCAGCGACCCGGTCGCCACGGCGGACAGTGCGAAGCCGAGGGATGCCGCGAGCCACGGATCGAGCACGAGCAGCACGCACACCGACGCGGACAGGATCGACATCCCTGCGCCGATCCGCCCCAGCAGGACGCCCAGCATGGCGATCGCCGCCATCACGCCCGCTCGGACGACGCTGGGTTCGGGCGAGACAAGCACGATGAATGCGACGAGCGTCGCCAGTCCCGCCGTGACGCGGATGCCGCGCCGCGCCCCGCAGAGGGCAGCGAAGCCGAATGCGATCCCGACGACGAGCGCGCAGTTCGCCCCCGAGACGGCTGTCAGATGCGACAGCGACGATGCCTTCATCTGCTGGTCGAGATCCTCGGTGACCGCGGATGTGTCGCCGACCGCGAGGCCTGGAACGAGCCCTGCACCGGGGTCGGGGAGACCGTCGACCGCGTTCACCAGGCCCGTCCGCAGCTGGGCCGCCGCGGCGAGCGGGCCCGTCGGCGGACGGGCGAGCTCGAGCGACGACGCCTCGACGACGAGGACTTCCCGGTCCTCGGCATCCGCCCGGAACGCGGTCCCCGTCACGACCGCACGTGCACCCAGGTCGAGCCTGGCGGCTCGCTCCTGTACCCGGACGAGGACGGGAGCCGAGACGGGAGCCGTGTCGGGGCCGATCGTGACGGACCGGGTGATCGCATCGAAGTGGAACCCGGTCGCGGACCGTTCGACCTTGCCGACGACATCGACCTCGAACGCGGCGCTCCGACCCCCGGTGATGTGCAGACCTGCGACGGCCTCTCGGGCGGGCTGGGCGAGTGCGACATGGGATGCCGCGCCCCCCGCGACGGCGAAGGCCACCGCGATCAGCGCCGCCGTCGTCGGCCGAGTCGCTCGCGCGGCGGCCGCCAGCGCGAAGACGGCAGCCACCCACAGCGCAGCGGCGAGGGCAGTCGCCTTCTCAGGGAAGACGATCGCGGCGCCCGCGCCCGCCCAGGCCGTGAGCGCGACCGGCAGCAACCGCAGGTCGCGGCGTCGCGCGGTCCGAATGCTCACACCGTCACCAGGTCGCGGAGCGACGCGAGCATCTTCTCGCCGATCCCCGGCACGGCCATCAGATCGTCGACGCTGCTGAACCGGCCGTTCTCCTCGCGCCAATCGAGGATCCGCTGTGCGATGGAGGGTCCGACGCGGGGCAGCGTGTCGAGGGCAGCGAGATCGGCGGTGTTCAGGTTCACGCGCCCGTCACCTTCCGGCACCGCAGGGGCACCGGCATCCGTCCCCCCTTCGCCCTCGGCAGGGATCAGGAGCTGCTCACCGTCGCTCACCGGACGCGCCAGGTTCACGCCGTCACGGGATGCCTTCTCCGAGAAGCCACCGGCGGCGGCTACCGCATCCACCACGCGCGCACCCTGGTCGAGACGATACAGACCGGGCTCGCGCACCTGACCCGAGACGTGGACGTACACCGACGCCGGCGCTGCCGTCTCGGAGACGACGCCCGGCACCGTCTCGACAGCGGACTCCGCGCCCGTCCGGATGATCCCGATCGCGATCGTCACCGCGGCGACGACGACCACGAGGACGATGGCGGCACCGATCCCCAGCCGACGTCGAGACGTCGGCACCGCCTGCGCACCCATGGCACGATCCTCGCGGCGCCGCACCGCCCCCTCATCGGACGGCGAGGGGGCGGTGGACGAACCGGGATCAGATGGCGGCGGTGGAGAAGACGCTCACGCGACGGTGAAGCTGACGACCTTCGGCGCGCGCACGACGGCGCGCGTGATCTCCTTGTCGCCGATCGCCCGACGCACCTTCTCGTCCGCGAGCGCGAGCTTCTCGAGCTCGTCGCCCGAGATCTTCGCCGGGACGGTGAGCGTGCCGCGCACCTTGCCGTTGACCTGCACGACCGCGGTCACCGACTCCTCCACGAGGAGCGTCGGGTCGGCCTGACGCCACGGCACCACGCCGACGAACGGCTCGTAGCCGAGGATCTCCCACATCTCCTCCGCGGTGTGCGGTGCGAAGAGGTCCAGGATCATCGCGACGGCCTCAGCGGCCTCGCGGACGGCGGGGTCGGCGGCGCCGGCTCCCGAGTCGATCGCCTTGCGCGTCGCGTTGACGAGCTCCATGAGGCGCGCGACGACGACGTTGAACTTCGACTGCTCGACGAGGCCGACGACGTCCGCCCAGAGACGGTGGGTGACGCGCCGGAGCGACGTGTCGCCGTCCGCCCACACCACGTCCTTCGAGCTTGCGACATCCGTCGCCACGCGCATCGCGCGGGCGAGGAATTTCTGGGCGCCGGTGGTCGACACGTCCTCCCAGTTGATGTCGTCCTCGACGGGTCCGGCGAACGCGATGGCGACACGGACGGCATCCGCGCCCGGGTCGTCCATGCTCGACGCGAACTCGACGAGGTTGCCCTTCGACTTCGACATCTTCGAACCGTCGAGCAGCACCATGCCCTGGTTGATCAGGCTCGTGAACGGCTCGGTGAAGTCGACGAGGCCCATGTCGAAGAGGACCTTCGTGATGAACCGGGCGTACAGCAGGTGGAGGATCGCGTGCTCGACGCCGCCGATGTACGAGTCGACCGGCGCCCACTTGGATGCCTCGGCGCTCGGGAACGGCTCCGTCGCCCCGTTCGGGGCCAGGAAGCGCAGGAAGTACCACGAGCTGTCGACGAAGGTGTCCATCGTGTCCGCGTCGCGAAGAGCGGGCTCACCGGTCTCGGGATCGACCGTAGACATCCACTCCGTGGCGCCGCCCAGCGGCGAGGTGCCCTTGGGCTTCAGGTCGAGGCCCTTGGCGTCGGGCAGGATGACGGGCAGCTGCTCGTCGGGGACGGGGACGATGCGCCCGTCCTCAGTGTGGATCATCGGGATCGGGGTGCCCCAGAAGCGCTGACGCGAGATCAGCCAATCGCGGAGGCGGTAGGTCTTCGCGGCGCGGCCGGTCCCCGCCGAGGTGAGCTCCTCGATGGCACGAGCGATCGCGTTCCGCTTCGACAGCCCGTTCAGCGACCCGGAGTTGATGAGGCGTCCATCGCCCGTCAGCGCGGTGCCGGTGCGGGCGGGGTCGATCGACTCGAGGTCGTCGCCGATCGGCACACCGTCCTCGTCGACCTCGATGACCGGGATCGCGCCGGTGACCGGAGCCGTCGTGTCGACGACGACCTTCACGGGCAGGTCGAACGCGCGGGCGAAATCGAGGTCGCGCTGGTCGTGCGCGGGGACGGCCATGACGGCACCGTGCCCGTAGTCGGCGAGGACGTAGTCCGCCGCCCAGATCGGCAGACGCTCGCCGTTGATCGGGTTGACCGCGAAGCGGTCGAGGAAGACACCCGTCTTGGGGCGGTCGGCGGTCTGACGCTCGATCTCGCTCGTCTTCTGCACCGTGTCGAGGTAACCGCGGAAGCGCTGCTGGACCTCGGGCGAGGCGCCCTCGGCCAGTTCGGCGGCGAGGTCGGAGTCCGGCGCGACGACCATGAAGGTCGCGCCGTGCAGAGTGTCGGGGCGGGTGGAGAAGACGGTGATCTTCTCGGCGCGCCCCTCGATCTCGAAGTCGATGTCGGCGCCGATCGAGCGGCCGATCCAGTTGCGCTGCATCTGCAGCACCTTGTGCGGCCAGAACCCCTCGAGCTGGTTCAGGTCATCGAGCAGGCGGTCGGCGTACTCGGTGATCTTGAAGTACCACTGCGTCAGCTTCTTCTTGATGACCTCGAAGCCGCACCGCTCGCAGTGTCCGTCGACGACCTGCTCGTTCGCGAGCACGGTCTGGTCGTTGGGGCACCAGTTGACGGCGCTCTGCTTGCGGTAGGCGAGCCCGCGCTCGAAGAGGCGCTGGAACAGCCACTGGTTCCAGCGGTAGTACTCGGGGTCGCTCGTGTGGAGCACGCGGCTCCAGTCGTACGACGACCCGAACGCGCGGAAGCTGACCTTGTGCTGGTCGATGTTGTTGTAGGTCCACTCGCGCGGGTCGGACCCGGCGCCGCCCTTGATCGCGGCGTTCTCGGCTGGCAGGCCGAAGGAGTCCCAGCCGATCGGGTTCAGCACGTTGTAGCCGCGGTGACGCCAGAACCGAGCGACGGCGTCGACGTAGGCGTAGTTCTCGGCGTGACCCATGTGCAGGTCGCCCGAGGGGTACGGGAACATGCCAAGCACGTACTTGCGCGGTCGCGTGTCCTCGTCGCCGCCGGCCTTGAACGGGTCGGACTCCGCCCACCGGGCCTGCCACTTCGCCTGGATGGCGCGGGAGTCGAAGCCGGTCTGCTCGGGAGCCGATGCGTCGGAGGAGGTGCTGGAGGACACGGTGAACCAATCGTGCAAAGTCGGGAGGGCGCGCGAAAGCGCCTTTTCAGCCTAGCGGACCGGGACTTTCACCATCCCGGCGGCAGCTCGGCTCCGAGCGCCCGGAGCGGCGCCCGGGCCTTGATCCCGACCTCCGCGACCTCGTCGGCCGCCACCGAGCCCCACGTGATGCCTCCGCCGGCGCCGACGTACGCTCCGCCCGGGTGCGTCACGATCGACCGGATCACCATCGCGAGGTCGAGGCCCCCATCGGAACCGATCCACCCGAAGCATCCCGCGAAGACGCCGCGCGGCGCGCCCTCCAGCCGGTGGAGGATCTGCATCGCCGACAGCTTCGGTGCGCCCGTCATGCTGCCGGCCGGGAAGGCGGAATCCCACAGGTCGCCGACCGTCGTCCCCGGCCGCAACCGCCCCGCTACCGTGCTCACCAGCTGGTGCACCGCGGGGTAGGACTCGACCTCGAGCAACCGCTCCGCCGCGACCGTCCCGGGCTCGCACACCCGCTGCAGGTCGTTGCGCATGAGGTCGACGATCATGACATTCTCGGCCTGCTCCTTCTCGCTCCCCCGCAGTTCTGCGGCGAGAGCGGCATCCTCCGCGGGGTCGGCGGAGCGCGGCCGTGTCCCCTTGATGGGGCGCGTACGGACGATTCCCTCCGAGACCGACAGGAATTGCTCGGGCGACGCGCTCAGAAGCGCCCACCCGCCGCTGCGTATGAGACCGCCGTGATGCGCCGGCGTCGCGGTACGCAGACGCAGGTAGGTGTCGACCGGGTCGACGGATGCCGCTGCCTCGAACCGCGTCGTCAGACACAGCTGGTACGCACGCCCCTCTCGGATCTCGTTGCGGCACTGCTCGATGAGGGCCGCATACCCATCGGGATCGTGGCGGGCGCGGACTCCGACCGGGGCCGGGTCCGCAGGCCGCGGAGCCCCTCCGGTCGACATCGCCCGCGCCACGGAGACGGACAGGCCGTCGAGGGCGTCCTCCGCCCCGTAAGCGATCAGGCGGCCCGCGGCGTGATCGAACCCCAGCATCCGATCGACACGGAGCCAGACCTCCGCGGGTCCCGCGTCGTCCGCGGCAGGCGCCCCGGCGCGACGCGCGGCCGCGTCGTACCCCGACCAGCCGACCCAGCCGCCGCGGAACGGTCCCGCAGCGGCATCCGTCGCACCATCGAGGCCCACATCGCGCGGAGGGGGCGACGGGATGCCGGTGCCCACCCAGCTCCATCCGCGGGAAGCGCCGGGGCCGGCATCGAGCCAGAACGCGTCGGCAGCGTCACCGATGACCGCGGTGAAGGCGACCGCCGGATCGAGCCACCCGTGAAGGACGCGTGAGGCGAGGTCGCTGGACACTCCCTCAGGGTAGACGGCGGATAATCTGAGGTCGTGAACGAGATCCTCGACTGGCTGCTCGGCACCGTCCAGGCGGTGGATCCCGTTGTGCGCGTCATCGTCGCCGGCATCGCGATGATGCTCGAGACGAGCGTCCTCGTCGGACTCGTCGTCCCCGGTGACTCGATCGTCATCGTCGCCGGCACCGCCGTCGACAATCTGGCCGAGGGAACCTGGCTCGTCCTCGCCGTCCTCGTCGGCGCCCTCGTCGGCGAGAGCATCGGATTCGCTCTGGGCAGATGGCTGGGTCCCCGCATCCGGTTCTCCCGCGCGGGCCGGCTGATCGGCGAACGCAATTGGGTGCGCGCGGAGCTCTACCTGCGCCGGCGAGGTGGGCCGGCCATCTTCCTGTCGCGTTTCCTCCCCGTGCTCCATTCCCTCGTGCCCCTGACCGTCGGAATGAGCGGGTTCGCCTACCGCCGGTTCCTCGCGTGGACCGTGCCCGCCTGCACGGTCTGGTCGGTTGCGTACGTCTCCGTCGCCGCTGCGGCGGCGGAGGGCTACCGTGAACTCTCCGACAGCCTTCACTACGCCGGTTACCTGTTCGTCGGGATCATCGCCGCCTTCCTCGTGCTCGTTTACATCGCCAAGCGCGTCATCAGCGCGCGGGAGGCTCGCCACCTCGAACTCGACGATGCGATGGAGGGTCGCGCCGACGACGTGAAAGACTGAACCGATGGCTTCCTCCTCTGCGCCCGACACGAAAGTGCTGTGGCTGGCGCGCCTCGAGTACCGGTTCCACTCCTGGCGTGAGAACCGTGCTCGCGCGAGGGGAAGGCGTCCCACCGTCGCCGCGTTCCCCGGATACGGCAGCACCGAGTGGGTGCGCGTGCTCGGTCGAGTGCTGATCCCGCCGAAGGCGAAGCGCCGCGAGCGGGGCGACTACGCCGGCGTGCGGGGTTGGCGCAGCTTCGCCGCCGTGCCGATCGCCCACGCCACGGTCTCCGTGGTCATCGACGGGGTGAGTCATGAGGTCACGGCCGACCGCGGCGGCGTCATCGACGCGGTCCTGCCCGCCAGCCTCTCCGCGGGCTGGCAGACGATCACGATGAGCGTCGAAGAGGCAGATCCCGTCGACGCCCGCGTCTTCATCGTGGGAGACGACATCCGGTTCGGCGTCATCTCGGACGTCGACGACACCGTGATGGTCACCGCGCTCCCCCGGCCCTTCGTCGCAGCGTGGAACTCCTTCGTCCTCAATGAGCACGCCCGCCAGCCGGTCCCCGGAATGGCCGTTCTGCTCGAGCGGCTCGCGCGCGAGAACCCCGGATCGCCCATCCTGTATCTCTCGACCGGAGCATGGAACGTCGCGCCGACCCTCGTGCGATTCCAGCGCCGGCATCTGTTCCCTCTCGGCGCGATGCTCCTGACGGACTGGGGCCCGACGCACGACCGGTGGTTCCGCAGCGGCAAGGAGCACAAGAAGGAGAACCTGCGCCGCCTGGCCGACGAGTTCCCCCACATCGACTGGCTGCTCATCGGCGACGACGGACAGCACGACGACGAGATCTACACGCAGTTCACGATCGAGCATCCCGAGCAGGTCGCTGCCGTAGCCATCCGGCGACTGACACCGGCCGAGGCGGTCCTCGCCGGTGGCCGGACCGCGGTGGACGATCACAGCGCGGCCGGCGTGCCGTGGGTGACCGGAGACGACGGCGCGGAGCTGCTCGAGCGTCTGACCGACGTCGACATCGTCCGCGATGTCCCCACCTCCTCCTAGGCTGACACCCATGTGCGGTCGCTTCGTCGTTGCCAACGTCGCCTCGGAACTCGTCGGTGTGCTGCGCGTCGACGTCGAGAGCGATGACCTTCCCACTCCGTCGTACAACATCGCCCCGACGTCGCAGGTCGGGATCGTTCTCGACTCGGCCAAGACCGACCCGCCCACACGGCGTCTGGAGCCCGCACGCTGGGGCCTTGTCCCCTCGTGGGCGAAGGACGTGAAGGTCGGCGCTCGGGCGTTCAACGCGCGTTCGGAGGAGCTCGAGGACAAGCCGATGTTCCGGCAAGCGCTCATCAAGCGCCGCGCCATCGTCCCTGCCACCGGGTACTACGAGTGGCAGACGACCGACGAGGGCAAGACGCCGTACTTCATCCATCCCGCCGACGGGTCGCCTCTTTTGTTCGCAGGGCTCTACGAGTGGTGGAAGGACCCCGCCAAAGCCGAGGACGATCCCACCAAATGGGTGCTGTCGTTCACGATCATCACGCGCGACGCCGTCGCGCCGCTCGGGTCGATCCACGATCGGATGCCGCTGTTCCTCGACGCCGACTTCGCGGACGCCTGGCTCGACACCGAGGTCGACAACGTCGGGGACCTCCTGGACGCCGCCGTCGACGCGGCCCCCCAGGTCGTCACCGGGCTCACCGACCACGTCGTCTCGAGCGCCGTGGGCAACGTCCGCAACGACTCCCCCGAGCTGATCCAGCCCGTCTGATCCGCACCCGCATGCCCACCCTGACGAGCGCCGTCCTCGCACGGTCCGAATGGACCGAACGGATGCAGGCGCACGCCGAGCGGGCCGAGGCCCTCACCGCCGGCCGTCGCCACCGCGCGGCCCGGGGCGAGACGCACCCGGTCGACGACTTCCTCTACACGTACTACTCCTACAAGCCGGCCGTCCTCCGCCGCTGGCACCCGGGGCGTGATGTGGGATTGGCGGATGCCGCCGACTCACCGCATGCCGCCTGGCGCTGGTACCGGGTGGTCGGCGACGACGTCACCGCCGACACCGAGGCGTTCCTCACCGAGAAGGCTCCGCTCGTCCGCGCGATCCGCGGCATCCTTTCGAGCACTCTCGGGAGGACCGGATCCTACGGCTGCTTCGGTCTGCACGAGTGGGCGATGGTCTACCGGGACGGCGAGACGCGGCATCCCGTGCCGTTACGGCTCGGTGCGGACGGAACGGATGCCGTCGTCGAGGCGCACGATCTGCGGTGCACGCACATCGACGCGTTCCGCTTCTTCACGCCTGAAGCCACGCCGCTCAACCGCTTCGCGCCGACGCGTGAGACTCAGGCGCTGACAGAGCAGCCGGGCTGCCTTCATGCCGGCATGGACCTGTACAAATGGGCAGTGAAGCTCGGCCCGCTCGTCCCCGGGGAACTGCTTCTGGATGCGTTCGTGCTGGCCCGCGACATCCGAGAACTGGACATGCGTGCCTCGCCGTACGATCTCAGCGATTGGGGCTACTCCGCCGTGCCCATCGAGACGCCGACGGGCAAGGCCCAGTACGTGGCCGCGCAGCGCGCCTTCACCGAGCGTGCCCAACCGATCCGCGTACGGCTGCTTCATCTGCTGGAACCGGCCGAAACCAGCTGACTCCGTCAAGACCCTCGACGCGACGTTCGAGGTCCGAGAAGCTCGAAGAGTCGAGAGGACACCCATGAGCAACGATTACACGCCCGACCTCGAGCGACTCGTCGGCGGAGAGCAGGACGGCCTGCCTCCTGCGCCCGCCGGTGCCGCTGACCGACCTGACGAGCCGTCTCCCGAGGAGCGGTTCGTCGCACCCGACGCCGGTGATCTCGACGTCGAAGCCGCCGAGGCGGACGCGGAGGCTTCCGATCCCCCCGAATGAGCCGGGGTCGCGAGCTCTCGATGCCGGGGACGTCGCTCTTCTCACGTTCGCCACGTGGATCTGCTTCGTCCTGGTCACCGCCGTGGTCATATTCGTCGGATCGACAGCGACCGTCGAGAGCGCAAGAGGGCTGCTGGCGTTCGTCGTGCTGGGCGCGGCGGCGATCTCGTTCGCTTTGGTGTGGCTCGGTGCGCCGATCGCGTGGCTCGTCGGCCGCTGGATGCGTAACGTGCCCGGAGTCCTCCCGCACGTGACGGTGTTCTGGCTACTGGGCGCCGTGGCGTCCGGGATCGCTCTGCTACTCCTTTCGTCGGTGACGGGTGCGGCGCAGGGTGCCGATCAAGCCGGCCCTGTCCTCGCTGCAGCGGCCGTGTGCGGTGTCTGCAGCGCCGTCGGACGGACCTCCGTGTTCGTGTCGGAGCGGCGTCACGCGCGGAGGCGCCGGCGCCGCGAACTCCACACGGCTTCTAGCTGAGCGCATCGCTCTCGACGAGTCAGACGTCGACAAGCGCTCCATCGTCGAGACCCGCCTCCCGCGGTTCCGACACGATGAGAACCGCGACCACCCCGGCGAGGATGACGGCCGTCAGTGCCACGGGCACCGGGATCAGCGGGTCGATGAGAACGAGGATCGCCCCCGAGGGGATGACGACGTTCACGACGCGCCCGGAGTGCGGCCAAATCGCCAGCAGCCACACGACCCCGACGAAGATCGCGATCGGTACCGTGTAGGTGAACGATGCCCAGGGCGACGCCAACGCGCTGTGCCCTGTCAACACGTCGATCTCGACTTCCATGCCGGCCGAGAAGGCGCCCGCCGCAGCGAACACGAAGTAGTGACCGTAACCGTACAGCAGCGGACGTCGCAGCCGGTCGATCGCGAGGTGGTGAGGCGGCCAGAAGTAGGTCCACCACAGCGCGGCGGTCACGGCGAGGGTGAGGACCGCGATCCCGATGAGAGGAGTCAGGGACTCCGCATCCTGCACGGCGCGGATCACGGCGTTCGCGGACGCGAGCAGACTCTCCCCGAGCAGGATGAGCGTGACGACCGGCACCGCCAGCTCTGCGAGAATCAGCCCCACGATGACGAGCCGGAAGGCGCCGACCGGCAGCGGCAGTGCCGCGACCCAGAGGACCTGCACGACGGTGATCCCGACGGCGTAGGTCACCGTCGCCGCTCGAGCCGGCCCTGCTCCGCGGGACGCACGTACCCACTGCGCCACCATGGCGAGCCGCATGACGACGTACCCGGCGGTCACGATGCGGAAGTCGCCTCCGCGAACGCTGAGTGCACTCCTGCCGCGAGCACCAGGACGCCGCCCATCTGGACGATGGTGAGGAGACGGTAGAACCAGTCGTCCGTATCGAATGCGGTGGCGAACCAGGTGAAGTCCATCCACGCCCACCAGATGCTGAAGAACACAGCGGCATAGCTCAGGACGCCGTCGACGACGTGCCCGTCGGTCAGGGCGTGATGCAGCTCGACCGCGGAGATGCTGACGGCCACGACGAAGACGAGTCGAAGAACAGCTCCAGCGACGACGCCGCACGGCCCGGTTCGTGTGGATCACGCGGGGTCATGGGGACGAGGCGCAGAGCCGTCCGGCCTGTGCCGCGCTCGGTGTGCATGCGCCGAGCGTACGGCAGCGACACGCACGACGGCAGAAACACAAAAACCCCGGCGAACCGGGGTATTTGGTGGACCTGAGGGGACTCGAACCCCTGACCCCCTGCATGCCATGCAGGTGCGCTACCAGCTGCGCCACAGGCCCTTGGTCGCCGCTCGCGGCAACTCATCCAGCTTACTACACGCGGAGGAGTGCTCTGAACACGAGGCGACGATGTCACTCGCTCGGGGTGGGCTCCGCGATCGTCACGGGGATGATCGGGCAGTCCTTCCACAGGCGCTCGAGCCCGTAGAACACGCGCTCCTCCTCGTGGAAGACGTGGACGACGAGGTCGCCGAAGTCGAGGAGGACCCAGCGCGACTCGTCGCGTCCCTCACGGCGCAGACGCTTCTGGCCTGCGTCGAGCATCTTGTCCTCGACCTCGTCGGCGATGGCGGCGACGTTGCGCTCACTGTTACCGGTGACGAGGAGGAAGGCATCGATCAGCGGAAGGGGGCCCGACACATCGAAGGCGACGAAGTCCGTGCCGCCCTTGCTGTCTGCGGCGGCCGCGGCCACCTGGACGAGTTCGTGCGTGTGCTCTGCAGCAACCATCAGAAGTTTCCGTTCACAAGGGTGAGGATGAGCACCGTCGCGAGGGCCAGTCCGAGGGCACCGGCGCAGATCGCGAGGGTCATGATGAGACGGCTGCCCTTTTCGGGCGCCGGAGGGCGGATGATCTCATCCGCACTCTTAATGGTACTGATCGCCGACGACGCGGCGATCGGCGTGGGTGAGGATGCCGGGGGCAGCTCGCCGTCGATGAGGGCGGCGTCCGCATCCTTGCCATCAGAGTTCCCCGGCCCGACTCCCGTGGAGCCGAAGCTCTCGGGAAGTGCGTAGCTGCCGGTGATGATCAGCTCACCGGTTCCGAGAATGGGTACCGACAACGAGCCGGTCTCGGGCGTCTGAGACAGGATGAGGGCATTCGGCGCCGAGGCGGAACCGCTCCCCCCTCGGGTCAGGAGCTGGTCGAACGATGGCGGAAGCTCGACCGGGGCCGCCCCTTCCTCGAGCAGCTGCGCTCCGAGCTCCGGGGCGATGACGGGCGTCCGCTCCGCATCATCCGCGGCTTCCTCCGCGTCAGCCTGTTCGTCCTCGACGACAGGCTCGTCCTCCACGACAGGCTCGTCCTCGACGACAGGCTCATCCTCGACGACAGGCTCATCCTCGACGACAGGCTCATCCTCGACGACAGGCTCATCCTCGACGACAGGCTCATCCTCGACGACAGGCTCATCCTCGACGACAGGCTCATCCTCGACGACAGGCTCATCCTCGACGACAGGCTCATCCTCGACGACAGGCTCGGACGACTCGACTTCGCCCACATCGGTGTGAGACTCGTCGGACTCCGACGGCTCGGCATCCGTCGTCGCGACCTCGCCCGTCTCGGGCTCCGAGGGGAGGACGTCCACGGCGCCGGTTCGCATCTTCGCGAGGTACCGCGCCTGGCGGCGGCTGACAGGGTGCGCATCCGGGTCGAGCTCGGCATCGTCCGCGAGAGCAACGGGGGTCCGCTCAGGCGCGACCTCGACCTCCTGCTCCACTGCAGCGGCAGCAGCTTCTTCCGCTGCGGCGTCCGAGGCGTCGGCATCCGCCTGGGCCTCTTCGGGGGTGATGATGGGCGTGGATGCCGTGTTGCGCAGTTCGCGCAGCTGGCGCCGTGTGAGCGGCGGAGTGCCCGGCTGGTCTGGTGTACTCATGCCTTGCTCCGATACAGGTGATGCTTCGCAATGTATTGGACGACGCCGTCGGGGACGAGGTACCAGACGGGGTGTCCGCGGCGCACGCGAGCGCGGCAGTCGGTGGAGGAGATCGACAGAGCCGGGATCTCGAGCTTGCTCACGTCGTCGGACGGGAGCCCTTCGACGTTCAGGGTGTGCCCCGGACGGGACACCGCGACGAAGTGCGCCAGGTCCCACAGCTCCGCGACGTCGCGCCAACCGAGGATCTGCGCGATGGCGTCCGCTCCGGTGATGAAGAAGAGGTCGGCATCCGGCCGCTGCTTCTTCAGGTCCCGCAAGGTGTCGATCGTGTACGTCTTGCCGGTCCGGTCGACGTCCACGCGACTGACGGTGAACATCGGGTTGGATGCCGTCGCGATGACGGTCATCAGATACCGGTGCTCGGCGGACGAGACGCCCGACTTCTGCCACGGCTCACCGGTGGGGACGAAGATGACCTCGTCCAGCCCGAACGACTGCGCGACCTCGCTGGCCGCCACGAGGTGCCCGTGATGGATCGGGTCGAACGTGCCGCCCATCACACCGATGCGCGGTGCGCGCGTGGTTGCCATCGACACGGCCTCAGTGGTGGCCGTGGCCCGCCTGCTGCACGGGGTTCTTCGCGGCGTACGCCTCGGCCTTGTGTGCGTGGCGGTTGGCCACGTTGCGGTACGACAGGGTCACGAGTCCGAGGAGCAGGAACAGCACGAACGCGACGATGCCGTACCCGAAGGTCGTGGCCATGACGTTGCCACCGTGGTGCTCGGTCTCGGCTGCGGCGCGGACGATGGTCGTCGCGAAGTTCATTCGGGCTCCGTTCGAGGGGTCGGGTGCAGAAACAGTTTAGGTGGTCAGGACCGGATCTGCCCGGCGCCCCGCGCGAGCCACTTCATCGTGGTGAGCTCGGGCAGCCCCATGGGTCCCCGCGCATGGAGTTTCTGCGTCGAGATGCCGACCTCTGCGCCGAACCCGAATTCGCCACCGTCGGTGAACCTGGTGGACGCGTTGACCATGACGACGGCGGCATCCACTTCGGCGAGGAAACGTTCGGCGATCCCGTCGTCCGTCGTGATGATCGACTCGGTGTGCTGCGTGGAGTAGCGCCGGATGTGCGCGAGGGCGTCGTCGAGACCGTCGACGACGCGGATCGAGATGTCGAGGCTCATGTGCTCGGTCGCCCAGTCGTCCTCGGTCGCGGGGACGACATCGGATGCCAGCGCGGCGACCTCGGCGTCGCCGTGAACCGTGACCCCTCGCTCCTGGAGCGCGGCGACGACCGGCGGGACCAAGCGCGTCGCGGCGTCGCGGTGCACGAGCAGGGTCTCGACGGCGTTGCAGACACTCGGCCGCTGGACCTTCGCGTTGACGGCGATGTCCGTCGCCCACTCGAGCGGGGCAGACGCGTCCAGCACAATGTGCACGACACCCGCACCCGTCTCGATGACGGGCACCGACGACTCCGTCACGACGGTCTCGATGAGCTGCGCGCTGCCACGGGGCACGAGGACGTCGACGAGGCCGCGCGCCCGCATGAGGGCCCGCGCACCATCGCGACCGAAGTCGTCCACTGTCTGGATCGCCTCGGGGTCGACGCCGGCGTCCGCGAGGGCGCCGCGCATGACCGAGATGAGCGCCGCATTCGAGGACTGCGCCGCACTGCCACCGCGGAGGACCACGGCGTTCCCGGAGCGCAGCGCGAGCGCGGCGATGTCGACGGTCACATTCGGACGAGCTTCGTAGATCGAGCCGATCACCCCGAACGGCACCGACACCTTCTGGAGGTGCAGACCGTTGTCGAGGACGCGGTCATCGAGCACGCGGCCGACCGGGTCGGGGAGGTCGGCGACGTCGCGGACGGCGGTGGCCAGGGCGCGCACACGGGCCGGGTCGAGGGTGAGCCGGTCGATGAGACCCGTCGTGAGGCCATCGTCTCGACCTCGGGCCACATCCTCGGCGTTGGCCGAGACGATGAGGTCGACGTTCGCGTCGATCGCATCGGCGAGCCCCCGCAGGACGCCGGCCTTGACGGCATCCGTCAACAGCCCGACGGAGCGGGAAGCGGTCCGAGCCGACTGCATGCGCTCCTGCGGCGTTGCGGCGGTGATGGTCATCCGCCAAGTCTAGGGCGGGCGGCTGGCCGCCTCAGCCGTCAGGCGCCGTCGACCCGGACAGGCGCCGTCGTGGTCGGAGCCGCGGGGTG
The DNA here is from genome assembly GCF_900102005.1 of Microbacterium sp. LKL04. Classification (NCBI taxonomy): domain Bacteria; kingdom Bacillati; phylum Actinomycetota; class Actinomycetes; order Micrococcales; family Microbacteriaceae; genus Microbacterium; species Microbacterium sp. LKL04. Next base: position 765,159 of record NZ_LT627736.1, on the reverse strand, counting down.
CGGGTTGGGGGCGAACCACGTGCCGACCTGCTCGCCGCGGAGCGCGGAGTGCACGAGGTCGGCGCTCGTGACGAGGACGGCGATGCCCGCCGCGGACGCGAGGCGCGCAGCGGAGGCTTTCGTCGCCGCTCCCCCGGTGCCGACGCTGTTCACGACGACGGAGCCGAACTGGAAGCCGGAGAGGTCGTCACCGAAGGCGACGTCGATGATCGGCTCAGCACCCGGTTCGTCCGGTGGACGCGTGTACAGCGTCTCGATGTCGCTCAGGAGCACGAGGGCGTCGGCGCCGACGAGCTGTGCGACGAGGGCCGCCAGCCGGTCGTTGTCGCCGAAACGGATCTCGTGGGTGGCGACGGTGTCGTTCTCGTTGACGATCGGGAGGATGCGCAGGCCCAGCAGCCGCTCCATCGCCCGCCGCGCGTTGGAGCGGTGCGTCGGGTTCTCGAGGTCTCCCGCCGTGAGCAGGACCTGGCCGGCCACGATGTCGAAGGGGCGGAGGGCTTCCTGGTAGCGGTAGATCAGAACGTTCTGACCGACGGCCGCGGCGGCCTGCTGCGTCGCGAGGTCGCTCGGGCGGGCGTCGAGCAGCAGGAACGGCATGCCGGTCGCGATCGCACCGGACGACACCAGGACGACCTCGGTCCCGCGTGCATGCGCCTCGGCGAGGGCATCGACGATCGGCCCGATCTTCTCCGCGTTCTCACCACTGATCGACGATGAGCCGACCTTGACGACGACGCGACGTGCGCCGGCGAGGCCGGCACGGTCCTGCAGCGTCACGACTCGTCCTCGTCCTCCCCGCGAGTCGCGGCGATCCGCTCGGACTCGAGTTCGGCGCGCGCTTCGGCCTTGGCATCCATGCGCTCGTGATAGCGATCACGGCGCTGCGAGGTCGTGCGACGGGGGTTCAGGTCGAGACGCGGGTCGGTGCCACGCGGCGCGGTCATGACCTCGGCGGCGGAGCCGAGCGACGGGTGCCAGTCGAAGACGATGCCGTCACCGGGGCCGATGACGACCGTCGATCCGGCCTGAGCGCCGGCCTTGAAGAGGCCGTCCTCGACGCCGAGCTTCTCGAGGCGGTCGGCCAGGAAGCCGACGGCCTCTTCGTTCTGGAAGTCCGTCTGCTGCACCCACCGCACCGGCTTGTCGCCCAGGATGCGGTAGATGTTGCCGTAGGTGCCGCCCTCGACGCGGATCTCGAAATCCTTCTTCGATCCCTGCGGCCGGATGACAACGCGCTCGGGAGCGGGCGCCGCGGCCAGCGCGGCACGGTGCTCCTCGACGATCTCACCCAGTGCGAAGGTCAACTGACGGAGGCCGTCGCGGCTGACGGTGGAGATGTCGAAGACGCGGAATCCGCGGGCCTCGAGCTCGGGGCGCACGAGATCGGCGAGATCCTTCGCCTCGGGCACGTCGAGCTTGTTCAGCGCGACGAGCTGCGGGCGCTCCAGGAGCGGGATCTGCCCCTCGGGGACGGGGTAGGCGGCGAGCTCCGCGAGGATCACGTCGAGGTCGCTGATCGGGTCGCGGCCGGGCTCCAGCGTCGCGCAGTCGAGCACGTGCACGAGGGCCGTGCAGCGCTCGACGTGGCGGAGGAACTCGAGGCCGAGGCCCTTGCCCTCGCTCGCGCCTTCGATCAGGCCCGGGACGTCGGCCACCGTGTAGCGCGCGTCACCGGCCTGGACGACACCGAGGTTCGGGTGGAGCGTCGTGAAGGGGTAATCGGCGATCTTCGGGCGGGCTGCCGAGATCGCGGCGATGAGGCTCGACTTGCCGGCGGACGGGAAGCCCACCAGGGCCACATCGGCGACGGTCTTCAGCTCGAGCTGAACGTCACCGATCCACCCCGGGGTCCCGAGCAGCGCGAATCCCGGCGCCTTGCGCTTGGGGTTCGCGAGGGCAGCGTTGCCGAGACCGCCCTGGCCGCCGGGGGCGACGACGAAGCGGATGCCGGGCGTCGCCATGTCGACGAGGAGCTCACCCGTCTCGTCCTTGACGACCGTACCGACCGGGACCGGGAGTTCGAGGGCCTCGCCCTGGGCGCCGGAGCGGTGATCGCCCATGCCGAAACCGCCGTTGCCTGCGGAACGGTGCGGAGAGTGATGGTACGACAGGAGCGTCGTCACCTGAGGGTCGGAGACCAGGATGACGTCGCCGCCGTGACCGCCGTTCCCGCCGTCAGGACCGGCGAGGGGCTTGAACTTCTCGCGCTTCACCGACACGCATCCGTTGCCGCCCTTGCCGGCGCTCAAATGCAGCGTCACGCGATCAACGAACGTCACCATGCGGTGTCTCCTGACAGGGGGGGCCGACGAACGTCGGCGGGGAAAGAGCGAGGGGCGGGCCGTAGCCCGCCCCTCGTCAAGGAATGTGTGTGGTCACTCAGCGACCGACACGATGTTGACGACCTTACGGCCGCCCTTCGTGCCGAACTCGACCGCACCGGCGGCCAGAGCGAACAGCGTGTCGTCGCCACCGCGGCCGACACCGGCGCCGGGGTGGAAGTGGGTACCGCGCTGGCGGACGATGATCTCGCCGGCGAGGACCTGCTGACCACCGAAGCGCTTCACGCCGAGGCGCTGTGCGTTGGAGTCACGACCGTTACGGGTGGAGCTTGCGCCCTTTTTGTGTGCCATCTCTCGTGTCCTCTCGGCTGCTTACTTGATGCCGGTGATCTTGACGCGCGTGAGGTCCTGACGGTGGCCCTGGCGCTTCTTGTAGCCGGTCTTGTTCTTGAACTTCTGGATGATGATCTTCGGGCCGCGCTCTTCACCGAGGACCTCGGCGGTGACCTTGACCTTGGCGAGCTTGTCGGCGTCGGTCGTCACGGCGTCGCCGTCGACGAACAGGACGGCGGGGAGCTCGATCTTGTCGCCGACCTTGGCCGACTGACGGTCGAGGACGACGATGGTGCCGACCTGAACCTTCTCCTGACGGCCACCGGCGCGCACAACTGCGTAAACCACTTCACACCTTGTTTCTTCTGTGGAGCGCACGGCTCCGATTGTCTGATGAGACTGGAAGTCATGGTGCGGAAGCCAGGCTCTGCATCGCAACTGCCTGCGACACGTGACGCACCAAGGGACCAGAATACCCGATCCCCGCAGTGAGGGCAAAAGCGCGGCCCGGCGCGCCGTGCCCGTCCGTGCGTTCCCGTGCCCGCTTATGATCGGCGGATGGCCATCCTCGTCGACTCCGCGATGTGGCCCGCCCACGGCAAGCTCTGGGCCCACCTGGTCTCGGACAGCGACCTCGCCGAGCTCCACGCATTCGCGGCGGGGCACGGCATCCCGCCCCGCGCATTCGACCGCGATCACTACGACGTGCCCGAAGACGTGATCGACAGGCTGGTCGCAGGCGGCGCGGAGCGCGTCGGAGCGCACGAGCTGGTGCGGCGTCTGATCGCTTCGGGCCTGCGCGTCACCGCCCGCGAACGTCGCGGGCAGTGACGGGCGAGGTCAGTCCTCGTTCGACGCGGTCTGGACCGGCGTACCCGTGAGGGCAGCGGTCGTGACGCGCCGGCGCGCACGGCCCTGACCGGGCGCCTTCGGCTCCGGAAGAGCCTCGAGCACCGAGTCGAGGAGTCGGTCGGCGTCACTCTTGGGTGCCGAGTCGGCCTTCTTGCGACGGGGACGCTTCGCCCGCTCGGGACGCTCCGCGGCGACGGGTTCTTCCACGGCCGCGGCAGCAGCCTCTTCGTGAGGCTGGATGGTGGATGCCGCGATCTGCGCGAGCGCCGACTTCACACCCTCCGTGATGACGTGCGTGTGCCCCGGGGCTGCGGGAGCGTTTCCGCCGCCCTGGCTCTGCGACGCTCCGCCGTTCTGACGCGGCCGACGGTTGTTCCCGTTGCCACCGTTGCCGTTGCCGCGGTCGCCGCCCGAGGAGCGGTGCTTGACGACGGGGTCGTGGTGGACGATGACGCCGCGGCCGGCGCACACCTCGCACGCCTCGCTGAAGGTCTCGAGCAGGCCCAGGCCGATCTTCTTGCGGGTCATCTGCACAAGGCCGAGCGACGTGACCTCGGCGACCTGGTGCTTCGTCCGGTCGCGGCTCAGGCACTCGACGAGGCGACGGAGGACGAGGTCTCGGTTGGACTCGAGCACCATGTCGATGAAGTCGACGACGATGATGCCGCCGATGTCGCGAAGGCGCAGCTGGCGGACGATCTCCTCCGCGGCCTCGAGGTTGTTCTTCGTGACCGTCTCTTCGAGGTTTCCGCCGGTGCCGACGAACTTGCCGGTGTTGACGTCGACGACCGTCATCGCCTCGGTGCGGTCGATCACGAGGGAACCGCCGGAGGGCAGCCACACCTTGCGGTCCAGCGCCTTCTCGATCTGCTCCGTGACGCGGAAGACGTCGAACGGGTCCTGCTCGCCCTCGTACTTCTCGATGCGCTCGAGCAGGTCGGGAGCGACGCCCGTCAGATACGACGTGATGGTGTCGTACGCCTCGTCGCCCTGGATGAGCATCTTGCGGAAGTCCTCGTTGAAGACGTCGCGGACGATCTTGACCAGGAGGTCGGGCTCGGAGTGCAGGAGGGCCGGAGCCTGGCCCGTCTGGGCCTGCGCGCTGATGTGCTCCCACTGCGAGGTGAGACGCTGGACGTCGCGCGTCAGCTGCTCCTCGGTGGCGCCTTCCGCCGCCGTTCGGACGATGACGCCCGAGGACTCCGGCAGGACCTCCTTGAGGATCTTCTTCAGACGCGCCCGCTCGGTATCGGGGAGCTTGCGCGAAATGCCGTTCATGGCACCGCCCGGCACGTACACGAGGTACCGCCCCGGAAGCGAGATCTGGCTCGTCAGGCGGGCGCCCTTGTGACCCACGGGGTCCTTCGTGACCTGCACGAGGACGCGGTCGCCGGACTTGAGGGCGAGCTCGATGCGGCGGGGCTGGTTGCCCGTCTCGACGGCATCCCAATCGACCTCGCCGGAGTACAGCACGGCGTTACGGCCCCGACCGATATCGACGAAGGCGGCCTCCATGCTGGGGAGGACGTTCTGCACACGACCGAGGTACACGTTGCCGATGAGCGATGCGTCCTGGTTGCGGGCGACGTAGTGCTCGACGAGGACGTTGTCCTCGAGCACGCCGATCTGAATGCGGCCGCCGCGCGAACGGACGATCATGTCGCGGTCGACGGACTCGCGCCGGGCGAGGAACTCGGCCTCGGTGACGACGGCGCGGCGACGGCCGGCCTCGCGTCCATCTCGACGACGCTGCTTCTTGGCCTCGAGCCGCGTGGAACCCTTGATCCGCTGCGGTTCGGTGATGACCTCGACGGCACGGCGACGGGGCCCGGCGGGCTCGTCGCTCTGCTCAGGGGCGCTGCCGCCGCCACGGCGACGATTGCGACGGCGGGATCCACCGGATGCCTCGGCTCCGGCCTCCTCGCGGTCCTCGCGCTCGCTCTCATCCCTGGGCAGCGCCGGCAACGGGGCGACCTCGGGCGCGTAGAAGTGCAGAGCGGTCGACACGGCCGAGACGAACTGCTCCGGAAGCAGGCCCAAGCTGACCGCTGTCGGGATCTCGGGCTCAGTGGGCGCCTCGGGCTCGGCGTCCTGCTGGGGCTCCGCGGGCGCCTCGGGCTCAGCGACCGCCTCAGCCTCGGCGACCTGCTCGGGCTCCGCGACCTGCTCGGGCTCGGCCACACCATCCGGCTGAGCGGCCGGCGCCTCAGCCGCAGTCTCGTCCGGTGCCTCAGCGACGGGTGCCGGGGTGATCTCCGCGGCCTGCTCCGTCTGCTCGCTCGTCTCGGGCGTCAGATCGCCGTCGATCGCATCGGATGCTGCTGTGTCGTTCTTCTCATCTGCCATCTCTGGCCTACTCCTAGCCGACGGCCCCGCGTGCCGTCCGGCGAAAATCGGGCGGCGCCGCTCCGTTGTCGGGGGTGCCGCGAACTCATTCGGTCTGCAGCCGATCCCCGCACACTCGGCGGGGTGATGCTGCGCGGGCGTCGATAGCCCGAAGTCTTCTGGTGACATCTTGGCGGCGCGGCCGCGAGGACGTCGACCCCCATTATCCCACTACCCGGGGTGAAACCGTGACCGCAGGCCTCCGATATGCACGGCCGGGTGGTCAGAGGACCGATCAGTCCCGGTGCGATAATCGCCCGCATGACCACGCGGACCCGCTCTCCCCGCCCGACCGTCTTCGCCATCTGGCTGATCTTCGCCGGTGTCGTGGGATGGATCGCCGCGTTCGCGCTGACCACCGAGAAGTTCTCGCTCCTCGAAAACCCCGGCTCCTCGGCATCCTGCGACATCAGCATCCTGGTCCAGTGCGGGAAGAACCTCGATTCGGCGCAGGGATCGGTGTTCGGATTCCCGAACCCGATCCTCGGTCTCACCGGCTGGGTCGCCCCGATCGTGGTGGGTGCGGCGCTCCTGGCGGGGGCACGGTTCGCGCGGTGGTTCTGGCTGCTGTTCGGGCTCGGGGTGACCGCCGCGTTCGCCTTCGTGCTGTGGCTCATCACGCAGAGCATCTTCGTGCTCGCGACCCTCTGCCCGTGGTGCATGGTGACGTGGTCGGTCACGATCCCGACGTTCTTCGCCGTGGCCGTCCACCTCGTCAGGGAGGGCGCGATACCGGCATCCGCAGCCATTCGGCGCCGGGCCGACGCGCTGATGGCGTGGACACCGCTGATGGCGATCGTCGCATTCGCCGTCGTCGGTGTCATCGCTCAGGTGCGCCTGGACTGGATCGCGGAGTTCACCCGCTGAGACGACGATGCGCCCGCCCCGGAGCCGTGACGGGCGCATGCGGATCGATCGTCAGTCGAACCAGATCGCGAGTTCGCGGTTCGCGGATTCGACGCTGTCGCTGCCGTGGACGAGGTTCTGCTGCACGGCCAGGCCCCAATCGCGACCGAAGTCGCCACGGATCGTGCCGGGCGCTGCCGTGGTCGGGTCGGTGGTCCCCGCGAGCGAGCGGAAGCCCTCGATGACGCGGTTGCCGGCGAGGCGGATCGCCACGGACGGCCCGGACATCATGAACTCCAGCAGCGGCTCGTAGAACGGCTTGCCCTCGTGCTCGGCGTAGTGCTGCTCGAGGCGTTCGCGGTCCGGCTCCACGAGGCGGATGTCGACGAGCGAGTACCCCTTCGCCTCGATGCGGGCGAGGATCGCGCCGGTCAGCCCGCGCGCGACGCCGTCGGGCTTCACGAGGACGAGTGTCTGTTCGGTGGCCATGTCAGTCTCCGTTCTTCTCCGCCTCGGCGGCGAGTGTGGCGTTGCGCTCGTCGAGCGCGCCGCCCTTGATGGTGCCATACACGTACAGCGCGCCGAAAACGGCGGCGGCGATCAGGAGCGCCGGCACGAGGAACGCACCGAGAGCGATGAGGACCTGCAGGGCGAAGCCCGCGATGACACCCCAGCGGTAGCGCGTGAACCCGCTGAGGATGATCATGACGACACCGAGGACCGCGCCGCCGACGATCCCCCACCACGGCTCGATGCCTGCGGGAAGGGCACGCAGGCCGTAGACGGCGAGACCTGCCAGGAACGCGACGATCGACTCGAAGCCGAGGATCACCGAGAGGAGCGACTCGCGCGCGCCGCGCTGTCGTCGCGGACGGGGCTGTCGTCGCGGACGGGGCTGACGGCTCACGAACGGTACCCCGACTTCCAGTCCTCCGCTTCGGCGAGCACGACGGCCTCCCCGGCGAGCACGACGCTGCCGGCGATCACCACGGCACGGCGGTCGGATTCCGCCGCCCACGCGCGTGCCGCCTCGGCCGCCTCGGCGAGGTCGCGGTGGACCGTGACGGGTGTCTCGGTCTGCTCGACGAGGTCGGCGACGGCATCCGGCTCCTCCGCCCGGTCGGACTCCGGAGCGGTCGCGAACACGTGCGCGACCGCGGGGGCGAGCGTCTGCACGATCCCCGCGACGTCCTTGTCGGCGAAGGCGCCGAGCACGAGACCCCAGTCGTCGAAATCGAACGAGTCGCCGAGGGCCGCGACCAGCGAGCGGGCTCCGTGCGGGTTGTGCGCACTGTCGACGAGGACGGTGGGCGCGATGCCGACGAGCTGGAGACGTCCCGGCGAGGTCACGTTGCCGAGCCCGTCGGCGAGCACGTCGGCGGCGATGGGCTGCGACCCGCCACCGATGAGGGACTCGACGGCGGCGACCGCCAACGCGGCGTTGTGACCCTGGTGCGCGCCGTACAGGGGCAGGTAGAGCTCGTCGTACGTGGCCGCGAGTCCGCGGACGGTCAGCAGCTGACCGCCGACGGCGAGCTTCTGGTCGAGCAGACCGAACTGCTCCCCCTCGACCGCCAGCGACGCACCCTGAGCTCGCGCAGCCGTCGTCAGCACGCTGAGCGCCGCGGTCTGCTGGGCCGCAGACACCACGGCGGCGTTCGGCTTGATGATGCCGGACTTCACGGTGGCGATCTCGCCGATCGTGTCGCCGAGCTTGTCGGCGTGGTCGATGTCGATCGGCGCGAACACCGCGACGTCGCCGTCGGCGGTGTTCGTCGAGTCCCACGCACCGCCCATGCCCACTTCGATCACCGCGACGTCGACGGGGGCGTCGGCGAACGCGACGAAGGCGAGCACGGTGAGCAGCTCGAAGAAGGTCAGCGGAGGCTCGTCCGTGCCGTCGAGCTCTTCGTCGACGAGCGCGACGATGGGCGCGATCTCATCCCATGCGTCCGCGATCGCGGCATCGGCGATGGGCTCGCCGTCGACCATGATCCGTTCCGTGAAACGCTCCAGGTGCGGGCTCGTGAAGAGCCCGGTCCGAAGCCCGTGAGCACGGACGATCGACTCGGCGATGCGACTCGTCGAGGTCTTGCCGTTCGTTCCCGTCACATGGATGACGCGGTAGGTCCGCTGCGGGTCGCCGAGGAGTTCCAGCGCACGGCGGGTGCGTTCGACGCGGGGTTCGACCCACCGCTCGCCCTGCCGCTCCAGGAGCGCCGCGTAGACGGCGTCCGCTCGTGTCCGGTCGCTCATGAGGTCGCTCCGATCCGGCGCACGCCGATCGTGAAGGAGCCGGCGTTCGCGTACGTGCCGACGGGGACGGATGCCGTGTGCTCCGGCGTCGAGCGCAGAGCCTCGCCGCGCAGGGTGTCGCCGTCGGCGGTGGCGACGAGGTCGGCAACCGCGAGGGTCTCCCCCGCGACGTCGGCCACGTCGAACGCGGCGGCGACCGCCTCGGCGTCGCCGGTGTCGTCGAACGTGAGCTGCAGCGCGATGCGGTCGCTCACCTCGAAGCCGGCCGCCTTACGGGCGTCCTGCACGGCGCGGATGACGTCGCGCGCGAGACCTTCTGCCTCGAGCTCGGGCGTCGTGGTGGTGTCGAGCAGCACGAATCCGCCGCGCGGCAGGAGCGCGATCGCGGTGCCCTCGGCGACGCCGCCCGCCTCGAGCGTGAGGTCGTACTCGCCCGGCTCGAGTGCGATGCCGTCGACGACGACCACGCCGTCCTGCTCGCTCCACAGGCCCGCCTTGGCGCCCTTGATGACGTGCTGCACCTGCTTGCCGAGGCGGGGACCTGCCGCGCGAGCGTTGACGGCGAGGCGCTGGCTGATGCCGTACTGCTCTGCCAGGCCGTCGGTGAGCTCGACGACCTGAACGGCCTTGACGTTGAGCTCCTCGCGCACGATGTCCTCGAACTGCGCGAGCGCGTCGGCACCGCCCACCGCGACCGTGAGGTTCGCGAGCGGCAGACGCACGCGCTTGCCCTCCTTCTTGCGGAGGGCGTTCGCGACGGACGAGACCTCGCGGACGGTGTCCATCGCCACGCGGATGTCGGATGCCGGAGCGAACTCATCGGCGTCCGGCCAGTCCTCGAGGTGGACGCTGCGCCCGCCGGTGAGACCCTGCCAGACGCGCTCGGACACGAGCGGGATGAGCGGAGCCGCGACGCGGGTGAGCGTCTCGAGCACCGTGTAGAGCGTGTCGAACGCCTCGGTCGTGGTCGGGTCGGCGGCATCCACCCCCACCCAGAACCGGTCGCGCGAGCGCCGGATGTACCAGTTGGTCAGCGCCTCGGTGAACTCGCGGAGCTTCGCGGCCGCCATCGTCGAGTCGAGCGCCTCGAGGTCGGCGGCGACGCCCCGGACGAGATCGCCCGTGAGCGCGAGGATGTGGCGGTCGAGGACGTTCGTCGAGTCCGTCCGACGACGCGCCTCGTAGCCGGCACCGTCGGGGCCGCCCGCCGCGTTCGCGTACGTCGAGAAGAAGTACCACGCGTTCCACAGCGGCAGCAGGAACTCGCGGACACCGGAGCGGATGCCCTCCTCGGTGACGACGAGGTTGCCGCCGCGGAGGACCGACGAGCTCATGAGGAACCAGCGCATCGCGTCGGAGCCGTCGCGGTCGAACACCTCGCTGACGTCGGGGTAGTTGCGCAGAGACTTCGACATCTTCTGCCCGTCGCTGCCGAGCACGATGCCGTGACAGGCGACACCCGAGAACGCGGGGCGGTCGAACAGCGCGCCTGACAGGACGTGCATCACGTAGAACCAGCCGCGGGTCTGCCCGATGTACTCGACGATGAAGTCGGCGGGGGCGTGCTCGTCGAACCACTCGCGGTTCTCGAAGGGGTAGTGCACCTGCGCGTACGGCATCGACCCGGAGTCGAACCACACGTCGAAGACGTCCTCGATGCGGCGCATCGTCGACTGACCCGTCGGGTCGTCGGGGTTCGGACGGGTCAGGTCGTCGATGAAGGGGCGGTGCAGGTCGACCTCGCCCGCCTCGTTGACCGGCAGCCGGCCGAAGTCGCGCTCGAGGTCCTCGAGCGAGCCGTAGACGTCGACGCGGGGGTACTCGGGGTCGTCGCTCTTCCACACCGGGATCGGCGACCCCCAGAACCGGTTGCGGCTGATCGACCAGTCGCGCGCACCCTCGAGCCACTTGCCGAACTGACCGTGCTTGACGTTGTCGGGCGCCCAGGTGATCTGCTCGTTGAGCTCGACGAGGCGGTCCTTGATCGAGGTGACCCGGACGAACCAGCTCGAGACGGCCTTGTAGATGAGAGGGTTCCGGCAGCGCCAGCAGTGCGGGTACGAGTGCTCGTACGACGCCTCGCGCAGGAGGCGCCCCTCGGCCTTCAGCAGGCGGATGAGGGGGCGGTTGGCGTCCATCCACAGTTCGCCGGCGACGTCGGTCACCTGCGGCAGGAAGCGTCCGCCGTCGTCGAGGCTCATGATGAGCGGGATGCCGGCGGCCCCCGTCACGCGCTGGTCGTCCTCACCGTAGGCCGGGGCCTGGTGGACGATGCCCGTGCCGTCGGTCGTCGTGACGTAGTCGTCGACGAGGATGCGCCAGGCGTGCTGGGTGCCCCAGGTCTCCTCGTCGGCGTAGTAGTCGAAGAGCCGGTCGTAGGCGACGTCGGCGAGCTCCGCTCCGCGGACGGTCTGGTCGACGGCGTCGCGGGCCTCGTCGGCGGAGGCGTAGCCGAGGTCCTTCGCGTAGTTCGCGAGCAGGTCCGCGGCCAGCAGGTAGCGGTGCGACTGGCCCTCGAGGGCGTCCTCGTGGACATCGGCTGCTCCCGTGGGTCCGCCCGGGAGGACGACGTACTCGATGTCGGGGCCGACGGCGAGCGCGAGGTTGGTCGGGAGGGTCCACGGAGTCGTCGTCCAGGCGAGGGCCCGGACCGCGGTGAGTCCCAGAGCCTCGGCCTTCGCGCCGACGAGCGGGAAGGTCACCGTCACGGACGGGTCCTGGCGCATCTTGTAGACGTCGTCGTCCATGCGCAGCTCGTGGTTCGAGAGGGGGGTCTCGTCGCGCCAGCAGTACGGCAGCACGCGGTGACCCTCGTAGGCGAGGTCCTTGTCGTGGAGCTCCTTGAAGGCCCAGAGGACGGATTCCATGTACCCGGTGTCGAGCGTCTTGTAGCCGCGCTCGAAGTCGACCCACCGCGCTTGGCGGGTGACGTAGTTCTCCCACTCCTGCGTGTACTCGAGGACGGACGAGCGCGCCTTCGCGTTGAAGGCGGCGATCCCCATCTCCTCGATCTCGCTCTTCTCGGTGATGCCGAGCTGCTTCATGGCCTCGAGTTCGGCAGGAAGGCCGTGCGTGTCCCAGCCGAAGACGCGGTCGACCTTCTTGCCGCGCATCGTCTGGAAGCGCGGGAAGAGGTCCTTCGCATACCCGGTGAGGAGGTGGCCGTAGTGCGGCAGGCCGTTGGCGAACGGCGGGCCGTCGTAGAACACCCACTCGTCGGCGCCGTCGCGCTGCGCGATCGACGCGCGGAACGTGTCGTCCTGCTCCCAGAAGGCGAGGATGTCGCGCTCGAGGTCGGGGAAGCGCGGGCTCGGGACGACGGCCGCGGGCGCATCGGCTGCGGGGCCGAAGGCGGAAGATCGGGGGTAGGTCATGTCACTCCTGCAGGTCTGGTCCTGCGAGGACGATCCGGAGACCGCGGTACCACCCCGCTTGGCGCGACCCGGTTCCGGGTGCACCCACTCACCTGCGGCGATGACGGGCCTGCCCCGCTCGGTTCTACTGGGCGGCGGACCGCTGTTCTTCCGAGAGCTCCCCGGTGATGGCCGGATCGGTGCTGATGGGCACAATCATACCGTCGGCATAGCCTGGCGTCATGGCCCGTTCCCGCATCCGTCCCGAGCCTCCCCGCATCCCCGATCCGGATCTGCCCCGCGAATTCGCGCCCGCGACGCTTCGCCGGTCGGGCGAGACGTCCGAAGCGCGCATCGACCTCGACCCCGGGACGACGGATGCCGCGCACACCCGCATCAGCGAGAGCGTCGTAGCCCCGGCATCCGTTCAAACCCTCGATCTGAGTGGCGCGATCCTCACCGACGTCATCCTCGACGCCGTGTCGACAGCAGAGCTGATCGCCCGCGAGGGGACGTGGCGGACGGTCGTCGTCCGCGGCGGGCGGATCGGCACGCTCGATCTGTCCCGCGCGCGCTGCGACGGGCTCATCCTCGACGGCGTGCGCATCGACTACCTGACGGCGGGCGGCGCGACGCTGCGGGACGTCGACGTGACCGGATGCCGCATCGGCACCCTCGACCTCCCCGGCGCCCGCGTGGAGCGGATGAGGATCGCGGAGTCGACGGTGGACGAGATGGACGTCCGGGAGTGGCAGGCGGGCGACGTCGACCTGCGCGGCGCAGACGTCCTCTCCTTCACAGACGTCCGGATGCTGCGGGGCGTCACCCTGACCGCCGATCAGGCGACCTCGCACGCACTCGCGTTCGCGGCATCCCTCGGCATCGATGTGAGGACGGACGAGTGACGCTGCGGACGGCCCGGCTCGTCCTCCGCGACATGCGCGCGGACGACCTGCCGGCGCTCCGGGCGATCCTCACCGACCCGGTCGCGATGACCGCGTACGAGGGGGCGTTCACCGAGGCGGAGTCCCAGGCCTGGCTGGACCGGAACCTGCAGCGTTACGCGGAGGACGGCTTCGGCCTGTGGGCCGTCGAGCTCGTCGACGCCCCGGGCGAGATGATCGGCCAGTGCGGCATCACCCGGCAACGGATCGACGACGACGAGGTCCTGGAGGTCGGGTACCTCTTCCGACGGGCGTACTGGCACCGGGGGTACGCGACGGAGGCTGCCGCGGCGTCGCGTGACTGGGCATTCCGGGACTTGGATACCCCGACCGTGTGGGCGAAGGTCCGCGACACGAACATCGCGTCGATGAACGTCGCCATCCGCCTCGGGATGACGGTCCGTCGCCGCTTCGTCACGCGCTACCGAGGCGTCGACATGCCGCACCTCGGGTTCGCGGTAGACCGTTAGTCGGCCCACTCCTCCGCGCGGATGCCGACGGTAGCCGCATCCCGAAGGAGACGGGAGATCGGGCATCGATCGTGCGCGGCCGCGACGAGGTCGTCCGTCTCGGTGAGCGTGCGCCCCTCGGCGGAGACGAACGCCGTGACGTGGAACTCGTAGCCGCCGCGCGCCGGGGAGTCGTGGAGCTCGACCTCGACGCGGACCCGCGTGCGGTGCGCGCCCGCCACGATCGCCTGCAGGGTGGCGTCGAGGCAGGTGGCCCAGGCGAGGGCGAGGAGCTGCTCCGGATTGCTGCGTGACAGGTCCGCGTCGGGGCTCAGCGGGTTGGAGACCGCGACCTCCAGACCGCCCGTGACCCGGCTGACACCGGTCCCGCCGTCGTCGTTGATCGCCTCGGTCCGGTACCTGGTGCTCATGGCAGAACTATAGTTGGACGGCATCCAACAACGTTCTGAGGTCCTCTCGTGCTGTCCCCGTCGCCCGTCGAGCTCGCTCGCGCGGGCGTGGCGTACCCCGGAGGCGTGCAGGGACTCGCCGAGGTGGACCTGACCGTCGCCGACCACGAGATCCTCGGCGTCATCGGCGAGAGCGGTGCCGGCAAGAGCACCCTGCTGAACCTCCTCACCGGCGAAGTCGCTGCTACCTCGGGTTCCGTGACCGTGCTGGGCGCCGACATCGGCCGCCTCGACCGCGCCGGTCTCCGCCGCCTGCGACGCGAGATCGGCGTCGTGTTCCAAGGGGTCCACCTGCTGGCGAACCGGACGGTCCGTCAGAACGTCGAGGTCGCCCTCCTGCTGCGCCCCCGGCGGGAGCGGGCGGCGAGCGCCGTCGACGACGCGCTGCGCTTCGTGGGGCTGGATCACCGCGCCGATGCGTACCCGGCGCAGCTCAGCGGCGGGCAGCGGCAACGCGTCGGGATCGCCCGGGCGCTGGTGAGCCGCCCCCGGCTGCTGCTGTGCGACGAGCCCACCTCCGCCCTCGATGCGGCGACGGCGGGCGAAGTACTCGATCTGCTCCGTGATGCACGCGACCGCTTCGGGACGACGGTCGTCATCGTCACCCACGATCTCGACGTCGTGCGCAGCGTCTGCGACCGGGTCGCCCTGTTCGAGGACGGCCGGCTGGTCGACGTCCTCGAGGTCGCGCCCTCGGCACGCGGCGAGCGCGAGACGTACCTCGACCGCGCACGGCGGGAGCTCGGCGCATGACCGGCGCCGAGGACGTCTTCGCCTCGCTGGGGGCGTCGCTCGCCGAGCGCGGCGACGACCTCCTCGAGTCCCTCGGCGAAACCGGCTACATGCTCGGCGCCTCGCTCGCGGCCGCGGTGGTGTTCGGACTGCCGCTCGGGGCCGCCGTCTACCTCACCCGCCCCGGCGGCATCCTCCCCCAGCGCCTCGTCTGGTCGGTCGCGAACTTCCTGATCAACGTCATCCGTTCGTTCCCGTTCCTCCTCCTCGTCGTCTTCCTGGTCCCCGTGACGCGCGCGGTCTACGGCACGACCTTCGGCACGCCCGCGGCGACCTTCTCGCTCTGCGTCGTCGCCGTGGCCGTCTACGGCCGGCTGGTGGAGCAGATCCTCCGCGAGGTGCGCCCCGGCATCCCCCGTGTCGCGCAGACCCTCGGCGCGACCGTCCCGCAGACGGTCTGGCGCTTCCTCCTGCCCGAAGCCCTGCCGGGTCTCGTCTATGCGCTGACGTCCGCGAGTATCAGCCTGCTCTCGTACTCGACGGTGCTCGGTGTCGTCGGCGGCGGCGGCATCGGCGACTTCGCGCTGCGCTACGGCTACCAGGAGTACGACGACGTGCTCATGTACTTCACGATCCTCGTCATCCTCATCATCGTCCTCGTCATCCAGGCGGTCGGCCAACGGATCTCGGTCCGCCTCGACCACCGCTGAGTCCGGCCCACCACCGGCATCCGTCCCCATCCCACAAGGAGCACCATGTCCCCGCGCCGCTTCACCCTCGCCGCCACCCTCACCGCCGCCGCCGTCGCCCTCCTGGCCGGCTGCGCCTCGCCCGCCGCGCAGGGCGGCGCCGACGACCAGACCATCCGGGTCGGCGCCGTCACCTCGCCGATGACGGACATCGTCGAAGCGGCCGCCGACGAGATCGAGGACGGCTACAAGGTCGAACTCGTCGAGGTGGCCGACTACGTCACGATCAACAAGAT
The DNA here is from genome assembly GCF_900102005.1 of Microbacterium sp. LKL04. Classification (NCBI taxonomy): domain Bacteria; kingdom Bacillati; phylum Actinomycetota; class Actinomycetes; order Micrococcales; family Microbacteriaceae; genus Microbacterium; species Microbacterium sp. LKL04. The sequence continues at coordinate 749,269 of NZ_LT627736.1, read as the reverse complement.
GCTCGCCGCGGGCGACATCGACGCGAACTTCTCGCAGCACAAGCCGTACATGGAGGAGTTCAACACCGCGAACGGTGCGGACCTCACGGCTGTGCAGCCGATCTACAACTTCACGATCGCGTTCTATTCGAAGACCCTCGACGACATCGCCGACCTCCCGCAGGGCGCGACCGTCGCGATCCCCAACGATGCGTCCAACACCGGTCGCGCGCTGAAGATGCTCGCCGACGCGAAGATCATCACTCTCGCCGAGGGCGTCGACCCGTACGCGGCAACGGTGGACGACATCGCCGAGAACCCGAAAGATCTGCAGTTCCTCGAGCTGCAGATCAACCAGCTCAACACCGCCTACGACGAGGCGGACCTCGTCTTCCAGTGGCCGTCCCACATCGCCGCGCTCGGGCTCACCCCGCAGGACGACGGCCTGCTGACCGAGCTCGACGACCGGTTCGCCCTGCAGCTGGTCGTCCCGGGCGAGGACAAGGATGCCGCGTCCACCAAGGCCCTCGTCGACGCGTTCACGAGCGACCCCGTGCGCGAGATCATCGACGGCAACGAGACCATCGAGACCGCGTTCTGAGTCGGCACGCACCCCGGCGGTAGACTGGCGCGGCACCCACACTCAGGCACGCTCACACAGTGCCGCACATATCGCTCGAGGAGCATCACCATGACGAACGCGCACATTCCCGACAAGCCCGCCCTGGAAGGCCTCGAGCAGAAGTGGGATGCCGCGTGGTCCGACGCCGGCACGTACCTGTTCGACCGCGATGCGGCCAAGGCCAAGGGGCGCGCGGGCGTCTTCTCGATCGACACGCCTCCCCCGACGGCATCCGGTTCGCTCCACATCGGGCACGTCTTCAGCTACACGCACACCGACGTGAAGGTGCGCTACGAGCGCATGCGCGGCAAGACGGTGTTCTACCCGATGGGCTGGGACGACAACGGTCTGCCCACCGAGCGACGCGTGCAGAACTACTACGGCGTGCGCTGCGACACCTCGCTGCCCTACGACGCGGACTTCACGCCGCCGTTCCGCGGTGACGCGAAGAGCCTCAAGCCGGCCGATCAGGTGCCGATCAGCCGTCGCAACTTCATCGAGCTCTGCGAGGAGCTGACGATCGAGGACGAGAAGCAGTTCGAGGATCTGTTCCGCAAGCTCGGCCTGTCGGTGGACTGGACGCAGACGTACCGCACGATCTCGGACGACACCATCCGCACGAGCCAGCTCGCGTTCCTGCGGAACCTCGACCGCGGCGAGGCGTACCAGGCCATGGCGCCCACGCTCTGGGACATCGACTTCCGCTCGGCCATCGCGCAGGCCGAGCTCGAGGACCGCGACCAGCAGGCCTCGTACCACCGCGTCGCCTTCCACAAGTCCGACGGCTCCGGCGACATCCACATCGAGACGACCCGTCCCGAGCTGCTCCCCGCCTGCGTCGCACTCGTGGCAAATCCCGACGACGAGCGCTACCAGCCGTACTTCGGCTCGACCGTCCGCACCCCGCTGTTCGACGTCGAGGTCCCCGTCCTCCCCCACCCCCTCGCGGTGAAGGACAAGGGCACGGGCATTGCCATGATCTGCACGTTCGGCGACGTGACCGACATCATCTGGTGGCGCGAGCTCGACCTGCCGAACCGCACGATCCTCGGTCGCGACGGCCGCATCATCGACGAGGCCCCCGACGTGCTCGGAACGGATGCCGCGAAGGCGGCGTACGCGGAGCTCGCCGGCAAGACGGTGTTCAGCGCCAAGAAGCGCATCGTCGAGCTGCTGCAGGAGTCCGGTGAGCTGCTCGAGGTCTCGAAGCCGTTCACGCACCCGGTGAAGTTCTACGAGAAGGGCGACCGCCCTCTCGAGATCGTCTCCACCCGCCAGTGGTACCTCCGCAACGGTGCCCGCGACGCGGATCTGCGCGACAAGCTCATCGAGATGGGCCGCGGCATGGGCTGGCACCCGGACTTCATGCGTGTGCGGTACGAGAACTGGACGAACGGCCTCACCGGCGACTGGCTCGTCTCGCGGCAGCGCTTCTTCGGTGTGCCGATCCCGGTCTGGTACGGCCTCGATGAGAACGGCGAGCGGGACTACGACCGCGTGCTGACCCCCGACCTCTCGCGCCTGCCGGTCGACCCGACCACGGACGTGCCGGACGGCTACACCGAGGACCAGCGCGGCGTGCCCGGCGGCTTCGACGCCGAGCGCGACATCTTCGACACCTGGGCGACGTCCTCCCTCACCCCGCAGCTCGCGGGCGGGTGGGAGCGCGACCCCGAGCTCTGGGACCTCGTGGCACCGTTCGACGTCCGCCCGCAGGGTCAGGACATCATCCGCACGTGGCTGTTCTCGACGATGGTGCGTTCGGTGCTCGAGGACGGCCGCGCGCCGTGGACGGATGCCGCCATCTCGGGCTTCATCGTCGACCCCGACCGCAAGAAGATGTCGAAGTCGAAGGGCAACGTCGTGACGCCCGCCGACATCCTCGACGCGCACGGCACCGACGCGGTCCGGTACTGGGCGGCCTCCAGCCGCCTCGGCGCCGACGCGGCGTTCGACCCGCAGAACCCGACGCAGGTGAAGATCGGCCGTCGCCTCGCCATCAAGGTGCTCAACGCGGCGAAGTTCGTGCTCTCCTTCCCCGTCCCCGAGGACGCCCGCATCACGCACGCGCTCGACGCGTCGATGCTCGCGACCCTCGACCAGGTCGTCCGGGATGCCACGAAGGCGTTCGACGCTTTCGACCACGCCCGGGCGCTGGAGATCACCGAGGCGTTCTTCTGGACGTTCTGCGACGACTACCTCGAGCTCGTGAAGGAGCGCGCGTACAACCAGGCCGACACCGGCCAGGCCTCGGCCGCGCTCGCGCTGCGCACGGCACTGTCGACGCTCCTGCGCCTGCTCGCCCCCGTGCTGTCGTTCGCGGCCGAGGAGGCGTGGTCCTGGTTCGAGGAGGGGTCGGTGCACACCGCGTCCTGGCCCGAGGCGCTCGGCATCGAGGGAGACCCCGCCGTACTCAAGACCGTCGGCGAGGCCCTGATCAGCGTGCGTCGCGCGAAGACCGAGGCCAAGGCCTCGCAGAAGACGCCGGTGGAGTCCCTGACGATCACGGGACCGGATGCCGCGCTCGACGCCATCCGCTCCGCTGAGGGCGACCTCGCCGCGGTCGGACGCATCGCGCAGGTGTCGTACGCGTCCGGCGACACGGTGTCGGTCGGCGACATCGTCCTCACCCCGCAGGAGGTCTGACCATGCAGCTCGGAACCCGTTGGACGAGCGGCGACCAGCCGCCGTCCGCCGTGCCGGAGATCCTCCGCGAGCAGATCGCGGCCGTCGACGCATCCGTGGATCAGGACCCGCTCGGGCAGCCGCGACCGCGATGGACGCTGACCTGGCTCGAGGGTCGCCCCGTGGCGGAACTCGAGACGGGCGTCGTCGTCCGCGTGGACCGCGAGGGCGAGGTCGTCGTCGGTCACCTCGACGACGACGGCATGTCCTGAATCCGGCTCAGCTTCGCGGGTGACGCGCGATGTGGGCGAGGACGTCCGCACGCGTATTGTCCCTGCGCTCCTCGGCCGCTGAGCGAGCGACCGCCTGATCGGCGCGACGCAGCATCCGCGCGGCGACAGCAGCCTGAACCGACGTCGTCGCCGCCCACAGCGCGGCCTCGAGCCGTGTGGGCCGGACGGTGACGTCCAGCGTGGGGATCGTGATCGTGGTCATCGTCCGTCTCCGTCCTCGGGCAGTGCGAATGCGTCCACCCGGACGGTGAACGGCAAGCGGTCGGGGTCTTCCTCATGGCCGCGCGCTGAGGCGACGACCTCGTCGACGATCTCGGACAGGCGCCGGATCATGTCCTTCGCCTGATCAGGGGTCAGATGAATGTTGGCGGTGGAGATGATGGCGGCGACATCGTCCTCTTTGTCCGGATCGGCGATGGCCTCGTTCACGTGCCGCATGAGCTGCTGCTGACGGCGTCCGAGGAACTCGTTCATGATCAACTGGGTCGCGGAGCGCCCTGCGGGCGAGGCCATCGCCTCAGGACTGTCGAATGACACCGACTTGTCGGCACGCTCCCACCAGCGTTCACGCGCCGACCCCCGATCGGGGATCTCGCGGATGAGGTCCTGCTTCGCCAGCGCCCGCAAGTGGTAGCTGGTGGCGCCCGACGACTCCCCGGTGCGCTCGGCCAGCGAACTCGCGGTCTGGGGCCCGTACTGCGACAGGATGTCGAAGAGCTGCACGCGGAGCGGGTGAGCGAGGGCACGGAGGGCCCCGGCATCCAGACTGCGGTCTTCACGCCGCTTCGGTGTCTCTGTCATGTTCCAAAGATATCTTTGCAAGTTTGTCTTTGCAAGCGTTTCTTTGCATATCGGTGGCGCATTGCCGACGTACGCTGGGACGATGACGGATGCCGCGACCAACCCGCTCCTCTCCCCCTCTCCTCTCCCCTTCGACCTGCCGGACTACCCGAGCATCCGCCCGGAGCACTACCTCCCCGCTTTCGAGCAGGCTTTCGCGTCGCATCGTGCAGAGATCGACGTGATCGCGACGTCCTCCGAAGAGCCGACGTTCGAGAACACGCTGGTCGCGCTCGAGCAGTCCGGCGAGTCCCTTGGACGGATTGCGCGAACCTTCTACACGGTCAGCTCCGCGAACGCGACGGCGGAGATCCAGGAGATCGACGAGCAGCTCGCACCGTTGATGGCCGCTCACCACGACGCCGTGACGCTCGATGCGCGTCTGTACGCGCGGGTCGCCGAGGTTCACGCGCGTCTCGAGGAGCTCGGCCTCGAGGGCGAGGATCGATACCTCGTCGAGCGCACCTATCGCGAGATGACGGCCGCCGGCGCCGGCCTCGATGAGGCGGACAAGACCGTCCTCACCGAGCTCAACCAGCAGCTGTCCATGCTCACGACGACGTTCGAGAAGAATCTCCTCGCCGACACGAACGACCTCGCCGTCGTCTTCGACGACGCGGCGGAGCTCGACGGGTTGACCGACGGCGAGCTCTCGGCCGCCGCGCGCAACGCCGCCGAGCGCGGCCTCGAGGGCAAGTACGTCGTCACCCTCACCCTGTTCACGGGTCACCCGTACCTCTCATCGCTCACCTCCCGGACGAGCCGAGAGCGCCTCATGGCGGCATCCCGCTCTCGCGGTCGTCGCGGCAATGCGAACGACAACCGCGAGGTGCTCACCGAGATCGTGCGATTGCGCTCGGAGCGGGCGCGCGTCCTCGGCTACGACTCGCATGCGGCCTACGTCACCGCCGACGAGACCGCCGGCTCCCCCGAAGCGGTGCACGAGCTCCTGCGCCGACTCGCGGTCCCCGCCGCAGCGAACGCGCGACAGGAGCAGGCGGCCCTGCAGGAGATCATCGACGGCGAGGGCGGCGGGTTCCCCCTGGCTGCTCACGACTGGGCCTTCTACACCGAGCGGGTGCGCTCCGCCCGGTACGACCTCGATCGGACCGCTCTGCGCCCCTGGTTCGAGGCCGAACGAGTCCTGGTCGACGGCGTGTTCCGCGCGGCGACGGATCTCTACGGCATCACGTTCACCGAGCGTGCTGACCTTCCCGCGTATCACCCCGGTGCGCGTGTCTTCGAGGTCCGGAACGAAGGCGGCTCCCACCTCGGCCTCTACGTCCTGGACCTGTACACACGGGACTCCAAGCGTGGCGGGGCGTGGATGAACTCCATCGTGTCGCAGTCCGCCCTGCGCGGCACGGCGCCGATCGTCGTCAACAACCTCAACGTGCCCCAGCCCGCTCCGGGGAGCCCCACGCTTCTGACCCTCGACGAGGTGACGACGCTCTTCCACGAGTTCGGTCATGCCCTGCACGGGTTGTTCGCAACGGTCACCTACCCGCACTTCGCGGGAACGTCGGTGTTCCGCGACTTCGTCGAGTTCCCGAGCCAGGTGAACGAGATGTGGATCTTCTGGCCCGAGGTGCTCGCGTACTACGCGCGCCACATCGACACCGACGAGCCGCTCCCCGCCGAGGTCGTCCAGAAGCTCCGCGAATCCGAGGCCTTCAACCAGGGCTTCGCGACGAGCGAGTACCTCGCCGCGTCGTGGATCGACCAGGCCTGGCACAGTTTGGATGCCGATGACGCGGCCGTCGGCATCGACGTCGACGCGTTCGAAGCCACGGCGCTGGCCGACATCGGGCTGGACAACCCCGCGGTCCCGACCCGGTACTCCTCGACCTATTTCGCGCACATCTTCTCGGGTGGGTACAGCGCGGGCTACTACTCCTACATCTGGAGCGAGGTCCTCGACGCCGACACCGTGGAGTGGTTCCACGAGAACGGTGGGCTGACGCGCGAGAACGGCCACCGCTTCCGCACCCGGCTCCTGGGCGTCGGTGGCTCGAAGGATCCGCTCGAGGCCTACCGCGACTTCCGCGGACGCGACGCGCGCATCGAGCCCCTCCTGGAGCGGCGCGGCCTCACCGGCTGACCTCACTCCGTGGCAGCGCGGACCTCGTAGACGAGACGGGCGAACTGGCCGACGGCCTCCGCCGACCGCAGACGCAGCCGCTCCGACCCGATCCGGCGCGGGAAGAGCGGCGCACCCCCGGTCAGGAAGACCGGGGCCACGGAGATCGCGATCTCGTCGAGTGCGCCCGCGTCGAGGAACTGACCGGCGAGGTCTCCCCCGCCGACGACCCAAACGTCACCGGCTCCCGCAGCTGCACGAATCGTCGGGAGGACGGATGCCACCGACCCCTGAACGAATCTGATGTCGGCGCCCTCCGGCTTCGGGAGGTCGCGGGTGGTGAAGACGAATGTGGGGCGGTCGCCGTGGAACTGCGCCCACCGTTCAGGGTGCGCGAGGATGTCGGACTCGGCGAGAACCCATTCGTAGGTCGTCGATCCTTCCACCAGCACCGTCGCCCCCGCTGGCAACAGAGCGTCGTCCGGGGTGTCACCGTTCTCTACGGCGAAGAGCCATGCGAGCGAGTTCTCGTCGTCCGCGATGTAGCCGTCGATCGAGGTGGCCGTGTCGAAGAGGATGCGTCCCATGCCGGGAACGCTACCCGCGGCATCCGACACCGCGGGCCCGACGTCAGGCGCTCTTGCGCTTCTGCCGCAGGACGAGCGTCGGGGGTGCGCCCTCTTCGACGGATGCCCGGGTGACGACGACCTTGTCGACGTCCTCGGCGGACGGGATCTCGAACATGATCGGACCGAGGACGTCCTCGAGGATGGCGCGGAGACCGCGCGCGCCCGTCTTGCGTGCGACGGCCAGATCGGCGATGGCACGAAGGGCGTCATCCTCGAACTCGAGCTCGACACCGTCGAGCTCGAACATCCGCTGGTACTGCTTGACGAAGGCGTTCTTGGGTCCGGTGAGGATCTCGATGAGCGCGGTCTGGTCGAGGGGCGACACCGTCGTGACCACGGGGAGCCGACCGATGAACTCGGGGATCAGCCCGAACTTGTGGAGGTCTTCAGGAAGGACGTCGCGGAAGACGTCGAGCTCCTGCTCCTTGTCCTGCAGCGGAGCGCCGAAACCGACACCGTGCTTGCCGACGCGCGAGGAGATGATGTCCTCGAGGCCCGCGAAGGCGCCGGCGACGATGAACAGGACGTTCGTCGTGTCGATCTGGATGAACTCCTGGTGCGGGTGCTTGCGGCCGCCCTGCGGCGGCACGGAAGCCACCGTGCCCTCGAGGATCTTCAGAAGCGCCTGCTGCACACCCTCACCGGAGACGTCACGCGTGATCGACGGGTTCTCCGCCTTGCGGGCGATCTTGTCGACCTCGTCGATGTAGATGATGCCGGTCTCGGCACGCTTCACGTCGAAGTCGGCCGCCTGCAACAGCTTCAACAGGATGTTCTCGACATCCTCGCCGACGTAGCCGGCCTCGGTGAGCGCGGTGGCATCCGCGACGGCGAAGGGGACGTTCAGGCGCTTCGCGAGGGTCTGCGCGAGGTAGGTCTTGCCGCAGCCGGTCGGACCGAGGAGCAGGATGTTGCTCTTGGCGATCTCGACCTCGTCGGCCCGCTGCTCGGCGGACTGGATCGTGCTGCGGGCACGGACGCGCTTGTAGTGGTTGTAGACGGCGACGGCGAGGGCGCGCTTGGCGGGATCCTGCCCGACGACGTACTCCTCGAGGAAGCTGAAGATCTCACGCGGCTTGGGGAGATCGAAGTCCTTGACCTCGCCGTCGCCGGACTCGGCCATGCGCTCTTCGATGATCTCGTTGCAGAGCTCGACGCACTCGTCGCAGATGTATACGCCGGGGCCGGCGATCAGCTGCTGGACCTGTTTCTGGCTCTTCCCACAGAAGGAACACTTGAACAGGTCGGCGCTCTCACCGATGCGTGCCATGGTGCTCCCCCTCAGGATTCAAGCTGGTGCAGTCGAGCCTAATCGCAGATCCGGACACCGGGCGGATTGCGACACGGGTGTGGACGACGATGCCCCGCCGACGGATCGGCGGGGCATCTGCTGACGGATGTCAGGCCGTGATGGCCGCAGGCGTCCGCTTGCGGGACGTCAGGACCTGGTCGACGATGCCGTACTCCAGCGCTTCCTGCGCGGAGAGGATCTTGTCGCGGTCGATGTCCTTGTTGACCTGCTCGACGGAGCGGTTCGTGTGGTGAGCCATCGTCTCTTCGAGCCAGGTGCGCATGCGGAGGATCTCCGCTGCCTGGATCTCGATGTCCGACGCCTGACCGTGACCGGACTCCCCGACCGCGGGCTGGTGCATCAGGATGCGGGCGTTCGGCAGGGCGAGGCGCTTGCCGGGAGCTCCTGCGGCGAGGAGAACGGATGCCGCCGACGCAGCCTGCCCGAGGACGACGGTCGACACCTGGGGCGAGATGTACTGCATCGTGTCGTAGATCGCCGTCATCGCGGTGAACGAACCACCGGGCGAGTTGATGTACATGATGATGTCGCGGTCGGGGTCCATCGACTCGAGGACCAGGAGCTGCGCCATGACGTCGTCGGCGGACGCGTCGTCGACCTGCACACCGAGGAAGATCACGCGGTCTTCGAACAGCTTGTTGTACGGGTCCTGACGCTTGTAGCCGTAGGCGGTGCGCTCCTCGAACTGCGGAAGGATGTACCGGCTCGAGGGCATCATGTCGCTCTGCGCGCGACCGAAGATGGGGGTGTTCATGCGTTGTCCTCCGACGCTCAGTTCTCGGTTCCGCCGCCGCCGGCGACGTCGGCAGCGTGTTCGCGGATGTGGTCGACGAAGCCGTACTCGAGCGCTTCGTCGGCGGTGAACCAGCGGTCGCGGTCACCGTCGGCGTTGATCTGCTCGACCGACTTGCCGGTCTGGGCGGAGGTGATCTCCGCGAGACGGTTCTTCATCGACACGATGAGCTGCGCCTGCGTCTGGATGTCGCTGGACGTGCCGCCGAAGCCGCCGTGGGGCTGGTGCAGCAGGACGCGGGCGTTGGGCGTGATGTACCGCTTCCCCTTCGTGCCGCTGGTCAGCAGCAACTGGCCCATCGAGGCGGCCATGCCGATACCGACGGTGACGATGTCGTTCGGCACGAACTGCATCGTGTCGTAGATCGCCATACCCGCGGTGATCGAGCCACCGGGCGAGTTGATGTAGAGGTAGATGTCCTTCTCGGAATCCTCGGCCGCGAGCAGCAGGATCTTGGCGCAGATCTCGTTCGCGTTCTCGTCGCGCACCTCGGAACCGAGCCAGATGATTCGGTCCTTCAGCAGCCGGTCGAAGACACTGGTCGCCATAAGGGGTTCAGCCATGGATGCTCTCCTGGATTCGTGTTCGTGCTTCGAATCTAGTGGCGCGTTCCGAGCGTCTCGCCCGTGTTCGCCGTGGGCATACCGGGCGCGGCATCGACCGCCTCCGGCGCCGCGGGGAATGCCCGGAAACGACGACGGGCGGCGGGGCCCGAAGGCACCCGCCGCCCGTCGGTGAGGGTCACTCGCTGTCGGCGGCCTTCTTGGTCGCGCGCTTGGCGGGAGCCTTCTTCGCGGGCTCCTCGGCGGCATCCGCGTCGGCCTTCTTGGCGGCCGGCTTCTTGGCGGGAGCCTTCTTCGCGGCGGGCTTCTCGTCGGCAGCCTCGTCGGCGGCGTCTGCCTTCTTCGCGGCGGGCTTCTTGGCCGGAGCCTTCTTCGCAGGGGCCTTCTTGGCGGCCGGCTTCTCGTCCGCTGCCTCGGTTGCCTCGTCCGCTGCTTCGTCGTCCTCGGCGGCGAAGCCGGCCAGGTCGACCTTCTTGCCGTTGGTGTCGACGACGGTCACCTTGCCGAGTGCGACGGCGAGGGCCTTGTTGCGGGCGACTTCACCGACCATCATCGGGATCTGGTTGCCCTCCTGGAGCGCATTGACGAAGTCCTGCGGCGACATGCCGTACTGCGCCGACGACTGGATGAGGTACTGCGTCAGCTCCTCCTGGGAGACCTGCACCTCGTGCTTCTCGGCGATCTTGTCGAGGATCATCTGCGTGCGGAACTGCTTCTCGCTCGCCTCGGTGACCTCGGCACGGTGCACGTCGTCCTCGAGGCGGCCCTCGCCCTCGAGGTGGGTGTGGACCTCGTCCTCGACCAGCTTGGCGGGAACGGGGATGTCCGCCTTCTCGATGAGGACCTCGATCAGCTTGTCGCGCGCGGCGGAGCCCTGCGTGAAGACAGCCTGCTCCGAGACGCGCTCGACGAGGCTCTCGCGGAGCTCGCCGATCGTGTCGAACTCGGAGGCGACCTGAGCGAAGTCGTCGTCGGCCTCGGGAAGCTCGCGCTCCTTGACGGCCTTGATGGTCACGGCGACCTCGGCCTCTTCACCGGCGTGGTCGCCGCCGACGAGCTTCGAACGGAACGTGGTGTCCTCGCCCGCGGTGAGCGACTCCACAGCCTCGTCGATGCCCTCGAGGAGCTCACCCGAGCCGACCTCGTACGAGACGCCTTCGGCGCGGTCGATCTCGTTGCCGTCGATCGTGGCGACGAGGTCGAGCTCGACGAAGTCGCCGGCCTTGGCGGGACGGTCGACGGTCACGAGCGTGCCGAAGCGGCTGCGGAGCTTGTCGAGCTCGGCATCCACTGCAGCCTCGTCGGTCTCGACCGCGTCGACCTCGATGGTGATGTCGTCGTAGGCGGGAAGCTCGAACTCGGGGCGGACGTCCACCTCGACCTCGACCTTGAGGTCGCCGGAGAAGTCCTTCGTGCTCGGCCACTCGACGATCTCGGCGGCGGGACGACCGACGATGCGGACGTCGTTCGCCGTCACGGCCTCGCGGTAGAAGACGTCGAGGCCTTCGCTGACGGCGTGCTCGAGGACGGCCTCACGGCCGACACGCTGATCGATGATCGGCGCCGGGACCTTGCCCTTGCGGAAGCCGGGGATCTGCACGTCCTGCGCGATGTGCTCGTACGCGTGCGAGATGCTCGGCTTGAGCTCCTCGGGGGTGACCGTGATGTGGAGCTTCACCCGGGTGGGGCTGAGCTGCTCGACGGTGCTGGTGACCATGCCTGTCGTTCTCCTTGTCCGGCCGCGCACACGCGCGTCCGTTCGGTGATCTGGGTTCGTGGGGCCGTTGTCGGGGCGACAGGATTTGAACCTGCGGCCTCCCGCTCCCAAAGCGGGCGCTCTACCAAGCTGAGCTACGCCCCGGGCGCGCACGCTGGCGAGCGCCGAAAAACGGCCGTTGGTAAGTCTAGCCGACCATGTCCGCTACACTCGTCGAGGCGCTGTTCACAGCGTCGACGGGGATGTAGCTCAATGGTAGAGCCTCAGTCTTCCAAACTGATTACGCGGGTTCGATTCCCGTCATCCCCTCCACACACCGGCGCCGGGGCTCACACCGAGCTGTAGGCGACGATCCCCCGCCGGACGGCATCCAAGGCCTTCCGAGCCGTCACCGCGACGTCGGCATCCGCGACGATCGACAGCTGGTCGAGCAGGTCGATGGTCTGCTTCGTCCAGCGCACGAAGTCGCCGGCCGCCATGTCGGCCTCGGTGAGGACGACGTCGAGAGACGCGCCTCGGGCCCAGGAGTTCATCGGCTGCGCCAGTCCGGTTGCCAGAGGCTCGCTCCCCGGCAGGCGGTGCTCCTGCTCGAGGTCGTCGAGACGGCTCCACAGATCCTGCGTCTTCGACAGCGCCTCGCGGAACGGTCCGCGCGGCAGCCGGAACTCCCCCGCCTCGTCGCGGCGCGGCTCGTACACGAGACACGAGGCGAGGGCAGCGAGACCCGCAGGGTCGAGGTCGCGCCACAGCCCCCGCCGGAGCGACTCCGCGACGAGCAGATCGCGCTCCCCGTAGATGCGGCGCATCGTCCGCCCGGCGGCCGTCAGAGCCGCGGCGCCGTCGTCGAAGGCGACGTAGTTCAGCTCTGCGAGCACGTCGATGATGCGGTCGAAGATCCGCGCGACGGTGCCGGTGCGGGTCTCGATGTCGCGTCGCGTGCGATCCGTGCGGCGCCGCAGCTTCCAGTACCGCTCCGCCCAGCGGGCGTGATTCTCGCGGTCGGGGCAGGAATGACAGGGATGCCGCTGCATGCGACGCCGGAGCGACTGGATCTCGTTCTGGTGCTGCTGCCGGATGCGCGCGGGGGCGGCGCGGTCGGCTCTGTTGAGCTTCTCGGCGTCGCTCAGATCGCGCCGGATGCCGGAATACTCGGCGAAATCTCCCCGATCGCACGTCATCGACTTCTCGTAGCCTGCGAGGGACGCCTCGGCATCCTTCACCTGACGGGCGAGACCGACGACGGCGTGGTCCGCTTGGAACTGGGCGAACGAGGATTCGAGGATCTCGCGGGCGCGCTCCCGACCGAACTGGTCGATCAGGTTGACGGCCATGTTGTACGTCGGGCGGAAGCTCGAGTTCAACGGGTAAGTGCGCCGCGACGCCAGCGCGGCGACGGCTTGGGGGTCGAGGGACTCGGTCCACTGGACGACCGCGTGGCCCTCGACGTCGATGCCGCGGCGGCCGGCACGACCCGTCAGCTGCGTGTACTCGCCCGAGGTGATGGCGACGCGCGCCTCGCCGTTGAACTTCTCCAGCTTCTCGAGAACGACCGTGCGAGCGGGCATGTTGATGCCGAGGGCGAGGGTTTCGGTCGCGAAGACGACCTTGACGAGCTTGCGGCGGAAGAGCTCCTCGACGACCTCCTTGAACGCCGGCAGCATGCCCGCGTGGTGCGCAGCGACGCCGCGTTCCAGGTTCTCGCGCCACTCCCAGTAGCCGAGGACGGCGAGGTCCTCGTCCTGCAGCGGTTGGAGCCGTTCGTCGATGATGGCGCGGATCTCGTCGCGCTCTGCGGTGTCGGTCAGACGGACGCCCGCGCGGCGCACCTGCTGCACCGCGGCGTCGCACCCGACCCGGCTGAAGATGAAGAAGATCGCCGGAAGAAGATTCGAGCGCCCGAGGAGCTCCACGACCTGCGGGCGATCCATCCGCTCGATGCGCGCCGCTGTGGACGGACGCACGGGGCGCTTGCCGCCGCGGTGAGGCCTGCGCCGCTCCTGGTCGCCGCGCGACCGGTACTCCATCGCCCGTCGGTTGTTCTCGTAGGTGGCGCCCTTCGGCGATCGGATGCGCGTCAGCTCCTGGTTTACCTGAGCGGTGGCTACGCCCGCGCGATCATCGAAGAGCGGAAGCAGATCGCCGCGGACGAGGACATGCTGCTCGAGCGGCACCGGCCGCGTCTCGGACACGATGACCTCAGTGTCGCCCCGCACCGTATCGAGCCAGTCCCCGAACTCCTCGGCGTTCGACACGGTCGCCGACAGCGACACGAGCCGAACCGCTGGCGGAAGGTGGAGGATCACCTCTTCCCACACGGGTCCACGGAACCGGTCGGCGAGGTAGTGGACCTCGTCCATCACGACGTAGCGCAGGCCCCGGAGTGCCGGCGAATCCGCGTACAGCATGTTGCGGAGGACCTCGGTCGTCATCACGACCACACGCGCGTTGCCGTTGATGTTCGTGTCGCCGGTGAGCAGGCCGACCTCGTCCGCGCCGTAGACCTCCTGCAACTCCCGGAACTTCTGGTTCGACAGGGCCTTCATGGGCGTCGTGTAGAACGCCTTGTCGCCGGGTTCGCGCATCGCGAGGTGGATCGCGAACTCACCGACGATCGTCTTCCCCGCCCCTGTGGGTGCGGCGACGAGCACACTGTTCCCGTCCTCGAGTGCCTGGCATCCCTCGATCTGGAACGGGTCGAGGTCGAACCGCTGCATGTCGGCGAACGCCGCCGAGATCGGATGCCGACGGCCGGACTGTGCGCGTGCGTATCGAGCGGCGAAGTCCGTCATGCGATCGGACCGAGGAGCGCAGCGTCGCGCTTGCTCTTGCGGCGGTCGAAGATCATCGAGAGACCGGCAGCGGCGAAGAACAGCAGCGTGAGGATTCCGGCGAGGATGAGCATGCTGACGACGTCCGCGGCCGGCGTGGCCGCTCCGGCGAATACCGTCGCGATGACGATCGCGACTCGCCACCCCTTCATGATCTCCTTGCCCGTCATCACTCCCGACAGGTTGAGCGCGACCAGGAAGACGGGCGTCACGTACGAGACCCCGACGACGATCAGGAGCTTGAAGACGAAGTCGTAGTAATACTTCGCGTCGTAGAAGTTCGACGCCCCGTCGGGGGTGAATCCGGCCATGAGCTCCACGAGGTGCGGGAGGATGAGCCATCCCGTGAACGCGCCGGCGAAGAAGAGCGGCACCGCCGCGGCGACGAAACCGATGGTGTACCGAACCTCTTTGCGGGTCAGTCCCGGCATGAGGAACGCCCAGATCTGCCACAACCAGACCGGTGCGGAGATCAGGATGCCGACGGCGAAGGCGATGCGGATGCGAAGGTCGAAGGCGGACGTGACCGTCGCGAACATGAGGGTCACGGCGTTCTCGTCGCCGCGCCTCTCCGCCACGACGCGGATCGGTTCCGTGATCGCCCAGATGATCGCGTCGCCGAGAGTGAAGGAGACGACCATCCCCGCCACGATCGCGATGGCGGCGATGATCAGACGTTTGCGGAACTCACGAAGATGATCGCCCAGCGACATCCGCTTGTCTCGGCGCGGGGCGTCGCCCGTCGCGGCGTCCCGTTCGGTGGTCGTCACCGCCTCAGGAGGAGCTGGGGCCCTGCGGTGGGCCCTGCGCGGGCGGCGGCGTCAGCCCGGTGACGGACGTGGGCGCCTGAGGCTGCTGGTGGTTCGGCGTCTCGGCCGGGCCGTCCTCTTCCTTCATCGCCTTCATCTCGCCCTTGAACACACGGGCGGACTGGCCGACGCTCTTCGCGAGGGCAGGCAGCTTCGCCGCTCCGAACAGGAGCAGGATCACCACCAGAACGACGATCAGGTGCCATCCTTGCAAGCCGCCCATGAAAGCTCCTCGGGTTGGGGTGTCGGTTCAGTCTAACCGCCCCAGGTGAACAGAGACCCTCAGGTGTACTGGGCGAGCCCGGCATCCGCCCAGGCGCGGGCCGCCTCCCGGGCGTCCGCAGGCGAGACGATCTCGACATCGCCGCCGAGCCGCGCCGCGAGCCGCTTGAGGCTCCGCTCGTCGCCGACCCGAAGGCTGACGGTGCGGAACTCGCCCTTGCCCCGCACGATGGCGCGAGCCGCGAACTCGCCGAGGAGGGGCACGACGTCCTTGCGGCACCGGAGCTCGACGACCACGTCGGTCTCGGCCGGCTCGAACAGTCCGGGGAGGGCGTCCGACTGGTGGGTGCTCGGGATGTCGGTCGGCACCACGTCCGACACCCGGTCGAGGTGGAAGGTGCGCACCGCCTGGCGCAAGTGGCACCACCCCTGGAGGTACCACTGGCCGTCCGCGATGTGGACCTTGACGGGGTCGACGGTGCGCGTGGTCACCGGCGCGTCCGGGGCGCGATACGCGAACGACACGGCCACCCCTCGCTGCACCGCCTCCGCGACGGTCGTCCGCACGTCGTCCACGACCGGTGTCGCGACGATGACCTCCGCGGGCGCACTCGATGCCCCCGCGGCGAGCTTCGCCAGAAGCCCCTGCACCACGCCGCTGTCGCCGACGCCCGGGAGACTCGCCGCCATCTGCAGCCCGGCGAGCAACGCCGCCGCCTCGCGTGCCGTGAGACGCGGGGTCCGCTCGAGACCGACGGCATTGGTGATCGAGATGGTGTCCTGCTCGTCGAGCAGGTCCCAATCGATGTCGAAGAGGTCGTTGGCCATCTGCCAGAATCCGCCGTCCCCGGGGAGCCCGATGACGGTGAGCTTCTCGACCATCGAGCGCATCTCGTCGGGCTCGACATCGAAGTCGCGCGCCGCTTCGACGACGGTTACCTCGCCCTTGGAGATCAGGTACGGGACGAGCTGGAGGATGAGGGAGGCGCGATCGGTCGCGACCAGCGGTTGCGCCCTCATCCGGCCGCCTCCATGTGCAGGTCACGCGCCCGACGCAGACGGGTCGCCACGAGCTCGGCGAGTTCGGGCGGATCGATCACGCGCACCTCCGGACCGTAGGACGCGAGTTCGTCGGCGAAGATCTGAGCGTCGACGTAGGGGACGAGGCATCCCGTGTCGTCTTCGCCGACAGACCGCCGATGCAGCCGCAGGACCGCTTCGGTGCCGGGCTCCACCTGAAGTCGCGCCCGCTGCCCGTCGGCGACCGCCCGAAGACCCGAGAGCGCCTTCTCGCCCGCGCCTTCTCGGAGCGCCAGGTCGAAGGACGTCCGCGTCACGACGACGTCCGAGGCGATGCGGGAGAGGAGGAAGGTCCGCTCGGCGTCCTGCAGCAGATCGAAGCCGTAGACGTGCCAGCGGCCGTCGTACTCCACGAGCGCCCACGGCTGCACGCGCCGACGGTGGGCGGCATCCGATCCTCCCTTGATGTAGTCGAACTCGACGACGCGCGCCTGCTCGATGGCCCGCTGCAGCGGAGCGAACGAAGGTTCGCGCAGACTGATGCGGGGCGCGTATCCGATGATCGGCGCATCGACCTCGATGCCGAGCGCCTGGATCTTGCGCAGACCGCTGCGCGCCGACGCCGACATGGACGTCTCCCCCCAGACACCGCTGGCGAGGTTCAGGACAGCGATCTCGGCCGGCGTGAAGTCGATGTCGACGGGGAGCGAGTACTCCGCCGTGGGGACCCGGTACCTGGCCTCGCGCAGATCATCGGGGTCGGCGTAGTCTCCGATGGTCTCGATCGGCACACCGAGAGAACGGAGACTGTCCTTGTCTCGTTCGAACATCTTCTCGAGGGCATCCTTCGACGCACCGGCCGAACCCTGCTCGCGATATCCCGAGACCGAGGAGAGGATCGTGTCCTTCGTCAGGCCCTGATCCGTGGCCAGCAGGGCGACGACGAGGTTGACGAGACGTTCCTCGGGCGCGCTGCGGATCGGTTCGGTGGACACATCGCAATCCTAGGCGCGGAGGCGCGCTGCGGCCCCGCCCCGACTCACTGTGTCGCGCTCTGAGCGTCCTCGCTGGTGTCGATCCCGAGCACGTCGATCACGAACACGAGAGTCGAGTTCGCCGGAATGCTTCCCGATTCCTTGTCGCCGTAGCCGAGGCTCGGCGGGATGACCACGAGAACCTGCGATCCGACGGTCTGGCCCTCGAGCGCGTCCGCGAACCCCTTGACGACGTTCGTCATCGACAGGGTGACGGGCGTGCCCTTCTCCCACGTCGAATCGAACACCTCTCCGGTTTTCCAGAGCACACCCGTGTAGTGCAGACGCGGAGTCGAATCAGCGGTGATCTTCTCGCCGTCGCCCTTCTTCAGCGTCTTGACGACCAGATCCTTCGGCGGTGCGGCGTCGGGCACGATGACTCCGGGTGTGCCGTCGGGGGCGAGGACCACCGTGGGGATGTTGCTGCCGTCGACGTACTGAGGGACGCCGTTCGCCGCGGGCAGGAACACGGTGTTCACGTCGACGATGAGGACGGCGGCCTGCCCTTCGGTGAGACCGATCTGGCTCACGAGCGACGGCTCGAGATCCTTCGCCGGGATCGCCGAGACGACACGCGCGCCGGGTCGGGTGCAGTCGAGCGCCTTGGCGATCGTCGGGAACGTCTGCTCCAGAACACTCAACTGGATCAGCCTCGACGGAGCCGAGAGCACGGTCTGACCCGTGGCCCCGTTGAGCAGCGTGATGCCGACCTGGACATCCTGCTTAGCCGTCGTGATCGGCGTGCCCTCGCCCGTGGCGAGGTCGGTGTACGAGGTCTTCGTGACGTAGACCGGATCGGTCGTCTTGGCCGTCGGCGACCCCTGCGCACCCGAGACGTCGACGAGGTCGAGCGAGGAGGCGGGAGCGGTGACGCGTTCGCATCCGCTGTCGGCGGGACCGGACGGGGCGCACCCGACGAGGGCCAGGGCGGTCAGGCCGATAACGGCCACGGCAGCGGGGATCTGACGCATTCGTTCAGTCTAGGGTCTCGCCGGAGCGATCCTCGGCAGCCTGCCGCGCCCCCTCGACGGCCTTCTGCGCATCGCGGACCCGCTTGCGGAGGTTCTTGTCGGTGATCTCGCGATCGCCGACGGCGCCCGGCGTCCACGCCTCGACGTCCTCGTCCGCGTAGGACGGCTTCTTCAGCGCGCGCTTGCGGACGTCGGGCGGCATCGCGCCGGGGGCGAGACGGCGCGCTGTGAGGAGGAAGCCGGTGTGGGCGACCATCCGATGATCGGGACGGACGGCCAGCCCCTCGACGTGCCATCCGCGCACCATCGTCTCGGTCGCCTCGGGCTCGGTGAACAGCCCGGAGTGGCGGATGTACTCGGCGACCCGGCTCAGCTGCGTCGCCGTCGCGATGTAGCAGAGGACGACGCCGCCGGGGGTGAGCGCCTCGGCGACGACGTCGATGCATTCCCACGGCGCGAGCATGTCGAGCACGACGCGGTCGACGCTGCCGGGTTCGGTGACTTCGGGGAGCTTGTCCCCCAGGTCTCCCACGACGACCTGCCACGAGTCGGGGTAGTGCCCGAGGAAGGTCTCGACATTGGCCTCGGCGACCTCGGAGAACTCCTTGCGGCGCTCGAACGAGAGCAGACGGCCCTCCGGACCGATCGCGCGCAGCAGCCACAGTGAGAGGGCGCCCGACCCGACACCGGCCTCGACGACGGTGGCGCCGGGGAAGATGTCGGCAGAGGCGAGGATCTGGGCGGCATCCTTCGGATAGACGATGGCGGCACCGCGGGGCATCGACATGACGAAGTCACGGAGCAGAGGCCGCAGGGCCAGGTACTCGTGACCGCCGCTGTTGACCACGACCGACCCGTCGGGCTGACCGATGATCCCCTCGTGGCGGAGCACGCCGTGGTGCGTGTGCAGCTCGCCGCCCTCGCGGAGGGTGACGGTGTGCAGGCGACCCTTGGGGCCCGTCAGCTGAACGCGGTCGCCGATGCGGAACGGACCGCTCGGGCGCAGGTCGGCGCTCACGCCCCGACCCCCTGACGCACGCGGGTCAGCACCGCGGCGACGTCGGCAACCGTCCGACCTTCGAGGGTCGGCCAGAGCTCGTGAGCGCCGACCTCGTCGAGAGAGACCATGTGCGGGATGCCGACGGTCACCGTCCCGGCCGCGACGGCCGAACGAGCGCCCGTGATCGAATCCTCGAACGCGACGGTGTCGACGGGGTCCACCCCCAGCGCCTCGCAGGCCTGGAGGTAGGGGTCCGGATGGGGTTTGGGGCGCGTGACGTCGTCGCCTCCGATGACGACGTCGAAGGCCTCGAAGTCGATGAGCTCGGTGATGCTCCGTGCCATCCGGCTCATCGACATCGTGACGAGCGCGGTCGGGATCCCGGCATCCCGCAGTTCGCGGAGGAGTTCGCGCGCGCCGGGACGGAAGGGCACGCCCTCCTCGCGCAGCTGACGCATGACCTCGTCGGTCAGGTGGGCGACGATCTCGTCGACCTCCATGCGGACGCCGGCGCCCTGCAGGATGCGGGCGGCGTCGTCGAGGCCGAGTCCCACCATCCCGAGAGCGTCGTCGTGGGTCCAGGCGCCGCCGAACCGCTCCACGAGCGGGGTCTCGGCGGCCATCCAGTACGGCTCGGTGTCGACGAGGGTGCCGTCCATGTCCCAGAGGACCGCGGCGGGGAGGGGGGAAGTCACCGGTCAATGCTACGCGAGCGCATCCGCCCGCCCCGGGGACGGCGGCGTATCGTGGGGGTACCGACAGAGAGGACGTCCGTGCAGGGACTGGGACAGCGGGTGCTCGTGATCGCCGTCGACGGCTGGAACGATGCCGGAGAGGCGGCGACCGCTGCGGCCTCTCAGCTGCGTACGGCGGGGACGTTCGAGAAGGTGTTCGGCGTCGACCCGGAGCTGTACTTCGACTACCAGTACACGCGGCCGCAGATGCAACTGGATGCCGACGGCTCCCGTCGCCTGGTGTGGCCCGACGCGACACTGTGGCGTCCGGCGACTCCCCGCGAGGACGGACCCGACCTCTGGCTCCTCACCGGTACGGAGCCGGCGCGCGCCTGGCAGGCGTTCTCGGCGGAGTTCATCGATGCCGCCCTCCGGGAGGACATCACCGGCATCGTCGCGCTCGGCTCGATGATGAGCGACGTCCCTCACACCCGACCGATCTCGGTGTTCGCCGGCTCCGAGAACGAGGAGCTCCGCTCGTCGCTCGGACTCGAGCGATCGACCTACGAGGGGCCTGTCGGCATCCTGTCGGCGCTCGCCGCGGCCGGTGAGGCAGCCGGCATCCCGACGGCAGGCCTCTGGGCCAGCATCCCCCACTACGTCGCCGGCCACACGCCCTCGCCCAAGGCGACGCTGGCGCTCCTCGACAAGCTCGAGGAGATCACCGGCGCCACGATCACCCGCGGCGCCCTGCCCGCGGACGCGCTCGCGTGGGAGGCGTCGGTGGATGCCGCCGCCGCCGACGACGAGGAGATGACGGAGTACATCCGGCAGCTCGAGACCGCACGCGACGCCTGGGACTCCCCCGAGGCATCCGGAGACGCGATCGCACAGGAGTTCGAGCGCTACCTGCGTCGTCGCGGCGACGGGCCGCGCGGGCCGAAGGACGACCCCCGCCGCTGACGCTCCACGCTCAGTAGGCCTGCAGCACCCCGAAGGCGAGCAGGATGAGCAGCACGATGCCGAGGACGACGCGGTAGAGCACGAACGGCAGGAAGCTGCCGCGCTTGAGGTACCGCATCAGGTAGGCGATGACGACGAGGCCGACGCCGAACGAGACCACGGTGGCGATCGCGGTCTCGCCGAGGGTGAACGGCGACTGACCGGGCTCGCGGATCGCCTGCAGGAGCTCGTACAGACCGCTGCCGAAGACGGCGGGAACCGCGAGCAGGAACGCGACCTCGGCCGCCGCGGGACGCGTGTAGCCCATCGCGAGCGCAGCCGTCGTGGTGGCTCCCGAGCGCGAGACGCCCGGGACGAGGGCCAAAGACTGGGCGATGCCGAGGGTGAGGCCGTGACCGACCGTGAGGTCCTTCTCGGTGCGGACGCGCTTTCCGAGCGCATCGGCGACGCCGAGGATGATTCCGAAGACGATCAGCACGATCGCCACGAGCCAGAGGTTCCGGAACGTGTCGCGGATAACGTCCTGGAAGAGGAAGCCGAGCACGCCGATCGGGATCGTGCCGATGATGACGATCCAGCCCATGCGGGCGTCGGGGTCATTGCGGGGCACGCGCCCGGTGAGCGACTTCGCCCACGCGGCGATGATCCGCATGATGCGCGTCCAGAAGTAGACCAGGACGGCGAGCTCCGTGCCGATCTGCGTGATGGCGGTGAAGGTCGCACCCGGGTCCTGCGCGTTGGGGAGGAACTCCCCCACGATGCGCAGATGAGCGCTCGAGGAGATCGGGAGGAACTCTGTCAGGCCCTGGACGATACCCAGGATGATGGCGTCGAGGATCGACATGAGGGCCTTTCAGTACGTGCGGATCAGATCGGTGAGCACGCGCTGCCCGAAGACGAGCGCGTCGATCGGGACGCGTTCGTCGACACCGTGGAACATCCCCGTGAAGTCGAGGTCGGCGGGCAGTCGCAGCGGTGCGAACCCGAACCCGGCGATGCCGAGCTCGGCGAGGGCCTTGTTGTCGGTCCCTCCCCCCATAAGGTACGGGATGACCGGGATTCCGGGATCGTGGCGCCCCAGCGCGCCGACCATCGCGTCGACGAGGTCTCCGGCGAAGGGAACCTCGAGCCCGATGTCACGGTGGACGACCTCGATGCGGATGTCGTCTCCGACGATCCGCTGCACCTGCGCCAGGACCTGGTCCTCGTGCCCCGGCAGGGTGCGGATGTCGATCGCGGCGGTCGCGGCATCCGGGATCACGTTGTGCTTGTACCCGGCGGTCAGCCCGGTGGGGTTGGTCGTGGTCCGGAAGGTGGAGCGCAGGAACGCGGATGCCGCGCCCGCCGTATCGGCGACGGCGTCGGGATCGTCGGCCAGGGTCCCCGAGAGATCGGCGAGCGATCCGACGAGCTGTCGCGTCGTCGAGGTGAGTTCGATGGGCCAGCCCGTGCGGCCGAGGGCCGCGACCGCCTCGGCGAGACGCGTCACGGCGTTGTCGGGGTGGTGGCGGCTGCCGTGTCCGGCCTGCCCCGTGGCGTGGAGCCGGATCCAGATGAGCGCCTTCTCGCCCACCTGCAGCAGGTAGGCGCGCTCGTCCCCCACGGCGATCGAATAACCGCCGACCTCGCTGATCGCCTCGGTCGCACCGGCGAACCACTCGGCGCGGTCGCGGACGACCAGTTGGGAGCCTTCGACGCCGCCGTTCTCCTCATCGGCGAAGAAGGCGAGGATGAGGTCTCGCTCGGGGCGCTCACCCGCGCGAAGCAGATCGGCGACCGAGGTGAGGATCATGGCGTTCATGTCCTTCATGTCGACGGCGCCGCGGCCCCACAGCATCCCGTCCTTCACGGCGCCCTCGAAGGGGTCGACGCTCCAGTCAGCCGCCACCGCGGGGACGACGTCGAGGTGGCCGTGCAGGATGAGCGCGGGCTTGTCGGGGTCGCGTCCCGGCACCCGAGCGACCACGTTCGTGCGCCGCGGGATCGGTTCGTAGTACTCGGGCGTCAGCCCCAGCGACTCGAGGTAGGCGCCGACGTACTCGGCGGCCTCGCGCTCCCCATTGGCGCGACCTTCGCCGTAGTTCGTGGTGTCGAAGCGGATCAGATCGCGGGCGACGCGCGCGACCTCGGGCAGATCGTCGGGAGCGGACATGCCGCCCACGCTACCCGCGGCGAAGGGGCGGTCCCTGCCACCACCCCGGAAACGAGAAATGGGCCCCTCTCGGGACCCATTTCTTCCTCTGTGCGCGAGGGGGGACTTGAACCCCCACGCCCTATTCGGGCACTAGCACCTCAAGCTAGCGCGTCTACCTATTCCGCCACCCGCGCAGAGTTTTTTCCCTTTGTTTCCTCCGGGATTTCGGTTTCGCAACCGAGGATCGACAGTAGCACGTTCTGAGCGGTCCGAATAATCGGGCCAGGCGTGCAGCCCGATCAGGCGGCGGACACGCCGAACAGCAGCCCGAGCAGGTAGGTGATCGCCGCAGCCCCGAAACCGATCGCCAGCTGACGCAGCCCGCGGCGCAGCGGCGGTGCACCCGAGAGCAGACCGACGGTAGCTCCGGTCAGGAGCAGCGCGAGCCCCACGAGGGCGAGTGCCAGAGCGACGGCCGCGAGGCCCGAGAGCCCGAAGATCCACGGCAGGACCGGGATGACGGCACCCGAGGCGAAGAACGCGAAGCTGGATGCCGCGGCTCCGAACGCAGAACCGACGGACTCGAGGTCGGCGGGCGGCTCGGCCGCACGCCGGTACGGGACGGCACGGTCGCTCGCCTGTGCCGTCGCGACGACCTGCCGCGCCCGCTCGAGAGCCTCATCTTCGCCGAGGCCCCGCGTCCGGTAGACGAGGGCGAGTTCGTTCGCGTCGAGGTCGAGATCCGGGAGGACGTGGTCGGTGTCGTTGTTCGGGTGCGTGGCCTCGATCAGCTCGCGCTGCGACCGGACCGAGACGAACTCCCCCGCGGCCATCGACAGCGCACCGGCCAGGAGACCCGCGACGCCGCTGAACAGGACGAACTGCGGCGCGACCCCTGTGGCGCCGATGCCCATGACGAGCGCGAGGTTCGACACGAGTCCGTCGTTCGCGCCGAAGACGGCGGCGCGGAAGGTGCCCGAGAGGCGCATCCGTCCGCGCGCCGCCAGCCCGCGGACGACCTCGCCGTGGATTTTCTCGTCGGCGCGCATGGCCGGCGTGGCATGGGGGTCGTCGTCGTAAGGCGAGCGGTTCTCGGCGTTCTGCGCGAGAGCCAGGACGAAGATCGACCCGAACCGACGGGCCATCGTGGCCAGCAGGCGGGTGCGGACCGACGCACGCGGGAGCCGGGCCGGCTCCCCGCCGAGGAGACCCAGCCAATGGGCCTCGTGACGCCCCTCGGCCTCGGCGAGCGCCTCGAGGATGTCGCGCTCCTCCCCGTCTTTACGGGCGGCGAGCTCTCGATACACGCGCGCCTCCGCGCGCTCGTCGGCGAGGTACGCGGCCCACCGCCGTCGATCTCGAGGGGTGGCGTCGGGAAGGGGCGTCGCGTCGATCGTGCTCATGTCCCTCTCACGCTAACCAGCGCGCGGGACGGAGACGGTCCGAAAGCCGGAACTGCCAGCATTTCGGGGATCCGAAGGGGTCAGGAGTGGACGCGCTTTCGCAGCACCTCGATGCGCGCCTGCAACTGCGCCACGGTGGCGCGGGCGACCTCGGGTCCACCGCACACCCGCCGGAGTTCCGCGTGCACGGCGCCGTGGGGTTCGCCGCTCTGCCGCGCGTAGAGACCGACGAGGCTGTTGAGGAGCTGCCGCTGCTCTCTGAGCGTGCGGTGGAGCGCCGGCGGCAGCGTGTTCTCCGGTTCTCCGGTCGCCTCCGCCGTCGTCTTCTCCTGCGCTTCCCGCGCGTGGCGGTGGCGGGTCTGCCGGGACTGCCGCTGCATGAGCAGCTCGTGCACGTGCTCCGGCTCGAGGAGCCCGGGGATCCCGAGGAACTCCTCCTCCTCCAGTGTCCCGGGCACGGCGAGCTGACCGAACTCCTTGCCGTCGTAGAGCACGCGATCGAAGTGCGCGCTCGACCCGAGAGCCTGGTAGCTGCCCTCCTCGATGAGCGAGTCGGACGCCTTGTCCTCGCGCTCGGCCTCTTCGAGCAGCGAATCCTCAAGGCCGTCGTCGTCGCTCTCCTCGCGATCGAGCGCATGATCGCGCTCGCGTTCCATCTCATTCGCGAGGGCGAGGAGCTGGGGGACGTTGGGCAAGAAGACGGATGCCGCCTCGCCGCGGCGTCGCGCGCGGACGAAACGTCCGATGGCCTGCGCGAAGAACAGCGGCGTCGAGGCACTGGTCGCGTAGACCCCGACCGCGAGCCGCGGGACGTCGACGCCTTCCGACACCATCCGGACCGCGACCATCCACCGGGTCGTCGACTGCCCGAAGGTCTCGATGCGCCCCGAAGCGGCCTTGTCATCCGAGAGGACGACCGTGGTCGGCTCCCCCGTGATGTCGCGGAGGATCGCGGCGTAGGCGCGCGCGGCGGTCTGATCCGTCGCGATGACGAGGCCCCCGGCATCCGGGACGTCCTGACGCACCTCGGTGAGACGGCGGTCTGCGGAACGCAGGACGGCCGAGATCCACTCCCCCTCGGGGTTGAGCGCCGTCCGCCATGCCTGGGAATTGATGTCCTTCGTGTTGTCCTGACCGAGGTGGGCTTCGTATTCGTCACCCGCCTTCGTCCGCCACTTCATCTGCCCGGCGTAGACGTGGAAGAGCACGGGACGCACGACGCCGTCGGCCAGCGCCCGGCCGTAGCCGTAGTTGTAGTCCGTCCGCGAGAGGCGGATGCCCTTGTCGTTCGGGTGGTACTCGACGAACGGGATGGGGGCGGTGTCGCTGCGGAACGGGGTCCCCGACAGCAGGAGCCGCCGCGTCGCGCGGCCGTACGCCTCGCGGAGCGCGTCGCCCCAGCTGAGCGCGTCGCCGCCGTGGTGTACCTCGTCGAGGATCACGAGGGCCCGGGAGTCCAGGACGAGACGCTCGTGCACGGACGCCTTCACCGCGACCTGCGCGTAGGTGACGGCGACCCCGTGGTAGTGCCGTGCCGGCGAGAAGTGCTTGTTGCTGAACCGCGGGTCGAGGCGGATCGAGACGCGGGCCGCGGCATCCGCCCACTGGGTCTTCAGGTGCTCGGTTGGGGCGACGACGATGATGCGGTCGATGATGCGACGCCGCATCAGCTCGCTCGCGAGACGGAGGGCGAACGTCGTCTTGCCGGCGCCGGGGGTTGCGGCCGCGAGGAAGTCGCGTGGTCCCCCACCGACCCCGTCCGGACCGTCGGTCTCGAAGTACTGCTCGAGAGCCTCGGCCTGCCACGCGCGGAGGTTCTGCGCCGTTCCCCACGGCGCGCGCTGCGGGAACGCGGGAGAGAGGTGCTCGGCGGCGAAACTCCCGAAGTGGGGCTCGTCCGAGGCCGCCCCCTCTTCGCTCATCATCTCGCTCGTCACGTCGATCCACCCTAATCGCGACCGGGGACACCGGCCGTCGATCGGGTGCGGCGGCATCCGGCGGGTAGCCTCGATGCGGAGGTGCCATGCGCGAGAACGACCAGGTTCCGGACGAGAACCGTTCGCCCTACGTCCCGAATGCGACTGCCCACCCGTGGCGGCGGATGGTCTCGATCGGAGACTCCTTCACGGAAGGCATCGGCGACCCCTACCTGGATCGCCCGGGTGAGCACCGCGGCTGGGCCGACCGCGTCGCGGCCGTGCTGTCCTCGCAGGTCGATGACTTCGCCTACGCGAACCTCGCGATCCGCGGCAAGCTCATCCGCCAGATCGTCGACGCCCAGATCGAGCCCGCGCTCGCGCTGAAGCCCGACCTGATCACCCTCTCCGCCGGCGGCAACGACGTGATCCGTCCGCAGGGTGATCCGGATGCCGTGGCGGAGCTGTTCGAGGATGCCGTCGCCCGCCTGTCTTCCCAAGGCGCGACGCTGCTGGTCTTCACCGCGATCGACACCGACTTCACGCCGGTCTTCCGCGGCATCCGCGGCCGCGTCGCGATCTACAACGAGAACATCCGAGCGATCGCCGACCGCTACGACTGCATCGTGGCCGACCAGTGGGCGCTGAAAGAGGTGCAGGATATGCGCTTCTTCGACGACGACCGCCTGCACTACAACTCGCTCGGACATCACGAGGTCGCACGCATGGTGCTCCGCGCGCTCAACGTGCCGAACGACCTTCAGCCGATGGCGCCCGAGGCATTGCCGACGACGACGTGGCGCGCGGCGCGGGCGAACGATCTGGTCTGGGCGCGAGCGCACCTCGTGCCGTGGGTCCTGCGGCGTCTGCGTCACCAGTCTTCGGGCGACCATGTCACGGCCAAGCGCCCCGAGGCGCTGCCCTTCTCGGCGATGCCGCCCGGCGACTGAGTCAGCGGAGGGCCCAGAGGGCGACGGCTGCCGCGGACGCGACATTGAGCGAGTCGACACCGCCCGACATCGGGATGGTGACGACCGAATCGGCGGCGTCGAGGGCCGAGGTCGACAAGCCCTCGCCTTCGGACCCCATGAGGATCGCCAGCCGCTCCGGTCGGGCTGCGGCGAACTCGTCGAGCGACAGGGCGTCGTCCGACAACGCCATCGCCGCCAGGTGCACTCCCGCCGCCGCGAACAGTGGCGCGGCGGCATCCCACTCCGGAAGGCGCGCCCACGGCACCTGGAAGACCGTCCCCATGCTGACCCGGACGCTGCGTCGGTAGAGCGGATCACCGCACCGGGGCGAGACGAGGACGGCATCGGCGCCCAGCGCGGCGGCGGCCCGGAAGGCGGCACCCACGTTGGTGTGGTCGACGATGTCTTCGAGGACGACGACCGTCCGCGCGCCGTCGAGCAACTGCGCCGGCGAGGGCTGCTCGGGACGGTGCATGGCGGCGAGTGCTCCCCGGTGGACGGCGAATCCGGTGAGCTGTTCCGCGACGGTGTCGGGGACGACGTAGACGGGAGCGTCGCCGGCGAGCACGGCGACGTCGTCGACCCATTTCTCCTGCACGAGCACGGACCGCGGCCGGTGCCCGGCACCCACCGCCCGGGAGATCACCTTCGCCGACTCGGCGATGTAGAGACCCCCCTCGGGCTCGGCGATCCGGCGCAGAGCCGTGTCGGTGAGTCCCCGGTAGTCCGACAGACGCGGATCCGACGGATCGTCGATGCGGATCATCGTCATGGCCCCATGCTGTCACGGGCGGGCTGTCAGGGCGGGCTGTCACCGGCGGTCGTGACCTCCGCGAAACGACGACGGCGTAGGCTCGATCCCCTGAGGAGGGCCATGAGCGTGCTGGACCTGGATGCCGAGACGACGACCGCCGTGGAACGCGCGGCCGACGCGCTCGCCGGGCACCGCGTCGCCGTGCTGACGGGCGCCGGTGTCTCGACGGACTCCGGCATCCCGGACTACCGCGGCAAGGGCGCTCCCGTGCGGACGCCGATGACCGCGCAGCAGTTCCTCGCCGACGACGGGTCGCGGCGGCGCTACTGGGTTGGAAGCCATCTCGGGTGGCGGACGTTCGCCGCGGCAGCTCCGAACGAGGGCCATCGGGCGCTTGCGGCACTCGAGCACGCCGGCATCGCGTCAGGCGTCATCACGCAGAACGTGGACGGGCTGCACGTGCGCGCCGGCAGCAGACGCGTCGTCGAACTCCACGGCACGATGCGGCGGGTGTCGTGTCTGCACTGCGGTCAGGTCTTCGATCGCCGCGATCTGGCGGTGCGGATCGAGCGCGACAACCCCTGGATCACGGTGCCCGAGAACGTCGAACTCGGTCCCGACGGCGACGTGCTGCCCGGCGCGAGCGACGGTTTCGTCATCCCCGACTGCTCCGTCTGCGGCGGGATGCTGAAGCCCGAGGTCGTCTTCTTCGGGGAATACATCCCGCTGGAGAAGTTCCGTGAGGCGGAACAGCTCGTCCGCTCGAGCTCGGCGCTGTTGATCGCCGGCTCCTCGCTCGTGGTGAACTCCGGCATCCGCCTTCTCGAGCGCGCCCGCCGCCGGCGGCTGCCCGTCGTGATCGTCAACCGCGGCGAGACGCGAGGGGACACGCGCGCGACTGTCAAGATCGATGCCGGGACCTCCGAGGTGCTCACCGCCCTCGGCCGGGAACTCGCCGGTCGGTGAGACCGCACCGTCGTCGTAGGCTCGTCGGGTGACCCTTCTCACCCTCGTGCGCCACGGCGAAACCGATTGGAACCGTACCCGCCGGATCCAGGGGTCGACCGACATCCCGCTGAACGACACCGGACGGGAGCAGGCCCGCGCGGCTGGCCTCGCCCTCGCGGATGCGCTCGACCGGGACACCCCGACCGTCATCGTGTCGAGCGACCTGTCGCGCGCGAACGAGACGGCGCGCATCATCGCCGGCATCCTCGACCTGCCCGAACCGCGCACGTACCCCGCACTCCAGGAGCGCGGCTACGGGGACGCCGAGGGACTCACCGACACCGAGTTCTTCGACCGCTGGGGGCCTTGGGCGACGGCAGAGGTCCCGGGCGCCGAACCGTGGCCGGAGGTCACGACCCGAGCACTGCGCGGGATCGAGGAAGCAGTTGCCGATGCCCGCGCCCTGGTCGCACCCGAGGAACCGCACGTCATCGCCGTCGCCCACGGCGCGCTCATCCGCACCGTGATCTCTCACTCCACGTCGGGCGAGTACCCCGAGCCGGGCCACAAGCTGGTCAACGGCTCGGCGCACACCTTCCGGGTCGAGGACGACTGGCTGTCGCTCCTGACCTCGTCCGCGCTGCCCGTCTGAGCGGCCGGTCCGGGCTCAGGCGAGCCCGAGCGACCGCGCGATGAGGAGCAGCTGCACCTCGGTCGTCCCCTCCCCCACCTCGAGGATCTTCGAGTCGCGGAAATGCCGCGCGACGGGGTACTCGTTGATGAACCCGTTGCCGCCGAAGATCTGCGTCGCGTCGCGGGCGTTCTCCATCGCCGCATCGCTCGACGTGAGCTTCGCGATCGCCGCCTCGGTCTTGAACGGGCGCCCCGCGTCGCGCAGGCGTGCCGCGTGCAGCCAGGCCAGTCGTGACACGTGGACCCGCTGCTGCATGCGCGCGAGCATGAACTGGATGCTCTGGCGCGTGCCCAGCGTCTCACCGAAGACGACACGGCTCTTCGCGTAGTCGACGGCTGCCTCGAGGCATCCCTCCGCCGCCCCCGTGGCGAGCGCCGCGATCGCGATGCGGCCCTCGTCGAGGATGTGGAGGAAGTTCGCGAACCCGCGCCCGCGCTGGCCGAGCAGATTCTCCTCCGGCACCCGCGCGCCCGTGAAGACGAGCGGATGCGTGTCGCTCGCGTGCCAGCCGACCTTGTCGTACGCGGGCCCGACGGTGAACCCCGGCGTGCCGTGCGGGACGATGATCGTCGAGATCTCGCGCGTCTCCGCGCCCGGCTCGCTCGTGACCGCGGTGACCGTCACGAAGCGGGTGATGGAGGTGCCCGAGTTGGTGATGAACTGCTTCGCGCCGTCGATCACCCAGTCGCCCGCGTCGAGGCGTGCGGTCGTGCGGGTCGCCCCGGCATCCGATCCCGCCTCCGGTTCCGTCAGCCCGAAGCCGGCGAGCGCACGTCCGGCCAGCAGGTCGGGCAGGTATTCCTCGCGCTGCACGTCGGTTCCGAAGCGGAAGATCGGCATGGCGCCCAGGCTCACCCCGGCTTCGAGCGTGATGGCGATCGACTGATCCACACGCGCGAGCGCCTCGATCGCGAGCCCGAGCGTGACGTAGTCGCCGCCCTGGCCGCCGACCTCGTCGGGGAACGGCAGTCCGAACAGCCCCATGTCGCCCATCTGCGCGACGACGTCCATCGGCAGGGTCTTGGTGCGGTCGGCCTCGTACGAGACCGGCGCGACCACCTCGTCGGCGAACGAGCGGACGAGCCCGGCCAACTCGACCTGCTCCTCCGTGAGGTCGTATCCCGTCATCGGCAGACTCATGCGAACACCATCGCCCTTCCCGGCTCACGCAACACGTCGGCCACGTCGGTGAGGAACCGGGCCGCTTCGGCCCCGTCCACCAGCCGGTGGTCGAACGACAGACTCAGTGTCATGACATCGCGCAGCGCGACGCCTCCCTCGTGCTCCCACGGCCGGCGCTGCACAGCACCGAGGCCGAGGATGCCGGCCTCCCCCGGCACGAGGATGGGGGTCCCGGCATCCACACCGAACACCCCGTAATTCGTGATCGAGAAGGTCCCGCCGGCGAGATCGGCCGGCGTCGCCTTGCCCGCCCGCGCCGTGTCGGCGAGGGCGCGGATCGACTGGGCGAGGTCCACGAGCGACAGGGCACCGGCGTCCTTCACCGACGGCACGACGAGCCCGCGGTCCGTCGCCGCAGCGATGCCGAGGTTCACCCGCCCGAAGCGGACGATCTCACCCGCCGCGTCGTCCCAGGTCGCGTTGAGCTCGGGGGTCCGGCGAAGCGCCAGACATACGGCCTTCGCGGCGACGGCCATGATCCCGATGCGGTCGTCCGCGTAACGACAGTCGGCGCGCAGTCCCGCCACGAAGGCGACGGATGCCGTCACGTCGACCGTCAGGAAGGTGGCCGCGTGCGGGGCTGTGAAGGCCGACCGCACCATGGCGTCGGCCGTATACTTGCGGACACCGCGGATCGGGATCCGCTCGTCGGCCGTCGAGGTCGACTCGGGAGCAGTGAACGCCGGGGCCGCCGCCACAGGCTCGGCGGCGGTCCGCGCCGCATAGGACTCGACGTCCTCCCGCGTGATCAGACCGTCGACACCCTGAGCCGCCAGGAGATCGAGGTCGACCCCGAGGTCGCGGGCGAGCTTGCGGACCGGCGGTGTGGAGCGGGGACGCTCGCGCGGCTCGCGCTCCGGCGCGCTCGGTGCGATCGCGTCGTGCGGCGCCGCCTCCCGGACGGCCAGGTCGATGGCGTCGCCACCTGCACCCGCGCGTGCCCGACGCTGCGGGCGGGCATCACTCCGAGGCGCGGCGCCGTAGCCGACGAGGTTCGGCTCGCGCTTCGCCTCGGCGGTGGGCGACGTTGCGGCATCCGTCTCCGCCCCGGCGATGTCGAAAGCGATCAGCACCTCTCCGACCGGGACGACATCGCCCTCGGCGTGATGAAGGGCGGAGACGGTGCCGGCGAACGGCGACGGGAGTTCGACGACGGCCTTCGCCGTCTCGACCTCGGCGATCGTCTGATTGAGTGCGACCTCGTCGCCGGCGGCGACGTGCCACTGCACGATCTCCGCCTCGCGCAGGCCCTCGCCGAGGTCGGGAAGACGGAATTCCGTGATCACGCGGTCACCTCCGGGACTCCGCTGGGGCGGCCGAGCACCCGGTCGACGGCGTCGAGGATGCGGTCGAGATCGGGCAGGTGGTGCTGTTCGAGCTTCGCCGGCGGATACGGGATGTCGTGGCCTGTCACCCGCAGCGGCGGGGCTTCGAGGTAGTGGAAGCACTTCTCGGTGATGCTCGCGATGACCTCCGCCGCGACCCCCGCCTCGCGGGAAGCCTCGTGCGTGACAACGACCCGCCCGGTGCGGCGGACGGATGCCGCGACCGTGCCGTAGTCCACCGGCGACAGCGAGCGAAGATCGATCAGCTCGAGCGATATGCCCTCGTCCTCGGCGGCGAGCGCGGCGTCGAGTGCCGTCGTCACCTGCGCGCCGTACGTCACGACGGTGACGTCGGTGCCCTCGCGGACCACCCGCGCGAGACCCAGCGGCGCGGCGTCGGCGATGTCGGCGTCGAGGTCGACGTCGCCCTTGGCGTGATAGAGCCGCTTGGGCTCGAAGAACACGACGGGGTCATCGCTGGCGATCGCCTGTCGGAGCATCGTGTACGCGTCCTGCGGATTCGACACGGCGACGACGCGCAGACCCGCGGTGTGCACGAAGTACGCCTCGGGCGACTCGGAGTGGTGCTCGGCGGCGCCGACACCACCCGCCCACGGGATGCGGATCGTGATCGGCATCTTCACGCGTCCCTGGGTCCGGTAGTGGAGTTTCGCGACCTGACTGACGATCTGGTCGAAGGCGGGATAGACGAACCCGTCGAACTGGATCTCGACGATCGGCCGGAAGCCCCGGAAGGCGAGACCGACGGCGGTGCCGACGATGCCGGACTCCGCGAGCGGGGTGTCGACCACGCGGCGGGGTCCGAACTCGGCCTGCAGACCGTCGGTGATGCGGAACACGCCGCCGAGGCGGCCGATGTCCTCCCCCATGACGAGGGTCTTCTCGTCATCGGCGAGCGCACGGCGCATGGCGGCGGTGAGGGCCTTGCCCATCGTCATCTCGGTCATCGTGCACCCCCGCCCGAGAAGCCGTCGAGGTACGCGGCGTAGCGGGCGCGCTGCTCGTCGAGCCCGCTGTGCGGCTCGGCGTACACCTGGTCGAACACCCGCAGGGGCTCGGGAGCCTCGGCCCCCACGACGGCGCTGCGCATCGCGGCGGTGAAACGGTCGGCATCCGCGGTCAACGTCTGGGCGAACGCGTCGTCGAACGCACCGAGCGAGCGCAGATACGCCTCGACGCGCACCAACGGGTCGCGGGCCCTCCAGTGCGCGACCTCGTCGGCGTCGCGGTAGCGGGTCGGATCGTCCGAGGTCGTGTGCGGCCCGACGCGGTAGGTGACCGCCTCGAGGTAGGCGGGACCGCGGCCGCTGCGGGCGTGGTCGGCCGCCCAGCGCATCGCGGCGATGCAGGCGAGGACGTCGTTGCCGTCGACGCGCAGGCTCGGGATGCCGAAGCCCGGCGCCCGATGCGAGATCGGCGTCCGCGACTGCAGCTGCACGGGCTCTGAGATCGCCCACTGGTTGTTGGAACACACGAAGACGACGGGCACGCCGTAGGACGACGCGAAGATCATCGCCTCGTTGACATCGCCCTGACTCGTCGCACCGTCTCCGAAGTAGGCCACCGCGACCTGGTCGCCGCCGTCGCGCTGGATGCCCATCGCGTAGCCGACGGCGTGGAGGCTTTGCGCCCCGATGATGATCTGCGGGTTCGCGACGTGCACGTCGAACGGGTTCCAGCTTGCGTGCTGCGCGCCGTGCCAGACCATCACGAAGTCCTTCGGCTGCACGCCGCGGACGACCTCGATTCCGATCTCGCGGTAGCTCGGGAAGAGGAAGTCGTCGTCGTGGCACGCCCACGCGGTACCGACCTGGACGGCCTCCTGCCCCTGCGCCGGCGCCCACAGGCCGAGATGCCCCTGGCGTTGGAGAGCCACCCCCTCGGCGTCGAGCCTGCGGGAGAGGAACATGTCGCGGTACACCTGCCGGAGCATCGGCGCATCGACGTCGGCGGCCCACGGGTCCAGCCGTTCGTCTCGCACGCGTCGCCCCTCGTGGTCGAGCAGGCGGGCCACGTCCTCGGTATCGCTCGCCAGTGCGGCGGCGGGGGTCAGAGTGTCGGTCATCGTCGTCCCTCTCTGATCGCGGACGCACGTCTTGTGGACGGGCGACCGGCGCAGAACACCGGCCTCGTCGCCGGATGGTGCGAGACTAGGCCGACATCGCACCTCGCTCAAGCATCGTCACAAACATTGAGCAGGATGCGTAAGCGGGCGGGAACGCTGCTGCTATGGTGTGGCACTATGAGCGCCCTCGACCACGTCGATCTCGAGCTGCTAAACGCCCTCGCCGAGGATCATCGCGCCACCGTGGTCGCTCTCGCCGAACGGCTCGGCTTGTCCCGCAACACCGTCCAGGCCCGCATGGCCAAGCTGGAGAGGTCGGGCGTCTTCCTGTCCTTCGAGCGGGCCATGTCACCCGCCGCGCTCGGGTACACGATCGATGCGATCCTGCACGTGCAAGTGCGTCAGGCGGACCTCCCGCGCATCACCGCCGAACTGCAGGAGATCCCCGAGGTCGTGCAGTGCCACGGCCTCAGCGGGCCCGTGGATCTCCTCGTGCGCGTCGCGGCGCGGGACACGCAGCATCTCTTCGACATCGATGCACGAATCCTCGCGATCGACGGCGTCGAGCGCACCGAGACGTCCCTCGCGATGGGCGAGGTCATCGGGTACCGGGTGCGACCTCTCCTGGCAGCGGCTCGGCGGGAGAGCTGACATCCGCGGGCGCGCGCTCCTCCAGCCGGACGAGGACGACGCCCGCGAGGATGAGTGCGCCCCCGGCGAACTGCACCACCGCCGGTGCTTCCCCGAGGAGCAGCCACGCGAAGCTGAGGGCGAACAGCACCTCCGAGAGCCCGACGAACGACGCGAGTCGGGAACCGATGCGCGGGACGGCCATGATCCCGAGGGAGTACCCCGCCGCCGTGCACAGCCCGACGAGGGCGAGCGGCACGAGCGGCGGGACCGTCATCCCCAGCAGATCGACGGCCTCGGCCGAGGTCGTCAACGGCAGGATGCCGACGGCCGCCAGCACGAGGATGGTCACCGTCCCCACGATCAGGCCACCCGCCGCGAGGGCGAGGGGCGGGAGGTCGTCGCCGGCGCGCTCGCTCATGACGAAGTAGACGCACGCGCACACCGCCGCCAGCAGCGCGAACGCGGTCCCCAGCAGGTCGAAGCGCGCGCCCGACACGTCAACGACCAGCACGAGCCCGATCATCGCGACGATCGATCCGACGACGACGATCCGCGACGGTGCACGGCGCGTCCTCGCCCAGACGAAGAGGACGAGCATGACCGGCGCGAGGTACTGGATCAGCAGAGCGACGCCCACCGGCATCCGTTGCAGCGCAGAGAAGTAGAACACCTGGCAGCCGACCACCGGGATGAGCCCGAAGGCGACGAGCGACACCCCGTGCACGCGGAGGAAGTCGGGCCGGCGCAGCAGGGTGCGAACGAGCGCGGGCGAGAGCACGAGCCCCGCCACCCCCATGCGGATCGCGAGCACACTGGCCAGCGACCATCCGCCCTCGAGCAGCGGCTTGGCGATGGGTCCGCTCACCGAGAAGGTGAGGGCGCTCGCGACCGCGAGCAGGAGCCCGCGCGACGGGACCGGGCCGCGGGCGGCGGGTGGGGCGAGCCTTTCGGGCAGGGTGCGGGTCATCGGCGGTCCTGGAGGGTGCGAGCGGCAAGTCATGACCTAAGTGTCATTACACTGGTGACAGTACCGACGACGATCGTCAGGAGTCAAGAACATGTTCATCCGTGACACGGAGATCTCCCTTCGGGCAGCGACGGCGCTGGTCAACTCACTCCCGGAGATCGACGGCGACGGCACCGATCGCCTGGCTACGCTCGACGATCTGGCGGCGTTCCTGCGCGAACACCCGTACAGCGGCGTCATCCGCCGCGATGACGTCGAACTCTCCGAACTGCGGGCGGCGCGATCGAGGCTCCGGATGCTGTGGACGGGAGATCGCGTCTCGGCCGTCCCCATCGTCAACGCGATGCTCCGCGAGGGCAAGGCGCTCCCCCAGCTCGTCATCCACGACGGCTACGACTGGCACATCCACGCGACCGACGACGCCGCCCCGCTCGCCACGCGCATCACCGTCGAAGTGGCCATGGCCTTCGTCGACGTCATCCGCTCCGACGAGTTCGACCGCGTGCGCGTCTGCTCCGCGGACGACTGCGAGGCCGTATACATCGACTACTCGAAGAACGGCTCGAAGCGCTACTGCGACACCGGCAACTGCGGCAACCGCATGAACGTCAACGCGTACCGTCGCCGGAAGGCCGAAGAAAGCGCGTGATGGCGGATGCCGCCGCCCTCGGCGTCTCGTAGTGGATGAGGTGTCCCACGTCGGGGATGACGACGAGGTCGGCATCCCGGAACATCTCCTGCAGCTCAAACTGCGCAGACAGCGGCGTGATGTCGTCGTTCTCCGCGGCGATGAGGAGCGTCGGGACGTCGATACGCCCCGCAGCCTCGCGCACGTCGTGCGAGACCGAAGTGACGAACGCCTCGTGCAGGGTGTCGCGGTCGGCGAACCGCGAGAAATAGGTGTCGTGCTGATCGTGGATGAACGCACGGAGACCGCGGTCCTTCGTCTTGGCCATGGCGACGCTGGTGACCCGGACGATCAGACGATTGCGCAGGAGCGCGTCGCCGACCGGCCGGGGCAGCCGGGCACCGGCCCAGTAGTAGAAGATCGCGAGCCTCGTGAGGATCCCGCGGGGTCCCTCGAGCGCGGGCGCCCCGATGGGGTTCACGAGGATCAGGCGAGGAGTCCCGAGCCCGCGCGCGACCGCAGCCGACGACACGATGGAACCGAAGGAGTGTCCGAGGACGACCGCGCCGGGTGCGACCTCGGCGGCGAAGGCGGTCAGCCACGATGCGTACGCGTCGAGGTCATGCCGCCCCGGGAACGCGGGGGTCTCGCCGAACCCGGGCAGGTCGGGCGAGACCACCCGGATGCCGTCGAGCTGCGCGACGATCGGTTCGAGACCGTGGTGGTCGCCTCGGAATCCGTGCACCGCGAGGATCGTCGTCTCGGCATCCACCGGTCCGTAGACCCAGTACGCCGTCGGTACACCCGCGGCGGTCACCTCTCGTCGCTCGACGGGGACGGCCGCGAGGCGCTCGGCGTACGGATTGGCGGCGGTCATCCGTCGAGTCTACGAGGGGGTGATGCGCCTGCCGCTCGGCGGCGCGTCGTCCGGCACGATGTCGGCGGTCGACCGTAGCGTCGGAGCATGGGCGCCTGCGACGAACTTCCGCTGTGGGACGACGACACCTGGGATGAGCCCGCTCCGGTTGAGGTCGCCGCCTCGATCGCCGAGCCTGCCGCCGTGGAGTCCGTCGTCGTCGCCGAGATCACGGCGGAGCCCGTCGCGCTGGGTCCGTGCGCGGGTCCGCTGGGCGTCTTCGACCTCGAGACGACGGGCATCGACGTCCGCTCCGATCGGATCGTGAGCGCCCACGTCGGGGTCCTCGACGCGTCCGGAGCCGTCATCGATGCACGCACGTGGCTCGCCGACCCGGGCGTCGAGATACCCGCAGGTGCGACAGCGGTCCACGGAATCACGACGGAGCGAGCCCGCACCGAGGGCCGTCCTGCGCCGGAGGTCGTCGCCGAGGTGACCGCCACGCTGCGCGACCTGTTCGCCGCCGGCATCCCAGTCGTCGCGTACAACGCGCCCTTCGATTTCTCGCTCCTCAAATACGAGAGCCTCCGTCACGGTGTCGTGCCGATCGACGCCCCGTCGCCGGTCATCGACCCGCTCGTCGTCGACAAGACCTACGACCGGTACCGCCGCGGCAAGCGCACCCTCGAGGTCGTCGCCGCGCATTACTCCGTCACCCTCGAGGGAGCGCACGACGCCGCCGCCGACGCGATCGCTGCGGGGCGCGTGGCGCAGGCGATCGCCGCGCGCTTCGACCTCGACGTCTCAGCCGACGACCTCCACACTCAGCAGATCGCGTGGGCGCGTGCGCAGGCGGAGAGCCTCAGCGAGTACTTCGTGCGCATCGGCCGGCTCGACGCCGACGTGGACGGCAGCTGGCCGATCCGCTGAGGGACCCGCGTCCGGGAACGACGGAGGCCCCGCCGGAGCGGGGCCTTCGAGGACGGTTGCTTACTTGCTGCCGAAGTTCTTGAAGCGCTGGTTGAACTTCTCGACGCGACCGGCCGAGTCCATGATGCGCTGCTTGCCCGTGTAGAACGGGTGCGAGGCGGACGAGATCTCGACGTCGATGACCGGGTAGGTCTCGCCGTCCAGCTCGATCGTCTTGTCGCTCGAGACCGTCGAACGGGTCAGGAAGGTCTCGCCGGAGCCGAGGTCGCGGAAAACGACGGCGCGGTACTCGGGGTGGATGTCAGTCTTCATTGGGTTCCTCACGAAGTGCCCTGGATTTTGCCAGGAGCGGGTGAAAGTCTGCAGCGCGAACGCGCCAACGCAAGATTCTATCAGGATGCCGCGCGCGCGGCGAACCGGCCGTCCTCCGACGTCAGCGTGATCGGCATGCCGAAGGTCGCCGTCAGGTTCTCCGCCGTCAGGGTCTCGGCGATCGGCCCCTGCGCGACCGCAGCGCCGTCGCGCAGCAGGAGGACGTGGGTGAAGCCGACGGGGATCTCCTCGACATGGTGGGTGACCATGATCATGGCGGGCGTCGACTCCTCCTTCGCGTATCCGCTCAGCAGGCTCAGGAGCTCTTCGCGGGCACCGAGGTCGAGGCTCGCGGTCGGCTCGTCGAGCAGGAGGAGTTCCGGGTCCGTCATGACGGCGCGCGCGATCTGGACGCGCTTCTGCTCACCGTCCGAGAGGGTGCCGAACATGCGGTCGGCCAGGTCGGCGAGGCCCCACTCCCCCAGGACGCGACGCGCACGACGCTC
Organism: Microbacterium sp. LKL04; assembly: GCF_900102005.1. Taxonomy (NCBI): domain Bacteria; kingdom Bacillati; phylum Actinomycetota; class Actinomycetes; order Micrococcales; family Microbacteriaceae; genus Microbacterium; species Microbacterium sp. LKL04. Next base: position 710,050 of record NZ_LT627736.1, on the reverse strand, counting down.
GTCGATCGTCTCGTAGTCCTCGCGCCAGCGCCCGACCACGGCGTAGGCGGCGGTCAGGACGACATCGAGGACGGTCTCGTCCTGAGGGACGCGCTTGGCCATCGCCGAGGACGCGAAGCCGATGCGAGGACGCAGGTCGAAGACGTCGGTGCGCCCGAGGACCTCGTCGAGCACGGTGACGGATCCCGAACTCGGGTGGGTCAGGGTGGCGGCGAGCTGCAGCACCGTCGTCTTGCCGGCGCCGTTCGGGCCGAGGACGACCCAGCGCTGGTCCGCGTCGACGGTCCAGTCGATCCCGTCGACGATGTTGCGGGCATTGCGGCGGACGACGACGTCGGCGAGTTCGAGCACCTGAGGCATGCTCCCAGCCTATCGACCGGGCGGAGCCACGCCGGCAGGCTGCCGGCCGGTCGCGGTGACCTCTCGGTACAGCTCCGCCGTGGCATCCGCGATCGCTTCCCAGCTGAAGTCGGACGCCGCCCGCTCCCGACCGGCGCGTCCGTAGGCGCGGGCCTTCTCGGGATCGGACACGACCTCCGTCAGGGTCGCGGCCAGGTCTGCGACGAAGCGATCGGGGTCGACGGGGGTTCCCGTGCCGTCCTCGACCTGGTCGATCGGAACGAGACGTCCCGTGACGCCGTCGATGACCACCTCCGGGATGCCGCCGGTCGCCGTCCCGACGACGGCGGCGCCGCACGCCATCGCCTCGAGGTTGACGATGCCGAGGGGCTCGTAGATCGAGGGGCAGACGAAAGTGGTAGCCGAGGTGAGGATCGCGCAGAGATCGGGGCGGGGCAGGAACTCCTCGATCCAGACGACGCCCTCGCGAGTCTCCTGGAGCTTCCGGACGAGGTCCTGGACCTCGCTCATGATCTCGGGCGTGTCCGGGGCTCCGGCGCAGAGGACGAGCTGCACCTCGGGCGGGAGGAGCTCTGCGGCCCGCAGGAAGTACGGCAGGCCCTTCTGACGCGTGATGCGGCCGACGAAGACGACGGACGGCCGCTCCGGGTCGATCCCCCACCGCGAGAGGAGCTCCGCATCCTCGCGCGGCTGCCAGGCGTCGACGTCGATGCCGTTGTAGATGACGCGCACTTTTGCGGGGTCGAGGGCCGGGTAGCTGCGGAGGATGTCGCGTCGCATGCCATCGCTGACGGCGACGACCGCGGCCGCGTTCTCGTAGGCGGTCTTCTCCACGTAGCTCGACACGGCGTAGCCGCCGCCGAGCTGCTCCGCCTTCCACGGGCGCAGCGGCTCGAGGGAGTGGGCCGTCACGATGTGCGGGATGCCGTGCAGTTTCGACGCGAGGAACCCGGCGAAATTCGCGTACCAGGTGTGGCTGTGCACGACGTCCGCGCCGGCGACGTCGCCGACGATCTCGAGATCGGTGCCGAGGGTCTGCACGGCGGGGTTTGCGCCCGAGAGCCCCTCGGGAACCGCGTACGAGGTGGTGTCCGCTTCGTCTCGGGACCCCCCGAACGCGCGGACCTGCACCTCCATGCGCGAGCGCAGCGCCGAGACGAGTTCGGTGACGTGGACCCCCGCTCCGCCGTAGATCTCCGGCGGGTACTCCTTCGTGACGATGTCGACGCGCATGGACCGAACTCTAGGCCACACGGAACACGCACCAAAGTCCTCGCTTGCCCGTTGCAAATCGCCATAGTGTGAGCACATGCCAGCATCACCGAAGGTCCTCGGTATCGTCCTCGCCGGTGGCGAGGGCAAGCGCCTCATGCCGCTCACCCAGGACCGCGCGAAACCCGCCGTCCCCTTCGGCGGGCAGTACCGGCTCATCGACTTCGCGATCTCCAACCTGATCAATTCGGAGCTCCGCCAGATCGTCGTCCTGACGCAGTACAAGTCGCACAGCCTCGATCGCCACGTCTCGCAGACCTGGCGGATGTCCGCTCTCCTCGGCGCCTACGTCACCTCGGTCCCGGCGCAGCAGCGGCTCGGGAAGCGGTGGTTCTCGGGATCCGCCGACGCGATCCTCCAGTCCCTCAACCTCATCCACGACGAGAAGCCCGACATCGTGGCCGTGATCGGCGCCGACCACGTGTACCGCATGGACTTCCAGCAGATGATCGACGCGCACATCGCCTCCGGCGCCCGCGCCTCGGTCGCCGGCATCCGTCAGCCGATCGGCCTCGCGAATCAGTTCGGCGTCATCGACGTCGACCCGGCCGACGGCGTCACCATCCGCGACTTCCTCGAGAAGCCGCAGAACCCGACGGGCCTCCCCGACAGCCCGGGCGAGGTGCTCGCCTCGATGGGCAACTACGTCTTCGACACCGACGCCCTCATCGAAGCGGTCGAGGCCGACGGCGAACTGCCGACCTCGAACCACGACATGGGCGGCGACATCATCCCCTACTTCGTCTCGCGCGGTGAGGCGGCGGTGTACGACTTCAAGCGCAACGACGTCCCGGGGTCCACCGACCGCGATCGCGACTACTGGCGCGACGTGGGAACGATCGATTCGTTCTTCGACGCGCACATGGACCTGATCTCCGCGCTGCCGATCTTCAACCTGTACAACATGGACTGGCCGATCCGGTCGCAGTCGGTGAACTCGCCGCCCGCGAAGTTCGTCCGCGACGGCGTGGGGCGCATCGGGAACGCGATCGACTCGATCGTGTCGCTGGGCTGCGTACTGTCGGGCACGCACCTGGAGCGGAGCGTCCTCGGTCCCTGGACGCTCTCGGGCGGCGGATCGACCATCACCGACTCGGTCCTCTTCGACCACGTCAGTGTCGGCGCCGGTGCCCGCGTGCACCGCGCGATCCTCGATAAGAACGTCGTCCTGGAACCCGGCGCGACGGTGGGCGTGGACCGCGAGCTCGACCTGTCGCGAGGCTTCACCGTCACCGACAGCGGGCTGACGGTCGTCGGCAAGAACATCCGCATCACGTCCTGAGCGGACGTGCCGACGGCGTCGGAGCAGATAGCGTGGTCGGGTGCCTGCCGCCCGGTTCCTCGTCGTTTTCGACGCCGACTCCACGATCATCCGCAACGAGGTCATCGAACTGATCGCCGATGAAGCGGGCCGCGGCGCCGAAGTGGCCGCTGCCACCGAAGCGGCGATGCGCGGCGAGATCGACTTCGCCACCAGCCTGCGCTCGCGCGTGAGCGAGCTCGCGGGCGTGCCGATCGCGTCCTTCGGTCGCGTCCTGTCGCGCATCGAGCCCACCCCCGGCGTGCACGAGCTGATCGCGGCGATCCATGAGCGCGGCGGTGTCGCCGCGGTCGTCTCGGGTGGATTCCACGAGATCCTCGACACGGTCGCGCCGGACCTCGGTGTGGACGTGTGGCGGGCGAATCGCCTGGCGGTGAGCGACGGCATCCTCACCGGCTCCGTCGACGGCGACATCGTCGATGCCGCCGCGAAGGCTTCGGCGCTGCGCGAATGGAGCCTCTCCTACGGCGTCGCCCCTGACGCGACGATCGCCGTGGGCGACGGGGCGAACGACCTCATGATGATGGATGCCGCGGGCCTCGGCATCGCCTTCAACGCCAAGCCCGCCGTGCGCCTCCGCGCGGACCTCGTCGCCGGTCCCGTCGACCTGGCGCAGCTCATCCCGCTGCTTCCCTGACGGCGAGCGGGATGTCGGAGGCAGGTCGTACCCTGCCGGCATGGACATCATCCTGATCCCCGGCCTCTGGCTGGCAGCCGACTCATGGGACGACGTCGTCCCCGCCCTCCGCGACGCGGGGCACACGCCGCATCCGCTCACCCTCCCCGGCGTGGGCGCTCCCGAGTCCGACATCGGCCTCGCCGATTGGGTAGACGCGGTCATCGCCGAAATCGACCGGGTCGACGGGCCCGTGGTCCTCGTCGGTCACAGCGGTGGCGGCAACGTGGCGTGGGCCGCCGCGGAGCAGCGCGCCGATCGCGTCCGCCGGGTCGTCCTGGTCGACACGACACCTCCCCCGCCCGGAGCCGAGATCTCGGAGTTCCCCATCGTCGACGGGGTGATCCCCTTCCCGGGGTGGGACTTCTTCGATGCGGAGGACACGGCGGACCTCGACGAGCAGACCCGCGCTCGCACGGCACCCCTCACGGCATCCGTCCCCCGGCGGGTGCCGACCGATGCCGTCGTGATGGAGGGCACCGAACGCCACCGGGTGCCGGTGACGATGTTGATGGGATCGATGGACGACGAGACGTTCCGTCGGGTCGTGTCGGCGTGGGGCGATTTCGCGGCGGAGTTCGCCGCGATCAAGGACGCCGAGATCGTCCGGCTCGGAACCGGACACTGGCCGCAGTTCTCGGCGCCGGCTGAGCTGTCGCGCCGGATCGTCGAGGCGGTGCGCTGACGCGGGTCAGTGACCCATGCCGAGCCCGCCGTCGACGGGGATGACGGCGCCGGAGATGTAGGCCGCGTCGTCCGAGGCCAACCACACGACGGCGGCGGCGACCTCGTCGGCCGCACCGAACCGGCCGGCCGGGATGCTCTTCTTGTAGTCGGCCTGCGTCTCGTCGGGGAGAGCCGCCGTCATGTCCGTCTCGATGAACCCGGGCGCGACGACGTTGGCTGTGATCCCGCGTGAACCCAGCTCGCGCGTGAGCGACCGGGCGAAGCCGACGAGGGCGCTCTTGGATGACGAGTAGTTGATCTGCCCGGCGGAGCCGTAGAGGCCGACGACCGAGGAGATGAGGATGACGCGGCCCCACTTGGCCCGCAGCATGCCCTTCGCGGCACGCTTGACGACGCGGAAGGCGCCGCCCAGGTTGGTCGAAACGACAGAGTCGAAATCGTCCTCCGTCATGCGCAGGAGCAGCGTGTCCTTCGTGATGCCGGCGTTCGCGACGACCACCTCGACGGGACCCAGCTTCTGCTCGACCTCGGTGTAGGCGGCATCGAGGGACGCGGCGTCGGTGACATCGGCGCGGACGGTCAGAGTCCCCTCTGGGCCCTCTCCCGAGCGCGCGGTGACCGCGACGGCGAACCCCTCCGCGACGAATCGCTCGGCGATCGCGCGGCCGATGCCGCGGTTGCCTCCGGTGACCAGGACGACGCGCTCGCGGGACATTCTTCTCCTTGCTCCGAGGCGGGTGAACCGCACCAGCCTACCGGCGCGGTCGACGGGTAGTCTGGAGTCAACTCGCCTGAAGGAGACGGACGTGACCGACGCCACGAACACCCCGCCGCAGCCCTCGGAAGTGCCGCCGGCGCCTCCGGTGCCCGACGCTTCGTCGCCGGCCGCCCCGCCCTACGCACCCCCCGCCTACGGCCAGCAGCCCGGATACGGGCAGCAGCCGAGCGCGGCGCCCGCACACGTGCAGCCGTCCTACCCGCAGTCCGGCTACGGGCAGCCTGGATACGGCCAGCCCGCGTACGGCTACGGCTACGCACCGGCACGGCCGACCAACGTCCTCGCGATCGTCTCGCTCGTCGCCTCGATCGCGGGCCTCACGATCCTCCCCTTCATCGCGTCCATCCCCGGCATCATCACGGGTCACATGGCCCTGAAGCAGCTGAAGACCTCCGGGGAGCAGGGCCAGGGGCTCGCACTCTGGGGCACGATCCTCGGTTGGATCGGCGGCGGTCTGCTCGTCATCGGCATCCTCATCTGGGTCTTCGTCCTCATCGCGATCGCCGCCACCGCGTCCAGCGTCGGCCTGTCTTCCTGAGGAGCCCTCCCACGTCCCGCCGCGCCGCGCACGATCGCACACCGTCGGCGACCTCGCTCACCACCGCTCCCGAGGTCGACGCTCGTTCGCGCACACGCCGATACGTCATCATGATGTCGGTCAGAGTGCTGTGCTTCATCCTCATGGTGACGGTGACCCCGTACGGCTGGCAGACCTGGATCTTCGCCGCCGGGGCTGCCGTCCTCCCCTACCTGGCGGTCGTGATCGCGAACGTCGGGAACGGCGACGAGGTCGTCGTGGCTGAACGACCCTCCCGCGAGATCGAGTCGACACCATCGGCATCCACGCCTCCGGAGAACCCGAATGGAGGCGTCATCCGCATCCAGGAGAGCCCCCCGCAGGAGGATCGATGAGCCCCACGGCGGGAGGATCGGACGCTGCACAGTGCTCGCGAGCAGGATGCCGCGCCGACGCCGCATGGCAGGTGGTGTGGCGCAATCCCCGCATCCACGCCGCGGATCGCCGCAAGGTGTGGGCCGCGTGCACCGATCACGTCGAGTTCCTGCGCGACTACCTGGCCTCACGCAACTTCCCGGTCGAGGTCCTCGCCCTCGCGCCCGTGTCCGCATCGTGAACCGCGAGACGGCGCTCCGCTGGAGCGGGTACGTGGCGATGGCCGTCGTCTTCGCCATCGCCTGCGCGATGCTGTCCAATTGGCAGTTCTCCCGCAACGCGGAACGGGACGCGGAACTCGCTCTCGTGGAGAGCAACTACTCGCAGGCGCCCGTGCCGTTCGAGGAACTGCTGCCCGACGGCACGTTCGATCCCACCGACGAATGGCGGCCGGTCGAGCTCACCGGACGCTACCTGACGGATGAGAGCCTTCTGGTGCGGAACCGTCCGCACGGCGGCACGAGCGCGTTCGAGGTGCTGGTCCCCCTCCGCACGGACGACGGTCGCGTCGTCCTCATCGACCGAGGCTGGGTCCGGCCCGGTGACGATCAGCCCGCCCCCGACGACATCCCCGCGCCGCCGACGGGCGAGGTGACGGTCGTCGGCCGCCTGCAGCCCGGTGAGCCCGCCGCCCGGGAGGGTCGCTCGGCTGCCGACGGTCAGGTGCCCACGATCGACCTGCGTCTGATCGGGCAGGAGACGGGCCAGGCGGGGAGCCTCGTCGAGTCCGCCTACGTGCTGATGACCGAAGAGACTCCAGCACCCGCCGAGCGTCCGAACGCCCTCGAGGACCCGTCCGCGGATCCCGGACCCTACCTGTCGTACGCGATCCAGTGGATCCTGTTCGCCGTCATGGGATTCGTCTTCATCTGGTACATGATCCGCACCGAGATCCGACACCGCCGCGAGGACGAGGAGAACGGTCCGAGGACCCGGACGCCGCGGAGTGCGCGGCGCCGCGACCGCGACATGGAAGCCGAAGACGAGCTGATCGACGCCCGCTGAGATCGCGCAGCTGCGAGCGGGATCAGGCCAGCGTGATGAGGTCGATGTAGTCCCGACCCCAGATGTCCTCGACGCCGTCCGGGAGGATCAGCACGCGCTCGGGATTGAGTGCCTCGACGGCGCCCTCGTCGTGCGAGACGAGGACGACAGCACCCTCGTAGTGTGCAAGCGCGCCGAGGATCTCCTCACGGGATGCCGGGTCGAGGTTGTTCGTCGGCTCGTCGAGCAGCAGCATGTTCGCGGACGAGACGACCAGCGTCGCGAGCGAGAGGCGCGTCTTCTCGCCACCCGACAGCACGCCGGCCGGTTTCAGCACGTCGTCGCCGGTGAACAGGAACGAGCCGAGCACCTTGCGCGCTTCGGTGGCGGTGATGTCGGGTGCCGCCGACATCATGTTGTCGAGGACCGAACGGGTGACGTCGAGGTTCTCGTGCTCCTGCGCGTAGTACCCGATCTTCAAGCCGTGGCCCGGCTCGATGATCCCGGTGTCCGCCTTATCGACGCCGGCGAGGATGCGCAGGAGAGTCGTCTTACCCGCACCGTTGAGGCCGAGGACCACGACGCGGGAGCCACGGTCGATCGCGAGGTCGACACCGGCGAAGATCTCGAGCGAGCCGTAGGACTTCGAGAGGTTCTTCGCCATGAGAGGCGTCTTTCCGCAGGGAGCCGGCTTCGGGAAGCGCAGCTTCGCGACCCGGTCGTCCTGACGGACGTCATCGAGACCGGCGAGGAGCTTCTCCGCCCGCGCGACCATCTGATGCGCCGCGGCAGCCTTGCTGGCCTTCGCGCCGAAGCGGGCGGCCTGCTGCTGCAGGGCCGTGGCCTTCTTCTCGGCGTTGGCGCGCTCCTTACGGCGACGCTCCTCGTCGGCGGCGCGCTGGCGGAGGTAGTTCCTCCAGTTCATGTTGTAGACATCGATGACCTGGCGCATCGCGTCCAGGTAGAACACGCGATTCACGGTCTCGCCGACGAGCTCGATGTCGTGGCTGATCACGATCAGCCCGCCCTTGTAGCCCTTGAGGAACTCGCGCAGCCACACGACGCTGTCGGCGTCGAGGTGGTTCGTCGGCTCGTCGAGGATCATCGTCTGCGCATCGGAGAAGAGGATGCGGGCGAGCTCGATGCGCCGGCGCTGGCCTCCCGAGAGCGTCTTCAGCGGCTGGTCGAGGATGCGGTCGGGGAGCGAGAGGTTGTGGGCGATCGAGGCTGCTTCGGCCTCGGCAGCGTATCCGCCGAGCGCTTCGAAACGCTCGGTCAGCGAGCCGTACTTCCGCATGGCCCGGTCGGCCACCGCGGCATCCGACGACGCCATCTGCTCCGCCGTCTCCCTCATACCGATCGCGAGGGACCCGAGGCCGCGAGCATCGAGGATGCGCGTGCGCGCGAGCATCTCAGGATCCCCCGTGCGCGGGTCCTGCGGCAGATAGCCGAGTTCGCCGGTGCGATCGACGCCGCCGTCCGCGGGGATGAGGTCGCCCGCGAGGACCTTGGTGAGAGTCGTCTTGCCGGCGCCGTTCCGACCGACCAATCCGATCTTGTCGCCGGGCGACACTCGGAACGAGACGTTCGACATGAGGGTGCGCGCACCGACGCGGATCTCGAGATCGTGCACGGCGAGCACAGCAGACATCCGTTCTTCGTGGGAGGCGGCCGAGTGGCCAAACCCCCAGTATACGTCGCCTGATGCCCGGGATCCTTCGTGCGTCGTCGGGCCGCGGCCGGATCGAGACTGAGCCGGAAGGAGCTTCACGGACGATAGGACTCGCACTCGCCCGCGCCTATCTACCCACCCTGACCGCGCGGCAGGCTGTCCGCGCCTTCGGCCGTCGGCGCACCCACGCCCCGAGCGTCTCCACTCCGGGGCGACCGGTGATTTCCGGCAACCGGTGAGTCGATGTAAGGTTAGGCGACCCTAATCACTTCTCACAGGAGACCTCCGTGCCTCGCATCCGCACTGCGCTCGCCCTCGCCGCAGCATCCGTCCTCGTCCTGACCGGCTGCGCAACCAACAGCGCCCCGGCCGCAGGCGATGGACCGTCCGCTTCGAACGAAGCGAGCGGGTTCCCCGTCACGCTCAAGAACGCGTTCGGCGAGACGACGATCAAGACCAAGCCGGAGCGTGTCGCGACGGTGTCGTGGGGCAACCAGGAGGCGGCCCTCGCGCTCGGCGTGGTGCCGGTGGGCATGCCCGAGGTCACCTGGGGAGACGACGACGGCGACGGCGTCCTGCCGTGGGTGGAAGAGAAGTTGGCGTCTCTGGACGCCAAGACCCCTGTGCTGTTCGACGAAGCGCAGGGCATCGATTTCGAGGGAGTCGCGGACACCGCGCCTGATGTGATCCTGGCCGCGTACTCCGGTCTGAACCAGGCGGACTACGACAAGCTCAGCAAGATCGCCCCCGTCGTCGCCTACCCGACTGTCGCGTGGGGCACCACCTGGCAGGAACTGACGATCATCAACGGCACCGCGCTGGGGCTGAAGACCCAGGCTGAGGACCTCGTGTCCCAGCTCACGAAGACCCTCGACGACGAGGTCGCGAAGTACCCCGAGATCGCCGGCAAGAAGGTGATGTTCAGCTCGTACGACGCCACGAACCTCAGCCAGATCGGCTTCTACTCGCTCGCGGATCCGCGCGCCAAGTTCCTGGAAGACCTGGGAATGGTCCCCGCCAAGACGGTCGAGGAGCAGTCCAAGACGTCCACGGAGTTCTGGATCACCAACAGCACCGAAGACATCGAGCGCTTCGAGGACGTCCAGGTGATCGTGACGTACGGGGACGACTCGACGCTCGCCGCCATGCAGGGCGACCCGCTCCTGTCCCGAATCCCGGCCGTGAAGAACGGGGCCGTCGTCGTCCTTCCCGCCGTGAACAGCTCACTCGCGGCCGCCGCGAACCCGAGCCCGCTGTCGATCCCGAACGCTCTCACGGGCGAGTACATCGCGATGCTCGCCGAGGCGGCCAAAAAGGCCTCGTAAGGCACTCCTCCCCTTCGACGTGTCCACTTCACTCGCACCCCGCGCGATCGTCGCCGCGGCCCCGCCCTCCGGGCGGCGACCGCGGCGACGCCGTGTGACCTGGCTGATCGTGCTCGTCGTGCTCGTCGCGCTCGCCGCCGTCCTCTCGGTCACGCTCGGGGCGAGGTCGGTGAGTCTCCACGACATCGCGGCAGGGCTGGCCGGGGACATCGACACGGCCTCGGCCGCCGCCGTCGCCAAACGCGTCCCCCGGACGATCCTGGCTCTCCTCGTCGGCGCAGCGCTCGCCATCGCGGGCACCGTCATGCAGGGCGTCACCCGCAACCCGCTCGCCGACCCGCAGATCCTGGGCATCAACGGCGGCGCCTCCCTTGCCGTCGTGATCGGCCTCGCGTTCTTCGGGATCACCGACGCGTTCGGGTACATCTGGCTCGCCATGCTCGGCGCGGCCGTCGCAGCCCTCTTCGTGTACATGGTCGGATCACTGGGACGCGGTGGGGCGAGTCCGTTGAAGCTCGCGCTGGCGGGCGCCGCGACCGCCGTCGCCTTCACATCGCTCATCAGCGCGATCCTCCTCCCCCGCATCGACGTCATGAGCGTCTTCCGGTTCTGGCAGATCGGCGGAGTCGGCGGCGCGACCGCCGACAAGAACCTGCTGGTCGTTCCGTTCCTCATCGTCGGCGCAGTGATCTGCTTCGCGTCCGCCGGCGGACTCAACTCGCTCGCCCTCGGCGACGATCTCGCCGCGGGCCTGGGCGAACGCGTGCAGCGGGCACGCTTGATCGCCGCACTCGGTGCGGTGATCCTGTGCGGTGCCGCCACGGCCGTCGCAGGGCCGATCGGCTTCGTCGGGCTGATCGTGCCCCACGTGTGCCGGCTCCTCGTCGGCCCCGACCACCGCTGGCTGCTCCCGGTATCCGCCCTCGTCGGGGGTGGTCTCCTCGCCACCGCCGATGTCGTCGGCCGGGTGATCGCTCCGCCGCAGGAGGTCGAGGTCGGTGTCGTCACCGCCCTCATCGGCGCCCCCTTCTTCATTGCGATCGTCCGTCGACAGAAAATGCGTGCACTGTGACCGCGGCATCCGTCCACCCGTCCACGCTCGACGTCGTCGCGCGCGGTCGGTCGCGGCGCATGCGCCGCCGTCTCCTCGTCACGACGGTGCTGGCGATCGCCGTTCTCGCGACCTACGCGGTATCGCTCATGGTGGGCCAGACCATCTACTCCCCCGCCGAGGTGTGGGGCGTCGTGACGGGTCAGCTGGTCCCGGGCGCCTCCTTCACCGTCGGTGAGCTCCGCCTGCCCCGCTCGACCGTCGCGCTCCTCGCGGGGGCGTGCTTCGGGATCGGCGGCGCCGTCTTCCAGACGATGCTCCGCAACCCTCTCGCCAGCCCCGACATCATCGGGATCAACGCGGGTGCGAGTGCCGCAGCCGTCGTCGGCATCGTGTTCCTCTCCCTCGACCAGACCCCTGTCGCCGTCCTGGCGACCGTCGGCGCTCTGGTCACAGCGCTGACGATCTACCTCCTGGCGTTCAAGGACGGCGGGGCCGGCGCGAGATTCATCCTGATCGGAATCGGCGTCGCCGCGATCTTCAACAGCGTGGTCGCGTACGTCCTCTCGCGCGCCGCCGAGTGGGACCTCCGGGCCGCGATGCGCTGGATCACCGGCAACCTGAACGGCGCTTCCTGGAGCGAAGCCGTGCCCCTCGCGGTCGCCGTGGCGATCGGCGTGCCCGTGATCCTGTGGCTGACGCGCGATCTCGAACTCATGCGCCTGGGCGACGACACTGCAGCGGCCCTCGGAGTCCCTGTCGAGCGGCGGCGGATCATGCTGATCATCGCCGCCGTCACCGTCCTGGCCTTCGCCACCGCGGCGGCCGGACCCATCTCCTTCGTCGCTTTCCTCGCCGGTCCCATCGCTGCTCGGATGCTGGGTCCCGTCGGATCCCCCGTCCTGGCCGCTGGTCTCTTCGGAGCGCTCCTCGTCCTGGTCGCGGACTTCGTCGGGCAGTACCTGCTCGGCCTGCGTCTGCCCGTCGGCGTCGTCACGGGTGTCCTCGGCGCGCCGTACCTCATCGTTCTTCTCATCCGCAGCAGCCGCTCGGGAGGCTCCCTATGACCGCCCACCGCACCCTCTCCGCAGAGTCCGTCACCCTCGCCTACGGGGACCGGACGATCGTCGACGCCCTCGACTTCACGGTCCCTGCGGGGCAGGTGACCGCGATCGTCGGCGCCAACGCGTGCGGCAAATCGACGATGCTCAAGGCGATGGCACGCCTGCTGTCGCCCAAGTCGGGTCGCGTCGTGCTCGACGGCAAGGACATCCATCGGATGCCGACGAAGCACGTCGCGCGCGATCTCGGACTGCTCCCGCAATCGCCGATAGCGCCCGAGGGTATCGCCGTCTCCGACCTCGTCAGCCGCGGACGCACGCCGCACCACGGGCCGCTCGCGCGGTGGACGCCGGCGGATGACGATGCGGTAGCGAGGGCACTCGAGGCGACAGACATCGTCGCGATCGCGGATCGTCCCGTCGACGAGCTGTCGGGTGGTCAGCGCCAGCGCGTCTGGATCGCGATGGCCCTGGCTCAGCAGACGGACGTCCTGCTGCTGGACGAGCCGACGACGTTCCTCGACGTCAGCCACCAGATCGACGTCCTGGACCTGCTCACCGATCTGAACCGCTCGCGGGGCACGACGATCGTGATGGTCCTGCACGACCTCAACCTGGCCGCACGGTATGCGGACCATCTGGTCGCCATGTCGGCCGGCCGGATCTTCGCGTCCGGTGAGCCTCAGACGGTCCTCACGGCCGACACGGTGCGCGAGGTGTTCGGCCTCGAGAGCCGCGTCATCCCCGACCCCCTCACCGGACGCCCGATGGTCCTCCCCATCGGCCGTCACCACGTCCCCACGCCGCTCGACGGCGCCGTCCGCTGATCCCACGGAGCGACCCGATGTCTTCGACCACCCTGGCCTTCTTCCGAGCACCCGTGGCCTCGATCGCCGAGGTGACCCCCAGCTTCCGCCGTTTCACCTTCAAGGACACCGCCCTCTCCGCCTACGGCGACCCCGGTTTCGACCAGCGGGTGAAGATCCTCTTCCCGACGCCGACGGCACCGATCGAATCGATGCCGACCGGTGAGGACTGGTACGAGCAGTGGCGCGCCCTCCCCGACGACGCGCGACCCGTCATGCGCACGTACACGACCCGCGCGGTCCGCAACGCGGACAACGAGGTCGACATCGACATGGTCGCGCACGATGTCATGGGCCCCGCGTCGGCGTGGATCGCCGAGGCGAAGGCGGGCGACGAGGTGCTCATCCTCGCACCGACCACGGATCACACCGGCGTCAACTACGGCATCGACTTCGTCCCGCCCGCCAAGACCGAGAACATCCTTCTCGCCGGCGACGAGACCGCGGCCCCGGCCATCGCGCGGATCCTCGAACAGCTCCCCGCTGACGCACGAGGCGTCGTCGTCCTCGAGGTCCCGCACCCGGAGGACATCGCCTACCTTCCCGCGCACCCCGGCTTCGAGATCATCACCGCGGCCCGTGCCGGAGAGGACCACCGTCACGACCACCTGATCGCGGCGGTCACTCAGGTCGCCGAGCGGCTCGTCCCGGAGGGGATCGGCGCCGAGGTCGAGGAGATCGACGTCGACCACGACATCCTGTGGGAGGTCCCCCGCACGGCGAAGGGCGGAGCCGCCCTGAAGAGCGCCCGGCTTTACGCGTGGCTGGCCGGCGAGGCATCCGCCATCAAGGCACTGCGACGCCATCTCGTCGGAGAGGTCGGCGTCGACCGTCGCGCCGTCGCCTTCATGGGCTACTGGCGCCTCGGTCGCTCCGAGAACTGACGAAGCGGTGCGACATCGTCGCACCGCTTCGTCGTCGGCCAGATGGCCGGGCTTCAGCTCAGATCGAGAATCCGAGCGCGCGCATCATGTCGCGCCCGTCGTCGGTGATCCGCTCGGGACCCCACGGCGGCATCCACACCCAGTTGATGCGGAATCGGTCCACAACGCCGTCGAGCGCCTGTCCGGTCTGTTCTTCGAGGACGTCCGTCAGCGGGCAGCCGGCGGAGGTCAAGGTCATGTGGATGACGAGAGCGTCGTTCTCGTCATCCCAGCCGAGGTCGTAGATGAGTCCCAGGTCGACGACGTTGACTCCCAGTTCGGGGTCCATGACGTCCTTGAGGGCCTCGGTGACCTCGTCGTACTTCTCGGGTGCGAGCGTCTCGGTCATGCGACGATCCTAGGCCTGCTCGCCGCCGACGGGAGCGAGGAAACGGTCGTAACCCTCATCCTCCAGTCGCGCTGCGAGTTCGGGGCCGCCTTCTTCGGCGACGCGACCGTTCACGAGGACGTGGACGAAGTCGGGCTGGATGTAGCGCAGGATGCGGGTGTAGTGCGTGATGAGCAGCACGCCCATGTCGCTCTGCTCCTTGGCGCGGTTGACACCCTCGGAGACGATCTTGAGCGCATCGACGTCGAGGCCGGAATCGGTCTCGTCGAGGATCGCCAGCTTGGGCTTCAGGAGCTCGAGCTGCAGGATCTCATGACGCTTCTTCTCGCCGCCGGAGAACCCCTCGTTGACGTTGCGCGCGGCGAACTTCGGGTCCATGCGGAGGTTCTGCATCGCCTGCTTGACGTCCTTCGTCCACGCGCGGATCGAGGGCGCTTCGCCGTCGACGGCGGTCTTGGCGGTGCGGAGGAAGTTCGTGACCGTGACACCGGGGATCTCGACGGGATACTGCATCGCGAGGAACAGGCCTGCGCGGGCACGCTCGTCGACGGACATCGCGAGGACGTCCTCGCCGTCGAGGGTGATCGTGCCGCTCGTGACGGTGTACTTGGGGTGACCGGCGATCGTGTAGGCCAGGGTCGACTTTCCGGAGCCGTTCGGACCCATGATGGCGTGGGTCTCACCCGTGCGGACGGTCAGGGTGACGCCGTTGAGGATCGGGGTCTCGCCGGCTTCCGTCTCGACCGTCACGTGGAGGTCGCGGATCTCGAGGACAGACATGTCAGCTTCTTTCTTCAGTTCACGGCTTTGGTCACGGCGGGGTCGATGAGGATGTCGTCCCCGTCGATCGTGACCTCGTAGACGGGCACCGGCTCGTAAGCCGGAAGATTCAGGGGGCGACCGGTGCGCAGCGAGAACGCGGACCCGTGGGCCCAGCACTCCAGCGACTCTCCTTCGACGAAACCGTCGGCCAGCGAGATGTCACCGTGGGTGCAGGTGTCGCCGATCGCGTGGACCTCGCCCTGGCCGTCGAGCACGACGGCGATCGCGACGCCGCCCACCTCGACACGCACGGCGGTGTCCTGCTCGAGGTCGCTCAGCTGCAGGACCTTCTCCGCGGTCACTGCGCACCCTCCCCGACGAGCTCGGCCTCGATGGCGGCGATGAACTCGTCCTCGAGAGAGGGGATGCCGATCTTCTGCACGATCTCGGCGAGGAACCCGAGGACCACCAGGCGCCGAGCCTGCTCCTCGTCGATTCCGCGCGCCCGGAGGTAGAAGAGCTGCTCGTCGTCGAAGCGACCGGTGGCACTCGCGTGACCGGCGCCGACGATGTCACCGGTCTCGATCTCGAGGTTCGGGATGGAGTCTGCGCGCGCCCCGTCGGTGAGGACCAGGTTGCGGTTCGCCTCGTACGAGTCGGTGCCGACGGCATCCGGTCCGATGAGGACGTCGCCGATCCAGACCGTTCGCGCAGACGCACCCTGCAGCGCACTCTTGTAGAGCACGTCGCCGTTGGTGTGCGCGCCCTTGTGGTGCAGGTAGACCTGGCTTTCGAGGTGCTGACCCGCGTCGGCGAAGGAGAGGCCGTACAGGCGTCCCTGCGCGCCGGAGCCGGCGAGCTCGACGGACGGGTTGACGCGCACGAGTCCGCCGCCGAGGCTCACGACGATGTGCGTGAGGGTGGCGTCGCGGTCGACACGGGCCTGGTGGGCAGCGAGGTGCACGGCGTCGTCGTCCCACCGCTGCACGGACACGACGGTCAGCGCGGCGCCGTCCCGGACGATGATCTCGACGTTCTGGGCCTGCGCGGCAGATCCCTCGTGACGCAGCACGACGGTGCCGCGGGAGTTCGGCTGCGCCTCGATCACGACGTGCGCGTGAGCGACCCCGCCGCGGCCGGTGAGGGTCACGACGACGGGCTCGTCGAGCTCGACGTCCGCCGGAATGCGGATGAGGGGGGCCTCAGGCTCCTGCGCCCACGCGATGGCGCTCACGACGTCTTCCGGCCGGAAGACCTCGCCGCGGGGAGCATCGTTCTTCTGCAGACGGATGTGCTCGACGGCATCCGGACCGGTCACCTCGACGCCGATGACGTCGTGCGGGGCCGGCTCGTCAGCCAGCAGCGACGCGACGCGGTCGAGCGGCGTGTGCTTCCAGTTGACCTCGCGGCCGGTCGGTGTGCCGAAATCGGCCGGGTCGAACGACCACGGACGCTCCGAGCGGGTCTGCACGGGAACGCCCTGGTCGGTCACTTTCGCCGCAGGGTCGATGTGGCCCTTCGCAGCGGATGCGGGGGCCTGAGTCGCTGTCGTCATCAGCCGACGGATCCTTCCATGCCCATCTCGATGAGCTTGTTCAGCTCGAGGGCGTACTCCATGGGCAGTTCGCGGGCGATCGGCTCGATGAATCCGCGCACGATCATCGCCATCGCTTCGTCCTCGGGCATGCCACGGCTCATGAGGTAGAACAGCTGCTCCTCGCTGACCTTCGAGACCGTGGCCTCGTGGCCGAGCTGGACGTCGTCGACGCGGATGTCGATCGCCGGGTAGGTGTCCGAGCGCGAGATCGTGTCGACCAGCAGCGCGTCGCAGCGCACCGTGTTCGCGGAGTGGTGCGCGTTCGCGTCCACCCGCACCTCGCCGCGGTAACCGGCGCGGCCACCGCCGCGGGCGATCGACTTCGACACGATCGACGACTGCGTGTACGGCGCCATGTGGATCATCTTCGCGCCGGCGTCCTGGTGCTGGCCGGGACCGGCGAAGGCGACGGACAGGGTCTCGCCCTTGGCGTGCTCGCCCATGAGGTAGATCGACGGGTACTTCATCGTCACCTTGGAGCCGATGTTGCCGTCGACCCACTCCATGGTCGCGCCCTCGTGGGCGACGGCGCGCTTGGTGACGAGGTTGTAGACGTTGTTCGACCAGTTCTGGATCGTCGTGTACCGAACGCGGGCGTTCTTCTTCACGATGATCTCGACGACGGCCGAGTGCAGCGAGTCGCTCTTGTAGATCGGCGCCGTGCAGCCCTCGATGTAGTGGACGTAGCTGTCCTCGTCCGCGATGATCAGGGTCCGCTCGAACTGGCCCATGTTCTCGGTGTTGATGCGGAAGTACGCCTGCAGCGGGATCTCGACGTGCACGCCCTTGGGGACGTAGACGAACGACCCCCCAGACCACACGGCGGTGTTCAGCGCGGCGAACTTGTTGTCGCCCGCGGGGATGACGGTGCCGAAGTACTCCTCGAAGAACTCGGGGTGCTCGCGGAGGGCCGTGTCGGTGTCCATGAAGATGACGCCCTGCTGCTCCAGGTCCTCACGGATCTGGTGGTACACGACCTCGGACTCGTACTGCGCGGCCACACCCGCGACGAGGCGCTGACGCTCCGCCTCGGGGATGCCGAGCTTCTCGTACGTGTTCCGGATCTCCTCGGGGAGGTCCTCCCACGTCTGCGCCTGCTTCTCGGTCGAGCGCACGAAGTACTTGATGTTGTCGAAGTCGATGCCGGAAAGATCCGCACCCCACGTCGGCATGGGCTTGCGGCCGAACAGCTGATACCCCTTCAGACGGGTCTTCAGCATCCATTCGGGTTCGCTCTTGAGGGCGGAGATCCCGCGGACGACGTCCTCGTTGATCCCTCGCTGTGCGACAGCACCCGCGGCATCCGCGTCGTGCCAGCCGAACTCGTACACCCCCAGGCCTTCGAGTTCGGGGCGGTCGATGAGCACATCCGACATGAATTTCCTCCTCACGGGCGGCAACGGTGTCATCCGTTCCGGCATTCCCTCCCGCGAGAGGAGTGCACGAGGGGGATGCCGCTGCTGGCCGCTCTGACGACGCGATACCGCGCCTAGAATCGTTGTGCGGGCTGCGATGGGGATCGCGCTCGCCGACTCCTTCATTCTACAGGCACGGCTGTCCCCCGCGGCGTGCCGGCCCGCGCCCGGAGGCGACCCCATGCTCATCACCGCGTCGACACCGACCGCCCCGCCCGTCACGCG
Source organism: Microbacterium sp. LKL04 (assembly GCF_900102005.1). NCBI lineage: Bacteria > Bacillati > Actinomycetota > Actinomycetes > Micrococcales > Microbacteriaceae > Microbacterium > Microbacterium sp. LKL04. The sequence goes on along the minus strand of NZ_LT627736.1, from coordinate 691,774 downwards.
GATGCCGCGCCTGCTGCCCCTCGTCGCGTGGCTCTCGTTCCTCGCCGAGACGCTCATCATCGCCACCGGCGGCGCCGTCCGACTGACCGGGTCGGGCCTGGGCTGCCCCACGTGGCCGACCTGCACGCCGGAGTCGCTCGTGGCGACGCCCGAGATGGGCATCCACGGCGTGATCGAGTTCGGCAACCGCACGCTGACGGGACTCGTCGGCATCCTCGCTCTGATGGTGGTCGTGCTGGTCTGGCGGATGCGGCGCACCCGTCGCGACCTGTTCGTTCTGGCACTCGTGGTCCTCGGCGGCGTCGTCGCCCAGGCGATCGTCGGCGGCATCACCGTCCTGACGGGCCTCAACCCCTTCATCGTCGGCTTCCACTACGTCGTGTCGCTCATCCTCGTCTGCGTCTGCGCCGCGTTCCTCGTCCGCATGAAGGAGCCCGCGGCGCCTCGCGAACGGGTCGTCCCCGCGTGGTACGCCCGCCTGGCGCACTTGACGACCGCCGTTCTCGCCGTGACCATCGCCTTCGGCGTCCTGACCACGGGTGCCGGCCCCCACTCGGGTGATGCTGCAGCCGGACGCAACGGCTTCGACGCGGAGATCCTCGAGCACGTGCACGCCTGGCCCGGCTACACCCTGCTCGCGCTCACGCTGATCCTGGTCGGAGTCGCGTGGGCCCGCAGACTCCGCCCGCGCACGTGGGTCACCCTGCTGCTCGCCGCCGAAGCCGTGCAGATCGCGGTCGGCCTCTACCAGGCGCGCAACGGTCTGCCCGAGATCGCCGTCGGCGTGCACATGGTCCTGGCTGCGCTGACCGCGGCCGCCATGACGGTCGTCATCCTCCGCCTGAAGGCACCGGCGGCCCTCGAGGTGGAGACCGCTTCTCACTGACTCCTCATAGGTTCCGCATCGGTCCCGTCAGGGTGCATCGGGAACAGTGGCCCGGGCCGTCCGAATCCGGGCGGCTCCTACCCGGAGGAGATTCGATGAACACCCGCCCCCGCCTGACCCGCAGCATCCCGTTCTGGGTGCTCGTGGCAGGCTCCCTCGCATCCAGCGCCGCCGGCGCTGTCGTCCTGATGGACAAGCTCGGGACGATGGAGACCGCGCTGACCGCCGGTACCGCGACCGGCGTGGAGGTCTATGTCGGACAGGTCTGGGCCATCCTGGGCGCGATCCTCATCGGCGTCGGCGTGATCGGCCTGCTGCTGGCTTTCGCGCTCGGTGCCCTGCGCGCCTTCGCCACGCCGCGCGAGCAGCTCGCCCCCGCGACCGAGCCGTTTGCCGAAGAGATCGAAACCGACGCGACCGACGAGTCGGCGACGACCGAGCAGCCCGTCCTCGACGGCGCCGCACGCTGATCGACAGGTCGACCCGCTGCGTCAGAACGGCAGCAGCGGGTCGATCGCGATCGCGACGAAGAGCAGTGTGAGGTAGGTGATCGAGGCGTGGAACACGCGCATCGGCTGCACCTTCCCACCGCGGACAGCGCGTGCGTACAGGACGTGCGATTCGTAGATGAACCATCCACCGAAGACGAGCGCCGACACGGTGTAGACGAGCCCCATGCCTGCGACCGGGATCAACAGCAGCGAGCTCGCGATCGTCGCCCAGGCGTAGAGGATGACCTGCAGACCGACCTGGACACCGTCGCGGGTCGCGCCCAGCATGGGAACGTCGACCTCGGCGTAGTCTCCCTTGTACTTCATGGACAGCGGCCAGTAGTGCGGCGGCGTCCACAGGAAGACCAGCAGGAACAGGATGAAGGGCGTCCACGTGAGCGACTCCGTGACGGCCGACCACCCGATGATCACCGGGAAGCACCCGGCGATACCACCCCAGACGATGTTCTGTTCGGTGCGGCGCTTCAGGAGCATCGTGTAGATCACGACGTAGAAGAAGATCGCCCCCGCACTGAGGGCAGCGGCGACCCAGTTCGTGAAGGCCCAGAGCCACACGGTGGAGACGATCGCGAGCGTCCACGAGAAGACCAGCGCACCGCGCGGCGAGACCTCGCCGGTCACGAGGGGCCGGTTCTCGGTCCTCTTCATGTGCGCGTCGATGTCGCGATCGAGGTACATGTTGAAGGATGCCGCCGACCCCGCGCTCATCGCGCCGCCCACGACGGTGGCGACGATGAGCCAGAGGTTGGGAAGACCGTCGGCAGCCAGGAACATCACCGGGATGGTGGTGACCAGGAGAAGCTCGAGCACACGAGGCTTCGTCAACTGGATGTACGCGCGGACGGTGCGGCCGACCGACTGTCGAGCGGGCGCGGATACGCGCGCGCCGGTGTCCGTGAGTGCCATCGCCCCTGCCGTGTAGATCGTCTGGTCGAGTCTACGGCATCCTCCGCGAGCGGTCCCTGCGCCCCCACCCACCGGCACTTCGCTCACAGCGCACGTCACAGAGCGCCACCCGGCCTCGGCGAGTGGCCTACCTCGATATGCTGAAAATCCCGACGTGGGACGCCCCCTCCTCTTCCGAGATCAGCGGTCGTCCGCGCCGAATCACCGACGAAAGGCTTCCAGGTGTCAGAGCTGGTTTGGGACGAGATCGATCGACGCGCGGTGGACACCGCGCGGGTACTGGCGGCGGACGCCGTCGAGAAGGTCGGTAACGGCCACCCGGGGACCGCGATGAGCCTCGCCCCCGCGGCCTACCTGCTCTATCAGCGCGTCCTGCGGCATGATCCGACCGACACCCACTGGCTGGGCCGCGACCGCTTCATCCTCTCGGCCGGGCACTCGTCCCTCACGCAGTACGTGCAGCTCTACCTCGGTGGGTTCGGCCTCGAGCTCGACGACCTGAAGGCACTGCGCACCTGGGGCTCGCTGACCCCCGGTCACCCGGAGTACGGACACACGAAGGGCGTCGAGATCACGACCGGCCCCCTGGGCCAGGGTCTCGCGTCCGCCGTGGGCTTCGCCTACGCCGCACGCTACGAGCGCGGTCTGTTCGACCCCGAGGCCGCGGCGGGCACGTCCCCCTTCGACCACCACGTGTTCGTGATCGCCGGCGACGGCGACCTGCAAGAGGGCGTCACGTCCGAGGCCGGTTCGCTCGCGGGCCACCAGCAGCTCGGCAACCTGATCGCGATCTACGACTCCAACCAGATCTCGATCGAGGACGACACCAACGTCGCGTTCACGGAGGACGTCCAGGCTCGTTACGAGGCCTACGGCTGGCAGGTCCAGACGGTCGACTGGAAGAAGACGGGAGAGTACGTCGAGGACCTCGCAGCCCTCCACGCGGCGATCGAAGCCGCGAAGGCGGAGACCTCCAAGCCCTCCCTCATCGTCCTCAAGACGATCATCGGCTGGCCGGCTCCCGGCAAGCAGAACACCGGCAAGATCCACGGCTCCGCGCTCGGCGCCGACGAGCTCGCCGCCACGAAGAAGGTCCTCGGGTTCGACCCGGAGCAGAACTTCGCCGTCGCCGACGACGTGCTGGCGCACACGCGCGCACTCGCAGAGCGAGCCGCAGCCGACCGCGCCGGGTGGCAGGAGTCCTTCGACGCATGGGCCGAGGCGAACCCGGAGCGCAAAGCGCTCCTCGACCGCCTCGAGGCGGCGACCCTGCCCGACGCCATCGACGACGCCCTCCCCTCCTTCGAGGCCGGTAAGGACGTCTCCACCCGCGCCGCCTCGGGCGTCGTGATCAACGCCCTGGCCGCCGAGCTCCCCGAGCTCTGGGGCGGCTCCGCCGACCTCGCCGAGTCGAACCTGACCACGATCAAGGATGCGAAGAGCTTCATCCCGTCCGAGTGGTCCACCCACGAGTGGTCGGGTGACCCGTACGGTCGCGTCCTCCACTTCGGCATCCGCGAGCACGCCATGGGCGCGATCATCAACGGCATCAAGCTGCATGGGCCGACGCGTCCCTTCGGCGGAACGTTCCTGATCTTCAGCGACTACATGCGTCCTGCCGTGCGACTGGCGGCGCTCATGAACATCCCCTCGGTGTTCGTGTGGACCCACGACTCCGTCGCGCTCGGCGAAGACGGCCCCACGCACCAGCCGATCGAGCAGCTCGCGACGCTGCGTCTCATCCCGAACTTCACGGTCGTCCGTCCCGCGGACGCGAACGAGACGGCCGCGGCGTGGCTCGAGATCCTGCGCCGTCAGGACGGCCCGACCGGCATCGCCCTCACTCGTCAGAACATCGCGGTCTTCCCGCGCGGCGAGAACGGCTACGCCACCACGGAGGGCGTTGCCAAGGGTGCATACACCCTCCTCGATGCCCCCGAGGGCGAGCCGGACGTGATCCTGATCGCCACCGGTTCCGAGGTCCAGCTGGCCGTCGCCGCCCGTGAGACCCTCGCCGGCGAAGGGATCGGCGCTCGCGTCGTCTCGGCTCCCAGCCTGGAATGGTTCGCCGAGCAGGATGCGGACTATCGCGACTCGGTGCTGCCCCCCTCGGTCAAGGCGCGCGTCTCGGTCGAGGCGGGTGCCACCGGCCTCTGGCGCGCGGTCGTCGGCGACAGCGGACGCACCGTCGGCATCGATCACTTCGGCGCCTCCGCCGACTACAAGACCCTGTTCGAGAAGTTCGGCGTCACCGCCGACGCGGTCGTCGAAGCGGCCCGCGCAACCGTCAAGGAGAACGCATGAGCACCCCCACTGAGGACCTGTCCGGCGCCGGCGTCAGCATCTGGCTCGACGACCTCTCGCGATCGCGGATCGACACCGGGAACCTCGCACAGCTGATCGAGACCCGCGACGTCGTCGGAGTCACGACCAACCCGTCGATCTTCCAGGCCGCCATCGGCAACACCGAGGACGACTCCTACGACGCACCTCTGCAGGCCCTCGCCGCGCAGGGTGCCGACGTCGACACCGCGATCTTCGAGATCACCACGACCGACGTGCGCGACGCCGCCGACATCTTCCGTCCCGTGTTCGATCGCACGAACGGCGTCGACGGCCGCGTGTCCATCGAGGTCTCCCCCGACCTCGCGCACGACACCGACGCGACCGTCGCGCAGGCGAAGGAGCTGTGGGCCAAGGTCGACCGCCCCAATGCGCTCATCAAGATCCCCGCGACCCTGGCCGGTCTCCCCGCGATCAGCGCCGTGCTCGCTGAGGGAATCTCGGTGAACGTGACGCTCATCTTCAGCCTCGAGCGCTACGCCGCCGTCATCGACGCGTACCTCGACGGGATCCGGCGGGCGAAGGAGAACGGTCACGACATCGCGACCATCCACTCCGTCGCCTCGTTCTTCGTCTCCCGCGTCGACACCGAGGTCGACAAGCGCCTCGACGCCATCGGCACGAGCGAGGCCGCGGCTCTCAAGGGCAAAGCCGGCGTCGCGAACGCCCGTCTCGCGTACGAGCTGTTCGAAAAGCGCTTCGCCGAATCGGATGCCGCCGAGCTCATCGCGGCGGGCGCGACCGTCCAGCGTCCGCTGTGGGCGTCGACAGGTGTCAAGGACCCTGCGCTCCCCGACACCCTTTACGTGACCGAGCTCGTCGCACCGGGAACCGTGAACACGATGCCCGAGAAGACGCTCGAGGCCACCTTCGACCACGCCAAGGTCACCGCCGACACGATCACCGGTGCGTACGAGGACGCCCACCGCGTCTTCGACCAGCTGGCCGAGGCGGGCGTCGACCTGGTCGACGTCACCCAGGTGCTCGAGGATGAGGGTGTCGAGAAGTTCATCGTCTCCTGGCATGACCTGCAGGGCACGGTGCGCACGGCTCTCGACAGCGCGCGCTGACCGATGGTGGTGCAGATCTCGCGGGGGACGAACCCCCTCCGCGACCCCGACGATCGTCGCCTCAACCGCATCGCGGGTCCGAGCGCGCTCGTGATCTTCGGCGTGACAGGCGACCTGTCGCGCAAGAAGCTCATGCCCGCGGTGTACGACCTCGCCAATCGCGGTCTGCTCCCGCCCGGCTTCGCGCTGGTCGGGTTCGCGCGGCGCGACTGGGAGGATCAGGACTTCGCGAAGGTCGTCTACGAGGCGGTGCGTCAGTACGCTCGTACGCCCTTCCGTGAGGAGACCTGGAACCAGCTCCTGCAGGGCATCCGGTTCGTGCAGGGCGAGTTCGACGACCCGGCATCCTTCGCTCGTCTCCGCGACACCGTCGAGAAGCTCGACACCGAGCGGGGGACCATGGGCAACCACGCGTTCTACCTGTCGATCCCCCCGAAGGACTTCCCCGTCGTCGCGCGCCAGTTGCGCGATTCGGGCCTCGTCGACGAGAACGCCGACGGCGACACGTGGCGCCGTGTGGTCATCGAGAAGCCGTTCGGCAGCGACTTGCAGACCGCCCGAGAGTTGAACGAAGCGCTCGAGGTCGCCTTCCCCGCCGACGCGATCTTCCGCATCGACCACTACCTCGGCAAGGAGACGGTCCAGAACATCCTGGCCCTGCGCTTCGCCAACGAGCTGTACGAGCCGCTCTGGAACGCCAACTACGTCGATCACGTGCAGATCACCATGGCCGAGGACATCGGCGTGGGCGGGCGTGCGGGGTATTACGACGGGATCGGTGCGGCGCGCGACGTCATCCAGAACCACCTGTTGCAGCTCCTCGCCCTCACTGCGATGGAGGAGCCCATCTCCCTCGATGCGGAGCACCTGCGCGCAGAGAAGGAGAAGGTGCTCGCCGCCGTCACGCTGCCCGAGGACCTCTCGACGGCCACCGCCCGCGGCCAGTACGCCGGCGGGTGGCAGGGCGGCGAGGATGTCACCGGCTTCCTCGACGAAGACGGGATGGATCCGCAGTCCCGCACGGAGACCTACGCGGCGATCAAGCTCGAGATCGCCACGCGTCGGTGGAACGGCGTGCCGTTCTACCTGCGGACCGGCAAACGCCTGGGCCGCCGCGTGACCGAGATCGCGGTCGTCTTCAAGCACACCCCTCCCCTGCTGTTCCTGCGCTCGCAGGCGCTGCAGCTGGGGCAGAACGCGCTCGTCATCCGCATCCAGCCCGATGAGGGCGTGACGCTGCGTTTCGGCTCGAAGGTGCCCGGCGCCGGCAACGAAGTCCGCGACGTGACGATGGACTTCGGCTACGGCCACGCATTCACCGAGTCGAGCCCGGAGGCCTACGAGAGACTGATCCTCGACGTGCTCCTGGGCGACCCGCCGCTGTTCCCCCGGCACGAGGAGGTCGAGTTGTCCTGGCGCATCCTCGATCCCGTCGAACAGTACTGGGCGGAGCAGGACGAGCCGCTCGAGCAGTACTCCCCCGGATCCTGGGGTCCCCCGTCCGCCGATGAGCTCTTGGCCCGCGACGGCCGCGTCTGGAGGCGTCCATGATCGTCGATCTGCCCGACACCACGGTGTCCACGATCGCGAAGAAGCTCGTGAGCGTGCGCGAAGAAGGCGGCGCCGTCGCCCTCGGCCGTGTGCTCACCCTCGTGATCGTCTCGACCGGCGGTCTGGACGAGGAAGCGATCGATGCCGCGAACGCGGCATCCCGTGAACACCCGATGCGCGTCATCGTCCTCGTCGTCGAGCCCGACGCCCCCACGGGGCTGGACGCGCAGATCCGCGTCGGCGGCGACGCCGGTGCGAGCGAGGTCGTCGTCCTGCGCGCCCGCGGCGCGGCCGCCGGCAACCAGGAGAGTCTCATCAACGGGCTCCTTCTGCCGGACGCACCCGTCGTCGCCTGGTGGCCGGACGACCCGCCCACCGACACCGCGCACTCGCCCATCGGTCGCATCGCGAAGCGACGCATCACGGATGCCTCGACGGAGCCGTTCTCCCCCGATCGTCTCGAGCAGCTCGGCTCGGGGTACGAACCGGGCGACACGGATCTCGCGTGGACCCGTCTGACGCACTGGCGTGAGCAGTTGGCCGCCGTCCTGGACCAGCCGCCGTTCGAGCCCGTCACCGCCGTCACAGTGGTGGGTGCCGGTAGCTCGCCGTCCACAGGGCTCCTCGCGGCGTGGCTGCGACTCAAGCTCGACGTGGCCGTGGAGTGGCATTACACCGATGCGGACGAGTGGGCTCACGGCATCCGGTCGGTCACACTGTCGCGCTCGTCCGGGGACATCGTGCTGGAACGCACCACCGCGACGGACGCCACACTTACGCAGCCGGGTCAGCCCACGCACGACATCGTGCTGCCGCGTCGATCCCTCCGCGAATGCCTGGCGGAGGAGCTGCGTCGCCTCGACCCGGACCTCTTGTATGGTCGAGTGATCACCGAAGGGTGGGAGCTCCTCGACCCTCCCACGAGGTAGGAGTCGCATGTCGGAGTTTCGCGCGGAGAAGCGCGTCGTCGTCAGTCCGGATGCCCGACGCCTGGCAGAGGGTGTCGCGAGGCGCTTCTTCCAACGGATCTCGTCGCGTGCCGCCGAAGGGAAGACGACGCACGTCCTTCTGACCGGCGGCACTGCGGGCACGTCGGTCCTGCAGGCTGCGGGTGAGAGTCCCGCACGTCACGAGGTCGACTGGTCGAACGTGCACTTCTGGTGGGGCGACGAACGCTTCGTCCCCTCGGACGATCCGGCGCGCAACGAGACCGCGGCACGTGAGGCCTTCCTGTCGCGTATCGACGTCCCGGCGCGGAACGTCCACCCGATCGCGTCCGCGGACGCCGGCCGCAGCCACGACGAGGCGGTCTCCGACTACGCCGCGGAACTCGCGGGGCACGGGACCGCGGAGCAGGCGTGGCCGCGCTTCAGCATCGCCTTCCTCGGCGTCGGCCCGGACGGTCACATCGCGTCTCTGTTCCCCGACAGGAGCGAGATCGGCGACACCGAGAACTCCGTCCTCGCCGTCCGGGACTCCCCCGTCCCACCGTCGGATCGGATCACGCTGACGCGACCGGTCATCAACTCATCCCGTCGCGTCTGGCTTGTTCTGCCTGGCACCGACAAGGCGTCCGCCCTCGGTCTCGCCCTCGCGGGCGCGAGTTACCACTCCGTTCCCGCCGCCGGCGCGAAGGGCCGCAAGCAGACCGTGTTCTTCGTGGACGAGGCTGCCGCGCAGGGTGTCCCGGAGGAACTGATAGACCCCGAGTTCTGAACGAACCCGGGGTCTGTCGAGGTGAGTCGCGCGCAGCTCAGTCCTGGCCGCGGCGCTCCCGAAGCTGCTGGAGCGCGTCGTCGAGGATCGACTCGGCCTCCTGGTCTGTCCGACGCTCCTTCACGTAGGCGAGGTGCGTCTTGTACGGCTCCGTCTTCGCGACTGCGGGCGGGTTCGCCTTATCGCGGCCGGCCGGAAGACCGGAGTGAGGCGAATCGATCGTCTCGGGGATCTCCTCCTCGGCGATGCCTGCGGCGAAGTAGCGCACCGTCTCATTGCCGAGTGCGTCCCAGTAGGACACCGCCACGCGGTCGGCGTGGTGCCCGTGGTCCTGCTCCCCCATGGGGCCCGCGCCGACACGCGTCCCCCGAATCGCGTTTCCCCCGGTGGCCATCAGATGCTCTGGAACTTCGTGATGAGACCGAGCGCCACGATGGCGACGAACCAGACGAGCGCCAGCACCACGGTGAAGCGGTTGAGGTTGCGCTCGGCCAGGCCCGAGGAGCCCATGGCCGAACTCATGCCGCCTCCGAACATGTCGGAGAGGCCGCCGCCGCGTCCCTTGTGCAGGAGGATCAGGAGCGTGAGCAGGAGGCTGGTGATTCCCAGCAGCACCTGCAGCACAAGCTGGAGGATGTCCACAGTCGTTGAAAGCCTTTCGGGTCGCCGAATGACTCGGCGTTCGCACGAGTATACCGGCTGAGCGGTGCGACGCCGTGAGGCACCGCACCGCTCGAGGTCACACGCCGACGTGCTTCTGGTATCGGATGATCGCGGCGAACTCGTCCGCCAACAGGCTCGCTCCGCCGACGAGGGCACCGTCGACGTCGGGCTCGCGCATGAAGCTGGCGATGTTGCCCGACTTCACGGATCCGCCGTAGAGGATGCGGGTGCGCTCGGCGGCGGCATCCCCCAACGACTCGGCGACGACCGCGCGCAGGGCCGCGCAGACTTCCTGAGCCTGCTCGGGCGACGCGACCTGTCCGGTTCCGATAGCCCAGACGGGCTCGTAGGCGACGACGACGTCCGCGTCGGACGCAACGCCCTCGAGCGCTGCGCGCAGCTGCGCGACGGACACGGCCGTGGGGCCGGACTCCTCGCGCTGCTCGAGCGTCTCACCGACGCAGATCACCGGAACGAGACCGTGCCGGAGAGCGGCCTGCACCTTGGCTGCGACGACCTCGTCGGACTCCGCGTGGTACTCGCGGCGCTCGGAGTGACCGATGATGACGTAGCCGACGTCGAGCTTCTTGAGGAACGCGCCCGAGACCTCACCGGTGTAGGCGCCCGAATCCTTCGCCGACACGTCCTGCGCGCCGAGGGCGAACGGGATCTTGTCGGCGTCGATGAGGGTCTGCACCGTGCGGATGTCGGTGAACGGGGGGAACACGGCGACCTCGACCGAACCGGTCTCGTGCGCGGCATCCTTCAGCGTCCAGTGCAGCTTCTGGACGAACGCGACCGCCTGCAGGTGGTCGAGGTTCATCTTCCAGTTGCCGGCGATGAGCGGGGTGCGGGTCACGCTTCCCATCCGAGGATCTCCAATCCGGGGAGCTTCTTTCCCTCGAGGAACTCGAGGCTGGCTCCACCACCGGTGGAGATGTGACCGAACTGGTGGTCGTCGAACCCGAGCTGCCGCACGGCGGCCGCCGAGTCGCCGCCACCGACGACGGACAGACCGTCGACCTCGGTGAGCGCCTGCGCGACCGTCTTCGTCCCGGCGGCGAAGGCGTCCATCTCGAACACGCCCATGGGGCCGTTCCAGAACACCGTCTTCGCGCCGCGGATCGCGTCGGCGAACAGTTCGGCCGTCTTCGGGCCGATGTCGAGGCCCATGCCGTCGGCGCCGAAGTCGGTGTCCTCGAGCGCGTCGGCGGATGCCACGACGTGGTCCGCGTCGGCCGCGAAACCGGACGCCATCACAGCGTCGACGGGGAGGATGAGCTCCACGCCGCGCTCGTGTGCCGTCTCCATGTAGCCGCGGACGGTGTCGAGCTGGTCGACCTCGAGGAGGCTCTTGCCTACCTTGTGGCCCTGGGCCGCGAGGAAGGTGAAGAGCATGCCGCCGCCGACGAGGATCTTGTCCACGCGCGGCAGGAGGTGCTCGATGACACCGAGCTTGTCGCTGACCTTGGATCCGCCCAGGACGACCGCGTACGGGCGCTCGGGGCGCTCGGTGAGGCGGTCGAGGACGTCGACCTCCTTCTCGATCAGAAGCCCCGCTGCCGACGGCAGGAGCTCTGCAAGGTCGTAGACCGACGCCTGCTTGCGGTGCACGACACCGAAGCCGTCGGAGACGAGCGCGTCGCCGTGCGCAGCGAGCTGCTCGGCGAAGGCGCGACGCGTGGCGTCGTCTTTCGCCGTCTCGCCCGCGTTGAACCGCAGGTTCTCGAGCACGGCGACCTGGCCGTCCTCGAGAGCCGCGACGGTGTCACGAGCCGAGTCGCCCACGGTGTCCGTCGCGAAGGCGACGTCCTGGCCCAGCAGCTCGGACAGGCGCGACGCGACCGGCGCGAGGCTGTAATTCGCGTCCGGTGCGCCGTCGGGCCGGCCGAGGTGGGACACCGCGATGACGCGCGCCCCCTGCTCGACCAACGCGCGAAGCGTGGGGATGGCCGCACGCACGCGGCCATCGTCCGTGATGACGCCGTCCTTCAGGGGGACGTTGAAGTCGACACGGACGATGACGCGCTTGCCTGCGAGCGAACCCAGCGAATCGAGGGTGCGCAGAGCCATCGTCAGAGCTTGCTGGCGACGAGCTCGGTGAGGTCGACGAGACGGTTCGAGTAGCCCCACTCGTTGTCGTACCACGACGAGATCTTGACGAGGTTGCCCGACACGTTGGTCTGGCCGGCGTCGAAGACCGAGGAGTGCGGGTCGAGCTGGATGTCGCTCGAGACGATCGCGTCGGTGTTGTACTTGAGGTACCCGACGAGCTCGCCCTCAGCGGCGGCCTTCTCGAACGCCGCATTGATGACCTCGGCGGTCAGGCCCTCGGTCGGGGTGACGACCGTGAGGTCGACGATCGAGCCGGTGGGGACCGGGACACGGTACGACGAGCCGCTCAGCTTGCCGTTGAGCTCGGGGAGGACGAGGCCGATGGCCTTGGCCGCACCGGTCGCGGCCGGGACGATGTTGATCGCCGCAGCTCGGGCGCGGTGCAGGTCGCCGTGCGGGCCGTCCTGCAGGTTCTGGTCTGCGGTGTAGGCGTGCGCCGTCATCATGAAGCCGCGCTCGATGCCGAAGTTGTCGTTGAAAACCTTGGCGATCGGGGCGAGGCAGTTCGTGGTGCAGGACGCGTTCGAGATGACGTGCATCGTCTCGGAGTCGTAGGAGCCATCGTTGACACCCATGACGAAGGTTCCGTCGACGTCGGTGCCCGGCGCCGAGATGATGACCTTCTTCGCGCCGCCGTCGATGTGCTTCTTGGCGTCTGCGGCCTTGGTGAAGCGGCCGGTCGACTCGATGACGATGTCGACGCCCAGGTCGCCCCAGGGGAGGTTGGCGGGGTCGCGCTCTTCGAAGACCTTGATGGTCTTGCCGTTGACGGTGATCGAGTCCTCGGTGTACGAGACCTCGGCGTCCAGGCGACCGCCGACCGAGTCGTACTTGAGGAGGTGAGCGAGGCTCTTGTTGTCGGTGAGGTCGTTCACCGCCACGATCTCCAGGTCAGCTCCCTGCGCGAGTGCCGCGCGAAGGAAGTTGCGTCCGATACGGCCGAAGCCGTTGATGCCAATCTTGACAGACACGTTGTCTCCCGTTTTTCTTCGCGCACGCCCCATGGACGGGGTCGACCCGCGATGTGCTGGAAATGAGAGAGGATGCCGGGGCTCAGCCCCCGTTGCCGGGAGGAGCCCGGCATCCTCACCTGTGAACGACCCTACTACTAGAGCAGGCCCGCCGTCTTCTCGCGCGCGGCGTCGAGACGCTGGGCGACGTTCCGCCAGTTGGCGATGTTCCATGCCGCCTTGACGTAGTCCGCCTTGACGTTGAGGTAGTCGAGGTAGAAGGCGTGCTCCCACATGTCGAGCTGGAAGATGGGGACGGTGCCCTGAGCCGTGTTCGACTGCTGGTCGAACAGCTGCTGGATGATCAGCTGCTGGCCGATCGGGTCCCAGCTGAGGACGGCCCAGCCGGAGCCCTGGATGCCGGTGGCAGCCGCCGTGAAGTGAGCCTGGAACTTGTCGAAGCCGCCGAAGAACTCGTCGATGGCTGCGCGCAGCTCGCCCTCGGGCTCGCCACCGCCGCCCTGCGACGCGGGGGCGAGGTTGGTCCAGAAGATCGAGTGGTTGACGTGTCCACCGAGGTTGAACGCGAGGTCCTTCTCGAGCTTGTTGACGTTCGCGAGGTTGCCGGTCTCGCGCGCTTCCGCGAGCTGCTCGAGGGCGGTGTTGGCTCCCGTGACATACGCCTGGTGGTGCTTCGAGTGGTGAAGCTCCATGATCTTGCCGCTGATGCTCGGCTCGAGCGCGGAGTAGTCGTACGGGAGCTCAGGCAGGGTGTACTTCGCCATGTCCTCTTCCTTCTGTCGGTGCCGCGCACGGGGCGCGGCCGGTCGGATTCATCCTATTGAGGGCCAACCCACCGGGCACCCGGTTGCTTCCCGGGAAGAGGGGATGTATCCCGTCAGTCCTCGAGACCGGCGGGAACGGCGGACTCCGTGTCCGGAACGCCGTCCTGCGCAGCCTTCTTGTCCGCCATCGCGAGAAGACGGCGGATGCGGCCGGCGACGGCATCCTTCGTCAGTGGCGGATCGGCGTGGTGCCCGAGCTCGTCGAGGCTCGCGTCGCGGTGGGCGAGACGAAGGTCGCCCGCCTGCTTGAGGTGGTCCGGGACGGTGTCGCCGAGGATCTCGAGTGCGCGCTCGACCCGGGCACATGCGGCGACGGCGGCCTGCGCGGAACGACGCAGGTTCGCGTCGTCGAAGTTGACGAGGCGGTTCACGCCGGCGCGCACCTCGCGACGCTGACGCATCTCCTCCCACGCGGCGGCCGTCTTCTGCGCGCCCATCATGAGGAGCGTGGCGCGGATCGCCTCACCGTCGCGGACGACCACGCGAGGCACACCGCGCACTTCGCGGGCCTTCGCAGCGATACCGAGGCGATGCGCCGCCCCGACGAGGGCCATCGCAGCCTCCCCCGACGGGCAGGCCACTTCGAGGGCGGCGGAGCGACCGGGGTCGGACAGTGTGCCGGCGGCGAGGAACGCTCCGCGCCACACCGCGGCGAGGTCGGGGCGCGCGCCCGTCGTGAGTTTGTTGGGAAGACCGCGGACGGGGCGGCGGCGGTTGTCGAGGAGGCCCGTCTGACGCGCCAGCGTCTCGCCCCCCTCGATCACGCGCACCGCGACCAGGTTTGCAGCGCGTCCGCCGGAGGACTGCACATGAGCGAGTTCCGGGCGGACGCCGTAGATCTCCACGAGATCGCGGGCGACGCGGCGGGCCAGGATGTCGGTCTCGACCTCGGCTTCGACCGCCACGCGGCCGGCGATCGAGTGCAGGCCGCCGGAGAACCGGAGGATCGTGGTCAGCTCTGCGACGCGGGCTGTGGGCCGGGGATCACGGACCGAAGTGAGTTCCGTCTTCACGTCAGCAGTCAGCGGCACGGGGATCCTTCGGTGGGGGCGATCGGGGACAAAGGATCAGCTTACTCGCGCACCGGTCATTCGCGACCCAGGTCACGGTGCGTGACCCTCACCGCTACGCCCGTTTCCTGGGCCAGACGCTGGCCGAGCTCGAGAGCGGTCACCACCGAGCGGTGCTTGCCGCCGGTGCAGCCGATCGCGACGACCGAGTGACGTTTGTTCTCGCGCTGATACCCCTGCAGAACGGGATGGAGAGCCGCCGCGTACGTGTCGATGAACTCACGGGCGCCCTCCTGGTCGAGGACGAAGTCGCGGACGGCCTCGTCTTCGCCTGTCAGCGCGCGCAGCGACGGCTCCCAATACGGGTTCGGGAGGAACCGCATGTCCGCGACGAGATCGACGTCGGGAGGGAGCCCGTATTTGAAACCGAAGCTCATGACGGTGACCGTGTGGCGCGCGTCTCCGTCGTCGCTGAACAGGTCGACGATCCGGTTCGCCAGCTGGTGGATGTTGAGGGAGCTCGTGTCGACGATGACGTCGGCGGCTTCTCGGATGATCGCGACGCGTTCGCGTTCGCGACGGATGCCGTCGAGGATCGTCCCCTCCCCTTGGAGAGGGTGCGGCCGACGCACGGCCTCGAAGCGGCGGACGAGCACCTCGTCGGCGGCATCCAGGAACAGGACGCGCAGCTGACGGCCGTCTCGCAGCGATCGGGTCACCGACGGCAGCTCGCCGAACAGCTGGCGACCTCGGACATCGACGACGGCGGCGACCTTGGGGAGCGCGTCTGCGGCGAGGGCCGTGAGGTCCAGGAGATGCGAGAGCATCTGCGGCGGGAGGTTGTCGACGACGTACCAGTCGAGATCCTCGAGGGCGTTCGCCGCGGTCGTCCGCCCGGCGCCGGACATGCCCGTGACGATCAGGACCTCGCCTGTCGTCTGGCCGCCCATCCCTGCCCTGCCTTTCACGCGTGTGGACTCAGCCTAACCACCGGCACCGCTCGGGACCGAACCGGTCGCGAGATGCGAGTGGATGCTGGCGGCCAGTCGAGGGCCGATTCCGGGGAGCTCCTGGATCTCCTCCGGAGACGCCTGCTTCAGCTTGCTCACAGAGCCGAAGTGACGCAGGAGCGCTTTGATCCGCGACTCCCCCAGCCCGGGCACTTCCGCGAGCACCGTCGTGATGTCCCGTCCGCGCTTCTTGCGCTGATGGGTGATGGCGAATCGGTGCGCCTCGTCACGGAGTCGCTGGAGCAAATACAGCGCCTCTGACGAACGCGGCAGGATGACCGGGAAGTCGTCGTCGGGCAGCCAGACCTCCTCGAGGCGCTTCGCGATGCCGCACAGGGCGATCTCCTCGTGGCCGGAGTCGCGGAGCGCGCGGGCCGCCGCGGCGACCTGCGGCTGGCCGCCGTCGACGAGGAGCAGCTGCGGACGGTACGCGAAGCGCGGGCGCTTGCGGGTGGCATCCACCTCGCCGTCGGCCGTCGGATCGATCGCGTCCTGCTCGGCCTCGTCCCGGTCGATGTGGGCGAGTCGGCGCATGAGCACCTGATACATGGAGTCGGTGTCGTCGGTGGTCTCGCTCACCGAGAAGGACCGGTACTGATCCTTTCGGGGCAGACCGTCCTCGAAGACGACCATCGAGGCAACCACACCCGTCCCGCCGAGGTGCGAGACGTCGAAGCATTCGATCCGCAGCGGAGCCTCGGACATCCCGAGGGCCTCCTGCAGGTCGGTCAGCGCTTTCGTGCGCGACGTGTAATCGCTCGTCCGGCGCGTCTTGTGGAGCATGAGCGCCTGCTGGGCGTTGAGGGTCGCCGTGCGCATCAGGTCCGCCTTCTGACCGCGCTGCGCGATCTGGACCGTGACCCTCTTGCCGCGTCGGGACTGCAACCACTCCTCGAGCTCGGCGGTGTCGTCGGGGAGAGTCGGCACGAGCACCTGACGCGGGATGTCTTCAGCGCCGGCGGCTCCGTACGCGCGCTGGAGGATCTGGTCGACCAGCTCCGGGCCCGAGATGTCGAGCTCCTTGTCGATCGTCGTCGCACGAACGCCTCGCACGCGCCCACCGCGGACGATGAAGTGCTGCACGGCCGCGGAGAGTTCGTCTTCGGCGACTCCGAACAGATCGGCATCCGTGTCCTCGCTCAGGACCAACGCGCTGCGGTTGAGGACGGCGTCGAGCGCCTGCAGCTTGTCGCGGTACGAGGCCGCGGTCTCGTAGTCCATCGCGGCAGCGGCTTCGCGCATGCGCGCTTCCATCCGCTTCGTGTACCGCTTGTCGCTGCCCGACATGAAGGCGATGAAGTCGTCGACGATCGCGCGGTGCTCCTCGATGGTGACCTTCATCGAGCACGGGCCACCGCACCGGCCGATCTGACCGGGGAAGCAGGGCCGCCCCGTCGCCATCGCCTTCTTGTAGGACGAATCGCTGCACGTGCGGATCGGGAACACCTTGATCAGCTGATCGATGGTGTCGTGGACCGCCCAGACCTTGGGGTACGGACCGAAGTACTTCGCGCCACGGATGCGGCGGTTCCGTGTGACGATCACCCGCGGCGCCTCGTCGCCCAGGGTCACCGCCATGTAGGGGTAGGACTTGTCGTCCTTGTATCGGACGTTGAACGGCGGCGAGTACTCCTGGATCCACGTGTATTCGAGCTGCAAGGAGTCGATGTCGGTCGCGACGACCGTCCACTCGACCTTCGCAGCCGTCGTGACCATGCGACGCGTGCGCTCGTGCAGGGTGTGCAGCGGAGCGAAATAGTTCGACAGCCGTGCGCGCAGGTTCTTCGCCTTGCCGACGTACAGGATCCGGCCGTCCGCGTCGAGGAACCGGTAGACGCCCGGGTCGGTCGGGATCTCCCCCGGCTTCGGCTTGTAAGGCAGCGCGGAGGCCACGTCAGCCCGCCTTGCGCGCGGGCGCCACGTCCAAGAGCTCGGCGAGGAACTGACCCGTGTGGCTTTCGGAGACGGCCGCCACCTGCTCCGGCGTGCCGGTCGCGACGATCGTGCCGCCACCGGACCCGCCCTCGGGGCCGAGGTCGATGACCCAGTCCGACGACTTGATGACGTCGAGGTTGTGCTCGATGACGAGAACCGAGTTGCCCTTGTCGACGAGGCTGTTCAAGACCTCGAGCAGGCGCTGGACGTCTTCGAAGTGCAGGCCCGTCGTCGGCTCGTCGAGGACGTAGATCGTCCTGCCGTTGGAACGCCGCTGCAGTTCGGTGGCGAGCTTGACGCGCTGCGCCTCGCCCCCCGAGAGCGTCGTCGCCGACTGCCCGAGCCGCACGTAGCCGAGCCCGACGTCGACGAGCGTCTTCAAGTAGCGGTGGATCGCCTGGATCGGCTCGAAGAAGTCGGCCGCCTCGGAGATCGGCATGTTGAGAACTTCGGCGATGTTCTTGCCCTTGTAGTGCACGGTCAGGGTGTCGCGGTTGTAGCGCTGGCCGTGGCACACCTCGCAGTCGACGTAGACGTCGGGCAGGAAGTTCATCTCGATCTTGATCGTGCCGTCACCCGAGCAGGCCTCGCAGCGCCCGCCCTTGACGTTGAAGCTGAAGCGACCCGGCTGGTATCCGCGGGTCTTCGCCTCGGTCGTCTCGGCGAACAGCGATCGGATCCGGTCGAAGACGCCTGTGTAGGTGGCCGGGTTCGAGCGGGGCGTGCGTCCGATGGGGGCCTGGTCGACGTGGACGACCTTGTCGAGGTGCTCGAGGCCGGTCACGCGGGTGTGCTTGCCGGCGACGCGACGCGCTCCGTTGAGCTTGGTGGCGAGGACTTCGTAGAGGATGCCGTTCACGAGAGACGACTTGCCCGACCCGCTCACGCCGGTGACGGAGGTCAGGACGCCCAGCGGGAAATCGACCGTGACGTTCTGCAGGTTGTTCGCCCGCGCACCGACGACGCGCAGCTGCCGTCCCTTGTCGATCTTGCGACGCTTCTTCGGCATCGCGATCGCCCGGCGCCCGCTGAGGTAGGCGCCCGTGATGGACTCCTCATCGGTCAGGAGCTGGTCGACGGGACCCGAGTGGACCACGTTCCCGCCCTCGACACCCGCCCGCGGGCCGATGTCGACGATCCAGTCGGCCGCGTGGATGGTCTCCTCGTCGTGCTCGACGACGACGAGCGTGTTCCCGAGGCTCTTGAGCCGCACGAGCGTCTCGATGAGACGGCGGTTGTCGCGCTGGTGGAGTCCGATCGAGGGCTCATCGAGGACGTAGAGCACGCCGGTCAGCCCGGAGCCGATCTGCGTCGCGAGACGGATGCGCTGCGCCTCGCCGCCCGAGAGCGAACCGGCGGCGCGGCTGAGGCTCAGGTAGTTCAGACCCACCTGGATGAGGAAGTCGAGCCGCGCTCGGATTTCGCGGAGCACCGCCGCCGCGATCGTCGCCTCGCGGTCGGTGAGGGCCATCTCGGCGAAGAAGGTCTGCGCCTCGCCGAGGCTGAGCCGCGAGGCATCCGCGATCGAGTGGCCGTGGACGAGGACCGAGAGGACCTCGGGCTTGAGACGGTCGCCGTTGCAGACGGGGCACGGCACCTCGCGGAGGAACTCCGCCCAGCGCTGACGCTGCGTGTCGGTCTCGGCCTGCGTGAACTGACGCTCGATGTAGGGGATCACACCCTCGAAGCCGGACGCGTACCGCATTTCGCGTCCGTAGCGGTTCTTCCACTTGACCGTGACCTTGTAGTTCTCGCCCGAAAGGACGGCGTCCTGGATGTCGACGGGCAGGTTCTTCCACGGGGTGTCGAGTGAGAAGCCGAGGTCATCGGCGAGACCGACGAGCAGACGCTCGTAGTACTGGAACAACCCCTTGCCCTGCGTCGTCCAGGGGACGATGACGCCTTCGGCGATGGAGAGCTCCTCGTCGCCGAGCAGCAGTTCGGTGTCGACGGACATGCGCGTGCCCAGCCCGGAACACGCAGGGCAGGCACCGAATGGCGCGTTGAACGAGAATGTCCGCGGCTCGATCTCGGTGAGCTGGAGCGGGTGACCGTTCGGGCAGGCGAGCTTCTCGCTGTAGCTCTGCCACGCATCGTCGCCCTCTTCGTCGACGAAGTTGACCTGGAGGATGCCGCCGGCCAGGCCGAGCGCCGTCTCGACCGAGTCGGTGACACGGCCGAGGATGTCGGGGCTCGCGACGAGTCGGTCGACGACGACCGCGATGTCGTGCTTGTAGCTCTTCTTCAACGTCGGCGGTTCGGCCAGCTGCACGGCCTCGCCGTCGACGATCGCGCGGGCGTAGCCCTTCGCCGACAGCTCCTTGAAGAGGTCGACGAATTCACCCTTCTTCTGCGAGACGACGGGAGCGACGATCTGGTAGCGCGTCCGCTCAGGCAGCTCCATGAGCTGGTCGGCGATCTGCTGCACCGTCTGTCGCTGGATGCGCTCACCGCACTCGGGGCAGTGCGGCACACCCACCCGCGCCCACAGCAGTCGCATGTAGTCGTTGATCTCGGTGATCGTGCCGACGGTCGAACGCGGGTTGCGGTTGGTCGACTTCTGATCGATCGACACCGCAGGGCTCAGTCCCTCGATGAAATCGACGTCCGGACGGTCGACCTGTCCCAGGAACTGCCGCGCGTAGGAGCTGAGCGACTCGATGTAGCGGCGCTGGCCCTCGGCGAAGATCGTGTCGAACGCGAGGCTCGACTTCCCCGACCCGGACAGGCCGGTGAACACGACGAGCGAGTCGCGCGGGATCTCGAGGTCGACGTTCTTCAGATTGTGGACGCGAGCGCCGCGGACACTGAGTTTGGAGGCGTGGGGAACGGGGACGATGGGCACCGGTCAATCCTAGGTTGGGCCACCGACACGGGCTCCGGTCTTCGCTCCGGGCGATCAGTCCGTTACGGTCGCACGCCCGCCGGCGAACGGCTGCAGGCCATCCCGAAGACGTGCGACGTCGTCGACGCCGAGCCCGACACGTTCCATGACCTGCCGAGGCACGTCGAGGGCGAGCTCGCGAAGCGCGCGCCCGTCGTCGGTCAGCTCGATGTCGAGGACGCGCTCGTCGGCCGCGCGACGTCGGCGGACCACTCGTCCCTGCGACTCCAGGCGCTTGATCGTCGGCGAGAGACTCGCGGGCTCCACGGCGAGGGCGGATGCCAGCTCGCTCAGAGACTGCGGGTCCCTCTCCCAGAGGGCGAGCATCACCAGGTACTGCGGGTGGGTGAGCCCGAGGGGGTCGAGGATCGGCCGGTAGATGGAGACGACGTTGCGTGCCGCCGTCACGATCGCGAAGCAGAGCTGGCTCTCCAGCTTCAGCGCGTCTTCGTTCATCCCGATCCTCACTTCGCTAATAGTTAGTACACTAATGATTATGGATGAGGAACGGGAACAACGACCCCCACTCCGTCAGCGGATCCGTGCAGCCGGCGGCTTCTACACGTGGTGGAACAGCCGCCTCATCCGCTACGCCGGCCCCGCCTCCGTCGGACCCTATGACACCGAGCCGGAGCCGGTCCGCACGGAGCGTGCCTGCCCCCTGTGCGGCCGGCCGATGTCGCAGCACACGTTCGACCGCTCCGGCGAACGCCCGCTCATGCACTGCCCCTGACCGGCGTGGACCCGGTCAGGCGTGACCGGCGCGCTCCATCGCTCGCAGCTCCTTCTTGAGGTCCTGGACCTCGTCGCGAAGTCGACCCGCGAGCTCGAACTTGAGCTCATCGGCCGCCGCGAGCATCTGCCGGGTGAGGTCTTCGATGGTCGCCTCGAGCTGGTTCGCCCCCTCCGCCGCGATGCCTTCGCGCCGAAGCTGCGGTGTCGGGCTCTTTCCCTTGCCCGACTTCGTCTTGCCCTTGCCGCGGCTGTCCATCATGTCGCGCGTGTCGCTCGCCTCGCGGGCGAGGGCATCGGTGATGTCGGCGATCTTCTTCCGCAGCGGCTGCGGATCGATGCCGTGCTCGAGGTTGTACGCGATCTGCTTCTCGCGACGGCGCTCGGTCTCCTCGATGGCCGCGGCCATCGAGTCGGTGATCTTGTCGGCGTACATGTGCACCTCACCCGACACGTTTCGGGCGGCACGACCGATCGTCTGGATGAGAGAGGTCCCGGACCGCAGGAAGCCCTCCTTGTCGGCATCCAGAATGGCCACGAGCGACACCTCCGGAAGGTCGAGACCCTCGCGCAGGAGGTTGATGCCGACCAGAACGTCATAGACGCCCTGACGGAGCTCGGTCAACAGCTCGACACGGCGGAGCGTGTCGACGTCCGAATGCAGGTAGCGCACCCGCACTCCGTGCTCGCCGAGGAAGTCGGTGAGCTCTTCGGCCATCTTCTTCGTGAGGGTCGTCACGAGGATGCGCTCGTCCTTGTCGACGCGGATGCGGATCTCCTCGAGCAGGTCGTCGATCTGTCCCTTCGACGGCTTGACGATGATCTCCGGGTCGATCAGGCCCGTCGGACGGATGATCTGCTCGACCACGCCGTCGGCGATCCCCATCTCGTACTTCCCCGGCGTCGCGGACAGGTAGACGCTCTGACCGATCCGCTGCTTGAACTCGTCGAAGCGCAATGGACGGTTGTCCATCGCGCTCGGCAGCCGGAACCCGTGGTCGACGAGCGTGCGCTTGCGGGAGGCATCCCCCTCGTACATGGCACCGATCTGCGGCACGGTCACGTGCGATTCGTCGATCACGAGCAGGAAGTCGTCGGGGAAGAAGTCGAGGAGCGTGTGCGGGGCCTCCCCCGGCATCCGTCCATCGAGGTGGCGGGAGTAGTTCTCGATGCCCGAGCAGAACCCGAGCTGCTGCAGCATCTCGAGGTCGAACGTCGTGCGCATGCGCAGGCGCTGCGCCTCGAGGAGCTTGCCCTGCGACTCGAACTCCTTCAGTCGCTCCTCGAGCTCGTGCTCGATGGTGCCGATGGCGCGCTGGACGGTCTCGGTACCCGCGACGTAGTGGGATGCCGGGAAGATGGGCACACTCTCGAGCTTCTGCACCACGTCGCCGGTGAGCGGATGCAGCATGTACAGCGCTTCGATCTCGTCGCCGAAGAGCTCGATCCGCACGGCGAACTCCTCGTACACCGGGATGATCTCGATGGTGTCGCCGCGCACGCGGAAGTTTCCGCGCGAGAAGTCGACGTCGTTGCGGTTGTACTGCATCGCGATGAACTTGCGGATGAGGGCGTCGCGGTCGTACCGCTCCCCCACCTGCAGCGCGACCATCGCGCGGAGGTACTCCTCGGGAGCACCGAGGCCGTAGATGCACGAGACGGTCGACACAACGACCACGTCGCGCCGGCTCAGCAGCGAATTGGTCGTTGAGTGGCGCAGGCGCTCGACCTCGGCGTTGATCGAGGAGTCCTTCTCGATGAAGGTGTCCGTCTGCGGGACGTACGCCTCGGGCTGGTAGTAGTCGTAGTAGCTGACGAAGTACTCGACCGCGTTGTTCGGCAGGAGGTCGCGGAACTCGTTCGCGAGCTGGGCCGCCAGCGTCTTGTTGTGCGCCATCACGAGGGTCGGCCGCTGCACCTGTTCGATGAGCCACGCCGTCGTCGCGGACTTGCCGGTACCCGTGGCACCGAGCAGGACGACGTCGGTCTCACCCGCATTGATGCGCGCGGCGAGATCGGCGATCGCCTGCGGCTGGTCGCCGCTCGGGACGTATTCGCTGATGACCTCGAACGGCCGGACGGATCGCGTGGTCTGCATGAATCCAGCGTAGGCCGGGCCTCCGACACCGGCTCCGGCGTTCGCCGTCGGCGTGGGATCGGAAGTCAGGCCGCGAGTCGGGTCCAGAGGTCGTCGGTCTGCGCGAGCGTCTGGTCGAGCGTGCCGGCCGTATCGATCACGACGTCGGCGATCGCGAGCCGGCGCGCGTCGTCGACCTGGGCCGCCATCCGGGCGTCGGCGTCCTCGGGTGTCATCCCGCGCAGCGAGACGAGTCGCTCCCTGCGGAGGGCCGCCGGGGCGTGTGCGACGACGATCAGCTCCCACGGGTCCGCCGCCCGAGCCTCCAGCAGGAGCGGCACGTCGTAGACGACGACCGCGTCGGGATCCGCGTCGAATGCCATCTGGAATCGGCGGGCGGACTCAGCGCGCACGGCAGGATGGACGATCGCGTTGAGACGGCCGACGGCATCCGGATCGCCGAACACCCGTGACGCGAGGCCGCGGCGATCGAGCTCGCCGTGCGGCGTGAGCAGGTCGTCTCCGAACTCGGCGGCGATCGCGTCGAGGACCGGTGAACCGGGCTGCTGCACTTCACGGACGAGCGCGTCGGCGTCCACGATCACGGCGCCGTGTTCGGCCAGCCGGCGGGCGATGGTGGACTTCCCCGAGGCGATTCCGCCGGTCAGCGCGATGAGAGGCACTCTCCGAGGATGCCACGGCTCGATCAGGTCAGGTGCGAGCGCGCTTCCTCGAGTCCGCCGAAGAGGACGGATGCCTCCAGGCTCCGCGATGCGCGGATGGCCGCTCCGCGAGCGGCGTTCATCAGGACGGTCGGGTCGTAGCCGACGGTCTCCGTCAGTCCGACTCCGATCCCGACGACCGGGAGAAGCCCCGTCGGGTTGTCCGCGAGATCGTCGATGCATCCGCGGTAGATCGCCGCGCCCTGCCGCCGCGCGTCGGCGGCGGTCGTCGCCACGCCGCACACGGCGAGCGTGGAGTCACCGTCCTCCCCCACGAAGGCGGAGGCGGGGGCGTGGCGTCGGACGGAGCGGCGCCACTGAGCCGCGAGCTCATCCGCGGCATCCGACCCGAAGGCGGCCGCCATCTCGTCCAAGCCGTCGACGTGGACGATGATCACGCTGACGAGCTCTCGACGCCATCCGGCGCGTTCGGTCATGTCCCGGAGCGCGTCACGGTAGGTGCGCCCGAGCATGATCCCGTCGGCCGCGACGCCGTTCTCGCCGAGCCACTCATACCGCTGGGTCGCGCTTTTGTTCGCTCTCAGGATGGAGGTGACCACGACGGCGACCATGGTCAGGACGACGGTTGCGATGTTGGCCGAGATGGAACCGAACCAGGTCACGAAGAAGGTTCCCTCAGGACCGTCGAGGACGAAGGCCGCCAGACGAGCGCCGTAGAAGGCGGCTCCGGCGAACAGGACCGCGGACAGCAGGTGGGCGTTGCCGATCCGGCCCATGGGGCGACGCGTCGCCTCCCACCCGCCTGCGAGGAAGAACACCACGATGGTGGCAGCCATGACCACCCATCCGCCCCAGGAGCCCTCGACCGGGACACGGATCACGGCGGCGACGAACGTGAACACGGCGAGGACACCGACGATCACCGAGGACCAGCCGATGGGGCGGTCGTTGAAGCGGCGGTTCCCCAGCCATATGAAGGCAGGGGTGAGCGCGAAGGCGGAGTTGCCGATGGCGATCGCGACCGCTCCCCCGATGCCCGCCGCCCAGGAGATGTAGGCGAAGGTCGTCGCCGTACCGCACAGGTACGCGACCGCCCAGAGTCGCCCCGCGCCGGCGTCGCGGCGACGCAACGTCTCTACGACGAAGATGCCCGTTGCGACGAAGGCGACGAGGGCCGTCATCACGGTCACCGAGAACAGATCGAGCGTCACCGGTCGCCCTCCTCGACAGGACTCGTGACGGCCGCCCGGGCGGGCAGACGGACCATGAACGTCGTGCCCTTGCCCTTCGTCGAGGTCACGGTGATGTCGCCGCCGTGAGCGCGAACGATCTCCCGGCTGATGGCGAGCCCCAGCCCGGTTCCCGCGACGCCGGACTCCGCTCGGAAGAACCGTTCGAACAGTCGATCCTGGTCCTCCGGAGTCAGCCCGATCCCGGTGTCGCGGACGAAGAACCACGAGACGTCACCGTCCGTGGAGCTGCTGAGCGTGATCGAGCCGCCGTCTCGGTTGAACTTGATGGCGTTGCTGATGAGATTGTCGGCGACCTGACGGATCCTGGCGGGGTCGACGAAGGCCGGGGTTTCCAGGATGTCTTCGACGTCGATACGGATCGCCCGCTCGCGGGCGATCGGCGTGAGGTCGGATGCCGATGCCCGAACGACGGACCCCAGGTCATGCATCACTGGCGAGATCGTCACTTCGGCCGACATGCGCGATGCCGTGGATGCCGCGAGTATGCCGGACACGATGCCGAGCAGCCGCTCGCTGTTGCGGTAGGCCACATCCACCTGCCGGTGCACCGTCTCGGGGAGGTCCTCCGTGTCGAGGACCAGCTCCAGGTAGCCGAGGATCGACGTGAGCGGTGTCCGCAACTCGTGCGAGACCGACGCGACCAGGCTGTCCCGGGCTTTGAGCGCCGTACGCTCGTCGGTCACGTCGCGCGCGACGAGGACCACCCCCGCCGGATCGCCGTCGGCATCCCGCATCCGGCGCGCCGTCAGACTGAGTGCCGCGCGCCGGGAGTCCGAGACGGCGTACCAGACGACGACGTCGCTGAAGGTCTCCCCCCGGATGATGCGGGACAGCGGACGGTCCGCGGTGGCCAGCGGCGTCTCCCCGTCGGCGGCGAAGATCTGTTCGCTGCCGTCAGACCTGCCGAATCCGGGGATGCGCTGCTGGAATCGACCGAGCGCGTCATTGACGAAGGTGATCTCGCCGTCGGGACCCACGCGGAGGACTCCGAAATCGACGGTGTCGAGCACCTCCGTCAGCAGCTGTTCCTGCCGACTCGCGTGACGCAGCGCCGCCGTCAGACGCTCCGCCTGGCGATCGAGCAGGGCACGCTGTGCGAGGAAGCGACGCGTCGAGTTGTAGGTGGATGCCCCGATCGCGATGACGACGGCCGGGAGGACGATGACCGCCCATGTGAGCTGGAAATCGGGCACGAAGAGTAGAGAGATCCAGTACGAACCGATCGATCCGACGCACGCGACGATGAACCAGAGTCGGCCCATCGAGGACAGCCACATCGTCGGGAACGCCCAGAGGAGGCCGATGCCCGGGACATCGGACGTGCGCATGAGCCCGATCGCGACGATGTCGAGGAGTGGGATGACGGCGACCCAGGACGGGTGCAGGCGTGACCAGGGGACGGCGAGACTCGCGACGGCAGCGACGACGACGATGACGACGCCGGGCGCGAACTGCGGAGCTTGGGCGAGCCACCCGCTGGGGATTCCCGACAGGAAGATCGCCGCCACGATCGCCGTGAGGAGGAGCTGGTTGTTGGCGGCCACACGGTCGCGCAGTTCGGTCAGCGGCAGCTGACGCAGGGGGGCGTCGAAGAGTCGGTGCATGCGCGTCCCCGCCCGATCGGACGACGATCGATCTGCGGTCGATCCCTCGTTCTCATGCGCCACACCTGCACGTTACCGGGAGCCGGGGCCGTCGGCATCCGTCGGTACAACGACCGAGGGGCCGGAGCACATGGCTCCGACCCCTCGATTCAGGTGCGTGTCGATCAGCGACCGGACAGCTTCTCGCGGAGAGCAGCCAGCGCCTCGTCGTCGGCGAGGGTGCCGGCGCCGCCGGAGACCTCGGACGAGAAGGACGACGAGCCCGAGTCGGCCGGAGCGGCGGCCTCGGCCTCGAGAGCCTTGGCGACAGCGGCCTTGTGAGCCTCCCAGCGACCCTGAGCAGCGGCGTACTCGGCCTCCCAGGCGAGGCGGGCCTCGTCGAAGCCTTCCTTCCACTGGTTGGTCTCGGGGTCGAAGCCCTCGGGGTACTTGTACTCGCCGTTCTCGTCGTACTCGGTGACCATGCCGTAGAGCGCCGGGTCGAACTCGGTGCCGTTGGGGTCGACAGACTCGTTGGCCTGCTTGAGCGAGAGCGAGATGCGACGACGCTCGAGGTCGATGTCGATGATCTTGACGAAGACCTCTTCACCGACGGAGACGACCTGCTCGGCGAGCTCGACGTGCTTGCCCGAGAGCTCGGAGATGTGCACGAGGCCCTCGATGCCGTCGGCGACGCGGACGAACGCACCGAACGGAACGAGCTTGGTGACCTTGCCCGGAGCAACCTGACCGATTGCGTGGGTACGGGCGAAGACCTGCCACGGGTCCTCCTGCGTCGCCTTCAGCGACAGCGAGACGCGCTCGCGGTCCAGGTCGACCTCGAGGATCTCGACGGTGACCTCCTGGCCGACCTCGACGACCTCGGATGCGTGCTCGATGTGCTTCCACGAGAGCTCCGAGACGTGGACGAGACCGTCGACGCCACCGAGGTCGACGAACGCACCGAAGTTGACGATCGACGAGACGGTGCCCTTGCGGACCTGACCCTTGTGGAGGTTGTTGAGGAAGTTCGAACGCGACTCCGACTGCGTCTGCTCGAGCAGAGCGCGGCGCGAGAGGACGACGTTGTTGCGGTTCTTGTCGAGCTCGAGGATCTTCGCCTCGATCTCCTGACCGAGGTACGGCGTGAGGTCGCGGACGCGGCGCAGCTCGATGAGCGACGCGGGCAGGAAGCCGCGGAGGCCGATGTCGACGATGAGGCCACCCTTGACGACCTCGATGACGGAACCGGTGACGACGCCGTCGTTCTCCTTGATCTTCTCGACGTCTCCCCAGGCACGCTCGTACTGTGCGCGCTTCTTGGAGAGGATCAGGCGGCCTTCCTTGTCCTCCTTCTGGAGGACGAGGGCCTCGACCTGGTCGCCGACGTTGACGACCTCGTTGGGGTCGACGTCGTGCTTGATCGAGAGCTCACGCGAGGGGATGACGCCCTCGGTCTTGTAGCCGACGTCGAGGAGGACCTCGTCGCGGTCGATCTTCACGACGGTGCCTTCGATGAGGTCTCCGTCGTTGAAGAACTTCAGGGTCTTCTCGACCGCGGCCAGGAAGTCCTCAGCAGATCCGATGTCGTTGATGGCGACCTGCTTGGTGGCCGGGGCGGTCGTTGCGTTAGTCATGTAGGGGGTTGTCCTTGGATGGTGTTGTGATCGGGCCCCGAGGCACATCCGCGCGAGGACGCGCGGCAGCCGATCGGAGCAGAGTGGTTGTTGTTGCGATGTCGCGAGAGCACGGCGGATGAGCCACGCGTGCGACGCTCTATGTTATCAGAGCGCGTCGACGTAGTACCAGCGCCCGGCCCGCCGGATGAAGCGACTGTGCTCCTCCATCGTCTGCAGGTCCCCGCCGGCACCTTCCCGCCATGACGCCCGGAAGCGCACCCGTCCCGACCGGCCGTCCGGAGCGATGTCGGAGCCCTGGATGTCGAGCCTCATCCATTCTGTGTCGGGGTCGATCGTCAGGTCGCCCGGCCGTGTTCCGGGGAACCACGTGTCGACCAGATGCCGCGCGTCGCCGAGCGCGAACGCCGTGTACCGCGAACGCATGAGGTCTTCGGGTGTTTCCGCTGCACGCCCGTCGAGCACTGGGCCGCAGCAGGACGCGAAGTCCCGCCGGCCGCAGGGACAAGGTGCGTCAGCGGCGAGCCGTCGCCCTCGACGAGCGGATGCCGCAGCCCCGAACGACATGATTCCTCCCCACGCTCACGAAAGACCCGAGTGAGCCTACGCGCTGTGGACAACCCTCGGAGAAGAGACGAGGGTTCACTACCGTGGTCGCATGATCGCTCGACGCACCGCAGCGCTGCTGGCCGCGACCGTGCTCGCCGCCGCCCTCTCGGCGTGCGCACCGACCGCTTCCCCGACCCCGTTGCCGACAGCGACCGGATTCGCGTCGGAAGAAGAGGCCTTCGCCGCTGCGGAGGCGACCTATCGCGCGTACGTCGATGCCCTGAACGACGTCGATCTGTCCGATCCCGCGACATTTGAGCCCGTGTATGCGCAAACAACTGGCGAGGCCCTGAGCTCCGAAAAGAAAGGTCTCACGGAATACCACTCCTCGGGGCTCCGCGTGTCTGGGAAAACTGAGATCCTTCTGATCGAGGGCACCCGCTGGGACCGCACCTCCGGATCGATCACCCTCGACGCTTGCACGGATGTTTCCGCAATTGACGTCGTGAACGCGGAGGGTGAATCTCAGGTTTCCCCTGACCGACCTGATATCCAGACCATCCGGGTCACAGTTGTGCCTCTTTCGACAGCCGGTGCCTTGAAGATTTCGTCGATTGGCTCACGCCAGGACGGTCCTCCATGCTGACCACGGCGCTCCTCGTCGCCGCTCTTTTAACGGCGTCGGGTGGGGGCGGAAGCTGTGGCCACCAGAGTTGGACAGACGACTGCAAGACGGTCAACAACGGGTCATCCGTTTCGATCGGCGCGACCCGCGGTGAGTCGTCCACACCCACACGCCCACAGACCGGGCCTCGGGGCGGCGGCGGCTCATCGGTCGTTCCTCCGCCGGCGCGGAACCCGGACGCCTTCTACCCGGGTCAGCGGACCCGCGAAGAGTGGCTCGCGGAGTGCGCGTTCAACCACGCGTGCGCCGGCGCGATCGCCGCCCCAGGCGGCGCCCCGATTCCCGGCACCGAGCAGGCCGAGCTGCCGCCGGCCGATCCCGCTGCCCCGGCCGCACCGGATCCGACGACGGCGACCATTCAGGACGTCGCGCAGTTCGCACCGGCGCCGCCGGCGATCGTCGGCGAACCCGGCGGGATGGGCGTGGTGGGCATGCCCACCAACTTCGTGGTCGGGGCCGAGGAGCACATCGTGCAGGGCGATATCTTCGACATCCCCGTCACCGTCCGCTTCACGCCGGTCTCCTACGCCTTCACCTACGGCGACGGGGCGGCGCGGGAGACGAGGACTGCCGGCAGGTCGTGGGACGACCTTGGGGTTCCGCAGTTCACCGCGACCGCCACCAGCCACAGCTACGGCGCCGCAGGCGAGTACGAGGCCGCCGCGACCGTCCGCTACGCAGCCGAAGCGGATGCCGGCGGCGGATGGTTCCCCATCGCCGGTCTCCTCGAGGTCGACACCCCGACCACCGTCATCCGGATCGTCGACGTCGAGACCGCGCTCGTGCAACGCACCTGCGACGAGGACCCGGGCGGACCCGGTTGCTGAGTGCGAGGATGAGCGCGTGACCGAACGCCTCATGCTGCTGGACTCCGCGAGCCTCTACTTCCGCGCCTTCTACGGCGTGCCCGACACGGTCAAGGCGCCGGACGGCCGCCCGGTGAATGCGGTCCGCGGGTTCCTCGACATGATCGCGAAGCTCGTGGCCACTTACGAACCGACGCACCTCGTCGCATGCTGGGACGACGACTGGCGGCCCCAGTGGCGCGTCGACCTCATCCCCTCGTACAAGGCGCATCGGGTCGCCGAAGCCGTCGCCGCAGCACCGGACGTCGAGGAGGTCCCGGATCCCCTCGAGATCCAGGTACCGGTGATCCGCGAAGCCCTCGGGGTGCTCGGCATCCAGATCGTCGGTGCCGCAGAGCACGAGGCCGACGACGTGATCGGCACCCTCGCATCGACGAGCGCACTGCCCGTCGACGTGATCACCGGAGACCGGGACCTCTTCCAGCTCGTCGATGACTCGCGCGGCATCCGGGTCATCTACACCGGTCGCGGAATGAGCAAGCTCGAGGAGCTCACGGACGCCGCGATCGTCACCAAATACGGCATCCTGCCCTCGCAGTACGCGGACTTCGCCGCGATGCGCGGAGACGCGTCAGACGGACTCCCCGGAGTTGCGGGCGTGGGCGAGAAGACCGCAGCGACCCTCCTCGCGGCGCACGGCGATCTCGCCGGCATCCGCCGCGCCGCGGAAGCGGGCGAGGGCATGAGCGCGGGCGTGAGAACGAAGGTCCTGTCCGCCGCGGACTACCTCGACGTCGCACCACGCGTCGTCGAGGTGGTGCGAGACCTCCCACTGCCGGAGGTCGACGCTCGCATCACGGCACCCGACGACGCAGAGCTCGCGACGCTGGCGAAAGCCTGGTCGCTGGGTTCATCGGCGACGCGCGCGGCCGAGGCGCTGTCCGCCCGGGCCTGACGACTCACCGAGACGATGTCCACTCCCGCAACCGTGCGAGCGGCCAGGTGGTGATGATCCGCTCCGCGGGAACACCCGCACGCTCCGCCCGGACGGCGCCATGATCCAGTAGCGACAGCTGACCGGGTGCATGCGCATCAGAATCGATCGAGAAGAGGCATCCGATCTCGAGGGCCAGCGCCACCAGGTCGTCGGGAGGATCCTCGCGCTCCGGTCGGGAATTGATCTCGACCGCGGTGCCATGCTCGGCGCAGGCCTCGAACACGGCCCGCGCATCGAACACCGACGGCGGGCGCGTGCCGCGAGAGCCCGACACGAGTCGCCCCGTCACGTGACCGAGGACGTCCACACGAGGGTCGGATGCGGCGGCCACGAGCCGACGCGTCATCGGCGCCCGTTCCATCCGCAGGGCGGAGTGCGCGGAGGCCACCACCACGTCGAGCGTGCGCAGCAGATCATCCTCCTGGTCGAGGGAACCGTCGTCGAGGATGTCGACCTCGATCCCGCTCAGCAGCGTGAACGACTCATCCGCGAAGCCCGGGATCACTGCGAGCTGTTCACGCAGCCGCTCGGCTGACAGTCCGCGCGCGACCCGCAACCGCGGCGAGTGGTCGGTCAGCGCGAGGTACTCGTGTCCGAGAGCGCGTGCCGCATCGACCATCAGGTCGATCGAAGTCAGCCCGTCGGACCATTCGGAGTGGGCGTGGAGGTCACCGCGAAGCAGCGAGCGCAACTGAGACTGCTCGATGGGTGCGACCCGGTTCCGCAACTCGGCCAGGTAGGCCGGCACCTCACCGGAGAGCGCCTCGGCGATGACCTTGTAGGTGGAGTCGCCGATGCCCTTGCGCGATCGGAGGCGGCCGACGTCCGCACGCTCGTCGGCGTTCAGCCCCGCGAGCGTGTCGGCCGCGGCACGGAAGGCCTTGGACTTGTAGCGCGAAGCGCGGTCGCGCTCGAGGAGCTCCGCTATCTCGGTGAGCGCCTCGATCGGGTCCATCGTCTGCTCAGCGTCCGCTCGCCGAGACCCAGGCGTCGAGCTTGGCGCGCGCGGCGCCGGAGTCGACGGCGGCGCCGGCCTCTGCGTACGCGTCGGCGAGCCGTTCGACGAAGGGACGCTGCAGCTCGGCGGCATCCCGGAACAGGCGGTACGACACGATCCCCGCGGCCGCGTTCAGAAGGACGATGTCGCGCACCGGCCCCGCCTCGCCGTCCAGCACCCGCCGGACGATCTCGGCGTTGTGAGTCGCGTCGCCGCCCAGCAGGTCCGCGATGTCCGCGCGAGGGATGCCGAGATCGCGGGGATCGAGATCGTGCTCACGAACGTCGCCGCGGCTGATCTCCCACACCCGGCTGTGGCCGGTCGTCGTGAGCTCGTCCAGGCCGTCGTCGCCGCGGAAGACCAGCGCGGTCGCTCCGCGAGTCTGGAAGACACCGGTGATGAGCGGGACGCGGTCGAGGTGGGCGACGCCGACCGCGTTCGCCTCGGCCCGTGCCGGGTTGCAGAGCGGCCCGAGGAAATTGAAGACCGTCGGGATGCCGAGCTCGGCGCGTGTCGGTCCCGCGTGCCGGAAGCCGGGGTGGAACGCCGACGCGAAAGCGAACGTGATGCCCACCTCGTCGAGTACCTCGGCGACGCGCTCCGGGGACTGGGTGAGGTCGACGCCGAGTGCCGCCAGCACATCCGACGAGCCCGATTTCGAGCTCGACGCGCGGTTGCCGTGTTTGACCACCGGGATGCCGCTGGCCGCCACCACCACGGATGCGGTCGTGGACACGTTCACGGTCCCGTAACGATCACCGCCCGTGCCTACGATGTCGAGCACATCCGCGCGGACCGGGAGGGGTACCGCCGCCTCGAGGATCGCGTCGCGGAACCCGACGATCTCGTCGACGGTCTCGCCCTTCGCGCGAAGTGCCACGAGGAAACCGGCGAGCTGCGAAGGCGTCGCGTCCCCCTGCATCACCTGGCGCATCGCCCAGGTGGATTCGGACACGCTGAGGTCCTTCCGGTCCAGCACCGTGGTGAGGATCTCGGGCCAGGAGTACATGTCCGCCATGACCCCCGATCCTACTCAGCACTCTGACAGCCGACTCCCGGCGGGCCCATCGACCGCCCTGACGCCACGGAAAGACGGAAGTACCTTCAGGAATGCGAAACCCTCCCCCAACATCGGCCATAATGGGGAGTGTGACGACCACTCCCGCGACATACAACCAGGCGCTGCGTTCGGTGAAACGACCGGACCCCGTTGCCGTCGGCACGATCGTGTGGCTGGGCAGCGAGGTCATGTTCTTCGCCGGCCTCTTCGCCATCTACTTCACGATCCGCAACACCTCGCCGGAGCTGTGGGCCAGCCGAACCGAGCTGCTGAACGTGCCCTTCGCGGCCGTCAACACGCTCATCCTGGTGCTGTCGTCGTTCACCGCGCAGGCCGGCGTGTTCGCCGCCGAGCGCTTCCAGCCCTACCGCCGCGGATCAATCTGGAACTTCCGCCAGTGGGGCATGGTCGAGTGGTTCTACCTGACCTTCATCATGGGTGCCGTCTTCGTCTCCGGCCAGGTGTGGGAGTACGCCACGCTGGTCGCGGAAGGGCTGCCGATCAGCGCGGATTCCTACGCTTCCGCCTTCTACATCACAACCGGTTTCCACGCCCTCCACGTGACGGGTGGCCTCATCGCCTTCCTGCTCATCATCGGGCGTGCATTCGCGGTCAAGAACTTCGGCCGGAAGGAGATGACCTCCGCGATCGTCGTGTCCTACTACTGGCACTTCGTCGACGTCGTGTGGATCATCCTCTTCGCCGTCATCTACTTCATCCGGTAATACAGAGCGGAGCTGAGTTCCTCAATGGCATCCAAGACCCCGCGTCGGCACACGGGCCGTCGCAGCAAGTGGGCGGCCGCCGCTCTGATCGGCGTCGGCCTGCTGCTCACGGGTGGCATCTACGCCGGCGCGTCCGCGGCGATGGCCTCGACCTCCTCCACCGACTCGGCTTCAACGCTGACCGTCGAGGATGGCAAGAAGCTGTTCCAGGCGAACTGCGCGACGTGCCACGGCCTCGATCTCGAGGGCACGGAAGACGGCCCGTCGCTCTACGGCGTCGGTGAGCTGTCGGTCGAGTTCCAGGTCTCCACGGGCCGCATGCCGCTGCAGGCCCAGGGTCCCCAGGCTCCGCAGAAGGCACCGCAGTTCACGGAAGACCAGATCAAGGCGATGGCCTCGTGGGTCCAGTCCGTGGCTCCCGGCCCGACGTACCCGGACAAGCGGATCCTCGACGGCGAAGGCGACCTCACCGAGGGTGCGGAGCTGTTCCGCATCAACTGCGCGATGTGTCACAACGTCGCCGCAGCAGGTGGCGCGCTGACCGAGGGCAAGTACGCCCCCGCGCTGACGAAGACCAGCCCCCTGCACATCTACGCGGCGATGGTCACCGGCCCGCAGAACATGCCCGTGTTCAACGACATGACCATCACGCCCGACGAGAAGCGCGACATCATCTCGTCGTTGATGTACCTGCAGAAGAGCGAGCCGGTCGGTGGCTTCACCCTCGGATCCCTCGGTCCGGTCTCCGAAGGCCTGTTCATCTGGATCTTCGGCATCGGCACGCTGATCGGCATCTCGGTGTGGATCACCGCGAAGTCCAACTGATTTAACACTGACGAAGAGAATTCCAGGACGAGGAGCACAATGTCACACGAGGAAGAGCCGCAGGCGCTCGAGAAGGCTCACCGGCCTTCGTCGGGACTCGTCGTCGCGGTCGCCGACCCCGTGCAGAACCCCGGTCTGCCGCCCCACCGCGAGCGGATGACCGACAAGGACCCGGCGGCGATGAGCCGCGCGGTCCGCACCGTCTACACGCTGTTCTACATCTCACTCGCTGCGAGCCTCTGGGCTGTCGCCGCGTACATGCTCTTCCCGATCGAGAGCGGCAACTTCGGAGACATCCGGAGCAACAACCTCTTCATCGGCCTCGGGATCGGGTTCGCTCTTCTGACCATCGGGATCGCGGCGATCCACTGGTCGAAGGCGATCATGCCCGACAAGGAGCACATCGAGGCCCGTCACTCGACCCGCGGCAAGGAGTCGACGCGCGAAGCCGCCGTCGACGTCTTCCGCCAGGCGAACGAGGAGTCCGGCTTCGGGCGTCGCACCGCGATCCGAGGCGGCCTCATCGCTGCGGTCGTCGCATCGATCGTCCCCGGCGTCACGCTCTTCCGCGGTCTGGCTCCGCACTCCTCCGAGGAGAACCCGCTGGCCGGTGACCCGGTCGCACTTCTGAAGCACACGATGTGGAAGGAAGGCGAGCGCCTGGCGCACGACCCCTCCGGCCTTCCGATCCGCGCGGCTGACGTCGCCCTGGGCTCGGCCGTCCATGTCATCCCCGAGTCCCTCAAGGATCTCGGTCACCTCGAGGGCTACCTGGAGGAGAAGGCGAAAGCGATCGTCCTCCTCATGCGGTTGCTCCCCGAGCAGCTCCCCGCCGAGTACAACCGCCTCGACTGGTCCTATGACGGGATCGTGGCGTACTCGAAGGTCTGCACGCACGTCGGATGCCCCGTCGCGCTGTACGAGCAGCAGACCCACCACCTTCTCTGCCCCTGCCACCAGTCGCAGTTCGACGTGTCGCGCGGTGCCGAAGTCATCTTCGGCCCGGCCGCACGGCCGCTCCCGCAGCTGCCTATCGCGGTGGACGCAGAGGGCTACCTCGTCGCGAAGAGCGACTTCGAAGAGCCCGTTGGGCCCAGCTTCTGGGAGCGTCATTGAGCACCTCGACTGAATCAGCGCCGGCTACCGCTCTCGCCACGCCGGCCGAAAAGCCCCTCGGCGGCCGGTTCATCGGCGCGACGGCGAACTACATCGACGAGCGCACGAGCATCTCGGGCCTCGTCAAGGAGATCGGTCGCAAGATCTTCCCCGACCACTGGTCGTTCATGCTCGGCGAGATCGCTCTGTGGAGCTTCGTCGTCGTCTTCCTGTCGGGCTCGTTCCTGACCTTCTTCTTCGAAGCATCGATGGCTCCGACGCACTACAACGGCGCCTACGTTCCGTTGCGCGGTATCGAGATGTCCGCTGCGCTCGAGTCGACGCTGAACATCTCGTTCGACCTGCGCGGCGGTCTCCTGGTTCGTCAGATCCACCACTGGGCGGCTCTGCTGTTCATCGCGGCCATCGGCGTGCACATGCTCCGCGTGTTCTTCACGGGTGCATTCCGCAAGCCGCGCGAGCTCAACTGGGTGATCGGCTTCGTGCTGTTCATCCTTGCGATGGCGCTCGGCTTCACGGGTTACTCGCTGCCCGACGACCTCCTCTCGGGCAACGGGCTCCGCATCATCGACGGCATGATCAAGGGCCTCCCGCTCATCGGTACCTGGACCTCGTACCTCCTCTTCGGCGGCGAGTTCCCGGGTACGGCGATCGTCGGCCGTCTGTACACGCTGCACATCCTGCTGCTGCCGTTGATCCTCATCGCCCTGATCGCAGCCCACCTGATGCTGATGATCATCAACAAGCACACGCAGTTCGCCGGCCCCGGCCGCACGAACGACAACGTCGTGGGCTACCCGATGGTCCCGGTCTACATGTCGAAGATGGGCGGCTTCCTGTTCATCACGTTCGGTGTCCTGGTGCTCATCGCCTCGATGTTCACGATCAACCCGATCTGGAACTACGGACCGTACGACCCCTCCCCCGTTTCCGCGGGTACCCAGCCTGACTGGTACATCGGATTCGCCGACGGAGCGCTGCGTCTGGCGCCGTCCAACCTCGACCTGGTGCTGTTCGACCACACCTTCTCGTTTGGGATCCTGTTGCCGGTCGCCGTGCTCGGCGTGTTCATTGTGCTCGTCGCGATCTACCCCTTCATCGAGGCGTGGGTCACCGGTGACAAGCGCGAGCACCACATCGCACAGCGCCCCCGTCACGCCCCGACGCGCACTGCGATCGGTGTGGCCGGTGTGATCTTCTACGCCGTCCTGTGGGCCGCCGCCTCGTCGGACATCATCGCGACGCACTTCCACCTGACGATGGAAGGCGTGATCCACTCCCTGCAGGCGCTGCTGTTCATCGGTCCGATCGTCGGATACTTCGTCACGAAGCGCATCGCGATCGCCCTGCAGAAGAAGGATCGCGAGATCGCGCTCCACGGCTACGAGTCGGGTCGCATCGTCCGCCTGCCCGGCGGCGAGTACATCGAGGTCCACCAGCCCGTCGACGCCTACGAGCGTGTGAAACTGATCGACTTCGAGGTTCACGAGCCCCTCGTGGTTCGTCCGAACGACAACGGTCGCATCCCGTGGCACCAGAACGTCCGCGCCTCGCTGTCGCGGTGGTTCTTCGAAGACCGTCTGTCCCCGGTCACGCAAGCCGAAGTGGATGCCGCGATCGATCACCAGCACCACGAGCTCGAGCACATCGACCACGAGGAGCAGGAAGAGATCCGTGGCGCGCACGAGCGTGCCGGCGCGGTCGATGCCCCGCTCCACCCGATCGATGACGGCCACAACCCGGAGACGGCCAACCGTCCGTCGAACATCATCGTGGTGGACGAGGACTCCAACAAGAAGAACGACCGCCCGAGCGACTGACCGCTCTGGCAGGAAAGCGGCGGGGTCTGACCGAGAGGTCGGACCCCGCCGCTGTTGTTCCTGCGTAGCGTCGATGACATGACCCTCTCCCCCGCAGTCGTCCTGTCCTACTTCGAGACGAAGCTCCTCGTCGAGACCGACCCGAGTGATGTCTACGCGGCCCAGCACGCGAGCGATCCGTTCGTGCTCGTCGACGTGCGCAACGGCGAGGCCTGGGATCAGGGGCACGCCGCAGGCGCGATCCACATGCCCCACCGTGAGATCGCGTCGCGTGCCGTGAGCGAGATCGCGTCGCATATCCCTGTAGTCGTCTACTGCTGGAGCCCGGGGTGCAACGGCGGGGCGCGGGGCGCCGCGGAGTTCGCGCGTCTCGGCTACTCAGTACGGGAGATGATCGGTGGATTCGAGTACTGGGCGAGGGAGGGACTCCCCGTCGAGGACGTCAACGGGCCGCTCCCCCGCCGATTCGATCCTCTGGTCATGCCGGTCCGCGCGGAGCGCTGACACGACCGCACGTTCAGCGACCCGGTCTCGGAGAGCGCTGCCTGCCGACGCGTGAGCACCCGGAGATCCGCCCAACCGCGGGAGATGATCGGACCCCGCGCTCAGGGCCCTTGCGCTGGGCCCAGCGGGGCTCTCAGCAAGGTCCTCCCCGCTCCTGAACACCGCTCATCAGGACTGGGCCGCCTGGGGGCTTTTCCGCGGCCTACGAAAGACCTCCGAGGGCCTACGAACGAAGCCGCCCGCCACGTCTTGTGGCGGACGGCTTCGTTGAGGCGACGTGGTAATCGACGCCCGGAAACGCATGACTCAGCGGGCGAAGTAGCCCCGGTAGTACTCGTAGACCCAGCCCACGATGGCGACGACGAAGATGCCGACGCCGATCGGGATCATGAACTCGCCGACGGCGAGGCCGATGAAGGCGATCGCGGCCGAACCAGCGAGGACGAGAGGCCACCAGGACCAGGGCGAGAACTCGCCCATCTCGGGGTCGCCGTCATCGATGTCCGCCGTGAGCGAGTCCTCAGGAAGCGTGCCGCCCTGAGCCTTCTCGACGCGGCTCGAGTAGAACGCGATCATCGCGGCCATCATCGTCACGAAGACGAGGCCCACGGACCCGACCCACTCGATCCGGTTGAACACCGGCAGCTGCGGGTGGGCGAGGATGTTCCAGCCGACGTACACGACGGCGACGAGGGCGAAGAATGCCGCCAGCACCCACCAGAGGTTGACGTTGGTCTTCACTTACTTGACCTCACCGTTCGACAGATCGACAACCGGAGCGTCGGGCGCGTCCTTCGCGGGTCCCACGCCCACCGGGATGCCGGCTTCGGGGTGGTTCAGGTCGAAGGCCGGGCGTTCGCTGCGGATGCGCGGGATGGATGTGAAGTTGTGTCGCGGCGGCGGGCAGCTGGTCGCCCACTCGAGCGATCCGCCGTAGCCCCACGGGTCGTTGACCGTGACGCGAGGTGCGGTGCGTGCCGTGATCCAGACATTCAGGAGGAACGGAACCATGGATGCCGCGAGGATCATCGAACCGATTGTCGAGACCTGGTTCTGCCACGTCCAGCCGTCCGCTGCCGAGTAGTCGGCGTAGCGGCGGACCATGCCGTCCGCACCCAGCCAGTGCTGAATGAGGAAGGTCATGTGGAAGCCGATGAACAGGAGCCAGAAGTGGACGAGGCCGAGGCGCTCGTTCAGCATCTTGCCGGTCCACTTGGGCCACCAGAAGTAGAAGCCCGCGAACATCGCGAACACGACGGTTCCGAAGACCACGTAGTGGAAGTGCGCGACGACGAAATACGAGTCCGATACGTGGAAGTCGAGCGGCGGCGACGACAGGATGATGCCGGTCAGACCACCGAAGACGAACGAGACGAGGAAGCCGAGCGCGAAGACCATCGGGGTCTCGAAGGTGATCGAGCCTCGCCACATCGTGCCGATCCAGTTGAAGATCTTCACGCCCGTCGGGACGGCGATGAGCATCGTCATCAGCGCGAAGAACGGCAGGAGGACGGCGCCGGTCACGTACATGTGGTGGGCCCACACGGACACCGACAGGGCAGCGATGGCGATCGTCGCGTAGACGAGCGTCTTGTATCCGAAGATCGGCTTCCGGCTGAACACCGGGAAGATCTCCGACACGATGCCGAAGAACGGCAGCGCGATGATGTAGACCTCGGGGTGTCCGAAGAACCAGAAGAGGTGCTGCCAGAGCAGGACACCGCCGTTGGCCGGGTCGTAGATGTGAGCGCCGAGGATGCGGTCCGCCGCAGCGGCGAAGATCGCTGCAGCGAGCACCGGGAAGGCCATCAGGATCAGGATGCTGGTGACCAGGGTGTTCCAGCTGAAGATCGGCATGCGCCACATCGTCATGCCGGGAGCACGCATCGTCATGATCGTGGTGATGAAGTTGACGCCACCGAGGATCGTGCCGAAACCACTCATGCCGAGACCCAGCATCCACAGGTCACCGCCGGCGCCGGGGCTGAAGCTCTCGCCTGCCAGCGGCTGATAGGCGAACCATCCGAATGCCGCTGCACCCTGCGGGGTGAGGAAGCCGGCGACGGCGATGGTCGAGCCGAAGGTGAACAGCCAGAAAGCGAAGGCGTTCAGACGCGGGAACGCGACGTCGGGGGCACCGATCTGCAGCGGCAGCAGCGCGTTCGCGAAGCCCGCGAAGAGCGGCGTCGCGAACATCAGCAGCATGATCGTGCCGTGCATCGTGAACAGCTGGTTGTACTGCTCCTTCGTCGGCACGATCTGCATGCCGGGCTCGAAGAGCTCGGCACGGATGATCAGCGCCATGACGCCACCGAGCATGAAGAACAGCACCGAGGCGATCAGGTACATGTACCCGATCGTCTTGTGGTCCGTGGAGGTGATCCACTTGACGACGATGTTGCCCTTGTGCTCGACGCGCGAGCTGCTGAGGAGCGCAGCCTGGCGAGGGGGAAGCGTGGGGGCCGGAGGTGCGATGGTGGCCATCAGTTGTGCTCTCCCTCAGCGGCGGGCGCGCCGGTGCCGGGCGCGTTCTGTTGCCGGTCGAATGCGTCGTCGATGTCGCCGGTCTGACCCTTGGCCTTCAGCGACGCGATGTAGGTCTCGTACTCGGACTCGGAGACGACCTTCACGTTGAAGAGCATCATCGAGTGGTACTGGCCGCACAGTTCGGCGCACTTGCCGACGAACGTGCCTTCCTTCGTGGGCTCGAAGGACCAGTAGTTCTCGCGGCCGGGGTACATGTCCTTCTTGTAGAGGAAGTCCACGATCCAGAACGAGTGGATGACGTCACGCGATTCGAGCTGGAGCGTGACCTTCTTGTTCACGGGCAGAACGAGCTCGGGGATCTCGTTGGTGATGTTGCCTTCGGCGTCGGTCTGCGCCTGGACGCCCATGGTCCACACCGGGTCCTGCGGCTCGTCGCAGTTGTTGCCGTTGTACTGGAAGTCCCAGGCCCACTGCTTGCCGATGGCGGTGACGCACACATCGGGGTTCTCGTACTGCGTCTCGAGGATCGCCTGGTCACGCGCGGTGAAGGCGAAGAAGCCGAGGACGAGGATCACCGGAGTGATCGTGAAGAACATCTCGATCGGCATGTTGTAGCGCAGCTGGACGGGAAGACCCGACTGCCCCTTGCGGCGACGGTAGGCGATCGCCGCCCAGCCCATGAGGGCCCAGGTGATGACGCCGACGGCGAGGACGACGATCCAGGACGTGGTCCAGAGGCCCGCGATCATCGACGTGTGGTTCGTCGCCTGCCCGCCTCCCTCATCGAAACCGGGGAGGAAGCCGTTCGCTGTTGTGGGGCTGCACGCCGCGAGCGTGACCGCGGAGGCGATCGCAAGCGGGAGGGCTACCCAACGGAGTCGGCGGTTGACGCGCACGGTGCACCTTTCGGGGACATGAAGGTCAGACTCATGCCAGTCTAGGGCAACCTCTTACGGGATTCCGGCCATCCGCTCAGGATGCCGGGGCCACGGAGGGAACCCGGGATGGATCAGTGGAAGCTGTCGCCGCAGGCGCAGCTGCCCGCAGCATTCGGGTTGTCGATCGTGAAGCCCTGCTCCGAGATCGTGTCCTTGAAATCGATCTTCGCGCCGTCGAGGTAGGGCACCGACATGTCGTCGACGATCACCTCGACACCATCGAAGTCGACGGTCTGGTCGCCGTCGAGGTAACGCTCGTCGAAGTAGAGCTGGTAGATGAGACCCGAGCATCCGCCGGGCTGCACGGCCACCCGCAGACGCAGGTCATCGCGGTTCTCCTGCGAGAGCAGGCTCTTCACCTTGTCGGCCGCTGCCTCGGTGAGGGCGACGCCGTGTGCGGGAACGGTCTCGGTGGACTGCGTGGCGATGTCGGTCATGACTCTCCCCATGGTCGGGCCGCCAGTGCTCTTCAGGAACGGGGGCGGCGTGCTGACTCGATTCTACGTCGCGTCGCGCGGTCTGGTCGGGCGACGCGGGGATCCGCACGCGCGGATCATTCGGATGCGTCGAGGGATTCCAGCAGGAGCGCTTCGGAGAGCAACGCGTGACGGAACGTGTCGACGTGGAGCGACTCGTTCGGGCTGTGCGCCCGCGCGTGGGGGTCTTCCACTCCGGTGACGAGAATTTCCGCGCCC
This sequence comes from Microbacterium sp. LKL04, assembly GCF_900102005.1. Classification (NCBI taxonomy): domain Bacteria; kingdom Bacillati; phylum Actinomycetota; class Actinomycetes; order Micrococcales; family Microbacteriaceae; genus Microbacterium; species Microbacterium sp. LKL04. The sequence goes on along the minus strand of NZ_LT627736.1, from coordinate 649,209 downwards.
GGGAACTCCCGGACGAGATCCGCGATGAACGGGATGGACCCGCCCACGCCGATGTCGACGGGGGTCCGTCCGTATCCGCTCTCCAGAGCGGCCCGCGCCTTCTCAACCGCGGGGCCTGAGGTGTCGACGAGGAACGGGTTGCCGAAGTCGACGTCACGGAAGCTCAGGCGCGATCCGAACGGCGCGTGCGCGCGCAGGTGCGCCTCGATCGCGTCGAACGCCTCGGACGCGGCCTGTCCGGGCGCCACGCGGGTGCTGATGACCACCGTGACCTTCGGAGACAGGGTGTTGGACGCGTTGCGGACGCTGGGCGCATCGATTCCCGTGATGGTGATCGAGGGCTTGTTCCAGATCCGGCTCAAGATCTCGTCACGCCCGATGGGCGATACGCCTTCCGGCAGTCCGGCTTCGCTTCGAAGGGTCTCCTCCGAGTACGGCGGGGTCGCGGCATCCCGGGACGTCAGACCCTCCACCGCAACGGCTCCATCTTCGTCCCAGAGGGTCGCCAGCAAGGTCACCGCCGCCATCATGGCGTCCGGGACGGCGCCGCCGAACATTCCCGAGTGGGAGGCGTGGTCGAGCGTCTCGATGTCCAGGGTGAAGCGCGCGTTTCCCCGCAGCGACACCGTCAGCGCGGGAGTCTCGGAGTCCCAGTTGCCGGAGTCGGCGACGACGATGACGTCGGCGCGGAGTGCGTCGGCGTTGTCGTTCAAGAACTGCGCGAACGATGCCGAACCGGCCTCCTCCTCGCCCTCGAAGAACAGGTTCACGCCCAGGTCGAAGTCATCGCCGAGCGTGGCTCTCAGGGCGCGGAGAGCTCCGATGTGGGCCATGATCCCGGCCTTGTCGTCTGCGGCGCCGCGGCCGTAGATGCGGCCGTCGCGCAGCGTCGGCTCGAACGGCGGGGACTCCCACAGCGATTCGTCGCCGACCGGCTGGACGTCATGGTGGGCGTACAGAAGGATCGTCGGCCGACCGTTGCGGGGCGCGCGCGTCGCGAGGACGGCCGGCATCCCCTCCTCCCCCGTCTCGGGGATGACGGCGGTCTTGATCTCGACGCGCTCGAAGATACCGAGATCGTCCACGAGCGCCTTCACCGCTTCGGCGCTGCGCTGCACCTCAGCACGGTCGAAGCCGGGGAAGGCGACGGACGGGATGCGGACGAGGGCTCCCAGATCGGCGAGGGCGGCGGGGACCTGGGTGAGGGCCGCCTCCCGCACCGCAGCGGACCGGGTCGTGTCGGAGGTCATGCGGGTAATCTTATGTCGCACGCCTTTTTCGCCGATTCCGAGGAACCGCCCCGTGGCAAAGACACCGCCCCCCGCCGACACCGCCCCCGACGCACCCGTCGGCTCGGGAAAGAACCGCCCGACGCCCACGCGCGCCGAGCAGGAAGCGGCGCGCAAGCGGCCTCTCGTCGCGAACACGAAGGAGGCGCGCGCCCGCGCGAAGGCCGAGCTCGCCGCGCAGCGGGAGAAGGCCCGCGTCGGCATGGCGAACGGGGACGAGCGGTACCTGACTCCCCGCGACCGAGGCCCCCAGCGCCGGTTCGCCCGCGACTACACCGACGCCGGATGGCACTTCGGTGAGCTCATCATGCCGCTGCTGGTGATCGTCATCCTCTTCGCGCTCGTTCCGAACACGGCCATCGTGTTCTACGCCTACGTCGGGCTCTGGGCCTACCTGCTCTTCGTGGTCGCCGACATGGCGCTGCTCTCGCGCAAGGTGAAGAAACTCGCCGCTGCCAAATGGGGCGACCGCCGCGAGAAGGGCCTCGGCTGGTACGCCGCGATGCGGTCGGTGCAGATGCGCTTCATGCGTCTGCCGAAGCCGCAGGTCAAGCGCGGCGAGTACCCGAACTGACCTCACGACGAAGGGCCCGCACGAGATCGTGCGGGCCCTTCGTCGTTGCGGCAGGATGCCGCGTCTCAGCGCACCAGGCCTCGGTTGAGCTGTCGTCCCCACAGCGGTCCGCGGTAGACGAACGCGCTGTAGCCCTGGACGAGGTCGGCGCCGGCCGCGAGCCGCTCCCGGACGTCGTCGGCCGTCTCCACTCCCCCGGCGGCGATCACGCAGAACTCGGCGGGGACTGCCGTGCGGACCCGACGGAGCACCTCGAGCGAGCGTTCGCGCAAGGGCGCGCCGGAGAGTCCGCCCGCGCCCATGGCCTCGACCTGATCGGCATCCGTCGTCAGCCCACTCCGGGCGATCGTCGTGTTCGTTGCCACGATCCCCGCGAGACCGGCGTCGACCGCCATCGTCGAGATGCCATCGATCTCCTCGTCGGAGAGGTCCGGGGCGATCTTCACCAGCAGGGGCGTGTCGCCGGCGGCATCCTTCACGGCCGTCAGCAGCGGCCGCAGGGTCTCGACGGCCTGCAGCCCGCGCAGTCCGGGTGTGTTCGGCGACGACACGTTGACCACGAGGTAGTCGGCGACGGGTGCGACGAGTCGCGTGCTCGCGACGTAGTCCGCCGTCGCGTCGGCGACGTCGACGACGCGGGACTTGCCGATGTTCGCGCCGAGGACAGGGCGCCGACGACGGCGGCGCATGCGGGCGAGCCGCTCGGCGACCACGGCCGCGCCCTCGTTGTTGAATCCCATGCGATTGATGAGCGCGCGATCGGCGGGCAGGCGGAACAGCCGCGGACGCGGGTTCCCGTCCTGCGGAATCGCGGTGACCGTCCCCACTTCGATGTGCCCGAACCCGAGGGCGTGCAGCCCCAGAGCGCCGATCGCGTTCTTGTCGAACCCGGCGGCGATGCCGAAGGGCGAGTCGAAGACGAGACCGAGGGCCTCGGTCCGGAGCTCCGGATCCGGCCTGGTCAGCCCGCGAGCGACCGCGGAGAACGGGGGCACCGCGGCGAGGCGGATGACCGCCATTCCGAGGTGGTGGGCGGTCTCGGGGTCGAGCCGGCGCAGGACGAGGTCGAAGAGGAGTCGATACATCGGCTCCCAGCCTAGAGGCGGCGCTCGCGTGGTTCGCTCAGGCGTCCTGTCGCGGGGCGCGCTGCGCCTGGTCCGCCCGCAGGAGGGCGATCGCCGCATCGAAGTCGTCGAGGGTCTCGAACGCCTGGTAGACGCTGGCGAAGCGGAGGTAGGCGATCTCGTCGAGTTCGCGGAGCGGCCCGAGGATCGCGAGACCGATCTCGTTCGTGTCGATCTGCGAGACACCTGTCTGGCGGACGGATTCCTCGACCGCCTGGGCGAGCATCGCGAGGTCCGCCTCGGTGACGGGGCGGCCCTGGCAGGCTTTGCGGACTCCCGACATGACCTTCTCGCGACTGAAGGACTCGATCACACCGGATCGCTTGATGACGTTGAGACTCGCGGTCTCGATCGTGGAGAACCGACCGCCGCATTCGGGGCACTGACGGCGGCGGCGGATGCTCAAACCGTCGTCGCTCGTGCGCGAGTCGATGACACGGGAGTCGGAGTGGCGGCAGAACGGGCAGTGCATGGCGGCATCCAGCCTACGCGTCGAAGCGCGCCGTGACGGCTTCGCCGTGTGCGGGCAGCACCTCGGCGTTCGCGAGCGTCACGATGTCGCGGTGGACCGTCTGCAGCGCCTCGCGGTCGTAGGCGATCACCTGCTGCGGCCGGAGGAAGGTGGATGCCGACAGGCCCGACGCGTACCGGGCCTGACCACCGGTCGGGAGGACGTGATTGCTGCCGGCGAGGTAATCGCCGAGGCTCACGGGGGTCCACTGCCCGACGAAGACCGCGCCCGCGTTGACGTACTCCTCGGGACGGGGGTCGCGCAGGTGGAGTTCGAGGTGCTCGGGAGCGTAGGCGTTGCTGAAGGCCGTGGCCGTCGCGATGTCGTCGACGAGCACGACGGCGGACTGGGGGCCCGCGAGCGCCTGAGCCACGCGCTCCGCATGGTGCGTGGCCGCGGCGCGCTTCTGGACCTCGGCCACGACGGCCTCGGCGAGCGTCGCCGAATCGGTGACCAGGACGGCGGCAGCCTGCTCATCGTGCTCCGCTTGGCTCACGAGGTCGGCCGCGACGAGGCGGGCATCGGCCGAATCGTCGGCGACGATGAGGATCTCCGTCGCACCGGCCTCGGAGTCGGTGCCCACCATGCCCGCCACGACGCGCTTGGCGAGGGCCACGAAGTTGTTGCCGGGCCCTGAGATGACGTCAACGGGGGCGAGGTCGATGGCGGGAACGCCGTGCGCGTAGGCGCCGATGGCCCCTGCCCCTCCCATCGCGTAGACCTCGGTCACCCCGAGGAGTTTGGCGGCCGCGAGGATGACGGGGTGCACCCGGCCGTCGTGGTCGCGCTGAGGCGGAGAGGCGAGCGCGACCTGCTGAACGCCTGCCACCTGCGCCGGAACCACGTTCATGACGACGCTCGACGGATAGACGGCCTTCCCTCCCGGGACGTAGACGCCGGCGCGACGGACCGGACGCCAGTGCTGCTCGACGCGGGCACCGGGACCGATCTCGGTCACGACCGGAGCCGGCACCTGCGCGGCGGACGCCAGTCGTACGCGACTGATCGCGTTCTCGAGCGCGGAGCGGATGCCGGGATCGAGGGACGCGAGCGCCTCGTCGAGGTGCGCAGCGGGTACACGGACAGCGTGACCGTCGACGCCGTCGAAGCGAGAGGCCTGCTCGCGGAGCGCGGCCTCGCCCCGCTCCGCGACGTCGGCGACCACAGCGGCCGCCGTGGCGAGCGCCTCGTCGCGGGCAGCCGTGGCCCGGGGAACAGCGGCGAGGAGGTCGGTCGGCGTGACGGCGCGACCCCGGAGGTCGATCGTGCGGAGCATCCCTCCAGGCTACCGGCGGCTCAGCCCCGTGTGACGCCCGAGACGTCGGTCAGGTACCCGATCCGGCCGTCCTCGTGACGGACGACGAACGAGTCGCCGCGGTCTTCGATGACGAGCGCCCAGGCCGTCGGGCCGACACGGAAGAGCGGCGCGCCGTTCTCATCGACGACATCACGCTCGACCGGCGCGAGGGCCCAGAACGCCTGATGCGCCGATGCGGAAGCCGGTGCGGGCTCGTCGTCCTCCACCGGCGCTCCGAAGGGGGTCGGGTCGGGCTCGACCTCCGGCGCCGCCATCGTGAATCGTGCGTCCGAGAGAGGACGCGCGACCACGGGACGCGCACGACGAGCCACGCGGTGAGCGGGCGCCTCGGCCCGGTGGAGGAAGTCCTCGTGGAACGGCGGGATGAACGGTGCGAAGACCGTCAACGCGACCCCGGCGGCCATCAGGAGGACCTCGACCCAGACCACCCAGCTGCTCAGCCAGACACCGGTGGCGGCACCGCGGGCGATGTTCGTCCACAGCCAGCTCAACCAGAGGACGGCGGAGACGGAGAACGCGACGGAGGCGAACTGGTCGACGCCGAGGGAGCCCACGCGGCGGATGCCGTCCGGCGAGAACCGGCGAAGGGTGATGAGGAACACGGCGACTGTCGGTGCGGCGATCGACAGGACCCAGTCGATGCCCGAGGTCCAGACCGACCCGCCGCCGAGGAGGCGGGTGAATTGGTTGTCGCCGTAGAGCGGGAAGAACGAGAAGAGGAACGCCAGCGCCCACACGCCCAGGAGCGAGACCTCGCGAAGGGAGAAGGGGCCGATCCCGTACTGCGGCGGGATGTGGCCCTCACCGGATGCCGCTGCGCCGGATTCGAGCGCGGCAGGTGACCCCGTCACGGCGGGGTCGTCGACGACCGTCTCGGCCTCGACGGGCTCCGAGGCGGGCGCGTCGGCGTCAGCCGTGGCATCCGTCGAGAAATCGTAGGCTTCGGTCTCACGATCGAGGCCGTTCGCGTCGACGGCGGCGGTGTCGGGAGCCCGGACCACCGTGACGTCGAGGTCCTCGACGGTGCTTCCGGCGTCGTCGGGCGACTCGGGGTTCGTCTTCTGGTCGGTCACGGTGCTCCTTCCGAACAGCGCGGATCAGCGCCGCCTGCGATCCTACCCGCGTCGGCCCTGCGGATCAGCCCGCGCGACACGGCCTGTCGCACTCGCTCAGCCGAGGCACTGCGGACCGAGCAGCCCCTTCAACTCGCCGTACAGGTCGACGGTGACGCCTACCTGCGCCGGCACCTCGAAGACCTTCGCGACGCCGCCCTTGTGCAGCTTCAGCGTCACCTCCGTCGTCCCGGGGTGACGGTCGAAGACTGCCGCGAGCTGCCCGATCGTCGTCTCGGTCGCGCGATGCTCGGGCAGCAGCAGGACGAGCGGACCCGCGGCATCCACCGATCCGAGATCCGGGACGAATGCCGACTGGCCGTGCAGGTTGCGACCGTCGTCGCGCTGCGAAACGCGCCCTCGGACGACGAGGATCGAGTCGGCGACGAGCATCGACTGGAACTCGGTGTACGTCTTGCCCATGAACATGACGGTCACCTCGCCGTCGAAGTCCTCGACGGTGATCATGCCGTAGGGGTTGCCGCTCTGCTTGGCGACGCGGTGCTGGACGCTCGTGACGAGGCCTGCGACGGTGACGATGTCGCCGTCGGAGATGTCCTCAGAGACCAGCAGGTCGTGGATGGACGTCGACGCGTGCTTCGCGAGCGGGATCTCGAGACCCGCCAGCGGATGGTCCGAGACGTAGAGGCCGAGCATCTCGCGCTCGAAGGCGAGCTTGTCCTTCTTCGTCCACTCGGGCCGTTCCGGCACGCGTGCGACCTGCTGCGGCTCGTCGTCGTCCCACAGACTGTCGAAGTCGAACCCGACCTCGCCGTTGGCCTCACGGCGCTTGTCGAGGACGGCCTGCTCGACGGCGTCCTCGTGGATTTCCATGAGGGCACGCCTCGTCGACCCGAGCGAGTCGAAGGCCCCGGCCTTGATGAGCGACTCCACGGTCCGCTTGTTCGCGACGTGGACCGGGACCTTGCCGAGGAAGTCGTGGAAGCTCGCATACGGACCGTCCGAGCGGGCCGACACGATCCCGTCGACGACGTTCGTCCCGACGTTGCGGACGGCGCCGAGGCCGAAACGGATGTCCTCACCGACGGCGGCGAAGAACCGGATGGACTCCCCCACGTCGGGCGGCAGCACCCGGATGCCCATGCGGCGGCACTCGTTGAGGTACACCGCCATCTTGTCCTTCGAGTCGCCGACGCTCGTGAGGAGGGCGGCCATGTACTCGGCGGGATAGTGCGCCTTGAGATAGGCCGTCCAGTAGGAGACGAGGCCGTAGGCGGCCGAGTGGGCTTTGTTGAACGCGTAGTCCGAGAAGGGGAGCAGGATGTCCCACAGCGACTTGATCGCCGCCTCGCCGAAGCCGCGCTCCTTCATGCCGCCCGAGAAGCCCTCGTACTGCTTGTCGAGCTCCGACTTCTTCTTCTTGCCCATCGCGCGACGCAGGATGTCCGCCTGGCCGAGCGAGAAGCCGGCCACCTTCTGCGCGATCGCCATGACCTGCTCCTGGTAGATGATCAGGCCGTAGGTGGTGTCGAGGATATCGCGGAGCGGCTCTTCGAGCTCGGGGTGGATAGGGGTGATCGGCTGCACGCCGTTCTTGCGGAGCGCGTAGTTGGTGTGCGAGTTCGCGCCCATCGGACCCGGGCGGTACAGCGCGATGACGGCCGAGATGTCCTCGAAGTTGTCCGGCTTCATGAGGCGTAGCAGGGACCGCATCGGGCCGCCGTCGAGCTGGAACACACCCAGGGTGTCGCCGCGGCTCAGGAGGTCGTACGCCGCTCGGTCCTCGAGTTCGAGGTGCTCGAGGTCGAGCTCCTCACCGCGGTTGGTGCGGATGTTGTCGAGGGCGTCCGAGATGATCGTGAGGTTTCGGAGCCCGAGGAAGTCCATCTTGATCAGGCCGAGGGTCTCGCACGACGGGTAGTCGAACTGCGTGACGATCTGGCCGTCCTGCTCGCGGCGCATGATCGGGATGATGTCGATCAGCGGCTCGCTCGACATGATGACGCCGGCGGCGTGGACGCCCCACTGGCGCTTCAGGCCCTCGAGCCCGAGGGCGCGGTCGAAGACCGTCTTCGCGTCGGGATCGGTGTCGACGAGCGAGCGGAACTCGCTGGCCTCCTTGTAGCGCGGGTGCTTGGAGTCGAACATGCCGCCGAGCTCCATGTCCTTGCCCATGACGGGCGGCGGCATGGCCTTCGTGAGTCTCTCGCCCATGGAGAACGGGAAGCCCAGGACGCGACCGGCATCCTTCAGTGCCTGCTTCGACTTGATGGTCCCGTAGGTGACGATCTGCGCGACGCGCTCGGACCCGTACTTCTCGGTCACGTAGTCGATGACCTCGCCGCGGCGACGGTCGTCGAAGTCGACGTCGAAGTCGGGCATCGACACGCGGTCGGGGTTCAGGAACCGCTCGAAGATGAGTCCGTGCTCGAGCGGGTCGAGGTCGGTGATGCGCATCGCGTAGGCGACCATCGAGCCGGCACCGGAGCCACGGCCGGGCCCGACGCGGATGCCGTTGTCCTTCGCCCAGTTGATGAAGTCGGCGACGACGAGGAAGTAGCCCGGGAAGCCCATCTGCAAGATGATCCCGGTCTCGTACTCGGCCTGCTTGCGGACACGGTCGGGGATGCCGCCCGGGTACCGGTAGTGCAGGCCCGCCTCGACCTCTTTGATGAGCCAGCTGTCCTCGGTCTCGCCGTCGGGGACGGGGAAGCGCGGCATGTAGTTGGCGGAGGTGTTGAACTCCACCTCGCAGCGCTCGGCGATGAGCAGCGTGTTGTCGCACGCCTCTGGGTGGTCGCGGAAGAGCTGGCGCATCTCCTGCGCCGTCTTGATGTAGTACCCGTCGCCGTCGAACTTGAAGCGGTTGGGGTCGTCGAGCGTCGAGCCGGACTGGACGCACAGGAGCGCCTCGTGCGCGTCGGCCTCATGCTGGTGCGTGTAGTGGGAGTCGTTGGTGGCGACCAGCGGGATGCCGAGATCCTTCGACAGTCGGATGAGATCGGTCATGACGCGGCGCTCGATCGACAGACCGTGATCCATGATCTCGGCGAAGTAGTTCTCCTTGCCGAAGATGTCCTGGAACTCGGCGGCGGCGGCGCGTGCCGCGTCGTACTGGCCGAGCCGCAGACGGGTCTGCACCTCACCCGAGGGACACCCTGTCGTGGCGATGAGTCCCTTGCCGTAGGTCTGCAGGAGGTCGCGGTCCATGCGGGGCTTGAAGTAGTAGCCCTCGATGCTCGACAGTGAGCTCAACCGGAAGAGGTTGTGCATGCCCTCGGTGCTCTGACTCCACATCGTCATGTGGGTGTACGCACCCGAACCCGAGACGTCGTCGCTCTTCTGGTCGGGCGATCCCCACGCCACGCGCGATTTGTCGCTGCGGTGCGTGCCGGGCGTGACGTACGCCTCGAGACCGACGATCGGCTTGACGCCCGCTGCCTTGGCAGCGCGATAGAACTCGAACGCCGCGAACGTGTTGCCGTGGTCGGTGACGGCGATCGCCGGCATCCCGTAATCAGCGGCGGCCTGCGTCATCGCGCCGATCTTCGCGGCCCCGTCGAGCATCGAGTATTCGCTGTGGACGTGCAGATGAACGAAGGAGTCGGATGCCACGGATCGAGTCTACGTTCCGCCTCGGACAGGGCGCCTAGGCTGATCGACATGACCACCCCCGAGTTCGTCCTGACCCTCCGCGAGAAGATCGGCACCGCACCGCTCCACCTGGTCGGAGTCACCGCGATCGTGTTCCGCGACGAGAAGGTCCTCCTCGGCAAGCGCGCCGACAACGGCGAATGGCAGGCGGTCTCGGGGATCGTCGAGCCCGGCGAGGAGCCGGCCGACACGGCCGTCCGCGAATGCCTCGAGGAGGCGGGCGTCGTCGTCCGCGCGACGCGGCTCGCCGCGGTGCAGCAGGTCCCCCGCATCGTCTACGCCAACGGCGATCAGGTCGACTACCTCGATCTCGTCTTTCGCTGCGATTGGGTCTCGGGCGACCCGCATCCCGCCGACGGCGAGTTGACCGAGGTCGGCTGGTACGGCCTCGGCGAGCTGGTCGAGGTCGATCAGACGCACGTACGGAAGATCGCGCTCGCGATCGCCGAGGACGACCCGGCCACGTTCGCCGGCGGGCGCTGACTCTTCGTCGATCTCCCGGACGTCACTGGTCGCGGAGGATCTCCAGAGCACCTGCGAGGTCCGCCGGGTAGTCCGATCGGAACGTCGCCCAGTCCCCCGTGGACGGATGCGCGAACGACAGTTCGTGCGCGTGCAGCCACTGGCGCGTAAGCCCGAGCTTCTGCGCCAGCGTGGGGTCGCCGCCGTACAACGGATCGCCGACGCAGGGATGCCGGTGCGCGGCCATGTGCACGCGGATCTGGTGCGTGCGACCGGTCTCAAGGTGGACCTCGAGGAGCGACGCCCGCGGGAACGCCTCGAGCGTCTCGTAGTGGGTCACCGAATCCTTGCCGTCGGGGATGACCGCGAACTTCCACGAATGGTTCGGATGACGCCCGATCGGAGCATCGATCGTTCCGACCAGGGGGTCGGGATGCCCCTGGACCACGGTGTGGTAGATCTTGTCGACCTCGCGCTCCTTGAACGCACGCTTGAGCGCCGTGTACGAACGCTCGGTCTTCGCCACCACCATGAGGCCGCTCGTGCCGACGTCGAGCCGGTGCACGACCCCCTGTCGCTCGGGCGCACCGGACGTGGCGATCCGGAAGCCGGCGGCGGCAAGGGCGCCGACGACGGTCCGCCCCTCCCACCCGAGCGACGGGTGAGCCGCGACGCCGGCGGGCTTGTCGACCACGACGATCTCGTCGTCGTCATGGACGATGCCGAGATCGGGTACCGCGATCGGCACGATCTCGGGGCCGCGCCTGTCCTCCCAATCGACCTGCAGCCAGGCGCCGGCGACGAGCTTGTCGGACTTGCCGACCGTGCGCGCGTCGAGCTGGACACCACCCGCCTCCGCGACCTCCGCCGCGAAGGTCCGCGAGAATCCGAGGAGCTTCGCGAGCGCCGCGTCGACGCGCGTGCCGTCGAGTCCGTCCGGAACAGGAAGGCTACGGCTGGGCATGAGGATCCGCCGACGTGGACGCGTCGTCGTCCGCATTCGACGAGGCAGCATCGGTCGAGGTCGCGGTGCCCGCGGCATCCTTCTCGCGCGTGCCGTCGAATCGGAGACCGATGAGCACCAGGATCGCGACCGCGATCATCATCGTGACGATGAACATGTCCGCGACGTTGTAGATGGCCGACGGGAACCACAGCCACAGCCAGGGTGTGTGGATGAAGTCCACGACGTGTCCGACCAGGAAGCCGGGCGCGCGCAGCAGACGATCCGTGAGATTCCCGAGGATGCCGCCGAGCAGCAGTCCGAGCACGACCGCCCAGGCGCGGGTGCGCACGCGCGTGATGCCCAGGGCGACGATCGCGATCGCCGCTGCGGCGAGCACAAGGGTGAAGACCCAGGTCACGCCCTCACCGAGCGAGAACGCCGCGCCCGGATTGAACGTCAGGTAGAGCTGGAGGAAGTCCCCGATGACGGGCACGGCCTGCCGCTCGGGCAGGTTCTGGAGAGCGAGGTACTTCGTGAACTGATCAGCGGCCAGCACCAGCACCGCGAGGATCGCGATGGTGGTGCCGGCCGCTGCGGCGCGCAGTGTCGTCCGCGTCGCGGACGTTCGGCTCGACAATGTGCGAGTGGTCAGGACGCGGGGATGGGCGTCGAGCCCGACGTTCCGGCGACGTCGAGGTCGCGGAGCTTGTCCTCGATGAAGCCACGGAGCTGAACGCGGTAGTCGCGCTCGAACTGCCGGAGCTCGCTGATGCGACCCTCGAGCGTGCCACGCTCGCTCTCGAGGCGCGTGATCTCGTCGCGCGCCTTCGAACGTGCGTCGTTGAGGATGGCGTCGGCCTCGGCCTGCGCCTCGGAGATGAGCTTCTCCTTCTGAGCCTTACCCTCGGCGACGTGCTCGTCGTGCAGACGCTGCGCGAGCTCGATGATGCCGGCAGAGGCGGCGGCGGGAGCGGTACCTGCGGCGACGGGAGCCTCGGTCGGCTCGGCCGGGGTCGGGACCTCCTCGACGACCTGGGTCTCGGGCGCTGCTTCGGCCTCGGGAGCGGACTCCTGGGCAGCGGGGGTCTCGCCGGACTCGTAGGCGGCGAGCTTCGCCTTCAGTTCCTCGTTCTCGGCGATGGTCTTACGCCACTCGATGACGATCTCGTCCAGGAAGTCGTCGACCTCGTCGGGGTCGAAGCCCTCCTTGAAGCGGACATGCTGGAACTGCTTGGTGACGACGTCTTCGGGAGTCAAAGGCATGTGTCTTTCCTCTTTCGGGGCTCAGGAGGCGGGCCGGTCAATGAAGACCCGCGAGGCGCGAGCCGTACCCCGACAGCATAGTCCGCGGCTGTCATGGGTGCGACGAGGGCGCGGTCAGTATCGGCTCAGCACCTGCGTGATCGACAGCAGCACAAAGCAGCTGAGCATGGTGATGGGGAAGGCGAGGTCCAGGGCGATGGGACCGATGCGCAGTGGAGGGATGAAACGACGGAAGAACTTGATGGGCGGATCCGTCACCGTGAACACGACTTCTGCCACGACGAGCCAGCCGCCGCGCGGACGCCACTCCCGATTGAACATCGGGATGTACTCCAGGACCAGACGTGCCAGGAGGAACAGCACGTAGATGAGCAGGAGCGCGTTGAGGATCCCGGCGATGAGGCCGATGACCGACACGGCGTCAGTGGGTGAAGGGGGTGGAGTCCGTGTCACCCTGGGCGATCGCGCCCTCGCCCGACACGGCGACGTTCTCGGGCGAGAGCAGGAAGACCTTGCTCGTCACGCGCTCGATACGCCCGTACAGACCCAGCGACAGACCGCTCGCGAAGTCGATGAGGCGGCGCGCGTCGGCGTCGCTCATCTGCGAGAGGTTGATGATGATCGGGATGCCGTCGCGGAAGTTCTCGGCGATCGCCTGCGCGTCGCGGTACTGCTTCGGGTGGACCGTGACGATCTCGCTCACCGTCGCCGGAGCCGGCTGACGAACGACAGCGGGGCGGTGGATGGGCGTCACCGGCGCCGTCTTGTTCTCGACCTGCTTCTCCCGGCTCTCGCGGCGCGGAGTCGGCTCCTCGTAGACCTCTTCCTCATCGGCGAGGCCCAGGTACACCATGGTCTTCTTGAGCGGGTTCGACATCGCATCCTCCGTATTGCTCGTCTGTGACGAGGCTATCCGTGCACGGGCCTCGGGCCCGTGATTGCCGAACCGATCCGCAGGTGTGTCGCACCTGCCGCGATCGCTTCGACGAAGTCGCCGGTCATCCCGGCGGAGATCCAATCGGCATCCGGCACGACCGTCCGGACGCCGGCTGAGTAAGAGGCCAACCGCTCGAAGGCGGGCGCGGGCTCCTCGCCCAGGGGGGCGACGGCCATGACGCCCCGCAGGCGGAGCGACGGACAGGTCGCGGCGACGTGCTCGGCGAGCTCGTCCACACCCGATGGGGCGACTCCCCCACGTCCCGGGTCTTCGGTCAGGTTGACCTGGATGAGGACGTCGAGGACGTCGGCGTCATTCGCCCGCGCGGCGTGCAGCGCGTCGGCGAGGCGAGTCCGGTCGAGCGAGTGCACGGCATCCGCATCGCGGCGCACCGCCCGGGCCTTGTTCGTCTGCGCCTGCCCGATGAAGTGCCATCGGACCGGGTCTCCGGCGTAGGCCTCGCGCTTCGCGCTGAGCTCCTGCTGGCGGTTCTCACCGACGTCGGTCACGCCGAGTCCGGCGAGGTCCTGCACGAGGTCGACGGGGTGGAACTTCGTGACGACGATGCGGGTGATCCCCGACGGATCGCGGCCCGCCGACCGAGCGGCATCCGAGATGCGCGCGTCGATGTCGGCGAGCCGCGAACGCAGATCCACGATCCGGTTACTTCAGGAAATCGGGGATGTCGAGGTCGTCGTCGCCGAATGCCGAGTCGTAGTCGCTCGACGAGGACGGCGCGGACACCGACACCGACTCGCGCGTACCGGTGCTCTCGGCGGCCGCGAGGTCGCGCGCCACCGTGTCGGCCGGAAGCGGCGGCAGGACCGGAGCGGATGCCGGGCGGCTCGCTGTGATCGGCTCGACCTTCACCTGCGGCTCACCGCCGTCGAACCCGGCGGCGATGACCGTGACGCGCACCTCGTCGCCGAGGGTGTCGTCGATGACCGTACCGAAGATGATGTTGGCCTCGGGGTGCGCGGCCTCCTTGACGAGCTGCGCCGCATCGTTGATTTCGAAGATGCCGAGGTTCGACCCGCCCTGGATCGAGAGCAGCACGCCGTGCGCACCCTCGATCGAGGCTTCGAGCAGCGGGGACTCCACCGCGAGCTCGGCGGCCTTGATGGCCCGGTCGGCACCGCGAGCGGAGCCGATGCCCATGAGCGCGGATCCGGCACCCTGCATGACCGACTTGACGTCGGCGAAGTCGAGGTTGATGAGACCGGGGGTCGTGATCAGATCCGTGATGCCCTGGACACCGGCCAGGAGGACCTGGTCGGCCGTGGCGAACGCCTCGATCATCGAGATGCCGCGGTCGCTGATCTCGAGCAGGCGGTCGTTCGGAACGACGATGAGGGTGTCGACCTCTTCCTTCAGCTTCGAGACGCCCGACTCGGCCTGGGTCTGACGGCGGCGTCCTTCGAAGGAGAAGGGCTTGGTCACGACACCGATGGTGAGCGCGCCGATCGACTTCGCGATCCGTGCGACGACGGGAGCGCCACCGGTGCCGGTGCCACCGCCCTCACCGGCGGTCACGAAGACCATGTCGGCCCCCGCGAGAGCCTCTTCGATCTCCTCGGCGTGATCCTCGGCGGCGCGTCGGCCGACCTCGGGATCGGCGCCGGCGCCGAGACCGCGGGTCAGCTCGCGACCCACGTCGAGCTTGATGTCGGCGTCGCTCATGAGCAGCGCCTGGGCGTCCGTGTTGACGGCGATGAACTCGACGCCGCGAAGGCCGAGCTCGATCATGCGGTTGACGGCGTTGACACCGCCACCGCCCACGCCAACGACCTTGATCACAGCAAGGTAGTTCTGGTTCTGGCTCACGCCGGCCTCCGTATCGTCCTGAACCTCGAGTGCAAACCTTCAACCTCAACCAGAGGTTTAAAGAATTGCCGAGTATGCAATTCCTGATTCCGAAGGTATGCGTCGATGAGACGCCCGCCCGCATCGCAGCGGCGTGTCGTCGGATCGGATTTCCGCGTCAGCGGATGACGACGGCGGAGGGCGACGAGACGTCGTACTCCTCGACCTCGGACGGGGGTTTGGCGGTCATCGCGGCCGACAGCACCCGAGCTTTCTCGAGCGGCTCCTCAGGGCTCCCCCACAGCACGTCCGCGCCGTCGATCGTCAGCGTGACGTCATCCGGGGTGGTCGCGGACATGGCGCTGATCTGCGTGCGGAGGTCCGCCGGGAGCGACCGGTAGACGGCGCCGACCGCCCGGAAGGCGCGCGACCCCGCACCCCCCGACGCGTCGATGACGGGATACCCCTCGGGTGCATCCTTCGTCGTCGCGAGGACGACACCTGCGGCATCCACGAGCGAGAAGCCCGCCCTCGTGGAGACGACACCGACAGGGGTCCGCTCGACGATCCGCACCACGAGCTCCTGCGGCGGTCTCGCCTCGATCGAGTAGCTCTCGACGAGGGGGAAAGCGACCAAGGCCGCCTTCACGTCGCTCGAGTCGATCAGCGCGAGCGGCGTGCCCATCTCGCCGGCGAGGGCCTTCTCCACGGCGGCGCCGGCGAGACGGTCGGTCCCCACCACCGTGATCTTCGACACCGCGAACAGCGGGCTGTACGCCGTCGCGATCGCGCCCAGACCGACGAGTACGACGGCGGCGAGTCCACCGAGCCACGCGTACCGGCGGCGGCGCTGACGCACGGTGAAGCGCCGGACCTCGCGACGCAACGCACGTCGGCGGGCGCGTGCCGCCGCCCAGACGTCGCGCATGCTGAGCGGTCGCTCCGGCTCGGCATCCTCTCGGGGCGTCTCCGGCGCGACATCGTCCGGCTGCTCGGTCGGCGTGAACGGGACGACCCGCCCGAGTCGGCCGGGCCGCGCCGGCTCGATGACCTCGGTGACCTGCGCATCGGAGGTCGCCGTCCCGTCCTCAGCTGCGGACGGTGCGGCGGCGGGATCGATCAGCAGCTCCGGTTCGCGAGCGCGATCGGCGCGCGACGGCTCCTCGGGACGGCGCGTCGGCGTCGATGGGAGCGGCGACGGCCGCCGCATCTCAGTTCCGCTCCATCTTCAGGCCCGGCCCACGGTCAGTTCTCCGCCGAACCGAGGGCGTCGAGGACCTGCGGGATGATCCGGTACACGTCGCCGCACCCGAGGGTGATGATGTAGTCGCCCGGGCGGGCGATGGATGCCGTGTACTCGGCAGCCTGCTGCCAGTCGGCCACGAAACGCACCCGGTCCTGATCATCGAACGCCCCGCTGACGAGCGCGCCGGTGACACCCGGCACGGGGTCCTCGCGGGCACCGTACACGTCGAGGACGACGGTCTGATCGGCGCGCGACTCGAGAACGTCGGCGAACTCGCGGTACATCGCCTGGGTGCGCGAGTACGTGTGCGGCTGGTGGAGCGCGATGATGCGCCCCTCGCCGACGACGGTGCGGGCCGCTGCCAGGGCGGCGTCGACCTCCGTCGGGTGATGCGCGTAGTCGTCGTAGACCGATACGCCGGAGCGGATGCCATGCAGTTCGAACCGGCGAACGGTGCCGCCGAACTCCTCGACCGCACGCACGGCGGGCTCGAGCTCGTGACCGAGCGTCAGCAGGACGGCCACCGCGCCGGCGGCGTTGATGGCGTTGTGCGCGCCGGGGACGGCGAGGGCGCCGGATGCCGAGCGTCCCCCGTGGTGGATAGCGAAGGACACCGGCCCCTCCGTGACGATGTCGCTCACGCGGACGTCGGCGTCGGGCGACGTCCCGAAGGACACCACGTTCGCGTGGGTCAGGGCGCCGGCGACCTCGCGGGCACCGGGGTCGTCGGAGGAGATGACGACCGCCTGGGACGCGGCATCCGCGAATCGGACGAACCCGTCATAGAAGGCCTCGCGCGACCCCCAGTGGTCGAGGTGGTCGGGGTCGACGTTCGTGATGAGAGCGACGGAGGTGTCGTAGAGGAGGAACGAGCCGTCGGACTCGTCGGCTTCGATGACGAAGAGATCATCCGATCCGGTGCCGCTCGAGACGCCGAGCGATGCGATGACTCCGCCGTTGACGAACGTCGGGTCAGCCCCGATGGCGCGGAGCGCGGTGACGATCATGCCCGTCGAGGTCGTCTTGCCGTGCGCCCCGGCGACGCTCACCAGGCGGCGGCCTCCGACGAGCCAGTGGAGCGCCTGCGAGCGGTGGATGACGGCGACGCCGCGCTCCTTCGCCCGGAGGTACTCGGGGTTCTCGGGCCAGATCGCCCCGGTGAACACCACCGCATCGACGCCGTCCGGCAGGTTCGACGCATCGTGACCGACGTGCACATCGGCTCCGCGGGCGGCGAGAGCGCGGATCGTGGAACTGTCGGAACGATCGGATCCCGAGACGCGGATGCCGCGGTCGAGGAACATCCCGGCGAGTCCCGACATCCCGGAACCGCCGATCCCGATGAAGTGGGCGGCGGTGATGTCCGTGGGGATGGGGAGCGAGAGATCGGGGCGAATCATGGCCCGTCAAGTCTAGATCGGGCCCACCGGGAGGACGCTGCGGCGCGCTGGGGCGACGGACCCGGCGGCTCAGCGACCGAGTGCGCGATCGATGAGCGCGACGACGTTCTCGCTGCCCGCTCGCGTCCCCACCGTCGACGCCGCGTCACGCATGCGGTCGAGGGCTTCCGGGTCGGCGAGCAGCGGAACGACGCTCGAGCGGATGCGGTCCCCCGTGAGCTCGCCGTCCGGGATGAGCACAGCGGCACCGGCGGCGACCGCGGACGCGGCATTGAGCGCCTGCTCGCCGTTGCCCACCGCATACGGCACATAGACCGCAGGGATGCCCAGAGCGCTGATCTCGCTCACGGTCGCCGCACCGGAGCGCGACACGATCGCGTCGGCGAGGGCGAAAGCGAGGTCCATGCGGTCGATGTACGGAACGACCCGGTAGGCGTCGTCGCCGGGGTCGGCGATGTCGTTGCGCTCTCCCGCCGCATGCAGAACCTGCCATCCCGCGGCGACGACGTCCCGCCACGAATCGGCGAGGGCGCGGTTGATGCGGACGGCCCCGAGCGAGCCGCCGAAGACGAGGAGGACCGGACGTTCGGCGTCGAGGCCGAACTCCTCTGCGGCCTCCGCTCGGAGCGCTGTCCGGTCGAGGTGCACGATCTCGGGACGGAGCGGCATCCCGACGACCTCCGCACCACGCAGCGGAGTGCCCTCGAAAGCGACACCGGATGCCGCGGCCCGCCGCGCGCCGAGGACGTTGGCGAGTCCCGGCTTGGCGTTCGCCTCGTGCACGACCACCGGGACGCCCGCGCGCCGCGCAGCGACATACGCGGGAGCAGAGGCGTAACCGCCGAAGCCCACCACCACATCGACCCCCCGCTCGCGGATGTGCCCTCGGACCTGACGCACCGCGCGCGCGAAACGTGCGGGGAAGCGGAGAGCCGCGGCATCCGGTCGACGCGGGAAGGGCACCTTGTCGACGAACAGCAGCTCGTAGCCGCGCAGAGGCACCAGCCGCGCTTCGAGCCCTTCGCGGGTGCCGAGGACCAGAACGGTGGCGTCGGGTTCGCGAGCGACGAGAGCGTCGGCGACGGCGAGCAGCGGATTGACGTGGCCCGCGGTCCCGCCGCCGGCCAGAAGGTACGTGGTCACCGGATCGAGCCTACCGGCGGGCAGGCGCGGCCCCCGGCGCCGACGTCGGCAGCGTCCGGGCGAACGCGAGCAG
This sequence comes from Microbacterium sp. LKL04, assembly GCF_900102005.1. Taxonomy (NCBI): domain Bacteria; kingdom Bacillati; phylum Actinomycetota; class Actinomycetes; order Micrococcales; family Microbacteriaceae; genus Microbacterium; species Microbacterium sp. LKL04. The sequence goes on along the minus strand of NZ_LT627736.1, from coordinate 630,393 downwards.
TGCCCCGCAGGCAAGAAGCACCGACATCAGCGACGTGCCGCCTTGGGACATGAACGGGAGCGGAACGCCAAGTACCGGGAAGACCCGAAGCACGACGCCGATGTTGATGAGGGCCTGACCGACGATCCAGACGGTCACCGCCCCCGCGGCGATGCGGATGAAGGGGTCGGGAGTCTTCCGGATCACATGGAACGCACCGATGGCGAAGAGTGTGAACATCGCCAGCACCACGACGCACCCGATGAGGCCGAGCTCCTCGCCCACGATCGCGAAGATGTAGTCGTGGGATGCCGCTGGCAACCACGCGTACTTCTCTCGAGAATTGCCGAGCCCGAGCCCGAAGACACCGCCGCTTGCGAGCCCCCAGATGCCGTGGAGCGGCTGATAGCAGTCGCCGTAGTAGTCCGCGAGGCAGTCCGGGTTCATGAAGCTCATGATGCGCCGCATCCGGTCCGGACTCGTGATCGCCAAGAAGGCGACAGCGCCCACTGCCAGCACGAGCGGGATGACGAAGATCCGGAGTCGCACGCCGGAGAAGAACAGGGCCGCGAGGAGGATCAGCACGAGGATCATGGCTGTGCCGAGGTCCTTGCCTGCCACGACTGACCCGATGACGATGATGGCGACCGGGACGACGGGGATGAAGACGTGCCGCCAGTCACCGAGGAGCGTCTGCTTGCGGTAGAGGACGTAGGCGAGCCACAGGGCGAAGGCGAGTTTGAGGAACTCCGAGGGCTGGAGCTGGTTTCCCGCGATCATGATCCAGTTGCGGTTACCGCCGTCCGCGAACCCCAGCGGGGTGAAAACGAGCAGCTGGAGGAAGAGCGCCCCGATCAGCGCGATCCAGGAGATGCGCTTCCAGAACAGCATCGGCAACCGGCTCAGCACGAACATCAGCGGGATGCCGACCACAGCGAACACGCCCTGCTTGATCGCCGTCTCGAACGGACCGCCCGCTCCGGAGGTCGCCATCGTCGCCGACAGCACCATCACGAGGCCGAAAATCGTCAGGATCAGCGCCGTCGAGGCGATGAGGAGGAACTCGCTCGGGACCGGCGCGAAGACCTTCCCAAGACCGACGCGCGCCGTGAAAGCGGACGAGCCGCGGTCAGCCGGATCCGACGGGGCCGGACGGTCGGTCGTGGTTGTCACCGGCGTCCTTTCCGATCCGTGCGTTCACTGCGGCGGCGAAGCGCCGGCCGCGATCCGAGTACGAGGCGAACTGGTCGAAGGATGCCGCTGCCGGAGCGAGGAGGACCACGTCTCCGTCCTGCGCGACGCCCGCCGCCAACGCGACGACCTCGGTCATGACGTCCTCAGTCTGAGCGTGGTCGACCTCGAACACCGGAACCGTCGGGGCGTGTCGCGCGAAAGCCCCCACGATGTCGGCGCGCTCGACGCCGATCACGATCGCCGCCGCGACCGCAGGGCCGCGAGACGCGATCAGATCGTCGATGTCGACACCCTTCAGAAGGCCGCCGACGACCCAGACGGCACCCGGGTAGGCCTGGAGGGAGGATGCCGCCGCGTGCGGGTTCGTCGCCTTGGAGTCGTCGACCCACGTCACGCCGTCGGCGACGGCGACGACCTCGATCCGGTGCGGATCGAGACGGAAGGTGCGCAGGGCGTCTCGGACGGCGGCAGGAGGGACGTCGATCGAACGGGCGAGTGCAGCGGCGGCGAGGATGTTCGCCACGACGTGCGGAGCGGCCAGACCGGACTCGGCGAGGTCCTCGACGGTGGTGAGTTCCAGCGCGTTCGTGCGGCGCTCATCGAGGAAGGCACGGTCGACGAGGATGCCGTCGACGACACCGAGGTCGCTCGGGCCCGGGACGCCGAGATCGAACCCGATGGCGCGGCATCCCTCGACGACTTCGGCGTCCTCGACCATCTCGCGCGTCGCGACGTCGCTCTTGTTGTAGACGCAGGCCACGCGCGTCTGCCGGTAGACGACAGCCTTCGCGTCCCGGTACGCGTCGAAAGAGCCGTGCCACTCGAGGTGGTCCGCAGCGAGGTTGAGGCAGACGCTGGCGTGCGGCGACACCCGACCCGCGGCATCCGAGAGACTCAGGTACCAGAGCTGATGGCTCGAGACCTCGACCACGAGCACGTCGAACCCCGCGGGGTCGCGGACGGCGTCGAGGACCGGCACGCCGATGTTCCCGCACGGGGCGGCGCGGAGGCCTCCCGCCACGAGCATCGTGGCCGTGAGTTGCGTCGTGGTCGTCTTGCCGTTGGTGCCCGTGATGAGCATCCATTCGGCCGGCGTTCCGTCGGGACGGAGGACCTTGTCGCGGACGCGCCACGCGAGCTCGATGTCGCCCCACACGGCGACTCCCGCTTCGCGCGCCCATGCGACGACGGCGTGATGCGGGGGGAAGCCCGGCGACGCGATGACGACGTCGGGGCGGTGGGCGATCAGCTCGTCGGGGACGGCGTCGAGCGCCCCCTCCCAGAGGCTCGCACCTATGACCGGCAGCAGACGCGCGTACTCCTCGCTCGCCGTCTCGGTCACGACCAGGACGTCGGAGCCGAGCTCGGCCAGGGTGTCCGCGACCGAGAATCCCGTCATCGACAGGCCGAGGACCGCGACCCGCAGTCCCGACCAGTCCGCGTGCCAGCTCGTCAGGCGATCGAGGTCAGCGGTCACAGTGCAGCCAGCCAACCGACGTAGAACAGGGCGACCCCGAAGATGGCGAGGATGCCGGCGATGACCCACATCCGGACGACGATCGTGATCTCGGGCCACCCGCGCATCTCGAGGTGGTGGTGGAAGGGGCTCATGAGGAACAGCCGTTTGCCGCCCGTCGCCTTGAAGTAGTAGCGCTGCAGGATGACTGACGCGGGAGCGATGATGAAGACGCCCGCGAGGACGATGGAGAGGATCTCGGTACGGCTCAGAACGGCCATCGCGACGACGACACCGCCGATCGCCATCGAGCCCACGTCGCCCATGAACATCTTTGCCTTGGGGGCGTTCCACCAGAGGAACCCGACGAGGGCGCCGACGAACGAGGCGGCGACGATCGTGAGGCCCATGGGGTCCCGCGTGTCGTAGCAGGCGGCCGTGTACTCGGTCACCAGTGCGGCTGAGTGGCAGCGCTGCTGCAGCTGCCAGAACGTCACGAGGCTGTAGGCGGACACCGTGAAGATGCCGGCTCCCGTGGCGAGGCCGTCCAGCCCGTCCGTCAGGTTCGTGGCGTTCGACCACGCGACCGACATGAACGAGATCCACAGGAGGTAGAGGATCCAGCCGACGACGGCGCCGAGCGCCATGAAGGAGAGCGTCGGGATGTCGCGGAAGAACGAGATGTAGGCGGAACCAGGAGTCTCGCCGTACTGGTTCGGGAAGTTCAGCGCCATGATGGCGAAGGGGACGGCGACGGCGATCTGGCCGACGATCTTGCGCCATCCCGACAGGCCGAGGCTCCGCTGCGACCGCACCTTCATGTAGTCGTCGATGAAGCCGATGATGCCGAGGCCTACCATCATCCAGAGCACGAGCAGACCGGAGATCGTGGGCTCCGTGCCACCGGTGTAGCTGCCGACGAAGAACCCGACGATGGTCCCCAGGACGAAGACGATGCCGCCCATGGTGGGCGTCCCGCGCTTGGTGTGGTGACTCGGGTTGTGCGCATCCTCGGGGGTGCGGATGACCTGGCCCCACCCGATCTTCCGGAACAGGCGGATGAACAGCGGTGTCAGGAACAGGGTGAATGCCAGCGAGATCGTCGCAGCGGCCAACAGGGATCTCACGAGAAGAATTCTCCCAGACGATCGCCGAGGAACCTGAGCCCGGCGGAGTTGGAAGACTTCACCAGCACGCGATCACCGTCGCGGAGCTCGGCCGTCAGGTAGTCGTAGGCCTCGTCAGCGGTCTCGAAGAAGACGGCTTCGCCGTCCCACGAGCCTTCGCTGATGGCGGCCAGGTAGAGGCGTCGCGCCGCCGTCCCGATGACGACGATGCGTTCGTAGCGCAGCCGCACGGCCTGGAGCCCGATCCGGTCGTGCTCCTCCCCGGCCTGCTCGCCGAGCTCCGTCATGGCACCGAGGACGGCGACCTTGCGCTGTCCCGGCTCGGCGATCTGGGCGACGGTCCGCAGCGCGGCGGCCATGGAGTCGGGGCTCGCGTTGTAGGCGTCGTTGATGATCCGCACGCGGTCGCCGCCGAGCGGCTGCATCCGCCAGCGCTCCGCGATCTCCACGGTCCCGATGCGCGCGATCGCGTCGGCCGGATCGACACCGAGCAGCTGAGCGACCGTGATGGCGGCGAGGGCGTTCATGACGTGGTGTTCGCCGAGCACCTTCAGGTGCAGGGGCAGTCGACGGCCGTCGACGTGGACCGTCGCGGTCGTCCCGGATGCCGTGACTTCGACGTCGTCTGCGCGAACGTCGGCCGCGGTCCCGCGTCCGAACCACCGGACGTCGGCTCCGCGTTCCTGCGCCGCAGCTGCCATCGCCGCGACACGGGCGTCGTCCGCGTTGAGGACCGCGGTTCCGCCCGGACGGAGAGCCTGGACCAGTTCGGTCTTCGCCCTCTGCGTCGCCTCGACGCCCCCGAATCCGCCCGCGTGGGCGAGCCCGACCATGAGGACGACGCCGATGTCGGGCGTGATGAGACCTGCGAGCTCCGCGATGCGGCCCGGCCGCGAGGCGCCGAGCTCGCTGACGAGGAAGCGGGTGTCGTCGGTGACGCGGAGCATCGTGACGGGTGCGCCGACCTCGTTGTTGAACGACGCTCGCGGGGCGACCGTCGGCCCCTCCACCTCGAGGATGCGCGCCAGGAGGTTCTTCGTCGTCGTCTTGCCGTTCGATCCCGTGATGCCGACCACGCGGAGGTCTCCGGCGGCACGCACGCGTGCCACCACCTCGCGGGCGAGGGCACCCAGCGCGGCGACGGCGTCGGCGACGACGATCTGCGAGATCGCCGTCTCGACGTGGCGCTCGACGATCGCGAGCGTGGCGCCGGCTTCGGCGGCCACATCGACGAACAGGTGCCCGTCGGTCACGTCGCCGGGCTTGGCGACGAAGACCGAGCCCGGCTCCATCTCCCGGGAATCGGTGTCGACGGTGCCCGCGACAACCGTCTCGGGGGTGTCCGTGCCGTGGAGGTGGAGGGTGCCGCCGATGGCGTGCGTCACCTCGGCGAGCGTCATCCGGATCATGCTGGGGGTCTCCTCGTGCGCTCGGGTTCAGCCGGTGACGGGAAGGAGGGGGGTCTCCGAACCCGACGGCATGATGCGGTAGTGCGTGAGCACCTGCGCCATCGCCTTCTTGAACACCGAACGGTTGGCCGACGACATGCGCTGCTTCTTGGGCTCGTCGAAGACCGTCAGGACAACATACTTCGGATCATCGGCCGGAGCGAAGCCGACCAGTGAGGTGAAGTACAGGTTCTTCTTGTATCCGCCGTGACCGTCGGGGATCTGCGCGGTGCCCGTCTTGCCGCCCATCCGGTACCCGGGGAGTTCGACGTCCTCGGCGAGCGTGCCCTGTGCGAACACGTTCTCGAGCATGAGCGAGACCTCCTTCGCCGTCTCCTCTGTGATGACGCGTTCGGGCTTCGCGAGCTTCGGTGTGACGACCTCGCCGTTCGCCTTCGTGCACGATTCGACGAGGGATGCCGGCATCCGGACACCGCCGTTGGCGAAGGTCTGGTACGCGTTCGCGACCTGGACGGCCGTCACGGTGAAGGCCTGACCGAAGGTCGTCGCGTACTTCGTCTGGTTGTCCCACGTGTCGGCGGGTCGGAGGATCCGTTCGGGCTCTCCCGACCAGCCCAGACCGTCGGTTTCGCCGGCACCGAACTTCTTGAGGTAGTCGTACCGGGTCTGCGGATCCACCATCGCGCCGAACTGCGACATCGCCACGTTCGACGAGGTCACGAGGCCACCGTTGAGGGTGAGGTTCTGCGTCGCGTGGTTCTCGGAGTCGTTCACGACGGCTCCGTTGGAGAACACCATGCGATCGGGGACGGTGACCGTCGTCTCCGGCGTGACGCCCGCCTGTTCGATCGCCGTCGCCGCCGTGACGGGCTTGAAGGTCGAGCCGGGCTCGAACGAGGTCCGCAGGAGGCGTGAGCCCCGGTCCTCGGACTTGCTGGCGCCCGGGTCGTTGGGGTCGACGGAGTCCGTCTCCGCGATCGCTCGGATCTTGCCTGTGGCGGTCTCCATCACGAGGATCCCGCCCCAGTTGGCCTGGTAGCGGTCGGTCTCCTCCGCGATCAGCTGCTGCATGTACCACTGCAGATCGGAGTCGATCGTCAGCTTGAGGGTGCCTCCGTCCACGGCAGGCTCCTCGACCGCCGTACCGGGGATCGTCACGCCGTTCGCGCCGCGCTGGTACTTGATGCTCCCGCTCGTGGGTTCGAGGCACGAGTCCTGCAGCTTCTCGACCCCTTCGAGGGGCTCCCCGTCCGAGCCGACGAAGCCGATGATGTTTCCCGCCACCGCGCCGTCGGGGTACGACCGCGAGGCGACCGGCTCGAACGAGAGGAAAGGGATGCCGAGATCGTCGAGCTCGCGGAACTCCGCCGTCGACACGAGCCGTTTGATCACCTGATATCGGCTCTCGGGGTTCTTCGCGTAGGCGTCGTCGACCATCGTCCGGACCTCTTCGGGACTCTGGTCGGTCACCTCGGCGATCTCAGCGGCGATCTCCGGCCACGTGACCATGACCGTGTCGCCGGCGTCGTCCTTCACGATCGCGCCATTGTCGTCGCGGAGGGACATACCGCCCTCCGCGAGCTTCGGGTCGACGACGACGTTGTACCGCAGCATGCTCGTGGCCAACGGGCTGCCGTTCGCGTCGACGATGGTGCCCCGCGCACCCTCGAGGGTCGTCGTGGTCTGCATGCCCTTGCTGAAGGCGTCTTCGACGTGCTGGCTCGCGTTGACGACCTGGATGTCGATGAGGCGGGCGACGAAGGCGACCAGGACGACCAGGACGACGGCGAGGGCGACGACGGTGCGACGGCGCGGACTGCGGGTTGCTCGAGTCGTCATGTTCTCAGTGTGTGGCGGGGGTCGGCAGTCCGTCGGTGATGGACGGGGGTGTCGGCGTATCGGCCAGCAGCTTCGTGTCGATGGAGACCCCCGTGTCGAGGCTCGCCTCGGGATCGGTGACGAGCGGGACACCCGCCACGAGAGCGTTCGACACCGCCGCCCGCGACAGCGCCTCGATCGACGACGCGTCGGAGGCACCCGTCTTGGGGCCGAGGGTCGTGCCGTCGCTCAGACGGATGTAGCTGGGCTCGCCGCCCGCGACGAGGCCGAGTGCCGCCGCATTGGCTGCGAGGAACTGAGGCGAGCTGAGACCCGCGACCTCGTCCTCGAGGATGTTCTTCTGGTAGTTCGCGTCCCGCTGCTGCGCCGTGAGGTTCTTCACCTCGAAGGCATCCTGCGTCGTGACGATGGACAGCCCCATCTGCACTCCGGCGATCGCGAGGGCACCCGCGACGGCGATGACCCCGAACGCCCGCCGGGGGCGACGCCGGGGCTGGGGCGCGACGCCCCACCCGACGCGACCGACGGGCCGAAGCGCAGGTGCTGCCGAGCCGAGGAGCTCCTCATCGGGCGCGGTGTCGATGGCGGTGGTGGCCAGTGCCGAAGCGCTCATGACGCCTCCCTCACTCTCTCGGCCGCACGCAGCCGCACCGGGGTGGCACGGGGGTTACGGATCTTCTCTTCGTCGGACGCCAGCTCTGCACCCTTGGTGAGGAGCTGGAAACGGGGGGCATGCTCGGGCGGTTCGATCGGAAGCCCGGCGGGAGCGGTCGACCTGGTCGCTTCGGCGAGAACGCGCTTCACGAGTCGGTCTTCCAGCGACTGGTACGACATGACGACGATCCGGCCCGAGACGGGCAGGATGCCGAGCGCCGCGGGCAGGGCGCGCTCGAGGACCGTCAGCTCGCCGTTGACCTCGATGCGCAGAGCCTGGAAGACGCGCTTGGCGGGGTGCCCGCTGCGCTCGCGCTGAACGGCGATCGGCGTCGCGGCGACCAAGATGTCGACGAGCTGCGCGGACCGCTCGATGGGGGCGTCCTGACGGGCGGCGATGATCGCCCGCGCGTAACGACCGGCGAGCTTCTCCTCGCCGTAGCGTTCGAAGATGCGACGCAGATCGCCCTCTCCGTACGTCGCGACGATGTCGGCGGCCGTCGTCCCCGCGGACTGATCCATCCGCATGTCGAGGGGCGCGTCCTTCGAGTAGGCGAAGCCGCGGTCCGCTTCGTCGAGCTGCAGCGACGAGACACCGAGATCGAAGAGGATGCCGTCGGCCCGGCGGACGCCCACGCTCGAGACGGCGTCGGCGATGCCGTCGTAGACGGTGTGCACGAGGTCCACGCGGTCGCCGAAGCGGGCGAGCCGCTCCCCCGCGATGCGCAGCGCATCCGTGTCGCGGTCGAGGCCGATCAGACGCACCTGGGGGAAGCGTTCGAGAAGCGCCTCGGAGTGTCCGCCCATCCCGAGCGTCGCGTCGACGACGACCGCGCCGTCGTGCTGCAGCGCAGGCGCCAACAGCTCGATGCAACGGTCGAGCAGGACGGGGGTGTGGATCTCGTCGTGGGCCATGATTCCTTCGGTTCCGTGAGGCCCTCGACCCCGATCCCCATCCGCTCCGACCTGGCGCCGGGGAAGTGCGTCAGGGCGTGCGGCTGGGAGTCGCAGTCGAGGATCAGAAGAGTCCCGGGATCACCTCCTGCTCCATGTCCGAGTACGTGTCCTCATTGCTGTCGGCGTAGGCGTTCCACGCGTCCGCGTTCCAAATCTCGGCGTGTGCGCCGACACCCGTGACGATGAGCTCGCGCTCCAGCCCGGCGTAGGTGCGGAGGTGAGGCGGAATGGTGATGCGGTTCTGGGAGTCGGGCTTCTCGGCGCTGGCGCCCGAGAGGAACATGCGCTGGAAGTCGCGCGCCTGCTTGTTGGTCAGCGGTGCCTCGCGGATGCGCTCGTAGACCCGCTCGAACTCCGCCGAGCTGAACACGTAGAGGCAGCGTTCCTGGCCACGGGTGATGACGACACCGGGACCGAGATCGTCGCGGAACTTGGCGGGAAGGATGACCCGTCCTTTGTCGTCCAGCTTGGGGGTGTGGGTGCCCAACAACATCGCTCGGTCACCCCCTTCGTCCGGCCTGCTCCAGGATGACGCCACTTTACTCCACTTTCCTCCACTCCGCGACAGTTTCGGGGCACGCCGCATCCCTGCCGCACCACCGGACGACGGCAGGGCGGGTGGAGGCCCGCGCGGACACAAAAAAAAGCACCGACCCGAGGGTCGGTGCTTCAGAAGTGGAGCGCGGTGGAGGGCGCCGGATCAGCGATCGTCGTTGCGGCGATCCCAGCGGTCGTTCATGCGATCCATGAAAGAGGCGGATGCCGCTGCCTTCGCGGCGCGCGGCTTACGCGTACCGGTCGCGTTCCGTGCGGCTGCCGCACCCTTGGCCGGTGTGAAGGCGAGGACGACGCCGACGACCATGACGACGAAGGCGACCACGCCGATCACGATCAGCGATGTGGCCACGCCGACGACGAGGCCGGCGATACCCAAGAGCACGATGACGGACCCGTAGACGATGTTGCGGTAGCTGAGCGGCGCCGCTCCACGGTCCGCGCTGACAACATCGGCGTCGTTGCGCATGAGATGGCGTTCCATCTCGTCCAGCAGACGCTGCTCCTGTTCTGACAGTGGCATGCATCCCCCTCGGGTCGGTCCGTCAAGTGTACGCGTCCGCGCGATCACTAGGCTAGGCCTGTGTCCTCCTCTCTCGACCCGATCGTCGCCGTTTCTCAGCGAGTCGAGAGGTTCCTCGAGGCGCAGCGCGAAGCCGCATCCGAATTCGGCGACGAAGCGCGCGCCTTCGTGGAATCCGGCGCGTCCGCGGCGACCGGCGGCAAGGCGTTCCGAGCCCGCTTCTGCCTCGCCGGCTTCCGAGCGGTGGCGACGGCAGGCGGCCGGACATCGATCGCACCGGACGCGGTGATCACCGCCTCCGCAGCCCTGGAGATCTTCCACGCCGCGGCACTCGTGCACGACGACGTCATCGACCGATCCGACACCCGGCGGGGGCGCCCTGCGTCCCATCGCGCATGGGAAGCAGAGCACCGCGCGACCGCCTGGGCGGGTGACGCTGAAGAGTTCGGTCGATCTGCGGCGATCCTCCTGGGCGACCTCCTCGTGGCGTGGAGCGACGACCTGCTCGAAGAGGGGCTGGCAGACGTCGAGAACCCACGGGCCCACCGTGCGCGCACGGAGTTCGCACGGATGCGCCGCGAGGTGACGATCGGGCAGTTCCTCGACGTCGCGGAGGAATCCGCTTATGTCGTGGCACCCGTCGACACCCACCCCGACCGCGCTCTGCGCGTCGCGTCGTTGAAGTCCGCCCGGTACAGCGTCCAGCACCCGCTCCAGCTCGGCGCCACCCTCGCCGACGCGGACGACGAGCAGTACCGTGCGCTGGCGGCGTTCGGTCACCCCATCGGACTCGCCTTCCAGCTGCGCGACGACGTCCTCGGGGTGTTCGGAGACAGCGCGGTCACCGGCAAACCCGTGGGCGACGATCTCCGTGAAGGCAAGCGCACCCTCCTCATCGCGTACGCGCGCGCGTCCCTCCCCGCCGGCGCCCTCCGCATCTTCGACGAACTCGTCGGCGAGCGGGATCTCACCCCTGAGCAGGTGGCGCACCTGCAGCAGACGATCGTCGACACCGGAGCGCTCGCACGCGTGGAAGAACTGATCACAGATTGGGCGGCCGAGGCGGACAGAGCGCTTCGCGGCGCTCGGCTCGGTCACGGCGCAGTCGGTGATCTGCGCGACCTCGCTCGGGCGGCGACGGTCCGCGCCGCCTGACGAGCAGGCATCCGCTTGGTCAGGCGAGCGTCTGCGCGACCCGACGGACCTCGCTCTTGCGTCCCTGACGCAGGGCGTCGATCGGCGCGAAGCCGATCGAGTCCTCGGGCGCGAGGAGCCAGTCGATGGTCTCGTCATCGGAGAACCCGGCATCGTGCAACACGATGATGGTCCCCCGGAGGGACGAGATCGGCGCCCCGTCCACCAGGAAGACGGAGGGAACCCGCGGCGCGCCGAAGCGGCGGGAGGCGACGAGCTGATGCTCGTCGAGCATCCGCCGCACGCGCCCGAGCGGCTCCCCGGTCAGCTCGACCAGTTCGGGAAGACTCAGCCAATCAGTGGACACGGGCGTCGCAGAACTCACTCCCCCACTATCGCATCCGCTCCGCCGGATCGTCGCACGCTCATCTCGTCACACCCGTCACACACACCACACTGATTGACAGCAGTCACATCGGCGTGTCACGGTTTCGGAGGGGGATCGACGATCTGGGACTGAACGAAGGAACACCTGTGCACCGGAACGACGTCATGCCCGCCTCTCTGTTCCACCGAGGCGCTCCCGCTGTGATCGGGTCGATCGCTCTCTCGCTGTCCCTTCTCCCCGTCGACGCGGCCACGGCGGACGATCACGACCGCTCGGCGCCCCGACCGCTGTCGGCGAAGGCACACGCGACGCCCGTCCCAGCCGCGAGCCCCGCCACGACCGTCGGGACACCCGCCGCGCGCGCTGCTGTGCGGACACATGTCGTCGCCCGCGGGGAGACCATCAGCGCGATCGCGGCGGCGAACGGTGTCCGCACGGCCGACGTCCTGGCATGGAACGACCTCGGATGGCGTTCGCTCATCCACCCCGGCGACGTCCTCCGCCTCGGACCGAAGACGGAGAAGACGGATGCCGAGCCCTCCCGGCCCGCCCGGGGTACGGCATCCGCCTATGAAGTCCGTCCCGGCGACACGCTCTGGTCCATCGCACAGCGCCACGGGATGAGCGTCGCCTCTCTGGTCCGCGCCAACGAGCTCGGCGCGTCGTCGATCATCCACCCGGGCCAGAAACTCACGGTCACGGAACTCGCCGCGCATCGCGCCGCGGCACCGGCGCCGTCCCCCCGAGCCGCGGCGGGGCCGGTGCACGAGGTATCCGCCGGCGAGACGCTCTGGGCGATCGCCGCGGACAGCGGCACCTCCCTCGCACGACTCCTCGACGCGAACGGGCTCGACGAGGCATCCATCATCTACCCCGGGCAGAAGCTCCGCATCCCCGCCGCTGCGGCGCCTCGGGCCGCCTCCACGCAATCGCGTCCTGGGCAGACCGACCTGGATGCCGAGCAGATCGCGAACGTCCGGACCATCATCGAGGTCGGACGGGACCGGGGCGTCTCGCGGGACGGAATCGCCATCGCGCTTGCGACGGCGATGGTCGAATCCTGGATCCGCAACCTGGACGGCGGCGACCGGGACTCGGTCGGCCTCTTCCAGCAGCGCCCGAGTGCCGGCTGGGGAAACGAGAAGCAGATCCGCGACCCCCGTCGGTCGGCGGCCGCGTTCTTCGGCGGCTCATCCGATCCGAACGGCGACCGCACGCGCGGCCTCCTCGACATCGACGGGTGGGAGGAGATGGCCTTCGGGGACGCAGCCCAGGCCGTGCAGATCTCGGCGTACCCGGAACGCTACGGGCCCTGGAAGGACGAGGCCTACCGCTGGCTCGACCTGTACGGGTGATCACGTCTCCCCGCGGCGGAAGGTGCGCCGTTACCCGGGCTCGCAGGGTCTGCTCCGTAGACTTCTGACGTGACCGCCACCCCGCAGACCGACCCGCTGATCGGCCACCTGGTCGACGGCCGGTACCGCGTTCGCGGCCGCATCGCCCGAGGCGGGATGGCCACGGTCTACGTCGCCACCGATCTGCGTCTCGAACGCCGCGTGGCGCTGAAGGTCATGCACGGTCATCTCTCGGACGACACCGTCTTCCAGAACCGGTTCATCCAGGAGGCCAGGTCCGCTGCACGCCTGGCGGATCCGCACGTCGTCAACGTCTTCGACCAGGGTCAGGACGGCGAGATGGCGTATCTCGTCATGGAGTACCTGCCCGGCATCACGCTCCGCGAACTGCTGCGCGAACAGAAGCGGCTCACGCTCCCCCAGACGATCACCATCATGGACGCGATCCTGTCGGGTCTTTCCGCCGCGCACCGCGCGGGTATCGTTCACCGGGACGTGAAGCCGGAGAACGTCCTCCTCGCCGAAGACGGCCGGATCAAGATCGGCGATTTCGGTCTGGCACGCGCCACGAGCGCGAACACCGCCACCGGCCAGATGCTCCTCGGCACCATCGCCTACCTCGCTCCCGAGCTCGTCACGCGCGGCACGGCCGACGCGCGCAGCGACATCTACGCGCTCGGCATCATGCTCTACGAGATGCTCACGGGCGAACAGCCCTACAAGGGCGAGCAGCCGATGCAGATCGCCTATCAGCATGCGACGCACTCCGTCCCGCGACCGAGCGTCAAGAACCCCGCGGTGCCCGAACAGCTCGACGAGCTGGTCCTCTGGGCCACGGAACGCTCACCCGAGGACCGCCCCACCGATGCGCGCGAGATGCTCGAGCGCCTGCGCGATATCGAGAAGCAGCTCGGGGTCTTCCCTCAGGTCGTGCGGTCGACGCCGGCCGGCTCGACCGTGGTCGTCGACGATTCGCTCGATTCGGACGAGGTCACCCGTGTCATGCCGGGGACGTTCACCGCCCCCAGTGTCACCACCGAGGTCGACAACGCCACCCGACTGCGCCGCCGTTCCCACCGCAACACGGTCAAGGGGAGCTGGCTCCTCGCCGTCGTCCTCCTCCTCGCCGCTGCCGCCGGCGGCCTCGGATGGTGGTTCGGGTCAGGGCCGGGATCACTCGTCTCCGTACCCACTGTCGAAGGGATGAGCTTCGAGGACGCTCGGGACCTCCTCGCCGACAACGCGCTCGTCGCGGAGCGCAGCGAGGTGCACAGCCTCACCGTGCCCGCCGGGCAGGCGGTCGACACCGACCCCGACCCCGGGACCTTCCTCGACCGCGACGCCACCGTGACTGTGAGGATCTCCTCAGGGCCGGCGACCGCGGAGCTGCCGGCGCTGCAGGACAAGACGCGCACCGACGTCGAGTCACTGCTGCAGGAGAAGAACATCGACGTCGCGGCAGTCAAGGAGTACTTCACGTCTTTCGCCTCGGGACGGGTCGTGCGCGTCTACGTCACGCAGACCGGCGCGGCGGACGCCGTCGAATGCACGGAGGGCTGTTCCGTCCTCGAGGGATCCCGAGCTGAGCTCCGTGTCTCTCTCGGGCCGCTCCCCGACGTCGTCGGGAAGAGCGCCGACGAGGCGTCCGCGGCCCTCACGGACGTTGAGATGAAGGTCGACGAGAAGCGCGAATACAGCAGCTCAGTGGCCGACGACCTCGTCATCCGCGTGGAGGATCGCCCCGGCGGCGGATCGTGGCAGCAGGGCGAAACCATCACGATCGTCGTCTCGGACGGGCCGAAGCCCGTGGAGGTTCCGAACGTCGTCGGCGAGACGGTGCGCACGGCCGTCGAGCGGCTGCAGTCCGCCGGGTTCGAGGTCAATCCGAACATCGACGACGCCGAGATCCCGCTCGGTGGCCGCTACTGGGATGTCTACCGCGTCCGCTCCATGACTCCCGAGGGCGGGACCCTGCAGCGTCCGGGCGCGACGATCAGCCTGACGCCGCAGTTCCAGCCGTTCGGCTGAGACCCGGCATCCGTCTCCGAGGACGACGAGGGCCCGACGGTCATCACCGCCGGGCCCTCGCTCCGTGCGTCAGCGCTTGCCGAGCTCCTCGGCGACGAGGAATGCCAGTTCCAGCGACTGCATGTGGTTCAGTCGCGGGTCGCACAGCGACTCGTACCTCGTCGCCAGTGTCGCCTCGTCGATCATCTCCGAGCCGCCCAGGCACTCGGTGACGTCGTCGCCGGTGAGTTCCACGTGGATGCCGCCGGGGAAGGTTCCGACGGCGCGGTGAGCCTCGAAGAAGCCCCGGACCTCGTCGACGACGTCGTCGAAGCGACGCGTCTTGTAGCCGGTGGGCGTCGTGATGCCGTTTCCGTGCATCGGGTCCGTGACCCAGAGCGGTGTCGCACCGGCATCCTTCACTGCCTGCAGGAGCGGCGGGAGGGCGTCGCGGATCTTGCCTGCGCCCATCCGGGTGATGAAAGTGAGACGCCCGGGCTCGCGCTCGGGGTCCAGCTTGTCGATGAGCGCGAGAGCCGTCTCGGGGGTGGTCGAGGGTCCGAGCTTCACCCCGATGGGGTTGCGGATCTTCGAGAAGTAGTCGACGTGGGCGCCGTCGAGGTCGCGCGTGCGCTCCCCAACCCAGAGGAAGTGCGCCGACGTGTTGTAGGGAGTGCCGGTGCGCGAGTCGATGCGGGTCATGGGGTGCTCGTAGTCCATGAGCAGACCCTCGTGACCGGTGTAGAACTCGACGCCGCGAAGCTCGTCGAAGTTCGCTCCCGCGGCCTCCATGAACTTGATGGCGCGGTCGATCTCGCCGGCCAGGCGCTCGTAGCGCTGGTTGGCCGGGTTCTTGGCGAAGCCCTGGTTCCAACTGTGCACCTCGCGGAGATCCGCGAAGCCGCCCTGCGTGAACGCGCGGACCAGGTTCAACGTCGAGGCGGCCGTGTGGTAACCCTTGAGCAGCCGCTGCGGGTCCGCGGTGCGCGACGCCTCGGTGAAGTCGTACCCGTTGACGATGTCTCCGCGGTAGGCCGGGAGCGTCACCTCGCCCCGCGTCTCGGTGTCGCTCGAGCGCGGCTTGGCGAACTGACCCGCCATGCGGCCCATCTTCACGACCGGCATCGACGCGCCGTAGGTCAGGACGACCGCCATCTGCAGGACCGTCTTGATCCGGTCGCGGATCTGCTGTGCCGTGGCGCCCGCGAACGTCTCGGCGCAGTCGCCGCCCTGCAGGAGGAAGGCCTGACCGGATGCCGCCTTCGCGAGGCGCGCACGGAGGTTGTCGACCTCGCCGGCGAAGACGAGCGGCGGGAGGGTCGCGATCTCGGCGGAGACGGCCGCGACCGCATCCGCGTCGGGCCACAACGGCTGCTGCTTGATCGGGAGCGAGCGCCAGTGGTCGAGAGGAGTGGGCATCCGTTCATTCTACCGACGAGGGAGGGGCCTGTCGGTCGTGTGACGGCGGCTCAGGCCGCGGCGGGGCGGCGGTCCTTGACCGTGGACGCGTAGACGTCGTCGTACTCCTGCTCCCCCATGCGCTGCAGCGCGACCATGATCTCGTCGGTCACCGATCGCAGCACGAAACGGTCGGACTCCATGCCGTAGAACCGACTGAAGTCGAGCGGCTCCCCGATCACCATGCCCACGCGGCCCACCCGAGGGATGGAACGCCCGATCGGCATGACCTCGTCGGTGCCGATCATGACGACGGGGATGACGGGCACCCGCGCGGTCAGGGCCATGCGCGCGAGACCCGTACGACCCCGGTAGAGCTTGCCGTCGGGACTGCGGGTCCCCTCGGGGTAGATCCCGAGGATGTCGCCGCGGCCGAGGACCTGCAGGCCGGTGTTGAGGGAGGCCTCGGAGGCCTTGCCGCCGGTGCGGTCGATGGGGATCTGTCCCGTCCCCTGCATGAACACCCGGGTCGCCCACCCCTTCAGACCCTTGCCCGTGAAGTAGTCGCTCTTGGCGAGGAAGGACATGGACCTGTCGATCATGAGCGGCAGGAAGATGGAGTCGCTCACGGACAGATGGTTGCTCGCGATGATGGCCGCACCGGATGCCGGAATGTTGCTGCGTCCCACGATCCACGGTCGGAAGATCGCCTTCACGATCGGTCCGATGATCAGGTATTTCAGGACCCAGTAGATCATGTCAGACCCGGCCGCCCGCGAGGTCGGCGACGCCGATGAGGCCGGCATCGTTGCCGAGGGTCGCGATGGCGAACGACGCGATGGGCCTCTCGCCGTAACCGGGCAGCGCGGTGGCGTATGCCTCGCGCACGGGGTGCAGCAGGTGCTCGCCGAGGTCGGCGACGCCGCCGCCGATCACGAACAGTTCCGGGTCGAGCACCGCCTGGAATCCACCGCAGGCCTCCCCCAGCGCCGTCGCGACGCGGTCGACGGCCTCGAGGGCGCCCGCGTCGCCGGCGGCGATCAGCGCTTCCATCGCGGCGGCCGGCACGATCCCCTCGGCGGTGCGCGCTGCCGCCAGAGCCGCGCCCCGCGAACCGGACGCGGCGATGTCGGCGGCCTCTCGCTGAAGCGCACGGCCGGACGCGTACTGTTCGAGGCACCCGTTCTGCCCGCATCCGCAAGGGCGCCCACCCCGTTCGAAGCGGATGTGGCCGAGCTCGGCGCCGATGCCGTTGCCTCCCACGAGAAGGTCGCCGTCGATGATCGCAGCGCCACCCACCCCGGTTCCCAGGGTGATCATGACCATGTCGCTGACCTCGCGCCCGGCGCCGAAGCGGAATTCGCCCCACCCGGCGGCGTTGGCGTCGTTCTCGAGCGTCACCGGACGCCCGATGCGCCGCTCGAGCTCGTCGCGCAGCGGCTCGTCGGTCCAGTCGATGTTGGGGGCGTGGAGGATGACGGCGCGGCTGGCATCGATGAACCCGGCTGCGGCGACGCCGACGGCGTGGACCACGCGACCAGAGACGAGTTCGTCGACCATTCCGGCCACGGCATCGGCCAGCGCGCCGGGGTCGGCGGGGGTCGGAACGCGGCGGCGGTCGACGATGACGCCGTCCGGGTCGACGATTCCGCCGGCGATCTTGGTCCCACCGATGTCGATGCCGACGTTGAGCACGCGACTCCTCTCCGCGCGTGCGAGGCCGCACGGCATCCGTGAGTCTAATGGGGCGGCGCATCCCGCTGCCGCCGCGGGATCGAGGATCACGATGCCCTAGACTCGGTCGCACCTGACGCCACCCGGTACCGAAGGAGTTGCCGCCCATGAGCGCCGTACAATTCGACGTCCCCGCTGTCGTGCCCGCGGATCCGACCGCGAACACCTCCGACATCCTCGTGGAGCGGGTGAAGGCGACTCCCTCGCTGGCCCTCTTCGCGGTCCCCGACGGGGACGGCTGGCGTGACATCACGGCCGCGGAATTCCACCGGGAGGTCCTCGCGCTGGCGAAGGGGTTCGCCGCGAGCGGCATCCAGCCCGGCGACAAGGTCGCGTTCCTCGCGCGGACCACGTACAACTGGACGCTCGTCGATTTCGCCCTCTTCTTCGCGGGGGCCGTCATGGTGCCCGTCTACGAAACGAGCTCGCCGTCGCAGATCAACTGGATCCTCAGCGACTCCGGGGCCATCGCCATCGTGGTCGAGAGCGACGTGCACGCGGATCGCGTCGCCGAGATCCGCTCCGAGGTACCTCTCCTGCGCGAGGTCTGGACGATGCAGTCCGGCGACCTCGACACGCTGCGCAAGAACGGCTCGTCCATCAGCGACGAGGAGATCGAACGCCGCCGGAACCTCGCGAACTCCGACGACATCGCGACCCTGATCTACACGTCCGGGTCGACCGGCCGACCGAAGGGGTGCGTCCTCACGCACAAGAACTTCGTCGAGCTCTCGCGCAATTCCGCCAGGGCGCTCCACGAGGTGGTCCAACAGCCGGGAGCCTCGACGCTGCTGTTCCTCCCGCTCGCGCACGTGTTCGCGCGGTTCATCTCCATCCTCAACATCCACGGCGGCGTCAAGACGGGCCACGAGCCCGACACCACGAAACTCCTCGCCGGACTCGGGTCGTTCAAGCCGACGTACCTCCTCGCCGTGCCCCGTGTGTTCGAGAAGGTCTACAACTCCGCCGAGCAGAAGGCCGAGGCCGGCGGCAAGGGCAAGATCTTCCGCGCCGCCGCAGCCGTGGCTGTCGAGCACTCGCGTCGCCTGCAGGACGGCGAGAAGATCCCGATCGGCATGAAGATCAAGTTCGCCCTGTTCGACCGGCTCGTCTACAGCAAGCTGCGCACAGCCATGGGCGGCCGTGTCCAGCATGCCGTGTCGGGATCCGCGCCTCTCGGGTCGCGCCTCGGCCACTTCTTCCACAGCCTCGGCGTACAGATCCTCGAGGGATACGGCCTGACCGAGACGACCGCTCCCGCGACCGTCAACCTCGCCACGAAGTCGAAGATCGGCACCGTCGGTCCCGCTCTCCCTGGCGTGGGCGTACGTCTGGCTGACGACGGCGAGATCGAGGTCCGCGGAGTCAACGTGTTCAAGGAGTACTGGCGCAACCCCGAGGCGACCGCCGAAGCGTTCGACGACGGGTGGTTCCGCACCGGGGACATCGGGACGTTCGACTCCGAAGGATACCTCACGATCACGGGCCGCAAGAAGGAGATCATCGTCACCGCGGGCGGGAAGAACGTCGCGCCTGCGGTGCTCGAGGACCCGATCCGCGCGAACCCGATCGTCGGTCAGGTCGTCGTCGTGGGCGATCAGAAGCCGTTCATCGGAGCGCTCGTCACCCTCGACCGCGAGATGCTGCCGACGTGGATGTCGAACAACGGCCTCTCGTCCGACATGCCGATGTCGCAGGTCATCGCCCACCCGAAGGTCATCGCCGAGGTGCAGAGCGCGGTGGACCGCGCCAACGCGTCGGTGTCGCGAGCGGAGTCGATCCGCAAGTTCGTGATCCTGGACACCGAGTGGACCGAGGCATCCGGTCATCTGACGCCGAAGATGAGCATCAAGCGGAACGTCATCCTGTCGGACTTCGCTGCCGACATCGACGAGCTCTACCAGGCGAACGTCTCGACGACGAACATCTCGCTCGGCAACTGAACCGAATGAGAGAAGGCCCCGGCGAGCCGGGGCCTTCTCTCAATCAGCGGTCAGAACCAGTCGGACTCCCGCACCTCGCGCATGGCCTGTCGACGGACATCCTTCGGAAGGCGGTCGAGGTACAGCGTGCCCTCGAGGTGGTCGCACTCGTGCTGGAGCGCCTGTGCGAGCAGCCCCTCCCCCTCGATGACGATCTCGTCGCCGCTGAGGTCCATGCCCGTGACCCGCGCCCACGGGTGCCGGATCGCGTCATGCCAGAGACCGGGGACGGACAGGCATCCCTCCCCCGTGGGCGCCGGATCGCCGGAGACCTCGAGGACGGGATTCAGGACGTATCCGATGACGCCGTCCACGTTGTAGCTGAAGGCCCGGACCCCTACACCGATCTGCGGGGCGGCGACACCGGCACGACCCGGCTCGGCGACGGAGTCGACGAGGTCGGCGACGAGTCGACGCACCCCCTCGTCGATCTCGTCGATCGGGGCGCACACGCTCCGGAGGACCGGGTCGCCGAAGAGCCGGATCGGGCGGACCGGCATCAGCGCACCACCCCGGCGGGGCGCAAGCCCTCGACCACGACGGCGGCGAGTTCACGCGCCGCGAGCCGCGTCGATGCCGACAGATCGCGGAACGTGATCGGCCCCCCGGTCGCGATGTGAGCGTCGTACGGAATCGACACGACCGCGCGCACGCGGGTGCGGAAATGCGCTTCGAGTTCGCTCGGGCGCACCAGGCTCGCACCGGGACGGGACGTGTTGAGGACGACGACGGCGCTGCGGGCGAGTTCGGCGTAGCCGTTCGACTCCAGCCACGACAGGGTCTCTGACGCGAGCTTCGCCTCGTCGACGCTACGACCGGCCACGATGAGCAGCTGGTCGGCCAGTTCGAGGGTCGCATCCATCACGGAGTGGACGATGCCCGTACCGCTGTCGGTCAGGACGATCGAGTAGTAATGCGCGGCGATGGCGGCGACGTCGTGGTAATCGCGGTCGCTGAATGCCTCCGACAGATGCGGGTCGGCGTCGGAGGCCAGGATGTCCAGTCGTGTCTCGTCGCGCGCGACGATCGCGGACAAGTCGTTGAAACCCGTCACCTCGTTGCGCGATCGGACGAGGTCGCGCACGGTCTTGCCGCTGGTTCGCTCGATCCGCTCGGCAAGTGTGCCGCGATCGGGGTTCGCGTCGACGGCGATGACCCGGTCCTCGCGCGCGTCGGCGAGGGCCATGCCGAGCAGCGTCGTGACGCTCGTCTTACCGACACCGCCCTTGCGGGAGAGGACGGGGACGAATTTGGCGCCACCGGTGAGCGGCGCCGAGATGCGACGGTCAAGCTCCTTGCGGGCGCGGACGCGGGGGCTGTCGGCGAGGATGACGCGGCGCGCGGTGGCGCCGTAGACGAGGCGCTGCCAGAGCCCCTCG
This sequence comes from Microbacterium sp. LKL04, assembly GCF_900102005.1. Taxonomy (NCBI): domain Bacteria; kingdom Bacillati; phylum Actinomycetota; class Actinomycetes; order Micrococcales; family Microbacteriaceae; genus Microbacterium; species Microbacterium sp. LKL04. The sequence goes on along the minus strand of NZ_LT627736.1, from coordinate 609,323 downwards.
GGCTCGGACGCGGCGACGCGCGACCGGTCGATGAGTCGGTCGGCGGTGAGCAGCTCGGGGCTCTCGCGGTCGGCGCCGAGCTGGTCGAGGCGTCGCGACTGCAGCGGCTCCTCCTCGGCCCGTGCACCGCGGACCCGCTCCAGCGCGTGCTTGTCGCCGGCTGCGTGGTGCATGGCGCGTCGGGTCGAGCCCGTCTGCGTGGACACGGCGGTCGTCGTCGCGGCCGGGACGACCTCGGCGTCGACGACATCGCCCTCGGACACGGCGCCAGTCGGCTCTTCGGCTGGCTCGCCCGAGGCGGGTTCCGCGATGACCCCAGCAGGGGACACCTCGGCACCGGAGATCTCCGCACCGGCGATCGGCTGATCGTCCGCGGCATTCTCGTCACCGTGCGCGACCGAGATGCCGTCGGCCGCACCGTCGTCGGCTACGGGACCGGCGTCCCCGCCATCGACGTAGTCGTCATCGTCGACGTAGTCGTCGTCGTCCGAGAGTGACGGAAGCGCGAGGTCGATCTGCGCGGTCGTCCCGTCGACGATGCCGATGCCGGTCGTCTCGAGGTTGTCGGTGCGCTCGAGCACACCGTTGTCGACGTCGTCCGACGTCTCGTTGTCGCGCTCACGCATCACGGGGGTCACTCCTGGTGGATCTCGGGGCTCGAAAAGCCCGACGCACCAGGTTAGTCCGCAGGACGGACGACGAGCAAAAGGTCTCCCGCCTCCACCTGAGCCGTCGCGGCGATCACGACACGCTCGACGACGCCGTCCACGGGGGCCGCGATGGCGGCCTCCATCTTCATGGCCTCGATGGATGCCACGGGCTCGCCGGCTCGCACCTTCGCCCCCTCGTCGGTCTTGATCGTGACGACGCCCGAGAAGGGCGCCGCCACCTGACCGGGCTTCGATGTGTCGGCTTTCTCGGCCTGGCGCGCTTCGACCGCGACGGAGCGGTCGCGCACGGCTACCGGGCGAAGCTGGCCGTTGAGGGTGGCCATGACGGTCCGCATCCCCTTGTCGTCGACCTCGCCGACGGCCTCGAGGCCGACGTAGAGCTGGACTCCCCGCTCGATCTCGACGACATGCTCCTGGCCCGGACGCATCCCATAGAGGTAGTCGATCGTGTCGAGCGCGCTCAGATCGCCATAGGTCTCGCGGACCTCGTGGAACGCCTTGGTCGGTGCCGGGAACAGCAAGCGGTTGAGCTTGTCGCGGCGCGTGGCGGAGTCGGCGTCGAGGGCGGCCGTGTCGTCGAGGGAGATCTCCGTGACTCCCGTCTTGACGGAGCGGCCCGCGAGGACCTTGGAACGGAACGGCTCGGGCCATCCTCCGGGCAGGTCTCCGAGCTCGCCGGCCATGAAGCCGACGACCGAATCGGGCACGTCGTACTTCTGGGGGTTCGCCTCGAAGTCCGCGGGGTCGGCCTTCACCGCCGCGAGGTGCAGGGCGAGATCGCCGACGACCTTCGACGACGGTGTGACCTTCGGAACGCGCCCGAGGATGCGGTTCGCCGCGGCGTACATGTCCTCGATGAGCTCGAAGTCCTCCGAGAGCCCGAGGGCGATGGCCTGCTGCCGGAGGTTCGAGAGCTGACCGCCCGGGATCTCGTGGTGGTACACGCGGCCCGTGGGCCCCGGCAGGCCCGATTCGAAGGGTGCATAGAGGTTGCGCACCGCCTCCCAGTACGGCTCGAGGTCCGAGACCGACTGCAGATCCAGACCGGTGTCGCGGTCCGTGTCGGCCAGCGCAGCGACGAGTGCCGAGAGCGACGGCTGGCTGGTGGTGCCCGACATCGGCGCGGCGGCGGCATCGACGGCATCCGCGCCTGCGGCACTGGCAGCGAGGAGTGTCGCGAGCTGACCGCCTGCGGTGTCGTGCGTGTGCACGTGGACGGGCAGGTCGAAGCGCTCGCGCAGAGCCGTGACGAGCTTCGTCGCGGCGGCCGGACGCAGCAGACCCGCCATGTCCTTCACCGCCAGGATGTGGGCACCGGCCTCGACGACCTGTTCAGCCAGACGCAGGTAGTAGTCGAGCGTGTAGAGGTCCTCCGCGGGGTCGAGGAGGTTGCCGGTGTAGCAGACGGCCGCCTCGGCCACGGCGGTGTCGGTGGAGAGGACCGCTTCGATGGCGGGGCGCATCTGAGCGACGTCGTTGAGCGCGTCGAAGATGCGGAAGATGTCGACACCGGATGCCGCGGCCTCCGCGACGAAGGCGTCGGTGACCTTCATGGGGTAGGGCGTGTACCCGACCGTGTTGCGTCCGCGCAGAAGCATCTGGATGGCGACGTTGGGGAGCGCCGCCCGGAGTGCGTCGAGCCGCTCCCACGGGTCCTCGCCCAAGAAGCGGAGCGCGACGTCGTACGTCGCCCCGCCCCAGGCCTCGACCGAGAGGAGCTGCGGCGTGAGCCGGGCGACGTGCGGGGCGACGCGCACGAGATCCTTCGTCCGCACCCGCGTCGCGAGGAGCGACTGGTGCGCGTCGCGGAATGTCGTCTCCGTCACCGCGAGGCCCGGCTGGGCACGGAGTGCCTCGGCGAACCCGCGAGGGCCGAGCTCGAGCAGCCGCTGTCGCGATCCCGGGACTGGTTCGGCGTCGAGATCCACGACGGGGAGCTTCGCGCTCGGATCGGTGTGGACGGGGCTGTCTCCGTTGGGGCGGTTCACCGTGACATCGGCGAGCCAGGACACGATCTTCGAGCCGCGGTCCTTCGACTCGCGTCCGAGGACGAGCTCGGGGCGCTCGTCGATGAACGCCGTGCTGAGGTCGCCGGCGACGAAGGCCGGGTCGTCCAGCACCCGCTGGAGGAAGGGGATGTTGGTCGACACCCCGCGGATGCGGAACTCCGCCAGGGCGCGACGCGAGCGGACGACGGCGGCCTCGAAGTCGCGGCCGCGGCAGGTCAACTTCGAGAGCATCGAGTCGAAGTGGGGGCTGATCTGCGACCCCGCTGCGGTCGTTCCGCCGTCGAGACGGATGCCGGCGCCGCCCGGGGACCGGTAGGTCGTGATCTTGCCGGTGTCGGGACGGAAGCCGTGCGCGGGGTCCTCCGTGGTGATGCGGCACTGGAGTGCGGCGCCGCGCAGCTGGATCTGATCCTGGCGGAGGCCGAGGGCCTCGAGCGTCTCCCCCGCGGCGATGCGCATCTGCGACTGCACGAGGTCGACGTCGGTCACTTCCTCGGTCACGGTGTGCTCGACCTGGATGCGCGGGTTCATCTCGATGAAGACGACCTCGCCGGTGCGGGGTCCCGCCGTCTCGAGCAGGAACTCGACCGTGCCGGCGTTCTCGTACCCGATCGATTCGGCGAAGGCGACGGCGTAGGCGTGCAGGCGGTGACGGACCTCGTCGGCCAGGTTCGGCGCGGGAGCGATCTCGACGACCTTCTGGTGGCGGCGCTGCACCGAGCAGTCGCGCTCGAAGAGGTGCACCGTCTCGCCCGCCTTGTCGGCGAGGATCTGCACCTCGACGTGGCGCGGCCGCTGGACGGCCTGCTCGAGGAAGACGCGGGCGTCGCCGAAGGCGCTGCCGGCTTCGCGCATGGCCTCGGACAACGCAGGCGGAAGAGCGTCGGGGTGCTCGACGCGCCGCATCCCGCGTCCCCCGCCCCCGGCGACCGCCTTGACGAAGATCGGGAAGCCGATCTCACCGGCCTGCGCGATGAGAGCGTCGATGTCATCGGAAGCGTCCGTCGATCGGAGCACCGGAACGCCCGCGGCGATGGCGTGCTGCTTGGCGGTGACCTTGTTGCCCGCCATCTCGAGGACGGTGGACGACGGGCCGATGAAGGCGATGCCGTGCGCGGCGGCCTTCGCCGAGAGCTCCGGATTCTCGGACAGGAATCCGTACCCGGGGTAGATCGCGTCGGCGCCGCACTCGAGCGCGACGCGGATGATCTCGTCGACGTCGAGGTAGGCCCGCACGGGATGCCCGACCTCGCCGATCTGGTAGGCCTCGTCCGCCTTCAGCCTGTGCAGCGAGTAGCGGTCCTCGTAGGGGAAGACGGCCACGGTCCGAGCACCCAGCTCATACGCGGCACGGAATGCGCGGATGGCGATCTCTCCGCGATTGGCGACCAGAATCTTGCGAAACATGCTCTTCACCTCTGTCAGGTGCGGGGCCGCTGCGCTGGGGCCACCGAGGTACGGGCTGAGTACCCTCACAGCCTAGGGGACGGTAACGTTGAGCCTTGTGCACGTACTCTCCGTCAGCTCCCTCAAAGGTGGCGTCGGCAAGACGACCGTGACCCTGGGCCTCGCCTCCGCGGCGTTCGCGCGCGGGGTACGGACCCTTGTCGTCGACCTGGACCCGCAGTCCGACGTGTCGACGGGCATGGACATCCAGGTCGCCGGGCGGCTCAACGTCGCCGACGTCCTCGCCAACCCCAAAGAGAAGGTCGTCCGTCAGGCGATCACCTCGAGCGGGTGGGCGAAGGTCCACCCCGGCACGATCGACGTGATGATCGGCAGCCCGTCCGCCATCAACTTCGACGGCCCGCACCCGAGCGTCCGCGATGTGTGGAAGCTCGAAGAGGCACTCGCGACCATCGAGGCCGACTACGACCTCGTCCTCATCGACTGCGCGCCGTCGCTGAACGCGCTGACGCGTACGGCATGGGCGGCATCCGACCGTGTCGTCGTCGTCACCGAACCAGGACTCTTCTCGGTGGCCGCGGCCGACCGTGCGCTGCGCGCGATCGAAGAGATCCGCCGCGGTCTGTCTCCCCGGCTCCAGCCCCTCGGCATCGTCGTGAACCGGGTGCGCCCGCAGTCGATCGAGCACCAGTTCCGGATCAAGGAACTCCGTGACATGTTCGGGCCGCTCGTCCTCACCCCTCAGCTCCCGGAGCGCACATCGCTGCAGCAGGCGCAGGGCGCCGCGAAGCCGCTCCACATCTGGCCCGGTGACTCCGCGCAGGAGCTCGCAGCCGACTTCGACTCGCTCCTGGATCGGATCGTCCGAACGGGCCGCATCCCGGTCGCCGGGACTGCTTCCTCACCCGCCTGAGCGCGCCAGTCGTACGGAAGTGGATGCCTCACGGCATCCGGATCGGCGTCAGGCCGTGCGTGCGGCGCGACGGGCGGCGAGCTCGTCGGTCTGCTCGGGCTGCTGCGCGTCGAAGTCGACCAGAGTGGTCTCGACTTCACGCAGGACCTTGCCCACGGCGATCCCGAAGACGCCCTGCCCACGGCTGACGAGGTCGATGACCTCGTCGTTCGACGTGCACAGGTAGACGGAGGCGCCGTCGCTCATGAGGGTCGTTCCCGCGAGGTCGCGGATGCCCGCGGCGCGGAGCTGGTCGACGGCGATGCGGATCTGCTGAAGCGAGATGCCGGTGTCGAGCAGACGCTTGACCAGCTTGAGGACGAGGATGTCACGGAAGCCGTAGAGCCGCTGCGACCCGGAACCGCTCGCACCGCGGACGGTGGGTTCGACGAGCTCGGTGCGCGCCCAGTAGTCGAGCTGACGGTAAGTGATGCCGGCGGCCCGTGCCGCCTGGGCACCGCGGTAACCGACTTCATCGTCCATCTCGGGGAGGCCGTCGGTGAACAGGAGCTCTGTCGAGAACTTCTGCTCGCCCAGCGCGTCGTGCGCGGTCATCGAGGCCTCCTGCAGGTGAGTGGTGGTTCCACGCTAAAGGAGGGAACGGCCTCCGGCAACGACATCCGGCTCGCGGGTGTCGGCGTGTCGCGGAGGTCGGTCACGGCGTCAGGCGTTCGAGCGCGGCGCTGACGAAGACCTGGCGGATCTCCTCCAGCCGACGCGCGAGTTCCGGGGCCGTCTCGCTCGCCTGTGCGCGCGATCCGGCGTCCGTCCGACGCAGGAGCGGAGCGATGGCGCTCTCGATGAGAGAGACCTCGCGTTCCACGCTCTGACGGATCGTGCGCACGTGGCGGGGCTGGATTCCGTGGGCGTTCAGAGCGACCAGGGAACGGAGGATGCCGAGTGCTCGCTCATCGAACGAGTCGGACGGGCCGATCAGGCCTGCGGAGACCGCCTCGTTCATCAGCGTCGCGGTGGCACCGGCTGCGGTGATGAGTTCATCCCGTCGGTAGCGCCGGGACGTCTGGACGATCGATGCCGGCGGTGCCGGGGACGCCTCGTCGCCGTGCTCCTCGAGGTATTCGCGGATGCGCGCCAGCGGGATGCCGAAGTCGCGCTGCATCGTCAGGGCGGTGCGCAGGCGCTCGACGTCGGCAGAGGAGAACTTCCGGTAGCCGGAGTCCGTCCGGACGGGAGTGACGATGCCCTGCACCTCGAGGAAGCGGAGCTTACTGGCGGTGAGGGCGGGGAACTCCGGACTCAACCGGGCGAGGACCTGACCAATGCTCAATGACCCCGAGGACGCAGCTCGTCCCCGGGTGGCGGCGGCCGAACTCACGCGCTGATCGCCCGCTCGGCGGGTGCGATGAAGAAGTTCAGGCGGAACTTGCCGACCCGGACCTCCGCGCCGTCGGTGAGCGTGGCGCGATCCACACGCTCGCCGTTCACGTACGTCCCGTTGAGCGAGCGCTGATCGATCAGCTCGAACGTCGCTCCGGTGCGGGTGATCTCGGCGTGGCGGCGCGACACGGTGACGTCGTCGAAGAAGATGTCGGCCTCAGGATGACGCCCGACGGTCGTCACGTCGGTGTCGAGCAGATAGCGTGCCCCTGCCGTCGGGCCGGAACGCACGATGAGGAGAGCCGCTCGTGCCGGCAGGGCGTTGATCGCCTCGACCTCGGCGGCCGTCAGTTCGGCGCCGAACGGCACGAAAGAGAGGTCGGAGTCGTGCCCGAAGGTCTGCGTCGAGTCCACGAGCCGCGGGTGCGCCGACGTCTCGGCACCACGATGGATGTCGCCGTTCGGTCGCTGAGTGTCGTCCACGATGTCCTCCTTCTTCCACAGTAACCGATCGGTCACGCTCCCGGTGGCCGCGCACCAGGGATCGGCGCACGCCGACGGTGTCTCCCGCGTCTCGTCCGGGCGACGATCGCGACCCCGCCTGCGTAGCCTCGCGCACGCAGAGCCCGGGGCACAAGGACGAGTCCCCGACCGCCGCATAGTAGCGGCGTCTCGCCTCCCACGACAGGCCTGCGGACGGCGGCGGCCCGCGGACTAGCCTCACGCGCATGTTCTCCACCACACGCCTCACCTCGCGGCGCGCGGGTGTCGTCGCCGCGACGGTCGCCGCCCTCCTCCTGCTCGCTCCAGCACCCGCGGCATCCGCTCACGACGAACTGCTCTCGTCGGACCCGAAGGCGGACGAGATCGCGGGCACCACCCCGGACAGCATCACCCTCACGTTCAGCGATGCGCCGTCGACCGAACCCGGTGCAACGCAGTTCGCCGTCTACGACGAGGCCTGCTCGGCGATCGCGGCCGGCGAGCCGACGGTCGACGGCAACACCGTCTCGCAAGCGATCAGCGGCCCGGTCGAGGGCGCGGTCCTCGTGCAGTGGCGGGTGGTGTCCAGCGACGGCCACCCGATCTCGGACGAGTACACGTTCTCGGTCGGGGAGGACGGCAAGGTCTCGGCGGTCGAGCAGTGCGGTGAGACCCTCGCCGAGCAGGCGGAAGGGTCTTCCGAGGGCTTCAACGCCGTCCCGTACGCGGTCGGTGGCGCGATCATCTTCACGGCCGTCGGCGTCGTCATCGCGGTCGCGATCGTCCGTGGTCGACGGGGTGCCACGAAGGAGTGAGGGCACCCGCGGCGGACTAGGCTGGGGGCATGCCTCACTACGACGTCGTCATCCTCGGTGCCGGCCCCGGCGGCTATGTCGCGGCCGTCCGCTCGGCACAGCTCGGACTGTCCACCGCCATCATCGAAGAGAAGTACTGGGGCGGTGTCTGCCTCAACGTCGGCTGCATCCCCTCCAAGGCGCTTCTGAAGAACGCCGACCTCGCGCACACCTTCACGCACAAGGCCGACCTCTTCGGCATCAGCGGTGACGTGAACTTCGACTTCGGGGTCGCGTGGGATCGCAGCCGCAAGGTCGCCGACACCCACGTCAAGGGCATCCACTTCCTGATGAAGAAGAACAAGGTGACCGAATACGAGGGCCGCGGCTCCTTCGTCGACGCGAAGACCATCGAGGTCACGAAGGCCGACGGCTCGACCGAGACGGTCTCCGCCGACAACGTCATCATCTCGACCGGCTCGACCGTGCGTCTGCTCCCGGGCGTCACCCTGAGCGAGAACGTCGTCACCTACGAGGAGCAGATCCTCACCCGTGAGCTTCCGAGCTCGATCGTCATCGTGGGCGCCGGTGCCATCGGCATGGAGTTCGCGTTCTTCATGAGCAACTACGGCGTGAAGGTCACGATCATCGAGTTCCTCGATCGCGCACTGCCCAACGAGGACGTCGAGATCTCGAAGGAGATCCAGCGTCAGTACAAGAAGTACGGCATCGACATCCTGACCTCGACCAAGGTCGAGTCCGTGGTCGACTCCGGCGACAAGGTCACCGTGTCGTACTCGGCGAACGCCGACGGCGCGAAGGGCGAGATCGAGGCTGACAAGGTCCTCATGTCGATCGGCTTCGCCCCCCGCGTCGAGGGCTTCGGTCTCGACAAGACCGGCGTGAAGCTCACCGAGCGCGGCGCGATCGAGATCGACGACTACATGCGCACCAACGTCGAGGGCGTCTACGCCATCGGCGACGTCACCGCGAAGCTGCAGCTCGCCCACGTGGCCGAGGCGCAGGGCGTCGTCGCCGCCGAGACCATCGGCAAGGCGGAGACCCAGACGCTCGGCGACTACCGCAACATGCCCCGCGCGACGTTCTGCTCGCCGCAGGTCGCCTCGTTCGGCCTCACCGAGCAGCAGGCCCGCGACGCCGGCTACGACGTCAAGGTCGCGAAGTTCCCCTTCTCGGCCAACGGCAAGGCCAACGGCCTCGGCGAGCCGGTCGGTTTCGTGAAGCTGATCGCGGATGCCGAGCACCTCGAGCTCCTCGGCGGCCACCTCATCGGCCCTGACGTGTCAGAGCTCCTTCCCGAGCTCACCCTCGCCCAGAAGTGGGACCTGACCGCGCTGGAGGCGGCACGGAACGTGCACACGCACCCCACGCTCTCCGAGGGCCTGCAGGAGGCATTCCACGGCCTCGCAGGCCACATGATCAACCTCTGATCATCGGGGAAGACCTATCGAAACGCATGGGTCTTCAGTAACCTGACGATCACGACTGACGCCGCCCCGAACGAAGCCGGGGGCGGCGTCAGTGCGTTAACGAACGCTGCGGTCAGAGCCCGAGGGCGCGTTCGAGCTTGGACCCCGACGTCGAGACCTCTCCCCCCACGGCACGGACCAGCAGGTCCGCCGCATCGAAGAGCGCGTCGCGGGCAGCGGCATCCGTCGGCGCCGCGGGACCCAGCTCGAGCTCCCACTCGCGCCAGGTGGTGTCGACGCCCCGGCGGACATCCGTCGCGGTGACGCGGTCGTCGACGAACTCGGCGAGCAGCCCGCCGGCGGTGTCGAGCAGGGCGTAGGCCGTCCGGGAGTTCCGGATCCGCGCAAGGGGTGCGAACGGCGGCTCGGCGATCTCGGCGAGGACGCTCTCGATCGCCGGCGGGACGACGATGTTCTCGGGGTCGCCGTCGTCGAGGGGCCACCGGGACTCGGCCTTGCCCTCGGGCGTCACCCGCTTGATGTGCCACCCCTCGTCCGGGCCGCCGCTGCGGCGACGCAGGGCGACACGAGCCCGACCGAGCGAGCCCTCCGCCGTGTCGAGGTAGTGCGCGTCGAGTTCGCGCGGCTCGGGCGCGCCGACGACGGCGACGCCGGGAAGCCGTGCCCAATCGGGCAGAGGCGTCCCGGCGTCGACGTCATAGGTGCGCTCGATCTCGAGCGAGTGCTCCGGCTCAGTCGTCAAGGGTCGATCGGTCGTCGCGCTCGTCTGCGGACGGGTCGATGTCGTCCTGCGAGGCGACGAAGTGGAAGTCCGCGGATGTCGGGCCGTCGCCCTCCCCCGTGTTCTCGTCGGCGCCCGATCGCTCGTAGGTGATCTGCGTCTCGCTGTAGGGCAGGATCAGTCGATCCGTGTCTTCCTCGAGCGGGATGACCTGGCCGTCGAGCGGGCCGCCGTGAAGTCGTGCAATAGCCATAGTTGTACCTCCGGATCCGACTCTAATCGCGGGAGCGCACCGGCCCGGGATGCCTTGTCAGCGCGCCGAGCCGGTGATATCCCCCGGGCTCAGACGATCGGCGGAGTGTGCCAGATGCGGTCGATGTAGTCGCGCATGGACCGGTCCGACGAGAAGAAGCCGCACCGCGCGACGTTCAGGATCGCGGCGCGCGTCCAAGCATCCTGGTCCGCGTAGAGGGCGTCGACGCGCTTCTGGGCCGCGATGTAATCGGTGTAGTCCGCCAGCGCCATGAACGGGTCGTGGTGGATCAGATTCGACACGACAGGCTCGAAGACGGATGCATCACCATTCGAGAACGCACCGGAGGAGATGAGATCGAGCGCGCGGGACAGATTCTCGTCCGCGCGGACGAAATCGATCGGGTGGTACCCGCGCGTCTGGAGATCGGCGACCTCGGGCTCGGCCATACCGAAGAGGAAGAAGTTGTCGTCGCCGACGAGTTCGCGGATCTCGACGTTGGCGCCGTCGTCGGTGCCGATCGTGAGCGCTCCGTTGAGAGCGAACTTCATGTTGCCTGTTCCCGACGCCTCCTTTCCGGCGAGCGAGATCTGCTCCGAAAGATCGGCGGCGGGGACGACGCGCTCGGCGAGGGTGACGTTGTAGTTGGGCGGGAACAGTACCGCAAGGCGCCCCTCGACGCGCGGGTCGTCGTTGACGACCGAGCCGACCGCGTTGATGAGATGGATGATCCGCTTGGCCATCGCATACCCGGGCGCTGCCTTGGCGCCGAACACGAACGTCCGGGGCGTCACCTGATCGGCCGTGACCCGTCCCGAGGCGATGGCGTCGTACTCCGTGATGATGTGCAGGAGCTTGAGCGTCTGACGCTTGTACTCGTGCAGCCGCTTGACCATGACGTCGAGCAGATGATCATCGGCGACCGTCAGCCCGTCGCGCTCGGCCAGAGTCCGTGCGAGGGTCCGCTTGTTCGCGGCCTTGACGGCCCGGAAGGCGGAGCGGAACTCGGCGTCGTCTGCGTACTCCTCGAGTTCGCGCAGCCGGTCGAGGTCCGTGAGCCAGCCGGCACCGATCGTGTCGGTGATGAGCCGCGAGAGCCCGGGGTTCGCGAGACGCACGAAGCGGCGCGGCGTCACTCCGTTCGTGACGTTGGTGAACTTGCCGGGGTAGAACTCGTCGAAGTCCGGCAGCACCTTCTCGCGCAGCAGCTGCGAGTGGAGCTCCGCGACGCCGTTCACCTTCGATCCGGCGACCGTGGCGAGGTACGCCATCCGGATCGCACCGTCGGGCGAAACGATCGACATCCGCCGGATCCGCTCCGCGTCGTCACCGAACCGGTCGCGGACCTCCTCGAGGAACTCGTCGTTGATGCGGTAGATGATCTCGAGGTGCCGGGGCAGCAGCCGGCCCAGCAGGTCCGCCGGCCACACCTCGAGCGCTTCCGGCAACAGGGTGTGGCACGTGTAGGCGAAACACTGCTGCGTGATCTGCCACGCGGCATCCCATTCGAGCTTCTTCTCGTCCACGAGGACGCGCATGAGCTCGGGCACGCCGATGACGGGGTGCGTGTCGTTGAGCTGGAAGATGACGCGGTCGGGGAGGTTCGCGAGGTCGAAGTCTGCCGGCAGGATGAGGTTCACGAAGTCGCTGATCGATGCCGCGACGAAGAAGTACTGCTGCTGCAGCCGCAGCTCCTTGCCCTGCGGCGTGGAGTCCTCGGGGTAGAGCACCTTCGAGATGTTCTCGGCGTAGGTCTGCGCGCGGACGGCCTCCTGGTAGTCGCCCGCGTTGAACACGCGGAGATCGAAGCCCTGCGTGGCCTGCGCACTCCAGAGCCGGAGCGTGTTGACGCGGCCGTTGTGATAGCCGGGGACCATGTAGTTGTAGGGGACGGCGAGGACGTTCCACGCCGGCTCCCACCGGGTCCGTTCGATTCCCCCGTCGTCGTACGTCTCGGTGTAGCCGCCGAACGAGATCGTCTGCGCGGCCTCGGGATGCGGGAACTCCCAGGGCGAGCCGAGCGCGAGCCACGAGTCGGCCTGCTCGACCTGCTCCCCGTCGACGAACGTCTGCCGGAAGATGCCGTATTCGTAACGGATGCCGTAGCCCACGCTCGGGACGCCGAGGGTCGCGAGCGAGTCGATGAAGCACGCGGCGAGCCGTCCCAGGCCGCCGTTGCCGAGCCCGGGCTCGACCTCCATCGCGCGGACATCCTCGAGATCGAGGCCGCACGCCACGAGCGCTTCATCGGCGATGTCGGTGAGGCCCGTCGCGAGCAGGTTGTTGTCGAGCTGGCGACCGAGCAGGTACTCCGCCGACAGGTAGGCGACGCCCTTGGACTGGATCGTGCGCTGACGGCGGACGTCCTCGAGCCAGCGGGCCATGAGGTAGTCACGGACCGTGGCGGCCAGCGCGAAGTAGCGATCGTTCGCCGTCGACGTCGACAGGGCGACCCCACGGCCGTTGTTGAGGTTGCGGAGGAACTGCGTCACGAAACCGTCGACCGTGGGCTCGGGTGCCTGGACGGGGGCGAGGGCGATGGGGTGACTCGGTTGAAGGCGCTGGTTCTTCACGCTTCGACGGTACACACCCCGCACGGCGGCATCGAGTGGATGCGTCAGAGTTCACACAGCGGTGATGCGGTCGTGACGCCGGGCCTCACCCGGCCCGCTCGGCGGCGAGCGCTTCGCGCGCGGCGTGGAGCTCGTCGGCCGCGGCCTTCACCTGATCCTCGGCGGTCTGCACGCGGCGCTCGATGAGGGTCGTCGCTCCGTGGACCCGTCGCACGCGATCCTCGCTCTCCAGCGTCGCGGCGACGATGTAGGACGAGGCGATGAGGATCACCTGGCACGACAGGTTGATCCACAGGAGCAGGGCGATGAGCGTGGCGAACGAGGCCAGCAGCGGGTTGGACCCCGCGCCGCCCACGAACAGGCTCGACAACTGCTGCAGGACGGTGAGCCCGAACCCGCCGATGAGCGCGCCGACCCAGAGGGCGCGGGCGGGGGCGCGCACCCCCGACAGCGTGCGGAAGAGGAGGGCGACGACGACGGTGTCGAGGATGAAGGTGACGAGGATGCCGACCCCGGCGCTGATTCCCACGGTGAGGGGACTGTCGGAGGACACCCCGACGAACTCCGAGACGAGCCCCACTCCCGCCGTGCCGAGGACCGTCGCCACGGCGGCGGCGGCGAGCCCCGCGCCGATCACGATGGCGAGGACCAGGTTCCGCGCGAGGACGATGAAGAAGAGCGTGTCGTCGTGCACTTTGTCGGCGAGGGTGCGCAGGGCCGTCCGGAGCGATCCGATCGCCCCGATGGCCGCCATCACCAGACCCACGAGCGACACCGCGCCCGCGAGGGAGAACGCGACCGGCTGGCTGAGGCTCTCGGGTTTGATGATGCCGTCCTCGCCGACGAGGCCGGGGATGACGCTGTCGACGGCGTCGATGAGGCCCTGCCACGCCTGCGGGTTCCCCGCGAGCCACAGCGCCGCCACCGAGAAGCCCAGCAGGACGCCGGCGAACACGCTGAAGAGGGTGCGGTAGGTGACGCTGTCGGCGAGGAGGGGACCGCGACGCTCGCTGTACCGCAGGTACGCGCGCACGATCCGCCAGGACAGCGCCTTCGCGATCAGGCGCGGGACGAGCGGGGTCTTCGTACGGTCGGCCATCCCCTCACGCTACTGACGGAGGGATGCCGGTCGGAGACCCTTGCGCCGCGACGGGGGATCTGGCATCCGCCGGCTCAGAGCCCGACGCGGTCGGCGATCGCTCCGCCGAACACGATGCCCGTCCAGGCGCCGAGCAGCATCCACGGCCCGAAGGCGACGGCGGTGCGCCGGCCGGCCCTCCGCATCGCGAGAAGGATCACTCCGTACAGACCGCCGAAGACGAAGCCGGCGAAGGCGCCCACGGCGAGCGCCGACCAGCCCGCCCATCCGAGTGCGATGCCGAGGACGCCCGCGAGCTTCACGTCTCCCCCGCCCATACCCCCACCCGCAGCGCGGAGCAGCAGATAGAACGCGAACAGGACCGCGCCTCCGACCGCTGCGCGCAGCAGGGACGACCACGGCGCGCCCGCCAGACACGCGATCGCCAGCAGTCCGCCGAGCACGGGGTACCCGGGCAGGACCCAGGCGTTGGGCAGACGATGCGTTCGCGCGTCGATCAGGGCCAGAGCGATCGACACGACGAGGAGCCAGGCGTAGGCGAGCGCGACGGCGACGAGCGCGACAGGGCTGGGCGCCTCGGTGAGCAGGCCGAGCATCGGCTCAGCCGTCGAACACGTCGAGGCGAGCACGGACCGCGTCGCCGTCGGAGATGCCCTCCCGCTCGCGCACCGACCATTTCAGCGGGAGCACGTACACCCCGCGGCCGGCGTCAGGGAAGATCGACGTCCGCCACCGAGAGGAGCCGATGGTCACCTCCACGGGGATCGATCCGAACCCACGCCCCGGACGCGGCACCTCGCGGATATCGGCGCTCACCTCTTCGGGCAGCGGGATGAAGTACCAGTCGTCCCTCCGCGACTCCCAGCGGTACAGGACTCCGGTGACGTCGACGATCATGTGGTCACGGTAGCGGCGTCGCGCGCTGGGCGGCGGGCGGCATCCCCACCCCTGCGTTCACCACTGCGGGTGGATGTCGGCGCGGAGCCTGCGGTCGTAGACGTCGACGACCGCGGCGGCGAAAGTGTCGAGGTCGGCGGGATCGATCGACCCGGCGGCGGCGTTGCTGCGAGCCTGCGTCGTCGTCCGGGCCCCCGGGATGACGGACGTGACGCCGGGGCGGGAGGCGATCCAGGCGAGGGATGCCGCGGGCAGCGACACCCTGTCGGGGAGGGCCGCGGCGAGTTCGTCTGCGGCGACGAGCCCGGTGTCGTAGTCGACGCCCGAGAAGGTCTCCCCGCGGTCGAACGCCTCACCGTTCCGATTGAAGGACCGGTGGTCGTTGCCCGCGAACGAGGTCGAGCTCGTGTACTTCCCGCTCAAGAGGCCGGAGGCCAGCGGAACACGGGCGAACACGGCGACGCCGGCCGCCTCTGCAGCGGGCAGCACCTCGTCGAGCGGCTTGAGCCGGAACGGGTTGATGATGATCTGCACGTTCGTCACACCGGGGCGCGAGATGGCGGACAGCGCCTGATCGCACGTCTCGACCGAGACGCCGTAGGCCGCGATGGCTCCGTCGGCGACGAGGGCGTCGAGAGCGTCGTACGTCTCGTCGGCGTCGATGACGGCCGACGGCGGACAGTGCAGCTGCACGAGGTCCAGGGTGTCGACGCCGAGGTTCGCCCGCGATCGGTCCGTCCACGCGCGGAAGTTCTCGGGGGTGTAGTTCTCGGGCTCCTGCGCGACGCGACGACCCATCTTGGTCGCCACGGTCACACCGTGGCCGGGGTGCGCGGCCAGGAACCTGCCGATCAGCGATTCACTGCGACCGTCTCCGTACACGTCGGCGGTGTCGAAGAGGGTGACCCCGGCCTCGACCGATGCCGCGAGGACCTCGAGGGCGTCGGCCTCGGATACATCGCCCCAGTCCGCTCCGAGCTGCCAGGTGCCGAGGCCGATGGTGGACACGGAGCGGCCGGTGGCGGCGAGGGGGCGCTGATGCATGCGGCTCACCCTACTTCGGCGCCGGGCGCTTCAGGGCCGGATGCCGCCATGTCTCCGACCGCATCGGCGAGGTGCCGCAGGACCGTCGCGACGGCCGGCACCCGCGCCGCGCCGCGCGCGGACACGGCGTGGAGCTCGCGTCTGTCGCGTGACGCGAGTGGTCGCGTGAGGATGCCCTCGACGAGCGGGAAGGATGCGACGGCGAGCCGCGGGAGCGTCGCGACGCCGACTCGCTGGGCGACGAGCTGCTCGACGGCCGCGACGTTGTCGGTCTCGAACCGGATGCGCGGGGTGAAGCCCGCACGAGAGCACGAGTCGAGGAGATGGCTGCGGCACCGGGGGCATCCTGCGATCCAGTCGTCCGCGGCGAGGGTCTCGATGTCGACGATCACGTCGGAGGCGCGCGGATGCCCCTCGGGCAGGATCAGCAGCAGGTCCTCCTCCCCGATCCGTCGGGCGTCGAGCCCGCGGATGCTGTCGCCGTGAGCGTCGGTCCCGTCGCCGGGGTGGCTGAACGTGAGGGCGATGTCGGCGCGGTCGGCGCGGACGGCTGCGACCGCCTCTGGCGGCTCGGCTTCGACGTAGGTGAGCGAGACGCCGGGGTCGGTCTCTGCGAGGCGCCGCATGAGCCGTGGGAGGACGGTCGGCGACGCGGAGGGGAATCCGACCAAGCGGACCGTACCGGTTCGACCGCCGCTCAGATCGGCGAGCTCACCGGCGACGGCGCCGAGAGCCGTCGTGATCGACGCAGCGTGACGGGCGAGGATGCGACCGGCCTCGGTGAGCCTCATCCGTCTGCCGACGCGCTCGACGACCGGCATGCCCAGACGTGATTCGAGCCGACGGATCTGCTGACTGACCGCCGGCTGGCTGTAGCCGAGCGCGGCCGCGGCGGCGGTCACCGACCCCGCATCGCCGATCGCCCTGACGATGCGGAGTTCGGCGACGGACAGGTCGGGCAGCGAAGACGGCACACCGATATATAACGCGACGTCATGGACTCGATGCAACACCTGCCGTGGTGCACTCTGACGGATGTCGGGACGATGGACGCATGGCCCTCTCCCCCGCCGACGTCCGTGCCGCGTTCCCCGATGCTCGGGGATACGTCGCGGCCTGCACCGCCGGCATCCCGACCCGCGCCACCCGCGCCGCTGTCCGAGCGGACCTCGACGCGCTGCCGGACCCCGTCCGGTACGCCGCCGTGGCCGAGCGGTGCCGTACGTCGTTCGCGCGACTCGTCGGGGTCGCGCCGGAGTCCGTCGCCCTCGGTGCCCAGACGTCGGCGATGGTGAGCCTGCTCGCGGCATCCCTCCCCGACGGCGCGGTCGTCCTGTGCCCGGACGGGGAGTTCTCCTCGCTCGTCCTGCCCTTCGTGCACGCCGGTCGCGGCATCACGGTGCGCACCGTCCCCCTCGAGGCACTCGCCGCGTCGATCGAGCCCGGCGACACGATGGTCGCCTTCTCGATCGTCCAGTCCGCAACGGGAGCAGTGGCCGACGCGGACGCGATCGTCGCCGCCGCCCGGGCCCACGGGGTGCGCACCTTGTGCGATGCGACGCAGGCCGTCGGATGGATGCCGGTGGCCGCCGGCGCTTTCGATGCGCTCGTCTGCCACGCGTACAAGTGGCTGTGCGCGCCGCGCGGCGTCGCGTTCCTCACGGTCACCGAGGACTTCGCGGCCTCGATCCTCCCCCGCCAGGCCGGGTGGTACGCGGGAACCGACCCGTGGGCGTCCTGCTACGGCGGGGACGCGACACTGGCGGCATCCGCTCGGCGGTTCGACGTCTCGCCGGCGTGGCAGGCCTTCGTGGGGGCGGAGCCCGCGCTCGCGCTGTTCGCCGACGCGAATCCGGCCGCCCTGCGCGACGAGGTCACCGCGCTCGCCGCGGCGTTGAGGTCGCGCCTGGGGCTGCCGCAGCCCATCCGTGCGACGCCCATCGTGACGTGGCGGGACGAGAACGGGGCCGATATCGCGCGTCTGCGGGAGGCCGGGGTCGTCGCGTCGAGCCGGGCGGGCAACGCACGCGTCGCACTCCACGTGTTCAACGACCTGCGCGACGTGGACGACATCGCGCGGACGCTCGGACGCTGACCCGGATCAGGCTCGGTCGGAGCGGAGCTCGATCGCGATCTGCGACGCGTCGATGACGGCGAGCTCGTGCGCGAGGACGTCGGCGTCGAAGGTCCCGCTGTCGCGTGCATCGAGGAGCACCCGACGCTGAACCGCCAACACCTCGAGTCGTCGAGCGCTCTCGACCTCGAAGATCTGGGACCGGTCCGCGTCCGCCGGTCGTTCGGCGGCCGGAACGGTCGCGGCGCTGTCGCGGAGGAGTTCGAGGATGTGACGACGCTCCTCGTGTTCGCGCTGCCGGGTCTCCTCATGCGAGCCGGCGGACGTGAGGGCCGTGACCATGGGGGCGACCGTGGCTCCCTGCCCGACGAGCGAGACGACGGCGACCGCGAACGCGACGAGGATGAGGACCGACCGCTGCGGCGTGCCCTCAGGCAGCGTCTGCGCGGCGGCCAGCGTGATCGCGCCCCGCATGCCCGCCCACACGACGAGGGCCCCTTCTCGCCACCCCAAGGGCGCCTCCTGGAAGTAGCGGATGTCGGCCAACCCCCGGGTCACGCGCGGTCCGAAGCGGCGGACCGTGTCACGCGAGACCGTTCTGCCCCGGCGCGCGAAGGCGTCGACGAGCTTCTTCTCGCCCTCCTCGCTCTCGAGCCGCTGAGCGATGGTCTCGAGTCGAGGCTGCAGCCGCCGCACGCGTCGCGCGCTCGCGGACAGGAGCGCCAGGAGCGGCGCGACGTACGCCGCGCGGACGACGATGGTGAGCAGCCATGCGCCCGCTGCGATGAGGAGCGCCGGCGCCACACCGGCGTGCACGGCTTGCACGTCCGAGATGATCGTCGTGAGCTGCAGCCCCATGAAGAGGAAGACGAGCCCTTCGAGGATCAGCTCGATCGTGCGCCAGTTCTGCGCGTCCGACAGCCGGTTGCGCGCCGAGAACACGCGCGGTCCCCCGACACCTGTGATGATGCCCGCGACGACGGCGGCGACGAGGCCCGACGCCCCGAGGAGCTCGGCCGGGATCGCGGCCAGGAACGGCACGGTGAACGACAGGACGGTGTTCACGGTCGGATCCGTCGCCCGGCGACGAACGGTCAGGTTCAGCCAGCCGACGACGGCACCGATGAGCACAGCGATGACGACCGCGTAGGCGAACGTGCCGACTGCACCCCAGAACGAGAAGGATGCCGCGGCCGCGGCGATCGCCGTCCGCAGCAGCACGAGCGCCGTGGCGTCGTTGAGCAGGCTCTCGCCCTCGAGGATCGCGACGACGCGCTTCGAGACCGGCGTGCGTTTGATGATCGACGTCGCGACG
Organism: Microbacterium sp. LKL04; assembly: GCF_900102005.1. Taxonomy (NCBI): domain Bacteria; kingdom Bacillati; phylum Actinomycetota; class Actinomycetes; order Micrococcales; family Microbacteriaceae; genus Microbacterium; species Microbacterium sp. LKL04. Next base: position 590,242 of record NZ_LT627736.1, on the reverse strand, counting down.
GCGTCGGTCGGGCTGACGATGGCGCCGAGCGCGACGCCCCACGCGAAACCGAGGTCGGGGATCACGATCATGAAGAAGAGCCCGAGGGCGAGCGCGGTCCCGATGACGAGGAACACCGACAGCCCCGCGATCGCTCCGAACTCGCGGCGGAAGTGCATGGCGGGCATCGAGACGGCTGCCGAGTAGAGCAGCGGCGGCAGGATGCCGAGGAGGATCCACTCCGGGTCGAGGACGAAGTCGTCGAAGACCGGCAGGAAGCTCCCGCCGACGCCGACGGCGACCATGAGGATGGGCGCCGCGATCCCCGCCCACCGGCCGACGACCGTGGTGAGAGCGACCACGAGGAGGGCGACCACGAGGCCCAGGAGTGTCTCGATCACACCGAAAGCCTGTCAGAGCATTTCGGTTCGGGCGGACGATTTCGGGCAGTTCGTCACCGGCCGATAGGCTCCCGGATCGTGCTTCGCCTGATCTTCTCCGCAGCCGTGGGTGCTCTGATCGGCGGTGCCGTCGCCGCCCTGGTCGGTCCTCCCGGGGCCGGCATCTGGGTCCTCGCGATCGCGCTGCCCATCGGCATCCTCAGCGTCGTCTTCCTACGGCTGGGTGCGTCGGGACTCGCCTCGACATCGGTCTCGCAGGAGGATCTGACTCGCGCGCGGGCCGAGGATCGCCTGGGCGTGGCGCGCATCGACGCCGTCCGTCAGACGGGAACGCAGATCAACGACCAGCCCTTGTGCCAGATCGACGTGACGGTGCAGCCGCGCCGGGGTGCCGCGTACGCCACGACCCTCCGCAGCGTCGTCCCCCTGATCGAGCTCGGAGCCTTGAGTCCCGACGCGGTCCGGCCGGTCGCGATCCTCATCGAGGGCGGCCCCGAGTTCGGCTTCGTCGACGGCCAGGTCTCGCCGCAGGAGATCGACGGTCTGGTCGTCCCTCCACGGGGGTCAGTCCCGACGATCGCCTGGCCGAAGGCGCAGCGCGTGGTGAACGGCGCGCGGCGCGGCCCGCTCCTGGGCATCGGTCCGCACGGGCGGGTGCTGCGCGGCATCCTCTTCATCGTCGTCGCGCTCGCTGTGGCAGCCGCGGTCGTAGCGCCCTACAGCCGCGCCGTCGTCATGACCGTCCAGGCGGCGCAGGAGGGGCGCATCGGCGTCGACCTACGACGCCCCGACGAGCTGGCTGTCGCTGTCCAGGCCCTCAAGGATGAGATCGGACACGACAGGGTCAGTTCCGTGCTCATACGGTCCGACTTCATCCGCGTCGAGGCTCCCCTCATGCCAGGGGGGACCGAGACCGACGTGTGGATGTACCGAGGTGGGATCGTCGAACACGACGGCGCCGCCCCGTCGCAGCCCGACCTCGCGGCCGAGCAGTTCTCGTGGAAGGACATCGCCCTCTCGAAGGTGTGGGCGCTGATGGGGAATGCGTCCGCGGAGTCGGGATTCGCCGTCGGCGACGCCAGCGCCGTCGTCTCGCGGGGCACCGACAGCGACATCGACAGTGAGACCTTCGGAGAGTCCGTCGAGGCCCCAGAGATGTTCATCTCGCTCCGGACCGAGTACAAGAGCGCCTCGTTCCGGGTGAATGCCGACGGATCGGGCGACGTCGTCGCCCAGTGACGCGCGCGTCAGGCGGCGGCGAGCTCGGTCGGTTCGCGAAGCGACCGCATCGCGTCCGCGCTCGGCAGATCGACGCGCAGACGCGTGGTCCCCGGGCGGGGACCGGCCCCGTTGACGATCGCCGCGCCGCCCAGACGCGCCAAAGGAGCGGCGAGCGCGGCCGAGGCTGCCGCCGGCAAGTAGCCGACGACTCGTCCGTTCGAGTGGACGGCGATGTCTGCGGCGCAGGGGACACGTCCGCGTCCCATCCGCAGGACGTAGAGCCGGTCGTCCCGGGTGCGACGTTCGGGGTCGTCGACGAGGTAGTAGGTCCGCTCGACGTCCACGCGCGATGTCGGGAGGTCACGAAGGTCCGGAAGATCGTCGTGCGATCGTGTCCGGCCGATGAGGGCGTGACAGAGGTGTTCGAGCCAGGTGGGCACGAGGCCCCCTTCCTGCACGCGGCATGAAACTCATGCCGCCGCATCGAGCCTCCCACAGTGCGCCTGGCAATCCCCCGGTCGTGGAATGCCGGCGCGATACGGTCGGTTCATGCTCCACATGAAGGCCATCGTCTACCGCACCCCGGGCGCCTCCGACGTCCTGTCCCTCGTCGACCGAGACATCGCCGATCCCGGGGCCGGCGAGGTGCGCGTGCGCATCGCCGTGTCGGGCGTGAACCCGACCGACTGGAAGTCCCGCGCGGGCGGCACGGCGCGGGCGAGTTTCGCCGAGACCGTCCCGAACCAGGACGGCGCGGGCATCGTCGACGCGCTCGGCGACGGGGTGGAGGGACTGACCGTCGGCGATCGCGTGTGGGTGCACCTCGCGCAGCACCAGCGCCCCACGGGCACCGCACAGGAGTACACGGTGGTACCGGCATCCCGTGCCGTCCGCCTCCCCGAGGGCGTCGACTTCGCGGCAGCCGCGAGCCTCGGCGTTCCCGCCGTGACCGCGCACCGCGCCCTCACGGTCCACGAGGACGGGCCGGCTCGCCTGGCCCCTGGAGCGCTCGCCGGACGCACCGTGCTCGTCGCGGGAGGCGCCGGCGCCGTCGGCCACGCGGCGATCCAGCTCGCCCGGTGGGCCGGCGCGACGGTGATCACGACCGTCAGCTCGGACGCCAAGGCCGAGCTCGCCCGAGCCGCTGGCGCGCACCACATCGTCGATTACACGCAGGGCGACCTCGTCGAGAAGATCCGCGAGATCGCACCCGACGGCGTCGACCAGATCGTGGAGGTGTCCCTCGCCACGAATGCGGCCATCGACGCGGAGGTCGCTGCCGGCCACGCGGTCATCGCGTTCTACGCGGACGATAACGGCGACACGTTCAGCATGCCCATCCGTCCGACCTTCGCGAAGAACATCCGTGTGCAGGGCGTCCTGCTCTACACGGTCGGAGAACCGGCCCTCGATGCCGCGGTCGCCGACATCACGCGCGCACTCGAAGACGGAGCTCTCCCGGTCGGCGAGGACGCCGGCCTTCCGCTGACCTGGTTCCCGCTGGAGGAGACCGCGGCCGCGCACGACGCGGTCGAAGCCGCCACGGTCGGCAAGGTACTCATCCGCGTCGCGGAGCTCTGAGTCCGCACGCGACCGCCTGACAGTGGCGAAGGGATGCCGCGGGTCGCACCTCCTGCGAGGGCGGCCCGCGGCATCCGTCTCAGCGGACGACGACCGTCAGCGGAGTCGAGCGGGTCGCGCCCGCCTCGTTGCGGTACTCGACGACGTACTCGTACGTGCCCGGGGCACGGCCCGTGACCGCCGTGCGGGTGCGCTGCGCATTCGGCGACGCGGCGGCGAGCTGCTGCTCGTCGATGACCTTCCCGTTCTCGTACAGCGCGTACGAGGTCGCGTTGGTCCCCCACCACAGGTTCGACGTGACCGTGTAGGCGCCGTCCCGGTCGTGGTTGTCGTGCGAGAGCACGGGCGTTCCGGGAGCGGCATCCGTCACCGTGACGGTGATCGACGTCGTCTCGGTGACACCGGCCGCATTGATCAGCTCGCCCGTGTAGACGTACGTGCCGTTCGAGCGGCCGGCGATCGGCACCGCGACCTGCTGCGCCCGCGGCGATTGCGGGGTCAGAAGGCGGGTGTCGAGGAGTTCGCCGTTCTCGTACAGCCGGAACACGGAGCCGTTGACGCCCCACCACAGGTTCATGGTGACCGTGAACGATCCGTCGCGCAGGCCGTCACCCCACCCGCTGTCGCTCGCGAGCGCACCCCGGCCGGGCCGGGCGGTCACCCCTTCGTCGGCGTAGACCGAGAACCGGGACTCCGCCGTCGCGACGAGGCCGTCGTGGTTGACGGCCCGGACCGTCAGCACGTGGTCCCCGGCCTTGTCCGACAGATCGATGACGGCGTCGGCCGCGATCGGCTCCCCGTCGAGGGCGACGTCGAGGTTCCGCACGCCGGACTCGGGGTCTGCCGCCGACACCCCGAGCGCGAGCTCACCGCTGTCAGGCAGGAGCGCACCGTTCTTCGGGAGACCCGAGATCACCGGAGCGGTCTCGTCGGCACCGCCCGAGGGACCACCCGTCACGGCGATGCGCGGCATCGGAGCCGGTTCCATGCCGTCGCCGATGAAGAAGCTCGGGTGCGGCGGCTGGTTATAGCCGGTGTTCTGCCAGGCGACCGCGACCCGGTACTGCATGTCGTGCATGAGCGTCGGGATGCGGATGTCGGTCTCGTCGGAGGTCGAGTAGATGCGCAGCTCCGACGAGTCCGCCGAGCGCCACACGATCTCTTCGCGCCAGTCGCCGAACAGGTCGGCCTGGAGGTTGGGCGTACCCTTCGTGCCGTTGTTCGACCGGGCCCCGGCATCCGAGAGGATCGTCCTCTGCTCCCCGGCCTCCCAGTCCCACTTCGCGACGACGGGCGTGCCCTGCGATGTCGTGGCATCCCAGTCGTGGTCGACGATCTCGCGCAGCGGGTCGCCGTCGAACCATGCGAGGAAGTTCGCCGCCGGGATGCGGTCCCCGATGACCTCGCCGTCGGCGGCGACGAGAGTTCCGGTCCGGGAGTTCCACGCGGCGTCGCCGCCGACGGCCCAGCCTTCGGCGCCGGGATGCCGCGGGTCGATGTCGCCCATGGCGGCACGGCCCGTGTCGACGGTGGCGGGAATGCTCCAGAGCACCTCTCCGGTCTTCGCGTCGCGGTACGTCGCGCCGCGGTTGCCCGATGCCGCCATGTTCTCGTGGGCGGCGAAGGCCTCGAGGCCCGGTCGCGACGGGTCGAAATCGCTGACGTGCAGCGCGTCGCCGTGGCCGAGCCCCGTCGAATAGAGGAGCTCCCCGTCGTCGTCGATCGTGGCCGAGCCGAAGATGATCTCGTCCTTCGCGTCACCGTCGACGTCGGCGACCGACATGGAGTGGTTACCCTGCCCGTACAGGGCTTCGGCACCGTCCTCGTCCGAATCGGCGACCCATCGCGTCGTCAGCTTCTCGCCGTCGAAGTCGACGGCTGCGACGACGGCACGCGTGTAGTACCCGCGGCTGAAGATCGCGCTCGGGTGCTCGCCGTCGAGGTACGCGACGGACGCGAGGAACCGGTCGACCCGGTTGCCGTAGGTGTCGCCCCACGATCCGACGTCGCCGCGCTGCGGGATGTAGTCGATCGTGTCGACCGCCGCGCCCGTCAGGCCGTTGAAGACCGTCAGGAACTCCGGGCCCTGCAGGACGTACCCCGAACTGTTGCGGTGGTCCGCGCTGGCATCGCCGATGACGCGCCCGGCGCCGTCGACCGTGCCGTCCGCGGTCCGCGTGATCAGCTCCGCACGGCCGTCGCCGTCGAAGTCGTAGACCATGAGGTCCGTGTAGTGGGCGCCCGCTCGGACGTTCACGCCCAGGTCGATCCGCCAGAGGCGCTCGCCGTCGAGCCGGTAGGCATCGACGTAGACGTTGCCGGTGTAGCCGCCCTGCGAGTTGTCCTTCGCGTTGGAGGGGTACCACTTCACGATGAGCTCGTACTGTCCGTCACCGTCGACGTCGCCGACGGTGGTGTCGTTGGCCGAGTAGGAGTAGGGCTGACCGTCCTTCGTGTAGGCGTCCGCCGGCTTCTGGAGCGCAACCGTTCGGTACGCCGCGGTCTGCACACGCACCGGATCGGACTCGGTCGTCTCGACGGTCTCGTCGCCCGACCCGCTCAATCGGGTGACGAAGTACTCCGAGGCATCCGTCCCATCGGGGTCCAGCAGGTTGGTCGACGCGGTGATCGGCGCCGTGGTGATGCGCCGGCCGTCACGGTACACGTGGAAACCCGCGTCGGCCGGGTCGGTGCCCAGCAGTCGCCACGACACGAGCACGCCGTCATCGGTCCGTACCGCGGCGACGCCACGATCGAGGTACTCCGCCTGGCGCTGCAGCACCGTCGGCGCCGCCGTCTCGTACGGGTCGGATGCCGCACCGGCACCGCCCACGCCGACCGGGACGACCGTGTAGAAGTACGGCACCGTGGTCAGCACACCGTCGTCGTCGATGAAGCGCGGGACGTCAGTCGTGCCGACGAGGGTGCCACGCTCGCCCTCGACCTCTGAGCGGAATACGAGGAAGTAGAGGCTGTCATCGGCGGCCGCCCAGGCGAGCTCGACCTCGCGCGGGTCGATGCGGACGGCGTCGATGCCCGTGGGCTTGCCGGGGGCGTCGACGTCAGGGTCGATCAGGCTCGTCTCGACCTTGGCCGACGGCACGGATTCGAGGCCCGTCCGGTCCACGGCGGTCACGTGGTAGCTGTAGTCCAGTCCGACGCGCGCCGTCCGGTCGGTGTACGCCGGCTCGGTGCTGCTGCCGACGAGCGCCGGGGCGGTGTCGAAGGCGGACGATCGGTAGATGTTCCAGGTGAGGCCGGATTCGGCATCCCATGCCAGGTCGATCTCGGGAGCGGCGGGGTCCGCCTCGACGCCCGTCACCTTCAGCCCCGTCGGGCCGAGGAGGATGGGCGTGATCTCGAGTCCGTTCAGACGCGTGCCGGCAGCGGCGCCGTAGGCCTCGATGTTCAGCTGACCGTCGGTGACGAGGAAGGGTCCGCGGAGGACGGCCGCGACCGAGCCTCGGCCGGCGTTGCCCGTTCCCGCTTCCTTCCCCTCGACGCGGAAGCTCGTGCGGGTCGACCCGATCCAGTCGCCCGAGAACGTCTTGACCGAGTAGGTGCCGTTCGGGACGTCGAGCGCGAAGGTCGAGCTGTCGCCCGGGAGGACGAAGTCGCGGATCAGGTCGTTCGACCCCTCGGAGGCGCCGCGGTCACGCCCCGCGTTGGCGGGCAGCGTGTTCGTGAAGCCGTACCCGCGGTCTTTCGTGTACCCGAGGTTCGGCGTGATCTCGGTGTACCCGGCGGCGAGCGGGTTGCCGGCGAGCTGGAAGTCGAACCGGTAGGCGGCCTGCTTGGTGGTGAACTCCACCGGCGCCGACGGTTCGGATTCGCCGCGACCGTTGACCGCGACGACGCGGTAGCGGACAGTCGCACCTTCGCTGAGACCTTGCACGATCGTCGTGGGCTGGGTCACGGTGCCGACCAGAGTCCAAGTGTCCTCACCGGCCGCCTGGCGGAACACCTTGTAGATGTCCGCGGTCGGCACGGCGTCCCACTTCAGGGTGGCCCCGGCGTTGCTGATGGCGCCGGCGACGAGCTTCTGCGGGGCGGCTGGCGCATCGGCCGGGGGCTCCGTGTCGGTGATCTCGTCGGCGAGGGGGATGTCGAGGGTGCCGATGCCCTGGGCCACCAGGCGAGCCATCTGGATGGCGCCGTACTCCTGGAAGTGCGTGTCGTCGACCGTTCCGGCGGGCCGGTTGGGGAACACTCCCGGGTCGACGTGCAGGAAGACGGCCTTGGCCGCTTCGGAGCCGATCTCGTCGAGGTAGGCGCGGCTGGATGCCGAGAGGTCGACCAGCGGCACGTCCTCCTCCGCGGCGAGCTCGGTCATCTTCTCGACGTACTCGGGGAAGCTCACGCGGGAAAGCCCCGTCTCGGGGTCGAAGTTCCGGCGGGAGACGGGCGTCACGAGGACCGGTGTCGCACCGCGCTGGCGCGCGCCCTCGACGTACGTGCGGAGGTACTCCTTGTAGTCGGCGGGCGAGGCGTAGCGGTCGTCCACTCCCTGCGTCGCGTCGTTGTGGCCGAACTGCGCGAACAGGTAGTCGCCGGGGCGGATCGCGCGCAGCACCTCGTCGAGGCGGCCCTGCGTGAGGAAGTTCTTGGACGAGCGCCCGCCGATCGCGTGGTTCTTGACCGCGACGTCGTCGGAGAGGAAGCGCTCGAGCATCTGACCCCACCCCGCCTGCGGCGCGTACGCCGTCGCGTCGTAGGTCTGGACGGTCGAATCGCCCGTCAGATAGGTCGTGGGCACGGCGCCGGCGGTGCGCTCGGGCAGCCGCGTGATCGTGAGCGCGTTGAGGGATGCCGCTCCGCCCGCGATCTGCATAGTCAGGCGCCCGTCGACGAGGGCGATGGGGAACGCCATCTCGAGGTACTCCCCTGCCGCCTTCGCGGTCGGCTGCACCTTGGCCATCGATTCAGCCGTGATCGCGATGTCCGTTGCGCCCTCCGCATCGCCGGCGACGAGCGACACCGAGTAGTCACCCGGCGCGAGGTCGACCTCGAAGGTGCCGCCCTGCGCCGCGACGAAGTCGGACCGCACGGCGTCGTCGCCGCCGCGGTCGACATCAGGGTCTGCGGATGTGGGCGCCGTGGAGAAGCCGTACCCCCACTCTGAGTCGAACGCCGTCGCGGACGTCACGCCGAGCGCGCCGGAGGCGACGGCGCCAGGCCCGAAGTCGAACGCGACGACGTCGCCGTCGGGGAGCGGCGCGGGCGTGTCTGCAGCGGCCGCGGGCGCCGCAGCGATGAGCGACGCGGTGAGTGCGGCCGCGGACGCGAGAGCGAGCGCGGAGCGGGGACGGCGGATGGGCATGGGTCCTCCTGGACGTCGTCGGCGAGAAGGCGCGCCGGACGACCCGCACCGGATGGGCGGAGAACGGTCCGACAACCTCGAGAGGGGCTTATGTCACGTCATCGAGCCCACGCGCTCCCGTCATTGGAAAGCGCATTCCAGCTCGTTGCGACCGATCCTGGCATGACCCATGAGGCAGGCGCAAGGCATCCATCCGAAAGAATGAATCGTGTCAATTCGCGGGTAGGTACGGAACGAACGACGAAAGCCCCGGAACCCGCATCTTCTGCGTGATTCCGAGGCTTCCTCGAACCGTCGGGATGACAGGATTTGAACCTGCGACCCCTTGACCCCCAGTCAAGTGCGCTACCAAGCTGCGCCACATCCCGGTCCGTTGCCCTCGCGGACAACTCCACTATCCTAACCGGTCCGGAGGCCGCCCGCGAACCGCCACGGGGTTCCGCGTGTCCGATGTCGCCGCTACCCTGCCCGGATGGCCGAGATATTGATCGAACCGGCGCGTGCGGATCGCTTCGCCGACGCCGAGGACGCGTTGACCGGAGGCGGCGACGGCGCCGACTGCTGGTGCCAGTGGTGGATGCTCGCGCCGAAGGACTTCGAGGCGACCAGTGTCGACGAACGGCGTGAGCTACTGCGTCAGGACCTCTCGGCTCCGGTCCCGTCAGCGCTGATCGCGTACGTCGACGGCGACGCCGCCGGCTGGGTCAAGGTCTCCCCCCGCCCCGATCAACCCCGCCTCGCGCGTACCCGCAACATCCAGACGTCACCGGAGCCGATGGATGACCCGTCCGTCTGGGCGATCACGTGCTTCGTCGTCCGCAAAGAGCACCGCTCCCAGGGCATCGCGAGCCGCCTTCTGGACGCCGCAGTCGACCACGCCCGCACGCATGGCGCCCGCATCGTCGAGGGCTACCCGCTCGACACCGACGTCAAGCGGTTCTCCTCCAACGACCTCTACCACGGCACGCTGTCGAGCTTCCTCGCCGCAGGCTTCATGGAGACCGCCCGCCCCGGCGCGGCCCGTCCGATCGTCGCAAAGGAGCTCTCATGAGCCGCGTCACCGTCGTCCGCGGCGACATCACCCGCCAGCAGGTCGACGCCCTCGTGAACGCCGCCAATCGCGCCATGCGGGGCGGCGGAGGCGTCGACGGTGCCATCCACCGCGCGGGCGGTCCCGAGATCCTCGCCGACTGCATCGCCCGCTTCCCGCATGGCCTCGCGACCGGGGATGCCGGGTGGACGACCGCCGGCGACCTGCCCGCACGCTGGGTCATCCACGTCGTCGGACCGAACCATACGGCCGGCGAACGCGACCGCGGTCTCCTCACCTCCTGCTACCGTCGTGCCCTCGAGGTCGCTGACGACCTCGGCGCGACGACCGTCGCCTTCCCGCTTATCAGCGCCGGGATCTACGGCTGGCCACTCGACGACGCGGTCGACGCCGCCGTCGCAACGCTCACCGAGACACCGTCTGCGGTGACCGAGGCGCGCATCGTCGCTTTCGACGACGCCATGTTCACCCGCGTCGAACGGCGACTCGCGGCACCCTGACCCGTCTTACGATGGACCCACCGGACGGGAGGAGGACCACATGGCGGATGCCGTGCGTGTCGACTCCTGGCTGTGGGCGGTCCGCGTCTACAAGACCAGATCGGCGGCAACCACCGCCTGCCGCGCCGGGCATGTCCGGGTCAACGGCGACAGGGCGAAAGCCGCCCAGCAGGTCAAACCGGGCGACGAGCTGCGCGTGCGGATCGCGGGCTTCGACCGCATCCTCGTCGTGCGTCAGACGCTCACCAAACGCGTCGGCGCTCCCCTGGCCGCCGTCGCCGCCGAGGACCGGACGCCCGAACGCGAACCCGTCGCTCAAGTCGCCGTCCGCGACCGCGGCGCCGGTCGGCCCACCAAGCGCGAGCGTCGCGACATCGAACGGCTACGCGGCCGCTGACACCGCCGCACGGTGACGCGCGAGCGCGCTGCGGACCCCGGCATCCGTCACGGTGAGGACGGCGCCCGTCACCGCGTACACGAGCAGGTCGCGGGCGTCGAAGACGGTCCCGAACACGAGGACGATCGGCGGCCACTCCCCCGCCCACGCGACCGGCAGCCCCGTGAGCTGGAACAGTTCGACGCCGACCGACCACGCGACCACGATCGCGCCGATCAGCCACGACGACGCCCGGGGGAACAGCGCCACGAGCCCGCCCCACACCGCGACGACGTAGAGCGCATCACCGGCGATGTCGGATGCCGCGGTGTCCGCCGCCCCGAGGTGCACGGCCAGTCCGCAGGCCACCGCCGCCAGAGCGACGGCGACGCCGAGCAGCCGTCGCTTCACACCCGGTCGCGCAGCCACGACACCCCACGGACCTCCGCGCCCACCGCGACCGCCCGCTCGCCGAGCGCGCGGTCGCTGCTCACGAGCAGGACTCGCTCCCCGTCGCCGACGCGCCGCCGCGCCTCGGCGACGAGCGTGTCGTCACCCGCGGCATCCGCTCGCACCACCTCGACGCAGCCGGCCGGGTCCACGGTGGCGCGCGCCTCACCCTCGAGCACGGCGACCACGGCGGGGAACCATGTGTCGCCCGGCAGCGACAGCTCGGCAGCCGCCAGGCCCAGACGCGACAGACCCTGAAGCCGCTCGAGCAACGTGGACGCGGCACCGGCGCGGTCGCGCCACCACCCGTCGGGAACCGAGCCGACGACGTTCGCCGCGTCGACCAGCACGGTGGGTCGGACGGCGAGCAGGTCGCGCAGCGCCGGCCACGCGTCCGCGAAGCCGGGATGCAGGGGCAGCGCGTCGACCTCGTCGAGCGGCACCCACTCCAGTGCGTAGCTCTCGGGGTCGGCGATCACCGGCTCGAACGGGTCGACGACGTCGGCGACGAGCGTTGTGTACGACCACAGGCCCAGATCGAGGACGCTTGTGAACTTCGGCCGGAGGGCTGCAACGGGAACGCCCGCCTCTTCGTGCGATTCGCGGATCGCGGCATCCGTGGCGCTCTCGCCCTGGTGCCGCGCACCTCCGGGGATGCCCCACGTGCCACCGTGGTGACTCCACGCGACGCGGTGCTGCAGCAGGACGCCGCGCGCGGCATCGTGCGCGAGCAGGCCCGCGGCGCCGAATCGGCCCCAATACCGCTCACCCGCGTCGGTCACCACCCAGGCATCGCCCGGATCACGAGGACCGGAGGGGCGTGGCGGCCCGCTCGACGGTTCCTCGATCCTCATGCGATCAGCCTCTCACGCGCTCGGCGGCGAGGTGCGGCATCCGTCATGTCGCGGAACAGATCCCCAGCGTGCCCGCAGACAACTCAGCCTGCCCGCAGACAACGAAGGAGATGACGGCGGGCAGGCGTCAGCGCTGGCGACGCTCGCGCACGCGCATGTTCGTGATGATCGGGGTGCCCTCGAACCCGAAGATCTCGCGCAGGCGCCGCTGGATGAAGCGGCGGTACCCAGGGTCGAGGAATCCGGTCGTGAACAGCACGAATGTCGGCGGACGCGTCGACGCCTGCGTTCCGAACAGGATGCGGGGCTGCTTTCCGCCGCGGAGCGGGTGCGGGTGCTCGGCGATGAGTTCGGCGAGGAACGCGTTGAACTTGCCGGTTGGGATGCGCTGATCCCACGATTCCAGCGCCGTCTCGAGCGCCGGGACGAGCTTGTCGAGGTGACGGCCGGTGCGGGCCGAGAGGTTCACGCGCGGCGCCCACGTGACGTGCGCGAGGTCCTGCTCGATCTCCCGCTCGAGGTAGCGGCGACGGTCGGCGTTGTCCATGTCGTCGTCGTTCAGGCGATCCCACTTGTTGAACGCGAGGACGAGGGCACGGCCGGACTCGAGGACCAGGTCGATGATGTTCAGGTCCTGCACGCTGATCGTCTCGGTCACATCCAGGACGACGACGGCGACCTCGGCCTTCTCGAGGGCCGCGCTGGTGCGGAGCGACGCGTAGAAGTCGGCGCCCTGCTGCAGGTGCACGCGACGACGGATGCCTGCGGTGTCGACCAGACGCCACAGCTTGCCGCCGAGCTCGACGACCTCGTCGACCGGGTCGCGGGTGGTGCCGGCGAGGTCGTTGACGACGACGCGCTCTTCGCCCGCGGCCTTGTTCAGCAGCGACGACTTGCCGACGTTCGGGCGACCGAGGATCGCGACGCGGCGTGGCCCGCCGAGCTCGTTCTTCGCGACGGCCGAGACCTCGGGCAGCACCTTCATGATCTCGTCGAGCAGGTCGGCGACGCCGCGACCGTGGATCGCGGAGACGGGGTGCGGCTCGCCGAGGCCCAGGTTCCATAGCGCCGCGGCCTCGGGCTCCTGACGGGCGTCATCGATCTTGTTGGCGACGAGGAAAACCGGCTTGTCGGTCTTGCGGAGCATGCGGACGACCTGCTCGTCGGTCGCTGTCGCGCCGACCATCGCGTCGACGACGAACATCACGACGTCGCACAGCTCGATCGCGATCTCGGCTTGGGCTGCGACGGAACGGTCGATGCCCTTGGCGTCGTGCTCCCACCCGCCGGTGTCGACGAGCGTGAAGCGACGGTCCATCCACTCGGCCTTGTAGCTCACGCGGTCGCGGGTGACACCGGGGGTGTCCTCGACGACGGCCTCGCGGCGGCCGAGGATGCGGTTGACGAGGGCGGACTTGCCGACGTTGGGCCGTCCGACGATAGCGACGACCGGCAGGGCCGGCAGCATCTCCACGACCTCGCCGCCCGCGGTGAAGCCGGCCAGCAGGTCGTCGTCGTCCTCGTCGAGCTCGTAATCGGCGAGCGAGGCGCGGAGTGCGGCAGCGCGCTGCTCGGCGAGGTCCTCGTCGAGGTTCGCGAGCTTCTCCTCGAGCTGGTCGGGCCCGCCTTCGTATTCGTAATCGTCTTCGGCGCTCATCGCGAGCCTTCCGTTCCCGACCGCACGACGTCCAGGACGGCGTCGACGGTCTGTGCGAAGTCCAGGTCGGTCGAGTCGACGACCGTCACGCCGGGGGCGGCGGTGAGGAAGTCGACGACCTGGGAGTCGGATGCGTCACGCTTGTGCAGCGCGGCGGCGACAGCCGCGGCATCCTCTGTGGTCAATTCGGCGCTGCGCCGCGCGGCGCGCACCTCGGGGGCGGCGGTCAGAAGGATCCGCACGGGGGCGTCGGGGGCGACGACGGTCGTGATGTCGCGTCCCTCGACGATGACGCCGGGGCGACCGGATTCGGCCACGAGGCGACGGAACAGCACGTTGACCTGCTCGCGGATCACCGGCACGCGCGCCACACCGCTCACGGCTGAGCTGACACGGGGCTCGCGGATCGCCTCGGTGACCGAGGTCTCCCCCACCCGCACCCAGTACTCGTCGGGGTCGAGCGAGATGGCGTAGTCGAAGTCGCCGGCGGCGTCGACGACGGCCGAGGCGTCGGACGTGTCGGCGCCGTGCTGCAGGACGTGCCAGGCCAGCGCCCGATAGGCGGCACCGGTGTCGAGGTAGCCGTAGCCCAGGCGTCGGGCAGCTTCCTTCGACACGCTCGACTTGCCGCTGCCTGCGGGGCCGTCGATGGCGATCGTGATCGGGTCAGTCATTGAGGCTCGCAATCTTCCAGCCGCGCGCCGAGAGGCCGTCGGTGGCGATGGTCACGGCGGAGGGGACGACGCTGATCTCGCCGAGGCCGAACTGGGCGCCCGGGGAGTGCTCGAGCCGGAAGTCCTCGACGTTGACGCGCAGCTCACCGAGGTCGCCGAACAAGCGCCCCAGCTGGCCGGGGGTGTCGTCGACCATGACGACCACCGTCTCGAATCGGCGGTTCTGTCCGTGCTTGCCGGGCAGTCGCTCGACGCCTTCGTTGCCGCGACGGATCGTGTCGGCGACGGCGCGACGCGAACCGGGGGCGTCCGGCGCGCGGAGAGCGCCGGCGACGGTGGTCAGGTCGGCCGCGAGGGCGTCGAGCACGTCGACGACGGGCTCGGCGTTCGCACCGAGGATCTGCACCCACAGTTCCGGAGCGGATGCCGCGATGCGGGTCGTGTCGCGGACGCCCTGGCCCGCGAGACGCAGCGACGCGTCCTCGGCGGCGACGAAGCGTCCTGCGAGGAGGGACGCCACGAGCTGCGGCACGTGCGAGACGAGAGCGACGGAGCGGTCGTGTTCCTCGGGGGTCATCTCGACGAGGCTGGCGCCGAGATCGAGGGCGAGGCCCTCCACGACGGCGAGGTCGCGCGCGGAGGTCTCCTCGTCGCGGCAGATGACCCACGGTCGTCCGAAGAAGATGTCGGCGCGCGCCGAGATGGCTCCGCCACGTTCGCGACCGGCCATCGGGTGGGACCCGATGTAGCGCGACAGGTCGACCCCGCGCTCACGCAGCGCCAGGAGCGGCTCGAGCTTGACGCTCGCGACGTCCGTGACGACGGCATCCGGGAAGGCACCGAGTTCACGTTCGATGACATCGGCGGTGACATCCGGCGGGACGGCGACGACGACGAGGCTCGGCCGATCGTCGTCTCGGGACACGCGCCCCGCGCCGTAGTCGACCGCCAGGCGGAGCTGGGCGGGCGACGCGTCGGCCAGGACGACGTCGACACCGAGCGCGCGCAGCGCGTGGCCGATGCTCGAACCGAGCAGGCCTGCGCCGACGATGCGGACGAGTCCGCTCGTACGGACGGCGCGGGCGCGCGCGTCGATGGCGTCGGTCACAACTGCTCCTGAGTGGGATCCCCGGGCGGGGTCTCCGCCTGGCGCGCGAGAGTCAACAGCGCACCGCGTTCCACTGTAGTCAATTCGCGTGCCCGACCCGCTGGGAGCGTGCCCAGGTGGAGCGGCCCGAACTGGCGGCGGACCAGCTCTTCGACGGGGTGGCCGACCGCCGCCATCATGCGGCGGACGATGCGGTTGCGTCCCGAGTGCAGCGTCAGCTCGACGAGACTCGTGTCCCCGCTCGCGTCGAGCAGCCGCGCCTTGTCGGCCGCGATCGGACCGTCCTCCAGCTCGATGCCCTTGGTGAGCTGCGCGATGGTCTGCGGCAGCACGCGACCCGACACCTTCGCGATGTACACCTTGGTGACCCCGAATGACGGGTGCGCGAGGACGTGGGCGAGCTCGCCGTCGTTGGTGAGGACGAGGAGTCCGCTCGTCTCGGCATCCAACCGCCCCACGTTGTAGAGGCGCTCGGGCCAGTCCTTCGTGAAGCGTCGCAAGTCGGGTCGGCCCTGGTCGTCCTTCATCGACGACACGACGCCCGTGGGCTTGTTGAGGATCACGTACCGCTTGCTGGTGTCGAGCTGGATCGCGGTGCCGTCGACGTCGACCTGATCGGTCTCTGGGTCGATCCGCGATCCGAGCTCGGTGACCACGACGCCGTTCACCCGCACGCGGCCCTCGACGATGTACTGCTCGGAGACGCGGCGCGAGGCGACTCCCGCGTTCGCGAGGACCTTCTGCAGCCGGACCCGGTTCTCGTCGGACTGGTCGTTCATCGGATGGTCTCTCCTTCGAATCCCGCGGAGCCGTCATCCAGCAGCGGGGAGATGGGGGGCAGCTCGTCGAGGGAGTTGATCCCCAGGTGACCGAGCAGCGCGTCGGTGGTGCGGTAGTTGATGGCCCCGGTCTCGGGGTCGGTGAACGCTTCGGTGATGAGGCCGCGGGCGAGGAGCGTTCGCACGACGGAGTCGACGTTCACGGCACGGATCGACGCGACCTGACTGCGCGACACCGGCTGCTTGTAGGCGATGACGGCGAGCGTCTCGAGCGCGGCCTGCGACAGCCGCGACGGCGCCTGCCCGTTGACGAACTCGGCCACCAGGTCGTCGTGCTCGTCGCGCACGTAGAAGCGCCATCCCCCGCCGACCTCGCGCAGCTCGAACCCGCGCCTCGGCCCGGAACGCTCCCCGTCGTAGTCGGCGACGAGCTCGTCGACGGCGCGGCGGACGGTGGCGACGGGGGCGCCGACGGCGGCGGCGAGTGAGACGAGGCTCTGCGGCTCGTCGATGATCATCAGGATCGCCTCGAGGCGGCGAGCGATGTCCCCGGCGTCCTGCGAACGCGGTGGCGCCTCGATCTCGGTGGCGTCATCGGTCATAGTCGGCTCCCAACGTGGCGAGGTTCTCTTCGGACCAGCGGTCGGCGGTCCACCGGAGGGTCAGCTCCCCCAGCGGCTCGAGCTGCTCGAAAGACAGCGCGGCGTGACGGTACAGCTCGAGGACGGCGATGAAGCGCGCCACGACGACGCCGGTCTGCGTGACGCCGGCAACGAGCTCGCGGAAGTTGAGCTGACCGGCATCCCGCAGCAGCGTCACGACGATCGCGGCCTGCTCCCGGATCGACACGAGCGGCGCGTGAAGGTGGTCGAGCCCGACGTGCGGGATCTCCTTCGGCGCGAAGGCGAGCATCGCGATCGCGGCGAAGTCGTCGGGTGACAGCGTCCAGACGAGCTCGGGCACGGCCCGCCGGTGCTTCTCGTCGAGGCGGACGGCCCGCATGTGACGCTTGCCCTCCCGCTCCAGGCACCGCGCGAACCACGCGGACACCTCCTTGAAGGCGCGGTACTGCAGCAGACGGGCGAAGAGCAGATCTCGGGCCTCGAGCAGGGCGACGGATTCCGCATCCACGAGCTCCCCCTGCGGCAGCAGCCCCGCGACCTTCATGTCGAGCAGGGTGGCTGCGACGACCAGGAACTCGGATGCCTGGTCGAGATCGACGTCGTCGTCGAGCCCCTTCAGGTACGAGATGAACTCATCGGTGACTTTGCTCAGCGAGACCTCGGTGATGTCGAGCTCGTGCTTCGAGATGAGGGTCAGGAGCAGGTCGAACGGACCGTCGAAGTTGCCGAGTGACACGCGGAAGCGATCGTCCGCAGCCTCGGTCGACTCGGCCTGAGAGGGCGCAGCGGCGGCGTCGGGGCCCTCGTCAGGCGACGGCGCCACGGGAGACCAGCTCCCGCGCGAGGCGCAGGTACGCCTGGGCGGCGGAGTGCTCGGGAGCGAACTTCGTGATCGGCACGCCCGCGACGGACGCATCGGGGAACTTCACCGTGCGGCCGATGACGGTCTCGAGCACGTCGTCGCCGAACGCGTCGACGACCCGCTCCAGGACCTCGCGGGAGTGCAGCGTGCGCGGGTCGTACATCGTCGCGAGCACGCCGTCGAGGGTGATCGCCGGGTTAAGCCGGTCGCGCACCTTGTCGATCGTCTCGATCAGGAGGGCGACACCGCGGAGGGCGAAGAACTCGCACTCGAGCGGGATGAGCACACCGTGGCTCGCCGTCAGCGCGTTGACGGTGAGGAGACCCAGCGAGGGCTGGCAGTCGATGAGGATGACGTCGTAGTCGCCGGCGACCTTGCGGAGCACTCGGGCCAGGATCGTCTCGCGGGCGACCTCGTTGACGAGGTGCACCTCGGCCGCCGACAGGTCGATGTTGGCGGGCAGGATGTCGAGGCCCTCTACCGACGTCGAGACGATGACCTCGTTCGGGTCCCGCTTCGGGTCGAGGAGGAGGTCGTAGATCGTCGCCGTCTCGTGCGTCTGCACGCCGAGTCCGGCGGACAGGGCGCCCTGCGGGTCGAAGTCGACCGCGAGCACCCGACGCCCGTAAGAAGCGAGACCGGCGGCCAGGTTGATGGTGGTCGTCGTCTTGCCGACGCCGCCCTTCTGGTTGCACAGCGAGATGATGCGTGCGGGACCGTGTCCGTCGAGCTTCGGCGGGGTCGGGAAGCCGTGGTAGGGACGACCCGTCGGCCCCATCGGGGTGTCGGTCGCCACCGTCGAATCGACGTCCGCCGTACTCCGCTTGCTCGCCACTGATCTCCCGCCTTCGCCGTGCTCACCCGAGTCTAGTCACCCCGTCGCGGACCGCCGTGGAGCGACTCCCCGCAGCCGGGCACCCGGAGTCATCTCGCGCGCGGGTGCGAGGTGAGATACACGTCGCGGAGCGCATCCACCGTGACGTGCGTGTAGATCTGAGTCGTGGCGACCGAGGCGTGGCCGAGGAGCTCCTGCACGACGCGGACGTCGGCACCGCCCTGCAACAGGTGCGTCGCGAACGAGTGCCGGAGCGTGTGCGGAGACACGTGGGCGGTGATCCCCGCCCGCTCGGCGGCCTGCTGGATCACGAGCCACGCGCTCTGCCGCGACAGCGGAGCTCCCCGCGCGCCGAGGAACGCTCGCGGCGTCGCCCGCCCGCGGCGCGACAGCTCCGGCCTCGCGCGGGTGAGGTAGGCGTCCACCGACGCTCGCGCGTACGACCCGACGGGGACGATGCGTTCCTTCGACCCCTTGCCGCGCACCCGCAGGACCTCGCCGTGCATCAGATCGTCGACGTCCAGGTCGACGATCTCCGACACGCGCGCACCCGTCGCGTACAGGAGCTCGAGCAGCGCGCGATCACGCAGGCCGACGAGTTCGCCGGGTGCGGCGTCCGCGGGCGCGGGGCCGGCGGCATCCAACAGCCGGAGAACGTCCTCGACGGGCAACGCCTTCGGGAGGCGCATCGGCGCCTTGGGTGGCCGCAGCTTCGTCGTCGGATCGTCCGTCACGATGCCCTCGCGTGCGAGGAAGCGATGGAAGCTGCGGATGGCGGACTGCAGCCGCGCCAACGAGGTCGACGCCGGCGGTGGCTCGGATGACGCGCGTTCCGCCGCGAACCCGGTGACGAGCTCCCCCGTCACGGCATCCGTGTCCTCGACGCCCCGCTCAGCGAGCCACGCGAGGTACCCGGCCAGGTCGCGACGGTAGGCCGCGACGGTGTGCGCCGACAGTCCGCGCTCGATCGTGATGTGCCGGAGGAACGCGTCGACGGCGCGCGCGAGCCTCACGGCGCCTCAGCCCTGCGGTCGGTCCGCGCCCACGGGACGCGAGCGTCCCGGCCACGGCGCGTCGGCGGCGCCGAGCGTCGTCCACTCGCGGGAGCGGCCGGCAGCGGCGGCGAGGGCCGCGATGACGAGCGACGGGTTCTGGAGCTTCCGAGCCAGGACCGCGTCGACGACCTCATCCAGCGCCACCCACCGCACCTCGATGTCCGCTTCCTCCTCGGTGCGGGCGAAGGCTTCGGACGTCGCCGCGAGTCCGCGGGCCAGATAGATGCGGATCGCCTCGTCGCTGCCGCCGGGGCTCGTGAAGAAGTCCGAGAGCACGTCCCACCGCTCGCCGGTCAGGTCCGCCTCCTCGGCGAGCTCGCGCTTCGCGGCCTCGAGGGGGTCCTCCCCCGGCACGTCCAGCAGGCCTGCCGGGATCTCCCAATCGCGGAAGCCGACCGGGTGACGGTACTGACGGATGAGGAGGACGCGCCCGTCGTCGTCGAGCGCCAGGACGGCGACCGCACCGGAGTGGTCGACGTACTCGCGGATGATCGACCCGTCGCCGTAGGCGAACTCGTCCCGGCGGAGATTCCAGACGTGCCCCTCGAAGACCGTCTCGGTCTGCGTCACACGAACCGCGACGGCGTCGTCCTGCAGAGGCGCAGCATCCGTCATCGCTCAGTCCTCGTTCTCGACGTCGAACAGCTCGCTCGCACGGTGCCGGTCGAGCGCTGCGGCGATGAGACCTCGGAAGAGCGGGTTGGCCTCGGTCGGCCGCGAGCGGAGCTCGGGGTGCGCCTGGGTCGCGATGTAGTACGGGTGCACGTCTCGCGGGAGCTCGACGTACTCGACGAGGTCGAGGTCGGGGTTCAGGCCCGAGAACCAGAGACCCGCGTCTGCGATCTGCTGGCGGTAGGCGTTGTTGACCTCGTAGCGGTGACGGTGACGCTCGGTCGCACGGTCCGAGCCGTAGAGCTCCGCGGCGAGCGACCCCTCGGCCAGTGCAGCCTCGTACAGGCCCAGACGCATCGTGCCGCCCATGTCCCCGCGGTCCAGGATGTCGACCTGCTCCGCCATGGTCGCGATGACCGGGTGCGGCGTCTCCGGGTCGAACTCGCTCGAGGACGCGTCCTCGATACCGGCGACGTGGCGCGCGTACTCGATGACCATGCACTGCAGGCCGAGGCAGATGCCGAGCGTCGGCAGTCCCTGCTCGCGGGCGAACTTCAGCGCCCCCAGCTTGCCCTCGATGCCGCGGATGCCGAAGCCGCCGGGGATGACGATCCCGTCGACGGCAGACAGGGCCTTCGCGGCACCCTCGGGCGTCTCGCACAGATCCGAGGGGATCCACACGATCTGGACCTTGGTCTCCTGGGCGAACCCGCCTGCCTTCAGTGCCTCGGTGACCGAGAGGTACGCATCGGGCAGGTCGATGTACTTGCCGACGAGACCGACGGTCACCTCGTGCTTGGGGTTGTGGACCGCGTTCAGGACCTTGTTCCAGCGGGTCCAGTCGATGTCGCCCGCCTTGGCGTCGAGGCCCAGGCGGCGCACGATGTACGCGTCGAGACCCTGGTCGCTGAGCGTCGAGGGGATGTCGTAGATGCTCGGCAGGTCGACGGTGTTGATGACCGCGTCCTCGTCGACGTCGCACATGAGCGCGATCTTGCGCTTGTTCGATTCGGTGACGGGGCGGTCGCTGCGCAGGACGAGAGCGTCGGGCTGGATGCCGATGGAGCGCAGCATCGCGACGGAGTGCTGCGTGGGCTTGGTCTTCTGCTCACCCGAGGCACCCATGAACGGCACCAGCGAGACGTGCACGAAGAAGACGTTGTCGCGGCCGAGCTCGTGCCGGATCTGACGCGCCGACTCGATGAAGGGCTGCGACTCGATGTCGCCGACCGTGCCGCCGACCTCGGTGATGATCACGTCGGGGCGGGGCTCTTCGCTCGCCTGCAGGCGCATGCGCCGCTTGATCTCGTCGGAGATGTGCGGGATCACCTGGACGGTGTCGCCCAGGTACTCGCCGCGGCGCTCTTTGGCGATGACCTCGGAGTAGATCTGACCCGTCGTGACGTTCGCGGCCTGGCTCAGCTCGATGTCGAGGAAGCGCTCGTAGTGACCGATGTCGAGGTCGGTCTCGGCGCCGTCGTCGGTCACGAAGACCTCGCCGTGCTGGAACGGGTTCATCGTCCCCGGGTCGACGTTCAGGTACGGGTCGAGCTTCTGCATCACGACGCGCAGGCCGCGCGCGGTGAGGAGGTTACCGAGGCTGGCGGCGGTCAAACCCTTGCCGAGAGACGAAACGACACCACCCGTCACGAAGATGTGCTTGGTGATGTCGTTGTTTTTGCGTCCCGCGCCCGAAGAGTCCGTCACGGGCTTTCACTCTATCAGCCCTCCTGCGCACCCGGTCCGGAGGCCGCCCGGGTGTCGCCGCGACCGGCGTCTCAGCGAGCGCGTCCGAGTTCGAGCAGTTCGCGCGCGTGCCCGAGCGCCGCGTCCGAATCCGCCATGCCCGACAGGAGCCGTGCCATCTCGGCTGCGCGGTCGTCTCCCTCGAGACGACGGACGCTCGAGGCAGTGACCGATCCGTCGTTCGATTTGACGACCGACAGGTGGTTGCCGGCGAAGGCGGCCACCTGCGCCAGGTGGGTGACGGCGATGACCTGGCTCGTCTCGGCGAGTTTCGCGAGCCGGCGGCCCACCTCGATCGCCGCGGCACCGCCGATACCGGCATCCACCTCGTCGAAGACGAACGTCGGAACGGGATCGGTGCCCGCGATCACGACCTCGATCGCGAGCATGACACGGCTGAGCTCACCACCGGACGCGCCGCGGGCGACCGGACGCGGAGACGCGCCGGGATGCGGCGCGAGCTGGATCGTCACGACATCGCGGCCGTGAGCGGCCTCGGAGCCGGGGTCGACGGCGACCGTCAGCCGCGCGTCGGGGAGGGCGAGGTGACGGAGCTCCTCGGTGACGGCGTCGCCGAGACGGGATGCCGCGGCTCGCCGCGCCTCCGTCAGCTCGGCGGCGCGCGCGTCGAGTTCGTCGCGGAGCCGATCGCGTTCGACGGTGAGCCGCTCGATGCGGTCGCCGTCGTCGTCGAGCTCGGCGAGGCGCGCGGAGCCCGTGGCGAGCAGCCCGATGGCCTCGTCCAGCGAACCGTGGACCCGGATGAGGGCACCCAGTGCGGCCCGTCGCTCTTCGACCGCCGCGAGCTCGTGCGGACCGCCCTCGTCGAGGTCGGCGAGATACCCGCTGAGCTCCCCCGCGATGTCGGCGACCCGGTAGCCGAGCTCCTCGATCGCCGCAGCGTGCGCTCGCAGCACCTCGTCGGTACCGGCAGCGCGCTCGAGGGCCCGTCGAGCCTCAGACAGGAGCTCCTGCACATCGGGCAGGTCGTCCTCGTTCGAGAGCGCGGTGTGCGCGGTGGCCGCGGCCATCCGCAATTCCTCGACGTTCGCCAAGCGGTCGGCGCGCTGCGTCAGCTCGACGTCCTCGCCGGGCTGCGGGTCGACCGCTTCGATCGCGTCGATCGCGCTCCGGAGTTCCTCCGCCTCACGCGCACGCGCGCTCTGCTCGGTCGTCAGCGTCTCGAGCTCTGCCGCCGCGTTCCGCCAGGCATCCCACACCGCGCGGTACCGTTCGAGCGCCGTCGCGATCTCGGCACCGCCGAACCGGTCGAGCGCGTCGCGCTGCGCGGCGGCCGACGTCAACCGGAGCTGATCGGACTGACCGTGGACGACCACGAGCTGGTCCGCGAGGTCCGCGAGCACACCCGCGGGCGCCGTCCGGCCGCCGACGGTGGCACGACTGCGACCCTCGCTCGACAGCGTGCGACCGAGGTAGAGCTCCGCCCGCCCGTCGCCGAGGGGTTCGATGTCGCCCCCGGCATCCCGGACCCGTTCGACGACAGCGCCGGCCTCCGGGACGATCCACACGCCGTCGACCGCTGCCTGATCCGCTCCGGCGCGCACGGCGCCGGAGTCCGCTCGCGCTCCGAGGAGAAGGCCGAGACCCGTGACCACCATCGTCTTGCCGGCACCGGTCTCACCCGTGATCGCGGTGAAGCCCGGACCGATCGGCAGAGTCGCCCCCGCGATGACCCCGAGGTCGCGCAGGCGGATCTGCTCGATCACAGCACGGCCTCCGGGTCGCCCCGCCACCCCGCGATGGGGAGCTGGAACTTCCGGACCAGGCGGTCGGTAAACACCGAGCGGTGCAGGCGCGCCAGGCGTACGGGCTGTGT
This sequence comes from Microbacterium sp. LKL04, assembly GCF_900102005.1. Taxonomy (NCBI): domain Bacteria; kingdom Bacillati; phylum Actinomycetota; class Actinomycetes; order Micrococcales; family Microbacteriaceae; genus Microbacterium; species Microbacterium sp. LKL04. The sequence goes on along the minus strand of NZ_LT627736.1, from coordinate 566,721 downwards.
CGACCGCCCGACGACGACACGTGCGCCGGGAGGCAGGTCGTGCGAGCGTCGGCCGTCGCACCACAGGACGCCCCGGCCCTGGTTGCGCTCGAGGACGTCGAGCGAGACGGATGTCTCGGGTCCGAGGACGAGGGGCCGGGCGAAGAGAGCGTGCGCCGACAGGGGCACGAGGCAGAGCGCCTGCACCGAAGGCCAGACGACGGGGCCGCCTGCGGAGAAGTTGTAGGCCGTCGAACCAGTCGGGGTCGCCACGACGACGCCGTCGCAGCCGAAGGACGACAGCGGCCGCCCGTCGATCTCGATCATGACCTCGAGCATGCGCTCGCGCGAAGCCTTCTCGACGGTCGCCTCGTTGAGCGCCCACGTGGAGTACACGAGACGGCCGTCGGCGTCGCGCACCTCGACCGAGAGCGTCATCCGCTCGTGGATCTCGTAGTCGCGCGCGAGGGCGCGACCGATCGCCTCGTCGACGTCGTCCGCTTCGAGCTCGGCGAGGAAACCGACGTGACCCATGTTGACCCCCAGGAGGGGAACGGATGCCGCGCGCACCAGCTCGGCCGCGCGGAGGATCGTGCCGTCGCCGCCGAGGACGATCGCGATCTCAATGTCCGAGACGTCGATGCCGCCTTCGCCGAGGATCGCCGTGTCGAGGTCGCCGAGCGCAGCCGCGAGCTCGGGGTCGTCGCCCGGGACCACGGGGCGCAACCCCGCCGCGTGGACGGCGGCGACCACGCGCCGGGCGCCGGCCACGGTGTTCTCACGCAGCGCGTGCGCCACCACGAGGATGTTGCGCGTCGCGTCGGTCATGCGGCTCCCGCCAGTCGGTTCACGGTGTCCAACCATTGTGTCGGATTGACGTCGTCGGTCGTCCCGGGTCGCAGATGGATGAGGAACTCGCGGTTGCCGTGAGTCCCGGCGATCGGCGACGCGATCACCCCGTGGGTTCCGAGGCCGGCATCCCACGCCGACCACAGGACGCCCGCCACAGCGTCCGCCCGGCGCCCGGCATCCGTCACCAGACCCTCCCGGACACCCGTGCGGCCGACTTCAAACTGCGGCTTGACGAGCAGAACGAGATCGGATGCCGCAGCGCACACAGCCGCCGCTGCGGGGAGGACGTGCGTGAGCGAGATGAACGAGAGGTCCCCTGTCACGAGGGTCGGCACGTCGGCGACGCCGCTCGCCTCGGCGAGGGACGCGGGCGTCATGTGCCGTACGTTGAAGCCTTCGACCACGGCCACCTCGGGAAGGGCGGCGACCTCCGCCGCAAGCTGCCCGTGTCCCACGTCGACGGCGAGCACCCGGGCGGCGCCGCGCTCGACGAGCACCTGGGTGAACCCTCCGGTCGAGGCTCCCATGTCGAGCGCGACGCGCCCGCCCGGGTCGACTCCGAACGCGTCGAGGGCGGCCAGGAGTTTGTGGGCGGCGCGGCTGACGTAATGGTCGGATGCCGCGACCTCGATGTGCTGTTCGTCGCCAACCTTGACCGAGGCCTTCACGACGGGCTGACCGTCGACGCTGACCAGTCCCGCGTCGATGAGCTGAGCCGCATGGGTGCGGCTGCGCGCGAGACCGCGTGCGGCCACGGCCGCGTCGAGTCGGCTGCTCATGCGTTCGGGTCGCGCGGACCCGACTCGAGACGCTTCGCGAGCTCGTCGTGCAGGAGCGCGTACGCGGCCGCGCGCTCCCCCAGCGGCTGGTCCTCGATCACTTCGAGCGTCGAGAGCAGGTCCTCGCGGCGCGCGTCGCCGTCAGCGGCATCCATCGACATGTCCCCCACCCTACGCGGCGCGGAGGACGGCAGACGTGAACGCGGCGGCGCTGTCGTCAGCGTCGGTGGAAAGGGTCGGCGTAGAGCCGCTCGGGCACCCGGAAGCCGTAGATCGCCCGTCCGGTGCCCCAGATCGCCGCGGCGCCGGCGCGCACGAGATCGATCGGACGATCGCCCTCGGCGACGATGTGCACGTCCGGCCCGTCGATCCGCACCGAGGCGGAGCCGACGGTGGTCACGTCGCCCTTCACGATCGTCTCGGGGTACGGCTCGTGGAGCTCTCTCAGGTCGCCGACGATGTAGGTCGGCCTCGAGGAGTTCGGCGCGGCCAGGACGTGCTTGGGCCGGTCGATCCCGGTGAGCACCAGGACGGAGTCGATCTCCGCGGCCTGCGCGCCGGCGATGTCGGTGTCGAGCCGGTCGCCGATGAAGAGCGGATGCCGTGCCCCGAACCGCGCGACCGCCTCGTCGAAGATGGGGCGCTCGGGCTTTCCCGCGACGGTGGCCAGTCGTCCCACAGCCGTGTGCACCGCGGAGACGAGAGTGCCGTTGCCCGGTGCGATGCCGCGTGCCTGCGGGATCGTCCAGTCGGTGTTCGTGGCGATCCAGGGGATGCCGCCCTCCTCTTCGGGGAGTGCGAGGGCGTATGCCGCCTCGGCGAGCTGCGCCCAGCCCACCTCGGGAGCGAAGCCCTGGACGACGGCGGCTGGACGATCGTCCGCACTCCGGGTCACCGAGTAACCGGCCTTCTCGAGCTCGAAGACGAGACCGTCGCCGCCGACGACGAGGATGGTGGCACCCGAGGGGACCTTGTCGCGCAGCAACCGGACGGCCGCCTGCGGACTGGTGACGACCTCGTGCGGCTCGGTCGCGAGACCGAGCTCCGTGAGGTGCCCGGCCACGACACTGTCACGACGGGAGGCGTTGTTCGTGATGTACGCGAGCGGACGGTCTCGTCGCGATGCCGTCAGACTCTCCACGGCGTGCGGGATCGCAGCGTCACCCGCGTAGACGACGCCGTCGAGATCCGCGAGGACCAGGTCGACGCCGTCGAGAGGCGTGGGACGCGTGCGGGAGAAAAGCCCCATCAGGAGCGCTCCTCCTCGTCGTCCTCCTGAACGGATGCCGGTTCGTCGTCCACGTCGTCGCCACCGGCGTCGTCGGCCGGGTCCTCGATCTCTTCGTCGAGCTCGATCTCATCGATCTCGTCGATCTCGATCGTCTCCGAATCGGCATCGACCTCACCCAGAGCCGCGGCGGCGATGTCGGCCCGACGCTGCCACTGGGCGGCCTCATCGTCCTGGCCGAGCTCTTCGAGGACGGCAGCGCGCGCCGCGAACAGTCCGGGGCTCCACGGGAACGCCGTGTCCGGATCGAGTTCGGGAATGTCGAGTTCCTGGAGGGCACGGTCGGGTTGACCGAGGTCGAGACGGGCGCCCGACATCGCGATCGCGAGTTCGACACGGACGTCGGTCGGCAGAGAAGCACGGTCGACGGCACGTCCGACCTCGAGCGCGCGGTCGGGGCGACCGACACCGCGCTCGCTGTCGACCATCAGGGCGATCTGGTCGTCTCGACCGGAGATCCGGCGGAACGTCCGCAGCTCGCGCAGGGCGAGGGCGAAGTCCCCGACGGCGTAGGCCGTGATCGCGACGGTCTCGCGGACTACGGCGATGCGACCGGCGCTGCGGGATGCCGCCAGGGCGTGCTCGTGGGCCAGGGTCGGGTCTTCATCGATGAGACGGGCGGCCATGGCGAGGTGCCGCGCGACCTGCTCGGCGTTGTCCTTGCTGAGGGTCTTCAGCTCGTTGCGCGCAGCACCGTTGAGATCGCGTGCCGTGACCTCATCGGGAACGACCGGGCCTGCCGGCATGCTCCGACGGTCCGAGTCCTGCGGCGGCCGCGAAGACCGACGCTCCCCGTCGCGCTGCGGGTACGACGGACGGTCGCCATCGCGGCGCGGGTACGACGGACGGTCACCATCACGGCGCGGGTACGACGGACGGTCACCGTCACGCTTTTCGTACGGACGACGCTCGCCATCCCGCTTCGGGTACGAGGGGCGGTCGCCGTCACGCTTCTCGTACGGGCGACGCTCACCGTCACGCTTCTCGTACGGACGTCGCTCGCCGTCACGCTTGGGGTACGACGGACGGTCGCCGTCACGGCGCGGGTAGGACGGACGGTCGCCGTCACGCTTGGGGTACGACGGACGGTCGCCGTCACGCTTCTCGTACGGACGACGCTCGCCATCGCGCTTCTCGTACGGACGACGCTCGCCATCGCGCTTCTCGTACGGACGACGCTCGCCGTCCCGCTTCGGGTACGACGGACGGTCGCCGTCACGCTTCTCGTACGGACGACGCTCGCCATCGCGCTTCGGGTACGAGGGGCGGTCGCCGTCACGCTTCTCGTACGGACGACGCTCGCCATCTCGCTTCGGGTACGACGGACGGTCACCGTCGCGGCGCGGGTACGAGGAGCGGTCACCGGCACGCTTCTCGTACGGGCGACGCTCACCATCACGCTTCGGATACGACGGACGGTCACTCTCGCGACGCGGCGCGGAACCGCGTTCGCTGTCGCGGCGCTCGAAGGGGCGTCGGTCGCCGTCGCCGCGCGACGGGCGTCCGCGATCCCGTGACCGCTCGTCGCGTGAGCTCGAGGAAGCAGGGGTGAACTTCCGTTTGCCGCCCGACTTTTCAGGGCGCTGCTCGTCCGTCATCTCTCTGTCCTCTCACGTACGCGTTAACGAGAAATGGCCACCCAACTCTGGGTGGCCATTTCACGAAAGAAGTCCGGCGGTGTCCTACTCTCCCACAGGGTCCCCCCTGCAGTACCATCGGCGCTGTGAGGCTTAGCTTCCGGGTTCGGAATGTAACCGGGCGTTTCCCTCACGCTATGGCCGCCGAAACACTATTGATGTTTCAGTCTGCACAACGATTATTCGTTATGCGGTTCTCGACCGTACATCGAGAACCACTCAGTGGACGCAAGCACCTAAACGGTGTGTTATCAAGTCATCGGCTTATTAGTACCGGTCAGCTTCACGTGTTACCACGCTTCCACATCCGGCCTATCAACCCAGTAGTCTGGCTGGGAGCCTCTCACCCGAAGGTATGGAAATCTCATCTTGAGGCCGGCTTCCCGCTTAGATGCTTTCAGCGGTTATCCATCCCGAACGTAGCTAACCAGCGGTGCTCTTGGCAGAACAACTGGCACACCAGAGGTTCGTCCAACCCGGTCCTCTCGTACTAGGGTCAGATCCTCTCAAATTTCCTACGCGCGCAGCGGATAGGGACCGAACTGTCTCACGACGTTCTAAACCCAGCTCGCGTACCGCTTTAATGGGCGAACAGCCCAACCCTTGGGACCTACTCCAGCCCCAGGATGCGACGAGCCGACATCGAGGTGCCAAACCATGCCGTCGATATGGACTCTTGGGCAAGATCAGCCTGTTATCCCCGAGGTACCTTTTATCCGTTGAGCGACAGCGCTTCCACAAGCCACTGCCGGATCACTAGTCCCGACTTTCGTCCCTGCTCGACCTGTCAGTCTCACAGTCAAGCTCCCTTGTGCACTTACACTCGCCACCTGATTGCCAACCAGGTTGAGGGAACCTTTGGGCGCCTCCGTTACTTTTTGGGAGGCAACCGCCCCAGTTAAACTACCCACCAGGCACTGTCCCTGAACCGGATTACGGTTCGAAGTTAGATATCCAGAGTGACCAGAGTGGTATTTCAACAATGACTCCACGGTAACTGGCGTCACCGCTTCAAAGTCTCCCACCTATCCTACACAAGCCACACCGAACACCAATACCAAGCTGTAGTAAAGGTCACGGGGTCTTTCCGTCCTGCTGCGCGTAACGAGCATCTTTACTCGTAATGCAATTTCGCCGAGTTCGCGGTTGAGACAGTTGGGAAGTCGTTACGCCATTCGTGCAGGTCGGAACTTACCCGACAAGGAATTTCGCTACCTTAGGATGGTTATAGTTACCACCGCCGTTTACTGGGGCTTAAATTCTCAGCTTCGCCTTGCGGCTAACCGGTCCTCTTAACCTTCCAGCACCGGGCAGGCGTCAGTCCGTATACATCGTCTTGCGACTTGGCACGGACCTGTGTTTTTAGTAAACAGTCGCTACCCACTAGTCTCTGCGGCCTCCACGCCCTTTCGGAGTAAATCCTAATAAGCGGAAGGCCCCCCTTCTCCCGAAGTTACGGGGGCATTTTGCCGAGTTCCTTAACCACGATTCTCTCGATCTCCTTGGTATTCTCTACCTGACCACCTGAGTCGGTTTGGGGTACGGGCAGCTAGAACCTCGCGTCGATGCTTTTCTTGGCAGCATAGGATCACCCACTTTTTATCCGCATCGTGTCTCAGCCTATGTGAGAGACGGATTTGCCTATCTCTCGGCCTACGCACTTGCCCCGGGACAACCATCGCCCGGGTTGGGCTACCTTCCTGCGTCACACCTGTTAATACGCTAGCCGCACCAGAACGGGGTCGAGCGTTAGACCGGCCGGCTTCACCCCGAAGGGATCCACTCAGCCGGGTTAGGACTCTTAGCACCACTGGATTAGCTTGGGCGGTTCTTCGCCGGTACGGGAATATCAACCCGTTGTCCATCGACTACGCCTGTCGGCCTCGCCTTAGGTCCCGACTTACCCAGGGAAGATTAGCTTGACCCTGGAACCCTTGGTCTTTCGGAGGACGTGTTTCTCACACGTCTTTCGCTACTCATGCCTGCATTCTCACTCGTGTAGCCTCCACGGCTGGTTCACACCGCCGCTTCGCTGGCCACACGACGCTCTCCTACCCATCAACACGGCTGGACCACGAAGGCCTACCAATAATGTCAATGCCACAACTTCGGTGGCGTGCTTGAGCCCCGTTACATTGTCGGCGCGGAATCACTTGACCAGTGAGCTATTACGCACTCTTTCAAGGGTGGCTGCTTCTAAGCCAACCTCCTGGTTGTCACAGCAACTCCACATCCTTTCCCACTTAGCACGCGCTTTGGGACCTTAGTTGGTGGTCTGGGTTGTTTCCCTCTCGACTATGAAGCTTATCCCCCACAGTCTCACTGCTGCGCTCTCACTTACCGGCATTCGGAGTTTGGCTGACGTCAGTAACCTTGTAGGGCCCATCGGCCATCCAGTAGCTCTACCTCCGGCAAGAAACACGCAACGCTGCACCTAAATGCATTTCGGAGAGAACCAGCTATCACGAAGTTTGATTGGCCTTTCACCCCTATCCACAGCTCATCCCCTCAGTTTTCAACCTAAGTGGGTTCGGTCCTCCACGACGTCTTACCGTCGCTTCAACCTGGCCATGGATAGATCACTTCGCTTCGGGTCTAGGACATGCGACTGAATCGCCCTATTCAGACTCGCTTTCGCTACGGCTACCCCACACGGGTTAACCTCGCCACATATCGCTAACTCGCAGGCTCATTCTTCAAAAGGCACGCTGTCACCCCTACTAAGGAGGCTCCAACGGTTTGTAAGCAAACGGTTTCAGGTACTATTTCACTCCCCTCCCGGGGTACTTTTCACCTTTCCCTCACGGTACTTGTCCGCTATCGGTCATCTGGGAGTATTTAGGCTTATCAGGTGGTCCTGACAGATTCACACGGGATTTCTCGGGCCCCGTGCTACTTGGGATACTCTTCGCGTCAAGAGAAGCATTTCGACTACGGGGTTGGCACCCTCTATGACCCGCCTTTCAATGCGGTTCGTCTATACCTTCTTGTAACGCCGACAGTTCGGCAGAACTATCTGAAAAGTCCCACAACCCCGAATACGCAACTCCTGCCGGATATCACACGTACTCGGTTTAGCCTGTTCCGGTTTCGCTCGCCACTACTAACGGAATCGCGGTTGCTTTCTCTTCCTGTGGGTACTGAGATGTTTCACTTCCCCACGTTCCCTCTACCCGCCCTATATATTCAGGCGGGAGTCACTAGGTCGGCACGCCGCCCAGCGGGGTTTCCCCATTCGGACATCCTCGGATCAAAACTTGCTTATCAGTTCCCCGAGGCTTATCGCAGATTGCTACGTCCTTCTTCGGCTCCAGATGCCAAGGCATCCACCGTTTGCTCTTAAAGACTTGAAATCACATGAGTTGAATCGTCAATCGAAATTGACTAATGATCTTTAAGATCATCTTTCACGAACCGATCAAAAGATCAGCTCGCAAGATGCTCGCGTCCACTGTGTAGTTCTCAAAGTACGGGCGGTACCTTCCCCGCACCAGCAATCGCCGGCACAAGAAAAGGCCCAGAGGTTCGGACTTCCATCCGGTCCCTCAGGACCCAACAGCGTGCATGTGTCAGAAGCCTCACCCCGAACCGTTCCAAACCCGAAGGTCGTACTAGATCCGGAAGTCACCCTCCGACACCTCGTCAAATGTTCCACCCATGAGCTCCGGTCGAGAACATTCGTCTCGAAACCGGCTCTGTCACTCCGAAGAGTGCAGTGCTCCTTAGAAAGGAGGTGATCCAGCCGCACCTTCCGGTACGGCTACCTTGTTACGACTTAGTCCTAATTACCGATCCCACCTTCGACGGCTCCCTCCACAAGGGTTGGGCCACCGGCTTCAGGTGTTACCGACTTTCATGACTTGACGGGCGGTGTGTACAAGACCCGGGAACGTATTCACCGCAGCGTTGCTGATCTGCGATTACTAGCGACTCCGACTTCATGAGGTCGAGTTGCAGACCTCAATCCGAACTGGGACCGGCTTTTTGGGATTCGCTCCACCTCGCGGTATTGCAGCCCTTTGTACCGGCCATTGTAGCATGCGTGAAGCCCAAGACATAAGGGGCATGATGATTTGACGTCATCCCCACCTTCCTCCGAGTTGACCCCGGCAGTATCCCATGAGTTCCCACCATTACGTGCTGGCAACATAGAACGAGGGTTGCGCTCGTTGCGGGACTTAACCCAACATCTCACGACACGAGCTGACGACAACCATGCACCACCTGTTTACGAGTGTCCAAAGAGTTGACCATTTCTGGCCCGTTCTCGTATATGTCAAGCCTTGGTAAGGTTCTTCGCGTTGCATCGAATTAATCCGCATGCTCCGCCGCTTGTGCGGGTCCCCGTCAATTCCTTTGAGTTTTAGCCTTGCGGCCGTACTCCCCAGGCGGGGAACTTAATGCGTTAGCTGCGTCACGGAATCCGTGGAATGGACCCCACAACTAGTTCCCAACGTTTACGGGGTGGACTACCAGGGTATCTAAGCCTGTTTGCTCCCCACCCTTTCGCTCCTCAGCGTCAGTAACGGCCCAGAGATCTGCCTTCGCCATCGGTGTTCCTCCTGATATCTGCGCATTCCACCGCTACACCAGGAATTCCAATCTCCCCTACCGCACTCTAGTCTGCCCGTACCCACTGCAGACCCGAGGTTGAGCCTCGGGATTTCACAGCAGACGCGACAAACCGCCTACGAGCTCTTTACGCCCAATAATTCCGGATAACGCTTGCGCCCTACGTATTACCGCGGCTGCTGGCACGTAGTTAGCCGGCGCTTTTTCTGCAGGTACCGTCACTTTCGCTTCTTCCCTGCTAAAAGAGGTTTACAACCCGAAGGCCGTCATCCCTCACGCGGCGTTGCTGCATCAGGCTTTCGCCCATTGTGCAATATTCCCCACTGCTGCCTCCCGTAGGAGTCTGGGCCGTGTCTCAGTCCCAGTGTGGCCGGTCACCCTCTCAGGCCGGCTACCCGTCGACGCCTTGGTGAGCCATTACCTCACCAACAAGCTGATAGGCCGTGAGCCCATCCCAGACCGAAAAATCTTTCCAACTGCTGACCATGCGATCGCAGCTCATATCCAGTATTAGACGCCGTTTCCAGCGCTTATCCCAGAGTCAGGGGCAGGTTGCTCACGTGTTACTCACCCGTTCGCCACTGATCCACAGAGCAAGCTCTGCTTCACCGTTCGACTTGCATGTGTTAAGCACGCCGCCAGCGTTCATCCTGAGCCAGGATCAAACTCTCCGTAAAAGAAAAATACTGACAACGACCGGAATAGGCCGAAGCAGCGAGTTTGAACTGACCAAAGAGATAAATCATTGCTGACTATCCGTTGCCGACACCGAAGTGCCGGACTTTGATCCAAAGGAATCTCACCTCAGCCAAAGCTGAGATCGAGGTTATTTGGCATTTGACAAGTGCACGCTGTTGAGTTCTCAAGGATCGGATGCTCCCACACCACCCCGCAGGGCTTCGTAGTGAGGCAACGTCACACTCTTCGCTCGACTCCCGAACGAGACGGCACGCAACGATCAAGAGATCGTGTCGGGCTCATCACCACGGGGCTTCGAGGTGGAGTCCCCATCCTAGACCACAAGGTCTTGTTCTCTCTAGGAGAGGTTTGGGATGGATGTGGTTCTCCGCTTGAGGGGGCCGGAGGCCTTTCGGTCTCTCGCTCTTCCCTGTGGGGCGAACAAGTAATAAGTTACGCGGCTCCCGCAGGTCCGGCAAATCACGCCCGCATCCCGGGCGTGTCGCGCTGATCAGGAGCCCAAACAACAGAGGCCGCTCCCCCGACGGATCGGGAAGAGCGGCCTCGGAGAGGGCCATTCGTCAGGACACGAACACGCCGGCCATCGTCTTCTTGCCCCGCCGGAGCACGGAGACGCCACCGGGGAGCGAACCCGTGATGACCTGCCCCTCGTCGACGACCTTCACACCGTCGACGGAGACACCTCCCTGCGAGATCGCGCGTCGCGCCTCGCTCGCACTGGAAACCAAGCCGGTGTCCAGGAGCGCCTGTACGACCGGGATCTCCCCGGCCGTCGCCACGTGTGGCAGCTCCTCGAGCGCAGAGCGGAGCGTGGGGGCGTCGAGGGCGGTGAGATCCCCCTGCCCGAAGAGTGCGTCGGACGCGGCGGCGACCGCGGTCGCGGCATCCGCTCCATGCACCGTCGTCGTGACCTCCATCGCGAGACGGCGCTGCGCCGCACGCCGGAAGGGCTCGTCGGCGACCAGCCGCTCGTACTCCTCGATGTCGGCGCGCGTCAGGAACGTGAACACCTTCAGGCGAGCGACGACGTCGGCATCATCGGTGTTGAGCCAGAACTGGTACATCCGGTACGGGCTGCACATGTCGGCATCCAGCCAGACGGCATTGCCCTCGCTCTTGCCGAACTTCGTCCCGTCGCTGTTGGTGATCAGCGGCGTGCCGATGGCATGCACGGACGTCCCCTCGACGCGGTGGATCAGATCCGTCCCACTCGTCAGGTTCCCCCACTGGTCGCTGCCACCCGTCTGCAGGACGCAGTCGTACTGGCGGTACAGCTCGAGGTAGTCCATCCCCTGCAGGATCTGGTAGCTGAACTCGGTGTAGCTGATGCCCGCGTCGGAGTTGAGGCGGGCGGCGACGGCATCCTTCTTCAGCATCGTGCCGACCCGGTAGTGCTTGCCGATCTCGCGGAGGAAGTCGATCGCACTCATCGGCGCAGTCCAGTCGAGGTTGTTCACCAGCCGGGCCGCGTTCTCGCCCTCGAAGCTCAGGAACCGTTCGACCTGCCCGCGCAGACGCTCCACCCACTCCGTGACGGTCTCGCGGGTGTTGAGCGTCCGCTCCGCCGTGGGCCGCGGATCGCCGATGAGACCGGTCGATCCACCCACCAGTCCGAGCGGCTGGTGCCCGGCGAGCTGCAGACGCCGCAGGAGGAGGAGCTGCACGAGGTTGCCGAGATGCAGGCTCGGCGCGGTCGGGTCGAAGCCGCAGTAGTACGTGATCGGCGCTCCGGAGAGGAGGTCGCGAAGCGACGCTTCGTCGGTCGACACGTGCACGAGGCCGCGCCAGACGATCTCGTCCCACACGTTGGCGAAAGACGGGTCGTTGGCGGGCGCGAGCGCCGTCAGATCGGCGCTCGATACGGATTCAGACACGTCTTCCAGGCTATCAGCGGGGCCACGGCTGATCAGTCCGCCGCCACCTCGTCGTACAGGCCGATGACGTTCCCCTCGGAGTCGCGCAGGTAGACCCGGCGCGAGCCTTCGTCGAAGAGCTGGATCTCGCCCATCTGCTCCCCCACCCGCGGCGACCGCGAGAGCGACCGTGTCTTCGATGCGGTCGACGGTGGGATGAGGCAAGCAGACCCCGGCTTCCGCGACAAGGGTCAGGCGGCGGTGCCCCACCACAGGAGGAACGCCGCTCCGAGCGCGGTCACCCAGCTGACGAGGCTGCCGATCAGGAAGTACTCCGCGCGCGTACCGAGGTCGGTGTCGCGCGAGATCTCGGGGAAGCGCACGATCCCCTTCGCGGCGAGCACGGCGGCGAGGAGCGTGAATGCGCCGGTCACCGTCAGCGCGAACACCAGGACGCGCTCGAGCGGGCCGATCAGGCGCCCGCCCTTGAGGATCGTCGGGGCGTCGGACGCGACCTCGCCACCGCGCAGTGCCGCCCGGACGATGACGTTGCCCGACTCGGTGAGGAACGCGAGGGCACCGATCACGAAGACGCCGACGTCGAGACTCACCGCGCCGAGCGGGGAGCCGGTCGGCCAGATCGCTCCGAGCGGACCCTGATCGTCACGGACGCCCATGACGGCGACCGCAACCAGTGCGACCAGCGCGACGACGATCAGGGGCCAGAGGCCGGCCCGACCTCCTGTCGAACCGGGCGTCGTGACCACCCACATCGAGGCGACGCCGGTCGCGGCGAATGCCCAGACCGCGGCATCCGCTCCGGAGGCGCCGACGAGGACGAGGAGGAACGCCACGATGTAGAGCAGCGCTCTCAGCCGCGCGGGCGCATGACGACGGATGAGGTCCGCGAGACCGACCCCGAGCAGGACGATGCCGGCGCCGATCACGACGGGTCCGTCGACAGATCGGTGAAACCCGCAACGAGGGCGGCGGAACCCGCAGCGGAGAGAGCTTGCGAGACGGCGGGCTGGGTGATCCCTTCCGCCTCCGCCAACTCCCGCTGCGTGCGTCCGAGGCACCGGCCGTACGTGAGTCGGCGGGTGCGCCCGCTCATGGCCGACACGAGCTCGTCGCGCGCCAGAACGTACGCGTTGGCATAGGCGATGCGTTCGGTCATGACGGCATCCTGTCCCTGTTCCGTCGCGATGCGCGTGCGCGCGTGCGGCACGGCGCGGTCCTGCAGTCGATGAGCATGCTCGATCGCAGCACGCGCGGCCCACCAGCCGGGCCCATCGGTGATGCCGTCGTCGACGCGATCGACCGCACCTACTCCGAGTCCGAACCTGAGCTGGATGCCCTCCGGGAGGTGGAGCTGCAGGAGCAGCAGCGAGGCGAGCGCCGCGGGCAGGTCGGGGTACACCGCCTGGAATTCGTCACCGACCGTGGCGGCGAGCGGGGAGACGGAGACCGGGTAATCCGCATGTACCTGATGCGACGAAGCGATGATCGCGCGCTGGGCTCCGGCGCGATCGGTCAGGGTGCGGGACCCGACGATGTCGGCGATCACGGCGACGTGAGAGGGCATGTCGGCATGCTACGGCGCTTATCATCGCAGTGCAATAAGCTTATTGCTTATTTTCTTCTCGGTATAAGTGAGATCAGATGTCGAGATCGCGTGCGAGGTCCTGCACCCGGGACACCAACGCCGAACGCTGCTCACCCACCCGCACGGGAGCGGTGCCGCCCACGCCGTCACGGCTGGCCACAGACCCCTCGACCGTGAGGACGTCCCGCACGGCCGGCTCGAGATGCGGCGAGACCTCAGCCAACAGTGCGTCGTCCGCGTCCTCGAGACCGATCCCCCGCTGCTCGCAGGCCTGCACCAACGCGCCGGAGATCTCGTGCGCGTCACGGAACGGAACGCCGCGCTTGACGAGCCAATCCGCCACGTCGGTCGCCAACGAGAATCCCTCGGGAGCGGATGCCGTCATCCGGTCGGTGTCGAAACGGAGAGTCGCGATCATCCCCGCGAACGCCGGGAGAAGGACTTCGAGCGTCGTCACCGAGTCGAAGACGGGCTCCTTGTCCTCCTGCAGATCGCGGTTGTACGCGAGAGGGAGAGCCTTCAGCGTGGCGAGCAGGCCGGTGAGGTTGCCGATCAAGCGGCCGGATTTTCCCCGAGCGAGCTCCGCGATGTCGGGATTCTTCTTCTGGGGCATGATGCTCGAACCCGTCGAGAAGCCGTCGTCCAGGCGTACGAACGAGAACTCGCGCGTGTTCCAGATGATGATGTCCTCGGCGAAGCGGGAGATGTCGACGCCGATCATCGCTGCGATGAAGGCGAACTCCGCCACCACGTCGCGCGCCGACGTCCCGTCCATCGAGTTCTCGGCCGGTCGCGCCAGACCGAGGTCCTGCGCCACGGCGTGGGCGTCGAGCCCGAACGTCGCACCGGCGAGCGCTCCCCCGCCGTAGGGCGAGACCGACGCCCGGGCCGTCCAGTCCCGCAGCCGTTCCAGGTCGCGGACGAGGGGCCAGGCATGCGCCTGCAGGTGATGCGCGAGAAGCACGGGCTGGGCGTGCTGGAGATGTGTCCGCCCCGGCATGATGGCCGTCGAGTGGGCCTCGGCTTGGGCGACGATCGCGTCGACGACGCGCACGATGTCCCGCGCGATCACCCGCGAGTGTTCGAGGAGGAACAGGCGCACCAGTGTCGCGATCTGGTCATTGCGACTGCGGCCGGCGCGGAGCTTGCCACCCAGCTCGGAACCGACCTCACGGATCAGGGCGGCTTCGAGCGCACCGTGGACGTCTTCGTCGGACTCCACGGCCACCAGGTCACCGGAACGCAGGGCGTCACCGAGCGCGTCCAACCCGGCATGCATCCGCGACTCTTCCTCGGCCGTCAGGTATCCGGCGGCGGCGAGCGCACGCGCATGCGCGTGGGAGCCCGCCAGGTCGTAGTGGGCCAGAGCCCAGTCGAAATGCGTGGATCGACTCAGTTCGACGAGCTCCGGAGACGGGCCGGTGGCGAAGCGTCCGCCCCACAGTGCACCCTGGTTCGTCGCGTCGCTCTTGCTCTCACTCACGTGACCACCCTATCGGCGGGGTCGAGGTTCCATCCGGGCACCAGTGTGCGGGACAGGAAGGCCAGCGCGCGTTCCAAGGGCCCCCGGCCGCGCAGTAGCGCCCACGCTGTGCAGAAGACGACGGCCCCCAGGCAGAACCACCAGAAGAGTCCGAGATCGCGGAACGCCTGCAGGTCGGTCGTGTCGTCGAAGACGCCGAGCGCGATGACGGCCCAGACGAGGACCTGCCCCACGTAGGCGGTCAACGGCATGGACCCGACCGCACGGAGGGGGGCGACCAGCCACGTGATCGGCGTGCGGCACAGGAGCAGGCAGGCTCCGAGGACCGCCAGGGCGAATCCCCCCGAGCCGATGACCTCCGCGAGCCCGCCGCTGTGGGCCTCCGCGGAGAGCGCCGCCTCGCCGTAGGTTCCCGGCGACGTCATACCGCTCGCCTCGGCGACGATCGAGATGATGCCACCGACCACCACGGCGGCAACGCCCGCCGCGAGGATCGTCACCTGCACGGACAGGATGCGGAGGTCCGTGCGTCCGATGGCGATGCCGGCGACGACGAACGCGATCCACAGCGGGAACGGATACGCCCATCCCGTGAACAGGAAGAACTGCCTCCCCGACTCGCCCTCCCACACCGGGAGCGCATCGAGGAACGGCAGGACCCACGGCATCACGAGCGCGACGGATGCCGCGATGCCCCAGAGCGCGCGTATCGACAGGGCGAGGAGCGGGAGGGCGAGGAGGAAGAGGATGCCGTAGGCCTGGAGGATGACGTAGATCGGCACACCCGTCTGCGTGAGGAGCACCCCGATCAGCCAGAGCGCGACGGCGCGGACCGCGAGGCGCTTGCGGCTCACGCCCAGTCGCGCCCCGCGATGCGGCGTCCGCCCGCCGGTCATCAGCGCGATCGAGACTCCCGCGAGGGTCGCGAACAGGATCGACGATCGGCCGTTGACGAGGTCGGCCCACGTCGACGGGTCCGTGAGGGCCAGGGGCTCCTCGATGGTGAGCAGGTGCGCGGCGAGCATGCCGAACACCGCGAGCGCGCGGGCGAGGTCGATGCCGTGGAGCCTGGCAGGGCCGTTCCAGCTCCGCCAGGTTCGGGTCAGCTCTGCCGCAACAGCCACACCAGCAGCGCCTTCTGCGCGTGCAGGCGGTTCTCCGCCTCATCCCAGACGACGCTCTGCGGTCCGTCGATGACGTCGGCGTCCACCTCGTACCCGCGGTCGGCGGGGAGGCAGTGGATGAAGACGGCGTCGTCCTGAGCGAGCGCCATCGTCTCCTGCGTCACCTTGTAGGAGCCGAGATCCCGCAGGCGCGCGATCTTCTCCTCTTCCTTGCCCATCGACACCCACGTGTCGGTCACGATGACATCCGCACCGGCGGCGGCCTCGTTCGGGTCGGTGTAGAGGGTGAGGGATCCGCCGGTTTCGGCGGCGCGGCGGTCGGCGTCGGCGACGACGTCCTCACGGGGTGCGTAGTCCTCCGGCGAGGCGATGCGCACGTGCATGCCGGCCGTGACACCTGCAAGCGCGTAGGAGTGCGCCATGTTGGAGAGCCCGTCACCGAAGAAAGCGAGGGTGAGACCCTTCAGCTCGCCCTTGTGCTCGCGGATCGTGAGCAGGTCGGCGAGCAGCTGACAGGGGTGGAAGTCGTCACTCAGGGCGTTGACGACGGGGACGCGCGTGTCCTTCGCCATCTCCTCGAGACCTGCCTGCGCGTACGTGCGCCAGACGATCGCGGCGACCTGCCGCTCCAGCACGCGCGCGGTGTCGGAGGGTGTCTCCTTGCCGCCGAGCTGGCTGTTCGCCGTCGAGATGATGAGCGGCGATCCGCCGAGGTCGGCGATGCCGACGGCGAACGACACCCGCGTACGGGTCGACGACTTGTCGAAGATGACGGCGACCGTCTGCGGACCGGCGAGCGGCTTCTCCTTCCAGCGGTCGGCCTTCAGCTCGACGGCCAGGTCGAGGATCTCGGCCTGCTCGGCCGGGGTCAGGTCGTCGTCGCGCAGCAGGTGGCGGGTCATGCGGAGGCCTCCGAAGTGTCGTGGGTCGTGTCGTCGAGCATGAGGGCGTCCTCGACGGTCGCGAGGGAGCGGGCGAACAGGGTCTGGAACTCGTCGATCTCGACGTCGCCGATCGTGAGCGCCGGGGCGAGACGGATCGTCGAGTCGTTGGCGGCGTTGATGATCAGGCCGTGCTGCTGGGCAGCGGCGACCACGGCGCCGGCGACGGGATGCCGGAGGGCGACGCCGATCAGCAGCCCCTGGCCGCGGCACCCCTCCACCAAAGCCGAGCCGATCGCGTCGACGGCCTCGCGGACCTGGCGGCCGCGCTCTGCCGCCGCCTCGACGAGGCCGGCGTTCTCGATCTCATCGAGGACCGCGGACGCCACAGCGGTCGCGAGCGGATTGCCGCCGAAGGTGGATCCGTGGGTGCCGGGGTAGAAGAGCTCGCTCGCAGCACCGAAGGTGATGAGGGCGCCGATCGGGATGCCGTTGCCGATGCCCTTGGCGACGGTGATGGCATCCGGGGTGATGCCGGTGTGCTGGAACGCGAACCATGCGCCGGTGCGCCCCGCTCCGGTCTGGATCTCGTCGATGATCAGCAGCGCGCCATGGCGACGGGTGATCTCCCGCGCGGCCGCGAGGTAGCCCTCGGGGAGATCGAGCACCCCCGCCTCGCCCTTGATCGGCTCGACGAACAGCGCCGCGACGCGGTCGTCGATGGCCTCTTCGAGAGCCTCGATCGTGGAGTCGAGGAACTCGACTCCCGGGACCATGGGCTCGAACGGCTGCTGCATGGCGGGCTTGCCGGTGAGGGCGAGCGTCCCCATCGTGCGACCGTGGAAGGCATTCTTGAGCGCGAGGATGCGGGGGCGGTCTGTGCCGCCGTGGAGGCGCGCGAGCTTGAAGGCGGCCTCGTTGGCCTCCGCGCCGGAGTTGCCGAAGTAGACCCGGCCGGAGTCCCCTGTGCCGGCGAGCCGCTTCAGCCGAGCGGCGAGACCGAGCTGCGGCGGCGTGGCGAAGTAGTTCGAGACGTGCCCGAGCGTCGCGGCCTGCTCGGCGACGGCCTGCACGAACACGGGGTGCGCGTGACCCAGGGAGATCACGGCGATGCCGCCGAGGAAGTCGAGGTATCGGGTGCCTTCGTCGTCCCACAGGTGCGCGCCTTCGCCGCGCACGAGCAGAGCGAACCGGTCCCCCGAGTTGAGGACGAGGTCGCGCGCTGCGTCGTCCTTCCAGCTCACCGTCGTCTGCGCGGTCATCCCGCCACCACCTCTGTTCCGATTCCGCGTTGTGTGAAGAGTTCGACGAGCACCGAATGCGGCTGGCGTCCATCGATGATCGCCGCGCGATCGACGCCGCCGTCGACCGCGTCGAGGCAGGCCTGCATCTTCGGGATCATCCCCGACTCGAGGCTCGGTACCAGGGCGCGCAGCTCCGTCGCCGTCAGGTGCGAGACGAGGGAGTCGCGGTTGGGCCAATCGGCGTAGAGGCCGGCGACGTCGGTGAGGATGACGAGCTTGACCGCGCCGAGAGCGACGGCGAGCGCCGCGGCCGCGGCATCCGCGTTGACGTTCAAGGAGCTGCCCGGTGCGTCGACGTCCGGCGCGATCGACGAGACGACCGGCACCCGGTCGGCGGCGAGGTGGTCGAGGATGGCCGTCGGGTCGACGCCGACGACGTCGCCCACGTGCCCGAGGTCGTGTTCGGCTCCGTCGACCACGACACCGCGACGGCGTCCTTGGAAGAGTCCGGCGTCCTCCCCCGACATCCCGGTGGCGAACGATCCGTGCGCGTTGATGCGCGACACGAGCTGGGGGTTGATCTGCCCGGCGAGCACCATGCGGACGACCCCGATCGCCTCGGTGCTCGTGACGCGGTAGCCGCCCTTGAACTCGCTGGGGATGTCGAGGCGGTCGAGCATGGTCGAGATCTGCGGTCCGCCGCCGTGCACGACGACGGGTTTCACCCCGACGTGGTGCAGGTAGGCGATGTCCTCGGCGAAGGCGGCCTGCAGCTCCTCGCTGACCATCGCGTTGCCGCCGTACTTGATGACGACGATCTGATCGCGGAAGCGCTGGAGCCAGGGCAGGGATTCGACGAGGACCGCGGCCTTGCCGGCGGCCTCTTCGGGCGTGGTCTGCTGGATGTCGGTCATGACGAATAGGCGCTGTTCTCGTGGACGTAGTCGTGCGTCAGGTCGTTGGTGAGGATCGTCGCCGCCGCCTGACCGACGCGCAGGTCGACGAGGATGTGCGTCGCGCGGGGAGTCAGGTCGACCTCCTCGCGGGGGCGGTCGGGTCCCCCGGCGGTGCAGACCCGGACCCCGTTGAACGACACGTCGACGTCGTACGGGTCGAAGGCGGCATCCGTCGTGCCGATCGCCGCGAGGACGCGACCCCAGTTCGGGTCGTTGCCGAAGATGGCGGCCTTGAAGAGGTTGTTGCGCGCGATCGAGCGGCCCACCGTGACGGCGTCCGCCTCGTTCTCGGCGCCGACGATCTCGATCGTGATGTCGTGGCTGGCGCCCTCGGCATCCCCCTGCAGCTGCGCGGCGAGGTCCAGGCAGAGCTCGGCGAGTGCGAGCGCGAAGGCGGCGGGCTCCGGACGGATGCCGCTGGCCCCGCTCGCGAGGAGCGTCACCTGGTCGTTCGTCGACATGCAGCCGTCGGAGTCGAGCCGGTCGAAGCTGACCCGTGTGGCCTCGCGGAGCGCGGCGTCGGCGGCCGCGGCATCCAGGTCGGCGTCGGTCGTGATGACGACGAGCATCGTCGCGAGGCCCGGAGCGAGCATGCCGGCGCCCTTGGCCATGCCGCCGATGGTCCAGCCGTCCTGCGAGACGACGGCGCGCTTGGGACGGGAGTCGGTGGTCATGATGGCGAGGGATGCCGCCTCTCCCCCGTCGGCTGAGAGGGCGGCGACCCCCTTCTCGACGCCGTCGAGGACCTTGCCGCGGAAGACCTCGTCACCGGTGCCGATGAGACCGGTCGAGCAGACGAGCACGTCCCCGGCGCCGATGCCGAGGAGCTCGGCGGCCCTCTCGGCGGTCTGGTGCGTGGTCTGGAATCCGAACGTGCCGGTGAAGCAGTTCGCTCCCCCGGAGTTCAGGACGATCGCCTCGACGACGCCGTCCCCGATGACCTGCTGCGACCACAGGATCGGGTTGGCCTTGGCGCGGTTGGTCGTGAAGACGGCCGCACCGACCTTCTTGGGCCCGCGGTTCACGACGACGGCGACGTCGTTCGCCCCGGTCGACTTCAATCCGACGGCGACGCCGGCCGCCTCGAATCCCTGTGCTGCCGTGACGCTCACGGTGCCACCCCGTTCACGCTCAGGCCCGTCGTCTCGGTGAGACCGAGGGCGATGTTCATCGATTGGATCGCGGCACCGGCGGTGCCCTTGACGAGGTTGTCGACGGCGGCGACCACGACGACGCGACCTGCCGCCCGATCGATCGCGAGTCCGAGGAGGGCCGTGTTCGCGCCCAGCACGTCGGCCGTCCGTGGGAACGAGCCCTCGGGCAGGAGGTGCACGAACGGCTCGTCGGCGTACGCGGACTCCCACGCGCCCCGGATCTGCGCGTCGGTGACACCGTGCGCGATGGGGGCGGTCGAGGTGGCGAGGATGCCGCGCGCCATGGGGACGAGCACCGGGGTGAACGAGATGCGGATGTCCACCTCGGTCGGCGCAGCCGCGGCGAGCGCCTGCCGGATCTCGGGGATGTGCCGGTGCGTGCCGCCGACCGCGTACGGGTTGGCGGTGCCGAGGATCTCCGACGCCAGGAGGTTCGTCTTGAGGCTCTTGCCCGCCCCGGAGGGTCCGACGGCGAGCACGGTGACGATGTCACCCGGATCGATGACGCCGGCGGCGACGCCGGGCGCGAGGCTCAACGAGACGGTGGAGGCGTTGCAGCCGGGGGCCGCGACGCGCCGCGCGCCGACGAGGGCGCCCCGTTGCTTCGCGCTTCCGACGGGGAGCTCCGGAACCCCGTACGCCCACGGCTCGGAGAACGCTCCCCCGTAGAACGCGTTCCACGCGGACGGGTCGGTGAGGCGATGGTCCGCGCCGGCGTCGATGACGAGCGGAACGTCCTCCAGCATCTCGGTGTACTGCGCGGACTGGCCGTGCGGCAGGGCGAGGAAGACGACGTCGTGCCCCGAGAGGACCTCGGGAGTCGTGTCCTGCAGCGTCAGGTGCGCGAGGGACCGCAGGTGCGGCTGGTGGTCGATGAGCGGCTGTCCGGCGTTGGAGTGGGCCGTGACGGTGCGGATCTCGACGTCGGGATGCGACGCGAGGAGGCGGAGGATCTCTCCACCCGCATAGCCGGAAGCGCCGGAGACGGCGACCGAGAAGGTCATGGATTCAACCTTATTGTCTGGAGTGAGCGGGGCCGAAGACGGCGACACCTGCGGCTCGATCCGTCGTGCACGGAGAGCGGGAGGGGTCGCCTAGCGTCGGCGGTCGCCCAGACGTCGACGCGCGCGGACCACCGTCGAGACGGTGAGGGTCGCGGGCGAGGACATACCGCGACGGTATCGCCGCGGCATCCGTTGCCGCAAATCGAGGTCAGCGCTCGGCGTGCAGCGCCTCGATGAGCGCGAGTTCCTCGGCGCGCTCGAGCCCCGACGTCCTGGAGCGCGCGACACCGCGCTCGCGTTCGTCCTCGAGGACGCGGGCGACCGTCTCGGCGAGCGGACGGGTTCTGCCCCCCGCCGCCCGGTAGGCCGCACCGCTTCGCGATGCGAAGCCCGGCATGTCGGCCGGCAGCCACAGCGGGAGCGATCTCGGTCCCGCCCAATGCGCGATCCCGTGACGCTCGAGCCAGTCGGCGGGAGCGGTGTGCACCTCGCCGGTGTGGCCCGCGGCATCCCGCGCGACGGTGACGACCTCCGCCAACGGGTGGGAGGGGCCAACCACATCGACCAGGCCGTCGAATCCGCGTGCCCCCGAGGCGACGACGAAGGACACCAGGTCATCCACGTCGATCACCTGTGCGCGGAGATCCGTCGCTTCGGGAACGAGGACCGCCTCTGCGCCCGCGGCTGAGAACCGGGCCGGCCAGTAGCCGAAGCGGTCCGTCGGGTCCCCCGGGCCGACGATCAACCCTGGTCGGATCACTGAGACGCGGGCGCCGAGAGCCGCCGACTCACCCTCGGCGGCGACTTTGGCTCGCGCGTAGTCGTAGGCATCCGCCTCGCCCAGGGGCTCGACGATCGCCGCCCGCTCGTCGGCGCCTACCCGGGTCGCGTCGGCGTAGACCGACACGCTCGAGATGTACGTGGCGTGCGCCGCGCGATCACCGAGAGCGGATGCCGCCTGCGCGACGTGTGCGGGAACCGAGGAGACGTCGACGATCTCGTCCCATTCGGTCGCGGCCAGCGCATCGTAGGCCTCTGGCAGGTCTCGGTCGGTGACGACGAGATCCGCGCCCGCGGGGGCAGCGCGACCGCCGCGCGCCGTCACACTCACGCGGGCGCCGCGCTCGAGCCATGCCTCGGCGACGCGGCGACCCACCCACCCGGTGCCGCCCAGGACGAGGATGCGGTCGGTCATGACGGCAGCGCCCGGATGCGCTCGAGCAGTTCCGGACCGGACCGGTCGAAGGTCCGCCCGCCGAGGTGAACACCCAGCGCGGCGATGCCGCCGCCGACGACGACTCCCATGGCGAGCGTCGGCAGGCCCCACGCCGCAGGTCCCTGAACCATCCCCGTGACCGCGAGGGCGAGGACGGGCAGCGAGAGCACCGCGATGACGGCCCAGACGACGAACACCAGAAGACCGCCCACGAAGGTCTGACCGGGGACGCTCTTGAACGGGCTGTCCCCCGGCGCGGCGACGGGCGAGATGATCATGGCGGACGTCACGGCCGACACCCCGTACCCGGTGAGGAGGACCCCCAGGGCGGTGCCGAGAACGAGCGGGAGACGCCCGGCATCCGCACTCAGGACGCTGGTCGCGACCGTGAGGACGACGACAAGGGGGATGCCGAGACACGCCGCTCCCAGGAGCCGCCCGAGACGGTCGTCGCGGCCCCGCACGCCCGTTGCGAGCACCGTGGCGTACGCCGTGCCGTCGTAGGAGATGTCGCTGTAGCAGGCGATGGCCAGCACGAACGCCACGAGGACCGGCGACGCCGCGAACAGGAAGCCGTCGACGCCGCTCACGAAGGCGAACAGGATCGGGAAGATCGGCACCACGAGAAGCTGGCGGAGATACCGCGGATCGCGCAGCCAGGCGTTGAGCGAGCGTGCCCAGGTCGCACCGACTCCGCCGGTCGGCATGACCCCGAACAGCCCGAGCTTGCCCGCGGCGACCTGCCGGCTGGACTGCCGGGCCGGAGACGCCGTCGCCCCGGCGATGGCGCGCGACCACGCCCACCAGAGCGCGGCGAGAGCGGCGAGGGCGATCGCGAGGCGCGCAAGAGCGAGCAGGCCCTCCCCGGCGGCGAGGGCCGGCGCCACCGCCCACGCGGCTCCGAGCGGCGTCCACGGCAAGATCGCCGCCGCGGCGCCGAGCCTCTCGCCGAGCGATCCGTCGCCCCCGTCCAACAGGCTGAGGATGCCCGTGGTGATCGGTCCCGCGAGCATCACGACGACCAGCACGAGCGTCCCGATCAGCTCGCGGCCGCGGCGATTGCCGCCGACGCCACCGGAGAGCTCGGCGACGAGCCGGGAGGCGACGACGCAGATCGCCACGCCGACCAGGGCCGCGGGGATTCCCGCGAGCGCCGCGAGCGGCCATCGCGCCCACAGGATGACGGAGATGAGCGCCACCAGGGTCGACACGACGCCCGGGATCCCGGTCGCGCCCGTCCCGGCGAGCGCGAGCATCGTCTGACGACGGCTGAACGGGTACGGCGCGAGGCGACGCGCGTCGATCGCCGTGTCCATCCCCGCCACGACGATCGGCCCCACGACCCACCCGAGCACGAGCGCGCTGCCGCCGATGATGCTCACGGCGGCCGAGGCGTCGAGCGATCCGGCCAGGCTCAGCGAGATGATGCCGGCGGTGACGGAGATCAGGATGCCGATTCCCCACAGCGCGCCGGCGATGAAGCCGACGAGCTGCCAGGGTCGACGGGCGAGAGTGTTGAAGAGCGCGCGGTACCGGAGCTTCAGGACTGTCGCAACCACTGCGGCCCCTCACTCGTGTGACGCCCGCCGACGAGATCGACGAAGCGGTCCTGCAGACTCTGCCCGGCGCGAACCTCGTCGATCGTGCCGGACGAGAGGACCCGCCCCGCCGCGATGATGGCGACGTGATCGCACATGCGCTGCACGAGGTCCATCGAATGGCTCGAGACGATGACCGATCCGCCCGACGCGGTGTAGCTGCGCAGGACGTCCTCGATGTTCGCCGCCGAGACGGGATCGACCGATTCGAACGGCTCGTCGAGGACGAGGAGACGGGGTGCGTGCACCAGCGCGCACGCGAGCGCGACCTTCTTGGTCATACCCGCGGAGTAGTCGGCGACGATCGTCCCCGCGGCGGGGCGAAGATCCATGAGATCCAGGAGATCCGAGACGCGCGGCGCGATCTCGGCGCGCGCCAGCCCGAACATCATGGCCGTGTAGGTGATGAGCTGCTCGCCGGTGAGGCGGTCGAAGAGTCGGATGCCGTCGGACAGGTTGCCGATGACGCGTTTGGCGGCCACCGGGTCCCGCCACACGTCGATCCCGTGCACCCAGGCGCCGCCCGCGTCGGGACGCAGAAGGCCCGTCGCCATCGACAGCGTGGTGGTCTTGCCGGCGCCGTTCGGGCCCACGAGGCCGTAGAACGAGCCGGACGGCACGATCAGGTCGATACCGGCGACCGCCGGGGTCGACCCGAAGTGCTTGACGAGGCCGGAGAGATGGAGGGCGGGGACGATCTGGTGCTCGCTCACCCGGCGAGCCTAGCGAACGGCCTCGTCGCGATGTCCACTCCACCTGGCACAGTGGGGGGATGCTGCGCACGCTCGCCGTCTCCGGCTACCGCTCTCTCCGCGATGTCGTGCTCCCGCTCGAGGAGCTCACCGTCGTGACCGGCGCGAACGGGTCGGGCAAGTCCAACCTGTACCGCGCACTGCGCCTGCTGACTTCCGCCGCGCGCGGTGATCTCGTCGGTGCCGTCGCGCGGGAGGGCGGGCTGCCGTCGCTCCTGTGGGCCGGCTCGGAGGACGGCGGCGGGCAGGGCACCGTCCGACGCAACCCGATCGCAGTGCAGCTCGGCTTCGCATCGGACGAGCTCGGGTACCTCGTGGACCTCGGCATCCCCCAGGCGTCGCAGAACAGCGTCTTCGCCCGCGACCCCGAGATCAAGCGGGAGCAGGTCTTCGCCGGCAGACTCGCGAAGCCGGCGACCCTGCTGATCGACCGGCTCCGGGCGCAGACGCGCGTCCGTGACGGCGCGTGGGTGTCCCTCGATCAGAAGCTCGCGGCTTTCGAGAGCATCGTCACGGACCTCGCCGACGGCGACACGGCCCCGGAGCTGCTCGGTCTCCGGCGGATCATGAACGGCTGGCGCTTCTATGACCACTTCCGCGTGGACGCCGACGCCCCCGCCCGTCGTCCGCAGGTCGGCACCCGCTCACCCCTCCTCGCCCACGACGGATCGAACCTCGCCGCGGTGTGGGCCACCGTCCACGACGCGGGATTCGGGCACCTGCTGGACAGCGCCGTCGACGAGGCCTTCCCCGGCAGCCGGGTGAGGGTGGAGGCATCCGACGGGAACCTGCGTCTGACCCTGAGCCAGCCGGGCCTCCTGCGGCCGCTGGACGCAGCAGAACTCTCGGACGGAACCCTCCGCTACCTCCTCCTGTGCGCCGCACTCCTTCCTGCACGTCCGGCGCCGCTCACCGTCCTGAACGAGCCCGAGTCCAGCCTTCACGCGAGCCTGCTGGCGCCGCTCGCGAACCTCGTGCGGGCGGCGGCCGCGCAGACGCAAGTGCTGCTGGTCTCGCACGCACCGGGACTCATCGACGCCATTCCTGATGCGCACCGCATCTCGCTGCAGCGTCGCATCGACGGCACAGTGGTCGAGGGTCAGGGACTGCTCGATGCTCCGCCCTGGAACTGGGGCACGCGCTGAGGTCAGAGGACGACGAACGACGAACCCAGCACCAGGACCAGGATGATGCCGGCGACGACCGCACCGCAGATCGTGATCGCGCGGAACGCTCCGTAGCCTCGGTGGCCGGCGGGAGACCGGAGGGCGCCGAAGGCCGCCGTGGCTGCCGCGATCGCGACGGCGACGAACCACAGGACGCCGCTCACGACGGGGCCGGTCCATGCCGCCGGGAAGAAGACGGACGCCTGGGGGAAGAGCAGCATCCCGTACTGCCACCCGAGGGAGTACGACACCAGGCTCGCCGCCACCGTCGCGACGTTGACAGCGGCGAGGAACCGGATGATCCTGCCCGCTCTCGGCATGCGTTCCGCCGCACCCCCGTGCGGAACGGCGGATGCCGGGGCTTCGGACGCGGTCGCCATACGCGAACGGTATCCTCCGAACGACCGGCTGTGCAGTCGGCCATTCGGAGGACAGCGGTTCAGTCGCGGATCGCCGCTCCGTGACGCTCGGCGGCGACAGCCACACCGGCGAGCTTCGCCTCGGTCGCCTCCGTCGCCGTCAGCGTGCGGTCGTCAGCGCGGAAGCGCAGGGCGAACGTGAGGCTCTTGGCTCCCTCGGGGACCCCGGCGCCGCGGTAGTCGTCGACGAGACGGAGGTCCTCCAGCAGAGGACCTGCGCCGTCGGCGAGCGCATCCCGCACCTCGCCGGCGGCGAGGTCGGCTGCGACGACGAGCGACACGTCCTGCGTCGCCGCGGGGTACGTCGCGAGTGACGGCGCGGCATCCGGTGCGGGTGTGAGGGCGAGGACGGCGTCGAGGTCGAGTTCGGCGACGAAGACCCGCCCCTGCAGGTCTGCCGCCTCTGCCACGGCCGGGAGCAGCTCGCCGACGTAGCCGACTTCGGCGTCCCCGACGAAGAGCGAACCGGCGCGGCCCGGGTGGAGCGCGGCGCGCTGGTCCTGCCGGACTTCGATCTCCACACCTGCGGCCGCGGCGATCGTCTGGATCGCACCGAGCGCATCGGCGAGGTCGAAGGCGACGGCCGGCTGGCCGGGTCGCTTCGCCAGCGCGTTGCCGTGCAGCAGGACGGCGACGTGCCGGGGCTGCGGCGGGATCGACGCGTGCAGTGCCGCGAGCGTCGCCTCATCGGGCAGCTGCGCGAGCGGCGGCACGGTTGTGGTGCCGTACTCGACGCCCTCGACGGGTGCGAACACCGTGCCGGTCTCGAAGAGGGCCACGTCGGTGAAGCCTCGGGACACGTTCCGGTGCGCGATCTGCAGGAGTCCCGGGAGCAGCGAGCGCCGCAGGAACGGCGCCTGACCGTCGAGCGGGTTGGCGAGCCGGATGGAGGGCACGTGCTCCCCCGTCGCCGAACCGTGCAGGTCGTTCTGTTCCTCGGTCGTGAACGGGAACGCGACGACCTCGACGTGACCGGCCGCAGCCAACGCGTTGGCGACGCGACGGCGCCCGCGCTGCGCTGCCGTGAGCCCGCGGCCGGAGGGAGGCGTCGGGAGGATCGAGGGGATCCGGTCGAGCCCGTGCAGTCGCGCGACCTCTTCAGCCAGCGTCCACCGGTCCGTGAGATCGGGGCGCCAGGAGGGCGGGATGACCTCCCAGCCGCCGTCGCCGTCGATGACCTCGCACCCGATGGTCTCGAGCGCGCCGACGATCTCGTCGGGCGTGTAGTCGACGCCGATCAAGCCGCCGACGAACGACTCGGGGAGCTCGACCGACGGGACGAACACCTCGGCGAAGAGCGCGCCGCCCGTGGTCGTGTCGAGCGTGCCGCCGGCGAGTTCGACCATGAGGTCGGCGACGCGGCGTGCCGCGACGAACGGGATGAGCGGGTCGACGCCGCGCTCGAAGCGCCGGGACGCCTCGCTGGGAAGCTTGTGCCGGCGCGCCGTGCGGGCGATCGACACGGGGTCGAAGATGGCCGCCTCGATGAGGACGTTGCGTGTGGCATCCCCCATCTCGGTCTTGCCGCCGCCCATGACGCCCGCCAGGCCGATGGGGCCGGACTCGTCGGTGATGAGCAGGTCCTCGGCGTCGAGCGTGCGCTCCTTGCCGTCGAGGGTCGTGAGCTTCTCCCCCACCGACGCGCGGCGCACGGTGATGCCGCCGGTGAGCGCGTCGAGGTCGTAGCCGTGGATCGGGTTGCCGAGTTCGAGCATCACGTAGTTGGTGATATCGATCAGGATGCCGAGGGAGCGGATGCCGGCGAGCGACAGGCGCGCGGTCATCCAGGGCGGCGTCGGCCGCGAGGGGTCGACGTCGCGCACGATGCGCACGACGAACTCGCTCGCACCCGGCTTGCCGTGGATGGGTGCACCGTCGTCGACGGTGATGTCGAACCCGCCGGTGGGCTGCTCGAGCTCCTCGAAGGGGCGCAGGCCGGGGTCGGTGAAGGCGGCACGGGTCGCGTGCGCGTACTCGCGCGCCGCACCCCGGATCGAGAGGGCGTATCCGCGGTCGGGCGTGACGTTGATGTCGACGGCGGCGTCGTCGAGACCGAGGAGAGCGATCGCGTCGGTCCCGACCTCGGGGTCGAGGCCCAGTTCCGTCAGGCGGAGGATGCCGGAGTGCTCCTCCCCCAGGCCGAGTTCCTTGGCGGAGGCGATCATGCCGTCCGAGACATGGCCGTACGTCTTGCGCGCAGCGATCGGGAACGGGCCGGGGAGGACCGCTCCCGGCAGCGTCACGACGACCTTGTCGCCTTCGAAGAAGTTGCCGGCGCCGCAGACGATGCCGCGGACGCCGCCGTTCGCCTCGCCGACGTCGACCTGGCACCACCGGATGGTCTTGCCGTTGGACTGCGGCTCGGCCTCGAACGAGACGACACGTCCGACGACGATCGGGCCCGTGAGGTCGAACGCGTGCACGTCCTCCTCTTCGAATCCGACGGAGACGAAGGAGGCCAGGACGTCCTCGGGGGTCGTGCCTTCGGCTACATCGACGTACTCGCCGAGCCAAGAGAGCGGGACGCGCATCAGACCACCATTCCGAACTGCTCGCTGAAGCGGACATCGCCCTCGGCCATGTCACGCATGTCCTGCACATCGCTGCGGAACATCAGGGTCCGCTCGATGCCCATGCCGAAGGCGAAGCCCGAGTAGACCTCGGGGTCGATGCCGGCGGCGCGGAGGACATTGGGGTTCACCATCCCGCATCCGCCCCACTCGATCCATCGCGCGCCACCGGGGAAGGTGGGGTGCCACAGGTCGAGCTCGGCGGACGGCTCCGTGAACGGGAAGTAGTTGGTGCGGAACCGGGTCTTCGCCTCGGCTCCGAAAAGGACCTTCGCGGCATGATCGAGCGTGCCCTTGAGGTGCGCCATCGTGATGCCCTTGTCGATCACAAGCCCCTCGAACTGCGTGAAGGCAGGCAGGTGCGTCGCGTCGAACTCGTCGGTACGGTACACGCGGCCCGGGCAGAGGATGTAGATCGGGACCTCGCGCTCGAGCATCGAGCGGACCTGCACCGGGCTCGTGTGCGTGCGCATGACGAGGTGGCGGGCGACCGGGTCGACGAAGAACGTGTCCTGCATCTGGCGGGCCGGGTGATCGGGCGCGAAGTTGAGGGCGTCGAAGTTGAACCACTCGTGCTCGAGTTCGGGTCCCTCCGCGATCTCCCACCCCATGCCGACGAAGAGGTCGGCGATCTCCTCCTGGAGGAGAGAGATGGGATGCCGCGCCCCGACCCGCCCGCGCGGGGCGATCGCCGTGATGTCGACCCGCTCGGCTTCGAGTTTCGCGGCGGTCTCGGCGGCGGCGAGTTCGGCCTCGCGAGCCGCGAGCGCCTGATTGACGCGACCGCGAGCCTGGCCGACGAGCTTGCCCGCCGCGGCCTTCTGGTCATTCGGCACATTTCGCATCTGCGCGTTGAGCCGCGCGAGGGATGACCCCTCCGCGGTGTGGGCCGAACGGGCGGTTTTCAGCGCGGCGGTGTCGGGGGCGGCGGCGAAGGCGGCCAGCGCCTCGGCGACGGCGGCATCCACCGCCTCGGGGGTGATCTCGGGTGCGTCGGACACGAGAGACGAGTCTACCGGCGGGCCGGAGTGCGGCCCGCCGGTAGGACGTCAGACCCCCCGGCCGGTACCCGAGTCCTTCGAACTCGCCCTCACCTGAGTGGCGATGAGCTCGGTGTCGGTGGTCTCCTGAAGAGGCCGGGCCGGAGCCGCGCCGGGAGTGCCGGGATTGCGGCTGAGGCGCTTCTCGACCAGCTTCGCGACACCGGACAGTGCCAGACACAGACCGATGTAGATGATGCCTGCGACGATCGTCGCCTGCACGATGGGTCGGTCGAGCGAGTTCTGCGAGCCGAGGTACTTTGCGTAGAAGAGGAGTTCCTCGTACGTGATGATGAAGCCGAGAGCGGTGTCCTTCAGCGTCACCACGAGCTGAGCGATGATCACCGGCATCATGGCCCGGATCGCCTGCGGCAGGAGGACGAGGCGCATGACGCCCGACTTGCCGAGGCCGAGGGCATAGCCAGCCTCGGACTGTCCGCGCGGGAGCGATTCGACCCCTGCGCGGATCACCTCGGCGAGCACCGAACCGTTGTAGACGATGAGGGCGATGACGACGACCCAGTACCCCTCGATCCGAACGCCGAGCACCGGCATCCCGTAGTAGAGGAGGAACATCGTCACGAGCACGGGCACCGCGCGCAGGAATTCGACGACGGCGGCGACCGGGACGCGCACCCACGCGTGATCCGACAGACGGCCGATCGCGAGGATGAAGCCGAGGGCGAGCGCGCCGACCGCTGCGACGGCGAAGGCCGCCAGCGTCCGGCCCGCGGCCATCAGGAACTGCTCCCAGATGCGGGTGTAGGTGAAAGCGTTCCACTTCTCCGCCGAGAACTGTCCGGTCACGGCGAGGCGCCAGACCAGGAAGCCGATGACGGCCGCCACCACGAGGACGACGACCACACCGATGATGCGGTTGCGTGCGATCGCCCGCGGGCCGGGGACGTCGTAGAGGACGCTGCTGCTCATCGCGCCACCTTCCATCGGTTCTCGAGTGTCCGTTGACCCCACGAGAGAAGCAGGACAAGAGCGACGAAGATGACCATGACGCAGATGATGACCACGAGCTGGTTCTCGCCTCGTTCGCTCAACCAGTCGCGGGCGGATCCGAGGTTCATGACCGAGAATCCGGCGGCGACGGTCGTGTTCTTCAGAAGGGCGATGAAGACGCTCATCATCGGCGGGATGACGGAACGGAACGCCTGCGGGAGGACCACGAGCGACATCACCTGCCCGAAGGTCAGGCCGAGTGCTCGCGCAGCCTCGGCTTGGCCGACCGGGACGGTGTTGATTCCCGACCGCACCGTCTCGGCGACGTACGTGGCGGTGTAGATACCGAGGGCTGCCACGGCGAAGATCACCTGGACGCCACCACTCGCCCGAACTTCGAGAAGAGGCGGCAGGGTGAAGGCGAATCCGAAGAAGACGAGGGTCAGCGGTGTGTTGCGGATCGTGTTGACGTAGAACGTGCCCACGGCGCGGGCGATCGGCACCGGCGAGACGCGCATCGCGCCGACGATGATTCCGAGGATCAGGGCGATCAGCCCACCCCCGAAGAAGAGGACGAGCGTGCCGAGGAGCGCTTCACCCCAGAAGTCGAGGTTGTCGGTGATGACGCCCATGGGGTCCTTTCGAACGTCTCAAGAGAGGAGAAACCCCGGGGACACGATCACGTGTCCCCGGGGTGAGAGGTCAGTCGACCTGGGGCTGCGTGGCCTTGACGCCGGCCGGCTCGAGGTACTTCTCGTACAGCGCGGTCCAGACGTCGCCGCCGTCCGTGAACAGAGTGTTGATGTGGTCCTTGAGGACGGTGTCGCCGTCCGCGAGGCCGACGCCGTAGCGCTCCTCGCTGAAGGGGCTGCCAGCGAGCTTCAGGTTGTCCGGGTCCTCCGCGACGTAGCCGGCGAGAATCGCCTCATCCGTCGTGATGGCGTCGACCTGACCGTTCAGCAGCTGCTCGACGCACTCGGAGTACGTCTGACGCTCGGTGACCTCGCCGTTGTACTCGTCACGGATGCGCTGCAGCGGGGTGGAACCCGTCACCGAACACGTGACCTTGTCCTGGAGGTCGTCGGGACCGCTGATCGAGTCGTCATCCGCGGCGACCAGGAGGCCCTGACCCGTGATGAAGTACGGTCCCGCGAAGTCGATGACCTCGTCGCGCGCGTCCGTCATCGAGTACGTGCCGACGTAGTAGTCGATGTTGCCGTTGACGATCTCCTGCTCGCGGTTCGCCGACGGGATCGTCTGGAAGTCGATCTGATCCTCGTCGAAGCCGAGGGATGCCGCGATCCACCGAGCGATGTCGACGTCGAAGCCGGTGCGCTCACCCGAGACGGCGTCTTCGTAGCCGAGGCCGGGCTGGTCGCTCTTGACACCGACGACGATCTTGTCGGCCTTCGACGCACGGTCGAACGTCGGGCTGCCGTCGAGAGTCACGTCACTCGCGACCTCCCAGAGGCCCTCCGTGTCGTCGTCACCGCCGGCAGCGCCGCCGGGTGCGGTGGGGCTGCCGCTGTTGCAGCCTGCGAGTGCGAGTGCCGCGATCGCGATGCCGGCGAAGGCGCCGGCGAGTCGTGTCTTACGCATGTGATCCTCCTGGTTTCGTGTCGTTCGTCGTTCGTCGCGCCGGTGCAGGGCGCGGACGTCTCAATGGGTGATGAGCTTGGACAGGAAGTCCTTCGCGCGGTCGCTCTTCGGGTTCGTGAAGAACTCCTGCGGAGCGGCCTGCTCGACGATCTGTCCATCGGCCATGAAGACCACGCGATCCGCAGCCTTCCGGGCGAAGCCCATCTCGTGGGTGACGACGATCATCGTCATCCCGTCCTGCGCGAGGCCGACCATGACGTCGAGGACCTCGTTGATCATCTCGGGGTCGAGCGCGGAGGTCGGCTCGTCGAAGAGCATGACCTTCGGCTTCATCGCAAGAGCGCGGGCGATCGCGACACGCTGCTGCTGACCACCCGAGAGCTGGGCCGGGAGCTTGTCGGCCTGGTGGCCGACGCCCACACGGTCGAGCAGCTCACGGGCGAGCTTCTCGGCATCCGCCTTCTTCATGCCCTTGACCTTGATCGGACCGAGCGTGACGTTCTCGAGGATCGTCAGATGCGAGAACAGGTTGAAGGACTGGAAGACCATGCCGACATCGGCACGGAGCGCCGCGAGCGCTTTGCCCTCGGCCGGAAGATCGGCGCCGTCGATCGTGATCGAGCCGCTCGTGATCGTCTCGAGACGGTTGATCGTGCGGCACAGGGTCGACTTGCCGGACCCGGACGGACCGACCACGACGACGACCTCGCCGCGGTTGACCGACAGGTCGATGTCGGTGAGGGCCTGGAAGTCGCCGTAGTGCTTCTGCACGTTCGTCAGGACGACGAGCGGCTCGCCTCGGCGGACGTCGATGTTCGACGTACGCGGCGCAGGGTCGGCAGCAGGAGTGGTCATGTATCCGACCCTATTGGGCGGGGTGGCCCATAACCCTTCTGGTGGCGCGGGGTTTACAGTTCCGTAATGATTCGACCTCAGCCGGCCGAACGCTGCGCGAACGCCGATTCGTACAGGCACACGCTCGCCGCGGTCGCCAGGTTCAGCGACTCGGCCCGACCGTAGATCGGGAGACGGAGCGAAAGGTCGACGAGCGACAGTGCCTCGTCGTCGAGCCCGCGTGCCTCGTTGCCGAAGACCCACGCGGTCGGTTCGGCGAGCGTCGCACGGTGATCGACGAAGTCCTCTCCCCCGACGTCGGCGGCGACGATCCGGAGCCCCGCCGACCGGGCGCGGCCCGCGGCGTCCGCGAGATCCACCCCGACGGCGACGGGAAGGTGGAACAGCGACCCGGTCGTCGCGCGGACGACCTTGGGGTTGAAAGGATCGACCGTCCGGCCGGTGAGGACGACAGCGTCGGCACCGACGGCATCCGCTGCACGGATGATGGTGCCGAGATTGCCGGGGTCCCGCACCTCCTCGCAGATCACGATGAGCTTCGGGTCGTCGGCGAAGATGTCGCGCACCGATGTCGGCACCTGACGCGCCACCGCGATGATCCCCTGCGGGGTGACCGTGTCGGCCATCGCCTCGATGACGGCCTCACTCGCGAACTCGACCTCGACGTCCGCGTCGGATGCCGCATCGCGAATGTCCTGGTGCTTCTCCCATGCCGAAGGAGTCGCATACAGCTCGATGAGCGTGTCGGGCCGCCACACGAGGGCCTCTCGCGCAGCCTGCGGACCTTCGAGGAGGTACAGCCCGGTCTCTTGCCGGGCTGCGCGCTTGGTCAGCTTCGCAACGGCGCGGACACGCGGCGATCGGGGGTTCTCGAGCACGTTCTCAGTGTAGGGCGCGGGTGCAGCGGGCATGCGAAAGGGCGCCCTCCAAAGAGGACGCCCTATCTCAGAAGGTGACGCGATCAGGCCTTGGGGGCGTTGACGTCAGCCGGCAGCGCAGCCTTGGCGGTCGCGACGAGCGACGCGAAGACGGCGGGCTCGTTGACCGCGAGCTCGGCGAGCATGCGTCGGTCGACCTGGACACCCGCGAGGCCGAGGCCCTGGATGAAGCGGTTGTACGTGATGCCGTTCTGGCGGGCAGCGGCGTTGATGCGCTGGATCCAGAGGCGACGGAAGTCGCCCTTGCGCTTGCGGCGGTCGCGGTACGCGTAGACGAGCGAGTGGGTGACCTGCTCCTTCGCCTTGCGGTACAGGCGCGAACGCTGTCCGCGGTAACCGGAGGCGCGCTCGAGGATGACGCGACGCTTCTTGTGGGCGTTGACAGCCCGCTTGACTCTAGCCATTTCTTCTACTTCCTAAATCTGCGTCGGCGATCAGATGCCGAGGAGCTTCTTGGCGACCTTGGCGTCACCCTTGGCCAGGACCTGCTCCTGGTCGAGGCGACGGGTACGACGGGTCGCCTTGCCCTCGAGGTTGTGGCGCAGGTTGGCCTGCTGCTTCATCAGCTTGCCGCTGCCGGTGACCTTGAAACGCTTCTTGGCACCCGAGTGGGTCTTCTGCTTCGGCATATCTCTTCCTTCGTTGGGGATCCCGCGGACGGGAGTCTGTGGTGCGCTTACTCCGCCGGAGCGGAAGCGGGGGTCTGTTCGTCGTCGGCCTGACCGCGCGCATCACGCGCAGCCTGCTTCGTCGCGGCGCGGGCCGCGTTCTGCTCCGTCTTGACCTCGGACTTGTTCTTGTGAGGGGCCACCACCATCACCATGTTGCGGCCGTCGATCGTGGGATTGGACTCCACGGTGCCGAACTCGGCGACATCCTCGGCGAACTTGCGGAGGAGGCGGACACCCTGCTCGGGACGCGACTGCTCGCGCCCGCGGAAGAGGATCATCGCCTTCACCTTGTCGCCCGCCTGGAGGAAGCCCTCGGCGCGCTTGAGCTTGGTTATGTAGTCGTGCGCCTCGATCTTCAGACGGAACCGGACCTCCTTGAGGACGGTGTTCGCCTGATTGCGCCGCGCTTCCTTGGCCTTCTGCGCAGCCTCGTACTTGAACTTGCCGTAATCCATGATCTTGACCACGGGGGGCTTCGAGTTCGGGGCTACCTCGACGAGATCGAGGTCGGCCTCCTGGGCCAGGCGCATGGCCACCTCGATGCGGACGACGCCGACCTGCTCACCCGCGGGTCCGACGAGGCGGACCTCGGGAACGCGGATGCGGTCATTGGTGCGGGGATCGCTGATGCGGAACTCCTCTTCGTGCGGTGGACGGCCTCCGGTGACACGGAAATGTGTCGCCGGGCGGAAGATCGTCACGTCCACCCCGCACGATGCATGCATCGGCGTTCTGTTCTGCACCCTGGACAACCTCGACGAGCGAGGCGGAGTGCGAGACCCGGTAGCCTGGAGCGGCAAGCGCGGGTGGGATGTGATCCTCTTTCGACACGGAGCAGAACACTCCGGTGCCCGCAGAAGTCTAGCAGAGAGCAGCACGTGAGTACTATTCCGGCCGACCACAGCGATCACGACCCCGAGCGCCTCTTGCGCTGGGAGGAACAGGAACGGGTCGCGCAGTCCGCCACCCGAGACATCGCGGACGTCCCCGCGGTCGAGGTGATCACGACGACATCGGTCCACCTGATGAGCGCCGCCGCCGTCAAACTCGGCCTGGCAGACGACCCCGACCAGCAGAAGGACCTCGACGAGGCCCGCAAGCTCATCAACGCCCTCGCCGGCCTCATCACCGCCGCCGCCCCCGAGGTGAGCGATATGCACGCGCGCTCGCTCCGCGACGGGCTGCGCACTCTGCAGCTCGCCTTCCGCGAGGCGTCGTCCATCCCCGACCCCATCGGCAAGGGTCCCGGCGAGAAGTGGACCGGCCCGGTCAACTGAGACGCTGAAGGGGGGATGCCGCGCGGCATCCCCCCTTCAGCGTGTCAGGCGCGGACGAGCTTGACCGTCAACGAGTCAACGAGGACGGCGACGCGGTCGTCCGCCGCCCACCTCGACGCCAGTCGCTGCAGGATGGCATCGAGAGCCGCCTGGTCGAGGCCGTCGACGAGGTGCAGGCTCACGACGAGTTCGGGTCCGCGCAGACGCGAATGAGGATCGCCCGCCGCGACGGAGAGATCCAGGACGCCGAGTTCTGTGCCGATCGACTCCTGAAGGCCGGCGAAGACGGCCGGCGAGACATGCGGCGGCTCCCACGCCTGACCCTGCCCGATCGCCCAGACGGCGGGGCGGCGGAGGACGAACTCCGTGTCGCTGCCCGGGTCGATGACGATGAGCTCGGTGTCGTCGGCCGCGGCCGACAGTGCCGTCCGGACGCCTTCCGCGGGTACGGGGCGCGCAGCGGCATCCCATCGCGACATGGTCGTGACCGAGGTGAAGACAGGGAGCACACGCCGCCCGTCCGGCGCGGCGACCGTCACGATCGACAGCTCCTGCGTCTTATCGACGGTCAGGCCCGTCGGACCGAGGCCTTCATCGCCCTTCTCGGCGACCAGGGGGATGAGGAGGCGAGCAGCTCGGTAGGCGTCGACCACGGCGGTCGCCGGCCCCTCCCCCGCGTGGAACGCGGTCAGCGCCGCGAGCAGCGCCGGGTCGGCGCTGCCGTCGTCGCCGCTGTGCGGATTCGCTTGGAAGCTCCGCCCCTCCCAGGGGACGCCCGCCGAGTCAGCCGCGTGACCCGAGTGCGGGTCAGTGTCCGGCGACATCCAGCGCCTCGGCCAGCGTGAACGCGCCGGCGTACAGGGCCTTTCCGACGATCGCACCCTCGACACCCAGCGGCACGAGTTCGCGAAGCGCCGCGATGTCGTCGAGGCTCGAGATGCCGCCGGATGCGACGACCGGCTTGTCGGTGCGGACGGCGACCTCGCGCAGAAGCTCGATGTTCGGCCCCTGCAACGTGCCGTCCTTCGTCACGTCGGTGAGCACGTAGCGGCTGCAGCCGGCATCCTCGAGACGGTCCAGGACCTGCCAGAGGTCGCCGCCGTCGCGCGTCCAGCCCCGTGCGGCGAGCGTCGTGCCGCGCACGTCCAGACCGACGGCGATGGCCTCGCCGTAGCGGAGGATCACATCGGCGGCCCACTCGGGGTTCTCGAGCGCGGCGGTGCCGAGGTTGATGCGGGTCGCACCGGAGTCGAGCGCTGCGTCGAGGGACTCGTCATCGCGGATGCCGCCGGAGAGCTCGACCTTCACGCCGCGAAGGGACTTGATCACCTTGCGCATGAGCGCTGCGTTCGAGCCGCGCCCGAATGCGGCGTCCAGGTCGACGAGGTGGATCCACTCCGCGCCCTGCCTCGCCCACTCCTGCGCGGCGTCGACGGGATCGCCGTAGCTGGTCTCGGTGCCGGCCTCGCCCTGCGTCAGTCGGACGGCCTTGCCGTCGGCGACGTCCACAGCGGGCAGCAGGGTCAGTTCGGGCGTGGATGCGAATTCGTTCATGGCTCCGGGTGGGACGGTGTGCACGCCGGGCGCGCGCACAAGGGGACAGGTTACTCCGACGCAGGCAGCGAGGAGATCCAGTTCGAGAGCAGGCG
The DNA here is from genome assembly GCF_900102005.1 of Microbacterium sp. LKL04. Taxonomy (NCBI): domain Bacteria; kingdom Bacillati; phylum Actinomycetota; class Actinomycetes; order Micrococcales; family Microbacteriaceae; genus Microbacterium; species Microbacterium sp. LKL04. The sequence goes on along the minus strand of NZ_LT627736.1, from coordinate 528,909 downwards.
GATGCCGGCCGCTCCCGACTTCTCGGGGTGGAACTGCGTCGCCGACAACGGGCCGTTCTCGACAGCGGCGAGGAACGGCCTGCCGTAGTCGCACCACGTCAGCACCGGCTCGCGGAACGGCTTGATGACGTCGAGAGTCCAGTCCTGCGCCCCGTAGGAGTGGACGAAGTAGAACCGCTCCTCCTCGAGGCCCGCGAACAGCGTCGATCCTTCGCCGGCGCGGACCGTGTTCCAGCCCATGTGAGGCAGGACCGGCGCCTCGAGCTCGGTGACCGACCCCGGCCACTCCCCCAGACCCTGCGTGTCGACGCCGCGCTCGACACCGAGTTCGAACATGACCTGCATCCCGACACAGATGCCGAGGACCGGCATCCCTCCCGCCAGGCGGCGACCGATGAGTTCGTCTCCACGACTGGCGCGCAGAGCCGACATGACGGCGGAGAAGGCGCCGACTCCCGGGACGAGGAGCCCGGCGGCATCCGCGATCAGCCCGCGGTCCTTCGTGAGACGCGCGTCGGCCCCCGCCTCGATGAGCGCCTTGACGGCGGAGTGGACGTTGCCCGATCCGTAGTCGAGGACCGCGACCAGCGGCGGTGTCGTCACAGGGCGCCCTTCGTGCTCGGGATGCCCTGGACGAGCGGGTCGAGCGCCTTGGCCTGCCGGAACGCGCGGGCGAACGCCTTGTACTCCGCTTCGGCGATGTGGTGGGGGTCGCGGCCGGCGACCAGAGTGACGTGAACGGTCAGGCCGGCGTGGAAGGCGATGGCCTCGAACGTGTGACGCACGAGCGACCCGGTGAAGTGGCCGCCGATGAGGTGGAACTCGTAGCCCTCGGGTTCGCCCGAGTGGACGAGGTAGGGACGACCACTGATGTCGACGACCGCCTGAGCGAGCGCCTCATCCAGCGGGACCAGCGCGTCGCCGTAGCGCGAGATGCCGGCCTTGTCGCCGAGCGCCTGCCGGATGGCCTGACCCAACACGATCGCCGTGTCCTCGACGGTGTGGTGAGCGTCGATGTGGGTGTCCCCGCTCGCGCGGACGGTGAGGTCGACGAGCGAGTGCTTCGCGAAGGCGGTGAGCAGGTGGTCGAAGAACGGGACCGTCGTCTCGATCGTGCTCTGACCGGTTCCGTCGAGATCGAGCTCGAGCTCGATGGTCGACTCGCTTGTCGCACGCCGAACGGAGGCGGTGCGGGACGCGGGGATGCTCATGCGTCGAGTCTATCGACGCGCGGCATCCGCCCTGCCCTCGTGACGACGCCGCGGGACTCAGAGCGAGGCGAGCGCCTCGAGGAACGCCGTGGACTCGTCCTCGCTGCCGGCCGAGACGCGCAGCGTGTGCGGCAGCCCGACATCGCGGACGAGGATGCCGCGGTCGTACAGACCCCGCCACGTCGCCTGAGGGTCCTTCACCCCGCCGAAGAGGACGAAGTTCGACCAGCTCTCGTAAGGCGAGTAGCCGAGGGCGGACAGCGTCGCAGAGATGCGATCACGCTGAGCGACGATGTCGTCCACCATCCCGAGCATGGTCGGCGCGTGCCGCAGGGCAGCGGTCGCCGCAGCCTGGGTGAGCGCGCTCAGGTGGTACGGCAGACGAACGAGCCTGAGGGCGTCGATGACCGCCGGGTCGGCGGCGAGGTAGCCGACGCGGGCGCCGGCGAACGCGAACGCCTTGCTCATCGTCCGCGACACGACCAGACGCTCGCGTCCGGGAAGGAGCGTGAGTGCTGACGGCTCGTCACGTGGCGCGAACTCCTGGTACGCCTCGTCGACGATGACGATGCCTCTCGAGGCTTCGTAGACGGCCTCGATCACGTCGAGCCGGAGAGGAGTGCCCGTCGGGTTGTTCGGCGCGCAGAGGAAGACGACGTCGGGCTGTGCGCGATCGATCTGCTCCGCGGCATCCGAAGCCGTCAGCGTGAAATCCTCGCCACGAGTGCCGCTGACGTACGTGGCGCCGGTCGCCCCGGTGAGGAGCGGGTACATCGAATAGGTGGGGGTGAAGCCGAAAGCCGTGCGTCCCGGGCCGGCGAAGGCCTGGAGGAGGTGGTGCAGCACCTCGTTCGACCCGTTCCCCGCCCAGATCTGTTCCGCCTGGAGGCCGTGCCCCAAGTAGTCCGCGAATCCTTCGCGAAGTCCGGTGAACTCCCTGTCGGGGTACCGATTGATGTCGCGGAGCGCCTGCGCGATCGCATCGAGGATGTCGTCCGCCACATCCTCGGGGACGGGGTGGGTGTTCTCGTTGACGTTCAGCGTCACCGGGAGCGACGCCTGCGGGGCGCCGTAAGGGATCTGTCCCCGCAGATCGTCGCGGAGGGGTAGGTCGTCGAGACTCGCACTCACCCCGCCATCGTAGGACGTCGCGCCGGTCTACTCGGCCGCCTGAGCCGTGTAGGCCGTGGGGATCGCCAGCGACTGACCCGCGTCGACGACAGACGACGGCAGCGCGTTCAGCCGGACGATGTCGTCGATCACGTCGCGGGGGTCGCTGTCGGGCGCGACGTCCTGAGCGATCGTCCAGAGCGAGTCACCGGGGTGGACCGTCACCGTCTTGAACGTCCCCGCCGCCGAGCCTGCGTCACCGCTGGCGAGTGCGCCACCGCTGGAGAGGATGCCGATCCCCAATGCCACGACCGCCGGCAGCGCTGCGAGCGTCGCGACGACGCGACGACCACGCGTCGTGAGACGCAGCCGCGTGCGGACGACGGGACGGGTGGGAGCGGGGGTGATGGTGGTGATCGAGTTCATGGTGTCCTCCTCGGGGCGACCCCGGTCAGATGAGATCTTCGCCCCCGCCCGTCGGCCGGGACGAGCGGGTGCGAAGTTCTCTTCCGAATCTATCTTCGATATTCGTACACTGTCAAGGGAGCGGTTATCCGCAGATCGATCGAAGACGACACGCGGTCGGCTGCGGCACGATCTCATCGACACCGGATACGGTTTCGATGACCAGAGCCCATCACCGACCTCCGACATTCGAAGGCGAGTGCCCCCGGCTCGACGTTCTAGGCCGGGAAATCGGCGGGGACGCGGGCCGTGAAAGGAACGACATGAGCGACAAGCCGCAGACGCGTCGGCGTAAGAGCCTGAGCGACAAGCAGCTCGCGATCCTCGAGGTGATCCAGAGGTCCATCGCTCGGTACGGGTATCCGCCGAGCATGCGAGAGATCGGGGACGCGGTCGGCTTGAAGTCGCTCTCGAGCGTGACCCATCAGCTGAACCAGCTCGAGTTGAGCGGCTACCTTCGTCGTGACCCCGGCAAGACCCGCGCCATGGAGGTGCTGATCGACCTGCCGGGCGCAGCCGGCGAGAATCCCGCGGACGCCGCGCCCGCTGTGGGCGACGCCGCCATGGTCCCCTTGGTCGGACGCATCGCCGCGGGCGTCCCGATCACCGCCGAGCAGCAGGTGGAGGAGATCTTCCCGCTCCCCCGTCAGCTCGTCGGCAAGGGCGAGCTGTTCATGCTGAAGGTGTCGGGCGACTCCATGATCGACGCGGCGATCTGCGACGGAGACTGGGTCGTCGTGCGTTCGCAGGCGGATGCGTCCAACGGCGAGATCGTTGCGGCCATGCTCGACGGCGAAGCGACGGTGAAGACCTTCCGCCAGCGCGACGGACACACCTGGCTCCTGCCGCGGAACTCGGCGTTCGAGCCCATTCTGGGCGACGATGCGGTCGTCCTCGGCAAGGTGGTCGCCGTGCTCCGCGCCGTGTGAGAACCGGATACGTCGAAGGGGGATGCCGCGCGGCATCCCCCTTCGACGTTCTCGAGGTCAGACGTCTGCGGTCGTCCGTGCGCGCACGCTCCGAGCCGCGGCGACGATGTTCCGGAGCGAGGCTGACGTCTCCACGTATCCCCGGGTCTTCAGCCCGCAGTCCGGGTTCACCCACAGCCGCCGGACGTCGAGCTCGGCGGCAGCTCGCTCGAGGAGGGCGGTGACCTCCGCGTGCGAAGGGATTCGCGGCGAGTGGATGTCGTACACGCCGGGCCCGATTCCATGATCGAAACCGGATGCCGCGACATCCGAGATCACCTCTCCCCGGCTCCGGGCTGCCTCGATGGACGTCACGTCGGCATCCAGGGCCGCGATCGCACCGATGACCACGCCGAACTCGGAGTAGCAGAGGTGCGTGTGGATCTGCGTCGCGTCGGCGGCACCGGCGGTCGCGAGGCGGAAGGACGCCACCGACCAGGCGAGGTACGCGGGCTGGTCCGCTGCGGTCAACGGCAGGAGCTCACGTAGCGCGGGTTCGTCCACCTGCACGATGGCGATGCCGGCGCCCTCGAGGTCGGCGATCTCGTCGCGCAGGGCGAGGGCGACCTGATCAGCCGTCTCGCTGAGCGGTTGGTCGTCCCGCACGAACGACCACGCGAGGATCGTCACGGGACCGGTGAGCATCCCCTTCACCGGCGACGTCGACAGCGACTGCGCGTACGCCGACCACCTCACGGTGATGGGTGTCGGACGTGACACGTCGCCCCACAGGATCGACGGTCGCGTCGCGCGCGAGCCGTACGACTGCACCCATCCGTTGCGCGTGACGGCGAACCCATCGAGGTTCTCGGCGAAGTACTGGACCATGTCGTTGCGCTCGGCCTCGCCGTGGACGAGCACGTCCAGCCCGATCTCGTTCTGCAGCTCCACGACGCGCGCGATCTCGTCGCGGAGGAAGCCCTCGTACGCGTCCGCGTCGATCTCGCCGCGACCGAACCGAGCGCGTGCTCGGCGGATCTCGCCGGTCTGCGGGAACGAGCCGATGGTGGTGGTCGGGAGCACCGGCAGGCCGAGGGCGGCGCCCTGCACGGCGGCGCGCACCTCGTACGGCGTCCGGATCCGGTCAGCGGGGGTCAGGGCGGCGATGCGGTCGCGCACGGCCCCGTCGCGCACGCCCGCGGCGTGACGGCGATCGGCGAGCGCGGCGGTCGCGGCATCCACCTCGTCGGCGATCGCCTCGCGTCCGTCGCGGAGACCTCGAGCGAGCGTCGCGATCTGTCGGACCTTCTGGTCGGCGAATGCGAGCCACGAGACCAGCCGCGGATCGAGTTCCGTCTCGTCGTCGAGGTCGTACGGCACGTGTTGGAGCGACGTCGACGTGCCCGCCACGGTCGCCGCAGCCCCCAGGCGCGCCACCTGATCGACCGCGTCGGCGGCGGAGGCGAGGTCACCCCGCCACACGTTCCGGCCGTCGATGACGCCGGCGACGAGGACCTTCGACGCCAGGCCTGCCGTCGGGGCCGGGATCGATCCGCGGATCAGATCGACCGCGATCGCGTCGACGGGTGATGCCGCGAGTGCACGCCATGCCGCCGCCGACAGCTGGCCGTACCCGGCGGCCACGAGGATCGCGGGTCGTCGTTCGGCCGAGGCGAGCACCTCGGCCGCTCGTGCCGCTGCGGCGGCGAGCTCGTCGTCCGTGTAGCCGAGCGACTGGCTCACGAGTGCGGGCTCGTCGAGCTGGACCCATTCCGCGCCCGCGTCGCGGAGGGCCGCGAGAAGATCGACGTACACCGGGAGGAGGTCGTCGAGACGGTCGAGGGGACGCGCGGCGGGAGCAGCATCGGTCGTCTTCGACAGGGCCAGGAAGGTCACCGGACCGACGAGCACGGGGCGGGTCGTGAATCCGTCGGCGACGGCCTCCGCGACCTGGCGCGCGAAGCGATCGCTCGACAGGGTGAAGTGCGTCTCGGGACCGATCTCCGGAACGAGGTAGTGGTAGTTCGTGTCGAACCATTTCGTCATCTCCAGCGGCGCCGCGTCGCCCTCGCCCCGGGCGGCCGTGAAGTACGCGGCCAGCGGGATGGTCCCGTCCGCGCGGCGCAGGTGCGCGAAGCGTTCGGGGAGCGCACCGACCGCCGCGGCGACGTCGAGCACCTGGTCGTAGAAGGAGAACGATTCGGGGATGGCCGAATCCGCGCGTCCGAGGCCGAGATCGGCGAGCCGGTGCCGCGTGTCTCGGCGCAGGTCGGCGGCGACCCGTTCGAGCGCCGTCTCCTCGAGCTCTCCGCGCCAATGCGCCTCTACCGCGCGCTTGAGCTCGCGGCGTCGGCCGATGCGCGGGTAGCCGAGGATCGTTCCGGCGGCGAGTTCGGTCATGATGTCTCCTCTGTCGGGGTGATGACGCCCGCCTCGGCCAGGGTGGCGAGGACGGTGCGGTGGTGGTTGAAGGCGTACAGGTGAATGCCGGGTGCTCCGCCCTCGAGGACGGCGCGGCAGAGTCCGGCGGCGTAGCGGACGCCGACCTCGCGTCTCCCCTCGGCGGTGGGCTCCACGTCGAGGTCGACGGCGAGCGCGCCGGGGACGGGCTGGCCGGTGAGCTCGACGATCCGGGCCAACCGCGAGGGCGAGGTGATCGGCATGATGCCGGGGAGGATCGGTATGACGACCCCCGCTGCGCGGGCACGGGACACGAAGGCGAGGTAGTCGTCGGCGTGGAAGAACAGCTGGGTGATGGCGAGGGTCGCGCCCGCGGCCTGCTTGGCGAGCAGTGCGTCGATGTGCTCGGCGGGGTACCGCGATCGCGGATGCCCGTTCGGGAACGCGGCGACGGCGATGTCGACGTGTCGGCGCCGTTCGACCCGCGCGGCTCCCGGGACCCCGGGAATCGGTTCCTCCGTATACGGAGAGCATTCGGCCTGAACGCGGTCGATGAGCTGCACGAGTTGCGCGGCGCTTTCGAGGTCTCCCGCCCCGTCGGGGTCCTCGGGGGCACCCTGCGGCGCATCGCCGCGAAGCGCCAGGAACGAGCGGATGCCGGCATCCAGGAACTCGCGGATGAGCGCGGTCGCCTCGCGGTAGGAGTTGCCGACGCAGGTGAGATGGGCGAGAGGCTCGACGCGCGTCTCGCGGCGGATGTGTCGGAGCACCTCGAGCGAGCGCCCTGCCGTCGAGCCCCCCGCGCCGTAGGTGACCGAGATGAACGACGGCTCGACCTCGGCGAGACGCGCGATCGTCCGGTGCAACGCCGCGTCGGACGCGTCGCTGCGCGGCGGGTAGACCTCGAAGGAGACCGGCACGGTGGTGACGGACGGGGTCTGAATGATCGACATGTGGGCTCCGTGGACGAGTCGGATGGCCTGGCGGCCGCGGACCTCACGCACTCGTGCGGGGACCTCGCGGGCGGGTGCCGGGCTCGGCTGTCGCTCCGGACCCGGGGTCTCCGGGCCACTGATGCGGTCATGCTAGCCACGCGCCCGGCGGCTCCGACAGGACTGTGACGCTCCGTGTCGGTGCGTGTCACGAGATGACCTCCGGCGACCTCGGCGTCGCGGAGTGACGCCGCGTAGCGTGGATGCATGACGACGATCGCCCCGTTCGGTTCCTGGATCTCGCCCCTGTCGGCCGCGGACGCCTCAGCCGCGGCCGCGCGCTACGACGGGGCGCGCTTCGTCGGCGCTGAGGTGTGGTGGGGAGAGACCCTGCCCGACGAGGCGGGCCGATCCTCCGTGCGCCGTGCGATCGGCGAGGCGGTCGAGGACGTGCTCCCGGCACCCTGGAGCGCCCGGTCCCGGGTGCACGAGTACGGCGGCGGCTCGTGGACGGCGGACGACGATGGGCGACTGTTCTTCGTGGAGAAGACCGATCAGCGGGTGTGGACGATGCGGCCGGGCGAGCAGCCCGTCCCGCTCACCCCCGAGGACCCAGGGGCGCGGCACGGCGGTCTCCGATGGCAGAACGGGACGCTGCTGGCCGTCCGCGAAGTCCACGACGACGCTCCCGTACCTCGCCGCTCCGTGGTGTCGATCTCCCTCGACGGCACGGAGGTGCGTGAACTGGTGGCCGGGAGCGACTTCCTCGCCCAGCCCGCGCTCTCCCCCGACGGGCGTCGGCTCGCGTGGGTGGCGTGGGACCACCCCGACATGCCGTGGGACCGCACCGAGATCCGCGTCGGCGACCTCGAGGACGGTATCGTCACGACCTGGCGCGCCGTCACCTCTGGAGACACAGCGGCCCTCCAGCCCGAGTGGGATGCCGCGGGCCGCCTCTTCTACGTCGACGACGCGACCGGGCGGTGGAACATCCGGCGGCGGGATGCGGCATCCGATCGTCCCGCCGAGCTCATCGCCCCGGCCGACGCCGACACCGGCGGCGGACTGTGGGTCCTCGGCGTCCGGTGGTACGCACTGCTCGAGGACGGCGGCATCATCGCGGTCCGGACGAACGGGTCGGACGAGGTGGTCCGCATCGACGCAGACGGGTCCGTTCGCGCCACCGATGTCCCCGCACGTTCGCGCGCGGTCGTCGAGGACGTGCAGGGTTCGCGGGTGCTGGTGTCCGGCGCCGCGCCCGGGACGACGGGCATCTGGGAGATCGCGGCCGACGGGTCGAGCTCGCTCGCGGTCGGGACGCGCTCCCGCCTCGACGACGCGTGGATCCCGGCGGCGCGGCCGTTCACCGTGCCCGGGCTGCACGGCGAGGTGCACGCCTTCGACTACCCGCCTACCAACCCGGATTTCGCCGCGCCCGATAGCGAGCTCCCGCCGTACGTCGTCTACGTCCACGGCGGTCCGACCGCGCACACGGGCGGCGTCCCCGACAGCCGGATCACGTTCTTCACGAGCCGGGGCATCGGCATCCTCGAGGTCAACTACGGCGGCTCGACGGGCTACGGCCGCGCCTACCGTGAGCGTCTGCGGGGACAGTGGGGCATCGTGGACCGAGACGACGTGGCCGCAGCCGCGTCCGGGCTCGCCGCCGACGGACGAGCGGATGCCGCGCGTCTCGGCATCGCCGGCGGTTCCGCGGGCGGCTGGACGGTGCTGACGGCCCTCGCCAGCACCGACGTGTTCGGCGCGGGGATCTCGCGGTACGGCGTCGGTGATGCACGTCTGCTCGCCACGGACACCCATGACTTCGAGGCGCGCTACCTCGACGGTCTGATCGGACCGCTCCCCGAGGCCGAGGCGCTGTACCTCGAGCGCTCACCGCTCGGACACACCGACGGCTTCCGTGTCCCCGTGCTGCTCCTCCAGGGCGCGGAGGATGCGGTCGTCCCGCCCACGCAGGCTCAAGCTATCCGCGACGCCCTCACCGAACGCGGCGTGCCCCACGCCTACGTGCTGTACGACGGCGAGGGGCACGGCTTCCGGCGTGCGGAGACCGTCATCCACGCGCTCGAGACCGAACTCGCGTTCCTCGGTCGGGTCTTCGGGTTCGATACGCCGGGAGTGCCCGCCCTCACCCTCGACTGAGGTCGAGGCGGGCCATCGTCACCGGGCGTACGGTGCCAGCTCCGCCGCCAGTCGCTCGGACACATGCGCGTGGACGGCGGTCCCGCCCTCCTCGTGCTGAGTGGACAGGATGTGGCCCGACTCGTGGACCGCGTTGACGAGGTCGCCGCGGTCGTACGGAACGAGAGCGTGAACCTCGACCGCCGGGAGCGGCAGCGCGTCCTCGATCGTGGCGCGGAGCTCCACGATGCCCTCGCCGGTGCGGGACGAGACGAAGTGCGCCTTCGGCTCGAGACCCCGAAGGACCAGACGCGTGTCCGGATCGATGAGGTCGGCCTTGTTGAACACGACGATCTCGTTCGTCGAGCGCGCTCCGACATCACCCATGACATCGCGGACGGTGGCCAGCTGGGCCGCCGGGTCGGGATGCGATCCATCGACCACGTGGACGATGACGTCCGCGTCGCCGACTTCCTCGAGGGTCGAACGGAACGCCTCGACGAGCTGGTGCGGGAGGTTCCGGACGAAGCCCACGGTGTCGGTCAGCGTGTAGACGCGTCCGTCGGCCGCCTGGGCGCGGCGTACCGTGGCGTCCAGCGTCGCGAACAGGGCGTTCTCGACGAGCACTCCTGCGCTGGTCAGCTTGTTGAGCAGGCTCGACTTGCCGGCGTTCGTGTACCCGGCGATCGCCACCGACGGAATCGTGTTGCGCTTGCGCTCGGCCCGCTTCGCCTCACGGGCGGGCTTGTAGTCGCGGATCTGACGTCGCAGCATCGCCATCCGGGTACGGATGCGGCGGCGATCCAGCTCGATCTTCGTCTCACCGGGACCGCGGGACCCCATGCCGGCGCCACCGGCACCGACCTGGCCACCGGCCTGGCGACTCATCGAGTCACCCCAACCGCGCAGGCGCGGGAGGAGGTACTCGAGCTGGGCGAGCTCGACCTGAGCCTTGCCCTCACGACTCTTCGCGTGCTGGCTGAAGATGTCGAGGATGACGGTGGTGCGGTCGATCACCTTGACCTTGACGACGTCCTCGAGGGCACGCCGCTGGCTGGGCGCGAGCTCGGTGTCGGCGATGACCGTGTCGGCGCCCACGGCGACGACCAGGTCGCGGAGCTCGGCCGCCTTGCCGCGGCCGATGTACGTGGCGGGGTCGGGGTGGGGGCGCCGCTGCAGCACGCCGTCGAGGACGACGGCACCCGCGGTCTCGGCGAGCGCCGCAAGCTCGCGCAGCGAGTTCTCGGCATCCTCCGTCGATCCCTGCGGATACACGCCCACGAGGACGACATTCTCCAGCCGCAGCTGGCGGTACTCGACCTCGGTGACGTCTTCGAGCTCGGTGGACAGTCCGGGGACGCGGCGCAGCGCCGCGCGCTCCTCACGATCCCACTGATCGCCGTCCGTGTCGCCGTAAGCGACGGTGCTCTCGTCTTGCAACGCCTGTGCGGCGCCGAACACGCGCACCCCCGAACGCGACTCCGCTCGCGCGAGCACGCGGTCGACCGGGTCCACCGGCTCGTCCGTCGTGGCAGGGGTGGTGGTGTCTGTCATGTGTTCCTTTCGCGGCCTCGCGGCCATCCGTGCACTCTAGCTTCCCGCGGCTCGCACCGCCTCCGCTACGCTCGTCGCATGGGGAGCGACCACTACTTCAGCGCGTCCCCGTCCAGCTCTGAGAACCTCCGCCGCATCCGTGTGTCCCTCGCCGGTCGCGACGTCGAGGTGATGACGGCGGGCGGGGTGTTCAGTCCCGACCACGTGGACGGCGGGACGGCGGTGCTTCTGGCGAACACTCCCCCGCCCCCGGTGGGCGGTCATCTGCTGGATCTCGGATGCGGCTGGGGCCCCATCGCACTGTCGCTCGCCATCGACGCCCCTCACGCGACGATCTGGGCCGTCGACGTCAACGAGCGAGCACTCGACCTCGTCCGCCGCAACGCCGCGGAACTCGGCCTCGATAACGTCAACGCCGTACTGCCCGAGGATGTTCCGGCAGACATCGCCTTCCGCACGATCCGGTCCAATCCGCCGATCCGCGTCGGCAAGGACGTGCTGCACGGGCTGCTCGAGACGTGGATCCCCCGACTCGCCGAGCGCAGCGACGCCTGGCTCGTCGTGCAGCGGAACCTCGGCTCGGACTCCCTGCAACGGTGGCTGGCGGCATCCCTCGACCGCGGCTACTCCGTCAGCCGCGCAGCGACGGGGCGCGGTTTCCGCGTCCTGAAGGTGCGCCGGCACGGCACACCCGCGACGGGGACGATCCCCGTTCCCTGACCCGGTCAGGCCAGCGCGATCTCGCCCGAGAAGACGAGCGTGGCGGGCCCCGAGAGCAGAACCCGCTCCCCGGCATCCGTCCGGACGACGCGCACGCCGAGGCGCCCGCCGGGGACGTCCACCGTCCACCGGTCCGGTGCTCCCGCGCCCGCCCAGTGCCGGACGGCCAGAGCGGATGCCGCGACCCCGGTCCCGCACGAGAGCGTTTCGCCGACGCCGCGCTCGAACACGCGCATCCGGATCGCACCGACGCCGTCGGTGACGAGCGGCTCCTCGGGCACGACGAACTCGACGTTCGCGCCGGCCGTCGGTACGGGGTCGAGGATGGGCTGAACGGTCAGATCGAGCCCGTCGAGTTCGGCGATGCTCGAGAGGGCGACGACGACGTGGGGGTTCCCGACGTCGATGCCGAGGCCCGGGCGCGCGATCTTCAGACCGTGGGCGCGTACGAGGACCTCGTCGGAGGTCGGACGCCACAGACCGAGGTCGACTTCGAAGCCGTTGTCGGCGAGCGTGACGGTCTTCGTTCCCGCTCGCGTGCCGATGCGCAGGGTCTCGCCGGCGCCCAGCGTCGCATATCCCGCGCTCAGGAGGTACTTCACGAAGACGCGGACGCCGTTGCCGCACATCTCGGCGACGGAGCCGTCGGCGTTGCGGTAGTCCATGAACCACTCGGCGTCGGGGGTGTCGGCGCCCGCGTCGATGGCGGCCGAGCGCACGACGCGCAGCAGCCCGTCGGCTCCGATCCCGAAGCGCCGGTCGGTCAGCGCGGCGATCTGCTCGCCGGTCAAGTGGAGCGAGCCGTCGGGGTCGGCGACCACGACGAAATCGTTGCCCGTCCCGTGGCCCTTCGTGAATGCGATCGTCGACACCCGCCCAGTCTAGGCGGGGGCGGACGCCGCTTCGCCGGTCACGGCGAGTGCCGCCCCGCGCGCAGTCCGGCGTCCATCACTTCGAGCGACCATGCGACGCTCGCGTCGACGTCGACGTCGATCCGGAAGCCGCGCGCGGCGTCCAGGACGGCGAAACCGTGGAGGACACTGCGCAGCATCCGGATGGCGTGGACATGCTCCTGCTGCGGCAGACCGTAGCGGGCGAACACCTCGCCCAGGGCGTCGAGACTGTCGCGGAGCGCGATCGCGAGCGGATCGTCCGCATCCGCCGGTTCCGCAGCGGCGGTGGCTGCGTACCGACCCGGATGATTGACGACGTACCGCCGGAACCTCCCTGCGACGTCCGTGAGCGCCGGCGCACCGCCCTGGTCCGATCGCGTCCCGCGGAACAGCTCCGCGAGCTCCTGCGCCGCGAGGGTCGCCACCCGGTGGGTGAGCTCGACGAGTCCGCCCGGGACGTGCTTGTAGAGCGAGGGGGGACGGACGCCGACCCGCTCCGCCAGGGCCGTCATCGTCAGTGCGGCGAGACCCTGTTCATCGATGAGCTCTGCCGCCGCACGCGTCACGGCATCGACATCGAGCCCCGCCCTAGGCATCCGCCGGTCCCGTCCGGGTCGAGAAGACCGATCGCAGGAACGGGACCGCGAGCTCGACGACCTCGCCGGGGCGTTCGACGTGCGGGTAGTGTCCCGCGCCGTCGATGATCGCCAGTCGGCCGATGCCGGGTCGGAGCGCGGCGATGACGCCTTCGCCCTCGGCCCGGGGGTCCGCCCAGTCCGGGTCGGCGGTGCCCATCACCACGAGGACCGGTACGGTCACGTGTGGAAGCTGCTCTCCCGCATCGGCGGGACTCGTCTGCCCCATGGCCCGGAGCGCCGCCATGCGCGCAGGGTCACCGAGGTGACCGGCGATGCGGGCCCACTCCTGCGGCCAGTCGGCGGGCTTCTGCGGGATGGCGAGGTCGAGGTAGCGGAGCCACGCGGGGACGCTCCCGCGGAGCATCATGGTCGCCAGGTGCGTCATGCCCTTCCGGTGCCGGGCGTGCCGAAGCATGCCCAACAGGTCGAACCGCTGCGCGCGGGTGAACGGCGCCAGCTCGATGGCACCCACCACGTCCTGCGGGGCGCGCGCTGCGGCGACGGTCGCAGCTCCTCCGCTGATCGACTGGCCGATGACGACCGCGGGGCCGCCGAGGTGACGGATGACGGCGAGGAGGTCGCCGGCGATATCGCCGCGACTGTAGCTCGCCCACGTGGCGCTCGACTCGCCGCATCCGCGGATGTCGACGTTGGCCACGCGGAACCCCGCCGCAACCAGAGCCGGCACGACGAAGCGGTAGGAGTGACGGGTGTCCCCCATTCCGTGCGCCAGGACCACGAGCGGCCCCCGCCCGACCACGTCGAACGCGATCTCGCCGCCCTCGACCTGCAGTTTCTCGACCATCGCCGTCTCCTTCGCATCGTGTCCGATACGAAGAAGCTACGGCTATTAGCTTTAGCTTGTCAAGTGATCGAGCAGACGGATGCCGGGAGTCCCGGCATCCACCCAGCGAAGACCGGGATACCGCTTGAACCACGAGACCTGGCGCCGCGCGTACCGCCGCGTGAGCGCCTGGGTCTCGGCGACGGCCTCCTCCTCGTCCATCCGCCCTGCCAGCTGCGCGAGCGCCTGCGCATAACCGATCGCGCGGGGAGCCGTGGGACCGGACTCGAGTCCCCCGGCCCGCAGGGCGTCGACCTCAGCCAGCAGGCCGCCCCGCCACATCCCCCGGACCCGCTCGTCGAGGCGCAGGACGAGCTCTGCGCGGTCCAGGTGGACGCCGACGAGCTCGGTGGCGGGATGCCACAGCACCGGCGCCTCGGGAAGCGCAGCGCCGTGGGTGTCCGCCCCCTGGAGGAGCACTTCGAGAGCGCGGACGACCCGTCGGCCGTTGCGCGGATCGAGGCGCTCGGCCGCGCCGGGATCGACCGCGCGGATGCGCTCGATCAACGCGCTCGCGCCGAGCTCGTCGAGGTCGGCCTCGAGTCGGGCGCGCAGCGCCGAATCGCGGGGCGGGAAGCGGAAGTCGAAGACGACGCTCGAGACGTAGAGGCCCGATCCCCCGACGAGGATCGCATCGGCACCGCGGTCGAAGATGTCGCGGATCGTCGCGCGCGCCCGCTCCTGGTAGACGGCGACGGCGACGTCCTCCGTCACGTCGAACTCGTCGAACAGATGATGCGGGATGCCGCGGCGCTCGGGTACCGGGATCTTCGCTGTGCCGATGTCCATGCCGCGATAGAGCTGCATGGCATCGGCGTTGACGATCTCCGCCGGCCGACCACTGCGGATGAGCTCCTCGGCGAGGTCCAGCGACAGCGACGTCTTGCCCGTCCCGGTCGCCCCGACGATCGCCCAGAGGCGCTCCGCGCCCACGAGGTCAGAGTCCGGGCGTCGCGGTACGGATCAGCGGCAGGCCGAGCGACACGGCGCGCGGACCCGCGTCACCGGCCGGAGCCGGGACGCCGCAGGAGTCGGCCTGCGCACGATCCCACGCGTCGCCTGCCTTCGTGCGGCGGATGCTCAGCGGAGCTCCGTCCGGACTGTCGGCGAGCAGGTGGAACGGCGCGGCGTGCGTGATGACGGTCGTCACGACGTCACCGGGGCGGGGAGTCGGAGAGCCCTCGGGAACCTCGAAGTGGACCAGGCGATTGTCCGCGGCGCGGCCCGTCAAGCGGCGGGTCGCGGCATCCTTCTTCCCCTCTCCTGTAGAGACGAGGACCTCGACGGTGCGGCCGAGCTGCGCCTGGTTCTCTTCGAGCGAGATCCGCTCCTGCAGAGCGACGAGGCGGTTGTAGCGCTCCTGCACGACCTCCTTCGGGACCTGATCCGGCATGGTCGCCGCAGGTGTGCCCTCGCGGATCGAGTACTGGAACGTGAAGGCGCCCGCGAAGCGAGCCTGCTCGACAACGCGCATGGTGTCCTCGAAGTCCTCGTCGGTCTCGCCCGGGAAGCCCACGATGATGTCGGTGGAGATCGCCGCGTCCGGCATCTTCTCGCGCACGCGGTCGAGGATGCCGAGGAACCGCTCGCTCCGGTACGACCGTCGCATCGCCTTGAGGATGCGGTCCGACCCCGATTGCAGCGGCATATGCAGCTGCGGCATCACAGCGGGGGTCTCGGCCATCGCGTCGATGACGTCGTCGGTGAAGGCTGCCGGGTGCGGGCTCGTGAACCGGATGCGCTCGAGCCCCGGGATCTCGCCCGCTGCGCGGAGGAGCTTGCTGAACGCCTGGCGGTCACCGAACTCGACCCCGTAGCTGTTGACGTTCTGGCCGAGGAGGGTGACCTCGACGGCGCCGTCGTCGACGAGCAGGCGGATCTCGTTCAGGATGTCGCCGGGCCGGCGGTCCTTCTCCTTGCCGCGCAGGCTCGGCACGATGCAGAACGTGCAGGTGTTGTTGCACCCGACCGAGATCGAGACCCAGCCGCTGTGGGCCGCGTCGCGCTTGGTGGGGAGCGTCGAGGGGAACACCTCGAGCGACTCGAGGATCTCGAGCTCCGCCTCGCCGTTGTGACGCGCGCGCTCGAGCAGGCTCGGCAGGGATCCCATGTTGTGGGTGCCGAAGACGACGTCGACCCAGGGAGCCTTCTGCTGGACGGCATCCTTGTCCATCTGGGCGAGGCACCCGCCGACGGCGATCTGCATGCCGTCGTGCTTGTCCTTGCGGCTCTTCAGGTGGCCCAGGGTCCCGTAGAGCTTGCCCGCAGCGTTGTCGCGGACGGCGCACGTGTTGATGACGACGACGTCCGCTTCGACTCCCGCGTCAGCGCGGACGTAGCCCGCCGACTCGAGGGAACCGGACAGACGCTCGGAGTCGTGGACGTTCATCTGACACCCGAAGGTCCGCACCTCGTAGGTGCGGACGCGGCCGTCGTCGGCGACGGCTGCGACGGACGGGGCGATGAGAGTGGGGGCAGCGGAAGGGCTGGTCATGATCAGGCCATTCTACGAGCCGCACTCCCTCGGCAAGCCGCGGACCGTCTCAGCGCAGAAGGGAACGGATGCGGGCAGCCGACATCGCACTGAAGGCGATGGCGACGACGATGAGAACCGTGACGGCGAGCCACACCGGAACGAGGCCCGAGCCGACGAAGAGGTCGATTCCGTAGATCTCCTTCAGGTCGCTGATCGCGCGACTGTCCCCGCCGGCCAGAGACGCGAGCGTCTCATCGGTGAACGGACGACGCAGGAGCATCGCGCCCTGCGCGAAGGGCAGGGCGTTGATGGTCGACGCGACGCCGTCGGGCAGCGACCCGACCGGGATGTAGGAGCCCGCGACGAAGCCGAGGACGGTACCGACCACGGTGGAGAACGCGGAGTACGCACCGGTCGTCTTGAGGAAGGACGCACCGAAGGCGCCGAGCGACGTGAAGGCGACGCAGCAGAGCACCATCGCGCCGATCGCTCTCAGGATCTCAAGCGGACCCAGCCACGTGTCGCGGACGAATCCGAGTTCGAGGACGGTGAGAACGAAGATGACGCTCGACATGATGATCGCCACGGACACCGAGGACACCAGGTAACCGAGGACCAGCTGCGATCGTCGGATCGGGGCGACGAGGAAGTCGGCGAACCTGCCCGACGCGCGATCGTCCACGAACACGGAGATGGCGCCGATCCCCGAGGTGACGGTCGTGAGCAGGACGATGCCCGACAGCATCCAACTGTCGACGAAGGCCTCGATGTCGCTGCGGGACGCGCGTGGCAGCGTGCGCTCCAGTCCGTCGACCTGCAGCCGCGAGAGGAAGAGCGTGTAGAGGAGGAAGAGGATGAGCCCGCTCAGCAGCGAGAAGAAGACGTTCATCCGATCGCGGAAGAAGAGCGTCAGGTTGCGGCGCACGATCGCCGCGACGATCCTCACGCTGCGTCTCCGACCATCTCGCCGCGGCCGGTGAGGGCGAGGAAGACGTCGTCCATCCGGCCGTGCCGGAACTCGAAGTCCAGAACGTCCTCTCCGTGCGCCGCCAGCAGGTGTCGAGCGGCCCGCGCGTCGGGGACCTCGATCGTGACGACGTCGCCCTCCCGGCTCGCCCCCAGACCGCCGCGGATGGCGAGACCGGACAGCGCGTCGGGATCGCGTGTCGTGACCGTGAGGACGCTGCGACTATGGCGCGACCGCAACTGCGTGGGAGTCCCGCTCGCGACGACGCGACCGGCGTCGATGATGGTGACCTGGTCCGCCCCTTCGGTCTCGGCCATGTAGTGGGTCGTCAGGAAGACGGTGAGTCCACGCTCGGAGCGGAGCCGATCGATCGCCGCCCACACGGCGACGCGGCTGGCGGGGTCGAGACCGGCGGTCGGCTCATCGAGGAAGAGGATCGACGGCTCGTGCATGAGCGCACGAGCGATGTCGGCGCGGCGCCGCTGTCCGCCCGACAACCGTCCGTACGGGCGGTCGAGGAACTCGTCGAGTTCGATGAGGAGAGAGAGCTCGGCGAGCCTCTCTGAGAAGACGTGTCGGTCGACGAGAGAGAGCGTGGCGCGCAGCGCCAGGTTCTCCCGGACGGTGAGGCCGTCGTCGAGCAGCGATCGCTGGAACACGACGCCGATCCGTGACCGCACGCGTTCGCTCTGCACCGACACGTCGTAACCCGCGACGCGGACGCTTCCGGCATCGGCGCGGAGCAGCGTGGTGAGGCATCCGATCGTCGTGGACTTCCCCGCACCGTTGGCACCGAGGAAGGCGAACAGCTGACCGTCGGGCACCTCGAAGGAGACCCCGTCGACGGCAGTGACGGTCTTGTAGGACTTCACGAGACCGTCGACCTCGATCGCCATACGCACGCTCCTCCACCCGCGCGGGGCGCGCGTAGGGCGAGTCTGTCAGACGTACGCGACCACGGTCACGGTTCGAAGCGAACCCCATGCCGCGGCGGTGCGCTGGCCTCGTCGAGCGCGCGACGTGCCACCGACAAGGCGACGGAGCCGTACCCGCGCCGGGCCAGTTGCCCCGCAAGCCGCCGGAGCGCAGTGTCCCGGTCGAGACCCTCGAGCCCGCGAGCTTTCGAGCGGGCGAACTCGAGCGCTCGCTCGGCCTCGTCGTCGGGGAGCTGGTCGAGCGCCTCATCGATGACCTCGCGAGGGATGCCGCGCTGCGACAGGCCCTGCGCGATGGCCATGCGTCCCTGAGCCTTGCGGGATGTCGCCTTGTCGATCAGCTGTTCGGCGAGGGCGGCGTCATCGAGATATCCCAACGACAGGAACCGTTCGACGATGCCCTCCCGGTCGGCCTCGTCGAGGTCGTGCTCGATGAGCACCGACCGGGCCTCGCGAATCGACAACGACCTCGTCCGGAGCTTGCGCAGCAACACGCGCTCAGCCACCGCCGCGGGTGCGTCCTCCCCTGCCGGGGCGACGACCGGCACCGTGCCGGTCGACGGGTGTGCAGCGCGCGCTGCGGACCGTTCGGACGCCGCACGTTCCGCGATCCACGTCGCGTGCCACGGCTGCGAGTCATCGGAGTCGGAGCGGGCGGCGTCGGTGGTGTCGGCGCGGGGCCCGAAGAGCGGGATGACGGGGGCGAGCGACTCGCGCTCGCCCCCGTTCGAGTCCGTCATGATCAGGCCGGACGGCGAGCCGCCAGCTCGTCGGGCGTCGCGGCATCCTCTGCCTGCTTCGGCTGTCCGATGCCGAGCTTCTGCTTGATCTTCGTCTCGATCTCAGCGGCGACGTCGGTGTTCTTCAGCAGGAAGTTGCGGGAGTTCTCCTTGCCCTGACCGAGCTGCTCGCCCTCGTAGGTGTACCACGCACCCGACTTCTTCACGATGCCGTGCTCGACACCGAAGTCGATGAGGCTTCCCTCGCGGGAGATGCCGACGCCGTAGAGGATGTCGAACTCCGCCTGCTTGAAGGGCGGGGCCATCTTGTTCTTGACGACCTTCACGCGAGTACGGTTACCGACCGCCTCGGACCCGTCCTTCAGGGTCTCGATTCGGCGGATGTCGAGTCGCACGGAGGCGTAGAACTTGAGCGCCTTACCGCCGGCGGTGGTCTCGGGAGACCCGAAGAACACGCCGATCTTCTCGCGGAGCTGGTTGATGAAGATCGCGGTGGTCTTGGTCTGGTTCAGGCCACCGGTGATCTTGCGGAGAGCCTGAGACATCAGTCGGGCCTGGAGACCGACGTGGGAGTCGCCCATCTCGCCCTTGATCTCGGCCTCGGGGACGAGGGCCGCGACGGAGTCGATGACGACGAGGTCGATGGCGCCGGAGCGGATCAGCATGTCGGCGATCTCGAGCGCCTGCTCACCGGTGTCGGGCTGCGAGACGAGGAGTGCGTCGATGTCGACACCCAACTTCTCGGCGTAGCTCGGGTCGAGCGCGTGCTCGGCGTCGATGAAGGCGGCGATGCCACCGGCACGCTGCGTGTTCGCAATGGCGTGGAGCGTGAGCGTCGTCTTACCGGAGGACTCGGGACCGTAGATCTCGACGACGCGGCCGCGGGGGATGCCGCCGATGCCGAGCGCGACGTCGAGTGCGATCGACCCGGTTGGGATGACCTCGACCGGAGCGCGCTCGTCGCTTCCGAGTCGCATGATCGATCCCTTGCCGAACTGGCGGTCGATCTGGGCGAGGGCCGATTCGAGGGCCTTCTCGCGGTCTGCAGGTGAGGGCATGTCGTGCTCCTTGATACTCGCGGTTCCGTCGCCCGTAGGCTGTCGCGCTCGTCACCGACGGATCGGATGCTGCGACAGGGCGTGGGTGTCATCTGACGAGATTCACGTTAGGAGGGGGCTCCGACATCGCTGCCGGATCCGGCCCTGACGTGAACGACGTGTCTACGACACCCGTTGTGCAGGAGACTACGCCCGCATCGAACGCATCTTCGATACGACACGCCGGATCACCGGCGCGGATCGAGCCTTCCGGCGCCGTGACGGCGGTCCACGGGAACATCGGTCTCGGCGCACAGGGCGTACCAGACCTCACGCGGTGGCACACCGGCGGCGAGGGCTTCCCTGGCGGTACGGTTGCCGACGTCCGTCAACACCAGGTCGGAGACGAGTGCGGCGCCTCCCGATCCGAACTCGTCGGCGACGGCGCGATCGAATTCGCTGTGACGCATCGAGCGGTCAGCGCAGCGACAGCTCGGGAGCGGGGACCTCGTCTCCCAACGACGCGAGGTCGTCCGGGACGACATCGGTGAGGGAGTGCAGGCCTTCGAGCACCGAGATGCGCTCTCCGACCTCGCGCATGATCGCCGAGATCGGCACATCGAGGGCTTCTGCGACCGCAGCGAGGATCTCGCTCGACGCTTCCTTCTGACCGCGCTCGACCTCGCTGAGGTAGCCGAGGGCGACGCTCGCCTTGCCCGACACCTGCCGGAGGGTGTGACCCTTCTGCAGACGGAAGTCGCGGAGCACGTCACCGATCTCTTGACGAACCAGGATCATGCGTGGGCCCTCCCTCTGCTGCGATCCACCGAAGCCCTTGCGGGAGGACCACGGTACAACACGTTCGCTGTCACCCTAGACCCCGAGCGCTGGGGAATGGATGGGAATCACCGAGACGTAACGTGCTCGGAACACGCGCTATTCCCGGGTCAGAGCGCGTCGACCGCCAAGGCGATCGCGCGCGCGGCGGCAGCGGTGCGGATCTCGTCACGGTCTCCGTCGAGGGCGAGGGACTCGACGCGCGAACCGAGCGGAGTGGAGACCGCGATGTGGACGGTGCCGACGGGCTGCCCGTCGGAGGAGAGGGGACCTGCGATCCCCGTCGTCGCGATTCCCACGTCCGCGGGCTCCTCCTCGCCGACGGCGCGGCGGACGCCCTCCGCCATTTGGCGCGCGACGCGCGGATGAACAGGGCCGTGCGCCTCGAGAAGCGTGTCGTCGACGCCCAGCAGTCGCGCCTTGAGGTCGGTTGCGTACGCGACGATCCCACCCCTGAACACGGCGGACGCACCGGAGACGGAGACGACGGATGCCGCCACCAGCCCGCCGGTCAACGACTCGGCCACCCCGAGCGTCCATCCCAGTTCTTTGAGTCGTTCGACGAGGCGCTCGGAGTCGGACCGGGGACCGCGGGCGACGGCCGTCTCCTCGAGCTCGTCCGGCAGTTCGCTCGGCGTCCGGGGCATCACGCGCTCCGGACCCGGCGGGAGCGGAAGGCGGTCACGACGTAGTCGACGCCGCTCGCCACCGTCAGCAGCACGGCGATCGTCATCGCGGCCGTGTTGACCACGTGGATCCACTCCCCCACCACCGTCCAGAGCGGCAGCAGCGCGAGCGACAGTGCGACGGCTTGGGCGACGGTCTTCAGCTTGCCCATCCACGCCGCGGCGACGACGTGGTCCGTGGCCACCACGAGACGGTGCATCGTGATGCCGAGCTCGCGCACGAGGACCAGCACCACGACCCAGGCGGGCAGTTCGCCGAGGATCGAGAGGGCGACGAACGCGCACCCCGTGAGGACCTTGTCAGCGATGGGGTCGAGCAGCTTGCCGAGATCGGTCACGATCTCGTAGCGGCGGGCGAGGTAGCCGTCGATTCCGTCGGTGGCGATCGCGACGATGAAGAGCGCGCCCGCCCACCACCGCAGGGCGCCGTCCGTGCCGCCGTCGGCCAGGAGGAGCCACACGAACACAGGTGCGCACAGGATGCGCACGATCGTGATGGCGTTGGGCACCTGCCGGGGGATCGTCACGGGACGAGCCTACCGAGCCGCACAGCCGACGTCAGTCGCGACCGGTGAGACCCCAGGCATCCTCATCACCCTCGGACTCGACGACCTCGTAGCCCTCGAACTGCTCCGTGACGGCGTCGGGGCCGTAGGGATCCGTCGCGAGCGCGGCAGCAGCGGGGGCGGCGGCGGGCGCGGCGTCCTCGGGCGGCTCCTCGCCTCGCAGGCGGGCCAGGACGGCCGGGAGTTCGTCGGGCGTCACGAGCACGTCGCGAGCCTTCGACCCCTCGGACGGGCCGACGATCTCGCGCGCCTCGAGCAGGTCCATGAGCCGGCCGGCCTTGGCGAACCCGACGCGGAGCTTGCGCTGCAGCATCGAGGTCGAGCCGAACTGCGTCGTGATGATCTGCTCGGCGGCCGCCAGGAGGAGCTCGAGGTCGTCACCGATGTCGGCGTCGATCTCCTTCTTCTCGACGATCGCCTCGACGTCCTTGCGGTACTCGGGTCGCGCCTGGTTCTTGACGTGGTTGACGACCTTCTCGATCTCCTTCTCGGCCACCCAGGCGCCCTGCACGCGGACCGCCTTGGACGCACCCATCGGGAGGAACAGACCGTCGCCCTGACCGATGAGTCGGTCGGCACCGGGCTGATCGAGGATGACCCGGGAGTCGGTGACGCTCGTCACGGCGAAGGCGAGACGGGACGGCACATTGGCCTTGATGAGACCGGTGACGACGTCGACCGAGGGCCGCTGCGTCGCGAGGACGAGGTGGATGCCGGAGGCACGGGCGAGCTGCGTGATGCGGACGATCGAATCCTCGACGTCGCGGGGGGCGACCATCATGAGGTCGGCGAGCTCGTCGACGACCACGAGGAGGTACGGGTAGGGCTTGAGGACGCGCTCGCTGCCCGCGGGGAGCTGGATCTCGTTCGCGACGACGGCCCGGTTGAAGTCGTCGATGTGACGGAAGCCGAACGACGCGAGGTCGTCGTACCGCATGTCCATCTCCTTCACGACCCACTGCAGCGCCTCGGCCGCCTTCTTCGGGTTCGTGATGATGGGGGTGATGAGGTGCGGCACGCCGGCGTAGGACGTGAGCTCGACGCGCTTCGGGTCGATGAGGACCATGCGGACGTCCGACGGCTTCGCGCGCATCAGGAGGCTCGTGATCATCGAGTTCACGAAGCTCGACTTACCCGAGCCGGTCGAACCGGCGACGAGCAGGTGGGGCATCTTCGCGAGGTTCGCGACGACGTACCCGCCACCGACGTCCTTGCCGATGCCGATCGTCATGGGGTGCGTCGCCTGCTGGGCGTTGGGCGAGCGCAGCACGTCGCCCAGGGTGACGATCTCACGGTCGGTGTTCGGGATCTCGACCCCGATCGCGCTCTTGCCGGGGATCGGCGCGAGGATGCGGACCTCGTTGGAGGCGACGGCGTAGGCGATGTTGTTGGTGAGCGCCGTGATCCGCTCGACCTTGACCCCGGAACCGAGCGCGATCTCGTACTGCGTCACTGTCGGACCGCGCGAGAACCCGGTCACCTTCGCGTCGATCGAGAACTGCTCGAAGACGCCCATGATGGCGCGCACCATCGCGTCGTTCGCCTCGGAACGGGCTTTGTGCGGCGTGCCGGCCGCCAGAGCGTCGGCGGACGGAAGGCGGTAGTCGCCGGCATCCGGGTCGACGGAGTCGAGGTTAGCGGCGACGAAGTCGGGCACGGGCGGGATGGGCGGGGCCTCGGGCGCGGCGTCGCGCTTGCGGCCCGGTGTGCGCGGGGGTGCGGGCGCGATGATCTCGGTGACCGCGTCGGGCATGACGGCGGGCGTCGGAGTGGTGACGGGGTTGTCGAAGCTGCCGTCGCCGCTCGCCTCGAGCAGGGCGGTGAGGTCGTCGGCACCGAGGCCGCCGTCGGCGTCCTCCTCGCGGCCCGACTTGTTGCGGCGCCACCACGGCAGGGAGTCACCGTCGTCCTCGGGGGCGTCGAACGCGACCGTGGGGCCGGTCTCGCCCTTCGTCGGCGCCGCGTCGCGTTCGGGACGCTCCGCACCGAACATCCAGGCGTACAGGTCGCCGAGGCGCTGCCCGATGCGGTTCGGAGGCGTCTTCGTGAGGATCAGGACGCTCAGAAGCGCCAGGAGACCGAGGACGATGCCCGCCCCGATCTCCGTCATGACCGTCAGCGGCTCACCGATCGCCCATCCGAACAGGCCGCCGGCGCCGCTGAGCTCGACGAGACCCTCGCTGGGCTGCGGGCGCCCCCCGGCGACGTGGCAGAAGCCTGCGACGACGAGGACGAAGAGTCCGGCGCCGATGCCGATGCGACCGTTGTCGTGCACGGACGGCGGATGCCGGAACAGCCACCCGGCGAGCAACAGCAGGATGACGGGGAAGACGAACGCCTCGCGGCCGATGAGGGCGCCGACGCTGTAGGCGCTGATGTTCGTTCCCACGTCGGTGCCGATCAGGAACCACTCCACGACGGCCCCGGCGATGGCCATCAGGACGAGCAGGAAGGGGAACCCGTCGCGGCGCTGATCCTTCTCGAGCGACTCCGATCCGAACGCGCGGAACATGCCCCCGGCGACGTGCGCGAGCCCCAGCCAGGCGCGAACGATGACAGGGGGGCGGTCGGCGTCGTCGACGTAGCGGCGCGGGGCCGGCTCTGACTTGCGCCGCGGGGTCGGTTCGGCTTTCTTGGCCCGCGCCGAGGAGCCCGACGCGGTCGCGCGGGGTTTGCTGGTCGGACTACTGCTCCTGGGCATAGCTTCCACGGTAGGCGGCATGTCCGACATGTCGCCGGATTGACGCGGGTTTCGGCGTCAGCCGAGGCGCTTGACCATCGTGTCGCGGCCGATGCCGCTCCGCGTCACCGCGAAACCCTCGGTCCGGTAGAGCACCTGAGCGAAGTTGCCGCGCTCCACCGACAGGCTGATCCGTGCACGCCCTTCGGCCCGCGCGGTCTCGCACAATCGGCGCAGCAGCGCTCGTCCGACTCCGTGGGACCGCCAGAGAGGCTTGACGCCGATGATGAGCTCCGGCACGCCGCTCCCGACATAGCCGAATCCCGACTCGATGCGCGGCAGCGTGCGATACCAGGCCGCGCCGATGTCCTCCGCCCCGGCCACGGCGACGAAGCCGACGTCCCCGGGACGCATCCACCCCGCGAGGTAGCGACGGTGGAACGGATCGGCGAGGACGTCGTGGCGCGGACGGGGCGGCCCCGGCCGCCAATTCGCGGCCTCGACGACCATCTCACCCAGGAAGACGCCGTCGGCCTGCGAGGCAGAGCGGAGCGTCCAGGACTCGGGCATGCCCGAATGTTAGCGGGCGGGCGAGCCCTTTCAGCGGGTCAGGCCTCGATGACCATCGGCACGATCATCGGACGGCGACGCAGCGACTGGTTCACCCAGCGGCCGATCGTGCGACGGACGACCTGCTGCAGGGCGTGCTGGTCGCGGACCCCCGACTGGGCCGCCTCGGTCAGCGCCTGCGCGATCTTCGGTTTGACCGAGTCGAACACGGCATCGTCTTCGGCGAACCCGCGAGCGTGGATCTCAGGACCCGTGATGATACGGCCGGACGCGGCATCCACCACAACGATGACGGAGATGAAGCCCTCTTCGCCGAGGATCCGACGGTCCTTGAGGTCGGCATCCGTGATCTCGCCGACCGACGAGCCGTCGACGTAGACGAAGCCGAGATCGAGCTGACCGACGACGTTGGCGACCCCGTCCTTGAGATCGATGACGGTGCCGTTCTCGGCGATGATCGTGTTCTCGGCGGGGATGCCGCTGTCCTGGGCGAGCTTCGCATTCGCCATCAGGTGGCGGTACTCGCCGTGGACGGGGAGCACGTTCTTCGGCTGCAGGATGTTGTAGCAGTACAGCAGCTCGCCGGCGGCGGCGTGACCCGAGACGTGGACCTTCGCGTTGGCCTTGTGGACGACGTTGGCGCCGAGCTTGGTCAGCCCGTCGATGACTCGGTAGACCGCGTTCTCATTGCCCGGGATGAGGCTGGAGGCGAGGATGACGGTGTCGCCCTCCCCCGGCTCGATGGCGTGGTCGAGGTTCGCCATGCGCGACAGGACCGCCATCGGCTCTCCCTGCGAGCCGGTCGACATGTAGACGATGCGATCGTCGGGGAGGTCCTTGGCCTTCTTGTAATCGATGAGCACACCGTCGGGCACGTTCAGGTACCCGAGCTGCTCGGCGATCGTCATGTTGCGGACCATGGAACGCCCGAGGAACGCGACGCGACGGCCGTGCGCAGCAGCGGCGTCGATGACCTGCTGGACGCGGTGCACGTGACTCGAGAAGCTCGCGACGATCACGCGGCGCGGGGCCTTGCCGATCACCTGGTCGAGCACCGGCCCGATCGCGCGCTCGAGCGGGGTGAACCCCGGGACGTCGGCGTTCGTGGAGTCGACGAGGAACAGGTCGACCCCCTCCTCGCCGAGGCGGGCGAACGCGCGGAGGTCGGTGAGCCGGCCGTCGAGTGGAAGCTGGTCCATCTTGAAGTCACCCGTCGCCAGCACGAGGCCCGCGGGGGTCCGGATGCCGACGGCCAGTGCGTCGGGGATGGAGTGGTTGACGGCCACGAACTCGAGGTCGAACGGACCGACCTGCTCGCGCTGGCCTTCCTTCACCGTCAGCGTGTACGGCTTGATCCGGTGCTCCTTGAGCTTCGCCTCGACGAGAGCGAGAGTCAGCTGCGAGCCGATGAGGGGGATGTCGCCCTTGCGCTTGAGGAGGTAGGGCACCGCCCCGATGTGGTCTTCGTGGCCGTGCGTGAGCACGACGCCGACGATGTCGTCGAGGCGACCGCGGATGGCTTCGAAGTCGGGGAGGATCAGGTCGACGCCGGGCTGGTGCTCCTCGGGGAAGAGGACGCCGCAGTCGACGATCAGCAGCTTGCCGTCGAACTCGAAGACGGTCATGTTGCGACCGACCTCACCGAGCCCGCCGACGGGGGTCACCCGGAGGGTTCCGGGCTCGAGCGGGTTCGGGGCGGAGACGGGGTTGCTCATCGAGTGGTTCCATGCACCTTCGGAAGGGCGCCGCCGGCAGCGGCATTGCGATCAGGTCGGAAATTGGAGAAGTCGGCGCCCTGGATGTCCTTCACGAGATCGAGCTCATCCTCGATGAGGGCGGCTTCCCACTCCTCCGGGCCCACGAGCGGCAGGCGCACGCGGGGGCTGGAGATGCGGCCGAGGCCGTGGAGGATGTATTTCGCGCTGACGGTGCCCGGCACGTGCGTCATGACGGCGCGGACGAGGGGTTCGAGCTTCTGGTGCGCGGCGGTCGCCGTCGTGAGGTCTCCCCGGTTCACCGCATCCACGATGGCCCGATAGGGAGCCGACGTGATATTCGCCGTGACGCCGATGAGACCGGCGGCCCCGATCGACAAGTGCGGGAGGACGTTCGCGTCGTCGCCGGAGAAGTAGAGCAGGTCCGTCTGGTTGAGGACCCGGCTCACCTCGCTGAAGTCGCCCTTGGCGTCCTTCACCGCGAGGATGTTCGGGTGCTTGGCGAGGCGGAGGATCGTCTCGTACTTGATGGGCACGCCGGTGCGACCGGGGATGTCGTAAAGGATCACCGGCAGATCGGTGGCGTCCGCAACGAGGCGGAAGTGCGTCAGGATGCCGGCCTGCGTCGGCTTGTTGTAGTACGGCGTGACGATCATGATGCCGTCGGCGCCGGCCTTCTCACTCGCCTTGTAGAGCTCGATCGCGTGCGCGGTCTCGTTGGAACCGCCGCCCGTGATGATCTTCGCGCGGCCCGAGGAGACGGACTTGCCGACCTCGACGAGCTTCAGCTTCTCGGCATCCGTCAGCGTGCTGGTCTCACCGGTCGTGCCGGTCACGACGATGCCGTCGGCTCCGCCGGTGATGACGTCGTCGATGTGCTTCTCAACGGCCGGCCAATCGACCTCGCCGTCGGCCGTCATCGGAGTGACGAGCGCGACGAGCACCTGACCGAACGGATTGGCGGAGTGCGTCATGGTTCCCAGGGTACCGGTCGGCGTCCGTCGGCCGTGCTCGGGGTTCGGTGGGGGTGGGTGCCGTGTGCCGAAAGACCGATCGGGTCTGGACGCGCCGGCCTCGACGGTGCCCAAACGGGGTGTCAACGGCCGGGAGTGGTCTTTTGCGACTCCGGCGCGTCAGGAGGACGCCCGACGCGCGCGAACGAGAGCACCCGTCGAACAGCGGCGCGGAGAGCGGCATCCGTCACTCCGGCGGCCCGAAGAGTCGAGGTTCGCGCCACACCGCCGTGCGCCGCGACGGCATCGACGGCTGAGCGACTCACCCGGTCGAGTGTGCGGAACCACCCCCGAGGGCGATGATCGGACGGGCTCCCCGGTGGACCGATCCCGAGGTCGGCTGACTGGGGAGGATCCTCGACGTGCGGCATCCCGGATGGAAAGACCGGCGGAGGACACGACGCGCCGTGCCATACCCCTGTGCCCCGGGGCGTCGCGGGACGGACCGGTCTTTCGCGTCAGCGGCCGCGGGAGGCGGCGGCGACCACGAGTCGGTCGGGCAGCAGGCGCGACACGGCGACGAGCGCCTTGTAACGGAGGGACGGGATGCTGACGGCCCGGCCGTGCGCGGCATCCCTCAGGGATTCGCGGACCACCTTCGGGGCGGTCAGCCACATCCAGCGTGCGACGCCCTCCTCCCCCGGAGGGAGCCCGAGCCGCTCGTGGAAGTTCGTGTGGACGAAGCCGGGGCAGACGGCCGTCACCGTCACGCCCGTCGGTGCGTAGACCGCGTTCGCCCAGCGGCTGAAGCTCACCACCCACGCCTTGGCCGCGCCGTACGTCCCCCGCGGGATGAGTCCCGCGACGGACGCGATGTTCAGGATGCGGCCCCGGCCGCGCGCGAGCATCGCCGGGAGCGCGGCCCGGGTGAGCCGCATCGTGACCTCCACGTGCAGCTCGAGGTGCCGGGCCTCGTCCTCGATGTCGCCCGATGCGAACCCGAGCGACAGGCCGTACCCAGCGCTGTTGACGAGGAGGTCGACGCCCTGCTCGAGTCGCTGTTCGACACGGTGCCGCTGGCCCGGGTCCAGGAGGTCCGCGACGAGGACCTCGGCATGCCCGCCGCGTTCGTCGAGCTCGGCGGCGAGGGCCTCGAGGGCCGCATGGTCGCGCGCGACGAGGACGACGTCGGCGCCGCGCGCGGACAGCTGCCGGGCGTACTCGGCTCCGATCCCGGAGCTCGCGCCCGTGACGAGTGCGGTGCGGTTCATGCGCGTCAGCCTAGGACGCGCCGAGGCTCAGGGGGCGACTCGCCCGTTCGCGTTGAACGCCGCGTACGTCAGCGGCATGAGCTCCCGCCAGACGTTCTCCATCTTCTCGGCGCACATCTCGATCTCGCGCTGCGGGAACGACGGGAAGTGCGTGCCCTCCCGCGTCGTGCGCAGCGACAGGAAGTTCATGAGCGACCGCGCGTTCACCGTCACGTACATGGACGACATGATGTTGAGCGGCAGGACGATGCGGGCGACTTCGCGGGCGATGCCGGAATCCAGCATCCGCTGGTAGCTCTCGAAAGCGGCGACGGATGCCTCGCGCGTCTCGCGGGCGACGAGCTCGACCTGCTCGTCGGATCCGGGGAGGAAGTTGTACGCGCCGGGCTTGCCGACCTGCACGAGGTTGCGCTCGGGCGCGGGGACGTAGAAGACGGGGCGGAGCTCGCGGTATCGACCCGACTCCTCGTTGTACGACGCCATCCGGTGGCGCATGAACTCGCGGAAGACGAAGATCGGCGCCTGCACGTAGAAGGTCATCGAGTTGTGCTCGAACGGCGAGCCGTGCCGATCGCGCATCAGGTAGTTGATGAGGCCGCGGTCGCGCCCTGTCGCCTCGGAGCCGTCGGCCGCCGCCGCGAGGGTCTGCTCGCCCTGGGTCGACACGCGCGCCGCGAAGAGGACGTCGCTGTCGGAGGCGGACGATCGCACCAGCTCGACCGTGACATCGCTGCGGAACTCGATCTCGGGGCTTTCGGGGCGCTCACTCACGGCTCACACACTACCCGCCGGGCTCGTCACACATGACGTCGCGCGAGCCGCGACACCACGCGCGGGACTACTGTGGAGCGGTCATGGATCTCCTTCCCGCCATCCTCGTGCTGACCGCGCTCCTCGTGGTCACCGTGGGCATCGGTCTGACCCTGCGGTGGCGGCAGAACCGGCCGCGCCCCTTCGACCCCCGCGAGATCGTCGAACCCACCCGTCTCGGGGCCGAACGCCTCGGCGAGACCGCGACGCTGCTGCAGTTCAGCACCGAGATGTGCAGCCGGTGCCCCGGCGTCCACCGCACGCTGCGCGAGATCGCCGACGACCGCGACGGCGTCCTGCACCTGAACGTCGATCTCACGCACCGCGTCGACATCGCTCAGCACTTCCACGTCCTGCAGACCCCGACGACCCTCATCCTCGACAAGGACGGCATGGTCCGTTCCCGGTTCGGCGGCGTTCCGGGTCGCCAGGTCGTCGAGATGGAATTGGACCGCGTGACGACGGGAGCCGACCGTGGCTGATGTGCGAGGGATCGATCCCCGGGGTCCGCGCTTCGCGGCATCCATCACCGCTGTGCTGCTGCTCATCGCGACGCTGCTCGCGCTGCTCGGTGGCTCGACGGCCCACACCGACGCGGGGTTCGGCTGGCTGAGCCCGCTCGGCGGCGGCATGTTCATCGTCCCCATGCAGGGATGGGTGCTTCCCTTCACCCCCGTGGGCATGCGGGTCCTGGATCCCGGCTTCCTCGCCGTGCTCGTCATCGCCCTCCTGTTCCTCTGGGGCGTCGTCTCGCCGCGCACCGCGCCGTGGAGCGTGCTCTATCGCCGTGCGATCCAGCCGCGCCTCGCTCCCCCGACCGACCTCGAAGACCCGCGCCCGCCGCGCTTCGCGCAGGGCGTCGGCCTGTTCGTCACGACCATCGGTCTCGTGCTCCACGTGCTCGGCGTTCCGCTCGCCCTGCCGATCGCGGCGGCGTTGGCGTTCATGGCGGCATTCCTCAACGCAGTGTTCGGCCTGTGCCTCGGATGCCAGTTGTGGCTCCTCCTGCAGCGCGTCGGTCTCGTCGGCCGCACCGCCTGAGTCCCCTCCCCCTCCTCGTCAAGACGTATCGCCCGCTGATCCGCGAGGCATATGCTCGGCAGCGATTCGTCACGACCACGACAGAGGAGACACCATGAGCGTCACGAGCGAAGCCACCACCAGCTGGAAGGGCACCCTGTTCGAAGGGTCGGGCGAGGTCGCCCTCGAGAGCTCCAACCAGGGCCCGCTTCCCGTGAACTGGAAGGCCCGCAGCGAGGGATCGACGTCGGTGACGACGCCCGAGGAGCTCATCGCAGCAGCCCACTCGTCGTGCTTCAGCATGGCTCTCTCCAACGCCCTGGCCGAAAACGGCACTCCGCCTGAGAGCGTCGAGACGACGGCATCCGTCACCTTCATCCCGGGGACCGGCATCACGGGCTCGCACCTGAACGTCAGCGCATCCGTCCCCGGCCTCTCGGCCGAGGACTTCGACCGCATCGCGAACGAGGCGAAGACCGGATGCCCCGTCTCGGCAGCCCTGTCGGGCATCGAGATCACGCTCGAGGCGACGCTTGCCTGAGCGCCGCGTCGTCGTCTCGGGCGCGTCGGGCTTGATCGGACGCGCCCTCATTGACTCCCTCGTCGCCGACGGCTACGCCGTCACGCGGCTCGTCCGCCACCCGGCCCAGGGCCCCGACGAGGTCACCTGGTCGCCCGGTGAGAAGCCGCTCGATCCTCAGGTGCTCGCAGGCGCAGAAGCTGTCGTCAACTTCAACGGCGCGACCATCGGACGTTTCCCGTGGACGGCCTCGTACAAGAAGCAGCTCGTCTGGTCGCGCCTGCGCCCGACGCAGACGCTCGCCCGCGCACTCCGGGAGCTCGGCGAGGATGCGCCTCTGTTCGTCAGCTCGTCGGCGTCGGGGTACTACCCGCCCGACGGACACGGGCGCACGTTCGACGAGACCGGTCCGCGCGGCGACGCATTCCTTTCCGAGCTCTGCGGCGAGTGGGAGGCTGCCGCCGTCGCGTCGGGCGCTCGTACGGCGCTCCTGCGCACCGCCCCGGTCGTGCACCGCGACGGCGTCCTCAAGCCGCTGCTGCTGCTCACGAAGCTCGGACTGTCGGGACCGCTCGGACGCGGAACCCAGGTCTGGCCGTGGATCTCGCTCGATGACGAGATCCGCGGCATCCGTCACGTCATGGACCACAGCATCACGGGACCCGTCAACCTGACCGGGCC
Organism: Microbacterium sp. LKL04; assembly: GCF_900102005.1. Taxonomy (NCBI): domain Bacteria; kingdom Bacillati; phylum Actinomycetota; class Actinomycetes; order Micrococcales; family Microbacteriaceae; genus Microbacterium; species Microbacterium sp. LKL04. The sequence continues at coordinate 496,628 of NZ_LT627736.1, read as the reverse complement.
GGAGCGGGCTACGGCGAACGACCTCGGCTTCGCGCTCGCGCGTCGCTTGAACCGGCCGTACCTGCTCCGGGCGCCCCTCTGGGCCATCCGACTGGTCCTGGGGAAGGATGCCGTCGACGCGCTCCTCGCCACCGACTCGCACGTCGTGCCCGCGGTGCTCCTCGAGTCCGGGTTCCAGTTCCACCACCCGACCGTCGAGGACGCGGTGGCCGCGGCGGTCTGAGGACTCAGCGGCGCCGTTCGGCGCGCTCGTGCGAGATCGCGGTGCGGATCGCGCCGCGGGCGCGCCGGCGGTCGCCTGCTCCGTCGTAGAGGAGCCCGAGCCGGTACCAGGCGCGCCAATCCGTCGGGTTCGCCTCGACGGCGTCGCGGTACGCGGGGAAGAGGGCGTCCGCCTCGGCCTGGACGGGTCTGCCGCTGGGCCGGAGCGTGAGCTCTTCGGCGGGCAGGGCGCCCTCCGCCTCGAGCCGTCGCCCCAGCCGCTCCGCGCCCGCGCCGAAGCTCAGCTCGCGCCACAGCGCCCAGACGGCGACGACGGGAAGCAGCACGAGCGCGACGCCCATCGCTATGCCCACGGCGTCGCCGCTCGTGAACAGCAGCACGGCTCGCTGTGCGACGAGAGCGATGTACAGGACGAGGACGACGGCGACGATCCCGACGCCGATACGCGTCCTCATCGGGTGGTCGCCGCCGCGGCCTGATCCGAGGCGTCCCCGTCGGCGACGGGCGCCGTACGGGCGGGGTGAGGCATCCGGATCCCGATGTCGATCATCGAATCGAGCCCGAGGACGACGCCCGACGCGTCGCGAGCGGCTGCGAGGGCGACCCGGATGCCGGGGGCGTACGCCGCGGCCGGGTCGATCGTGTCGTGGACGATCGTGAGGGACTCCCCCGGCCCCGACAGGATCGTCTCCTGCCGTGCCACGACACCCGGCCGGCGCAGGGAGTGCACGGGGACGCTCGCGATCTGCTGCCCGCGGGCGCGCTGATCGACGTGCGGAGCCTCGACCGGGCCGGCCTCGGAGCGTGCGGCGGCGATCAGCTCCGCGGTGCGGACTGCGGTGCCGCTGGGCGAATCGACCTTGGTCTCACGGTGCGTCTCGACGATCTCGATCGACGGGAAGAACGGGGCGGATGCCGCCGCGAGAGCGGACCCGATGACGGAGCCGAGCGAGAAGTTCGGGATGAAGACCGCGCCGGTGCCCGCGGCATCCACGAGGGGACGGACGAGGGCGATGCGCTCGGCGGACCAGCCGGAGGTACCGACGAGGATGTTCTTGCCGCGTTCGATCGCCGCGCGGACGACATCGATCGACACGGCCGGCGTCGAGGCGTCGACGACGAGGTCGGCGGCGTCGATCTCGGCGAGATCGCTCGAGGAGCCGAGGACAGCGACGGTCTCGAAGCCGTCGGTCGCCGCGATGACCTCAGCGATGATGCTGCCGAGCTTGCCGGTCCCGCCCACGAGGGCCACACGCGTCGTCATGTCCCCAGCCTAAGCGGGCAGCAACCCGGCGACCGTGTCCCACGCGAGCTTCACGACCAGGAGTCCGAGGACGACGAGGAACACCACGCGGACGAAGCCGTTGCCCCCGCGGGTGGCCATCCGGGCGCCGATGAAGCCGCCGGTGATGTTCGCGCAGGCCATGACGAGACCGAGCGCCAGGATGATCTCGCCGTGGACGCCGTAGACGATCAGCGCGGCGAGGTTGGTGGTGAGGTTGGCGATCTTGGCATTGACGCTCGCCTGCAGGAAGCCGAACCCGAGGACCCCGACGAGGAGGATGACGAAGAACGACCCGGTGCCGGGACCGAGGATGCCGTCGTAGAACCCCACGCCGAGCCCGATGACCCCCGAGCGCCACACGACCGCGACGCGCTCGGCGTGCCGCGGCTCGTGGTGCAGGCCCATCTTCGGGCGGAGGAGCGTGTAGACGCCCACCGCGACGACCGCCACCAGGACGACCGGCGTGAGCACCTCGCGGGGGACGTACCTCGAGAGCGCAGCGCCCACCGCCGAGCCGCCGAAGGCCCCGAGGACGAGCGGGATCAGGAGGACGAGATGGACCTTCACCCGTCGGAGGTACACCCAGCTCGCCGACAGCGTCCCGAAGAACGAGCTCAGCTTGTTGGTGCCGAGGATGAACGGGGTGGCGACGTCCTCGGGCACGCCGATGACGAGGGCCGGCAGCTGGATGAGGCCGCCCCCGCCCACGACGGCGTCGACCCACCCGGCCACCCCTGCCGCGACCACGAGGAACAGCAGCGCGCTCGCGGAGACGGGGAGCCAGTCGGCGAGGAGAGGACCGGTCAGCACCTCACACCGAGAGGATGTCGGGAAGGCCCGTCCGGAGCTCCACCGGGAGGTGTGCGAGGTCGTTGTGGGCCACGAGGGACCACGGCCGCCCGGGACGCTGAGCGAGCACGGTGAGACCGCAGTGCGCCTGGTTGATCGTCAGCCAGCGCCATTCCGGAGCCTGCAGCACCTCTCGGACGAACCAGGCGATGACGAAGTTGTGGGTGATGAGCAGCTCGTGCGCGTTGGGGCGGTGAGCGAGGAACTCCGCCCCGGCATCCGCCATCTGCGCCGCGCCCGCGTCGGCCTCGGCCTCGGTCACTCCCCCGAAGAACGGCTCGTAGACGTTCGGGGTGTCGGGCGTCATCCCGCTCGGCACGCAGTCGAACAGCAGGGCGGTCGGCTCGGGGTCGACGGCGGGGAGCCGCTCCGAGACGGCCCGTGCCGTCTCGGCGGCGCGCAACAGCGGCGAATGCCAGACGGCGGTCAGCGGAACGCCCGACAGGCGGTCCGCGAGGAGGTCCGCCTGTCGCCGACCGCGGGGCGAGAGCGGTCCGTCGGCGAGTCCGTGCTCCGCGTCGAGGTGCTCGCCGTGCCGCACCAGGTACAGATAGTGCGTCACGTGGTCGCTCGCTTCATCGTGGTTCCCCCGGGTCCCCGGACGTTCCCGGGGTAGCTCCAAGCCTAACCGAGGCTCAGTCGGTGGCCTTGGCGATCTCGGCGAGGTGCGCGCGGCTGAGATGCACGCCGACGCCCTGGACGAGCTCCTCGACGTGAGCGACCGCATAGGCGTTGACGATCGGTGCGGCGACGACACGCTGCGCGAGCAGCCAGGCGATCGCGACCGCCGCGGGCGGAACGGCGAGCTCCGCCGCGATGCGGTCGAGGGCGCGCAGCGTGCGGGCGCCGCGACGGTTCATGCTGGCGGCCAGCTGCCGCCCCCGGACCGAGCCGCCGACGCGGTCGCGAGCCCGGTGCACGCCGGAGAGGTAGCCGTGCTCCAACGCCTGCGAGGGCGTCACAGCGATGCCCTGGGCGCCGGCGACGAGACGGAGGTCGCCGTCGAACTCGTCGCGACGGAGCACGTTGTACGGGACGTCGAGCACCGTGAACCGGGGATACCCCGCGGCCGAGAGGATGCGGGCCTCGACGAGCTGGGCGGCGCGGTAGCCCGCAGCGCCGATCGCGCGCACCTTGCCGGTGTCCACGAGCCATTCCGCCGTGGCGAGGGTGTCTTCGAGGAGCGTCGTGCGGTCGGCGGTGCCGTCGAGCGAGAGGACGTCGATCCGGTCGGTGCCGAGACGGGTGAGGGATGCCTCGACCGCGCGCACGAGGTTGACGGACCCGAGTCCGGGGTTGTCGGCACCGCGGCCGACCTTGACCGTGAGGACGAGATCGTCGCGGTTGCGGCGCGCGGCCATCCAGCGACCGATCGCATGCTCGCTGCGGCCGGCGGCGTAGCTGTCGGAGGTGTGGACGGCGTTGCCGCCCCGTTCGACGTATCGGTCGAGGATCGCGTGCGCCGCGGCGAGGTCCACGTGCCAGCCGAACTCCGCACCGCCGAGGACGAGCGGAAACACCGAGAACCCGGTCTCGCCGAGCGGAACGCGGATGTTGCGGCCGACCGGCGCACCGTGCACGGGGAGCGGACCGGAGGGGTGGATGCCGGGCACGACCGTCGGCGACGCCTGATCCGCCGTCTCGAACGCTGCCATACCCGTCTCCTTGCGGAGCGCTCGGGGGTTCGCGTGCCCACGCATCCTCCGATGCGCTCTCTCCGAGGGTAGAACAGCCCTCAGACCCGACGCGGACGCGCGCGAGACAACGGGTGACGTTTCCATAACGGTTCGATCCCACCGGATCGACTGAGCGTCCCGACACGACGAACGCCCGCCCTCCGAAGAGGACGGGCGTTCGCCAGAGCGTGGCTCAGGCCTCGGCGGGCGCCTCGGCCGCCGCGTCGCCGGCCGGAGCCGACTCCTCGACGACGGGCTCGAGCGAGAGCTTGCCGCGGTCATCGATCTTCGTGATGCGCACGAGGATCTTCTGTCCGACACCGAGCACGTCCTCGACGTTCTCGACGCGCTTTCCGCCGGCGAGCTTGCGGACCTCGCTGACGTGCAGCAGGCCGTCCTTGCCCGGCAGGAGCGAGACGAACGCACCGAAGGTCGCGATCTTGACGACCGTGCCCAGGAACTGCTCGCCGACCTCGGGGTTGGTCGGGTTGGCGATCGCGTTGACCTGCGCACGGGCGGCCTCTGCCGAGGGTCCGTCGACAGCGCCGATGTACACGGTGCCGTCGTCCTCGATCGAGATCTGCGCACCGGTCTCGTCCTGGATCGCGTTGATCGTCTTGCCCTTGGGGCCGATCAGCTCGCCGATCTTGTCGACGGGGATCTGAACGCTGATGACGCGGGGCGCGGTGGGCGCCATCTCGTCGGGAGCGTCGATCGCCGAGTTCAGGACGTTCAGGATCGTGAGGCGAGCCTCCTTGGCCTGGGTCAGCGCGGCCGCGAGCACCGACGACGGGATGCCGTCGAGCTTCGTGTCGAGCTGGATGGCCGTGATGAACTCGCTCGTTCCGGCGACCTTGAAGTCCATGTCGCCGAGAGCGTCTTCGGCGCCGAGGATGTCGGTCAGCGCGGCGTAGCGCGTCTGGCCGTCGACCTCGTCGGAGACGAGACCCATGGCGATACCGGCGACGGGGGCGCGCAGCGGCACACCCGCGTTCAGCAGCGACAGGGTCGAGGCGCAGACCGAGCCCATCGACGTCGAGCCGTTGGAGCTCAGCGCCTCGGAGACCTGACGGATCGCGTACGGGAACTCCTCGCGGCTGGGCAGCACCGGCACGAGGGCGCGCTCGGCGAGGAAGCCGTGCCCGATCTCGCGACGCTTCGGGCTGCCGACACGGCCGGTCTCACCGGTCGAGTAGGGCGGGAAGTTGTAGTGGTGCATGTAGCGCTTGCTCGTCGTGGGCGACAGCGAGTCGATCTGCTGCTCCATCTTGAGCATGTTCAGCGTGGTGACGCCCATGATCTGGGTCTCGCCGCGCTGGAAGACCGCCGAGCCGTGAACGCGCGGGATGACCTGCACCTCGGCGTCGAGCGGGCGGATGTCGGCGAGCCCACGACCGTCCATACGGACGCCCTCGGAGAGGATGCGGCCGCGAACGACGATCTTTGTGACCGACTTGTACGCCGCAGCGAACTCGATCGGCGCACCGGCGGGGAGCTGTTCGGCCTCGACGGCGGCGATCAGCTCGGCCTTGACGCGGTCCTTGACCTTGTCATCGGCTGCCTGACGCTCCTGCTTGTCGGCGATCTGGTAGACGTTCACCAGGTCGTCGTACGCGCGGCCGGCGACGAAGTCGTAGACCTCGGAGCTGTACGGGGCGAAGACCGGGTAGACGCCGGGCTCGCGCGACGAGGAGGCAGCCATCTGAGCCTGCGCCTCGACGAGCTGCTTGAGGAACGGCTTCGCGGCCTCGAGGCCGCCGGCGACGATCTCTTCGCTCGGCTTGACGGCGCCGCCCTTGATGAGGTTCCAGCTGTTCTCGGTGGCTTCGGCCTCGACCATCATGATCGCGACGTCGCCGTCGGGCAGGACGCGACCGGCGACCATCAGATCGAAGACGGCCTCTTCGACCTGAGCCTGGTTCGGGAACGCGACCCACTGGTCGGCGTGCTCGCCGTGGCCGGGGATGAGCGCGAGGCGCACACCGGCGATCGGACCCGAGAAGGGCAGACCGGAGATCTGCGTCGACGCGGAGGCCGCGTTGATCGCAAGGGCGTCGTAGTACTCGCCGGGTGCGATCGAGAGGACCGTGACGACGATCTGGACCTCGTTGCGCAGGCCGTCGACGAACGACGGACGCAGCGGCCGGTCGATGAGGCGGCAGACGAGGATCGCCTCGGTGGAGGGGCGGCCCTCGCGACGGAAGAACGAACCGGGGATCTTGCCCGCGGCGTACGAACGCTCTTCGACGTCGACGGTCAGCGGGAAGAAGTCGAAGCCCTCACGGGGGTGCTTGCCGGCGCTGGTGGCCGACAGGAGCATGGTTTCTTCGTCGAGGTAAGCGGCAACGGCGCCCTGCGCCTGCTGTGCCAGTCGTCCGGTCTCGAACCGGACGGTGCGGGTGCCGAAACGGCCGTTGTCGAGAACGGCTTCGGCGGCGGTGATTTCTGGACCTTCCAAGAGGTCTCTCCTTCTTTGTTTAGACTCGCACGCGCGTTTCGCGCACGAGATCGTGCGAAGGAGCAGGAACAGGCAGTTATGGGCGCGCGGAGACGTCCGCGAAGTCCGCCTGCGCTGGCCACCAGTCGAAGACCACCATCCGCCGGAACGGGATGGGAATCCACCACAGGGGACCAGCTTCCTGCCGGGCCTGCTCCATGAGCTCACTGTGAAGTTGAGCGGATGCCGCGAACAGAACCGCGGACAACCCGAGCCAGCCTATCAGCGCACCCCCTTCGGTGCGTATCGTGGCGGGATGAGCGACGACGAGAAGACCGCGGACGCGGCATCCGATGACATGAAGCGGAAATTCCGCGAGGCGCTCGAGAAGAAGAACTCGCGCACCCGGCAGGGCGAGGCCCACCTGGACGGCGATTCGGCCGTGCACGGCACGCACGGTGCGGTCACCAAGCGCGAGTTCCGACGCAAGAGCGGCTGAGCACGACACGACGAAGGCCCGGATGCCGAGTGGCGTCCGGGCCTTCGTCGTGACAGTCGCGTGTCAGCTGCCGAGATCGGCGCGGCGCGCGCGGGCCCGCTCCTCCTTGGCCTCCGCCTCGGCGAGCGCGGCGTCGTTGAGTCCGGAGGTGTCGACGGCACCGGTGTCATCCGAGACGCCGTGGGCGGTCAACGTCGCCTCGTCGAACGGGCGGCGGCCGGCGAGGACGGCCGCCACCTGCTCGCGGTCGATCTGCTTGGTCCACGTCCCGATGAGGAGGGTGGCGACGGCGTTGCCGGTGAAGTTCGTCAGCGCACGCCCCTCGGACATGAACCGGTCGATCCCGACGATGACGCCGACGCCGTCGACCAGGTCGGGACGGTAGGCCTGCAGGCCGCCGGCGAGGGTCGCGAGACCCGCGCCCGTGACGCCCGCGGCGCCCTTGGAGGCGATGATCATGAAGACGAGGAGTCCGATCTGCTCGGGGATGGACATCGGGGCGCCGAGCCCGGTCGCGATGAACAGCGAGGCCATCGTCAGGTAGATCGCGGTGCCGTCGAGGTTGAACGAGTAGCCGGTGGGCACCGTGATGCCGACGACCGGCTTGGAGACGCCGAGGTGCTCCATCTTGGCGATGAGGCGCGGCAGGGCCGACTCGCTCGAGGACGTGCCGACGATGAGGAGGTACTCGCGCCCGAGGTACTTCATGACCTGGAAGATGTTGACCCGGGCGACGGCGTAGAGCATCGTGCCGAGCACACCCACGATGAAGACGATGCACGTGATGTAGAAGGCGATCATCAGGATGCCGAGGCTCACGATCGCCGCGAACCCGGTCTTGCCGACGACGGCGGCGATGGCGCCGAACGCACCGATCGGGGCGAGCCAGAGGATCATGCCCAGGATGCGGAAGACGAGGGCCTGGAGGTTCTTGACCGCATTCATGATGGGCTCGGCCTTCGCGCCCATCTTCTGCAGAGCGAAGCCGACCAGCAGCGCGATGAAGAGGACCTGCAGCACGCTCTCGCCGGTGAAGGCGGAGAAGAACGTGGTCGGGATGATGCCGAGGATGAACTCGGTCGTCGTCTTCGCCTCGCTCGTGTCGCCCGCGTCGTACTGGGCGTTCTGCATGTTCAGGCCCTCACCCGGGTGGATGATGTTGCCGACGACGAGACCGATCGCGAGGGCGAAGGTCGACATGGCCATGAAGTACAGCAGGGCGAGGCCGCCGATGCGACCGACCGTGGCTGCCTTCGCGATCGACCCGACACCGACGACGATCGTGCAGAAGATGATCGGCGCGATCATCATCTTGATGAGGTTGACGAACGCCTTGCCGACCGGTTCGAGGGACTCTCCGAAGGCGGGCCAGATCAGACCGACGACGCAGCCGAGGACGACGGCGATGATGACGGAGACGTAGAGCCATGTGTGCTTGTCCCACGCCTGCTTGCCCCGGCGCGGGTTGTATCCGGGGAGCCGGAACGAGGATGTGAGGGCCATGATCTCTCCTGGGTGACAGTCGTTGTCGGAGTCGACGGCGGTGTCGACGAGGATCAGCGTGCCGCGTGTGCACGCGCCCGAGCAGTTGTGGTCGTATTGGTCGCAGATCGACGAGAGGAGGCGATGTGGCCCGATCAGGCGCAGCGAGCGCGGCATCCCGCGTGTTCCTCGCCGTCGCCGCGGCCGTCGTGATCCTGTCGCTGGCGATCGCGGGGATCCTTCTGTGGGAGGGGCAGCGCGCCGCCCGCGCCGAGGCGGAGCGTGTCACCCGCGCCGTCGCCGAGACGATCGCCGACAGCACCGGGGTCGCCGATACCCTCGCGCGCGGAGACCGCGCCGCGGCGACGCGTCTCCTGCAGCCGGAGGTCGAGGCGGTCACGAAGGACGCCGGCGTCGATTTCGTCACGATCATGGACCCGGCCGGCATCCGCATCACCCATCCGGACCCGGCTCGCATCGGCAAGACGTACATCGGGACGATCCCGACCGGGACGGCCACGCTCACGGAGGAGTTCACCGGCACGCTCGGACCGTCGGTCCGCACGATCGTGCCCGTCCAGTCCGACGGCGTCGTGGTCGGACGGGTCTCGGTCGGCGTCACGATCGGCTCGATCACCGAGGCGCTCGGCCCGCGCATCCTCGTCGCCGTCGCCATCGCCGTCCTCCTCGCGGCGGCGGGACTCGCCGGCGCGGTCTACGCCCGCCGGGTGACCCGTCGGGTCGCGGGCGACCTGCCCGCCGGGGCCGTCCGCGACGCCGTCTCGTCCTACGAGTCGATGCGAACGCTCGGCGACGCGTTCCGGGCGCAGACCCACGAGCACGGGAACCGCCTGCACACGGCCATCGCCCTGCTCGAACTCGGACGCACGCGCGAAGCGATCGACATCCTCTCCGAGGACGCGCGGCAGAGTCAGCTCCTCGTCGACCAGGTCGCGGCGCGCCGTGAGGGCGATCCGACCGTCGGTGCGCTCCTGCTCGGCAAGGCGTCGCAGGCGGCCGAGCGTGGCGTCGAGTGGCGCGCCCGCATCGACGCCGACGCTCCGCGCTCGGTCCTCTCCCCCGTCGACGCGGTCTCGGTCGTCGGCAACCTCATCGACAACGCGCTGGATGCCGCGGCATCCGCTCCCCCGCCGCGGTGGGTCGACGTGCAGATGACGCGCACGACCGAGGACGAGCTCGCCCTCGAGGTCGCCGACAGCGGAGCCGGGATCCCCGCTGACATCGCGGACCGCATCTTCGAGCACGGGTTCTCGACGAAGCCCGCAGGCAAGGCCGGAAGAGGCGTCGGGCTCGCCCTCGTCCGCGCGATCGTCGACGAGGCCGAGGGCACGATCTCCCTGCATTCCGACCCGACGACCTTCCGCGTGATCCTCCCACGGGGTGACGCATGATCGGCGTCATGCTCGTCGACGACGACGCTCTGACCCTCGAACTGCACCGCGGCTACGTCGAGCGGCTCGACGGCTTCGAGGTCGTCGCGGAGTGCACGGGCGCGCGCGCCGCCGTCTCCGCGCTCCTGGGCAGCCCCGGGGCGGGCGAGATCGATCTGGTCCTCCTCGACATGACGATGCCCGACGGCTCCGGTCTCGACGTCCTCCGCCACCTGCGGGCGCGCACCGGCACCGTCGACGTGATCGCCATCACCTCGGTCAGGGATTCCGAGGTCGTCCGTCAGGTGATCGCCCTCGGCGCCGCGCAGTACCTCGTGAAACCGTTCACCTTCAGCGACTTCCGCGACCGGATGATGCAGTACCTGCGGTTCCGCGAGCGACTCTCGCTCGCCGCGGGGACAGCGACCCAGGCCGAGATCGATGCGATGGTGGGCGCCCTCCGCACCTCACCGACCCCCACCCTTCCGAAGGGGCTGTCCGCAGAGACGCTGGACAGGGTGAGCGCGCTCCTGCGGTCCGGACCCGCATCCGCGAGAGAGGCCGCCGACAGCCTCGGGATGTCGCGGGTCGCCGCGCGACGCTACCTCGAACACCTCGCCGAGGCGGGGCGCGCCGAGCGTGCGCAGCGCTACGGGACTCCCGGCCGCCCTGAGGCGGAGTACCGCTGGGTGCGCTGACCGCCCGCTACCTGCGGACGTCCGCGTGTCCCGTGGGGCGCCCGACGACGACGTAGTCGGGCAGCTTCGCGGAGCGGCCGTCGCCTGCCGTCCGTCCCCGCAGCCGACGCCACATCCACGGGAGGGCATCGCGGCGCAACCAGGTGCCGGAGGACGGCGGGTCCTCATCGACGTGGAACGCCTCGTCGAGGTCGGCGAGAGCGTCGGCGTGGGGCACGCCGAGCGCCTCGGCAGCGCGGTAGGCGACGGAGCGGTGCCCGCGGGAACGAAGGTGCACCTTGTCGTCCGCCCACACGTCGACCCTCGCGAGATCGACGTCCGCAGCGAGATCGAGAAGGGTTGCCCCGGTGCGGGCGGCGACCGCACGCAGTCGGGCGTTGTAGACCGCGAACCGCCGCGTGAACACGCGTGCGGCCAGGCGGTCGGGCAGGAAGATCGTGGCCAGCAGCACGTCGCACCCGGCGCTCCGGAGCCGCGTGACGGCATCCTCCACCTCAGCCGCGAGGGAGAGGGGGTCGCACACCGGCTGCACGAGGTCGTTGGCTCCGATGAGGATCGAGACGAGGTCCGGACGCAACTCCAGGCATCGCGGCAGCTGCTCGTCGACCAGGTGGGAGACCCGTTGGCTGCGGACCGCCAGATTCGCGTAGCGGAACGGCCGGGTAGCCCCGCCGCTCAGTGCGAGCAGGTGCGCCAGCCGGTCCGCCCAGCCGCGGAACGACCCCGCCGGCATCCGGGAGGTGTCGCACAGACCCTCGGTGATCGAGTCCCCCAGCGCGACGTAGCGGGACCATCGACGCGCAGGTGCGGGTCGGGTGACCGTGTCCGGACGGGGCCATGCGACGACGCGACGCCCGGCATCCCGGCGATGGAGGATTGCGGCCCGGTCGTAGTGCTCGAGCAGGCGCTCGGCGAGCGCGTCCCACGTGCGTCCGGCGACCGCGGTCCGCGCGGCGTGGGCGAAGGCGTGGCGCTTCGCATCGTCGCCCGCGAGGTCCACGACACGAGCGCGCAGGTCGTCGGCGTCCCCGGGACGGTACAGCCATCCGTCGACGCTGCTGCGGACGAGGTCGACCGGGCCGCCGGTCCCCGTCGCGACCACGGGGACCCCGCTGGCCTGCGCCTCCTGGATGGTCTGCCCGAACGTCTCGCTCTCACCGGGGTGGACGAAGACGTCGAACGACGCCAGGGCCGTCGCGAGCGCGTCCCCGTCGAGGTGTCCGAGGAAGACGGCTTCCGGGAGGAGCCGCTCCAGCGATGACCGCACAGGGCCGTCGCCGACGATGACGAGACGGATGCCGGGGGTCCCCCGGAGCGCGATCAGATCCTCCACCTGCTTCTCGGGGGCGAGCCGACCGACGTACCCGACGATCACCTCGCCGGGGGCGATGCGGGCACGCCAGGCCTCGTCGCGTCGCTCGGGGGTGAACCGCTGCCCGTCGACGCCGCGCCCCCACAGGCCGACGCGGTCGACGCCGAGCGCCGCGAGCTGGACGCGCGCGGCCTCGGAGGGGGCGAGGGTGAGAGTGGCCCTCCGGTGCAGCCGGCGCACCTGCGCCTCGGCGAGCGCGGTGGCCTGCGGGACGCCGTACCGCCCCGCGTAGGCGATGACGTCGGTCTGATACACGGCGACGCTCGGCAGACGCTGCGAGTCGGCCGCGATGACGCCCTGCCACCCCAGCAGGAAGGGCGAGGCGAGATGGACGACGTCGGCACCGAAGCGTGCGAGGTCGCGCGCGATCGAAGCCGCGGGCGGGACCGCGAGCCGCACAGCGGGGTATTTCGGGAGCGGGATCGACGCGACGGCGCGGCCCGGCATCCCGAGGTCGTACCGCCTGACCCCCGGGGCGACGACGAACACGTCGTGCCCGCGGCGCTGGAGATGCTCCCGGATCTGGAGGACGGACCCGGTGACCCCGTTCATGTGCGGGAGGAATGACTCGGTGACGACCGCGACTCTCACACGACCAGGGTGCCCGCGTGCACGGGGCGGGCCAGGGCTCAGACCGCCGGATCGCGGACTGTTCATCCACCTCTCGTCTCGCCGTCACCGGAGCGTTCCCCGCCGGCTTCGCGTTCGCGCGGCGTTCACATCGCACTGGTACGCAGGGGCCGTGATCGGCGATCTCCTCACGAGCGTGGCCTCGAGTCCTTGGGCGCTCCCCGCGCTGTTCGCCCTCGTCTTCGCCGACGCAGTGCTCGTCATCGTCCCCGGCGAGGTGGCGGTGACAGCGACGGGGGCGCTCGCCGCCGCCACGGGCAGTCCCCCGCTCGTCGCCGTCGTCATCGTCGCCGCCGTCGCCGCCTTCTGCGGGGACGCACTCTGCTACGGCATCGGCAGGGTCGCAGGCGTGGACAGATGGCGGTGGATGCGGCATCCCCGCGTCCGCTCAGCCTTCGCGTGGGCCGGCACCCGACTCGCCCAAGGCACGGCGACGGTCGTCTTCACGGCCCGTTTCATCCCGTTCGCCCGACTCGCGGTCAACCTCACGGCGGGCGCCACCCGGGTCCCGCCCGGTCGCTACGTCGTGGCGGTCGCCGTCGCGGCGACGGCGTGGGCCGTCTACCAGGCCGTCATCGGCGCCGCGATCGGCACGCTGCTGCCGGACAACCCGATCGTCGCCGTCATCGCCTCGATCGTCGTCGCGATCGCGCTCGGACTCGTGATCGACGTGGCGGCGGCCCGGCTCGCGGGCCGCCGCACGCGATGAACGGCTATTCGCCCGAGAGGCCGCCCAGCAGGTGGCCGAAGGATCCGCCCTTGCCGAGGTAGGACTCGGGGTCGAAGGGGTCGAGCGCCTCCTCCGCCGGGCGTCGGGTGACGGCATCCGCCAGTTCCCGTGCACCGCGCTCGATCCGTGCCGACAGGGGCGACACGTCGTCGGCACGGGCGCCCCAGTCCGACGACGCGGCGAACACGCCCGTCGAGACGGCCTCGGCGTGCAGGTAGGCGAACAGCGGTCGGATCGCGTAGTCGATGGCGAGCGAATGACGGGCCGTGCCCGCGTTCGCTCCGATCAGCACGGGCTTGCCCTGCAGGGCGTCGGGGTCGAGCACGTCGATGAACGACTTGAACAGCCCCGAGTAGCTCGTCGAGAAGATCGGCGTCACGACGATCAGCGCATCCGCCGAGACCACCGTGTTGATCATGGTCTCGAGCGCGGGCGGCGCGAAGCCGGTCAGCAGGTTGTTCGTGATGTCGTGCGCGTACTCGCGCAGTTCGAAGGTGTCGACGGATGCCTCCACCCCCCGCTCGCGCAGGTCCGCCAGCACGGCGGCCGAGAGCTTGTCGGCCAGCATTCGCGTCGACGAGGGGTTCGACAGCCCCGCCGACACGACCGCGATGCGGCGGGCGCTCATCGTGCACCACCCAGACCGAACGCGGCGCCGACGGGCGTCGGGGTGTCCTGGTAGGGACTCGGACCCGACAGGTTGTCGCCGCGGTTGGCGCGGGGACGCGCCTCGCGCACCGGTCCGTCGCCGTACGTCGCCGCGACCCGCGCCGCGTGCGTGGGCGCGTCGGGGACGATCGCCGGCCGGTCCTCCGCGAGCTCCTTGCGGAGGACGGGGACGACCTCGCCGCCCAGGAAGTCGAGCTGCTCGAGGACCATTTTGAGCGGAAGCCCGGCGTGGTCGACGAGGAACAGCTGCCGCTGGAAGTCGCCGAACAGGTCGCGCATCCCGGCGTAGCGGTCGATGACCTGCTGCGGCGAGCCGACGGTCAGCGGCGTCATCGCGGAGAAGTCCTCCATCGACGGACCGTGACCGTAGACGGGGGCGTTGTCGAAGTACGGGCGGAACTGCGCGACGGCATCCTGCGAGTTCTTCGCCATGAACGCCTGCCCGCCGATCCCGACGATCGCCGTCTCGGGGGCGCCGTGGCCGTAGTGCTCCCAGCGCTGGCGGTACAGCCCGATGAGGCGCTGGTAGTGCTCGGCGGGCCAGAAGATGTTGTTCGCGAAGAAGCCGTCACCGTAGTAGGCCGCCTGTTCGGCGATCTCGGGCGTGCGGATCGAGCCGTGCCAGACGAACGGGGCGACTCCGTCGAGCGGACGCGGCGTCGAGGTGAAACCCTGCAGCGGGGTGCGGAACTTGCCCTCGAAGTCGACGACGTCCTCGCGCCACAGCTTGTGCAGCAGCGCGTAGTTCTCGATCGCGAGAGGCACGCCCTGACGGATGTCCTTGCCGAACCAGGGGTAGACGGGTCCGGTGTTGCCGCGGCCGAGCATGAGGTCCATGCGCCCGCCCGACAGGTGCTGCAGCATCGCATAGTCCTCGGCGATCTTCACCGGGTCGTTGGTCGTGATGAGCGTCGTCGAGGTCGAGAGGATGAGGCGCTCGGTCTGCGCGGCGATGTACGCGAGCGTCGTCGTCGGCGAGGACGACCAGAACGGCGGGTTGTGGTGCTCCCCGATCGCGAACACGTCGAGGCCGACCTCTTCAGCGTGCTTGGCGATCTCGACGGTCGCCGAGATGCGCTCACGCTCGCTGGGCGTGTGACCCGTGGTCGGGTCCTGCGTGATGTCGGTGACGGTGAAGATGCCGAACTGCACCCCGGGCCAGCTGGCGGTGCTGTTGGTGTCGCTCACGATGTCTCTCTCGATTCCCGGACGGATCGCGTCCGATTCATGCAAGTGAATATACCGGAGTCAACGTCTCAGCGTCCACGTTATTCCCGCAGGTACGCTGGCCCGAATGAGCACCCCCGGCCGCACCCGCCGCGTGCCCATCTGGGACAACGCCCGGGCCGCCTGCATCCTTCTCGTCGTCCTCGGGCACGCGATCCAGCGCCTGACCTACGACTCCGACATCGCGCAGAGCCTCTACTACCTGATCTACGCGTTCCACATGCCGGCGTTCGCGCTGATCTCCGGGTACTTCTCGAGGTCCGATCCGCCGAACCGGCGCCGGATGGTCCGCATCCTCACCGACATCGTGCTCCCCTACGTCATCTTCGACGGGCTCTGGACCCTCACGAAGCTGCTCGTCGAAGGACGCACCAACCCCAACCTCACGCAGCCCTCGTGGACGCTGTGGTTCCTGCTCGCCCTCGCGATCTTCCGACTCGTGCTCCCCTACCTCGCACTGCTCA
The DNA here is from genome assembly GCF_900102005.1 of Microbacterium sp. LKL04. Lineage (NCBI taxonomy): Bacteria > Bacillati > Actinomycetota > Actinomycetes > Micrococcales > Microbacteriaceae > Microbacterium > Microbacterium sp. LKL04. Next base: position 480,997 of record NZ_LT627736.1, on the reverse strand, counting down.
GGATGCCGCTGCTCTGGGCGCTCGTCGTGTCAATCTCGGTCGGCTACCTCCCGAACGTCGACTCCACACTCTCCCTGTCGCGGACCCTCGGCTTGCTGCCCTTCTTCACCCTCGGCTGGTGGCTGCATCAGCACGGCTTCCTGGAGCGGCACGGATTCCTTCACCGCCGACGCGTCTCGCTCCGGATCGCCGCCGCCGCCGTCCTGGCCGCGGCGGGCGTCTGCGCATGGCTCTTCGTCGACGAGCTCACGACCATGCACCTCGGACAGTGGCTCTTCTACGAACAGGACTACGCCGATCTCGGCGGGACGCAGTGGTGGGCCGGCGGCATCCGTCTGCTGCTCATGGCCATCGCGCTCGTGCTCAGCGCATCGTTCTTCGTCCTCGTCCCCCGACGGGAGTACCGCTGGACGGCGATCGGGCGTTACACGATGTACGTGTACCTGCTGCACTCGTTCGTGCTCTACCCGCTGCGCGAATCGGGGATCCTCCGGGGCCTCGACCCGACCTGGCTGTGGCTTCCCCTCGTCGCACTCCTGTCCGCGGCGATCACGGTCGGGCTCGCGTCGAAACCGGTTCGGCGCGTCTTCCGACCGCTCGTCGAACCGCGTCCGGGGTGGCTCTTCGCCGATCCCGACCTGGTCCGCCCCGGCGCGACGCGCACCGACCCGACCGGGTCGCGGCGTCCTCAGACGCCGACGCCGGCAGGGTCGTAAGCCAGCCCGAAGGCCGCCGCGACGCCCTCGTTGGTCACACGCCCGCCACGCACGTTGAGCCCTTTCGCGAGCGCAGGATCGGCGGCCGCCGCGGCATCCCAGCCGCGGTCGGCGAGTGCCGTCACGTAAGGGAGGGTCGCATTCGTCAGAGCACGCGTCGACGTTTCGGGAACCGCCCCGGGCATGTTCGCGACGCAGTAGTAGACCGCATCGTGGACGGCGAACGTCGGGTCGTCATGGGTCGTGGGCCTCGATCCCTCGAAGCACCCGCCCTGATCGATGGCGATGTCGACGAGTACCGCCCCCGCCTTCATCCCCGCAACCATGTCGAGCGTCACGAGCTTGGGCGCCGCCGCTCCCGGGATGAGGACCGATCCGATCACGAGATCGGCGGATGCCACCTGCTCGGCGATCTCGAAGCGGGTGGACGCCCGGGTGTGAAGGCCCGTGTAGCGCTTCTCCAGTTCACGCAGCCGCGGCAGCGACACATCCAGGACGGTGACGTCCGCGCCCATGCCGAGCGCGTTGGCCGCAGCGTGCTCCCCGGCGACGCCGCCGCCGATCACGACGACCTTCGCCTTCGGCGTGCCTGCGACGCCACCGAGCAGCGTACCGCGGCCACCGGCCGCGCTCATGAGCGTGTGAGCGCCGACCGTGATGGAGATGCGCCCCGCCACCTCGCTCATCGGCGACAGGAGCGGAAGGGCGCGGTCGGCGGTCTGCACGGTCTCGTAGGCCACGGCCGTGGTCCCCGCGGAGATGAGGGCGTCGGTCAGCGGCCGATCCGCAGCCAGGTGGAGGTACGCGAACAGCGTGAGATCGTCACGGAGGTGGGGGTACTCCGCTGCGATCGGCTCCTTCACCTTCACGACGAGCTCGGCCCTCCCCCACGTCGATTCCGCATCGGGGGTGATGACGGCACCGGCCGCGGCGAACGCGTCATCTCCGATGCGCGAGCCTGCGCCGGCGCCGGACTGCACGAGCACCTCGTGACCGCGCGCCACGAGTGCGTCGACCCCCGCGGGGGTGATGGCCACGCGGTTCTCGTTGTTCTTGATTTCCGTAGGGATGCCGATGCGCATGGCGTCACGCTCCTCGTCAGCGAGTGATGTGCGAATCATCCTTCAGAAGATTCGTTACAGCCGGGTGACAGTCGAAGATCATTCGGTGAAAATGGATTCACACTCCCGAATCGAGGAAGAATGACCGCAACTCCGCTCGATGCGACGAAGAATCATCGGCCGGCGGCTGACCTCGACGAGGTCGATCGGGCCATCGTCGAGGCCCTGGCCGCGGAGGCGCGGCTCACGAACGCCGAGGTCGCCGCCCGGGTCGGCGTCGCGGCATCCACCGCCCACGCGCGCACCCGCGCGCTCGTGGACCGCGGCGTGATCACCGGCTTCCACGCGAGCGTGGACCAGCGGATCGCCGGCGCGGGCCTGCAGGCCATCGTCCATGTGACCCTGCGCCCCGGCTCCCGGCATGAGAGCATCACCGAGTTCGCGCACGAGGTGCGCGGCCTGCCGCAGGTGATCCAGATGTTCTTCCTCGGCGGGTCCGACGACTTCCTCATCCATATCGCCGTCGCGGATTCCAGCGATGTCCGTGCCTTCGTCGTCGAGCACCTCTCGGCGCAGCGCAGCGTCGCGAACACGCGCACGAGCATCATCTTCGACTACCACCGCAACCGCGTCGCCGCCCCGTTCCACTGAGTCGGTAACCGCTTGAAACAAAGCGCCGACCACCAGAAACCTCTGCTTATCCTCGGACCATGTCCGCGCAGAGTCTCCCCGTCCTCGACCTCTCCCTCCTCGATCAGGGAGCGGATGCCGCAGAGGCGTTCCGCACCGAGCTGCGCCGCGCGACCCACGAGGTCGGCTTCTTCTACCTCACCGGCACCGGCGTCTCCCCCGAGCTGGAAGACCGCCTCCACCGCGCCGCGCGCACCTTCTTCGAGCTGCCCGATGAAGCCAAGCTCGAGATCGAGAACATCAAGAGCCCCCACTTCCGCGGCTACACACGCATCGGCGGCGAACGCACACAGGGTCTCGTGGACTGGCGCGAGCAGATCGACATCGGCCCCGAGCGTCCGGCGATCGACGATCCCGACGCTCCCCCCTATGCCGCCCTCGTCGGACCCAACCTGTGGCCGAGCGCCCAGCCCGAGCTCCGCGAGATCACCGACGAGTGGACCGCGATCCTCTCCGCCGTGGGACGAAAGCTCCTCCGCGCCTGGGCGGAGGCTCTCGGCGCACCGGCGACGTACTTCGACGACCACTTCGGCGAGGCGCAGACTCTGCTGAAGATCGTCCGCTACCCGGGGTCCAGCGCCCCCGAGCCCCAGCAGGGCGTCGGAGCGCACAAGGACGCCGGCGTCCTCACGCTGCTGTGGGTCGAGCCGGGCAAGGGCGGCCTGCAGGTCGAGAAGGACGGCGAATGGGTCGACGCCCCCGCCGTGCCCGGTACGTTCGTCGTCAACATCGGCGAACTCCTCGAACACGCGACCGGCGGCTACCTCACGGCGACGAACCACCGGGTCGTGTCGCCGCGCGCCCCCGGGGACCGCATCTCGGTGCCGTTCTTCTTCAACCCGTCGCTCGATGCGGAACTCCCCGCTATCGAGCTGCCCGCCGAGCTCGCGGCGCAGGCCCGCGGGATCTCCCAGGACCCCCGCAACCCGATCCACGGCCTCCATGGCGAGAACGCGCTGAAGTCCCGACTGCGGGCCCACCCGGACGTCGCCGAGATCTGGCACCCCCACCTCGTCACGGCGCGCGTCTGAGTCGCGCACCCCGCCGGGAACGATGAAGGCCGCCCCACACCGTGGGGCGGCCTTCTCAAGAATGTTCTGCGCGATTGAACGCTGGCAGCGATGCCTTATCGACGGAGGCCGAGTCGCTCGATGAGCGAGCGGTAGCGGTTGATGTCGACGTCCTGGAGGTAGCCCAGGAGACGGCGGCGCTGACCGACGAGCAGGAACAGACCACGACGCGAGTGGTGGTCGTGCTTGTGCTCCTTGAGGTGCTCGGTGAGGTCCTTGATGCGCTGCGTCAGCATCGCGACCTGCACCTCGGGGGATCCGGTGTCACCGGGGTGCGTCGCGTACTCTTCGATGATCGCCTTCTTGACGTCTGCTTCCAGTGCCATAGGTGATCCCCTTCCTCTTCGTTGCGCGGCGCCCGACGCCTGATGCGTGGGCTCTCTTTATCCGCGGCCGATCGAACGGCAACCACAGGAGTCTACAGGACGACGCGGCCGCGGACGACCGAGGGCCTGGCCGCCGAAGCGACCAGGCCCTCGTGTGCGATGCGTCTCAGCCGACGGCGAGCAGATCGATGATGAAGATCAGCGTCTTGCCGCCGAGGAAGTGGCCGCCGGCCGGGCCGTAGGCCAGGTGCGGCGGGATGACGAGCTCACGCCGTCCGCCGACCTTCATCCCGGGGATGCCGTCCTGCCAGCCCTGGATGAGGCCGCGGAGGGGGAACTGGATGCTCTCGCCGCGGTTCCACGACGAGTCGAACTCCTCGCCGGAGACGTACTCGACGCCGACGTAGTGGACGGTGACGGTGTCGCCGGGCTTCGCCTCGGCGCCGTCGCCCTCGATCAGGTCGCGGACGACGAGGTCGGAGGGAGCGGCTCCCTGGGGAGCGTCGATCTCGGGCTTGGTGCGGTCTGCAGTCATGAGTCCATCCAAACCGAGCGGCATCCGGTGGTCAAACGCGACTCAGGCCTGGATCGAGCCCTGGAGGTCGAGCTCGATCGTGACGTCCTTGCCGACGAGCACGCCACCGGTCTCGAGCGCGGCATTCCAGGTGAGGCCGAAGTCCTCGCGGTTGATGACCGTCTTCGCCGTGGCGCCGGCCTTGTAGTTGCCCCAGGGGTCGGTGCCGAAGCCGCCGAAGTCGACCTCGAAGGTGACGGGCTTGGTGACGTCCTTGATGGTCAGGTTTCCGTCGACGAGGAAGTCGCCCTTCTCGATGCGCACGCCGGTCGACGCGAAGGTGATCTCGGGGTAGGTCTCGACGTCGAAGAAGTCGGCGCTGCGAAGGTGACCGTCGCGGCCCTCGTCCTTGGTGTCCAGCGACGCGGCGTCGACCTTGGCCTCGAGCGTGGCCTCGAGCGGGTTCTCGGGGGCGACGAGGGTCGCCTCCTTGACGTTGAAGTGGCCGCGGACCTTGGAGATCATCATGTGGCGGACGCTGAAGCCCACCTCGCTGTGGGACGCGTCGAGGATCCAGGTCCCCGCCTTGTAGCCGGGGATGTCGAGGGTGGCGGTGGAGTCGGTCATGATCGTCCTTCGTGGAGGGGTTCCGGCACGCGCCGGCGGTCAAGAGGGCGAAACGTCGCCGGGTCCAAGCCTATTCCCATGAATGCAGATCCACCGGTAAGCGACCCCTCTTGACACCGCACGGGGGCGGCGGGATCATTTCAGTACGCCAACTCAGCGCCCGGAAGACTCGCAGGCATCGCCGCGGCACCGGGCGCTGAGTCTTTCCCCCGGCGCTCCACCGCCGCTCACCTCAGGGCGCGAGGACGGCCTGACGTGCGCGGGTGGCTCGTTCGAGGTAGACGCGTTCGTCCGCAGCGGCTCGAGGATCCCGTCCGCTGACGACTCGTTGCCGAGCCGCCGCGAGGGACGTCGCCTCCGCGATGAAGCGTCGCATCGCCGAGACCCGGTCGCCCGGCAGCGACCGAGCCCAAGCGAGGGCGCGGGAGCGCCCGCCGCGCGTCGCCAGCATGTCGACCTCGGCGGGAGAGAACCAGCCCACCGCCGCATAGTCGGCGAGCCGGGCGCGTGTGAGACGCGCCTCCTCCCGGCGGAGGAGCACGATCCCCACGATGAACGCGGCGAACAGCGGGACCTGGAGCGTCACATACAGGACGAAGAAGTCCGCCATGGCCGCTGAACCGTTCCACAGCGCGTGCAGCCCGATGGCACACAGGACCCCGACGGTCCACCTGCCGAGAGCGGCACCTCCCCTCGCGCCCGTCCGTGCGGCGAGCCCGAGGGCGTATCCCGTGGCGGCCGTGAACATGACGTGCGCGAACGGAGAGAGGATGCCGCGCAGGAAGAACGTGAACGCGGCGCCCTCCGCACCGCCGGTGAGGAGACTGTCGCCGAAGTACAGGATGTTCTCCGTGAAGGCGAACCCCGCTCCGACCAGTGCGCCGTAGACGACGCCGTCGACGGGACCGTCGAACGCGCGACGGGCAGCGACGAAGAGGAGGAGGACTCCGGCCCCCTTCGCGATCTCCTCCACGATCGGAGCCTGCACCACCGACGACACCGTCTCGGGCAGCCAGGGCGCCACGACCGAGACGACCAGCCCGACGCCGAGCGCCACCGCTACCGATGCGACGGCTCCCCACAGGAGCGCGAAGACGACGAGCCCGCGCGGCTCCGGCTCCCATCGGTCGATGATCCGGATGGCCGCCACCACGACCGCGAGCGGGACCAGGGCGAGGACGGCCGAGACGACCGAGGCGATCGGCCCGAGGAACGCGAGGAAGTAGACCGCGAGACCCAGGGCGACGACCCCGAGCACGATCGCGACGACCCACAGAACCACGCGCCCACCCGAGGCCGCCGGCACCGGGAGCTCGCGGTGCGGCGGAGCTGGCGGTGGCGTCATCGCCGTCGCGTGGACCGGCTGCGCAAGGGGCGACGGGAACGACATGCGCTCAGCCTAGGGCGGCCCGATCGAGCGCCGGAGCGGGGGACGATACCCTGGAGCAATGCGCTTCGCCCACGTTGTCCCCGACGGAGTCGACGAGCCGCAGCTGGTTCTCGTCGAAGAGGATCGCGTCACCGTCGTGTCGCGCCTGTTCGACGGGGCCCCCTCTCGTCTGCAGCAGCTGATCGAGGGCGGCGACACTCTTCTCGACCGGGTGCGTGAAAGCGCACCCGCAGCCGAATGGATGCCGCTCGGCACCCCTGTGTTCGCGTCGGCGATCCTCGACACACCGATCACCATCGCGATCGGCCTCAACTACTCCGCCCACTCCAGCGAGCTCGGCCTCAAAGCGGACGCCGCACCCACGGTCTTCATCCTGTGGCCCGGCTCCCTCACCGGCCACCGCCAGACCACGACCTGGCCTCGCTCGCTCAGCACGTCCGTCGACTACGAGGCTGAGCTCGGCGTGATCATCGGACGACCCGCGCGCGACGTGGCGATCGAGAACGCCCTCGACCACGTGTGGGGCTACACGGTGGTGAACGACATCACGGCACGCGACATCCAGTTCTCCGAGGCTCAGTGGTCGCGCTGCAAGTCGTTCGACGGGTTCACCCCGACCGGGCCGTTCGTGGTCACCGCGGACGAGGTCCCCGACCCGCAGGATCTCCACATCTGGGCGATCGTCGACGGGAAGATGGTGCAGGACGCCTCGACCGATCAGATGATCCACCCCGTCGCGAAACTCGTCTCGTTCCTGTCGCAGTCGGCGACGCTGCTGCCGGGAACACTCATCTCGACCGGGTCGCCGGGCGGGGCCGGCTACTCCCGTGACCCGCAGATCTTCCTGCGCGACCGATCGACCGTCACGGTCGGCGTCGACGGGATCGGCGAACTCACGACCTTCTGCCGCATCCTCGACTGACGCGGCGAACGAACGACGAAGCGGCGACCACCCGAGGGTGATCGCCGCTTCGCTTTGCGGATGTCAGTAATCCAGCTGGGTCGACCCGTTGAGGACGTCGGAGCACGGCAGGTCGACGCCGTACACGTTGACGATGGCCGTCGGGTCTGCCGCGCAGGTCATCCCCGCCGCGATGGGCGGCCAGACGAGCGCGAAGAAGATGATGATCCCGACGATCATGAGGACGACGCTCACGATGATAGCCGCGAGGGCCAGTCCGTTCTTGACGCCGGCCTTACGGCTCTGAACAAGGGCGACGATACCCAGGATGAGGCCGATGAGCTGCGTGAAGGGGATGATCGCGAGGATGAGCGCGACGATTCCCATCGTGCGCCCCGGCTTCGCACCGGGCGTGGGTCCACCCGCGTTGTACTGCGGCGCGTTCCCGTAGGCCGGAGCCTCGTACGCCGGCGGCGCGGGCGGGATGTTCTGGGAGTTCGGCTGGTTGGGGTCGGTCATGGGGTGTCCTTCACATCGCAGATCGGCCGAGATACGACCCCGACGCTAGCGTTCATGGTTCTCTCAGACAACCTGGAATCAATTCTGGTCCGCAGCGGTCGGTTTCGTGATAATCGGGATCGCGCGCGTGACCGCCTGCAGACCCGACAGCCGCGCCGGGGACAGCTGCTTGTCGACCTCGTCGCGTGACATCAGGCCGGCCTCGACGACGAGGTCTCCCACGTTGCGCTTGGTCAGCAGAGCCGTCTTCGCGAGGGCCGCCGCCGCCGTGTACCCGATGAACGGCGTCAGCGCCGTGATGACGCCGACGGACGAGCCGACCATCGTGCCGAGTCGTTCGCGATTGGCGGTGATGCCGTCGACGCAGTTGACGCGGAGCGTGCGCATGCCGCGCCGCATCCAGGTGATCGACTGGAAGATCGAGTGCGCGATGACCGGCTCGAAGGCGTTCAGCTGCAGCTGACCGCCTTCGACCGCCATCGTCACCGTGAGGTCGGCGCCTGCGACGGCGAAGGCGACCTGATTCACGACCTCGGGGATGACCGGGTTCACCTTGCCGGGCATGATGCTCGAGCCCGCCTGGCGCGGCGGCAGGTTGATCTCGCCGAAGCCCGCCTGGGGACCGCTGGAGAGCAGGCGCAGGTCGTTGCTGATCTTGGACAGCTTGATCGCGTTGCGCTTGAGCGACGACGAGAACGACATGAATGCGCCGGTGTCGCTCGTGGACTCGACGAGGTCTTCCGCGGTCTCGAGGTCCAGCTCGCTGATCTCACGCAGGTGCCGCAGGACGGCACCGGAGTAGTCCGGATGCGTCGTGATGCCGGTGCCGATGGCCGTCGCACCCATGTTGATCTCGTAGAGGAGGTGCGCGTTCTCGCGGAGGCGGTGGTAGTCCTCCCCGAGCGTTGTGGCGAACCCGTGGAACTCCTGCCCGAGCGTCATGGGGACGGCATCCTGCAACTGGGTGCGCCCCACCTTGAGCACGTCGTGGAACTCGTCGGCCTTCTTCAGGAAGGACTGCCGCAGCAGATCCAGCTCTTCGAGGAGGGACTGCAGGTCGAGGCCGAGTCCCACCTTGATCGCCGTCGGGTAGACGTCGTTGGTGGACTGGCTGCGGTTCGTGTGATCGATCGGAGACAGGAAGGCGTAGTCGCCCTTCTCGCGTCCGGCCATCTCGAGCGCGACGTTGGTGATGACCTCGTTCGCGTTCATGTTGGTCGAGGTGCCGGCGCCGCCCTGGATGACGCCCACGACGAACTGGTCGTGGAACTCGCCGTCGATGACGCGCTGAGCTGCCTGATCGATGAGGTCGGCGCGGGATGCCTCGAGCACCCCGATCTCCTTGTTGGCGCGCGCGGAGGCCTGCTTGACCATCGCGAGGGCGACGACGAGGTCGCGGTAGACCGAGATCGGTCGCATCGAGATGGGGAAGTTCTCCAGAGCCCTCGCCGTGTGGATGCCCCAATAGGCGTCGGCGGGGATCTCCATCGATCCCAGGGAGTCGGTTTCGGTGCGCGTCGTCGCGTCAGATGCCATGTGCGGTGTCCTCGTGGGTCACAGGGGTGCAGGGATGGATCGAGCCTATCCCCGCACCCCCCGACCTCACCGGTTCACGCTGGACATGTCGGCGTAACGATCGCCGACCGCCGGCGCCACGTCACCGAGTCGGCGCAGCTGGTCATCGGTCAATGTCAGGTCGGCGGCTCCGATGTTCTCCTCGAGTCGCTCGAGCTTGCGCGTCCCGGGGATCGGGACGATATCCTCGCCCTGCGCCAGGAGCCACGCGAGCGCCACTTGAGCCGGAGTCGCCTCGGCTTCCGCGGCGATCCCCTCGACGACCTCCACGATGCGGAGGTTGGCGGCGAGCGCCTCGTCCTCGAATCGCGGGTTGCTGCGACGGAAGTCGTCCTCGGCGAGCTGGTCGACCGAGCGGATGGTGCCGGTCAGGAAGCCGCGACCGAGCGGCGAGTACGGAACGAACCCGATGCCGAGTTCGCGCAGCGCCGGCAGCAGCTCCGCCTCGGGGTCGCGGGTCCAGAGGGAGTACTCCGTCTGCACGGCGGTCACCGGGTGCACCGCGTGCGCGCGGCGGATGGTGGCAACGGATGCCTCCGACAGTCCGTACCCGCGGATCTTGCCTTCCTGCACGAGCTCGGCGAGCGCACCGACGGTCTCCTCGATGGGGACGCCCGGGTCCATCCGGTGCTGGTAGTAGAGGTCGATGCGATCGGTCTGCAGGCGCTGCAGTGACCCCTCGACCGAGCGGCGGACGTTCTCGACGCTGCCGTCGACACCGGAGCGGCCGTCCGGGTGACGGACGATGCCGAACTTCGTCGCGAGCACGACCTCGTCGCGGCGACCCGCCTCCGCGAGCGTCGCGCCGAGGAGCTCCTCGTTCGTGTGAGGTCCGTACATCTCCGCGGTGTCGAGCAGGGTCACGCCGCGATCGAGGGCGCCGAGGATCGTCCGCTTCCCTCCCGTGTCGTCCTGCCCCGCGCCGGTGTAGAACGCGCTGATGCCCATGAGGCCGAGGCCGATGCGACCGACCTGCGGTCCGTGGGCTCCGAGTGTGGTGGTCTTCATGATGGGCCGATCTCCTTGTCGTAGATGTCGATCTTGTGGTCGATGGCGGCGAGGCTCAGGGTGACCTCGTCGAGCTGCCGTCGGACGACCTCCCTGTGCTCGACGAGCAGCCGGCGGCGTTCGGCGACCGTCCCCTCCCCTTCGCGGGCGAGCTCGGTGTAGCGACGCATCGTGGCGATCGGCATCCCGGTCCAGCGCAGCCGCGCGAGGAAGCGGATCCAGACGAGGTCCGCGTCGGAGTAGCGACGGTGGGATGACGATGCCCGGTCGACCGGGTGCAGCATCAGCCCGGCCCGCTCGTAGTAGCGCAGCGTGTGGGCGCTGACGCCGGTGGCGTCGGCTGCTTCGGCGATCGAGGCGCCGGAGGGACCGGAGAGGAGGGTCATGCCTTCACGGTAGAACTTCGAGCGCGCGTGAAGTCAAGCGGTGGCTCAGGAAGGTTTGCGCGAGAACGCCTCGAGGCGCTCCTGCGGGCTGAGGGCTGCCATCCTCTCGACCCATTCGGCCGAGAAGTAGTCGCCGGTGGGGGCATCTACGACAGGCACGACGGTGTGGGTGATCGTGTCGTCGTACACGTGGACGAGGTGGAAGGACTGGCCGGCATCCATCCCGTTCACGTCCGTTGCGGGTCGCTGCAGATTCATCGTGTAGCAGGTGGCCGACGCCACACTCACGGGGAGGCCGGCGAAGGTCCCGCTCGTCGAGTAGTGCAGGTGGCCGGCGAGGATGCCGCGCACGTCGGTTCCGGCGACGATGTCGGCGAGGGCGTCCTGCTCCCGGAGCTCGAGGATGTCGAAGAACGGGATGTGGCTCGGCAGAGGTGGGTGGTGGAGTGCGAGGAGGGTGCCGAGCGGCGCCGGCTCGGCGAGGACGCCGCGGAGCCATTCGCGCTGGGCCGCGTCGACCTCGCCGTGATGCCAGCCGGGAACCGTCGAATCGAGCACGACCAGTCGCAGCCCGCCGAGGTCGTGCACGGCCGTGAGCGGCTCGAGCGAGGCTGGTTCGTCGAACAGACCCTCGCGCATCGCGGGGCGTTCATCGTGGTTGCCTGCGACCCAGACGATCGGCGCGTCGAGCCGTTCCGCGACCGGCTCGACGATCTCGCGCAGGCGCCGATACGCCTCGGGCTCGCCGAGGTCCGTCAGGTCGCCCGTCACGATGAGGGCGTCGGGACGGATGCCGGTGCGCTCGATCGCCGCAAGGGCGGCCTCTGCTCCCCCGGTCGAGTCGTACGCGCCGCCGAGCCGACGATCGCCCGCGAGCAGGTGGGTGTCGCTGAGGTGGACGATCGAGCGGAGGGCGGGCGCGTGCCGGCCGAAGGAGACGGACTGCATATCGTCAGCCTATTGACGGTCCCGGACGGTGCGCGGTCAGTGGTTGAAGAGGATCAGCAGGAGCCCGCCGAGGACGACGAGCCCGCAGACGGCGAACGACCCGTATGCGCTCACCAGGGCGACGCGCTTCTGCGCGGGGCTGAGCGGGTTCTTCTTCGCGGCCTTCTTGGCTGCCTTCGCCGCCCGCTTCTGCTCCTTCGGCGTCATGACCGTCAGCGCGTCCGTGAAGGTGGCGGGGATCACGACGGGCACGCGCCCGGCGAGGACGAGCAGCCGCAACCCGACGGCGTAGAAGAAGACGACGACCGACGCGGCGAGGATCGCGGCGACGAAGACCTGGACGAAGGCGAGCCAGTCGATGCTGACGCTCATCGGACGCCCTCCTCGTCGGATGCGGCGGCCGCCTGCGCGACGCGCTGCTGACGCCGTGTGGGCGGCGGCTCCTCGGTGAGGTCGACCGCGGCGCCGGAGTCGGCCACCTCGCTCATCGCGTTGGCCGCGGTGACCTCGCTGCGACGCGACCGCAGGAAGATGGCGAGGACGATCGCGACGGCGATGACCGCGCCGATGATGACGCCGATGAGCTCACCGACGCCCTGCCCGAACAGGTTCTCGAAGCCCACGATGAGGAACGCGGCGAGCGCTCCGACGATGCCGGCCGCCGGGAGCGTCAGCACCCAGCCCACCGTGATGCGTCCGACCGTGCCCCAGCGGACGACCGCGCCGCGGCGCCCGAGGCCGGATCCGATGACGGAGCCCGAGGCCACCTGGGTCGTCGACAGCGCGAACCCGAGGGCGCTCGAGGCGAGGATCGTCGAGGCGGTGGATGCCTCTGCCGAGAAGCCCTGCGCCGGCTTCACGTCGGTGAGGCCCTTGCCGAGGGTGCGGATGATGCGCCAGCCGCCCATGTAGGTGCCGAGGGCGATCGTGAAGGCGCAGGCGAAGATCACCCAGAGCTGCGGGTCGGACTGGGTCTGCCAGCCGACCGTGATGAGCGCGAGGGTGATGACACCCATCGTCTTCTGCGCGTCGTTCGTGCCGTGGGCGAGCGCGACCAGCGATGACGTGAAGATCTGTCCCCAGCGGAAGCCGTCGCGCCCGTCGGGCTTGTTGTCGTAGCGACGGGTCACGACGTAGGCGATCTTGGTCGCCACGAAGGCGATGATGCCGGCGGTGAGCGGCGCGATGAGCGCCGGGAGGACGACCTTCGAGAGCACGACTCCCGTATCGATGGCGCTGATGGAGGCGCCGACGACCGTCGCGCCGATGAGGCCGCCGAACAGGGCATGCGACGAGCTCGAGGGGAGCCCCAGGAGCCACGTCAGCATGTTCCAGGTGATGGCTCCGATGAGCCCGGCGAAGATGATGGCCGGGAAGATCGATTGCGAGAGCTGATCCTCGCGGATCATGCCACCCGAGATGGTCTTGGCGACCTCGGTCGACAGGAACGCGCCGACGAGGTTGAGGACGGCAGCCAGGAGCACGGCGACCTTGGGCTTCAGGGCACCCGTCGCGATGGGCGTGGCCATCGCGTTGGCGGTGTCGTGGAAGCCGTTGGTGAAGTCGAAGAACAGTGCCAGTGCGATGACCAGGACGACGATGAGTGCTGCGGTCTCCACAGTTCGCTTTCCGTCGGGAATCGGGGGAACGGGCGCCGCGGCGATCGGCAGTGCGAACGAAAAGTTCACCCAGACGTCAGCGAGTGTTCAGTCGGGCCTGGAAAATCCTCGCACACGTTGCGCCATGGCATAACCCGCGCGCGCTCGCGAGGGTCGGTTAGCGTGGTCGGGTGACTTCCGAAGCTGTGACACCGCCCGTCGCCGACCGCCGCCCCTTCACCCGGACCCATCACGGCGACGCCGTCTCGGATCCGTATGAATGGCTGCGCGCGAAGGAGGACACCGAGGTCGTCGGTCACCTCGAGGCCGAGAACGCCTACACCGATCAGCGCACGGCGCACCTGGAGGGTCTCCGGAACCGGATCTTCGACGAGATCAAGGGCCGCACGCTCGAGACGGATCTCTCGGTACCCTCACGGCGCGGGCAGTGGTGGTACTACGGACGCACCCTGGAGGGCAAGCAGTACGGCATCAACTGCCGCGCCCCCATCGCGGACGTCGACGACTGGACCCCGCCGGTGCTGTCACCCGACACGGACGTCCCCGGCGAACAGGTCCTGCTCGACGGCAACGTCGAAGCCGACGGCCACGACTTCTTCTCGCTCGGGAGCCTCGACGTCTCGAACGACGGCACGCGCCTGCTGTACGGCGTCGACATCGCCGGCGACGAGCGTTACACGCTCCGCATCCGCGACCTCGCGTCGGGTGAGGATCTGCCCGATGTCATCGAGAACACGTCCTCGGGCGCGGTCTTCTCCCCCGACGGCCGGCACGTCGTCTACACGACGGTCGACGACGCGTGGCGTCCCGACACCGTCTGGCTCCACGTCGTGGGGACGGATGCCGCTTCGGATCGGATCCTCTTCACCGAACCCGACGAGCGCTACTGGGTCGGCGCCGGTTTCACCCGCAGCGACCGGTTCCTCGTGATCGGGGTCGGATCGTCCATCACCTCCGAGGAGTACCTGGTCCCGGCCGACGACCTCACCGCCGAGCCGCGCTCCGTGTGGCCGCGCCGCGAAGGCGTGGAGTACTCGCTCACCCACGCGGTCGTCGGCGGCGAGGACGTCCTCTACATCCTGCACAACGACGGCGCCCTGGACTTCGAACTGGTCCGGGTCGCGGCATCCGATCCGACCGGGTCGCGCCACGTCGTCCTTCCGCACCTCCCCGGGCGTAGATTGCTGGACGCCTCGGCGTACCGCGACTGGGCGATCGTCGAGTACCGACGCGACGGTCTCGCCCGGGTCGGCATCCTCGACTACGCGACCGACGACGTCCGCGAGATCGCGTTCGAGGAGCCGCTGTACGCGGTCGGGGCGAGCGGGTCGTCGGAGTGGGCACCGCCCGTCATCCGGCTCGGGTACGCCTCGTTCGTGACCCCGGGCACGGTCTTCGACTACGAGGTCGCCACGGGCGAGCTCCTGCACCGCAAGAGCCAGCCCGTCCTCGGGGGCTACGACGCCTCGGACTACGGACAGGAGAGGGTCTGGGCGATCGCCGACGACGGCACGCGGATCCCCGTCTCGCTCGTGTGGAAGCGCTCGTTCGGCGAGCCGGGCAGGTCCCCGCGCCCCGTCCATCTCTACGGCTACGGCTCCTACGAGCATTCGATCGAACCGGGGTTCTCGGTGGCGCGCCTTTCGCTGCTGGACCGCGGCGTGGTCTTCGCCATCGCCCACGTCCGCGGCGGCGGCGAGATGGGGCGTCAGTGGTACGAGGAGGGCAAGCTCCTCCACAAGCGCAACACGTTCACCGACTTCGTGGCCGTCGGCCGCCATCTCGTCGCCGAGGGGTACACCTCGCCCGATCGCCTCGTCGCCGAGGGCGGCTCCGCCGGCGGGCTCCTCATGGGCGCCGTGGCGAATCTCGCCCCCGATCTGTTCGCCGGCGTTCTCGCGGGTGTCCCGTTCGTCGATGCGCTGACCACGATCCTCGACCCCTCCTTGCCGCTGACCGTCATCGAGTGGGATGAGTGGGGTGACCCGCTGCACAACGAGGACGTCTACGCCTACATGAAGTCGTACACGCCCTACGAGAACGTCCAGGACGGTGTCTCGTACCCCCGCATCCTCGCCGTCACCTCCCTCAACGACACCCGCGTCCTCTACGTGGAACCGGCGAAGTGGGTGGCCCGCCTGCGCGAGGTCGGCGCGGACGCGCTCCTGAAGTGCGAGATGGTCGCCGGTCACGGCGGCGTCAGCGGTCGGTACAACTCGTGGCGCGAGCGCGCGTTCGAACTCGCGTGGCTGCTGGACGTGCTGGGACTCGCCGAGACCGACTGATCGTCGCGATCGCATCGCGCGGCTGGGTACGATTCCGCCATGGCCTCAGATCCTCGCTACCGCGCGTCGGTCCGCATCGATCTCGATCTGGTCTGCGCGCACCCCGACGATCTCCTCACCGGCATCGACGGTTCGTCCCGCATGTCCGCGTCGACGATGGATGCCGAGGACGCCCTGCTGTCGCTCCTCGACGTCGCGGTCTCCCCGGGAGCAGATCACCTCGTCCGGATCGAATCCGCCAGCACGGCGGTCGTCGACTCCGAGTGGGAGGGGACGTCGGGCGGCGTACCCGCAGGCTCGTCCGACACCGCCCGAGTGGCGCGCGCGGGCGCGAGACTGGCTGGCATCGACTGGGCGCTGAACGAGCTCTTCGGCGGGGCGACCGGTGACGCGACGGCATCCGAGTTGCGGCAGCGCACCATCATCAAGGGACTCGTCTGGAACGCCTCCGTCATGGTCGTGGACTGCCTGTTCGATGACGTCCTCCACCTGGCGGATGCCTCGGGCGACCACTCCGCGTGGCGGGATACCCACGTCATCTCGCAGTTGCCGCCGCAGTACGCGACCCATTACGACCGAGGGTTCGCGCAGAAGTTCCTCGCCGCGACGATCGAGGTCACATCACGCCTGAGCGCGTCGCCCGTGTACCCGCCGACCGTCGCGCACGAGCTGGCGCTCAAACTCGTCCTCGATGAGGCGGAGCGCAACGCGGACCGGCTGAGCGGCGACCTGCCCGAAGGATGGCGGGAGCACCTCGACACCGTGCTGTTCCAGGATCTCGACGTCGACTCGCTGTTCGCCGAGCAGGACGCGGCGTCGAAACGGGATGCCGCAGCGGCGACCCCTCCCCTCGACTTCGCGAGCTGGTTCATCCCGTACGCGCACGCACCGGCGCCCGCGCCGTACGCGAGCGACGACCTCAAGGAGCCCGCAGGGCGCTAGCACGGCCGACCCCGTCGAGGCAATTGTCAGTCTTGGCCTTCGGCATCCCATAAAATCGGAAGTCCCCAGGGGGAGTACTCCGATACGGTCGGTTCGTCATTACGGATGTGAAGGCGCATCCCGGACCACCGGTCTCGAGCAATCGAGATGGAGAAGACTCTGGCGTCATCTGTTCACGCCATCGAGGAGACTCCTGTGGAAATCACCCCGCTCGTCTGGGGCATCACGATCGCCGTCACGATCGCCTTCTTCGTCTACGAATTCTTCG
The DNA here is from genome assembly GCF_900102005.1 of Microbacterium sp. LKL04. Classification (NCBI taxonomy): domain Bacteria; kingdom Bacillati; phylum Actinomycetota; class Actinomycetes; order Micrococcales; family Microbacteriaceae; genus Microbacterium; species Microbacterium sp. LKL04. Next base: position 464,152 of record NZ_LT627736.1, on the reverse strand, counting down.
CCCACGTGCGCAAGCCGCACGAGCCGTCCATCGCCGAATCGGCACGCTGGTCGGCCTTCTACATCGGCCTCGCCCTGCTGTTCGGCGTCGTCATCGGCTTCATCCCGGGCTGGGGATGGGTGTACTCGGGTGAGTACTTCGCCGGCTACCTGACCGAGAAGGCGCTGTCGATCGACAACCTCTTCGTCTTCCTGATCGTCATGGCCGGCTTCGCCGTTCCGAAGATCTACCAGCAGAAGGTGCTGATGATCGGCATCGTGATCGCCCTGATCATGCGCGGTGGATTCATCGCGGTGGGCGCCGCTCTCATCGAGAACTTCTCGTGGATCTTCTACATCTTCGGCGCGCTGCTGCTGTTCCTCGCGTACCGTCAGGCCTTCACCCACGGCGAATCCGACCCGGCCAACGGCAAGTTCATGCAGTTCGTCCGCCGCCACCTGCCCGTCAGCGACGAGTACAACGGCGACAAGCTCACGGTCAAGAAGGACGGCAAGCGCTTCGTCACCCCGATGCTGCTCGTCATCGTCGCGATCGGCTTCGTCGACCTCATCTTCGCCGTGGACTCGATCCCGGCCATCTACGGCCTCACGAACGAGGCGTACATCGTCTTCACCGCGAACGCCTTCGCGCTCATGGGCCTCCGCCAGCTCTACTTCCTCATCGGCGGCCTGCTCGAGCGTCTCGTGTACCTGGCTCAGGGCCTGGCGGTCATCCTCGCCTTCATCGGCATCAAGCTCCTCTTCCACGCCCTGCACGTCAACGAGCTGCCCTTCATCAACGGGGGCGAGCCTCTGCTGTGGGTTCCCGAGATCCCGATCTGGCTCTCGCTCCTGTTCATCGCCGCCACGATTGTCGTGGCTACGGTCGCGAGCCTCGCCAAGACGCGGCGCGACGACGCCAAGGCGCTCGCGAGCGGGACGCCCACGACCACTCCCGAGCAGAAGAAGGAGCACAGCTGACCGATGATCAGCGACCATACGCAGACGCCCACCGTTGAGGCCGACACCATCGAGCAGATCCGATGAACGACCTCGCCCTGAACATCGCCCTCGTCGTGGTGTTCGTCCTGGTGGGCGGAGTGTTCGCCGCCACCGAGATGGCTCTCGTCACGCTCCGTGAGAGTCAGATCAATGCGATCGCGGCGCGCGGCAAGCGGGGCGCCAAGGTGGCGGGGTTGGCACGGAACCCCAACACGTTCCTGTCGGCTGTCCAGATCGGCGTGACCGTGGCCGGGTTCGCGTCGGCCGCGTACGGCGCCACGTCGATCGCCCCGTCTGTCGCCCCGCTCATCGAGTCGTGGGGCGTCGATCCCGGATTGGCGCTGACCTTCGCGACGCTGATCCTGACCCTGCTGATCGCCTACCTGTCGCTCGTGCTCGGAGAGCTCGTGCCGAAGCGGCTGGCGATCCAGCGGAATGCGCAGTTCGCCTACGCCGTCGCCCCTGTCCTCGACGGGTTCGCGAAGGTCATGCGACCCGTCATCTGGCTGCTGTCGGTCTCGACGAACGCGCTCGTGCGCCTGCTCGGCGGTGATCCTCACAAGACCGGTGAGGAAATGACCGACGAAGAAGTCCGCGACATCGTCGCGAGCCACGAAGGCCTGCCAGAGGACGAGCGTCGGATCCTCGAGGACGTGCTCTCGCTGCGGGGCCGCCAGCTCAGCGAGGTCATGCGCCCGCGTCCCGAGGTGACCGCGCTGGATGACACCGCCACGATCGGGGAGGCCGTCGCCGAGGCACGGGAACTGCCGTTCTCCCGGTATCCCGTCGCCGACACCTCCATCGACGACATCGTCGGATTCGTCCACGTCCGTGACCTGTTCGAGGCGGTCGTCGAGGGCCGGGATGCCCCGTTGTCGGGCATCGTGCGTCCGATCCCGTACTTCCCGTCGACGGCGCGCGTCCTCCCGACGCTGACGAAGATGCGAGCCGAGGGCCACCAGATCGCGGTGGTCGTCGACGAATACGGCGGGACCGACGGCATCGTCACCCTCGAGGACCTCGTCGAGGAAGTCGTGGGCGAGATCTTCGACGAGTACGACACCGCCATCGCCCCGGACGCGGACCGCGAGATCATCGACGGTCGCCTGAACCTGCAGGACTTCTCGGAGGCGACGGGCGTCGTGCTCCCCCGTGGAGCGTCCGACACGGTCGCCGGCTTCGTCACGGAACGGCTCGGCCGTCTCGCGGTCGTCGGCGACGTGATCGAGGTCGACGGCGCGACGATCGAGGTCACGGCCCTCGACCGTCGCCGCATCGCCGAGGTCCGCGTGACCGCGCGCGACGCGGTCGAAGCAGACGAGAGCTGACCTCAGACGTCGCACAACAGAGAGCCCCTGCGTCCTCGAAAGGAGCGGGGGCTTTTCTGCGTTCTGATGTGGGGTTCGTGGTGCCGGCTACAGGACTTGAACCTGCAACCCCCGTATTACAAGTACGGTGCGCTACCAATTGCGCCAAGCCGGCAGATGGCCCAGTCTAACCGGGCCGCGCAGCTCACTCCGCAGGCGCAGTGGGCGTCGGTGTCGCGGTCTGCTCGGTGTAGAACTTGTCGCTCGCGCTCGTCAGGACGAACTGCGAGAACTCCGCGGCATCCTTCAGCGCACCCATGTACGGCTGGCCGTTGACGAGGATCATCGGCGTTCCGGCGAGCTGCAGACCGTCGGCGTCGGGGATGCCGGAGATCGCACGCTCCGTGGCGTCCTTCGTCCACTCGATGTAGTCGCCATCCTCGATGCAGTCGCGGACCTTGTCGGGCTCCTGGGCGCCGACGGCCTGCGCGAGGTCGGCGAGTTCGGTGTCGGAGAACCCATCGGTGTCCATCGCGGGCTGACGGCTCAGCAGTTCCGTGTTGTAGGCGAAGAAGACGTTCTCGTCGTGCGTGGCGACGCACGCCGCAGCGGCGGCGGCGCGCAGCGAGTACTTGGTGCCGTTGGACTTGGCGGTAAGCATCGACACGGGGTGGTAGCTGAGCGTCGCCGCGCCCTCGTCCACCCACGTCTTCAACTGATCCACGTTGGCGAGCTGCCATTCGCGTGCGCCCGGGGAGAGGTAGTCCACGTAGACGCGGATGTCGACGGGAGCCGCGGATGCCGTCGGTGCGGGTGCGGCCTTGTCCGACTCCGGGGTGGCCTCGACCGCGCTGTCGTCGATCGCACCCTGGCTGCCCGCGACGCCGGCGACGTCGCTGACGGCGAAGCCGTCGGAGCTGGCGGTGTCCGGGGTCAGGTCCCGTCCACCCATCGTGGAGGTCACCGACCAGACGACGACGGCAGCGACAGCGGCGACAGCTCCCGTCGCAAGGACACCGAGCGAGATGCGGCGCGCGAGCCGGACGCGCGACTGCTTGACGTGGACGCGCTGCGCTTTCTCGCGCACGGCCTCGCGACGATCGGTCGCGGATGACGGGGTGTCGCCGGAATCGGTGGACATGAAACCTCGGGAAGATCTGTGGTGCGGCCGGAGGGCCCGGCGCCCGGGTGTGGCGCACGCTCCGATGTTAGTCAGACGCGCTGGAAAAAGGCTGACGAGGAGGCATCCCCTCCCTCCGCGCAGGCGTGGCATACTGAACACGCACCCGATGGCGGGTGTGCGGGGTGTCCCCCGCTCGCTTCACAACGGATCGTCCGGCACGTACCTGCCGGTGAAGGAGAAGAAAAGATGGCGTCCGTCACGTTCGACAACGCAACCCGTCTGTACCCCGGTGGCACCCGCCCGGCGGTCGACAAGCTCAACCTCGAGGTCGCCGACGGCGAGTTCCTCGTCCTGGTCGGTCCTTCCGGCTGCGGTAAGTCCACCTCGCTCCGCATGCTCGCGGGTCTCGAAGAGGTCAACTCCGGCTCGATCCGCATCGGCGACCGCGACGTCACCGACGTGCCGCCGAAGGACCGCGACATCGCAATGGTGTTCCAGAACTACGCGCTCTACCCCCACATGACCGTCGCCGAGAACATGGGCTTCGCGCTCAAGATCGCCGGTGTCGGCAAGGAGGAGCGCGCCTCCCGCGTTCTCGAGGCAGCCAAGCTCCTCGACCTCGAGGAGTACCTCACCCGCAAGCCGAAGGCCCTCTCGGGTGGTCAGCGTCAGCGCGTCGCCATGGGCCGCGCGATCGTTCGTCAGCCCCAGGTGTTCCTCATGGACGAGCCGCTGTCGAACCTCGACGCCAAGCTCCGCGTGCAGACCCGTACGCAGATCGCCTCGCTGCAGCGCCGCCTCGGCGTCACGACGGTCTACGTCACCCACGACCAGACCGAGGCCCTCACCATGGGCGACCGCATCGCCGTCCTGAAGGACGGCCTCCTGCAGCAGGTCGGCACCCCTCGCGACCTGTACGAGAAGCCGAACAACGTGTTCGTCGCCGGCTTCATCGGGTCGCCCGCCATGAACCTGTTCCCGGCCGACCTGGCAGAGGGCGGCATCCGCTTCGGCTCCGAGATCGTCCCCCTCGACCGCGACACGGTCGGCCGCGCAAACGGCAGCCAGGTCACCGTCGGCGTCCGTCCCGAGGACATCGAGGTCGGACCGGCCGACGGCAAGGGCCTCGCGGTCCAGGTCGACCTCGTCGAGGAGCTCGGCGCGGACGGCTACCTCTACGGCCACGTGGACATCAACGGCAAGCGCACCGACATCGTCGCGCGCGTCGACGGTCGCAACCACCCGAACGCGGGCGAGACGGTCACCCTGGCCGCCAAGCCGGGCCACGTGCACGCGTTCGACATGGAGTCGGGCGACCGCCTCAACGACAAGCCGGTCGTCTCGGCCTGATCGTCATCATCAGCAGGACCGCGGCGCGGGAAGGTCTCCGGACCTCCCGCGCCGCGGTGCGTGAGTCGGAGGTCACCGCGTGGTCCATTCCCTGAGCATCACCGCCAGCAGCGTCGACGCAGGGCTCCTGGCCCTGCCCTGGTCCACGCCTCTCGGCGAGTGGCCGAGCGACGCGATCGTCTCCCTCCCCAAGGGACTCTCCCGCCACCTCGTGCGCTTCGCGAGCCTGTCGGGCCGTGTCGTCGCGGTGAAGGAGACCACGGCCGAGATGGCCCGTCGCGAGTACGAGATGCTCGGCTCGCTCGCTCGCCTCGACGTGCCCTGCGTGAGTCGCGTCGCCGTCATCGACGGGCGCCGCACGCCGAAGGGCGAGCCGCTCCCCGCCGCTCTGGTCACCGCCCACCTGCGCTTCTCCCTCCCCTATCGCGCGCTGTTCACGCAGGTGCTGCGACCCGACACCGCTACGCGCCTCGTCGACGCTCTCGCAGCGCTCCTCGTCCGCCTGCACAACGTCGGCTTCTTCTGGGGCGACGTGTCGCTGTCGAACACGCTGTTCCGGAGGGATGCCGGGGCGTTCGCCGCGTACCTCGTCGACGCCGAGACGGGTGAGCTCCACGAAGGGGGTCTGACGCGCGGCCAGCGCGAGCACGACCTGGACGTCGCGCGCACCAACATCGCCGGGGAGATCATGGACCTCGAAGCCGGCGGACGACTCGAGGGCGGTGTGGATGCCGTGGCGATCGCCGACGGCATCATGTCGTCGTACCGGTCGCTGTGGAGCGCGCTCACCGAGACGGAGACATTCTCGGCCAACGAGACCTGGCGCATCACCGAGCGCGTGCAGCGCCTGAACAGCCTGGGGTTCGACATCGGCGAGATGTCGATCGACGAGACCTCCGACGGCACCAAGGTGCTGATCCAGCCGAAGGTGGTGGATGCCGGGCACCACCAGCGGCGTCTGCTGCGCTTGACGGGCCTGGATGTCGAAGAGAATCAGGCCCGCCGCCTGCTCAACGACATGGACGAGTTCGCTGCCCGCGTCTCGCGCCTCGGCAGCGACGAGGAGATGGTCGCCCACGAGTGGCTGACCCGCGTCTTCGAACCGGTCGTCAAGGCGATCCCGTGGGAGCTGCGCAGCAAGCTCGAGCCCGCCGAGGTGTTCCATCAGGTGCTCGAGCACCGGTGGTACATGTCACAGGCCCGCGGGCGGTCGATCCCGATCGCCGAGGTCCTGTCCTCCTACATCGACGGCGTGCTGCGTCACCGCCGCGACGAGGCGACCGTGATGGGTCCGCCGACCGAGACGACGGCGCTTCCGGTGATCACGTCCGACGTGCCCGTCAGCGACGACGACGAAGACGAGGTCGACTGGCGCGACCTCGTCTGATCGTGGTCGTCAGTATCCGACGGTGAACCGCTCGCGCACATGCGCGGGCGCCTCGATCTCATCGAGGACGGCGATCGCGAAATCGGCGCCGGAGATGAAGGACTCGCCCGTGTCGTCGGTGACGATGACGTCGCCGCCGGTGCGGTACGAGCCGGTGCGCTCCCCCGGCGCCCATGCGCCGAATCCGCCGGCCGGGTGGATGTAGAACCAGTCGCGACCGCTGGTGTCGGCCTGGAGGTCTTCGAGGATGCCGATGGCTTCCATCGCCTCGGGCTTGATCTCCTCGGGAAAGCCGCTGTCGATCACGCGGGGACCGCCCGGGGCGACGAGGCTGCCACCGGCGCCTCCGATGACGCCGACGCGCACCGAGAGCGGCAGCGCCGCGATGACGCCGTCGACGGCCTCTCGCATCTTGCCGACCATGTCTCCGCGGGGCGAGGTCGCGAAGACGACGACATCGACTCCGTCGAGTTCTGCCGCGAGTGCCGGGGCGTCGAGCATCGTGCCCTCGACGTAGGTCGCTCCCTCGATCCGGTCGGCGGGGATCTTGCGCGCGACGGAGACGACGGTGTGTCCTCGACGGACACCCTCGGCGACGATGTTGCTGCCGGCGTAGCCGGTGCCTCCGATGACGGCGATGCGGGTCATGATGGTTCCTCTCCTGCGGATGGACAGTCGAGTGCCAGTCTGACCCGTCTCCCTATGGTCGCGCTATCCGTCGGCCATGCAGCGACGCGTATGCGTCACTCGCTCGCGGAACGCAGCGTCGACACCTGGTACAGCGCGACGGATGCCGCGATGCCGGCGTTGAGCGATTCGGTCGCCGCGTTGATCGGGATCGACACGATCTGGTCGCAGGTCTCCGTCACGAGGCGCGACAGGCCCTTGCCTTCTGAACCCACGACGATGACCACGGGGCGGTCCGCGAGCTCGAGCGCCGGCAGCGACACGTCGCCTCCGCCGTCGAGACCGAGGATGAAGACGCCCTGCTTCTTGAACTCCTTGAGCGTCGTCGTCAGGTTCGGGGCGATCGAGACGGGGATGCGGGCGGCCGCGCCCGCGCTCGTCTTCCATGCGGCGGAGTTGACGCCCGCCGAGCGGCGCTGCGGCAGGATGATCGCCTGTCCACCGAAGGCGGCCGTGGAGCGGATGATCGCGCCGAGGTTGCGGGGGTCCGTGATCCCGTCGAGGGCGACGAACAGCGGCAGCTGGCCGCGGTCGATGACCTGCTCGAGCAGGTCCTGCGGGTGCGCGTACTCGTAGGGCGGCACCTTGAGCGCGACGCCCTGGTGCACGCCGTCGAACCCGGCCATGCGGTCGAGCTCCTGACGGGTGACCTCGAGGACGGGGATCTCGCGGTTCGTCGCGATGGAGAGCATCTCCTTGACGCGGTCGTCCATCTCGACACGCTGCGCGATGTAGAACGCGGTCGCGGGGATCTTGGCGCGGAGGGCTTCGAGCACGCTGTTGCGACCGGTCACGGTCTCGGTGTCGTCACCGGACTTCGCCTTGGGCGCGCGCCCGCCGGTCGTCTGCCGGATCTGCGGCTTGCCGCCCGCCGCGACGAAGCGCTCCTTCGCTGCCTTGCGCTTGCCGGCCGGGTGCCAGGCGCGGTCCTCGGCCTTGGGGGTCGGACCGCGACCTTCGAGCGAGCGCTTGTTCTTGCCGCCGGTCCCCTTCGTGGGGCCCTTCTTGCCGCGTCCCGCGGAGGGGTTGCCGTGCTTAGCCATCGTTCAGACTCCAATGGGTCCCCGAGGGACCGTCTTCGAGGACGACGCCTGCCGCCGCGATCGCATCGCGGATGCGGTCGGCTGCCGCCCAGTTCTTGGTCGCGCGGGCCTCCGCGCGCTGGTCGATCATGGTGCTGACGAGGCGGTGCAGGGCGGTCGCCATGGACTGCGCCATCACCGCGGACCACTTCGCATCCATGGGGTCTATGTCGAGAAGGCGCACCATCGCCGTCACCTGCCGGAGGGAATCCTCGGCGGCGGCGGAATCGCCTGCATCGAGGGCTGCGTTGCCCCGACGCACGGTCTCGTGGAGGACTGCCAGCGCCTGCGGCACACCGAGATCGTCATCCAGCGCCGCCGCGAACTCCTGTGGGACATCCGATGCGAACCAGCCGACGGATCCGTCACGGGCGCGGAGCCCGCGTTGCAGGAACGAGCGGATGCGGCCGAGCGCGGCATCCGCTTCGGTGAAGGTGGACTCGGTGATGTCGAGATTCGAGCGGTAGTGCGCCGAGATGAGCGCGTAGCGGACCACGAGCGGGTCGGTGTCGCGCAGGACATCCTCGGCCAGGAGGAAGTTGCCGAGAGACTTCGACATCTTCTGGTCGCCGACCGTGACGAGCCCGTTGTGCACCCAGTAGCGCGCGAAACCGTCGCCGGCCGCCGTCGATTGGGCGAGCTCGTTCTCGTGATGCGGGAAGCGGAGGTCGAGGCCGCCACCGTGGATGTCGAACTCGGGACCGAGGTATCGGCGGCTCATGGCCGAGCACTCGATGTGCCAGCCCGGTCGCCCGGAGCCCCAAGGAGAGTCCCATGTCGCGTCCGCGGGCTCGCCGGGCTTCGCACCTTTCCAGAGCGCGAAGTCGCGCGGGTCGCGCTTGCCGCGCGGGTCCGCATCGGCGGCCGATTCCATGGCGTCGACCGACTGACGGGTCAGCGCGCCGTAGGGCGCCCAGGAACGCACGTCGAAGTAGACGTCGCCGGCGGCGGCGTACGCGTGCCCCGCCTTGATCAGGCGCTCGATGAGCTCCTGCATCTGCGGGATGGACGCCGTCGCCCGCGGTTCGTAGGTGGGGGGCAGGATGCCGACCGCGGCATACGCGCGGGAGAATTCGAGCTCCATCCGGTAGGCCAGCGCCCACCACGGCTCCGATTCCGTCGCGTTCGCGAGGACCTTGTCGTCGATATCGGTGACGTTGCGGACGAAGGTGACCCGGCCGAATCGGTGCTCGAGCCACCGGCGGAGGATGTCGAAGCTCAGCGCCGCGCGGACGTGGCCGATGTGGGGTCCGGACTGGACCGTCGGACCGCAGACGTACATCGTGACGTTCTCGGGGTCGGCGGGCGCGAAGTCGCGCAGCGCCTGAGCCTGGGAGTCGTAGAGCCGAACCGTCACCGGTCCATGCTACCGGCGGGTGGCATCCGAGCCCGCTCCGAGGCGATAGAAAGGACGGGTGCTGCACGTGTTCGCCGTCTTGGCCGCCGCCCTCCTGTTCGGGACCACCGGAACGGCACGAGCACTCGGACCGGACGAGGCCTCGGCGCTCTCGGTCGGCGTCGCTCGGTCGGTGGTCGGCGGGACGGCCCTGGCCGTGCTGGCGTTCGGACTGGCCGCGGCGCATCGACGCCGGGTGCCGGACCGCCCTCGGCCGAAACCGACCTGGCGTCCGCTCGCCCTCATGGCCGTCACCGGTGTCGCGCTCAGCCTCTACCAGCCGCTCTTCTTCGTCGGCACGCAGACCAACGGTGTCGCGGTGAGCACGGTGATCGCCTTGGGCTCCGCTCCCGTGCTCGCCGGCATCCTGGAATGGATCCTCTCGCGCCGCGTGCCGTCGATGCTGTGGATGGGCGCGACCGCCCTGGCTGCGATCGGCGTGGTCCTGCTGGGGCTCGGCGGCGGAGGCGGCTCGGGCGGCGTCGACGCGCTCGGTCTCGCCGCCGCCGTCGGCGCGGGCGCGTGCTTCGCCGTGATCGCGAATGCGCAGCGCCGTCTCCTCGACGCAGGGTGGGACGCGTTCACCGTCGTGGGCGCCATGGGAGTCGGGTCCGCGCTGATGTGCGCGGCCGTCATCCCGTTCGTGGATCTGTCGTGGACCCTCACGCCGCCCGGCATCGCGATGGCACTGTGGCTCGGCCTCGCGACGATCGGCGTCGCCTACTCGCTCTTCACGTGGGGGCTGCAGGGACTCACTGCAGCGACCGCCGCGACGCTGACGCTCGCCGAGCCGTTGACCGCGACGGTGCTGGGCGTGACCGCGCTCGGCGAGACGCTGTCCCCCCTCGCCGTCGTCGGGCTCGCGGTCCTGGCCGCAGGCCTCGTCACCCTCGCGTGGGGCAGCCGTCGGCCCCGCGACCCCCGACCTTTCGCCGTGGAGGCCTGACATGCCCGTATCCGACGACCTCGACATCCGCGTCGACGATCTGACCGGCGAGTCGACCGTCGCGCTCGTCCGCCAGCACCTCGCGGGGATGCACGAGCTTTCGCCCGCCGAAAGCGTCCACGCACTGGACGTGTCCGCGCTTCGAGATCCCGCCGTGACGGTGTGGTCCGCGTGGCGACGCAACGACCTCGCGGGGATCGGCGCGCTCTCCCGCCTGAGCGACACGGACGGCGAGCTGAAGTCGATGCGCGTGACCGCCGACCACCTCGGGACGGGGGTGGGACGCGCGATCCTCCGCCACATCCTCGCCGACGCCAGGGCGCAGGGCGTCACCCGGGTGTGGCTCGAGACGGGCTCGGATGCCGGGTTCCTGGCCGCGCGGACGCTGTACGCCAGCGAGGGGTTCACCGAGTGCGAACCGTTCGGCTCCTACCGGCCGGACCCCGCGTCGACGTTCATGACGCGTCCCCTCTGACCCGCTCGATCAGGCGGGGACGACGACCGCGACCGCGAAGGCCGCCACGCCGTCTCCTGTTCCGGTGAACCCGAGGCCGTCGGTCGTCGTCGCCGACACGGTCACCGGCGCGCCGAGGGCGTCCGACAGCACGCGCTCGGCTTCGACGCGCCGCGCGGCGAAGCGCGGGCGCTTGGCCTGCACCTGAACGCTGACATTGCCGATCACCCAGCCGGCCTCCGCCGCGAGCGCGCGGGTCCGCGCGAGGAACGCCGCCGCATGCGCCCCCGCGTACTCGGGCTGATCCGTCCCGAAGTGCGTGCCGATGTCCCCCAGGCCCGCGGCCGCGAGGACCGCGTCCACGATCGCGTGGGCGACGGCATCCCCGTCGGAATGCCCATTCAGCCCCGGCTCCCCGGGCCACTCCAGACCGGCGAGCCACAGGGTGTCGTCCCCGCCGAAGGCGTGTACGTCTGTTCCGATCCCGACGCGCGGGATCGCCGGGGCGGGGACCCGGACGACCGGCGGGACGGGTGCGACGAGTGCGCGAGCGCGCTCGAGGTCTGCCGCTGTCGTGATCTTGAACGCGAAGTCGTCTCCGGGAACCGTTCGCACGACGGTTCCGGCTGCCTGGAGGAGCGCGGCGTCATCGGTGTGGTCGGCGGCCGCGTCGCGGTACGCCTCGTCGAGCACCGCGCGTCGGAACCCCTGCGGGGTCTGGGCCGCGGCGAGGACCGAGCGGTCGACCGGCTCGACCACCGCGTCGCCGTCGACGCGCTTGAGCGTGTCGACGACGGGGCGGACGGGGATGACGGCATCCGATCCGCCTTCAACGGCGTCGATCACACGTTCAAAGACCTCGGGAGGGGTGAGGGCGCGCGCGGCATCGTGGACGAGGACGATCTCGACGTCCGGCCAGACCGCCCCGAGTCCGGCGGCGACCGACGTCTGCCGGGTGGCTCCTCCCGCCACCACGGAGACCAGGTCCCGGCGATCCCCGGCAGCCTCGAGCGCCTCGGTCTCCGCGTCGCCGACCCGGTCGCCCGGCGCGACGACGATCACCTGTGCCTCGGGTGCGGCGAACACCCCGCGGAGGGCATGGCGCAGGATCGTGTGCGAGTCGATGCCGACGAACGCCTTCGCCGACCCCGTGCCGAGTCGCGTGCCCGAACCTGCGGCGACGACGATGACGGCAACACGCGGAACGGGGATGAGGCTCATGCCTCCGAGCGTACCGAGCCGTCGGCGACCGGGCTGCGGCGCAGCAGGAGGACGGCGACTCCCAGGAGGAGGGCGCCGACCACCGCTATCGGGAGGTCGAGGAACCACTCCATGACGGCGAAGGGCGGTACGAACGCGCACACCCACGCGACCGCCACGATCCCCGTGGCCGGCGCGCGCCCGAGCGTGCCCAGCGCCTCCCATTTCGCGAGGACCAGCGAGAGCGCGAGCAGCACTCCGAGCACCACGATGAACAGGATCGGACGCGACCACCACCACGCGGGCGACGCCGGCGCCGGTGCGGCGCCGGGGATCAGCAGGCTGACGCCCGTGAGGGCGAGCATGACCGGAAGGTGCCAGAGGTAGATCGTCATGAGGCGCGACCCGAGGACGAAGACCACGCCCTGCATCGCCCGGAGCGCCATGAGGCGCGCGAGCACCGGCTTGAGCAGGCGCAGCAGGCAGGCCTGCGCTATCCCGAGGATGACGAGCGGAACCGTCGGCGGATTCAGGTTGCCGAGCATGCTCGCGGAGTACGGGCCGAGGGAGGTGAGCGGCCAGAGCAGGAGGTAGCACGCCGCCGCGATGGCGACGAGGGAGAGCGGATGCCGTCGGTCGAACCATCCGTCGGCGTACCAGAACCCGAATTGCTGGATGAGCGGCCAGACGAAGAGGAGATTGAGCAGCCCGATCTCCGGGATGCCCGTCGAGAAGCGCACGGCGTCGACGAGGACGACCCCCATCGCGAGGGTCAGAAGCGTGAGGACCGGGCGGCGGGCATGGCACGCCGCCAGGAGCGGCACCGCTGCCTGACAGAGCAGGTATGCGGCGAGGAACCAGAGGGGGGATCCGGCGCCGATGGCGGCATCCGCAACGAGCTGGTCGGGCAGCCCCGCCGCGGTCGCGACCCCGAGGACGACGGCGAAGAAGATGAACAGCGGCAACGCCGGCTGAGCAAGGCGGAGCGTGCGGGTCCGCACGAACCCGGCGGCGTGGCCGCCCTTCGCGGTCCAGGAGCGCCAGCCCGTCGCCGAGGCGAACCCGCCGACGACGAAGAACAGCGGCATGATCTGCCCGACCCAGGTTGCTGCGTTGAACCAGGGCTGCTCTTCGGCGGGACGGGATGCCGCGAGCCCGCCGTCCGGGCCGGGACCGATCCCCACCTGCACGAGGTGGACGACGATGACGAAGAGGACGCACACCACGCGGGCGAGGTCGAGCGTGAGATCACGACGCGAGAGGTCCACGGTGGCGGTCACGGAACGGGTGGTCACGGGCACATCATGCCGCACCCCGTCACCGCCGTGCGGCATGCGCTCGGACAACGAAGAACGGCCGGCTGAGCAGCCGGCCGTTCTCAGAATGTGTCAGGAAGCGAGGACCTCGTCGAGGACGGTGGATGCCTTCTCCTCGTCGGCCTTCAGCGCCAGCGCGATCTCGGAGATGAGGATCTGCCGGGCCTTGGCCAGCATCCGCTTCTCCCCCGCGGACAAGCCACGGTCCTGGTCGCGGCGCCAGAGGTCGCGGACGACCTCGCTGACCTTGATGACATCGCCCGACGCGAGCTTCTCGAGGTTCGCCTTGTAGCGACGCGACCAGTTGGTCGGCTCCTCGGTGAAGGGTGCGCGCAGGACATCGAAGACCTTCTCGAGCCCGTCCTTGCCGATCACGTCGCGGACGCCCACGAGATCGACGTTGTCCGCAGGGACCTCGATGATGAGATCGCCCTGGGTGACGTTGAGCTTCAGGTATTTCTTCGTCTCGCCCTTGATGACGCGATCCTTGACCTCGATGATGGTCGCAGCGCCATGGTGCGGATAGACGACGGTTTCGCCAACCTCAAAAAGCATGCAGTTGTGTCCTTTCGGCAACCTCCAGAATACCACAGGCGACATACGCTAAGGTTCGCCGCCGACCTGCCCGATGCCACTCCCACGACCCCATAGGATGAGAGGGTCGCCGTTCGTGTCATCTGGAGGATCCGTGAAATCGCGTCTCATCGCGTCCCTGGCCCTGGGCGCCGCAGTCGTTCTGGGCACCACCGGCTGCAACATGCTGGCCCCGCAGGCGACGACCATCCAGTACTCCGCTTCCGACGGCGTCAACATCCCCGACTCCGGGCCTCTCAAGGTGCGCAACGCCCTGATCATCGCCGACGAGGAGGGCACGCTGGGCAACCTCGTCGCCTCGATCGTGAACTCCACCGATGACGCGCTCGCCCTGAACGTCTCGATCGAAGGCCAGCCGCAGAGCGTCGAGATCGCCGCGAACTCCTCCGTCACCCTCGGCGTCGACATGGCACCCATGACGTTCGACAACGTCGGCAAGCCCGGCGCCAACGTCGAGGTCTCATTCCAGTCCGGCGAAGGCGAAGGCGTCCGCGTCTTCGTCCCCATTCTCGACGGCACGCTGCCCTACTACACGCAGTTCGTGCCGACCCCCGCCCCGACGGCGACGCCCGCCGGCTGATCTCACGCTGCACGACGAAGGCCCCCACCGACTCGGTGGGGGCCTTCGTCGTGTGGCCGCGTCGTCAGGCTTCGAAGCGATAGCCGAGCCCGCGCACCGTGAGCAGCATGCTCGGGTCGCTGGGGCTCTTCTCGATGCGGGAGCGGATGCGCTTGATGTGGACGTCGAGGGTCTTCGTGTCGCCGAAGTAGTCGCTCCCCCACACCCGGTCGATGAGCTGACCGCGGGTCAGGACGCGACCGGCATTGCGCATGAGGAGCTCCAGGAGCTCGAACTCCTTGAGCGGCATCGAGATCTCGGTGCCTTCGACCGAGACGGTGTGGCGGTCGATGTCGAGGGTGACGCGCCCGCCTTCGATGATGCGGTCGTCGACGTCGAGCTCGTCGTTCTCGCTGCGGCGGAGGACCGCGCGCATGCGTGCGAGCAGTTCCCGAGACGAGTACGGCTTGGTGATGTAGTCGTCCGCGCCGAGTTCGAGTCCCACGACGATGTCGACTTCGCTGTCCTTGGCCGTCAGCATGATGATGGGCACCTTCGAGGTGGACCGGATGACGCGGCACACCTCGGTCCCCGGCATCCCGGGGAGCATGAGGTCGAGCAGGACGATGTCGGCGCCACGCGAGGTGAACGAGTCGAGGGCGATGCCGCCGTCTTCGGCGATCTCGACCTCGAATCCCTCTCTGCGCAGGAGGTAGGCGAGCGGGTCGGCGAGATCGGGTTCGTCTTCGACGATCAGGACGCGGGTCATGGTGTCTTCCTTTTGGCGGGCGCCTTCGCGCCGATCTTCTTGGGCTTCTTCTTGCGAGTGGGGGTGTCGCGATCCGCCTCGGCGACGAGGGGAAGTCGGATCGTGAACGTCGACCCGCGACCGGGACGCGACCACAGCTCGACCGACCCGCCGTGCCGCTGGACCGCGTGCTTCACGATCGCGAGGCCGAGGCCGGTTCCGCCGGTGCGGCGAGAGCGCGCTTGATCGGCGCGGTAGAACCGTTCGAAGACGCGCTGCTGGTCATCCTCGGGGATGCCGATGCCGTGGTCGGCGACGGCGATCTCGACGGCGCCGTCGGCTTCGCGCACGCCGATCCCCACCTGCGCTCCGGCGGGCGAGTAGGCGATCGCGTTGGCGAGCAGGTTGCTGACGGCTTCGGTGAGGATCTGCGGGTCGCCTCGCACGAAGAGCCCCTTCTCCCCTCCACTGGCGACGCTGATCTCCGCCGACTCCGCGGCGATGGCCTGGGATTCGATGGCCGACCGGACCACCTCGTCGACCGCCACGTCGCGCATCTCGGCGATCTCATCCGCCGACTGCAGGCGCGAGAGGTTCATGATGCGGGAGGTCAGCTGCCCGAGGCGGGTCGCCTCACCGCTGAGCCGCCGCACGAAGTGGCGCACCTGATCGGGGTCGTCGGCGGCGGACTCGATCGCCTCGGCGAGCAGCGTGACCGCGCCGACGGGCGTCTTGAGCTCGTGGGAGGTGTTCGAGACGAAGTCGCGGCGCATCTGCTCGACGCGCTCGCGCTCGGTGATGTCGCGGATGACGATCAGCGTGAGCCGCGGCGTGATGACACTGGCCCGCGCGGCGACGACGCGAGGCTCGACCCCGCGGTTGAGGGTCATGTTCTCGGTCGCGGGGAGCCCCGTCTGACGAGCGTTGCGCACGAGGTGCCGGAGGCGATCGGCGTCGAGGGTCTCGTTGACCGTGAGCGAGAACACCTCTGCCGTGGCGGATGCCGCGAGCACGAGCATGGACGGATCGACCACGACGGCGGCGTCGTCCATCGCCTGGAGGACGGAAGCGGTGCCCTCGGGCATGTCCAGCGATGTCACCAGCCGGGTGCGCGCGCGCTCCTGCATCGCGTAGACCACGAGTCCGACCGCGCCGGCGCCCACGAAGAGCCCCACGACGAGCGCCAGCAGCTCGAGCTGCGTCGAATCCATGACCCCAGCGTAAGGTGGTCGCACCTCCGCAATCGGACGGAAATCGGCCCGTGCGTCGCGCACCGTCGACTGTTCACCGTGTCGGCACCGACCGTTAACCTGAGCGCGGGAGGATCGCCGAGGTCTCTGCGCGACAGGTCGCGCCCCTCACCCGCCCGCACGAAGAGAAGGTGCTCCATGCGCGAAGTTTTCCACCAGTCCCTCGAGGACGTGCAGACCCGTCTCGTCGAGATCTCCGACCTCGTGACGGTCGCGATCGAGCGGGCGACCCGCGCGTTCGCGACGAGCGACGTCGCCCTCGCCGAGGACGTCATCGACAACGACAAGGTCATCGACGACAAGGCCATCGAGCTCGACGAACTGGCCATCGAGATCCTCGCCCGTCAGCAGCCGGTTGCCCGCGACCTGCGCATCGTCGTCGCGGCGCTGCGTGTGAGCGCCTCGCTCGAGCGGATGGGTGACATCGCCGAGCACATCGCCCAGCTGACGCGCATGCGCTTCCCCGAGCGCGCCGTCCCGAAGGGCCTCAAGAACACCTTCACCAAGATGGGCGAGATCGACACCGAGGTGGCACGCACCCTCGCCGACCTCCTGCGCACCGAGGACCTGTCGCTCGTGAGCCGTCTGCACGAGCTGGACGACGAGCTCGACGCGCTCCACCTCGCGGTCTTCGAGAAGGTGCTCAGCGACAACTGGCAGGGCGAAGCGTCGGCGACCGTCGACGCGACGCTCGCTTCCCGCTACCACGAGCGCTTCGGCGACCACGCGCTCTCCGTCGCGAAGAAGGTCTCGTACCTGGCCACGGGCACGTGGTCGGCCGACCCCGAGGGCGTCGACGCCGAGGTCTGATCCCGGCTCGGGTGCGCCCGGACGACGAAGAGCGGATGCCGCGAGGCATCCGCTCTTCGTGTTCCCGGTGGCGTGCCGGTTACTTCTTGCCCTGCGAGGCGACCGCGGCGGCGCCGGCGGCGGCGGCTTCGGGGTCGAGGTACTCGCCCGGCTCGAGCGGCTCGAGGTTCTCGTCGAGGCGGTACACGAGCGGGATGCCGGTGGGGATGTTCAGCTCGGCGATGTCGTCGTCGCTGATGCCGTCGAGGTGCTTCACGAGCGCGCGGAGGGAGTTGCCGTGGGCCGTGACCAGGACGGTCTTGCCGGTCTTGAGGTCGGGGACGATCTCGTTCTCCCAGTACGGGAGCAGGCGGTCGATGACGATCTTGAGCGACTCGGTGCGGGGCACGTCGCCGTCGATGTCGGCGTAGCGCACGTCGCCGACCTGCGTGTAAGGGTCGTCGTCGGAGATGTCCGGCGGCGGAACGTCGAACGACCGGCGCCAGAGCATGAACTGCTCCTCGCCGAACTCGTCGAGGGTCTGCGCCTTGTCCTTGCCCTGCAGGGCGCCGTAGTGACGCTCGTTCAGACGCCACGAACGCTTGACGGGCACCCAGAGGCGGTCGGCTGCGTCGAGCGCGATGTTCGCGGTCTGGATCGCACGCGACAGCAGCGACGTGTGGAGGATGTCGGGGAGCAGACCCGATTCCTTCAGCAGCTCGCCACCGCGCTGGGCCTCCGCCTTGCCCTGATCGGTGAGGCGGACATCCACCCAGCCGGTGAACTGGTTGGACTTGTTCCACTCGCTCTGACCGTGCCGAAGGAGGATCAACGTGTAGGGGGCTGTCATGCCCGCAATCCTACCGGCGCGGTGGGTGCGATCATGGGGTCATGACGCGTTCCGATCCGGTCGTGGGGCAGGTGACCCGGGGGACGACGAACACCAACCGGCTGCGCCGGGTGGATCGTTGGATCGCTCGGCATCCGATCCTGCGACGGACAGCGGACCCGCTCGTGGTCGACCTCGGCTACGGGGCGAGCGGCGTGACCGCGTTCGAGCTCGAGGCGAGGCTCCGTCGCGCTCGCCCCGACGTCGAGGTGCTGGGGCTGGAGATCGAACCCGCGCGCGTCGGTCGGGCGCGCGAACAGCTCGCTCGGGTGCGCGCGGGCGAGGCGAGCTTCGCCCGGGATGCCCGGGTCTCCTTCGCGCGCGGCGGGTTCGAGGTACCGGTGCCGGACGGTCGACGTCCAGCCGTCATCCGCGCGTTCAACGTGCTGCGGCAGTACGACGAGCACGAGGTCGCCGACGCATGGGCGCGGATGGCGTCGCGCCTGCGCCCCGACGGCATGCTCGTCGAGGGGACGTGCGATGAGCTCGGTCGGATCTCGACCTGGATCGAGGTGGGGCCGGATGCCGCGCCGCGCAGCCTGACCATCTCGTTGCGGCTCGCGGAGCTCGACTCCCCCGCGATCGCGGCGGAGCGCCTGCCGAAGGCGCTCATCCACCGGAATGTGCCAGGGGAACGGGTGCACGACGTGATCGAGGCGCTCGACCGGGAGTGGACGCGCGCGGTCGCGGCGTCAGCGTTCGGGCCCGTGCAGCGGTGGCGCGCCGCGCTCGACGCGCTCGACGCCGCGGGATGGGCGATCGGCGGTCGCGCGCGATGGCGGCTCGGCGAGCTGACCCTGCCCTGGGACGCTGTCGCGCCGCGGTGACCCCGCGATTACGCCGTGGTGACGAACGGGGTCAGACCCGCGGCAACCGGGCCCGGGCGTCCGCCGGGCTGAGGCCCGTCGCGCACAGCAGGTCGGTGGCGAGGGGGCGGAGCGCCGTGATGAGCGTCTGGTCGCCGAGGGAGCCGTCGGGCACGAGTGCGATTGGATCGAGGCGCGCGGCGACCGCGGTGAGCACCTCGCGCGCAGCCGGTTCGTACGTGATGTCGGTGAGGGACTGCTGCACGAGGTCGGCGCCGCGGATCAGCTCGACCAGGAGGTCGGCTGCGACATCGCGCTCGCGGCCGTCGTCGACGAGGTAGGCGGCGCGGCGCGCGACGACGCGGAGGTTGCGCACCGCGAGGTCCATGCTCACCCGCATCCGTTCGTACCGTTCCAGCTCGAACCGTTGCCGCCGCAGGAACGGCGAGATGCGGGCGATCGCTGCGCCGGATTCGACCGAGGTCTTCCAGTCGTCCACGAGGCCCTGCAGCTCGCGCGCCTTCTCGAGACCACGTTCGGTCCGCACCCGACTGCCGCGGCGAAGCCCCTGGGCGACGGTGCCGGCGGCGCCCTGGAATGCGGAGAACAGGCGCCCGGCATCCGTCAGCGCGGTCCGCAGCGGACTGCGCGGGATGAGGGCCGTCACCAGCAGCGCCATCGCGCCGCCGATGAGCGCGTCGAGCAGGCGCAGGAACGGCACCTGGGCTGGCACGACGACGACGATGATCGACTGGATCGCCGCAGCGATCGCGAACCCCGCCTGCGGGGACACGAAACGGGCGATCGACAGACTGACCGCGAGAGTGAGCGCGAGCTGCCACCAGCCGTTGCCGGCGAGGAACACGACGAGCTCGGCGACGAACACGCCGAGCGTCATTCCGATGACGGTTTCGAGGACGCGCCACGGTCGCGCGTCGCGGACGAGTCCGAGGCTCGAGATCGTGACGGTCGCCGCGATCAGCGGGGCGGGATGCCCGAGGCCGTAGTGCGCGATCGAGAACGCCGTGCTGGCTGCGACGACCAGCTGAAGGATCGCGACGGCGGAGCCCTTCAGGCGGGTCCACCCCTCGCGCGGGTACCGGCGGGCGGTGGGTACCGGAGCCGTCGCCGTCGGTTCCCCCGTCATCGTCAGCGGCGCTGGGACAGGCGCGGCAAGCGCGGGACGGATGCCGCGCGACCCGCATTCGGCGGCACGACGACCTCTTGCGCCGCGGCGATCTCGCCGTCAGGCACCTCGACCGTCAGCGCGGCGTCGACCGGCACGGACCGCTTCACGATGGCGAGGGCGATGGGACCCTCCTCGTGGTGACGGGCGACCGAGGTGACGGCGCCGACATCGGCCCCGTCGAGCCGGACCGCTGCGCCGGGTGCCGGGAGCTCGGCATCCGATCCGTCCAGCTGGAGCGAGACGAGTCGCCGCGGCGGGTGGCCGAGGTTGTGGACCTTCGCGACGGTCTCCTGTCCGCGGTAGCACCCCTTGTCGAGGTGGACCGCGGTGCGGAGCCAGTCGACCTCGTGCGGCAGGGTGCGTCCGTCGGCCTCGCTCGCGGCGCGCGGGCGCCACGCGGCGACGCGCAGAGCGTCCGCGGCGAGGTATCCCGCGAGGCGGGCCTCACCGCGGCCCGCCGCGGCGGCGAGGTCGTCGAGGACGGCACGGCGCACGACAGCCTCGGCCCAGTCGCGATCGGCTCCCGGGTGAGGGTCGACGGCGGCGTATCCCCAGCCGCCGATGCCGACATTCGGCCACGGGTCGCGCCAGACGACCTCGGCGCCGAGCGCATCGACGGCCGCGTTCGTGCCGGCGACGACGGCGAAGCCCTCGGACGCGTCCTGCGGGTCGACGCGCAGGCGGAAGCGCATGCGGGTCAGCCAGGTCAGGAGCGCGCCCGCCCGGTCCCGGTCGACGATGAGCCACGTGCGCTCCCCGTCGTCGACGACGGATGCCGCGTGCTCCACGTGCCCCTGCGGATCGAGCACCAGCAGTTCGGTGCCGACGCCGGGAGCGAGCGCGGCGAGCGCCTGCGATGTGATCGAGTCCAGCCACGAGAGCCGGTCCTCGCCCGCGACTGTGAGGACCGTGCGATCGGCCAAGGGCGCGACCGCAGAGCCCGCGGCGAGGTCGCGCTGCTCGCGGACGGGGTTGCCGAGGTGCGCGAGACCGCGCTCGTCGACGACGGCGCCGGGGACTCCCGCGAAGACGTCGGCGGTCACTGGACCCTCGCCAGCCGCGCGGAGGCGTGCGACGACAGTGCGGTGCCGAGGGCCGCGATGTCCCAGGCCCAGAGCAGGTGGCCGTCGACGAGGCCGTACATCCGGGTGGCGGACGAGTAGTCCTTCGCACCGGCGGGACGCACGATCGCATCGGTCGCGATGTCGATGCGCGGGCCGCGGACCTGTCCGAGGTAGAGCTCGCTGATCCCGTCGGAGTGGACGAGCGCCACTTCGATCTCGAACCCGCCGCCGTCGGCGCGCAGCGCCTCGACGTCGTCCACGGTCCGGGCCGCGTCACGGGGGGCGAGGGCCGGAAGAAGTGCCGGTCCTGCGTCCTGCTCCGTCGAGGGACGGGACAGACGCCAGAAGCCCGTCTCGGCGACGAGGTCGTGGCGGGTGCCGTCGGCATCCTCGAACCATGCGGTCGCCGCGTAGTTGAGCGCGTCCCCGCCGTCGTGGCTGAAGCTCACGCGGTGGGAGAACTCGCCTGACATGGTCCGACCCTGCGCGTCGTATTCGAGGACGCCGGTGCCTTCCCAGACCCCGATGAGCCAGGAGAGCGGGACCAGATCAGCCGGAAGGTCGGTCGGCAGATCGATCACGGTCTCAGCGCTGACCGCGGTAGAGGTTCCACACCACGACGCCGGACACGAACGCGATCGCGAGCGATGCGAGGCCGAGCAGCCCGACGAAGAAGAGTTCGAGTGCGACGAGATCCATGCCGTCCACTTTAGCCGCCGCGGACGCGGGTGCGGTCGACGGATACCGCCGGCTCAGAAGCCGGCAAGGAGCTCGGCGAGCGCGAAGCCGGCACCGAGCAGGCCCATGACGGCCAGGGCACCGAGGACGCTCGCCGCGATGCGGACGATGAAGCCCTGCGACCGGCCCGAGGCGAGCTGGACCGCGAAGGCGACGAAGAAGCAGAGGCCGAAGCCGACGAGCAGCCACGCGCCGCGCCAGTCCGGTTCGACGAAGACGCCGACGGCGAGCGCGACGAGGGCGGCGACCACCCAGACCGCGATGACGCCGGCGATCCGACGACGGGGCAGGATCTCGGGCGCGGTCATGGTCCCATTGTTGCGCACAGCGCGGGCGGGTGCACCGGCGGCGACACGGCGCCTGCCGGGGGTACCCCTAAGATGAAACGCGTTTCCGAGTCTGCACCGGAGGGTCCTCCTTGGCACAGCTGCTCGTCCTGAGCTCCGCCGCCGGCGGCGACTCCGTCCTGCCCGCCCTCGAGCTCCTCAGCCACCGCGTCCGGCAGATCCCCGCCGAAGCCGCGCAGCTGGTGAACGCCCCGAACGCGGACGTCGTCTTCGTGGATGCGCGCAAGGACCTCGTCGGAGCGAAGTCCCTCTGCAAGATCCTCACGACGACGGGGCTCGACTCTCCGCTCGTGCTCGTCGTCACCGAGGGCGGCCTCACCGCCGTCTCACCCGACTGGGGCATCGACGACGTCATCCTCGTCACCGCCGGTCCCGCCGAGGTCGACGCCCGCATCCGCCTCGCCGTCGGTCGCGTCTCGAAGGAGCAGGTGTCGACGCGCATCCAGACCTCGGGCATCAGCATCGACGAGTCCTCTTACTCGGCGAAGGTGCACGGGAGGCCGCTCGACCTCACCTACAAGGAGTTCCAGCTCCTGCACTTCTTCGCGACGCATCCGTCCCGGGTCTTCACCCGCGAGCAGTTGCTCAGCGAGGTCTGGGGATACGACTACTTCGGCGGCACCCGCACCGTCGACGTCCACGTCCGACGTCTGCGCGCCAAGCTCGGCGACCTCGAGCAGCTCATCGGCACCGTCCGCAACGTGGGCTATCGCTTCAACGTGTACGAGGACGACCAGCTGCCCGGCGCGCCCGCCTGAGGCCGACACAGCGGCATCCGTCCGTCGTGTTCACGCATGGGACACGTCGCCCTGCAATGATGTGGGGATGATCGACACCCAGGTTCACGACTCCGGACTGGGCGACGCGGACGACGACGACTTCGACGACGTCGTCGAGGCGTACGACTCGCAACTGCCCGACAACCGCTACCTCGACCGCGAGCTCAGCTGGCTCGCCTTCAATCAGCGCGTACTGGAGCTGGCCGAGGATCCGAACCTGCCCACGCTCGAACGCGCGAACTTCCTGGCGATCTTCGCGAGCAACCTCGACGAGTTCTTCATGGTGCGCGTCGCGGGTCTGAAGCGCCGCATCCTCACCGGACTCGCGGTTCCCACCAACGTGGGGCGCGCTCCCCTCGACGTGCTCGCCGACCTCGCCACCGCCGCGCACGCGCTGCAGGAGCGCCACGCCGCGGTCTGGTCGAAGCAGGTGCGGCCCGCCCTCGCCGAGTCCGGCATCGAGGTCGTGTCGTGGGCCGATCTGTCGGATGAGGAACGCGAGATCCTCTACGACTACTTCTCGTCGCAGGTGTTCCCGGTGCTCATGCCGCTGGCAGTCGACCCGGCGCACCCGTTCCCCTACATCTCGGGGCTCTCACTCAATCTCGCGATCCGCATCCGCAACGCGCGGACCGGACGCCAGGAGTTCGCGCGTCTCAAGGTGCCCCCGATGATGCCGCGCCTCGTCGAGGTCCGGAAGGACGGCAACACCGTCCGCTACCTCCCGCTCGAAGAGCTGATCTCCGAGAACCTCGGCGACCTCTTCCCCGGCATGGAGATCCTCGAGCACCACACGTTCCGCCTCACCCGCAACGAGGACGTCGTGATCGAGGAGGACGAGACCGAGAACCTCATCCAGGCGCTCGAAGCGGAGTTGCTGCGTCGCCGGTTCGGTCCGCCGATCCGCCTCGAGATCACCGAGGACATGGACGACGTCACCCTGTCGCTGCTGCTCGACGAGCTCGACATCACCGAGAACGACGTCTACCGACTGCCCGCGCCATTGGATCTGCGCGGCCTGTTCTCGCTGTCGCAGATCGAGCGGCCCGACCTGCGCTACCCCGCGCACGTACCGAAGACGGCGACGCCCTTCCAGCCCGCCGAGCAGAACGGACGCGCGGACCTGTTCGCCGCCATCCGCAAGGAGGACATCCTCGTCCACCACCCGTACGAGTCGTTCACGACGAGCGTCGTCTCGTTCCTGCAGCAGGCCGCCCGCGACCCCCACGTGCTCGCGATCAAGCAGACGCTATACCGCACCTCGGGCGACAGCCCGATCGTCGAGGCCCTCATCAACGCGGCGGAGAACGGCAAGCAGGTGCTCGCCCTCGTCGAGGTGAAGGCGCGCTTCGACGAAGCGGCGAACATCGGGTGGGCTCGCACGCTCGAGAAGGCCGGCGTCCACGTCGTCTACGGCCTCGTCGGACTGAAGACGCACTGCAAACTCCTGCACGTGATCCGCGAGGAGGACGGCGCCCTTCGCAGCTACAGCCACATCGGCACGGGCAACTACAACCCGAAGACGAGCCGCATCTACGAGGACTACGGGCTGTTCACGGCGAACGAGCAGGTCGGTCGCGACCTCACCCGTCTGTTCAACGAACTCAGCGGGTACGCGATCGAGAAGAAGTTCAAGCGCCTGCTCGTCGCTCCCCTGCACCTGCGCAAGGGACTGCTGCGCCTCATCGACGCCGAACGCCGCAACGCGCTGGACGGCAAGCCCGCCTACGTGCGCATCAAGGTGAACTCGATGGTCGACGAGCAGATCATCGACGCGCTGTACCGGGCGAGCCAGGCCGGCGTGAAGGTCGACGTGTGGGTGCGCGGCATCTGCTCCCTGCGCTCCGATCTGCCCGGGGTGAGCGACAACATCACGGTCCGCTCGATCCTCGGCCGCTACCTCGAGCACTCCCGGATCTTCGCGTTCGCGCACGGCGGGGAGCCGCAGGTCTACATCGGCAGCGCCGACATGATGCATCGGAACCTCGACCGTCGTGTCGAGGCGCTCGTGCGCGTCATGGAGCCGGCCCACGTGACCGAGCTGCTGGCGCTGTTCGACCTCGCGATGGACGACGGCACGAGCTCGTGGCACCTCGGTGCCGAGGGCGAATGGACGCGTCGTCACCTGGGCGCCGACGGCACGCCGCTCGTCGACCTGCAGGAGAAGACGATGTCGGACGTCCTGCGCCGGCGGCGCCAGCGGGCGGTGCGATGACCGAAACCGCGGTCTACGCCGCCGGCGGCGTGGTGTGGCGGATGCTCGACGGCAAGCTCCTCGTGCTCGCCATCCACCGCACCAAGTACCGCGACGTCACCCTGCCCAAGGGCAAAGTCGATCCCGGGGAGACGCTCGCCGAGACGGCCGTGCGCGAGATCCACGAGGAGACCGGCATCCGTGTGCACCTCGGCGTGCCCGTCGGGATCTCGAACTATCGCCTGCCGAGCAAGCGGACGAAGATCGTGCACTACTGGAGCGCGCAGGCGACCGAGAAGGCCATCCGCGAGTCCGCGTTCGTCCCGAACCGCGAGATCGCCGCACTGGAATGGATGCCGGCGCGCAAAGCGCTCGGCAAGCTGAGTTACCCCGTTGACGTCGAGATCCTCGAGAACTTCCTTCGCCTCGTGGACGACGGCGTGCTCGAGACCTTCCCCCTGGTGGTGCTGCGTCACGCGAAGGCGACTCCGCGCGATGACTGGTCGGGAGAGGATGCCGCGCGCACCCTCTCCCCTCGCGGCAAGAAGCAGGCGAAGGCGATCGTCGGACCGCTCCGGGCCTTCGGGGTGCGCCGCGTGTACTCGAGCGACGCGGTGCGGTGCGTCGACACTGTCACCCCGCTGGCGAAGTCGCTGCGCCGCGACATCCGTCGTACCGCCGCGATCTCGCAGGATGCCTGGGATGCCGGGACCGCGGACGCGCGCACTCTCGTCGGCACGCGCGTGCGGGCGCGAAAGCCAGCGGTGCTGTGCTCGCACCGGCCGGTCCTCCCCGACGTGATGCACGAGATCGCGCTGGCGACGGGAACGGTGAAGGGCTCGTACCTCGGCGCCGCGTCGTCCCTCGAACCGGGCGCCTTCTCGGTCGTCCACCTCTCGGCGACGAACCCCGGATCCGGGATCGTCGCGATCGAGACGCACGCGCCGCAGGTGTGATCCGACAGACGGACCCGTTCGGACCGGGTCCGTTCACCTGTCGTTCACCTCCGGAGCGGAACCTGGTCACCGGCGGCTCTTAGCGTCGAGCCAGCCCCGCACCGGGGTGTCCCGATCACCCGAAGGAAATCACACGTGAAGCTCAACCGCATCGCCCGCGTGGGCGCTGTCGCAGCCGTCGCCGTCCTGTCGCTCTCGGCCTGCGCGGCCAACGAGGGCACTCCTGCTGGCAGCGGCCAGCCCTCCGACGGCGGCTCCTCGCTGTCGGGCACCGTCAAGGCGACCGGCGCCTCGTCGCAGGGCGCGGCCCAGCAGGCGTGGACCGCTGCGTTCCAGACGGCGAACCCGGACGTCACGGTCAACTACCAGCCGACCGGTTCGGGCACCGGCCGCGACAACTTCATCGCGGGCTCCAGCAACTTCATCGGCTCGGACCGCGCGTACAAGACCGACGAGATCGCGGCCGGCAAGTTCGGCGCGTGCGCCACGGCCGACATCATCGAAGTCCCCGCCTACATCTCGCCCGTCGCCGTCGTCTTCAACCTCGAGGGCGTCAAGGAGCTGAACCTGACTCCTGAGGTCATCGGCAACATCTTCAACGAGAAGATCGAGAAGTGGAACGACCCGGCGATCGCCGATCTCAACGAGGGCGTCGAGCTCCCGGACCTGGCTATCACTCCCGTCTTCCGCGGCGACGAGTCGGGCACCACCGGCACGTTCACCGCGTACCTCGCGGCCGTCGCCCCGGATGCATGGCCCTACGAGGACGACGACGCCTGGCCCGTCAAGACCACGCGCTCCGAGGCAGCACAGCAGACCTCGGGCGTCGAGGCTGCCGTCAACGGCGGCCAGGGCACGATCGGCTACATCGACGCCTCCCGCGTCGGCGAGCTGGGCTCGGCCGCCGTCAAGGTCGGCGACGACTTCGTGCCGTTCTCCTCCGAGGCTGCTGCGGAGCTCGTCGCGTCGTCGCCGCTCGAAGAGGGCCGCGCCGACGGCGACCTGGTCTTCGACGTCGACCCCGCCGAGGCACCGGCCGGGTCGTACCCGATCGCTCTCGTGAGCTACCTCATCGGCTGCGCGCAGTACGAGGATGCGGCCACCGCCGACATCGTCAAGGCGTACTTCTCGTACATCGTCAGCGAAGAGGGCCAGAAGGTCGCCAACGAGGCTGCCGGCTCCGCTCCCCTGTCGACCGAGGTCGCCGAGAAGGCCCAGACCGCGATCGACATGATCAGCGCCAAGAAGTAAGACCCTCGCTGCTGGTGGCTCCCGCTTGTCGGGAGCCACCAGCAGCACTCACGTCCGCCCCGCTTCCGACCCGAGGACTGCGATGCCCCCCACCACCGAACTGGTCGCCGACCAGGACACCGCCCGGCGACCGACGCGTCGACGTGGCGATCTCGTCTTCTCGAGCACCGCGCTGGGCGCGGGCATCATCATCCTGATCGTCCTCGCCGCCGTCACGCTCTTCCTCATCGTCGAAAGCGTGCCGGCCTTCACCGCGAACCCCGACGAGACCCAGTTCCTGAGCGGTGAGCCGTTCTGGGAGTACGTCTGGCCGTTCGTCTTCGGCACCCTCTGGGCCTCCGTCATCGCACTCGTCGTCGCGACGCCGCTGGCGATCGGCATCGCCCTCTTCATCTCGCACTATGCGCCGCGAAAGCTCGCCTCGGTGCTCGGATACGTCATCGATCTGCTCGCCGCTATCCCGTCGGTCGTCTACGGCCTGTGGGGCGCGCTGGTCTTCTCGCAGCTCCTGCAGCCGTTCTACGTCTGGCTGAACGAGAACTTCGGCTGGATCCCCTTCTTCGCCGGTGCGGTCTCCCCCACCGGGCGGACGATCCTCACGGCATCCCTCGTCCTCGCCGTGATGATCCTGCCGATCATGACCGCCATCACGCGCGAGGTCTTCCTGCAGACGCCGGTCCTCCACGAGGAGGCGGCGCTCGCCCTCGGCGCGACGCGCTGGGAGATGATCCGCATGGCCGTCTTCCCCTTCGCCCGCGGCGGAATGGTCTCGGGCGCGATGCTCGGCCTCGGCCGCGCGCTCGGCGAGACGATGGCCGTCACGATGGTCCTCTCGGCGACGGGTGCGGTCACGTTCCAGGTGCTCAACTCGAACAACCCCACGCCGATACCCGCGAACATCGCCCTGAACTTCGGTGAGGCGTACGGCGACGGCGTCAACGTCCTCATCGCGACGGGCCTCATCCTCTTCATCGTGACCTTCGCGGTCAACGCGATCGCCCGGTGGGTCGTCAACCGCCGTGCCGAGTTCTCTGGAGCGAACTGATGACCACCCTCACCCGCTCCGAGACCCGCACGCCCGTGGGCAACTCGCTCACCGCGGGACAGCTGCCCAAGTGGATGCCGTGGGTGCTGCTCGCCGGCGCGCTCGTGCTGTCCGGCATCCTGTTCGCCATCATGAACAGCGGCAGCGATGTGGCCGACTTCAACATCGCCGGCGCCACCTTCGTGGGCGTCGTCCTGTTCGCGATCGTCCTCGTCGTCCTGTCGAGCGTCGTCGAGACGCGGCGCCGCGCCGCCGACCGGCTCGCGACCGTGCTGGTGTCGATCGCCTTCACGATCGCCCTGCTCCCGCTCATCTCGCTGCTGTTCACGGTCATCGTCAACGGCGTCGCCAGGTTCGACCCGACCTTCTTCTCCAACTCGATGCGCAACTTCGTGGGCGAAGGCGGCGGCGCCGTCCACGCGATCTGGGGCACCCTCATCGTGACCGGCTGGGCGACCGTCATCTCGGTGCCGATCGGTCTCATGACCTCGATCTACCTCGTCGAGTACGGCCGCGGCCGGGTCGCGAAGCTGATCACCTTCTTCGTGGACGTGATGACCGGCATCCCGTCGATCGTCGCGGGTCTGTTCATCGTCGCCGTGTGCGCGCTGCTGTTCGGTCCGGGGCTCAACACCGGCTTCATGGGCTCGCTCGCCCTGTCGGTGCTGATGATCCCGGTCGTCGTGCGTTCCAGCGAGGAGATGCTGCGACTGGTTCCGAACGAGTTGCGCGAGGCGAGCTACGCCCTCGGTGTGCCGAAGTGGCTGACGATCGTGAAGGTCGTCCTCCCCACCTCGATCGCCGGCATCACGACGGGCATCATGCTGTCGATCTCGCGCGTCATCGGCGAGACCGCGCCCCTTCTGCTGACAGCCGGGTTCACCCAGTCGCTCAACATGAACGCGTTCGACGGCCCCATGATGACGCTCCCGGTGTTCGTCTACGACCAGTTCCAGAACCCCGGCACGAACATCCCCGCCGCGCTCGAGCGCGCCTGGGCCGGAGCGCTCACGCTCATCATCATCGTCATGGCGCTGAACCTCATCGCACGCTTCGTCGCGAAGAAGTTCGCCCCCAAGTTCGGCCGCTGACCCGCGGCATCCGACAGAAAGCACCCCGAAGTGTCCAAGAGCATCGAAGTCAACGACCTCAACGTCTACTACAGCGACTTCCTCGCCGTGGAGGGCGTCTCCCTCGACATCGAGCCCCGCAGCGTCACCGCCTTCATCGGCCCATCCGGTTGCGGCAAGTCCACGTTCCTGCGCACGCTCAACCGCATGCACGAGGTCATCCCCGGTGCCCGCGTCGAGGGTGAGGTGCTGCTCGACGGCGAGGACCTGTACGGTCAGGGCGTCGACCCGGTGCTCGTGCGCCGCCAGATCGGCATGGTCTTCCAGCGCCCGAACCCGTTCCCCACGATGTCGATCCGCGACAACGTGCTGGCCGGCGTGAAGCTCAACAACTCGCGGATCTCGAAGTCGGACGCCGACGCCCTCGTCGAGAAGTCGCTGCGCGGTGCGAACCTCTGGAACGAGGTCAAGGACCGGCTCGAGAAGCCCGGCTCCGGCCTCTCGGGCGGTCAGCAGCAGCGCCTCTGCATCGCGCGTGCGATCGCCGTCTCACCCGACGTCCTGCTTATGGACGAGCCCTGCTCGGCCCTCGACCCCATCTCGACCTTCGCGATCGAGGAGCTCATCCAGGAGCTCAAGAGCCAGTACACGATCGTCATCGTCACGCACAACATGCAGCAGGCGTCGCGCGTCTCGGACAAGACCGCGTTCTTCAACATCGCCGGCACCGGCAAGCCCGGCAAGCTCATCGAGTACGACGAGACCGGCACGATCTTCACCAAGCCGTCCGTGCAGGCCACCGAGGACTACGTCTCGGGCCGCTTCGGGTGAGCCGGCTGTAGGGGGCGAGGGATGCTGCGCGGGAGCGCGGTGTCCCTCGTTCTGGTTTGTGGGGCTGGGCGGGGCGCCGGGGGCGCGCGCCGTGTGCGGATGCAATAGATGGCGGGCGACACGCGGCATCCCGGCCCTGAACGGCGGGGTGTCGCGGTGGATCTATTGCATCCGGTGACGTTTGTCGGCCGGGCGTGCATGGTTCGGGCTGTCGCGGCGCGGCGGCGCGCCGCTGTGGCGCTGTGTGGGGATGCAATAGATCGCCGGCGACACGCGGCATCCCGGGCCTGAACGGCGGGGTGTTGCCGCGGATCTATTGCATCCGCTGACGCTGGCGGCGCGGGCGCTCCCTCGTCGCACGGATCGCGGCGGACAAAGGCGATCGAGGACTTCTCCCCCGCGGGGGTGGGATGCCGGTTTTCCCCGGCATGAGCCGGTGCGGCTCGTGAGGGCCGGGAACGGGCGAGGCTCGCGGGTATGTGCGAGCTTCGGCATCCAATCGTCCGTCTGCGGCAGCTGCTCGATGCGGGGTGGTCGCAACGTCGGGTGCAACGGGCCCTGCGGCGCGGCGAGCTCGAGCGGGTGCGGATCGGGGTCTACGCGTGGCCTGAGACGTGCGCGGAGGCGCGACTGGCCGCGAGGCACGGCGGTTCGCTGGCGTGCGTGAGCGCGGCGCGGCACCGCGGCCTCTGGGTGATGGAAGATGCACGGATGCCGCACGTCTGGATGCGGCCCGGGCAGCGTACGCACGACCATCCGTGCGACTGCACCGAGCATTGGGATGCCGCCGGGCCCGGGGAGGATCGGCGGGAACCGTCACTCGCACGGATTCTGCGACAGATCCTCACTTGCTACGGCGGCGAGGCGTTCTTCGTCGCGCTGGAATCCGCGCGCCGGCAGGACCTTCTGGACGGTGACGACATGCGCTGGCTGAGCCGGAACGTGAATCAGGAAGGGCGCGATGCGCTCGGACTCAGCAGGGACGACGCCGACAGCGGGCTCGAGTCGATGCTGCGGTGGCGGCTGCGCGGCCTCGAACTGCGCGTGCAGACACAGGTGCGTATCGCGGGCGTCGGGGTGGTGGATGCGCTGATCGGCGACCGGCTGATCGTCGAGGTCGATGGGCGCGACAACCACGACGGACCGTCGCTGCGGCACAAGGACCTCGTTCGCGACGCGAACGCGGCCATGTGGGGGTACGTCACCCTCCGCTTCGATTACGCGCTCATCGTCCACGACTGGGACATGGTCGAGCGCGCGATCCTCGGGGCGCTCGCGCGGTTGTGAGAGCCGAGGTGCGTGCGCGGGTGCAATGGATCATCGGCGGCACGCGGCATCCCGGGGCGCATGGGCGGCGTGTCGGGTCGCGACTATTGCATCGGGTGACCGGGGCGAGAACAACCGGGTTCCCACGCATCGGCCCGGCGGCGCGTGTGCGGATGCAACGGATCGCCGGCGACACGCGGCATCCCGAACCCAAGCGGCGGCGTGTCGGGTCGCAACTATTGCATCCGCGAACGCCGGCGACGGCTCAGTCGCGCGGGCTGAGCAGGTACTGGTTGAAGGATGCCGTGAGCTCGCCGTCGAGGGTCAGGGGCCGCTCGTCGACCGCCGTGATGGGCGCGGCCAGGCGGACGCTCGAGACGAGCCACGCGGCATCCGCGTCGTGGAGCGCCGAGACCGGCAGGGTCTCGTAGGCAGTCTCGAAGCCGCGCTCAGCGAGGTGGTCGAACAGGCTCAGCTGGGTGGTCCCGTGAAGGATGCCGCCGTTCGGCGCAGGGGTGACGAACGTGTCGCCTCGCCGGATGATGAGCGACGCGGTCGGCGCCTCGAGCACGAACCCGTCGGAGCTGACGAAGACGGCATCGTCGGCGCCGCGGCGCTTCGCCTCGCGGATCGCGGCCATGTTCACGGCGTACGACAGCGTCTTCGCGCCCAGCAGCAGCCACGGCGCCCGACCCGGCAGGTCGATGCTGTAGCCGCGGTCGAGGACGGCCACGGCGATACCCTCGGTGCGCGGCTTCGTGAAGTCCGCCGCCGGCGCCACCGTCACCCACGCGGTCGGGGTGGGACCGTGCTCGACGCCGCGGCTCAGGATCAGCTTGATGACCGCCTCTCCCTCCCCCGACGCCGCCTGCGCGCGGCTGATCGCCTCGCGCCACTGCTCGAGGTTCGGCGCGGGCAGCTCGCAGATCTCGGCGGAGTGCGCGAGCCGCGCGAGGTGCGGCTCGACCTCCTGCGCGTGTCCGTCGACGACGCCGATCGACTCGAAGATCCCGTCACCGCGCTGCGTGCTCAACTCCCCCACGGTCAACGCGGGAGTCGAGGGATCGATCTCGCTGAACGTGTCGGCGAAGTCGGTGCGCGCATCGTCGGATGCCGCAGGGTCGATCATGAGTGCGAAGCGCCAAGCCATGCCACGAAGCCTACGCGGCGGCATCCCCGTCAGCCGATGCAATAGTCGCCGCGCGACACGCCGCACGCGAGCCCCGGGATGCCGCGTGTCGCCGAGGAACCATTGCATCGGTGCACGCGCCTCGAGACCGCATCCCGACACGCCCGACCGACCCCGAATCCGCGCCGGACCGGAATACCTCGGGAGCCCCTCCGTTACACTTTTCTAGCCGGGCCGCAGTAACCCCGGGCTCCATCTTCAGCCGCTGCGAGCGGCCACGCGCCGAGAGGCGTTCTGCGGTCCGGCACTTTCTATGCCTACGTGAGGCCGTCGCGTCGCCACAGGGCTGCGGCCGCGATGAGGTCCCCCGCGTACGTGTCGAGGCGTAGCGCCCGCGTCGTGAAGGTCGACGCCCGCACCGGCTCGCTCTCGTCGTAGTCGTCGGCGAGATCGGTCGCCCCTGCAGCCACGACGCGCGAGAAGGATGCCGCCCGCTCGAGCGCGAGCGCGAAGTCACCCGCGAACACCCCGCGCAGGATCAGGTCGATGAGCGAGACGAGCTCGTCCGGGCTCGCCGGAGCCGGCGCACCCGCGATGACGACGTCCGCCGACGACAGCCGCGTTCGCCCACGCTCGTAGAGCAGCGCAGCGGTCGCCGCGTCGTCGTGGATCATCAACTGCAGCAGGTACAGCCGCCACAGCGCACCCGGCAGCGAGCGTGCGGGCGAGTGCGCCCAGAGCTCCGCGATCGTCGCGATGCCGTGCGCGTCGGTGAAGGTCACGAGCCTGTCGATGACTTCGTCGTGCGGCTGTTCGCGCACCCGTGAGAGCAGAGCGGATGCCGTGGCGTGAGCCACACGGCTGGCTTCGGCGGGATCATCGGCGGCGAAGTTGCGATCGAACGAATCGGGTGAGCGGCGGACCGGCTTGTGGAAGTCGCGGGACGCGTCAGACATCCCTCCAGGCTACTCCGGCAGCAACGCACCCCGCCCGGTCGGAGCCGGAGCGGGGTGCGTTGTGAAGGCTGTCAGGCCGTGGGGATCGCGACGATCGGCTCGGTCGTCGGCTTGCCGTCGGGCGAGCCGCCCGCCTGCTCGACCGTGATCGCGATGATGTCGCCGGGCTGGAAGTCGCCGTCGAGGAGGGCGGTGACATCGTCGGACGGGTCGAAGGTCCCGGCCGCGATCGGCTCATCGCCTCGGACGAACCAGAGTTCGAACGTGCGGTCGTCGGCGATGCTGGGCGCATCGTCGGTGGTCAGCACGACCTTGCCGAGCGAGGGAGACCAATGCACCTCCGCCTCTCCGCCGTCGGTGAACTGACCCGTGGCGCTCTGCGCGTCGGGCGAGGCCTCGATCTGCTCGAGCGCCTGCACCTGAGCCGGCGTCCGCACCTGTTCCATGATGGAGCCGACGCCCCAGCCGATGCCGACGAGGAGGGCGGCTGACGCGACGAGGGCGAACAGTCCGCGCGTCCAGGTCCGACGCTGGACGGCCTGGACCGCCTCGGTCGGCGGTCCGGCGACGACGAGCTCGGGCTCGGGCTCGACGACGGGCTCGGGAGTGGATGCAGCGGCCACCGGCATCCCGTGCGGAAGTGACCCGATCTGCGCGAGGAGGCGATCGCGGACGCCCGCGGGAGGTGCCTCTTCTCCGGCACCTTCGGCGAGGAAGCCGGCGACCTGTGCGTCGGAGTCGACGAGCTCTTCCCACTCGGGGTGGTCGGCGAGGGCCCGCTGATACGCCTGCTCGTCCTCCGCGGACAACGCGTCGAGCGCGTGCCCAGCCGAGAGTTCGGCGAAGTCCTTCTCGTTCACAGCGTCACCCCCATCTCCTGTCGTAGGCGGTTCAATCCATCACGCATCCGTGTCTTGATCGTTCCGAGCGGCGCTCCGAGGAGTGCCGCGATTTCACTTTGGCTATACCCCCCGAAATACGCGAGGGTGATGGCTTCACGTTGCGCGTCGGGCAGCGAGCGAAGCGCGCGTACGACGCGACGACCTTCGATCCGCAGCTCGACCTGCTCGGCTATGCCTTCTTGTTGTGTGTTCGCGTCACGGGTGCCGACGCGAATGTCCCGGTCCACGCTGGACTGCGATGCGCGGACCCGGTCGACGGCCCGACGATGAGCCATCGTCAGGATCCAACTTCTTCCTTGCCCCTTGTTCGGAGCAAAGGCAGAAGCGGATTGCCAGATCTCCAAGAAGACTTCTTGGAGCACTTCCTCGCTCTGGGAGGGGTCGACGAGGACCCGTCGGATCAGTCCGAACACCCGCGAGGACAGCATGTCGTAGAGCTCTGCGAAGGCTGCCTGATCGCCACCGGCGACGCGAACGAGGAGATCGCCGGCGTGATCCGCCGACTCCCCGTCTTCAGGGACTTCTACACCGTCGATAACCATTGGTCCCAGCATGCCATCCTCGCGCGCGCGAACACGGATGGCAGGGCGGGAATCCCTGGTGAGCAGAGCGGATCGAGAGCGATTCGTGACCCGCGCAGGCCCCGCGAAACCGCGGATCCAAAAAAATCTCGACAGATGTGCAATCCGTTTGCCTAGCGGTTCCGAAGACCTGTCATCGCCGCCGCAGAGGGCGGTCCCAACACATGGAGGAAATCATGTTCAGCACGAAGAAGAAGATGACCGCAGCACTCTCTCTGACGCTGGTCGGTGCCTTCGCACTCGCCGGATGTTCGTCGAACTCGATGGACAGCGGCAGCGGTTCGAGCGAGGCCCCGTCCTCGCAGGCTCCGATGGAGTCGCCCGAAGCCACCGAAGGCGGCATGGACACCGCGTCGAACCTCGTCGGCCCCGGCTGCGCGGACTACGCGGCAGCTGTTCCGGACGGCGCCGGCTCGGTCGAGGGCATGTCGAAGGACCCGGTTGCGACCGCGGCCTCGAACAACCCGCTCCTCAAGACGCTCACCGCTGCTGTCAGCGGCCAGCTGAACCCCGACGTCGACCTCGTCGACACCCTGAACGGCGACAAGTTCACCGTCTTCGCTCCGGTTGACGACGCTTTCGCCAAGATCCCCGCCGAGACCATTGAGGGTCTCAAGACGGACTCGGCCACGCTGACCAAGATCCTTACGTACCACGTGGTCCCCGGCGAGATCGCTCCGGCCGACATCGACGGCACCCACAAGACCGTCGAGGGCCAGGACCTCGAGGTCACCGGCTCGGGCGACGAGCTCATGGTCAACGACGCCAAGGTCATCTGTGGTGGCGTCGAGACCGCGAACGCAACCGTGTACCTCATCGACTCGGTGCTGATGCCCCCGATGTAATTCACGGTCTCATGACCGGCGGCGTCGTCGAAGCTCTGCGGGCTTCGGCGGCGCCGCCTCCTTTTGTTTCCACCTTCCGGGGGATGCCGGTGACCCGGGCTCTGCGTAGCGTCGAGGTATGGCGAACAACAACATGCGCGGAATGTCGTTCGGTCTGTCGATCGCGTTCGGCATGCTCGGCGGCGCGATCGTCGGGATGCTCTTCCTCGACAACATCGGCCTCGGTGCGGCCTTCGGCCTCTCGTTCGGGATCATGTTCGGCATCATCTTCAGCTCGCAGAAGGGCACGAAGTGACGGATGCCGCCGCCCTCGCCCATTAGGCTGGGTCGCTGAGGGCCTCTAGCTCAGTCGGTAGAGCATCGGACTTTTAATCCGCGGGTCGTGGGTTCGAGCCCCACGGGGCCCACCTCTGAAACAGCGTCAGAACCTCTGATTTCCCGCGGAATTTGGGATGCTGTGAGTCACTGAACGCCAGCTCTTGGCAACAGAATGGCAACACTTCTGACGGCCGATTCTGGCGCCCGCGGGCTAGACGAACCGCGCCGCGGCCTCGGCAACGGACCGCAAGTGCGCGGCGGACCTAGTTGGTCGTCGAGTCGCTGGTCGACGAGGCGCGTCGACTCCGCGTCCGCACGCCGCTCTCCAACGAGGCGAGAACGTCTCCGACGCCAGACGCATCGGCGGCTCGAGCCAGCGCGGCAGCCACGTTGTCGAGGTAGTCGTCGAAGAGGTCGGCGTAGGTGTCGAGGGTCATTGCACCCGACGAGTGACCGAGCACCCGCTGGACCGGCTTCACGTTGGCGCCGGCACTGATCGCCAACGACGCTGCGGTGTGACGCAGATCATGAGGGGTGACGCGCGGGAACGGAGGCGGCGGACGAAAGCCAGCAGCAGTCGCGGCTTCGATGCGCTCCTGCGTCTCATCGCGAACCTGCATTACGGCGCTGTTGAACCATCCGATGGTCGACTTCGCTCGTCGGACGAAGTGGTCCCCGTCGCCGAAGAGCAACGCGTCCCTCGGTCGCGTGGCGACCAGGTGCTCGATGACCGGCGCGAAGAACACCGGGGCGGCACTGTCCGCTTCTCGTGCGTCTTCGGCGTGCCGATGATGCCCTGGCTGCCGACCTCGACTGCGTTCTCTTCGACCCTCACTCGGTGTCGCGCGGTGTCGACGTGCTTGCGTCGTCGACTCTGCAGGGCTCGGAAGGCACGATCACCGGCATCTCTGTTGGCTTCATTAGTAGTCGTTCGTCCCGCGCTCTTCGCGCATCGCATCGCGCGGGTTATCCGTTCGCTCCGCCCATAGCGCCTCCACCACCGCATCGTCGACGCCGGCGATGCCCGTTGCAGGACCGGTAACCGCACGCGCTCCGGCCCGTGCGCAATAGGCCTCAACCGCGCATCGCTCGCGAGCGGACGCACAAACGGGCAGGCGCAATTCGGACCTGCCAGGATCGAGCCATGGATATCGCTGCGCTCGTCATCTCCGGCTTGGCCGCTGTTATCGCCGGGATCGGAACGATCCTGGCCAACAGGCGCGCCAATGAGGCGCTGCGGGAGTCCAGGAGGGCAACAGCAACGGCGCTCTGGTCCGCGCTACAAGAGGCGGTGCAGCGGCTCGTTGGATTCGATCCGAGTGCGGAGCCAGTTGGCGAGCGTCTTGCGAATCTGCGCATCGCCGCGATCGCACTTGCCGACGAGTACACGGAGTGGGAAGGTCTCGACGCGTGGCTGGAGTCCGAACGAGTCCTCGGCGCGACCCTCGGCCGACAGGTGATGGATGCGGCGCAACCGGGCGACACGGTGGAGCGTCGTCTCAAGGTCCTCGACCCGCTGATGAGTTGGGCGCACGCTTTCAGTCAGAATCTCCGCCTGTTCCGCAACAGCGGGTACGACAGGCAGACTCTCTCCAAGTTGCAGATGCACGCCGCGGACCTCACCAGAAGTATTTCTGAGCGGCACGGTTGGGAGTCGCCGCGCACCTCGAATCCTCGCTTGAGCACGCTCGACTAGTGCAGTAGCGAACCCGCGTCGGGCTGGGCGCTTCCTCTGAGCACCGATCTACGGGCGGCGCCAGAGCCCTAATTCATAGAGAACGTGAAGGAGCGGTGACGGCTTACCAGCCGAGGAATTGGCTCGCAACTTCGAGGACTCCTGCGGCCGCCACTTCAGTGGTGATTCCTCCGGCGAGCCGGACCGCGCCGGTCCCGATGGAGCCTGCGATCTTCCCAAGCTTCGACTTCTTCGCACAGGCATCGCTGTCTCCGGTAATGATCGCGACAGCTTCTCCGATCACCTTCGCGTCAGCGAGAAGATCTTGGAGTGCGGCAACCAGGCCCGTGAGATCGCCCTTCGCCACCGTCGAACTCTGGGTGATCCCGTTGCCCTGTGCGATGTTCGCACCGTCACCGTAAATGTGATTTATGTTGACCATCACGGCCTGTTCAATCGCGGGATCGTCTCGTGTTGGTCCACCGACTTCCCCCGCGGCTGGGTTCGCGGTCTGAAGGTCCAGAGCTAGGTCGAGTGCCTTGGTTCGTATGCTCTCGACGATCGCAGTTACGAGCGCTGGAGTGACCACGCGGTGCGCCGAGTACACCCCCATCATGTCGAAGTGCGGAACTTCCTCCTTTTCGACGAGCTCGTTGTACTCGGCCAGTGCGTAAGGATTCCAGGGTTGCCCCAGCTCCTCGCCCTGACCCGCAAGCACCTCCAGCTCGGCGGCAGCCTGGCGAAAACTGAACTTGAACAGCGGCAGGAAGTGCGTGGGAACGCCAACGGTAGAGAGAGTGCTTTGCGCGCTCGAGTTGAAGGGGCCCGCCCAAGTCGCCTTCACCGTAGCGTCGTACGGCCCTCGGTACGCAGGGAGTGGCGCATCCTCGGCATACCCGTCAAGTTCAGCCCTGACCCACTGACGTAGTTCGGTCGCGCCGACCCGATGTGCGACCGTCTGCACTTTGCGGAGAAGGTTTGTCGTGGATACACCGTCGGACGACGCGCCGTCGATAATTTCGTCGAGAAGCCCCATCCTCGGATCGTATCGATCTTCACGTACGCCGCGCCCTGAACTGCGCCGCCTCTCTCTCCGAACTGGTGCTCGACAGCAATGGACGCTTGGCACATATGCGTGGCTTGCCTGTGTCCAGCCTCTCCGGCCCCGCGCACGTCCGCTGCCTGACATGCGTGGCATCGCTGAATCGACCGACGGGATCGATAGGGTCGTGACAGCGTGGCGCGTCTGTAAGGGGACTAGATCCATATGGCGGTTCAACAAGTGCGGGTTAGCCTCGTTGCAGGTTCCGTTGCAATGGACGCCTTGTGCGCCGGGTATGAGTCAAAGGTTTGGCGGTCCGACGCGCTTGTCGAAGACGTATTCGATCGTCACCTCCTGACCTTCGCGCTCAGCTATTCGGAGGCGAAGAACGTAACGAGCGCAACCGCCATACGGTCAATCCGAGACGCCGCGGTTTCCGTCTACACGACCGACAAGTACCGCCGCCGAGGCGAGTTCGGAGAGTTGCTCCTCCACGCCGCCCTGGTCGACTTCTATGACGCTGAGCCGGCCGTCAGCAAGATCTACTACGAAGACTCGTCCAATGACGTCGTCAAAGGCTTCGACAGCGTTCACGTTGTAGCGGACACAGCCGGATCGCTCAAGATCTGGCTGGGTGAAGCGAAGTTCTATTCTGACCTGGATGGCGCGATGCGGAGCGTCCTTCAGGACATCGAGACTCACTTGGCTAGGGACTTCCTGCGCAAGGAATTTGTGTTCATCACGCGCAAGGTCGATGACGCGTGGCCCCACGCGACGGCGTTCAAGGAGATGATCGCGAGGGCCCGGAGCCTCGACGAGATCTCGACGTCACTCGTGATGCCGATCTTCCTTACGTACGACAGCGAGGCGGTCGACGCGCACGATGTCGTCGGTGACGAGTACATTGCGGCCTTGACGGCGGAAACGGCGGCAGCGCTCGAAGAGTTTGAGTCTCGGGTGGCAAAGCCGCTCGAGGTCGAGATCCGCTTGATTTTGGTTCCGTTGAAGTCGAAGGCGAAGTTGGTCGATCTAATGCACGCGAAGCTCAAAGCCCTCCAAGGCATCTGATGGCGAACACAGACTTCGCCGAGCTGCGCGAGATCTCCAACTTGCTACTAACGAGCGATGACGAGCAGCACGCTCGGGACAGGTTCATCCGGTTCCTCGATCGATACTCTGGCACCGGTCCGCTTACTCCGGTCGTGGACTCGCTGGCCGTTCGGCTGGGCCTATTTCCATACGCGTCGCCGAACGTTAGCGCAATTGGCGAGGCGGAAGCCCTTAGCTTCGCGTATCACTCGCCGCAGGTCCTACGCGAGCGCGACTTTACTTTTCACGCTGAGCAGCAACGCATCTACGAGCGACTCATGGACGGCGAGAGCATAGTCCTCTCGGCGCCCACCTCGTTCGGAAAATCTGCAATCGTGGACGCACTCATCTTGTCCGGAAAGTGGCTCAACATCGTCATCATCGTGCCGACGATCGCGCTCATCGACGAGACACGGCGACGCTTGGTTGCTCTGGACACTGGGTACACGGTCGTATCGCACCCGGGCCAGGTGCCCGCCGAACGCAACATCTACGTACTTACCCAGGAGAGATTCCTCGAGGTCGACCCTGTGCCACCTGTCGACTTCTTTGTGATCGACGAGTTCTACAAGCTCGGGGATGGAGAGACGGATGAGAAGCGCCGGTCGACGCTCAACATAGCGTGGCGCCTGCTTCGAAACACAGGCGCTCAGTACTACCTGCTCGGACCGAACGTCGACGCGCTCGGTGTGGACAATGGGAGCGACCTGGCTAAGTCCTTCATCGCTACCGATTTCAATCCGGTCGTGATTGATGTAGAAGATCGATCGCACTTCGATGCCGACGATCGACTCGCGGACATGCAGCAGTTCCTCGAACAGGATGCCGCTGGCCCCAGCCTGATCTTTGTAAGTGCACCCGGTCGCGCGAGCGAGATCGCCTTCGAAATATCGACGGACGCAGCCGACCCGTTCGTTCTCGAACTGGCTGACTGGATCAGCCTCAATTACGACCCCGAGTGGTTTGTCTCAAAGGCGCTCGCTGGCGGTGTTGGCACCCATACCGGACCTATGCCTCGGAGCCTGCAGCGGGCCATGATTCGACTCTTTGCCATGGGGAAGATCGATCGGCTCGTCTGCACAACCACACTCATCGAGGGTGTGAATACAGTGGCGAAGAACGTGATCATCTACGACAAGAAAATCGATAGGAAGCCAATTGACTTCTTCACGTTCTCGAACATCCGCGGCCGGGCTGGCAGGATGCTCAAGCATTTCGTCGGACGAGTGATTTCATACGCTGATCACCCGGAGCCGACCCTGTCCACTGTGGACATGCCGATTGAGTCGCAGTCGCCGGCGGCCTCGCTCGCAACGCTGATACAACTGGATCGCGACGAGTGGTCGGCTGAGTCGAAGGCACGGTTGCAAGACATTCTCGACCAGGATGAGCTGTCGATAGAAACGATCCGTAAGAATCGGGGCCTGGATCCAGGGCTGCAGGTTGGAGCCGCTCGTCGCATGCGTGACGCGTCTGCGGGCGACTTTCGTAGTCTCACCTGGTCGGGCGTGCCAACTAGGGATCAGTTCGCGGCCACAATAACTCTCGGGTACGACGAACTCCTGCGCGGCCGCGACAGAAGCGGCGACAACCCGCAATCCATCCTCGCCAAGCTGAACGCGGCCCGGAGAGCTCAGGGCAGCGTCCCGTCACTCGTCGAAGCGGCCCTGCCGCACAAGCGGGCCAACCAAACTCGAAGTGAAGTCGTCGATGACGTCTTGAGTTTTCAACGCAACTGGATGGGTTTCAAGATCCCATCTATGCTGCGTGCGTCTAGTTCGATCCAGACCGAAGTGGCGCAAGACAGAGGTATGCCGGCGTCCAACTACGAATTCATCATCCGTGAGATCGAGTCCCTATACCTACCTCCCTTCATCGCGGAGCTCGAGGACTATGGGCTTCCGATACCTGTGGGCGTGAGGCTCGCGAACCTGGGGCTCAGAGGAGAGTCGATCGAAGACGCTGCCGCGAACCTGGTCGCGATGGCAAAGCGCCAGGACGTATTGGCACGGCTCACCAAAGTGGAGCGATGGTTCCTGTCCGACGTGGCGTCGGGGCTCACTCGGGAGATACCGACAGTTAAGGTGCAGGGAACTTCGAGGGATCAGTAGCGCCGATCGGTCCAACACATTTCAGATGCCAAGGCGCGGGTTCCTCTCGCGTGCTCGGAGCCTGCCCCTCAGTGCATTCGGCGAGCATCGGTTGTCTCCTGCCCCGCCCCGCACGCTCAGACGGGCCTGTCCGTTCACGAGCTGGAGTGCTTCGTCATGGAGCGTGCCGGGGGCTCTGTGTCGACGTGGTCGACCACGAGCTGAGAACCAATCCCGGGGTGTTCGCAACGTCCCTCATCCGCGCACTGCTCGCCTCTCGCGCGGATTGAGCCGATGCCCCTAAGCCCGGAAATCAACGATCCTGATTGAATACGACCCGGCTGATCGCCCGTCGGCCGAGTTCGAGCCCCACGGGGCCCACCTCTGTTGTCACCCGCCGGGGCGGAGGACGGCCCAGCCCGCGTTCAATTCATCCGCGAATATCTTGAGCTGCACGAGGGTGTCTGCGTCGAATGCGACCCCCTCGATCCGGCCGGGCGCGCCACAATCCTGGGTGACGGACGTCGGCCCGACGGGGTTGGCCGGTTCCTCGCCTTCGGCGGGAGCCGGGGCCCATTCGAGCGTCACCCGGGCAGTCGACGGACTGCAGTCGAAGTCGATCACGTACCGCTCCCCGGCCTCCACCACACCCGAGACGGTCGCCTCGCCTTCGGAAACGCCGTCGGCCCCCTCGGCGACGAATGTGATCCGCGAGAGCTCGTCGTCAGCGACGCCGGGCACGGCATAGTCGCCGTCGACCGTCGCGGGAGGGCTGGGGGCGGACACCGTGGGAGAAGGCATCGCCGGCGGTGGAGTCGTCGTCGCGTCATCGCTCAGATCGGTCGTGGAGACACACCCCGTGAGCACCATCGACACGGCGAGTGTCACAGCGGTAGTCCACATCGAGCGTCGGCTCATGGGCGCCACGTTACCCGCGAGGCAGGATCGGCCGAAGGTGCTGTGAAAGCGGAGACCGAGATCGAAGCTCAAGCGACTGAAGGAGTCCGACGAGCGGTCGACTGACTGACGGTCAACTGCCTGCGCTCGTAGCGGCGGTCTGCCTGAGTATGAAAAAAGCCCCGACTGTTACCACACAGCCGGGGCGAGACGAATGAGAAGTCCGCCTATCGATCCCTACGATACCGCGGCAACCTGGGAGTCGCCCCGGCGCCTCCTCGACCCGGCGACAGCGTGGGGGCGTTACGGTTGCGGAATGCTCCGCCTCGTCGCCCGGGTCTATTGGACGTTCAGCAGATGGACGCTCGCAACCGAGCCCGCGCCGACCCGACCCACCGTCGTCCTCGGGGCGCCGCACACCTCCAACTGGGACTTCGTGCTCATGCTGGCGATCGCCTGGCGCCTGAAGATGCGCTTCCGTTGGCTGGGCAAGGAGAGCCTCTTCCGCGGCTGGCGGGGTCCGCTGATGCGCTCGATCGGCGGCATCCCAGTCGACAGAGCGAACCCCGCCGGGGTGGTCGACGCCCTTGTCCACCGCATCCGTGCCGGCGAGGTCTTCGGCCTCGTGGTGACGCCCGAAGGCACGCGCGGCGGCGTCGGGCACTGGAAGTCGGGCTTCTACCGCATCGCCCGCGAGGCCGACCTTGGCGTCACGCTCGGATACGTGGACCGCACCACCATGACGACCGGGCTCGGACCGACGCTCACTCTCACCGGCGACGTCGGCGCGGACATGGATGCCATCCGCGCGTTCTACTCCGACAAGTCGGGGCTGCGTCCCGAGCGACGCGTCGAGCCTCGCTTGCGCGAGGAGGGCGATCCTCGGCCGGCAGCTTCGGCTTAGCCGCAGCTGAATCCGGCGACAAGAGGTCTTACTCCTCCGTCTCCGCTGCGGTCGATGTCACATACCAATCGGTGAACGACCTCGCGCGGCCGTCATCCGTCAAGCGAATGACCATGAGGTTGTCGTAC
This sequence comes from Microbacterium sp. LKL04, assembly GCF_900102005.1. Lineage (NCBI taxonomy): Bacteria > Bacillati > Actinomycetota > Actinomycetes > Micrococcales > Microbacteriaceae > Microbacterium > Microbacterium sp. LKL04. The sequence goes on along the minus strand of NZ_LT627736.1, from coordinate 420,003 downwards.
AGCCGACTCTTCGTCGTTGCGCCCGGGTAGCTGGTCCGGCCGCGGATGATCGCGATGTCGCCGTCGACCGCCGTGAGCTCATGCTCGAATGACCACGTGTCGGGCTCATCCTTCTGACCGAGCCACCCCGCGAGGATGGCGTCGTGGCCGACCCATGGCTCGGTCGAGGGGCCGTCGCGGTACTCAGCGTCCTCCGTGAACAGCGACCGGATGTCGTCCCGGTCGTTGGTCTCCCACGCGCGCACGTATCGGCCGATCCAGTCGTTGGCAGCCGCAGCCGCTGCCTCGCGATCCCACATTGCCCCAGGCTCGCTGACCGTTGCGGCGAGCGCAAGGTGCTCCGCGCCAGGAGTCAGTAGTACACCGCCAGCCGCCCCCGCGGACCGTCGACCACATCGACCGGCGTATCGAAGATCCCCGTCAAGACATCGCCACGGATGATCTCGTCCGGGGTCCCGAACGCAGCAACGCGCCCGTCCTTCATGGCGCACACGCGGTCGGCGTAATGGCCGGCGAAGTTGATGTCGTGCAGCACGACGACGATCGTGCGACCCAGCTCGCGCGCCGCGCGCTGCAGGTGACTCATCATCTGCACGGCGTGCTGGATGTCGAGGTTGTTGAGCGGCTCATCGAGCAAGACGTACTCCGTGTCTTGTGCGAGCACCATCGCCACGTAGGCGCGCTGACGCTGCCCGCCCGACAGCTCGTCGAGGTACCGACCCTCGAGCCCGTCCAGGCCGAGGAAGTCGATGGACCGGTCGATGACCCGCTCGTCGTCGACCGTGAGCCGCCCCTGCGAGTGCGGATACCTCCCGAACCCGACCAGCTGTCGTACCGTCAGACGAGTGACGAAATGGTTCTCCTGCCGGAGGATTGCGACGACTTTCGCGAGCTCGCGCGACTTCACCGCCGCGACGTCATGTCCCCCCACCGAGATCGACCCGGCGTCGGCGGGCAGCAGGCGACCGATCATCGTCAACAGCGTGGACTTGCCGGCGCCGTTCGGCCCGATGAGCGCCGTGATGCCGCCCGCGGGCAGGTCGAGGGTCACCGGGCCGATCGCGACCTCGGTGGTGTAGCGCTTCTCGACGGCGGTGAGAGAGATCACAGGCGTCCCTTTCGGAGCAGGTGGATGAGGAAGAGCGTGCCGCCGACGATCTCGACGATGACGCCGACCGACCCGGCGGCGTAGAAGACGTGCTTGAGCACGACGTACGCACCACCGAGCACGACGAAGCCGACGAGCGCGGCGAGCGCGAACATCCGGCGATGGTCGAACGTGTCGGCCAGTTGATACGTCAGCATCGCGACGAGGAAGCCGAAGAAGGTCATCGGCCCGATCAGCGACGTCGAGACGGCCATGAGGATCGAGACCAGCAGCAGCGCCAGGATCGAGTCGCGTCGCTGGGACGAACCGAGACTCAGAGCGACCTCGCGTCCCAGCCCGAGCACATTGAGACGGCCGCCTCCCCACACCATGAGTCCCGCCGCGACGACGACGAGCGGGATGGCGATCGGCAGGTTCGTACCGTCGGCATTCGCGACGCTGCCGATGAGCCGCGCGGTGAGCAGGTCGAACTCGGTGGGCGTCAGCATCCGTTGCAGGAACGTCGAGAACGCGGCCAGCGCACCGCCCAGGATGATGCCGACCAGCAGCATGATCTGCACGTTCGCGTAGCGGCCCGAGAGCAGCCAGCCGTAGAGAACACCCGAGAACGCGAGCATCGCGAGGATCTGCAGGAGGTAGGGCCCCGTCCCCTGGACGAGCAGCGCGCCGGCCGCACCGAAGAAGAAGATCGCCGCAGTCGATATCGCCGTGTAGAGCGACTCGAAGCCCATGATCGACGGCGTGACGATGCGGTTGCCGGTCACGGTCTGGAAGGTGATGGTCGCGATCCCCTGACAGACGGCGACGATCGCGATGACGACGACGCTCGTGACCCGCAGCTGAGCGATCCGCCAGAAGCCGGCGCTGCCTGCGGGCGCGGGGTTATCCCAGGCGAGGATGCCGACGGCCACCACGACGGCGAGGACGATAAGCACCGCGAGGGTGAGCGCGTAGCGACGGGCCCGGATCGCGGTGGGGAAGGCGCCCGACAGCGCGACGGTGTCAGCCACGACGACGCTGCCGGAGGAGAAGGGCGATGAACACGACGGCTCCGACCATGGCGAGGATGAGCGAGACGGGCACCTCGAAGGGCGCGTTCACGATGCGGGCGAGGATGTCGCACACGGTGACGAGCGCGATGCCGCCGAGCGCCACCCAGGGCAGGTTCGAGCGCAGGTCGTCGCCCCGGATGAGCGACACGACGTTGGGGACGATGAGTCCGAGGAACGGCAGGTTGCCGACGACGACGGTGACGACACCGGCGGCGAGGGCGATGAGCACGGTGCCGATGAGGACGACGCGCGAGTAGTCGACGCCGACGTTCGTCGCGACGTCGCGCCCGAGACCGGCGATCGTGAAGCGATCCGCCGTGATGAACACGGCGATGACGACGAGCAGGACGATCCAGAGCGGCTCGTACTGCCCGCGCAGGACAGAGGTGAACGAGCCGGTGAACCAGGCCGCCATGCTCTGCAGAAGATTCGTCGACAGCGCGATGAAGGTCGACACCGCGCCGACGACGGCGCCGAGCATCATCCCCACGATCGGGACGATGATCGACGACGTCAGCATGACGCGACGCAGGAAGAGGAAGAACAGCATCGTGCCGACGAACGCCATGCCGACCGCACCGATCATCCGGACCATGAGCGGCGCGTCGGGGAAGACCAGCATGACGAGCAGCAGACCCAGACCCGCCCACTCGGTCGTGCCGGTCGTGGTCGGTTCGACGAACCGGTTCTGCGTCAGCTGCTGCATGACGAGCCCGCACATCGCCAGCGCCGCTCCGGCGAGCACGAGTCCCACCGTGCGCGGGATCCGCGTGATCGCGAACATCTCCGCGCCGTCGGCAGCGCCGATCACGTCGTAGACGCCGACGAAGAGCGACAGGACCACCACCCCCCCGACGACGGCGGTGCCGCCGACGAGGGGCCAGGTGAGCAGGCGCCCGCGGGAGCGTCGGCTCACCGCGGGCGCCGTCAGGGCGTCGGTCATCGACCTTCGAGCGCGTCGGCCAGGTCGTTGAAGAACTGCGTGTACGTCTCGATGCCCTCGTTCAGGTAGGTGCCCTGCGGCATGTAGACCACGTTGCCCTCGGTCACGGCGGTCACGTTCTTCAGAGCCTCAGAGTTGCTGATCAGGTCATTGGCGGGCGTGTACGCCTCGTCGGTGTTGACGCTGACCGCGGCATCCCGATCCATCACGAGGATCCAGTCCGGGTTCGACGATGCGACCGCCTCGACCGAGATGTCATCGCCCTGGTGGTCGGTCGAGCCCTCGGAGTCGAGCGCCGGGGTCAGCCCGAGGATGTCGTACACCGGGCCGAGGGTGCGACCGGTCGTCGGCGCGGCGTAGTTGATCTCGCCGCCCGAGGTGATGAGACCCATTGCCGTCTCGCTCGTGTCGTACGCGGCCTTCACGCGATCGATGGCGGCCTCGAAGTCGGCGACGAGGGTCGCCGCTTCTTCCTGCTTTCCGAAGATCTCGCCGAGCGCGATGACCTGGCGCTTCAGCTCGGCATCCAGCGGCTCGCCATCGCGCGGGTCGAGCTCGACGATGGTGGCGTCCGGCACGAGGGTCTGGAAGTCGCCGTAGTACGTCGAGAAGCGCTGGCCGTTGACGATGAGGTCGGGGTCGGCGGCGACGACGGCTTCAAGGTCGGGCTCGCGGTGGTTGCCGAGGTTGGCGACGTTCGGGTCGTCCTTGAACGACAGCCCGGCGGGGAAGATGTCGAGCGGCGCGCCGACGACCTCGACACCCCAGGAGTCGAGCATCGCGATGGTGCGGTTGTCGGTCGCCACGACGCGCTTCGGCGGCGTCGTGACGGTCTGCTCACCGTGGTTGTCCTCCACCGTGACGGTCGTCACCTCCGCCTCTGCGGCGGGTTCGACTTCTGTCGTCGGGCTCGCGCACCCGGCGAGGATGACGGCCGCGAGTGCGACGAGCGGGGTGGCGGTGAGGGGACGGATGCTGCGCATGTGACTGCTCCTGTCGTCGGAAGCGCGGGCGCGTATGAGCGCGCTGGCGCGTCCGTTCGGAAGGGGATGCCGGGCGATCGCCGGTGCGTCTTAGGCTAGCCTTACCTATGTGAGCTCCGTCAAATCCGCCTCCTCCTTCCGCTTCGAGCGGCAGCCGCTCGACCTGACCTTCCGGCGGGCGACGCTCGCCGCCCGGACGTGGGAGACGTCGACGTACGTGCGCGTCCGACTCGAGGGCGACGATCTGCGAGGCTTCACGTCGCTCGGCAGCGACGATCACATGCGACTCTTCTTCCCCGACGACGACACCGACGACCTCGAGGTCATGCGTCAGTCACCGAGCCGCGAGTACACGCCGCTGGCGTGGGATGCCGATGCGGGCTGGCTCGAGGTGGAGTTCGCGGTGCACGGCGACGACGGTGTCGCGGCGCCGTGGGCGGCGACGGCCCCGCTCGGTTCAGTGATCGGCGTCGGCGGTCCGCGCGGGTCGATGGTGATCGCCGGCCGCCCGGACTCCTGGTTCCTCGCGGGTGACGAGACCGCCGTTCCGGCGATCCGGCGCTTCGCGGCGCTCATGGATGAGGATGCCACCGGCCGCGTCCTCATCGAGGTCACCGATGCCGCCCACGAGCTCGCGGTTGCGGCTCCGACCGGCGTGACCGTCGCGTTCGCTCATCGGGGCGACGCATTGCCGGGGACGGCCCTGGCGGCTGCGCTCGATGACCTCTCGGAAAGTGAACGACCGGCCGGCGACGTCTTCGGGTTCGTCGCAGCCGAGCAGGGTGTCGTCAAGGCGGGGCGGCGCCTGCTGCTCGAGCGGTGGGGCGCGGCATCCGATCAGGTCATCGTGAAGGGTTACTGGAAGGCCGGAGAAGCCGAGTATCACGCACCGCACTGACGTGCGATCAGTGCCCGGGTAGCTTCCTCACTGCCTGGGCACCGACCGCACGCCGCGAAGCGTTACATGCGGCCGAACGTCGCGTCGATGTCGGCCATCTCCATAGCAGCCGTCGCTTCGATGAGCGCTCGCAGCTCCTTGTCGGCTCCCGGAGAGAACTCCTCGGGCCGCTCCGGCGAGATGGTCATGGGCGAACCCGCGGGTGCCTGCTCACTGGCATCCAGCTGCGTTCCGTCGTTCGACGGCGACGCCCCCTGGAAGATCCGACCGGCCTCGGACTGATTGCCCAGGTCGAACGAATACTGCTTGCTCTGCAGCCCCAGGTCGACGAGACGCTTGACCTCGGGGAACTGCTCGGCGTTGGTCTTCGGGATCGGGAGCGACGTACGCCAGTTCACTCCGAGGGTCTCGAGAGCCTTGGCGTAGGCGTTCTCGTGTGCCTGGTCTCGCACGATGAGGTACGAGATCGTGCTGCGCGCCATCTTGTTGTCGGTCATCTCGTAGAGCCGGCACTTCTGCAGTCGGCCCGTCGACTCGAGCATGAGGTTGTAGAGCAGATCGAGCACGAGGTTGCCCGAGTTGTAGACGTAGCTGCCCATCCACGGGTTGCCCGCGGCATCCACCGGCAGCGCACCCTGCGCGCCGACCAGGTAATGATGGATGTTGCTGTGATCGACGGCGATGCTCAGCGGCGTCGCACCGCCGGCACCCGGCTCGTCGACGGGATCGGTCGGCTTGCCCTTGTACCCGGGCGAGCCATCAAGCAGACGCGAGATCGTTGTGCCGATGAGCTCGACGTGGCTGATCTCCTCGGTGCCGATGCCGTGGATGAGGTCCTTGTAGGGCTTGCCCGAGGGTCCGCGGAAGTTGATGCTCTGGAACAGGTATTGCATCATCGTGCGCATCTCGCCGAACTGTCCGCCGAGACCCTCCTGCAGCGCATTCGCTGCGGCGGGATCCGGCTCGTCCTGTGCGATCTCGTTGATGAACTCTTGAACGTGGAAGTACATGGTTCCTCCGGGGGGGGGTTGGGGATGCCGACGATCCACCTGTCTCCGCGCCCCGCCGCGCCCCTTGCCGACGTAGAGGACACCCGCTACCTTCCGGCCCGTGAGTCGATTCAGCCGACCCCGGCGATGCGTTCGTGGGTCGCGCGGACGAAGGCGGCATACCCTCCCGGCGTCCGTCCCCAGAAGCGGCCGGACGTGACCACTTCGTTCTCGTCCGTCGCGACTACGCGTGCGCCGAGCGACCGTGCGGCATGAACGAGCGCGACGTCCTCGTGCTCGTCGAGATCAGGGAACTCCCCCGCCGCGACGTACACCTCGGCACGCAGTCCGAGGTTCGCGCCGTGCGTATTGCCCGCCGGACGGCCTCGCGGGTGCGTCGCCAGCCAGTGCTCCGCGTGCTCGGCGGTGAGGTCCGCGAAATCCGGACGGACGGTGCCGAGGACCACATCTGCTCCCGCGGCGCGCAGGTCGAGCTGATGACTGAGCCAGGCGGCCGGGACGGTCGAGTCTCCATCCGTCGTGCCGATCCAGACGTCAGCCGGGGGCGATCGCAGCTCCGCGACGGCCGCCGCTACGCCGAGGCGTCGAGCCGTCCCCACGTTTCGCGCGGCGATCTCGATCGTGCGAACCGGCCACGACAGCGCGATCCGGGCCGAGGCATCCGTGCACGCATCGAGGACGACGACCGTCGAGATCCGCACTCCGGGATGGGTTTCACGGGTGTACTCGATGGCCGCGGTGAGCGCCGCGAGACAGTCGTCGAGGAGCTCGGCTTCGTTGTGCACCGGGACGACGATCGCCACCGAAGGGACGCCTCTAGCCGTCATGCGACGAGCCCCGTCTCGGCAGCGACCGATCGGGCACCCGTGAGCCCGTAGACCTCGAGTACGAAGTCCTCCTCCTCGTGCAGCACCAGGCGGGTGAGCCCCTCGGCCGCGCGAAGCGCCGCGTGGACGTCGTCACCGGACTGCGGATATTCCGTGACGGGATGCCGCCAATGGCAGGCGATGAGGTGGCCACCGGCATCCATTGCTCGTCGGATTCGGTCGATGGCGGTGGTCAGGTCTGCGGCATCCCAGTAATAGCCGACCTCCGACAGGACGACGAGGTCGAACGTGCCGGCGGGCCACTCCCCCGGCAGTGCGAGGCGTTCGAGACGCACACCCTCTCGATCGCCGAGGCGACGACGTGCGATCTCGAGGGGAGCGTCCGCGATGTCGATCGCGAGCACCGCGTCGCACCGGTCGGCGAGCGACTCGGTGAGAACACCGGTGGAGCACCCGAGCTCGAGGGCGGACGAATACCGCGCACGAGGCAGGCTCGCCAGGGCGATGCTGCGTTTGCGCTCCTCGTACCAGCGGGTCTCGAAACCCCACGGGTCGTCGCCGTTGCGGCGGTAGAAGTCCTCGAAGAATGTCTCCGCCAGACTGCGCCCGGCGGGGCGGACGAAGACCTCGAACGGCCGGTCGAAGTGCGCCTGCATCCCCTCGTGGAGCATCACCTCGTCGCCCGGTGCGTCGGACAGCGGCTCGACCTGGCTGCGGTGGCGACGCAGGGCGCGCCGCTTCGCATCGACGGTTGCGTCGTCGATCGCAAGGACCTCGATCTCGGCCCACGGCACATCGTCGGACGTGCCCCAGTGCCACAGCCAGATCGGGTACCACCGGCACGGGATGCCCCGCTCGGCGCACACTTCGGCCGTCACCTCGCCGACCACCCGATGATCGCGATGGCCGTCGCCCGTCCATGGCGCGACGACGAAGCACGAGCCGGCGCCGGCGACGATCTCGCGGAGCGCCGTCGAGATGCGGGCGCGATGACCGTCGGTCCCGCCGTCGGGGATGCCGAGGAACCGCAGCTCGATCGACGGCGCCAGCTGCGCGAGCGCGTCGGCCGCCTCGCGGCGGCGCAGCGCGCCGAGCTCGACGGGTGTCGCGGACGGCGAGTCGGGATGCGATCCCTCCCCGTCGGTGACGACGAGCACCGTCACCCTCGCCCCGCGGCGGGCGGCGACCGTCATCAGACCTGCCGTTCCCAGGGTCTCGTCATCGGGGTGCGCCGCCACGACGACGAGGTGGTCGACGTCGACGTCGAGGCCCGCCGGGTTCCGCCCGGCGAAGGCCTCGGCCCAGACCTCTTCGCCCGTCCCGGGATCGAGGTGGCTGAAGCTCACCATGCGCCGCGCCCCTGACTGAGGTCGGCGCCGATCCGAGCCAAGTCCCGCTCCCCGTGGTGCTGGCGGAGGTAGATCTCGAGATCCGCGACCCGACGCGCGTGCGCGTCGTCGGCGACCAGCGGCAACGGTCCGAGCGCACGGGCCGACTCCGCGAGAGTGGTTTCGACGGCACCCGCGACGATGGCTCGCACGCGTGCGGCCAGGATGCCGGGCTCGGGAACGCGGTCGGATGCGGCGGGCGCAGCATCCATCTCGTGCGCAGCCGACTGCAGCGCGAGTCGCGCCGTCCACAGAGCCGTGTCCACGCGACCGAGATGCAGACGCGACAGCTGGTCGGCACCGTCGCCCTGCGCCGCCGCGAGGAGCGCTGCGCGGAGGGGGATCGCGCCGCCCCACCAGCACGCGGCCACCCCGACACCGCCGGCCGCGAAACCCGGCCGCCGGAGGTACCAGCCGGGCTCTCCGACCGGCACGGCCGGCGCCGCCGCGAAGTCCACCGGGGCGCTGACGACCTGGCGCAGCCCGCGCGCATGCCACGGCCCGTCGTGAGAGCGGACCTCGGGCCGCTGCAGCGCCACGGCGAAGAGGCGGCGCTCGTCGCCGACCCATGCGGTGACGAGCGCGTGGGTCAGGTGCTGCGCGAGCGAGCACCACGGCTTGGTGCCCGTCAGCATCCAACCGGAGCCACCCCGATGCGCATCGAGACGCACGCCTGCACCTTCGGCGGCGAACACGCCCCACGACGAGCCGGGATCGGCACCGATGGCTGCGAGGTCGGGCCCGACGTCGGCGCGTCGCGCCTGTTCGAGGATGTCGAGCGCGTCGAGGTGCGGCTCGAGGATGCGGGCGGCCGCGACATCCCGCTCCGCGGCCGCCGCCAGGAACGACCAGTCGTCGGCAAGGGAACGGGCGTCGTCGCGCGCGATGCCGACGCCGACCGCCCACGCGAGCGTGGTGGACACGTCGGTTCCGAACCCTGGGAGTTCGTCGGCCTCGGTGAGTGCGGACTGTTGCGCGCGCGGGAGCGGGTGATCACCGAAGGCAGACGAGGGCGATGGGTGTGCGGCGCGGGGACTCACACGTGCGAGTCTGAGGCCGGGCGGCGACAAACGGCAGAGGCTTGCCATGGCGTCGGCCTCTTCGCTAGCGCTCGGACGCGGCGGTCGGCGGCCGAGGCAACTGCTGCGCCGACAAGCGCCTCATGGTGGTCCCGAGATGACTCCGTACTCGGCGTAGTCTCAGGATCGGGTCGAACAGACGCGCGATCCACATCCTCGAGAAAGCAGCACGACATGGGGCATCTGATCTACGGTGTCGCACCCGCCATCAATATCGAAGACCGGACACTGCACCACCTCCGTGCCGTGATCGTGACCAAACTCCGTCGCGACGAGAGCTTCGTCTTCACGTGGGACGACGAGCCGACCACCACCGGCGACGACTCGTCCACGGAAGGCGGCCAGTACGGCAGCGTCTGGATCTCGAAGGCCTCGTCGCTGTACTTCAAATTCGACGCCCCTCTAGGAGGCGCGCTGAACGCGGAGTGGCTGCAGCTCCTCGCGGACTCTGCGCAGAGCGTGACTGGGCTCCGTCCGCTGCCGGAACCCTCGCACCCCTGATCCGCCGTTCCGGAACCGGTCTGTCAAGGGGACTGGTCGTGAGCGCTGGGAGCGTACGCTCACCGAATGACCGCACGTTCGCCCGGGGAGAAGACGATCGTCGCCATCGACGATGATCGCTTCGAATTGGATGCCGACGCGTCGGTTCCCGAGCTTCGCGATGCGATCGAGCGTGCGGTTGCGTCTGGGGGAACGTTCGTGGACATCGAGGTCGCCCACGGCAACTCCGTCGCGGTCCTGGTTACTCCACGCACACGCGTGATCATCAGCGTGATCCACGAGATCGCCCCCGAGCCCGAGCCGATCTCGTATTCCAGCGGCTTGCACATCATCGACGACATCTGATCAGACCGTTGCGGGTCGAGAGCCATCACACCGCCGTCGTCAGAAGTCAAGCCTGTCGTGCGGATCGACGACGGCCCTGAGCCTGAGGCTCCCCCATCTGATGAGAGGAGCCCGTCGTGACTCAGGCCAAGCCATCATTCGAACCATCGACCGCAGAGTTGATCTCCCGCCTGTCGGAGCAGACGTCCCGCCTCGTGCGGGACGAGATGCGTCTCGCCCGAGCGGAGTTCTCGTCGACGGCGAAGCAGGGCGGGCTCGGCGTGGGGCTGCTCGGCGCAGGCGGCGTGCTCGCGTGGTTCGGCGTCGGCGCGCTCATCGCGACCGCGATCATCGCGCTGTCGCTGGTCCTCCCTGCGTGGGCCGCAGCGCTGATCGTCACCGCCCTACTGTTCATCGTCGCCGGCATCCTCGCGCTCATCGGCAAGAAGAAGGTGTCAGCCCTGTCGCCCATGCCGGAGCTGACCGTCCGCAACGTGAAACAGGACATCGCCGAAGTGAAGGAGCGCACCCACCATGACCACCCCTGACATCCCCGCGCGCGACGTGCCCCTCTCCTCCGCCCCCGCCAACAGGCCGGAACCCGCGGACGACGCGTCGGTCGCCGAGATCGAAGCCGACATCGCGCAGACCCGAACCGAGCTCGGCGACACGGTGGAGCAGCTCGCAGGCAAGCTCGACGTGAAGGCGCGGGCGAAGCAGCAGGTCGAGACCGTGAAGACGAACGTGGCCGCGCAGATCGGCGACGCCCGCGACCACGCGGCCGACTACGTCCACCAGGCGACGGATGCCCTCACGGACGACGCGGGCAAGCCGAACCGCAACGGCTGGATCGCCCTCGCCCTCGCGGTCGTGGCGATCGGTGCCGTCATCACCGCCGTCGCACGCCGCGGCCGCTGACACACATCTCGGAAGGACCCCGCATGTCGAAGAAGACGTCGAAGTCAGAGAAGAAGTCGAGCACGTAGGCGAAGATCCTGTACCGCCCGATCGGGCTGATCAGCGGCATGGTGAGCGGAGCTCTCGCCGGTGTGATCTTCAAGCACCTCTGGAAGCGCGCGAGCCCGACCCACCGCGACGACAGCCCGAAGGCCCTGGAGTCCGAGTTCGGCCTCGGCGAGGTGCTGATCGCGGCCGCCCTGCAGGGCGCCTTGTTCGCGCTGGTGAAGGCGCTGGTCGACCGCGGCGGCGCCCGGGCGTTCGAGCGCGCGACCGGAGAGTGGCCCGGCGACTGACCCCGGGTGTAGGTCAGCCGCCAGGTGCCGCGCGGGCATCTATTGACGCTGTACTTGCATTTTGCAAGTATCGTGACATGAGCCTGTTCATCACCTGCCCGGTCGCCGACGTCGCCCGGGCTACCGCTTTCTACAGCGCCATCGGCTGGACCCTCAACGCCGAGATGTCCGACGACAACGTCTCGTGCTTCGCCATCGCCCCCGACCAGTACGTCATGCTCGGAAGCCGCGAGATGTACGCGAGCGTCGGCGGCAGCGAGGAACTCATCGGCGGCCCCGATACTCCGTCGAAAGTCACGGTTTCGTTCGACATGAACAGCCGCGAAGAGGTCGACGCGCTTCTCGAGCGGGCGAAGGCCGCGGGGGCGCGGATCGGCGACACCGATGACTACCCCTTCATGTACCAGCGGCAGTTCGACGACCTCGACGGCTACCACTACTCCCCGTTCTGGATGAAGCCGGACGCCGACCAGACCTCGTGACCGACCTCGCCGCAGCCCTCGACGTCGTCGGGGCACGCTGGGCTCTGCTCATCGTGGAGCAGCTGCTCGAGGGTCCGCAGCGGTACGGCGACCTTCAGCGCCATCTCGGGGTCCCGACGAACATGCTGGCGACGCGACTCAGAGAGCTGGAGGCAGCTGGCGTCTTGCGGAGACTCCCCCTGAAGCACAACACCCGGGCGTACGTCCTCACCGACCGCGGACTGGAGCTCGCTGACGCGATCACGGCGCTCGGTCGCTGGGGCGTCGGCCTGGCCGGCGCCGAGTGACCGTCAGCCCCCGATGGCGTTCATCCCTCGCGCGGGCTGCAGGAACGACGGGTCGTTGATCGCGTGGCCGGGGAGCTTTCCCAGCACGCACGCGTGGAGCGTCTCGGCGATGACGCGCTGACGATCCTCGCGTGTGGCGGCCACCGGCATCCCACGCACAGCGCTCGTGACGTCGTACTCCGTCAGCGAGAAGAGGCAGTTGCGGAACTGACCGTCGGCGGTCAGGCGCAGTCGGTCGCACGCTCCGCAGAAGGGTGCCGTCACCGACGCGATGACGCCGACCTCGTGCGGGCCCCCGTCGATCCGCCACTTCTCAGCGGGCGCGCCACCTCGGCCCGGCACCGGCTCGAGCGACCACCGCTCCGACAGCGCCTTGAGGATCTCCTCGCGGGTCACCATCGCACTGCGGTCCCAGGTGTGCCCGGAGTCCAGCGGCATCTGCTCGATGAACCTCAGCTGGGCGCCGACCTCCATCGCGAAGGCGACGAGGTCGGCGAGCTGGTCGTCGTTCACGCCGCGCATCGCGACGGCGTTCAGCTTCAGAGGCTTCAGGTCGGATGCTGCGGCTGCCGCGATCCCCTCCAGCACGTCGTCGAGCCGGTCGCGGCGCGTGAGCGCGGCGAACCGCTCGCGATCGATCGTGTCGATGCTGATGTTCAGCCGTGTCAGCCCCGCGGCGATCAGGTCGGGCAGCACCTCGGCGAGCCGGATGCCGTTCGTCGTCATCGCGACCTCGACCGGCCCCTCGGGTCCGGAGATCGCGGCGACGCGACGGACCACGTCGACGATGTCGGCGCGGAGCAGAGGCTCGCCGCCGGTGAGCCGGAAGGTGCGGATGCCGAGGCTCGCAGCGACCTCAGCGATCTCGACGATCTCATCCGTGGTCAGAATGCTCGTGCGCGCGAGCCATTCGTTGCCCTGCTCGGGCATGCAATACGTGCAACGCAGCGAGCACCGGTCGGTGAGTGAGATCCGCAGGTCGCGGTGGACGCGTCCGTGGGTGTCGACGAGGCCGACGGCGGGATCGGGAAGGCCGGCCGATCCGGAGGGGATCTGCGGCGCGCGCCCTAGCGAAATCGGGATTGCGGTCACCGCTGCGTCCCCCATCGCCGTCTCATCTTCCGAGCCTAATCGGTGGGGGTGGCTAAGAGGGCTGGTCAAGGGCTCGAATGTGCGTGTGCCATCGACCGTGCCCGGAGAGACGAACCGATCACCGCACCGCCGCGAGCACCACCGGGTCCTCGCACCCCCTCGCGAAGCCCTGGATGCGCCGATCCATGTCGCGCTTCAGCACGATCGCACCGATCCGCTCGGCGAGCGGAGCAAGCCATTTCGGGCGACACGCGAAGTTGTACCGCCAGACGGCGAGGGTGCTGCTCGGGTCGTCCGCGACGGGCGTGAACTTCCACCCGCCGGCGAGACGCTCGAAGAACCACGACCCCTTCGTCATCTTCATGCCGACGTTCGACGGAGGGTTGAACGAGACGTACTCGCTCTCCATCCGGAAGCCGAAGCGCTGCACGGTGAAGGTCCGCACGCCCTTCCCCGGAACGTCCGCGCCGCCCAGGAAGTACTGACGCCGGATGAAGGGGTCCCAGCGCTTGCGTGTCTCGCCCGTGGTCTGCGAGACCGCGAACGCGACCTCCACCTCGACCGGCACGACGCAGCGGGACTCGATGACGGGCATGGACCCATGGTGACAGGCCCGACGCCAGCGCCGCGCACCTCAGCCCAGCGGCACGAACCGCACTCGCGATGGTTCGACGTGCAGCCACACCGTGTCGCCCGGCGCCCACTGGGCACCCGTTTCGGCGACATCGACCACGCCCGCCGTGGTGCGCACCCGAACCCCGGCGAGTGTCGGTTCGACGCGCACCACGTCCGCCGCCCACGCGTTGACGCCGGCCCCGTCCACGATCCGCACGTCACCCGGCCGGAACACGGCGGCGAGCGCGACGCCCTCGACCCCGGCATCCGCTCCCATCAGCACGCGGCCCGCGGCATCGGTCCACCCGCCGCGCGCCGAGACCCCCGGCATCCGATTCATGTCGGCAACCGATGCGACGAACGCGGATGCCGGGGCTCCCAACACCTGCCGCACGGGACCGCTCTGCACCACGGCGCCCGCCTCGATCACGAACAACCTCTCGGCCAGCGCCACCGCGTCGCCGGCGTCGTGCGTCACGGCGACCGTCGTCACCCCCGCGAGCTGCTCCCGCAGCATCCCCCGGATCTCGGACGCCGTCACGGGATCGAGCGCGACCAACGGCTCGTCGAGCAGCACCACCTGCGGCGAGGCTGCCAGCGCCCGGCCGATCGCGACGCGCTGCTGCTCTCCCCCCGACAGCTCGCGCGGCATGCGCGACCCCAGCCCGCCCAGGCCGACCCGGTCGAGCCACGCATCGGCATCGGCGCGCGCCCGGGCGACAGGTGTGCCGGCGGCGCGCGGCCCGAAGGCGACGTTTTCGCGCGCGCTCAGATGCGGGAACAGCCGCGGGTCCTGACCGAGCAGCACGACGCCGCGGTGCATCGGCGGCGTGTGCACCCGGGGTGCGGCCATGCGCTCCACGGTCCGCCCGGCGACAGCGACCTCGCCGCCGTCCAGCGGGACGAGACCGGCGAGCGCGTCGAGCAGTGTCGACTTGCCGGCTCCGCTCGGACCCATGATCGCGACGGTCTCCCCCGCGGCGGCGTCGAACACGACGTCCACGCGGAAGCGCGGCCGGTCGACGACGACGTGCGCCTGCAGCCCGCTCATCGCGCCGCCCCCGGCCGCCAGCCGCGCACCAGCATCAGGACGAGCACCGCGGTCGCCAGCAGCAGGAGCGCGAGGGCGACCGCGGTCCCCTGGGTTACGCCCGCCCCGTTGAACGCCGTGTAGATCGCGAGCGGCATCGTCTGCGTGACACCGGGGCGGTTGCCTGCGAACAGGGCAGTCGCACCGAACTCACCGATCGCGCGGGCGAAGCACAGCACGACACCCGCGACGATGCCGGGTGCCGCAAGCGGCAGCGTGATGCGCCGGAGGATCGTCCACCGACCGGCTCCCAACGCGGCGGCGGTCCGCTCGAAGTCCACCCCGGTCGAGCGCACCGCGCCCTCGACGGCGAGCACGAGGAACGGCAGCGCCACGAACGTCTGCGCCACGATGACCGCCGGCGTGGTGAACGACAGACCCCACCCGCCGAGCCACCCCTGACGACCGAACAGGTACAGCAACGCGATCCCGCCGACCATCGGCGGCAGGACGAGCGGAACGGTCACCGCCGCACGCAGCACCGCCGCGAGCCGCGGACCCGACCGCGCGATCAGCAGGGCCAACGGCACACCGATCACGATGCATGCCACGGTGGCCGCCGCGCCGGTACCGAATGACAGCCCGAGTGCCTCGAGCGCCGCGGGCGAGGTCACGTCGACGACGAACGTCGACCAGTCCACCCGCGCGATGAGAGCCAGCAACGGCAGGATGAGAAAGGCAAGACCGACGAAGGCGGGGAACGCGAGGCTTCGAGGGACATATCCCCGCGCGGAGCTCACGGCGCCCCGAAGCCGTGGTCTGCGAGGATCTTCTGCCCGGCCTCGGAACGCACGAACGTGACGAACGCGGCAGCCGCGTCGGGGTTCGCGGCATCCTTCAGCGCGGCGATCGGATACCTGTTGACGACCTCATCAGCGCCCTCGGGAACGACCGCCTCGACGTCGCTGCGCCCGACGACATCGGTCGCGTAGACGAGGCCCGCATCGGCTTCACCGGCCGCGACCTTCGTCAGCACCGCCGTGACGTTCTGCTCGAGGCTCGCGGCGTCGACGGCCACACCCGCCGCGCTCAGCAGCGTCGCGGATGCCGCGCCGCACGGCACCTCGGGCGCGCACAGCACCGTGACGACATCCGCCAGGTCGGCCAGCGCCGAGACCTTCTTCGGGTTGCCTGCCGGGACGGCGATCACGAGTGTGTTCGAGGCGAAGACTGCGGGGTCGAGGGCGAACTCCGCCACCTTCGCCATCGTGGCCTCATCGGCCGACGCGAACACGTCCGCCGGTGCCCCCTCGGCGATCTGCGTCGCCAGGGTCGACGACCCGTCGTAGACCGGACTGATCTCCACCCCGGGATGCTGCGCCGTGAACGCTTCGTCGATCTCGTCGAACGAGCCCTTGAGGGATGCCGCGGCATACACCGTCAGCGAACCGCCGAGCTGGTCGCCGGAGGTCGACGGCGCAGCCGCCGCGCATCCGGTGAGAAGGAGCGCGAGCGCGCCGAGGGCGAGCGGCCGGACCAGGGAACGACGCATGTCACTCCCCCGCCAGCTCGACGACGACGTTGGTGGCCTTGACCGAGGCCCTCGCGAGAGTACCCACCTCGAGCTCCAGCTCGCGCACCGCCTCGGCCGACAGGAGCGAGACGACGCGGTGCGGGCCGGACTGGATGTCGACCTGGGCCATGACGCCGTCGACCTGCACGCGCGTCACGATCCCGACGAAGCTGTTGCGGGCGCTGGAGCGGTGCTCGTATCCGTCGCCCGGGTCGTTCGCCATCGAGACGGCGAACTCGGCGAGCGCCTCGCCGGGGATCTCGGCGGGCATGGCATCGGTCACCGGGAGCAGTCCCTGGTCGATCCAACGCCGCACCGAATCGTCGCTCACGCCGAGGAGGCGGGCGGCTCGCGCCACACGGTAGGTCGTCATGGAAATGATCATGCCGCATGCGCGGGCCGTGTGGGCCGGAATGATCCGCATCTGCGGATTCGATGCAGTGAGCGAATCCGATCCCGCGGCATCCTCACCGCCGTAAACTCGGGACATGCGCCCCCTGGTCGATCCCGTGTCCGAGTTGGATCCCGACGAGCGCCGGCGGACCGCGCGGCACACGGTGCTCAAGGGCATCGGCGACGAGGGGCAGCGGCGGCTCGCGAACACGCGCGTCGCCGTCGTCGGCGCCGGGGGCATCGGGTCTCCTGCGATCCTCGCCCTGGCTGCGGCGGGCGTCGGGGCCATCACCGTGATCGACGACGACACCGTCGAGCTCCACAACCTGCAGCGTCAGATCGCGCACCGCATCGAGGACATCGGCGTCCACAAGACCGAGAGCACCGTGCGCGCCGTCGCGGCCCTGTCGCCCGTCACCGTCGTCACCCCGGTCACGGCGCGCCTCGACGACGACAACGCGCAGGAGTTCTTCGCGGGTGCCGACATCGTGATCGACACGAGCGACTCGTTCGCCACTCGTCGCGCGGTCGCGGCCGCCACCGAGGCGCTCGGGCTCCCCCTCGTGTGGGGAGCGGTCCGCGAGTGGCACGCGCAGATCACGGTCTTCTGGTCGCAGCCGTCCGCGGGCGACCCGGTCGTGCTCAACGACCTCTTCGCGGTCGGCACCGAGGGCGACCCGCCCACCTGCGCACAGGTCGGCGTGCTCGGCGCCCTCTGCGTGCAGGTCGGCGGCATCCTCGCCACCGAAGTCGCGAAGCTCGCGATCGGCGTCGGCACCCCCTTGCTCGGTCGCATGCTCATCCTCGACGCGCTCTCGAGCCGCCAGCACGAGATCTCGCTGCGGTCGGCCGCAACGGCTGCGGCGGCGAGCGCATGAGCGGGCTTCGCAGCGTCGAGGAACAGCTCGCCCGGGTCCTCGCCGCCGTCCGCACCCTCCCCACGGACGTCGTCCCGGTCGGGCGATCCGCCGGCCGCACGCTTGCGGCACCGGCCGTCGCGGCGCACGACATCCCTCTCTTCGACAACTCCGCGATGGACGGCTTCGCCGTGCGCGCCGCGGACGTGGCGGCGGCCGGGCCGGGGCTTCCCGTTTCCCTGCGGGTGGTGGCCGATCTTCCCGCGGGAGTGTCGGACGACCCCGCGCTCTCGGCGGGTGAGGCCGCCCGGATCATGACGGGGTCGCCCACGCCCACCGATGCGGATGCGATCGTGCCGTTCGAGAACACCGCGGGCGGGCTCGCCGACTCGCTCGACGTCGTCGAGGTGCTCGAGGCTCCCGCCGCGGGCGCGTTCATCCGCCGTCGAGGCGCGGACCTGCGCGCCGGGGACGTCGTCATCGCCGCCGGCGAGCGGATGGGACCGTTCCAGGTCGCCGCCGCCGTCGCCGCCGGGGTCGACAAGGTGACAGTGGTCCGCCCGCCGCGGGTCGCGGTCGTCTCGACCGGCAGCGAGCTGACGGGACCGGGCGAGCCCGTGCGCCGCGGACTCATCCCCGATTCGAACGGACCGCTCCTCGCTCAGCTCGTCCCCGGGGCCGATGCCGAGATCGTGATGGTCGCCCGCGTCGCGGACGATGGCGACGCCGTCGCGCAGGCCACCGCCGACGCGCGGGCCGCAGGTGCCGACGTCATCATCTTCACCGGCGGCGTGAGCGCCGGGGCCTACGAACCCGTGCGCGCCGCGTTCGACGGGCACGGCGAGGTCGAGTTCGCGAAGGTGTCGATGCAGCCCGGCAAGCCGCAGGCTTTCGGGACGGTGGGAGACGGATGCCTCGTCTTCGGCCTTCCCGGCAACCCGGTCAGCGTCGCCGTGTCGTTCGAGGTGTTCGTGCGCCCCGCGCTCCTCGCGCTGCAGGGACGGTCGGTCATCCACCGAGCGCACATGACCATGGCGGCGGCGGAGCCCTGGACCACGCCGCCCGGACGGCGGCAGTACCTCCCGGCCGTGGTCGACCTCGCGGCACGGACCGTGCGCCCCGCGACGGCGGGAGGCTCGGGCTCGCACCTGGCCGGCGGGCTCGCACAGGCATCCGCCTTCGCGATCGTCCCCGCCGAGGTCGCGAGCGTCGCCGCGGGCGACGCTGTGGATGTCATGCTGGTCTGATGAGCTTCCCCCACCTCGATTCGGCCGGCAGGGCGCACATGGTCGACGTCACGGCGAAGGCCCCCACGGTCCGCACCGCCACCGCGCGCGGCTTCGTCCGGTGCAGCCCCGAGGTCGTCACCGCCCTCCGCGACGGCACCGCGCCGAAGGGCGACGTGCTGGCGGTCGCGCGCATCGCCGGCATCCAGGCGGCGAAGTCGACGGCGACGCTCCTGCCACTCGCCCATGTCATCGGTGTGCACCGCGCCTCGGTCGAACTCGACATCACCGACGAGGGCGTCGAGATCGAGGCCACCGTCGGCACCGCCGACCGCACCGGCGTCGAGATGGAGGCGATCACCGCCGTATCCGTCACCGCGCTCGCGGTCGTCGACATGATCAAAGGCCTCGACCGGGCCGTGGTGATCGAGAACGTCCGCATCGTCGCGAAGTCCGGCGGACGCTCGGGCGACTGGGTACGTCCCGGCGAGGAGCAGCCGTCATGACGCTCGTCCGTTATTTCGCCGCTGCCGCCGAGGCTGCCGGGACCGAGAGCGAGGAGCGCGAGGAGGCGACCCTCGCCGAGCTCCGCACGGCGATCCTCGACGAGCACCCACAGCTGTGGTTCGTGCTGCCCGACTGCGCGGTGCTGGTCGACGGCGTGCGGACGGACGGGGACGCCCCGGTCGCGGATGCGCGCATGATCGACGTGTTGCCGCCCTTCGCCGGCGGCTGAGGCTCAGCCGCCGATGCCCTTCCACGCCGTCGTGCCGTCGACCTCGAGCTGACGCTTCCAGACGGGCAGATCGGTCTTGATCGTCTCGATGACGGCGCGGCAGACCTCGAATGCCTCGGCCCGGTGCTCGGACGCGACGGCGATGACGACCGCGGCGTCACCGACGGCGAGGTTTCCGACGCGGTGGCTGACCGCGACGACGGCGCCCGAGGCGCCCGCCGCCTCGGCGGCGATACGGTGCAGGGTCGACTCGGCGTCGGGGTGAGCGCTGTACTCCAGCCCGATGACGGTGGTCGCGGCATCCGGATCGTTGTCGCGCACCCGACCGACGAACGTCGTCACGGCGCCGTACTTCGGATCCTCGACAGCACGCAGGTGCGCGTCGAGGTCGAGGGCGGTCTCTTCGAGCCGGGCGATCCGAACGATGTTCACGAGTGGTCTCCGCCTCTCACCTGGTCGACCACGTGTGTGGCGACCGACACGATCACAGGGATGCCGGAGCTCACCGCGCGCGGCGATCCCGGCAGGTTGACGACCAGGGCCCCCTCGGGGTCGACGACACCCGCGACGCCGCGGGAGATCACCGACAGCGGGGTGTCGGTGAGGCCGACGCGCCGGAGCTCCTCGGCGATGCCCGGGAGCGACCGGGTCACGACGCGCTCGGTGCCCTCGGGCGTCTGATCACGGGGGCCGACGCCGGTGCCGCCGGTCGTCACGATGAGCCGCGCGCCGGTGGCGAGAGCGCGTCGCAGGGCGGCCTCCACCGAGTCCGCACCGTCGGGGACGACCTCGAGCCCGGCGATCTCGATACCCGCGGCCTCGAGAAGCTGCACTGCCAGCGGGCCGCCGCGGTCCTCGCGCTCGCCCGAGGCGGAGCGGTCGGACACCGTGATCACGACAGCGCGGAGAGACGTCACGTGCTCACCCTAGGCCGTGTGGGTCACGACACGGTGACGAGCGAACGCTGCCATCCCGACGAGCCGTTCGGGGCGATCGCGGCACGCTCCTCGATCTGCATGTCGCCGTTCTTGTTGATCGCGCGGACCGCCACGTAGTGCGTGCCGGGCTCGGCATCCCATTCGAGGACCCACTGCACCCAGGTGTCCTCGTTGATGGGGGTGGACAGCTTGGCCGGCATCCACTCGCCGTTGTCGATGCTGACCTCGACGCGTTCGATGCCGACGGTCTGCGCCCAGGCGACGCCTGCGATCGGAACCTTGCCGGCTTTCACAGGGCTGCCGCTCTTCGGGGTGTCGACGCGCGACGAGAACTTGATGGGCGCTTCGGCGCTGTAGCCGCGCGGGGTCCAGTACGCCTCGTCCTCCGCGAACGTCGTGATCTTGAGCTCCGTGACCCACTTCGTCGCGGAGACGTAGCCGTAGAGACCGGGGATAACCATGCGGACGGGGAAGCCGTGCTCGGGAGGGAGCGGCTCGCCGTTCATCGCGACGGCGAGGATCGCGTCGAGGTTCTCGTCGGTGCCGGCCGAGAGCGGCGTGCTCGCGGTGTATCCGTCGACGCTGCGGGACAGGATCATGTCGGCGCCCGCCTTCGGGCCCGCCATCTTGAGGACCTCTCGGAGCGGCACGCCCTGCCAGATCGCGTTGCCGACGAGGTTGCCGCCGACCTCGTTCGAGACGCAGGTGAGCGTGATGGCGTACTCGTCGAGCCCCATGTCGAGGAGGTCCTGGAACGACAGCTCGACGCGCGTGTCGACCATGCCGTCGATGACGAGGCGCCAGGTCGACGGGTCGACGTTCGGCACCGTGAGCGCCGTGTCGACGCGGTAGAAATCAGCGTTCGGAGTGATGAGCGGGCTGATCCCCTCGACGTCGAGCTCGGCGCCCGAGGGAATCGTCACGGTGGATTTCGGGGCAGGCAGCTTGAGCGCGCGACGGATCGCGTCTGCGGATGCGGTGGCGGCGCTGACGGTACGGGCGGCGATGCCGACGATGACGGCGGATGCGCCGGCGATACCGGTCATCAGCAGGAAGCGTCGGCGGTCGAGACCGTCCTCGCGCGCCTCCCCGTCTGACGTGTGCGCGTCGCGCCAGGCCCGCAGCCGCCGGCCGAGGAGGAAGAGGATCGCGGCCCCGCCCAGCGTTCCGAGGAGGGGAGGCAGGAAGGCGAGCGGGGTCGCCTCGGCACGGGTGACGATCGCCGCGCCCGACAGGATGCCGGCGACGAAGAGTGCGACGACGCCGAGCGGGGGTCGGATGTATTCGAGGATTCCGGCGATCGCCGACGCGATGACGACAGCGAGACCGAGCCCGGCGAGGAGAGCGATCTTGTCGTACTCACCGAACGTGCTGATCGCGAATTCCTTCAGCGGCCGCGGGACGATGTCGATGACGAACGCGCCGACGGCGAGGATCGGACTGGCCGTGCTCGCGAAGATCAGCGCGGCCAGCTCGGCTACCGCGAGGAAGACCGCGCCTCCGACCAGGCCCGAGACGGCTGCCCAGAAGAAGAACCGCTTGCCTGTGGTGTGAGTGCTCATGTCATCCCTTCAGGGTTTGTTCGTAGCGAACACCGAATCGGATGCACCTGGCTGCGGCGATGACATGCGTGACGGGCTTGCGCGTCTCACTCTGACGCATCGGGCGCGGGGAAACTCCCTCTTGCGGATGCGAAGCGGATGGCCATCACCCCGCGAACGGCCACGCCACCGTCAGCCGCAGTGGCTCGTCGTCGCGGGGTGAGTTGTGCCAGATCTCCCGCGGCGGGCCGATGGGGGCACGGCCCGCATCCGTGATCCAGGCGTACACCTCGTCGTAGAGCGCGAGGATCTCGGGGAAGTCCGTCTCGCGGCCCTCCGCGTGACGGAGCGCGACCTGGCCGCCGGTCATCCGGTAGCTGCGGACGTCCTCGGTGCCGTCGATCAGCCCGTCGACGGGTATGACGATCTCGAGCGGACCGTCGGAGTCATCGGTGACGGGCGCGTGGAAGACCCCGAACGCATCCCCTGTCACCTGCAGCCCCGCACCCGCGGCGATCTGCCGCAGGTGGTAGACCTCATCGTGGATCATCTGGTCCATCTCGTGGGGCGCCATGCGGCGCATCACGCTCAGGACGGGGCGGTCGCCTTCGATCGCGGTGTCGACAGCGGACATCAGGGTCTCCTTCGTGAGATGAAGCCGCGCTCGAGCGAGCACGACATGGTGAGCCTGCGTTCGACGATCCATCGCTGCTGTCGCCTCGTCGAGCAGGGCGACAGCGGCATCCGGATCTTCCTCGGAGAGGTCGACGATCGACGCGATCTGATCGAGCGAGAGGTCGGCCGACCGCAAGAGCGCGATCAGCCATCCCGTCGGCACCTGATCGGCCGAGTAGTAGCGGTATCCGGTCTCGGCATCCACCCGGCGCGGAGGGAGCAGCCCCCGCTCGGCGTAGATCCGGAGCGCCTTCGCCGACAGCAGGGTCGACGCGCCGAACCGTCCGGCAGTCATCCACTCGTCGTCTCGTGCAGTCACAGGTTCACCCTCAGCCCTGCCCCTGGGGCGAGGTCAAGCCCCCGCTCGAGACCGGGGCTCTCGAGGTTGTGGGCGCGCGCGCAGGAGCAGTCAGTCACGGTCGGAGCATGGCATACGTCCTCGCGGGGCGCACGGGTAGCGTGGGCCTGCGGCGAACTCGCCGGACCGGTACCGCGCGGGGGGCGTAGGACATGACGACAAACGAATGGCCTGCCCGCAGGGATCGGCTCACACCGTTCCTTCTCATCGGCGCGGCGGCCCTCGCGCTCGTCGCGGTCGTCTACCTCGCAGGCCGGGAGTTCGGCTTCCTCGCGCGGTGGTGGCTGTTCAGCGGGGCGCTCGCCTTCCCCGGCTTCGTGTTCGCCGGCATGCTCGCCGCATCCCTCATCCTGACCTTCCTCGCGCTACTCCTCCGGCGACGCCGGAAGGTCGCACTGTTCGGCACCGGTGTCGTGAGCGTCGGTCTGCTCGTCGTGCTCCTCGTGACGGCAGTCGCCATGCCCGCCACCGTCACCCCCGAGGCCGTCCCGGCTCGCCAGGACGGTCAGCTGCGAGTGCTGGGATGGAACGTCTTGCAAGGAGCGGAGGACGCGGCATCCCGCGCCGCTCTCATCGGCACACTCCAGCCCGACATCGTCGTGCTCAGCGAGCTCTATCAGGGCAACCTCCTCCGGGACGGTGATGTACCGGCGGGGTACGTGAGCTATGGCGTGCGCGGCATCGCGGTGACCGTGCTCGTCGCGGACGACCTGCCGCGCTACCGGGTCGTGGACGCGGACGAATCTGGCCGCACGTCCGGTTTCGTCCTCGCTCCCGAGGTCGACGGTGCTGCGCCGCGCATCGTCGCCGCGCACCTCGTCGCTCTCAGCTTCCGTGGCGATTCGTCGGGACGCGACTTCGGCCTCGACTGGATCTCGTCGCACTGCGGCTCCCCCGACACGATCGTCGCGGGCGACCTCAACGCCGTCCCCGCGAACATGCCCGGAAGACGACTCGGCTCGTGCCGCACCGTCGGCGCCTTCGCTCCGTCATGGCCCTCGATGGTTCCACCGTTGTTCGGCGCCGCGATCGATAACGTCCTCGCGACACCAGAGTGGGATGCCGCGCGGGTCGCCACACTCGATGTCGCCGGCATCGCGACGGACCACCGCCCCATCGTCGCCGACCTCGTCCGCCGCTGACCCTGCGGACGGGCATAGCCTCGAACGGTGCCCGACCTCGAGATCCTCCGATACGCCGCCTTCACCACGCACTCCGACGGCGGCAACCCCGCCGGCGTCGTGCTCGACGCGTCCGCCCTCGACGAGGCGTCGATGCAGGGCATCGCTGCGGACATCGACTTCTCCGAGACGGCGTTCGTCACAGGGACCGACAGCGACGGCGCCCTGACGATCCGCTACTTCTCCCCCATCGCCGAGGTGCCGTTCTGCGGTCACGCGACCGTCGCCACCGCCGTCGCTCTCGCCGATGCCGGCCGCGTGGGGGCGGGCGCGATCCGGTTCGCGACGCCGGTGGGTGCCGTCGAGATCCGGGTGAGCACGGATGCCGCGGGCACACGCGCCTCGTTCACGAGCGTCGAACCGTCGGTGTCGCCGATCACCGCAGACGATCTCACGGCGGTCCTCGACGAGATCGGGCTAGAGGCGTCGGACCTCGATGCGGATTTTCCACCGCGGATCGCGCACGCCGGCAACCCGCATCCGGTCCTCGTCATTGCCGACCGTGCGGCGTTGGACGGCTTCACGTTCGATGCGGCGCGCGTGCGCTCTCTCATGGACGACCGCGCATGGCCCGCGACGATTACGGTCGCCCACCGACTCGGCCGGGACCGCTTCGTCGCACGCAATCTCTTCCCCGTGGGGCGCATCACCGAGGATCCGGCCACCGGATCGGCCGCGGCGTCGTTCGGTGCGTACCTGCGGTCGCTCGGCGCGGTCGCACCGCCCGCGCAGATCGTCATCGAGCAGGGCGCGCACGTCGGCCGGGCCGGCGAGCTGACCGTCGACATCCCGGCATCGGGCGGCATCGTCGTCACCGGTCACGCGGTCCGCATCGACTCCTAGAGCCTCGCACGGCGCAGTAGCCGGAGGACCTCGGCCGGCTGCTCGACGGCTGCGAAGTGGCCGGCGTCCGGCAGCACCACCTCGTCGAAGCCATCGATCAGTGCCGCGAGCCCGGCACCGTCATCCGTGCCCACGAACACGTCGCGGGCACCGCGGACCGACCTCACCGAGCAGCGGATGCCGCGCCACGACGACTCGTCGTAGGCTGCGGCGGCACGGGACGCGGCGACGAAAGCCCGCGGCCGGATCTCGTCGGCGAGCGCGTGCACGACGGAGGGGTCGATCCGGCGGGACAGCGCGAAGAGGGGTGCGCTCAGGGGTCGCAGGAGACCGCCGCGGTCGAGGGTGCGGAGCAGCGGAGCGGACGCGTCGCCGAGACCGCGGAGGATGCGCATGGCCAGGAGCATCCCCGCGAAGGCGGGCAGCCCGAGCCCGCCTCGGAGCGGCCGTCGCACGGCGTCGAACACGGCCGGTCCCGACGGCGAGACGAGGAAGACGGAATCAGTCCTCTCGGGAGAACGGGCAGCCAGGTCGAGGGCCAACGCGCCGCCGAGCGAGTGACCGACGACATCCCATCGCTCGTATCCCAGGGCCATGACGACCTCGCGGATCGCCTCGCTGAAACGCCCGATGTCGATCCCGTCGGACGGGAAAGGGCTCTCGCCCCAGGCGGGCAGGTCGAGCGCGACGACGTTGCGCACCGGATCGTCGCATCGAGCAGCGGCTCGCAGCAGCGGGGTCCAGCTCGTCCACGATCCGGCGGCGCCGTGCAGCAGGACGGTCGCCACGGGGCTGGCGGCGACCCCCACGCGTGCGACGACCGTGCCGATGGTCGTCGGGATCTCGACCCGACGCAGGCCGAGGGCTGCGGCATCCGTCTCCAGTCGCGTCCGAGCGCGCGCGGATTCGGGTTGCCAGGTGATCGTCACGGAGGGTGTTCGTCGCCGACCGCGCATCGGATCGGGCGGCGCGCCGAGCTCAGGCGGACTGATCCACCGTGGGGCAGAATCACCACGTGAGCACCGATTCCCGCGCGCGGCGCGTCGCCGTGGGTCAGGACGCTGAGATCCTCGTCAGCATGACGCAGCCGGTCGCGGTGATCCGGGCCGCCGGCGAGGATGACCGGGTCGTCGCCTGGCCGGATCTGGACGTCGGCGACGTCGCGGTCGGTGTGACCGTGTACGCCGCTCCGGACGGTGCGTGGGTCGTGTACGCGTCCAGCGAGGACGATGAGGACGATGAGGGCGATCTGCATCGGCCGGTGACCGCCGTCCACGTCCGCTGGGTCGGCACGGTCGCCCAGGCACACGCGGACGGCAGCAGGTACGCCGTCGGGGCGACCCGCCACGGGCTCTGGCTGCGCGAGCGCCGCGACCCGGATCCCGACGACCGGGCAGCGTGGTCGACGGACACGGAGCTCATCGTGATCGCCGGCGGGACGCGCACGACGCGCACGATCGATCGACGCGTCCTCATCGTCGAGGACGCCGGCGATGCGCCGCGCATGGTCTTCTCGCCCGACGCGCCCGATGTGCGCGCGGAACACGGCGGAACCTCCTACCACTACCGGTACGCGACCGCTCTGCTGCCCACCGGTCCGCTCCCGGAACGACTCTTACCGATGAGCGATGCGGTACCGCTGTCCGAAGAGGAGTTCATGGACATCCTCCACTGGAGACAGCCCGACGAGGTCGTCGACACCACGCCGGACGTGCCCTGGCGGCGCATCCATGTGCCGATGGAGCGACGGGATGCCGCGATCACCGCGCTCGTCGACGAGTTCGGCGACCTCGCCCAGTACTGGCGGGGACCGGATGGGGAACGTCAACCGCTGACTCCGGGGCTGAGCGAGCCCCGCATCGACATCGTGGGGGAATGGCCCGACACCCGTGTCGAGGTGACGTTCCGGCATCCGCTTCTTCCCGGTGGCCTCCTGCGGCGCGCGCTCCGCGTCTTCGACGACGCGGGTCGCATCACCCCTCATCCGTATGCGTCGATCCACCTCATGGAGGATCTCGACACCCACGCCCCGCTGCCGCCGGCGAGCCCGGGCGAGGTCCGCGCCTTCTGACGGGCGTCAGGGCACACCGGAGCGCGGGGCGGGCCTCGGGAATGCTTCTATGCTGACGGATACGACTGACACCGACCGGCGGGGGACCATGAAGGTGCGAACAGACGCGATCGAGGCGTGGGAGCAGCACGTAGCCCTGTTCGCGATCGTGAAGCTGGACTCGAGCGGCTTCGTGCGGGGATGGAACGTCGGGGCCGAGGACCTGAAGGGCTACTCCGCCGACGAGATCATCGGACAGCACTTCTCGCTGTTCTACCGCGCCGTCGACCGCGAGAACCGGCTCCCCGACACGCTGCTCGACAGGGCGCGTTCGGATGGGAGCGTCGAGGATCACGGGTGGCGGGTGCGCAAGGACGGCTCGCAGTTCTGGGCTCACGTGACGATCACCGCGATCCACGACGACACGGGCGTCGGCGGGTTCGTGAAGATCGTGCGCGACATTACAGCGGAGAAGCAGGCCCAGGACGAGCAGGTGTCCCTGCAGCGCACCTTCGCCCACGACCTCATCTCCCCTGTCACTGCCCTCCGCGGCTACCTCGACCTACTCGAGGACGAGATCGGTACGGACAACCGCTACCTGCGGCTCGCCCTCGAGACCAGTGAGCACCTTGCGGCGATGGCGGGCGCTTTGATGGCAGATGCCGTCCGCGGGATGCGCGACGACGAGCGCACGTTCGACGTGTCGCTCGTGGTGCGCGGATCGGCGACCGTCGTCCTCCGCGCCGGCGCGGAGGAGCGCATCCACTTCGACCGACTGGACACGGCGACAGTGCGCGGCGACGTCCTCGCCCTGTGCCGCGCGTTCGCGAACGTCCTCGAGAACGCGGCCCGCTACTCCGACGAGGACATCCACGTCGAGGTCGTCCGCGGCGACGATACGGTCTCCGTGACGGTGCGGGATGCGGGCCGCGGCATCCACCCGGATGACATCGACACCATCACGGCGCCCGGCGAACGCGGACGTCTCGCCGAGCCCGAGGACGGCGGCACCGGGCTCGGGCTCGCGAGTGTGGCGACCGCCGTCGCCGAGCACCACGGGACGATCGAGATCGACAGCGCGATCGGCGTCGGGACGACGATCACCATCACCCTGCCGCTGGCGGGCTAGGGCCCGTCCTCGTCCTCCGCCCCACAGTCCGGGGCGAGCCGAAACTGGGCTGAACTTGTCGTCTCGTAGGGCCGTCCGTCGATCGAATACCGCGCTGTGTATCCCTCGGAGCGATGGATGTCGCCCCCGCCGACGGCCTCGACGACGAACAGCACGGTCATCTCCTCTCCGGGCGAGATTGCAGTCCCGGGGACGGTGATGCGCCGATCCCAGAATTCCGCCGCCGGCGGGAAGGCGTCCGCACCCAGGCTGACCTGGTTCTGAATCGGCACGAGGTAGATCTCGCGCAACGCGAGCCCCTTGGCGCCCTCCAGCTCGATGGACTCCATGACGACCGTGCCGGCTGCGGATGCCCGCGCCACGTCACCGAACGTCACCGGCTCATCGATTTCGGAGTTGCAGGACTCGTATCCCTCGCCCAGCGAAAGCGGCGGCCCACTCGCGCAGGCCGACAGACCGAGGACGAGCAGGAGCACCGCAGGAACGACGAGGCGACGGTGCGTCATGCGCCCACCCTGGCACAGGGTCAGCCGATACGGGTGCGGAGGGCCTCGGCATCCGTCTCGCCGTCGACGAGCACGGCACGCGCGAGGTCGCGAGCATCCTCGACGTTCCACAGCAGCACGCCGATGGGCGCGCCGTTCTCGTCACGGTAGTAGACGACCGTGCGGTCCTCGTCGAGATCGACGACGAGCGGATCCTTCTCGGGGTCGAGCGTGCCGACCGCCTCCCATCGCACGCCGAACACGGCCGAGTAGAAGTACGGGGTGTGGGTGTACGGCAGCCGCTCCCCCGCCATCGACCGGCCGACGGCCGCGCCCTGCTCGTTCGCGTTGTCGACGTGCTCGACCCGCGTGCGTCCGAGGATCGGGTCGGGGTAGGACGCGATGTCGCCCGCTGCCCAGATCGCGTCGTCGTTCGTGACGAGGTGCTCGTCGACGACGACACCTTCGTCCACCTCCAGCCCCGCCTGTTCGGCGAGGTCGGTTACAGGGTCGACGCCGAGTCCGAGCACGACGATGTCGGCGGGGCGCTCCTCGCCGCCTTCGAGGGCGACGTGCAGGCGGTTGCCGGCGGTCCGGACCTCCTCCACGCGGGCACCCGGAATCAACTCGACGCCGGCGTCACGGAAGAGCTGCTCGTAGCGCGTCGCGAGCGCTGGCGGGAACGTGCCGTCGCCGAGGACCTCGGACGGGAAGACGAGGTCGGTCTCGACGCCGTTCTGCACGAGCGCCGCCGCGATCTCGGCGCCGATGTAGCCGCCGCCGATGACGACCGCACGCCCGCCGTTCGCGGCGAGGTCGCGGAGGCGCCGGTAGTCGTCTGCCGAGCGGAAGAACAGGATGCGGTCGTCCTCAGGCACGGGGATCTCGCGGGGTTTCGAGCCCGTCGCGATGAGGAGTCGACGGTAGCCGAGGTCGTTGCCCTCGCCGATCGACACGGTCTTCGCGTCGCGGTCGATACCGGTGACGAAAGTCTCCAGTCGGATCTCCGCGCCCGTCTCCTCGGTGCCGAGCGGCACCTGATCCCACGTGAAGTCGGGGTCGGTCCAGAGCTTCTTCGACAGGGCCGGACGCGTGTACGGCGGATCGACGTCCGCGCTGAGGATGCCGATGGTGCCGTCGGGATCCAGTTCCCGGATGCCGCGGGCCGCCGCATCCGCCACCATTCCGCCACCGACGATCAGATAGTCGTACGTCCGCATCACACGCTCCGTTCGCATCGTTTCGGCCACGGTATGTCGGGGCGTCGGGGTGCGGCGCGGGGTTGCGGGATGCGGCCACGGCCGTTAGGTCGAGAGGATGAGGGATGCACACCGACGTGATCTTCATCGGGGGGCGCTCCGGAGTGGGCAAGTCCTCCGTCGCGGCCGAGGCCTCCCACCTGCTCGCGCAGGCGGACATCCGCCACGCCGTGATCGAGGGCGACAATCTGGATCAGGCTCATCCTCAGCCGTGGCGCAGCGGCATCCCCCTCGCGGAGCGGAATCTCGCCGCCATGTGGGCGAATTATCGTGAGGTCGGGTATTCGAGGCTCATCTTCACGAACACCGTCAGCGTGCTGCAGGTCGCCGAGCTGGAGGCTGCTCTGGGCGGTGACGTGCGGTCGACGGCGGTGCTGCTGACGTCGACGGATGCCGTCGCCGCGGAACGCCTTGCCAAGCGAGAGATCGGGACGGCCCTCGAGGAACACGTGGCCCGAAGCGCCGCGGCTGCGCGGCGGTTGGACGTCGGTGCCCCGGATGCCGTACGGATCGCGACGGATGGGCGAGCGGTCGCCGAGATCGCGCGCGTTGTGCTGGAGCGGGCGGGTTGGATGTAGGACCTTTCGTCGGATGAGTGGTTTCTCATTATCGGATCTGTCCACGGGCTGTTGATTCGGCGCTTTTCGGGGTCGGAATGTCCGAGGTTGGTGCGAGAGTCCAGGTATGACGGAAGCAATGGAAACCCCCGGTAGCGAGACGTATCTCGCCGCCCTAGCGGGGATTCTTGCGGACGTTGAGGACGCGGGTCGTGTCATCGCTTCCGGGCAGATCGCGGAGCTTCGCGTGCTTGCGGCAGCGGGGCGGTTGGCAGAGGCGCAGGGCGTTCACTCCGACGCGAATGTCCTTCTGCACGACATGGCCCTGCGCTCCATCTCGGCCGAAGTCGCCGGGACGATGCGGATGACCGACCGGACGGTGCAACGACGCATCGGGGAAGCCCGAGTGACGATCGAAGGGTTCCCCGCGGCAGTAGCCGCATGGGAAGCGGGCCGGATCGTCCGCGGGCACGTGAGCGCGATCGTGGATGCCGGAGTGAACCTGCCCGCGGAGATGTGGGCGGAGTTCGAGGCGATCGCGATCGAACGATGCGAGGGTCAGACGCCGAACCGGGTGCGGGGTGAGTTGGAGATCCTGGCGTACCGGATGCACCCTCGATCGTTCGCGGAACGACACGAGAAGGCGACCGCGGGTCGATGCGTGCGACTCGTGCCGGGACGGGATGGAATGAGCGATCTGATCGTGACCCTCCCGACGGTAATCGTGGAAGGGATCCACGACCGGCTCACGCAGCAGGCACGCGCGATCATCGACACCAGAGTGGAGCGGGCGACCGGCTCGGAGGTCGTCGCGACCGACGCGCGCACGACCGATCAGGTCCGCGCTGATGTGTTCGCCGACCTCCTCCTCGCAGGGACACCGGCCTTGGATGACACGCGCGACACCACCGCGGGTCCGCTCGGCGCGATCCGCGCGAGGGTGCAGGTTCTCGTCCCCGCCGCGACGTTGACCGGGCACGACGACGGGCCGTGCGACCTGACCGGCCGCTCGCCGATCGACCCCGCGACCGCCCGCACGCTCGCCCGTGACACCAGAATCTGGGAGCGCCTGTTCCACGACCCCACCACCGGGGTCACCGTGTCGACCGACTCGTACCGGGTCCCCTCCGGAATGCGCCGGTTCCTGCAAGCCAGGGACCAGCACTGCCGGTTCCCCGGATGCCGCGTCGCCGCGATCCGCTGCGAGATCGACCACACCCACGACCACGCCCTCGGCGGGAAAACAGAACTGAGCAACCTCGCCCACCTCTGCCAACGGCATCATTCGATGAAGCAATTCACCGCCTGGCGGGTGCGACAACTGTCGGGTGGGGTCCTCGAATGGACCTCACCCCTCGGCAGGACCTACAGAGAAGACGCACCCACACCGGCCGTCGCCTTCACCCCTGCCGCCACACGACCCGCAGACCCGGCACCCTTCTGAGGCGACGCCGAACCTCGCAGTCGCGAGCGCGAATCACGACCACGCGCCACCGCTCCACGCGAGCACGCGGGCCGGGCGAGTCGAGACCCGACAGAGCGCACGAATCTCGTGCGAAGCCCGGTCGCCCACGTGGGGCGCGACGCATCGGCTCACGCGCCCTGCTCTTCGCGCCAGCCCTTCTCCTTCTCGATGTACTCGTTGTCGGCGAAGTCCGCGAAGTCGCTCTCGTCGGTCACCCGCCGCACCTCGAGCTTGCTGCCCGGCGTCAGCGGTGCGCGCTTCGCCCACTCCAAGGCCTCCTCGGCGGTCCCCGTCTGCACGATCCAGAACCCGTTGAAGAGCTCGTGGACCTCGCCGTAGGGGCCGTCGCTGACCACCGGCGTCTCGCCGTCGAAGTCGACGACATACCCCGGCTCGGGCGCGAGGCCGTCGCCACCGACGAGAACGCCGGCGTTCATCATCGACTCGTTGTACGCGCCCATCGCATTGATGACCGCCTCGAAATCGGTCTCGGCGAAGGCCTCTGCCGCAGCCTGCGTGCTCCGCATGATCAGCATGTGCTTCATGGTCATCTCCTGAGTTCCGGGGGACGCTTTTCGTCCCTCTCACTATCGCGTCGAACAAGTGCGATCGGAATCGACATCGACGCCGAACAAACTCAGGCGGGTTCCGCCAGGACCGACGGACGCGGCTCGATGACGGCGGCCACGATCGCCTCGATCGCGAACTCCGACGCCCGCCCCAGGTCGACCGCCGTCGGATCGAGCAGCCACTGCACCTGCAACCCATCCATCACGGCGAGGATCGCCGCCGAGCCGTGCGCGATCGAGCCGGGATCCGTGATGCCTCGCTCCTCGCAGACCCGCTCGAACGCCTCGCGCAGGTCCTTTCGCAGCACGGTGTACCGGTGCTCGAAGTACGCCCGCCCGGGGTGGTCGTCGGTGACCGACTCCGCCGACAGCACGGCATACGCCTGCACGATCCCGGCCCGCTGCATGTTCATGATCGCGGTGTGCACGAGGTGGCGGAACAGCTCCATCCCGCCCGGGATGCGCCCGCCGTCCAGATCGACGACATCCGTCTGATCCCGATGCTCGAGCACGTCGAGCAGCAGCTGATCCTTCGACCCGAAGTGATGGAGGATGCCGGCGTGCGTCATCCCGACCTGGTCGGCGATGTCCTGCAGGGTGCCGTTCGCGAAGCCCTTGGAGCCGAAGATCTCCTGCGCCGCGTCGAGGATCTCTCGACGACGGACGAGCGTCGCGGGACGCGACTTCGTCTGGTGTCGGCTGTCGACCATGATCTGCCTTCTTCCCCGCGTGCGGATCAGATCATACGCAGATCGCGACGCCCGCATCACTGGAGGGTTGTGAACTTACTTACTTGATTGTAAGTTTTCCCATGCAATCACACTCAGCGCCGAGTGGCACTCCTTCGGAGGTCTGTTCGCGGCGCCGGGACCACAGATGAAGGAGAAGCAATGAGGCTGAAGACCTCCCTCGCCGCCGCCGGTCTCACCGCGGCACTCATCCTCACCGGCTGCGCCGCCGGCGGAGGAAACAACGACTCCGGGAACCAGGGCTCCGGAGCCGCTCTCACGATCGCGAAGCCCGACGGCGCGATCACCACGGAATCCCACAACCCCTATCTCGGCGACTCGGCCGGCTCGCGTTACGGCTACTCGAAGGTCATCTTCGAGCCCCTCGCGCTCGTCAACCCGACCGGAGACCTCGGCACCACCCCGTGGCTCGCCGAGAAGGTCGAGTGGAACGACGACTACACCCAGCTCACCGTCACGCCTCGCAGCGGCGTGAAGTGGAGCGACGGTGAGGACTTCACCGCCGACGACGTCGTCTTCACCTTCAATCAGTACCTGAGCGGCAAGCTCACCGACACCGGCGCTCTCGGCGTCACCGAGGTCACCGCCGACGGCGACACGGTCGTGCTGACCTTCTCGAGCTCGAAGTTCACCTCGCAGGGCCGCGTCCTGCACACCCCGATCGTCCCGGAGCACATCTGGAAGGACATCGAGGACCCCAACACCGACCCCCTGACCGATGAGGGCAAGCTCGTCGGCACCGGCCCGTACGTGATGTCGAACTGGTCGACCGAGTCCGTCTCTCTCAAGGCGAACCCCGACTACTGGGGCGGCGACCTCGCCGTTCCCCAGTTGAACTACGTTTCCTACGGCGACAACGCCGCGCTCACCACGGCGCTCGTGTCGGGCGACGCGGACTGGGCTCAGGCCTTCATCCCGCAGGTCCAGGAGAGCTACCTCTCCGCCGACCCGGACAACGTGTTCCTGGTCTCGCCCACCCCGGGCGCCGGCACGCTCTTCATGAACCTGCAGAAGAAGCCCTTCAACGACCCCGCACTGCGCGAGGCGCTCGCCTGGACGATCGACCGCGAGGCCTACGTCGACATCGCCCGAGAGGGTGCGAGCGAGGCGATCTGGAACAAGACCGGCCTCAGCTCCGTGCTCGAGAGCGAGATCATCGACGAGTACAAGGACGACAACTACTCCGTCGACGTCGACAAGGCCAAGGAGGTCCTCACGGACGCCGGCTACACCTGGAACAGCGGCACGCTGACCGACCCCGACGGTGAAGCTGTCGAGTTCTCGGTCTCCGTCCCCGCCGGCTGGAGCGACTGGAACACCGAGCAGGCCCTCATGTCGGAGGAGCTCGAGAAGGCGCTCGGCATCAAGGTCAACGTCGACCAGCCCGATTTCGGCGGCTGGGACGCCGGCAAGCAGGAGGGCAACTTCGACGCGATCATCCACTGGCTCGAGGACACCGGCAACGCGTACGGCCTGTACACGTCGACCATGGACCCGAAGTGGATCGTCGACGGCAAGGCGTCGTTCAACTTCGGCCGCTTCGACGACCCCGCGGTCACCGAGGCGCTGAACACCTACGCCAACGCTGCCTCGGATGACGAGCGCGCCGAAGCCGGCGCAATCCTGCAGAAGGCGTTCGTCGAGAACGTCCCCGCCATCCCGCTGGGTGCCCACCCGCTCCTCGGTGAGTTCAACACCCGCAACTACGTCGGCTGGCCCTCCGAGGACGACCAGTACGCCGCGGGTGACCCGACGCAGGTCGGCGTCGTTCAGATCCTGACGAAGCTGAAGCCCAAAGAGTAATCCGATCGACGGTGGGACGGATGCCGCATGGCCCGCGGCATCCGTCCCGCTCCCCCTGCTCACCTCCACGAAAGCGAGCACGCACCGATGCGCGATTCGTTACTGTCCGTCGACGACTTCTCGGTCGTCTACGACGTCGACCCCCCGGTCGAAGCCGTCACCCATGTCAGCCTCGAGCTGCGCCGCGGCGAGATCCTCGGCCTCGCCGGCGAGAGCGGATGCGGCAAGACCACGCTCGCCTACGGCGTCCAGCGCCTGCTCAAGGCACCCGCCGTCATCTCGAGCGGATCGGTCACCTTCCGCGACGTCTCCGGCGAGGACATCGACGTCAACTCGCTCGATCCGGAGCAGATGCGCCGCTTCCGCTGGGACAAGATCTCGATGGTCTTCCAGGGAGCGATGAACGCCCTGAACCCCGTCGCCACGATCGGGTCGCAGCTCGCCGACGTCTTCGAGGTGCACCGCCCCGACATGAACCGGGCCGCACGCCGTGACGCGGTGAACGAGCTGCTCGAGATCGTCAAGGTCGGTGCCGCCCGCAGCCGCTCGTACCCGCACGAGCTCTCGGGCGGTATGCGCCAGCGCGTCATGATCGCCATGGCGCTCGCGCTCCGCCCGCAGCTGATGATCATGGACGAGCCCACCACGGCGCTCGACGTCCTCGTCCAGCGCGAGATCCTCAAGCAGATCTCGCAGTTGCGCCACGAGTTCGGCTTCTCCGTCATCTTCATCACCCACGACCTGCCGCTGCTGCTGGAGATCAGCGACCGCATCGCCATCATGCGCAAGGGCGAGATCGTCGAGATCGACACCGCCGAGCGCATCTGGACCGCCCCGCAGCACGAGTACACGCGCACGCTGCTGTCCTCGTTCCCGCGACTGACCGGTGAAAGGGGGGTCGTCGTCCGATGACCACACTCGAATTCGACAGCGTCACGAAGATCTACCACGTCCGCGGTGCGGGTCAGATGAAGGCCCTCGACGACGTGTCCTTCACCCTCTCGTCCGGCCAGACGATCGGCCTCGTCGGCCAGTCCGGCAGCGGCAAGTCCACGATCGCGAAGATCCTCACCCAGCTCGAGACGCCCACGAGCGGCGAGGTCCGCCTCGACGGGAAGCCCATCCCCCGCCGCGGCAAGGGCCTGCGGGACTACCGGCAGCAGCTCCGCATGGTGTTCCAGGACCCGTTCGCCTCCCTGAACCCGTACCACTCGATCCGCCATCACGTCGAGCGCCCTCTGCGCCTCGACAACGTCGTCCCGAAGAAGGAGGTCGAGGACGAGGTGCGCCGCCTCCTCGACCGCGTCCGGCTCGATCCGGACTCGGTCATCGACCGCCGACCTCACGAGCTCTCGGGCGGGCAGCGGCAGCGCGTCGCGATCGCCCGGGCCCTGGCATCCCGTCCTCGCCTCCTCGTCGCCGACGAACCGGTGTCGATGCTCGACGTCTCGATCCGCATGGGCGTCCTGAACCTCCTCGCCGACCTGCAGCGCGAGGAAGGGCTCGGGGTGCTCTACATCACCCACGACCTAGCCACCGCACGTCACTTCAGCGACGAGATCCTCGTGCTCAACCAGGGCAGGGTCGTCGAGAGCGGCACCGCCGACGACGTGATCCTGCGTCCCCAGAACCCGTACACGCAGGAGCTCCGCGCTGCGTCCCCCGACCCCGAGAGCCACTTCGCGTCGGCTCCGGGACTGCCCGGAGGTGCCCGATGACCGCCGTCGAACCCCAGCTGCCCGTCGAGACGTCCGACGCGCTCGAGGTCGGCACCACCGCGACCACCGCCGTGAAGGGGCGCTCCCGCATCCCGTGGCGCTTCCTCGGCAGCCGCGCCCTGTTCTACCTCTTCACGCTGTGGGCGGCGATCACGATCAACTTCTTCCTGCCCCGCCTGATGAAGGGCGACGCGGTCGATCAGTACCTCGCCCGCAACCGCAACGTCACGCCCGAGGCGGCCGACGCGCTCCGCGCCCTGCTCGGCATCGACACCGACAAGTCGATGTGGCAGCAGTACGTCGACTACTGGGGCCTGATGGTCCGCGGCGACCTCGGCGTCTCGCTCCTGCACGGCCTCCGCCCGGTCGGTGAGGTCATCAGCGCGGCCCTCCCCTGGACGGTGGGGCTCGTCGGATTCGCCACGATCATCTCGTTCCTCATCGGCACGATCGGCGGCGCCATCATCGGCTGGCGTCGAGGGAGCCGCTCCGAGGTGATGATCCCGATCACGACCTTCCTCAGCACCATCCCGTACTTCTGGCTGGGGCTCCTCGCCATCGCCCTCTTCTCGGTCAACCTCAAGTGGTTCCCGATCGGCAAGGCGTACGGCGTCGGCTACTCGCCCGAGTTCACCCCGGAGTTCATCGGGCAGGTGATCCACCACGGCACGCTCCCGGCGGTGACGATCATCATCGCCTCGCTCGGCGGCTGGATGCTCGGCATGCGAAACATGATGCTCACGGTCCTCGACGAGGACTACATCACCGTCGCGCAGGCCAAGGGCATGCCGAACTCGCGCGTGCTGTGGCGGTACGCCGCCCGCAACGCGGTCCTCCCCCAGATCCAGAGCTTCGCGCTGTCGATCGGCTTCATCGTCGGCGGCACGATCGTCATGGAGATGGTCTTCAGCTACCCCGGCGTCGGAAAACTTCTGCTGGATGCCACGAACGGCAAGGACTACGCGCTGATGCAGGGCGTCTTCCTGGTCATCACGCTGTCGGTGCTGGTGGCGAACATCCTCGCCGACATCGCCTACGCGTTCCTCGACCCGCGCACCCGCCAGACGGAGGCCTGACCATGACCACCACCGCCACCATCCGCATGGCCCGCACCGAGGACCCGACGCCCAACACGTTCTGGGCCCGCCTGGGGTCGGCGTTCGCGATGTTCCGCAACGCCAAGTCGATCACGGGGCTCGCCATCCTCGGCTTCTTCGTCCTCATCGCGATCTTCGCCGACGTCCTCGCTCCGTTCTCGCCCACCCAGGTCGACAACACGGCGCGGTTCCAGCCGCCGTCCGCCGAGCACTGGCTGGGCACCACCCACATCGGCGAGGACGTGCTCAGTCAGGTCATCCACGGCACGCGCGGCGTCATCGTCGTCGGCTTCCTCGCTGCGATCCTGGCCACCGTCATCGCCATCGTCGTGGGTGTCGTCTCGGGCTACGTCCGCGGGTGGAAGAGCGAGGGCCTCTCGGCGCTGACGAACGTGTTCCTCGTCATCCCGGGTCTGCCGCTCATCATCATCGTCGCCTCGATGTTCGAGGAGCCGCCGCTCGTCCTCATCGCCGCGGTCCTCGGGATCACCGGCTGGGCGTGGGGCGCACGCGTCCTGCGCGCGCAGACGATGTCGCTCCGGAACCGCGATTTCATCCAGGCCGCCCGAGCGAACGGCGAGCCGCTGCGCCGCATCATCACCGTCGAGATGCTGCCGAACCTCATGGCGCTCATCGCCGCGAGCTTCGTCGGCACCGTGACCGCCGCCATCCTCGGCCTCACGACTCTGTCGTACATCGGCGTCATCCCGGTGAACACGTACAACTGGGGCACCATCCTCAACTGGGCGAGCGCTCAGGGCGCATTCCGTCAGAACCAGTGGTGGTGGTACCTGCCCCCGGGGCTCTGCATCGCCGCCATCGGTGTGGCACTGTCGCTCATCAACTTCGGCATCGACGAGTACGTGAACCCCCGCCTGCGCTCCGCCGGCGAGCGGGCCCGCGCGATGAAGAAGAAGGGCCTGAACGTCAACGACGCCGTCACCGCCGTCCGCACCGTCGAGGTCCCCGCCACCCGCCGGAAGGCCCGCGAATGACGACCGTCGACACCGCTGCCGCCGCCTACCTGGATGCCGCTCTGTCAGTCGAGGAGCGCGTCGCCGACCTGCTCGGGCGCATGACGCTCCCCGAGAAGGTCGGGCAGATGATGCAGTTCGACGCCCGCGAGGACCTCGAGCACATCGTGCACGAGCGTCACGCCGGCTCGATCCTCCACACGTCCCCCGAAAAGGTGCTCCGCGCCGCGGAGCTCACGGCACAGACCCGGCTGCGCATCCCGCTGCTGGTCGCGGAGGACTGCATCCACGGACACTCGTTCTGGGAGGGGGCGACGATCTTCCCGACACAACTCGGCATGGCCGCGTCCTGGGATGCGGACCTCATCGAGAGCGTCGCGAAGGCGACGGCGGCCGAAGTGGCGGCCACCGGCATCCATTGGACCTTCTCCCCCGTCCTCTGCATCGCCCGCGACCTCCGTTGGGGGCGCGTGGGCGAGACGTTCGGCGAGGACCCGTTCCTCATCGGCGAGCTCGCCTCGGCGATGGTGCGCGGCTACCAGGGCGACGGCCTCGACGACCCCGACGCGATCCTCGCGACCGCGAAGCACTTCGCCGGGTACTCCGAGACCCAGGGCGGCCGTGATGCGAGCGAGGCCGACATCTCTCGGCGCAAGCTCCGCTCCTGGTTCCTGCCGCCGTTCGAACGCGTCGCGCGGGAGGGATGCCGCACCTTCATGCTCGGCTACCAGACCACCGACGGCGTGCCGATCACGGTGAACGACTGGCTGCTCAGCGACGTGCTCCGCGGCGAGTGGGGTTACACCGGCACCCTCATCACCGACTGGGACAACGTCGGTCGCATGGTGTGGGAGCAGAAGGTGCAGCCCGACTACGCGCACGCCGCCGCGGCCGCCGTGAAGGCCGGCAACGACATGGTCATGACGACGCCCGGCTTCTTCGCCGGTGCCCTCGAGGCTGTCGAGCGCGGGATGCTGGCCGAGGCCGACATCGACCAGGCGGTCTCGCGCATCCTGTCGCTCAAGTTCCGCTTCGGGCTGTTCGAGAACCCGCGCCTTCCCGACCGGGAGCGCATCGCCACGGTCATCGCGCAGGGCGCCCACACCGACCTCAACCTCGAGGTCGCGCGGCGCTCGCTCGTCCTGCTCCGCAACGACGGCACGCTCCCTCTGGCGCCCGCGACGCGACGGATCGCCGTCGTCGGCCCGCTCGCCGACGACGCGCAGACGCAGCTCGGCGACTGGGCGGGCTCGTCCGGACAGGTCGACTGGATGCCGGATGGCCATCCGCGTGCGCAGATCACGACGGTCCTCGACGGGCTGCGCGAGCTCGCGGGCGCGACGGCCGAGTACGCGCCGGGT
Organism: Microbacterium sp. LKL04; assembly: GCF_900102005.1. Classification (NCBI taxonomy): domain Bacteria; kingdom Bacillati; phylum Actinomycetota; class Actinomycetes; order Micrococcales; family Microbacteriaceae; genus Microbacterium; species Microbacterium sp. LKL04. Next base: position 379,594 of record NZ_LT627736.1, on the reverse strand, counting down.
GCGGAGATCCTCCGCCTCGCGGACGACCCCGCAGGTGTCTTCCCCGACGGTCAGCCGCGACCGCCGATCGTCGCACCGAGCGAACCGGATGCCGCGCAGATCGCCGAGGCGGTCGCTCTCGCTGAGCGATCCGACGTGGCCATCGCCGTGGTCGGTGACCGGATCGAACTCGTCGGCGAAGGCCGGTCGACCGCGACGCTCGAGCTCGTCGGCGGCCAGCGGGCGCTCCTCGACGCCCTCGCGGCGACGGGCACGCCGCTCGTCGTCGTGCTGATGGCGTCGAAGCCGCTGATCCTGCCGGAGTCGGTGCGCGAGGCATCCGTCATCTGGGTCGCGAACCCGGGCATGCAGGGCGGACGGGCGATCGCGGAGCTACTGCTCGGCGAGATCGAACCCTCCGGGCGCCTGCCGATCTCGTTCGCGCGGCACGCCGGTCAGCAGCCGACGTACTACAACCAGATCCGCGGCCAGCACGGCGACCGCTACGCCGACCTGACGCAGCAGCCGGCGTTCGCGTTCGGCGACGGCCTGACGTTCACGACCGTCGAGTACGGCGACGCGGAGGTCCTGACGCCCGTCGTCTCGGCCGGTGACACGGTCCGCGCACGGATCACGCTCCGGAACACGGGGGATCGCCCCGCACACGAGATCGTCCAGGTGTACGTCCGCGATACGGTGACCTCGGTGAGCTGGGCCGACAAGGAGCTCAAGACCTACCGCCACGTCGATGTCGCCGCCGGTGCCGACGCCACGGTCGAGATCGACCTGCCGGCATCCGACTGCACGATTGTGGATGCCGCCGGCCGTCGCATCGTGGAACCCGGGGAGTTCGAGCTCCTCATCGGGCCGTCGTCCCGCGACGAGATGCTGCGGGCGGTCTCGTTCGAAATCCGCTGACGCGACGGCTCTCGCTATCGTCGAGGTATGCGCGCCATCCCCGCCGACCTCGATCCGGACGTCGTCGCCGAAATCGATCGTCGACTCGCTGCGGTGTCGCGGGACCACGATGTCGAGATCCCGTGGGCGATCGAGAGCGGCAGCCGCGCGTGGGGATTCCCCTCACCCGACAGCGACTACGACTGCCGCTTCATCTTCGTACGGCCGCGCGAGCAGTATCTGACGCTGTGGCCCGAGCGCGACGTGATCGAAACCCCGCTGGACGCGGTGTTCGACGTCAACGGCTGGGATCTCGCGAAGTCCGTGAAGCTGATCGCGAAGGGCAACGCGACGGCGATCGAGTGGCTCCGCTCTCCCATCGTCTACACGGGCGACCCGGCATTCCGCGACGGCCTGCTCGATCTCGCCGACCGCATCGTCGAGCGCGGGGCGGTCGGACGTCATTACCTGCACGTCGCCCGGCAGCAGCGGGCGGTTAAGCCCACCCTCAAGCGGTTCTTCTATGTCCTCCGTCCTGCTGCCGCCCTGAGATGGCTCGAGGTCCATCCCGCGCAGGCTGTCCCGCCGATGGACCTCCCCGCCCTGATCGAAGAGGGTGACCTCGACGACGATGTGCGGACTGCGGTGCACGACCTCATCGCCCAGAAGGCACAGACTCGCGAGCTCGGTGCGGGGACCCCGCCGGCGATCCTCGACCGCTTCGTCACCGCGCAGCTCGACCGGGCCGAGGTGTACGAGGACGCCGCGCCGGAACGGGACGGTGCGCTCGTCCGGTCGCTCGCGGACGAGTACTTCCTCTCGTTGGTTCGACCTACTTGAGCCCCGTCATCGTGATGCCCTGCACGAAGTAGCGCTGCAGGAAGAGGAACAGCAGCAGGATCGGTGTCACGACGAGCACGGACCCCGCCATGAGCAGACCGTAGTACGTGCCGTTCGACCCGACGGAGTAGAGCGACAGCGCGACGGGCAGCGTGTACATCTGCTCGGTCTGGGCGATCACGAGCGGCCAGAGGAAGTTGTTCCACGATCCGAGGAACGTGAGGATCGCGAGCGTCGCGATCGGCGGGCCGCACTGCGGCAGCACGACCCGCAGGAAGATGCGCCACTCCCCCGCGCCGTCGATCCGCGCCGCCTCGATGAGCGCGTCGGGGACACCCATGATGAACTGCCGCATGAGGAAGACGCCGAGCGGTCCTGCCAGGAACGGCAGGATGAGCGCCGGATACGTGTTGACGAGCCCCATGTTCGCCACGAGGACGAACATCGGCACGAGCGTGACGACGCCCGGCACCATGAGCGTTAGCAGCACGAGGCCGAACAGCACCTTCTTGCCGGGGAACTCGAGCTTGGCGAGCGCGTACGCGACCATCGAGCAGAACACGATGTTGCCGACGACCACCACGAGCGCGACGACCACCGAGTTGAAGAAGAACTGCCCGTAGTCCAGCTGCGTCAGCCAGCGGGAGTAGTTGTCGAGCGTCGCCTGCTCGGGCCACCACGTGATGGGACGCTGGAGCAGCTCGCCCTGCGTCTTGAAGCTGCCGAGCAGCATCCACATGAACGGGGCCAGCGTGACGATCAACCCGATCGTGAGCGCGAGGTAGGTGGCACCCCGCGACCAGCTCACCGATCTCCGCCGCCGGCGGGGCGCGGCATCCGTCGTCACCGCGGCCTTGTCGGGCTCGGTCACCGTCGTGATCGCCATGTCAGTTGTCCTTCGATCGCAGCAGCCGGAACTGCACGGCCGACAGCGCCGCGATGAACGCGAACAGCACGTAGGCCGCCGCGGACGCGAGCGAGTAGTCGCCGTATCCGAACTGGTTGTAGACGTAGTAGCTGATGGTCAGCGTCGAGTTGAGCGGTCCGCCTTGCGTCATGACGAACGGCTCCTCGAACACCTGCAGGAACCCGACGGAGAGCAGGACTGCGCCCAGCAGCAGCGTCGGGCGCATGAGGGGAAGCGTCATGCTCGTGAACCGTCGCCACGCGCTCGCGCCGTCGACCTCCGCGGCCTCGTAGACGTCCCGCGGAATCGCCTGCAGCCCCGCCAGGAAGATGATCATGAGCGTGCCCATGTTGCGCCATGCGCCCATGAGGATGATCGAGGGCATCGCCCAGAACGGGTCGTTCAACCAGTCCGGTCCGTTGATGCCGACCCACGACAGCACCGTGTTCAGGAGCCCCGAGTCCTGCAGGATGAACTTCCACACGACCGCGACGGCGACGATCGAGGTCACGACCGGGGTGTAGAACCCCACCCGGAAGACGCTCCGGAACTTCTCGATCCCGGAGTTCAACGCGACCGCGAGCAGCAGGCCGAGCGCCATCGTGAGCGGGATGCCGACGCCGACGAAGTAGAACGTGTTGACGATCGATTTCACGAACAGCTCGTCCTGGAACAGCGCGACGAAGTTGTCGAACCCGATCACGTTCACCGAGAACGGCGAGCGCAGGTCCCGCACCCCGAGGTCGGTGAACGACATCGCGAAGGATCCCAGCAGCGGGCCCAGCATGAAGACCGCGAAGATGACGAGGAACGGCAGGGCGAACAGCCACGCCACCACGGCGGTGCGGCGCCGCTGGGCGGCGAAGCCTCCTCGCCGCCCAGCCGCACTCGTCGAGACGAGCGCCACGACGCCTACCAGCCCGTGCCGAGGGATTCGGCCTTGGCGACGATGGCGGATGCCGACTCCGCCGCGCTGCTGCCGTTGGCGACCTTCTCCGCTTCGGTCTCGATGAATGCCGACATCTCGTTCCAGCTCGGCACCGACGGCGGTGCGACGGTGTTCTCGAGCTGGTCGTTGAGGACCGACAGGCGCGGGTCGGAGGTGAACGGCTCGGAGTCGAGCGCGGAGGTCACGGCCGGGAGGGCGTTGACCGTCTCGAACCACTCCTGCTGCGTCTCGGGCTCGGACAGCCAACGGATCAGCTTCCAGGCTCCGTCGGCGTTCTTCGCGTCCTCGAACACACCCAGGTGGCCGCCGCCGAGGTACGAGTCGTTGTTGTCCGTGCCGGCAGGCACCGGCGTGGTGAGGACGTTCTCGTCGACCCACTCGGGCGACTCCTGGTCGCCGAGCACGCCCACCATCCAGGGACCGGAGATGAAGGTCGGGTTCGATCCGTTCGCGAACGCGGCCGTCTGCGCGTCGCCGTAGCCGGACATGGGCGCGAGCCCCGCGGTGAAGAACGAGGCGTAGTAGTCGAGCGCCTCAGTCAGGGCCGCCTCATCCCACGCGTAGGCGTCACCGGCGTCGTTCAGGACCTCGCCGCCCGCCTGCGCGTAGAACGGCAGGATCACCTGGGTCGAGTCCTCTGCGTCGCCCATGGGGAGTTGGATGCCGTAGTCGGAGCCGTTCGCCTTCATCGCTTCCGCGAAGGTTGTCAGGTCGTCCCACGTCTTCGGCGCCTCGACACCCGCCTGTTCGGCGAGGTCCTCCCGGTAGTACATGACACGCGTCTCGACGTACCACGGCACCGCGTAAGAGGTGCCTTCGACCTCGGTCGATTCGAGCGCCGTCTCGTTGAACGACTCCTCGTCGACGAGGTCGCCGGGGACCTTGGCGAGGCCGCCCGCGGCGACCATCGACGGAAGGAGCGACGACCCGATCATGATCGCATCGGGCACCGTGCCGGCGGCGACGGCGGTCTGATACTTCGTCATGACGTCGGTCCACGGGATCGACGTGACGGTCACCTTCGCGTCGGGGTTCTCCTTCACGAATCCGTCCGCGAAATCGGCGAGGTTCTCGCCCTCCTCACCCATCGCCCACACCTCGATGGTCCCCTTCGCCGCGGACTCGTCGACTGTCGCGGCCTCGCCGCCGCCACCCTGACCGGCATCGTCCGCCCTGCCGCACCCGGCGAGAGCCAGCATTCCGACCACACCGATGGCACCGAACGCGAGTGCCCTGTTCCGCATCTTCACGGGATCCTCCTCATCGAGTCTTGACGCCGCAGCAGTTGACGGGAAAAGTAACTTAGCAACTGCTCGCTTAGTTTGTTGAGCATAGACTGACGGCAACCGACCTCGCAAGAGAGCAGGCCATGAGCAACGCAGCCGAAGACACGCCCACCGACCTTCCCGGCCGACCCGACCTCCGTCGCGTGCGCGGGGACAAACGGCGGACCACGATCGTGGAGACCGCCGTCGAAGTGTTCGGCGAGCAGGGCTACCGCGGCACATCGCTGCGCGAGATCGCGCGCCGCGTCGGCATCTCGGACGCGGGCCTCTTGCACCACTTCGGTTCCAAGGTCGGACTGCTTGCCGCAACCATCGCGGCGCGCGACGAGATCGACCGCGCACGCCGCGAGGAGTCCGAAGCCGCCGGCGTCAGCTTCGTCGACACGATGCGCGAGCAGGTGGCGCGTAACACCCGCTCCCCCGGCCTCGTCGCCCTGCATGTCGTGCTCTCCGCCGAAGCGACCGACCCGCAGCATCCCGCCCACGAGTCCTTCCGCGATCGCTACCGCGCCCTCCGGCACCAGGACGATGAGTCGTTCTCACGGTTGCAGGACGAGGGCCACCTGAGGAACGACCTCGACGCGGAGCGAGTCGGTCAGCTCGTGACGGCGATGATGGACGGCCTGCAGCTGCAGTGGCTTCTCGATCCGGACGCCGTCGACATGGCGAGGCTGTTCGAGGACTTCCTGCACCTGCTCGAGATCCCGGCCCCGGGCCAGGGCGATGCCGCGGAGAGTCGCTCCGGTTAATCCCGGGTGAGCACCTCGGGGGACGCATCGTCGAATCCGTCGGACAGCTCGACCCGCGTCCACGGCACCGGCGCCTTTGCGAACACCGGTTCCAGCACGCGCCACATCTCGTCGGCGTCCGCACCGACGAAGAACACGTCGTAGCCACCGGCGCCCGCACCATTGCCGTCGATTTGACCGACGCCGGCATCGACCAGCGCCTCGTCGGCGGCGAGCTCGGTCTCGAAGAGCGCGTCCATCAGGTCGATGTCGAACTCGTCCTCGCGCGCCTCGAAGGAGACGGTGACCCAGGCGTCCTCATCGGCCGGGTCCGGCTCCTCGATGATCTCTGCGGACGTGTCCGGATCCGACCCCCCAGTGACGTCGGACAGCTGCATCTGCAACAGGGAGCTCGGTGAGCATGCGCTCAGCGCCACGCCTGCCGCCAGGAACAGCATCGCGGCGGGCAGGCGGAGGGCGCGAGAGACCATGTCGCGATCGTATCGGCCACGGTGGCCCCTCGACCTCACCCGGGAGCGAGGCGGTACAGCACCTCCGGGCGTCCCCGCTTGCCGTAACGGTGCGACACGGCGATCGCGCCGGATTCGGCCAGGTGCGTCAGGTACCGGTGTGCGGTCGCCCGCGACAGGTCGCACGACGCGGCGACCTCGGCGACGGACCGCCCGGCCCCGGCATCGAGCGCGGTCAGCACGCGTTCCAGCGTCGGGGCGGCGAGTCCCTTCGGCAATGCCCGAGCCCCGCGGGCAGGCGCCGTGACGGTGCGGATGCCGCCGGTCGCCAGCAGCCGATCGATCTCCGCCTGTGCGAGCGGACGCTCGCGCCCGGCATCCGCTCTCGCGTCGCGCTCCTCGCGATACCGCTCGAGTCGCTCCCGCAGCGCGGGCTCGGTGAACGGCTTCACGAGGTACCCGACGACCCGACCGGCGAGCGCCTGACGGACGGTCGTCTGATCCTGCGACGAACTGATCACGAGGACGTCCGGTCCACCGTCCGCGACCGTCCGCAGCCGGTGCAGCACCTCAACTCCGCTGATGTCGGGCAGGCGCATGTCGAGCAGGACGAGGTCGACCCCCGAGGAGCCCTGGGCGAGGGCTTCCCGCCCCGTGCCGGCGGATCCTGCGACGACGAACCCGGGCACGCCGTCGACGAATCGGCAGTGCAGGGCGCGCGCGCCCCGGTCATCATCGACGACCAGCACACGGATCGCCTGCCCGCTCACACGCGCTCCATCTCGAAGGCGAAACGCGCACCGCCGAGCGCGGACGAACCGACCTCGATCGTGCCGCCGCGGGATGCCACCGTGCGCCGCACGGTATCGAGGCCGTACCCCCGCCCGAAGCCCGACGGGTCCGTCTTCGTCGAGAACCCCTGGCCGAAGATGCGACCGATGACGGCCGGATCCACCCCCGGACCGTCGTCGTCGACGGCCCCGATGAGGCGACCCTCGGCCTCGCGCAGCACGCAGCGCACCCGCCGCGCGCCGGCCTCGCCCGCATTGCGGCACAGGTTCGCGACGACCGACACGGCACCGTCGTCGAGGTCGCCGTCGAGCGCGAGGTCGAACTCGGCCTGCGCGCCGAGTTCCAGCAGCTCGGCACGCACGGCGTGCACGGTCGCGGCGGCGACGGGTTCTCCAGCGTCCTCGGCGCCGGCCGCGGTGCGCACCGGGGCGACCTCCTCGATGTAGCCGAGCGCCGCTGCCGTGTCGCCGTGCGAGACGAGCCCGTGGACGACGTGCAGTCGCGTGCCGAACTCGTGCGCCTGCTCGCGGAGGGCGGCGGTCGTCCGCCGCATCTGCGCGTTCTCCGCAGCGACCGCATCCGCCCGCCGGAACCTGCGCTCGACCGCGGTCGTCAGCGCGGAACTCGCGAGCGACGCGACGACGAGCGCGCCGATCCCCCACGGCAGCAGTGCGCCGAGCGCGGCGTCCCGGTCCGCCGCGATACTCGACTCCAGCACACCGACGGCGACCATGCCGACCACGACGCCGCCGTCGTCCCGCACCGGCACCTTCGCACGCAGCGACGGCCCCGAGGCGCCCCGCTCGGTGCCGAGGAACGTCCCACCCTCCAGCACGGGCCCGTTCGTGGTCTCGACCTGCACGCCGCGCTCGGAGGCGAGCGGATGCGTGATGCGGACGCCCTCGTCGTCGGTGATGACGACGTAGTAGACGCCCGCGGACTCGACGACGAGCTCGGCGAGCGGCTGCAGCGCCGTCGTCGCCGCGGCGAGATCGGCGGCGTCGGCGAGATCGCCCGGGCGACCGGCATCCGTCACCGTCGTCAGGGTCGTCCGGACCTCGGCGAGATCCGCGAGGCTCCGGGCGACGGCCATGACCCGCTCGGCCGTCGCCTCGCGGATCGTGCGCTCCTGCACCGTCATCGCGACCGCGACCGTCGCCGACAGCGCGGCGAGCGTCACCACCGAGGGCAGGACGAGCAGCGCGAGCCGGAGCACGCGGGGCCGCCGCGGAGACGCCATCGTTCACCACTCCCGTCCATGCACGGTGCGTGAGCGTTTAAGAGAACAAAAGCCGAAGGATGCCGCTGCCGCACCGCGCGCTGTCATCCTATTTCGATCTCGCGGAGACGACGATGTCCGCGCGAATGGAGCAATGATGACCCAGACAGATACCCCTGCACCGCCGCCGAGCAGGCGCCGCACCGTGGTCGGCCGCGTGGTCGGCGGTGTCATCGCCGCCGCCGCGATCGGAACCGCGGCCGCCGGGTCGATCGCCTCGGCGAGCACCGGCAGCGACATCAACGCGTCGATGACGATCGTCGCCCCCGCCGCCGCCGGCGGAGGCTGGGACGGCGTCGCCCGTGAACTCCAGCAGGCGCAGAAGGCCAACGGTCTCGTGAACAACGTGCAGGTCGTGAACATGCCGGGTGCCGGCGGCACGATCGCCCTCGGCAACGTCTCGGTCCTCGAGGGCCAGGCGAACAACATGCTCGTGGGCGGCACGGGTCTCCTGGCCGCCACGATCCAGTTCAACTCCGCCGCGACCCTCGACGACGTCACCCCGCTCGCGGTGGTCGTCGAGGAGTACGACGTCATCGTCGTCCCGGCCGACTCCCCTTACGAGACGCTCGACGACCTCGTGCAGGGCTGGAAGGAGGACCCGAAGGCCCTCCCCTGGACCGGCGGCGGCTCGTTCGACCAGCTCGTCGTCACCGACCTCGCGCTCTCTGCCGGCATCGAGCCGGTGGACACCACCTACATCTCCTCCGACGGCGGCGGCGAGGCGATCCAGGCGCTCCTCAACGGCACCGCGAAGGCCGCCGCCGGCGGTTACCCCGACAACATCGACCAGATCGAGGCGGGACGTCTGCGCGCCCTCGCCCTCGTGGCGAAGGAGCCCGTCGACGGGATCGACATCCCGACCGCCGCCGAGCAGGGCTACGACGTCTCGCTGACGAACTGGCGCTCGCTCTCGGCGCCGTCCGGTCTCGAGGACAGCGAGCGCGAGGCACTCACGCAGCTCGTCCTCGACAGCGTCGCGACCCCCGAGTGGGCTGACGCGATGGACCGTTACTACTGGACCGAACGCATCATCACGGGCGACGAGCTCGACACGTTCCTGAAGGACGAGGAGACGCGCATCCGCGCCCTCTACGAGGAGATGGGCCTGTGACCTTCCCCGCCAACCCCACCTCGGCGTCCGCCGTCGTCGGCCAGCGCCTACGGCTGGTCTCCGGGCCCGGTGCCGCGGCCCTCCTCAAGGGCCTTACGATGCCGGTGATCCTCGTCGCCTTCGCCACCTACCTCGTCGTCGGCATCGTCACCATGCGCGTACCCGAGGGCACGGCGTTCCCCGGGCCGCAGTTCTTCCCCGGCATCATCGCGGCCGGCCTCTACATCTTCGCCGCCACCCTCGCCGTCGGCGCGATCCGCGAGATCCGCGCGACGCCCGACGCCCTCACCGCCGAGATCGAGGCGGCGCGCGCCGAGGCGGCGAGCGAGGAACCCGCAGCGAAGCCCGTCCGCGTCGACATCCGCTCGTTCGCATGGGTGGTCCTGTCGTTCCTCGCCTTCGCCTTCCTGCTCGAGTTCCTCGGCTGGATCATCGCGGCGGGCCTGCTGTTCTGGTGCGTCGCGCGCGCGTTCGGCTCGACGAAGTGGCTGCAGAGCCTCATCGTGGGGCTCACGCTGAGCTCGCTCGCCTACATCGGTTTCGACATGGCCCTCGGGATGCCCCTCCCGTCGGGCATCCTCGGAGGGTTCTGACATGGACGTCCTGACACTTCTCGGCGAAGGATTCGCCGGCGCCCTCACCCCCGCGAACCTGCTGTGGGTCCTGATCGGATGCCTCCTCGGCACCGCCGTCGGAGTCCTCCCCGGCCTCGGGTCGTCCATGGCGGTCGCTTTGCTGCTTCCGATCACCTTCTCGCTCGACCCGACCGCGGCGTTCATCATGTTCGCGGGCGTCTACTTCGGCGGCCTGTTCGGCGATTCGACGATGGGCATCCTCATGAACACGCCGGGGCAGGCATCCGCCATCGCCTCGACGTTCGAGGGGCACAAGATGGCGCTCAACGGCCGCGCCGCCCAGGCCCTCGCCACGGCCGCCATCGGCGCCTTCATCGGAGGAATGGTCGCCTCGATCGTCGTCGTGTTCGTCGCCCCGGCCCTCGCCGACTTCTCGAGTCGGTTCGGTCCGGCCGAGTTCTTCGCCCTCGCCGTCTTCGCCTTCGCGGCGACGTCGTCGGTCGTCGCCGACAGCGCGATCAAGGGTCTGACGTCGCTGTTCATCGGTCTCGGGATCGCCGTCATCGGCATCGACGGCGTCTCTGGCGCACCGCGGTTCACGCTCGACTCGCCGAACCTGTTCGACGGCATCTCGCTCGTGACGGTCACGGTCGCCATCCTCGCCCTCGGCGAGGTCATCTACGTCGCCTGCCTCGAGCGGCACATGACGGACAAGGCGCTCATCAAGCCCACGGGTCGCCCGTGGCTGAGCCGCCGAGAGCTGAAGGAGGCGGCGCCCGCCTGGCTGCGCGGCACCGCCATCGGCCTTCCGTTCGGCGTGGTCCCCGCGGGCGGGTCGGAGATCCCGACGTTCCTGGCCTACGGCCTAGAGAAGCGCCTCGACAAGCGGCGCAAGAACCCCATGTTCGGCAAGGGAGCCATCCGCGGTCTCGCCGCCCCCGAGGCGGCCGGCAACTCGACCACCGGCATGGCGATGGGCGCTCTCCTCGCCCTCGGCCTCCCGATCTCGGCGACCGCCGCGATCATGCTCGCCGCCTTCCGCCAGTACGGTCTGCAGCCCGGCCCCCTGCTGTTCGACCGCGCCCCCGACCTGGTCTGGGCGCTGCTGGCGAGCTTCTTCATCGCGATGGTCGTCCTCCTCATCCTGAACCTGCCGTTCGCGATGCTGTGGGCGAAACTCCTGCTGATCCCGCGCCCGTACCTGTACGCCGGCATCACGCTCTTCTGCGGGCTCGGAATCTATGCCACATCGGGGTCGACCTTCGACCTGGTGATGCTGCTGGCCATCGGACTGCTGGGCTTCCTGATGCGAGCGCTCGACTTCCCGCTCGCCCCGCTCATCATCGGGATGGTCCTCGGCCCGCTGGCCGAGACGAGCCTGCGGGATGCCGCGATGAGCACCAACGGCGACTTCACCGTCCTCGTGCACGGACCCATCACGATCACCCTGTACGCGTTGCTCGCGGCGGTGCTGGTGTTCTCGATCCGAAGCAAAGTCGTGGCACGGAAGCGCGCGAAGTCCGCAGACAAGGAGCTCGTGGGCGCCTGACCCGAACGCGACGAAGGCCCCGGTGCGTGTGCGCCGGGGCCTTCGCCATGCGATCGTCAGGGGGTCGGCATCCCGCCGTTGACGTTCAGCGTCTCGCCGAGGACGTAGCTCGACTCGGCGGAGGCGAGGAACACGTACGCGGGCGCGAGCTCGGCGGGCTGGCCCATGCGTCCGAGCGGGGTCTCCTCGCCGAACGACTCGATCTTCTCCTGGGGCTGACCGTCCGACACCTGTAGCGGTGTCCAGATGGGGCCCGGGGCGACCGCGTTGACCCGGATGCCCTTCGGCGCCAGCTGCTGCGCGAGCGCCTTCGTGAAGGCGTTGATCGTCGCCTTGGTCGAGGCGTAGTCGACGAGGGTCTCGGACGGCGAGTACGCCTGGATCGACGTCGTGTTGATGATCGTCGCGCCCGCGGGCAGGTGCGGCAGTGCCGCCTTGGTGATCCAGAACATCGCGTCGACGTTCGTCGTGAACGTGTCGTCGAACTGCTGGTCGTCGAGCGTCGTCAGATCCTTGTTGAAGATCTGCTTGCCGCCGTTGTTGACGACGATGTCGAGACCGCCGAGCGCCTCGACAGTCTTCGAGACGAGCTCGACGCAGTAGTCCTTCTGCCTCAGGTCGCCCGGGAAGGTGAGGACAGTCGCGCCGGCCTCGCGGAGGATGCCTGCGATGCGCTGCGCGTCCTCCTCCTCCTCCGGAAGATACGACAACGCGACGTCGGCGCCCTCGCGGGCGAAGGCGATCGCGGTCGCCGCTCCGATACCGGAGTCGCCGCCCGTGATGAGGGCCTTCCGACCCGTCAGCCGGCCGGAGCCACGGTAGGTGTCCTCGCCGAGATCGGCCTTCGGGGCGAGATCGGCGTCGAGGCCGGGCTCGCTCTGGTAGCCCTTCTGAGGCTGGATCTCCGAGTAGAGCTCCACCGGATTCGTGAACGTGTACTGGTCGCGTGCCATCGTGCTCTCCTTCTTCATTGGTGGTCTGGTGGTCGTCAACGACCGTCGGCGTCGTCGCCGACCAGGTCGCGGATCGTGAGTGCCGCGCGGATGAGGGCGAGGTGGCTGAGCGCCTGCGGCAGGTTGCCGAGGAATGCGCCGTCTTCGGGGTCGATCATTTCGGCGTACATGCCGACATCGTTCCCGGCGGCGACGAGCTCGTTCATCGCCGCGATGCCCTCGTCGTGTCGTCCGACGCACACGAGCGCGGCGGCACGCCAGAAGCTGCAGGCGACGAACGTGGCCTCCTCGTCGCGCATGCCGGTGTAGCGGAACAGGTGCGGCCCCTCGCCGAGCTCTCCCGTCAGCGCATCGATCGTGCGCGACATCCGCTCGCCGCGGTCGAACCCGCTCAGCGAGTGCAGCAGGACCGACGCGTCGAGGTCGCGGCTGCCCTGCGCCATGACGTACGCGCCGCGGGACTCCGACCAGCCGTGCTCGTCGACCCAGGTGCGGACGAGCGCCGCCTCGGCAGCCCATCGCTCGCTGCTGCCCGGGATCTGGCCGAGCTCGGCGAGAGCGACGGCGTCGTTGAGCGCCTGCCAGCACCCCATTTTCGACGAGGTGTAGTGCCGCTCCTCGGGGAGCTCCCACATGCCCGAATCGGGGTTCCGCCACGAATCGCACACCTTGTCGGCGTACATCGAGAGCATCCGCCCCGTCTCGACGTCGAGGGCGTTCCCGGCCTCGACGTACGCGCGGCAGATCGCGAACAGGTCGCCGTAGACGCCGAGCTGGACCTGCTCCCGGGCCGGATTGCCGGTCACGACCGGACCGACGCCGCGCCAGCCGGGGACGTCGTAGGTCGTGACGTGTCCGTCGAGTTCGCCGTCGAGGGTGTACATGACGTGCAGTTCCGGGCCGTGCCGGCGGATCGTCCGCAGCAGCCACGAGATCGCCGCGTGGGTCTCCTCCCGCAGGCCGAATCCGATGAGCGCGTCGACCGTGTAGGCGAGGTCGCGCACCCACGCGAGCCGGTAGTCCCAGTTCTTGCCGCCGGTCAGGTCCTCCGGCAGAGACGTGGTGGCCGCCGCGGCGATCGCACCCGTCGGGCTGTGGATCAGCATCTTGAGCATGAGCGCGCTGCGCTGAACGTCGTTCGCCCAGGGGCCGTCGTACGAGAACTCCCGGGACCACGCGCGCCACGCCTCGATCGTGCGATCGATGCCGCGATCGACGTTGTCGGGGTTGGGGAAGTGGATCGGCTCGTCGTGCGTCCCGACGACGATCAGCAGATGCCGGCTCCCCTGCGACGTCGTGAAGCCGCCTGCGAGCCCCGTCGCGATGCCGTCTGACGAGGCGGCGGGCTCCGGACCGTAGTCCCGCCCCGTGACGCCGATCGTCGTGAGTCCGGAGCGCAGGATGCTGCGCTCGTTCGCGCGGTCGTGCCAGGGCGCGGCGGTCTTCAGCGACGTCCCCGGCTGCACCCGCCACCGGAAGGCGACCTCGCCTTCGACGCCGTCCACCCGTCGCGCGAGCTCCGCCCACGGGAGCCGCCCCGCGACGCCCGTCACGAGCGCGTCGGTCACGGTCGCTTTGCCCGACGCCGTCATGAACGTCGTGACGAGGACGTTCGTGCGGGGCAGGTATCGCCGACGCACCTCGTACTCCTCCACCGGCTCGAGCTCGATGCAGCCGCCCGCGTCGTCGTCGAGCAGCCGCCCGAAGATCGGCAGGTCGTCGATGCCGGGGATCGGCATCCAGTCGATCTGGCCACGCAGTCCGATCAGCGCGATCGTTCGCCCGTCGCCGATCGGCGCATAGCTGCGGAGATCCTGACCGGGGCCGGTGTCGTCGAGGTGAGGCACACGTCAACTCTCGCCGGGGCTGCGAGTGATGGGATGCCGGTTGACACCCCGCCGTCGATGTGTGACGAGGTGGAGTGCCTCAGGCGGCCACGTCGGCGCGCTCTGCGAGTCCGTCGATCGCGCCTCGATAGGCATCGAGCATCCGCCCCGACCCGACCCGGTGACGCGCGGCCAACGCGGCGGCACGGTAGTCCGGCCGGCGCGCGATGACCTTCGCCCATGCGCCCGCGATGGCGTCGGCGTCGTGCGGGGTGACGAGTCCGATCCCCGACACGACCTGCGCCGCGTCGCCGACGGCGGTCGTCACCGGCGTCGCTCCGCATGCCGCGCCCTCGATGAGGCACAGCGGCGACGCCTCGCCGAACGCGCTCGTGAGCGCGACGATGTCGGCGCTGCGATAGACGCGCGGCATGTCGTCACGGATCCCGAGCCGGTGGATGCGATCGGCGGGTGCCCCCGCCTCGGTGATCGCGGCGGTCAGCGCCGTGTTGTCGGCCGTCATCCCGGCACCGCACATGACGTACTGCGCGCGGGCGTCCCGCCGCGCATGCGATGCGACGGCGCGGAGGAAGAGCCCGGGATCCTTCATCGCATCGAAACGGGCCGCGAAGACGACGACCGGAGCGGCCCCGGCGATGCCGAGCTGGGTGCGCAGCGGCATCCGCTCGTACGGCTTGGGGCGGTAGCGCGCGAGGTCGACCCCGTTCGGGATCACGAATCGGTCGACGGCGGGCGTGAGGAACCGCGCGTAGGCGTCGCTGGTCGATTCGGCGCACGAGATGGTCGACGTGAGACGACCGGATGCCGCCAGCTCCCCCAGCCAGCGAACCGCGGCGCCCGAGTGCGTCGGGTCCGACCGGTGCAGGCACGCGGCGATGGGCACGTCGGGCAGCAGGCCTCGCGCGTCGAGCGCGAGCAGGAGCCCGAGGGGCTGTTCCTTCAGGGTGAGGATCACATCGGCGCGGGCGACGGCGTCCGCGGCGATCTCGAGCTCCGCTGCCGTGAAGCTCTCCGGCGCGGGGGCGACCACTCCTGCTTCGCGTCCGAGGTCGGACACCTCGATGCCCGCCTCGCGCAGCCATCGGTACCGCGGATCGTCGGTCATCGGCTGCAGCGCGCCCTCACGGCGTGCCTGCGAGGCGATCGACAGCACGGAATGCTCGTGCGCCCCGTCGACGTGGAGTCCCGTGATGACGTTCGTGTGCAGCACGCGGGCACCGCCGGCGAATAGGCCTTCGTAGAGCGAGAGGATGCGGGGACGACTCATTCACCCATGGTCGGGCGGCGAGGCCCGAGGGCGATGAACCCCAGGTGACCATCGCGTGAAGATCAGCGCGCGGTCGTCACCGCGGTCCACGCCGCGTCGGAGAACACCGTCACCCACGCCGCGAAGACGACGAGACCGAGCAGGGTCGCGGCCAGCCAGCCCCAGAGCGGAGCGAGCCCCCGGCCCGTGCGCCGACGCACGACGACCGAGCGTCCGACGACGTAGACGCCCAGCGTGGCCACGAAGGCGAGCGCCGCCCAGCCCCACGCGAACGGCGCGTCGATCCCGCGCCGACGGAGCGCCCGGCGGTCGAGCCAGGCGAACAGGACGGCGATCGCGACGAGCACCAGATCCACGGCGACGAGGAGAACGAGCCCCGCCGCGATGCCGCCCGAGGGCGTGAGTCCGTCGATACGGGCGAGGGATGCCGCGTCGAAGAACACCCCCGAGTACAGCGGAAGGACGGACGCCAGGATCGCCAGCCAGATCCACACCGTGCCCGGGCGCAGCCGCGAGGCCGGCGCGGGCGCGTCTGCCTGCGGAGCCGGCGCGGGAGCCGAAGCCGGAGCCGGAGTCGCAGCCGCGTTCTGCGGCGCGACCGTGTCCGTGGCCCAGTCGGTACCGTCCCACCAGCGCAGCTGACCGGGCTCGCCCGGATCGGCGTACCACCCGGCGGGTGCCTGACGGGTCACGGGGTTCCGTCGTGATCGTCAGCCGACACGGCGAGCTCAGCTCCGGCGTGGGCGAGCTCGGCGAGAGCGGATTCACTCGGCGCGGGTGCGACACCGGCGATCAGGTCGGTGAGGATGCGGACGCGACGCCCGTGCGCGATGGCGTCGAGAGCCGACGCGCGCACGCAGTGATCCGTGGCGATGCCGGTGACGTCGACTTCGACGACCCCGTGCGCCGTGAGGATGTCGGCGACCGTCTCACCGGCATCCGTCACGCCTTCGAACAGGGAGTACGCGGGGATCCCCTGCCCCTTCTTCACGTGATGGGTGACAGAGCTCGTGTCGAGGCCCGGGTCGTAGTCGGCCCCAGAGGTACCGGCGACGCAGTGCACCGGCCAGGAGTCGACGAAGTCCGGCGTGGCCGAGAAGTGGCCGCCGTTGTCGCCCTCGCCGTCGTGCCAGTCGCGCGAGGCGACGATCACGTCGTAGTCGGCGGCGTGGGCGTGCAGGTGCGCGGTGACCGCCGCGGCGACCGCGTCACCTCCGTCGACGCCCAGGGCGCCACCCTCCGTGAAATCGTTCTGCACATCGACGATGAACAGCGCTCGAGTCATGAGTCGAGAGTACGACGGGTGGGCCGCTGGTGCGCGCAGCCGGCGCGACTACCCTGACGGAATGGCCTCCCCCGACCGCTCCGCTCCCCCCACCGGCCAGATCCTCGCGGCGTTCGGCATCGACGTCGTCCTCGTGGTGATCTTCGCGGCGATCGGACGGGCGAGTCACGACGAAGCGCCGATGGCGGGGCTCGCGACGACGGCCGGCCCCTTCGTGGCCGCGCTCGTCCTCGGCTGGCTGCTCTCGCTCGCGTGGCGGGCGCCGCGGGCGGTCGTCCGTACCGGCATCCCCGTCTGGATCGTCACGGTCGCGGGCGGGATGATCCTCCGCGCCGTGACCGGTCAGGGCGTGCAGGTCGCCTTCGTCATCGTCGCGGCGTCCGTCCTGCTCCTGATGCTCGTGGGGTGGCGCGTCGTTGCGGCGCTCGTCGCACGGCGGCGCTCCCGCTGATCAGTCGTCGACGCGCGAGAGCTTCGACGGCCACCAGATCTTCTTGCCGATGTCGTAGGCGAGCGCGGGCACGAGGAGCGACCGCACGATGAATGTGTCGAGCAGGACGCCGAACGCGACGATGAAGGCGAGCTGCACCAGGAACAGGATCTGGATGACCCCGAGCGCCGCGAACGTGGCCGCGAGCACGAGACCCGCCGAGGTGATCACCCCGCCCGTCGCGACGAGGCCGCGGAGGATGCCGCGCCGCGTGCCGTGATGGATCGACTCCTCCCGCACACGCGACATGAGGAAGATGTTGTAGTCGATGCCGAGCGCGACGAGGAACACGAAACCGTAGAGCGGTACCGCGGGGTCGCCGCCGGGGAAGCCGAACACCTCGTTGAAGACGAGGGCGCTGACGCCGAGCGCCGCCGCGAACGACACGATCACACTGACGATCAACAGCACCGGAGCGAGGATCGACCTGAGCAGCAGCATCAGGATCAGCAGGACGACCACGAGGATCACCGGGATGATGACCGTCCGGTCGCGGATGGACGTGTCGTTGGTGTCGAGGTCCACCGCGGTCGTGCCACCCACGACGGCGTCGAGCGTCGTGCCTGAGACCGCCGCGCGCAGGTCGCGGACCGTGTCCTCGGCGGCGAGGGAATCGGCGGCGTCGGACAGGGTCGCGACGAGCATGACGTCACCGCCGTCGACCGTCGGCGCCGGTGCGGGAGTGCCGGGAGGGCCCTGCGCGGTGAGGACCAGCGCGCCGCCCTCGACGGCGGCGTCCGCCTGACCGGCCGGTGCGTCGGCCGAGACGATGGCCACCGAATCGATACCCGCCTGGTCCGCGACCAGGTCCACGGCGTCGGGCGCCTCGCCCTCCGGGACGATCACGTACAGCGGGCTTCCGGACCCGGCGGGGAAGTGCTCGGCGAGCACGGCCTGCCCGTCGCGCGCCTGCGACGCACCGAGGACGAGCTCGCTCGCGGGAACGCCGTCGGCCTTCAACTGCGTGACAGCGACGGATGCCGCCAGCAGCACCACCGTCGAGAGGATCCAGACGATCCGCGCGCGGCGCGCGACGAAACGCGCGAGCTTCGCCCACATGCCGCGTGTCGGCTGCGTCAGGTCGGCGGGGAGCTCGGTCATGCCGGTCGTGGGGATGAACGGCCAGAACGCCGCCCGCCCGACGAGGGCGAGGAGGGCCGGGAGGAAGGTGAGCGCCGACAGCATCGCGAACGCGATGCCGATCGAGGCGATGGGGCCGAGCGCGCGATTGCTCGCCAGGTCACTGAGCAGCAGGCACAGCAGACCTGCGATGACGGTTCCGCCCGATGCGAGGATCGGTTCGACCGCGCCCTTCCAGGCGGTGGTCGCGGCATCCCATCTCTTCCGCCCCGCTCCGATCGCCTCGCGGAACCGGGCGACGTACAAGAGGGCGTAGTCGGTGGCGGCACCGATCACGAGGATGAAGAGAATGCCCTGCACCTGCCCGTTGAGGACGAGGATCTCCGCCTTGGCGAGCCACCAGACGCTCAGAAGCGCGACGCACAGGGCGAACACCGAGGTCAACAGGACGAGGATCGGCAGGAGCGGCGACCGGTAGACGATCACGAGGATGACGAACACGGCGCCGAGCGCGACGAGCAGCAGGAGACCGTCGATGCCGGTGAACCCGGTCGCGAGGTCCGCCGTGAAGCCTGCGGGACCGGTCACCCATGCGCTCAGCCCGTCGGGTGCGTCGGCGGCGACGAGGTCGCGGATCTCGCCGACGACGTCGGTCACCTCCCCCGAGGCGTCAATCGAGACCACGACCTGGGCCGCTTCGCCGTCCTCCGACGGGATCGCGGGAGACACCTCCTGCACGCCTTCCAGCTCGCCGAGCTGGTCGGCGACGGCCTGCACGCCCTCCAGCTGCGTCCGGGCGAGGGCGCCATCGGCATCGAAGACCACGAGGGCGGGAATCGCGTCACCGCCGAGGAAGTCGCCGAGTCGCTCCTGCACCTGCGTCGACTCCGCACTCTGCGGCAGGAAGCTCGACTGGTCGTTCGTCGAGACCTCGTCGACCTTGCCGAAATACGGTCCACCGATGGACCCGCCGGCCAGCCAGATGACGACGAGGACGAGCGGGAGCGCGATGCGCAACCAGCGGGAGGGCGTCGATGCAGGAGACATATACCTAGATTAGCTAGATATACGCTTTTTCAGCAATACGGCCGTCAGGACGGTGCGACGCGGACGAAGTACGCGACGAGCGAGAGTGCCGATGCGAGAAGCCCGAGGGCCGCTCCGCCGACCGCCAATCCGGTGAGAAGCCGCAGGACCGGCGGTCGGCGGGTGAATCTCATCCGGTCGTGCCAGCCGTGCCGGTACCAGATGTTCGCGGCGGGCTCGTCGGCGAGGCGGTCGCGATCCTCGTCGGCGAGAGGAGCCGAATTGACCTCGCCCTCGCTGTCGATCCAGCGCAGCGTGCGCCCGTCATCGTCGAGGTACGCCTCGGCGGGGAGCCAGCTACCGTCGGATGCCCACACGACGACGGCGACGACACCGAAGCCCGCCGCCGCGCCGAATCCGACCCACGTGAAGATCTCGAGAATCGCATCGAGGGCCTGTGTCACCCGTGTGTCCTCTGTTCTGGAGCCACCTAAGGGAATCGAACCCTTGACCTATTCATTACGAGTGAATCGCTCTGCCGTCTGAGCTAAGGTGGCGCGCTTCGCTCGCGCGTTGCACGATCATCGATCCTACAGGGTCCGGAGCCATGCTGCGAACGCCGGCCTCACGGTGCCTCGCATCGGAGGTCTCCGTCCGGCACCCTGTCGTCCTCGAAGTACGCCACGACGGCGTCGTCGATGCACGCGTTCCCCTTGTTGAAGCCCGTGTGCCCCTCCCCCACACGAGTGAGCAGGATGCCGGAGCTCAGCTGCTTCGCGAGAGCGGCAGACCACTCGTACGGGGTTGCGGGGTCGTTGGTCGTGCCGATGACGAGGATCGGGGCGGCACCCTCCGCGTGGATCTCGTTGCGAGAGCCGGTCGGCGGGTACGGCCACGCGTCGCAGAGGCTCGCGTCGGAGGCCCAGTACGGCGCGAAGGTCGGCGCCTTCGCCGCCACCTCGGCGTTCGCGTCGTCCACGACATCGGCCGGGTCGGCGGGGTAGTCCATGCAGTTGTACGCCGAGAATGCCTCGGTCGAGTTGTCGAGGTACTGCCCGTCGTACCGGTTGTAGTACCGGTCGACGAGCTCGAACATCTCGTCCGCGTCGCCTTCGAGGACCCCCGTGATGGCCGACGACAGCGATGACCAGTTGCCCTCGCTGTAGAGCGCCGAGACGATGCCGGTGACGAGGGAATCGGCTCCCAGCTTCCGTCCATCGCTCGCCGTCAGCGGGCTGGCGTCGACCGCGGCGAGTGCGTCACCCATCTGCTGCCGGGCGTTCGCCTCTGTCCCGCTGAAGGGGCAGTCCGACCCCGTGAGACAGCTGGCGAGGTAGGCGTCGAACGCCGATTGGAATCCGGCTGCCTGGCGGGCGCCGACGATCGCGCTCGGGATCGACGGGTCGAGCCCGCCGTCGAGGACGACCCGGCCGACGTTCTTCGGGAACAGGTCCGCGTAGGTCGCGCCGAGGAAAGAACCATAGGAGTACCCGAGGTAGGAGAGCTTCTCGTCGCCGAGGACGCCGCGCAGGAGATCGAGGTCGCGCGCGGCGTTCTCCGTCGTGACGTAGGGCAGCAGACCGTCACTGTTGGAGTCGCACGCACGAGCGAAGGACTCCGCCGACGACTGCTGCTCCGCCGTCCGCTCGGGCGTCCCTCGGGGCGCCGACGGGATGGCGAACAGGTACCGGTCCATCGCCGCGGCATCCAGGCATCGGACCGCCGTCGAGCGCCCGACGCCGCGCGGGTCGAAGCCCACGACGTCGTAACTGTCGAGCAACTCGTCCCCCACGGCGAAGCTCGCCGCCTGCTGCACCAGATCGACGCCGCTCGCGCCCGGGCCACCGGGATTCACGAAGAGCGACCCCTTGGCCGTGCCGCTCGACGCGAGGTGGACGATCACGGAGAGCTCGATGTCTCCCCCACCGGCATCCGACCAGTCCTTCGGGGCGGTGATCTGAGCGCACTGGTAATCGCCGTCGCCGACCCCGCGGCAGCTCTCCCAGTCGACCTTCTGGCCGTAGTACGTCTCGAAGCCGGCCGGGGCGCCCTGGGTCACCGGCGTGCGATGCGGGGCCGGCCGGTCGTCGGACGACCGCTTCGGTGTGCAGCCGGCGACCAGGGCGACGGCTACGCCGACGGCGAGGACCGCAGCAGCGGCGCGATGCCACACTCCGCGGGTCACGGGGTGCGTCCCGTCGCGACGGTGATGAGCATGCTCTCGAGCGCGAGGGCGGGTGCCGCGTTGCCCTGCAGGTTGGTGCGCGTGAGCGCGATCGCGTCGAGCACCGTCAGGGTGTGCTGCGGAGTCCACGCCGTCGCCAGGGATTCGATCTCGGCCGTCAGCTCGCGGTTGATGAGCTCGGTGTCGCGCCCGAACTGGCGCATGAGCGTGTCGCGGTACAACGACTCGAGGTCGGTCAGCACCCGGTCGATCCCGTCGCGGAGGCTGCGCGTCGCGCGGCGCTTCTGCTCGTCCTCCAGGGCACTGACCTGGCTTCGCACGGCGGGGGGCACGGCGCTTCCCGGCGGGACGCCGAGGGTCCGCAGCAGCGCGTCGCGCTCGCTCTCATCGCGTTCGGCTGTCAGCGCCTTGGCATCCTCGGTCGCGGACTGCACGATCGTGGCCGCGATCTCGACCGCGTCGCCGACGCCGCGGACCCCGAGGACACCTCGAAGGGTCCGTTCGCGGCGTTGTCGCGACGCGGCATCCGTCGCCAGTCGCTGCGCCATGCCGATGTGGCGCTGAGCGAGCCGCGCCGACTGCTCCGCCACCCCCTCGTCGACCCCGGTCCGCTGCACGATGAGTCGCGCGACATCGGCGACGTCGGGCTCCCGCAGCCGGAGGACCCGCACGCGGGAGCGGATCGTGGGCAGGAGGTCCGCGTCGCTGGGCGCGCACAGGATCCACACGGTCTGCTCGGGCGGCTCCTCGAGCGCCTTCAGCAGGACGTTGCTCGTGCGCTCGACCATGCGGTCGGCGTCCTCCATGACCATCACCCGGTAGCGGCCGAGCGACGGCGAGAAATAGGACCGCTCGACGAGCGAGCGCGCGTCCTTGATCGAGATGATGACGCCTTCGGTACGCAGAGCCGCGAGATCGGGGTGCGTGCGGGCCATGACCTGGCGCATCGCGTTCTCGTCGCCGGGCTCGGCGATGAGCGCCGCCGCGAAGGCGTAGGCGAGGGTCGAGCGTCCCGATCCGGGCGGGCCGGTGATGAGCCACGCGTGGGCGAGCTGCGAGGGGTCGGATGCCGCGGCCCGCAACTGAGCGACGGCCTCGTCCTGGCCCCAGACCTCGCCCCACGGGAGCGCGTCGACGGTGGTGGCGGTCATGCGGTTCAGCCTACGAGGTGGCGGCGACGCTCAGGACGAGCGTGTGGACAGACGCTCGTCCACTCGCGCGCGGATCGCGGCGGCGATCACCTCGATGGGCTGCGTCGCGTCGACGACGAGGAAGCGCTCCGGCTCGGCATCCGCCAACGCGAGGAAGGCTGCGCGCACTCGTTCGTGGAACGCGCTCTTCTCGGCTTCCAGCCGGTCGAACGGCTTGTCGGCGGCATCCAACCGATCCCGAGCGGTCGCGGGGTCGACGTCGAGCAGGACGGTGACGTCAGGCAGCGCGCCCTCGGCGGCCCACAGCGACAGGTCTCGGATCTCGCCGCCGTCGAGCACGCGCCCGGCGCCCTGGTAGGCGACCGAGCTGTCGAGGTAACGGTCCTGGATGACGATCTCGCCGCGGGCGAGGGCCGGTCGCACGTGCGTGGCGACGTGGTGCGCGCGGTCCGCGGCGTACAGGAGAGCCTCGGCGCGCGGGGCGATGTCGCCGCGGTGATGCAGCACGATGTCGCGGATCAGCACACCCACCTCGGTGCCGCCGGGTTCGCGCGTGCGGACGACGCTGCGGCCCTGCTGACGGAGCCACTGCTCCAGCAGGGCCGCCTGCGTCGTCTTGCCCGACCCGTCGCCACCCTCGAGGGTGATCCAGAGCCCGGAGGTCACTTCTTCTTCGCCGCCGGCTTGCGCGCGGCGGGCTTGCGGGTCGTGCGCTTGGGCGCCGGACCCTTCGCCCGCTTGTCGGCCAGCATCTGCACGGCGACCTCGAACGTGATGTCGTCCGCGGTCTGCCCGCGCGGGATCGTGACGTTGGTCGTCCCGTCGGTGACGTAGGCGCCGAAGCGGCCGTCCTTGATGCGGATCGGCTTGCCGCTGACCGGATCGGCCTCGAACTCCTTGAGGGAGGTGGCGGCGCGGTTGGCGTATTTGGGCTGCGAATAGATCTCGAGGGCCTGTTCGAGGGTGATGTCGAAGATCATGTCCTCGCTCGCGATGCTGCGCGAGTCGGTGCCCTTCTTGATGTAGGGACCGTACGGACCGTTCTGCGCCGTGATGACGGTGCCCGACTCGGGGTCGGCCCCCACTTCGCGCGGCAGCGACAGGAGTTTCAGCGCCGTCTCGAGATCGATCGTCTCGGGCGACATGCTCTTGAACAGCGACGCGCGCTTGGGCTTCGGCGCGACCGCCTTCTTCGCACCGCGCTTGGCCTTGACCTCTTCGGCCGGTGCCTCCTCCTCGGGGAGCACCTCTTCGAGGTACGGACCGAACCGACCGTCCTTGATGACGACGTCGCGGCCGTTGTCGGGGTTCTGTCCGAGCACGCGGTCGCCGCCGACGGGAGCATCGATGAGCTCACGCGCCTTCTCGGGGGTCAGTTCGTCGGGCGCGAGGTCCTCGGGGACGTTGATGCGTCGGGGGGTCTCGGGGTCGTCGCCCGGCACCTCGAGGTACGGTCCGTAGCGACCGAACCGCAGGACCGCGACGTCGCCGATCTTCGTCGAGTTGATCTCGCGGGCGTCGATGCCGCCGAGGTTGTCGACGATGTTGCGCAGACCCACGTGGCCCTCGGAGCCGAAGTAGAACTCGCGCAGCCAGGCGGCGCGGTTCTGCTCGCCGCGGGCGATCGCGTCGAGGTCGTCCTCGAGAGCGGCTGTGAAGTCGTAGTCGACGAGGTCGGCGAAGTGCTCCTCGAGCAGACGCACGATGCTGAAGGCGAGCCAGCTCGGCACGAGCGCCTGGCCGCGCTTGGACACGTAGCCGCGGTCGAGGATCACGTCGATGATGCTCGCGAAGGTCGACGGGCGTCCGATGCCGCGCTCTTCGAGCGCCTTGACGAGCGAGGCCTCGGTGTAGCGGGGCTTCGGGCTCGTCGCGTGACCCTTCGGCTCGACATCGGTCAGCGTCAGGGCGTCTCCGACGGCGAGCGCGGGCAGCGACTGGTCGTCGGTCCGGTCGTTGTCGTGGCGCTTCTCGTCGCGCCCCTCCTCGTAGGCCTCCAGGAAGCCCTTGAAGGTGTAGACGGTGCCGGATGCCGTGAACGTCGCGGTCTGACCGGCGGCATCCGCGTCGATCGTGACGGTCGTGGTCTCGTACTTCGCGTCGGCCATCTGGCTGGCGACGGTGCGCTTCCAGATCAGCTCGTACAGGCGCAGTTCGTCCCGGTCGAGGCCCGAGGTGACCTCCTTGGGCGTGCGGAAGTGCTCGCCCGAGGGACGGATCGCCTCGTGCGCCTCCTGCGCGTTCTTGGCGTTGTTGCGGTAGCTGCGCGGGTTCGCGGGCACGGCCTTGTCGCCGTAGAGCGCGACCGCCTGCGTGCGCGCGGCTGTGACCGCCTGCGCCGACAGCGCGGTCGAGTCGGTGCGCATATAGGTGATGTAGCCCTTCTCGTAGAGCCGCTGAGCGACGCCCATGGCGTGCTTGGCGCTCATCGAGAGCTTGCGACCGGCCTCCTGCTGGAGGGTCGAGGTCGTGAAGGGCGGCTTGGGGCTGCGCGTGCCGGGCTTGGCCTCGACGCTGACGACGGATGCCGCAGCCGACGCCTCGAGCGCTGCGGCCAGCTCGCGCGCCTGGTCCTCGGTGAAGACGACGACGGCCTTCTTCAGGGAGCCGGTGTCGTCGAAGTCGGTGCCGCGGGCAAGCGGTGCGCCGTCGAGGCGGGCGAGACGGACGGCGAAGGCATCCGATCCCTTCACCGCGGTGGAGTCGACGTCCCAGTACGAAGCGGAGACGAACGCCATGCGCTCGCGTTCGCGCTCGACGACCATGCGGGTCGCGGCGGACTGCACGCGGCCGGCGCTCGTGCCCTGGCCGACCTTGCGGCGGGTGACGTCGGAGACGTCCCAGCCGTAGAGGCGGTCGAGGATGCGGCGGGTCTCCTGCGCGTCGACGAGGGCGTGGTCGAGCTCGCGGGTGTTCTTCACCGCGGCCTGGATGGCGTCCTTCGTGATCTCGTGGAAGACCATCCGCTTGACGGGGACCTTGGGCTTCAGGGTCTCGAGCAGGTGCCACGCGATGGCTTCGCCTTCGCGGTCCTCATCAGTGGCGAGGAGGAGTTCGTCCGCTCCCTTCAACGCCCGCTTGAGCTCGCTGACCGTCTTCTTGCCGCGGTCGCTCTCCACATATAGAGGGGTGAAGTCGTTCTCGATGTCGATGGAGTACTTCCCGACGGAGGTCTTCTTCAGATCCGCGGGGATGTCCTTCTTGTCGGCGAGGTCGCGGATGTGTCCGACCGAACTCATGACCTCGTATCCGTCACCCAGGTATCCCTGGATCGAGCGCATCTTCGTCGGAGACTCGACGATGACGAGCTTCTTGCCCTGTGCCACGTGGCGTCCTTTCTTCGTTGCACACCATACACACCGCGTTGTCAAGAGTGCGCTGAGAGGGGTGGCCGTCGCGACGCTCACCCCGGCGGAGGCCCCGCGCGTGCACGGGCCCTCGCGTCCCACGCACCGAAGGCGATGGAGACCTCGACGGTCGCGACCAGTCCGTCGAGGCGACACGCGCTCACCGACGCGCCGACCCGACCCGCGACCGCCGCCGCCTGATCGCACGGCTCGCCCGGCACGAGTCCCGACGCGGTGTCGGCGGCCGCAAGCGCCGCAGCATCCGCGGCACCGGATGCACGGGCCGCGGTGGATGCGGCCGCACCCGCGGTCAGGAAACCGACGGCGAGGGTCGCCGTGACCACGAGGACTCCGACCGTCGTCGCCGTCCCGGCCATCAGTCGCCCTCCGGCGCGGCGAGCGCACACGATGTCGCCCGCAGGTCCGGCAGCGGCAGCGGAACCCCGACACCTGCCGACAGATCCGCGCAGACCAGATCTCCCTCTCGCCGAGTCTGCACCGTGGCACCCGAAGCGAGAGCGGATGCCGCGGCCTGCACCCGGTCAGGCGACTCCTCGCGTGCCGCGAGGCGCGCTGCCTGCGCCGCAGCATGTTCCAGCCGCACCTGGCGCGCGCCCACCGAGAGGGCCGAGACCGCGAGCACGATGACGAGGACGACGGCGGGGACCGTCACGGCGAACTCCGCCGCGACAGATCCCCGCTCGTCCCGCCTCATGAGACGGTGAGGGCGCGCCGGACGAGGTCGGTCAGGATGCCGCGCACCTCGTCCGAGCGCATGATGATCACCAGCAGGCCGGCGAAGGCGACGGCCGCCATCGTCGCGATGGCGTACTCGGCGGTCGCCGCGCCGGACTCGTCGGCGAAGAGCTCGGCCGCGCGGCGGCGGGTCAGGGTGGGCAGGTCGTGGATTGTCATGGTTATCCTCCGGTGGGTTGCGAATGATGGGCACGTCGTGGGCTCACAGGGTGAGCGGGGTCGTGGTGAGGACCGAGAGCAGCATCGGCCCGACGCCGAGCAGCAGGAAGGCGGGCAGCGTGCAGACCCCGAGCGGCAGCAGCAGTCGCCCTGAGAGGGTCGCGGCGCGAAGCCGCCCCTCGGTGCGCGCCGCCTGGCGGCGGGCCGCGGCATCCGCTCGCAGCAACTCCACGGCGGGGGCACCGGCCGATCGCGACAGGGCGAGCACCGCCTCTGTTCCCGCCGACGGCCCGAGCCCGGAGGCAGCCGTCGCCACCTCGATCGCCCGCGGGATGGACACCCCTCCCGACAGCGCGATCGCGATCACCTCGGCGTCGAGCCCCGGGATCTCCTCCCCCGGCTGAGCTCGGGCGACCAAGGCGCGCGTCCACCGGTGCGTCGTCAGCATGAGGAGCCCACCCGCGACGAGACAGGCCGCGCCGACGGGAGTCGCGAGCGCGGCGAACGGATCGAACCCGAGAGCAGCGCCCAGTCCCAGCGCCACGAGCGGCAGCCATGAGATGAGCCGTGCCGTCGTCTGAGGTTCGGCGAGCGCCGTGCGCACGTCATCGCGAGCCTGGTGAGCGTCGCGAAGCGCCTCGGCCAGCCCGCGTAGGCTCATCGCGAGCGGCGCTCCCACGACCGTCGCGACCTGCCACGCGATCCCGATCTGCCGCCAGGCATCGCCGCGTTCGGAGAGAGCGGATGCCGCCGAGCCACCGGCATCCCATCGGTCGCACACAGCGATCGCTGCCGGGTCTCCCGCATCGGCGAGATGTCGCCACGCGGCATGGGGCGCGATCCCCGCCTGCAGCAGGACGGCGAGGCGCTGCACGACGGCGGCGACCTCCGCCGCGTCGGGCGACGCCGCCTCCCGCGCCGTCGTTCGGCGCATCACGAGATCGCCTCGATCCCGAGCCGGTCGTCGCGGACCACGGGGCGGGCGAGCCCGACCACGCGTCGCACGCCGTCGGATCCGCGTTCCACGTGGACGACGGCGCCGATCGCACTGGCGGTCTGACGCGCAAGAGCACGATCATCCATTCCGGCGAGAGCACCCAGAGCCTCGAGCCGCGCGGGGAGGTCCGCGAGGCCGCTCGCGTGCACCGTCCCCGCACCACCGTCGTGGCCCGTGTTCAGGGCGGCGAGGAGCTCACGGACTTCCTCGCCGCGGCACTCGCCCACCACCAGACGGTCGGGACGCATGCGCAGCGCTTCGCGGAGGAGACGACCGAGCGGGATTGCCCCCACGCCCTCCAGGTTCGCCTGCCGCGCCTCCAGTCGGACGTGGTGAGGGTGGGCGATGCGGAGCTCCGCGACGTCCTCGATCGTGACGATCCGATCCGAGACCGGGACCCGCCCCAGCAGCGCGGCCAGCAACGTCGTCTTGCCGGCGCCTGTCGCCCCGGTCACCAGGACGTTGGTGCGCCGGTCGACAAGTCTCTCCAGCCGCGCACCCGTCGCCGCGTCGAACGCGCCGCGCCGACCGAGATCGTCGAGATCCGGCATCCCGGTTCCCGGCAACCGGATGGAGATCGTCGCCCCCGTGCAGGAGATCGGCGGCAGAACCGCGTGAACGCGGGCCCCGTGCTCCCACCTGACATCTGCGCAGGGAGTCGCATCGTCGAGGTGGCGCCCGCCGAGCGCGATGAGGCCGACCGCGAGGTCACGAACCGCGTGCTCGTCGAGTTCCCAGTCCGGGACGCGCTCCGTTCCTCGTCCGCGGTCGATGTAGAGACCGTCGCAGCCATTGACGAAGACGTCCGTGACATCCGGGTCCGCCAGGTACCGCCGGAGCGGCGCGACCACGGGATGCCCCGGCACCGGTCGCGGCTCTGCGGCGGCGCCGACACCTCGACGAACGACGATGAACGGATGCGGCATGCCCGAGACGCTAGGCAGCCCCACCCGATGGTGAGTCTCCGATGCCGACGCCCGTGTACGACGAGCGGCCGAGCGCATGTGTGCAGAAGACGGCGGCGAGCACGAACCCGGGAAAGAGAGAAGGGCGGCACCCAGTGGGGGGAAAGGGTGCCGCCCACGCGATCGCGCATCAGGGGGGATCAGTGCGATCGCGAAGCCGAATCGATGTTCGGGCGGTAACTATCTTACGCTCCTCGCGCCCACGGCTGCGCTTTCCACCCTATGAATCCGCCCTCACCCACTAACGGCGGTAGTCGGGCGTCCGCGACGAAAAATAGAGTGACCGCATCGCCGCACGGGGCCACGACGGCCGGGACGCAAAGGAGCGCCGCATGAGCAGCCAGATCGACCACCTCCTCACCGAGACCCGACGCTTCGCGCCGTCCACGGAGTTCGCCGCGCAGGCCAACGGGCGCGCCGACCTCTACGACGCCGCCGCCGCCGATCGGGAGACGTTCTGGGCCGAGCAGGCGCGCGCCCTCCACTGGGCGAAGCACTTCACGAAGACCCTGGACTGGTCGAACCCGCCGTTCGCGACCTGGTTCGAGGACGGCGAGCTCAACGTCGCCTACAACTGCCTCGACCGTCACGTGGAAGCAGGCAACGGCGACCGCGTCGCTCTGCTGTGGGAGGGCGAGCCGGGCGACGAGCGTCGTGTCACCTATGCAGAACTCACCGACGAGGTGAAGCGCCTCGCGAATGTGCTGACAGACCTCGGCGTCGAGGCCGGCGACCGCGTCGCGATCTACCTGCCGATGATCCCCGAGGCCGTCGCATCGATGCTCGCCGTCGCGCGCATCGGCGCGATCCACTCCGTCGTCTTCGGCGGATTCTCTGCCGACAGCCTCCGCTCCCGCATCGACGACGCCGGTGCGAAGCTCGTCATCACCAGCGACGGCGGATACCGTAAGGGCAAGGCCTCCCCTCTCAAGCCCGCCGTCGACCAGGCCCTCGGTGACCGCGGACACGGCCCGCAGGAGACCGTCGAGCACGTCCTGGTGGTCAAGCGCACCGGGAACGAGGTCAGCTGGCAGGACGGTCGCGACCTCTGGTGGCACGACCTCGTGCCCGCGGCATCCCCGGATCACGCAGCTCAGCCCTTCCCTGCCGAGAACCCCCTCTTCATCCTCTACACGTCGGGGACGACAGGGAAGCCGAAGGGCATCCTCCACACGAGCGGCGGGTACCTCACGCAGGCGGCGTTCACGAACAAGGTCGTCCACGACCTGCACCCCGAGAGCGACGTCTACTGGTGCACCGCAGACATCGGTTGGATCACGGGTCACACCTACGTCACCTACGGCCCGCTCGCCAACGGCGCGACCCAGGTCATCTACGAAGGCACGCCCGACACTCCCCACCCGGGCCGGTGGTGGGAGATCGTCGCGAAATACGGGGTGACGATCCTCTACACGGCGCCCACCGCCATCCGCTCGTTCATGAAGCTCGGCCGCAGCATCCCCGAGCAGCACGACCTGTCGTCGCTGCGCCTGCTGGGCAGCGTCGGCGAACCCATCAACCCCGAGGCGTGGATGTGGTACCGCCACGTGATCGGCGGCGATCGGGCCCCCATCGTCGACACGTGGTGGCAGACCGAGACCGGCGCGATCATGGTGTCCGCACTCCCGGGCGTCACCGAGACGAAGCCGGGCAGCGCGCAGGTCCCCCTCCCCGGCGTGAGCCTCGACGTCGTGGACGATCAGGGCAACGAGGTCGGCAACGGCAACGGCGGGCTCCTGGTTCTGACGGAGCCGTGGCCGAGCATGCTGCGCGGCATCTGGGGCGACCCGGAGCGCTTCGCCGAGACCTACTGGGACAAGTTCGGCGAACAGGGCTTCTACTTCGCCGGCGACGGTGCCCGCCTGGACGAGGACGGCGACGTCTGGTTCCTCGGGCGCGTCGATGACGTCATGAACGTCTCGGGCCACCGCCTGTCGACGACCGAGATCGAATCGGCCCTCGTCGGGAACGAAGCCGTCGCCGAGGCGGCCGTCGTCGGTGCGTCCGACGAGACGACCGGGCAGGCGGTCGTCGCCTTCTGCGTCATCAAGGAGTCGTACATGAAGGCGAACTCCCTCGATGGCCTCGTCGATACGCTCCGCGCGTGGGTGGGCGACCAGATCGGGCCGATCGCCCGCCCACGCGACGTCTACATCGTGACCGAGCTCCCCAAGACCCGCAGCGGCAAGATCATGCGGCGACTGCTGCGCGACGTGGCGGAGGGGCGTGAGGTCGGCGACACGACGACCCTTGCCGACACGATGGTGATGTCCACCATCAAGGGTCAGGTGACGAAGAACGTCTGAGTCGGCTCAGCCCGCCGGCGTGGTGGGCACGACGTCCCAGTGCTCACGGATGAGGTTGCCGTCGACGCGGAAGATGTCGAGCGCCGTGTACGGGTCGTCGGCCTTCGCGCCCACGGCCTGGGACAGGGTCCACACCAGGTCGCCGTCGGACAGCGACACCGTCGACTCGATGGGCGGGAAAGCGGCTCCCCCGCCGAAGAGGGACTTCAGCGCCGCTGTCCCGTTCGGTGCGACCGGATTGTGCTGCAGATAGTTCGGATCGAATGCACGGTCGAGGATGCCCGCATCCTGGTCCTTGAAGAGCGTGTCGAAGGCGGCGACGGCGAAGACCCGATTCTTCTCCTCCTGCGCCTCGGTGGGCGCGGGCGAAGGCGTGGCGGGGTCGTAGAGGTCGCTGAACATCGAGTTCGTGTTGCCGCTCGCCGCCGGTCCCTGCGCGATGGGCTGTGCGAACGCCCATCGTTCGACGATCTTGCCTCTGGCGAGACGGAAGACATCGGCCGCGGCCTCCCCTGTACGCTCATCGGAGGGGTCGGCGGTGACCTGGTAGTGGACGGCGACGAGATCACCGTCGGCGGCGGTGCGCTTGATGACGGCCTGCGCCCCCGAGACGCTCTTGTGCTCAGCGGCGAATTGCGCGAGGAGACCGGCGGGTCCCGACGCGTTGTTCCCGCCGTGCACCGTCGCGTCCTTCTCGACGCTCGCGGCGGCCGCAGCGCGGGCCTCAGCTGAATCCGGGTCGGGGAATGTCGCGGAGAAGAGCCGGGTGACGACCGCAAGGTTGGCCTTCTCCGTCGCCGCATCGTCCCGGGCGACGCGTGAACCGCCCGAGGTCGTGGATGCCGCCTGGGCTGGGCTCTCGGAAGACGACGGGGCCGCAGCGGCCGGCGGTCCACCGGCGGCGCACCCGGTCAGGAGGGCGGCGCCGGCGAAGACGGCGGCCGTGCGGAAGAGAGGGGACGATGAGAAGCGAGTGCTGATCATGGGGCCAGAGTGGCGCCGAGGTCTATGCGTATCTCACCGGCGTGTTATTGGGTGCCTGAGAAGTTGCACTCGGTTCAAGAAAGCGAGAAGACGACCTCGACCTCGACCGAGCTGTCGATGGGGAGAGCCGCCACGCCGACGGCGGAGCGGGCGTGTCGCCCTGCATCGCCGAAGATCTCACCGAGCACGGTGCTCGCTCCGTTGATGACCGCCGGGTGGCCGGTGAACTCCGGGGCGGATGCCACGAATCCCGTCACCTTCACCACGCCGGTCAGCCGGTCCACGCCGCCCACCGCCGCCGCAGCCGCAGCGATCGCGTTGAGGGCGCACTGGCGCGCGAGCGAGGCGGCCTCGTCCGCGGAGACGTACCCTTCGCCGTCGCCGACCTTGCCCGTGGCCGGCATCGCGCCGTCGACCATGGGGAGCTGACCCGAGGTGTAGACCAGATCGCCGTGCACCTTCGCAGGGATGTAGGCGGCCAGTGGCGGGACGACGGCGCCCAATTCGATGCCGAGCTCGGCCAGCCGGGCCGTGACCGACATCAGCCCTGTCCGAACTGACGAGCGGCGACGGCCGCGGCATCCAGCCCGGCGTTCGCCGAACCCTCGCCCCCCGACGGACGCTTGAAGTAGCCGACGAGGCCACCCTCGGGACCCGTCACCACCTGCACCAGCTCCCACCCCTGCTTGCCCCAGTTGTTGAGGATCGCGGCGGTGTTGTGGATCAGCAGCGGGGTGGTCATGTACTCCCACGTGGTCATTTCGAGTCTCCCGGAGGTCGTCACGGCGCGGCCCTGGCGGGCTCGACATAGGGAGCGTCACCGAGGCATCCCCCAGTTATCTCCCTTACGATCAGCCTATGCCCCACTCGAAACGCACGGCCACCGGTGTGCTCGGAGGCCTGATGGGCCTCGTCGGCCTCAGCACCGTCGCAGGCCTCCTCGTCTCGGCGACCGTCACCCCCGCCATCGCGGTGTCCGGTTATGCCGCCTCGAGCGCGATCCAGATGTTCGAGGACATGCCGAGCTACCTCAAGATCGAGAAGCTCATGCTCCCGACGACGATCTACGCCAAGAACGACGACGGCAAAGACGTCAAACTCACCGAGTTCTACGACCAGAATCGCATCCCGGTCACCTTCGACCAGGTCACCCCGGTCATGTACGACGCGATCCTCTCGAGCGAGGACAAGAACTTCTACACGCATGGCGGCATCGACCTGCTCGGCACGCTCGGCGCCCTCGCGCGCAACGCGACCTCGAGCACGACCCGCGGCGGCTCGTCGATCACACAGCAGTACGTCAAGAACGTGCTGCAGCAGGCGTGCGAGGCCAAGGCCACCGACCAGGACCAGGTGTACGCCTGCTACAAGGAGTCGACCGCCAACGAGGGCACCTCGGGGTATCAGCGCAAGATCCAGGAGATGCGCTACGCGATCCAGCTCGAGAAGAAGTACTCCAAGGACGAGATCCTGATCGGGTACCTCAACATCGCCCACTTCGGCGGGTCGGTGTACGGGATCGGCGCCGCCGCACGTCACTACTTCGACACGACTCCCGACAAGCTCACCATCGAGCAGGCCGCCGTGATCGCCGGCATGGTGCAGGAGCCGAACACTCTGCGTATCGACAAGCCCGGCGGCACGATCACCGCCAAGGACGGCACGCAGGTGAACGGCAAGGAGGACAGCTACCGCCTGACGACGGTCCGTCGCGACTACGTCCTCAACCGACTGCTCGAAGACAAGAAGATCACCCAGGCCGAACACGACGAAGCGATCAAGGCGCCGATCACCCCCAAGATCACGTCGCGTCCGCAGGGCTGTTCGGAGGCGAAGGACTCGGAGTTCTTCTGCGCCTACGTCACGTCGATCATCCGCAAGGACGAAGCCTTCGGGAAGACCGAGAACGACCGGCTGGCGACCCTGCGACGCGGGGGCCTCAAGGTGTACACCACCCTCGACACCTCGCTGCAGAAGAAGGCGAACGAGGCGATTTCCGTCGTCCCGGCTGACGTGAGCTACATGGACCTCGGCGCCTCCGGCGTGCAGGTCGAGGTGGGGACGGGTCGCGTTCTCTCCATGGTGCAGAACCGCCCCTGGAGCGACCAGGTCGGCGAGAAGGGCACCACCCAGGTCAACTACAACGTCCCCACGGCGAACGGCGGCGGAGGCCACTCGGCCGGATCGACCTACAAGGTCTTCAGCCTCATCAACTGGATGCAGCAGGGCCACTCGGTCAACGAGATGCTGAACGGACGCATCGGCAAGAAGACGGTGGAGACGTGCGACGGCAACACCCAGGCGGTGTGGACCGGCCCGGGCAAGGCACCGGACGGCTCGAACCGCATCGGCAACTTCGAGCGAAACCCGGGCTACAGCGGCACGGTCGCCCGCTTCACGAAGGACTCCCTCAACTCCGGCTTCCTCACGATGGCGGAAAAGATCTCAGTCTGCTCCACCAACCGCGTGGCCATGGACCTCGGTGTCACCACCGGCGGCGGCGGACCGCTGGACACCAAGAATCAGCCTTACGACGTGCTCGGGTCCCAGGCCGTGGCGCCGGTCGACATGGCGAACGCCTACGCGGCCATCGCCTCCAACGGCACGCTGTGCGCCGCGAAGGCCATCGATCGCGTCGTGGACGCGGATGGTAAGGAGCAGCCCATCCCCGACACGAAGTGCGAGCGGAAGCTCAGCGAGGACGTTGCCGCTACGGCTGCCTACGTCCTGGAGAGCGTCATGTCCGCCAGCGGAACCGGTAGCGGCGCCCGCACGTTTGACGGCGTTCCGATCTTCGGCAAGACCGGCATCCACGAGTTCATCCACACCTGGATGATCGGGTCGAGCTCCAAGGTCACGACCGCTGTCTGGGTGGGCAACGTCAACGCCATCGAGCGCAACGGCGCGTGGGAGAACGTGCGCCTGGACGAGCATGTCGAGAGCGGGTACAAGCTCTCCCGCATCCGCAACTCGATCTGGCCCGCCATGCAGCGGGCGGCCAACGCCGAGTTCGGGGGCTCCGCCTTCCCGAAGCCGTCCACGGAGCTGACCAAGCGCGCCTACGCCCAGCTGCCCAACGTCGTCGGTCTGGACGTCGACGCCGCGACGCAGCGCATCGAGGCGGCCGGCTTCAGTGTCACCGTCGGCGACCCCGTGGCCTCGCCCGAGGCCGAGGGCACGATCGTCGCGCAGAGCCCCGGTGCCGGCCGCGTCGTGTCGGGCACGACGGTCACGATCAGCCCCAGTGACGGCAAGGGTGTCGTCGTGCCCGGTGTCAGCGGAACGCCGCAACAGGCGGCTGCAGCACTCAACGGCGCCGGATTCACCAACCTCGAGCAGAGCTGCAAGCAGGACGATGCGGCTCCGCCCGAGGGAGTCGTGACCGGCACGGATCCCGCTGCAGGCGAGACGGTCGGACGGGACGACACCATCACGATCCAGTACCAGGCCAAGGACTGCGGCGACGACGGCGGCGGCCCCGGCAACGGTAACGGCAACAACGGCAACGGCAACGGCCCGTGAGGCCTGCGTCACGGACCGCCCTCACCGCGCTCGGCGCGGTGGGGGCGGTCGGCGTATCCGCCGCCGTCTGGGGCATCGGCATCGAGCGGTACCTCTTCACGGCGCGTCGTCACGAGCTCGCCGTGCTCCCCGAGGGCAGCCCGTCGCTGACGGTCCTCCACCTGTCGGACGCGCACATGGCCCCGTGGCAGCACCGCAAGCAGCGGTGGATCGCCGACCTGGCAGACGCCGTACAGCCCGATGTCGTCATCAACACGGGCGACAACCTCGGGCACGATGACGGGATCCGCGGCATCCGCGCGGCCTTCGAACCCCTCCGCGGCGTGCCGGGCTTCTTCGTCCACGGCTCGAACGACAAGGTCGCTCCCAGCGGGCGGAACCCGTTGAAGTACTTCACCGGCCCGTCTGACCACCCCGTGCGCGGTCGTCGCCTCGACACCGACGCGTTGGACGCGTATCTGAGCGATCTCGGACAGACCGCCCTCGACAACACGGCGGCGACCATCCGCGTCGCGGGCCTCCGCATCGACGCACTCGGCGTCGACGATGCCCACCGGCAGTGGGACGACCTCGAGGCCGCCACCACGGCTTTGGAGGTGCTGCCCGGCGATGACTCCCCCCGGTTGCGACTCGGGGTCACGCACGCGCCGTACCAACGGGTGCTGAACGCGTTCACGGATGCCGGTGCCGACCTCCTCCTCGCCGGTCACACTCACGGGGGCCAGGTCCGCATCCCCTTCGCGAGGAAGGCGCTCGTGGCCAACTGCGACATCCCGCTCGACCAGGCCCGCGGGCGGAGCGAGTGGACGCACGCAGGACGGACCGTTCCCCTGAACGTCAGCGCCGGCCTCGGCCACTCCATCTACGCCCCCATCCGGTTCGGCTGCCGGCCCGAGGCATCCGTCCTCGTCCTCCGCGCCCGACGCGCCGACGATTCGCCCGAGAGGCGGTCGGCAGGGTAAGCTTGGAGGGTTGCCACGGGGTGTGGCGCAGCTTGGTAGCGCGCGTCGTTCGGGACGACGAGGCCGCAGGTTCAAATCCTGTCACCCCGACCGCAGAGAGGCTCCGCCGGATTCCGGCGGGGCCTTTCGCATCCCTCCCCGGAGGGGCCATCGCACCTCCCACGGAACGGAGCACCATGACCTCTCCCCGCCTCGTCGCGTTCGATCTCGACGACACACTCGCCCCCTCGAAGACGGCGATCGACCCGCGCATGGGCGACCTGCTCCTCCGGCTCGCCGAGCGCATCGAGGTCGCGATCATCTCCGGTGGTCAGCTGCAGCAGTTCCAGACCCAGGTGGTCGAGCGCCTGCCCGAGACGGATGCCGCGACCCTCGCCCGCCTGCACCTGATGCCGACATGCGGCACGCAGTACTACCGCCTCACGACGGACGGCATCGAGACGGTGTACGCGCTCTCGCTGACCGAGGACGAGAAGTCCCGCGCCCTCGCCGCCGTCGAGGAGGAGGCGAAGCGCCTCGGCCTCTGGGAGAGCCAGACCTGGGGCCCCATCCTCGAGGACCGTGGCTCGCAGATCACGTTCTCCGCACTCGGCCAGTCCGCACCCCTCGACGCCAAAACGGCGTGGGATCCGACCGGCGAGAAGAAGAACGCCCTGCGCGACGCCGTGGCCGCCCGCATCCCGGACCTCGAGGTCCGCTCGGGCGGGTCGACGTCGGTCGACATCACGCACCGCGGCATCGACAAGGCCTACGGCATGCGCAAGCTCGCCGAGCAGACCGGCATCCCCCTCGACGACATGCTCTTCGTCGGCGACCGCCTCGACGAGCACGGCAACGACTACCCCGTCCTGGCCATGGGTGTCACCTGTCACGCCGTGGAGGGCTGGGAGGACACCGCAGCCTTCCTCGACGAGCTGATCCCCACGCTCTGAGGCGTCAGCGCAGCCTGTCGCCCGACTCGCGCAGGTAGCACCGCGCGCACATCGACTCGTACGTGACCCGGTCGGACGACAGCTCGTCGATCGCGACCTGGTCGCCGTCGAAGACGAACCGTCCGCCGACGAGCCGCGGGTTGAAGAGCGCCTTGCTCCCGCACCGGCAGATGGTCTTGAGCTCCTCGAGGCTGTGCGCGAGCTCCATGAGTCGCGCGGACCCGGGGAAGGCCCGGGTCTGGAAGTCCGTTCGGATGCCGTAGGCGAGGACGGGGATGCCGTCGCTCACCGCGATCCGGAGCAGGTCGTCGATCTGCTCCGGGGTCAGGAACTG
Source organism: Microbacterium sp. LKL04 (assembly GCF_900102005.1). Lineage (NCBI taxonomy): Bacteria > Bacillati > Actinomycetota > Actinomycetes > Micrococcales > Microbacteriaceae > Microbacterium > Microbacterium sp. LKL04. The sequence goes on along the minus strand of NZ_LT627736.1, from coordinate 341,681 downwards.
GGCCTCGTCCACGAGCAGGCACGCGACGTCCGTGCGGACGTCGGGCACGAGCGCCGCCTCCGCCTCGCGCTGGACGCGCCGACGATGCTGGGCGAACAGCTCGCGAGCATCGTCGTCGGGGCCGATGAGGAAGTCGACGGTGCGCTCGACGCCGAGGCGACTCGAGATCTGGTCGGCACCCTTCGTGTCGATCTCGGGCTTGGCCAGCAGCACATGCTGGCCGCGTTCCTCGTAGTTGAACGCCGCCTGCAGCAGGGCCGTCGACTTGCCCGAGTTCATCGCGCCGTAGCGGAAGTACAGCTTCGCCACGGACGCGTCTCAGACGTTGATCTGCAGCGCGGCTGCGGTCTTCTGCAGCACCTCGGAGGCCGTCTCGGGAGACGTGTTGAGCGTCTGACCGTACGTGGGGATGAGCGTCTTGAGAGTGGGCTCCCAGCCCGCCAGGCGGTCGGGGAAGCACGTCTTCAGCAGGCCGAGCATGATCGACGCACCGGTGGAGGCACCCGGGGACGCACCCAGGAGGCCCGCGATCGAGCCGTCGGCGGAGCTGACGACCTCGGTGCCGAACTGCAACACGCCGCCCTTCTTCGGGTCCTTCTTCATCACCTGCGCGCGCTGGCCGGCCTGCAGCAGCTCCCAGTCCTCGTCGCGCGCGCTCGGCATGAAGTCGCGGAGGGAGTCGACCTTCTTGCCGTGACCCTTCAACAGCTCGCTGACGAGGTACTTGATGAGGCCGGGATTGTCGATGGCGACCTTGAGCATCGGAAGGATGTTGCCCGGGCGCACCTGGGCGACGATGTCCGTCATCCGGCCGTTCTTCAGGAACTTCGGGCTGAACGTGGCGAACGGACCGAACAGGAGGGATGCCTCACCGTCGACGACGCGGGTGTCGAGGTGCGGGACAGACATGGGGGGCGCGCCGACGGAGGCCTGCGAGTAGACCTTCGCCTTGTGCTGCGCGACGAGCTCGGGCTTCGAGGTCTTCAGCCACTGGCCGCCGATCGGGAACACGCCGTAGCCCGAGATCTCGGGGATGCCGGAGCGCTGCAGGAGCTTGATGGCCCAGCCGCCCGCACCCACGAAGACGAACCGCGCCCGCACCTTCCCGGGGGTCCGGCCGACCGTCTGGCGGTAGGTGACCTCCCACGTGCCGTCTTTCTGGCGCTTGAGGTTCCGTACCTCTCGGTTGGTCTCGACATCCACGCCGGAGGCGGCGAGGTGCTCGAAGAGCTGGCGGGTGAGCGAGCCGAAGTCGACGTCGGTGCCCGCGGGGACGCGGGTGGCCGCGAACGGCTCGCCCTTGCGACGCTTCTGCATGAGCAGCGGCGCCCACTCGTTGATGACGCGGGAGTCCTCGGAGTACTCGATGCCGGCGAACAGAGGCTGTTCCTTGAGCACCTCGTAGCGCTTCTTGAGGAACGCGACATCCTTCTCGCCGCGGACGAAGGTCATGTGCGGCGTCGCGTTGATGAAGGTGGACGGCTCGTCGAGGACGCCGCGCTCGATGAGGGCGCTCCACAGCTGACGCGACTGCTGGAACTGCTCGTTGATGCCGATCGCCTTCGAGGGATCGATCGTGCCGTCGGAGGACTCGGGCGTGTAGTTCAGCTCGCAGAGGGCGGCGTGGCCCGTCCCCGCGTTGTTCCACGCGTTGGAGGACTCCTGCGCGACCTCGGAGAGGCGCTCGAAGACGCCGATCTTCCAGTCCGGCTCGAGCTGCTGCAGGAGGGTGCCGAGGGTGGCGCTCATGATGCCGCCGCCGATGAGCAGGGCGTCGTAGGTGTCCGTCGGACTCACTGCGGCGGGGCCGGCTGCTGCGGCGTTCTCTGCGGCCTGATCGTCTGCTCCGGGATTGTCAGTCACGGTCATCCAGTCTACGTCGCCGCTACGGCCGGAGTCGCCGCCCGCGGCGGGTCGAGGCGGCAGGAAAGCGGGTTCTTTCCCCTGATGAAAGGCGGATGCCGGGTCCCATCACGCGGGGCGGGACCCGGCATCCGTCCTCAGACGCGGGCGGCCAGGTCGGCCGCGACGAGCTCGGCGATCTGAACGGCGTTGAGCGCCGCGCCCTTGCGGAGGTTGTCGTTGCTGATGAAGAGCACGAGCCCCTTGCCCTCGGGCGCGGACTGGTCGGCGCGGATGCGTCCGACGAGGCTCGGGTCGGCTCCGGCGGCAACGAGCGGCGTGGGGACGTCGGCCAGGGCGACGCCTGCGGCGTCCGCAAGGATCTCACGGGCCCGGTCGGGCGTGATGTCCTCGGCGAACTCGGCGTGGATCGACAGCGAGTGGCCCGTGAAGACCGGAACACGGACGCACGTGCCGGCGACGCGGAGGCCCGGGAGCTCGAGGATCTTGCGGCTCTCGTTGCGGAGCTTCTTCTCCTCGTCGGTCTCGTTGTCGCCGTCGTCGACGAGACTGCCCGCGAACGGGATGACGTTGAAGGCGATGGGCGCGACGTACTTCTGCGGCTCGGGGAAGTCCACCGCGGCACCGTCGTGGACGAGGCCGATGGCTCCGCCCTGGGCGACGACGGATTCGACCTGGCCGAGGAGCTCCTCGGCGCCCGCGAGACCGGAGCCCGAGACCGCCTGGTACGTGCTGACGGTGAGCCGGACGAGCTCCGCCTCGACGTGCAGCGGCTTCAGGACGGGCATCGCGGCCATCGTCGTGCAGTTCGGGTTGGCGATGATGCCCTTGGGCAGGTTGCGGATCGCGTGCGGGTTGACCTCGCTGACGACGAGCGGCACCTCGGGGTCCATGCGCCAGGCGCTCGAGTTGTCGATGACGACGGCGCCGGCATCCGCGAAGCGCGGGGCGTGGGCGCGGGAGCCCGTCGCACCCGCCGAGAACAGGGCGATCTGGATGCCGCTGGGGTCCGCCGTCGCGACGTCCTCGACGACGATCTCGCGACCGTCGACCTCGATCGTCGAGCCCGCCGAGCGTGCCGTCGCGAACAGGCGCAGCTCGCGGATCGGGAAAGCGCGGTCGACGAGGATGTCGCGCATCACCGTCCCGACCTGTCCGGTGGCGCCGACGACGGCGACGGAGAATCCCGATTCGGAGAAGACGGTCATGGTGCGGTTCCTCGAGGGTGCGGCGCCGCGCGACGGGACGTCGCGGCAGGGCGCAGGAGAGCGGGTTCCGGCGATTCTACCGGCGCGCCGGGTACCGCGATCCGCATGTGTCGCCGCGGGACGCTACACCCACGCGCGAAGCTTCTCGGGGTTCCGCATCATCCAGACATCGGTGATCCGATCACCATCGGTGGCGAAGGTGACCGCGGCCGCGAGGACGCCGTCGACCCGGATCGCGAACCCGAGCCCGTCTCCGGTGACGGCCGGCTCGTAGGTCGCGGTCGGCTGCTTGGCCGCGAGCCCGAGCAGGAAGCGCGCGACGTGGTCCGCCCCGCGGACCGGCCGCCGCGCGGCGGACACGATCCCGCCGCCGTCGGAGACCAGGACGACGTCGGGCGCGAGCACCCGGACGAGGGCGTCGAGACTCCCGCTCGCACTCGCGGCGGCGAAGGCCGCGATCAGTTCGTCGTGACGGCCCCGCGGGACGCCGGCGCCCGCGCGGCGCCCGACGTGACGGCGAGCGGATGCCGCCAATTGCCGGCACGCGTCCGCCGACCTCCCCAGCACCTCGGCGATCTCGGCGAACGGCACCGCGAACGCCTCGTGTAGCACGAAGGCGACGCGCTCGGCGGGGGTGAGCGTCTCCACCACCACCAGGAGGGCGGTCGACACGCCCTCGGCCCCGACGACGACATCGACAGGGTCACCGGACGCGCCGACGGGAACCGGCTCGGGCAGCCACTCCCCCACGTACGTCTCGTGCCGGACGCGTGCGGAGCCCAGCACGTCGAGGCAGATCCGTCCCGTCACGCGCATGAGCCAGCCGCCGGGATTCTCGATGGCCTCGCGCTCGGATGCGCTCAATCGCAGCCACCGGACGTAAGCCTCCTGCACTGCGTCCTCAGCGTCGGCCAACGTTCCGAGCATGCGGTACGCCGCGGCGACGAGCGTACGGCGGGAGGCGTCGACGTCGCCGATCGGGCGGGTCGCGGCATCCGTCATGGCGATCTCCGTCCCGGGCCTCACATTCGGGGAGGCTGCGTCGTCACCACAGTGACACACCTTCGGAAGGGACGACATGAAGATCGCAGTGGCAGGCGGGACAGGCACGGTGGGACGGCTCGTGGTGGAGCGAGCGCGGGAGGCGCGGCACGACGTCGTCGTCCTCTCGCGCGCCGCGGGGGTGGACCTCCGGGACCGGGCGGCGGTCGAGCGCGCCCTCGCGGGGACGGAGGCGGTCATCGACGCAGCGAGCGTCGCCACGACCAGCGCGGCGACGGCGACGGAGTTCTTCGCCGCGGCGTCCGGCACCCTCCTCTCCGCCGCGGCGAGCACCGGGGTCGGGCATGCCGTGCTCCTGTCGATCGTCGGGATCGACCGGAACCCGAACGGCTACTACGCCGGCAAGGTCCGGCAGGAGCAGGTCTTCGAGGACGGCGCCCTGCCGTGGAGCATCCTGCGGGCGACGCAGTTCCACGAGTTCGCCGGGCAGGTCGCGATGCAGGCGCGCCTCGGGCCGCTTCAGCTCGCTCCGCGTGCACGGGTGCAGCCGGTCGCCGCGGCGGAGGTCGCCGCGCGGCTCATCGACCTCGCCGTCGCAGGCGCGCAGGGGCGGGTGCCGGACCTGGCCGGTCCCCGCGAGGAACGCCTGGACCGGATGATCCGGGCCTGGGTGCACCGCGACGGATCGCGGCGGCTCGTCATCCCGGTGGACATCCCGAGCGCTCAGATGCGCGGCATGCGCGAGGGCCTCGCCCTGCCGGGACCGGGGGCGACCATCGCCGGGCCGAGCTTCGTCGATTGGCTCCGCTCGCGGCGCTGACGCGTCAGCGACCGGTGCCGGCGTGGACGACGGCTTCGGTGTCGCCGTCGAGCCCGTAGGCCGTGTGCACGACGCGCGCGGCCTCGGCGAGGTCGTCGCCGCGGACCACGACCGAGATGCGGATCTCCGAGGTCGAGATCATCTCGATGTTGACGCCCGTCGTCGACAGGGCCTCGAACAGCGTCGCCGAGACACCGGAGTGCGTGCGCATGCCGGCGCCGACGACCGAGAGCTTGCCGATCTGGTCGTCGTGGACGAGCTTGTCGAAGCCGACCGCGCCCTGCTCGACCGAGAGGGCGCGCAGCGCCGTGGAAGCCTCGGCCTTGGGGAGCGTGAAGGAGATGTCGGTGCGGCCGGTCGCGGCGGCTGACACGTTCTGCACGATCATGTCGACGTTCGCGCCGGACTTCGCCACGATCTTGAAGATGTCGGCGGCCTTGCCGGGGACGTCGGGCACACCGACGACGGTGATCTTGGCCTGGCTGAGGTCGGTGGCGACACCGGTGACGATGGGCTCTTCCATCTCTTCTCCCTCTTCGTGGTCGGGGGCGGTCATCCCCGCACCGAGAACATACGTGCCGACGCCCGAGCTGAAGGTCGAGCGGGCGTGGATCATGACGCCGTGGCGGCGGGCGAATTCGACGGCGCGGATGTAGAGAACCTTCGCCCCGTTCGCGGCGAGCTCGAGCATCTCCTCGGAGGTGACGGTCGCAAGCTTGCGTGCCTTCGGCACGACGCGGGGGTCGGCCGTGAAGATGCCGTCGACGTCGCTGTAGATCTCGCAGACGTCGGCGTTCAAGGCGGCGGCGAGCGCGACGGCGGTCGTGTCGGACCCGCCGCGGCCGAGCGTTGTGATGTCGCGGGTGTCGCGACTGAACCCCTGGAAGCCGGCGACGATGACGATCGCTCCCTCGTCGAGCGCCTCGCGCACGCGCACCGGCGTGACGTCGACGATCCGCGCGGCGCCGTGTGAGCTGTCGGTGATCATGCCGGCCTGGCTGCCCGTGAACGAGCGCGCCTCGAAGCCCATCGAGTTGATCGCCATCGCCAGCAGCGCCATCGAGATCCGCTCACCGCTGGAGAGCAGCATGTCGAGCTCGCGCGGCGCCGGCAGCGGCGAGACCTGCGAGGCGAGGTCGAGCAGCTCGTCGGTCGTGTCGCCCATCGCGCTGACGGCGACGACGACGTCGTGACCGGCACGTCGAGCGTCGACGATCCGCTTCGCGACGCGGCGGATGCTCTCGGCGTCGGCGACGGACGAACCGCCGTACTTCTGGACGATCAGGGCCATGGTCGGATACTCCCGGGTGGATGCCGGACGCAGCCGGCGGGCGGTGACTCACGCCCGGGCACCATCCTACGGAGCGCCTCGTACCGCCACCGCCATGTGACGCCCGCGAGAGCCGCTCATTTAGGCTGGAGGACATGGGACGACGCCAGTTCTTCACGTCGCTGCAGGCGCTCGTCCGCTCCCCCGAGAGCTCGGCGCCGCACACCGAGATGCTGCCGGTGATCGACGACGCCTTCGCGGTCGGGGTCCTCGATCTCAGCATCCGCATCGGGGAGTCGATGCTCGCCTCGGGCGCGCCCGCGAGCGAGGTCACCCTGACGATCGTGCGGGTCGCCGGCGTCTACGGACTCGACCCCGTCCACGTCGATGTCAGCTACAACTCGATCACCGTGGCGCACCATCGGAGCGGCGCAGACAAGCCGATCACCCTCATGCGGGTCGTCCGCAGCCAGGCCCCCGATCATGCCCGCCTGCAGCGACTTCAGGCCCTCGTCACCCAGATCAGGGGCGGGATGCCGGTCGACGCCGCGCGCGCCGAGTTCCGTGTCGTGCGCCGCACACCGTTCGCCTACCACCCGCCCGTCATCGTCACTGCGCAGGCGCTCCTCGCGGTCGGCGTCGCCCTCATGTTCGGCGCCAACTGGCTCGTCATCCTGCTCTCCTTCATCGCCGCGGGAGGAGCCGCGATCACGCAGTTCCTCCTCGGCCGTGCCCACGTCCCCTTCTTCTTCAGCCAGGTCGCCGGCGCCTTCGTCCTGACGCTCATCGCCGCCGTCGCGCCCAGCCTCGAGGCGACGGGGTGGCCCGTCGCGCAGGACATCAAACCGACGGTCATCGTCGCATCGGGGATCGTGCTGATGCTCGCAGGGCTCACCGTGGTGGGCGCCGCGCAGGACGCGATCGACGGTTTCGCCCTGACGGCGACGGGCCGCATCCTCGAGCTCATGACGCAGACCCTGGGCGTCGTCCTCGGCATCCTCGCGGGCCTCGAGACCGCCCGGGTGGTGGGTGCCGGAATGGACGTCCCCAACGACCCGCTGCCGTTCGGACCGCTCCCGCTGCAGTTCGTCGGCGCGGCGCTCATCGCCGTCTCGGTCACGATCTACAACGGAGCCGGCCTTCGGGTCGTGGCGGTCAGCGTGGGTCTGAGTGTCGTCGCCTGGGCGGGGTACACCGCGGCATCCGCTCTCGGCTTCGAGACGGCGGCCGCGAGCGGCGTCGGCGCCTTCGCGGGCAGCCTCGTCGGCATCCTCGCGGCGTACCGGCTGCACGTGCCGTCGGTCGCCATCACGACCGCGGCGATCCTGCCCATGGTCCCCGGAGCGGCCGTCTTCCGCGGGCTCCTCGGCGTCGTCGAATCGGGCAGCAGCACAGCCCTGCTCCTCTCGGGCTTCACGACCCTCGCCTCCGCGGCGACGATCGGGATCGCCCTCGCCGTCGGTGCTTCACTCGGCATCTACGTCGGCCAGCCGCTGCGCGCGTCGCTCGGCACCGTCATCCGTGCCCGCGCGCGCGAGCGCTCCTGAGCTCTGCTCTCAACGCGCCCCCAGGCTCTGCCTTAGGCTCGCCGCATGAGCTCTGCCAGTGACGAGATCTGGAACCGTGCCGCCGACCTCGACGAACCGCTTTCCCTCCCCGGGGACCTCGCCGTCCGGCGGGTGCTGACCTTCCACGCCACGGTCCAGGGCGGCGGCTTCTGGAACGCGATCGAGTCGCACTCCGCGGACGAGGAGTTCCCCCTCGACGCCGTGGCGGACGGCTATCGCACCCTGGGTCTCGAACCGACGGCCGAGGCCGTCGACCGCGCCGCAGCGGAGTACGACGAGACCGCCGGCATCGGCGACGACGACGCGTGGGGCGAGGCCGAGGAGCGCGTCACCGAGGAATACCGCATCGAGGACGAGGACATCGCAGCTGCCGTCGAACGCACGCTCGCGCAGGAGCCGGAGCTGTTCGCCCCGACCGACTGACCTCAGACCGCGCGGCGGCCCTCGAACGCGCGACCGAGCGTGACCTCGTCGGCGTACTCGAGGTCGCCGCCGACGGGCAGACCGGAGGCGAGCCGGGTGACGCTGATCTCGAGACTGCGGAGCAGGCGGCTGAGGTAGGTCGCCGTCGCCTCGCCTTCGAGGTTGGGATTGGTGGCGAGGATGACCTCTGTCACGGTGCCGTCGGCGAGGCGCTGCATGAGCTGCGCGATCCGCAGATCGTCGGGGCCGATGCCCGCCATCGGACTGATCGAGCCGCCGAGCACGTGGTAGAGACCGCGGAACTCGCGCGTGCGCTCGATGGCCGAGACATCCTTCGCGTCCTCGACGACGCAGATGAAGGTGCGGTCGCGCCGCGGATCACGGCAGATGGAGCACTGCGCCTGCTCCGAGACGTTGCCGCAGATCTCGCAGAAGCGCACGCGCTCGCGGAGCTCGGACAGCAACTGCGCCAGTCGGGACACGTCGAACGACGGAGTCTGCAGGATGTGGAACGCGATGCGCTGGGCCGACTTCGGGCCGATGCCGGGAAGACGACCGAATTCGTCGATCAGGTCTTGGACGATGCCGTCGTACATGGATCAGTTGAACCTCGTCGGAGGGGTGTACGGCTCTTCGCGGACGAAGCGGGCACCCAGAAGCTGGCGGACGGCGGCCTCGCCGACCCGCTCGATCCCGCCAGGGCGAGGTCCGCGGGGCGGCTCGGGGGCGGGACGGGGCGGCGGCGAGTGGACGGGAACCGGAGCATCGGCATCCACCGGCGGCGGGATGTCGTCCTCGTCATCGTCGGACGGGGCCTCGGCAGGAAGGACATCGCCCTCGCGCTGCACCGTGAGCGTCCGCACCGGTGACGGCGCCGCATCCTCGGGCTCGTCGTCGACGGGGAACTGCGCGGCCGGTGCGTTGTCGTCGGTCGGGATCGGGGCGACCGCCCACTCGGTCACAGGCGCCGCCGAAGCGGGCGCGGACCGGGTCGCTGACGCGGGCCGGGATGCCGCGACCGGCGACACCCCGTAGCCGCCCTCGGGCGCGTCGGGCTCGGGCGGTGCGTCCGGACCGATCCCGCCGGGCGGCGGCGGAGTCGGATCGGTGTCATGGCGGGTGAGGTACTTCACCCGCACGCCGAGCACCGACAGGATCGCGCTGCGGAGGTCCTCGCTCGGCCCCTTGCCTGCGGAGAGCTTCTTGAACGACTGCACGTCGGAGTGACTCTGGAACGACAGCGTCAGGATGTCGCCTTCGGCGTACGCGACCGGACGCGACGCGGTGGCGATCATCCACGAGGTGCGGCTGATGTCTTCGAGGCGGCGCAGGATCTCGGGCCACGCGTCGCGGATCTGCTCGAAGGTCACCGGCCCGGTGGGGACCGCCGGCTCGGGAGCGGCAACGGGCGGAGCCGACGCGGGCTCGGGGGTCGCGGCGGGCGCAGGGTCCTGTGCTGCTGCAGGCGCCTGTGCTGCCGCAGGTGCCTGTGCTGCTGCAGGTGCCTGTGTTACTGCAGGTGCCGCGGGAGGGGCCGATGCCGACGCGGTCGCCGCGGGGCGAGGCGCAGCCGCCGACTGCGGAGCGGAAGCGGCCGCCGCGACCGAGGCCGCGGGGGCGCCGGCATCCGTCGCCGCGAGCACGCGTGCCACGAGGAGCTCCAGCTGCAGACGGGGCGAGGTCGTGCCGGTCATGTCGTCGAGCGCCGTCACGACGAGGTCGGCGATCCGTGAGAGCCGGTCGGTGCCGAAAGCGGATGCCTGTCGCGCCATGCGCTCGAGCTCGTCGACCGGCACCCCGCGCAGCACGGCGCGGGCGCCCTCGCCGGTCGCGGCCACGATGATGAGGTCGCGCAGGCGCTCGAGCAGGTCGTCGACGAAGCGCCGCGGATCCTGACCGGTCTGCACGACGCGGTCGACGGCTCCGAACGCGGCCGCCGCGTCGTGGGACGAGAAGGCGTCGACGACCTCGTCGAGCAGCTCGGCGTGCGTGTACCCGAGGAGGGCGACGGCCCGCTCGTAGCCGACGGCGCCGTCCTCGGACCCGGCGATGAGCTGATCGAGCAGCGACAGCGTGTCACGGGGGGATCCGCCGCCCGCGCGGACGACGAGGGGCAGCACGCCCGCCTCGACGGAGACGCCCTCGGTGGCGCAGAGCTGCTCGACGTACTCGAGCATCGCCGCGGGCGCGACCAGGCGGAACGGATAGTGGTGGGTGCGCGAGCGGATGGTGCCGATGACCTTCTCGGGCTCGGTCGTCGCGAAGATGAACTTGACGTGCGCGGGCGGCTCCTCGACGAGCTTGAGCAGCGCGTTGAAGCCCTGCGCCGTGACCATGTGGGCCTCGTCGAGGATGAAGATCTTGAACCGGTCGCGTGCGGGCGCGAACACGGCGCGCTCGCGGAGGTCGCGCGCGTCGTCGACGCCGTTGTGGGATGCCGCGTCGATCTCGACCACGTCGAGGGAGCCGCCCCCGCCGCGACTGAGCTCGACGCACGAGTCGCATGTGCCGCACGGAGTGTCGGTCGGACCCTGCGCGCAGTTGAGGCAGCGTGCGAGGATGCGCGCCGAGGTCGTCTTGCCGCACCCGCGCGGACCCGAGAAGAGGTACGCATGACCGACGCGGTCGCTGCGGAGCGCTGTCATGAGCGGCTCGGTCACCTGGCTCTGCCCGATCATCTCGCCGAAGGTCTCCGGGCGATAACGGCGGTACAGAGCGGTGGTCACCACAACAGACTACGGCGTGGCACCGACATCCGATCCGGTGCTCGTCCCCGGGAACAGCGCGCCCCCGGCGGGCGTTGCAGCGACCATGCCCCCCGCGCCCGTCGATGTCCTCGTCATCGGCGCAGGTCAGGCGGGACTGAGCGCTGCGTACCACCTGCGTCGCCGCGGGTTCGTCCCTCTCGGCGACGCTGACGGCTCGCCCACCTTCGTCGTGTTCGACGCCGAGTCCGAGCCCGGCGGCGCGTGGCAGCATCGCTGGGCGACCCTGCGCATGGGGACGGTGAACGGCATCCATGAACTGCCCGGTTACGCCGTGCCGCCGGCCGATCCACAGGCCCCGAGCCGCGAGGTCCTGCCCGCCTACTTCGCCGCGTACGAGGATCGGTTCGACCTGCGCGTGCGACGCCCCGTCCGAGTCCGCGCGGTCCGACGCGCGGACGACGATCCGCGCGGGCTGCTGACGGTGGATGCGCAGGATGCCGACGGCCCGCTCTCGTGGTCGGCGCGATACGTCGTCAACGCCACCGGGACGTGGCGGAAGCCGTTCTGGCCGACCTACCCCGGGCAGAGCTCGTTCGCGGGGCGTCAGCTGCACGTCCACGACTACCGGTCCGCCGAGGAGTTCCGTGATCAGCGCGTCGTCATCGTGGGTGCCGGGGTCTCGGCGATCCAACTGCTCGACGAGATCTCGCAGGTGACCGACACATTCTGGGTGTCGCGCACCGAGCCCCAGTGGGACGCGACCGGGTTCGATACGGCCGCGCGGATCCAGGCGATCGCGGGCGTGGAGGAACGCGTCCGGCAGGGGCTGCCGCCGGGGAGCGTCGTCTCGGTCACGGGCGCTCACTGGTCGCCGTGGGCGGAGGCCGCAGAGGACCGCGGCGCCCTGGTGTGGCATCCGATGTTCACCGCCATCGAACCGGAGGGCGTACGGATGCCCGACGGCACCCTCCAGCCCGCGGACGTCATCCTCTGGGCCACCGGTTTCCGCGCCGACATCGCGCACCTCGCACCGCTGCGGCTGCGCACCGCGGCCGGCGGCGTCCGCGTGCGCGACACCCGCGCGATCGACGAGCCGCGCCTGTTCCTCATCGGGTACGGCCCGTCGCAGTCGACGGTCGGTGCGAACCGCGCCGGTCGCGACGCGGTCCGGATGATCGTCCGCGACCGCGCCGCCGACTGAGCTCAGACCCGCGCGGTCACCTCACCGGCGCCCAGCGTCGGGATCTGCTGCGTGCGGGTGTCGGCGTCGGCCGCGATCTCGTCCGCGGCATCCGTCCCCTCCGGATCGACCGTCACGACCGGGATCGTGCCGGTGTGGACCGGAACCGAGGTCGCGGCCGTCGCGTCGGGGACCGAGGCGGATAGGAGCGTGCCGTCCTCACGGAGCTGCTCGCCGATCTGCTGCAGCGTCGGCCGCCCCGGGATGACGGGGCCCTGGCCGTCGAGCGGAACGGTCACCGTCTCTCCGCCCGCGACCGTGTAGCCCGCGCCGCGGACCGTGAACGACACGGCGTCGCCGTCGCCGGCGCTGACGACCATCTCGTCACGGCGGACCGTGACCTGCAGGCGCGTGCCGTGCCAGTGGAGCGTGTAGGACAGCGAGGGCCAGTCTGCGGGCAGGCGCGGATCGAAGGTCAGCGCGCCCCGGTGGTCCCGCATGCCGCCGAATCCGGCGACGAGCGCGGTCCACACCCCACCCGCGGAGGCGACGTGCACGCCGTCCGAGGCGTTCGCGTGCAGGTCGCCGAGGTCGACGAAGGCCGATTCCCGGAAGTACTCGAGCGCGAGGTCCTGATATCCGACCTCCGCCGCGAGGATCGCCTGAACGACGGCGGACAGCGTCGAGTCGCCTGTCGTCAGCGCGTCGTAGTACTCGAAGTCGGCGAGCTTCTCGGCGGGCGTGAACTGGTTGCCCTGCAGGAAGAGCGCGAGCACGACGTCGGCCTGCTTGAGCACCTGGTAGCGGTAGATCACGAGCGGGTGGAAGTGCAGCAGCAGCGGACGCTGCTCCTCGGGGGTGTTCTCGAGGTCCCACACCTCCCGCTCGAGGAAGACCGCATCCTGCGGGTGGATGCCGAGTGCCTCGCTGTACGGGATGTGCATGGCCTCGCCGGCACTCTGCCACGCGACGGGCTCGGCTTCGTCGAGATCGAGACGCTCGGCCATCGCGCGATACGCCTCGGGCTGGTCGATGGACATCTCGCGGACGACCCGCGCCGCGTAGCGCAGGTTGTAACGGGCCATGACGTTCGTGAAGAGGTTGTCGTTGACGACCGTCGTGTACTCGTCGGGCCCGGTCACACCGTGGATGTGGAAGCTCTCGGGGTCGCCCGTCTCGGTGAACCGCCAGAACCCGAGCGTCGCCCACAGACGCGCCGTCTCGACGAGGATGTCGACGCCTTCGCGGTAGAGGAACTCCGTGTCCCCCGTCGCGCGGACGTACTTGCCGAGGGCGAAGGCGATGTCGGCGTTGATGTGGTACTGCGCGGTGCCCGCCGCGTAGTAGGCCGAGGCTTCCTCGCCGTTGATCGTCCGCCATGGGAAGAGGGCGCCCGCCTCGTTCAGCTGCCCCGCACGCTTCCGAGCGGCGGGGAGCATGAGGTACCGCATCCGGAGCGCGTTCCGCGCCCAGAGCGGCGTCGTGTACGCGAGGAACGGCAGGACGTAGACCTCGGTGTCCCAGAAATAGTGGCCGCTGTACCCCGAGCCCGTGACGCCCTTCGCCGGCACGCCGAGCGAATCGGCGCGGGCGGCCGCCTGGGCGAGCTGGTACAGGCACCAGCGCGTCGCCTGCTGAAGATCGTCGTGCCCCTCGATGACGACGTCCGAACGCTCCCAGAACGCCGAGATCCACGCCTGCTGACGATCGAACAGGTTCTGGATGCCTTCGTGCTCGACGCGGTCGAGGGTGCGGCGACCGCGCTCCACGAGCTCACGGGCGGGGACGCCGCGGGACGTGTGGTACGCGACGGCCTTCGTGATCGTGACGGGTACGCCCTGGCGGGCCTGCACGCGGAAGACGTTCTTGGCGATGTCGGGCTCGACGAGCGACCGGGAGGAGTACTCGTTCTCGGTTTCGACGAGGTGGTCGGCGACGACGGCGACGGTCATGCCCGACTCGGTCACCTTGTACGACAGCGCCGAGCGGTCGCCGTCCTGCCAGTACTCCTCGGGCTGAAGCACGCGGCCGTTGAACCCGTCGGCCTTCCGCGGGTCGAACCCGGCCTCGGCCTTCGCGCCGTGCGCGGCGCCGCCGTAGACGTCTTGGCCGTCCTGTCGGTTGATCAGCTGGCAGCTGACGGTGACGGGGGCGTCGGCGTTGAGGACGGTCACCGAGATCCGCATGACGGCGACGTGCCGCTCCTCGAACGACACGAGCCGTTCGTAGTCGACGACGACGTCCTTGCCGCTCGGGGTCATCCAGCGGACATGGCGGGTGAGGACGCCCCGTCGCATGTCCAGGGCGCGCTCGTACTCGCGGAGGTCCGCGATGTCGAGCGAGAGCGGCTCGTCGTCGACGTAGACCCGCATGACCTTGCTGTCGGGAGCGTTGATGATCGTCTGCCCGACCTCGGCGAACCCGAAGGCGCGCTCGGCGTGCCGGATGGGGAACACCTCGTGGAACCCGTTGAGGAACGTGCCGTGCTCGTGCGCGTGGCGCCCCTCGGGGTGGTTGCCGCGCAGCCCCAGGTAGCCGTTCCCTTCGGCGAAGATGGTCTCGGTGACGCCGGGATCATCGAGGGAGAACGACGTCTCGACGAGACGCCACGGGTCCACGGGGAAGCGCTGACGATCGATCATGAAGGGTCCTTTTCGGGAGACAGGACGAGAAGTGAAGGGGATGCCGGGGGTCTGACGCGTCAGACGAAGACGGCGAGGTCGTCGACGACGACGTGGGCGCCGGCCTCGCGCAGCGCGTCCGCGCCCGCGCCTCGGTCGACACCCACCACGAGACCGTACCCGGCGGCAGCGGCCGAGCGCACGCCCGAGTGCGCGTCCTCGACCGCAGCGCTCTGCGCCGGATCGACGCCGAGCATCTCGGCGGCACGAGCGAACACGTCGGGCGCGGGCTTGGAGGCCAGGTGCTCGGTCTCGGCGACGACGCCGTCCATGATGACCGGGAAGCGGTCGACGATCCCCGCGGCGGTGAGGACCTCGCGGGCGTTCTTCGAGCTGGAGACGACGGCGATCGGGATGCCGGCTGCCTGGAGCTTCTCGACGAGCGCGAGCGATCCGGGGTAGGCGGCGATCCCCTCGGCGCGCAGGACACGCTCGAACACGAGGTTCTTCCGGTTGCCGATGCCGCACACCGTGTCGGCCGACGGATCGTCGGACGGATCGCCCCACGGGACCTCGACGTCACGGGAGCGCAGGAGGCTCGCGACGCCGTCGTAGCGCTTCTTGCCGTCGAGGTGCTCGAAGTAGTCGCCCTCGGCGTAGGCCGGTTCGATGCCCCAGGCGGTGAACAGCTCGGTGAACATGCTCTCCCAGGCGTGCATGTGGACTTCGGCCGTGGGCGTCAGCACGCCGTCGAGGTCGAAGAGGACGCCGTCGTAGCGGGTGAGATCGGGGAGGTCGGCCATCGTCACCGGTACAGCGTATCCGTCACGCCGTCGCGACCGCGTGGGCCTGGCGGGCGATCTCGAGTTCCTCGTCGGTGGGGACGACGAGGACGGTGACGGGCGAGTCGTCGGTGGAGATGACCCGGATGCCGCGCTCGCTCGAGGCGTTGCGCTCGGCGTCCAGTCGCACCCCGGCGAAGCCGAAGGTGTCGAGCGCGGCGGCGCGCACGACAGCGGAGTTCTCGCCCACGCCCGCCGTGAACGAGATGACGTCGGCGCCGCCGAGCTGAGCGAGATAGGCGCCGATGTAGGCGCGGAGCCGGTGGATGTAGACGTCGAAGGCGAGGCTCGCGTCGGCATCCCCCTCTCGGCGGCGCGAGTCGATGTCGCGCATGTCGGAGGCGCCGGCGAGGCCGAGCAGCCCGCTCTTCTTGTTGAGGAACGAGTCGAGCTCCCCCGGTGTCATGTCCTCGCGCCGGGCGAGGACGCCGAGGACGGAGGGGTCGATGTCGCCCGAGCGGGTTCCCATCACGAGGCCTTCGAGCGGAGTGAGCCCCATCGATGTGTCGACCGACTCGCCGCCGCGGATCGCGGTCGCGGAGGCACCGTTGCCGAGGTGCAGCACGATCTGGGAAAGGTCGGAGAGGGGCCGACCGAGGAAGGCGGCGGCCGCCTCGCTCACGAATTTGTGGCTCGTGCCGTGGAAGCCGTACTTGCGGATGCGGTGCTTCTGCGCCGTCTCGCGGTCGATGGCGTACGTATATGCCGCCGCCGGCATCGTCTGGTGGAAGGCGGTGTCGAACACGGCGACGTGGGGCACGTCGGCGAACGCCGCCCGCGCCGCGCGGATGCCCTGGAGCGCCCCGGGGTTGTGCAGTGGCGCGAGGGCCGAGAGCTCGTCGATGTTGATCTCGACGAGCGGGGTGACGAGCGTCGGCTCGAAGAAGCGCGCACCGCCCTGGACGACGCGATGGCCGACGGCGACGGGGCGGTCCCGCTCGAGGGACGGGCCCTGAGCGTCGAAGGCGTCGAGCATGACCGCGAAGCCTGTCGTGTGGTCAGGGATCGGGCGCTCGATGCGCGTCGTCGCCTTCGTCGCGGTGACGCCGGCTCCCTCCCCGGCGAAGAAGACGGTGTGCGTGGCGACGCCGGTCGCCTCGCCGATCCGCTCCACGAGCCCGGAGGCCAGAGCCCGCTCGGTCTCGACGTCGACGAGCTGGTACTTGAACGACGACGAGCCGCTGTTGATGACGAGGACGGGGGTCATGCGCGGGTCTCCGGGGCTGCGGCATCCGCCGCGTTCTGGGCTTGGATCGCGGTGATCGCGATCGTGTTCACGATGTCCTCGACGAGCGCTCCGCGGGAGAGGTCGTTGATGGGCTTGTTGAGACCCTGCAGGACCGGCCCCATCGCGACGGCGCCCGCCGAGCGCTGCACGGCCTTGTACGTGTTGTTGCCGGTGTTCAGGTCGGGGAACACGAAGACCGTGGCACGGCCCGCGACGTCCGACCCCGGCATCTTCGTCGCGGCGACGGCGGCATCGGTCGCGGCGTCGTACTGGATGGGACCTTCGACGAGAAGCTTCGGGGCGCGCTCGCGCACGAGCGCGGTGGCCTCGCGGACCTTCTCGACGTCGGCGCCGGAGCCGGACTCCCCCGTCGAGTACGACAGCATCGCGACCCGCGGCGAGATCCCGAACTGGTCCGCCGTCGCGGCTGACGACACGGCGATGTCGGCGAGCTGCGGGGCGGTCGGGTCGGGGATCACGGCGCAGTCCCCGTAGACGAGCACACGGTCGGCGAGCGCCATGAGGAACACGCTCGAGACCACGTCCACACCCGGCTTCGTCTTGATGATCTCGAACGCGGGACGGATCGTGTGCGCCGTCGTGTGCGCCGCACCCGAGACCATGCCGTCGGCGAGCCCCAGGTGCACCATGAGCGTGCCGAAGTAGGAGACGTCCGTGACGGTGTCGGCGGCCTGGCGGAACGTGATGCCCTTGTGGGCGCGCAGCCGCTCGTACTCCCGGGCGAACTTGTCGACGTGGACGGCGTCGAACGGGCTGAGGACCTCGGCGGCCTGGATGTCGAGACCCAGTTCGAGCGCGCGGGAGCGCACCTCGATGGGCTCACCGAGGATCGTGATGTCGGCGATGCCCCGCGCGAGGGCCGTCGCGGCGGCGCGGAGGATGCGGTCGTCGCTCCCCTCGGGCAGCACGATGCGGCGCCGCTCGCTGCGCGCCCGCTCGATGAGGCCGTACTGGAACATGAGCGGCGTGACGACACTCGAGCTCGCGAGGCCGATTCGTCGCAGCAGGTCGTCGGTGTCGACGTGCTGGTCGAACAGCGACAGGGCGGTGTCGTAGCGGCGCTGCGAGTGGGCGGCGAGGCGACCGCGTGCGCTCATGATTCCGCGGACGGTCTCATAGGTGCCCTGATCGGTCGCGAGGATCGGGAGGTTCGAGTCGAGACCGTCGATCAACCGCTCGACGTGCTCGGGCAGCTCGAAGGGTCCGTAGAGGACGATGCCCGACAGCGACGGGAAGGTGCCGGACGCGTTGGCCAGCAGCGCTGCGAGCAGCACCTCGGTGCGGTCGGCAGCCACGGCGAGGATGGCCGCCTCTTCGAGACGCGGCAGGACGTTGTTGAGCGACATCCCCGCGACGACGACGTGGAGCACCTCCCGCTCGAGCAGGGCCTCGTCACCCTTCATGAGGGTCGCGTCCAGCGATCGGGCGACGTCACGAACCGAGGGCGCCACGAGGTAGGCGTCCTCGGGGATCGCCCAGACGCCGATGTCGCCCTCGGCGGCGGGCACACGCCGCACGGCGGAGACGATGTCGTCGAGTCGGTCGGGGTCGGCGCGGTTGACGACGACCGCGAAGATCCCCGCACGCTCGTGCTTGAGCTCGGCCAGGGCGAGCGTGGCGAGGTTCCCCACCTGCTCGGGGGACAGGCCCGCGGCATCCGTCGACCGCTCACCGTCGGCGGGCTGCCCCGACAACACGACGAGGACCGGAGCCCCGAGGTTCGCGGCGATCCGCGCGTTGTAGCCGAGCTCGGCGGGGCTCCCCACGTCGGTGTAGTCGCTGCCGATGATGACGACGGCGTCGCATTGGGCTTCGACGGCCTTGTACCGCTCGACGATGCGACCGAGGGCGGCATCGGGGTCGGCGCGGACCTCGTCGTAGGTGGCGCCGATGCACTCGTCGTAGCCGAGGTCGACGCCGTCGTGGTCCAGGAGCATCTCGAGCACGTAGTCGCGCTCCTCGGTGGACCGGGCGATCGCTCGGAACACCCCGACGCGCGGCGACCGACGGCTCAGGGTGTCGAGGACACCCAGGGCGATCGTCGACTTGCCGGAGTGACCTTCGGCGGAGGTGATGTAGATGCTCTGAGCCACGCTCCCAGCCTAGGCTCGCGGCCCATGCACCGGCTGGGTGCCGCCCCATCTCGCCGAACGGCATCAGGGCAAAAGAAAGACTCTCCGCGAACCCGGCAGAGCCCGGTTACCCTTGCTACGTTTCCGTCCTGGGGGAGTTGGCCTGGGTGCCGTCTCGCGGAGAGCTGCTGCAAGTCTACCCGACGTCGGCCGCCGCCCAGCGACGCCGGGTTAGCATCGGTCCTGGCGCGCTGCTGCGCCCACCGCGTGAGGGGGACGGATGACCGACGACCAGACGACCATGACGGCGCCGGAAGGCCAGGCCCCGATGCGGGCGACGACCCGAGTCGACGCGACCGCATTCGCGGAGACGACCGCCGCGCTCGTCGATTCGGTGTCGAAGGTCATCGACGGCAAGCCGCACGCCGTGCGCGCCGCGCTCATCTGCCTCCTGGCCGAGGGTCATCTGCTCATCGAAGACGTTCCGGGAGTCGGCAAGACGATGCTCGCGCGGGCACTGGGCAGCTCGATCCAGGCGACCGTGCGCCGCATCCAGTTCACGCCCGACCTGCTGCCCAGCGACGTGACCGGCGTGAGCGTCTACGACCAGTCCGAGGGCCGGTTCGATTTCAAACCGGGCGCGATCTTCGCCCACATCGTCATCGCCGACGAGATCAACCGGTCATCGCCCAAGACGCAGTCCGCTCTGCTCGAGGCGATGGAGGAGCGGCAGGTCACCGTCGACGGCACGAGCCGGGGCCTGCCCGAGCCCTTCCTCGTCGTCGCGACGCAGAATCCGCTCGAGATGGAGGGCACCTACGCCCTCCCCGAAGCCCAGCGGGATCGGTTCATGATGCGCATCTCGATGGGGTATCCGGATGCTGAGAACGAAGCGCTCATGCTGCGTCAGCGCGACACCGGAAACCCGCTCGACGCCATCCGCGCCGTGACCACCGCGGACCGCGTGTCCGCGCTCATCGCGTGGACTCGGACCGTGCACGTCTCGCCCGCCGTCGAGGAATACGCCGTCGCACTGTCGCGCGCGACGCGCGAGCACGGCGATCTGCGCCTCGGCGCCAGCCCTCGCGCGACGTTGCAGCTCGTCCGGGCGGCGAAGGTCTGGGCGGCGCTCGAAGGCCGCGAATACGTCATCCCCGACGACCTCGTGTCGCTGCTCGAGCCCGTCTTCGCCCACCGTCTGATCGCCGCGCGCGGCGCCGCGGTCTCGCGCGGACGAGGCGGAGTCGACCTGGTCGCGGCGGCTCTCGAGCAGATCGTCAGGTCGGTGCGCGTGCCGGTCGCCGCGCGCTGAGCGAACGTCCCCATGACACGGTGGCCGCTCACCCCCCGAGGCACGGGCGCGATCGTGCTCGCATTCGCGGCGTTCATCCTCGCTCCCGCGTTCGGCGTTCCGGCGCTCCTCTTCTTCGGCGTCCTGCTGGTGGCCGCGGTCGGCCTCTCCTTCGCCTCACTGTGGCTCGGTCACCGCGCCGACGGCGTCCGCCGCTCGTTCGCGCCGCCCGTCGCCTCGGTCGGGGCCGACGTCGATGTGCGCGTGCGCATCGAGTCGCGCTCGGTCCTGCCGACGATCGTCGGCACCTGGCACGATCGACTGCCTCGCGGCGTCGAGGGCGAACCGACCGGTGTCTACCCGGCGCTGCGATCCGGTCTCGTCTCGGGCAGCCACCGCGTCGACATCTCCTACCGCGTGCGCGCCCGGCGGCGCGGTGTCCGCCCGATCGGGCCGCTCGTGGTCGAGACCACAGATCCCTTCGGCCTGTCTCGCCGCCGGCAGGAGCTCGGCGGAGCCGTCCCCCTCACGATCGCCCCGGCCGTGGTGGCGCTGGAGATGTTCGACGACTTCCCGGGAGCAGCGGGCGGAACCATGCAGTCGGTCACCGACAAGCTCGGCCAGGGCGCCGACAACCTCATTCCCCGCGCCTACGCCCCCGGCGACTCGATGCGCCGCATCCACTGGCGGGCCAGCGCTCACCGCGGCGAACTCATGGTGCGGCAGGAGGAACGCGAGTCGAACCCCGAGGCGGTCATCGTCTTCGACCGAGCGGTCGCGAGATGGAGCGCAGACGCGCTGCGCTCCCCCGGCGAGGACCTCGACTTCGAGGCAGCCGTCTCGACGGTCGTCTCGGCCGCCGCGCGCTTCATCCGTGAGGGGTACAGCGTCGCGGTCATCGACGTCGACGGGACGGAGCTCTTCGACCCGATCGAGGGTGGCGACACCGCTGCGCTCGAGGCGATGACGACAGCGTTCGCCACACTCACGGCGAGCCGCGCCGGCGCCCTGACAGACCTCGCCCCGCTGTTCGCCGGGGCGACTCTGGGGCCCGTCGTCGTCATCACCGGGGAGATCTATCCGGCGGATGCCGCGTCCCTGGCTCCGATCGTGGGCCACACCAGCATGCCGGTGCTGTTCGCCCTCGCCGGGGCGGGCGACGCGCTCCGCGTGGCGCGCGAGACGGGATGGCGCGTGCACAGCCTCGAGCCCGAGGACGAACTCGAATCGCTCTGGTCCGGCGTCCCCGGGATGGAAGGGTTACGCGGCCATGTCGGATGAGCTCAGCGAGGCGACGCGCCCTCGGCACGACGGCCTGTCGACGACGGCGCTGCTGCTGGCCCTGGTGGCATCCCTCGTCCCGCTGTTCACCGTGGTCTCCGGAGGTGCGTGGGCGGCGCTCGCGTTCGTGCTCGCGGCGGTGCTCCTCGGAGCGGGTTACCTGCTGCGTCGTCTGCGGGTGAGCGCCGTGCTCGTCACCCTCATCCTCGCGGCGGTGTGGACCGCGATCATGACAGCCGTCTTCTTCTCCGACGTGGCGTGGCTGTTCGTCGTCCCGTCGGGCGAGGCGTTCGCCCGGGTGCCGCGACTGATCGAGATCGCGAGCAACGACATCGCGGTGGGGGTCGCCCCCATCGACGCGTCCGCGTCGCTGACCTTCCTCATCGTGGGCGCCGTCGGGCTGCTCGCCATCGCGCTCGATCACGTCGTCCTGACGGCACGGATGCCGCTGCTCGCCGGTGTCGCACTGATCGCCGTCTGGCTGATCCCGACGCTCGCCGTCCCCCGCCCGATCGATCTCTGGGCGTTCACCCTTCTTG
The DNA here is from genome assembly GCF_900102005.1 of Microbacterium sp. LKL04. Taxonomy (NCBI): domain Bacteria; kingdom Bacillati; phylum Actinomycetota; class Actinomycetes; order Micrococcales; family Microbacteriaceae; genus Microbacterium; species Microbacterium sp. LKL04. The sequence continues at coordinate 319,744 of NZ_LT627736.1, read as the reverse complement.
CGCTCGCGCTCCTGTGGCTGCTGCGCACCGAAACGCGCGGACGCGACCGGACCCGGTCGACGGCCGCGCCGCGTGGCGGTGTCGGCGCGGTCGCGGCCGTGATCGCGGCATCCGCCGTCGTCATCGCCGTCATCGCCGCACCGGCTCTCCCCTCACCCGCCGCGCCCAGCGGCGGGCTGGGCGGCGGCACGCGAATCGACGCGTCCCTGAATCTCGGCGACGACCTCCGCCGCCCCGCCGAGGTGCCGGTGGTCAAGCAGTGGAGCGCTGCGTCCGCCCCGGCCTACCTCCGCGTGGCCACGCTGACCGAGCTCGAGGGCGATTCCTGGCAGCCCGATCGGAGCCGCTCGGTGCCGCTCGACGAATGGTCGCCCGAGGACGCCGCCGGCGACGGGATCGAGATCGCCGAGGAGCGACGCACAGTCGAGGTGCTCGACCTGTCGTCGGCCCAGTTGCCGGTGCCCGCCGACGCCGTCTCGGTCGACGGGGTGACGGGGCTCTGGCGGATCGCCCCCGCCAACGGGACGGTCGTCTCCCCTTCGACGGCCGCGCGCGGGCAGCAGTTCGAGGTCGTCAGCCGCACACCTCGGCCCACCCTCGAGCAGGCACGGGCCGCCGAGGCGAGCGGCGGACCGCGGCAGGCCCGCGACCTGCCCGCCGACACCTCACCCGAGATCGCGGAACTGGCCGCCGAGGTCACCGCCGACGCGTCGAACGACTACGACCGTCTGCTCGCGCTGCAGTCGTGGTTCCGAGGTCCCGAGTTCGACTACTCCCTCGACGCACCCGTCGAGGACGGCTTCGACGGATCGGGGATCGAAGCCGTCTCGACCTTCCTCCAGGTCCGGTCCGGGTACTGCGTGCACTTCGCGTCGGCGTTCGCGATCATGGCGCGGACCCTCGACATGCCCTCGCGGGTCGTCGTCGGCTTCCTGCCCGGTCTGCCCACCGGCGACGTCGTCGACGACCAACGGGTGTATCAGGCCACCACGGCCCAGCTGCACGCCTGGCCCGAGATCTTCTTCGACGGCATCGGCTGGGTCCCCTTCGAACCGACGAAGAGCCTCGGCGTGGCCCAGCGGTTCACCTCCGAGCAGGACACGTCGAACGAGCCCGAGCCGACGCCGACGCCGACGGCCGCCGCGGAGCCGACCCCCACCGCATCCTCGGCGCCCCGCCCCGAAGAGGACCCCACGGCGGGCACCCCGCAGGCGACGACGTTCTCGATCCTGCGGGTCCTGCCGGCTATCGGCATCCTGCTCGGCGCTCTGCTCGTGCTCGCCCTGCCCGCCCTCGTCCGCGCGGCGCTGTTCCGGAGGCGCGTGACGCAGGCCCGCCGGGGCAGCGCCGGGGCGGCGTGGCGTCTCGTCCAGGAAGCGGCGATCGACCTCGGCATCCCGGTCCCCGATTCCGAATCCCCTCGGGCGTTCGGCGACCGGCTCCGGCGCGACCACGGCGCCCCGGAGGCGGCGGTGGAGCGTCTGGTGAGCGCGGTCGAACGGTCGAGCTATGCCCTGCCCGGATCGTTCGCCGACACCGACGGGACGGAGCTGACGACGGATGCCGCCGCTGTCCGCTCCGGACTGTTCGCCTCCGTGTCGGCGTCCCGACGCCTCGTCGGGCGACTGCTCCCCCGGTCCCTCGTCATCCGTCCCGGCTCGACCTTCGCCGAGGCGACGCCGCTCGGGCGCTGACATCCGGGACGCCGGGAACGACGAAGCCCCGCACCTCGAGGTGCGGGGCTTCGCTCTGGCGGAAGCGACAGGATTTGAACCTGCGAGACGAGTTACCCCGCCTACATGGATTCCAGCCATGCTCCTTCGGCCGCTCGGACACGCTTCCAACGGGAGAGCCTACCACGCAGGCTCCGCGCGCCTCGCGCACCGGTCGGGCCGGCGGCATCCATCACACGGGGCTCAGTTGAGGGCTCGCGTGCTGTCGGGGATCACGCCGTCCCGGTACAGATCGGCGGCGAGGTCCTGGTAGGCGGTCAGGGCGACGCGCTGCGTGAGCGGGCCGTACGAGATCCGGGCGACGCCGAGCTTCTCGTACTCCGCCGCGCGGAGGGCACCGGGAAGGCCGATCACGCTCACGCGGCCGATGCCCTCGACGAGCCGCGCCGTCGTCTCGGCGTCGAGCTGGCCGGGCACGAAGACGACATCGGCACCCGCGTCGATGAAAGCGCGGCCGCGGGCGACGGCATCCGCGATCGATTCCTCGAGCGGGCGGTCGCCGCCGCGGACGAACGCGTCGGTCCGGGCGTTGAGGGCGAACGGGACCCCCTCCGCCTCAGCGGCCCGGACGGCGGCAGCCACCCGGGCGACGGACTCGTCGAAGGGACGGAGCCGGTCTTCCATGTTCGCCCCGGCGATGCCGACACCGATCGCGCGCCGAACGGTGTCGGCCGTGTCGGCGTACCCGTCGTCGAGGTCGGCCGACACCGGCACGTCGCCGGCCGCGGCGACGATGCGCCCGACCATGTCGAGGGTCGTCTCGAGCGGGATGCTGCCGTCGTCGTATCCGAAGGATGCGGCGATGGAGTGACCCGCCGTGGCGATGGCGCGCGTCTCCGGCAGGGCCAGGACGGCTTTCGCGGAGATCACGTCCCACACGTTGACGACGCGGAGGATCTCGGGGGCGGCGTGGAGGTCGCGGAGGCGGCGAGCGCGGCCGTCGACGGAGAGAGTGCTCATGCCTCCACCGTGCCACGACGGCCCGGTGGAATGCACCACCGGGCCGTCGAGGAGCGATCGGACGCGCCGTCCGCTCAGCCCACGTCGCCTCTCCAGGCACCGGTCTCAGCGCCGCGGGATTCGATGAACTCCTTGAACTTCTGCAGGTCCTTCCTCACCGCATGGTCGTCGATGCCGATCGCGGCGCCGACGGTCTCGACGAAGCCCTCGGGCTTCCAGTCGAGCTGCACGGTCACTCGCGTCTCGGTGTCGCTCAAGCGGTGGAAGGTGACGACGCCGGCGTGATCTTCGTCCACGCTCTTCCACGCGACGCGTTCGTCGGGGTGCTGTTCGGTGATGTGAGCGGTGAACTCCCGCTCCGCTCCGCCGATCTTCACGTTCCAGCGCGTCGTCGTCTCGTCGATCTGGGTGATCGACTGCACGTAGCTGAGGAAGTGGGGGAAGGACTCGAACTGGGTCCACTGGTTGTACGCGGTCGACACGGGCACGGTGACGTCGACGGTTTCGATGATGCTGGCCACGGTTCTCCTCTCGTCGGAATGTGCGACCCATCATCGAGCGAGCCGGCCGATCGGCAGCAGGGGCTTGCGTCTCCTGCGTCGGACCGATAGGCGGCGGGTAGGCTCGTCGGCGACTCCGCCACTCCGACGCAAGGAGCCGCACCGTGCGCACCTCTGTCCTGCCGCTGCCCGTCGCCGCGGTCGCCCTCACCCTCGCCCTCGCCGGGTGCACGGGTCAGACCACGCCCGCTCCTCCCGCGTCGTCGGCGAGCGGCGCGCCCGCCCCCTCTCCGACCGCGACGGAACCGGCCCCCTCTCCCACGACAGCGGCTCCGGCCGTGGACACCCCGCCGGAGTGCGAGACCCTGGATCTCAGCGCCGGAACGGTCGCCGGCGCCGATCTCGGACCGTGCATCCAGGCGACGCTCGTCCGCTACGACTCAGGCACCCTGACCATCGACGGCGACGAACTGGCGGGCACGGTCGTCTATCACTACGACCCCGCGTTCGAGTTCCGCGGCGATCTCGAGACCGGGGCGGGCCCTGCCGCCATCAGCTTCGTCGACGGTGTCATGCTGCTCGACGAGGGAGACGGGCCGGTCGTCGCCGATGTGGGCGCCTCCGACGCCGGATCCCAGGCCGCCGGCTCCACCGCCGAGGTGTACCGGGTCTTCTCGGACCCCGGTTTCATGGGAGACCTCATCGGGGCGGGCGAGAGCTGGTCGGTGTCCGATGCTCCGGAGAAGGTCGAGACCCCGGATGGCGGATCGGTCGACGCTTACCGTCTCGAGAGCGGCGCGGCGTACTCGTGGTACGACATCCCGATCGATTCCTACACGCTGTGGCTGACCGCCGACGGTCGCCCCGTCGCCGCCGAATCCACGACCGGCTTCCTGGGTCGCACCGCGACGGTGACGCAGCACCTCACGGGTCTCGGCGAGCCCGTCACGATCACGCCCCTGTCCTGAGACGCGTCAGCGGGCCGCGAGGGCGGTGAGCGCCTCGCCGGTCATGCGCTGCGTCGTCCACTCGTCCATGGCCTCGGCGCCGATCGAACGGTAGAACCCTACGGCCGGCGCATTCCAGTCCAGGACCGTCCATTCGAGTCGCGGATATCCGCGCTCGAGCGCGACCGAGGCGAGCGAGGCGAGGAGGGCGGTCCCGTAACCGCGGCCGCGATCGGCCTCGTCGACGAAGAGGTCCTCCAGCCAGATCCCGTGGCGTCCGGTCCAGGTCGAGAAGGTCAGGAACCACACGGCGATGGCGCGGATCTCACCGCCCCGTTCGATCACGTGCGCGAAGGCTTTCGGGTCGTCGCCGAACAGAGACGCCGTCAGGTCGGCGGTCGTCGTGCGCACGGCATCCGGCTCCCGTTCGTACGCGGCGAGCGCATGGATGGCAGCGAGGATGCCGGCCTCGTCGCCGGGCGCGGCGACGCGCAGCACGGCGCCGTCGTCGAGCGTGCGAGAGGAGAACGCAGATGCAGCGGGCATGCCACGAATGTAGTGCGGATGCCGCGGGATCGCCGCCGATCAGAGCGGCACGCTAGTCTCGATCAACCGCCCTTTGGAGCAAAGCAGGTTCACTCATGGCCAGACGCGGAGCCAACCAACCGAGCGTCGGCGGATACAACGAGGCCGTCGTGCTGGACCAGATCCGTCGATCGCACGGCTACAGCCGTGTCGAGTTGGCCGATGCGACCGGGTTGTCGGCGCAGACGGTCTCGAACATCGTGCAGCGGCTGCTGGACGCGGGCATCGTCGAAGAGGCGGGCCGCACGAGTTCCGGACGCGGCAAGCCCCGCACGACCCTGCGCCTGGTCGGCAGCAGCCGGTACGCCGTGGGGGTGCACCTCGATCCGGGGCTCATCACCGTCGTCCTGTTGTCGATCGACGGCGAGGTCATCGCACGGCACGCCCGCGCCACTCCCCTCGCTCAGGACCCGTCCGACACGGTCGAGGTCCTGACGCAGGACATCGAGATGACCCTCACCGGCTCGGGAATCGACCGGAGCCGCATCGTCGGCCTCGGCATCGCGGCCCCGGGGCCGATCGACGTCGAGCGCGGCATCGTCCTCGACCCGCCCAACCTCGCCGGGTGGGACCGCGTGCCGCTGCGCGACGCGGTGGCGGGTGCCACCGGCCTCACCGTCCTCCTCGAGAAGGATGTGACGGCTGCGGCGGTGGCGGAGAAGTGGATCGCTGCTCCGGGCGGCGCGCAGAACTTCGCATTCCTGTACGTCGGCACGGGCCTCGGCGTCGGGCTCGTCATCGGCGACGAGGTCGTCCGAGGCGGATCGGGCAACGCCGGCGAGATCGGACACATCGTCGTCGACCCCGACGGCCTGCCCTGCGCATGCGGAATGCGCGGCTGCATCGCGGTGAGCTGTGCGCCCCTCCCCCTCATCGAGGAGGCCGAGCGGCGGGGCATCATCGACGCTCAACGCACGGGGGACGATCCGACCGAGTTGGATGCCGCGCTCACCCGACTCGTGGCACGCGCCGATGGCGGCGACGCGGTCGCACAGACTCTCCTCGCCCGCTGCAGCGAACACATGGCGCGGGCGTTGGCCGTCGTCTCGAATCTTCTCGACGTCGACCGGATCGTCCTCGGTGGGCCCTTCTGGGGACGCCTCGAGCACGTGCTCGCAGAGACGGTGCCACCTCGTCTCGACGAGCTCCGTGCGGCGAGGGGCGTCCACCCGGTCGTCGTGTCGGGGACCGCGCTCGGATCCGACGTCGGAGCGATCGGTGCGGCCTGCCTCATCCTCGACGAGGCACTCACCCCCCGGCCGACGTCGCTGCTCGTGCCGACCGCGTGATGTCATTCACGTCACAGTCGCCGCGGCGCCTTGACTCGGCTATGTCCACTGGATTGACTTACCGTGTCCGGACACGGAGTGCGGGCATCATCGTTCGGAGCGAGGGGGCCCCGTGAGAGTTCGCAACGCCGTCACATCCATCGCAGCCGCATCGGCCGCCGTCCTCCTTCTCGGCGGATGCACCGCGGACGGCGGCGACGACGCCGGTGACACCGTCACGGTCGTCTACTCCAAGACCGATTCCTTCACCGTCCTCGACGAGCTGATGCAGACGGCGAAGAAGGAGTTCGAGGCATCCCACGAAGGGATCACCGTCGAACTGCAGCCGATCACCGCGACGGACGACGACTACAAGACCCGGCTCCAGCTCTCGCTGGCCTCGCCCGACACCGCACCGGATGTCTTCTACGAGGACACGTTCGCCGTCCGCAGCGACATCGAGGCCGGGTACCTCCTGAAGCTCGACGACAAGCTCGACTCATGGGATGACTGGGAGATGTTCGACGACGCGGGTCGCACCGCGGGACAGGGCGAGGACGGCAGCACCTACGCACTGCCGCTGGGTACGGACACCCGCGTCATCTGGTACAACAAGGACGTCCTCGAGAAGGCGGGCGTCAGCACACCCTGGCAGCCCGAGAGCTGGGACGACATCCTGGCGACCGCCGCGCAGATCACGCAGAGCGACCCGGATGTCGTGCCGTTCAACATGTACGCCGGCACCGGCACCGGCGAGGGCACCGTGATGCAGAGCTTCTACGAGCTGCTCTACGGTACGGGCGACGGGACGGGCCTGTTCGACGACGACTCCGGCAAATGGGTTGTCGGCTCGCAGGGCTTCGTCGACTCGTTGACCTTCCTCCAGACGCTGTACGACGAGGGCTACGCGGTCAGCCCCGACAAGGCTCTCGACCCCAACGTGTGGCAGGCGGTCTTCGGAGACTGGTTCCCCCAGGGCACCCTCGGCGCGACGGTCGAAGGCTCGTACACGCCGTCTTTCTGGGCGGAGGGCGGGGACTTCGCCTGGCCCGAGTACGCCGACACCATGGGCGTGGCGCTGTTCCCGACCCAGGACGGCCAGGAGCCCGGAGGCGTCAGCATGTCCGGCGGCTGGACGCTCGCCGCCTCCGCGCAGACCGATGTGCCCGACCTCGCGTTCGAGTTCATGACGACGGTCGTCAACAAGGAGAACGCGCTCTGGTACGCGATCAACAACGCGCAGATCGCGGTCCGGACGGACGTGGCGCAGGAGCCGACCTACCTCGAGTCGAACCCGTTCGTGAAGGCGGTGACGGATGCCGTCTCGGTCACCCATTTCCGCCCGGCCAACAGCGACTACCCGCAGGTCTCGGTCGCCGCGCAGGAGGCGACGGAGGCCGTGATCACGGGGCAGAAGTCGCCCGCCGAAGCCGCCGCCGCCTACGACGACGCCGTGCGGAAGATCGCCGGTGACGACGGAGTCATCACCGAGTGACGGCATGACAACGACCCTCGCGCGCCATCCCCATCCGGCGGCGCCCGCGCCGCGGCGCGCCCGGACGCGGGTGGGCGCTCGCGTCACGCCGACCCGGGCGCTGCCGATGCTGCCGGCCGTCGGGCTCCTCGTCGTCTTCCTCGCCGGTCCCATCGCATGGGCGGTCGGCGGGTCGCTCACCGACCGGGCCCTTACCGGCGTGAGTGCGGCGAAGCCGGAGTTCGTCGGCCTCGACAACTTCGCGAGGCTCTTCACCGACCCGGTCCTCCCCCTCTCGGTGCTGTTGACCGTGCTCTTCGTCGTGGGGTCGGCGATCATCGGCCAGAACGTGCTCGGACTCCTGCTGGCGGTCCTCTTCCGGGCCGGGAGCCCTGCCGTCGCAGGCACCGTCGGGGTGATCGTCGTGACCGCGTGGGTGCTCCCCGAGATCGTGGCAGCCTTCGTCGGGTACGCCTTCCTGTCGGCAGACGGCACCCTCAACGGGGCGCTGTCGCTCATCGGGGTGGCCGGACCGAACTGGCTGTACGCGCTGCCGATGCTCGCGATCATCCTCGCGAACACGTGGCGAGGGACGGCGTTCTCGATGCTGATCTACCGAGCCGCCCTCGATGACGTCCCGCCCGAGGTCACCGAGTCGGCGATGATCGACGGCGCGGGGGCGTGGCAGCGGCTGCGGTTCATCACGCTCCCCATGATCACGGGCACCATCTTCACCAACCTGCTCCTGACGACGCTCCAGACGCTGTCGGTGTTCACGCTCATCTGGGTCATGACGAAGGGCGGGCCGGGCGACCTGTCCGCCACGCTCCCGGTGTTCGCCTATTCGCAGGCGTTCTCGTTCGGGGACATCGGTTACGGGAACGCCATCGCGATCGTCATGCTGGCTCTGGGCGCGGTGTTCTCGCTCGCCTACGTCCTGTCGCTGCGCCGCCGAGGGAGCGTCTCGTGAGCGTGGCGACGCCACCTCGTCGGTCCCCGCTCGCAGCCAGCATCGCGTCGCCGCGGCGCGGAGCGACGCGGTTCTGGGCGAACCTCGTCCTCGTGGTGATCGGCGTGATCTTCGCCGCGCCGCTCGCCTGGGTCGTCCTGGCCTCGATCGATTCCGCCGCGACCTACCAGGTCGCGTGGCCCGCGGAACCCACCCTCGACAACTTCACGGACGTCCTGACCCCCGAATTGACGCTGCGCCCGCTCCTGAACAGCCTGTTGCTGTCGACCGGCGCGGCAGCGGTGACGGTCGTGGCATCCGTCCTCGCCGCCTATCCGCTCTCGCGCTACCGGTCCCGCTTCAATGCTCCGTTCCTCTACTCGGTGCTGTTCGCGAGCTGCCTGCCGATCACGGCGATCATGGTCCCCGTCTACAGCCTGTTCGTGCAGATGCGGCTCATCAATCAGCCGTGGGCGGTCGCCCTGTTCCTCGCCGCGAGCGCACTGCCGATGGCACTGTGGATGACGAAGAACTTCATGGACTCGGTCCCGGTGAGCCTCGAAGAGGCCGCGTGGGTCGATGGGGCGAGCGCCATGCGCGCGCTCCTCACTGTCGTCGTCCCGCTCATGCGCCCGGCGCTCAGCGTCGTCTTCGTCTTCGTGTTCCTGCAGGCATGGGGCAACTTCTTCGTCCCGTTCGTTCTCCTGCTGACCCCCGACTGGCAGCCCGCGGCTGTCTCCATCTACTCGTTCTTCGGCCAGTACGGCACGGTCGCCTATGGACGTCTGGCCGCGTACTCGCTGCTGTACTCGATCCCCGTACTCGGCCTCTACCTCATCGTCACCCGCGGCCTCGGGGGCTCCTTCGCCCTCTCCGGTGCCGTCAAAGGCTGACCCGAACAGCCCCTCTCCCGCCGAACCTCTCCCGAAAGACGTCCTCCATGCATCGCAACGACCGACTCGCACTGCAACGGGTCGACCGGCTCGCCGGCGACCGACTGATCCCCGCGCTCTACCGCGACACGGCTCCGCTGGACATCACGGCGTGGGAGGTCCCGGGCGAGCCCGTGCCGTTCGCCGAGGCGGTCGCGCAGGACTATGCCCCCGTCCCGGTGGGCACCGCGTGGGGGCGGCCGTGGGGCACGGTCTGGTTCCACGTCACCGGCAGCGTTCCGGCATCCTGGCGCGACACTCCGGGAACGCGTCCCGAGATCGTCGTCGACCTCGGGTTCGACTCTTCCGGTCCCGGCTTCCAAGCCGAAGCTCTCGTCTTCCGCCCCGACGGGTCGATCGTCAAGGCCATCGAACCCCGGAACGCCGCCGTGCCGATCGACGGCGACGTGATCGACCTGTGGATCGAAGCCGCCGGCAACCCCAGCGTCGCCGGGACCTTCACCTTCGCCGCGACCCCCCTCGGCGACCGTGCCACCGCCGGCGACGAGCCGATCTACCGGCTGCGACGGCTCGATCTCGGCCTGCTCGATCAGACCGTGTGGGAGCTGCAGCAGGACATCTGGACGCTCCGCGGCCTCGTCGACGAGCTCGAGCCGGACCGCACCCGCCACGCCCGCGTGCTCGCGGCGCTCGGACGCGCCGTCGACGCGGTCGACCCCGACGACGTCGCCGGCACCGCCGCGGCGGGTCGGGCCGCGCTCCGCGCCGTGCTCGCAGCCCCGGCATCCCCGTCTTCGCATCAGCTGACCGCCGTCGGTCACGCCCACATCGACTCCGCCTGGCTCTGGCCGATCCGCGAGACGGTGCGCAAGGTGGCGCGCACCTTCTCCAACGTCCTGGACCTCATGCGCACCGAGGACGACTTCGTCTTCGCCGCGTCGTCGGCGCAGCAGTACGCCTGGATGAAGGAGCACTACCCCGAGCTGTTCGGACGGATGAAGGATGCCGTCGCCGCCGGACGCTTCGCCCCGGTCGGGGGCATGTGGGTCGAATCGGACACGAACATGCCCGGCTCCGAAGCCCTCGCGCGTCAATTCGTCGAGGGCAAGCGGTTCTTCCTCGAGGAGTTCGGCGTCGAGCCACTCGAGGTCTGGCTGCCGGACTCGTTCGGATACTCCGCCGCGCTCCCCCAGATCATCACCGCCGCCGGGTCGCGATGGTTCCTCACGCAGAAGATCTCGTGGAACGAGACGAACCGGATGCCGCACCACACCTTCCTGTGGGAGGGCATCGACGGAACCCGCGTGTTCACGCACTTCCCCCCGGTTGACACGTACAACTCCGAACTGTCGGCGGCCGAGCTCGCCCTCGCCGAACGCCAGTTCGCCGAGAAGGCGGACGCCTCGCACTCCCTCGTCCCGTTCGGGTGGGGGGACGGGGGCGGCGGTCCGACCCGCGAGATGATCGCGGCGGCGCGGCGCACCGCAGACCTCGAGGGGTCGCCGCGCGTCCGCCTCGGATCACCCTCGCAGTTCTTCAGCGACGCCGAGGCGGAGTACACGGAACCGCCGGTCTGGTCGGGTGAGCTCTACCTCGAATACCACCGGGGCACCTACAGCGCGCAGGCGCGCACGAAGCGCGGCAACCGCCGCAGCGAGCATCTCCTCCGCGCGGCCGAGCTGTGGGCGACCGTCGACACGGTCCGCACGGGTGCGCCGTACCCGGCTGGACAGCTGCGATCGCTCTGGCAGACGGTGCTGCTCCACCAGTTCCACGACATCCTGCCCGGCACCTCGATCGCCTGGGTGCACCAGGAGGCCGAGGCGACCTATGCGCGCGTCGCCGCCGAGCTGCAGGAGATCATCGACACCGCGGTGCGTTCGCTCACCGGCGAGGGCGACCGCGCACTCACGGTGAACGCCGCGCCGATGCCGCTGGCCGGAGCCCCGGCGCTGGGCGTCGCGGAGGCGGCATCCGTCCTCCCCGTCGTTCCCGAACGGGACGGCGACGGGTGGTCGTTCCGGCACGAACGGTTCCACTGGGCGATCGACGGTCGCGGGCTCGTCGTGGGCGCCGTCGACCTCACCACCGGCCGGGAGCTCATCGACCCGGCGTTCCCCGCCGGCGTGCTGCAGCTGTTCCGCGACACGCCCCGCGAGTGGGACGCCTGGAACATCGACGCCGAGGACGGCACCCTCGGGACGACCCTCGCCGATGTCGTCGAGATCGTCGCGGACGGTGCAGACCTCGTCGTGCACCGGCGGTTCGGCTCCTCGGAGCTGGAGCAGCGCTACAGCGTCGACCCGTTCTCCGGCGCACTCGAGATCGCCCTGCGGCTCGACTGGCACGAACGTCAGAAGATGCTGAAGATCGCCTTCCCCCTCCGTGTGCGCGCCGAACGGGCCGAGTCCGAGATCCAGTTCGGTCACGTCTCCCGCCCGGTGCACGCGAACACGACATGGGATGCCGCCAAGTTCGAGACCGTCGCGCACCGCTGGATCCGCGTCGTCGAGGGCGGGTACGGGGTCGCCGTCGCCAACGACTCGTCCTACGGTCACGACGTGCAGCGCGCGCCGGGCGCCGACGGTGGTGCACGGACGGTCGCCCGCGTGACGCTCGTTCGGGCTCCGCTGTTCCCCGACCCGGAGGCCGACCAGGGGGCGCACGAGTTCCGGGTCTCGCTCCTGCCGTCCGCGACGGTCGCCGACGCGATCGGCGAGGGGCTCCGCCTCAATCTGCCCCCTGTCGCCGTGCGCGGCGCGGATGAGGTCGCGCCCCTGCTGACGCTGGACGACCCGGGCGTGGTCGTCGAGGCGGTCAAGCTGGCCGACGACGGTTCCGGCGACGTGATCGTGCGACTCTACGAGGGGCTCGGGTCGTCCCGCACGGCGCGGGTGACGGCAGGGTTCGCGGTGACGGCCGTCACGCAGACCGATCTGCTCGAGCGGGAGATCGAGTCGACGGCGCTCCGCGAGACGACCGGGACGGTCCGCCTCGACCTGTCGCCGTTCCAGCTGGTCACCCTGCGCCTGGCGCGCTGACCCGTCTCACTCCAGTCCGCGGACCGGGACCCCGAGCCATTCGCCGAGGTCCCGGATCTCGGCGTGCACCATCTCGCGTTCGTCCGCGTCGAGCGGGGCGAGCTCGTGGACCGCGGCGACCACGAGCGTCTCCTTCTTCTCGTCGAGCGCTGCGTCGAGGAGCGCGACGAAACGGTCGCCGACGAGGATCGGATGCGCGAAGTAGCCGTAGACCCGCTGATGCTTGGGCTTGAACTGCTCGAGGACGAAGGTGAAGTCGAACAGCTCGGTCAGGCGCGGCCGGTCGAAGAGCATCCGGTCGTACGGGTTGAGGATCGCCGCGCGCCCGCCCGGGTCGTCGTCCAGGGCCGCGATCGCCTCGGGGTCGACGCGCCAGCGCCACGAGCTCCCCTCCACCTCGGCTTCCTCGCCGGCCGTGCCGACGCCGGACCACGGCGACTTCTGCCGCGCGATGCCGAGGGCCTGCAGGCGCCGGCCCGCGAGTGCCTCCTCGGCGTCGGACGGGCTCATCGCGGCATCCGTCGCCCCGTAGACGCGTTCGGGCAGGTCCCACACCCGCTGCCGTCCGAGGCGACCACTGATCGCGACGTCGCCGAGGTACGACATCAGTTCCAGCATCCGCGGCACTTGGTTCGCCCCGTACCAGCCGCTCTCGTTCTTCGCCTGGACCGCGCTCGTGTCGGGGATCTCCGATGCCGGCAGGGGACCGTCGCGGTCGAGGCGGCGCAGGATCTCGGCGCGGAAGGCGGCATTCGCCTCGAGATAGGCCGCCGTCGCGGCGCTCAGGCGGCGGCTCGGCATGATCGCGCGCAGAGCGGGGAGGAGGGATGCCGGGCGGAAGTGCCCGTCGTACTCGAACAGCAGCCGATCGCCCTCGACGGCCTTCGACAGCTGGCCGGGCTCGTACGCCCACCCGATCCGCGACCAGCAGATCGACTGCTCGCTGGGGGCGATGACGGCGGTCGGGTCGATCTTGATCGCGGCGATCTGCTCCGCCACTTCGACGACGTCGCCGGGACGATCCGCGTCGAGCAGCTGCGCGCGCACCGCGATGCGGCGCGCCTCGTCCCTCGTGAGCCGGTGCATGGCACGAGGCTAGCGCCGACGTCCGACGCGGGTCAGCCCGTGGGCTGCAGCGACGCGTCGACGGTGCGACGCTCGTCGAAGACGAAGCAGTCGCCGTCGAACCCGTCGGCGCCGATGTGCTCGAAGTAGCCGAGGATGCCGCCCTCGAGCTGACGCGCGTCGATTCCGTCCTCGCGGAGGACGAGCGCGGCCTTCTCGCACCGGATGCCGCCGGTGCAGAAGCTGACGACGGTCTTGCCGACGAGCTCGTCCCGGTGCGCGGCGGCGGCCTCGGGGAACTCGGTGAACTTATCGATCCGCCAGTCGAGGGCGCCCGAGAATGTGCCGTGGTCGACTTCGAACGCGTTGCGGGTGTCCAGCAGCACGACCTCGCGCCCGTCGTCGTCGACGCCGGCCTCGAGCCAGCGGTGGAGCGTCGTCGGGTCGACGGCCGGAGCCCGGCCGGCGTCAGGACGGATCGTGGGGCGATCCATCCGGATGATCTCGCGCTTGTGTTTGACGAGCATCTTGCGGAACGGCTGCTCGTCCGACCAGCTCTCCTTCGTCGTGAGCGACGCGAAGCGCCCGTCTGTGCGCAGCTCGTCCACGAACCCGCGCACATCCTCGGCGGGTCCCGCCAGGAAAAGGTTGATGCCCTCCTCCGCGAGGAGGATCGTGCCGCGGAGTCCGCGCGCCTCCGCCCGCTCGTACAACACAGGACGCAGCGACGCGGGGTCCGCGATGTGCATGAAGAGGTAGGCGGAGATGTTCAGGACGGATGCCACCCCTCCAGCGTAGAGGCGGGGCGGCATCCGCTCGGATCATTGCGCCGACCACCCGCCGTCACTGGCCAGCACCACGCCGTTGATGTTGACGCCGTCGTCCGAGAGCAGGAACGTGATCGATGCGGCGAGCTGCTCCGGGGTGGCGACGCCGGGCATCGTGCCGTGGAACGCACCGAGGCGCTGCTGGCCGTACTCCGAGACGTTCGGGGGGAAGGGGATGCCGGTGGCCACCCCGCCGGGGGCGACGGCGTTGACGCGCAGACCCTTCGGCCCGTACATGACGGCCGCGCTCTTGGTGAGCCCGACGACGGCGTGCTTGCTGGTCGTGTAGGCGTTGCCCGAGGCGCTGCCGCGGAGGGCGGCCTCGCTGGCGACATTGACGATCGAGCCGGCGCCGGCCTTCAGCATCGCGGGGAGAACCGCGCGGGTCAGCTTGAACGGGCCGGTGACGTTGACGGCGATGACGCGGTCCCACATGGCATCGGATGTCTCCCCGAGCGGCGAGAAGTCGTCGTTGATGCCGGCGACGTTGGCGAGCGCGTCGATCCGCTCTCCGGCCGCGGCGACGATGGCGTCGATGGATTCCTGGGTCGTGACGTCGCCGGCCACGGTGACGATGTCGGCATCCGGCATCGATGCGGCGAACTCGGCGAGGCGGTCTGCGGAGATGTCGGTGGCGATCACCCGGGCGCCTTCTCGGGCGAGACGGCCGGCGGTGGCCCGACCGATGCCGGATGCCGCGCCGGTCACGATCACGGTCCTACCGGCGAAACGGCCGGCCGAGGTCGGCTCGGCCCCAACGATCGATTCGCTCTGGGGGATGACACCGCCGTTCGCCTGTCGCACGAGGTCGTCGACGGCTGCCTGGGGCATGGCGCCCTGACTGAGGACGACGAGCTGTTGCAGCGGGAGTCCCCGCACGGGCGCGAGGGACTCCGCGGTTCCGCCCCCGGCGGCGATCAGCCCGCGCAGGAGCGGACCGCCTACGTCGCTGTCGAGCCAGTCGCCGATGCTCGTGGCGGCAGTGAGAACCTCGTCGGTCATGGTCGTCCCTTCGTCTGAGCGGGTTATTCCCGCCCGGGAAATGATACTCTCGGCGGCGCCACCGCAAAAGGGAGTCTCATGACCGGAACGACCCGTCGCGGTCGCGGCACGCGAGCAGGGCTCGACCGAGAGCGCATCCTGAACGCGGCACGGGACCTCGACCCGGCGACCCTCACGATGCAGCAGGTCGCCGACGCCCTCGGCGTCGACCGGAAGGCACTCAACCATCACGTGACGGACCGCGAGAGCCTCCTCGAGATGCTCGCGGTGGATGCCTTCCGTCGCCGGTTCTCGTCGTCGGAGTTCGATCTCGGCTCGACCTGGCAGGATGCGTGCCGCGGCTACGCGGGAGCACTGTCCTCGAGCCTGATGGACATCGGCGCCTGGGTCGACCATCTTCCGTTCACGACGCCGGACGACCTCGCCATCATCGACCCCGCCGAGGAGCTGGCTGCCCGGCTGCGCGCGGCGGGCTTCGGCCTCGAGACGACGAGCCGCGGCATGCACCTGCTGATGAGCATCTGCCAGGGCTTCGCGCGCGAGGTCGTGACCGCCGGCTACTCCGCGCAGGATCCGCAGGTCGCGCATCTCCGAGACGCGCTCGACGCGTCGACCGGGGGCTACCCCGTTCTGCGCGAACTCATCGACGCCGCTGTCGACAACCACGGCGAAGCGCAGTTCCGGTTCGACGTGGACGCGTTCATCGCCGGCATGGAACGCCTGCTCTGACCGCGCCCACGTGCGTCGGAGTCAGCCGACGAACGGAGCGGACGCCGCATCGAGGGCGGAGACCTCGTCGGCGGCGAGGTCGATCGTCGCGCCGGCGATGAGCGCGTCCACCTGGTCGACGCGCGACGCCGACGCGATGGGGACGGTGCCCTTCGCGCGCAGCCAGGCGAGGGCGACGGATGCCGGGGCCACGTCGTGCGCCGCGGCGACGTCATCGAGCACCGAGAGCACCGCGAGTCCTTCCGGGGTCGCGTAGGCCGCCGCCGATCCGGCACGGGGAGAGGTCTGACCCGACGCGTCGGTGGAGCGGTACTTGCCGGTGAGGAACCCGCTGGCCAGGGCCGAGTACGGGACGACCGTGAGGCCGAGCTCCTCCGCAGCGGGCTTGACGGCCCGCTCGATGGCGCGGTCGACGAGGTTGTACCGGGGCTGGGTGACGATCGGCTCCGCGACACCCTGCTCGCGGGCCAGGCGCACCCACTCCCGGGTGTTCTCGGCGGAGAAGTTCGAGATCGCCGGGTAGCGGATGAGGCCGTCGGAGACGAGCGCGCCGAACGCGGCGACGGTCTCTGCCAGCGGAGTCGCGTCGTCTTCGGCGTGCGCGTAGTAGACGTCGATCGTGTCGACGCCGAGGCGCTTCAGCGAGGCCTCGGCACCGGCCCGCACGGTGCCGGCCGACAGACCGGGGAACTCGGGGTGCTTCGACACCTTCGTCGCCACGACGACGTCCGACGGCCGCCGCGAAGCGAGCCACTCGCCGAGGATCGTCTCGCTCTCGCCGCCGGAGTTGCCCGGCGCCCATGCGCTGTAGACGTCCGCCGAGTCGATGAAGTCGCCGCCGGCGGCGGTGAACGCATCGAGGACGGCGAAGGAGGTGTCGCGGTCCGCGGTCCAGCCGAAGACGTTGCCGCCGAACGACAGGGGGAACACGGTCAGGTCACTCGTACCGAGAGCAGTCATGGATTCGATCCTGACACGCTGACGGATGCCCGGGGCCCGACCTCAGCGACGGACGATGTCGTCTGCGTTGACCTGAATCCACGTCATGAGCGGCATGACGCGCTCCATCAGCTCGACGCCTCGGGGGGTCAAGGAGTACTCGACGCGCGGCGGGACCTCGGGGTACGACGTGCGCGCGACCAGGCCGTCGGCGGCGAGGGTGCGGAGGGTCGTGGCGAGCATCTTCTCGCTGATGCCGTCGACGCTGCGTCGCAGCTCACCCCAGCGGAGCGTGCCATCGGTGAGTGAGAGGAGGACGAGGATGCCCCACTTGCTCGTGATGTGGTCGAGCACGGTACGCGTGGGGCAGGCCTCCGTGAAGATCCCCGGAGACTCCTGCTGCATCTGCGCGTAACTGACGGACATGTCAGCAGCTTACCTGAAAGTGGGTACCCTCCTCGAGGAATGTTTCGGCCCCCGACGGGGGTTCCCTCTCGTGTCGCGCATCTCGCCCGATCACCGAAAGGACTCGCCATGACCATCCTCGTCACCGCCGCCAGCGGACAGCTCGGCCACCTCGTCATCGACGCCCTCCTCGCCCGCGGCGTCTCGCCCGACAGCATCGTCGCCGGCGCACGCACCGTGGCGAAGGCCGCCGACCTCGCCGACAAGGGCGTCCGCGTCGTCCCGCTGGACTACACCGTGCCCGAGTCGATCGACACTGCTCTCGAGGGCGTCGACAGCGTTCTCCTGATCTCGGGCTCCGACCCGGGCGCACGCCTGGCCGGCCACGTCAACGTCATCGAGGCGGCCGCGCGCGCCGGCGTGAAGAAGCTGGCCTACACGAGCGTCTCGCACGCCGACACGAGCGAGCTCGTCCTCGCTCCCGACCACAAGGCGACCGAAGAGGCCATCGCGGCCAGCGACATCCCCGCCGTGCTCCTGCGCAACAACTGGTACATCGAGAACTCGGCCGGCGACCTCGCCACGGCTGCGCAGACCGGAGTTCTCTCCGCCGCGGTCGGCGATGCCGCCATCTCGGCTGCCGCGCGGATCGACTTCGCCGAAGCCGCCGCTGCGGTCATGCTCGACGATGCCCACATCGGCCGGACCTACGAGCTCGCAGGCCCTCGCGCGACGTACGCCGACATCGCCGCGGCGATGGGCGAGGTCCTCGGGCGCGAGGTCGTCTACGCTCCCGCGACACCCGAAGAGCTGGCGGCCCGCCTGGCATCGTTCGGCCTCGACGAGGGCACGGTCGGGTTCGTCGTGGCCCTCGACGCCGGCATCGCGAGCGGCGCGCTCGACGCCACCGAGACCGATCTGACCGACCTCATCGGCCGTCCCACCACGTCGTGGGTCGACGCCCTGCGCGTGCTCGTCCCCGCGAACTGACGGCCCCCGCAGCGTCTCCGGCCGCGGCATCCATATTCAACGGAATGGATGCCGCGGCCGCTGCGTTGTTCCGGGTATGCAGAGCTTCGGAACGCTGTCCTTCGGCCACTACGGCCCCCTCGGCGGGGGTCGCGAACTCACCGCCGGCGAGTCGCTGACGCAGGCAATCGACCTCGCTCAGGGCATGGACGAGCTCGGGGTGAACGGCGCCTACTTCCGCGTGCACCACTTCGCCCGGCAGCAGGCCTCCCCCATGCCGCTGCTCGCCGCGATCGCCGCGCGGACCTCGCACATCGAGGTCGGGACCGGCGTCATCGACATGCGCTACGAGAACCCGCTGTACCTCGCCGAAGAGGCGGCGGCGCTGGACCTCATCAGCGACGGGCGGCTCGCCCTGGGCGTGAGCCGTGGCTCACCCGAGAGCGTCGTCCGCGGCTACGAGACGTTCGGCTACACCGGGTCCCAGGACCCCCGCGGCGCCGACCTCGCCCGCGAGCACTTCGACCTGTTCCTGCGCGCGATCGACGGCGAGGGTCTCGCCGAGAGCGACCCGCACAGCCCGTTCGGCGGCGGACAGGGGCTGCAGCGCATCGAGCCGCACTCCCCCGGGCTGCGCTCGCGGGTGTGGTGGGGCGCGGGCAACCGCGACTCGGCCGAGTGGGCGGGCCGGATGGGGGTCAACCTCATGTCCTCGACACTCCTCACGTCCGCGGACGGGCGTCCGTTCGACATCCTGCAGGCAGAGCAGATTGACGCCTTCCGCACCTCGTGGCGCGAGGCCGGTCACGCCGGTACGCCGCGGGTCTCGGTGAGCCGCAGCATCTTCCCGATCACCACGGCGGAAGATGCCATGTACTTCGGCGGACGCTCCGACGGCGACCAGATCGGCATAATCGACGGGATGCGCTCGACGTTCGGCAAGACCTACGCGGGCACGCCCGATGAACTCGTCGAGCAGCTGCAGCACGACGCCGCGGTGCGGGAAGCCGACACCCTCATGCTGACCATCCCGAGCCAGCTGGGCGTCGCGTTCAACCTGCGCCTCGTGGAGTCGTTCGCACGCTACGTCGCCCCGTCGCTGGGCTGGGTGCCGACCAACGCGGTCGCCACCGCCTGAGGCCGAACCCCGGGCGGGACCGCGTCGGCTAGCGTGACCCCGTGACGATCACCCGGCGACGCATCACCCGCGGCGACGTCGACCTGTCCGTCCTCGACGCGGGCGGAGCCGGGCCCCTCCTCGTCCTTCTTCACGGCCTGGCCGGAAGCGCGGCCGAAATGGTCGCGACGGCCGAGGCGCTCACGGACTCCTTCCGTATCGTCGCCCTGGACCAGCGCGGGCACGGACGGAGCACCCGGCGACCGGGGGATCTCTCGCGCCGCGCCTTCGTCGAGGATGTCGTCGCGGTGATCGACCTGTTCTCACCACGGGACCCGGCGACGCTCGTCGGCCAGTCGATGGGCGCGCACACCGCGTTCCTGACCGCTGCGACCCACCCCGATCTCGTCGCGGACATCGTCATGCTCGAAGGTCACGCGGAAGGAGGACGCCCGGGCGAGGCCGCGGCACTCGGCAGCTTCTTCGCGTCGTGGCCGACGCCGTTCGCGGACCCCGCCGCGGCGCTCGCGTTCCTCGGCGACTCGCCCCTCTCCCGCGCCTGGATCGCCGACTTCGAGGAAACGCCCGCAGGCCTGTCGCCGCGATTCGACGCGGATGTCATGGCGGCCGTCCTGGAAGACGTGCATCGACCTCAGTGGACGGCGTGGGAGAGCCTCACCGTGCCGACGCTCGTCGTCTTCGGGAAGGACGGCATGTTCACCGCGGCGCAGCGCGACGAGTTGATCGCCCGCCGTCCGCAGACGCGTCGCGCCGACCTCTCACAGGGGAGCCACGACGCTCACCTCGACGCGACCGGCGAGTGGGTCGCGACCCTTCGCCGCCACCTCACCGGCGAGCGCTCCGGAGCGGTTCAGCCGATGAGCGGACCGCCCTCGCGCCAGTAGCCGAGGAACGACACCCGATCCTTCGGCACGTCGAGTCGCCCGGTGAGCAGGCGCCGGAGCGAGGTGACCGTGCCGGACTCCCCCGCCAGCCAGACGTAGACCTCGTCCCGCGGCAGACCCGCCGTGGCACTCGCCCACGCCGCGACAGCGCGCTCGAGTCCGCCTGCATCCTCCCGATCGATGCGTCGCACGCGGTGCGGCGCGACGACGTGCGGTGACAGCAGGTCGTCGCCGGGGGCCGCGGCATCCACCAGCACATCGGCGACGACGCCGTCGGGCAGCGCCGACAGGATGTTGCGCGCCGCGGGGTACGCGGTCTCGTCGGCGACCAGCAGCACACGACGCGCGGAACCGGGATGCCAGTGCACGCCGTACCCCGTCCAGCCCACGCGGCGGTCGGGTCCGGTCACGACGAGGCGGTCACCGGGACGAGCCGACGCCGCCCAGGCGGAGGCCGGACCCGCGGGGGTGTGCAGGTACACGTCGACGTCGATCTCGCCGACGTCCGCCCGGATGGCTGCCGGCGTGTAGGTGCGGAGGACGTTCCGATCTGACTCGTCGAGCTCCTTCCACCGGGTGTACCAGTCCGAGGGATGCGGCGTCGGCTCCTCGAGCAGGCCGAAGTCCGCGAGCCCTCCGCCCGGGAGCGGCAGCACGAGCTTGATCCGCTGGTCGAGACCCCACTCCGCGAAGTTCCGCAGCGCGTCGCCTCGCAGCGTGATCCGGATGAACCGCATGCTCAGCCTCACGGTCGCGGCGACCTCCACCTCGAAGGCGCTGTACGCCCAGGGGCGTTCGAGGACTGCGGTCATGGTCGGACCTCCGTGGTGTGGGGCGCCCGGAGCGGGACGACGAGCGGCCCTCCCGTGACGGGATCGGGGATGACGGTGTTGGCGAGGCCGAAGACGGCCGACACGTTCTCGCTCGTCACCACCTCGGCCGGTGGACCCTCCGCTATGACCCGTCCGTCGCGCATGGCGACGACGGTCGTCGCATAACGGGCCGCCTGATTGAGATCGTGCAGCACAGCGACGATCGTCCGTCCCAGCTCGTGGAGCGCCGCGAGGAGCTCGAGCAGCTCGACCTGATGAGCGACATCGAGATACGTGGTCGGTTCGTCGAGGAGGAGCACCTCGGTCTGCTGGGCGAGGACCATTGCGATCCATACCCGCTGGCGCTGGCCGCCCGACAAGGCGTCGACGGGGCGGTCCGCCAGCTGGGTCGTCCCCGTCGCGACGAGGGCGTCGACGACGGCCGCCTCGTCCGCCGGCGACCAGGGTCGCAGCATCCCCCGATGCGGGTATCGGCCCCGCGAGACGAGGTCGCGCACCGTGATCCCCTCGGGAGCGACGGCGGTCTGCGGCAGCAACCCCACCCGTCGCGCGAGTGTCTTGGCGGGGATCTGGGCGATCGACCGACCATCGAGGACGACCTGCCCCTCCTCCGGAGCGAGCAGGCGCGCCAGGCCCCGCAGGAGCGTCGACTTGCCGCACGCGTTCGGGCCGATGATGACGGTGAACGAGCCGGGTTCGATCTGCAGGGAGAGCTGCTCGACGACACGGGTGTCGGCGTAGGCGAACGAGGCCCGGTCGACGGCGAGGGAGGCGGGAAAGCGATCAGGCACGACGACGGATCTCCAGGACGATGACGGACAGAAGGTAGAGGCCGCCGACCGAGACGGTGACCACACCGACCGGGAGGGGCGTCGGCAACGCATGCTGCGCGACGAGGTCGGAGGCGAGGAGCACGACTGCTCCGAAGAGCGCCGACGGCCCCAGCGGCAGCGACGGTGTGCGCGCGAGGCGGCGGGCGACCTGCGGGGCCGCGAGCGCGACGAAGGCGACGGGACCGGCGACGGTCGTGGCGGCCGAGACGAGGCCCACACCCAGGAGCAGAGCCACTGCCCGCACAGCGTGCGGACGGGCGCCCGTGGCGGACGCGAGGTCGTCACCGAGCTCGAGCTGCCGCATTCGCGGGACGAGGCAGAACGCCCCCACCGCGATCGGGAGGGCGGCCACGAGCGCCCCCGCGACGGGACCCGCTGCGACCCCGTTGAGCGACCCCGCGCCCCACGCCGACGCGAACATCGCGGTCTCGAGCTCGACCTGCAGCAGCAACCACGTGTTCATCGATGCGAGCATCGCCGAGACCCCGATACCGACCACGATGATGCGGAAGCCCTGCAGACCTTCTCGCGAGGCCAGCACCTGGATCGCGACGGCCGTCAGGAGTCCTCCGACGAGCGAGCCGGCGACGAGGGCCTGCCAGCTCGCCGAGACGAGCACGAGGGTGAGCAGCATGCCGCTGAACGCGCCGCTCGATAGCCCCAGGATGTCGGGGCTCGCGAGCGGGTTGCGGGTGACGGTCTGGAAGAGCGCGCCTGCGATACCCAGGAGCGCCCCCACCCCGACCGCCGCGATCACGCGCGTCAGCCGCCAGTCGACGACCACGGTGTGTTCGATCCCTTCGCCTCCGCCCGCCAGGATCGTCGGGATCCGCTCGAGCGGCACGGGGAAGTCTCCAAGGATCAGCCCGAGCGTCGTCAGCGCGACGAGCACGACGGATGCCGCGGCTCCCACCGCGAGCACGCGGCGCGGTCGTGCGGCGGTGGGCCGAACCGGTCGCATCACCCGGCCCGAGCGGCCCATGGTGGTCGCCACCATCACAGGGCCCTCGCCGTCCGTCGACGCGCGAGCGCGATGAGGAGCGGCGCGCCGACGAAGGCGACGACGATCCCGACCGGGACCTCGGCGGGGGCGATGACGACGCGGCCGAGGACGTCGGCGCCGAGCACGAGGATGGGCCCGGCGAGAAGCGACATCGGCAGAACCGCCCGATGGTCGGGCCCCACGATCCACCGCACGGCGTGCGGGATCATGAGGCCGACGAACGAGATCGGCCCGGCGATCGCCGTGGCAGCTCCCGCGAGCAGGGTGACGGCCACGATCACCCCGACCCGGATGCGGCCGACGTCCACTCCCTGGGCGCGCGCGACGTCGTCACCGAGCGCCATCGCGTTGAGTCCGGGGGCGAGGACGAGCGCGAGGAGCGCCCCCGCGGCGGCGAAAGGCGCGATGGCGGCGAGATCGTCCAGGCCCGCACCGAGCAGGGAGCCTGCGTTCCACCCGCGCATCCGGTCGAAGGCGTCGGGGTCGGTCAACGTGATGGCCGTCGTGATCCCCGAGAGGACGGCGCCGAGCGCGACGCCCGCAAGGACCAGGCGCACGGCCCCGCCCGTCCCGCTCGCGCCGATCACGTAGACCGCCATCGTCACCAGCAGCGCGCCGGCGAACGCCGGCCAGACGATCTCCCCCGCACCGGACAGACCGAACAGCGATACGCCGAGAGCGACGGCGAACGCCGCCCCCGCGCCGACCCCGAGGAGCCCCGGGTCGGCGAGGGGGTTGCGCGTGAACGCCTGCATCAGTGCTCCGGCCGCCCCGAGCGCCGCGCCGGCGACGAGGCCGACGACGGTGCGCGGCACCCGCAGGTCCCAGACGACGAACGCCGTCTCACTCGTCCCCCGGCCGGCGAGCGCATCGATCACCGCGGGCGGAGCGAGCGGGTTGGCGCCGAGCGCGAGCGAGGCGATGACGGCGACGGCGAGGACCACCGCGACGACACCGACTCCGAGGATGCGGCGCCCTGGACGTGCGGCAGCGGTCACCGGTTCGCGGAGAGGTACCGCTCGATGTCACCGAGGACGGCGGCAGCACCCTTCGGGCCGACTCCGGACACCCAGGTGCTCGTTTCGACCAGCGTGGCGTCGGGGAAAGCGGTCGCGACGGCGGCGGGGATCGCGGAACGGTCGGCGACGTCGGCCGCCGTGACGAACACGTGGTCGGCCCTCGCGGATGCGACGTTCTCGGGCGACAGGTCCGCCTGCAGGCCGTCCTCCCACTCCTGGTCGGGGATGCTGAAGCCCACGCACTCGAGCAGGCTGCCGGCGAACGACACCGGGCCGTACAGGCTCAGCGTGGTCTCGTCGCGGGGCCGGATGAGCTGCACCGTCTGACCGGCGACGTCGTACTCGTCGCGGATGCGGGCGCACTCGTCGTCGACGCCGGTGAGGAGCTCGGCGACCTCGTCCTCGCGCCCCAGCGCCTCGCCGATGAGCGACGCGTTCTCGCGCCAGGGATCGGCCTGCGAGGCGATGAAGACGGTCGGCGCGATGGCGGTCAGCTGCTCGAAGAGCTCCGAGTGCCGGGACTCTGTGCCGAGGATCAGATCGGGCTTCAGCGCCGCGATCGCCTCGAGATCCGGCTCGGGGACGGTTCCGACGGGGGTGACGTCCTCGGCACCGAGGTACGCGGGGATCGAGGTCACATTGCCTGCGACGGCGGCACCGACCGGGGTGATGCCGACCGCCACCGCGGTGTCGAGCTCCAGGGGCTCGAGCGTCACGACACGGGCGGGCTCCTCGGGTACGTCCGTCGCGCCGCGGGCGTGCTCGACGGACCGCGTTCCAGAGGCCGCCGAGGCCCCGGCGGGCTCGGGCGCGGTGGCGGCGGTGCAGCCCGCCAGGGCGAGCGCGATCATGCCGGCGGCGGAGGCGAGGACCAGTCGTGAACGAGGGGACATGTCGGGATGAGCCTTTCCTTGGAGCTAGGTAAGGTTAGCCTAACCACAAGAGCGTCGCGGGTTGGACCACCCGGCCCGCCGTGCGAGTCAGGGTCGCGGGCGTAGTGTGGACGCATGCGGACCCGCGCGGACATCGAGTGCTGGCTCACCGATATGGACGGTGTCCTCGTCCACGAGAACACGCCGATCCCCGGCGCTGCGGAGCTCCTCGAGCAATGGCGCGACGACGGCACCCCGTTCCTCGTCCTCACCAACAACTCGATCTTCACGCCGCGCGACCTCAGCGCGAGGCTCCGCGCGTCGGGGCTCGTGGTGCCCGAGGAGTCGATCTGGACGTCGGCGCTGGCCACCGCGGACTTCCTCGCCTCGCAGAAGCCGGGCGGCACGGCCTTCGTCATCGGCGAAGCCGGCCTCACGACCGCACTGCACGAGGCCGGTTTCATCATGACCGAGACGAGCCCCGACTACGTCGTCGTCGGCGAGACGCGGAACTACTCGTTCGAGGCCATCACCAAGGCGATCAGGTTCATCGGCGCCGGGTCGCGCTTCATCGCCACGAACCCCGACGCCACCGGTCCCTCCATGCAGGGCGTCCTCCCCGCGACCGGAGCGATCTCCGCGCTCATCACGAAGGCGACGGGCAAGGAGCCCTATGTCGTCGGAAAACCCAACCCCATGATGTTCCGATCGGCGCTCAACCGCATCGGCGCCCATTCCGAGAACACCGGGATGATCGGCGACCGCATGGACACCGACGTCGTCGCCGGCATCGAGGCAGGGCTCCACACCGTGCTGGTGCTCACCGGCATCAGCGACGCCGCGGAGATCGAGCGCTACCCGTTCCGACCCGACGAGATCCTGAGCTCCGTCGCCGACCTCGTCCGCGAGGAGCCCCTCGAGAGCGACTCGCCGGACGTGCAGCCTTCGCTCGGGCTCTGATCACCACCCCATCGAACCCGGGGCACCCTTGAACGGCCCGGCCACCTGAGACGTGATCCACCCGCCGTAGAACCGACCCGGTTGCGGGGTGACGACCTCGCCCGCGACCGTGCACTCGTCCATCTCCTGTGCGTAGACCGCCACGCGGTCGGCGAGCTCCTCGTATCCCGGCTCGGGGCTCGGGTAGTTCCATGCCGCGCCGGGCACAGTGCGTCCGCCGCCGTGGACGTCGAGGTACCGCGCGGCGCCCTTGAACTCGCAGAACGATGCTCCCTGCGCCCGAGTCAGTGCGCCGGGCACGAAGTCCGCGATCGGCAGGTAGTAGACCGGTGGGTGGCTCGTCTCCAGGACCCGCAGGGCTCCGGTCGTCGAGGCGATGCGCTCTCCGCCGAGGGTGATCGTCACGGTGCCCGGGACGGGTTCGACGCGAGGGGGCCGGGGATAGTCCCAGACGCTCTCCTGTCCCGGTCCGACCGGGTCGGGTGTGGGATGCCGCATGTCCTCCAGATTAAGGGCGGAATCCCACTCAAGGGGCGCCCCCGCAGGCCGAGCATCCCGCGATAATGGACCCATGACGGCCCGGCGCCCGACGGCCTACAACGCCATCTCCACGTCCTCGCGAGTGGAGATCCTCCACTTGCTGCAGACGACCCCGCAGCAGACCGTCGGCGAGCTCGTGAAGGCGACGAAGCTCCACCCCAATACCGTCCGCGAGCACCTGCAGCGCCTCATCGAACGCGGATTCGTCGCGACCGAGATCGAGAAGCGGACCGTTCGGGGCCGCCCACGCGTCTTCTACCGCGCGGTCGACGGGGTCAGCGTGTCGAGTCCCGAGCATCGGCGCAAGGTCCAGGCCGCCGTCGAACGGGGCGACCTCATGCGTCGCGTCATGCCGGATACGGCCGGATCGCTCACCGGAGAAGAGCAGCACCAACTCGACGCCCTCGTCGAACAGCTCCTGGACGGCGGGTTCGACCCGGAGATCGACGAGGACGGCCTCACGATCGACCTCACGCCCTGCGTGCACGCCGCCGACCAGGCCGACAACCGCGAGACGCTCTGCGATGTTCACCTGGGGCTGATGCAGGGCGCTCTCAGCGAGGCAGGCGGGCCGCTCGCCGTCGATGGGATGCGCTCGTCGTGCGATCCGCAGCAGTGCGTCATCCAGCTGCTCCGCCGTCGCCCCGAGGCCTGATGCCGACGCCCGGCTGACGCCGCAGCCCGCGGGAGTCAGTAACGCAGGTTGGTGCGGACGTGGTGGTAGTACAGCCACGCGTAACCGCCCCGCCAGTGCACCTTGTACCAGTGGCGTCGGGAGTCCGACACCTGCAGTGGCGTTCCCGACGGAATGGTGCCGGCGATGGTGCCCCCGGCCGAGCTGCGGTACCACGGGGTGTTCCGCACGGTGCGCACGTGAAGGTCGGAATGGGTCACGGCCGCTCCGAACGACCCGTTGAAGTGCGAGTACACGGTTCGCGCGATGTCCCGGATGCCGGCCTTCGACGCTCCGGGGGCGCCGATGACGGTGACCACGAACCGACTCGACGAGCTGCGGACCACGGCCGAGTCCGCCTGCAGCAACCCACCCGACACCCACAACGATCCGGGCTTGGACGCCTGGTACGCAGAGGCCGGCAGGCCGTTCGGCAGTCGCGAGCGGAAGAGCTGGGTGTGCATCAGGTTGAGCATGTGCCGGGTGTGCGTGGCGTTCAGCAGACGCCCCTCCTCCAGCCGCTTGAGCAGGTTCGTGAGGTCGTCGGAGGTCGTGCGGTTGCCCGCGTACAGCACGTCCTGCCCGCGCAGGACCTGCCCGTATGCGGTCCGGGAGTACCCTGCGGCCGCGATCTCCCTGTTCAACTGCGACAGGCCGATCCAGTGCACGAGGTCGGTGTGGCAGAAGTTGTCGGACATCCAGATCATCTCGCGCAGGCACTCACCCACTGTGAGACCCGACCCGAGCCGCGTGGACAGCGAACCCGCACCCCGCTCGATCCGCTTGTACGTTCCCCACGCGGCGAAGAGCTTCATCATGCTGGCGGGCTCGCGGCGCGTCGCGCCGCCCATGCTCACGGTCTCGCCGAGACCGCCGACCTCGCGAACGGTCACCGTGTACGACGAGGAGGAGTTCCGGTTCAGCGCGGACTGCAGCGAGGAGCGCAGCTTGTCCTGCCGGGTGGTGCGCACGGCGGTGCACCCCTTGCCCGTCTCGACCTCGGCGCGCAGTTGCGCCGTCGGACCGACGACGAGGACTTTGTCGCCCCGTCGCTGGAGCACCGCGGCGGAGGCATCCGACAGGCAGCGCTCGCCGCTGAAGTAGAGCGGCTGCCCCGTCGTGGCAGCGAGTGCGGTCGCGGCGGGTGAGCCGAATCCGGTCGCCTCGGCGGAAGCGGTGACCACCCCGCGGGTCGTCGTCGAGGGGTATTCGGCGGTCGCGGAGTCGGCGATGCCGGCGCGGTCGGCGCCGGCGAGCCTCGCGACGGTGAACCCCTCGCTGCGCAACGCGTTGCCGTAGGACGTGGGGAGCCCCGACGTCCCGTTCATGAAGACGATCTGTCGTGCACCGACGGCGCGCAGCGTGGCGAGTGCGCCGGGCGACGGCGGCCGCGCACCTTCGACCACGAGGAATCCGCTACCGGTGGCCGCGGCAGTCGCGGCCGCCACCGGTGCCGCAGCGAGCTGGCGCACGTCGACGAGGTAGACGGTCTCCGCGGTGGGGGTGGCCGCGACGAGTGCCTTCTGCGACAGCGACATGGTCGTGCCCGCGTCGACGCGCACCGAGGTGCGCCCGGCCGAGAGCCGGCTCACGACGGCATCCGAGACGGCAGCGCGCGAGCCCATCACGACGATCCGATCCGGCGCGAGACGAGTGATCTCCGACGCCGTCGCGGCGGGGACCGACCCGGTGTCCACGAGCAGCATCGGTCCACCGACCGAGCCCGCGACGTAGGCCGCGAGCTGCTGATCGGCAGCGCGCTGGGACGAGACGATGACGACCGTGCGCGCACCCCGGGGGTAGACCGCTTTGCTGATCCCGGCGGCGAGCGTGTACCGGGTGCTGCCGGTGAGTCGTACCGACGACGGGAGGACAGGGGTCGTCGCCTCTCCCAGTGCGGCGGCTGCTGCGGCCGAGGAATCGCGGGCGGCCGGAGGGGCGGGAGCCGGGCTGGGCGACGGCGACGGGCTCGGCGAGGGCGAGGGCGAGGGTTCCGGCGTGGGCGTGGGCGTGGGCGTCGGGGTCGGCGACGGCTCGGTCGTCGCCGTCGGCGAAGGGGATGCCGTCGGGGTCGGCGAAGGCTCGGGCGCCGCACCCGCCACGGCGGGACCGGCCGTCAAGACGAGCACCGCGGTCACCCAGACCGCAGTGAAGGCTGTCGTCCGCCGCAGCATCGCGGGAACACGGGAACTGTCACCGCGAGTCATGTGGTCCACCGTAGGCGGAGGGCGCGGTGTTTTGCACGGCCCGATCCGATTCGGCGGTGAACCGGGCGTCGTACGGTCGGACCATACCCGTGGAAGGACCAAGCCCGTGGACTTTCTGGACCCGCTCATCCTGGCTCGCCTGCAGTTCGGACTGACGACGCTCTACCACTACCTGTTCGTGCCGTTGACGCTCGGCATGGCGCTCACCGTCGCGATCTTCCAGACGATCTGGCACCGCACCGGCGACGTGAAATGGCTGCATCTCACCCGCCTGTTCGGCAAGATCTTCCTGATCAACTTCGCGATGGGCGTGGTCACCGGCATCGTGCAGGAGTTCCAGTTCGGCATGAACTGGTCGGACTACTCCCGCTTCGTCGGCGACGTGTTCGGCGCTCCGCTCGCCTTCGAAGGGCTCATGGCCTTCTTCTTCGAGGCGACCTTCATCGGATTGTGGATCTTCGGGTGGGACAAGCTGCCCCGCCGCATCCATCTGCTCACCATCTGGGCCACCGCGTTCGGGTCGATCCTGTCGGCCTACTTCATCCTCACCGCCAACGCGTTCATGCAGAACCCGATCGGGTACCAGCTGAATCCCGAGACCGGCCGGGCGGAACTGAAGAACTTCTTCGAGCTCCTCACCAATCCGGTGGCGCTCGCCGCCTTCCCGCACACGATCTTCTCGGCGTTCATGTTCGCCGCCGCCGTCATCATCGCCGTCGCCGCGTGGCACCTCCGCCGCGGCCAGCACGTCGAGACAATGCGGCCTGCACTCCGCTACGGCATGTGGTTCATGATCATCTCCTTCGCCGGCACCGCGATCAGCGGCGACCAGCTGGGACTCGTCATGGTCGAGACCCAGCCTATGAAGATGGCCGCCGCCGAGGCGCTGTGGAACAGTGCCTGCGGCGCCGACGCGTCCTTCTCGATCTTCTCCATCGGCACCCCGGACGGCACCGCCGAGGTCTGGTCGCTCCGCGTCCCCTACTTGCTCTCGTTCCTCTCCACGCACACGCTCGACGGCTGCGTCGAAGGCCTCAACGACCTGCAGTCCGAGTACACCGCGCAGTACGGCGCCGGCATCGACTACATGCCCGAGATCTGGGTCACCTACTGGTCGTTCCGCTGGATGATGGGCTTCGGTGGCATCGCCACCCTCATCTCGGTCGCCGGCCTCTGGGTCACCCGCAGGAAGGCGACGCGTCCCGTCGCCGGGTGGATGTGGCGCGTCGCCATCTGGTCCGCACCGCTCCCGCTGTTCGGCAGCCTCGTCGGCTGGATCTTCACCGAGATGGGCCGCCAGCCCTGGATCGTCTTCGGCCTCATGCACACCTCCGACGGCGTCTCGCCCAACGTCCCCGCCTGGACCGTGCTCATCTCCCTGATCGCCTTCACCGCGATCTACGCGGCGCTCGCCGTCGTCGAGTTCCGCCTCATCCTGAAAGCCGCGCAGAAGGGCCCGGATCCCCTGCCCGGTCCCGATGACCCCGACCCTCGGGACCTGCCGGTCGATCAGACCCCCTCGACGGTCTACTAGGAGCACGCCATGGATCTCGCCTACCTCTGGTTCTTCATCGTCGGGGTGTTCTTCGTCGGCTACTTCGTGCTCGACGGCTTCGACTTCGGCGTCGGGATGAGCCTGCCGTTCCTCGGTCGCGACGAGGTGTCGCGCCGCCAGGTCATCAACACGATCGGTCCCGTGTGGGACCTCAACGAGACCTGGGTCATCGTCGCCGGCGCCTGCCTATTCGCCGCGTTCCCGGAGTGGTACGCCACGCTCTTCAGCGGGTTCTACCTGCCGCTGCTGCTCATCCTGCTCGCCCTGATCCTGCGCGGCGTCTCGTTCGAGTACCGCCATCAGCGCGAGGGACTGGCCTGGAAGCGCGGCTTCGACCGGATGATCGTGATCGGCTCGGTGGTTCCGGCGCTCCTGTGGGGCGTCGCGTTCGGCAACATCGTGCAGGGCGTCCCGATCGACGCCGACAAGAACGTCACCGGCACCCTCCTCGACCTGCTGAATCCGTACGCCCTCTGCGTCGGCATCACGACGCTCCTCCTGTTCTTCCTCCACGGCGTGTACTTCGTCGGACTGAAGGCCGACGGTCAGGTGAAAGAAGACGCCCACCGTCTCGCCCGCCGTGCCGCCCTGCCGACGATCGTCTTCGCGGCGGCGACCGTCGTCTGGACGACGCTCATCTCGATGGAGCGCGACGCTCCCCTGGTGGCTGCCGTCATCGCGTGCGGCGTCATCGCCGCGCTCGCTCTGCTCGCCTCGGCCGTCGCGAACGTCCGCCACCGCGACGGGTGGGCCTTCGCCCTGGGAGCGGCGACCATCGTCACCGCGGTCCTGATGCTCTGGTTCGCCCTCTTCCCCTACGTCATGCCCTCCTCGACCGACCCGGCGAACTCGCTGACGATCGAGAACGCGTCGAGCACCGACTACACGCTGACGGTCATGACCTGGGCGGCGGTCATCTTCCTGCCCGGAATCCTCGCCTACCAGGCCTGGACCTACTGGGTGTTCCGCAAGCGCATCACGCGGGTGCAGATCGAGAAGGCGGATGCCGCGGCCGCTCACTGAGCACGCGGGAGGAACGCGCCATGCCAGATGAGGCCACGCCGAGGCAGCCACCGGTCGACCCGCGGCTGTGGCGGTACGCGACGGCATCCCGCTCGTTCTTCGTCGCCATCGCGCTGCTGTCACTCCTGCAGACGGCGGCGATCATCGGCTTCGCCTTCTTCACGACCCGCGCGATCGTGGATGCGATCGCCGGGGCCGATATCGCGGGGACCCTCGTCGCCCTGGCCGGTGTGG
Organism: Microbacterium sp. LKL04; assembly: GCF_900102005.1. Taxonomy (NCBI): domain Bacteria; kingdom Bacillati; phylum Actinomycetota; class Actinomycetes; order Micrococcales; family Microbacteriaceae; genus Microbacterium; species Microbacterium sp. LKL04. Next base: position 287,684 of record NZ_LT627736.1, on the reverse strand, counting down.
TGCTCGCCCGGTCCGTCCTGTCGCTCCTGCGCGAGCGGGTCGCGGCCCGGGCGTCCGCCCGGGTCGAGTCGCAACTGAGGGAGGCGGTGCTCGACGGCGTCGCCCGGCTGGGCCCGGGTTGGACCGCGACGCGCAGCACGTCGCACCTCGCGCTCGTCGCGGGTCGGGGACTCGACGCGCTCGAACCGTACGTCGGCCGGTACCTGCCGCAGCTCGTGCAGACCGTGATCGCGACGCCGATCATCGTCGCGGTGATGTGGTCCGCCGATGCGATCTCGGGGCTCACGGTGCTCCTCACCCTCCCCCTCATCCCGATCTTCATGATCCTCATCGGCCTCGCGACGCGCTCCGTGCAGCGACGGCAGTGGGACACCCTCGCCCGGCTCGCGACACGGTTCTCCGACACCGTCCAGGGGCTGTCGACGCTCACGGTGTTCGGCCGTCAGCGTCGCGCTGCCGACGCGATCGAGCGGGTCACCGACGACTACCGCCGCGAGACGATGACGGTGCTGCGCGTGTCGTTCCTCTCGGGTTTCGCGCTGGAGTTCCTCGCCTCGATCTCGGTCGCGATCGTCGCGGTTGCCATCGGGTTCCGTCTGATCGACGGCTCGCTGACGTTGAGCGTGGGCCTGTTCGTCCTCCTCCTCGCGCCCGACGCCTTCCTGCCCCTGCGGCAGGTCGGCGTGCAGTTCCACGCCTCGAGCGAGGGTGTCGCGGCGACGCGGGACGTCTTCGCCGTGCTCGACGAGGCGGCCGCGGCATCCGCTGCTCCTGCGCCGGGAGCCGCGCCGACGAGGCCGGATCACACGCTGCGAGTGCTGGACGTGCGCGTACGCGACCTGCCGCCCGTGACCCTGGACGCGCGCTCGGGGGAGATCGTGCTGATCGAGGGGCCGAGTGGGGCCGGCAAATCGAGTCTCGTGCAGGCACTGCTCGGGTTCGCGCCCACGACGGGTCGCATCGAGTTCGACGACGCCCCGGTCGCCTCCCTGGCACCGTCGTCGTGGCTCGGGTGGGCGGGCCAGCGCGCGGGTCTGGCCGCCGGCACCATCGCGCAGAACATCCGCCTCGGCGACGACGACATGCCCGCCGAAACGGTTCGCGAGGCCCTCGGGCTCGTGGGTCTCGGCGACCTCGATCCCGACCGGATGCTCGGGGTGCAGGGGGCGGGACTGTCAGGGGGTCAGGCCCAGCGCGTCGCCGTCGCCCGAGCGCTCGCCCGCCACCTGCGCGGCCACGCTCCCGTGCTCGCGCTCGACGAGCCGTCTGCCGCTCTCGACGCCGCCGCCGAGAGCCATCTGTGGCGCTCGCTGCGTCAGGTGGCGGATGCCGGGGCGCTGATCCTCCTGGTCTCGCACCGCGAGAGCGCCCGGGCCATCGCCGACCGCGTCGTGCGCCTGAGCGCGGCGGAGGTGGCCGCGTGACGACCACGAGCGAGGTGCTGCGCGACGCGATTCCGACACCGCGGCGGTTCTGGCGGGCGCTCGCGTCGGGGTTCCTGTCCGAAGCATCGGCCGTCGCGCTCCTCGCGGTGAGCGCGTGGCTGATCGTCCGCGCCTCGGAACAGCCGCTCGTCATGTACGTCACGCTGGCGGTCGTGGGCGTTCGCGCCTTCGCCCTCTCGCGGGCCTTCTTCCGCTACACCGAGCGCCTGTCGAGTCACGACGCCGTCCTCCGACAGCTCGCCCGAACGCGTACCGGCCTCGTGCGACGGCTGCTCCCGCACGCCCCCGCCGGTCTCACCTCGTCCTCCCGCGGTGACGCCTCCGCCGCGCTCGTCGACGACGTCGACGACCTGCAGGATCTGCCTCTCCGCGTGATCCTGCCGCTCGTGTCGTCCGCCACCGTGGCGGCGGGATCGGTCATCCTCGTCGCCCTCGTATGGTGGCCGGCCGCCCTCACGCTGCTGGGGTGCCTCGTCGGCGCCGCGCTCGCGGCGCTCGCGTGGGGCTGGGCGGCGGGCGCCCGTGCCGAGCGGTCGATCGCCCCCCTGCGCGCCCGGCTCCGCGACGTCGTCCTCGACCACCTCTCCCGCCTCGACGTGCTCGTCGCCTTCGGCGCGGAAGACGCCTCGCGCGCCGCGGTCCGGAAGGCGGATGCCGCCCTCCGCCGCGCGGTCCTGCGGCGGGCGGGCGCCCAGGCGGGCACGGCGGCGCTCGTCTCGCTCGCCGCGGGCGGCGCGACGGTCGCCGCCCTCCTCGTCGCCGCTCCCGCCGCGGGGGGCGGCGGCCTCTCCGGCCCGGCGCTCGGCGTGGCGGTTCTCGTTCCGATGGCGGTGTTCGAGGTGTTCACGGCCGTTCCGCTCGCCGCATCCGCATGGCGGCACGTGCGGGCCGCGGCATCCCGTGTCGCGAAGGTCGTCCCGGCGACGGTGCCCGCCGAGATCCCGGCACAGGGAACGTCGACGGGCGAGGCCCCGTCGCTGGGCGACGGGCTCCGGCTGCGCGGCGTCGACGTCCGCTGGCCGGGCGCGACCGAGGCCGCGCTCACGGGCGTCGACCTCGACGTCCGCCCCGGCGAGCGCCTCCACATCGTCGGCGCGAGCGGCGCCGGCAAGTCGACGCTCGCCCACGCCCTCGTGAGGTTCCTGGCCGTCAGCGGCGAGTACTCGATCGGCGGAAGACCGGTGGACGAGATCGCGCCCGACGACCTGCGCCTGACCGTGGGACTGTGCGAGCAGCATCCGATGCTCTTCGACGAGGACATCCGGCAGAACCTGCTCTTCGCTCGCGACACCGCAACCGACGCGGAGCTCGAGGCTGTGCTGGGGCGGGTCGGGCTCGGTGACTGGCTTCGCGCGCGTGGCGGACTCGATGCCCGGGTCGGCGAGCGCGGCGCCCTCGTGTCGGGCGGTCAAGCCCAGCGCATCTCGCTCGCGCGGGCGCTTCTGCGCGGGTTCCCCGTCCTGATCCTGGACGAGCCGACCGCGGGGGTGGACCCTGAAGCGGCCGATGCGCTCCTCACCGATCTGCTGGAAGCCGTCGACGGGTCGCACGCGGTCGTGCTCATCTCGCACGCCGCGGTCCCGGCATCCCTCGTCGACCGCACGGTGCGGGTCGCCGGCGGACGGCTGACGAACCCCTGAGCCTCAGCCTGTCGGGGCCTCGCGCTCCGCCGCCGCGGCGATGCGGTTCGCCATACCCGCGAAGATGAACCCGTGGAAGGGGAGGACGGCGAACCAGTAGAGCCGACCGGCGAGCCCGGTCGGGAAGAAGACGGCACGCTGGTCGTATCGCGAGCCCGAGCCGTCGGGCGTCGCCCGCAGCTCGAGCCAGGCGAGTCCCGGCACCTTCATCTCGGCGCGGAGCCTGAGCAGATGCCCCTCCTCGACGGCTTCGACCCGCCAGAAGTCGATCGCGTCCCCCGCAGCGACCTTGCCGCGGCTGCGACGGCCGCGCTGCAGGCCGACACCGCCCACGAGGCGATCCATCCAGCCGCGAACGGCCCAGAGGAACGGTGACGAGTACCAGCCGTTCTCCCCGCCGATTCCGACGATGACGCGCCACAGCTGCTCGGGGCTGGCCGACGTCTTCGCGGACTGCTCGTCCGTGAAGACGAGCCGGCCCGCCCACTCGGGATCGCTCGGCAGCGGGTCGCTGGGAACCGACGAGACCTCCGCGTCCTGCCAGCTGGTCTCCACGGCGTCCGCTTCGACCTTGCGGAGAGCCAGCCGCACCGACTCGCGATACGGCGTGAGTCCGCCCTCGGGGCGCGGCAGCAGGTCGTCGACGTCGTGGTCGTCCATGATGCACTCGTTCTGCAGCGATGCGATGAGCGGACGGGCGATCGAGCGCGGCACCGGCGTCACGAGGTTCACCCAGTGCGAGGCGAGCCCGGGAGTCAGCACGGGCAGGGCCGCGATCGCCCGCTGGCGGAGCCCGGCCTCGACGGCGTACCCGTTCATCATCTGGCCGTAGCGCAGCACATCCGGGCCGCCGATGTCGACCGCCCGGTTGACCTCCGGATCCACGTGGGCCGCGGCGAGCAGATAGTGCAGCACGTCGCGGACGGCGATCGGCTGGATGCGGTTGCGCACCCACTTCGGCGCCGGCATGTACGGCAGCACATCGGTCAGGTGACGGACCATCTCGAACGAGGCCGAACCCGACCCGATGACGACACCGGCCTGCAGGACGAGCGTCGGCGCACCGCTGTGCAGCAGTGTCTCGCCCACCTCGACCCGCGAGCGCAGGTGGGGACTCAGCTCGACGCCGTCCGGGTGCAGACCCCCGAGGTACACGATCCGTCGAACGGATGCCTCTGCCGCCGCATCGGCGACGGTCTCGGCCGCGCGCAGATCCTTCGTCTCGAAGTCGTCGCCGCCACCCATCGAATGGACGAGGTAGTACAGCACGTCGACATCGTCGACCGCCCGGGTCACGGCATCCGCGTCTTCGGCAGCGCCCTCGACGACCTCGACATCACCGCCCCACACGAAAGCCGCGAGTCGCGCCGGCGTGCGGACGAGGACCCGCACGCGGTATCCCGCCGACAGCAGCCGCGGGACGAGCCGCCCGCCGAGGTATCCGGTAGCACCGAGGACGAGTGCACGAGGCGCGGACCCGTCCGGTCGGGGCTGCGCGACGAGGGCCGGTTCACGGCCGGTGGGGGCGGAGAGCTCGCTCATGTCGCCACGATAGACCGGTCTGGTGAGGGGCCGGCCCCCGCTCAGCGGGCTGCGTTTGTCAAGAGACACGCAGCCGGATGCACGGGGACGATCCGATACGTACCGTGGAGAGATGGCCAGGTCATCCCGCCCCTCGGTACCCCCGTCCTCCGAAGCACTGACCCGCTCGGCGCCGCCTCCCCGGCTGGCGGTGGACGACGTTGTCGTCGTGGATACCAAGCGCGTTCGTACCGCGATCGGCGGAACGGTCGTCGGCAACTTCATGGAGTGGTTCGACTTCGGGATCTACGGCTATCTCGCGGTGACGATCACCGCGGTGTTCACGGCCGATCTTCCGGAGCCCTGGGGTCTGCTGGCGACTCTGTTCGGGTTCGCGATCTCCTTCCTGGTCCGACCCATCGGCGGGCTCGTCCTCGGTCCGCTCGGCGACCGCATCGGGCGCCAGAAGGTGCTGTTCTTCACGATGGCGATGATGGCACTCGCCACAGCGCTCATCGGCGTCCTCCCCACCAGCGCGCAGATCGGCTTGTGGGCCATCATCCCCCTCTACGTCCTGAAGATGATCCAGGGCTTCTCGACGGGCGGGGAGTATGCGGGAGCGACCACCTACGTCGCGGAGTTCTCCCCCGACAAGCGGCGCGGCTTCTGGTCGTCATGGCTGGACCTCGGGTCGTACGTCGGCTTCGCCGCCGGTGCGTCCGTCGTCGCTCTCACGACTATCATCACCGAGTCGGTCTGGGGCGAGACCGCCATGACCGATTTCGGATGGCGGATCCCGTTCCTCGTCGCGATCCCCCTCGGGATCGTGGCGATCTGGTTCCGCCTCAAGATCCCCGAGACCCCTGCCTACGAGAACACCGCCGGGACCGACGAGCAACCCGACCGCGACGATCCTCTCGCGCGTCACGGCATCATCGGCATCCTCCGTCACCACTGGCGCGAGGTGCTCATCGGCATCGCGATCGTGGCGGCGACCAACACGGCGGGTTACGCGCTCACGAGCTACATGCCGACGTACCTCGAGAAGGAGGTCGGCGTCTCGAACCTCGGCGCCGCGGTCGCCACCGTTCCCGTTCTCCTCGTCATGTCGGCATGTCTGCCGTTCATCGGTCGGTTGAGCGATCGAATCGGGCGCCGCCCGGTGTACATGATCGCCGCCGGGTCGACGATCATCCTCATGATCCCGGCCTTCGCGATCATGCAGATCGGCCAGGAGTGGGCTGTCTTCGTCGCCCTCGGCATGGTCGCGATCCCCGTGGCCTTCTACGTCGCTGTGTCAGCCTCGACATTGCCGGCACTGTTCCCGACGGCTTCTCGCTTCGGTGCCATGGCGATCGCGTACAACGTCTCGGTGTCGCTGTTCGGCGGCACAACGCCGCTGTTCAGCCAGGCGCTCATCGACCTGACCGGGAACACGTTCATGCCGGCGTTCTACATCATGTTCTTCGCGCTTCTCGGGGGCATCGCACTGCTGTCGATGAAGGAGACCGCGAAGCGCCCCCTGCTCGGGTCGGTACCGACGGTCGAGACACACGAAGAGGCGGTCGAGGTCGTCGCACGCCAGGACGAGGACCCGCTCATCGACACGTCGACGATGCCGATCCCCGTCCACCGATCAGAGGTGGACTCCGTACGCCCGTGAGCCGGGCGATGAGGGCAGCGGCGTGAACCCCAGTCGGGTGTAGAACGCCATCGCTCCGGTGTTCTCGGCCGAGGCGACGAGGTGGAGTCCTCTGATGCCCCGGTCTGTGAGCGCGGCGAAGAGCGTCTCGATCAGTCGTCGGCCCGCACCCCTGCCCTGCGCCTGCGGCAGCAGGTCGATGTGCAGATGGGCGGGAAAGTCGTCCGCGTACCGCTCGGGCTTCTCGCCGCGCCCGTAGGCGTAGAGCAACGTGCCGTCCTGTCGCGTCACCTCGGTCTCGGGCTTCGGCCAGCGATGCGCGAACCGGGGCCACCACTGCGTCCGGAACCACTCCTCGAATGCATCGGTGTCGTCGGTGGCCACGACGTAGCCCACCGCCGTCCCGTGCTCGTCCTCGACCACGAAGGCGAGATCGGGGTGGCGTTCAGCGTAGGGCAGCGCCCAGATGTGCCCCCAGATCGCGTCGTCCTCGAAGATGCCCGTCGCGTCACCCCCGGCATCCGCGGTCCGCAGACAGATCTCCGCGAGCGCCGACTCGTCGCCGGGACGGAACGGACGGATGCCGCCGCCCCCGCTCATCGGCGACGTCCGTTCCCGAACACACCGCGGATGACGCTGCCGATGATCGACTGCGTCGTCTTCGACCCGAGGATCTCCTCGAGGGGGGAAGGCTCTCGCTTGCGGCTCGTGCGGGTGCTCCCGCCCGTCGTCCGCAGGATCCGCTCGTACTCCCGCTGGGCGTCGCGCTCCGCCTTCTGCTGCGCTTTGTCTGCAGCGGCCTTCTGCTTCGCGTACTCGGCGTCGGCCTTCGCCTTCTCGGTCGCCGCCTTCGCCGCGTCGGCGGCGGCGTCCGCGGCGGCCATCTTGGCGCCGAGGATCTCTCGCGCGGACTCCCGGTCGACGGGGGTTCCGTAGGTCGCGAGGAGGGGCGAGGCGGCGACGACGGCCTGCACGGCCGCCGCGGGCGTCGGGGACATGAGACCCTGCGGTGCACGCAGCCGGGTCCAGGCGACCGGAGTGGGGGCGCCCTTCTCGTTGATGACCGTGACGATCGCCTCGCCGGTGCCGAGCTCCTGCAGGACGCGTTCGAGGTCGTATCCCGACGTCGGGTACGTGCTCACCGTCGCGCGGAGCGCCTTCGCATCGTCGGGGGTGAAGGCGCGGAGGGCGTGCTGGATGCGCGACCCGAGCTGGCCGAGCACGTCGGCGGGGACGTCCTTCGGCGTCTGCGTCACGAAGAAGACGCCGACGCCCTTCGACCGGATGAGGCGCACGGTCTGCACGATCGCGGCGGTGAACGCCTTCGAGGCGTCGCGGAACAGCAGGTGCGCCTCGTCGAAGAAGAACACGAGCTTCGGCTTGTCGGCATCCCCCACCTCGGGGAGGATCTCGAAGAGCTCCGCCAGCAGGTACATGAGGAACGTCGAGAACAGTTCGGGCTTGTCGGCGATCCCCGGCACCTCGAGGAGCGAGATGACGCCGCGCCCGTCGGGGCCCGTCCGCAGGAAGTCGTGCACGTCGAACTCCGGTTCCCCGAAGAAGACGTCGGCGCCGCCGTCGGCGAAGGTGATGAGCTCGCGCAGGATCACGCCCGCCGTCGCGGACGACAGGCCGCCGAGGTCCTTCAGCTCGGGCTTGCCCTCATCGCTCGTCAGGTACGAGAGCACCGCCCGGAGGTCCGAAAGGTCGACGAGCGGGAGTCCGTGGGCGTCGGCGTAATGGAAGACGAGGCCGAGACTCGACTCCTGCGTCTCGTTGAGCCCCAGGACGCGGCTGAGCAGCAGCGGACCGAACCCGGTGACGGTCGCGCGCACGGGAACCCCGGTGCCGATGCCGCCGAGGGCGAAGTACTCCGTGACGGATGCCGCCGGTTCCCACGCCTGCCCGATCGCCTCGGTGCGGGCGAGGAGCTTGGGGTTCGACTCGCCCGGCGTCGCGACGCCCGTGAGGTCGCCCTTGATGTCGGCGGCGAAGACGGGCACGCCCTTCGCCGCGAGCTGCTCGGCGAGTCCCTGCAGCGTGCGGGTCTTGCCGGTGCCGGTCGCCCCCGCGACGAGGCCGTGCCGGTTGGTCATCGCGAGCGGGATGCGGATCTGCGCTTCCCGGACGGGTTCGCCGTTGACGAGGGCGCCGAGGTCGAGGGTCGTCTCGTCGAAGGTGTAGCCCTGGACGATCCGCGCGACCTCGGAGTCGTCGAGCGGACCCGCCGCGACCGGGGACGCGGCGGCATCCGGCGCCGCGGCGTGCTCGGCGTCCGTGATCTCGGTGGGCGGCGTCTCTGCAGGCGGCGCCCCTCCGGGCGGCGTCTCTGCGGTCGCAGCCTCGGTGGGCGAGGCGTCCGTCTTCGATGCCTGGGCGCGTGCGGCCGCGAGGGCGGCCTGCGCACGGGCGAGTTTCAGCTCCGCCGCGGCGGCAGCGGCCTCCGCTTCGAGACGGGCGAGTTCGGCAGCGGCTTCGTCGGCGCTCATGCCGTCAGCCTAGCGAGAGGCGCCGCTCGCGTTCCCGGACGACGGGGATCGTGAGTGCCGCCGCGACGAGCAGGGTCGTGGCGACCCCGAGAACCATCGCGCCCAGGGTGTCGGTGAGCCAGTGCGCGTGCACCTGCGTGCGGCTGAAAGCCATGAGCAGGGTCCAGGCGATCCCCACCACGGCCACCCACACCCGCGGGAAGAGGATGACCGCGACGGTCGCGATGACGGCGGCGTTGGCGGTGTGACCCGAGGGGAAGGACCCGTGGTCCGAGATGACGAGCATCTCCTCCGGTCGCACCCGCCCGAACAGGCCCTTGAGCAGCTGGACGAGGAGAGCACCGACGATGGATGCCGCGAGGAAGAACACTGCACCCCACGGCCGACGGGCGAGCGCGAGCAGCGCGGCGCCGACGAGCGGGATGACGTAGGTGCCGACGACCCCCGCGCCCAGGACGTTCATGAGGAAGGACACGGGACGGATGCCCGGCAGGAACGTCGTCACATAGGTGTTCCACCACGCATCGAGATCAATGAGCTCGGAGTCGGTGGATTCGACGGCGATACCCGTCGCGACGGCGACCACGAGGAGGATCGCGCCGATGACCGCCAGGCGCAGGCCGATGCCGATCTCGTGTTCGTGTGTGGGCACTGTCGTCATGGGCTCATCCTGTCCGACGGCGCATCGGCGAAACTGCCCCTTGCGCGCGGGCGTCACGGTCCCCCCACGTCACGAGACGCTATGAAGGAAGCCCGACCAGGGATCCAGCAGATGCAGGCGAATAAACTCGAACCGGCGCGCCCGCGCCTCCCCACCCCGACCGACGAGGCCACCCCATGACCCCGAACGATCCTGCCGGAAAGCGGACGAGCGGTAACCCCGCGACGCAGGCACAGCTCAACCTGACCGTCAAACAGCAGCGTGAGCAGCAGAAACAGCAGAAGCTCGCCGAGTATCAGCGTCAGCTCGCCAAGCGCCGCCGCACCAAGGCCACGTGGTGGATCGTCGGCACGACCGCGGCCATCGTCGTCATCGGGCTCGTCGCAGCCTCCTACTTCCTCACCCCGCGCCCCGTCTCGATCGCCCGCGGCGACGGCGACGGTGCCGGCATCAGCGGCGTGCAGACCTTCGAACACACCGCGAACCACGTCGAGGGTGTCGTCGACTACGAGCAGACGCCGCCGGCCGGAGGCGACCACAACGCCATCTGGCTCAACTGCGGCGTGTACACGCAGCCCGTCCCGAACGAGAACGCCGTCCACGCGCTGGAACACGGCGCCATCTGGATCACCTACGACCCCGCGCAGGTCGACGCGGCCGGCATCGACGCGCTCAAGGCGGAACTCCCCCGCGACTACACCGTCCTCTCCCCCTACGAGGACATGGACACCCCCATCGCCATCAGCGCCTGGAACGCGCAGCTGAAGGTCGACTCCCCCGACGACGAGCGCATCGGCGAGTTCATCAAGGCGTACTGGCGCAACACGAACGGCCCCGAGCCGGGTGCGGCCTGCACCGGCGCGCTGGACGCCCCCGGCAAGCAGTGATGACCGAGACCGTCGGCGACGAGCCGGGCACCGAGCGCACCCTCCCGCCGTGGTGGGTGGTGCTGCTCGTCGGCCTGGCCGTCGCCGCGGTCGCGTTCGCCATCGGACGCTTCTCGACGTTCGGGATCGCCGGCTCCACGCCCGCTGAGGGCTCCGCCGACGCCGGGTTCGCCCGCGACATGCAGGTCCACCACGCTCAGGCGGTCGACATGGCGATGACGATCTACGCCGAGACCGACGACGCGGAGCTGCGCGCTCTGTCCTACGACATCGCGACGGGCCAGTCGTCCCAGCGCGGCGAAATGCTCGACTGGCTCGTGAAGTGGGGCCTGCCGGCGTACGGCGATGAGCCGATGGCGTGGATGGCGGCATCCGGAACATCGGGCCACTCGCACGGCGGCGCGTCCGGCACGCCGCAGACCGACGAAGAGATCCGCGATGCGATGGGCATGGCCTCCGACGAGGAGCTGAGCGACCTGCGCGCCGCGACCGGCACCGACGCGGACTGCATGTTCCTCACGCTCATGATCCGCCACCATGAGGGCGCGATCCCCATGGCCGACGCCGTTCTCGAGCTCGGCTCCGACGAGCGCGTTCAGGTCGTGGCCGAGAACATGAAGAAGGGTCAGACCTTCGAGATCGAGGCGATGACCTCGATGCAGCAGCGCCTCGGCTGCAGCTGACACGCACGAACCAGAAGAGGGGGATGCCGGTGGCCACCGGCATCCCCCTCTTCGTCCGTTCGGGTGATCAGCCCTTCGTCGCGCCGGCCAGCAGGCCGCGGACGAAGAACCGCTGCAGCGCGAAGAACACGACGAGCGGGATGAGGATCGAGATGAACGTTCCCGCCGACTGCAGGAACCACTTGTTGCCCCAGGTCCCCGACAGGGAGTTGAGGGCCTGCGTGATCGGCAGCGCACCGGGCGACGCGAAGATCGTCGCGACGAGCAGGTCGTTCCAGACCCAGAGGAACTGGAAGATGCCGAACGAGGCGATCGCGGGAGCGGCCAGCGGCAGGATGATCCGGAAGAACACCTGACCGTGGCCGGCGCCGTCGACGCGGGCGGCCTCGATGATCTCGCCCGGGATCTCGGCGATGAAGTTGTGCAGCATGAACGTCGCCAGCGGCAGCGCGAAGATCGCGTGGGCGATCCACACGCGAGCGAAGCTGTAGTCGACCTCGTTCAGCCCGAAGCCCGGGAAGATGGGCACGTCGTTGATGCTCAGGCCGTCCGAGAACAGGCTGAGCAGCGGCACGAGCGCCATCTGCAAAGGCACGATCTGCAGGGCGAAGACGAACACGAACAGCGCGCTGCGTCCCTTGAAGTCGATCCACGCGAACGCGTACGCCGCGAGGGCCGCCATGACGATCGGGAAGACGGTCGCGGGGATCGTGATCGCGAGCGAGTTCACGAACGCGGAGGCGAGAGTCGTCGACGTCCCACCCGAGTTCAGCGCCTGCAGGTAGTTGTCGAGGGTGAACTCCGGGTCGGTGAACGCCGTCCACCATCCGCTGGTCTGCGTGTCGCTGCCGGGGCGGAACGAGGTCACGAACAGACCGAACGTCGGGATCGTCCAGAAGATCGCGATGATGGCGGCCGCGATCGTGGCGCCCTTCGACGTGAGCTTCTTGTGGGCGATCGCTTCGTTCTTGCGGGTGTCGCGCGCGACCTGGCGCGCGGTGCGGTTGTCGACCGGTGTGGTCGGGGCTGCGACGGTCATCAGCGGATTTCCTTCTGCTTGGCCATCGATCGGGCGTTGTAGATGATCAGCGGCAGGACGAACAGGAACAGCACGACGGCCAGCGCGGACGAGTGTCCGAAGCTCTGGAACCGCTGCTGCTGGTTGACCATCTCGAATCCGAGGACGGTCGTGTCGTCGCGACCGCCGGTCATGACGGCGACGATGTCGTAGACCTTCAGCGACGCGATGGTCACCGTGGTGAGCACGACGATCAGCGACGAACGGATGCCGGGCACCGTGACGTTGCGGAATCGCTGCCACGCGTTGGTGCCGTCGAGCTCCGCCGCTTCCATCTGCTCGACCGGGACCGCCTTGATCGCCGCCGACAGGATGACCATCGCGAAGCCGGTCTGGGTCCAGATGAAGACCACGAGCAGCATGAGCGTGTTGATGATCGGCTTGATGGCGAGCCACTGCACGGGATCGCCGCCGAAGGCGGTCACGATCGCGTTGAGGAGACCGATCTGGTCGCCCTGGCGGGCGTCGTACATGAACTTCCAGATGATGCCCGCGCCGACGAACGAGATGGCGACGGGCATGAAGACCAGGACCTTGAGGAGCTTCTCGCCGCGTGCGCGATCGATGAAGACGGCGTAGGCCAGACCGATGGCGACCGAGATGGTGGGCGCCAGGAGAGCCCACAGCAGGGTGTTCACGATCGACGCCGTGCCGGTGGGGTTCGTGAAGACCCAGATGTAGTTCTCCAGGCCGACGAACTCGTCACCGGTCTTGTTGAAGAACGACTTGAAGATCGTGGCGATCGCCGGGTAGACGAGCCCGAGGATGAGCATGATGCTCGCGGGGGCCATGAAGAGGACGAGCTGGAACAGGTAGCCGGCGCCCTGACGGGAACGGAAGTCCGCGAAGAACAGGAGCGCTCCGACGAGCAGCGCGATGGCCACGACGTAGACGACGGCGTTGGCGTACGGACGCAGCAGCAGGAAGGCGAGCACCGGGATCACCAGGCAGGCGACGAGCCGCATGATGAAGTACCCGCGACCGGGCCGGGGGGCGAACTCGATGAGGACGAGGATGATGCCCACCACGATCCCGAACACCACGAGGATGACGGGGATCTGGATGAGGGGGTTCAGCGCGCCCAGCCACAGGAAGAAGCTGTTGAGCGAGAAGCCGATGGTGATGCGCGACGACTCTTCGCTGGATGCGGTGAAGGCGAGCAGGAACGCGACGAGCGCGATGAGGACGAAGCCCGCGGCGACGACGATCTTCGTGATCGAGCGCCCCTTCGGGTCTTGAGCGTGCGTGATGACGGCAGGTTCGGTGTCGACAGGCCTGTCGACGGTCGTCTGCGACATGCGGGTTCCCTTCTGGGTACGGCGGCGTACCCGTGCGGTGCGGACGGGAGAAGCGGGGCCGGGCTTGTGCAGCCCGACCCCGCTCGGCTCAGCCGATCGTCAGGCGACGATCAGTTCTCGTAACCGGCCTGGATGTCGGAGAGCACCGAGTCGGTGTCCTTGCCGTCGATCCAGTCGACCATGCCCTTCCAGAAGGAGCCCTGACCCACGGTGGCGGGCATCAGGTCGGAGGCGTCGAAGCGGAGGACCGTGGAGTCGTCCTGCAGCGTCGTCATCGCTTCCTTCAGGAACTCGCTCGAGGCGAGGTTGGGGTCGGCCTTCTTGTTGGCCGAGATGACGCCGCCGAGCTCGACGCGAGCGTCAGCGAACTCGGGCGATGCCATGAACTCCAGCACCTTCTGCGTCGACTCGTCGTCCGAGAAGCCCGCGACGAACTCGCCGCCGCCCTCGATCTGGAGCTCACCCTCGGTGTAGCCGGGCATGATGAACGCGTAGACGTCACCCTCGGGAGCAACCTCGGGGGTGTTGCCGTCCGCGGTCTTCACGTCGAGGAAGTTCGCCGACAGGAACGAGGCCTGGTGGGTGAGGGCGCAGTCGCCGCTCGCCACGGCCGCCGCCACGTCGCCGAACGCCGTCGCGTTGATGCTCTTCACGTCGCCGTAGCCGGCGTTGACGTAGTCCGGGTTGAGGAGGATCTCGCCGACCGCGTCGAAAGCCTTCTTGATCTCGGGGTCGGTGAACTTCACGTCGCCGGCGACCCACTGGTCGTAGACGTCGGCGCCGGACTGGCGCAGGACGAGGTCCTCGACCCAGTCGGTGCCCGGCCAGCCGGACGCCGCCTCGGACGCGAAACCGGCGCACCACGCGGGCTTGCCCGTGGTCTCGACGATCTTGTCGGTGAGGGCGATCATGTCGTCCCACGTCTTCGGGACCTCGACGCCCCACTCCGCGAACTGCTTCGGCGAGTACCAGACGTACCCCTTCAGGTTCGCGAGCATCGGTGCCGCGTAGAAGGTGTCGTCGAAGGTGCCGTACTTCTTCCAGTCGGGCGACCAGTTCGCGTCGACGGCCGTCTCGACCGCCTCGGGGGCCTTCAGCACCTTGCCGGTGTCGACGAGGGTCTTCAGCAGACCCGGCTGCGGGACGACCGCGATGTCGGGGGCGTCGCCACCGGTCACCTTCGTGACGATGTTGCCCTCGAACGACTTGTCGCCGACGTACTCGACGGTGATGCCGGTGTCCTTCGTGAACTGATCGAACGACTTGTTCAGGGCGTCTGCCTCGCCGCCCGTGATGCCGCCGGAGATCCGGACGGTCTTCTTGGCGTCTCCGCCGCCGTCTCCGCTGCCACCTTCCGCGCACCCTGCCAGCATCAAGGCGGCCGCGCCGAGAACGGCGACGGGGGCAAGAAGACGGTATCGCTGTGACAATGCCATGTACTTCTCCTCTTTCGGGATCATCGTCCACCCAGAGGAGCCTTGGCCGCATCCTTGGGGAACCGATTCCAGGACAACCTACTGGGGCGGGTGCCCTCCGCACAACAGCGAAATATCAAGGTTCTGCAACTGTCGTCCCGTGCGCTACGATTCGCATGGGAGCGGTACCACTGCAAAACTATGGAACCGGTTCCTTTTTCGGCATCCCACCGGCTACGCTGAGTCCTCGTTCCGCAGTGGCGTCGAGAACCTGGTCGAGGAGGACCGATGAGCACCATCGCCGACGTGGCGCGCGAAGCGGGCGTCTCGAAGGCGACGGCGAGCCGCGCACTGACCGGCAGCGCCCAGGTCTCTGCCGCGACACGGCAGCGGGTCATAGACGTGGCGATGCGGCTGGGCTACGTTCCCTCGACGAGCGCCGTCAGCCTCGCCACCGGCCGCACCCGCAACGTCGGGGTCATCCTCCCCCACGTCAACCGATGGTTCTTCGCCGAAGTGCTCGAGGGCATCCAGTCGGCCCTTCTCGACCGGGGCTTCGATCTCACCCTGTACGACGCGACGCCGGGCAGCGCCGGCCGCGAGCGCGTCTTCACCGACTTCCTCGCTCGCAAGAGGTTCGACGGTCTGATCGCGGTCGGGCTCGAACCGGCGGTGAGCGAGCTCCAGGCTCTGCTGTCGCTCGGCCGCCCGGTCGTCAGCGTGATCGGCACCGAGGAGAGCACGAGCCTCGTCACCCTCGACGACGGCCACGCGGCGGCGCTGGCCACATCGCACCTCGTCGATCTCGGACACCGCCGGATCGCCTTCCTCGGGGGCACATCCGCCTCCCACTGGCCGCACGTCGAGTCGGCGCGGTACGAGGGCTACGAACGGGTGATGCGCGAGTCCGGTCTCGGCGAGTACGTCACGAGGACGCCTGCGGAATTGTCGATGCCCGCCGGGTACGAAGCGGCGGTCGACCTCCTGAGCGACTCGTCCCAGCGGCCGACGGCGGTCGTGGGAGCCTGCGACGAGGTGGCGATCGGCGCCATCATCGCCGCCCGACGTCTCGGCATCCTCGTCCCCTCGGATCTCAGCGTCGTCGGCATCGACGATCACGTCAACGCCGAGATGTTCGCCCTCACCACACTGCGGCAGATCCCTCGAGAACAGGGTGAGACCGCGGTCGACCTGCTCATGCGCCACCTCGACGATCCCGCCCTCGAGCCGGTCACCGTGGCCATCCGTCCGCGTCTCGTGGTGCGCAACTCGACCGCGGCGCCGTCGGGGTCGACGCCCGCGGCCGTCCGCGACTTCTCGCGCGCCTGAGCAGAGCTCGACCCGACGCCGTTAACGCCGGAAGGCTCCGGATGCCGCGGCATCCGGAGCCTTCCGGTGAAGGGAATCGCCTTACTTGACGGAAACCGTCGCGCCGGCGGCCTCGAGGGCCTCCTTGGCCTTGTCGGCAGCTTCCTTGTTCGCGCCCTCGAGCACGGCCTTGGGAGCACCGTCGACGACGGCCTTGGCCTCGCCGAGGCCGAGCGAGGTGAGCTCGCGGACGACCTTGATGACCTGGATCTTCTTGTCGCCGGCAGCCTCGAGGATGACGTCGAAGGAGTCCTTCTCCTCAACCTCTTCAGCAGCAGCGCCACCGCCGGCACCGGCAACGGCGACGGGGGCAGCAGCGGTGACGTCGAACTTCTCCTCGAACGCCTTCACGAACTCGCTGAGCTCGACGAGGGTGAGGCCGGCGAACTGCTCGAGCAGCTCCTCGGTGGAAAGCTTCGCCATGATGTATCTCCTAGATAGATGGGGGTTTGTGTAAAGAGCTCGCTCGTCGCTTACGCGGCGTCAGCGGTCTCCAGCTTTTCGCGAAGCGCGTCGATGGTGGCGGCAGCCTTGCCCATCGTCGCCTTCATCATGCCCGCAGCCTTCGCCAGCAGAACCTCGCGGCTCTCGAGCGAGGCGTACTTGTTGACCTCGTCGGCAGTGAGGGCGTTGCCCTCGAAGATGCCGCCCTTGATCACCAGAAGCGGGTTGGCCTTGGCGAAGTCACGCAGAGCCTTGGCAGTGGCGACGAAGTCACCGTGCACGAAAGCAACGGCCGAGGGACCCTTGAGGTCCTCGTCCAGCGCCGTGATCCCCGCGTTGTTCGCGGCGATCTTGGTCAGCGTGTTCTTCACCACGGCGTACTGCGCGTCCTGACGGATGTTGTTGCGCAGCTGCTTGAGCTGGGCAACCGTCAGACCGCGGTACTCGGTCAGCAAGACGGCGTTCGAGTCCTCGAAGTTCTTCGTGAGCTCGGCGACCGATGCATCCTTCTGCGCCATGGTCACTCCTTGATGTGTACGAGACGCCCCGCAGTGGCGGGGCATCGACCTCGACGGTCGGGCTGCATGAGAAAAGCTCCGGCGCAAGCGCACGGAGCTTTGGGCCCGGTTTCCCGGAAGTCTGTCGTACACCTGCGTGGGCCCCTGCGATGCAGAGCTTCGATCGTGTGCGCGGACGCACAGCGATGACCGACGGTCTTTGGCTTGTCTTCAAGTGTACGCCGCGTCCGCGCGCGCGCCAAATCCCGGCATCCGCCCTCGCGGGCGTCTCAGCGCCGAGGGTAGCGCGAGAGCGAAAAAAAGACGCGCGGGGCCGTACCAGCCTCGGCGCAGGCGGACGAGTGGCCGTCACGGAGAGCGGCGTCGATGTCCTGTCTCGTCCACCCGTCGAGCGCAAGGTCCTGCCGGCGACGAAGGATCGTGGCGGCCGCGGTCGTGCTGACGTCACGCATCCCTGGAGCGTGACGCTCCCCACCTCAGCTCAGCCTCCTCCTCCGTGCGTCGGCGCACAACCGTCACCGTTCCGGCGGTGGGGAGGAGGCTCGAAGGCGCGCGTCCGTGCCGAGAGCGCGGTCGGATGCCGCGCGGCAGCCGAGGCGGTCGGCGCGACGGCACGCCCTCGCGGTCGTGGGCGCCCTGTCAGTGCGAGGAGAACGCGGCGTCGAAGGCTGCGGCGGACGGCTCGTACGTCGAGAGGCGGCGGACGAAAGCGAGCGCTTCGGGGGCCCCGACGAGGCGGTCCATGCCGGCGTCCTCCCATTCGACGGAGAGCGGCCCGGTGTAGCCGATGGCGTTGAGCATGCGGAATGCGTCCTCCCACGGCACGTCGCCGTGACCGGTGGAGATGAAGTCCCAGCCGCGGCGCGGGTCGGCCCAGGCGAGGTGCGATGAGAGCCGCCCGTTACGACCGTTGCCGAGGCGCTTCTTCGTGTCCTTGCAGTGGACGTGGATGACGCGGTCGCGGAAGTCCCAGAGGAACGACACCGGATCGAGGTCCTGCCAAACCATGTGGCTCGGATCCCAATTCAGACCGAAGGCCTCGCGGTGACCGATGGCCTCGAGGGCGCGGTGGGTGGTCCAGTAGTCGTACGCGATCTCGGACGGGTGGACCTCGTGCGCGAATCGCACGCCGACCTCGTCGAACACGTCGAGGATGGGATTCCAGCGGGCGGCGAAGTCCTCGTACCCGGCGTCGACCATGTCCTGGGATGCCGGTGGGAACATCGCGAGGTACTTCCAGATCGAGGACCCCGTGAAGCCGGTGACGATCTTCACGCCGAGCTTCGCCGCCATCCGCGCCGTGTCCTTCATGCCCTCGGCCGCTCGCCGGCGCACACCCTCGGCGTCGCCGTCGCCCCACACTCGGTCCGAGAGGATGTCGCGGTGTCGCTGATCGATCGGGTCGTCGCACACCGCCTGCCCACCCAGGTGGTTCGCGATCGCGTGCACCTGCAGCCCGTTGCGCTCCAGGATCTCGCGCCGGCTGCGGACGTACGCGGCGTCGTTCCACCGGGACACGTCGAGGTGGTCGCCCCAGCACGCGATCTCGAGTCCGTCGTAGCCCCACTCCCCCGCGAGGCGCGCGACCTCCTCGAAGGGCAGGTCGGCCCACTGGCCGGTGAACAGGGTGATCGGTCGCGCCATTGCGGATCCTTTCTCGGATGCGGGGGGTCCCGCGGTCAATCGTTCGTCCGCACCCAGCGGCTCTGGTCGGCGGAACTGCGCTCCACCGCGTCGAGGACGCGCTGCACGTGCAGACCGTCGGCGAAGGACGGCCGCGGCGCGGTCCCCTCGGCGATGGCCGTCGTGAAGTCGACCACCTGGTGCGAGAACCCGTGCTCGTAGCCGAGCATGTGGCCGGTGGGCCACCACGGCGACAGGTAGGGGTGGTCGTGCTCCGTGACGAGGATGCGGCGGAATCCGAGTTCGGTCTCGGCCGCGGTCGCGTCGTAGAAGTCCAGTTCGTTGAGCCGCTCGAGGTCGAAGGACAGGGCTCCGCGGGTCCCCGACACCTCCACGCGCAGCGCGTTCTTGCGACCCGTGCGGTAGCGCGTCGCCTCGAAGGAGGCGAGGGCGCCGGAGCTCAGCCGCCCCGTGAACAGCGCGACGTCGTCGACGGAGACGCGCCCGCGCTCGGTGCTCCTGGTGCCCGAGAGTCCGATGCCCTCCCCGAGGAGCGGACGCTCCTCGACGAGGGTCTCGACGATGCCCGAGACGCTGTCGACAGTCTGCCCCGTGATGTACTCGGCGAGATCCACCGCGTGCGCACCGATGTCGCCGAGCGACCCCGAGCCGGCCTTCGCGCGGTCGAGGCGCCAGGTCATCGGTGCCTCCGGATCCATGAGCCAGTCCTGCAGGTACTCCGCCCGCACCTGACGGACCTCGCCGATCCGACCGGCGGCGACCAGGTCGCGGGCGAACGTCGCAGCGGGCACCCGGCGGTAGGTGAAGCCCACCATGGCGCGGATGCCGCGCGCTTCGGCGCGGGCCGCGGCATCCGTCATCGCCTCGGCCTCGGCCACAGAGTTGGCCAGCGGCTTCTCGCAGAGGACGTGCTTGCCGGCGTCGAGCGCGGCGATCGCGATCTCGGCGTGGGTGTCGCCGGGGGTGACGATGTCGACGACGTCCACGTCATCGCGGGCGATCGTCGTGCGCCAGTCGGTGGACGACTCGGACCACCCCCACTTCGCCGCCGCAGCGGCGGTCGAGGCCGCGTCGCGCCCGGTCACGACGTGCATGACGGGGTCGAGAGGGAGGTCGAAGAACCTCGGCGCGACCCTCCAGCCCTGCGAGTGGGCGGCGCCCATGAAGCCGTGGCCGATCATCGCGATCCGCAGCGTGTCCGTCATGTCGGTGTCCTCTCGGAGATGGTGGGGGCGCCCACGCACCGGGCGCCCCCGTCGATGATCACTCGAACGAGAGGTCGATGTACTGGTCGACGTTGTCCTTCGTGACGACCGGCGCGTCGAGGACGATCCGGTTCGGGATGCCGGGGGTGATGATGTCCCCGAGCGTCTTGTTCTGGGCGATCAGGCGTGCGAGGGCGACGCCGTCGGCCGCCTGGGTCGACGGGTAGATCACGGTCGCCTTCAGGACGGTGTCGTCAGCCTCGATGGCTTCCATCGCGGCCTTGCTGCCGGCTCCGCCCATCATGAAGAACTCGTCGCGGCCGGCCGAGTCGATGGCGGCCATGACGCCGATGCCCTGGTCGTCGTCGTGGTTCCAGATCGCGTCGATCTTCGGGTTGGCCGACAGCAGCTGGGATGCCGCCGACTCGCCGCCGGCGACCGTGAAGTCCGCGGCGACACGGGCGGAGACCTCGAGCCCGCAGTCCTCGAGCGCGTCCTTGAAGCCCTGGGAGCGATCCTGAGTGAGCGGGAGCGAGTCGATCCCGGCGATCTCGGCGACGACGGCGTCCGACTGCCCTTCGAGCTGCCCGCAGATGTAGGTGCCCGCCGAGACCCCCATGCCGTAGTTGTCTCCCAAGATCGTCGCGCGAGCGGCGAACGGGCTCGAGAACTCGCGGTCGACGTTGATGACGGGGATGCCCGCCTCCATCGCGGCGATGGCAGCCTCGGTGAGCGCGGCGCCGTCGGTCGGCAGCAGGACGATCGCGTCGACGCCGTCGTTGACGAACGTTTCGACGGCGGCGATCTGCGCGATGGGGTCGTTGGTACCCTCCGCGGTCTTCAGCTCGACGTCGTCGAAGCTGGCGGCGGCGTCGGCTGCGCCGGAGTTGATGGCGCCGAGCCATCCGTGGTCGGCGGCGGGGCCCGAGAATCCGATCGTGACCGTGTCTCCGGTCTCGGCGTTCTCCTCGGCCGAAGTCCCCTGGTCGACGACGCTGTCCTCATCGGCGCCGGTCCCCGTACAACCCGCCAGCAGGCCGATCGCGGCGGCGGCGGCGACGCCGGTCAGAACGAGGCGCGTCCGGGCGGTCATGCGTGAGCGCATGTCTTCCTCCTTGAATGTGATGCAGCTCTGGTGTGAAGCGGCCAGCGCGCCTCTCGGTTTCGAGTCCACCTTCGAGGAGGGTCAGCGCTGACGGGATGAACATAACAGAACGAATGTCAGCTTCGTCAACTTTTGTTTCTCCCTCGACAGAAGCCGCACGAGCGCATTCCCGCCTCAAGAGCGGCGTACACGTCCGAGAGACTGAAGGTCCGGTCCTGCTGACGCGCGAATCTGAGTCTCGCGCCGCTCGAAGTCGGCATGTTATGTTCACCGCGTGATCAAAGTCGACCATGCATCGTCATTACTCGCCGTCCGGGGGGTGACGAAAGCCTTCTCCGGCGTTCGTGCGCTCCGCGGCGTCGACCTCGAGGTCCGCGCCGGCGAGGTCCACTGCATCCTCGGCCAGAATGGGGCGGGCAAGTCGACGCTCATCAAGACCCTCGCGGGCGTCCATCGGCCGGACGAAGGCGAGATCCGGTGGGCAGGCGAGGTCGTCGAGATCCCGGACCCGGATGCCGGGCTCGCCCTGGGCATCGCGACGATGTATCAGGAGCTCGACGTCGTCGACGGCCTGACCATCGCGGAGAACATCTTCCTCGGTCACGAGCTGTCGCGCGCCGGGTTCACCCGACGCGGTGAAGCCGCCGCGAGGACCCGCGAGCTCCTCCGCAGGCTGGGACACGGGGGTCTCTCCCCCCACGTCGAAGTGAGCCAGCTGAGCGCCGCCAACAAACAGATCGTCGCGATGGCCCGCGCACTCTCCCACGACGTGAAGCTCATCATCATGGACGAGCCGTCGGCCGTCCTCGACACGCACGAGGTACAGAACCTGTTCGGCGTCGTCCGGGAACTGACCGCCGCCGGGATCGCCGTCGTCTACATCACCCACCGACTCGAGGAGATCCGCCAGATCGGCGACCGCATCACCGTCCTCAAGGACGGCAGGACCACCGCGACGGGCCTACCCGTGGCCGACACCCCGACGCCCGAGCTCATTCGCTTGATGACCGGACGCGAGGTCGCGAACGTGTTTCCTGCGCACGCCCCCCTCCCCACCGACGCCCCCGTCGTCCTCGATGTGGCCGACCTCTCGTTGCGCGGCGTATTCGAGGACGTGTCCTTCCAGGTGCGCGCCGGTGAGGTGGTGGGCCTCGCGGGGCTCGTCGGGTCGGGACGCTCCGAGATCCTCGAAACCGTCTACGGCGCTCGTCGCGCGACAACCGGCACAGTGTCGGTGGCCGGCCGCCGACTGCGGCGGGGCTCGGTCGTGGACGCGGTCGCCGCGGGCGTCGGGCTCTCACCCGAGGAACGCAAGAGCCAGGGGCTCGTCCTCGACGAGCCGATCGCGATGAACGTGAGCCTCCCCTCCATCCCACGATTCGCCCGCGCAGGGTTCTTGGACTTCCGCGCGGAGCGGACCGCTGCCCGGCAGCAGATCGACGCCTTGGAGCTGCGACCCGCAGACCCCGATCGCCCGGCGCGGACGCTGTCCGGCGGCAACCAGCAGAAGATCCTGCTCGCCCGATGGCTCGTGCACGGGACCCGGGTCCTCTTGCTCGACGAACCCACACGCGGGGTCGACGTCGGTGCCCGCGCGGAGATCTATGCGCTCATTCGACGGGTCGCCGCCGAGGGCAACGCCGTCGTGATCGTCTCGAGCGAGATCGAGGAGGTGATCGGTCTGTCCGACACCGTGCTGGTCGTCGCGGAGGGCCGCATCCTCTCCACCATCCCGTCCACCCAGATCGACGAGCACGGTGTGCTCGACCTCGTCATGAAAGGAACCGCCGCGTGAGCGAGCAGACCACCGCGGGGGCGGACACTCCCCTCACCCCGACAGAGCCCACGACGACGTCCGCCGTCACCACATCGGACGCCCCGATGTGGCGCCGCATCCTCTCCGGCTCCGTCGGGCGGAACCTCGGACTGGTCCTGGCCCTGCTCGTCCTCGTGATCGTGGGGGCGGCGACGGCGCCGGACACCTTCCTCGGCCTGTCGAACGTCATGGTGATCCTCCGTCAGGCGTCGATCGTCGGGGTGATCAGCATCGGAATGACGCTCGTCATCATCGCGGGCGGGATCGACCTGTCGGTCGGCTCGGTCCTCGGCCTCGCCTCGGTGGTGGGGGCACTCGCCGCGGTGCAGGACCTCGCCGATCAGACGCACTGGATCGTGATGGTCGTCGTCGCCCTGGCGGTCGGCATGTTCGCGGGACTGCTCAACGGCATCGTCATCGCCTACGGCAACGTGGTCGCCTTCATGGCGACCCTCGCCATGCTGGTCGGTGCTCGCGGCCTCGCCGAGATTCTCGCCGACCGCCGCACGCTGCAAGTCGGCGGGCAGCGGGAGTTCATCACCTTCATGAACCTGGACATCCTCGGCGTCGACATGCTGATCTGGATCTTCCTCGTGGTCGCCGTCCTCGGCTGGGTCCTGTTGAACCGGACGACGTTCGGGCGGCGCACGGTCGCGATCGGCGGCAATCGCGAGGCGGCGCGCCTGGCCGGCATCAACGTCAAGCGCCACGTCCTGTACCTCTACGCGCTCTCCGGCCTCTGCGCCGGCATCGCCGGTGTGATGATCCTCGGCCGCACGACGGCGGGCACGTCGGTCAACGGTCAGCTCTACGAACTGGACGCCATCGCCGCAGTCGTCGTCGGCGGAACCCTTCTGATCGGCGGCCGCGGCACGATCACGGGCACCGTGCTGGGTGTCCTGATCTTCCAGACCCTGACCAACGTCTTCATCCAGAACAACCTCACGTCGTCGGTCCAGGCCGTCGCCAAGGGCGTCATCATCGTCGTCGCGGTGCTCCTGCAGCAGCGCTTCGCACGCCCCGCCGGGCGCTCGTCCTGAGCCGTCGACCCTGGGCGTCACATGCACGGCGCCCAGGATCACCGGGGAGACAATTGACGACAGCCGGAGCCCGCCGGCAGCAGGACCTGGAAGAAGTGACCCGATGACAGACTCCCCCTCCCTCGCCAGCGGCGTCAGCGAGCTCTTCCAGCTGCTGCGCGACGGAGTGCCACGCACCCGCGCCGAGCTCGCCAAGTCGACGGGGCTCGCGCGCTCGACGATCGCTGCGCGGGTCGACGAATTGATGCGGATGGGGCTGGTCACCGCAGTCGCCGACAAGGTGTCGACCGGCGGACGTCCACCGTCCCAGTTCGCGCTCAATCCCGGCGCGAAGGTCGTCGTCGCTGCCGACCTCGGCGCCTCGCACGCGACGGTGGCGATCGCCGACCTGGCCGGGACGATCCTCGCGGAGTTCTCGGAGCGGATCGACATCGCCGACGGACCGGATGCCGTCCTCTCCTGGCTCCTCGACGCGGCGCGCAGGCTGCTCGCCCAGGTCGATCGAGACGGCACCGCCGTCGCCGCGATCGGCATCGGCGTCCCGGGACCCGTCGAGCACTCCAGCGGCAAGCCGTCGACCCCGCCGATCATGCCGGGGTGGGACGGGTTCGACATCCCCGGCTGGCTGCAGGCGCACATCGCTGTACCGGTCCTGGTCGACAACGACGTGAACACGATGGCCCTCGGCGAGCGCGCGACGGCCTGGCCGTCGGTCGACAACCTCCTCTTCGTCAAGATCGCGACCGGCATCGGAGCGGGTCTCATCTCTGACGGACACCTGCAGCGCGGCGCGCAGGGCGTCGCCGGCGACATCGGACACGTTCACATCGCGCGCGGCGGGGATGTGCCGTGCACGTGCGGCAATCGCGGCTGCCTCGAGGCGCTCGCCTCGGGTCCCGCGATTGCTCGAAGTCTCCGCGCGATCGGGGTCGAGGCCCACACCGTGGGCGACGTGGTCGACCTCGTCAAGCACGGCAACGTCGACGCCATCCAGGCCGTGCGCCAGGCCGGGCGCGACATCGGCGAGGTGCTCACGACGTGCGTCAGCCTCGTGAATCCGTCGGTCATCGCCATCGGCGGATCGATGGCCCGTGTCGGCGAGCACCTGATCGCCGGTGTCCGCGAGGTGGTCTACGCCCGCTCCGCCCCGCTGGCCACGGCGCATCTGTCCATCGTGCAGTCGGCGACGGGCGCCGAGGCCGGCGTGCTGGGCGCCAGCATCCTCGCCGTCGAACATGCGCTCTCGCGGGACGTGCTCGCCGCCGGTGTCGCGACCGTCTGACGGCGCGACGCCCGCGCGGCGGGTCGGGTCCGTCGTGCGGGAGGGGCGACTTAGGATCGACGGGTGACTCCCGAACTCGCTGCCCGGATCGTCGCGGATTCCCGCGATCGGGTCGCCTGGATGCGGGCTCGCTCCCGCGGGATCACCGCCACCGACGTCGCCGCCCTGACCAGCGAGCGCGCGATCGCCCGCGCCGCCGAGGCCAAGCTCAACGGCTCCGGCTTCAGCGGCAACGCGTACACGGACCACGGTCGCCGCCGCGAGCCGGAGATCGCCGCATGGGTCGCGGCGACCCACGGCATCCTCCCCTCGTCGGCCCTGTTCCACGCCGAGGTCGAGAAGCGCCACCTCGCGACTCCCGACGGGATCATGACGGATGCCGCGGGCCGCGTCGTCCTGGCCGAGATCAAGACGACCAACAAGACCTGGAAATCCATCCCCCGCACATACCTCCGCCAGGTGTGGTGGCAGCAGCACGTCCTCGGCGCCGAGCGCACGCTGGTCGTGTGGGAGGAGCACCAGGACTTCGTCCCGCTGCGGGACGAGCCGCGTTGCGCGTGGATCGACCGCGACGAGGCCGAGATCGGGTCGCTCGTGCGTCTCGCGACCGCTCTCATCGACGAGCTCTACCACCGCACGACGGGCAACACTCCCCCGCGCCGCGAGCAGGCCGCGCCGGTCAGCCGTCGCGAGCAGCTCCGAGAGCGCGACATCTTCCGCGCCCTCGCCCTCGCGGACTGATCAGCCCCGCGCCTGACCGGGTCCCCGGTCCCGTCGGCGCGCCCACTCACCCTCGATAGTTGACAGAGATCAAGCAACGACATAAAGTTGACTTCTCTCAAACTTTGACCTGTGTCAACCATCTGGAGCTGTACATGACCACCACCACACCGACCCGGCGTCGGGTGCTCGCCCCGCTGTCGGGCCTCCTTCTCGGCATGTTCGTCTCGATGATCGCCTCGACCGTCGTGTCGACCTCGCTGCCCGTGATCATCCACGACCTGAACGGCGACCAGAGCGCCTATACCTGGGTCGTCACCGCCACCCTGCTCACCACCGCCATCTCGACACCGATCTGGGGCAAGCTCGCCGACCTCATGGGCCGCAAGACGCTCTACCAGATCGCCCTCGTGATCTTCGTCCTCGCGACCGCCGCCGCCGGCTTCGCACAGGACCCCGGCACGCTCATCGCCTTCCGCGCCGCGCAGGGCATCGGCGCCGGCGGCCTCGCCGCCCTCAGCCAGGTGCTGATGGCCGACATCATCAGCCCCCGCGAGCGCGGTCGTTACATGGGCCTCTTCGGCGCCGTCATGGCCGTCGCCACCGTCGGTGGACCCCTTCTCGGCGGCGTGATCACCGACGGCTTCGGCTGGCGCTGGAACTTCTTCGTCTCGCTTCCGATCGCCGTCGCGGCGCTCATCATGGTGCAGCGCACCATCCCCGCATCCGCTCCCTCCACCCGCCGGGCGAAGATCGACTACATCGGCATCGTCCTGCTGTCGACGGCCGTCTCGCTCCTGCTCATCTGGGTCACCAGCGCCGGTCGCGACTACGACTGGTGGAGCACGGAGACGGTCCTCATGGTCGGCGGCGCAGTCCTATCCGCGATCCTGTTCGTCATCGTCGAGCTCCGCACCTCCGAGCCGCTGGTCCCGCTGACGCTGTTCCGCGACCGCACCTTCACCCTGTCGGTCGTCGCCTCGATCGCGACCGGCATCGCGATGTTCGGCGCATCGGTCTTCCTCGGCCAGTACATGCAGATGGCGCGCGGCGCGACGCCGACCGAAGCCGGCCTCATGACGATCCCGATGATCGCGGGGCTCCTGCTGTCCTCCGTCGGCGTCGGTGCGCTCATCACGCGCTACGGGCACTGGAAGCCGTACCTCGTCGTCGGCAGCATCCTGCTGACCGCGGGCGCGGCCCTCCTGTCGACCATCCACTACGACACCGACTTCTTCCTCGTGTCGGTCTACATGTTCCTGCTCGGCGCGGGTGTCGGTATGACGATGCAGAACCTCGTCCTGGCCGTCCAGAACAGCGCCAAGCCGAGCGAGATCGGTGTCGCCAGTTCGGGCGTCACGTTCTTCCGCAGCCTGGGCGGCACGATCGGCGTCTCCCTCATGGGCGCCGCCCTCGCCTCCCGTGTCGCAGACCTGTTCACCGGCGCGCACGACCGCCTCATCGAGACCCTCACCGCGCTCGGCCCGTCCGGCGCCGCGTGGGGTGAGCAGCTCAGCTCGGGCACGCTCCCCCGCGTCTCGGAGATGCCGCAGCAGCTGCGGGTCATCGTCGAGGACATCTACGCGCAGGGCATCTCCTCCGCATTCCTCATCGCCGTGCCCTTCGGCATCCTGAGCATCCTCGCGGTGGTCTTCCTGCCGAACCGGTCGCTCAGCACGATGACCACCTCCGAGCGCCGCAACGCCTCGGAAGCGGACCTCGCGACCGTGTCGGTCCCCGCCGGCATGGACAGCATCACGGCAACCGGCACCGTGCCCGTCCCGAACGTCGAGTCCGATGCCGCGGCCGAGGCCGATGCCGAGGCCGAGGCGACGACCCGCCGATAACATGGAAACGATGTCCACGCAGTCGGATCGAGAGGCGCGCACCCTGGCGGTGCGCGCCCTCGAGGGCGAGTTCAGCGATCTGATCGCGCTGTTCCGCCGGCGGATCATGGAGAACGCCAACAGCGTCAGTCCCGGCATGCTGCCCGGCGCCTACAAGGTCTTCACGACGATCGCCCGCCATGAGCCGATCACGCAGTCGGCCCTCGCCGAGATGCTCATCCTCGACAAGGGCCAGCTGAGCCGCACCGTGCGCGAACTGACCGATCTGGAGCTCATCGAACGCACGCCCGATCCGACCGACGGCCGGTCGAGCCTGCTGACCGCGACCGATCACGGCCGAGCCCGGCTCGCGGCTGCTCGCGGGCCGCAGGAGGGCGCCCTGCTCCAAGCCCTCAGCGACTGGCGCGTCGAGGACATCGAGAATCTCGCGCATCTCCTGCACGCCCTCGTCGCCGGATCGCGGCCCGACGGCGGCCCCACCACGTAGGCCGCCGCCCGATCGGTCCCCTGCTCAGGCGGCTTCTCGACCCGGTGATGCCGACGTAACACCGCCGAGACAATCTCGCGGTTGACTGGTCATCCACCGAGCACCTCCAGCGCCCGCCGTCGAGCACTGGTGAGAAGGAGCAGCCGATGCGATTCCGGCCGCTGCGATCCGCAGCCCCCACCACGAGCGAGGTCGTCGAGGTGACCGCCCCTCCCCCGGCCATGCGTGCCGTCGTCTACGACGCACCCGGCGACGCGGACGTCCTGCGCGAGGCTCAGGTCCCGGTGCCCGAGCCCGCGATGAGCGAACTCTTGGTGCGCGTCGTGGCCGCCGGGGCGAACCCCATCGACGCGAAGACCCGATCCGGCCGAGGCGTGACGGGGCAGATCCCCGAGTACCCCTCCACGCTCGGGTTCGATTTCAGCGGCGTGGTTGTCAAGAGCCCGTACGAGGCGCACCCTCTGCAGCCGGGCGAGCAGGTCTTCGGCATGGTGCCGTTCCCCCGCTCGGGCGGCACGTACGCCGAGTACGTCGTGGTCCCCAGCCTCTCCGTCGCACGCAAGCCCGCGGCACTGTCGCACGTCGAAGCCGCCGGGGTGCCTCTTGCCGCGCTTACCGCGTGGGGTCTCGTCGTCGAGACGGCTCACGCTCACGAGGGGCAGCGCGTGCTCATCCATGCCGGATCCGGCGGCGTCGGACACTTCGCCGTCCAGCTCGCCGCCTACTTCGGCGCGCACGTCACCGCGACCGGATCGGCGGCCAACCTCGGCTGGCTCCGGGAGCTGGGGGCATCCGTCGTCGTGGACTACTCGACCACGCGCTTCGAAGACGTCGTCGGAGAGGTGGACGTCGTGATCGACCTCGTCGGCAACGTCCACGACGACACCGGCACGCGCTCTCTCGGAGTCCTGCGGCCCGGTGGCCTCTACGTCATGGTGCCCACGGGCGCGTGGCCCGGATACGCGGATGCCGCGGCTGCCGCGGGCGTACGCGCGACGACCTACAAGGTGGTGCCCGACGGAGCGGTGCTGGCGACGCTCGGGCGCCTGCTGGACTCACGGTCGATCCAGGTGTTCGTCGACCGCGTCTTCGACCTCGCCGACGCCGCTGCCGCGCATCGCGAGGTCGAACGCGGCCACGTGCGCGGCAAAGTCGTCCTCACGGTGGCGGACGCGTGATGCGCCGCATCCGCTTGGTCGTCCGCGGCGTCGTGCAAGGTGTCGGGTTCCGCTACTCGATGCAGCACGTCGCGCGCGGCGCCGGCGCGACGGGCTGGGTCCGGAATCTCGCGGGCGGCTCCGTCGAGGCCGAAGTGCAGGGGGGTGCCGCCGCGGTCGAGTCCGTGGCGGACTGGGCTGCGATCGGACCGCGCGGCGGGGTCGTCGACGATGTCGCGATGACCGAGCTGACGCCGGTGACGGACGAGGACGGGTTCGAGATCCGCCGGGACGCCTGAGAGTCAGTCCTCGAGAGGCCGCAGGATCCGGTCGAGGAAACGGCGGGTCCGCTCGTTCTTCGGGGCGGTGAAGATGTCACGAGGGTGCCCGCGCTCGACGATGACGCCGTCGTCGAAGAAGACGACCTCGTCCGCGACCTGACGCGCGAACTGGAGCTCGTGCGTCACGATGACCATCGTCCACCCCTCGTCGGCGAGTTCCTTGAGGACGAGGAGCACCTCGCCGACCAGCTCGGGATCGAGCGCGCTCGTCGGCTCGTCGAAGAGCAGCAGATCGGGAGTGAGCGCGAGCGCGCGGACGATCCCCACGCGCTGCTGCTGACCGCCCGAGAGCTCGTGGGGGTACGCGTCCCGCTTCTCGGCGAGGCCGACGCGCTGCAGCAGCCGCTCGGCCTCGGCGATCGCGGCATCCTTGGCCACGCCATGGGCGTGCACCGGCCCCTCGATCACGTTCTCGAGCACCGTGAGGTGCGGGAAGAGGTTGTTCTGCTGGAACACCATCGCCGACCGGTCGCGCAGCGCCGCCCGCTGCGCTTTGGCCGCCTTGCCCTTGACCGGCTCGGCGAAGTCGTGGCGCTGCCCGTCCGAGAAGACGACGACGCCGGCGTCGGGCGCCTCGAGGCCGTTGAGGCAGCGGAGGACCGTCGTCTTGCCGGACCCACTGGGTCCGATGAGGCAGACGACCTGCCCCGGCGAGACGGCGAAGTCGACGCCGTCGAGGACGACGTTGTCACCGAACGACTTCCGGAGCCCGGTGACGGCGAGAAGGGGTGCGTCAGTGTGCGACACGGCGGTCGAGCCTCCGTTCGATGCGGTCCTGCCCGAACGACAGAACCAGGCAGAAGAGCCAGTAGATGAACGCCGCCTCGATGTAGATGACGAGGAAGTCGAGGCTGAACGCCGCAATGTTCTGCGCGACGCGGAACATCTCGGCGACGGTGATCGAGGCGACCAGCGACGTGTCCTTCACAAGCGAGATGAACGTGTTCGACAGGGGCGGCACAGAGACGCGCGCCGCCTGAGGGAGGATGATGCGCCGCAACGCCGTCGCCCGCGAGAGCCCGACCGTGAACCCCGCCTCCCACTGGCCCTTGGGGACCGAGAGGATCGCGGCGCGGATGACCTCGGCGGCGTATCCGCCCACGTTCAATGACAAAGCGATGACCGCCGCGAGGTACGCGTCGATCCGCACCCCGATCTGGGGCAGGCCGTAGAAGATGACGAAGATCTGCACGAGGAGCGGCGTGCCCCGGATCGCCGAGATGTAGAAGCGGGCGATGCCCGAGAGCACCCGGTTGCCGGAGATCCGCATCAGCGCCGCCGCGACGGCGAGGACGAGTCCGATTGCGAACGAGATCAGCGCGAGCGGGATCGTGACCGTGACCCCGGCGCTGAACATCGGCCAGAACGAGGTCAGGATCAACTGCCATGTATCGGCGTCCACCGGCATCCTTTCGCAGAATGGGGAACGGGCTCGGCGGTCGCGTCACCGCGCCGCGCCGAGCCCGTTGGGGCTGATGTCACTCGGTGACGTCGGCTCCGAAGTACTTCTCGCTGATCTCGGCGAGGGTTCCATCTTCGCGCAGGTCGGCCAGCGCGCCGTCGATCTTCTCGATGAGCGCCTTCTTGTTCTTCGTCGTGACGACTGCGCTCTTGGCGGGGTCGGTCTCGGCCGCGATCTTCAGACCCGTCGGTCCGTCGGTCTTCTCGTAGTCGAGGAACGTCAGCTTGTCGTTGACGGTCGCCTCGACGCGGTCCTGACGCAGCAGCTCGACGGCCTGCGCCCAGCCCTCGATCGGGGTCACGTCGGCGCCGGCCTCCTCGGCGAGCTTGTAGAAGTTGCTCGTGAGCGACTGCGCGGTCTTCTTGCCCTTGAGGTCGGCGAAGCTCGAGATCGAGTCGTCGCTGTCCTTGACCACGACGACGCTCGGCGAGACCGTGTACGGCTCGCTGAAGAGGTACTTCTCCTCGCGCTCGGGGTTGATCGAGACCTGGTTCGCGATGACGTCGACGCGCCCCGCGTCGAGACCGGCGAAGATGCCGTCCCACTGCGTCTCCTGGAACTCGATGTTCAGGTCGAGCTTCTTCGCGACGGCCTCGATGATCTCGACGTCGTAGCCGACGAGCTTGCCGCTTTCGTCGTGGTACGTGAAGGGCCGGTAGGTCCCCTCTGTCGCGACCGTGAGCGTGCCGCCCTTCGCGAGACCGAGGTCGTCGCCGGCGGCGTCCGTCCCGTTCGAGCTCGAGGAGCAGGCGGTGAGCGCCAGGACGGCGCTGAGGGCGAGGGCTCCGAGTGCGGCGGTACGACGACGGGACATGGGTCTCCTTGGTGAGGGGGAAGGGAGGCGCGCGAAGGCTGTGGCCCGCGCGGACCTCTCAATACAACACGCATCCGTGTGGATGATTCCCGCAGGTGACGGTCTGTGTCAGCGGGATGCCGGCGGCAGGCCTGCCGCGAGCTCCGCGAAGACTTCATCCGCGTTGTCCGAGCGCGACAGCCCTGCCGCCTGTCCCGCCCAGAGCGAGATCAGTTCCCCGTCGTCCCGCGCCGCCGCGCGGACCACCCCGGTGAGCCAGTTCTGCGCGGGGAACGCGGCGATGGCATCCGCGTCCTCGATGGCACGGACCGCCCGATTCGGGATGCCTCGGGCCAGCCGCCCGCTCATCGCGCGGGTCAGGACCGTGTCGGTGTCCGCCGCAGCTCGGAGCGCGTCGCGGTGCGCGTCGGAAGCGGCCGAGGCCCGGGTGCGGAGGAACGCGCTCCCGACTTGCACTCCCGCCGCGCCGAGCGCGAACGCGGCGGCGACACCCCGGCGGTCGGCGATCCCGCCCGCGGCGAGGACCGGGACGTCGACAGCGTCGACCACTTGCGGGACCAGGGCGAACGTCCCCACGAGCGAATCCTCCGCGGGACGCAGGAAGGTCACCCGATGCCCGGCGGCCTCCGCGCCGCTCGCGACGATCGCGTCCACTCCCCCGTCCGCCAACGCGACGGCCTCGGCGACGGAGGTGGCGGTCCCCACGACACGGATGCCGCGGCGATGAGCCTCGGCGACGGTCTCGGCCGCCGGCACGCCGAACACGACGCTGAGGACGGCGGGCGCGGCATCCCACACCGCGTCGAGCTGCTCGTCGAGGGAAGGGAGGAACGCGGACGGCAGAGGCGGGTCTGCGACACCGGCCGCGGCCAGGAGCGGAGCGACCGCCGCGCGGGCCGCGGCGAGGTCGGCCTCGGCCGGGACGACCTCGTCACCGGTGGGAAGCCAGAGGTTCAGTGCGAACGGGCGGCCCGTCGCGGCCCTGAGCGCAGAAGCCGTCTCGCGGATGCGGTCGCCCGAGTATCCGTAGAGGCCGAACGAGCCGAGACCGCCCGCGTCGCTGACGGCCGCGGTGAGCGCCACGGACGACAGGCCGCCGAACGGCCCGAGCACGATGGGCGCCTCGATGTCGAACAGCGTCTCGATGTCGCGGGCCACGCGATGACGCTACCAAGGACGGAACGACGAAGGGGCCCCACCCGGAGGTGGAGCCCCTTGCTGTCTGGACGACTCAGACGAGAGCGTTGACGTCCAGCGGGATGCCGGGACCGAACGTGGTCGAGATGGCGCCCTTCTGGATGTAACGGCCCTTCGAGCTCGACGGCTTCAGACGCACGATCTCTTCGAGTGCAGCGTTGAAGTTCTCGTTCAGCTGGTCCTCCGAGAAGGACGCCTTGCCGACGACGAAGTGCACGTTGGCGTGCTTGTCGACGCGGAACTCGATCTTTCCGCCCTTGATCTCCTCGACGGCCTTGGCCGGGTTGGGGGTCACGGTGCCGGTCTTCGGGTTCGGCATGAGGCCGCGGGGTCCGAGGACCTTTCCGAGGCGACCGACCTGGCCCATGAGCTCGGGGGTCGAGACAGCCGAGTCGAACGCGGTGTAGCCACCGGCGACCTTCTCGATGAGCTCGGCGCCACCGACCTCGTCCGCACCGGCGGCGAGAGCGGCTTCAGCGGCGGGACCGGTCGCGAACACGATGACGCGGGCGGTCTTGCCGGTGCCGTGGGGCAGGATGACCGTGCCACGGACCATCTGGTCCGCCTTGCGCGGGTCGACGGCGAGCTTCAGCGCGACCTCGACGGTCGAGTCGAACTTGGCCGAACCGGTCTCCTTGGCGAGGGCGACAGCCTGCTCGGAGGAGTAGAACGTGGAGCGGTCGATCTTGGCCGCTGCTGCTTCGTAAGCCTTGGACTTAGCCATTGTTCTGTTCCCCTCAGCTCTCGACCGTGATGCCCATGGAACGGGCGGTGCCGGCGATGATCAGCGAGGCGGCCTCGATGTCGTTGGCGTTCAGGTCGGGCATCTTCGTCTCGGCGATCTGGCGAACCTGATCCTTGGTGAGCTTCGCGACCTTGGTGGTGTGCGGGGTCGCAGAACCCTTCGCCACACCGGCGGCCTTCTTGATGAGCTCCGCGGCGGGCGGGGTCTTCAGGATGAACGTGAAGCTGCGGTCCTCGTAGACGGTGATCTCGACGGGGATG
This sequence comes from Microbacterium sp. LKL04, assembly GCF_900102005.1. Lineage (NCBI taxonomy): Bacteria > Bacillati > Actinomycetota > Actinomycetes > Micrococcales > Microbacteriaceae > Microbacterium > Microbacterium sp. LKL04. Next base: position 253,473 of record NZ_LT627736.1, on the reverse strand, counting down.
ACGTTGCCGCGCTGCGACTCGGTCGCGGCGTTGTACGCCTTGCAGAACTCCATGATGTTGACGCCATGCTGACCGAGCGCGGGGCCGATCGGCGGCGCCGGGTTGGCTGCACCGGCGTTGATCTGAAGCTTGATCAGGCCGGTCACCTTCTTCTTCGGTGCCATTTCCTCTTCCTTTCACGAGCGAGGCGGATGCCTCGTTCTCCCACGGTCCCGGCGGATCCGGGTCGTGGTGATGCCTGCGCGCACGACGAAGCGGCGCACAAACCACATGAGTCTACCGCATCCGGCATCCCCCGGCATGACGAAGGCCCCGCCGGAGCGGGGCCTTCGCGTCGCGCGATGCTGCGCTTACTGCTTGGTGACCTGATCGAACGACAGCTCGACCGGCGTCTCGCGCTCGAAGAGCGAGACGAGGACAGTGAGCTTGCCGCTCTCGGGCTTGATCTCGGAGATCGATCCGGGAAGACCCGCGAACGAGCCCTCCTTGATCGTGATCGTCTCGCCGATCTCGAAGTCGACCTCGGTGATGACCGAGCGGGCCTGCGTCGCAGAGCCCTTCGTGGCGGTGGCACCCTTGGCCGGCGCGACCTCTTTGGCCTCGACGAGCGGCTTCAGCATGGTGAAGGCCTCTTCGAAACGCAGCGGGGTCGGGTTGTGGGCGTTGCCTACGAAGCCGGTGACGCCGGGCGTGTGGCGCACGACCGACCAGGTGTCCTCGTTGAGCTCCATGCGCACGAGCACGTATCCGGGGATCCGGACACGGTTGACCATCTTGCGCTGGCCGTTCTTGATCTCGACGACGTCCTCCATCGGGACCTCGACCTGGTAGATGTCGTCCTCGACCTCGAGCGTGGACTTCCGCTGCTCGATGTTGGCCTTCACCTTGCGCTCGAAACCGGCGTAGGAGTGGATGACGTACCACTTGCCCTCGAGCGAGCGGAGCTCCTGACGGAAGGCCTCGTACGGGTCGTCCGAGGTCTCGTCCTCGTCATCGCCGAGCTCGGGACCGTCGTAGGGGGCGACCTCGTCCGCCGCAGCTGCGGCGCGCTCTTCCTCTTCGTCGGCGAGCGACTCGGTGAGAACCTCGGCGGCAGCCTCGGCTTCGTCGGCCTGGTCGATCTCGAGCGCGTCGTTGACGATGCGGTCGGCTTCGGGGTCCTCGATCACGACGGCATCCTCTCCGGTGGGCTCGTCCTCGACGGGCTCCTCGTCCTCGATGTGCAGGGCGGCGTGCTCAGCGGATTCGGCGGAACGCTCCTGACCGGCCAGGACGTTGCCCTCCTGCGCTTCGTCGTCCTCGCTGGACTGCTCCGCGGCGGTCGACCAGTCGGCGTCGTCGACATATCGTTCGGTCACGTCATTCACTTCCCTGCAGGTTCGGCTTCGATGTTCAGCGGCAACGCGGCGGGCGGTTCAGATGATCCGGGATGCCGTCCGTCACCGCGACGGATGATCGTCCGGACGTCACCTGGGGACGTCGAAGACGATGTTCGTGATCCAGGTGAAGAACAGGTCGAGCCCGTACACGATGGCCATCACGACAACGACGAATCCCAGGACCACGAGGGTGAACTTCACCAGCTCCTGCCGGGTCGGTGTCACGACCTTGCGGAGCTCGGCGATCACCTGGCGGATGAAAAGGGCGATCCGCTGGAAGAAGTTGAGCTTCTTCTCACGGGTGGCGCCGCTGCTGGCAGCGACGACCTCGCCGTTCGGCTCATCCTGGACCATTCAACCCACCTGTTGCTCGGTTCGAGTCAGCTGACGCTGACGCGCAGGGCGGACAGGAATCGAACCTGCAACCTGCGGTTTTGGAGACCGCTGCTCTGCCAATTGAGCTACCGCCCTAAGGTCTTTCGACCCGGGAATCCACATCCTGTCGGGCCCATGGGCACGGCAAAAGAATGCAGACAACTGCGTGGACCAGCATACGGCATGGCTCGGAGGGTGGCGAACGCGCGGCATCCCTCGCCGTCCGAGGGCCGCCTCGCTAGGCTTGATCGGCCGTCACCGGCATGGGGGAGCACGGCATCGGATGAACGACGACTACCGAGGAGCGCGGTGACGGACAGTACTGCCGCCCAACAGTTCCAGGTCGACCTCCGCGGGGTCATCGACCTGTTGAGCCGCCACATCTATTCGAGTCCTCGGGTGTTCCTGCGCGAGCTGCTGCAGAACGCCGTCGACGCGATCGCCGCGCGCCGGGCCGTCGACGGGGGCGGCGGCCGCATCCGCATCACGCCCGTCAGCGACGGCTCGGCCGAGTTCGTGATGCGCGACGACGGGGTGGGGCTCACCGAGACCGAGGTCGCCGACCTCCTGGCCACGGTGGGACGCAGCTCCAAGCGCGACATCTTCGACCTGCCGCGCGGCGACTTCCTCGGTCAGTTCGGCATCGGGATGCTCTCGTGCTTCATGGTGTGCGACACGATCGTCATCCGCTCGCGGAGCGCGTCAGGGTCCGCTCCCGTCGAGTGGACGGGACATTCGGACGGCACCTTCACGGTCGCCCCCCACCCCGAGGACATCCCGGTCGGCACGAGCGTGCACCTCACGCCGCGCTCGGACACGCGGGCGCTGCTCGGGACGAGCACGGTCATGGAGCTCGCCGAGACCTTCGGACGCTATCTGCCGCACACGGTCGTCGTAGACCTTCCCGGCGGCGGCGAGACGACCGTCACCGAACCCGCCCCCTTCCTCGACGGCGATCTCGAGCGACAGCTCGGCTACGGGCGTGAGCTCATCGGCGCGGAACCGCTCGATGTCATCCCGCTGCACGTCCCGGGCACGCAGACGCGCGGGGTGGCCTTCGTGCTGCCGTTCGCGCCTCCCCCGACGGCACGCCAGAGCACCCGCGTGTACCTGCGGCGGATGCTGCTGACCGAGCGCGCCGACGAGCTGCTCCCCGCCTGGGCCTTCTTCGCCCGCGCCGTCGTCGACTCCGGCTCACTGCACCCGACCGCCAGTCGCGAGTCGCTCGTCGACGACGACGCACTTGAACAGACACGCCAGGAGATCGGCGAGGCGATCCGCCGCTGGATCCTGGAGGTCGCACTGCAGGACCCCGTCCGGCTCGCGCAGTTCGTGTCCATCCACGAGGTCGCACTCAAGTCGCTCGTCCGCCACGACGACGAACTCGCCCGGTTCATCGTCCGGTGGCTCTCGGTCGAGACGACCGCGGGTCGTCTGCGCGTCGAAGAGCTCGCCCGCAGGTTCCCGACCGTGCGCTACGCCGAGACCGTCGACGAGTTCCGCCAGGTCGCCAGCATGGCCTCCGCCGGCGGTGTCCTCGTCAACGGCGGCTACCTCTACGACGCGGACCTCGTCCGCCGGATCCCCGAGCTGTTCCCCGGCGTCGAGGTCGAGCGCGTCGACGTCGTCGGCGAGATCGACCGGCTGGACCTCGCACCTCTCGACGACCGCGCCGCGGCGACAGCCCTCGAGGAGCGAGCGAAGGCTGCGCTCGAGGACGTCGACGTCGCGGTCCGCACGTTCGACCGTCCCGACCTGCCGGGGCTGTTCGTGGCCGATCCCGAGGTGCTGCGCGCCCTCGACCGTGGCCGTGCGCGCAGCGCCGGGGGCGCGTTGTGGGGCGGCGTCCTCGACCGCGCGGCGAGCATCGTCTCGAGCGGCCGCGCCGCGGACGAGCTCGCGGCTCGGCTGTGCCTCAACTGGACGAGTCCCATGATCCGCAAGCTCGCCGCGACGCCGCCCGGCCGGGTGTTCGACCTGAGCGTGCAGCTCCTCTACGTGCAGTCGCTTCTCGCGGGGCACCACCCCCTCGGCCCCTCCGATCGCACGATGATGTCGAACGCCCTTTCGGAGCTGGTCGACCGCGCCATCGACGCCGACACCCCACCCTCGACAGAAGGAGCCTCATGACCGGTTACGCGACCCGCATCCGATCCCTCTTCGACGAGATCGACAACACCCCGTGGGGTCCGCAGGAGCAGTCCCTCGTCGCGCAGGCCGTCGCGCTCGCGCAGGAGAGCGGCGACGAACGACTCGAGTACGAAGCCCGCCTGCGGCAGACCTCGAGCGCGAACATGGGCGGCGACACGGACCTCATGCTCACCTCGTTCGCGTGGTGCCTGGCGCACCACGACGCCGATCCGGAACGGTTCCCCGCCGAGGTCGAGGGCGCCGGTGACGTGCTCTGGCAGTACAAGTGGATGGCGAGCGCCCTCGGCAGCTCGCCCGAGTTCCCCACGGAGCAGATCGCCGCCGTGCTCGACGACATGGAAGCGCACTACCAGCGGGCCGGCGTCGGTCCCAGCGGGGTCCTCATGGCCCGCTTCGAGGATGCCTGGGCGGCGGGCCGCATGGACGAAGCCGCCGACCTGCAGCGCACGCTCGAGGCGACCCCCCGCGACGACTACAGCCACTGCGACGCGTGCGTCCGCAGCCAGTTCGCCGGGTTCTTCATCGAGACCGGTCGCGAGGAAGAGGCCATCCGACTCGTCGGCGAGATGATCGAGAACGGGTTCTCGTGCGGCGAGGAGCCCGAGCACGCGCTGGCTCGCATCCTCCTCCCCTACCTGCGCGCGGGGATGCTCGACGACGCACGCACCGCGCACCTGCGCAGCTACCGCCTCGCGAAGGAGAACCCGGACAACCTCGCGATCGTCGCGAAGAACGTCGTGTTCTGCGCCGTCACCGGCAACGAGGCGCGTGCCCTCGCCCTCGTCGAGCGCCACCTGTCGTGGCTCGTGCACGACGGCCTCGACGCCGACGCGCACGCCACGGCTCTCGGCGCCTTCGCGCTCGCCCTCGACGCCGTCGCCGCGGCGGGCCACCCCGGCCTCACCGTCCGCGGCTCGGACGCGGAGGCCCTCGTGCCCGTCTTCGGCGCGCACGACGGCCCGTGGCGCGTCGACGAGCTCGCCGCCGCGGCGTGGAGTGCCGCCGGCGACATCGCCGCGGCATTCGACCGCCGGAACGGCACGGACGCCCACACGCGGAACCTCGCGCGCCTGCGCGAGGTCGGCACGGAGCACTACGACGTCCCCATCCGCTCGCACGATTTCTCGACGGTGGTCGCACCCGCTCCCGTCCTCACGCGGGAGGACCGCGTCGCCCGTGCCGTCGCCCTGGCGCACGCCGGGTCGTCCGCCGCGATCGACCCGCTCCGCGGGCTGCTGACGGATGCCGACCCCGCCGAGGGCGTGGTCCTGTCGTCGCACCTGCTGGGCGGCCTCGTCGCCACCGACCGGATCGTCGAGGCCGAGGCGTTCCTGCCCGAGCGTCTGACGATCCTGCGCGCCGCGGGGCACGCGGCGCAGGCCGACCTCGAAGAGCGCCTCGGCCTCGTCCTGTTCGGGCACGACCTGGCAGCGGCCGGCGACACGCTCGGCGCCGAGCTGGCAGCCGCGGTGGGCGCGCCCGCGGCAGTCCAGGCGGACCTGGTCTCGACGCGCGGCGTCGCGAAGATGTACGAGGGATCGTTCGCGGAAGCCCGTGACGACGCCCGCGCAGGGGTGCGCCTGTTCCTCGAGGCAGGCGACGCGGTGCGCGCACAGGGTGCGCGACTGCTCGCGGTCGACGCCGCGGCATCCGCTTCGCTCTTCGACGAGGCCCGCGCCGACCTGGACGACCTTCTCGCGGAGTCGCTCAGCGACGGTCGTCGCGCGCGGGCTCTCGCGTCGAAGGCCCGACTGCACGGCGTGGCCGAGGAGTTCGCCGAGGGCGCCGCCGCTGCGGACGAGGCGGCACGACTCCTCCTCTCGCTCGGTGCGGACGATGTCCGCATCGCGGAATCGTTCGTGCTGGCCGGAGCGCTCCATGAGGATGCCGGGGCCGCGTCGCTCGCCGCCGGCCGCTACCGCACCGCGGTCGAGCGGTACGAGTCGGCGGGCGCTCCCACGGCCGACCCGCGTTACCGACTGGGCCGGGCAATGATCTCCGCCGGGATGCCGGAAGAAGCCGTCGACGCGCTCCACCAGGTCCTCTCGGACGAGACCGCCGCCGAGGTGCCCGCCGGATCGCGCGCCATCACCGTGGGGCTGCTCGCCCGGGCGTACGAGGGCGCACGCGACTTCGGCAACGCCGTCGGCGCGTGGGGCTTCGCCGCGGACCTCCACGAGGAGGCGGGCGAAGCCGAGGGCCAGGCCTTCGCACTCGTCGCGCAGGGCCGCCACCTCGGAAACTTCGGCGAGTACGACGACTCCGTGATCGCCCTCGAGACCGCCCTCGGCCTGACCGCCGGCACCGAGGAGCAGGTCGGTCTGCACGCCGAGGCGCTCCATCTGCTCGCGCAGGCCAAGATGCAGCGCGGCGACGAGGATGCCTTCGAGGTCATCGACCAGGCCCTGGCTCTCGGCCGGGCCAACGAGGCGCACTGGTACGTCGCCGACGTGCTCGACACCCGCGCGCGGCTGCTGGCGGCGCGCGAGCGTACCGATGAGGCCGTGGCCACCGCGCTCCAGGCCGCGGACGGGTTCGCGCAGGCCGGCGACGCCAGCTCGGGCGCGGGTTCGGAACTCCTGGCAGCGCGTCTGCTCGTCGGCGTCGAGCGCCCGAATGACGCTGTCCCCCTCTACCGCGCCGCCATCGAGCACGCCACGGACAGCGAGAACGAGCCGCTGCGCCAGCAGGCGGCGCTCGAACTCGGCGACGTCTATGAGGGTCTCGGCCGCCACGGCGAGGCCGCGGAGATCCGCGCGACGACCTCGGCCTGACGCGAAAGCCGCGAGGGGCGGCATCCGACCGGATGCCGCCCCTCGTCAGTCGTTCAGCCGATGCGGACGAGCTTCTTGTTGACGAACTCGTCGGCCGCCAGGAGGCCCAGCTCACGACCCGTGCCGCTGCGCTTGATGCCGCCGAACGGCAGTCCCGGCTCATCGGCGAGGACGAGGTTGACGTAGACCATGCCCGCTTCGATCCGGTCGGCGACGCGGGTCGCCTGCTCGGGGTCGGTCGTGTAGACGTAGGACCCGAGGCCGAAGGGGGTGTCGTTGGCCACGCGGATCGCCTCGTCCTCGTCGGCGACGCGGTAGATGACACCGGCGGGGCCGAACAGCTCCTCGCGGTAGACGTCCATCTCGGGGGTGACGTCCGTCAGGACGGTCGGCGCGAAGAACGCGCCGTCGCGGGTGCCACCGGTGACGATCGTCGCGCCCTGGGCCGCGGCATCCTGGATCTGCTTCTCGAGACGCTCGGCCGCGGTGACCGAGGAGAGCGGCCCGAGGACGGTGTCGGAGCTCCACGGGTCGCCGACCGAAGCGGCCGCCATCTTGGCCGTGAACGCCTCGACGAACGCATCGTAGAGCCCGTCGACGACGATGAACCGCTTCGCGCCGTTGCAGGACTGGCCGGTGTTGTCGAGGCGCGCGTCGACGGCGGCCTGCGCGACCGCGTCGAGGTCATCGGCCGACAGGACGATGAACGGGTCCGAGCCGCCGAGCTCGAGGGCGACCTTCTTGAGATTGCGTCCGGCGACTTCGGCGACAGCGGCCCCGGCGCGCTCCGAGCCGGTCACCGATGCGCCGTGCACGCGCGGGTCGGCGATCACGTCGGCGGCCTGCTCGTTCGTGAGGTACACGTTCGTGTAGACGCCGGCGGGGAAGCCCGCGTCGCGGTAGATCTCTTCGATGGCGGCAGCCGACTCGGGGCACTGCGGCGCGTGCTTGAGCAGGATCGTGTTGCCGACCGCGACGTTGGGGGCGGCGAAGCGGGCCACCTGGTAGTACGGGAAGTTCCACGGCATGACACCGAGGAGCACACCCAGCGGCGCCCTGCGGATGACGGCGGTCCCCTCCCCCTCGATCGGGATCGGCGTGTCGGCGGTGATCTCGTCGATGTGGTCGGCGTAGTACTCCGTGATGTCGGCAGCGAAGTCGACCTCGCCGAGGGCGCCGTCGATCTGCTTGCCCATCTCGCGGACGATGATCTTCGCCAGGTCTTCGCGACGCTCGCGATGCAGCTGCGCCACGCGACGCAGCAGATCGGCCCGCTCGGCGGGAGTCGAGGTCCGACCCCAGCCTCGCGCGGCCTCGTCGGCGGCCCGGAGGGCGCGCTCGACGTCGTCGGCGGATGCCGTCGGGTACGTCGCGTGGGTCTCGCCGGTGGCGGGGTCGATGACGGCGTAGTCGCTCATGATGCTCCTCAGTGCTTCCGGTCAGGCCGGGATCAGGGTGTACTTCACGTTCAGGTACTCGTGGATGCCCTCGAGGCCGCCCTCGCGGCCCATGCCGGACTGCTTCACACCGCCGAAGGGCGCGGCTGCGTTCGAGACGACACCGACATTCAGCCCCATCATCCCCGTCTCGAGGCGGTCGATCATCCGGTGGCCGCGCGCGAGGTCCTGCGTGAACACGTACGAGACGAGGCCGTACTCGGTGTCGTTCGCGAGGCGCACGGCCTCGTCCTCGTCCAAGAACGTGCTGATGGCGAGCACGGGTCCGAAGATCTCCTCGCGGAGGATCGCACTGCCGGGGACGACGCCGTCGACGACGGTCGGCTCGTAGAACGTGCCGGCACCCTCGACGGCGTTCCCGCCCACGAGGACGCGCGCGCCGCGCTCGACGGCGTCGCCGACGAGCTCCGCCGCCTTCGCCACCGCGCGGTCGTCGATGAGCGGACCGATCTGCACTCCGTCCTCGGTGCCGCGGCCGATGGTCATCTCGCGCACGCGGTCCGCGACCCGGCGCGAGAACTCGGCCGCCACCGACTCGTGGACGATGAAGCGGTTCGCCGCGGTGCATGCCTGGCCGATGTTGCGGAACTTCGCGAGCATTGCGCCGTCGACGGCCTTGTCGAGATCGGCATCCTCGAACACGACGAAGGGGGCGTTGCCGCCGAGTTCCATCGAGACGCGCAGGACCCCCTCGGCGGCCTGTGCGATGAGCTTCTGCCCGACCGGAGTGGACCCCGTGAACGAGAGCTTCCGCAGTCGCGGGTCGGCGATGATCGGCGCCGAGACCGCGCCCGACGATGCGGTCGTGATGACGTTGACGACACCGGCGGGGACGCCGGCCTCGGCGAGCAGCTGCACGAAGAACAGCGTCGTCAGCGGGGTCAGTTCCGCGGGCTTCACGACGACCGTGCAGCCGGCGGCGAGCGCCGGCGCGATCTTGCGGGTCGCCATCGCGAGCGGGAAGTTCCACGGGGTGATGAAGAACGAGGGTCCGACGGGACGCTGCGAGACGACGATGCGTCCGGTCCCCTCGGGGTTCAGGCCGTACCGGCCCGAGATGCGGACGGCCTCTTCACTGAACCAGCGGAGGAACTCACCGCCGTAGGCGACCTCGCCGCGGGACTCGGCGAGGGGCTTGCCCATCTCGAGCGTCATGAGGAGCGCGAGGTCCTCCTTGCGGTCCTGCACGAGGTCGAACGCCCGACGGAGGATCTCGCTCCGCTCGCGGGGCGCGGTCGCCGCCCACGACTCCTGCGCGGCGACGGCTGCGTCGAGGGCGCGGATGCCGTCGGCCGGGGACGCGTCCGCGATGCGGCGGATGACCTCGCCCGTCGAGGGGTCGAACACATCGAGGGTCTTGCCCCCCTCGGCATCCACCCACTCCCCGCCGATGAAGAGCTGGTTCGGGATGCCGGAGAGGAGGTCTGACTCGCGGGAGGTCATCGGAGGGTCTCACTTTCTGCGCGCAGCTTTCGCGCGCTGGGGGGTGCGTCGAGGGACAGGGTCTGTCCGCGGAAGTAGGCGGGAGCGACGATACGCATCACGATCATCACCACGATGCCGAGCACGATGATGCCGAGGCCGAGGAAGAACACGATGCCGATGCCGAAGATGTCGGTCCCACTCTCGGAGTAGGCCGGGTCGGCCGAGTCGATGAGCGTCGTGACGAACAGCACGGCCAGGATGATGCCGCCCACCAGCGGGAAGAGCAACGTGAAGAACACGTTCCTCACCGAGTCGAACCACTGGTGGCGGAAGTACCAGACGCACGCGAACGCCGTGATGCCGTAGTAGAAGCAGATCATGAGGCCGAGGGTGAGGATCGTGTCCCAGAGGGCGTTCTCGCTCACCGCGCGCATCACCGCGTAGAAGACCGCCGCCACGATCGCCGACACGACCGTCGCGAACCCGGGGGTGAAGAATCGCGGGCTCACCCGGGCGAACTGTCTCGGGAGGGCGCCGTAGTGCCCCATCGCGAGGAGCGTGCGTGCGGGGCTCACGAAGGTCGACTGCAGCGACGACGCCGAGCTCGTCAGGACGGCGAGCGACACGAGGAACGCCAGCGGACCCAGGATCGGACCGGAGAGGAAGAAGAACACGTTGTCCTGGATGTCGGCGTTGCCGAGCCCCAGCTCGCCGTCACCGGTCCCGGAGTACATGAGCATCGCGACGGCCAGGAGGAGGTAGATGGTCACGATCGTGATCACGGTGATCGTCGCCGACCGCCCGGGGGTGCGCTCCGGGTCCTTCGTCTCCTCGTTCATCGTGAGGGTGACGTCCCATCCCCAGAAGATGAAGATCGACAGTGACAGGCCCGCCGCGAGCGCGCTGAACGACGACACCGCGAACGGGTTGAACCATTCCAGATCGAACGGTTGGAAGTCGAAGCCGCCTCCGCTCACCGCTGCCGAGATCGCGGCGACGGCGAAGAACACCAGCACGATGACCTGGAAGCCGACGAGCACGTACTGCAGCTTCTGCGTCGTCTGCATGTCGCGATAGGAGATGAACGTCGCCCCCGCGATGAACAGCAGGCAGACCACGATGTTCAGCCAGGGGATGCCGGCGAGGTCGGCGATCGACGGGTCGCCCGTGATCTGCGACACGAGGAGGAAGAGGAAGTCGACGGCGACCCCGGCGAGGTTCGAGAGGACGAGCACCGTCGCGACGATGAGCCCCCACCCCGCCATCCACCCGATCCACGGCCCGAAGGCGCGCGTCGCCCACGTGAAGGAGGTGCCCGCGTCCGGCATCCGGTTGTTCAGTTCGCGGTAGCCGAACGCCACCAGCAGCATCGGGATGAACCCCACGAGGATGACGGCGGGGATCTGGGCTCCCACCGCCGAGGCCGTCGGGCCGATCGCGGCCGTGAACGTGTACGCCGGCGCGATGCACGAGATGCCGATGACGACGGCGCCGAGCAGGCCGATGGTCCCGGCGCTGAGGCCCTTCTTCGAGAGCCCGCCGTCGGCGACGGGGACCTTCTCGGCGGCGTGCTGGCTCATCGTCGAGCTCCTTCGGGTCAGCGGGACGAGTCGGTGGTGCGGGTACGGGGGACGACGACCATCGGCACCGGGATCTCGCTCAGGAGCTTCGCGGCGACGGATCCGAGGAAGAGACGGCGCGGCTGGGCCAGGCGGCTCGAGCCGACGAGGATCATCTCGCCCGGCAGCCAGTCGAGGTGCGCGACGGCGTCCTCGATGCTGTCGCCCTTCGCGGTCACGATGTCGGCGCGGACACCCTCGGGGATGGCGGCGAGCACGTCGGCGAGCACCTTCTCGGCGTGGGCGGCGCCGGCGAGGCGGATGACCCCCGTGTCGACGGATGCCGGCAAATCGACCGTCACGAGCGAGACGAGCCGCAGCGAGGCACCGGTCGCCGATGCGAGGGCGACGGCCTCCTCGAGGAGGATGTCCGCCCCGGCGCGCGTGCCGACGGCGACGGTGAGGCGCGGGACACCGGCATCCGTCACCCGCTTGCGGGCACCACGCGGCACGAGGACCACCGGGACGTCGGAGGAGTGCAGGAGCTGACTCGTCGTCGAGCCGAGCCGGTGGCGGCCCCGGGCTCCGCCGTCGGCGGCGCCGACGACGAGGTGCGTCGCGCCGAACTCGTCGGCGGCCTCGACGAGCCCTTCGGCGAAGGACTCCGCGTAGCGCGCGTGCTCGCGGTGCACGACGCCCGCCTGCACCGACGCGGCCGCCTCGGCGAGCCACGACTCGGCCTGGCCGAGCAGGTACCGGTCGTACGAGGCGTCCGGCGGAGTGATGACGCTCCGACCCTCGCCGGGCAGGACGAGGACGATGTCGAGTTCGGATCCGGATGCCGCCGCGAGCCCGCCCGCGACGGCCACCGCATCGCGGCCCGCCTTCGTGGCGGTGTAGCCGACGACGATGCGGCTCGTCATGCCCGGCCGTCCTCGAGGATGTTCCTCGCGGCGAGGCGTCCCATGCGGATCGCGCCGTCGACGTGCTGGTAGCCCGCACCGGCGATGTCGCTGCACGCGAACTGGATCGGACCGACCGGGGTGCGGACATCGGCGCCGTAGCGGTGCAGGCCGCCGAGGTCGAAGCTCGCCGCGTACGCGCCACGGGTCCACTCCTCGGTGCCCCAGTCGCTCTCGTAGTAGACGACGGGGTCCTTCGCCTCGGGACCGTAGTAGTGCGACAGCGACTCGAGGATGCGCTCTTTGCGCTCCTCGGCGGTGAGGCGGAACATGTCGTCGGCGTTCCGGTCCGACACGAAGCCGACGAGCGTGCCCCGCGGGTCGTCGTGGTTCGTGTTGTCATAGGCCTCGTGGCAGATCTCGTATGGGCTGAACGCGGTGCCCGAGAGCCCCTTCTCGCGCCAGAACGGCGTCTCGTAGACGGCGTGGACCTTGATCACGAAGCCCATCGAGATGTGCTGGTGCATCTGGTGCTGCAGGCGCGGCATCGGCGGGACGAACGAGATGCGGTTGTAGAGCACGGGCGCGACGGCGAGGACGGCGCTTCGGGCGCGGACCGTCAGTCCGTCCGCGTGCGCCGTGACACCGGCATCCGACCACTCGATGGTGCGGACGGGACTGTTCAGGAAGACATCGTCACCGAGACGCTCGGCGAGAAGGACCGGGACCTGCTGGAGTCCGCCCACGACGCGCTTGTCGAGGATGAAGTCGGCGTCGACGAGGTGCGAGTAGCTGCCGGCGCTCGCGGCCATGAGGAGCGACTGCAGCAGCGAGAACGCGTGGGTCGGCTTCGTGAGCATGGCGGAGCCGGTCGCGAAGGCGAGGTTGCGGACCGCCTCGTCGTCGTCGGTCTGCTGGCGCAGCCACGCGTCCCACGTGATCGTGTCCCACTCGGCGGCCTTCGGGTGCGCGAACGGACGGTCGGGGTCGATCTCGGCGACCATCGCGTCGAGGCGCTGGGTGATCTCGTCGATCGTCCGCTCGGTCTCGGGGCTCACGGGGAACATCTCCCCCGTGAAGCGCGAGACGGCGCCGTCGGGGCCGACGTAGACGCTGTCGCCCTCGCGGTATCGGCTGAAGGTGTCGAGTCCCAGTTCGGCCACCGTGTCGATGAGCGCGTCTTGGTCGGGCGAGACCCACTGACCGCCGAGTTCGAGCATGGCGCCGTCGATGACGTCGGTCCACAGCCGGCCGCCGACGCGCTCGCGAGCCTCGAGGACCGCGACCGAGAGCCCCGCCTTGCGCAGTTCGTTCGCTGCGGTGAGGCCGGCGGCACCGGCGCCCACGATGACGACGTCACGGGTGATCTCAGTCATTCACGACTCCTTCGTTGGAGGGGATGCGCTCGTTCGACGCGTGGTCGGGACGGCGACGGAGGTTGCGACGGACGAGCGGCCAGAACACGAGCAGCACGCCGGTGGCGATGAGACTCGTCCACACCTGCGCACGGCCGGACTCGGAGGTGAGCATGACCACCACGACGGCGGCGATGGACGCGATGAGGAGGATGTTGAGCCACGGGTGCAGCCAGACCTTGAGCTTCAGCTTCGCGACCTCGTCGGGGGTCATCTTCTGGCGCAGCCGCATCTGCGTGAGGGCGATGAAGACATAGACGAAGAGGGCGACGAGTCCGGCCGAGTTCATGATGAAGTCGAAGATGCCCGAGCTCGGCGCGACGAAGTTGACGAGCGTCGCGATCAGGCCGCCGATGGTGGAGGCGAGCAGCGCGATGACGGGGACGCCGGTCCGCGAGCGGGTGGCGACGACCTTCGGGGCGAACCCCTTGTCGGCGAGCGCGGCGAACATGCGCGACGCCGAATACAGGCCCGAGTTGAGCACCGAGATGACCGCCGTGAAGATGACGAGCTGCATGATGACGTCGGCGAAGGGGATGCCGAACTTCGACAGCGCGATCGTGAACGGGGCGTTGGCGACGTCGGTCGGCACGGGGAGTTCGTCCCACGGGACGACCGTCACGATGACGAGGACCGATCCGACGAAGAAGAGCAGGATGCGCCAGATGATCGTGCTCGTCGCCTGCCGGATGCCCTTGGCGGGGTCGACCGATTCGGCCGAGGCCATGACGGCGATCTCGGTGCCGAAGTAGGAGAAGATCACGAGGGCTACGCCGGTGAAGGCGACGCCGATGCCGTTGGGGGCGAAGCCGCCGTGCTCCCACAAGTTGGGGACGGCGACCGTCGCGTTCGGCCAGAGCCCGAGGGCGAAGAGGATGCCGGCGCCGAGGAAGACGACGATGGCGACCACCTTGATACTGGCCAGCCAGAACTCGACCTCGCCGAAGGTGCGCACCGAGATGACGTTCGTTCCGACGAAGATCGCGATGAGGATGAGCGACCAGGCCCAGGACGGCAGCGCCGGGATCCAGGTGTGCATCGTCTCGCCGCCGAGAACGGCTTCATAGGCGAGGACGCCGACCCAGAAGTACCAGTACAGCCAGCCCACGAGGTACGCGGCCCAATCGCCGAGACCGACGCGGGCGTACTCCATGAACGAGCCGATGGCGGGACGGGATGCCGCCATCTCGCCCAGCATCCGCATCGCGAAGAAGACGAGCAGACCGCCGATGAGGTACGAGACGATCGCGGCCGGTCCGACTTCGCGGATGACGTTGCCGGACCCGACGAACAGACTGGCCCCGATGATCCCGCCGAGGGTGATCATCGTCACGTGTCGCGAGCGCAGCTTGTTCGAGCGTGCCTTCGTGACCGCCCCGAGACCCGCCGATGTCTCGGGCGAGACGGGGTTCGACCAGTTGTCCGTACCCGCCATACTCAGCCCTTCCCCAGGGCCTCGGCGACGACGTCGAGGCCCTCCGTCAGCAGCTCGTCCGAAATCGACAGGGGCGGCAGGAACCGGATGACGTTGCCGTAGGTGCCGCAGGTGAGGACGATGACGCCCGCGGCGATGCACGCCTTCGCGATCGCACCCGTGAGCGCGGCATCGGGGGCACCCGTGGTCGGGTCGACGAACTCGGCGGCGATCATGGCTCCGAGTCCGCGCACCTCACCGATGCGGGGATCGGATGCCGCGAGATCCCGCAGCCGGGAGGTGAGGAGCTTCTCGATCTCCTGCGCCCGCTCGATGAGGCCGTCGTTCTCGAACGCGTCCATCGCGGCGAGGGCTGCGGCACAGGCGACGGGGTTGCCGCCGTAGGTGCCGCCGAGGCCACCGGTGTGCGTGGCATCCATGATGTCGGCGCGTCCGGTGACCGCGGCCAAGGGCATTCCCCCAGCGATGCCCTTGGCCGTGGTGATCAGGTCCGGCACGATGCCGAAGTGCTCGCTCGCGAACATGGCGCCGGTCCGGGCGAAACCGGACTGCACCTCGTCGGCGATGAAGACGACGCCGTTCTCGCGGCACCACTCGACGACGGCGGAGAGGAAGCCGTCGGCCGGGACGACGAAGCCGCCCTCGCCCTGGATGGGCTCGATGATGACGGCGGCCAGGTTGTCGGCACCGACCTGCTTCTCGATCATCGAGATGGCGCGGGCCGCGGCATCCGCTCCGGACAGTCCGTCACGCAGCGGGTACGAACCGGGCACGCGGTAGATCTCGGAGGCGAAGGGACCGAAGCCGCTCTTGTAGGGCATCGACTTGGCCGTCAGCGCCATCGTGAGGTTCGTGCGGCCGTGGTACGCGTGGTCGAAGGCGACGACCGCCTGCTTGCCGGTGAACTTGCGGGCGATCTTGACCGCGTTCTCGACGGCCTCGGCGCCGGAGTTGAAGAGGGCGCTCTTCTTGGCGTGGTCGCCGGGGGTCAGGCGGTTGAGGGTCTCGGCGACCTCGATGTAGGACTCGTAGGGCGAGATCATGAAGCAGGTGTGGGTGAGCTGCGCGGCCTGCGCGGCGATCGCCTCGACGACCTTCGGGTGGGCGTTGCCCACCGTCGTGACGGCGATGCCCGAGCCGAGGTCGATGAGCGAGTTGCCGTCGGCGTCGAGCACGACGCCTCCACCGGCGGCGACGGCCGCGATCGGAACGGTGTGACCGACACCCGCGGCGACGGCGTCCGCCTTGCGCGAGAGCAGCTCCTGCGAGCGGGGGCCGGGGATCGCGGTCTCGAGGCGGCGTTCCTGCGGAAGGGACGGTCCACCGAGGGGCGTGCTGACGGAGGCGATCGAGGTGCTCATGCGGCGAGCGTAGAGGGGTGCGTGCGTGCGGTCACTCGCCGTTGCGTCTATTCTCGCGTCAGGACTGTACGACGCGTACAGAAGGGAGGCCGCATGGTTGCTCGGGATGCCGACCCCACCCTGCGCGCCCTCCTCGGCCGCGGGGAGCTCCGGCTGAGCCTCGCGGGCGAGGAGGACGACCTGCCGCCGGGCGCCCTCGACCGCGCGACGCGGTGGGTGCACAGCTCCGACCTCGACGACCCGACCCCGTTCCTCGCCGACGACCTCGTCCTCCTGACCACCGGCACGCAGTTCCCCGCCGGCATCCGCTACCCCTTCGACGCCTATGTGCGGCGACTCGTGGATCGCGGCGTGGCCGCATTGGGATTCGGGACCGAGGTGGCTCGCGACGGCATCCCGCCGGGACTCGCCGCCGCGTGCCGACGCGCGAACCTGCCGCTGTTCGAGGTGCCGTACGACACGCCCTTCATCGCCGTCGCGCGCGCCAACGCCGAGGCCGTCGCGGCGCAGGCGTACGCCCGGCGCAGTTGGGCGCTGTCCGCGCAGCGCGCGATCGCGCTCGCGGCGCTGCGGCCCGACGGGCTCGACGCGACCATCGCCGAGCTCGCGCGTCAGCTCGACACGTGGGTGGGGATGTACGACGCGGCCGGCGAGCTCGTCCGCGAGCACCCGGCGGGGAGCCTCACGGCCGACGCATCCGCTGTGCTGAGGACGGAGGTCGACGCGGTCCTGCGTCGCGGCGCCCGCGCGGGCTCGTCGCTGCGCTCCGACACCGACGCGTTCACGCTGCAGACCCTGGGGCGGGGCGGGAGCCTGCGCGGCGTCCTCGCCATCGCGGCGAGCGAGCTCGACCAGGCCGGCCGCGACGTCGTGACCGCCGTGATCGCGATGGCAGGCCTCGCGCTCGAGCAGCACCAGCGCCTCTCGCGCGCCCGCACCGCACTCCGCTCCGGGATGGTCCGGTCGCTCCTCACCGGCGACCCCGGCCTCGCCCGGCAGATCTCACGCGACGTCTGGGGGCCGTTGCCCGCCGCTCCGGTCGTGGTGGCGGTGGCGGATGCCGCGGGTCCCCGCACGCACGCTCTCATCGACGTCCTCGAGCTCCGCGCCGACGAGCGGCACGGGGCACTGCTGTACGGCACCCTCGACGACGACGTCGTGATCGTGGTCCCCGCCTCGGCCGCCGCGACGCTCGAGGAGATTCCGGCGCGCTTCGCGCTCCGACTCGGGGTCTCGGAACCGGCGGGATACGCCGACGTCGCCCGCGCGCTCGACCAGGCACGCGCCGCCCGGGGCCGCGCCGCCGCCCCCGAGATCGTGCGCTTCGAAGAGGTGCAGGCCCGCGGCATCCTCTCGGCCCTGTCGGCGGGGCAGGCGTCGACGGTCGCCGCGGCCTACCTCGACCCGCTGCGCGAGCACGATCGCGCGCACGGCGCCCGGCTCGAGGAGACCCTCCGGGCCTGGGTCGTCGCCGACGGCTCGAACGACACCGCCGCGACCGCGCTCGGGGTCCACCGGCACACCGTCCGCACGCGCCTCGCCGCCGCAGAGCGCATCCTCGGCGTCGACCTGTCGTCGTTCGCCGCCCGCGCCGAGCTGTGGGCGGCCTTGCACCTCGGGGGGTGAGGCGGGGCGAGGGGCTGACGAACGGCGGAGATCTGGGCGGCGCGCCGGGCTCGCCGGGGTGTTCCACGGCGTGTCGCGGTGGATCTCCGCCGCTGACGCGGCAATGCGCATCGCCGCCGAGGACTCCTCCACCCGCACGTCGATGGGTGCGTGATCCACGACCTCGGCGGGTGGACGACACCTGAGGACGGCTTCACGAGAGGGTGCGGTCGTGTGCGAGGACGGCGCTGGGCTGACGACGACGGCGGAACTCCGGAGATCGGGCCTGAGTCCCTCAGCCATCGCCGCCGCGGCACGGGCGGGCGCGATCTCTCGGGTCCGCCGCGGCACCTACGCCACCCGCGGGGCGTGCGCGCCCGTGCGGGATGCCGCGCGGCACGGCGGCGTCCTCGGCTGCGTGAGTGCGGCTCGCCACCTCGGCCTGTGGACGCTCGATGTCGGCGCCGACATCCATGTGTGGATGCGGGCCGACGGTCACCGCCTTCCCCATGACGGATGCCGGTGCCTCGACCACTGGGACGCTGCACCGGCGCCCGGGCGCCTCGCGCCGGCATCCGTTCCTCGCGTGCTGCGGCAGATCTGGCTGTGCCGCGGAGTCGAGGAGTTCTTCGTGGCAGTCGAGTCGGCGCTGCACCTCGGCATGCTCACGCCTGCGGGCCGCGCGTGGCTGCGCCGGACGTGCGGAGACGCGGCCCGCGCGGCCCTGGACTTCGCCGGGCCGCACTCCGAGAGCGGCCTCGAATCGCTCCTGCGCTGGCGACTGCGCGGCACCGGCGTCTCGATGCGCGCCCAGGTCGAGATCACCTCCGTCGGACGGGTCGACTTCCTCATCGGCGACCGGATCATCCTCGAGGCCGACGGCGCGGAGCACCACGCATCACCCGCGGCGCGCCACCGCGACCTGGTGCGCGACGCGAACGCGGCGGCATGGGGCTACGTCACGCTGCGGGTCGATTACGCGATGATCGTCCACGACTGGGACACCGTCGTCGCCGCCCTGCGCGGGCTTCTGGACGCCGGCATCCACTGCGATCGCGCCTGAGGCGAGCCGTACGGCGGAGATCCGAGCCGACACTCCGACGGACGGATGCCGTACGGCGGCGCGTCTCGAGGATCTCCGCGGCTCGACCCGAGTCTCACCGCGGCGCGCACACCGCCCCGAGGTCGGGCATGCTGGTGCGCATGAGCGACGACGATGTCACCTTCCGCGCGAGCACGCAGGACGGCACCTACCCGAGACCCCAGCTCGTCCGAGGCGCGTGGGCCGACCTCACCGGGACCTGGGGCTTCGCCTTCGACGACGAGGATGCCGGGGCCCGGCTCGGCTGGGAGGGCACCGGCATCCGTTCGGGTCGGATCATCGTCCCCTTCCCGCCCGAATCGACCGCCTCGGGAGTCGGGGACACCGGCCCGCACCGCGTGCTCTGGTACTCGCGCGACCTCACCGACCCGGATCTGGATGCCGCCGGGCACGGTGACGGGCGCCGCCTGCTGCTGCATTTCGGCGCCGTCGACTACCGCTGCGAAGTCTGGATCGGCGGTCGCTCCGTCGGGCGGCACGAGGGCGGTCACACGCCGTTCTCCTTCGACATCACCACCGCCGTCGCCGCGGGAGAGCGGACGGTCGTCGTGCGGGTCGAGGACGATCCCACCGATATCGCGCAGCCCCGCGGCAAGCAGGACTGGCTCGAGCAGCCGCATTCGATCTGGTACCACCGGACGTCCGGGATCTGGCAGCCGGTCTGGCTCGAGAGCGTGCCCGAGGTGCACGTCGCAGCCGTCCGCTGGACGACCGATCCGCGCGGGGGCACGATCACCCTCGACCTCGAGCTGTCCGCTCCGTCGGAAACCGGGATCGAGGTCGATCTGTCGTTCGAGGGGCGCACGCTCGTTAGAGGCGCGGTCAGGTCCGCAGCGCGCGAGGTGACCGTGATCCTGCCCGTCGCGGACCTCGCGCACGGTCAGGCGTACGAGGAACTGCTGTGGTCGCCCGAGCACCCTCGCCTCGTGGACGCGAGGATCACGGTCGGCGACGACGTCGTGGACTCGTACCTCGGCATCCGGACCGCCCACGTCGCCCGGGGCCGGTTCTGGCTGAACGACCGCCCGTACTTCGTGCGGTCGGTCCTCAATCAGGGCTACTGGCCCGACACGCATCTCGCTGCGCCGTCGGCGGAGGCGTTGCGCGACGAGGTCGAGCTGATCCGCTCGCTCGGCTTCACGGCGACACGCGTGCATCAGAAGTTCGAGGACCCCCGGTTCCTGCTCGCGGCCGACCAGCTGGGCCTGCTGGTGTGGGGCGAGGCGCCCGGCACCTACACGTTCACGCAGACCGCGATCGAGCGGACAACGCGCGAGTGGCTCGAGGTCGTGCGGCGCGACGCATCCCACCCCTCGATCGTCACGTGGGTGCCGCTCAACGAGAGCTGGGGCGTGCAGCACATCGCGAGCGACCCGCGCATGCAGCACTTCGCCCGAGCGCTCGTGTCGCTGACGAAGGCTCTCGACCCGACCCGCCCCGTCGTCTCGAACGACGGCTGGGAGCAGGTCGACACCGACATCGTCGCGATCCACGACTACGAGTGGCGGCCCGAGGTGGTTCGGGAGCGCTATCGGACGGATGCCGGCATCCGGCACCTTCTCGACACCACGGGCCCCGCGGGTCGCGACCTGATCCTCAGCGGCGATGTCGCCGATGCGCCCGTGATGCTCACCGAGTTCGGCGGCATCTCGTTCGACACCGCGGCGGCCGAAGGGGCGTGGGGGTACTCCTCCGCGACCTCACCGGACGACTTCGCGGAGCGCTTCGAGGGCCTCATGGCAGCCGTCCACGCGAGCGAGGTGCTCGCCGGGTTCTGCTACACCCAGCTCACCGACACGCTGCAGGAGACCAACGGGCTGGTGACCGCCGACCGCACACCGAAGATCGCGGTCGACCGCATCCGCGCCGCCATCACCGGGGGTGCGGACGGCTGAGCGGTAGGGCGGGGCGGCCGTCAGCGGATGCAAGAGTTTCGGCGCGACACACCGCAAGTCTCACCCTTCACCCGGCGCGTCGCGCGCGATCCCTTGCATCCGCGACCGGCAGCGGCCCTGGCCCGAAACGGCGGCCGGATATCGCCGACCGAGCGGATGCCGCGGCACGCCGCTCGCTCAGCGGATGCCGTCAGTCGCGGCCGTGACGCGGCTTGCGCTCCGGGCGGTCGTCGTACGAGCGCTTCGGGCGGTCGTCGAAGGAGCGCTTGGGACGCTCGCCGCCGGGGCGGCCGCGATCGGGGCGGATCTCGATGAGCTGGCCCGAGATGCGGGTGCCCTTCAGACGCTCGAGGACCGAGGCATCCATCGAGGTCGGGAGCTCGACGAGCGAGAAGTCGGGACGGATCGTGATCGCGCCGAAGTCGTCACGGCCGAGGCCGCCCTCGTTCGCGAGCGCTCCGACGATCTGGCGCGGCTCGACGCGCTGACGACGCCCGACCGCGATGCGGTACGTCGTGAAGTCGCCCTTGCCGCGGCGCTCGCGGGGGCCGTCGGCGCGTGCCGGCCGGTCCTTGCGCGTGCCGCGCTCGGCGTCGGCGGCCAGCGTCTTGGCGAGCTGGTCGGCTGCCGGGTCGAGCAGCAGCGGCGTCTCACCCTGCGCCACGACGGCGAGGGCGGCGGCGACGTCCTGCTCGGGCACGTCGTGGTTGCGGACGTAGTGCGCGATGACGTCGCGGAACCCGGTGATGCGGTCCGTCTCGGCGAGCGCGGCGGTGATCGCGTCGTCGAAGCGGGCGAGACGGGTCGAGTTGATGTCCTCGGTCGTCGGCAGCTGCATCTGCGTCGGCGCCTGACGCGTCGCGCGCTCGATGTGCGCGAGCAGGTAGCGCTCGCGCGGGGTCACGAAGCTGATCGCGTCGCCCTTGCGCCCGGCGCGGCCGGTGCGGCCGATGCGGTGCACGTACGACTCGGTGTCGGTCGGGATGTCGAAGTTCACGACGTGGCTGATGCGCTCCACGTCGAGACCGCGCGCGGCGACGTCGGTTGCGACGAGGATGTCGAGCTTGCCGTCCTTGAGCTGCTGGATGCTGCGCTCGCGCTGCGGCTGCGGGATGTCGCCGTTGATCGGCGCCGCGCTGAAGCCGCGGGCGCGCAGCTTCTCGGCGAGGGTCTCGGTCTCGTTCTTCGTGCGGACGAAGATGATCATCCCGTCGAAGTCCTCGACCTCGAGGATGCGCGTGAGGGCGTCGACCTTCTGCTGGTACGACACGATCAGGTAGCGCTGCGTGATGTTCGTGTTCGTGGAGGTCTTGGTCTTGACCGTGATCTCCTCCGGGTCGCGCAGGTACTGCTGCGCGAGACGACGGATGGATGCCGGCATGGTCGCCGAGAACAGGGCGACCTGCTTCTCGGCGGGCGTCTTGGCGAGGATCTGCTCGACGTCCTCGGCGAAGCCCATCTTCAGCATCTCGTCGGCCTCGTCGAGGACGAGGTTCTTCAGCTGCGAGAGGTCGAGCGTGCCCTTCTCGAGGTGGTCCATGATGCGGCCGGGGGTGCCGACGACGATGTGCACACCGCGGCGAAGGGCCGACAGCTGCACGCCGTAGCCCTGGCCGCCGTAGACGGGGAGGACGTGAACGCCCTTCATGCGGGCGGCGTAGGACTCGAACGCCTCGCAGACCTGGAGCGCGAGCTCACGGGTCGGGGCCAGGACGAGCGCCTGCGGCGTCTTCTGCGTCAGGTCGAGGTTCTCCATGATCGGCAGCGCGAATGCGGCCGTCTTGCCGGTACCGGTCTGCGCCATTCCGACGACGTCGCGGCCGCCGAGGAGGACGGGGATGGTCGCGGCCTGGATCGCGGAGGGCGTCTCGTAACCGAGGTCCTTGATGGCGGCGAGGACGGGACCGGTCAGACCCAGCTCGTCGAAGCCGGGGAGGGCGGGGGTGTCTGCGGGTTCGGTCGGGGTCTGGGGGTCACTCACCTATCCACCGTAGTGGAGCGGGCTGTGAAGCGCCCGGGCCGGTCAGCCGGCGGCGCTGCGCTACGCTCCCGACCAGCCTTCACGGTGCGGACGTATGATTGTCCGTTGCGCCTGCCGACCGAACGGACTGCCTCGTGATCGAGATCCTCACCCCTGACCAGATCGACCGTGCCCGCACGACGGGTGGACTCGTCGGCGACATCCTGCACGGGATCAAGGAGCGCGTGAAGCCGGGGACGAACCTCCTCGAGATCGACGCGTGGGCGAAGGACATGATCCTCGGCGCGGGCGCCGAGTCCTGCTACGTCGACTACGCGCCGTCGTTCGGTCGCGGCCCGTTCGGCCACTACATCTGCACGGCCGTGAACGACGCCGTCCTCCACGGCCGGCCCCGCGACCAGCGTGTCGTCGCGGGCGACCTCCTGACCCTCGACCTCGCGATCAAGACGAGCGGCGTCGCCGCGGACGCCGCGATCAGCTTCACCGTCGGCGGCGGCGCCCACGCCGAGAACGACCCGCTGATCACCGCGACCCAGGAGGCCCTGGCCGCCGGCATCGAGGCGGCGCAGCCCGGCGCCCGGATCGGTGACATCTCGGCCGCGATCGGCGACGTCCTCACCGCAGCGGGCTACCCCGTCAACACCGAGTTCGGCGGTCACGGCATCGGCACGACGATGCACCAGGACCCGCACGTGTCGAACATCGGCCGCGCGGGCCGCGGTTACCGTCTGCGCCCGGGCCTCATGCTGGCGATCGAGCCGTGGGTCATGGTCGACACCGACGAGCTGAAGGTCGACGACGACGGCTGGACGCTCCGGAGCGCGACGGGATGCCGCACCGCGCACACCGAGCACACGGTGGCCATCCTCGAATCGGGCAACGAGATCCTCACGCGCCCCACGCGCTGACCCGCGACACACCTCTCGTCCGGGCGATGCCCGACGGTACGCTCGGAGGGTGACCGAACGCGCCCCCGTCTCCCGCAAGCTCTCCGCCATCGCCGAGTCCGCGACCCTCAAGGTCGACGCCAAGGCCAAGGCCCTGCAGGCCGCCGGTCGCCCGGTGATCTCGTACGCGGCCGGAGAGCCCGACTTCGCGACGCCGCAGTTCGTCGTGGATGCCGCAGCCGAGGCCCTGCGCGACCCCGCGAACTTCCGCTACACGCCCGCCGGCGGCCTCCCGGTCCTGCGCGAGGCGATCGCCGCGAAGACGCTCCGCGACTCGGGTCTCGAGGTCGCGCCGTCGCAGGTCATCGTCACCAACGGCGGCAAGCAGTCGGTGTACCAGGCCTTCCAGGCCGTCGTGAACCCCGGCGACGAGGTCCTCCTCCCGGCCCCCTACTGGACGACGTACCCCGAGGCCATCGCCCTCGCCGACGGCGTGCCCGTCGAGGTGTTCGCCGGTGCCGACCAGGAGTACAAGGTCACCGTCGACCAGCTCGAAGCTGCCCGCACCGACAAGACCACGGTGCTCGTGTTCGTGTCGCCGTCGAACCCGACCGGCGCCGTCTACACACCCGACGAGACGAAGGCCATCGGCGAGTGGGCCCTCGCCCACGGCATCTGGGTGATCAGCGACGAGATCTACCAGAACCTCGTCTACGAGGGCGCGCGGGCCCAGTCCATCGTCGAGGCCGTGCCGGAGCTCGCCGGTCAGACGATTCTCGTGAACGGCGTCGCGAAGACGTACGCCATGACCGGCTGGCGCGTGGGCTGGATGGTCGGCCCCGCCGACGCCATCAAGGTCGCCGGCAACCTGCAGTCGCACCTGTCCTCCAACGTCAACAACATCGCCCAGCGCGCCGCCCTCGCCGCCCTCACCGGGCCGCAGGACGAGGCCGAGAAGATGCGGCAGGCGTTCGACCGTCGTCGCGGGCTCATCGTCTCCGAACTCGCGAAGATCCCGGGCGTCACCGTCCCGAACCCGCTCGGTGCCTTCTACGTCTACCCCGACGTGACGGGCCTGCTCGGCCGTGAATGGGACGGCGTCCGCATCGAGACCTCCCTCGAGCTCGCCGACCTCATCCTCGAGCGCGCCGAGGTGGCCGTCGTCCCGGGCGAGGCCTTCGGCCCTTCGGGCTACCTGCGCTTGTCGTACGCGCTCGGCGAGGACCAGCTGCTCGAAGGCGTCCAGCGCCTGCAGCGCCTCTTCGCCTGAGGCCGGCGGACTCCGCCGACGATCGCCGACGTCCCACTCCGGCCGGGAATGAGAGCACTTTTCCCGGCTGGAGTGGGACCTCGGCGTCGGGTGAGCCGAGTCAGAGCTCGACGTCGAAGAACACCGGCTCGGGCTGCAGGAGCACACCGAACTCGGACTGCACGCGCTGCTGGATGAGCCGCGCGAGGGCGGCGACCTCCTCGGCCGTCGCACGTCCCCGGTTCGTGAGCGCGAGGGCGTGCTTGGTCGACAGCGATGCCTGCGACCCGGGCAGGCGGAAGCCCTTGCGCATCCCCGCGTGCTCGATCAGCCAGGCGGCGCTGATCTTGACGGGAGCGGGTCCCCCGGTGCGCGGCGGGATGAACCCCTCGAACCGGTCGAGCGGGATGACGCGATCCGCCTCGAGGGCGGGGGCCATCGACCAGCGCGGCGCCTCCGCGGGGAGGGTCGCGGCGAACTGCGCCGACACGACGGGGTTCTGGAAGAACGACCCGGCACTCCACGTGTCGTGGTCGTCCTCGTCGAGCACCATGCCCTTGCGGGCGCGGATCTCGAGGACGGTCTCGCGGATCCACGCGAGCGGGACCGCGGCATCCGCGTCGAGTCCCAGCGCCGACCGCAGCTGCGCCCCGCGGACGGGAACGGCGCTGTGGCCGACCTGCGCGAGTTCGAGGGTCACCGACAGGATCACGGCGGAACGCTCGGGCACCGAGCCGTAGTGCTTCTTCAGGACCGACGTGCGAAGACCGAGACCGAGATCGGATGCCGGGACCACCGACACCTCTCCGGTCGACTCGTCGATCAGCTCCACCTCGACGAGCGTCTCGACGATCTCCTGGCCGTACGCACCGATGTTCTGGATGGGAGCGGCGCCGGTCGTGCCGGGGATCCCCGCCATGGCCTCGATCCCGCTCAGACCCGCCGCGACCGTCTGCGCCACGAGGTCGTCCCACGAGTGGCCCGCCTGCACTCTGAGGCGCACGTGACCCGGGTTCGGCGAGGGCAGCCGTTCGATCCCGGTGGATCGGACGAGGATCACCGTGCCCTCGAACTCGTCGTCGGCGAACAGCAGGTTCGAGCCGCCGCCGAGGACCAGCCACGGGTCCCCCGCCGCCCAGACATCGCGGAGCGCGTCGGCGAGCTCGTCTGCCGTCGTCGCCTCGATCATCCGCTGCGGCGACCCGCCGACGCGGAGCGTCGTGAGCTGGGAGAGCGGGACGGGCGTGATCTCGGGCATCAGGATGCCGCGCGGACGCGCACCTGCGCCTTGCCGAGGACCGTGGTGCCGTCGTGGCTGACGGTCAGGTCGATGCGAACGGCGTCGCCGTCGAGCGCGCCGACCTTCGCGACGACCGTGACGTCGGCTCCGGTCTCGGCGTCGACGACGACAGGGCGCGTGAAGCGCACACCGTATTCGAGGATGCGCCCGGAGTCGCCGAGCCACTCGACGATCGTCTCGACGGCGAGACCCATCGTCAGCATGCCGTGGGCGAGGACGCCGGGCAGGCCGACGCGCTCGGCGACGGCGTCGTTGTAGTGGATGGGGTTGAAGTCGCCCGACGCGCCCGCGTACCGGACGAGCGACGCGCGGGTCAGGTGGACGGTGCGCTCGGCCACGACGGTGCCGATCTCAAGAGAGGTCATTCGTCTCCTCCGACCAGCAGGACGGACGTCGCCGTGACGACATGGTCGCCACCGGCATCCGTGATCTCGGCCTCACTCGTCACCATCGCACCCTTGCCGAACGCACGGATGCCGGTGACCGTCAGACGCCCGGTCAGCTCGTCGCCGGCGACGATGGGCCGCGTGTAGCGGAAGCGCTGCTCGGCGTGCACGACGCGCTCGAGCACGATGCCCGAGTCCGGTTCGCTCAGCAGCTGCTGCAGGGTGATGTCCTGGATCACCATCGCGAAAGTGGGCGGCGCGACGACGTCGGCGTAGCCGAGGGCCTGGGCGGCGGCGGGGTCGTCGTGCTGCGGGTCGGTCGCGAAGACGGCGCGGGCGAACTCGCGCACCTTCTCGCGGCCGACGAGGTACGGGGCGGTCGGCGGGAAGGCTCGACCGAGCAACTCGGGATTCACAGGCACCGCACGATCCTACCGTCCGGGCCTCCTGCGGGCCCGGTCAGCGGGCGCGATGGGCGCGGACCGCTTTGACCCCGAGCTGCACCGCGATGAAGGTGAGGTAGACCGCGAAGAGGACGTTCGCCGTGAAGGGATCGACGAGGGTCGCAAGCCAGGCGCCGAGGGCCGTGGTCGTGCACGCCGCGACGCCGATGACCGCCGCCGCGACGAGGTCGACGTTGTGGCGCCGGAGGTTGCCGATCGTCCCCGAGATCGCGGTCGGGATCATCATCAGCAGCGAGGTTCCTTTGGCGACGAGGTCGCTCGTGCCGAAGAGGAACATGAGCGCCGGCACGACGATGACGCCGCCGCCGACACCGAGGAGGCCCGCCATGATCCCGGTGAAGACACCGAGCACCGCGAACCCGATGCCGGTGCCCCACGTCAAGGGGACCTCCGCCTCACGGGAGGGCACCACGATGAACAGCATCACGATCACGACGACGAGGAAGGCGATGAAGCCCCAGCGGATCGCGTTCTGGGGCAGCCGCGCCAGCAGCCAGGTGCCGATCTGAGCGCCGACGACGGCGGCCGCCGCGAGGATGATCGCGGGGATCCAGGCGACGGCGTCGACGGCGGCGTAGGAGATGACGCCCACGGCGGCGGTCGGCACGATGGCGGCGAGCGAGGTCCCCGCTGCCCGCCGCTGATCGAAGACGAGCAGCGTCAGCAGGAGCGGGACGATGACCGTGCCGCCGCCGACGCCGAACATCCCCGACATGAGCCCGGCGAGCAGGCCGATCGCGAGGGCGCTCAGGTAGTAGCGCGGCGTACGGTCGGTGGTCGGGAGCGCGGTCACGAGGGCAGATCCGACACGAAACGCATGCGACGACCCTACTCCCGCGCCGACGCGGCACCGCTCGCAGGGAGCGGCATACGATCGATTCATGTCCTCTTCACTCGTCCTCGTGGCCAACGCCGGTGACTCCTCGATCAGCACCTTCCGCGTGACGGATGCCGGGCTCGAACGCCTCGCCGTGACGCCCGGAACCACCGGGTGCTCGAACTTCGCCGTCGACGGCGACCGCGGCCTCGTGTACGCGTCGGTGAAGGCGGACGACGACAACGCGGAGGCCGGCATCCTCACCCTGGCCCTCGACCGCGAGACCGGCGCGCTGACCCCGCTCTCGCGCGTCGCGCTGCCCGGCGGCGCGATGAACTACCTCGCCCTCACCCGCGGCGGGTCGGCCCTCCTCGGTGCCGCCTACTCGGGCGGCTACGGCATCGTCTGCGCCGTCGGCGAGGGCGGTGTCGTCTCGGCGCCGACCGCCGAGGTTCGCTTCCCCCGTCTGCACTCGGTGCTCGCGAGCGGGGACGGGCGCCACGCCTACTTCGTCTCGCTCGAGACCGACCTCATCGCCCAGTACGCCCTGGGCGAAGACCTCTCCCTGTCGCCCCTCGAGCCGGCGACCGCCGAAGCCCCCACCGGGAGCGGGCCGCGGCACCTCGCGTTCAGCGACGACGAGGCGACCGTCTACGTCCTCACCGAGTTCACCGGCGAGGTGCTCCGCTACCGCCGCGACTCCGCGACCGGAACGCTCGACCTGATCGACGCGACCCCCGCTCACGATCCGTCCGAGAAGCTCCGCCACAGCGTCATCGACGAGGACCCGCGCGAGAACCACTACGTCTGGGGTGCGGACATCCACCTCACCGACGGCGTGGTGTGGGCGTCCGAGCGCACGGCGAGCACCCTTGCCGCGCTGCGCATCGACGGCGACGGCTCTCTCTCGGAGCCCGCGGGGTTCGTCTCGACCGAGACGCAGCCGCGCGGCTTCGCCGTCAGCCCGGACCGCACGCTCCTCGTCGCTGCCGGCGAGGGCTCGACGACGGTGTCCCTCTACCGCGTCGACGACGCCGACCTGCACCTGCAGGGCCGGTACGAGACCGGTCGCGGCGCGAACTGGGTGCGCTTCGCCTGACCCCGCTCAGCGCAGGAACTGCTCCGGGTCGAACTCGTCGATGGGGATGATCCGCACGCGCGGCAGCTGCGCGTCGAACGCTCCCGCGTCGTATTCGAGGTCGAAGAAGCGGATGCCGGGGATCTGAGCGAAGCCGGCGTTGCGGAACTCCTCGAAGGCCAGCACACCCACCCGGCGCGAGCCGTCGGCGAGGACGCCGAGGTCGTCGACGAAGTCGCCGTCGTGGCTGACGAGCACGACGTCGTCGCCGTGCTCCTGCAGGGCGCGGAGCGTCCGCTGGATGGCGAGGTCGACGACCTTCTCGTCGGGGTCGCCTGACAGCGGCACGGGCTGGTAGCCGAGCGCGAGGAGGGCCTGCACGAACGACATCGGCAGGTTCGTCGAGGCGTTCAGGAAGAAGAGCCCGCGCGCGTCCTGATTCCACTGGTCGGCGACGAAGGAGAGGATCCGGTCCCATCGGGGCCGCTCATCGGGCTGCGGACGCCGCCCCAGGATCGAGCCGCCGAGCGTCGCGTCGATGTTCTCACCGTCGACGAGGATCCAGGTCCTGCGATTGCCGGCCATGCCGCCTCCTCCGCGCGCGCCGTTCGAGCCGTGCCGGCGCGCCCGACTCATCCTAGGCGGCGCCCCGCCTCACCAGCGGCGGCCGAACACCCCGGCGAGAAGGGCATGACCCAGCGGCAGCAGGGAGCCGGTCATCAGCACGCCGCCGAGCACGGGATCGTCCGGGCGAAGGGTGGCACCGCCCACGAGGAGTGCGGCGAACAGCAGCCCCGACAGGGTCCGCCGTCCCAGCTGCTCCAACCGGGCGACGCGACGTTCGAGTGCCGGGTCGGGGAACGAGACGCGTCGGTCCTCGATCCGCGTGAGGAAGCCGTCGACCCGGCCGGGAAGCCGCGCGGCCGTGGTCACACCGGTGACGGCGCGCCGCAGCACGTCGGTGACGGCGTTGCGTCCCTCCTCGCGCACGAGACGCGAGGCGTACGGCTCGACGGCGTCCCAGAGGTTGAAGGCCGGGTCCAGCGCACTGCAGACACCCGAGGTGAGCGACATCGCGCGCACGATGAGGAGGAAGTTCTCCGGCAGTTGGAACGGCAGAGACCGCACGACGTCCTGGAACTCGATCGCGAACGCGCGGAACTCCCGCGGGTCCACCTCTCGAAGTTCGGCGAAGCCCATCCCGCCGAACCGCGCGAACAGCTGCGTCATCGCGCGCTCGAGCTCGGTCGTATCGGCGCTGGGCAGCAGCACTCCCACGTCGCGGATGCTCTGGACGAGCGCGACGCCGTCCCGCGCCGCGACGGCGATCATGAGACGCCGCAGTCCGTTCCGCAGGCTCGGCGGGACCTCGCCCATCATGCCGAAGTCGATGAACGTGAGCCGCCACCGCGGAGCGTCGGCACCGGCGGCATCCGTCCCCGTCAGCGGCGTCACGAAGATGTTCCCCGGATGGGGATCGGCGTGGAAGAACCCGTGCGTGAACACCTGGTCGAACATGACCGAGGCGAACACCTGGGCGACCTCTGCCGGGTCGATGCCCGCCGCAAGGAGCGCCTCGTGATCGGTGATCTTGATCGCCGTGACGTCTTCGAGGGTGAGGGTCCGGCGCGAGGTCCGCTCCCAGACGACGGCGGGGACCCCGACGCGCGGGTCGCCGGCGAAGTCCGCCGCGAAGCGCTCACCGTTGGCGGCCTCGTGCAGGTAGTCGATCTCCTCGAGGCTCGTCTCGGCGAACTCCTCGACGAGCTGGGGCGCGTCGACGCGGTCCGACACGATGCGGACGTGGCTGAGCCAGCGTCCGACTCGGCGGAGCGCGGCGAGGTCGGTGTCGACGATCCGCTGGATGCCGGGCCGCTGCACCTTGACCACGACGGCGTCGAGTCCGGTGAGCGCGGCATCCTCCTCCGCCAGGCGGGCCCGATGGGCCTGACCGAGGGATGCCGCGGCCACCGGCACCGTCTCGACGCCCGCGAACGCGCGACCGAGCGGAACCCCCAGCTGCCCTTCGGCTTCGGCGCGGATCTCGGGGAACGGAACGGCGGGGACCTCGTCCTGCAGACCTTCGAGTTCCTTCGTGATCTCGGGAGGCAGGACGTCCAGTCGCGACGACATGAACTGACCGACCTTGATCATCAGTCCACCGAGATCGATCGCGAGTGCATGGAACCGGCGTGCGATGCGCTGCATGCGCGCCGACCGTCCGCGCACGCCGATCCAACCGAGGCCGATCCGCGGCAGGAAGAGCTCGAACCACCACGTGACGACGAGCGCCCTCGCCGCGAACCGGAGGATGCGTCGATAGCGCGCCCGCGCGTCGCGGTCGTCGGGAAGGTCCTCGCCTTCCCGACGCCGTGCTGCCACGCGGATCAGCCCTGCGCGAGCAGAGCGTAGAGCCGGCGGCGAGCCTCGTCGAGGATCTCCACGGCCTCCGCCACCTGCTCCGGTGACCCGGTGCGGGCGACCTGCGCCGCTGCCTGAGCCAGCTCGACGCCGGCCTTGGGGAGAGCGGATGCGCGGTGGTGGTGCTCCTTCGTCGGCGCGGCGCTCTCCCACGGAGCGGACCCGGCCGCTTCCTCGGCGACCATGCGGCCCGCGTCGGTGAGCGAGTAGGTCTTGCGACCGCCCGCCTCCTCGGCGACGATGAGGCCCTCGTCCGCCAGCAGCTGCAGGGTGGGGTAGACCGAGCCCGCGCTGGGCTTCCACGATCCGCCGCTGCGCGAGTCGATCTCCTGGATGATCTGGTACCCGTGCATCGGCTTCTCCACGAGAAGCGCGAGGACGGCGGTGCGCACGTCTCCCCGGCTCATGCGAGAGGGCGCCGGGCGCTGATCGAAGGACGTTCGGAACTGCTCGAAGGCCTCCATGAGACCGGCGCCGAGGTTGCCGAGATCGAAGCCCTGCGGCCCCGATCCGAACCCGCGGCCGGCGCCGCCGAAGCCGCTCGAGCCGAAGCCCTGCGAACCGAATGAGCTGTTCATGATGTCTCCTTCAGGTGGTGACCGATACCCAACGATATATCGTTCACAGGCATCCGCGGCTGGGGTCAGGAAGTTCCCAGGCTCCGTGATCAGGACTTTTCACACCGGGTGACCAATCGGGGACGTCCAGGTAACGTTCGGGTAACGCTCAGGTCCGTGAACCAGGGTGGGGGACTCGTGCCCGCCCGAACGGTCACGCACGCCCTTCGAGGCGTGTCCCCGCTACACGGAACCATTACTTTCTGCATGCCTACTGACTCGACGTACACGCCCACCCGCCGCTCCATCCGCTCCACCCGAACCGAAGAACGCAGACTCCGGCGCCGCCCGGTCCTCGTCCTCTCGACGATGACCACCGCCTTCGTGATCGCCGCCAGTGCGACGGCCATGGCACCCGCCCCTCAGGCCGCACAGGCCGAGACTCCGACACCCGCGATCGCCCTCGCCTCGTTCTCGCGGACTCTCCCCGAGTCCCTGACCGACGGCGTCGCAACCTCCGCACCGGAGTCGCGAATCCAGGCGGCGCTCGAGAAGGCCCAGACGTCCGTCGCCGCGTCGAAGGACGTCACCGCCGACATCAAGGCCTCCAAGCTCGACGTCGGAACCAAGGACACGACGGTCCCCACGGACGACCTGTCGAACGCGGTCGACGAGCTCGAGACGGTCGCCGGACTTCCGCTCCTGCTCGACACCCGCGACGCGACCGAGGCCGTCGAGGCCGAGATCGCCTCGGTCGACGAGCAGACGAGCGCTCTGCGCGGTCGCCTCGACGCCGCCGTGGCCAAGGAGAAGGAGCGCCAGGCCGAGGAGAAGCGCAAGGCCGAGGCCGCCGCGAAGGCCAAGGCTGAGGCCGAGGCCGAGAAGAAGGCCGCCGAGGAGGCTGCCGCCGCCGAGGCGAACTCTTCGAGCTCCAGCTCGAGCTCGAACGCCTCTGCCCCCGTGGCGCGGGCAGCCAGCGGCACGTCCGCGGCAGCTGCGCAGGAGACGGCGCGAGGCATGCTCGGAAGCTACGGCTGGGGCGACGACCAGTTCGGATGCCTCGTCTCGCTGTGGAACAAGGAGTCCGGCTGGAACTACCAGGCGTCCAACCCCTCGAGCGGCGCCTACGGCATCCCCCAGGCCCTCCCGGGCAGCAAGATGGGCTCCGCCGGATCCGACTGGCAGACGAACCCGGCGACGCAGATCGCATGGGGCCTCGGCTACATCGACGGTCGCTACGGTAGCCCCTGCGGCGCCTGGGGCCACTCGCAGTCGGTCGGCTGGTACTGATCGCCGCCTGACGCATCACCCCTGACACCGCGGATGCCGCGGGTCCCCGACATCACATCGGCGGGCCCGCGGCATCCGTCGTTCCCCCTGCGATCAGGCGGTGAAGAACGCCTCGGCCACCCGGGACAGGTCGTGGAGATCGCTGACCCCGGCGAGCTCGCGCGCGGAGTGCATCGACAGGATCGGGATGCCGACGTCCACCGTCGCGATCCCCAGCCGGGTCGCCGTGATCGGACCGATGGTGGATCCGCACGGCACCGCGTTGTTCGAGACGAACTCCTGCGAGCCGACACCGGCGACGTCGCACCAGCCGTTCCAGGCCGCGGCACCCGCGCCATCGGTGGCGTAGCGCTGGTTCGCGTTGATCTTGAGGATCGGTCCCGAGCCGAGCCGGGGCTGGACCACGGGGTCGTGCTTCTCGGCGTAGTTCGGGTGCACCGCGTGACCCACGTCGCTCGAGACGCACCATGACGACGCAAGCGAGCGCAGCTGCTGTTCACGGTCGGCGCCGAGCGAGAGCTGGATTCGCTCGAGCACATCCGCGAGGAACGGCCCGGCCGCTCCGGAGCGGGTCGCGGAGCCGACCTCCTCGTGGTCGAACACCGCGAGCATGGCGATGCGGGACGCATCGAACCCGTCGGCGGCGCGTTCGAGCGCGACGACGCCGGCATGGACGGACGCCAGGTCGTCGAGACGGCCCGAAGCGAAGAACACGTCACCCTTGCCGAACACGGCGCCGCGGGCGGCGTCCGCCGTCACGACGTCGTACCCGCGGATGCGCGATGCGTCGACACCGGCTTCGGCGGCGAGCTCGCCGAGCAGGTCGGCGGAGTCGGCGTCACCGAGACCCCACACCGGCTGGGTCTGGCGCTGCTTGTCGAGGGCGAGGCCGTCGTTGACCTCACGGTCGAGGTGGATCGCGAGCTGCGGCAGCCGCAGGAGGGCACCGGTCGCGGCGAGGACACTCGTCCCGTCATCGAGCACGAGACGGCCGGCGAGGCGCAGCTCGCGGTCGAGCCACGAGTTCAGCAACGGACCGCCGTAGACCTCGACGCCCGCCTGCAACCAGCCGAGGCTCCCCGTCGTCGGGCGGGGCTTGAGCTTCAGGGCCGGGGAGTCGCTGTGCGCACCGAAGACGTGGACGCCGGTCGCGGCATCCGCTCCGTTCGGGACGATCCAGGCGAGGACCGCGCCGTCCCGGACGACGAAGAACCGGCCGCCGGGCTGCGCGGGCCAGGCCTCGCGCTCGTCGAGCTCCTGGAAGCCCGCCTCGCGCACTCTGCGGGCGACCTCCGTCGCGGCGTGGTAGCTGGAGGGCGACGCGGCGACAAATTCGGCGAGGTCGGCGGCGTGGTCGAGCGCTGCAGAGCCGGTCACGGGCGTGGACATGGGTGTACCTCCAGAGAAGGATGCCGGGCGGGACCCTCCGATCGTAGTTCGACCGGGTCCGCGCAACCCCGTGGCTCACGGGCCCGCGCCGCGGTAAACCGGGCGCATGGCGAAGAAGGACGATGCGGTCACGCTCGAGGTCGACGGGCACGAGGTGCGGCTCTCGAGCCCCGACAAGGTCGTGTTCCCGGAGCCCGGGATCACGAAGCGCGAGCTCGCGGAGTACTACCTCGCGGTGGCCGACGGAGCGCTCCGCGGCGTCGCGGACCGACCCATGGTGCTGAAGCGCTTCGTGAAGGGGATCGACCACGAAGCCTTCTTCCAGAAGCGCGTCCCGGAGAACCGACCGGATTTCGTCTCGTCCGCGACGCTCCGCTACGCCTCGGGGACGAGCGCCGAGGAGGCCGTGATCCGGGATACCGCGGGCCTGGTCTGGGCGGTGGGGCTCGGATGCCTCGACCTGAATCCCCACCCCGTCCGCGCCGACGACCTCGACCACCCCGACGAGCTCCGCATCGACCTCGACCCCATGCCCGGGGTGGAGTGGTCGCAGATCGTCGACGTCGCGTTCGTCGCGCGCGACCTGCTGGCCGATGTCGGACTCGTGGGGTGGCCGAAGACGTCGGGCTCGCGCGGCATCCACATCCTCGTCCGTACCGATCGGCAGCACGACTACGCGCAGGTGCGGCTGGCGGCCCAGGCGTTCGCGCGCGAGATCGAGAACCGCGCGCCGGGGCTGGCGACCGCGCACTGGTGGAAGGAGGAGCGCGGCGAGAGCGTCTTCGTCGACTTCAACCAGAACGCGAAGGACCGGACGGTCGCGTCGGCGTACTCCGTGCGGCCTCTCGCCGACGCACGCGTCTCGATGCCGGTGGAATGGGACGCGCTGCGGACGATCCGTCCGGAGGAGTTCACCGTCCGGACGGTGCCCGCCCTCTTCGCGGAGCGAGGGGACGCCCACGCCGGCATCGACGACGCTCCCGGATCACTCGCGCAGCTGCTGGCGCTCGCGGAGGAGCTCGGACCCGCCGAACGCGCACCGCGCGGCGGGGACGGCTCGGGGCGGCGGCAGTCGACGATGCCGCTCATCGAGATCTCCCGCGCCGCAACGAAAGACGAGGCGCTCGGCGGGCTCGACCGGTGGCGCGAACGCCACCCCGACGTCGCTGCGCACCTATCCCCCGCCGATGTGATGGTCGACGGCATGCGCGGGTCGAGCTCGCTCTGGTACCGCGTGCGCGTCAACCTGCAACATGTCCCCGCAGCCGAACGCCCGGCCCAGGAGCCGCTCGAGGTCGACTACGACCCGTGGACGCGCTCCGCCGGTCGGGACTCCTGAGCCTCGTCGTCGCGGCGGCGGCCGGAGCCGAGGGCGAACGTCGCTCCGAGACCGATGACGAGGAAGCCCGCGGCCGTCAGGGCCGACGCGCGGGTGCCGTCCGAGAAGGCGGTGCGCGCGGCATCCGCGATCTGCGCCTGCGACGGGTCCGCCTCGAGCCCGGCGATGGCTGCTCCGGCCGAGTCGACGACGGCCGTCACGACTTTGTCGGCGGCGGCGGACGGGACACCGGCATCGTCGAGGGATGCCGCGAGCACACCGCCGGTCGTCGTGAACAGCACCGTCCCGAGGATCGCGACGCCGAGTGCCGATCCGACCTGGCGGGCGGTGGACTGAATGCCCGAACCCTGGCCGGACTTCTCGACGGGGACGTCCTGCAGGATCACACCCGTCAGCTGGGCGGTCGCGAGTCCGACGCCGAACCCGTAGACGGCGAGGGCGGGGATGAGCCAGCCCCAGGCGGCATCCGGTCCGATGATGAACCCTGCCCACGCGATGCCGACGATCTCCGCCAGGATGCCGAGGCGCACCACGACGACGGCCGGGACCTTTCCGCTGAACGCGCCCGCGGCGCCGCTGGCGATGAACGATCCGCCGGCGAGGGCGAGGAGCAGCAGGCCGACCTGGAGCGCATCGAAGCCGAGGACGAACTGCAGCCACAGCGGCAGCGCGAGGATGAGCCCGAACTCGCCGAGCGAGACGACGAGGGCCGCGATGTTGCCGTTCCGGAACGACGAGATGCTCAGCAGCGAGAAGTCGATGAGCGGGTCCTGGCCGCGGCGGCCGCGGCGGAGCCCCCACCAGACGAACAGGACCAGCGCGATGAGCGTGATGGCGAACGCGAAGGGGATCGGCGAGACGGCCAGGGGCCAGGTCCAGCCGCCGATCGTGAGCCCGTCCTCGGCGAGCCACCAGCCGAAGGTCCGGCCCTCGATGAGGCCGAACACGAGCGAGCCGAAGAGGATCACCGACAGCAGTGCGCCGACGCCGTCGATCGAGCGCCTACGGGTCTCGCGCGACTCCGCGACGGTCAGCAGAACACCGATCACGATGATGATGCCGAGGGGGATGTTGATGCCGAACGCCCACCGCCACGAGAACGCGGTGGTCAGCCAGCCGCCCAGGAGCGGACCGACCGCCGCCATGCCGCCGATCGTCGACCCCCAGACGGCGAAGGCGATGCCGCGCTCACGGCCGCGGAACGTGGAGTTGATGAGGGACAGGGTGGTCGGGAGGATCATCGCTCCGCCGACGCCCTGCACGAAGCGCGCGAGGATCAGCAGCTCACCCGTCGGTGCGACGCTCGCGAGCACCGACGACGCGGCGAAGACCGAGACGCCGATCAGCATCACCCGCCGCCTGCCGAAACGGTCGGCGAAGGCGCCGAACAGCAGCAGGAACGAGGCGAACACGAGGGTGTAGACCTCCTGGACCCACTGCACCTCGGTCGAGCTGATCTTCAACTCCTCGACGATCGACGGCACGGCGACGTTGACGATCGTCGAGTCGACGATGATGAGTGACACCGCGACACTGATGAAGACCAGTCCGAGCCACCGGCGGGAGTCCTTCGCCATGAGATTTACCTCGCTTTTCTAGCAATCCGACAGCGATAGTACTCCTCCGACGACGGGGTGCAACCCGTCAGATGCTCCGGAGTTCGACGGAGCGAATGCCGCCGTCCGCCACCTCGACCACCATCAGCGTGTGGTCGGGTTGCCGCCGCCGGTCGGTCGGCGAGCCGGGGTTGAGGAGGCGCATGCCACTCGGCGCCGTCGTGTCCCACGGGATGTGACTGTGGCCGAACACGAGCAGGTCGGTGCCCGGGAAGGCGGCATCCATCCGCTCCTCGCGGCGCTGCTTCTGCCCCGTTTCGTGCACGACGGCGACGCGGACGCCCTCGATCTCGCGGCGCGCGACCTCGGGCAGGACGGCGCGCAGATCGTCGCCGTCGTTGTTGCCGTATACGCCGAGGACCTCGCCGTGCTGACGCAGGTCGTCCAGGACGGATGCCGCGACCCAATCCCCCGCGTGGACCGTGAGGTCGGCGGCATCCGCTTCGCGCCGAACCGCATCGGGCAGGGTTCGCGCACGGCCGGGAATGTGAGTGTCGGAGATCAGCAGCAGTCGCGTGGTCACCGCGGCAGGGTAGCTCAGCCCGGCGCGAGGCGACAGCCCGTGCGCACGTCGGGCGATCGGGGTGAGGGTGGGGGTCTCGAAGGAAGGAACACCATGAGCACTCCCGATCAGACCGGCGACGAGGGCATCCGCCTCGACCCGGACGACGCTCCCACCGAGGACACCACCGTGGGCGACACCGAGGCCGCTGACGCGGAGTTCGAGGGCCGCCCCCTCGACCTCCCCGCGGACGACCCCGAAGAGACATATGCCGCGACCGACATCCAGCCCGAGTCGCAGGGCCAGGACCCCGTCGTCGTCGAACTCGGCGAGGAGGGCGAGGGCGACCTCTCCCCCGCAGACCTCTGATCCCTCCGGGTCGGCGACCGTTCGCCGATGCAAGGGATCGTGCGCGACACGCCGCCCACCGGCGCGGTGAGGCGGCGTGTCGCACCGGATCCCTTGCATCCGTTGACGGTTCGGGATGCCGCGGCGCGGCCCGCCCCTTCGCCGGAGCCGGGCGCGCTCAGTCCTGCGGGACGCTCGCCTTCGCCCCGTCGGCGATGCCGCGGCCCAGCGCCTGCCCCTGCACCAGTGACGCGATGTCGAGGCCGGTCGTGCTCTTGACCGCGTCGAAGGTGGCCGCGAGGCTCTGGGACTGCTCGCGGGCGATGTGCGTGGCGGCGGTGTCGCCACCAATGAGGGTGATGTTGCCGACGCTGGCGTAGCCGGCTGCGAAGGACGACACCATGTCGGGGAGCTTCGAGACGACCTCGCGCGTGAGGACGGCCTCGAGATTCTCCTGCAGCGCCTCGGCTTCGGCCTGGATGGCAGCGGCCTTGGCTTCACCGGTCGCGCGGATGGCGTCTGCTTCGGCCTCGGCCGTCGCGCGACGGGCCTGCGCTTCGGCCTCGGCCTTGGCGAGCGTGGCAGCCGCCTCGGCGGACGCGGACGCCTGGCGGGCGTCGGCCTCGCGCTGCACCTTGTACGCGGCGGCATCCGCCTTCTGCTGCTCCACCGCGCGGTCGGTCTCGGCCTGCTTCTGACGCGTGTAGGCGTTCGCGTCGGCTTCGGTCTGCGCGCGGTACTTGTCGGCGTCCGCGACCTTCTTGACCTCGGCGTCGAGGGTGGCCTGCTTGTTCTCGGCCTTCTGGACGAGAACGGCCTGCTCGCGCTCGGCGCGGGCGAGGTTCTCCGCCTGCTCGGCCTCCGCGTTGGCGCGGCCGACCTCGCTCTTGGCGGATGCCTTGTTCTTGTCCAGGGCGGTCTGCTCGATCAGGTTCGCCTCGTCGGTGGCGATCTGGCGCGCCTTCACCTCGCGGGCCGCATTGATGCGGGCGACCTCCGCCTCGCGGCGGACGCGCTCGACCTCGGCGGCTCCGAGTGCCTCGATGTAGCCGTTGGTGTCGTTGATGCCCTGGATCGCGAACGAGTCCAACACGAGGCCCTGCGCGAGCAGGTCGCCCTTCACACCCTCGGCGATCTGGTCGCTGAGCTTCTGCCGGTCCTTCATGACCTCTTCGACCGAGAGCATCGCGACGACGCCGCGGAGGGCACCCTCGAGCTGCTCGGTCGTGAAGGTGTCGATGGCCTGATCCTGCGAGGCGAAGCGCTCGGCTGCGGCGCGCACCTGATCGGGCTGGGAGCCGATCTTGACGAGAGCGACACCCGCGACGTGAAGGGTCACACCGTGGGTCGTCTGCGCCGTCGGCTCCATCTTGATCTGGCGCGAGCGGAGCGAGATCTTGTCGGAGCGCTGCGTCAGTTTGTTGACGAACGCGCCACCACCCGTGATGACCGTCATGTTCGAGGTCGTCCCGTCGGAGCCTCGTTGCTTCTTGCCGACGACCACGATGGCCTCATCGCTCTGCGGGACCTGATACCAGGCGCGGAACAGGAGCAGCCCGATACCGAGGATGAACAGCAGGGCGACGACGGCAACCCCGGCGACGATGACGATGGTGAAGTCCACAAGCGGGCTTTCTGGTGAGACCCGCCCTCGCGCCGGCCGCGCACGAGACGCACGTGCGGTGGAGACGCCGGCGGCGGGTAGGGCAACGGAACCGGATCGGTGATCGAAACGTACACCATGACGATGTCGCGCCGTCGATGCCCTCTACCGTACGAGGAACGCTCGCTCCACGGACAGATCGTCGGCCGCAACGACCAGACAGTCGTCCCACTCTATGGACGCTCGCCAGGAGCAGATGACTGACCAGTTTCATGGCCGCGAGGTGGGTATCAGGCTACGGACATGACAAAACCCCCGGGTGGAGCCGGGGGTTTTGCGTAGCGGGAGCGGGGCTTGAACCCGCGACCTCACGATTATGAGGCGTGTACCCCTAGCCGCTCGCTATGCGAGCGACTCCGAACGAATCATCTGCTGAACGCGACGCCGTCCTCGCGCGCGGGTGCTCCTCCCCCATCAAGACGGCCATCGGCGTGTGGATGCGTTGCGGTAGCCGCATCAAGAGCCGTTGCCCCTCTTGCGCTGAGTTGTACCGAAACGACTGGGCTGCGATCGCTCGGTCTGGCGTTTTCGACGGCCCGGTCGAGCAATACCGTTTCTATCTGCTGACGCTCACCGCACCTTCGTTCGGTGGCGTGCACCGGGTGCCACGCGTCGGGGACGCGATGTGCCGCTGCGGTCGCCTGCATAACGCTGGCGACTCCGGTCTCCGTGGCGTGCCGCTCGATCCAGGTCGCTACGACTACGCAGGGCAGGTGGCTTGGAACCGGGATGCCGGAGTTCTGTGGGATCGCACCCGGCGCCGGATGCGTGACCGATGGGACTCTCTCGAATACTTCATCGTTCGCGAGTGGCAAGACCGAGGTGTCCTGCACGTGCATGCCCTCGTCCGAATCGCACGGATAGAAGCGCCGAGCTCGGACTCACTCCGTGATGCTGCGCGAACAGCGACCGCAGTCTCGAAGGTCGACGGGACGATCGTCGAGTGGGGCGCGCAAGCGGACTGCAAGGCGTTCCGCGCGGACGGCGACGGCGCGAAGACGATCTGGTACCTCTCCAAAGCGCTGAACTACGTCTTGAAGGACGTGGCGACGGATGCCAGCGAGGTCCCGGTCGCGGTGTGGCGGCACCAAGTCGCGCTCGGGCAAGCCGCGCGCCAGACGCGGTGCACGACCGACTGCGAGCCGCAGAACTGCTCAAGCCTCGTCCATCAGCGGTACGGCTCGCGTT
This sequence comes from Microbacterium sp. LKL04, assembly GCF_900102005.1. Taxonomy (NCBI): domain Bacteria; kingdom Bacillati; phylum Actinomycetota; class Actinomycetes; order Micrococcales; family Microbacteriaceae; genus Microbacterium; species Microbacterium sp. LKL04. The sequence continues at coordinate 212,163 of NZ_LT627736.1, read as the reverse complement.
CGCAAGTCGTGAGCGCCTCGCGCCGAACCAGCAAGCGCACGGGCTGGTCCTTCACCGGCCTCACGCGCACGCTGCAGCGCCAGCTTCGTCGCGCCTGGTGGGAGTCTCAGCAGGTCGATGAAGCCGGCGCATCTGTGGTGGTCGATTCGCCGGCACCCCTTGAGAATCTCGCCGCGCGCTTTCGCCGCGAGTTGGTCGCGCGGGACGGATCCGCGCCATGAAAGGAGTAGGGATGAAGTGTTTGAACGCGGCGCATCGCGACGGGGAGCCACTCCCGGATTGGGAAGTTCACCTGCGGGACGGGTTCGGGCGTCCCGGTGACCCCCTCGGCGGCGTGACGGGACTCGTCGACAACGCCGACGCGGCCTTGGCCGCGTTCCTAGCGGCGTTCCCCGAGCTGGCGAGCTTCCCGCTCATCGCTGTGCGATCGTCGATCGCGCCTCCGTGGTCGACTGTCGAAGGCGTGTGAGAGTGTCGGGAAGGGGCGCGAAGCGGTGCCGCGTGCGGCACGCCGCGCGCCTTCCCGACACGCTTGCGCGCCTCGCCTGACGAACCCGGATCACGACGTCGAGGGCAACCGAAGCGCGCAGCGCGCAGGGCGGCAGCGGAACGTGGCCAGCACCGCTAATGTCGAGCCATGCCAGAAGATGCCGAGGTCTCGCGAGCGTTTGTGTTGATGCCCTTCGAGGCGGATTTCGACGATGTCTATACCGAGCTGATTGCCGCTCCCCTCCAGGAGGCGGGGTTCGAAGTGTCACGCGCCGATTCTCTGCTCAACCAGCGAAATATCCTGGCAGATGTGGTGGCCGGTATTGCTCGAGCCGACTTGGTCATCGCCGACGTGACGGGCCTCAATCCCAACGTCATGTACGAGCTAGGGCTGGCGCATGCGTTGGGCAAACGCACCGTGATGATCACACGAGAGATCGGATCGCTCCCCTTCGATTTGCGACCGTATCGAGCCAACGAGTACTCGGTCAACTTCGCGCGCGCCCGGGCTCTGGCAGACCTGCTTCGCGGCATCGGCGAGGCAGTGCGAAGTGGCACAGCTGATTTCAGTAACCCAGTTCAAGACTTCGCTCCGGGGGCCCTCGAGGCGACGCCTCAGGTCTCTGTCGCGCCCCGGGCCTCCCGGGATTCGTCCCCGGGTGCGTCAAGCAAGCAACCGGATGGAGATGACGACAAAGACGATCGTGTCTCGGTCGATCTGGGATTCCTCGACGGGCTGGAGCTTCTGGGGACGTCCAGCGAGCGACTGTTCGAGGTCTCGAATGCGATCGGCGCGCGGACGGGCGCTGTAGGCGACAGATTCGCTGACGGCAGCGCGCGGCTCGAACAGATTCGGAAGAATCTGGGCAAAGATCGCGGACTTCAGCCGTCTCTAGCGGTGATGCGCGATATGGCGAAGGAGCTCGATACGTACTCGAAGGATCTGAAGCCCCTCAACGATGAGCTCCGTGAGGCCCTGGCCGATTCGGTGGCGGGCGCGAACGCGGTTGCGAGATTCCGCTTGGACGCTGAAGGACAAGATCCTTCGACACTGACGGGAGAACTGGAAAGCCTCTCGAGGCTCGGCGAAGCACTGATCAGCTCTTACGTCTCGACGAGCGACTTCTCGACCCTGTTGGCAGGCCTTCCCCCGATGCAAAGTGACCTCACAGTCGCGTCACGACAGGCCGCCAGCGTCGTCGCTGAAACGGCCTCGATCCTCGAGGACGCGCAAGCGGAGTTCTTGCGCGCTGAGTCGATCTTGCGCGGACGGATCGAGCACTGAGAATCCAGATCAGCTGACGGGGCTTGATCTTGTGTAGAAGATTTCGGGAGAACGCAGATGAGTGACAGGAAGCCGTGGGCGTACGTCGTGGACAGCCCTGCGGACGTCTGGTCAATGGCGGAGTTCCTTTCGACCTCCACCGGGGAAGATGGCGAGGTCGTAGTCCTCGACGATCGGGAGATTCCAGCTACGCAACTTGTCGACGTCTGGCGCTGGCTCTTTGACAAGTAGCTCGGACGCGTGTCTGGCGGTAGCCGTAGTCTGATAGTCCCGGAACTGCGACTGAGGAGGCACGGTGGCCGACTTCCGAGCCGATCGCTCCCCCACCCCCGAGGGTGCGGGCAACGCAAAGAGCGCCATCGAACACGCCTGGGACGCGTATAACTCCGCAAATCAGGCGATCAACAAGCCTCTACAAGCCGCCTTCCCCGGCATCAAGTCGCTGCTGCGCCCCTGGGTCAACTCGACCATGTTCGATCTGTTCGGCTTCTGGCTTGCCTGGCGCCTGGTGGGCGGTTTCGAGGGCATGCAGGTCGTCCTCGGAATGAGTCGATCGACCCTCTATCGACGTATCTCCCAGTTTCGCGCGGCGTTCGGGGAGCATCCCGACGTGTATGAGTTCCCTGGCGTGACTGTCGATGTTGAGACATTCGTCAAAGTGATGGCTGCGCGTCGAGCTGGCGACAACAGCGACTAGTCCCATAAAGTTGCACTAGGCGGTTCGCCCGGACTAGTCTCAAAATGTGAGACTAAACCCGACGGGCGTCACGTTGCGTGACTTCTACAGCGAGTATTCCTCGCTGTTGTTCGACGGCCTCACGTCCAACTCGGTCCAAGGGTATGAACGGGCGTGGCGCATCCGCGTCAGCCCCACGCTGGGCGACCTGCTCCTCGACGACCTCCGCCCCCTGACAGTCATGCGCGCGATGCAGGACTGGAACGGCAAAGCGAGCACCGTCAACGCCGCCAAGGTGCTCCTGTCGCGCTTGCTCGACCTTGCAGTGCTGGATGAACGCCTCTCTGCAAACCCGTGCAGGCTCATCCCCCGGCAGCGAGGAAAGGCAACCGACCAGAGCCTCAGGGAGCGCGCTCTCACTCGCGCACAAGTTGCCATCATGCTCGAAGCCACCGCCTGGCACCCATACGGGCAACGGATTCTTGCCGCGATGGTGCTGACCGGGACCCGGCTCGGTGAAGCGTCAGCTCTGCGCGCGGAGCACGTCGATCTCGAGAACGGTCTACTGCGGATCCGCGCGACACGCTCTCCCGACGGTCACGGCCGCGTGGTCGAACGCGCAACTAAGAGCGGGAAGGCCCGCGATGTGCCGATCATCGAGGAGTTCAAGCCGTGGCTCGAAGCGGCGATGTCGAGCGGCCATCAGTACCTGTTCTCCGGCGCGAAGGGTGGACCCTTCGACAGCACGAATCTGAGCCGAGCTCTCCGCTGGAAGACCACTCGCGCCACCATCGGCACGTTCCCCGACGGAAGCGCCGTCCGATTCCACGACCTCCGCCACACCTTCGCGTCGTACCTCAGCGGACTCGGCCTTCCGCCGACGCAGATCCAGCGCGTAATGGGGCACGCATCGATCACAACCACTGAGCGCTACATGCATAGCCCCTCGCGCGATGCAGCTCTGGCGGCGAAGCGCATCCTCGATGCCCAATTCAGTGAGGTCACTTTCCGAGGGGGTGAGAAGGCGGCTGAAGCGGTCCACGCACAACAAAACCCCCGGGTGGAGCCGGGGGTTTTGAGTAGCGGGAGCGGGGCTTGAACCCGCGACCTCACGATTATGAGTCGTGCGCTCTGACCAGCTGAGCTACCCCGCCGTGGCGCATCTGAAGGATGCTGCGAGCCCCGAGTCAGGATTGAACTGACGACCCCTTCCTTACCATGGAAGTGCTCTGCCACTGAGCTATCGGGGCGTGCTGCCCGCAAGCGGGCAACTAGAAGAGGATACCAGAGTCGCGGCACCCGTCTGTAACCGGGTCAGCCTTGCGTGTGCTCCTTCAGCCACGGCAGCGGATCGATGCGCGTGGTCCCGCCGAGCAGCACCTCGAGGTGCAGGTGGGGGCCCGTGGACTTGCCCGTGCTGCCGACCTGGCCGATGACCTGACCGGCCTCGACGGTCTCTCCGGGCGAGACGCGCAGCGAGCCGTACTCCATGTGCCCGTAGCGGGTCGAGACGAGCTGACCGTCGATGATGTGGTCGATGACGACCGTCACTCCGTAGTCGCCGCCGGCCTCGGTAGCGATGCGGACGGTTCCCGCAGCCACCGCGTGGATCTCCGCTCCCCGGCCGGGGGTGAAATCCGTGCCGTGGTGAGCACGCGAGAACTTCGAGAGGTAGGACGTCGAGCCGAACTGCGCCGAGATCGGCACGCCCACGGGGAAGGGCCACTGCACGGCGGCCGTGGCGTCGTTCACCCAGGTGCCGGCGAACGCGGTGACACCGGACTCGGCGGCGACGTCGGCCATGGATTCGATGTCGTATTCGTCGGAACGGGCGAGATCCTTCGCCGCCGTGGCGGAGCCGGCGACGTACGCCTGGATCTCAGGGGCGTCGACGTCTGTCGCGTCGCTGGCGAGCGTCATGTCGCCCCGCACTTCCTGGCCGAACGCGCCGACGGCGGCGACGGGAGTCGTGATGCCGATGGCGAGCAGTCCGACGACCCCGACGACGCTGACGGAGAAGGATGCCGCGGCGACCCGCTTGAACATGATCCGGCCACGACGGGGGCGAGCGGGCTGATCCGCCATGCGCACCCGAGTTGTCGTAGGCTGCGCCTGCTCGTCAGCCTCGGCTGCCGCACGGGCGACCTGGATCGGCGTCTCGCCCGTGAAGGAGAAGACCTTCGCGGCGAGCTCGAACTCGTCGATGCTGGGCGCCGCGTCATGCGCGGAGGAGTGAACGGAGTCCGCGGCCGGGAGGACGATGGTCTCGTCGAGGAATTCGTGAACGGGGACCTCGGGGACCGGGACGGCGGGAGCGGCCGGCCGTGACCGGCGACGCCGCGGCAGAGTGGCCGCGGCGGCCTCGGCGATCACGGTCTCCGCGATCGACGCCGGTGCCGCCTGGGCGGGCTCCGGCTCGGGCGCGACGAACGCCACGACGGGTGCCTCCACAACCGGCTCGGCAGCGACCGCGGTGACCGCTTCGACGGCTGCAGACGCCTCGCGCGCGCGCCGCCGGCGCAGAGCGGGCGCCTCCACCGCCTGAGCGATGGCGGGGACCTCGTTCGAGACGACAGCTCCGTCAGCCTGCCGACGGTACTCCGCACGGGTCAACGGCGCGGGGCCGGACACAGCGGGTCGCCGGCTACGACGCGCTGCGGGCGCGTCGGTAGAGGAGGCATCGAAAGTCAAACGTGCGGGCTCTCGTGTCGAGCGGCCGGGGCCGCGGGCTTCAGGGGTCGATGTTCTCCGCTCGGGCAGCGAAGGTAACGATCAGATAAACACGCTACACGACGGAGGCTGGGAATGGGATGCCGGTTCACACACCGATCGTCGCCGCCAACCGTTCGAAGAGCTCGGGGCCCGCAGCGATGGTCATCTCCCGCCCGGGAGCGCCGCCGGGCGCCCCGGTGACCCGTCCGCCGGCCTCGGTGACCAGCAGTGCACCCGCGGCGTGGTCCCACGGGTGCAGTCCCCGCTCGAAGTACCCGTCCAGCCGGCCGGCTGCGACGTACGCCAGGTCGAGGGATGCGGCGCCTGCGCGGCGCAGGTCGCGCAGGAGCGGCATGACGGCTGCGACCCTCGCGAGGTCCTCCGCATGGTGCTTCGGGTCGTATCCGAAGCCCGTGGCGACGAGCCCGCCGGCTTCACCGACGCTCGACACCGTCAACCGGTGCTCTCCTCGCCATGCGCCCTCGCCTCGGACCGCGTGGAAGGTCTCGTCGATGGCGGGGTTGTGCACGACCCCGGCGAGCGCGGTCCAGGTCGGCGGCGTGGGCTCTCCCGAGACCGCCGCGATGCTGACGGCGTAGTGCGGCATCCCGTAGGCGTAGTTCACGGTGCCGTCGATGGGGTCCACGACCCACGTGATGTCGGAGGTCCCCCGCTCGGCGCCGGACTCCTCGCCGAGGAACCCGTCGTCGGGCCTCTCTGTGGCGAGTCGGGCACGGATGAGCGCCTCGACCTCGCGGTCCGCCTCCGTCACGATGTCGGCGAGCGCCGACTTGGTCGCGGCGATCGCGACGCCTTCTTGACGGCGCGTGCGGGCGAGCTCACCCGCTTCGCGAGCGATGTCGAGGGCGAGGTCGGCGAGCGCGGCGGCATCCATCCCTCCACGGTACGCCGCCCGGGGGCCATCGCCCGCGGAACGACGAACCGCCCGCGACGCCCTCGCGGAGGGCGAGGCGTCCCGGGCGGTTCGAGGAACAGGATTCAGTAGCGCGGCGGCGGCGGAACGTCGGGCGTCCCCGGAGCCGGCGGCATGGGAGGAACCGGCTGATCGGGCTGGGCCGGCGGTGCAGGCTGCGCCGGTGGTGCGGGCTGCGCCGGCGGTGCGGGCTGCGCCGGCTCGCCGGGGATCGGCGCGGGCGGCGCGGGGGGCACCTCGGCGCCCGCGCCGTAGGGCTGCTGAGCGTAGGTCGGCTGACCTGTGTAGTACGCGTTCCAATCGGGGCTGCCGTCGGGCATCACCGGGAGCGGGGTGCGACCGTCCGCGTACGTCGGCCACGCCTGGACCGGCGCTACGGGCGCGGCATCCTGCGGGGCGTAGGCCGTCTGCGGGGCGTAACCGGGTGCGCCGTAGCCCTGCGCTGCGTAGCCGACCGCCTGGGGACGCTCCTTCTTCGGCGCGAAGAGGGCGTTCACGAGAGGAACGAGAGCTGTGCCGACGGCAGCGAGGATCGCGACCGAGACGAGCACACGCCAGTAGATGTCGCGGAAGTCGACGAACTCGCCCAGCATCAGCGGGATCACGAGCATGAACGCGAGGATGACGACGAGGCCCATCGTGACGTAGGCCACGATGCTGGTGAACGTCGTCTGGTGACGCGTGAACGACTTCACGTAGAGCCGGATGTGGAGAAGGGCACCCTGCAGGACCAGCAGGATGACGATGTATTTGAAGAAGCGTTCGACGCCGACACCGTAGTTGTCGCCCGCATCCGGCATCCAGATCAGGAACGCTCCGATGATGAGCGCGACGACCCACGACACGATGCTCGCGAGAGCGAACCACGCCGGTCGACGGCTGGCGAGGGATGCCTCGAGGATCGACAGTCCGGCGAAAGCGGCCAGCAGCAGGATCGTGAGGAACGCCCGTCCGACGATGCCGGCGGAGTCGCCGACGATGACCCAGACGACGCACACGATCGCAGCTGCGATGAGCGCGCCGATGGCGACCCAGATCGCGGCTCTGAAGATCTTGCTCGAACTGGGGGCGGTGATCGGTTCGCTCATCCTCGACATCCCTTCGGCGGAGGCCTCCCCCCGCCCTCGCCCCCATCCTGTCAGACCGCGCGGTGCGGCAACGCGATCTCCACAGGGCTTGCCGGGGCCACCGGGGGAATGAGAAAGAGCCGCGGAATGCTCCGCGGCTCTTCGTGTGGTGGTGGCGAGTGAGGGATTCGAACCCCCGAATGCAATGCAGTCTGATTTACAGTCAGATCCCTTTGGCCGCTTGGGTAACTCGCCAGGTGCGCACCCGCCCGGCTTTCGCAGTCGACCGGAGGCGCGATCACCGATACTACCCTCCCTGAGGGCGTGACGAAAACCGAGGCGTCAGGCGGCCGCGGCGACGCGCTCGACGAAGGATTCGAGGCGGTGTCGGGTGCCGTCGATCCGCCGATCGACGCTCGCGCGGATCTCGCTCGGCGCCAGCGGCGCGGCGATCCGCACGTTGTCGTGGCAGGTCAGATCGGCGCACACGTAGGTGCCGACGCTGTCGCCGCGGTCACCGGCATCCCCCGCCCGTCGCGCGGTGAACATCGTCACCTGATTGCCGGGCTGCATCGTGTGGCAGATGTTGCACATCGCCGATCGGGCGTGGGCGGCGCCGTTCGCGGCCCGCAGGACGATGCCCGTGGGCTCGCCGCCGATCTCGGCGACGACGTAGCCGCGGCTGCGCGTCGTGGGGTCGCGCCAGGCAAGGAAGTCGAGGTGATCCCATTCGAGGATCGGGAAGTCGTGGGGCAGTTCGAGACGGGTGCGTTCGTCCTTCGTCGCATTGACGAGCACGTCGCGCAACTGGTCCTCTGTCAGCGGCCGCATCAGTCCAGTCTACGAAGGAGGGGATGCCGCGGCTCCGTCGTCAGCTTCCGATCGCGAGGATGATCGACGCAGCACCGACGAGTCCGATCCCCAGGACCGTTCCGATCGACGGCCAGACGAACCCGCTCCGGCGGATGCCGGCGAAGACGAGACCGACGATGCCGGCGAGCATCGCGGCCGACCCACCCGCGACGAGCAAGGCGAAGGTGACGATGAGGAGCCAGCCGTACTGCTCGTCGACCGTCGCAACCAGAAGGAGGACGAGGAACGTCGGCAGGACCGACAGGACCACGATGACGACGGCGGCGATGCCCCAGGCACGCTGCGCGAGCTGAGGGGGTGCGGGCGTGCTCACGTGGTCAGAGTAGGGGCGCCGAGCCTGCGGTCATGGTCGGCGCGCGGTGATCAGCCCTGAGATTCGATCGACCGGCTCGTCGGGCGCAGCTGCACGCGGTCTCCGGGCTGGAGGACATGCTCCGGGCCGCCGGCCTGGTTGAACTGCTGCACGGTGATCGCGTCGACGCAGAACCGGTCGCCGATCCCGCGGTACGTGTCGCCCGGCTGCACCGTGTAGAAGGTGGGCGTGCCGTCGACGTTCTCGACCGGCCCCTCGGCGTATTCGCCCGTGCCGGTGTCGACGATCGTCCCCCTCATTGTCACCGCGATGCGACCAGAGGAGTCGGGCGTCGACAATTCGATACGGGCGATCCCGTCGCAGTCCTGGTGGGTGCGATACCCGCCCTTGTTCGCCTCGTTGAGCGCGGCGGCCGTCGCGGTGCCCTCGGAGAGGATGGCGAGATAGTCACCCTCGTAGATCTCGCCCGCCCCGTCGAACGCGTTCGCGGCGTCGAAGTCGCCGCTGTCGAGGCAGAACCGCTGGACGATCGCCCAGTACGAATCGTTGGACACGACGCGGTAGACCGTCGCGAGTCCCTCCGCGTTCGAGCGCTCGACGGCCCCCGTCGCACCGGGAGAGATCGACCCCCGATCCTTGCCCGGCGGAACGCCGAGGCATTTGCTCTCGGGCGGCGCCGGAGTGGTCTCGACCGGTGCGGGCTGCGTCGGCTCCGGCGTCGGGGTCGGCGTCGGCGTCGGGGACGCGATCCGTATCGGCGTGGCCGACGGGGACGGTGCTTCCGCGACCACCTCGTCGGTCGGGATCATGCCGATGACGGCCGGCGCCGCGAGCGCAAGCAACCCCACCACGGCCCCCACGGCGATTCCGACCATGATCTTCCCCCGACGATCCATGCCTCGACGCTAGCGGCCGCGCATCACGGGCGCGCAACGATGTGGATGCCGGGACCCGCGGCATCCACTCGGTACAGCGGTACCCTCGAACGCATGGCATCAGACTCTTCGTTCGACGTGGTCAGCAAGGTGGATCGTCAGGAGGCGGACAACGCCCTCAACCAGGCGCGCAAGGAGGTCGAGCAGCGCTACGACTTCAAGGGCACCGGCGCCTCGATCGAGTGGAGCGGCGAGTCGATCCTCATCAAGGCGAACAGCGACGAGCGGGCGAAGGCCGTGCTCGATGTCTTCCAGTCGAAGCTGATCAAGCGCGGCATCTCGCTGAAGAGCCTCGAGTCCGAGGACCCGCAGCCCTCGGGCAAGGAGTTCCGGCTCGTGTCCACCCTCAAGGAGGGCATCTCCTCCGAGGACGCGAAGAAGATCACCAAGCTGATCCGCGACGAGGGCCCCAAGTCGGTCAAGGCGCAGATCCAGGGCGACGAGCTGCGCGTGCAGTCGAAGTCCCGTGACGACCTGCAGGAAGTCCAGCGGATGCTGAAGGCCGCCGACCTCGACGTCGACCTGCAGTTCATCAACTACCGCTGACGCGCTGATACGCGGCCGCCAGGTTGTCAAGCCCGCGCGGCCGTCGGAGCCCTCACCTACCGTGGCTACTCTGCACCACGAGTAAGTGAGGTTCCCGTGTCTGAGCACCCCCCATCCCCCGGCACGGTCTGGGCGCGCGTCGAAGACGGCTTCCACGTCGGCAGTCGCGACGGCAACTTCCTCGGGTACATCGAGCGACGCCGGGACGGTCACTACGACGCGTTCGACATGCGTTCGGCGGTGATCGGCACGTTCGCCGACCTCGTCTCCGCGATGCGCACGCTCTCGTCGGCTCCGACGCCCGCGCCGGGCGCGAACGGCATCCTCACGATCCAGGAGAACCGATGACCGCCGCCGACGACACCGTCTTCTCCGTCGTGTACTCGAGCACCGCGACCGAGCCGTTCACCGACGACGCGCTCGGCGAACTGCTCCAGCAGTGCCGGTCCGCGAACGCGCAGCGGGACATCACGGGCATGCTGCTGTACCGCAACGGCCGCTTCATTCAGATCCTCGAGGGCCCCGAGCAGGCGGTCCGCGAGACGATGGGGAAGATCGAGCGCGACCCGCGTCACGACCACCTACGCGTGCTGATCGACGAGTTCACCGAGGATCGCAATTTCGCCGAGTGGACGATGGGCTATGAACCCATCGTCACCTCCGAGGGAGACGCGCCCGAGGGGTTCCGCGACACCTTCGACGACCTCGAAGGGCACGGCGACCCGTCGGCCACGCTCCGCGCCGCACGCGAGCTGAGCCTCTGGTTCCGGGTGCGCTCACACCAACCGCGCTGACGAACGGACGACGGCCCGGACCCCGCCAGGGATCCGGGCCGTCGCTCGTGTCAGCTGATCAGAGCGTGCTGGCGAAGGGGTCGAAGTCGACCGGAACCGCGGGCACCGGCGCGACGGTGCTATCGATCTCGAGGTACTGGCCGGTCTCGGCCGAGTCCTGAGCCGACAGCAGCACGTCGAGGACGTGGAAGCCGAGCTCACCGGTGGCGACGTGCGTGCGGTTATCCGCGATCGCGCGGACCATGTCGAGGACACCGAGCCCACGGCCCACGACCGTACCCTGCTGCTCGACGTCGATCCACTCCTGCTCGGTCTTCATCCCGTCGCGGAAGACGCCCAGCGGCTTCACGTAGCGGGTCGGACCGTCGAAGCGGTTGGGGTCGGGCAGCACGATCGAGCCCTCGGTGCCGTGGATCTCGACGACACCGTGACGCTCGAGCGCCGAGTCGAAGCTCAGCAGGTGCGTGCCGTGCTGGCCGCCCTCGAACGTCGAGAGCACCTGCACCGACGACGGGACCTCGACGGGGAAGGTCTCACCGGCGCGGGGACCGGTGTGGATGTGACGCTCCGTGCGGAAGCGCGATCCGCGCGCCGCGACACCGGCGATGGGCCCCAGCAGGCTGACGAGAGCCGAGAAGTAGTACGGCCCCATGTCGAGGAGGGGTCCCGCACCCTTCGCGAACAGGAACGCGGGCTCCGGATGCCAGAGGTCGGGCCCCTGCGTCTGGAACGCGGTCTGCACGAAGAGGGGCGTGCCGATCACTCCCTCGGCGATGGCGCGCTTCGCGGACTGGAAGCCCGGGCCGAGGATCGTGTCGGGTGCCGAGCCGACGCGGACGCCGGCAGCGTCGGCATCCTTCAGCAGCTGACGAGCGCCCTCGCGGTCGAGGCCCAGCGGCTTCTCGGTCCACACGTGCTTGCCGGCGGCGACCGCCTGCGACGAGACAGCGATGTGCGACTCGGGGATCGTGAGGTTCACGACGAGCTCGACGTCGGGGTTGCCGAGGACGTCCTCGAGCGTGCCCCACGAGGGGACGCCGTGCTCCTCGGCCTTGGCCTTGGCGCGCTCGGGGATCATGTCGCCGATCGCGACGACCTTCACGTCGGGGAACGACGTCAGGTTCTCGAGGTAGGTCTGGCTGATGACACCGGCACCGACGATGCCGACTCCGACGGGGCCGGTCATGCGATGAACCCGCCGTCCTTCAGGAAGGCGTACGACGCGGCGATGTCCTCGAACACGTCACCGGGAGCCTTGTCGTACTCGATGACGGCGTACTGGATGTTCGTCCCGGCGTGCAGCGATGCGGCGAGCGGAACGTCACCGGTGCCGGCACGCAGCTGCTCGAGCGAGTCGGAACCGAACTCGTCGGCGCCGGGTGCCCAGGGGTTGGATGCCGGGGCGATGCCGTCCTTCACGTGCACGGCGACGAGGCGGTCGCCCAACCTCTCGACGAGGGCCGGCACGTCCTGGCCACCGGTCAGGGCCCAGAACAGGTCGAGCTCGATCTGGACGCGGTCGTCGGTCAGCTCCAGGAAGCGCTCGTAGGCGGTCTGTCCGTCGAAGGACTTCACGAACTCCTGCGCGTGGTTGTGGTAGCCGACGGACATGCCGAAGCCGGCCGCGGTCTCGACGAGACGGTTGAGGCGCTCGGCGATGTCGGCGACGCCCTCTTCGGTGAACCAGCGCTCGGCGGGGACGAACGGGTCGATGACCGTGGTCATGCCGATCTTCGCGGCAGCCTCGAAGACGACCTCGGGAGCGGGAGTGGGGATCGAGCCGTCCGGCGTCCACAGCTCGTCCGACAGCAGCGGCGCGTGACCCGTGGGCGAGGCGAGGCCGCTGGCGTCGAGGGCCGCGCGGATCTCGTCGGGGCGGCGGACGAAGTCGAACGCCTCGACGTTGCGCAGGCCGAGAGCGGCCAGCTTGTCGAGCGATCCGGACATGTCCTCGCTGAACTCTTTGGCGAGCGTGTAGAGCTGGACTGAGGCGAGCGGCAGAGCCATGGGCCTTCCTTCGTAACGTCGTTGTCGGATGCCGCGAGGCGGCGTGGCCACGACGATATCAGAATTAACCTCCAAGTGGAGGTTTTCGTTCCGCCGTCCTACTCTGTCCCCATGACCCAGGACGAGGACGATGTGATCGGCCGCCGCGGATCGCGGCCGAAGGGCGTCGCCAGGCGCCAGGAGATCCTCGACCGCGCCATCGAGGTGTTCCGCGAGCGCGGCGCGAGCGGCACGTCGCTCCGCAAGATCGCGGAGGCCATCGGCGTGTCCCACGCGGCGCTGCTGCACTACTTCGACTCCCGCGAGCAGCTCCTGGTCGCCGTCTACGCACACGCCGAGCAGACCCACGACGATCCGTCCGAACTTCGGCCCGGTATCGACACGATGATCCACGCCGCCCGGAGGAACGTCGGGATCCCGGGGCTCGTGACGCTCTACTCCACCCTCCTCGCCGCGTCGCTCGAGACCGAGGACGGCGTCGGCCGAGACTTCTTCACCCTGCGATTCGAGAGCCTTCGCAGATCGATCACCGAGAGCCTTCGACTGCAGCAGCAGGAGGGCCTCGTGCGCGACGACGTGCCGGCCGAGCACCTGGCGGCGCTCCTCATCGCGGCATCCGACGGTCTGCAGATCCAGTGGCTCCTCGACCCCGGCGTCGGACTCGAGTCCACGCTCCGCACGCTCGGCGCGCTGCTGCGCCCCCGGGCATGACCGCGCCGCGCCTCACCCGCCGGCTCGTCGTCGTCCTCGGGTTCCTCTCGGCCGTCGGGCCGTTCGCGATCGACATGTACCTCGCGTCGCTCCCCCAGATCGCCGACCAGCTCGAGGCCGCGCCCGCCACGGTCCAACTGACCCTCACCGCGTTCCTCCTCGGGTTGGGCGTCGGGCAGCTGCTGCTCGGCCCGCTCTCGGACATGTGGGGGCGCCGCCGCGTTCTCCTCCTCGCTACGGCGGCCTTCACCCTGACGAGCGTCGCCCTGATCGCATCCCCGAACATCGAGGTGTTCGTCGGCCTGCGCCTGTTGCAGGGACTGTCGGGTGCGGCTGGCGTCGTGGTCGCGCGGGCCATCGCGGTCGATCTCAGCACGGGGCGCACCGCGGTGCGCGCGCTCAGCCTCATCGCGACCGTCGGCGGACTCGGCCCCCTCATCGCTCCCCCGATCGGCGGCCTCGTCGCCTCGTTCTCGGGGTGGCGGGGCGTACTCACGGCTCTCGCCGTCATCGCCGTCCTCATGCTCGTCCTCGCCTGGCTCGTCGTCCCGGAGTCTCTCCCCCGCGAACTCCGGCACACCGGCGGCCTGCGGACCATGCGCGCCTCATTCGCCCATTTCATGAGGGACCGGGTCTACCTGGGGTACACGGGCGCCTATGTCTCCGGCTTCGCGGGCCTGTTCGCCTACGTCGCGGCATCCCCCTTCGTCGGGCAGATCATCCTGGGGATGCCGCCCCTGCTCTACGGTCTCGGTTTCGCCGGCGGCGGCGGCGCACTGCTGGTCGCGAACCTGATCAACGCGACGTACGCGCCGCGGATCGGGCCGGAGCGGATGCTGGTGGTCGGCGCCTCGCTCGGCGTCGCCTCAGGGGTGGTCATGACGGTCTCGGCGGCCACCGGCATCCTGTCCGTCCCGCTCTTCCTCGCCTGCGCGTTCACGACGATGGGCGGCGCGGGGCTGACCTTCGGAAACGCGAACGCGCTGGGCCTCGCCCGCGCGACGGCGAGCAACCGCGGGGCCGGAGCAGCGCTCATGGGCGCCTGCCAGTTCGCGGTCGGTGCGCTCGTGACCCCGATCGTGGGGTTGTGGGGAGAGGAGACGGCGGTGCCGATGGCGGGCGTCATGCTGCTGGGAGCAGCGGTCAGCCTGACTCTCGGGCTCGCCTCGAATCGCGCGAGCGGCCGAGCACACCCCGCATGAGCCACCGTTCGAGGGCCAGGTAGGCCTGCTCGCGCGGGGTGGGGCGGGACAGGAAGATGTCGTGGATGCCGCCCTCGATCCGTGCGAGCGTCACCTCCCGCCCGATCCGCGTCGCGGCGCGGGCGATGTCGTCGACGACGAGGACGGAGTCGCTGCCGGTCATCTCCGCGTTCCACGCGAAGGGGTTCGTCGACTTCGTCGAGAGGAGCACGATCGTCGGGCACCCGACATCCACTCCCGCCGACACCCGCCGGTGGCCTTCGACGATCGCCGCCAACCACCCGGGATGCGTCGGGAAACCGCGCTCGGGCCGCCACTCGCGTCGGTACCCGCGCACCGGGAGAGCCCCGACCTCGGTCTGCGCCCGGGTGTAGAAGCCGAGGTCGACGACCGGGTGCGCACCCATCGGGTCGACTCTCGCGCGCATCTGGACGAGCGGCGACAGCGCCTGCCGCCCCAGTGTGCCGAGCTGCAGCTCGAGCCACGGGCTGTTGAGGACGAGCGCATCGAGCCGGCCGTGATGACGGGATGCCCACAGCGTGGCGGTGAGACCTCCGGTCGAGTGCCCCATCATCACGAGGCGGCGACGCGACCGCGGACGATCGAGCGGATGCCCCATGGCGCCCAGCGCCGCGGCGATGTCGGCGTCGTACACGTCGAGCGAGGTGACGAAGCCGGGCGTGTTCCCCGGCCGCAGACTGCGACCGTACTTGCGAAGGTCGAGGGCGTGGAACCGCGCGCCGAGGGACGCCCAGAAGCGCGCGAGCTCGACCTGGAAGAAGTAGTCCGACCAGCCGTGCAGGTAGAGGACGTCGACGTCGCGCAGCGGCCCGGTGAGGCCCGCGAGCTTCGGCGGATCGAGCCGGACGAGCGTCGCGACGACCTCGCCCTCCGAGTCGCTGCCCAGTGGCAGCGTGAGCCGCTCGAACGGACGTCCCAGGACGTCCTGCTCCCAGCCGCCGGTCATGTCGCGATCACTCGCCGCGCGAGACCCGCACCATCTCATCGCGGTCGACGACCTTGATGCGCTCGCGCTCGTGCGGAGCGCCGAGGGCGACCTCGTGCTCGTCGAGTCGGTGCCACCCGTCGAGGTCGGTCCAGGCGACCTGACGCTCGGCGAGCAGCGAGATGATCGCTTCGTCGGACGCGTCCTCGGGAGTCCACCACGATGCCTGGTCGTTGATCAGGTGGCGGATGGTCTCCATCGCGTCGGACTTGGTGTGGCCGATGAGGCCGACGGGTCCGCGCTTGATCCACCCGGTCGCGTAGACGCCGGGAACGCGCTCGTTCGAGCCCTTCTTCACGACCTGACCCTCATGGTTCGGGATCACGCCGTGGCGCTTGTCGAACGGCACGTCCGGCAGCGGCGAGCCGAAGTAGCCGACGGCGCGGTAGACCTGGCCGACGGGGATCTCGCGCATCTCGCCGGTTCCCTCGACCCCGCCGGAGCCGTCGGGTCGGGTGCGCTCGGTGACGATCGACGCGACGCGACCGTCGGCATCCTTGGTGATCTCGACGGGCCGCGCCCAGAAGTGCAGATGCAGCCGTCGGCTCGCCTCGCCGCCGGCGTTGTTGACGCTCGGCCGCTGGCGCCACGACTGCAGCACACGGTCGATCACCATGACCTGCTTGTTCGACGCGATCGCGGCCTTCGAGGCCTCGTCGTAATCGAAGTCCTCGTCGTAGACGACCATGTCGACGTCGTTCAGCTCGCCGAGCTCGCGGAGCTCGAGCGGCGTGAACTTCACCTGTGCCGGGCCGCGGCGGCCGAAGACGTGCACGTCCGTGACGGGCGAGGCCTTGAGGCCGTCGTACACGTTCGCCGGGATCTCGGTGGGCAGCAGGTCGTCGGCGTGCTTGGCGAGCACGCGCGCGACGTCGAGGGCGACGTTGCCGTTGCCGAGGACCGCGACGGATGCGGCATCGAGCGGCCATTCGCGCGGGAAGTCGGGGTGGCCGTCGTACCAGCTCACGAAGTCGGCGGCACCGTACGAGCCTTCTGCGTCGATGCCGGGGATGTCGAGATCGGCGTCTTTGATCGCACCGGTCGCGAAGATGACCGCGTTGTAGTGCTTCTTGAGGTCGGCGAGGGTGATGTCGGTGCCGAAGCGGACATTGCCGAAGATGCGGATGTCGCCGCGGTCGAGGACGTCGCGAAGGGCGTTGATGATGCCCTTGATGCGCGGGTGGTCGGGGGCGACGCCGTAGCGGACGAGTCCGTAAGGGGCGGGCAGGTGGTCGAACAGGTCGATCGAGACGTCGAACTTGCGCTCAGCCTTGAGGAGGATGTCCGCCGCGTAGATGCCGGCGGGTCCTGCGCCGACGATGGCCAGCCGAAGCTTGGTCATGGGTGTCCTTTCCGAGAGCCCGCGTGCGGGCGTGACGAAGAAGCGGCGAATCCGCCGGGTGATCAGCTGGAGCGGTCGACGACGACCTGGGCGAAACGGGTCAGCGCCTCGCGGACCTGCCCGTCGGGCAGAGGGGCCAGAGCAGCGACGGCGCGATCGGACCACTCGTGCGCGAGCCGACGGGTCGCCTCGGTCGCGGGGTGTTCGCGGAGCTGCGTGAGCGGGTGGTCGAGGATCGCCGGGTCCGCGCCGTCGGAGATGCGGGCGACGCCCTCGTCGATCGTGACCTTCAGCGACTGCGACGCCGGGTCGCTCGCGCGGCCGAGCAGCAGGTAGGGCATCGTCGGCACGCCTGCGCGCAGGTCGGTGCCGGGCACCTTCCCGGTCTCGGCGGCGTCCGCCGACAGGTCGATGACGTCATCGAGCAGCTGGAAGGCGACCCCGACCCGCTCACCGAACTCGCGGACGGGAGCCGCGTATTCGTCCGAGGCATCCGAGAAGATGACGCCCGTCTCGGCCGCGGCGGCGATGAGCGAACCGGTCTTGTCGCTGAGGACCTGCAGGTAGAACTCCACCGGGTCATCGCCCGGCTGCGCACCGACGGTCTCGTGCATCTGGCCGAGGACGAGGCGCTCGAACGTGTCGGCCTGCAGACGGATCGCCCGCTCCCCCACCTTCGCCATGAGCTGGCTGGCGCGCGAGAACAGCAGGTCGCCCGTGAGGATCGCGACGCTGTTGCCCCACACGGCGTGAGCGCTGGGAACGCCGCGACGACGGTCCGCCTCGTCCATGACGTCGTCGTGGTACAGCGATCCGAGGTGGGTCATCTCGAGCGCGGTGGCACCGGCGAGGACGTCGTCGGTCACCCCCGAGCCGAGCTGCGCCGTGAGGATCGCCAGCATCGGCCGCATCCGCTTCCCGCCGGCCTCGTAGAGGTAGCGGGACGTGACGTCGGCGAGCGAATCGCCGACCTTCAACTCACCGGCGAGGCGGGCTTCGACGAGGTCGAGCCCTTCTTCGACCGTGGTGAGGAGCTTCCGCATCCGCGGTCCCACGAAAATGCGTTCGGTGACGCCGAGTCGGCTCGCGATCTGCGAGCCCGGAGTACCGGGGCGGGGGGTCATGCCTCCAGCGTACCCGTCGCGCTCTAGGCCCGGTCCGGGGTTGCGGGCTTGTGCGCGCGGTGCAGGGCGACGATCCCGAAGCTGAGGTCGCGCCACGCCACCTGCTCCCAGCCTGCGCCGCGCATGCGCCCGGCGAGGGCGCGCTGGTCGGGCCAGTCGCGGATCGACTCGTTGAGGTAGTCGTAGGCTGCCGCGTTCGAGCTGAAGGCGCGAGCGACGACGGGCAGGATGCGGTCGTTGTAGAAGCGGTAGAGGCCGCGCATGAGCGCTGCCGGCGGGTGCGAGAACTCGCAGATCACGAGCGTTCCGCCCGGCTTGGTGACCCGCAGCATCTCCCGCAGAGCCTTGTCGGGGTCGTTGACGTTGCGAAGGCCGAACGAGATCGTGACGGTGTCGAACTCCTCGTCGGCGAAGGGCAGCGCCGTCGCGTCCGCCTCGACGAAGGACAGATTCGGGATGCCGCCGTGCCGCCGCGTGCCTTCGGCGATCATCCCCGCCGAGAAATCACCCGCGACGACGTCGGCGCCCGAGCCGGCGAGCGAGACCGAGCTCGCGCCGGTGCCGGCGGCGAGGTCGAGGATGCGCTGACCACGGCGCGGCGCCACCGCGCGCGTCGTCGCGATGCGCCACAGCTTGTCGTTCCCGAGACTCAGCACCGCGTTGGTGCGGTCGTAGGCCGGCGCGACCTCGTCGAACATGCCGCTGACGCGGGCGGGATCCTTGCCGAGGTCCGCGCGGGTGGACGGGGTGCGGGAGGGCTGGTCGGTCACGTGTCGAGCCTAATCGGGGCGGGGCGCCGCCGGGCTGAGAGGACGGGTCCGCCGCACCGGCGCCGGATTAGGCTGGCCGGGTGACCTCGTCTGCACTCGGCATCCCGCGGCTGCGTGCCGTCACCCGCCGGATCGAACCGGTCGATGAGCCGCTCGTCTACGCCTCGCCCGACGACCCGACCGTCTGGTCTCGCCGCGGCGACCTGCTCGTCGGCGTGGGTCGTGCGGCGGAGCTCCCCGCCGGCGCGCCGGCCGCGCAGTGGTGGCGCGATGTCGCCGCCGCAGCGGAGATCGACGACAAGGTGCGGATGCCGGGGTCCGGCCTCGTCGCCTTCGGCGCCCTCCCCTTCGACCCGGCGAACACCTCGGCGAGCGCTGCGCTGGCCGTGCCGCGCATGATCATCGGTCGCCGCAGCGACACGAGCTGGGTGACCCACGTCTTCGTCGAGGGCGAGCCCGAGCGCGAAGAACCCCAGGCGGTCACCCTCGGCCCGCACTGGTCGGCCACCGTCGGCCCCGGTGCGTGCACGCCCGACGGCTATCAGGGCGAGGTGCGCGCCGGTCTCGAGGCGATCGCGTCCGGCGAGGTCGCCAAGGTCGTCCTGGCCCGCGATCTGGTGGGCACCGTTCCGGCCGGGTCGGACCTGCGACGTCTGGTCCGCGCCCTCGCCTCGGCGTACCCCGACACCTGGACCTTCGCGGTGGACGGCACGATCGGGGCGAGCCCCGAGACGCTCGTGACCGTCTCGGGCGGCACCGTCACTGCTCGCGTGCTGGCCGGGACCGCCGCGCGCGGTGCCGACGCCGACGCCGACACCGCGGCATCCGTCGCCCTCGCGACGAGCCCCAAGGATCTCGACGAACACCGGTACGCCGTGCAGAGCGTGCTGACGGCGCTGCGCGAGCACACGACCGCACTGGTCGCCGAGCCCGAGCCGTTCATGCTGAAGCTCCCCAATGTCTGGCATCTGGCGACCGATGTCGAAGGCTCGCTGTCGGGGCACGCGTCCTCTCTCGACCTGGTCGAGGTGCTGCACCCGACCGCCGCTGTCGCCGGGACTCCGACACAGGCGGCGCTCGAGGTCATCCGCCGCGTCGAGCCCTTCGACCGCGGCCGTTACGCCGGACCCGTCGGGTGGATCGACGCCGCGGGCGACGGTGAATGGGCCATCGCCCTGCGCTGCGCCCAGTTCGACGTGCACACAAATGCCGGGGCTGACATCCCGCTCATCGCTCACGCCGGCGCGGGCATCGTCGCCGGAAGCGACCCCGAGACGGAGATGCTCGAGACCCGGGTGAAGTTCCGCCCGATCGTGGACGCGCTCGCCTGAGGGGCGCGGCGATCACCCCTCGCCGGCCAGCTTCGACAGCAGGCCGGCGAGCGTGCTGCGCTCAGCGGCCGTGAGTGGTGCGAGGATCTCTCGTTCGGTCGTCAGATGATCGGGCAGCACCGCGTCGAGCAGCGCGCGCCCGGCGTCGGTGAGCCGCACGAACTTGCCACGGCCGTCGTCGGGATTCGGCTCGCGGATCACGAGACCCAGCCGATCCAGGCGGTTGAGGCGCTGGGCAACCGCACTCGAGGTGATCATCGCGTCGGCGGCGAGTTCGGCGGGAGTGATCCGGAAGGGCTCCCCCTGACGAGCGAGGGTTGCGAGCACGTCGAACGTTCCGGCGTCGATGCCGTGCGAGGCGAAGGTCTCAGCGAGCCTCCCGTCGACGACGGCTGCGGCGCGGCTCAGGCGACCGATCACAGCCATCGGACTCACATCCAGACCGGGCCGGGCGGTGCGCCACTGGGCGAGGATGCGATCGACGTGGTCCATTCCTCGACCATATCGCTAAGCAGTGAGCTATATTGACTAAGTGCTTAGCAAAACCACGTCGGCCGTCGCGATAACGGCAGTCGCTCCGATCCTCTGGGGCACGACGTACCTCACGGCGACGACGCTGCTCATCGCGGACCATCCGGTCCTCACCGCGACGGTGCGCGCGCTGCCCGCCGGCATCCTGCTCCTCACCATCGGACGGCGGCTCCCTCGAGGCTCGTGGTGGTGGAAGTCGGTCGTGCTCGGCGCGCTCAACATCGGCGGTTTCTTCGCCTTCCTCTTCATCGCCGCCGACCGGTTGCCCGGAGGAGTCGCGGCGGTGGTCGGGGGCATCCAGCCCCTGCTGGTCGCGGTGCTCGCCTCTCGCCTGCTCGCCGAGAAGCTGACGGGGCGGGTCGTCGCCGCGGGGATCGCCGGGGTGACCGGCGTCGCGCTCATCGTCCTGCGGGCCGCGGGCGGGCTCGATGCGATCGGCGTCGCGGCCGCCCTGCTGGGTGCGGTGTCGATGGCGCTCGGAGTGGTGTTGACGAAAGCCTGGTCGAGCGAGCACCCGCCTCTCGTGGTCACCGCATGGCAGCTCGTCGCCGGCGGTCTCATCCTCGCCGCGCTCGTCGCAGTCTTCGAGCCTCTCCCCGAGCAGCCGCCCACGCTCACCAACATCGCCGGTTACGTCTACCTCACCCTCATCGGCACCGCGCTCGCCTACGCCCTCTGGTTCCGCGGGATCGCCGCACTGCCAGCACGGGTTCCAGCCTTCCTCGGACTCCTGAGCCCGGTCGTGGCGCTCTCGATCGGCGGCCTCATCGCGGGAGAGACCCTCACTCTGACGCAGGGCTGCGGCGTCGTGCTGGTGTTCGCCTCCGTCGCTGCCGTGATCGGCGGAGTGTCAGGACGGGGCCGGCGTCTCACGGGCATTCCCACCAACCCAGATGCTGGGTCGGCTGACCTTCACAAGTGATCACCGTGCGGCTTGCGGTTCCTCGGACAGATTGATCAGTTCCGCGATGACGCGGGGATGCGCCAGCACGCGGAAGTGCCCTCCCGTATCCAGCCGGACGCTCTTCGCGGCGCCCGGGAGCTCGCTTCCCTCGGGGATGTGCGGATCGAACTGCCCGTAGACCGACACGATGCGGCCGTTCACCTCGTGCTCCTTCGACAGGGCGACGATCGTCGCGCTCCGGGGCGAGAAGATGCGCAACGAGGGGAGGACCATCACACGGCCGTAGCGCGATCCCCCGAAGGGTGTCGCCACCGCGAGCATGCTGTCTATCCGTCGCTCGTCCGTGTCCCGGACCATGGCGCGTTTGCCGACGAGGCCGCCCTTGCTGTGCGCCAGCAGGACGCATCCGTGCAGGTCGTGCTGGGCGAGGTACTCGACCACGATGGCCGAAGCTTCGTCGACGGGACGTCGGTTGCGCCGCAGGACGGGCAGGACGTGCACGGGATGCCCCCGCTCATGCATCGCCGTGATGAGCGGGGTCATGAACCGCCAGGTCTCGTACACGCCGGGGAGGATCACCACGGGAGTCAGGTCCCCGGTCGTGAACTCCCGCGGATCGGTGCGGCCGAGCGCGGCGTTCACCTGCCACCGGAGTGCGTAGAGGTAGTCGCGCACCCACCATGCGGCGTTGCGGAGGAGTCGCATCATCGCCGGACCCCGGGCACCGGCGGTGTCCGTGCCGCAACGAAGGCGGTGATCGCGTCGGCGGCATCCCGCGGCGCCCTGTCCTGGACGACGTGGAACCCTCCCGGGATCTCCGCGACGGCCGCATCCGGAGCGGCGGCAGCCAGCCTGCGGCACCACGCCCCTCCCGCGACGGGATCGCGTGCGCCACGGAGCACGAGCAGGGGCAGCGAGAGCAAACGCACGCGATCCTCCAGGGGGTAGGCGAGCATGTGCCGGAGCTGTCGCGTGTACCAGGGGATGCCGCAGCGGACGTAGTCGCTGAGCACGAGCCAGTTCGCCCTCGGCGTCTCACCGAAGGTGTCCAGAGCGAGCGCGCGGGCCTGCGCGAAGGCCGTCCGGTGGCGATCGTCGACGACCGGGCCCATCGCGACCACATGAGTAATGAGATCGGGACGTTGGATCGCCAGCTCGACGACCCACTGACTGCCCATCGAGTGCCCCACGGCGACGACGTCCTGAAGACCCAGACGGTCGAGCAGTCCCGCGATCGCCGCCGCCATCGCGGGGACGTCGAGGTCTTCGCCCGGCTTGGGGGCCCCTCCGAATCCGGGCAGGTCGATCGACACGACCGACTCGGTACGCGCGAGTTCGGCGTGAAGCCGACGCAGGTAGCGATGCGACATCCCGATGCCGTGCACCAGCAGGATGGTCCGCGTCGTAGCGGGGCCTCGCGAGCGCACGATGCGAAATCGCCGTCCGTCGACCGTCGCATCCTCCGCGGTCGCAGCGTCTCGACGTCTCATGCGCCCTTCCCTCCCCCGCCCTGCCGACCGGGATGCATCACGCTATCCGCGCGAGGAGGGCTGACGCCGGGGGTTGACCTATGTGAGGCGACGGGTCAGACGAACGGTGACCGTGTCGCCGATCCCCTTGCCGAGTTTCTTGCGGACCGCCGCGTTCAGGGACACCATGTGGCCACCGGTGCCCGTCACCATCAGCCCGACGTTCGGCATCTCGACGGCGTCGACGGTCAGGTCCACCCGGACAGAGCGGCCGGTGCCGAAGAACTCAGCCGAGCCCGGCATCTCGACGCAGGCCCAGGTTTCGCCCTTCACCTCCACACCGATCGGTGCGGTGAAGGTGTGGTCGAGCGCGATGGGTTCGATCATGCCCCTCAATCTACGGGGATGTCATCCCGTGCCGTTGTCGCGTCGCTAGCCTCGACCCATGACCGTCGTCCTCCTGCACGGCTGGCCCGGACTCCCCTCGGACTACGACCAGGTCGTGGCCCACCTGAGCGGGGAACAAGTCATCGTCCCCGACCTCGCGGGGTTCGGCGCGGGATTCACCGGCACGTCGCCCGCATTCGATGCGACCGCCGCTGCGCACGCCGGCCGGCTCCTCTCCCAGCTCGACGAGGCCGGTGTCACCGGGGGCGTCGTCATCGGCGGATACGACATCGGCAGCCGCATCGCTCAAGCAGCCCTCCGCGCCGACCCCGACCGGTTCGACGGCGCGGTGCTGACGCCTGCCTATCCGGGGATCGGCGACCGTGCGGCATCCCCCGCCCTCGCCTCGACCTTCTGGTATCAGCACTTCCACCGCGAACCCGTGGCCGCGGCCCTCATCGACGGCGACGAGCGCGCCGTCCGGACGTACCTCACCTACATCTGGGAGACGTGGCGAGCGGATGCCGCTCCTCCCCCGCACCTCGACGAGATCGTCGCGGCCTACGCGCGGCCGGGGGCTTTCGCCGCGAGCCTCGAGTGGTACACCGCCAACCGGGGATACTCAGCGGACGAGGGCCCGATCACGGTCCCGACGACGATGCTCTGGGCCGAGCACGACCCGCTCTTCCCAGTGGAATGGGCGGACAACCTCCCCCAGCACTTCTCGGACGTTCACCTCGAGGTCGTGCCGGATTCCGGGCACTTCGTACCGGTCGAACGACCGGATGCCGTCGCGAAGGCCATCCGCTCCCACCTGCGATGAACGGCTCGAGTCGATGTCGGAGGTTGGTGCGAGGGTGGAGGCATGACGGAAGCGATGGAAACCCCCGATGGCGAGGCGTATACCGCCGCCGTCGCGGGCATCGTTGCGGACGTCGAGGACGTGGGCCGCCGGATCGCTGCGGGGCAGATCGCGGAGCTTCGCGTGCTGGCCGCTGCGGGGCGGCTGGCGGACGAGCAGGGCGCACCCCGCAACGCGAGAGTCCCGGTGCACGACATGGTGCTCCGGTCGATCTCTGCGGAGGTCGCGGGGGTGATGCGGCTCACCGACCGGGCGGTTCAGCGTCGGATCGGGGAGGCGCGGACGATCATCGAGGGATTCCCCGCGTCGGTCGCCGCGTGGGAAGCCGGGCGGATCGTCCGGGGGCACGTGAAGGCGATCGTCGACGCCGGGCTGAACCTGCCCGCGAAGTTGTGGGCCGAGTTCGAAGCCATCGCCATCGAACGGTGCGAAGGCGAGACCCCGAACCGAGTCCGGGGTGAGCTCGAGATCCTTGCGCACCGGATGCACCCGCGGACGTTCGCGGAACGCCACGAGGAACCTCGCCCACCTCTGCCAACGGCATCATTCGATGAAGCAATTCACCGCCTGGCGGGTGCGACAACTCTCGGGTGGAGTCCTCGAATGGACCTCACCCCTCGGCAGGACCTACAGAGAAGACGCACCCACCCCGGCCGTTGCCTTCACCCCTGCCACAACACACCCCGGAGACCCGGCACCCTTCTGACGACACACCCGCAGAGCGCCATCGTGTACCGATGCGGGCGAGGCGAGATCGTCCGACCCGCCGCTCTCCCAGAGACCGCCGTGGTGCGCGATGTCGGCGCTCACGTCGCAGCGAGCCGCGCCTTCTCGGCCGCCACATCGAAGTCCGCCGCGGGCCACTGCGGGTCGATACGCTCCAGGACGTCGATCAGCAGCGCCTGCACCGCGAGCCGGGCGTACCACTTGGCGTTCGCGGGAACGACGAACCAGGGCGCCTGGTCCGCCGACGTCCGCTCGAAGAGCGTCTGGTACGCGTCCATGTACGCCGGCCACAGCTCGCGCTCGTCGACATCGCCGGGGTTGTACTTCCAGTGCTTGTCGGGGCGCTCGAGCCGCTCCGCCAGCCGCGACTTCTGCTCGTCGCCGGAGATGTGGAGCATCACTTTCACGATGTGCACGCCACGGTCCGCGAGGCGCTTCTCGAAGTCGACGATCGCTCCATAGCGTCGCTCGATCTCGTCCGCCGGGGCGAGCTGCCGGACACGTCCGATCAGGACATCCTCGTAGTGTGATCGGTCGAAGACGCCGATGTACCCCGGCTCGGGCACCTCCTTCTCGATCCGCCACAGGAAGTCGTGCGCCAGTTCCTCCGGCGTCGGCTTCTTGAACGCCTTCAGGTGCACGCCCTGCGGGTCGGTGGCGCCGATGACGTGCCGGACGATACCCCCCTTGCCTGCCGAGTCCATCGCCTGAAGGACGAGCAGAACCGACGGGGAGTCCGGCTGCGTCCGGCTCTGGGCGTACAGCCGCTCCTGCAGCTGATCGAACTGCGCCGCCGCGGCGGCCAGGTCGGCCTGGCCCGCCTTCTTGCCCTTGCCGTACCCGGGCGTCGAATCGGGATCGACGTCCGCCAGTCGGAAGCCCGATCCGACCCGCAGCAGCGTGGTCGGCGAGGTGGTCCAGTGGCCGCCGGAAGGGTGAGGCGTCGCAGTCATGCCGCTCATCCTGCCGTGCGGCGACGCGCGACGCGACGGTCTTGCGGATGCCGGCGCTATCGCTCCAGCGGGACTTCGATGATCTGCCGCCCGCCGACCGGCGACGTCAGCGCCTGATCGAGAGCACCGCGCGTGGTGACCCGCCGGTACTCCCACCCGTACGCTCTCGCGAGTTCTTCGATGCGCGCGGTCTGCGGCGTGTACTGGACCCGGTCGAACGCCGCGGACCCTGCGACTCCCGCGACCTCGAGACCGTCGAAGATGGTGCCGCCGCCGTCGTTCCCGACGACGACCTGGATGCGCGGCTCCGCTTCGGCCGACGGATGCAGGAGCGCCCCGACGTCGTGCAGGAACGCGAGGTCGCCGAGCAGGACCCGGGTGACCCCGGGCGTCGCGCCCCGCTGGGACGCCGCCGCGATGCCGAGACCCGTCGCGATGGTCCCGTCGATCCCGGCGAGACCGCGGTTCGCATGAACGGGCACCTTCTTCCCGCCCAGGATCGCGTCGGCCACCCGCACGAGACGGGACGAGCCGAACAGCAACCGGTCATGCGGCCAGGTCGCGCGCCAGAGTGCGTCGACGAGGCCTGCCCGGTCGAGCGGTGCACGGATCGCCCCGAGTTCGGCGGAGATCGCCCCCAGCCGCTCGGCGGGGACGGCCGACGCCAGGGCATCGGCGTCAGGAGCGGCGGGACTGAGATCGACGATCTGATCGCGTGACGCACGCATCCAGGCGCCCAGCCAGTCCCGATCGCCCCTCTCTGCAGCCACGGCATCGACCGGCAGCGTCGCCCCGTTGAGGTTCAGGTTCTCCCCCGGTCCGCGCACGGCGAGGACCTCGACGTCGTCGCGGCTGAGCAGGCGGGCGACCTCGCGGCTCAGGGTGGGGTGCCCGAAGACGACGACGCGTTCGATGCGCCCGCCGAGATCGGGATCGGACAGCAGACGGCGGTAGCCGTGCACGAGGTGTCGTCCGTAGCGTGCGCCGCTGACGATCTCGGCGATGAGGGGGAACCGGCCGTCATGCGCGAGCTGTTCGGCATCCGCTCCCGCATCGGCACCTGCAACAATGACCGTCCGCGGGCCCGCCTCGAGCACGACCGGCTCGGACTCGGCGGGCTCGACTGCGGCACCCACGCCGCCGCCGCCCTGGTAGTGCGCGCCCCATTCCGCTTCGACGGTCTCCTCCGTGACGGATGTCTCGGATGCCGGAGCATCGACCGGCGCCGACGGGAGCCACGCGGGCACCTCACCGGCGAGCGGCTCGCGGAAGGGGACGTTGAGGTGCACGGGGCCGGCGACGCGGGATCCGGCGCCGACAGCGGCATCCCACCCTTCGTCGGCCGCGGCTCGGAACGCGGCGACCTCGTCGGCGTCGAAGGAATCGGCCCGTAGCTCGGCCACCGGGAGATCGGCCTCGAGCCGCACGAACCCGGAGAACATCCCGGGCTGCCGCGTGGCCTGATTCGCGCCGATGCCGCGGAGCTCCGGCGGACGGTCGGCGGTGAGCAGCAGCAGTGGCACACCGGAATGGTGTGCTTCCAGGACGGCGGGGAGGAGGTTCGCGACCGCTGTACCCGACGTGCAGACGACGACGGCCGGCATCCGGTCCTCACGACCGATCCCGAGGGCGGTGAAGCCCGCGACGCGCTCGTCGATACGGACGTGGAGGCGGACGAGCCCGCGCGCTTCGAGCTCGGCGGCGACGAGCGCGAGCGCCTGCGACCGCGACCCGGGTGAGAGGACGATGTGGCGCAGCCCGCGCTCCACGAGTCGAGTGAGCAGCGCCGCCGCGGCATCGGTCGCCGGCGCGCGCCCGGGTCCGGCAGTCGTCATGTCAGGAACGCGAGCCGCGCGACTGTTCGTCCGTGTCGTCGTCCGACTGCGGATCGACGGGTCGATCGCGCGGGTCGGGAGACTCGGAGTCGAGAGCGGCCAGTTCCTCCTCGAGGCGGCGGATGCGCTCGTCCTGATCGCTCGAGGTCCCGATACGACCGAGGAAGTCGGGATCGTCGTCGGGCGCTCGGAAGGTCACGCGCTGCGACGACGCGCGAGCGCGACCGATCACGAACCAGAGGATGCCGCCGACGACGGGAAGGAGGATGACGATGAGCAGCCAGATCGGCTTGCTGACCCCGCGATGACGGGTGGGCGGCTGCAGCGCGCAGTCGACGATGCTGTAGACCCAGAAGGCGGCGAACAGCAGCGCCAGAATCAGATACACGCGCGCCATTCCTCCATCCTAGGCGCGCCGTCGCGCCCTGAGGCGGCGCGGCTGCCGCTCAGACTGGCGGCCGTAGAATGGGCGCATGCGTGCTCGGTCCGCCTTCGTCTACGCGCTGCTGCGGCTGCTCGCCTTCTTCGTCCCGTTCGGGATCATGATGCTGTTCCCCGTGCTCCGCGAGCAGTACTGGCTCGCCGCGATCTTCTCGGCGCTCATCGGCCTCAGCCTCTCGATGCTGTTCCTCCGCCGCCCGCTCGACGACGTCTCGATGGGGATCGCCGAGCGCCGCGAAGCGCGCCGTCGCGCGAACAGCGATGAGGCGGTCGAAGATGCGTTCCGCGATGAGGATGCCGCGTCCGACGGCACCGTCCGCTGACCGTCAGACTGCGACGTACGCCCAGAGGATGAACCCGCTCCACGCGAGCGACGCGATCGAGCTGAGCTGGAGCGCGACGATCAGTTCGCGCGGTGTCCGGTACGTCCAGACGATGAGGGTGGCCGACAGTGTCACCAGCAGCACGAGCAGCGACAGCCACGCGACCGGGTAGACGAGGCCGAGGACCGGCACGACGGCGAACGGCACCAGCATGAACACCGTGTAGAGCACCTGCGACCCGCGCTTGCCGATGAGGACCGTCAGGGTGCGCTTGCCCGCGACGCGATCCTGGGCGATGTCGCGCAGATTGTTGGTGATCAGCACGCCGCACGCGAGGGCGCCGACGGCGATCGACGGAACCCACGACTCCTGGGGGACCGAACCCGCCTGCACGTAGGTGGTCCCGATGGTGGCGACCGGGCCGAAGAAGACGAAGACGAACAGCTCGCCCAGGCCGAAGTACCCGTAGGGCCGTTTGCCGCCGGTGTAGAACCAGGCGGCGACGATGCAGACGACGCCGACCGCCAGCATCCACCACAACTGCGTGCGGATGACCACCGCGATGCCCACCAATGCCGCGATCGCGAAGAAGATCAGCGCGGCCGTCAGGACGGCGCGGGGCGTCACCCGACCCGACGCGGTCAGGCGCGTGGGGCCGACACGGTGGTCGTCGGTGCCGCGGATGCCGTCGCTGTAGTCGTTCGCGAAGTTCACCGCGATCTGCAGCGACACTGCGACAGCGAGGCAGCACAGCGCGAGAACCCAGTGGAACCCGGCACCGACGGCGACCGCCGCGCCCGTGCCCACCAGGATCGGACTGATCGCGAGCGGCAGGGTCCGAAGGCGCGCCGCACCGATCCAGTCGCGGGCGGTGACCGGGGCGGGCTTCGGCGGCGCAGACGACATGCGCGCCTTCGCCGGGTTGCCACGCGGCGCGGTGCGCTTGGCGGCAGGCTTGCGGGAGGTCTTTCGGGATGCGGCCACGAGCAAGGATCCTATTCCCCGCGCGACGCCGGCTCCTCGTCGTCCGCGAGCAGACGGCGCAGGAGCGCGCGATCCGGCTTGCCGGTCGAGGTCATCGGCACCTCATAGAGCACGAGCAGCTCACGCGGTCGCGCGGGTGCACCGATCGCGGCTTCCACCACGCTCCGCAGCTCCGCGAGAAGGTCGGGTTCCGTGTGCCCCGCGAGTGCGCGGCGCGCCAGGACGACGACGGATGCCTCGCCCCACCGCTCGTCGCGCGTCGGCACGACGACCGCTTCCTCGAGCCCCCCGATCGCACGAACGGCCTGCTCGACACGATCGAGCGAGACGTTCACGCCCCCCGACACGATGACGTTGTCACGGCGACCCGTGATGCGCAGGACCCCGTCGTCGAACGACCCGGAATCGCCGGTGCGGTACCAGCGCGCGCCGTCGGCGCCGCGGACGAACGTCTTCGCCGTCCGCTCGGGATCGCCGAGGTAGCCGTCGGCGAGGGTCGGGCCGCCGAGCTGGACCTCGCCGTCCTCGATGCGCGCCCGCACGCCCTCGAGCGGCCGCCCGTCGTAGACGCACCCTCCGCTCGTCTCGGTCGACCCGTAGGTGCGGACGATGCGCGCGCCGAGCGCGGCGGCGCGGTCGGCGAGCGCGGGCGGCAGCGCCTGCCCGCCGACGAGCACGGCGTCGAACGAGGCGAACGCTCGGGCGACCGCGGCATCCGTCTCTCCCGCCTCGACCAGGGTCTGCACCTGAGCGGGGACGAGAGACGTGTACGTCGGCACGCGGTGGCCGCCCTCGCTCGCGGCCATCGCCGAGGCGGCCGCCGTGAAGGTCTGCGCCGTGAACGAGCCGGCCAGGATCGCCGGGTCGCGACCGGCGACGAGCGCCCTCACCATCACCTGGACGCCGGCGACGTAGGTCGCGGGGAGGGCGAGCAGCCACGACCCGCTGCCGATCCGTTCCGCCGTCGCGAGCGCCGACGAGGTCAGTGCCGACCGGCTGAGGGCGACGGACTTCGGGTACCCGGTCGATCCGCTCGTCGTGACGACGACGGCCGTGCCTGCGGGGACGTCGGTCGGGAGATCGGATGCCGCACCGAGGGCGACCGCCGGTCCCGCGCCGAGCACCGCGGCACGGAGCGCGCGGAGGACGTCACGCGGATCCGCGGAATGGAGGCGGCTCAGCTGCATGGTGCGGACTCAGTAGTGGTACGGGTACGGCGACCAGTCCGGATCGCGCTTCTCGAGGAAGGCGTCGCGCCCTTCGACGGCCTCGTCGGTCCCGTAGGCGAGACGCGTCGCCTCGCCTGCGAACACCTGCTGGCCGACCATGCCGTCGTCGATCGCGTTGAAGGCGAACTTCAGCATGCGGATCGCGGTCGGGGACTTGCCGAGGATCGTCCGCGCCATCGAGATGGCCTCGCGCTCGAGCTCGGCGTGCGGGACGACGCGATTCACCGCGCCCATCTCGTAGGCGCGCTGCGCGGAGTACTCCTCGGCGAGGAAGAACACCTCGCGGGCGACCTTCTGACCGACCTGGCGAGCCATGTACGCCGAGCCGTAGCCGGCGTCGAACGAGCCGACATCGGCGTCGGTCTGCTTGAACCTGCCGTGCTCGGCACTCGCGATCGACAGGTCGCAGACGATGTGCAGCGAGTGCCCGCCGCCCGCAGCCCACCCCGGGATGACGGCGATGACGACCTTCGGCATGAAGCGGATGAGGCGCTGCACCTCGAGGATGTGGAGCCTGCCCGCGCGCGCCGGGTCGGGGGTCGTCGCGTCGTCGGCGGCGTACGTGTAGCCGTCGCGGCCCCGGATGCGCTGGTCGCCGCCGGAGCAGAACGCCCAGCCGCCGTCCTTCGCGCTCGGGCCGTTGCCGGTGAGCAGCACGACGCCGACCTTCGGGTCCTGCCGGGCGATGTCGAGCGCGCGGTAGAGCTCGTCGACGGTGTGCGGCCGGAAGGCGTTCCGGACCTCGGGACGATCGAACGCGATGCGGGCGATCCGTCCGTCGGTCGAGACGTGCGCGGTGATGTCGGTGTAGCCCTGGGCGCCGGGCGCCTCGGTCCACTCCGACGGGTCGAAGAGCTCGGAGACGGTCACCCGGCCAGCCTACGCGCGGGGCCCACGCGGGCTCCGATCGTGCGAAGCTTGTAGGGCGGTCCTCACCCCCGACGAGGGCTGCAGAGAGACCCCGCATGAAGATCACGAGATCATCCGACTGGCGGGACGCTCTTCCGTTCGAGGTCCCCGTCCTCGCCGCCGACGCCGTGCCCGGCGAGCCGACGCGCTGCGTGAGCTGCCCCGCAGGCAGCGAGCCGCGGGAGCGCACCGAACTGTGGGCCGTCAAGCACCGGCATCCCAACAATCACGCGGGATTCGTGCGCTACTACTGCGCCGAGCACGCCCCCAAGACCGCGCCGCCGCCCCCGCCGTCGGTGGCTCGCCCGGGCAAGGCCCGCGGCACCGCACCGAAGCCGCGTCCCGAGCGGACCGTCGCGCCGAAGCGCCCCGCGGCGTCGCTGGACGTCGTCCGCGCCATGTGCCCGAACTGCTTCGTCGAGGTCTCCGCGACCGGCGAGTGCGGCATGTGCGGCCAGCAGGTGGCCTGAGCCCGATCAGGGTTCGGTCGGCTCGACGTCCGTACCGTGGAGACGCCACCACTGTTCGATGTGATCCACCGCGATCGCCGGGAGCAAGCCAGACGACGTCGTGCGCAGCCCAGGTGCGTCCGACAGCCGCAGACTCTGGAACGCGAAGATCCGATCCCCTTCCACATCCAGCCGGAGGTACGGCTCGTCGCCGTCGCGCAGCTCGAGCCGCTGTCCTTCGTCGCTGGGGGTGGAGACGACGCCGTCGCACGCGGCGACGGCATCGATGAGCGGGGCCTTCTGCGCCGCGGCGGATGAGTCGAAGCGCCAGGCCGACATGCGGTAGACGAATTGATCACCCTTCGTGCTGCGTCCCGATACCGAGGCCTGGATCTGGGAAGCCGCACCCGCCGCGAACATGTGATCGGTGGGTGCGAGGTACGCGGAGACGCCGTCCCGCGCCACCTGCGGAGCGCACAGCGCGTTGACGGCCTCCGTTCCGGCGGGCGCGCAGGCGCCGTCGCCGCGTTCGAAGAGAGCGACGCCGGCGGTGTACTCGGGACCGCGTTCCACCCCCGGCATCCCGTCGAGCGATTCTTCGACCGGCAGGGCCGCATCGCCCCCGCGGGTGCAGGACGAAGCGTCCGCCTCGCCATCGACGACGACGCGCGTCGGCGCCGGCCTCGGTGACTCTTCCGACTCGAGGCTCGCCGTGGAGACGCAGCCGGTGAGGACGATGACCAGGGCGAGGACGACGGAAAGGCCACGAAGTGCACGCATCTCCGCAGTATGCCGTGTCCGAGCCCTCGCCTACCGTCGGCACCGTGACGGAACCGGTGCGGTGGTGGTGGGAGCGTCGTCAGTTCTCGCGCGGCACCGATGTCCCTTACGCCGTCGGGACGTACCGGTCCACGTGGGCCGCGTATCCGGAGCTCGTCCGGCAGTACCACCCGGACCTCAATGGCGGCATCGTCCTCTCGCAGATCCCGCCCGCCGCAGACGTACTCCTGTGCTGGGAATGCTCCGCAGGCCATCGGTTCGCTGCGACGCCGACCGAGCAACGCGAACGCCCGGGACGCGTGCGACGCCGGTCGGCCTGGTGCCCGGAGTGCTCTGCGCTCGCGGCGCCTCGCCCCGTGAGGGTCGTCGAACGCATCGACGCGGGCGCGGCTCTCGCCGCCGTGCAGCGGGCGAAGGCGGTGCGGATGCCGGTGGCCCCCGCTCCGGCTCCGGTGCGCAAGCGTTCCGCTCCAGCCCTCTGCGAGAAGACCCCGGACCTCCCGGCGGGTGAGCCGTTCGTCAGCGCCTGCGCTCCCCCACCGGCATCCGCTGCCGAAGCGCGGCTACGGGCGGACCTGAGCGCCGCGATCCTGTTCAGCGAAGGGATGACGGCGGTCCGGGTTGCGCGGCCGTTCTTCCGCCACCGGGAGGTGTGGCCCGACATCCTGCTCCCCGAGCTGCGGGTCGCGGTCGAGTACGACACCCCCGGACGTCACGGCCTCGAGCACGTCGGCACACGGGAGACATCCGACCGGCGCAAGGATGCGCTGCTGCGCGCGGCAGGCTGGGAGGTCGTGCGGGTGCGCACGGGCGGACTCGAACCGCTCGGGCCGCACGACGTCGTCCTCCGGACCGCGGGGACGCGAACGGTCGGCGCGATCGTCGACGCGCTCCGCGAGATCCGGGGCGCGTTGTTGGTCGATGCCTATCTGCGGTGATGTGCGGTCGACGCCGGATCAGACCGGCTCTTCCCAACCGATCACGCGGGCGCCGCGTACCGGCACGGCGCCGGGAGCGAGGACGTGCGGGATGCCGTGGAACCACGCTCCGCTGACGCCGCGGCGGACCATCTCCTCCAGCCACGCCCGGTTCGCGGCCGGTACTTCGGTGGCCGTCGTGAACGACGCCGGATCGAACGGTGCGACCTCTGCCGGGTCGAGGGGGTCGCCCACCGCCGAGACGGTCCGGTCGAGGACCACCGTCCCGTGCGGCAGGTCGTCCGCCGGGATCGCCCAGAACTCCGCCCGCGGCAGCTCTCTGCCGCGGATCTCGCGCCACGCCCGCCAGATCGCGTGCGGGTGGACCGGGCTCAGGAACACGACCTCGGTCCACGTCCGCGCGAGCCCGGGGATCTCCGTCACCTTCAGGCGCTGCCTCTCGGGAGTGTCGTCGTACTTCGACATCGCCCGCGCGTAGCCCGCGGGGTCGATGTCCGCCAGATCGGATGCCGGGACGAGCACGTCGCCGACGAGATCGACCCGCTGGTGGAAGGCGACCCTCATGAGGCTGGCCGCACCCCGTCGAAGGGGGTCAGGGTGCGCAGCCCGCTCTCGCCCCGTTGAAGGAACAGTCGCAGCGGCCCCTCCTGCAGGAGCGGGTCTCGCGACCCATAGGGCGCGTCCGAGCAGTTGTCGGCGGTCGATCCGACGCGAACCACCTCACCCATCACGACGTCACCCTTTTCCGCCTCGGCGACGGTGACCCGGTACGCGTTCGCGTCGAATCCCAGGATGTTCATCGTTCCGTCCGATTCGACGGCATCGGTGACGATGACCACATCTGCATCACGAGCGCGCTCCTCATCGGAGGAGTACGACACCCACGAGGCACACGACTGCGAGCTGCATCCCGTGAGCGACGCCGCGGCCAGCACGAGGACGACCACCACCACCGCATGCTTCATCTCGACCCCCTCGCCCGAGAGTGTCGCACAGGCGGCATCCGTCTCACTGCGGGGAACGGATGCCGCCTGGAACCGGCTCAGCCGAGCGCGACCGCCGTCCACGACACCGGCGGCAGCGTGATCGTGAGAATGCCGTCCTCGACGCGGACCGATTCGTTCGGCCGCGGGGCGACGCGCTCGCGGTCGGCGAGGGTGTTCTTCGCGTTGATGTCGTCGTCGGTGAGCGTGTGCGTCTCGAGGACCGAGAGGTCGCCGAGCGCCGCGACGTCGACCGAGACCTCGATCGACTCGGTCGTGCTCCGGTTCACGAGGAACAGGGCGCTGCGACCGGCCTCGGCGTCGTGCGTCGCGACGGCGTCGACGAGCGGCACCTCGCCGTACACCGCCGTCGTGTGGGTCGGCGACTCGAGCTTGACGCGGAGCGCGGCGCCCTTCGCCAGACGCGAGGTGATCGAGAACGGGAAGAACGTCGTCTGACGCCATGCCGGCCCGCCCGGCTCGGTCATGATCGGCGCGATCACGTTGACGAGCTGCGCGAGCGAGGCGCTCGCCACGCGGTCAGCGTGCTTGAGGAGCGAGATCATCAGGTTGCCGAAGACGACGGCGTCGAGCACCGAGTAGGAGTCCTCGAGCAGGCGCGGCGCCACCGGCCAGTTGTCGATGCCCTCGATCTTGTCGACGCCGTGGAAACGGTCGATGTACCAGACGTTCCACTCGTCGAACGAGATGTCGATCTTCTTCGACGATCCCCGCACCGCGCCGACGTGGTCGGCGGTCGCGACGACCTTCTCGATGAAGCCGTCCATGTCGACGGCCGAGGCGAGGAAGCTGTCGACGTCGCCGTTTCTCTCCTCGTAGTACGCGTGGCACGAGATCAGGTCGACGTCGTCGTAGGTGTGCGTCAGCACGACCCGCTCCCATTCGCCGAACGTCGGCATGTGGGCGCTCGAGGACCCGCACACGACGAGCTGGATGTCGGGGTCGAGCTGCCGCATCCCCTTCGCCGCCTGCGACGCGATCTTGCCGTAGTCGTCGGCGGAGCGGTGCCCCAGCTGCCAGGGACCGTCCATCTCGTTGCCGAGGCACCACATGCGGACGCCGAACGGCTCCGTGCGACCGTTGGCGATGCGCCGGTCGCTGAGCGCGGTCCCCGAGCGGATGTTGGAGTACTCGAGCAGGTCGATCGCCTCGAGCGTCCCGCGGGTGCCGAGGTTTACCGCCATCATGAGGTCACTGCCGACCTTCTCGAGCCACGACGAGAACTCGTGCAGGCCGACCTCGTTCGTTTCCGTCGAGTGCCAGGCCAGGTCGAGCCGACGCGGACGCTCGGAGACCGGTCCGACCGAATCCTCCCAGCGGAAGCCCGACACGAAGTTGCCGCCGGGATAGCGGATCGTGTCGACCCCGAGCTCCTTGACGAGGTCGATGACGTCGGTGCGGAAGCCCTCGGCATCCGCACTCTCGTGACCGGGCTCGTAGATGCCGTCGTAGACGTGGCGGCCGAGGTGCTCGACGAAGCCACCGAAGAGCTTTCGACGGACATCGCCGATCGCGAAGGCGGGATCGACGGTGAGACGTGCGCTGGGCATAGAGATGCTTTCTGTTTCGAGGGAGGACGAGGGATACGGGGCGGTCACTTGACCGAACCGAGGGCGAGACCGCCCTGCCAGTACCGCTGCAGGAACAGGAACGACAGCAGGAGCGGGAGGACCGAGATGAAGGCGCCCGAGGTGATCAGGTTCCAGACCTGCTCGCCGCCGGCGCCCGCGTTCGACAGCGCCAACCACCGGTTGAGGCCGACCGTGACGGGCAGCAGCTGCGGGTCGGTGAGGACAGCCAGCGGCAGGAAGAAGTTGTTCCAGGTGCCGACGACCGACAGCAGCAGGACCGTGACGATCGCCGGGCGCAGCAGCGGCACGACGATCGTGCGGAACGTGCGCCACTCCCCGGCCCCGTCGATGCGCGCCGCCTCGAGCAGTTCGTCGGGGACGGCATCCTGCGTGTAGACGCGCATGAGGTAGACGCCGAACGGGTTCAGCAGCGACGGCAGGATGACCGCCCACGGGGTGTTGATCAGGCCGTACTGGCTGAGCAGCATGAAGGTCGGGATGACGAGCGCGGTGAGCGGCACCATCACCGAGCCGAGGATCATCCCGAAGACGACCCCGCGGCCCCGGAACTGGTACTTCGCGAACCCGTATCCGGCGAGGACGGCGACGACGGTCGCACCGAGCCCGGAGACGAACGCGTACAGGAACGAGTTGCCGAGCCAGCGCCAGTAGATGCCGCCCTGGTGGGTGAACAGACCCTGGATGTTGGTGAAGAAGTCGCCCGGCTGATCGAACCAGAACGCGGAGCTCGAGAAGAGCCCGCCGGTGTCCTTCGTGGCGGCGACGAAGAGCCACCAGATCGGGATGACGAAGTAGATCGCGAGGATGATCAGCAGCACGTGCGAGCCGATGCGGCGCCGGCCGCGAGGGCGGCCCGCCGAGCGGTTCTTGCGCGAGGGGATGCCGGTGACGGTCGTGTGGGCGTCGTCCGAGACCGACGCCGTGGTGGGGAGGGCGGACATCACTTCAGTCCGTTCTGCTTGCGGGTGAGGAAGAGGAAGCCGAACGAGCCGATGAACACGAGCACGCCCAGCGAGAAGGCGATCGTCGACGCGTAGTTGAACTGGCTGTAGCTGAAGGCCAGCGCGTAGGCGTACATGTTCGGGGTGTAGTCGGCGGGCAGGGCGCCCGAAGCGATCGAGCGGAGCACCGTCGGCTCGGTGAAGAACTGCAGCGTGCCGATCAGCGCGAAGGTGATCACCATGACCATCGAGGACGAGATCATCGGCACCTTGATGCGGGTGGCGATCTGGAACCCGTTGGCGCCGTCGATGCGGGCCGCCTCGTAGACCGCGGGGTCGATCGCGCGCAGCGCCGCGTAGACCACGATCATGTAGTACCCGGCCCACTGCCACGTGACGACGTTGACGAGGCTGAAGAAGATCGAATCGCTGGAGAGGAAGTTCGGCGCCTCAAGTCCGAAGATCCCGAAGATCGTGGCGCCCGGGCCGAAGCGGGGGCTGTAGAGGAAGCTCCACATGAGTGCGCCGATGACGACCGGGATCGCGTAGGGCGCGAAGATCAGCAGACGCGACAGCTTCGACACCCACGTGGTGAGGGAGTCGAGGACGAGCGCCGCGACGATCGCGACGAGCAGCTGCGCCGGGATCATGACGAGCGCGAAGAGGATCACGCGTCCGAGTCCGCCGAGGAACAGCGGGTCGGTGAACGCCTTCACATAGTTGTCGATGCCGACGAACTTCGTCCCCGTGGCCAGCGTCGAGCTGAACAGACTCATCCCGAATGCGTAGATGAGGGGGAAGACGAGGAACGCGGCGAAGACGACGAGGAACGGCGTGATGAACAGCCAACCGACCTGCTGACGTCGCTGGATGCCGCTGCGGCGGCGCGGCGGCGCGGGCCGCTCGAGTACCTGAGTGGTCATGGTGTCGCTTCCGGGGAGGGGCGGGGGCCGGCCGAACCGGCCCCCACCGCGCGTCAATCAGTGAGCGTGAAGCCCTGTTCGGTGGCGTACTTCTCGAGCGTGGCCTGCAGGTCGTCGAGGGCGGGCGCGGCATCCTTGTTCTTGTCGACGACGACCGCGGTCACCTCCTCCTGCAACTGGTCGTAGGCGTAGTTCTGGAACGGGCTGAACGTGAAGCCCGAGTACCCGGATGCCGCCGGCAGGAAGACGTCCTTGTTGATCTGCTGCCCGCCGAAGAACGGGTACTCCAGGTCGCGGAAGTAGTCCGACTCGAGGATGGGCTTCCAGAGCGGGAAGAGCGCGGCCTTCTCGATGCCGATCTTCCACGCCTCTTCGGTGCCGAAGATCTCCTTGGCGACGGTGGCCGCCGCCTCCTTGTCATCGGCCTGGGAGGTCACGGCGAACGTCGAGCCGCCCCAGTTGATCTGCACCGGGTTCGCGGCATCCCACTGCGGCACGGGTGCTGCGCGCCATACAGCGCCCTCGTCGGACCCTTCGAGCCCCTGCAGGTAGCCGGGACCCCAGGCCGCCGCGACGTAGATCGCGTACGAGCCGTCGACGAGCTTCGTGTTGTAGTCGGCCGTGAACGCCTCGTCGACGGCGACGAGGCCCTTGTCGGCGAGGTCCTGCCAGAAGGCGAGCACGTCCTTCGAGCCCTGGTCGGCGACGTCGATGCCGATCTCCTGCGGGGAGGCGCTGTCGTAGGTGAACGGCACGGAGCCGGCCTGGGCGAAGAGCGCCTGGGTGAACGCGCGGCCGTTGGGCGGGAAGTTGGCGAGCACACCCGGCGCACCCTCGTCCTTGAGCTTCTGCGCCGCCGCGGCGAACTCGTCCCACGTGGTGGGAGCCTTGATGCCGTACTCGTCGAGGATGTCCTGGCGATAGAGCATGCCCATGGGGCCGCCGTCGACGGGGATCGCGTAGACGGCGTCGCCGCTGGAGACGTCCTTCCAGGCGCCCTCGGTGTAGTCGTCCTTCACGTCTCCCGCGCCGTACTCCGAGAGGTCGACCAGCGAGTCGCGGATGGCGAAGCTCGAGAGGACCTCGGATTCGAGCATGATGACGTCGGGCGCCCCGCTGCCGGATTCGATCGCCGTGGAGAACTTCGTGTACTCGTCGTTGCCCTGGCCCGCGTTGGTCCAGCAGATCTGAACGTCGTCGTGCTTCTCGTTGAAGAGGTCGACGACCTCCTCGAAGGAGGGGTACCAGGCCCAGACCGACACCTGGGTCGCATCCGGGTTGACGATCTTGTTGGTGCACGACTCTGCCGTGGCGCCACCACCGGAGCATCCGGTGAGGGCGGCTGCGGCGACGACGGCGACGCCGGCGCCGGCGATGACCTTGGACTTCATGAGCTGTGAGCTTCCTCTCGCGGTGTGGACACCGGTGTCGAACGGAGACGGATGCAGGTGCGTCGATGCACGGGGGTGCCGCGTTGCACTCGCTTTTACAACGTTAGAAGTAAACGTTGTAAAAGTGATGATGCCGTCGGCGACCCCGACTGTCAAGCGACGTCACGGTAACGGCGCGGACTCTCGCACGGCGAGGTGGAAGTCGGCGAGCAGGAGCTTCGGCGAGGCGTCGGGAGCCGGTGCCGCGATGCGTGCGAGGAGCGTCTCGACCGCGGTCCGCGCGATCCATTGCTGACCGGGATCGATCGTCGTGAGCGAGGGAATCGAGTACTGCGCTTCGTCCAGATCGTCGAAGCCGACCACGGTGACGTCGTCCGGCACGCGGCGGCCGCTCTCCTGCAGCACACGCATCGCGCCGAGGGCGAGCGTGTCGTTGAGCCCGAACACCGCGTCGAACTCGACCCCCCGATCGATGAGTTCGTGCATCGTCCGCGCCCCGTTCGAGCGATGCCACATGGTGGTCGAGCCGATCAGCTGCGGGTCGAAGGGGATGCCGGCGGCATCCAGCGCCTCCCGGTAGCCCTTCAGCCGGAGTCCTGCCGAACCGATCACCTCGCCGTCGTGTGCGCCCACGACGGCGATCCGTCGGCGCCCGCCCGCGATGAGGTGCTGGGTCGCCGCCCGCGCGGCTTCGACGTTCTGCATCGTGACGTGATCGACGGGGCCGTCGAACACGCGCTCGCCCAGGAGGACCATCGGGTAGGGCACCCGCAGCCTGTCCCCGTCGTCCTGGCCCATGCCCAGCGGACTGAAGATGAGACCGTCCGTGAGCTTGAGGCGAGGGCTGCGCAGCAGGTCGAACTCGCGGTCACGGTCGCCGCCGGTCTGCTCGACGAGCACCACGACGCCGCGGCGCTCGGCCTCGGCGATGACGAGACCGGCGAGCTCGGCGAAGTAGCTGAGCGCCAGGTCGGGGACGGCGAGGGCGATCGCCCCTGTGCGGCCGCTGCGAAGGTTGCGCGCGGTGAGGTTCGGGGTGTAGCCGAGCTCAGCGATCGCACGCTCGACGCGCTCGCGTGTCGCCGGGCGGACGTGCGGATGGTCGTTGATGACATTCGACACCGTCTTGATGGACACCCCGGCGATCCGTGCGACGTCGTGCAGTGTCGGCGACATGGACCCTCCCCGCGTCACTGTACAACGTTGCAAGGAAGAGGGCCGCCGCGCGGCCCGTCGCTAGGCTGGCGCGATGAGTTCATCGGCGAAGAATGCGGCGCACGGGGCGAAGAACAGTCGGACCCTGCGCACGCTCGCGCGCGTCGGCTTCGCCGCCAGCGGTGTCGTGCACATCGTCATCGGCGTCATCGCGATCTCCCTCGCCACCGGCCGGGGAGGCGGAGAGCAGGCCGACCAGTCGGGCGCCCTGCAGCAGCTGGCGTCCGCACCCGGCGGCGTCCTCCTCCTTTGGGCGGCTGCCGTGGGCCTCGTCGTGCTCGGCCTCTGGCACCTCCTCAGCGCGTTCCTCGACCGCTCCAGCGACTCCCGGCGCGATCGCGCCGTGCACATCGCGAAGAACGGCGTCAAAGGTGTCGTCTACGTCGTTCTCGGCGTCACCGCCGTCACGGTCGCCGCGGGTGGTTCGGCCGACTCGTCCGACTCGACGCGGTCGCTCACGGCAGACCTGCTCGCCACCCCCGGTGGCGTCTTCCTCGTCGTCGCGATCGGGCTGGTCCTGATCGGCGTCGCGGGCTACCTCGTGTTCAAGGGCGTCACGCGACGCTTCGAGCGCGACCTCTCGATGCCCGGTGGCACTGCCGGGCGCGCGGTCCGCATCCTCGGCACCGTCGGGTACGTGGCCCGGGGCATCGCCTTCGCGGGCGTCGGCGTCCTGTTCCTCGTCGGTGCGGTCACGAACGATCCCGAGAAGTCGAGCGGACTCGACGGTGCCCTCCGCTCGTTCGCGGAACTCCCCGCCGGCGTCATCGTGCTGAGCGTGATCGGTGCGGGCTGGATCGCCTACGGCGTCTACGCGTTCTTCCGCGCCCGCTACACCCGGCTGTGACAGCCGACCCACCCGCGGACAAGACGCGCGCCGGCGCCTGAGCAGGCCAGGATGGGGGCATGTCCCTGCCCTCGCTCGCCGACCTCCGCGCGACGGCGCGCGTGGTGTCGCTGCCTCTCCACACCCGCTTCCGCGGGATCGACGTCCGTGAGGCCCTGCTGCTCGAGGGCCCGGAGGGATGGACCGAGTTCTCGCCGTTCGCGGAGTACGACGACGCTGAGTCCGCGGCCTGGCTCGCGGCGGCGATCGAGTACGGCTGGCAGCCCACGCCTGCGGCCGTCCGCGACACGATCCCGGTGAACGCGACGGTGCCGGCCGTGCCCGCGGCATCCGTTCCGGGGGTCCTCGCCCGCTTCGACGGATGCCGCACCGCCAAGGTGAAGGTCGCCGAACCCGGTCAGGTGCTCGCCGACGACGTGGCGCGCGTGCGAACGGTCCGGGAGGCGATGGGCCCCGAGGGCCGCATCCGCGTCGACGCGAACGGCGGCTGGAACCTCGACGAGGCCGAGCACGCCGTGCACGCTCTCGCCGAGTTCGACCTCGAGTACGTCGAACAGCCGTGCGCGACGGTGGCGGAGCTCGCCGAACTGCGCGGCCGCATCCGGTACATGGACATCCCGATCGCCGCCGACGAGAGCGTCCGCAAGGCCGACGACCCGGTCGCCGTCGCACGGGCCGGCGCGGCCGACCTGCTCGTGATCAAAGCCCAGCCGCTCGGCGGGCTGCGGCGCGCGCTCTCGGTCGTCGCCGAGGCCGGACTCCCTGCCGTCGTCTCGAGCGCCCTCGACACCTCGGTCGGCCTCGCGATGGGCGTCGCCCTGGCGGCATCCCTCCCCGACCTCGACTTCGACTGCGGACTGGGGACGGCGTCGCTGCTCGCCGCCGACGTCACCGACGAGCCGCTGCGGCCGCGGGGCGGATCGCTGCCGCTGCGCCGGGTCGTCCCGGACGCGTCCCTCCTCGACGCGCACGCCGCGACGCCGGAGCGCCGGGACTGGTGGCTCGCGCGGCTCGAGCGCTGCCACGCCGTCCTCGCCGAGTCGTCGTAGCGACCGGCAGGCGAGGATCAGCCGACCAGCAGCGGAACGAGCTGCTCGAGTCGCGACTGCATGGCCCGATTGGCCTGCCGCTCGGACAGGCGCTCGAGCGCGGCCTGCACGCTGCACTGCTCCGAGA
Organism: Microbacterium sp. LKL04; assembly: GCF_900102005.1. Lineage (NCBI taxonomy): Bacteria > Bacillati > Actinomycetota > Actinomycetes > Micrococcales > Microbacteriaceae > Microbacterium > Microbacterium sp. LKL04. The sequence goes on along the minus strand of NZ_LT627736.1, from coordinate 169,237 downwards.
CGTCCAGGAGCAGTTGCGCGGCGTCGGCGACGGGCATCCGCAGCGGGAGCGCGTGGCGTTCGCTCACTTCGCGAACGATGGTCTCGATCCGCCCGAGCATCTGCGCCCGCCAGGCCAGGAACGCCTGCGCCAGCCGAGGATCGCGAAGCGCCTGGGTGCGGACCTCGCTGAGCAGCTGGGGCTCCATCCGCTCGGCGAGCGACATCGTCGCGATCTGGCGGACGAGATCGAGCGGATCGTCGGTGCCCGAGAGCCGCTTGACGCGCACCGAGACCTCGTCGAGCTTGTCTTCGGAGAGCTGAGTGATGAGGGCGAGGAAGAGCTCGTCCTTCGACTCGAAATTGGAGTAGAACGCGCCCCGGGTGAATCCTGCACGTTCGCAGATGGTCTCGACGGATGCCGCGTCGAGGCCGACCTCGGCGAACACCTCGTGTGCGGCGTCGAGCAGGCGAGCTCGCGTGTTCTCGCGGCTTCGCGCCATCTCACACCCACCCTTCAGGATTGCGACCTGTGTGCGGGTCTACGATACACATGTGTATTGGATACAGCGCTGTATCGAAACCGTCCGACTCTGATCCAGGAGCGCCTGTGTCCACCATCCTCTTCACCCTCGGCCGATGGGCCTACCGGCACTCGTGGCGCGTGCTCATCGCCTGGATCCTGCTGCTCGGGATGATCGGCGGGGGCGTCGCTCTCTTCATGAAGGGCACCGACAACTCCTTCACGATCCCCGGCACGGAGGCTCAGCAGGGCCTCGAGCTGCTGAACCGAACCTTCCCGCAGGCCAGCGGCGCGAGCGCGCAGCTCATTGTCGTCGCCCCCGAGGGCGAGACTGTCGAGGACCAGCCGCTCCGCGGGGAGATCGACGATCTCGTGACGCGCCTGGGCGACATCGACGGCGTGACCTCCGCGACCTCGCCGTTCGACGAGATGGTCACCGGACTCGTCTCGGACGACGACCGGGCGGCGCTCGTGCAGATGCAGTTCGACGGCCAGTCCACCGAGGTGAGCGACGCCACTGTCGAGGCCGTCGAGAAGACCGCGGCCGAGTTCCACGACGCGCTCCCCCAGGGCGCGCAGTCCGCACTCGGCGGCGATCTGTTCGCCGCATCGATCCCGGCGCTGTCGATCGTCGAGGTCATCGGCGTGCTCGTCGCCCTCTTCGTCCTCATCGTGACGTTCCGCTCGTTCGCCGTCGCCTGGTTCCCGCTCGTCAGCGCGCTCATCGGCGTCGCGCTCGCGATCGCGCTCATCTTCCTCGCGACGGCCGTGACGACCATCTCGTCGACGACGCCCATGCTCGCCGTCATGCTGGGGCTTGCCGTCGGCATCGACTACGCCCTGTTCATCGTGTCGAGACACCAGGATCAGGTCCGCGGCGGCATGGACCCCGAGGAGTCCGCCGCCCGCGCGGTCGGCACGGCAGGGTCCGCCGTGGTCTTCGCCGGCGTGACGGTCATGATCGCCCTCGTCGGACTCAGCATCGCCGGCATCCCGTTCCTCTCGACGATGGGCATCGCCGCCGCCGTCGCCGTGGCGGTCGCCGTGGCGGTCGCCGTCACCCTCACCCCCGCGCTCCTCGGCTTCGCGAAGGGTCGCGTCGTCGGCTGGGGAGGCAAGACGCTGCAGCGCGGCATCCCGACCCGTCGCCGCCGCCGCGGTTCCGACGCCGACGCGGCCGACGACACCGAAGAGACGTCCGAGCCGGAGCCCGCACCCGCCGCCGGCCCCGTCGCCCCCGCACGACCCAACCGCTGGGTGATGCTGGTGACGCGGCATCCGATCATCGCCACCGTCGCCGTCGTCGTCGGACTGGGCGTCATGGCGATCCCGTCGGCCAATCTGCACCTCGCCCTGCCCAATGCCGGTGTCCAGCCGACGTCGAGCCAGGCCCGCCAGGCCTACGACCTCAACGCGGAGTACTTCGGCGCGGGGTCGAACGGTCCGCTCGTGATGACCGGCACGATCGTGACCTCGACCGACCCGCTCGGCCTCATGGACGACCTGAAGAAGGAGGTCGAGGCGATCCCCGGCGTCGAGCGCGTCGCCCTCGCCACCCCCAATGAGACAGCCGACACCGGCCTCATCCAGATCGTCCCGACCACGGCCCCCGACGACCCCGCGACCGCCGACCTCGTCCGCGAGCTGCGCTCGCACCACGACGAGTGGCAGGAGAAGTACGGCGTCGACCTCAAGGTGACGGGCTTCACCGCCGTCGGCATCGATGTGTCCGACCGTCTCGGCGCCGCACTGCTGCCCTTCGGCATCTTCGTCGTCGGCCTGTCGTTCATCCTTCTGATGATCGTGTTCCGCTCGATCTGGGTGCCGCTCAAGGCGACCCTCGGGTACCTGCTGTCGATCCTCGCCGCCTTCGGCGCGGTCGCCGCGGTGTTCGAGTGGGGCTGGCTCGCCGACCTCCTGCACGTGACGCGCACGGGTCCCGTGATCAGCTTCATGCCGATCATCCTCATGGGCGTCCTGTTCGGCCTCGCGATGGATTACGAGGTCTTCCTGGTCTCGCGCATGCGAGAGGACTTCGTGCACGCCGTCCGCGCCCGCCGGGGCCGCGCGAACCGAGAGACCGCCATCGCCGCCGTCCGCTCCGGATTCACCGCCTCGGCGCGCGTCGTGGTCGCTGCGGCCGTCATCATGTTCGCCGTCTTCGCCGCGTTCGTCCCCGAGGGTGACAGTTCGATCAAACCGATCGCCCTGGGCCTCGCCGTGGGCATCGCCGTCGACGCCTTCCTCGTCCGCATGACTCTGACCCCCGCGGTCATGGCGCTGCTGGGCGACAAGGCGTGGTGGATGCCGCGCTGGCTGGAGCGCCTGCTCCCCAAGGTCGACATCGAAGGCGAGGCGGTCGAGCACGAACGCGCCCACGCGAAGTGGCCGGAACCCCACTGGACCGGTGCGCTCGCTGCCGACGACCTCGAGGTGCGGGCCGAATCGACCGGCACGGACGTGGTCCTGTTCTCCGGCGCGAACGCCCGGGTCGCCGACGGCGGCACGCTCCTCGTCACCGCCGCCGACCCGCACGCTGCACGAGCGTTCCTGCTGACCGTGGCCGGCCGCATCGCTCCGACCTCCGGCCTGCTGCGCGTGTCGGGGCACCTGCTGCCCGGCCGCGCGGCGTGGGTGCGTGCCCACGTCTCCGTCGCCGACCTCACCGGGGCGGACGCACCGCTCGCCGACCTCCGCCGCGCTCTGGCCGGCCGCACGCGGTTCGTCGTGATCGTCGGCCTCGACACCCTCACCGGCGCTGCCCGCGATCAGGCCGCCGCACTCCTGCGCGACGCGACCAACGCAGTCTCGGCCAAGGCCGGAGCCCTGACCGTCGTCGCCTCGGCCCGAGACGCGGAATCGGCCCGCGGCATCCTCGCCGACGCCTACCGGCCGGACCCCGATCTCCTGCGGCTCGCCGTCTCCACACCCCTCACCGTCGACACCCCCACCCAGGTGACCCCCTCATGACTCTCTCCATCGAACGCGCGCAGACCCGGCGCCCCATCTCGTGGCTCACGCTCCTCGGCGTGCTCCTGCTGCCCGCCGTCATCGGCGGCCTCCTCGTGGCGGCTCTCTACAACCCCACCGAGCGGCTCGACGCACTGAACACCGCGGTCGTGAACAACGACGAGCCGGTCGAGGTGAACGGACAGACCACTCCCCTCGGGCGCCTCCTGACCGCGGGACTCGTCGAAGGCTCGGATGAGCTCGACAGCAACCTCACCTGGACGATCTCCAACACGGAGGACGCCAAGGAGGGCCTCGAAGACGGCACCTACGACGCGATCGTCACCATCCCGAAGAACTTCTCCGCAGCGGCGACCTCGACCGCTCCCGGCAAGACCCCGGAACGCGCGACGATCGAGCTGACCTCCTCGCCCGATGCCCGCATCGTCGACGACGCCATCACGAACCAGGTGACCTCGACCGCGGCATCCGTCCTCGGCCAGCAACTCACGACGGGCTACCTCGAGAACGTGTTCCTCGGCTTCACGACGCTGAATGAGCAGCTGGGCACCGCGGCCGACGGCGCCGCGCAGCTCGCCGACGGCGCGAAGGCAGCCGCCGACGGCGCCTCGAAGCTCGCCGACGGCGCCTCCAGCGCGGCCGACGGCGGGTACTCGCTCGCCGACGGCCTGCGCAAGCTGCAGAGCGGTGCGAACCAGCTGGCCGGCGGCGCCGCGGCCACCTCGCAGGGCCTCTCCGAGTGGTCGGCCGGTGCCCGACCGATCGCCGAGGGCACCCAGCAGCTCGCGGACGGCCTGACGCGGGCCGCCGACCAGACGTCGGCGATCCCGGCGATCCCCTCCGATGTCGTCGACGGCATCAAGGCCCTCACCGCGGACGGCGAGCAGAACCGCGAGGCCGTGACCGGCATCGTCGACGCCCTGTCGGCTGCGGCGTCGTCGTGCGTGCCCGCGCAGGCCGGCGCGGAGCTCTGCGACCAGCTGACGGATGCCGCGTCTGACGCGACGTCCGCTCTCCCGGCTCTGCAGGCCACGGTCGGCGACTCGAAGAAGCTCGCCGAGAACATCGACGCGCTCGCGAACTTCGGTCCGAGCCTGACCGAGGGCCTGCGCACCTCGGCCGCCGCAGCGGAGCAGCTCGCCGGTGGGATGGGCCAGCTGGCCGACGGCGCGGAGCAGCTCTCCGCGGGGGCGGGTCAGCTGTCCACGGGTGCCCGCGACCTCGCGACCGGCGCCGGTACCGCGGCGGACGGCGGCGACCAGCTCGCGGCCGGTGTGGACGCGCTCGCCAGCGGCGCCGGAGACCTCTCGACCGGCGTGGGCGAGCTCGCGACCGGTACCGACGACCTCGCCGGCGGACTGGACAAGGCCGTCGACGGCGTGCCGTCCTACACGAAGAACGAAGCCGCAGACCTCGCCTCGATCGTCGCCGATCCGGTGGTGGCCGACGGCACCGGCACCTCGCTGTTCGGCGCATCCGCCGTGCCGCTGCTCGCCACCCTCGCGCTGTGGTTCGGCGGTCTCGCGTCGTTCGTCGTCCTGCGCGCCGTGCCGCGGACCGCGCTGTCGTCGCGACGATCCTCGGCTGCCCTCGCGCTGCGCGCACTCGCACCGGGCGCCGTGATCGGCGCCCTGCAGGGCGCTCTCGTCGCCACCGTCGTACAGCTCGCGGCCGGGTACGACGCCGAGCAGTGGTGGCCCTTCGCGGCCATGTGCGTGCTCGCCGGTGTCGCCTTCGCCGCGATCAACCACGCGCTCGTGGCCCTGTTCGGCGGCATCGGCCGCTGGGTGTCGGTCCTCGTGGGCGTCATGGCGCTGGCGACCGGGATCGTGTCCACGGTGCCGGGCACCCTGCTCGACATCGCGGGCCTCCTGCCCACGGCGCCGGCATACACGTCGATGCTGGCGGCGCTGACGGATGCCGGAGGCGGCGCGACCGCAGCCGTCGGACTCGTGCTCTGGACGCTCGTCGCGATCGCCGCCGGCATCCTCGCCGTCGCGCGGCACCGTTCCACCTCGGCCCGGGCCGTACTCACGCAGCCCGCCTGATCCCGTCCGGAGCAGGCGCGCGCACGCGCCTGCTCCTAGGTCCGGTCCTGGCCCGGTCCTGGCCCGGTCCCCCTCTCGCCGAGTCACCACTCCACTGCCGAATCACCACCCGAATGCACGCCACAGGGTGGTGATTCGGCACGTGGATGGTGATTCGGCGACGTAGCTGGACGTGGGGCGCGGGGCGCGGCCCGGGGCGCGGGGCGCGGCCCGGGGAGCGGCGCGCGGCCGCGGGCTCAGCCGGCGAGTGTGATCGACGTCGTCATGGTGAGCTGGATGCCGCCGGGCACCTCGTTCGCGTCGAGCGCGACCGTCAGCGCGCCGATCTGTGCGAGGGACGTCAGATGCGTCCCGCCGCACGGGATCTCGACGAGACCGTCGGGCAGGTCGCAGCGCCACGAGCGGCGCCCGGCGAGCGTGTGGTCGTCGCGATGGATGGAGATGGCCCCCGCCGAGTTGGCCCAGCCCGCCAGCGTCGCCTCGATTCGCGCCTCGAGCTCCGGGAGGTCGCCGAGCGCGCTCGTGTCGAAGCCCTTCTTCCGCAGAGACTTGCCGATGCGGTAGACGTCGACCGAGCCGTACGGCGCGATGCGGGAGGTCTGGATCGCGAGCATGTCGAACGCGGGGTGACCGGCGGCATCCGTCGGAACCTCCTTCGTCCACGCATCCGCGAGGGCGGCGTCGAGGGCGAGGGATGCCAGGTGGCAGGCGGTGTGCCCGGCGGACAGCGCAGCGCGCAGCTCGGGATCGACGTACGCCTCGACGCTCTCGCCGACGGCGGGGGCAGGCCCGTCGACGACGTGCACGACGACGAACGTCCACCCCTCGGTGCCGATGCGCACCGGGAGGTCCGGCCCGATGACGAGGTCGCCCTCGTGGACTCCCCCGGTCACGGTGGTGACGACGGGGAACTCGCCGGCTGACGTTCGCAGCACGCCGACGTCGGCGGGCTGGTCGGGCCAGGCGGTGTCGACGGGGTGGAACGGGGTGCGATCGAAGACGATGCCCGTCCGCCCGTCGGCGAGTGGCACGGCATGCACGACGGTGGCCGTTCCGGTGACCTCCCCGTCGGGGTAGGTCACGACGGTGGCGGGGATCTGCGTCACGAGGCTCAGCTGGATAGGCCGCTGTAGGAATGCAGGCCCTGGAAGAACTGATTCACGATCGTGAAGTTGAAGAGCACCGCGGTGAAGCCGACGATCGACAGCCAGGCCGAGCGCGTGCCGCGCCAGCCGCGCGTCGCACGCGCGTGGATGTAGCCGGCGTAGACCACCCAGATCACGAAGGTCCACACTTCCTTCGTGTCGAAGCCCCAGTAGCGACCCCACGCGTCGTTGGCCCAGATCGCGCCGGCGATGAGGGTGAAGGTCCACAGGACGAAGCCGATGATCGCGAAGCGGTAGGCCAGGGACTCGAGCACCTCGGCGCTGGGCAGCGTGCGCAGGAACGGCAGCCGCGTGCGGGGGGCGGCATCCGTCCCCACCGCGGCCAGCGCGACGCGCTCCCGTCGGGACTGCAGCAGCTGCACGACCGACAGCGCGAACGCGAGCGCGTAGAACGCCGAGGCGAGCGAGGCGACGAACACGTGGATGACGAGCCAGACGCTCTTCAGCGGGTCGGACAGCGGCACGACCTCGACGTAGTACGCCAGCGCGGCGCCACCGAGCAGGACCACGATGAGACCGTTGATGAACGCGCCGAGGAAGCGCAGGTCGTACTTGACCAGCACGGTCAGGAACACCATCACGACGAGCATCGTGCCGGTGAGGGCGAACTCGTAGTTGTTCGACCACGGCACGCGACCGGCCGCGATACCGCGGGTGACGTCCGCTCCGACGTGGAAGAGGAACGCGATCGTCGTCAGGACGACGCCGAGCCGTGCGAAGAGGTACCGACCGCGCTGGGACGGCGCCGCCTCGAGGGCGACCTTCGCGGCAGCTTCTTCGGCGCGGATGTCCTCGATGGTCTGCCCCCCGCCGGCGGCGACAAGGGTGCGCGCCTGCGTCCGCGCGTCCTGGGCCTTGATCGCGAGCTCGGAGCGCCGAGCGAGGTCGACCGTGAAGGCGAGGAAGCCGAGCGTGTAGATCGCGATGGCGGTCCACAGCAGAAGCACGGAGATGTCATCGAACGACATTGGGGGTCCTCCGGAGGGAATGGGTGAGTTCAGTTTACGTTCGCGGCGGGCGCGGGGGCGGATGCCGGTTCGTCGCCCAGCGCGCTCTCGTGCCGCTTCGCGAGGTCGGCGACGGCGACCCCGATGGCGGGATCCTCGCCGCGTGCGAGACCCGCGTACTCGATGTGCACCTGATCGCCGGCCGGTGTCGCCTTCACCCACATGCGTCGCCGCGGGACGAACAGCGCGGTGAAGAGGCCGATCATCGCGAGGACCGCGAACACGAGCACCCACGTGGCACTCGAGTCGTTGTGGATCGACAGTGAGACGTAACGCTTCACCGACTCCGGCGCGCCCGTGCGCGTCTCGTCCTCGAACGTCACGGTGCCGCGCCCGCCCGGCAGGTCGACGGTCTGCCCCGGCGAGAGTTCCAGCGACGGCGAGTCCGCATTCCGACCGGCGATCTCGGTCATCCCGTCGGTATCGAGCGCGTAGACCGACCGCGGCGTGCCGTCGTCGATCCCGAGATCGCCCTCGTAGACGAAGAATGTCAAGCGAGGATCGAGCAGGTCGCCGTAGCGCGAGGTGAGCGCGCCGCTCGAGAGCTGCGCGACCGTGGGGTAGAAGAACCCGACGAGTCCGAGCTGCTCGCCACCGGTGTCGGGGATCTTCACGACGCCCTGCGAGGTCATCGTCGCGCTCTGCGGCAGGAAGGGAACCGACTCGCTGAAGACGACGTCGCCCTCGCCGTTTCGGACCGTGATGGTCGGTGCGTAGCCGTTGCCCATGAGGTACACGCGGTCGCCCGCCATCGTGATCGGGTGGTTCACCTCGATCACCTGGTCCTCGGCCTCCTGACCGGGGAACCGGGTGGTGACGTGGGCTTCGAAGCCGCCCGCCTGCCCCGACGGCGGCGCATAGGTCACATCGAAACGGTCGAGGGTGATGGAGTACGGCGTGAGCGCCTCGGTGTCGACGAAGCGACCCGGGTTGAAGGACGTGTATCCGAGCCCGAGCGAGTTCACGAAGCCATCGCCCTCGGTGATGACGGTCTGGCCCGTGTACGTGAAGCCGCCCCCGATGCCGACCGAGATGAGCACGCCGACGAGCGCGCCGTGGAAGAGCAGGTTGCCCGTCTCGCGCAGGTAGCCGCGCTCGGCGGACACCGAGGCCACGCCGTTCCGGTCGTACCGCTCGACGCGGTAGCGGGCGGAGCGCAGCTGCGCCTCGGCGAGATCGACGACGTGGGCTGCGTGACCCGCGGCATCCTCTCCGTCGGGGACCGCGACGGTCCGCTCCGCGTGATCGGACAGCCGCGACAGCCGTGCCGGGGTCCTCGGCGGACGCGCCCGGAGCGCCTTCCAGTGGTGCTTCGTCCGCGGCAGGACGCAGCCGATCAGCGAGATGAACAGCAGGATGTAGATCGCCGAGAACCACACCGACGTGTAGACGTCGAAGAGCTGGAACGCGTCGAAGGTCGGGTACAGATCGGGGTTCGTGGCCCGCCACTGCGTGACGCCGTTGGGGTCGGCGCTGCGCTGCGGCACGAGCGAACCGGGGATCGCCGCGATCGCGAGAAGCAGGAGCAGCACGAGGGCCGTCCGCATGCTCGTGAGCTGACGCCATCCCCAGCGGAGCCACCCGACGACGCCCAGCGCGGGCTGGCCGCCCGAGAAGGTGGGCTCGTCGTCACCGGTCTTGTCGAGGTGGTCGCTCGGCCGAAGCGGTCCGTCGACCGTCTCAGAGCCGTCAGAGGAACGTCGGGACACCGGCAACCACCCCCTGGAACGCGGACATGAGAGACGTCCAGACACCGGTGACCATCAGCACGCCGAGCGCGATCAGAAGAGCACCGCCGATGATGTTGACGACGCGGATGTGGCGGCGGACGAACGCCACCGAGCGGGTCGCCCAGCCTGCGCCGAGGGCGAGGAGGACGAACGGGATGCCGAGGCCCAGCGAGTACGCCGCGGCGAGGGCGCCCGCCCGCGCGGGGTCGGCCTGGCTGTACGCCATGCTCATGATCGCGGCGAGGGTCGGACCGATGCAGGGCGCCCAGCCGACGCCCATCGCGATGCCGAGAAGCGGAGCCCCGACGAGGCCGAGGTTCTGCTTCAGCTGCGGCCGGTAGATCTTCTGCGCGAACCCGAAGACGCCGATGAACACCAGGCCGAGCGCGACGACCACGGCGCCGAGGACGCGGGTGATGAGGTCCTGGTACTCGATGAAGACGCGACCGAGGGTCCCGGCGAAGATCCCGAACATGATGAACACGACGCTGAAGCCGGCGATGAACAGCGCGACGCCGAGCAGCAGGCGCCCGCGGGGCGGAGCCTCGGTGCGTGTGAGCGTGGTCGTGCCGGTGGCCCCGGCATCCTTCGACCTCTTCGGCTCACGCGGCGCGACGGCCCCGCCGAGGAAGCCGAGGTACCCGGGGACCAGCGGCAGGACGCAGGGCGAGAGGAACGAGGCGAGACCCGCGAGCGCCGCGATCGGGATCGCGATCCAGAGCGACTCGCCCATCACGATCGACCCGGGGTTCATCCCTTCTCCGCGAGAGTGTCGTCGACGAGGTCGCGGAGGGTCGTGGCATCCGGCAGCTGGCCGAACAGGCGTGCGGCGACGCGGCCCTCGCGATCGACGACGAGCGTCGTCGGGGCGGCCTGGAGCGAGGTCCAGTCGGCGAACGCGAGCTTCAGATCGACGTCGCCGCGGGCGAGGATCGACGGGTAGGTGATCTTGTACGTCTCGTCGAACGAGGTCGCCTGCTCGGGACCGTCGTAGATGTTGACGCCGAGGAAGTGCGCACCCTCCGCCTTCGTGTCCTGGTACGTCTGCTCGAGGACGGGAGCCTCGGCCCGGCACGGACCGCACGCGGCGTACCAGAAGTTGAGGACCAGCACGTCGCCGGTGAAGTCGGTGCTCGACACCGTCTTGCCGTCGACATCGGTACCCGTGAACGAGAGGGCCTCGCCGCGCTGCGCGGCGGGGATCGTCTCGACCCGACCGTCGCTGGAGATGAAGCCCTGCGTGTTTCCTTCGCGGTACAGGTTCGACAGGTTGTCGTTCTCACTCGAGCACGCGGCGAGCCCCGCGACGAGGGTCACGGCCGCGAGGGCGGCCAGGATGCGGCGTCTCATACGGCTCCCACGTCGACGGCGCCGGCTGTCGCGGCCGGCTCGGCGTACTCGACCTCGCGCCAGACATCGCCGTCGAGCTCGAAGCTGGTGATGCTCGACAGGTCGCAGCGGCGCCGCCGCGGGTCGTGGCGGAGCGGGAGACCCGCGACCGACAGGTGCGTGATCCAGATGGGGAGCTGGTGCGAGACGATGACCGCGTCACCCGACGGCGTGCGGTTCCAGGCGTCGAGCATCGCGGCCTCCATGCGCTCGACGACCTCGAGGTAGGCCTCACCCCAGCTCGGCAGAGCGGGCGTGCGCAGGTGCCACCAGTTGAGCGGGTTGCGCAGGGCACTCCGCATCCGCTTGCCCTCGAAGACGTTGGTCGGCTCGAGGACGCGGGCGTCGATGACGGGCGTCAGTCCGAACAGCTCCGCGATGGGGGCGGCGGACTCCCGCGCACGCTCCAAAGGCGACGACACCAGCGAGCGGACCGGACGCCCCTGCGCCTTCAGGTGCTCGGCGGCCGCACGGGCCATGCCGTGACCGTCGTCGCTCAGGTGGAAGCCCGGGAGTCGCCCGTAGAGCACGCGTCCGGGGTTGTGGACCTCCCCATGGCGCACGAGATGGAGACGGGCGGCAGGCACCCCTTCAGTCTACGTGAGGGGGTCCTATGCAGGGCCTGAGCGCAGCCTGCGAGCGGGCCTCAGCCCGCGGCATCCCCCGGCGATTCCCGACGGCTGCGGACGGCGGCGCGCACGCGGACGACGACGAACCACACCACCAGGGCCACGACCACCACGATCACGATGTTCTGGAACACGCCGGCGTACTCCTCGACGATGTGCCAGTTCTCGCCGAGGAAGAACCCCGCGAGCACGAAGATCGAGTTCCAGATGAGACTGCCCGCCGTCGTGAGCAGGCCGAACTTCCACCAGTGCATCTTCGAGACCCCCGCCGGGATCGAGATGAGGCTCCGGAACAGCGGCACCATCCGACCGAAGAAGACCGCGGCGCCCCCGTGACGCTCGAACCAGTGCACGGTCTTGGTGACGTCCTCGCCTTTCATGAGCGGCAGCTTGTCGGCAATGCGCGTCAGTCGGTCTGCTCCGAGGACCCGGCCGAGCACGTAGAGGATGTAGGCGCCGAAGACCGACCCGAAGGTGGTCCAGCCGATCGCCTCCGCGAGGGTGAACGACCCGCGCGATGCCGCGAGACCGGCCAGCGGCAGGACGACCTCGCTCGGGATCGGCGGGAACAGGTTGTCGAGGCCGACGGCGACGGCCGCTCCCGCCGGGCCGATGGTGTCCATCAGCGAGACGACCCAGTCGGCCAGCGCCGAGAGCCAGGACCCGTCTCCGGAGGAGGTGGCGGCAGTGTTCATGACGGTCATCGGGTGCTCTCTCGCGCTCGGTGATCGGATGCCCGGCCGGGCCCCCCGTCCGGCCAGCCTACGGGGCGGCAATCCGCGCAACCTGGGTGCCGCGTAGACTCTCCCCTCGTGAGTGAACGCACCCTCGTCCAGCAGCTGCAGTCCCGTGAAGACGGACCCGTCTCGGTCTCCGGATGGGTCGAGACCGTCCGCGACCAGAAGAAGGTGCAGTTCGTCATCCTGCGCGATGAGACGGGCGCTGTGCAGCTCGTCAATCCCGCGACGCGCCCCGCCGAGGACGGCAGTGAGCAGGATGCCGCGGCCCTGGCGCTCACGGACCTCATCTCGAACCTGTCGACGGGCACCTTCCTGACTGCGACCGGCGAGCTCAAGCACGACGAGCGCGTCAAGCTCGGCGGTGTCGAGATCAAGATCAGCGGCCTCGAGATCGCGGCCGCCGCCCTGCCCGAGACGCCGATCGCGGCGGACTCCGGTCTCGACAAGCGCATGGACTGGCGTTTCATCGACCTGCGCCAGCGTCGCAACAACCTGGTGTTCCGCATCCAGACGACGCTCGAGCACGCCATGCGCACCTACTGGGTCGAGCGCGACTACATCGAGGTCCACTCCCCCAAGCTCATGGCCTCCCCGTCGGAGTCCAACGCCGAGCTGTTCGAGGTCCCCTACTTCGAGGACAAGACGGCCTACCTGGCGCAGAGCCCGCAGTTCTTCAAGCAGATGGCCCAGGTCGCCGGCTTCGGCAAGATCTTCGAGATCGCCCCCGCCTTCCGCGCCGACCCGTCGTTCACCTCGCGCCACGCCACCGAATTCACCTCGATCGACGCCGAGATCAGCTGGATCGACTCGCACGAGGACGTCGCGCGCATGCAGGAGGAGCTCCTCCAGACCGCGATCCGCGCCGTCGCCGACAAGCACGGCGACGAGATCAAGGCCCTCTTCGACATCGACGTGGTCGTCCCCGAGCTCCCGTTCCCGCGCATCCCGCTCGCCGAGGCACGCGAGATCGTCGCGGCCCGCGGCTACGAGATCCCCCGCACCGACGGCGACCTCGACCCCGAGGGCGAGCGCCAGATCGCGGCGCACGTGCAGGAGACCTACGGCCATCAGTTCGTGTTCATCACCGACTACCACCCCGAGATCCGCGCGTTCTACCACATGCGCGACGAGGAGACCGGACTGACAAAGTCGTACGACCTGCTCTTCAACGGTGTCGAGATCACGACGGGCGCTCAGCGCGAGCACCGCGTCGACGTCCTCATCGAGCAGGCGAAGGAGAAGGGCCTCGACCCCGAGCACCTCGACTTCTACCTCGACTTCTTCCGCTTCGGTGCCCCGCCGCACGGCGGCTTCGGCATGGGCCTCGCCCGCGTGCTGATGCTGCTGCTCGGTCAGGACTCGATCCGCGAGGTCACCTACCTCTTCCGCGGACCGACGCGCCTGGCCCCGTAACACGGGACCCCGCCCTCTCGACAACCGCTCGGCTCCGGCCGGGCGGTTGTCGTATGGTGGCTGATTCCCCGACGGAAGGAACAGCTGCATGTGGGATGGATGGGTCGACTTCGGCATCGCCGCAGTGATCGGGATCGGCGTCGCGATCCTCATCGCCGTCGTCGCGATGATCGCCCTGGCGGTCATCGCGCGCCGACGCCGATGGGCGGGGGTGCTCAGCCGCCAATCCCGCGCGCCGTTCCGGATGCTGCTGCTCGTGGTCGCGCTCTGGGTCGCCGTCCGGGTGGCATTCCCCGATGACACGTGGCGCGGCATCCTCGGCCAGATCCTGACCATCCTCATCATCGCGGCGAGCGCGTGGCTCCTCGCCTCGCTCGTCGTCGTCGCGACCGACGTGGCCCTCGGGCGCTACCGGATCGACGTTCCCGACAACCGGGTGGCCCGCCGCATCCGGACCCAGACGCTGGTCGTGAGGCGCCTCGCGATCGCGATCATCGTCATCATCGGGATCGGAGCCGTCCTCCTGACGTTCGACTCCGTGCGGGCCATCGGTGCGAGCGTGCTCGCCTCGGCGGGCATCGCGTCGATCGTCGCGGGCCTGGCCGCGCAGTCGGTGCTCGCCAACGTGTTCGCGGGCCTCCAGATCGTCTTCAGCGACGCCCTGCGCGTCGATGACGTCGTGGTGGCCGACGGCGAATGGGGGCGGGTGGGAGAGATCACCCTGAGCTACGTCGTGCTCGACCTCTGGGACGACCGCCGCCTCGTCCTGCCGTGCACGTACTTCACGACGACGCCGTTCGAGAACTGGACCCGCAAAGGGTCGGAGCTGCTCGGTGCCGTCGAGATGGACCTCGACTGGAACGTGTCGCCCGTCCTCATGCGCTCGCACCTGCAGCGCGTGCTCGAGCGGACCGACCTGTGGGACGGCCGCACGGCGGTCCTGCAGGTCACGGATGCGGTCGCCGGCTACGTCCGCGTCCGCATCCTCGTCACCGCGAAGGACGCGCCGACCCTGTTCGACCTCCGCTGCCTCGTCCGCGAGGCCATGGTGACCTGGGTGCAGGAGTCGATGCCGCAGGCCGTGCCGGTCCAGCGCGTCTTGATGACGGATGCCGCGACCCCCGCCACGCGCAGTCCCGCCGACGCGGCGATTGCAGATCCCACCCCGACGGGCGACGGCCTCTTCACGGGCAGCGCCGATGCCGAGCGTCGCGCCAGCACCTTCACGAACGCGATCCCGATCCTCCGGGAGGACGATCCGCAGCCGTCGTCGTAGCGTCACCGTCCGTTCAGATCGCAGGGGCCCCTGGGTCACCGAGCGGACGTAGCGTCCCCTCGTCCCCCCGGCGTCGCGAGCCCGCGCACGCCGGAACACCCGAGAGGAACCGCATGTTTCGTCCGTCCCGGCGGCGCGCCGCCGCACTGGCTGTCGCCACGATCGCCGCTCTGTCCCTCGCCGGCTGCGCCGGCGCGACCGATGCCCAGAACGCCTCCGGCGAGGGGCCCGCTGCCGCCACCGCGAAGAGCGTGAGCGACCTCGGCGGGTTCGCGAAGTTGGAGGAGGCCGCCAAGGCCGAAGGCGCCCTCAACGTCATCGCCCTGCCGCGCGATTGGGCCAACTACGGCGAGATCATCGACCTGTTCGCGAAGCGCTACCCCGAGATCGCCATCAACGAGCAGTCGCCGGACTTCTCGAGCGCCGAGGAGATCACCGCGGCCAAGACGAACGAGGGCCTCGACACCGCCCCCGACGTGTTCGACCTCGGTCTGACGGTCGCGCTCCAGAACACCGACCGGTTCGCGCCCTACAAGGTGCAGACCTGGGACGACATCCCCGCAGAGCTCAAGGAACCGTCGGGCCTGTTCGTGGGCGACTACGGCGGGTACATGTCGGTCGGCTACGACTCGGCGAAATTCTCCGCCCCGACGCAGCTCAGCGATCTGCTCGACGGGTCCTACCGCGGGTCGGTCGCGATCAACGGCGACCCCACGCAGGCGGGCGCCGCTTTCGCGGCCGTCGGTCTCGCGACGGTGCAGTCGGGCGGGACCCTCGACGACTTCCAGCCGGGCATCGACTTCTTCTCGAAGCTCGACAAGGCGGGCAACATGCTGAAGCTCGACGTCACGAGCGCGACGGTCGCCAGCGGAGAGACGCCGGTCGTCTTCGACTGGGACTACCTGAACGCGGCGCACACCGCTGACGTCCCTACGTGGAAGACCGTCGTCTTCGATGGCGTCGGCTACGCGGGCTACTACAACCAGGCCGTGAACGCCGATGCTCCGCACCCGGCCGCCGCACGCCTGTGGCAGGAGTTCCTCTGCAGCGACGAGGTCCAGAACCTGTGGCTGAAGGGGGGCGCCCGCCCCGTCCGCATGGAGGCCATGACGAAGGCCGGCACGATCGACGCCGCGCTCGCGGCGAAGCTCCCGAAGGCCCCCGCCGACACCGTCGTCCCCACCGAGGACCAGTCGACGACGGCCGGCACGCTGCTCGGCAAGGAATGGGCGGCCGCGGTCCAGTGACCGCGCTCGCCCCGGCGGGGAGCCCGGTCACGGGCTCCCCGCTCCCCCGCTCCCGCCACATCGGGTGGGCGTGGCTCGGCCTCGTGCCGTTCCTTGCCTACCTCGCGCTGTTCCTCCTGCTACCGACGATCCTCGCGGTCGTCACCGGCTTCCAGGACGACCGCGGCGCTTTCACGTGGGACAACGTGACGGCGCTCGTCGATCCGGTGATCACCGCGACGTTCTGGAACTCGACCTGGGTCTCCCTGCTCACCGCGGTCATCGGCGCCGTCATCGGCGCCCTCGTCTGCTTCGCGATGCTGGGGCTACCCGAGACGGGCGCCGTGCGCGCGTCGGTGGATGCCGCATCCGGCGTCCTCGCGCAGTTCGGCGGCGTCATGCTCGCCTTCGTCATGGTCGCGACCCTCGGCACCCAGGGCGTCGTCACGCGGTTCCTCGCGGAGGCGTTCGGCATCGACATCTTCGCTCAGGGTGCGTGGATCTACTCGCTGCCCGGACTCATCCCCGCCTACATCGTCTTCCAGGTGCCGCTCATGGTCATCACCTTCATGCCGGCCCTCGGCGCCCTCCGCCCGCAGTGGGCCGAGGCGCACCTGACCCTGGGCGGCACGCGAGCCGGATTCTGGCTCCACGTGGGGCTGCCGGTCCTCGCGCCGTCCTTCCTCGCGAGCTTCCTCCTGCTGTTCACGAACGCGTTCTCGTCGTACGCGACGGCGGCGGCACTCGCCAGCCAGGGGTCGTCCATCGTCCCGCTGCAGATCCGCACGGCGCTCACGAGCGAGACCGTGCTCGGGCGCGAGAACCTCGCGGGCTCGCTCGCGCTCGGGATGATCGTCGTCGTCGCGGCGGCCATGGTCGTCTACAACCTCGTGCAGCGGCGGGCGTCGAGGTGGCACGCATGAGCCGCTCCCCGCTCGCCCCCTCCCGCACGTCGCGGTGGGCCATCGGCATCCTCGTCGGCCTGGTGTTCACCGTCCCATTCGCCGCGACCCTGCTGTTCACCCTGACCGCCGCGGACGGAAGCCTCACCCTCGACCGCTGGGCGGCGCTGTTCGATCCCGCGCGCGCGGCGGCCTACCGCCCGGTCTGGGCGGGCCTGATCAACTCCCTGATCCTCGCGGTCGTGACCGTCGCGATCGTCCTCGTCGTGCTCGCCCCGACGATGGTCCTGGTCGCGCTGCGCTACCCGCGGCTGCGACGAGTGTTCGAGTTCTTCGCGCTCCTGCCGATCACGATCCCGGCGATCGTGCTGGTCGTCGGCCTCGCCCCGATCTACCTGACGATCGGCCGGTCGCTCGGCACGGGGGCGTGGACCCTCGCCTTCGCGTACGGGGTGGTCGTCCTGCCCTTCGCCTACCGCTCCATCCAGGCATCCATCGACGCCGTCGACCTGCAGACGCTCACCGAGGCGGCCCGCACACTCGGCGCCGGGTGGCCGACGGTGCTGCTGCGCGTCATCGCGCCGAACCTGCGACAGGGGCTGCTCGCGGCATCCCTCATCACCGTGGCCGTCGTCCTCGGGGAGTTCACGATCGCGTCGCTCCTGAACCGTCAGGTGCTGCAGACGGGACTCGTCCTCATCAACAAGCAGGATGCCTGGGCCTCGGCGATCTTCACGTTGCTCGCCCTCGCCTTCGCGTTCGCGCTCCTGCTCATCATCGGCCGCGCGGGACGCGTCGGCGCCGGAAGGAAGACCCCATGACCATCGACGCCACCGCTGCCGCACGGGCGCTCCCGCGGACCGCGGACAACCACCTGCTGGCCGCCGCCGGCGACGGCACCCGCGTGGAGCTCCGCGGCATCGTGAAGGACTTCGGTGCGACGCGGGTGCTCCACGGGGTCGACCTCGACATCGCCCCGGGAGAGTTCGTGTCGCTGCTGGGTCCGTCCGGATGCGGCAAGACGACGGCGCTCCGAGTGATCTCGGGCCTCGAGGACGCAACGGCCGGCGTCGTGGCGTTCGGCGGCACGGATGTCTCGCGCACGCCCACGAACAAGCGCGACATCGGCATGGTGTTCCAGGCGTACTCGCTCTTCCCGCACCTGCGCGTCGTCGACAACGTCGCGTTCGGACTCCGCCGCCGCAAGGTGGATGCCCGGACCTCGCGTCGTAGGGCCGGCGAAGCCCTCGAGCTCGTCGGTCTGGACCACCTCGCTGACCGCTACCCGCACCAGCTCTCCGGGGGTCAGCAGCAGCGGGTCGCGTTGGCCCGTGCGCTCGTGACCGAGCCCCGGGTCCTGCTCCTGGACGAGCCGCTGTCGGCCCTCGACGCCAAGGTCCGCGTGCAACTGCGCGACGAGATCCGCCGCATCCAGCTGCGCCTGGGGACGACCACCGTCTTCGTCACCCACGACCAGGAGGAGGCCCTCGCGGTCTCGGACCGGATCGCGGTGATGGATGCCGGTCGCATCGAGCAGATCGGCTCGCCCGAGGAGCTCTACCGCCGTCCCGCAACACCCCGCGTCGCCGCGTTCATCGGGCTGTCGAGCTCCGTGCCGGGGGTCGCCCGCGGCGGCACCGTCACGCTCTGGGGCACCGAGGTCCCGGCGCAGTCCGCGGTTGAGGACGGCGACGTCGACGTGCTTCTGCGCCCCGAGCACGTGCTCCTGGTGGGTGCGGGGTCCGGGGTCGGTGCAGTCGTCGAAGAGAGCACGTTCCTCGGCAGCTTCCGCCGCTCCCTCGTGCGCACCGATGACGGAACCCTGGTGCGCCTGCAGCATGCCGCCGAGGACCGTCTCGAGTTCGGGGAGCGGGTCCACATCGCCGTCGCGCCCGTGCCCGTCGTCACGACGGAGCGCGCAAGGCCGCGGTGAGGCCTCAGACCTCGACGTCGACGGCCATCCGGCCGCCGGTCACGCTGCGGATGTACCCAGCGACCTCCTGGTGCGCGGGGTGCGCCTGGTAGGCGTCGAGGGCATCGAGGTCGTCGAGGTCGATCACGAGAGCGACGTCGGCATTGCTCTCGGGCACGGCGACGTTGACGCCCACGCTGAGGGAGCGGATGACGGGCACGACGCCGACCAGCCCCTCGAGCAGACGCGCGACCTCGGCTGCGTGCGCAGCGCGCGTCTCGGCGTCGTCGGCGGCCATCTTCCACATCACGATGTGGCGGATCATGCTCGGGCGCTCTCGGTCAGGGCCGTGCGCAGGCGGTCGGCCGACACGCGCCAGTGCGCGTGCAGGTCCCCGTCGATCAAGACGACGGGGATCTTCTCCCACCACATCGCGTAGAGCTCCGCGTCGTCGGCGATCGACAGCTCCTCGACGTCGACCTGACCCTCGGGGAGGTCCGCGACGACGGTGTCGACGATCTCGCGGGCGACATCGCAGAGGTGGCAGTCGGGTTTGGAGATGAGGGTGAGTGCGGTCACGGCATCCATTCTCACCCGGGAATGGATGCCGCGGACGCAACACGAAGCGCCCCGACGACCGGCGAACCGGTCGGGGGCGCTTGGTGTGCGATGCCGCTTACTTCTTGTTGCGGCGCTGGTGGCGAGTCTTGCGAAGCAGCTTGCGGTGCTTCTTCTTCGCCATGCGCTTGCGGCGCTTCTTGATGACTGAACCCACGGTAAACCTCACTAAGTCGGGGTCTGGACGCGCGGTGTGGGCGTCCGGGAACGGCAAGACGGAAAAATGCCTCGGACCAGTCTAGCCGACGTCAGCGATAGGACGTTGCAACGCTGCTGTGACGGCGGTTTCGGGAACGCGGTAGCTGCGACCGAAGCGGACGGCGGGAAGCTCGCCGGAGTGCACCAGGCGATAGACGGTCATCTTCGACACGCGCATGAGGTCAGCGACCTCAGCGACAGTGAGAAAGCGCACATCCGAGATGTCCGACATGTCCGTCCCCTTATGAATATGCGATCCCCCGCAGATTCCTCCACATTAGGGGTTCAGCGGGACGCGTGTAAACCTGTGTGACTCGTGGGGCGGGCGAGGCTCAGCGACCGGGGAGCTTGTTGAAGACGCTCGTCACCGCGTGCTTCGCCGACGCGGCTGCTCGACCCACAACCTCGGCGGCATGAGCGGCGCTCTCGGTGAGGGCGTGCGGCGTCGCCGCATCCTCGTCGTCGACGGCGAAGAACGGGAACAGCCAGTCGTCGACGGCGTCGAGGGGCGCCGGAGACAGGCTGTAGTACCGGTGCTGCCCGTCCTCGCGGACGGAGACGAGGGATGCCTCCCGCAGCACCTTGAGGTGCTTGGAGACCGTCGGCTGGCTCACGCCGAGCGCCGACACGATCTGGGAGACGCTCGTCCCCTTCTCCCCCGACGCCCCGCGTTCGCGGAGGAGCTGGAGGATGTCCCGACGGGTCCCGTCGGCGATCACGTCGAAGATGTCCGCCATGGCATTAGGTTAGCCCGCCCGCGCGCGGGAGTACCATGACAACGATCCGAACGAGGAAGGGGCGCTGATGACGGGCCTGGCCGTCGACGAGCGCGCCCCCCGGCGCGGACCGGCGTGGCACCGCCGCGCATTCTCCGCGATGCGCGACCTCGCCACGGCGTCGCCGTCCCGCTTCGCCGTCCTCATCTTCTCGGCGCTCATCCTGCTGTTCACGGCGATCTTCTCCTTGCCCGTGATGGCGTCGGACGGGCAGGTCACCCCGCTCCCCGACGCGCTGTTCACCGCGGTGTCGACGATCTGCGTCACGGGACTCGCGACGGTCGACATGGCGACTCACTGGTCTCCGCTCGGCCACGTCGTGGTCTTCATCGGCGTCAACGTGGGCGCCCTCGGCGTGCTCACCCTCGCCTCGATCCTCGGCCTCGTCATCTCGAAGCGATTGGGCCTGCGAGCCAAGCTCCTCGCCGCCGGCGACAGCAACCCGATGCGCGCCCACGGCGGCCCGGTCAACGAGGGCCAAGCCGTCCGGCTGGGCGAGGTCGGCCAGCTGCTGGCGACCGTCGCCCTGTCGACGCTCGTGATCGAGGCCGCCCTCGCGGTCCTCCTCTACCCGATGCTGCTCGCCAGCGGGGTCGACGCACTGACCGCCCTGTGGGAGGCCCCGTACTACGCCGCGATGGCGTTCACGAACACGGGGTTCTCACCGAACGCCGAGGGGCTCGCACCCTTCGCCCAGAACTACCTCCTGCTGAGCGTCCTGATGGTGGGCGTCTTCCTCGGCTCGATCGGGTTCCCCGTCATCTACGCCCTGTGGAAGCACCACTGGCACGTGCGCAAGTGGTCGATCCACGTGAAGCTCACGCTCATCACGACCGTCGTCCTGTTCATCGCGGGAGCGATCGCCTTCGTCATCCTCGAGTACGGGAACCCGAAGACCTTCGGCACGATGGATGCCTGGGACACCACCTTCCAGGCTCTGTTCCTCTCCGCGATGACCCGCTCGGGCGGATTCTCGATCATCGACATCGGAGAGCTGCACGAGTCGTCGATCGTCGTCGGATCCATGCTCATGTTCGTCGGCGGCGGCTCCGCCTCGACCGCCGGCGGCATCAAGGTCACGACGCTCGCGGTCCTCGCCCTCGCGGTGTGGTCCGAGGCGAAGGGACGTCCGAGCGTCTCGGCGTTCGGCCGCCGCATCCCGAGCGACGTCCAGCGCGTCGCGCTGTCCGTCGTCGCGTGGGGCGCGACGATCGTCGCCCTGTCGACCATCACCATCGCCCACCTGACCAAAGCACCCCTCGACGAGGTGCTCTTCGACGTCGTGTCGGGCTTCGCGACGGTCGGCCTGTCGACGGGGCTGACGCAGGAGCTGCCCGACCCCGCCGTCTTCGTCATGGCGCTGACGATGTTCATGGGACGCGTTGGTACAGTCACACTCGCGGCCGCCGTGGCCGCGACCAGCCGAACGCAGCACTACGCGCTGCCCGTGGAAAGGCCCATCGTTGGTTGAGCAGTTGCGCAGCGATTCGCCCGTCCTCGTCATCGGACTCGGTCGCTTCGGCGCCGCGTGCGCGGGCGAGCTCGACCGGCTCGACCGAGATGTCCTCGCGATCGACGACAGCCTCGACCTCGTGCAGAAGTGGTCGGAGCGCGTCACGCACGCCGTCCAGGCCGACGCGCGCAACATCGAGGCGCTGAAGCAGATCGGCGCGCAGGACTTCCAGGTCGCCGTCGTCGCCGTCGGCTCCTCGATCGAGGCATCCGTCCTCATCACCGCCAACCTCGTCGACCTCAAGGTCCCGCAGATCTGGGCCAAGGCGGTCTCGCAATCGCACGGCAAGATCCTCGCCCGCGTCGGAGCGAACCACGTCATCTACCCCGAGCGCGAGGCCGGCGAGCGCGTCGCGCACCTCGTGAGCGGCCGGATGCTCGACTTCATCCGGTTCGACGACGACTTCGTGCTGGCCAAGATGTACCCTCCGCGCTTCATCCGCGGCGTCGGCCTGAACGAATCCGGAGTCCGCTCGAAGTACAACGTCACCGTGGTCGGGGTGAAGAGCCCCGGCAAGCCGTTCCGGTACGCAGAAGCGACGACCGTCGTCACCAATCACGACCTCATCATCGTGTCCGGGACGAACTCCGACATCGAGCGGTTTGCCTCGCTCGACCGCTGAGCCCCGCGCCGGGGTTCGTCGTCAGATCTCCCGCTGCGCGTTCGCGAGAAGGCGCGCGAGGAGGTCGGCGAGCTCGGCCCGCTCACTCTCGCTGAACCCGCCCAGCAGCCGCTCGTCGTGGGCGAGCGCGCGGGGCATCTCCCGCTCGACGACGGCGCGCCCGGCATCCGTCAACGACAGCTGCACCGCCCGACCGTCGCGGTCGGAACGCTCGCGACGCAGGAGGCCGACCGACTCGAGCCGCGTCGTGAGCTTCGTCGTCGCCGCCCCGCTGAGCATCGTCTCGGCGGTCACCTCGCTCGCGCGGAGCGGGCGATCCATTCGGGCGAGGACGCAGAGGACGTCGAACTCGGACCGCGAGACACCGCTGTCGGCGAGCAGACGTTCGATCTGGGCCGTGGCGAGTGCGCTCGTCCGGTTGAGTCTGCCCCAGACATCGATGGGCGCGGTGTCCATCGCGGGCATCGACGCCGCCCAGGCAGCACGGATGCGGTCGATCAGGTCGGCGCGCTCGGTCACGAATCCACTGTAGCCGCGCTCGCCTAAATAGTTCACTAGTAAATCATCGGTGTACAATCGGAGGAATGACCGCCCTCGACACCGGAACCACCTCGACCACCCCCGCTCCCGAGACCACCGCTCCGCGCCTGCTCTCGCAGCCGCCCGCCGTCTGGGCCATCGCCTTCGCCGCGATGATCGCGTTCATGGGGATCGGGCTCGTCGGCCCCATCCTCCCCACGGTCGCCGCCACGCTGCACGCCGCCCCGGTCGAGACGTCGTTCCTGTTCACGAGCTACCTCGCGGTGACCGCGTCGGCGATGTTCTTCACCAGTTGGCTGTCGACCCGCATCGGGACGCGCGCGGTGATGATCCTGGGACTCTCCGTCATCGCCCTCGCCGCCGTCGGGTGCGCTCTGTCGCCGACGATCGGCGCCCTGATCGCGTGCCGCGCCGTGTGGGGACTCGGCAATGCGCTGTTCCTCTCGACCGCGCTCGCATCGATCGTCTCGGCATCCGGTGGGCGCAGCGAGCACGCCGTCATCTTCTACGAGGCGGCGCTCGGCATCGGACTGGCCGTCGGGCCGCTCGTGGGCGGCCTGCTCGGCGAGATCGGCTGGTTCGCGGCGTTCTGGGGAACGGCATCCCTCCTCGCCGTCGGCGTCGTCGCCCTGCTCACCCTCGTCCGCGATCCGGGGCATGCCGCGCAGCGCAGCTCGGTCGGTGCGCCCTTCCGCGCCTTCGCCGACAAGGGACTGCTCGCGATCAGCGTCGTCGCCTTCCTCTACAACGCCGGCTTCTTCGTCACCCTGTCGTATACGCCATACGCCCTCGAGCTGCCGGCGGTCGGCATCGGCCTGGTCATGATGGGCTTCGGCATCGGCCTCGCGATCGCCGGCGTGCTCATCGCTCCGCGCCTCACGAAGCGGTACTCGGTCGTCCAGGTGCTGTTCTGGTTCCTCGTCGCGTTCGCCGCGACTCACGTTGCCGCCTCGCTCAGCGCGGGCTCGCGCCCCCTGCTCGTCCTCTGCGTCGTGCTCCTGGGCGTCGAGATCGGCGCCGTCAACACGATCCTCACCGAAGCGGCGATGGAGGCGACGACCCTGCCGCGCGCCGTCGCGAGCTCGGCCTACTCCGGGTTCCGCTTCTTCGGCGGCGCCATCGGCGCACCCGTCGGCACCGCCCTCGCGGTGTACGGCGTCGGTGCCCCCTATGCGGCCGCTGCGGTGTCTGCCGCGGTCGGCGCGGCGATCCTCTTCGCCGTGCGCCGCGTCGTGGGCCGAGCCGACCACACGGCGGTGCTCACCGAGCGCACGACGGCCGAGGATCTCACGCTCGGCGACGCCTGAGCGCCGGCGTCAGACGCCGGTCGCGAGCTCCCGCGCGCGGGCCAGCGCGGCATCCGTCGCCTGCGAGAAGAGACCGTCGAGGTTCCCCGTCTGCAGGACGCCGATAGCCCGCTCGGTCGTACCCTTCGGGCTCGTGACCCGGCGGCGGAGCTCGGCGGGATCCTCACCGGATGCCGCGAGCAGCGCGGTCGCGCCGATGAAGGTCTGCTCCGCCATGAGGCGCGCATCGGCCTCGTCGAAGCCCTTGCCCCGTGCGGCCTCGGTGAGGGCCTCGACCAGCAGGAAGACATATGCAGGGCCTGACCCCGAGATGGTCGAGAGCGCATCGATCTGCGTCTCGGGCACCTCGATGACCACACCGCACGTCTCGAACAGCCGTCGCACGAGTGCGACGTGCTCCGGCGTCGCGGTCGATCCGGCAGCGAGGCCGGTGACCGCCTTGCCGACGACCGCCGGCGTGTTCGGCATCGAGCGGATGACGGGGATCCCG
The DNA here is from genome assembly GCF_900102005.1 of Microbacterium sp. LKL04. Classification (NCBI taxonomy): domain Bacteria; kingdom Bacillati; phylum Actinomycetota; class Actinomycetes; order Micrococcales; family Microbacteriaceae; genus Microbacterium; species Microbacterium sp. LKL04. Next base: position 144,264 of record NZ_LT627736.1, on the reverse strand, counting down.
GGACCGACGATGGCTTCGAAGGTCTCGATCGTGACACCCGCGGCCAGGCTGACCACGATCGTCCCCGGCCGCAGCGCTCCCGCGATCTCGCGCAGCACGTCGGGGACCAGGGCGGGCTTCACGCCGATCAGGAGGATGTCGGCGGATGCCGCGGCATCCGTGTTCGCGCTCGGTTCGTCCGCCAGCGCGATGCTCGTCACCGCGTCGAGACCGTCGAGCTCGCGAGCCTTGGCGGCGGTGCGGTTGGTCACGACGACCGACGTCGCCTCTCCGGAGCGCGCGATGCCCTGGGCGATCGCACCTCCCATGGAACCTGCTCCGAGAATGGCGACGGGAGGAAGGTGGTGCGTCATGCCCCCATCCTGTCACCGACCTCACTGCACGCGCCGGACGCAAGAGGCTGGGACCCTCGGAGGGGCCCGGCCTATCATCGGGTCATGACCCTCCTCGACGGAATCTCGTCCCGCATCATCGACACGGACCGCCTGGGCGTCAACATTCTCGAGCGCGCCGGCGACGACCCCGCGACCAGCCCCGACCGGACCGTCGTCCTCCTCCACGGTGGGCTCTCGTCGGCTCTCGTGTGGCAGGAGCTCATGCAGGACCTGCCTGCGGAGTTCCGCATCGTCGCGATCGATCTTCGCGGGTTCGGCGGAACGGAGCACATGCCCGTCGACGCGAGCCGCGGCATCCGCGACCTCAGCGACGATGTCGCCGCCGTGCTGTCGCAGCTCGACATCGACACCCCGCACCTCGTCGGCTGGGACCTCGGCGGAGCGGTCGCGCTGCAGTACGCGCTCGACCACCCGGTGAGGACGATCCTGCTCGAATCGCCCGTCTCTCCCTACGGGCTCGGCGGCACGCGCCTGGACGGCACGCGGCTGACGGACGACGATGCCGGATGCGGCGCGGGCATGGCGAACGCGGAGTTCGTCCGCCGCCTCACCGCGCGGGAGTCCGGCGACGAGGCTCCCACCTCCCCCCGCAGCATCTTCCGCGCGTCGTTCGTGGCGGAGGATTTCACCACCGAGCACGAGGACCTCTGGATCGAGGCGATGCTGTCGACCTCGACCGCGACCGGCAACTACCCGGGCGAGGCTGTCCCCAGTCCGCACTGGCCGGGCTACGCGCCGGGCCGGTTCGGCGTGCTGAACGCCCTCGCACCGTCGCACTTCGACGTGTCCGCCATCGTCGATCTGCCGGTCAAACCCACCATCCTGTGGGTGCGCGGCGTCCTCGATCCGATCATCTCGGACACGTCCTTCTCCGACCCGAACCACCTCGGCGCGCTCGGGATCCTGCCGGACTGGCCGGGCGCCGACGTCGCTCCCGCCCAGCCGATGGTGTCGCAGACCCGCGAGGTCCTGCGCCGCTACACGGATGCCGGGGGCACCGCGACCGAGCTCGCGCTCCCCGGCGTCGGCCACACACCCCACCTGGAACGTCCTGCCGTCTTCCGTCGCGCGCTGCTGGAGCTGACGGGGTACATCGGGTCTCCGGCATCCCCCGCCCCGCCGACCGAGGCGATCATCCTCAGCTCGTCCGACTGACCGGGGCGCTCAGCGCTTCGCGTCGAAGAAGGCGCGCAGCAGGTCGGCCGACTCCCCCGCGCGCACCCCGCCGAGGACTTCGGCGCGGTGTGGCATCCGCCTGTCGCGCAGCAGGTCGTGGACCGACCCGGCCGCACCCGCCTTCTCATCCCACGCGCCGAAGACGACCCGACCGACGCGCGTCTGCAGGATCGCCCCCGCGCACATGACGCACGGCTCGAGGGTGACGACGAGGGTGCACTCCTCGAGGTTCCACGACCCGAGAGCGGATGCCGCCGCCCGCAGCGCGACGATCTCGGCGTGCGCGAGCGGATCCCCGTCGCGCTCGCGCAGATTCCGGCCTTCGCCGATGATGCGGCCCGCGCGCATGACGGCGGCGCCGACGGGCACATCGCCGTGCGCGGGGGCGGATGCCGCCAGTTCCAGCGCCCGGACCATCGCCGCATCGTCGGCGGCGGGGACGGGCAGACTCACGAGGTCAGCGTAGCCCCGGTACCCTTGGGCTCATGCGTGTGCACGTCGCCGACCACCCCCTCATCACCCACAAGCTCACGGTGCTGCGCGACAAGCGCACCACCTCGCCGGTCTTCCGCCAGTTGACGGAGGAGCTCATCACGCTCCTCGCCTACGAGGCGACCCGCGGCGTCCGCGTCGAGGAGATCGAGATCGACACCCCGGTCACCCGGACGACGGGCCTGAAGATCAGCGAGCCCCGCCCGCTGGTCGTGCCGATCCTCCGCGCCGGCCTCGGCATGCTCGAGGGCATGACGAAGCTGCTGCCGACGGCCGAGGTCGGCTTCCTCGGGATGGCCCGCAACGAGGAGACCTTCGAGCCGTACACGTACGCCGAACGCCTCCCCGACGACCTGAGCGACCGTCAGTGCTTCGTCCTCGACCCGATGCTCGCCACGGGCGGCTCGCTCGGCGCCGCGATCGACTTCCTCTTCGCCCGCGGTGCGCAGGACGTCACCGCGGTCTGCATCCTCGCGGCTCCCGAAGGACTCGCCGCGATCGAGAAGCAGGTCGGCGACCGCGACGTGACCCTCGTCCTGGGCGCTCTGGACGAACGGCTCAACGAGAAGGGCTACATCGTGCCCGGCCTCGGCGACGCGGGCGACCGTCTCTACGGCACGGTTTGAGTCGGCACGGTCCGAGGCGGCACGGTCTGAACCTCGTGCCGCACGGACGCTGACGGGCTTCCGACCAGCCGCGCGAAGGCGCTGAGCCGGGCCACTCCGTCAGGCGTCCGCGGGAGGTCGTCGAGCAGCCCGGTGCTGTAGACGACGTACGCCGTGTGCATCGCTCTCGACACGGCCACGTTGATGCGGTTCTGCAACAGCAGGAACTCGAGTCCGCGCGGTGCATCCCGTCCTGACGACGCTGCGAGTGAGACGATGACGACGGCCGCTTCCTGACCCTGGAAGCGGTCCACCGTTCCGACACGGACGCCGGGGAACCCGGCGGCGACGAGCGCTTCTTCGACCAGGACCTGCTGCGCGTTGTACGGCGTCACGACGATGACATCCTCGGGCGCGAGCGGGCGGGGCCCGCCGCCGTCGGTCCACGGGATGCCGCTCAGCTCCCGGACGATCCGCACGACCTCGTCCGCCTCCTCGGGCGACTGCGTCGCGTTGCGGGTGTGGGCGATGGGCACGGGGATCACCCCGGCCGGCACACCCTCGAGACGTCGCAGGGCGGTGTCGGGGTGCGCCTCGAGCTGCCCTTCATAGGCGAGCTGCGACACGGGCTCGGCCACCTCGGGGCGCATCCGCCGCGTGCGGGCGAGGAAATACCCACGATCGGCGGGGATCACGGCGTGGCCGTCCATGACCCATCCGAGCGCGGAGGTGTCGACCGGCTCGGGATGGGTCCCCTGGCTCACCTGCGGCAGTTGCTGCGGGTCGCCGAGGAGGAGCAGCCTTTTCGCGGCGGCCGAGACCGCGATGGTCGAGGCGAGCGAGAACTGGCCCGCCTCGTCGATCACGAGAAGATCGAGCGAGCGGCGCGCGACGCGTCCGGAATGGGTGAGGTCCCAGGCCGTGCCGCCGACCACGAAGCCGGCAGGCTGCGCATCGATGTAGGCGGCCAGCTGATTCTTCGCGATGACGGTGAAACGCTCCCGGCCCGTCGCGGGCCCCTTCGGCGCCTTGGCGACCTGTGCGGCGTCCAACCCGGCCTCGACGATCCGGTCGAGCATGTGCTCGACGACGTTGTGCGACTGGGCGACGACCCCGACACGGAATCCGCGCTCACGGACGAGCCGCGCGACGACATGGGACCCGACGTAGGTCTTGCCGGTCCCCGGGGGACCCTGCACGGCGAGGTATCCGTCGGACAGCCCGGCGAGGGCTGCGGCGATGTCGGCGACGTCGTCACCGGTGCGCGGCAACGGTGCAGGCAGACGCGGCGGACGGCGCAGCAGCAGGTCGGTCGCGGGATCCGTCGGCAGGGCCGGGGCGGAGGCCAGGACCGCGTCGGCCCACTCGTCGATGGCGGCCTGCTGGCTTCCCGCGCGCGGCGGGGCGGGCGGGGTGAGCGCGACGGGGAGTTCCTGCCACGTGAATCCCTGGTAGGCGTTCTCCGCGATCACGACGCCGTCCTCGAGAACGTCGACGACCGAGACGGACCGCGCCGCGTGGATCCAGCGCGGACTGGTCTCGATGGGGAACGGTGCCGGCAGCTCGTACAGGGCGTACGGGTTCTGACCGACCGTGATGCGCGTCCCGGGGGCGAACTCGCCGCGGATCTCGATGACGCGTCTGACCGCGGTGAGACCCTCCGGGCGGTGCCAGTCGGTGAGCACACGGCACCGATCACGATCGATCACGACCACGTCGCGCGTGTCCTCCCACACCGACACCGGTTCACGGAGACGCAGGAAATGCGTCGCCCAGAACGTCTTCGCCTCGCGCGGGTAGTAGTCGATGGCCGCCGCCCCGAGCCGGAGTGCCTGCGCGACCGATTCGTCCTCGGCATCGTCGGCGAACCGCGAGAGCGCCTCGGCCCGCGGGGAGGGCTCGTACACGGCCTCGCCGGCATCGGGCTCCCGAGAAGGCGTCAGCTTCGCCTCGCGCGCGCGGTCGACGAGCCAGTCCCGCAGGCGCCGCGTCGACACGCAGTCGTAGCGGTTGTAGTCGGCGAGGTCGTCGAGGATGACTTGTGCAGCCGCGACATCGCCGGCATCCTGCAGGGCGCGCGCCTCGACGTAGCGGACGATCGAGTCGTCGCCGCGCTGCACGTCGCTCGTGCGGACTTCGTCGCCCATGTAGAGCGGCTCGAGCTTCTTGATGGAGTACGAGCGCGACCCCACCCGCAACGCCCGGCGGACGATCGGATAGAGATCGACGAACACGCCGTCGCGCAGCAGACGGTCGACAGCCGCCTCGCCCACCCCGTGACGTGCCGCCATGGCGAGCAGGTGCGTGGGCTCGTACGGCGCGTAGTGGTAGATGTGCATCCCGGGATGTGCGCGCCGCCGGACGGCGACGAACTCGAGGAAGTCCTCGAGGGCGCGCTTCTCGTCGGTGAACGAATGCGCCCAGAGCGCCGAATACTGCTCCTTCTCATCGACCCAGCCGAACAGGTAGTCGATCCCCCACTGCACGGCCGCGCCCTCGGTGTAGAGCGGATCGCCTTCGAAGTCGAAGAACAGGTCGCCGTGATCCGGTCGAGGCAGTGCTCCCAGGGCTTTGGGGAAGACGACGTCGAAGGTCGGGACCGCTGGGCTCGTCTGCGCGGGGGCGTCGTCGACTCCACCGGCGGGGCTCTCGAGCTGCAGTCGCGCCTGGGTGCGGAGTCCCGAGAAGGTGTCCCACGACATCCGCGGCGGTGCCTCGCGGGATGCCGCGAGGTCGTCGATCGTGGCGACGCCCGCCGCGCGGAGGCGGTCGCGCTGGACGGGCCGCATCCCCGCGACGAGGAGGAGGTCCCGGTGCGCGACGACCTCGAGGTCGCACGTGGCGCATCGTCCGCAGGCGATCACGCGGAGCTCGCCGCGGTCATCGCCCCAGGGGATGGGCTCTCCGGCGGCGCCGGCGGCGAGACTCCGGTCGGCGATGAGGGCGCGGAGCCGGTCGCGGCGCAGCGAGAAGACGGGCATCAGGTCGCGGACGGCGTGGGTCGAGACCGACCCGTCGCCCAGCAGCAGTTGGACCTCGTCGGCGCGCGGCACCCCGAGTCGGTCGAGCTGGTCCACGTATGCCGCGAGCTGCATGAGGGCCGTGACGCGGGCGTGACGCGCCAGCTTGGTGTCCTGCACGACCCACCGCCCATCGACGCCGCGGACGAGGAAGTCCGCGAAGCCGACGAACTCCTCGGTCGAGAAGGCCGCTTGGTAGATCACATGGACGGCGGGGTCGGCGAGCGCCGCATCGGTCACGGCGACGGCGGCCGCGAGGCCTGCGGCATCCGACGACCTCGTCTCGGGGATCTCGACGACCGCACCCGGATGCGCGTCTCGGTAGGCCTCGTAGACCCGCCGCTCGTGCTGCGTCCCGAGCCGGCCCGCCCGCTCCAGAGTGAGATCCTCGGGGTCCTCGACCGCCGCGATCCGGCCGAGCTTCGCGTCGATCGCCCGCAGCCAGGCGAATTCGCACTCGGCCGCGGCTTTCAGATCGCTCGCGCTCCAGACGATCCGGCCGTCGTCTTCGATGTATCGCATGATCCCCTTTCGGGAACCGACACTATCCGCGGTCTCCGACACTCTCGCCGAGCATGCCCCGACGCCACGAATCCATGCGCTGTTGGGCGAACGTCGTCCCGAGCTCGTGGCGCATCTCGGGATGCTCCGCCCAGAATCGGATGGAGGCGTAGATGAGCCACGCGTGGGCGCGGAATCCGCTGATGTTGAGATCGAGCAGGATCTCGTCGTCGGCGGCTCGCAGCTCCACGGAGGGAGTGAAGTCGCCCGTCTTCTCGTCGACGGCGGACACCGTGGGAGTGACGTGAGCGATCCGGGACCACTCGATGTCGTCGGTGTCGTCGAGGTAGTAGCGGGTCACGCCCGCCGGTCCCACCCCCACCCCGATCGGCAGCCGACCGAACGAGGCCGCCCGCCAGGTCGTGACGACCGCGAGAATACCGGCCAGCAGCAGCACGAGGGCGAGGAGGAGCAGCGGGATCAGCCAGATGAGCGCGAAGGCGGCATCCGTGACGACGGAACGGAAGATCGCCCATCCGAAGACGACGGCGCCGAACGCGCCCGCCGCCGTGAAGCAACCGCTGAGCCACGCACCCGCACCGCGCTCGCGGAAGAAATGCACCCACGAATCGCGCGGCCGTTCCTTCGCCCGAGTGAGTGCCACCGCGTTGAGGAGTTCGGGCAGGTCGCGTTCCGCACCCGCGCGTTCGAAGTGGACGCCGAAACCGGCGGTCGCGGCCAGGAAGACGAACGTCCGCCAGGTCGCCGCGCCGATGTCGTCGGCCAGGACGGCGAAGACCGCGGCCGCCCCGCTGAGGACCACGACGAGCGAGTAGGCCACGACGGTCCAGGGACGGATGCGGGTGGGGGTGCCGACCCGCCAGTCTTCGGGCAACGGATAGGGCGGCGGGAGAACGGGAGGTCCGGCGGCGCGGGAGGGCACCAGACGATGAAAGCACAGGCTGCCGCAGGCCGACGGCCACCTGACAGACTGGAGCCGTGACCCAGGACCTTCCGTTCGAGAACCCGTACCGGCACGGCTATGCGCGCGTGGCAGCGTGCACGGTGCCGGTCGCGATCGCCGATCCGGCGACCAACGCCGAGGCGGTCCTGGAGAGCGCACGCGCCTGTCATGAGGAGAGCGTCGCGGTCGCCGTGTTCCCCGAACTCTGCCTCTCGGGGTATGCCATCGAGGACCTCGTCATGCAGGACGTCGTCCTCGATGCCGTCGTCACCGCGATCGAGCGGCTGGTCGCGGCATCCATCGATCTCTCCCCCCTCCTCGTCGTCGGCGCGCCGCTGCGGATGCAGAACCGGCTCTACAACTGCGCCGTCGTGATCCACCGCGGGCGTGTGCTCGGTGTCGCGCCCAAGTCGCACCTGCCCACCTACCGCGAGTTCTACGAGTCCCGCTGGTACGCACGCGGCGACGGCGCCCCCGACACCGTGACCCTCGCCGGCGAGGAGGTTCCGGTCGGCACCGACCTGCTGTTCGAGGCGACCGACGTGCCGGGACTCGTCGTCCATGCCGAGATCTGCGAGGACTTCTGGGTGCCGGTGCCGCCGTCCTCGCACGCGGCCCTCGCCGGCGCGACGGTCCTCCTCAACCTTTCGGGCAGCCCCATCACGATCGCGCGCGCCGAGGACCGCCGCATCCTCGTGCAGTCGCAGTCCTTCCGCTGCCTCGCCGCCTACGTCTACGCCGCTGCGGGTCAGGGAGAGTCGACCAACGACGTCTCGTGGGACGGGCAGACGCTCATCTACGAGAACGGCACACTCCTCGCCGAGACCGAGCGCTTCCCCGACGGCCCGCGGCACGCGATCGCCGACATCGACCTCGACCGGCTCCGCCAGGACCGCCTGCGTCAGGGCACGTTCGAGGACAACGCCCGCACTGAATCGTCGTGGCCCACTCGCATCCCCTTCACGGTGGAGCCGGCGGCATCCCTCACCGGCCTCCGCCGCCCGCTCGACCGCTTCCCCTTCGTGCCGGACGACCCTGCCCGCCTCGACCTCGACTGTTACGAAGCCTTCAACATCCAGGTGTCGGGACTCGAGCAGCGCCTGCGCGCGATCGGGCAGCCGAAGCCCGTCATCGGCGTCTCGGGGGGCCTCGACTCGACGCACGCCCTGCTCGTCGTCGCCCGCGCCATGGACCGGATGGGACGGCCGCGGAGCGACATCCTCGCCTTCACGATGCCCGGCTTCGCGACCGGAGAGCACACGAAGTCGAACGCGATCGCCCTCGCCGAGGCGATCGGCGCCACGATCGAGACGATCGACATCCGCCCGATGGCGACGGAGCTGCTGACCGGGCTCGGGCATCCGTTCGCGAAAGGCGAGCCCGTCTACGACGTGACGTTCGAGAACGTCCAAGCCGGCGCCCGCACCGACTTCCTGTTCCGCCTCGCGAATCAGCGCGGCGGCGTCGTCATCGGCACGTCCGACCTGTCCGAGCTCGCCCTCGGCTGGGCGACCTACGGCGTCGGCGATCACATGGCCCACTACGGCGTGAACGCGGGGGTCCCGAAGACCCTCATCCAGCACCTCATCCGCTGGGTCATCGCGCACAGCGACGAGTCGGGCGCGACCCTCACCGACCGCGCCAAGGAGGTCCTGCAGGCCGTCCTCGACACCGAGATCAGCCCCGAGCTCGTGCCGGCCGGCCAGGACGGCAAGGTCCAGTCGACCGAGAGCACGATCGGCCCCTACGCCCTGCACGACTTCACGCTCTTCCACGTCCTCCGCTACGGCTTCCGCCCGTCGAAGATCGTCTTCCTCGCCGAGCACGCCTGGGCCGAGGCGGATGCCGGGGCGTGGCCTCCCGGCTTCCCCGCCCACGAGCGGTTCGCGTACGACCGAGCAACGATCGTGCGGTGGATGCGGGTGTTCCTGAAGCGCTACTTCGGGTTCGCGCAGTTCAAGCGCAGCGCCGTCCCGAACGCGCCGAAGGTCTCGCCTGCGGGCTCGCTCTCGCCGCGCGGCGACTGGCGCGCGCCGTCCGACGGCAACGCGACGGCGTGGCTGGCGGAGCTCGACGCGGCCTTCCCCGGCGAGGAGGGCTGACCTCCGGGTGGGATGATGGTTCGGTGAAGCTCCTCGTCGCCGCTCTGGATTCCGAACTCGTCGCCTTCCCCGAGGAGCTCCCCGGTTTCGACCGGCTCGTCACCGGGCCCGGCAAGCTGCAGGCCACGTATGCCCTGACGCGCGCGCTCGACCGCGCGAGCTACGACGAGATCGTCGTCGTCGGGACCGCCGGATCGGTGGATGCCGGCACGGTGGGTGTGCACGACGTGACCACCGCACTGCAGCACGATGTGTCGGACGTCGACGGCGTCGCAGGCCAGCACGTCTCGCTGCCGCCGACGGTGTCGATCGCAGGCCGCGAGGGCACGACCATCGCGACGGGCGACCACTTCGTCGACGACGCGCAGACCGTGGAAGCGATCCGGGCCCTCGGCGGCACGCTCGTCGACATGGAGGCCTACGCCTACATCTGGGTGGCGCAGCAGTTCGGTGTGCCGATCCGCATCCTGAAGGCGGTCTCCGACAGCGCGCAGGATGACGCGATCACCGACTGGCGGGACGCGGTCGCGATCTGCAGCGGTCAGCTGCGCGAGCGGATCACCGAGCTCTACGGCGTCTGACGCCCACGGGATCGATCAGGCGTCGCGGCGGCTGAACAGCGAACGCAGCACGAAGAACACGATCAGCGCCACGACGGCGACGATGAGGATCTTCCCGAAGAAGAAGACCACCTTGAGCGCGATGTCGACGACGATCCACGCGATGATCACGGCGGCGATGACGCCGAGGATGGTCCAGATCGTGCCCTTTTTCATGTCTTCAGCCTAAGGGCTGGGTCATGACGTCCTGCCGGACGATGCTCGGCCCTTCCGGTGTCGCCTCGACGACGAGCTGAGCGGGGATCTGCTCCTTCATCGCCTCGACGTGACTGATGACGCCCACGATCCGACCGCCGGCGCGCAATTCGTCGAGGGTGCGCATGGCGAGTTCCAGTGTCTCGGGGTCGAGGGAACCGAACCCCTCGTCGATGAACAGCGTGTCGAGACGGATGCCGCCTGCCCGGGACGTGACGACTTCGGCGAGCCCCAGGGCGAGCGCGAGCGAGGCCAGGAAGGACTCGCCGCCCGAGAGCGACTGCGGTGAGCGGAGCCGTCCCGTGTGCGCGTCGAGGACCTCGATCGACAAGCCGGATGCCGCGCCCCGAGCCTGCTTCGCATCGGAGTGGCGCAGGGTGTAGCGACCCGACGACATCTCTGCCAGCCGCAGGTTCGCGGCGGCGACGATCTCTTCGAGCTCCGCGGCGAGGACGAAGGTCTCGAGGTCCATCTTCATCGTGTTGGGAGCCCTGCCCGCGACGGTGTCGGCGAGACGCGTGATCGCGGCGGCCTCCTCGGCCTGCGTCGCGACGGCACCCGCGGCAGCGTCGATGCGCGTGACGAGGTCGCGCAGGCCCGTCGCGAGGTTCACGGCGTCGGCCTCGGCGGCGATCGCGGCGGACCGGGCGTCGTCGGCCTCGGCTGCCTCGCGCGCAGCGGCCGAGACGGTCTCGGGCTCGGCCGTCTGATCGACGGTCTCGAGTTCGAGTTCGAGCGCGCGCGCTCGGGCGGCGGTGAGCGCGGCTGCGTGCTCCTCGACGCGACGCACGAGTCGATCCGTCTCGTCGGCCGGCAGGAGCGCGGCGAGGACGTCGGCAGGCGACGCGAACATGGTGCCCGCGATGCGTGCGTCCCGGTCACCGTCCGCCGCGTCCGCCGCCTCCCGACGGGTCTGCTCGCTCCGGCGAGCGTCGAGCAGCGCCGCGGCGAGCCGGCGGAGCTTCTCATCGGCGGCGATGCGCGCGGCGACGCTCTCGTGCTCACCACGCGCCGCCTCGACAGCTCGGCGGGCGGTCTGCAGCGCCCCGTCGACCGTCGCGAGCTCCTCGCGGACGGCACCTGCGCGCTCGCGCACGGCTGCGGCCTCGCGGAGCGCGTCGGCTTCGAGCTCGTCGATCTGCTCGGCATCGCGACTCAGCTCGTCGACGCGGGAGCGCGCGGCGGCGGCGGACGTGATCCTATCGTCGAGGTCGGCCACGGCGTCAGCCAGTTCGTCGGCATCCCGACCGCCCGCCGCGGCCGCGGCCGCCGTGACGGCTTCCCGCGCGGCGGCCGCTGCCCGGGCGGCATCCTTCTCGGCCACGGCGGCATCGTCACGCGCCTTCTCCGCGGCGGCGAGGTCGTCGTCCGTCACGGGTTCACCGTCGTGGACCGCCGGACGAGGGTGGGCCGTGGATCCGCAGACAGCGCAGGGTTCGCCGTCGACGAGGGATGCCGCGAGTTCACCCGCATAGCCGCGCAGGCGCCGGCGGAGCACCTCGCCGACGTGCGCGGATGCCGCCGCGGAGAGTGCATTGGCGTCCGCGTACGCCGCTTCGGCCTCGGCGGCGCGGGGGCTCAGCCGTTCGAGAGACCGGGCGGCGTCGAGTCGAGCGGCGAGATCGGTGCGCGAGGCGGCGAGGTCGTCGTGTCGCCCGGCGACGGTGCGGGCTTCTGCCAGCTGGAGCGCCGCGAGCCGGCGCCGCTCGGGCACGGCCCCGAGGACGGCATCGAGGTCGCGGAGCGCCTCGTCGAGGCGGGCCAGCTCGTCGCGGCGCAGCTGCTGAGCGTCGCCCAGCGCGGCAGCATCCCGTTCCGCCTCGGCGGCGGCCTGGGCGCGTGCGATACGGGTCGTGAGTCCCTCGATCGTCGCGGGAATGTCGTCGTCGGGCGAACCCCCCGCGGCGGTCCAGGCCTCCTCCGCGTCTCGATGATCCGCCTGTGCCGCGGCCAGGGCATCAGCGGCTCGCGCGGCGTTCTCGACGGGAGCACGCAGCGCCTCGGCGGCCCGTGCCCGGTAGAGGCGCTCTCGGAGAGCGTCGATCTCGGATCTCTCGGACTCACGCGCGGCGAGGTCGGTGCGGGCTCGCTGGAGGTCGGCGAGACGCTCCGCGATCTGGACGAGCCGCCGGTGCTCCGCCGTCGCTGCCTCGGCCCGAGCCGTCGCGACTGCTCGCTCGTTGCCGCGCGCATCGACGCGGTACTCTGCTCGCGCGAGGGCTCGCTCGACGGCTTCCTTCCGTCCGAGGACGTCCGCGTCGAGAGGAGCCTCGCCGGTATCCGCTCCGTGGAGGTCGTGCGTCGAGATCTCGCGCTCGGCGACCTCGAGCAGCGCGCGTACCCGTGCGCCGTTCTCGTCGAGCCGTTTCTGCGCGTCGCGCCGGCGTTCGTCGAGAGCGTCCTTGTAGCCCTCGAAGCGCTTGGTCCCGAAGAGGGTGCGGAGCAGCTGCTGACGTTCCGCGTTGGCCGCGAGCAGGAAGCGCGAGAACTTGTTCTGTGCGAGCAGGATGACCTGCTGGAACTGCTGCGCGCTGAGCCCGAGCACCTCGTCGAGGGCGATCCCGACCTCGCGCTGCTTGGCGGCACGGCCGACCCATCGGTCGTCGACCCACTCCTCGAGCTCGGCGCGCGCCGGTTCGAGGGTCAGACCGCCGCCGCGTTTGGCGGGCCGCTCGTACTCGGGCGCGCGGGTCACCCGCCAGCGGGTGCCCCCGACGGTGAACTCGAGGCGCACCTCGGTCGGGTCGGTGAGGAAACTGTGGTCGCTGCGCAGCCGCCGGTCGCCGCCCTCGTAGCGCGGCACCGAGCCGTACAGGGCGAAGCTGACGCCGTCCAGGATGCTCGACTTGCCCGCACCCGTACGACCCGAGATCAGGAAGAGACCGTCGTCGTCGAAGGCGTCGAAGTCGACGATCTGCCGCTCGCGGAACGGACCGAACCCCGTCACCTCGAGCCGGTGGAGCTTCACGCGAGGGCCTCCTGGCGCACCCGGTCGTCGAGTACGTCGTCGATGAGGTCCGCCTCGCGCTCCGTCGCCCCCTGCCCCTCGCGCACGTGGACGAGGAAGGCATCGACGAGCTCGCGGTCGGAGCGCGCGGCGCGAACGCGCTCGAGATAGGTCGCCGTGTCGCCGGCGCGGATGGTCGCCGGGGCGTGCAGGACCTTCGCGCAGAAGGGGAACCGCTGCTGCAGCCGGCGGAGAGGGTCAGCCTCGGGAAGGTCATCGGTGTACTCGACGCACACCCACGCCTCCGCATGGACGGCGAGCGCCTCGTCCGACAGGATCTCGGCGAACGGACCACGGAGCGTCACGAGGCGACGGGGCACCGGCAGGGCGAGCCACTCGACGGCGGCGAGGCCGTCGGCATCCAGCTCGATGAGCCACGATCCGCGCGGCTTGTCACCCTCGCCGAAGCTGTAGTGCAGGGGCGCGCCGGCGTAACGGACGCTCTCGGACAGACGCTGCCGTCCGTGGATGTGCCCGAGCGCCATGTAGTCGACACCGTCGAAGGTCGACAGCGGCACGACGTCGAGGCCGCCCTGCTGGATGTCGCGCTCGAGGTGCGGTGTCGGCTCGACGCCCGCGGCGAAGCAGTGCGCGATCGCCACCGAGCGGCCGCCCCGCTCGGCGAGATCGGCGCGGACGAGATCCATGGCACGCCCGAGGACGGCCGCCTGGGTGCGCACTCCCTCCCACCGGTGCCGCAGGAGCGCCGGCTCGAGGTAGGGGATGCCGTAGAAGTGGACGGGCCCATGGGCGTCGTCGATCGTGAGCGGAGTACCCACGGCATCCGGATCGGTCAGGACGTGGATGCCGTCGCGCAGCAGCCCTGCCTGGAACCCGAGCCGCGCCGCGGAGTCGTGGTTGCCACTCGTGACCACGACGCGCGCGCCCGCGTCTGCGATGCCGCGGAGCGCGTCGGACAGGAGCGTGTAGCAGGCGGCGGCCGGGGTTGCGGAGTCGAACACGTCACCCGCCACGATCACGACGTCGACGCGGTGCTCACGGACCTGCGCGATCAGTCCATCCAGCACACCGCGGAGCGCATCGAGCGTGGAGTGACCGTGGAAGGTCCGCCCGATGTGCCAGTCGGAGGTGTGCAGGATACGCATGCTCACACGGTAGATCGAGGCTCCGACATCGCCGTCGAGGCGTGCCGCGCGGGCGTCACTCGGCGGTCGGTGCCATTGCTCCGCGACGGCGCAGATTGATCAGATCCATGACCGAGATGAACGTCGCGATCGCCAGGAAGAGCCCGACCGCGGCCATGCCGTACGCGTATGCGTCGTGGAAGATCGCGAGGGATTCCAGTCCGGCATCCGATTCGCGGTAGATCGTCGCGTAGAACAGGGACAGCCCGATGGCGGTACCGACGGCGGTCCCCACGCGCTGGCCGAGCTGGCCGACCGACCCCGCGAGTCCGCCCTCACGGACCGGGATCTCGGACAGGGTGAGGGTCTGATTCGGCGAGACGACGAGACCGCCGCCGGCTCCTGCGACCAGGAGAGCGGCAGCCATGCCGTAGGCGACCGTCTCGGGCGGCATCGTGTACGCGACGATCGTGAGCGCCACGACGCTGACGAGGACGGTCAGCAGCCCGATGGTCACCAGCTGGCGACCGAACCGATTGACGAGCAATCCGCCGTAGTACGACGAGAAAGCGCTGGCGACGGCGAAGCCGATCGAGACCATGCCCGCGAAGACCGGCTCGAGGCCCACACCGATCTGGAGGAACAGGGTCCCCAGCAGGAACATCGGCGGGATCGCGGTGAAGTAGGCCACCACGACGAATGTGCCGTTGCGATACGAGGGAATGCGGAACATCCGGAACGGGATGAGGGGCTGCCGGCCGGATGCCGCGTACCGCCGCTCCCACCAGAAGAACAGCGTCGCGAACAGGACGAACGCGGTCAGCAGCCACCAGCGGTTGGGGTCGTCATCGGGTGAGCCGGTCGTGAACAGGAACGGCCACATCAACGAGATGACCGTGAACGCGAACAGGACGATGCCGACGGGATCGAGCTGCAGTCGCTTGCCGCTCGCGGCGCGGGTCTGCGGCAGCAGCCAGATGACCCCGGCGAGGACGAGGAGGCACAGCGGCACGTTGAACCAGAAGATGCCGCGCCACCCGTCGGTCTCCCCGCCGATCGCGATCATGAGACCGCCGAGGGTGGGTCCGAACGCCGTGGCGATGCCGATCGTCGCGCCGAACAGGCCGAACGCGCGGCCGCGCTCCTTGCCCGTGAACAGCTGCTGGATCGTGCCCATGACCTGCGGCATCTGGATGCCGGCCGCGATGCCCTGCACGAGTCGGGCCGCCATGAGCACTTCGATGCTCGGCGCGAGGGCGCACGCGGCGCTCGTGAGGGTGAAGAGGCTGAGGCCGACGATGAAGAGGGCCTTGCGCGACCGCTGATCGCCGAGGCGGCCGAACGGGACGAGCGCGAGACCGAAGGTGAGGATGTACCCCGAGACCACGAGCTGCAGCTGGGTCGAGGTCGCACCGAGCGACGTCTCGATCGCCGGGAGCCCGACGTTGACCTTGCTGAGGTCGAGGATCGTGAACGCCGCGACCGACACGCAGACCCAGAACGCCCGCCAGCGCTGCGAGGAGGACAGGGGGATGCTGGCTGTTACAGGCGATGTCATGACCGTCCCACGCTACCGGCAGCCCGGCGGACGAGGGCGATGTCAGGATGCCGCGGCGCGCTCCGCCTTCTTCCGATCCTGAAACTCCCGGAGGGCCTCGTAGCGGTCCGCGGACCGGGCGCGACGCTTCTCCGCCTCCTCATCGCGATCCTTCGGGGGAATCGTCGACACGAGGTCGTCGAGCAGTCGTCGCGTCGCGGCGGCGATCTCCTCGACGGCGCGCTCGAACGCCTCGGTGTTGGCCTGCGACGGTTTGTTCATCCCGCTGATCTTGCGGACGAACTGCAGGGCGGCGTCGTGGCATTCGGCATCCGTCGCCGCTGGCTCGAAGTTGTGGAGCGGAACGATGTTGCGGCACATGGCCGTCACGGTACGCCCGCGCGTCCGCGTCCACCAGGGGACTCACTCGGCGCGGCGATCCGCCTGCTCGTCCGTGAGCACATCGGGGTCGAGGCCCTGCTGGATCTCGGCGCTCTCGACGAACGGGTCGGGCGCGGCATCCGGCATCGGAGCGCCCTCACCGCGTCCGCGGTCAGCGTCGTCCTCGGCTTCCTTCTGCTCGTTCGTTACGGCACCGGAAGCGGCGACGGGAGCATCCTGCTCCGACCATCCACCCGCGGGTGCGGCATCGCTCATCCGGTCGTCGGCGTCGTGATCCATGGTCGTCTCCTCATCGTGGTCGTCTCCTCATGGTGTCCCGCGGGCGACGGCCGACCTACGGGCTTGACCGCATCGGTCCGGCACGACTACGAACGAGGAGGACGGACGAAGGGAACGGGATGTCGGGACACGATCGGGACACGGCGAGCGGACCGTTCGTGGTGACCCTCGTCGTAGATCTGCCGATCACCAAACCCGACGCGCTGGAGACGATCGCGTTCGCGTGCGACGGCGTCGTCGAGCATGCGCGCACCGCGTACCCGCGCGTCAGCCTGTCTCCCGGCGCGTGGGCGGAAGTCCAGATCCCGAAGTTCGCCGACCCCCCGCCGCTGGCGATCGACGTCTGCTCCGACGAGTCCACGGCGGTCGCTCGAGCTGCCGCCGACCGCTTGCGCGGCGCGCTCGAGAATCTAGGGTGGCGGATCCGCGATCCGAGACCCGGCGAGGCCTAGGCCGTCCGACGCTCCTTCAGCAGGGACTCGTGGCCGGGGTTCGCGTCGAACCAGTCGGCGACGTACCAGCAGACGGGGATCACGCGCCGGTCACCGCGGCGCTCGAGGTCCGACACCACACGCCGCACCAGCTCTCCCGCGTAGCCCGAGCCGCGGAACGTGGGGATCGTGTACGCACGGGTCAGCGCGATCGTCGTGCCGTCGTCGTTGTAATCGAGGATGCTGACGAGATCCTTGCCGCGGTGCAGGCTGTACCGGGCGGCATCCTTCTCGTCGGTGAAGATCAGCTCACTCATGCGTTCACGGTACGCCGGTCGCCGGGTGTCGCACGCGATCTGCGTCGGATTGAGCAATCTGTCACATTCCGTCATCCGGAGCGCGCCGGGCACGGGCGGTTTGACACATCCCGACGCGGTTCGTCATAATCGGCCACATGACTGACTTCGCACGCACTCTGTCCGCCCGGGAGGCGAACGGAACTGCCGGCATCATGATGCCGCAGCGTGCTGTCATGTGTTGCCGAATGTGTCGCTGACACGGTGATCCCCGCCGGGTCGCTCCACCGCTTCTGAACGCGGCGATCGACCCCCGAGACTCCAGCCCCCCGCCCACAACGCGGATGCCGGTTTCTCGCACATCGGCCCCTGTGAGGCCACCCGCGCAACACTCTCGAACCCGCGTCCCGCTCCGGGTTCCCCCTTCGAAGGACATCGCCATGTCGACCTCCGCTCTCCTCTCCGCCCCCGCCGCCCCCCGTCACCTCCGCGCCGTTGAGGACATCGCCACCCCGCCGGTGACGGAGCGCCCCGCTCCCAAGGGACTCCCCGCCGGCACCGCCCCCCGCGGATTCGCCCTCTACGTCGGTCTCGACGAGCTGAAGGCAGCCGCTGACGGTGTCAGCCTCTCGGTCATCGTCGACGCGCTCCGCCGCACGATCGCCGAGCTCGCCCCGTCCGCCGAGACCCACGCCACCGTCGCGCTCGCCCCCGTCGGCGCCGGCGGCCGCGACGTCGACGTCGTCCGACTCGCCCTCCACGAGCCCGCCGCGGTGGCGCGCACCAAGCCCGAGGAACCGCTCGACGAGCACGTGCCCGGTGGTGTCACGATCGACATCTCCCGTCGCCGTGTGCACATCGACGGCGAGACGGCGTCGCTCACCTTCAAGGAGTTCGAACTGCTGCAGTACCTCGTGCTGCGCGAGGGCAGCACGATCGAGCGCACCGAGCTCGTCTCCTCCCTGTGGAGCCACGCCGACGGTGACGACGCTCCCGGCGAGCGCACGATCGACGTCCACGTCCGACGCCTGCGCTCCAAGCTCGGCCGCTACGAGGACATCGTCCGCACGGTCCGCGGCATCGGCTACCGCTTCGACCGGCACGCCGACGTCGTCATCCGCTACGGCCACGGCACCCCCTCGCCCGACCGCTTCTGATCAGCCGCCTGTCGGCACCCGGACGTAGGGTGTCGGCATGAGATCGGGACTGCGTGAACGGATGCCGCATCCGTCGCCGTCCCGGCACCTGAAGCCCCTCGAGGCGGAGTACCGCCCGAAGGTCCCGACCGATGTCGCGGGCGCGATCCGGTATCAGCAGCGCGGCGCGCACGATCCCTCGCAAACGACGGCGGACGGCGTCATCTGGCGGGCGACCCGCACTCCCGAGGG
This sequence comes from Microbacterium sp. LKL04, assembly GCF_900102005.1. Classification (NCBI taxonomy): domain Bacteria; kingdom Bacillati; phylum Actinomycetota; class Actinomycetes; order Micrococcales; family Microbacteriaceae; genus Microbacterium; species Microbacterium sp. LKL04. The sequence continues at coordinate 125,769 of NZ_LT627736.1, read as the reverse complement.
CGTCGCGACGATCGCGATCCGGCCGGGACTGCGGACGGTCCGGGCCGCCGCCTGGGGACCGGGTGCGGCATGGACGTTGGACCAGCTGCCGCGCCTCTGCGGCGCGGACGACGACCCAGGCGAATTCGACGCGTCTCGGCATCCGCTCATCGCGGCGACCCACCACCGCCGGCCCGACCTGCGGATCGGGGCGACCGACCTCGTGTTCGACGCGCTCGTCAGCAGCGTCTTCGAGCAGAAGGTGACCGGGCTCCAGGCCTTCGGCGCGTGGCGCTGGATCCTGACCCACTGCGGCGACGCCGCGCCCGGCCCGACACCGCGGCCGATGTACGCGCCGCCAGCGGACTGGCGGATGATCCCGAGCTGGTCGTGGCACCGCGCCGGCCTCGAACCGCCGCAGTCGCGCACGATCGTCGACGCCGCGCGTCGCCGTGCCTCGATCGAGCGGGCGGCCGTGGCCGCGACGACCGGTGATGACCGTGATCGGGTCTTCACGAGCCTGCCGGGCGTGGGGGTCTGGACGAGCGCCGAGACGCGCATCCGCGCGTTCGGCGACCCCGACGCGGTCAGCTTCGGCGACTATCACGTCGCCCATCAGGTCGGCTACGCACTGACGGGCTCACGCGTCGACGACGACGGGATGCGGGAGCTCCTCGAGCCGTGGAAGGGACAGCGGCAGCGGGTCATCCGCCTCATCTGGGCGAGCGGCGTCGTCGAACCGCGACGCGGTCCCCGCCTCGCCCCGGAGGACCACCGGGGCCGCTGACCGTCAGATCCGCTGGAGCGCAGCGAGTGCGGCGGGCAAATGGTCGAGGACCGCGATGTGTCCGACGTCAGGGATCCGCAGCAGCGTCGCCTGAGGGATGCCGCCGGCGATCGCGGTCGCATGCGACGGCGGGATGACGCGATCGAGCTCGCCCTGCAGGACCACCACCGGGGCGACGACGTCGGCGAGCGCGAACCCCCACGGCCGGGTGAAGGCGACGTCGTCGTCGACCAATCCGTCCGACCCCCACTGTGCGGATGCCGCGACGTCCTCGCCCAGCGACGCCCATGTCTCCTCGAGCGCGCGGTAGTCCGCCTCGACGAAGCTGGTCGGATCGAACTCCTCGACGTCGAGGTGAGCCGTGCGCGACGCGATCCCCGCGGTGGCGGATCGAAGACCCGACGGATCGGCCATGCCCGAGAACCACGACGCGTCGCCGGGACGGAACGGGGCGATCGACGCAAGGGTGACGACGCCGGCGACGCGCCCGGGTGAGAGCGCGGCGACGCCGAGCGCATGGGGTCCGCCCCCGGAGGCTCCCACCGACACGACGTCCCGAAGGTCGAGGATGTCCAACACGTCGGCGACCCGTGCAGCAGCGTCACGGACGCTTCGCCCGGGCAGGCGGGGCGCTCCCCCGTACGCCGGGCGGGCGATGGAGACGACGTCGAAACCTGCGGCATCCGCCATCGCGGCCACGGGCGGCAGGACGGCACCGGTCTGCGGGGAGCCGTGATGCCACAGGAGCACCGGGCGCTCCGCACCCGGCCGGTCGACGCCGGCGTGGACGACATGGTCGGCCAGCTCCGGACGAATGAGCCTCATGCGCGTCACGGTAACCGTCTGCGGTCCGATGCGCGAGCGCCGGGCGACGGGAACCGTAGGCTGGCCGCATGGTGCAGCGACAGCGGGGACGCGGGTTCTGGATCCTCGGCACGGTTCTGCTGTTCGCCGGCGGCATCGTGTTCGGGTTGATCCTGCAGAACGTATGGGTCGGCCTCGTCCTGGCGGCGGCGATCTCGATCGGGTGGCTCATCGCCTACGAGTCGCGCCGCGGGCGGAATCAGGGCATCTACGATCGTGACGACGACGGCGCCCAGCTCTGACCCGGACGCCCGGAAGGATCCTCCCGTGAACATCGGACCACTGCGTGAGAGCGATCTGACATCAACTCCCGCCTGGACGGCCGGACACGAGCTCCGACCGGATCTGTGGCGAGGCGAGCACACCCGGGCCGTGGTCGCGGAAACCGATGGGATCGTCGCGGTCGGGTTGATGTGGACGAGCCGCGTGCACGGTGACCGCTACTGGGTGAACGTGGTGGTCGACCCCGCGCATCGCCGCCGTGGGATCGGGACGGCGATGGTGCAGCACCTCACGTCGCTCCGCGCAGCGCCGCTCGCCCTCATGACACGCGGGTATGTGGACGATCCGGGGCTCGCCTTCGCCGACGCGCTCGGCGCACGGACGATCCAGGTCGTTCCGCCTGCACAGACGACGACGGCGGCGCGGACCGCGCTGCGCGCAGGCCCGGCCGCAATCGCCGTCGGTGCCGTCGACCGCGCGGTGATCGAGGCCACCAACGCCCGGATCTACGAGTGGACGCATGCGTCGTGGAGCCCCGTCGGGCCCGCGTTCGCCGACGCGCTCAACGAGGACCTGTGGGACGAGATCGACACCGAGGCATCCTCCGTCGTGGTGGATGCGACCGGTCGGGTCCTCGCGCTCGCCCTCGTCTACCTCGACGGCGAGACCCCGTTGCTGACGGCGGAGACGTCGGATGCCGCGGCCCCCGACGGCGAGCGCCTCGTCGAAGCCTGCATCCTCCGCTCGCTCGATGTCCTGTCGAGCCGTGGCGTTGTCGGCGTCGAGTTCGACGGTCACGTCAGCGACCCGCACTTCCTTCCGGTTCTCGCCCGGCTGCAGCCGACCGGCCGCTGGTTCCGCCTCGTCGAGATCCCGGTGTGATCGCCGGGCGATCCGCTCCGGTTCAGAGGGTCACGACGATCTTCCGAGCAGAGACCCCCGCGCGCTGACGATCCAGCGCCTCCTGTATCGCACCCACCCCGTCGCCGGCCACGACCGCCTCGGGCAACGGACGGACGGTGCCGTCCGCCAGCCACTCCGGCAGCAGCCGCCCCCACAGCCGTCGTCCGACCTCGTCGTCGCGCAGGCTCGTCCCCCAGATGAAGGCGGCTCGGATGCCGGCGCGACGCGCGCGAGCGTTCAGCAGAAGCGTCCTCAGCCCCAGGCGCGAGAACACGGGCAGCATCGCCGGGAAGAGCCGGCGGCGCCCGGCGAGCTCAACGAGCGAGACGGGCATGCTCGCCATCGCGAGCACCGAACCGCCTGTCCGGCGCAGCACCCCGAGGCATCCGGCGGTCGATGTCTCGCCGAGGGCCACGGCACCGACGACGGTGCGACCGCCGATCCCCGCCACGAGATCATCGACGGCGCCGGGGGAACCGTGGTCGACGACGACGTCGGCACCCAGCGACCGTACGAGGTCGGCGTTGCGCGGCGACGCCGTACCGACCACGTCGTATCCGGCCGCGCGGGCGAGCTGGATCGCGTTCATGCCGACGCTCGTCGACCCGCCCCACACGACGACGACCCCGCGGTCGCGAGGACGCGCGTCGGCGGGGTCGTGGATCGCCAGTCCGAGGTGGCGCGGCTGGAACAGCGCGCACGCGGCGGTGGAGACCCCGAGGGGAAGGACGGATGCCTCCACGTGCGAGATGCCGTCCGGGATCGGGGCGGTGAGATGTTCCAGGAGCGTCGTGTACTCCTGGAACGAGCCCTCGCGCCGGGAGTCGCGACCGCGGTCCGTCCCCGTCGCCAGCCCGAAGACGCGATCGCCGATGCGGAACCGCGTGACCTCGGAGCCGATGGCGACCACCTCGCCGGCGACGTCGGAGCCGAGTACCGCCGGCATACGCAGCCACCGGTAGGTGACCGATCCCGTGCCCTGGATGACCCAGTCGATCGGGTTGATCGCGACGGCGCGGACGCGCACGACGACCTCGCGTGGCGCCGGGTCGGGCGTCGGCATCCGCTCGACGGAAAGACGCGCGCGGGGCGTTGCGAGGACGGCGGCGGCGTGGTGTCGGGGCATGTCGGTTCCTCCGGTCGTGATGTCACGTGGTGTCATCACTGTACCTCGCATGACACAGGGTGTCGTCACTATGCTGTCCGGATGGCCAGATGGGCACCGGACACCCGGGAACGACTGAGAGCGGCGGCGCTCTCGCTCTTCGAGGAGCGCGGTTACGCGGCGACCACCGTGCCCGACATCGTCGACCGGGCCGGTGTGACGCGTCGCACGTTCTTCCGCCACTTCAGCGACAAGCGCGAGGTCTTCTTCGACGACGACGAGATCCCGCAGCGCGCGACCCGCATGATCGCCGAGGCGACGCGGGACGCGCAGCCGATGCAGGTAGTGATCGACGGTCTCCGGGTGCTGGCGCGCGAGCGTTTCGAGCCCCGGCGTGCCGAGATGCGCTTCGCCCGTCGGGTGATCGCGTCCGAGCCGGCGCTGCGCGAACGGGACCTGCGCAAGCAGGCGGATCTGCGGGACGCCATCCGGGAGGGCTTCCGCCGTCGCGGCGAGGACGAGGCGACGGCGGCGGCGATCGCCGGAGTCACCGTCGAAGCCCTGCAGGCAGCACTGGAGGCATGGGCATCCGAGCCCGCGGGCGCCTCTCTGACCGATCACCTCGACGAGGTGCTCCGCCGGATGCGGGCGCTGCTGCAGTCGCTCTGAGCGGTCATTAAGGTGATGCCGTGAGCACCGTCATCCCGCTCGACCTCGATGCCGATCCGGACCTGCCCGACGCGATCGCGGTGCGGGTGGTGGCCGAGATCGACGGCACGATCCACAGCCTCATCGTCGACACCGGCGGCGCGCGCAGCGGCCTCGTCGACGGTCCGCTCACGGCCGGGCTCGAGCGGCTGACACCGCAGGACCCGGGCGGCGGCGGGGTCTTCTCCCGGGCCGGGTCGACGGAGCGCGTCACCGCGCGTGAGCTGCGCATCGGCGACCTCGTGATCGAGCGGCCGGTGCTCGACCTCGAACCGAATCCCGCCGCACCCTCGCTGCTCGGGCTCGATGTGCTGCGTCGGCTGGTGGGGCTACCTCGCCTGAGCTCTACCCCACGCGGGAGCGACGGTCGGCGGCATCCTCGCTTCCGTGGCGCGCGGCCAGCCGCACGACCCAGTAGATCCCCCAGACGATCAACGCGATCATCAGGACCACTCCGAGGATGATCAGGAGATGCCAGCCGACGAGTCCACCCATGCGGCCACCCTGCCACACGACGCAGGCATGCGCACGATCGACCTTTGACGCGACACGCCCGGGCCGCTAACGTAGCAAGGCTGTGCCGACCGGCACGGCGAGAACCCGGAGGACGCCATGACCACGCAGCAGCGTGATCTGCTCCAGCGGAACGAGACCAAGGTCCCGTTCCGCTACGAGCCGTACCCTCCGGCGCGCGCCGTCTGACGCCATCACCGTCCGACGCCCCGCACCGCACAGGTCCGGGGCGTCGTCTCGTGTGTTCCTCTCCGCACGAAGGCTCCCGGGCCCTCCACGAAGGAAAGGAACCATGGAGAAGCTCTCGAACAGGCTGCTGTCGTGGGCGAGCATCATCGACGAGAAGACCGTCGAACAGGCTCGCACCTCGTCCCGCATGCCGTTCATCCACCCCCATCTGGCGCTCATGCCGGATGCGCACCTCGGCAAGGGGGCGACCGTCGGCTCGGTCATCCCGACGCTGGGGGCCATCATGCCGGCGGCCGTCGGCGTCGACATCGGATGCGGCATGATCGCCGTCCGCACGCAGTTCACCAAGGCGCAGCTCGTCTCTCGTGACCTGACGACGCTCCGGCAGCAGATCGAGCGGGCGGTCCCGCTGTCGGCGGGCCATGACAACCGGACCATCGTCCTGACCGCTGAGCCGCGCATCGCCGAGCTGGAGGAGCTCGCGGCCAAGAACGACTTCGACCCGGCGTCATACGCGGGTCACTGGCGGAACCAGCTCGGCTCGCTCGGGTCGGGCAACCACTTCATCGAGATCTCGGTTGACGAGGCCGACGCGGTCTGGATGTTCCTCCACTCCGGTTCGCGGGGCGTGGGCAACAAGATCGCCACCCACCACATCGGCGTGGCGCAGCGGCTCGCGACGCAGTGGTGGATCGACCTGCCCGATCGGGACCTCGCCTACCTGGCGGAGGGCACGGACGAGTTCTGGTCGTACATCCGGCAGCTGAGGTGGGCGCAGCACTTCGCGCTGCTGAACCGTGAGGAGATGATGGAGCGGGTCGCCCGGCAGCTGTCCGAGACGATGGGCGAGGACGTGATCGAGCAGGAGCGGATCAACTGTCACCACAACTTCACCGAGCGCGAGAAGCACTTCGGCAAGGAGGTGTGGGTGTCGAGGAAGGGCGCCATCCAGGCGGACAAGGGTCGGCCCGGTCTCATCCCGGGATCGATGGGCACGGCGTCGTACGTCGTCTCGGGACTCGGCAACCCGCTCTCGCTCAACTCCTCCCCGCACGGCGCTGGTCGCGAGTACTCGCGGTCGGCGGCGCGGCGCACCTTCACGCACGAGCAGCTGCGGGAGGCCATGACGGGCATCGAGTTCCGGGACACGGACGCGTTCATCGACGAGATCCCGCAGGCCTACAAGCCGATCGACCGGGTGATGTCCGACGCCGGTGATCTCGTCGAGATCCGCCACACGCTGCGCCAGCTCGTCAACGTGAAGGGCGACTAGACCCAGGCGGCTGCGGCATCCGAAAGATGGATGCCGCAGCCGCCTCCTACTGGTCAGCCGAGCGCGTGCGCCTCCGCCCGCGACAGCGACAGACCGCCGTCGCCGAGCGACCTGTACGTGTCGCCGTCGAGCTCGAAGGCCCCCTGATCCTCGCCGACGATGAAGGCAGGCGCGTCGGGAGGGGTCTCGAGGAAGAGCAGGGTCGGTACTCCCGCGGTCAGAGAGGCGACGTTCGCAAAGGCGTAGTGGACACCGTCGAGGGTCCCACCCATCTGCGCGACGTCGATGGAGTCCCCCACCTCTGCGTCACCGTCGTGGACGGCGATCACCGATGCTTCGTACACCGTGATCGCAAGGGCCCCGTTCCCGGGAACCGGCGTCTCGTCCGTGCCGGCGAAGGGGTTCAGCCTGGGGTCAACGCCGCTGTACTCCGGCATGAGGACGTCGTTGCGCGGTCCGCTGAGCTCGACCTCGACGATCAGATCGGCCTCGGACCGCAGCGCCTCCACCGACTCCTACCTCTCGTAATCGACCACCGACGTCGCACTTTCCACGGGTGCCGCGGAGCACCCCGCAAAGAGGGTGGCGCTGGCCACGACGACCAATCCGGCCAGCGCGCGGATCGGTGGTCGCGGACGCCGGGGCCGCGGCATCCGTACAGCGAAGCCGATGGCGAGCGCCGTCGACACCGCGGCGAGTACGTACCCGAGGACGACGGGTGCCGCCACGATCGCGGCGGCACCGCCCGGCAGCCCTACTGACTGTTCCCGCATGCTCATCCCCCGATGCCGTCCGCGATGCATCGAACGTTAGCGCCGTCGGTCACCGCTGCCAACGACCCCTGATTGCTCAGCGCTCGAAGGGGTGCCCCATGAACGAGAAGGACGAGGAGTGCTAAGGCCGTCCGCAGGGTTCGGTGTCCGTTCCGCACATCAACGCATTCAGAGGCACCACGAGCTCGTGCGGCGCACCACCCACGGAGTAGCGAACAGAGATCCCCTTCCACCCACCGCCCTCAGGCCCGGTGGCCTCGAGTCCGATGACGATCTGTTGCACCCCTCCCCGTGAGCCGCACGCATAGGTGAACTGTGCCCCCTTGGCAGCGACGAAGGTCACGTCGTCTGACATCGGGGGCGGATATCCCGTTGCAGATATCACGCCGCCCGCTGGTGATGGGGCGGATAGCACGAGCGGCGTCAAATCGATGACGCTTCCCACCTTCTCAACGGGCTCGACGGCGATGATCTTCGCCTCGGCACCGTCCACCATGCACACATCAACCCCGAAGACGGTCCTCGGCTCACTCTTCGTCCACCACGAGACGCCCGTCACCCAATTCGGTTCTGGAGAGCCGGACGTGTCCTCGAGGCCGACCCTCATCGGCTGAGATTCGCTCGGGCGCACCTCGGCCGCCGTGCACCCCATGAGGGCCGCCAGCATCACGGTGCCCATCACGATGACGCCCCGCCTCATACGGCCACGACCAGCCCTCGCCACCACCGCGGCCACGGCCCCATGACGAACCGTGTGCTTGTCACCATCCTCATTTCCCCCAGACATACCGAGTGATCAGTCGGAGCGCCACGCCGCACGCGAACGCTAACGCGGGGCGCGAGGTGGCGTCTGTAGGCCGTTCGGCGGACAGAGCGGAGGTTGCGCCGCTTCCGGCGGGGCGACGCCCTTTACATCTCCTCGTGGGTTTCGGGGTCGCCGTCCCACAGCCGGCCGCGCTCGAGGGCGGAAATCGCCGCGATCTCGTCGTCGGTTAGCGAGAAGCCGAACACGTCGGCGTTCTCGGCCTGGCGGGTGGGGTCGGCGGACTTCGGGATCGGGGTGGTCCCCAGCTGCACGTGCCAGCGGAGCACGACCTGGGTGGGCGTGACGCCGTGGGCGGCGGCGGCATCCGTTACGACCTGCTCGCTCAGGAGCTCGGACCGCCGCGCGAGGGGGCTCCAGCTCTCGGTGCGGATGCCCTGCGAGGCGTGGAACGCGCGCAGGTGCGCCTGGGGGAAGTAGGGGTGCAGCTCGACCTGGTTCACCGCGGGAACGACGCCGGTCGCCTCGATGATCCGGGCGAGCATCGGCTCGGTGAAGTTCGAGACGCCGACCGATCCGACGCGTCCCTCCTTCCGCAGGTCGACCATCGCGCGGTAGGTGTCGACGTACTTGTCGACGCTCGGGTTGGGCCAGTGGATGAGGTACAGGTCGAGGCGATCGAGCCCGAGGCGCTCGAGCGAACCCTCGGCGCTGCGACGCGTCTCGTCGTAGCCGTGGTCGCGGCCGGGGACCTTCGTCGTCACGATCAGGTCGTCGCGGATGCCGCTTCGCCGGACGGCCTCGCCGACCTCGCGCTCGTTCTCGTAGTTGACCGCCGAGTCGAGCAGCCGGTAGCCGCCCTCGATCGCCGCGACGATCGACTGCGTGCCCTCCTCACCGCGCAGGTTGTAGGTGCCGAGACCGAGCTGGGGGAACGCGGTGCCGTCGTTCAGCGAGACGGTGGGGATGGTGACCATCCCCTCACGTTACGCCCCGGTGCGCCACGGCGAGTCGCGCAGCCCTTCACGAATACGAGCGATTTCCTGAAGCGGCCCGCTGACGTTCTCGCCGATGTTTCCGGCCACCCACTTGAAGTACCGTTCAGCTTCGTTGAGCACGCCGGGAAAGAAGGTTGCCGGATCGACGACCGATGTTTCCGTGTTGATCGTGAGCAGTGTGGACCCACGAACCCGTCGGAGCAGGATGGGCGCGGGTTGCCCGGGGAAGCTCGTTTCCGCTGAACCGTCCTCGAGGAAGCTTCCGATCGCGGCGACCAAGTTCGACCAGACGCCCCCGACGTGATCCCACAGGTCCCCGGCGATCAGATCGCGGCCGTAGTGCTCCAGAGCAACGTAACCTTCGTCACCGTAGGGGTTCCGCCGGAGACGCTCCCGCCACAACGACGCCGCTCTTTCGGGCTCCTCATACACGCTCACTAGATAGGTCGGGTGGTTCTCTGTGAAGTCCTGAAGGTCCGTCACCGTGTGAGGGATGAGGATGAACGAGTTGCTCGCAACTGCCGAAGCCGACGAGTCAGAACTGATGGAGCTCATTGATCGATCCTCAACGTGGGTAGAACTGGACAACACGGCCGTTCTGAATCGTCATCGTGTATTTCACTCCCTCGGCACTTCCGCTCAAGGTGAACGTCGAACCAGTTCCCTTGGACTTGAGCGTATTGGGCCACTGCTTCATAGCCACATGAACGAGTGCCTTGACATCCGCAACGCTCATGTTCGGGTTGAAGAACGTTTGCGTTGCCTTGGTAGAGCCGTCCCAATACTTGGGGTGGTGGCGCGTCAGAATGTGACGGATTCCAGCTTTATCCAACTTGAACGTGTGCGCACCCGCTCGGAGCTGGAGCGTTGTGAAATTCTTCAGAGCATTCGTCACCGTGGACGCAGCAGCGGGTACGTACCGGACTGTCCGGCTGCCTACCTTCACCGTCACGTGAGCTGCAGCCTTGAGCGCGACGATGATGATCGGAATCCAGAACGGGTCCGCGACCACGGGATATGCGACGTCCGCACTTCGGTGATCTACGATCTGCACCAGTGCGCTTCCGCGGAGTTCGTACCGCGTAGCGACCTCGGTTCCTGTCGCATCAACGGCCCACGGCGCCTCAAAGCCGCCCACGACGAAAGGCTCCGACCCGCCCTCGATGGCCTGTGTTATGTCGACGCTGCCATCCGCATTGAGTATCGCCTCCGCGCCATCCACAAGATCCAGCTCGTAGACAAACTCCTCTGGCGCGTCCGGTCCTTTGATCACCGTCAGTGCACGCACGGAGGAGTCATCGGCGTTCACCTGCAACGCGAGATCGACTTCGTCGCCGGTCCGCACGTATGTCCCGTCGTCGAGGACCACGCCGCCGTCCGCGGACACTGGCGCTGAAGTCCTTCCAGGGCTCCGTCGTCCACGCCCAAAACCTGTCCCAGAACGGTGACCTTCGCAGAATCATCGCCAAAGACAACACCCCCGCCTCCGGTGGACTCAGCGATATCGGCGGTAATGGGTTGCTGCTCGGCTTCCAAGAGCGCGGCGTCAAGAACCTCTCGAAGCTCGTGTTCGTCATCGGGCGAAGTCGTAGACCTACGCGCGCGGCGTCTCCGACGGCGTCGCTCAGGCTGGGGGATAACCCGAAACGAGGTCTCCGGTCGGCCCCGATGTGAGGGGCGGACCCCGCCCCTAGCGTGGGTGACATGACTTCCGACACCTCCTCGCCGCCCCGACGGCTGCGGCCGCTGCGGCGCCTCGGCGCGCTCGCGCAGCTCGCCGCCGTCGCCCTGGTGGGCATCGGCATCCTGACCACCGTCCTCACCCTCTTCGGCACCGGTGTCGGACTCGCGCTCGTGTTCGGCATCGGCATCCCCCTGATGATCGCCGCTGTCTACCTCGTGTGGGCCGGCGCCTGGCTCGAGCACGAGCGCGCCGAAGGGCTGTACGGGCACGGAATCCCGCCGCTGACGATCCGCACGAGCGGCGAGCCGGGCTTCCGCGGATTCCTCCGCACACTGTGGCTCCAGTTCATCGACGGGGCGATGTGGCGCGGCATCGGCAGCTTCGCGATCGCCGCCGTGCTCGGCTGGATCGTCATCGGCGCCACGTCCGCCGTCGTCACCGGGATCGGCCTCGCCGTCTCGCCTCTCGGCGGCGCCGCAGGCGGGCGGGTACCGGTTCTCGGCATCCCGGTCACGGGCGGCTGGGCGGTTGCCGGCGGCATCCTCGCGGTCCTCGTGAGCCTCGGCATCCTGTTCGGCATCTCGCTCCTCGACGACCTGCTCACCCGGTCGATCCTCGTCCCGTCGCGCGAGGCCGTCCTCGCCGAGCAGGCGCGGACCGCCGGAGCGCAGCGGGCCGGCGCGGTGCGGGCCAGCGAGGTCGAGCGCACCCGCATCGAACGCGACCTGCACGACGGCGTCCAGCCGCGGCTCGTCTCGGTCGGCATGACCTTGGGGCTCGCGCAGCAGAAGATCGACTCCGACCCGGTCGCCGCGAAGGAACTGATCGACGAGGCGCACACCTCGACGAAGGCCGCCATCACCGAGCTCCGCCAGCTTGCCCGCGGCATCCACGCCTCCGTCCTCGACGACCGGGGACTGGATGCCGCCCTCTCAGCCCTCGCGGCACGGTCCCACGTCCCCGTCGCCCTCGACGTCCGTCTCGACGAACGCTGCAGCGCGACGTCGGAGGCGGCGGTGTACTTCGTCATCGCCGAGTCGCTCACGAACGCCGCCAAACACGCCCGCGCCACCGAGGTGCGCGTCGTGGTCCGAAGCCGCGGTGACGCCCAGGCCGGCCGCTTCATCTGGGCGCGCGTCGAGGACAACGGCATCGGCGGAGCCCGCGTGCTCCCCGGCGGCGGTCTCGACGGGATCCTGAACCGGGTGCTCGCCGCCGGCGGCACCGCGACGCTCGACAGCCCGACCGGCGGGCCGACCGCACTGGAGGTGACGGTCCCGTGCGCATCCTGATCTGCGAGGACTCGACGCTCCTGCGCGAGGGCCTGGTCCGCGTGCTCGAGGACGCCGGTCACACCGTGGTCGCCGCCCTCCCCCACGCCGACGGCATCGTCGAGACGGTCACCGAGACGGCGCCGGAGCTCTGCGTCCTCGACGTCCGACTGCCGCCGACGTTCACCGACGAGGGCATCCGGGCCGCGCTGACGCTGCGGGCGCAGCATCCCGCCCTCCCCGTGCTGGTGCTCAGTCAGTACGTCGAGGAGCGCTATGCGAGCGACCTCATCACCGGCCAGAACGCGGCCCTCGGATACCTGCTGAAGGATCGCGTGGCCGACGTGAGGGACTTCCTCGACTCGATCGATCGGATCGCCGCGGGCGCCACGGTCCTCGACCCCGAGGTCGTCGCCCAGCTGCTGACGCGCCGGGCACGGGACGAGCGGATGTCGCGCCTCACCGACCGGGAGCGCTCCGTCCTCGCGCTCATCGCCGAGGGGAAGAGCAACGCAGCGATCGCCGCCGCCCTCTTCGTCTCGGAGGCGAGCGTCGAGAAGTACATCACCTCGCTCTTCCAGAAGCTCGGCCTCGAACAGGACGAGCACGGCAACCGACGGGTGCTCGCGGCACTCGTCCACCTCGAACACGGCACACCGCCCGCCACCGGGCATCCCGATCAGAACGGAACACTCCGATGAGCATCGACCTCACTCCCCCGCCGACGGCTCCCGCCTCGCCGGAGCAGCAACCGCCGCGACAGCCCACCCGCTCGTCCGCCCAGATCGTGTCGATCATCGCGATGAGCGTCGGCGGCCTGCTTCTCCTCGGCACGCTCGTCTCGGGCGTCGGCTCGATCGCCTGGGCGGCCACCGATCGCGGCGAGGGCGGCCGCACGGCCGACGCGGCGGGGGTCACGGGCCTGTCGCTCGACGTCTCGGCCGGCCACCTCGTGGTCGAGTACGCCGACGTCGACGAGGCGATCCTCACCGTCGACGGGAACCGCGACTGGACGCTCGAACGACGCGGCGAGACCCTCTCGCTCTCGAACTCGCGCCCGTGGTGGGCACTGCAGGTGGGCTTCGATCCGACGGAGAACCGGGCCACGCTGACCCTCCCCGCGGCGATGGCGGACGAGAAGCTGGCTGCCGACTTCGACGTCGCCGCGGGATCGATCACGGCCGACGGGACGTACGGCCGCCTCGACGTCTCGGTCGGTGCGGGTGACGCCACCGTGACGGGCACCGCCGACGATGTGTCGGTCGATGTCAGCGCGGGCGATGCCGACGTCACGATCGACGGCGCGCAGCGCGCGAACCTGACGATCGGCGCGGGTCAGATCACTGCCGACCTCCGCGGCGACTCCCTCGACGCCGTCCGTGTGGACGTCAGCGCGGGCACCCTCCTGGCATCGCTCCCCGACGAGGCCTACCGCGTGACGTCCGACGTCTCCGTCGGGACGTTCGACAACCGCCTGCAGACCTCGACGAGCGCCGGCCGCACCATCGACGCCCAGGTCTCCGCCGGCACGGCCACCCTCCGCCCCGGCGAGTAGCCGTCACGCACCGCGAGCCGACGCGAAGTGCGCTCCCGAAAGCAGGGAGACAGCACTTCGCGTCGGCTCGACGACGTGCGGGGGTGTCAGCCGACGACGGCGATCTCGTTCGGGACGTGGTCGAGCTTGACGGTCTTCGCGATCTCGTCGCTCGTCAGGTCGACGACGACGATCTCACTGTCGGCTGGGTCGGTGACGTACGCGAAGTCGCCCGCGACCTTGACCGACGGGTGCGGGTCCTGCCACTCGGCCGGGCCCTCCCACGGGTCGACGACGGACAGGGACGAGACGACCTCACCCGTGGCCGGGTCGATCGAGTGCAGCTTGCCGTCGGTCCCGATCAGGACCGCCTCGGCGTCCGGACCGCGACCGACACCCCGGTAGGTGTACTCGACACCGTCGGGCAGCGCGACTTTCTCGAGGGTGTTCGCCTCGGTGTCGATCAGGGTGATGTTGCGCAGGAGGTACCCCTCGGCATCCGGATCGTCCTTGTAGTCCATGACCACCAGCGGGCTGTTCTCGGAGACGTAGGCATTGCCCATGCGGCCGTACTCGTCGGGCGAGGTGAGCTTGGTGATCTCGCCGTTCTTCACGACGAGCGCGCCGTTCTCGCAGCCGAACACGAGGGTCTCCTCCTTCGCAGTCCCCTCGCCGTGGACGCCGGGGCACTCGTCGTTCGACGCGATCTCGTTGCGGTCCTCGTCGAGGACGCGGATGCCGGTGCGCCCCGACTCGTCGCCGACGGTCGTGACCATGGTGCCGTCCTCGAGCTCGACCGAGACGCCGTGGTGAGCGGTGACGCCGGGGATGACCTCGGCCTCCGGAAGCGCATCCGTGGCCTTCGCCAGTTCGGCGGAGTCGAAGATCGTCGTGTCGCTCGTCGCGTCGTCGTACAGAACGGTCCTGCCCGCGTGCGACACGACGTGACCCGCGGCAGCGGCAGGAACGACGAGGTCGGTGAGCTCGGGCTGTTGCACGTCGAGCATCTGGAAGCCCTTCGACGTGGTGACCATCACGTGGCGACCGTCGCCGGCGGAGTTCAGGCGGATGAAGTCCTCGGAGTCGAATTCGCCGAGGTTCTCGTAGTCGTCGCCGCCGAGGACGAGCACGCCGCCCTCATAGGCGACCGCGACACGGGGCCCAGCAGGTGCGGTCTGCGCGGCGCTGTCAGCGGGGTCGGATGCCGGCTGCTCTGCGGACGCGCAGCCGGCGAGGATCAGGGCAGCGCCGCCCGCCAGGGCGGCGAACTGCAGGGTCTTCTTCATGGGTTTCCTTTCCAGGGAATGCCTCATGGGGTGAGGCCGTCGGCGATGCTCTGCAGGTTGCGTCGCATCATGTCGAGGTAGGTGCCGCCCGGCGAGCCTTCGGGGGCGAGGGATTCGGTGAACAGCGAGACGACGTCGACGTCGCGGCCGGCTTCGTCGGCGAGCACCTGCATGAGCCGGTCGGGCTGCGAGGAGTCGGCGAAGATCGTCGTCACCCCGGCCTCGTCGATCGCGTCGACGAGGCCCTGCAGGTCGGCGGCGCTGGGAGCGGCGAGGGTCGTGCCCCCGGGGATCGCGGCGCCGAGGATCCGCACGTCGTAGCGCCGCGCGAGGTAGCCGAAGACGTGATGGTTCGTGACGAGCGCGCGGTGCTCGGCGGGGATCGCGCCGAGGGTGTCCGCCATGTCGGCATCCAACGCGTCGAGCTCGTCGAGATACGTCGCGGCCGCGTCGTCGACGACGGATGCCTCGACCCCGTCGATGCGCGCGAGTTCGGGCGCGAGCGCCTCGACGACCCGGGCCGTCTGCGTGGGGTCCGTCCAGAAGTGCGGGTCGACGGCATCCGTGTCGACGTAGTCGAGCGGGTCGATGTGGGCTCCCGCGACGAACGAGGCGACCCCGTCCGCGACCGCGGCGTCGACGTGGTGCTGCACGCCCTCTTCGAGCCCGAGCCCGTTGGAGACGAGGAGGTCGGCGGTGCGGATGGTCGCCGCCTCGCGGGCCGACAGCTCGAACGAGTGTGGGTCGCTGCCGCGGGGCATGAGCGTGACGACATCGACCTGGTCGCCGACGAGGTTCGCCGTGATGTCGCCGAGCAGGTCCGTCGTGACGACGACGGTCGGTCGGTCGGGACCTGCGGCGGCGCAGCCGGTCAGGGCGGCGACGGCCGCGAGCACGACCGCGGCGAGCGCCCGCCTCATCGGCCGGTCTCCGCGACGAAGGCGGGCGCGTCGGCCTCGAACGTGCGCGCGATGCGCGCGGAATCGGCGTGGTCGATCTCGAACATCACGTTCTCGGCGGGTCCGTTCAGGTAGGTGCGGTTCGCGTCGATCTGCAGGGTCACGCCCGCCGCGAGGACGGGATCTGCGAGGGATGCCGCCACGAGCGGCTCCGTGCGGGCGAGAGCCTTGCCGCTCTCGCCGTCGATCACGAGGACCTCGCCCTTCTCCGTGAGAGCGACCACGTGCTGGTCGGCATCGTCGACCGCCGCGACACGGGCGAGAGGTTCGCCGGCGTCGATCCGGGTCCACGTGCGTTCGCGGGTGTCGAGCAGCCAGAACGCGTCGCCGTCCGTGGCGCCGGCGACGGTGGGACGGCTCTCGCGTGCCGCGAACGACAGCGCGCGGGCCTGGGCGCCGTCGGGGTACGGGATCCGCTCGAAGGCGGTGCCGTCGGCATCCGTCACCGCCAGGATCGCGCCGTCGGCGCACCCGACGACGACGCCGACGTTCGTGGCGATCGAGCCCGCGGGGTCGGTGCAGGGCACGGTCTCGATCTCGGCGCCCGCCGCATCGACGTGTCGGAGACGGTCGGCATCCGTCACGAGGGCGCCCGTCGGGAGGGGGACGACCATGCCGAGGCCTGCGGGAACGTCGAGGCGGAAGCGCTCTTCGATGCGTCCCTTCTTGAGCGCGTCGAGGTCGAGGAGCACGGCCTCTCCCCCGTCGAACCAGACGCCGGCGCCGAGGTCGCTCGCGACGACGGTCGGCTCGCCGTCACCGGCGAGGTCGCCGAGCACGGCCGCGGGAGCCTCGTAGTAGTGGAAGTGGTCGACGTGGTTCCACGTCCAGACGCCGCTGTCGACGATCCCCACGCCGCCGTCCCGGCCCGCGTAGAGGAAGCGGCCGTCCGTCTCGAGCGAGGTCGGCGGGGCGATCTCACCGAGGGTCTCGTTCGTCTCGTCGAGGAGGTCGAGGTGGTGCACCTCGCCGGCCGGGGTGACGCTCGTGAGGTGCAGCGCGGGTTCGGCGAGCTCGGCCGCGCCCGCGATGGCGCCATGGCCGTCGCCTGTCGGTTCCGGGGCGGTGGCAGGGGCCGGGGCCGACTGGCAGCCGGCGAGGGAGAGCGCGAGTACGGGCACGAGGGCGATCGGGACGCGGCGGTTCATGCGGTCCTTTCGTCGAGGGCGGGGCGGGTGGGACGGACGCGGATGCCAGTGGACACCGCGCCGGAGCAGATCGCCGTGAAGGCGACGGTGGCTCCCGCGGCGGTGCCGAGGTGCCACGAGAGGACGAGCCCGACGGCGACGGCAGCGGTGCCGATGAGCGCTGCGAGCGCCATGGTCGGCACGATGCGTCGTGTCCAGGCGCCGGCAGCGACCGCGGGACCGAGGAGCATGCCGACCACGAGGAGCGATCCGACCGCCTGATAGGCCGAGACGACCGCGAGGGTGACGAGCCCGACGAGCAGGATGTGCGCGAGGCGGGGCCGGAGGCCGAGCAGCTGCGCCTGTCGAGGGTCGACGGCGAGGGCGACGAAGGAGCGGTGGCCCGCGGCGGCGACCAGCAGGGTCACGACTGCCGCGAGGGCGAGGAGCACGAGGTCGCCCCGCTCGATCGCCAGGATGTCGCCGAAGAGGATGGCCGAGGCATCCGTCGCGAAGCTGCGCGAGGCCGAGATGACGATGACCCCGAGCGAGAGACTCGCGACGAAGAGCAGGCCGATGCTCGTGTCGGCCGACAGCCGCCCGCGGCGTTGGAGCGCGCCGACACCGACGGACATGACGGCGGCGCTCACGGCGGCGCCCGCGACGGGCGGGAAGCCGGTGAGGGTGGCGATTGCGATTCCGGGCAGCATGCCGTGCGCCATCGCTTCGCCGAGGAAGGCCATGCCGCGGAGGACGACCCAGGTGCCGACGACGGCGCAGACCACGGCGACCAGAGCACCGCCGAGGAGGGCGCGCTGGACGAAGGCGACGGCGAACGGGTCGAGAAGGACGGACACGGTGCCCGACTGTACACGTAATTGAGAACGGTTTTCATTTGCAATACTGGTGGGATGCACAGCTCAGGGGTCGTCGTCCGGTTGAGTGAGGTCTGCGTCGACATCGACGGGCACCGCGCCCTCGACGGCGTCGATCTCGACGTTCGCGCCGGCGTGCTCACCGCTGTGGTGGGCGCGAACGGGTCGGGGAAGTCGACGCTCGTCTCGGTCCTCGCGGGGCTGCGGCAACCGACATCGGGCACCGCAGAGATGCGCCACGGCACCGCGATCGCGCTCCTGTCGCAGCACACTGCCGACAGCGCGCGACTGCCGTTGACGGTCACGGATCTCGTGTCGATGGGTCGCTGGCGCGAGCGCGGTGCATTCCGGCCGCTGCGGCGGAGCGACCGGACGATCGTTGCCGAGGCCGTGGCAGCGGTCGGACTGTCGGCGCACGCTTCCCGTCCGCTCGGCGCCCTCTCGGGAGGCCAGCGTCAGCGGGCGTTCCTCGCACAGGCCCTCGCGCAGCATGCGGATCTTCTCCTTCTCGACGAGCCGACGAGCGGTCTCGACGACGCGTCGCGGCGAGCCGCGGCATCCGCTCTGCGCGTCGCGACCGACCGCGGCGCGGCGGTCGTCGTCGTGACGCACGATCTCGGCGAGCTCGGAGACGTCGACGCCGTCGTGACGCTCGCGGCGGGTCGGATCGTGGATGCGCCGACCGCGCAGGACACGCGGGCGCGGAGGGGGTGGAACGTGAGTAGCGTTGAGGGGTGACCAACGCTCCGATCGATGCCACCACCACGTCCGCCTGGGCTGAACTCGAGTCGCTGAAAGCCGGCTTCACCCCCGATCTGCGCGGCTGGTTCGCGGCTGACCCGGAGCGCGTCGCCAAACTGACGCACGACGTCGCCGACCTGCACGTCGACCTGTCGAAAAACCTCGTGACTGACGAGATCGTCGCCGCACTCGTGCGCCTCGCCGAGCAGACCGGCGTCGCCGAGCGGTACGCCGCGATGCTCGCGGGCGAGCACATCAACACGACCGAGGACCGAGCCGTGCTGCATACGGCGCTCCGCCGTCCCGCCGACGCGACGCCGAAGCTGACGGTCGACGGCCAGGATGTCGACGCCGATGTGCAGGGCGTGCTCGACGCGATGGCCGAGTTCGCCGGCCGGGTGCGCAAGGGCGATTTCACCGGCATCACCGGCAAGAAGGTCGAGACGGTCGTCAACATCGGCATCGGCGGATCGGACCTCGGCCCCGTGATGATCTCGGCGGCGCTGGAGCCGTACGCGGATGCCGGCATCTCGGCGCGCTTCGTCTCGAACATCGACCCCTTCGACATCGCGTCGAAGACGAAGGACCTCGACCCCGAGACGACGCTGTTCATCGTCGCCTCGAAGACCTTCACGACGCTCGAGACGCTGACCAACGCGCGCCTCGCCCGTGACTGGCTGTGGGAGGGCCTCGCGTCGGCGGGGGCCATCGACGGCAGCGACGAGCAGAAGAAGGATGCCGTCGCCCACCACTTCGTCGCGGTGTCTACGGCACTCGACAAGGTCGCGGACTTCGGCATCGACACCGCGAACGCGTTCGGCTTCTGGGATTGGGTGGGCGGCCGGTACTCGGTCGACTCGGCGATCGGACTGTCGCTCGTGATCGAGTTCGGGCCCGACACGTTCCGCGAGCTGCTGGCCGGATTCCACGCGGTGGACGAGCACGTGCGAACGACGCCGCTCGCTCAGAACGTGCCTGTCCTGATGGGCCTGCTGAACGTCTGGTACACGAACTTCCTCGGCGCGCAGTCGCACGCGGTGCTGCCGTACGCGCAGCAGCTGAGCCGGTTCGCCGCGTACCTGCAGCAGCTGACGATGGAGTCGAACGGCAAGTCGGTGCGGTGGGACGGCTCCCCCGTCACGACCGACACCGGAGAGGTGTTCTGGGGTGAGCCGGGCACGAACGGGCAGCACGCGTTCTACCAGTTGATCCACCAGGGCACGCGGCTGATCCCGGCGGACTTCATCGCGTTCGCGAACCCCGCCTACGCGCTGACCGACGGCGACCGGGATGTGCACGGCCTGTTCCTCGCGAACTTCCTGGCGCAGACGAAGGCACTGGCGTTCGGCAAGACGGCCGAGGAGGTCGAGGCCGAGGGCACGACCGGTGCGCTGGTCGCGGCACGGACGTTCCCTGGCAACCGTCCGACGACGTCGATCTTCGCGCCGTCGCTGACGCCGACGGTGCTCGGCGAACTGGTCGCCCTGTACGAGCACATCACGTTCACGCAGGGTGCGATCTGGGGCATCAACTCGTTCGACCAGTGGGGCGTCGAGCTCGGCAAGCAGCTCGCCATGCAGATCGCTCCGGCGATCGAGGGCGACAGCGACGCGTTCGAGTCGCAGGATGCCTCGACCAAGGCGCTGCTCGAGTACTACCGCGACCACCGCGCCTAGGCCGGCGGCTGGGAGCATGATTGCTGCGGCCCTGAGCTTTCGCGGTTCACGAGCGTGAAGTGGACGGTCATCCCCGTGGCTCACGGTCGCTTCGTCGAGACGCATCACGGCTTGGATGATTCTGAAGGCCTGAAGGTCGTCGAAGTCGTAGGCACGGTCGTGGAGCTGGAGGCCACCGAACGTGACGGCTCGCGCACGCCGATCACACGTATCCCCAGCGGGCGCGCCCAGCGCGGGATGGACGGAGAAGACGCGGGCGACGTCATCGGGATGCACACCGACCGCGTCGTCGTCGTGTCGGACGACGGTTTCATCGTGACCGTCGAGGTGCGGGACTGACCGTCGGCTAGAACGGTGGCGGGTCGGTGGTGAAGTGCGGGATGCGTCGTTCGGGGTGGACGAGGTAGACCCGGCCTGCGGGTGAGGTCCATTCGAGTGCGCCGCCGGGTCTTGCTGTGACCTGCCAGTCGGTGTGGTGTTTGAGGGTGTGATGGCCTCGGCACAGCGGTGCGAGGTTGGTCGCGTCGGTGTGTCCGCCGTGATGCCAGTCGACGGTGTGGTCGATGTCGCACCGATCCGCCGGGATTCCGCATCCCGGTGCCATGCGTCGTGCCGCCCGCCAGGTCACGAGGCGGCGCAGGTCCGCGGGCGGTCGGTACTGCTCGCGTCCGACGGAGAGGACGACCCCGGTTTCGGGGTGGGTGAGGACCCGCATCCACCCGGATGCCGCCCCGCACAACTCCCGGGCACGGTCCAGGGGGATGGGTCCGACGCCGTCGACCTGCGCGGCAGGGCCATCGCCGGTGAGGAGGGTCGGGGCGGGCACGGTGATCGCGACCGTCGGACGGATCCCTCGTGCGGCGTCGGGGAGGGACGATGTCTCGCCGTCGATGAGGAGGTCGCCGAACACGTCGGCACGCTTCTGGTCGATCGTGCGCTCATCGTCGAGAGTTTTCGCAATAGCGGTCAGCCGCCCGTGGATCGCGTGGGCCTCCACGGCCGGGAGGTGGGCGGTCAGCCACGCCATCCCATCCACGCCGGGCTCCACACGCACATGCCGGTGGGTGACGGCATCCGCGTGCCGTTCCGCGATGGTCACCTCACGTTCCCGGTCGACAAGACGTCGCACCGCCCGCCGGAACGGCCCCGTCGGCATCTCCTCAGCCAGAGTGAGCACCTCCGACGTCAGCTCATCCCGGACGGTCTCGAGTTCGTCGAGGCCGTCGACGATGATCGTCGCGTGCGTGTCGGTGATCGCGGCGCGGCTCATCGCCTCCCACACGGCCGGGTACCGCTTCACCAACGCGCGTCCGAGGCCCATCAACCGGCCGGCGGCGTGCTCGGTGACCCGGAGCGCCGCCGCGACCTCCAGGCGCACCGACCGTTCCACGAGCAACGACGCACCCTCATCCCGGTTCGCGGCGCGGATCGCGTCATCCCACAACTCGACGATGCACCGGTAGCGCTGCGCCGCGTGGATGGTGGCCATGTCCGCGCTCATCACGACCCAGTCCAGGGTCGTCGGGATCCCCTCGGGAACCTCGTCGATGAAGGGAGCTGAACTGGACATAGTCCCAGACTAGAGGGGGGTTCCGACATCGCTTTTCGACGCCCGGCGACCACCGGCATCCACTCTCCTCGCCTGACACGAAGGACCGAAGTCCACATATTCTCCGACCGGCGAGCGCCCCGTCGCTGACCAGGCGACCCGGTAGCGTGCAAGCATGCGCGGACGCAGACTGACCTGGACCATAGGCGGCACCGGACTGATCGCATGCGGCGTGGCGGGCATCCTGCTGAGCGCGACCCTGGGCACATCGCTGACTGACGTGCTGGCGTTCTCGGTCGACCTGCTCTGGGCGGCAGCGGTCCTCGTCTTCGCGATCGGCACCTCCTCGCACGACAGCGTCGTCGCTCGTCGTCCGCTCGGGATGATCACGCTCGCGCTCGTCGCCATCTGCCCCCTCCTGGTGCGGGGCGTCGGCCTCTTCCAGAACCCGGACGACCCCGCGCCCCTGATCCCGTGGGAGGTCACGACGTTCGTCCCGCTCGCACTCAGCCTCATCGCCGTCGTGCAGATCGGCCGCGCGGACGTGGCGCCGAAACGCTGGCGCTGGGCTCCCGCCGTAGCCCTCGCCGTCTCGCTCGCATGCGACGCGCTGAGCATGATCATCGTCGCGGGTGCGGACCAAGCCACGGCGGTCCAGTTCGTCGGACTCTCATCCGCACTCGGCGTGATTGGATTCCTCGTCCGCACTCTCGGGCTCGGGGTCGTCGCCCTCCTCGCCGTCGCTTCGGAGCGACCGGCATCCGTTCCCGTCTTCTCGTCGCCCTCGGACCCCGCGCCGGGCGCCTGACCCTTCGCCTGCCGTCACGCGGAGATCCGCGTTCGCGAGGACGGCGAGACTGCACGTGGGGCTCGAGACCGCGGCCCCGCATCGCGGTCTCGCCGCATACGTGCAGTCTCGCCGCCCGATGGGCTCGCCCACCCGGACCGCCCGCCGCCGAGCGGAGATCCGCGTTCCCGAGGACGTTCGGAGCGCACAACCTCCGCTCGAACGCAGATCTCCGCGCGAGCGCAGCCCCGTGCGAGAACAGCATGGCCCGGCACCGTCCCCCTGGACAACCGCCGCCGAGAGCGCGACCCTGGTCGCATCCCCGGACGAAGGAGACGGCCATGTTCCAGAACGACGGCGCGTACAGCGGCTTCGCGGTCGACGACCTCGATGCGGCGCGAGCGTTCTACGCCGACACTCTCGGCCTCGAGGTGTCGACACTCGACAGCGGCTTTCTGCAGCTGCACCTCGCCTCAGGCGCGACAGTGCTCGTTTACGGCAAGCCGCACCATGAACCCGCGAGCTTCACGATCCTGAACTTCCCGGTCGACGACGTCGATGCCGCGGTCGACGACCTGAACGCGAAGGGCGTCGAGACCGCGATCTACGACGACATGCCCACCGACTCGAAGGGCGTCATGCGGGGCCACGGCCCGACCATCGCGTGGTTCCGCGACCCCGCTGGCAACGTCCTCGCCGTGCACGAGCGCTGAGAATCAGGGCTCCCAGAACCCGACCGCGCAGAGCAGCCGCGTCTCGTCGTCGGCACCCGCCGGCGGATCGATGGCGGGGGGGAACACGCCCCACTGGCGCCACTCGTCGGCGTGCGGCACGACGTTCTCGTTCAGCCCAGCGATGAGCTCGGGAGACAGGTGGAACGGGATGCCGAGATGCTTGGCGATCAGCCACGCCTGGAACGCGCGATACGTCGCCAGGTGCGCGAACCCCTCCTCGGCGGAGTAGTCGCCGTACTGGAACCGGAACACGGTCCCCGGCTCGACGCCGTCGCGCACCGCAGCCGCCGCGGTGTCATTCAGACGGCCGTAAGACGCGATCGGATCCTCGCCGAGAAGGTCGGCGTTCCGGAACTCGTCGCCGTCGGCGGGCGACTTCCCGGCGAGCACGTCGGGGATCCACGCCTCGTCGTACGCGTGGGCGAAGACGATGTCGCGGAACGTGGGATCGGGAGTGGACGTCCACTCCTTCGGGGCCGGCTTCGACAGGTCGGCCGGGTCGATGCGATCGATGACGGAGCGCAGCGCGGCATCCGCTTCGAGAAACAGTTCATCGGTTCTCATGCCGACACCGTACGACCGCCCGCCGACACTGTCACGAGCCGTGCACGTGGATGCGCTCGCCCGATGCGCTGAAGATGCTCACCACCTCGGCCGGACCGTCGTCGGTGGCGCTGATGCTGTGCGGCAAGCCCGTGTCGAACTCCGCCGCCTCCCCCGCGCCGATCCGGTGCTCCTCGCCGTCGAGCATCAGCCGGATCGTGCCGCTCAGCACGTAGAACCACTCGACCCCGTCGTGCACCTTCGGCGCCGGAGCGGCGGATGCCGCGGCGTAGCGGATCTTGTAGGTCTGCACCGGCGAGTGCTCGAGGGTCAGCGGCGCGACGACCATGCCGTGCCGACGCTCGGTCGCACGGCGCACCCGCGGGTCGACGGGCTCGCCGCGCACGAGGTCATCGAGACGCAGATCGAGGACCGACACGAGCGGCAGGAGCAGTTCGAGGGATGCCTGTCGTCGCCCCGCCTCGAGACGGGACAGCGTGCTGATCGACATCCCCGCCTTCTGCGCGAGGTCGGCCAGCGTCCAGCCGCGCTGCTGGCGCGCCGCGCGCAACCGCGGCCCCACTCGGGTCAGATCCGTCGTCATGACCTCGAGTTTGCCATTTCCGCAAAGACATTTGCCGTGATGACGACCGGCGAGGCACCGTGGAGCCATGACAGACACCCTTTACGACGCCGTCATCGTGGGCGGCGGCACCGCCGGACTCAGCGCCGCGCTGATGCTCGGGCGCGCACGCCGCCGCGTGCTCGTGATCGATGCCGGCGCTCCCCGCAATCGCTTCGCCGCGCACATGCACGGCGTGCTCGGCCACGACGGGCGCTCCCCCGCCGAGCTCCTGCGCATCGGCAGGACCGAGGCGGAGGCGTACGACGTCGAGTTCCTCGACACGACCGTCACCTCGATCGACGATGCCGGCGACCACCTCGCCGTCACCTACGACGGCGGCACGCTCGCCGCACGCGGCGCGGTCCTCACGACCGGCGTCGTCGACGACCTCCCCGACGTCCCGGGCCTGCGCGAGCAGTGGGGCCGCGGCGTGATCCACTGTCCGTACTGTCACGGTTACGAGGTCGCCGGGCGCCGTCTCGGCGTGCTCGCCACCTCACCCGCGAGCCTGCATCAGATCGAGCTCGTTCGACAGTGGAGCGACGACGTCACAGCCTTCACCGCAGGTCTCGGCGAGATCGACGACACGGTCACCGCACGCCTGGCGAGCCGCGGCATCCGCCTCGTCGACAGGCCGGTCACAGAGCTTCGCGCCGAGGACGACGTGGTGTCCGCAGCGATCACGGCGGACGGCACCGCGCACCCGATCGACGCGCTGTTCACCGCGCCGACGCCGCGCCTGCACCTGGACTACGCGGCGAACCTCGACCTCGCCGTGTCGACCGAGCCCGGCGAAGGCCTCCGCGTCGACATGCGCGGCGCAACGAGCCATCCGCGCGTCTTCGCCGCCGGCAACGTCGTGACCCCGTTCGGCAACGTCCCGCTCTCGATGGGCCAGGGCTCGATGGCCGGCGCCGGCCTCAACGCGGCGCTCGTGATGGAGGACGCCGCGTCAGCCCTGCGCAGCTGAGGCGGCCGCCGCGGCGCGGGCGAGCCACGCCGGCGGTTCGCCGTACCGCTGGAACGGCACGAGCCTGCCCGCCGCGCAGTCCTCGACCAGCGTCGCGAGCCGGTCGATGCGGGTCTGCTCGCGCTTGGCGCTCTGCAGCCAGTTCGCCACGGCACGGCGGTACGACGGGGTCGCTTCGTCCCAGAACGCCCGAGCGGCCGGGTTCGCGGCGAGGGATGCCGCCTGCTCGGGCGTGAGCTCGTTCCGCTGCTCGTGCGAATAAACGCCTGTCAGATCGGGGGTCCGCCGCTCGAAGGCGGCTAGCCCGGCGGGATGCATCCGCCCCTCGGTCTGCAGCCGCTCGATGTGCGCGATGTTGACGGCGCTCCAGATCGACCGGGACTTCCGCGGCGTCCAGCGCTGGATGCGGGCGCCGTCGCCGATGCCGCGGCTGATCGAGTCGATCCACCCGAACCGCAGCGCCTCGGGCACCGCGTCGGCCCACGTCAGACCGAGGCGCGGGTCGCCCTTCCGGTAGAAGACGGTCCAGACCTCGGGCGCCGTCGCGTGGTGCGCTTCGAGCCAGTCGCCGAACTCCGCCGCCGAGGCGAAGAAGATCGGGTCGGATGCCGGTTCCACCATGGTCGCGACGGTACCACCGGCATCCGACGCGGTCAGCGCAGCTGCAGGCTGTTCCACGCCCCGGGCTCGTCGAACTCGCCGTACACGACCTCGGCACCTTCGGCGGAGACCGATCCCGCGCAGACGAGGAGTGACAGCGTCGGGTAGCCGTGGGGGCGGTTGTCGCGGATGATGGCGCGGTCGTCGGTCGGTTCCAGCGCCGTGGTGCGTTCGAGCGCGCCGAGCCATTCCGCGATCCAGTCGTCTCCCGACGGCGCCGCGAACGCGTCGTGCCAGGCGACGATGCGCGCCGTCTTCGGGTCGTCGACGTCGTCGTGCGCGATCATGTGGACGCCCGGTGCGAGATCGACTGCGCGTACCGACTCGCCGTCCCACATCGAGACGCGGGCGCGACCCGGCGTGACCGTCAGCAGGTTGAAGCCGTGCGTCGGCGGCGCGTCGGACAGCCCGCGTCCGGCCGCCGCGTCGAGCACGATGTGCCCGCGGGAGCCGGTCGCGAGCGAGTCGTCGATGAGGTCGGCCCGGTTGAGCACGACGGCGAGGCGGGATGCCGACGGGTCCGCCGCCAGCCACGCGCCGCCCGCGCGGGTGTCGCGCACGCCGATCACCCCGGGAAGGTCGGGCCACCACGGCCCGAGCGGATCCCACGCACGGGCGGGATCCTCGTCGCGGACGGCCAGGACGCGGATCGCCGCCGTGGTGTCCTCGGGAACGTGGACGATCACGGTGCACATCGGGGTGGCCTTTCGCGTCCGACCCCGTGGGAGGATCGGACCATGTTCGTCGTCGTGGGCGTCTCGGGCGGCATCGCCGCGTACAAAACGGTGCAGGTGGTCCGCGCACTGGTGACGAACGGGCACGAGGTGCACGTTGTTCCCACGGAGGACTCGCTGCGCTTCGTCGGGACCGCCACATGGGAGGCGATCAGCCGCCATCCTGTCACGACGAGCGTGCACGACGACGTCGCCGAAGTCCGCCACGTCGCCCTCGGCACGCAGGCCGATCTCGTGATCGTCGCGCCGGCGACCGCGAACACGCTCGCCAAGATGGCCGCCGGCATCTCCGACAACCTCCTCGGCGTGACCCTCCTCGCCACGACCGCGCCCGTCGTCGTCGCACCCGCCATGCATACCGCCATGTGGGACCACGCCGCGACGCAGGCCAACATCTCGACGCTCCGCTCGCGCGGCGTGCACATCGTCGGCCCTGCGGACGGCCCGCTGACCGGCGGCGACAGCGGACCCGGGCGCATGGTCGAGCCCGACGAGATCGTCGCGGCCGCCCTCGATGTCGCCGGCGCCCCGGCATCCGATCTCGCCGCCCTCCGCGTCGCGGTGTCGACCGGCGGCACGCGCGAACCCATCGACCCCGTCCGCTTCCTCGGCAACCGGTCCAGCGGAAAGCAGGGGGCGGCCGTCGCCCTCGCCGCCGCCGACCGCGGCGCGTTCGTCCACCTCGTCGCGGCTCACGTCGACGAGGGTGTGCTCGACAAGGCTCTCCACCACCCGCGGATCGCCGTCGAACGTGCGTCGACCGCCGTCGAGATGGATGCCGCGATGCGCGCCGCGAGCACCGAGGCCGACGTCGTCGTGATGGCCGCCGCGGTCGCCGACTTCTCGGTCCCCGAGGTCTCGGACGTCAAGATCCGCAAGGAGGACGGCACCGTCACCCTCGATCTCGTCGAGAACCCCGACGTGCTCATCGGGCTCGTCCAGGCGCGCCGTCCGGGTCAGACGATCGTCGGTTTCGCGGCCGAGACGGCCGCCGACGACGCGGAGCTGCGCGAACGCGGCATCCGCAAACGCGCGCGCAAAGGCGTCGATCTGCTCGCCGTGAACCGCGTCGGCTGGCAGGAGGGCTTCGAGACGGCCGAGAACCGCGTGCTCTTCGTCGACGCCACCGACGAGGTCGCATCGCAGGCGGCGGGTACCAAGCGCGTCGTCGCCGACGCCCTGTGGGACGCGGTCCTGCGCCTGCGCTGACCCTCTCGCGCTCGCGCGGAAGATAGCGGCATCCGATCCGGTTCGGGCTCCGAATCATCTGTGTGCCGCAGATACACACTCCTCTTCTCGCGCCCGTGGACGGGCATCGCAACGTCACGGACCTCCTCGTCCAGCGTGCCGAGAAGGCTCCCCACCACGCCGCGTTCGACGTCGCCATCGGCGACGGTTCGTGGAGGCAGATATCCACCGTCCGATTCCTCGGCGAGGTCCGCCGGCTCGCGAAGGGCTTCATCGCCGCGGGTGTCGCCCCCGGCGACGCTCTCGCGATCATGGCTTCGACCCGCTACGAGTGGGCCGTCACCGACCTCGCCGCCTGGTTCGCCGGTGCCGTCGTCGTGCCGGTCTACGAGACGTCGTCGCCCGTCCAGATCGCCGGTATCGTCAGTGACGCCGGCGTCGTGCTCGGCGTCGGGGGCGCCGAGGCCCAGACCCGCCGTCTCGCCGACGCCTTCGCCGAGACCGGGGCCGGACGCCTCGGCGCCTACGCGATGGACCGGGCCGACCGGGTGGCCGGCGGCATCCGGACCCTCGACGACCTGCGCTCGCGGGCCGACGACGTGACGGATGCCGACCTCGAGCGCCACCGCACGGCGGCCGACCTCGATTCACCCGCGACGATCGTCTACACCTCCGGCACGACCGGCGAGCCCAAGGGCGCCGTGCTCACGCACCGGAACTTCCTCGGCCAGGTGCTGAACATCGCCGCCGCGTACGGCGAGGTCGTCCACGAAAAGGGCAACACGATCATCTTCCTGCCCCTCGCGCACGTCCTCGCGCGCGGACTGCAGCTCATCTGCCTCGCGAACGGCATGCGCATCGCGCACCTCAGCGAGCCGAGCACCGTCGTCGAGACGCTGTCGGTCCTCCGGCCGACCTTCCTCGTCGTCGTCCCCCGCGTTCTGGAGCGCATCCAGGCAGCCGCCGCGCAGAAGGCGGATGCCGCGCACCTCGGCCGCGTGTGGCGCGCCGCCGTCGCGACCGCCGTCTCGGGTGGACGCGCGGCCGAGCAGAGCACGGACGGGCGGGCACCGGCATCCGTTCGTCAGCGCCTGTTCGAGGCGCTGTTCTTCCGCAGGCTGCGCGCGGTCATGGGCGGACGCGTCGACTACATCCTGTCGGGCGGCGCCCGGCTCGACCCCGAGGTGTCGCTGTTCTTCCGCGGCATCGGGGTTCCCGTCATCGAGGGCTACGGCCTCACCGAGACGACCGCGCCGCTCACCGGCAACCTGCCGGGCGACATCCGCGCCGGAACGGTCGGGCGCCCGCTGCCCGGCTCGACGGTGCGCATCGGCGAGGACGGCGAGATCCTCGCGAAGGGGATCGGCGTCTTCTGCGGCTATCGCGACCCCGCGCACGACGCCGACGCATTCGTCGACGGGTTCTTCCGCACCGGCGACCTCGGCCGCTTCGACGCCGACGGCAGGCTCATCATCGAGGGCCGCTCGAAGGACGTGATCGTCACCTCGACCGGCAAGACCGTCGTCCCGGCGCCGTGGGAGTTCGCGGTCGAGACCGACCCGCTCGTGTCGCACGCCGTCATGGTCGGCGAGGGGCGGTCGTACCTGAGCGCGTTGATCGTCCTCGACCCCGAGGAGGTCGCGCGGCAGGGCGATGCGCCCGTCGCCGGCCAGCTGCGCGAGATCGCGGACGAAAGCCTGCGGGCACGGATCCAGCGGAGCATCGACGCGGCCAACGCGCTCGTCTCGCGCAGCGAGCAGGTGCGCCGCTTCACGCTCATCGCCGCCGATCTCGCCGACACGACCATCATCACGCCGACGCTCAAGATCAAGCGCCGCGTGCTCCTCGAGCGCGGCTCCGACGTCGTCGCCGCCCTCTACCGCTGACTCCCCGCCTCGAAAGGCCCCCATGTCTTCGCAGAACCGTTCCGCCCTCATCACCGTCGTCGTCGGGCTCATCGTCGGGGCGCTCGTCGCGCTCGCGGGCAGCCAGGGAGGCGCCACCGTCGGCGGCTTCCCCGTGTTCGCCCTCGCCGTCGCCGCCGCGTTCGCCGTGCAGGTGCTGGTCTACATCCCGTCTGCGATCGCTCGCACCGAGCGCTTCTTCGACGCCACCGGAAGCGCGACCTTCATCCTCGTCACGCTCGGCGTGGTGCTGCTCTCCCCGTCGCCCGACGCCCGCTCGCTCGCCCTGGCGGCGATGGTGATCATCTGGGCCGTCCGCCTCGGCTCGTTCCTCTTCATCCGCATCCACCGCTCCGGCAGCGACGACCGCTTCGACGACATCAAGGTCAACCCGCTGTCGTTCCTGCGCGTCTGGATCATGCAGGGTCTCTGGGTCAGCATCACCGCGGCCGCGGCATGGATCGCGATCGCGACCGAACCCGCCGACCGCGTCTCGTTCGACGTGTTCGCCGGCGTCGGCATCGCGCTCTGGATCATCGGCATGCTCTTCGAGGTCGTCGCCGACCTGCAGAAGAACGCCTTCAAGGCCGACCCCGCCAACAAGGGCCGCTTCATCCGCACGGGCCTGTGGTCCCGCTCGCGCCACCCCAACTACTTCGGCGAGATCCTCGCCTGGGTCGGCGTCGCGATCGTCGCCGCTCCCGTCTTCGACGGCTGGCAGTGGATCGGTCTGCTCTCGCCCGTGTTCGTGCTCCTGCTGCTGACCCGGGTCAGCGGCATCCCGCTCCTCGAGAAGAAGGCCGACAAGCGCTGGGGAGGCGACGCCGACTACGAGGCGTACAAGACCGCGACGCCCGTGCTCGTGCCGACGCTCGGGCGGGTCAGGGTCACCGCGCGCTGAGGCGGCTTCCGGGGACGCGGGATGCCGCGGCGCGGCATCCGTCGCGACGCATCGCGTCCCCGGAACGGGACCTCAGCCGAGCCCTGTGACCTTCGGCGCGGGCTCACCGTGCACGTGCTCGCCGAGGAAGCCGAACACCGTCTCGTACCAGACGACGGCGTGCTGGGGCTTCAGCACCCAGTGGTTCTCGTCGGGGAAGTACAGGAACCGGTGCACGGTCGACCCGTCGTCCTCGCCGAAGTGCTCGTTGAGCTCCGACCACAGCCGCAGGCTCTCGCCGATCGGCACGCGGTAATCGCGGTCGCCGTGGATGACGAGCAGCGGTGTGGAGATGTTCTCGACGTAGCGGTGCGGTGAGTTCTCCACCATCGCCTCGGGCGTGAAGATCTCCTGCCAATAGGACGACGCGTCCGTGGTCCCGGCGAACTGGTCGAGCGCCCACAGGCTCGCGTGGGTCACGATCGCGCGGAACCGGTCGGTGTGCCCGGCGACCCAGTTCGCCATGTAGCCGCCGAACGAGCCGCCCATCGCGGCTGTCTTGGTCTCGTCGATGTCCGCGCGCGCGACGACCTCGTCGGTGATCGACATGAGGTCGGTGTAGGGCTTCTCGCCCCAGCTGTTCCACCCGCGGGCGATGAACTCGAGCCCATAGCCGGTCGACAGCGCCGGGTCGGGCAGCAGCACGGCGTAGCCGCGGGCGAGCGCGAGCTGCGGACTCCAGCGCCAGCTCCAGGCGTTCCAGCTGTTCAGGGGCCCGCCGTGGATCCAGAGCAGCAGAGGAGCGGGGGATGCCGCGTCCGCGCCTTCCGGCAGCAGCAGCCAGCCGCGCACCCGCGCACCGTCCTCGGCCGTCGTCTCGACCTCGGCCATCGTGCCGGCCGGTGTCGGCAGCGGAGCCGGCGTCGCGAGAGCGGTCACGGTGCCGTCGGGGTCGATGCGGACCGGGTGCGGCGGCACCATCCACGACGAGCGAAGCGCGACGAGCGCGCCCGTCGCGCGGTCGACCGATACGTTCGAGTACGCGTGGTCGTCGGTCGTCAGCTGCACGGGCGCGCCGCCGTCGAGAGGCACGCGGAACACCGGACCGCGCCCGTCCTGGTCGGCGGTCACGATGAGCGCGGTGTCGTCGTGCGCGAAAGCGATGCTCGTCGGCCAGCGGTCCCAGCCCTGCGCGAGCCGGCGCGGCTCGGAGCCGTCGATCCCGGCGATCCAGAGCTCCTGATCAGCGGGACCGGTGGGGTCCGAAAATGCCGCCCGGCCGTACGCGATCGACCGGCCGTCGTGACTGATCGCGGGCGACTCGAAGTACGTCGACCGCTCCTCGAACAGGGTCGTGTGAGCGCCCGAGGCGACGTCGATCGAGACGATCGCGAACCGCTCCGCGCGGCCCTGCGGCAAGCGCATCGCGGCGATGAGGGTGCGTCCGTCAGGGGTGAGCGCCGCGCCGGCGGTGTCGGCCGTCCGGCCGGGCGCGGGTGTCAGGTCGCGCGGGCGCGGAAGCGACGCGGGGTAGGGGGTCGTGGCATCCGGTTCGTCCTCCGCCGTGTCCGAGGCGGCGAGCGACCCGATCGTGTCGGCGAGCGCGTCGAGGTCGAGCGAGAGCAGGTGCGGCTCGGCGGGTCCGAGATCGTGGTCCCAGTAGCGGACCGGGTAGGTCGTGTGCAGGATCGCGGACAGCTTGCGCTTCTTCCGCTCGGCGCGCAGCTTCGCGTCGGCCTCGAACGAGTCCGCGGACGGCAGCAGATCGGCGGCGAGGACGGCGACGGATGCCGCGTCCGCGACGGCGGCGATGCCCGACACTCCCCCGGCCAGGCGCGTGATGGCGCGCGCGTCGCCGCCGTTCGCGGGTAACAGCCAGAGCTGCGCCGACTCGTCCTCGCCGTCACCCTCCGCGTCGGGACGGGCGCTGACGAACAGCAGGTCGCCGTCCGCCGTGAACGCGGCGCCCTGCTCGCCCTTCGCCGAGCGGGTCAGACGACGGGGCGTGCCGCCGCCGGTCGCCGGGACCTCCCAGAGCGCCCGGTCGTACCCGGTCTTATCCTTATTCAGCGTCGCGACCGTGAGGACGGCTCGCGTGCCGTCGGGCGAGAGTGCGACGGCGTCGATGCGGGGCAGGGCGATGTAGTCCTCGAGCGAGGCGAAGGGGTTCTGCGGCATCCCTCCACGCTAACCGCGGACCCCGCCGCGGCGACAGGGCGCGTTCAGCGGAGGATGTCGGCCGTCGAGCAGACGGTGGCGAACTCGCCGTCGAGGTTCGTCGCCGTGATCGCTGCAAGGGTCGCCGCGGGGATGACGGTGCCGTCGGGCGCCGTCCGGTCGAACGAGTGGGTCGCGTCGAGGGCGAAGTACACGTCGTAGCCGAGGTTGCCGCCCACCCGGGCGGTCGTCTCGCAGCAGTGGTTCGTCGAGATTCCGGTGACGACGATCCGCCTTATGTCATTCGCGCGCAACCACGCGTCGAGGTCAGGCGAGCCGTGGAACGACGAGTTCACGCTCTTCGTGACGAGAAGGTCCGGGATGCCGGTGACCTCGGGTTTGAGGTCGTTGCCCGCCTGGCCGGGACGCAGCGGTGAGGCATCCGAGGTCGAATCGTGCCGGACGAACACGACCGGCCACCCGCGCTCGCGCCAGCGGTCGAGGAGTGCGGCGATGTTCGCCTCGCAGTCGGGGTTGTCGCGCTCGCCCCAGTGCGCGGTGTCGTCGAACCCGCGCTGCACGTCGATCACGACGAGCGCAGCGCGGCCGAGGGCGAGGTCTCGCGGCGGGATCTGCACGCATCGAGCCTGGCACGCGGCACTCCCCCGCGACGGTCAGGGAGCGGCGGGATCCTGCCAGGTGGCGTCAGAGGTCGGACGGATGCGGCGCCAGCAGGTCGCGATGGGCGTTCACGAACTCGTCGCGCTCCTGCGACGACGGGAAGATGATGTCGACTCCGGCCCAGTACGGGACGAACGCCCAGGTCACCTCCTTGTCCGTGAAGACGGCGTACCCCTCCTCCGCCACGATCTTCAGGAAGGCCTGGTTGACGGCTTGCGGGGACGGCCACTCACTGGCCCAGTAGTAGGCGACGGCGATCCCGTCCTCGTCGACGGGCAACTTCCGCCAAGCGAAGCTGTCAACCGGTACCGACTTCGACCATCCACCGGCCATGTCCAGGACGCCGTAGTCTTCCACGATCATCCGCAGATCCGAGTGGCCTTCCCAGGGCAGATCATCGAGCAACCCGCGCAACGTCTTGGCTGCGTCGATGTCGAACGCGGCGTCCGCGGGACCGCGCGTGTGGAATCGAGCCCAACGGTCCGGGAAGAGGTCTCGAAGCAGACCGGTGGGCGGCGCGTCTCCGAAAGCGCGCGTCCAGAGCTCGTCCAGCTCCCTGCGACGAGGGCTCGATTCAGGTACTCGGAACGTGCGGTGGCGGCCTCGTGCGGATCGAACGGCGAGACGCGTGAGATGCAGAGGATTCGGGATGTACACGGTGCAGGTCCTATGACCATGATGCCTTATCGACGCACGCGGGCGGTGGCCGCGCTGGACCGCGAATGCGTGGCGTACCCGCTCTTGCTGCCCGTCACCTTCACCGAGATCTTGTCCCCGACGAGGCCGGAGGTGAGCGTCAGCGACGAGCGAGTCGCTCCCTTGATCCGAACTCCGTCGGCATACCACTGGTACGTGAGCGACGTCCCACGCGTCCAGGCGCCGGGCTGGACGGTCAACGTCTTGCCGCGAGCGGTCGCCCCGGTGATCCGCGGGGTCGACGAGGTCAGGGTGCCGTAACCGACCGCCTTCGCCGCGCTCGTGCGGGACGCAGTGGCGTAGCCCGCCTTCTTCCCTGTCACCGTGACGGTCAGCTTCGCACCACGGTCGGCTGCGACCGGCGTGTAGGACGACTTCGTGGCCGAGGCGATCGGCTTTCCGTTCCGGCGCCATTGATACGTGACGGTTGTCCCGGACGTCCAGCCGGTGGTCCTCGCGGTCACGGAGCGTCCGACGGTCGGCGCCGCGGAAAGGGTCGGTGTCGGCGTCGCGAGCACCCGCGTGAGGGCTACGTCCAGCGTCGAGATCCGGCGGTTCACACCGGTCACTTGCGTCGAGTACTTCACCGTCGTGGTTCGGGCGGCGACCTCGACCGTCGTCTTGTGCCCGCCTTCGAGCCACGCCTCGAACCGTCCGGATGAATCCGTGCGCACCGTCACGGTCTCGGTGCGACCCCTCACAGTCACGACGGCCCCCGGAACGGGAGCACCGCTCTCCCTGACGATCCCGCGCAGGGTCGCGTGGTTCGGCTGATCCGTCTCGTCCGGCATCTTCTCGTCGACCCGGACGGTCTGCCCCTCGGCGAGGGTGAACACGCGCGAGGTCCTCCAGTCACCCTCCGAAGCCAGCCACACGGGGGCCACACCGTCCGTCCAGCGGGGATGATCGTCCATCTGCAGGTGGTACCGGCCGGGGAGCAGGCCGACTATCTGGAAACGTCCCTTGGCATCGACGATGCCGGTGCCGGCCCGTGCGACG
Organism: Microbacterium sp. LKL04; assembly: GCF_900102005.1. NCBI lineage: Bacteria > Bacillati > Actinomycetota > Actinomycetes > Micrococcales > Microbacteriaceae > Microbacterium > Microbacterium sp. LKL04. The sequence goes on along the minus strand of NZ_LT627736.1, from coordinate 90,432 downwards.
GAGTTCCTGGTCTCCGCCCACGCGATGACTCGCGCGCCCTCGAACAATTCAGGCAGCTTCGAAGAGAGGGTGCCGACGATCGTTGCCGACTCCGACGGGAGCGTGCGCGCAAGCGTCGGCCTGACAGCCGTCGTCTTGCCGGCGTCGACGTGGATGAGGATGGCATCCGCGAGGTCGCTGCCGCCCCACCAGGTCGTCGTGTAGCGGTAACGATGTTCCGACGTGCTGTCCGCGAAGCGCAGGCGATAGTCGCCGGGCGGCAGGGCGGGGAACGTGACCGGGTCGACCTGCAGAAGATCGCGCCCACGAACCACACCGTCCGCGTCGTACAGCCAGACGGCCGAGCCTGTCACCGGTTCGCCCCGCGGGCCGACAGCGGCGACGGAGATGCTTCCGCTGTTCGCCGCCGTCGCCACACTGAGCCGGTAGTCGACCGGCGTGACCTCTCCGGGCACAACGGTCACGGTCCGCGCTCCCGCGCTGGTCGATGCGCCGTCGTACCAGCCGCCCAGGATGTCGCTGCTTCCGTCCGCGCCCAAGAAGTACTCGCCGGCGTCGAGGTCGTCGAACGTCACTGTCTCAGACAGGCCACGCTCACTGAGCTGCCGCTTGGCGATGAGTTTCAGGTCGCCGTCGTAGAGCGACACGGTCCGGCCGACGATCATCTCGTCAGCGCTAACGGTCACGGACAGAGCACCCCGCGGCGAGAGGGCGATGTCGAGGGGCGTCGTCTCGCCGAGCTGAACCCGCGCGGTCGTCGACAGACGTGAGTGGCCATTGCCCGACGACGTGATCCGGTACTCACCCGACCGCAGAGCGAGGATCCGATACCGGCCGTCACCGTCCGCCTGCGCCCATCCCGCTTCGACACCCGCGCTCGTGTATGCCGTGACGTAGGCTCCCGCAACCGGTGCGCTCGTTCCTGCGGATACGACCCTGCCCTCCACGACGCCACCCCGAACGAGGTCGGCCGTGATCTCGGTCGTCTGCCGAGAACGGATCGTGATGATCCCGGCATCAGCCCGCGTTTCGCCGGCGGGCCACCAGGTCTCGACGAAATCGTGCACGCCGCGCTCGGGGCTGATGCGCAGGTGATAGTCGCCTGGCGGGAGGTCCTCGGCGTTGACGACGTTGCTGCCGGTAGGTGCGTGGATCTCCCGCTCCTCGCCCACGGGGATCAGATCGGCCCGTACCGAGGAGTATCGCCCCGTGGTCACACGCAAGGTGCCCGTGGGCTCGGCGGAGACGGACCACGTCGTGAAACCTTCCGACACGGTGAGCGACGTGGTCGCGACGACGTAATCGCCGTCAGAGGGAGAGTCGACCCTGACGTCGTACTCTCCGGGCGGCAGCATCGAGAACCGGTAGCGGCCGTCACGGTTCGTGGTCTCCCATGTACGAAGAGGCCCGTCCAGCGAGACGCTCGCCCCCGCGACCGGCTGTCCCGTCAGCGCATCGGTCACGATTCCTGTGACCCCCGGGCCGACGGCTCCGAGCTGCCACGACGTATCGACCGTGCGGCCCTCCGTGAGAGACACGATCTGAGCCTCTCCCGCGGTCCCCACGCCCGGGTACCACAGGGCGCCGTACGCCTCGCGCGCCGGATCTTGATGCGAGGACGCGGACACCCGATAATCGCCCGCGGGCAGAGTGCTGCCGAACCTCCCGTCGACGTCAGGGGACGTGTCCGACACGCGCCCGGTGTCGACGTTCTCGAACCGGACGGTCACGTTCCGGACCACGTCGCCGTCGATGTTGGTGAGCACCCCGGTGATACGCGTCGGTGCAATCTCGGCGGCCTGAGCGGGGAGACCGGTGAACACGAGCGCCACGACGGCGATCAGCGCGCCGACGAACCGAAACTGAAACCGCATGCGTCCCCCAGGATGACGTGCCGAACCCCTCGACCGGCATCTGAATACTACGGGCGTGTCAAGGGTGTCCGCGGATGCCGTTTCCTCGACGACCGTGGAGGGATGCCACGCCGCTCCACCCCTGCATCGTCCGCCCCCGATCGCGCCGAGGTCGAGCGCGTCGCCGCCGAGCGATTCGGCCTGACGCACCTACGACCGGCGCAGCTCGACGCGATCGAAGCGGCAGCCGGTGGGCGCGATGTGCTCGTCGTCTGGGCGACGGGATCGGGCAAGTCCGCCGTGTATCAGGTGACCGCGGCCCTGCGGCCGGGCGTCACCGTCGTGGTCTCTCCGCTGATCGCGCTGCAAGAGGACCAGCTCGCCGGTCTCGAGCACGCCCCCGATGCGCCGAAGGCCGTGGCCCTCAACTCCGGGCGGGGCGAGAAGGCCCGCGCCGAGGCGTGGCGCCGCCTGCGCGAGGGCGAGGCGACCTACGTGCTCCTCGCACCCGAGCAACTGGCCAACGACGAGGTCGTCGCCGACCTCGCCACCCTCGACATCGCGCTCCTCGCCGTCGACGAGGCGCACTGCATCGCCTCGTGGGGGCACGACTTCCGTCCCGATTACCTCGGTCTCGGCGAGGTCGCCGAGCGCCTCGGGCGACCACCGATCCTCGCGCTGACCGCGACGGCATCCACCCCCGTCCGCGAGGAGATCGCGGCCCGCCTCGGACTCGACGACCCCTCCATCCACATCGGCGACGTCGACCGACCGTCGATCCGCCTCGGCGTCCGACGGCACGGCGACGACCGCGAGAAGCGCGCCGCCGTGGTCGACGAGGTCGCCTCGCTTCCCGTCCCGGGGCTCCTCTACACATCGACGCGGCGCTCGGCGGAGCAGTACGCCGACGACCTGACCGAGCGCGGCAAGCGGGCGCGGGCGTACCACGCCGGTCTCCCGTCGAAGGAGCGGGCGGAGGTGCACCGGCAGTTCCTCTGCGACGAGCTCGACGTCGTCGTCGCGACGAGCGCGTTCGGCATGGGCATCGACAAGGAGAACGTGCGATTCGTCATCCACGCCGACGTCCCCGAGTCGATCGACGCCTACTTCCAGGAGCTCGGCCGCGCCGGCCGCGACGGCGAGGAGGCCCACGGCACCCTGCACTACCGCGCGGAGGATCTCGCCCTGCGGCGCTACTTCGCGACGAAGAATCCGGATGCCGCCGAGCTTCGCGCCCTCATGCGGGCGATGTCGACGCGGGCGCGCCTGAAGTCCGCTCTCGCGAAGGAATCCGGGCTGTCACCGCGCCGCGTGACGGGACTTCTCACGCTGCTGATCGACACCGGCTCGGCGCGCGCGTCGAAGTCCGGGGTGTCGCTGCGGCGGAACCTCGACGAGCGTGCCGCCGTGACGGCGGCACTCGAGCGAGTCGAGGAGCGCGAGCGGATCGAGCGCTCCCGCATCGAGACGATGCGCGAGTACGCCGAGACGCGGCGCTGCCGGCGCCAGGTGCTGCTCGGCTATTTCGGGCAAGACCTCGACGAGCCGTGCGGCAACTGCGACACCTGCGCGGCGGGGGCAGCCGACGTCGTTCGGGAGCCGGCATCCGCTTCAGACGCGGGGTTCGAGATCGATGAGAAGGTGTCGCACCGCGAATGGGGCGCCGGCACCGTCGTCTCGATCGACGACGACCGCATGCGGGTGTTCTTCGACAGCGAGGGCTACAAAGTGCTCTCGCTCGAGATCGTCGAGCGAGAGCACCTGCTCAAGGCCGGCTGACGTGCCGAGTGCAGGTTCACCCGCAGCTTCGGGCCGCTACGGCTACCGCTGCGCGCGCTGAACCTGCATTCGGCGCAGCAACCAGGCGCCAAGGTCGAGCGGACCCGAGGCCTCGGCGCCGATGGCGCAACAGCCGGCGACGAAGCCTGAACGTGCCGAGTGCAGGTCAGAACGCCGCATCAGACCCGTATGGGCCGCTCGGTGCGCACCGAACCTGCACTCGGCACAGCGGCCGACCCTCAGACCTCGATGCCGACGGCGGCCGAGCAGCGAGCGAGCTCGTCGGCCGAGAGCTCGAGGTTCCGGGCCTGGAACGAGTCGGTGATGGATGCCGGGCGGCTCGCCCCGGGGATGGGGATCACGGTCTCGCCGAGCGACAGCTCCCAAGCCAGGACGACCTGCTGCGGGCTGACGCCGTGCGCCTGGCCGATCTCGGCGAACGCGCTGAACCGCTCGCCGATCGAGCCGGCGCCGCCGATGCCGCCGAGCGGGCTCCACGGCAGGAAGGCGATGCCGTTCTCGACGCAGTACCGGAGTTCGCCGTAGCTGCCGGGATGCCGCGGGGAGAACTCGTTCTGCACGCTCGTCAGGTTGCCCTCACCGAGGACCTCCTGTGCGATCTGGATCTCCTCGACGCTGGCGTTCGAGATGCCGACCGTGCGGACGAGTCCCTCGTCCTGCAGCGTCTTGAGGTTCTGCATGACCTCGCCGTAGACCATCCAGCGGTCGGGGCGGTGGTACTGGTACAGGTCGATGACGTCGACCTGCAGGTTGGCGAGCGACTTCTGGACGGCGCTGCGGAGGTACTCGAGCGATCCGTCGCGGCCGAAGTCCTTCTCGGCCGTCCGGGTGATGCCGCCCTTCGTGGCGACGACGATCGATGACCGGTCGCCGTCCCAGCCGGCGAGTGCGTCGGCGACGATCCGCTCGTTGTGGCCCATCTCGTCCCAGCTGGGGGCGTAGATGTCGGCGGTGTCGATGAGCGTCACGCCCGCGTCGAGCGCCGCGCGCACCGTCGCGACGGCGTCGTCGTGCGAGGGCAGACCGTTGCCGTTCATCGACACCGGCATCGCGCCGAGTCCGATGGCCGAGACGGTGAACGGTCCGAGTGTGCGCTGCGACATGAGTCTCCTTCGACGGGGTGGGGTGCGGCATCCACCCTGCCAGTCGACACCGCCCGGCGCGACGACCCTTGACAGATCAGCGCGCGGTCAGCTGCTCCCGCACCTGTCGGCGCAGCACCTTGCCGATCTGCGAGCGCGGCAGATCGTCGAGTTGCACGACCTTGCGGGGCACCTTGTAGGCGGCGAGGTGCGAGCGGGCGAAGTCCTTGAGGGCGGATGCCTCGAACGCCGTCCCCGGCTTCATGACGACAGCCGCGACCACGTCCTCGCCGCCGGTGGCCCGTGGGACGCCCACGACCGCGGCGGACTCGACGTCGGGGTGCAGCGTCAGAACCTGCTCGACCTCGCTCGGGCTGACGTTGAACCCGCCCGTGATGATGAGCTCCTTGACGCGGTCGACGACGGTGACGAAGCCATCCTCCGAGACGGTGACGATGTCGCCGGTGCGCAGCCATCCGCCGTCGAGGAGGACCGCGGCGGTCTCCTCGGGGCGGCGCCAGTAGCCCTGGAACACCTGCGGCCCGCGGATGAGGAGCTCGCCCGCCTCACCGGCGGGACGGTCGACGTTCGGGTCGTCGGGGTCGACCACCCGGATGTCCGTGCTGGGGAACGGCACGCCGACGGTGCCCGGGCGGCGCGTCGGGCCGATCGGGTTGCCGAGGGCGACCGGCGAGGTCTCGGTCATGCCGTAGCCCTCGACGAGCAGCCCGCCCGTGACCTCCTCCCACCGGGTGACGGTGGGGACCGGGAGGCTCATGGCACCCGAGATCGCGAAGCGGATCGTCGAGAGGTCGACGCCCTTGCGGGTGCTGGCCCGCGACAGCGCGTCGTAGATCGGCGGAACACCCGGCAGGAACGTCGGCGGCGACTTCTTCAACGCGCCCACGACGAGGTCGACGTCGAACTTGGGGAACAGCACGATCCGTGCCCCGATCGACACCGCGAAGGTGAGGCAGAGGGTCAGCCCGTAGGCGTGGAACATCGGGAGGACGGCGTAGAACGTCTCTTCGCCCTCGGTCAGCCCCGGCACCCACGCGCGCCCCTGCTCCGCGTTCGAGCGGAGGTTCCGGTGCGAGAGGACGGCGGCCTTCGGCATCCCGGTCGTCCCGCTCGTGAGCTGCAGGAGCGCGGTGTCGTCGAGGACGGGCCGCGCGTACTTGCGGGGCAGCCGGCGGGCGTTCGTGAACTGCGACCACCGGATGATCCCACGCGCGGTCGGCTTCGAGGTCAGCGCCTCGCGTCGCTCGCGGAGGGCGGGGACGGGCAGGCGCAGGGCGGTGCGCGATGCCCAGGGCAGGGCGTCGGTCATGTCGACGGCGACGATCGCGGCGGGCGCGATGTCGCTCGGGAACTCGGCGACCATGTCGGCGATCTTGTCCCAGACGATCGCGACGACGGCCTCGTGCACCTCGAACTGGTGCCGCAGCTCACGGGCCGTATAGGTCGGGTTGTGCTCGACGACGATCGCGCCGATGCGCAGCGCGGCGTAGAACGCGACGATGTGCTGCGGGCAGTTCGGGAGGACGAGCGCGACGCGGTCGCCGGCGCTGACGCCGAGCTTGCGCAGGGCGTTCGCCGCGCGCGAGACCTGCTCGCCGAGTTCGGCGTAGGTGGTTTCGGCGCCGAAGAACTCGGTCGCGACCTTTGACCCGTAGCGCGCGACCGAGTGGTCGAGCAGGTCGACGAGCGTCTCGTCGACGGGGTCGATGTCTGCGGGGACGCCGGGCGCGTAAGCGGCCAGCCAGGGGCGTTCCTGCAGATCGGATGCCGGCGGTGTCGAAGTCATCGTCGTGTGTCCTCCTCGGTGTCCCGCCAGCGTAGGGCGGTTTCTCGATGGGTCTGCTGTGCGTCCGCTACGCGCGTTCGAATGCGGCGAGCCCCGCGGCGAACACCCGGATGACATCGTCGACGTGGTCGTCGTCTCCGGTCGCGAGCCACCACGCGGCGAGTCCCTCGGCCGCCGCATGCACGACGGCCACGAGCGTCGCCGTCGGCGCGGTCAGCACACCGTCGCGGGACGCGATCCACGCCTCGACGAGCCGCTCGATCTCCCCGCGGACTGCCTCGGTCTCGGCCCGTGCGGCACCGGCGAGCGCCTCGGATGAGCGGGCCATCGCGGTGAGCTCGGCGAGGCGTTCGTGACGTACGCGCTCGCGCCGCAGCTCGGCGACGAAGGTGTGGAGCGCCGCAGCGACGGCATCGCCGAGGGGGAGCGGTGCGAGCGGCTCGGCCCACAGCCGGCGCGTCAGCAGCCCGGACTCCCGCTCGAGCAGGGCGGTCACGAGATCGGCCTTCGACCCGAAGGCGTAGCTCACGACGCGGTGGGCTACGCCCGCTCGCTGCGCGACGCTGCGGAGCGACAGCGCGGCGACCCCGTCGTGCACCATCACCTCGACCGCGGCGTCTAGCAGCTGGCGTCGGCGATCGTCGACGTCGAGATAGGTCCGGCGAGGTGACGGGTCGTTCACAGTGATCTCCGAGCGTGCGGCGCGTGGTGGCATCCATACTAGTTTTATCCACCCGGACCAATTGAGGAGATCTCATGATCAGCGTGACCCCCGCCCGCTCCACCGACCTCGCTCCCGCCGCCACGATCCTCGCCGAAGCGTTCGCGCAGGACCCCGTCATGGCGGCTGTCGTGCCGGGCACGCGGCGTCGGCACGAACGGCTCACCGATCTGTTCCACGGCCTGCTCGCCAGTGGGCCGTACGCGACGGGCACGGTCGATCTCGCGCGCGATGCGGACGGCACGATCCTCGGCGTCGCCGCGTGGGAGGGGCCGCACGCCGAGCGGGGGGCGCTCGCACGCCAGGCGTCGGAGCTCCCCCGCTTCGCGCGGGCGCTCGGCTGGCTCGGGATGCCGCGGGCCCTGTCCCTGCTCTCGCGCCTCGCGCGCCACCGTCCGCGCGCCCCGCACTGGTACCTCGCCGAGATCGGGGTGAGCGCCGCGGCGCGGGGCAGAGGTGTGGGCAGGGCGCTGCTGTCGGCGCAGCTCGACACCCTCGACACCACCCGACAGACCGCGTACCTCGAATCCTCCACTCCCGACAACCGTCGCCTCTACCGACGCCTCGGGTTCGAGGAGCTCAGCCCGATCGAGGGCGTGCCGGGGGCGCGGCCGGTCGCGATGCTGAGGCTGCCCGCCGCGCGATAGCGTGCTGGCATGGACCGATCGGGCGATGACCAGTGGCGTCCGCTCGTGGCCGCGCTCGCGAACGACCGCGTCCGCGAAGCGTTCGCCCGGCTGACGCTCGGCGCCCGTGCCGACGACGCTCTCGGCGGCCTGTCGCCGTCGCGGCGGCGCCACGTGGTCGAGACGATGCGGCGCGCCGGACTGGTCACGGACGACCTGCGGGCGGACGGCGAAGCGTTCGCCCGCGTCCTCGCTTCCGCACCCGCCGCGGTGAGGCCGACGGGTGTCGCCCGCTACCTCTCGCGCGAGGGACGTGTGATCGGGTACCCGTCGAATCCGGACGAACGCCGCGAACTGCTGACGCTCCTCGCCGCCCGCATCCTCGTCCCCGGCGAGGTCCTGGACGAACGCGGGATCAACGAGCGGCTCGAAGCCCTCACCGACGACGTCGCCGCCCTCCGGCGGCACCTCGTCGACCACGACCTCGTCGAACGCACGCGGTCGGGTACCGAGTACGCGCTGGTCGTCGACCCGTCCTCGTAGGAGACGCTCTGCCGGCGCCGTCAACCGCTAGGCAGACGGCCGCCTCCGGGTGTGCAGTGGTGCGGTGAACTCGCTCCCGTTCTGGCTGGTCGTCGTCGTCTTCGTCGCAGCCGCCGCCGTCGTCTGGGTCGCCGGCATCCAACTCTCGAAGACCACCGACGTGCTCGACGCGCGCTGGCACATCGGCAGCGCCTTCGGCGGGCTGATCATCCTCGCCGTCGCGACGAACCTGCCCGAGATCGCCATCACGGTCAGCGCCGCTGCGGCGGGCAACCTCGGGGTGGCGGTCGGCAACATCCTCGGTGGCATCGCACTGCAGACCGTCGTCCTCGTCGTGCTCGACGCGTTCGGCCGCCGGGGCCGCGGGGTGAAGCCGTTGACCTACCGCGCGGCATCCCTCGTGCTGGTCCTCGAAGGGCTCGTCGTGGTGGCCGTGCTCGCGGCCGTCGTGGCCGGCAGCCAGCTGCCGGAAGGACTCGTCGCCCTGCGCCTCACGCCGGACGTCGTCCTCATCACCGCGCTCTGGATCGCGGGTCTGCTGCTCGTGCGGCGCGCCGGTCGCCACCTGCCCTGGAGCGGCAGCGGAACCGTCGACAACGCGTCGCCGCACACCCCCGGACACCGCCGCTCGAAGCCGCAGCACCCCCACAAGAGCCGGCCTACATGGCTGGTCGTCACAATCTTCCTGGTCGCCGCCGCGGCGACGCTCGGCGCCGGTGTCGTCCTCGAGCGCGCCGGCGACGCCATCGCAGAGGACATCGGGCTCTCGGGCGTCCTGTTCGGCGCCACGTTCCTCGCCCTCGCGACCTCGCTCCCCGAGATCTCCACGGGCCTGCAGGCGATCCGGCAGGGCGACGACAACCTCGCGATGAGCGACATCTTCGGCGGCAACGCGTTCCTCCCGGTGCTCTTCCTCGGCGCGACCGTCATCTCTGGGCAGGCCGTCCTGCCGCGCGCGGGCGCGACGGACATCTACCTCACCGCCCTCGCCGCCCTGCTGACCCTGGTCTACGTGGTCGGGCTCATCTTCCGTCCTCCGCGGCGGGTACTGGGGATGGGCGTCGATTCGCTGACGGTCCTCGTGTTCTACGCGGTGGGGGTCGCGGGCCTGTTCCCGGTCGCCTCCGGCTGAGCCCGCCCGGTCAGTCGTACGAGGCGAACACGCGCCGCTCGACGCCGTCGAGACGCATCGTCCCGCCGTACGGCACGATCCACTGCGGACGCGTGTGCCCGAAGGGCACGCCGACGCAGACGACGACGTCGGGGTTGTAGCGGGCGACGAGCCCGGTGACCACCTCGCGCTGCGCCTCGCGGCGCGCGCGCCGGGTCTCGGCATCCGGTTCGTCGCCGAATGTGCTGACCGGCGGCCGCGCGACGACGACGCCCGCGACGACGCCGAGCACGCCGCGCTCGCCCAGTGCGCGGACCCAGCGCGCGACGAGGCGGGGCGAGGGCAGTTCCTCACTCGTCTCCAGCAGGAGGATGCCGCCGCGGAGGTCCTCGAGCTCCGGCATCCGCCCCGCCAGGGCGATCTCGTCGAGCACGTCGAGGCACCCGCCCCACGTGCGACCTTCCACGACCCGCGCCGGTCCGGACCACGACCACGGCTCGGTCGGGATCCGGTCGCCGAACGAAGTCAGCGCCCGCGGGTCGAGCCAGTCCACACCGGTGTCCTCGGACTCGCCCGGTTCGGTCAGCTCGAGCTCGCCGCCGTCGAACAGCGCGGCGCGCAGCGACTGCAGATGGATGCCGTCGACCCCCGGCCCCGCGCCGATGTGCACCTGCGTCGACCCGCCGTAGAAGCCAGGGACGCCCGACTGCCACAGCGCGTTCAGCAGGTGCGTGTTGTCGCTGTACCCGACGAAGGGCTTCGGGTCGGCGAGCGCGCCCGCGAGGTCGACGTGCGGCACGACGGTGATCTGGTCGTCGCCGCCGATGCTCGCGAAGACGGCACGGACGTCGGATGCCGCGAGCGCCGCCTCGACGTCGGTGGCGCGGGCGCGCGGGTCGGCCCCCAGCATCCGCGTCGTCGGATACTCGACCGGCTCGAGCCCGAGTTCGTCGCGGATGCGGCGGAGCGCCTGCTCGTGCACCGCGGGGGCGAAGCCGGGCGCCGCGAACGACGGCGAGAGCACGGCGACGCGGTCGCCGGGGCGGAGCTTCGAAAGGGTTCGGAATGAGCGGGGCACGCCCTCATCGTGGTACCCGAGGACCGTCACGCGCTGTTCACCGGTGATTCACCCCGTCGCAGGAACGCCGACGGATCCTGGAACCGATCTGCACGAGAGGACCCCCCTGTGACCACTGTGGAACCCCCCACCACCCGCACGACGCTTCCCCTCGCGGCTCACGCCGTCGGAAAGCGCTCCGCCGTGACCTGCCAGTTCAAGTGCGCGAACGCGTGCCTCGGCCCCGAATGCAACGGGTCGGACAACCCGACGTTCCGCAGCATCGCCGAGCTCGCTCTCTCGCGCCGCATGCTCATCGGCGCCGCGGCCGCGGGCGCCGTCGTGGTCGCGACGGACGCGGTCGGCATCCTCACCCCCCAGGCCGCATCCGCCGCCACGACGGGCGGGGCGGTCGAGTCCCACTGGGGCTGGAATCACCACAGCCTGCCGTTCCAGCCGATCGCTCCCGTCCCGGCATCCGTCGACGCGCTCACGGTTCCCAAGGGCTACACGTGGTCCCCGATCATCCGCTGGGGCGACCCGCTGTTCTCGGACGCGCCGAGGTTTTCGCTCGAGGCGCAGAGCCGTGCCGCGCAGGAGCGGCAGTTCGGGTACAACTGCGACTACCTCGACATCCTCGCCGACCGCAGCGGCAAGACGGGCGTGCTCGTCAACAACCACGAGTACGTGAACCCGAACATCATGTTCCCGCCGTCGACGGATGCCGCCGAGCTCCGCCGCCGCGGCGAGGTCTACAAGGCCGCCCAGGGCATGTCGGTCGTCGAGATCAAGCGACGCCGGCGCGGCGCTCCGTGGCGCTACGTGGTCGACGGGCGACGCAACCGACGGATCACCGTCGAGACGGTGTTCGAGCTGACCGGACCCGCCGCAGGATCGGACCTCGTGAAGACGGCCGCAGACCCCGAGGGCCGATGGGTCAAGGGAACGCTAGGCAACTGCGCGGGCGGCACCACGCCGTGGGGCACGATCCTCTCGGGTGAGGAGAACTTCAACGGCTACTTCGCGTGGGCCGCCGACACCGCCGGGCAGAAGCGCTACCAGGCGAGCGCCTCGCGGACGACCTCGACCGGGTGGGAGGCGTACGACCCCCGGTTCAACTCCTTCGACCCGGGATACGTCAACGAGCCCAACCGCTTCGGCTACATCGTCGAGATCGACCCCGAGGACCCCACCTCGACGCCGAAGAAGCACACCGCGATGGGCCGCTTCAAGCACGAGGGTGCGAACGTCATCGTCGCCGAGGACCGTCGCGTCGTCGCCTACATGGGTGACGACGAGCGCAACGACTACCTCTACAAGTTCGTCTCGAAGAACCGCATCAGCTCGTCTCGCAAGAAGAACATGACGCTGCTCTCGGAGGGCGACCTGTACGTCGCACGCTTCCGCGGCGACTCCCCCGCCTCGCAGATCGACGGCTCAGGGAAGCTGCCCGCCGACGGCGCCTTCGACGGATCCGGCGAGTGGATCGCGCTCACCCGCCACGGCCGGAGCGTCGTCCCGGGCATGACGACCGAAGAGGTCCTCGTCTACACGCGCCTCGCCGCCGACAAGATGGGTGCGACGAAGATGGACCGCCCCGAGGACGTGCAGCCGAGCCTGCGCACCGGCAAGATCTACGTCGCCCTCACCAACAACTCCGACCGTGGCAAGACCTCGATGGTGGATGAGGCTAACCCACGCACGGGCAACCGGTTCGGCCACGTGCTCGAGATGACCGAGCGCCGCGGGCAGGCGGGAACCTCCTTCGGCTGGAGCATCCTGCTGCAGTGCGGCAACCCGTCCGACCCGAGCACCTACTTCGCGGGTTATCCCAAGGACAAGGTGTCGCCGATCTCGTGCCCCGACAACCTCGCGTTCGACGAGGACGGCAACCTCTGGATCTCGACCGATGGCGCCCCCAGCACCATCGGGTTCAACGACGGCCTGTTCCGGGTCCCGCTCACCGGTCGGGAGCGCGGACGCGTGCAGCAGTTCCTCGCCGTCCCCCGCGAGGCTGAGACGTGCGGGCCCGTGATCCACGCGCGCGAGAAGCTCGTGTTCGTCGCGGTGCAGCATCCCGGCGAGAACGGCACCGTCGCGGCGCCGACGTCGCTGTTCCCCGACTACGGTTCGACGCGACGCGGCGACATCCCGAACGCGCCGCGGCCGTCCGTCGTGCAGGTGTACCGGAGCTGATCGAACTCCCGCGTCAGCCCGCCGGCGGGCTGACGCGGGAGCGATCGTCCGCCGCCAACGACCCGAGCAGCCCCAACCGCTCCGCCGAGGGTGAGCCGGGCTCGGCGCTGTAGATCAACAGGACACGACCGGGCTCGGCGGTGACGGCGAGCTCCTCGTACACGAGGGTGAGTTCGCCGACCGCGGGATGCCGGAAGCGCTTCTTCCCGGAACCGTGGGCCCGGACGTTGTGGGCGGCCCACAGCTTCCGGAACTCGTCGCTGCGGGTCGACAGTTCGCCGACGAGATCCTGGATGCCCTTGTCGTGCGGGTCGCGGCCGGCCTCCGCGCGGATGACGGCGACGCACATGTCCGCGAACAGATCCCAGTCCGGATAGAAGTCCCGCGCGACGGGATCGAGGAACTGGAAGCGTGCGAAGTTCGGGACGCGTCCGCCGTCACCGATGAGAGGCGAGTAGAAGGCTCGGCCGAGATCGTTGAACGCGATCAGGTCCTGACGCTGGTCGCGCACGACGGCCACCGCATCCGTGATCGACGACAGCGCCCACTCGAGGCTCGGACGGACCGGCCCCGACTTCGAGGCGCGACGACGGTGGCGCCCCGAGGCGGGAATCCCGTCGGCGTTGCGTGCGAGGTCGAGAAGGTGCGCGTGCTCGGCGTCGGAGAGTTGCAAGGCGCGGGACAGGGACTCCAGCACCGCACCGGACGCGCCCGCGATCGCTCCCCGTTCGAGCTTGGCGTAGTACTCCACGCTCACGCCGGCGAGGGCAGCGACCTCGCTGCGCCGGAGCCCCTCGACCCTTCGGCCCGGTCCCGCGGAGATCCCCGCCGCATCCGGCGTCACGCGTGCCCGACGCGTCATGAGGAACTCACGGACCTCAGCTCGATTGTCCATGCCCACAGGCTAGATCGGCCGAGCCGGATCAGGGATGCCCTCTCGGTACACCTTCCGGCAGGGACTCCCGCCCGCGCCCGAGCGCGACGACGCTGAAGGACATGACCGCATCCGCTCTCACGCAACGCACCGGCTCCCGGAGGGCGCTGCCGACCCTGCTCCTGCTGCTGACCGTGTTCGGCCCGATCTCGATGGACCTCTACCTCCCGGCCCTCCCCGCGCTGACGGCGGAGCTCGACGCCGTCACCTCCGTGGCTCAGCTCACCGTCACCGCCTGCCTGATCGGGCTCGCCGCCGGCCAGCTGATCGCGGGCCCCCTCTCGGACCGGTTCGGACGCCGCGGCATCCTGCTCGTCGGCATCGCCGCGTACATCCTGATGTCGGCGGTGTGCGCGCTGAGCCCAACGGTCGAACTGCTGATCGCGGCCCGGTTCGTGCAGGGGCTGGCCGGCGGGGTCGGCATCGTCATCTCGCAGGCCGCGGGCCGCGATGTGTACACGGGCGGCGCGTTGATCCGGTTCTACGGGCGCCTGACGGTCGTCGGCGGCCTCGCCGCGATCATCGGGCCCCTCCTCGGCGGACTCCTCGACGCGGTCACGGACTGGCGCGGCCTGTTCGTCTTCCTCGCCGCGATCGGGGCGGCCATCCTGGTCGTCACGCTAAGGATGTTCCCCGAGACGCTGGCACCCGAGGAGCGGACCGCCGGCGGCTTCGCGCACACCGTCGCCGACTTCCGGACGCTCCTGCGGGACCGGGCATTCGTCGGGGCCGTCCTGAACCAGGGGTTCCTCTACGCCGCCCTGTTCGCCTACCTCGCCGGATCGACCTTCGTCCTGCAGGACGTCTACGGGCTGTCCCCGCTCGGCTACGCGCTCGCTTTCGGGCTGAACTCGGCGGGCTTCATGACCCTGGGACACCTCGCCGGGCGCTCCGCCGAGCGGTGGAGCATTCCCGGCACCCTGACCGCCGGCGTCCTGACGTCAGGTGTCGGCGCGATCGGACTCCTCGTCGCCGGCCTCACCGCCCTTCCCCTGTGGGTCGTCATCGTGTCGCTGTTCCTCCTGGCGGGCGGGGTCGCGATCTCGTCTCCCCCGGCGACGACCCTCGCCCTCGCCGACTATCCGCGGATGGCGGGCACGGCCTCATCCCTCCTCGGGATGGTGAGGTTCGGGTTCGGGGGGATCGCGGCTCCGCTGGTCGGGGTCGCCGGTGCCCTCAGCATCCTGCCGCTCGGCATCGTCACAACGGTCTCCGTCCTCCTCGCGGGCGCCTCCTTCCTGTTCCTCGCCCGCGGACGCACCGCATCGGCGGTCCGCTCCCCGCAGGTCGGGAGCGCCTCGTGATCGGCGACCCCCGCGGACGGATGCCGCGCCGCAGGGCAGCTGTCGGCTTCGGGCTGCTCGGCGTGGCCCTGCTGGGCGGCTGCGCCGCCGAACCCACTCCGCAGCCCGCGGCGACCCGCCCGGACGCGCCCTCGGCCTCGGCATCCGTTCCGGCGGAGGTCGTGGGGACGCGCATCCGGTTCTCGTCCGACCGCACCACGATCGACGTCACGATCGGCGAGGACAGCCCGGCGGTGCGCGATCTCCTATCCCTCCTCCCGGCCGAGCTGTCGTTCGAGGACCTGAACAGCCGGGAGAAGATCGCCTCCCTGCCCCGCGAACTCGCCTGGCAGGGATCACCGGGCTCCGACCCGGAGGACGGCGACCTCATCTACTACTCGCCCTGGGGGAACCTCGGGTTCTACTACGACGCCTCCGGGATCGAGTACTCCGACGACACGCTCCACATCGGCACCTACGACGCCACCGAAGAACAACTGGCGCTCCTCGTGGGCGGACCCGTCACCGTCGAGATCATCGACTGACCACTGAGACAAGGAACAGAAGTCATGCGCGCAACCCTCATGTACTCCGCGGGCGACGTCCGCGTCATCGACGTACCCGAGCCCACCCTCGAAGCGCCCACGGACGCGATCATCCGCGTCACCTACGCGTGCGTCTGCGGCTCCGACCTGCACCCGTATCACGACCTCGAGGACACCCCCGAGGGACGCCGCATGGGGCACGAGGCCGTCGGCGTGGTGGAGCGGATCGGCGAGGACGTGACGACCCTCCGGGTCGGCGACACCGTCATCGTCCCCTTCGCCTGGTCCGACGGCACCTGCACGTTCTGCCACGACGGGATCACGACCTCCTGCATCCATGGGGGCTTCTTCGACGGCGCCGCATCCGCCACCCAAGCCGAGAAGCTGCGGGTGCCGTACGCCGACGGCACCGCCGTCGCCATCCCGGCCGGCACCGACGAGGCGCTCATGCCGTCGCTGCTGACGCTGTCCGACGTCTACCTCACCGGCTACCACGCGGCTATCCGCGGCGGCGTCGAGACGGGCAAGACCGTCGCGGTGATCGGCGACGGAGCGGTGGGCCTCTCCGCCGTGCTGGCTGCGCGGCAGCTCGGCGCCGAGACCATCATCCTGATGGGCCGGCACACCGCCCGCACCGACCTCGGCCGCGAGTTCGGGGCGACACACGTCGTCGCCGAGCGCGGCGAGGACGGCGTCGCGAAGGTGCTCGAGATCACCGGCGGCGAGGGCGCCCATGTCGTCCTCGAGGCGGTCGGCCACATGCCGGCATACGAGCAGGCTTACGGCATCGTCCGCCCCGGCGGCGTCATCTCGCGCGTCGGCGTCCCCCAGTACGAGGATGCCGCGGTCGGGTTCACCTCGCTGTTCGGCAAGAACGCGACCCTCACCGGCGGGCCGGCCACCGTCCGCGCCTACCTCGAGGGCGCCATCCCCCAGGTGCTCGACGGCACCATCGAGCCGGGCAAGGTCTTCGACCGCGAGCTCCCCCTCGACGACATCGCCGAGGGCTACCGCCTGATGGATTCGAGGGAAGCGCTGAAGGTCCTCATCCGCCCCTGATCAGCGGGCGACGCCGATCGGGTCGCCGGTGCGGGCGAGGTCGGCCTCCAGCTCGCGAACGATCGGGATGACCTTCTCGCCGAACGCCTCGAGCTCCTCCTGGAAGTGCAGGAAGCCGAGCAGGAACAGGTCCACCCCGCGCTTCTTGTAGGCGATGATGCGCTCGGCGACCTGCTCGGGCGGACCGAACAGCTGGGTGCGGAAGCCGTCGTTGTACTGCACGAGGTCCTCGAACGAGGAGTCGGCCCACATCCCCTTGCGGTCCGCAGTGGATGCCCCGGCCTGCTGCACCGACTTGCGGAAGCCTTCGACGGACGCCGGATCGGCCTGCGCGATGATCTCGCGCAGTTGCTCACGTGCTTCCGCCTCAGTGTCGCGGACGATCGCGAACCCGTTCAGACCGAACCGCACGGTGCGCCCGTGCTCAGCGGCGACCCGGGTGACGTCGTCGTACTGCTCGGTGAACCCGTCGAAGTCCTTGCCGTTCGAGAAGTACCAGTCGGCATGAGCGCCGCCATTGAAGCGCGCGGCCGTCGAGTTGCCGCCCTGGAAGATGTCCGGATGCGGGCGGCCGGGCACCGGGTAGGGGCCGGGGCGCAGCGTGAAGTCGTTCACGCGATAGAAGTCGCCGTGGAACTGCACGTTCTCCTCAGTCCAGAGCTTTCGCAGCACCTCGATGAACTCGGCGGACCGGCGGTAGCGCTCGTCGTGCTCGAGCCACGGGAGGCCGAGCTTCGTGTACTCGTCCTTGAACCAGCCCGAGACGACGTTGACCGCCGCACGCCCCTTCGAGAACTGGTCGGCGGTGAGGATGAACTTCGCGAGCACCGCCGGCTCCCAGAGCCCCGGGTGGACGGCGGCGATGACCTTCAGCTTCTCGGTCGCGAGCAGCAGAGCCAGGCTGATCGACGTCGACTCGTGCTGCTGAGCAGCGCCGTAGCTCGACAGGTAGCGCACCTGGCTCAGGGCGTACTCGAACCCGACGCGCTCGGCCGTCTGAGCGAGCTTCACGTTGTAGTCGTAGTCCCAGGACGTCCGCTGCTCGATGTTCGAGACCACGAGGCCGCCGCTGACGTTGGGCACCCAGTACGCGAACTTCAGCGGCTCGTGGGACGAGGCCTGGTCGAACGAGGATGTCTGCTCGGTCATGGTGTTCTCCGTGGGCTGGCGACGCGGTCGGGCGACGCGATCGGATGGGTTCCCCGGAACCTTCCGCCCGGGCGCCGGGCAGTGTCAATCGATGTGAACGCGTGTGTCGAGGCGTGACGGTGTGTGTCGGCCCGTGACGACGGGATGCCGCGATTCGCGTCACAAACGCGCCCCGCGCGGATTCGGCGAGTAGCAAGGGTGCGACGACCACGACCCACTGCTGAGAGGCGACGACATGACCCGGCATCCCGACCCCGCACTCCACGACGGGCTCTCGCTCGGCACCGACTACGAGACGCTCGCGGCGCGGTTCCGGCCGTTGTTCGCGCAGATCGCCGACAGCGCGGTGGACCGCGAGAACGACCGTCGACTGCCGCACGAGGAGATCCGGCTGCTCACCGATGCCGGGTTCGGCGCCGTACGTGTGCCGCGTGCGTACGGCGGGTCAGGGGCATCCCTCCCCCAGCTGATCGAGCTGCTCACCGAGCTCGCTGCCGCCGACTCCAACATCCCGCAGGCGCTGCGGGGCCACTTCGCCTACGTCGAGGACCGCCTCAACCAGCACGCGACCGTCGACCAGTCGGCCTGGTTCACGCGCTTCGTCTCGGGCGAGATCGCCGGGAACGCCTGGACCGAGATCGGCGAGGTGAAGGTCGGCGACGTCAACACGAAGGTCACCCGTCGCGGCGACGACCTCGTCGTCAACGGCACCAAGTTCTACAGCACCGGGAGCATCTTCGCCGACTGGCTCGACGTGTACGCAGAGCACGACGGCGTCCCCGTGATCGCGATCGTGCGCGCCGATCAACCCGGCGTGACCGTCCACGACGACTGGGACGGCTTCGGGCAGCGCACGACCGGCAGCGGCACGACGATCCTCGAGGACGCCCGCGTCGATCCCGAGGACATCACCGTCTTCTCCGAACGCTTCCGCTACCAGACGGCCTTCTACCAGCTCGTCCACCTCGCCACGCAGGCCGGCCTCGTCGCGGGCGCGGCGCGGGAGGTCGCGGCACACGCCCGCGCCCGCACGCGTGTCTTCAGCCATGGCTCCGCCGGAACGTGGTCGGAGGATCCGCTCGTGCAGCAGACCGTCGGGGTCGCGACCGCGCAGGGGTTCGCGGCCCGGGCAGTCGCGGTGCGGGCAGCCGAATCCGCGCAGGCCGCCTACCTCGCACGCTTCGCGGGCGACGCCGAGGCCGAGGAACGCGCCAATCAGCGCGCCGAGCTCGAGTCGGCCCAGGGACAGATCGTCCTCACGCCCCTTTCCCTCGAGGCGACGAGCACGGTCCTCAATGCGCTGAGCGCGTCCGCCGTCTCCGAGACGAAGCGCCTCGATCGGTTCTGGCGGAACGCTCGGGCCGTGTCGTCCCACAACCCGGTCATCTTCAAACAGCGCATCGTCGGGGACTGGGCGATCAACGGCACCCCGGTGCCGTACGTGTGGGCCATCGGGCAGCAGCGCACACCAAGCTCGCTCATCACAGATTGATAACAGGAATCCCTTGCCACCGTTATCTCGTCGTTATACAGTCATTGCCAGGTAGTTGTTTTGCTGTGGCAGCTACCGACATGTGATTGCAGGACACTCTTGGTGCAAAGGGACAAGGGCCGGCTGGATGCCTCTCCAGCCGGCCCTTACTGCGTGACGAGTCAGACGATGCCGCTCCGGCGACGTCGCATCGTCAGGACGATGCCAAGGGCGAGCAGAGCCGTCCCGGCGCTTCCCGCGATCCACAGCGGCGCACTCTGACCGCCGGCCGCGGCCAATTCCTCATCGCCGATCGCGGCGGCCTGGCCGCGGCCGATCGTGACCGCAGCCCAGCCGATGAGGTCTCCGGCTGCATCGACCACGGCGACGCGATGCGTCCCCGCCTCGAGGCCGCTCGGCAGGGCAAAGGTGGCGGAACCCGCGGCATCCGCCGTCGACTGTCCGAGGGACGTCGGAGTCGAGTAGATGAAGCCGTAGTACGTCTGCCCTGCCGTGAGTCCGGAGACGACGATCCGGTCACCACGGACGGATGCCTGGATCGTCCCCTCCGCCGCGGCAGGCAGGTCGTCACCGTTCACGGCGGGCGCGCTCGGTGCGCCGCCGGTTGCGGGCGGAGTGGGCTGCGGAGCGGGGGTCGGCTGCGGGGCCGGCGTCGGCTCGGGGTCGGGCGTGGGCTCGGGGTCCGGGGTCGGCTCGGGGTCGGGCGTCGGCTCCGGATCCGGAGTGGGCTCGCTACCGCCGTTGCCGATCACGACGGAGCCGTCGGAGCGCACGGTCACCTCGGCCGCCATCGCGGCGGCGAGGTTCATCCGCTGCCAGCTCTCCTGCTCACCGACGTCGAGCGGGTTGCCCGAGTCGACCGCGGTCAGCGCGAGCACCTGACGGCGCTGTTCCGGCGTCAATCCCGGGTGAGCCGAGACGAGCAGCTCCTCCGCGCCGTCGGGCACCACGACGGGAACCCCCTTCGGGCCGGTGGCCGGGAATCCGTAGCCCAGGTGCTCCTGGTAATAGGCGAGCGCCTTGTCGGTCGTCAGGTACGGGACGTCCTTCTCGATGCAGTTCGCGAGTGTGTCACCACAGCCGCGCTCGAGGACGCCGCGCAACTCCTCGGCGGCTTCGCCCACCAACGACCGCATCGCGGGATCGGCGAGACGGAGCGCGATGATCTTCTGGCCCATCATCCGCCCGCTGATGACGTCGAGCGGGTAGTGCGCCCCCATCACGATGCGGTTGTTCCCGGCCTCGGCGGTGCGGGCCAGGATCTGCGGTGCGAGCTCGGGCAGCATCTCGGCGAGCGCCGTTCCCTGCCAGTACGCCTGCGACGTGTGGCCGGAGGGGAAGGAGCCGCTCGTGGAACCCCACGCGTCGCCGCCTTCTTTGTCTCGGTAGACGAGGTCCTTCGTCGTGTCGAGGCGGAGGTACGGCCGGTCGTAGTCGAAGAAGTTCTTCGGCGGATTGCTCGATGACGTCGAGCCGAGCTTGCCGCCTGCCTTGCTGAGGAGCCACGTGAGCTTGGGCAGCTCGCCCGCGGCCACCGCGTCGGCGTAGATCGCCCCGAGGTTCTCACCGAAGGCATCGCCCATGCTGACGGACATGTCGTCGTACTGGTCGACGATGGCCCGCTGAACCTGGGCATCGGATGCGGTCCGGTTGATCTCGCTCGTCAGCGCGTCGTTGTAGTCCATGACGGCCGCGTTGCCCGCCGGGCCGCGATCGATGCGGAGGCCGTCGAAGACGTCCATCATGCGGACCGACCAGTTGTCGGCACTGGGCGCCTTCGCGTCACCGGTCGACGCGGCGGCGTCCGACGCGTAGGTCGCCGTCTTCTGCTCCTCGGTGAAGCCGGCGGCCGCGAACGCGGGTCCGGCGGTCAGGGTGCAGGCGACGAGGACGCCGAGTCCACCCATCGCCATCCCGGCACGAGTGCCTCGTCGTCTTGTCTGTCTCATCACGCTCACGGGCGCGCCTCGCTTCCATCGGGTGAGCCAGAATGCTTTCCTGAACGCGGGAACGGCGCGTGACGTCCGGGTGACCACGAAGCGACGAACCGCGCTCGTCGTGCGGGCACGCGACGATACAGTGGACGCCATGACCGATCGACGCCTCGCCATCGCGGCATGGGAGAGCCTCTTCCGCGCGCAGCACGAGGTTTTGGCCGAGATCTCACAGGACTTCGACGACGACGACCTCTCCAGCGCGGAGTACGACGTCCTCCTCACCGTGACCCGATGCGACGAGCACACGGCGCGACTTCGCGACGTCACCGCGAACATGCTGATCAGCCAGCCCAGCGTGTCCCGCCTCGTGGATCGGATGGTAGCTCGGGGTCTCGTCGCCAAATGCCCGGACCCCCAAGACGGTCGCGGCGCGATCCTGCGCGCCACAGAGAAGGGCGCGGCGACGTTCCGCCGCATGGCCACTGCTCATGGCCGAACGATCGCCGAGCGGATGTCGGTGCTCACCGACGACGAACTCGCCCAGCTCGAGAAGCTGACGGCGCGTCTGCGCGGAGTGTGACCGCAGACGAATCGCCCCGCATCCGACACGGGATGCGGGGCGATTCGTCAGAGCGGGAGCGCTCCGCCGATCACTGGTCGATCGGCTGCGGCTCGCTCTCGTGGCTCGCGATGGTCGGGGCCGACCCCTCAGCGACGACCTCGACCTTGCGCGGCTTGGCCTTCTCGCTCACCGGGATCGTGACGGTCAGGACGCCGTTGTTGTAGGTCGCGGTGATGGCGTCGGTGTCGATGCCCTGGCCGAGGTTCAACTGGCGCAGGAAGCTCGCGGTCTCGCGCTCGCGCGTGATCCACTTCACCCCGTCGGCAGCGCCCACCGTGCGCTCGGCGCGGATGGTAAGCAGCTGGCCGTCGACGTCGATGTCGACCGAGCCCGGGTCGATGCCCGGCAGGTCGGCATTCAGGACGTAGTGGTCGCCGTCGCGGTACAGGTCCATCGGCATCCGTCGCGGGCCGCGGCGCGTGTCGAAGAGGGTCGACGCGATGCGGTCGAGGTCACGGAACGGGTCGTAGGTTGCCATGATTCTCTCCTTCGATGTTGTGGTCTCAAAGTTGAGCCCCAGCGGCTCAAGTACACTCAGATTAGCACTCTGCCCCATCGAGTGCCAACGGTTCTCGGACGGCGAACGCCCCCGGCGGCGACGGCCGTAGGCTGGCGACATGAGCGCCTCCGAGACCGCCCCCGAGCCCGCCGACCCGTTCCTCTGGTTGGAGGACATCGACGGTCCCGACGCCCGGGCCTGGGCGGCCGATCGGACCGCCGAGACCGAGGCGGCCTTCTCGGGCGACACCCGCACCGCGCTCGAGCGCCGCCTGACCGGCATCCTGCAGGACCCCGATCGCCTCGTCGTCCCGAGCCGCCACGGCGATCTCATGTACGACCTGTGGCGGGATGCCGCGAACCCCCGTGGCCTGTGGCGCCGGACATCCCGCGCCTCCTTCGCCGCGGGTGAGCCCACGTGGGAGGTGCTGCTCGACGTCGACGCGCTCGGCCGCGAGGAGGGCGTCGCGTGGGCGTTCGCGGGCGCGGCGCACGGACCTGCCGGCAGCGGCCGCGCGCTCGTGCGGCTGAGCCCAGACGGCGGCGACGCCACCGTCGTGCGCGAGTTCGACCTCGACGCGGGTCGTTTCGTCGACGACACCCCGTTCACCCTCGACGCCGAGAAGACGATGATCGCGTGGGTCGACCGCGACACCCTCCTTGTCGCCACCGCCCTGCACGGCGGCGGCGTGACCGACTCGGGGTATCCCATCAGCGCCCGCGCCTGGCGACGGGGCGAGTCCCTCGACGACGCGCCGCCCATCGTGACGGGTGTCGCGTCGGATGTCGGCGTGTTCGCGCACGTCGACCGCACCGGCGGGGCGGCGACGCCGATCGTGGTCATCGCGCACGACTTCTTCCACTCCGAATCGTGGGTGTGGGACGGCGGCGAGCCGCGTCTGATCGCCGTCCCGCAGGACGCGAACGTGGACGTGCACGGTGACCTCGTCACCGTCCGGACCACGACCCCGTGGCGCATCGGCGACACGACGCATCCGTCGGGCACCCTCCTCATCGGTCCGCTCGAGACCGTCACGGAGGGCGACGGGTCGGGCCTCCGCGTCGCGTTCGCCCCGTCCGACACCGCGGTGCTCGAGGCGTGGACGTGGACCCGCACCCGCCTCGTCCTCACGATCCTCGATCGCGTGCAGAGCCGGCTCGTGTCGCTGGACCCCGAGACGCTCGTCGGTGTCGACATCGAGCTGGGTCTCGGCGACGCCGACCTCTTCAGCGCGAGTGTCGCCACCGCCGACGACGACGAGGACGACGAGCTGTGGGTGGTCGCTCGCGGCTTCCTCACTCCCCCGACGCTCCTCGTCCTCGAGCCGGGTGCGGAGCCGCGCGTCGTCGATCGCAGCCGCGCCACCTTCGATGCCTCCGGACTCGTCGCCGAGCAGCACTGGGCGACGTCGGCCGACGGCACTCGTGTGCCGTACTTCGAGGTCGGCCCGCGCGAGCGCTCGGGCGCCCTTCCCGTGCTTATGAACGGCTACGGCGGGTTCGAGCACGCGCTGACGCCCGAGTATCCGACGATCGTCGGTCCCGCCTGGCTCGAAGAGGGCCGGGTCTACGTCGTCGCGAACATCCGCGGCGGCGGCGAATTCGGACCCGAATGGCACCTGGCCGCCCTCCGCGAGAACCGCCACCGCGCGTACGAGGACTTCGCCGCCGTCGCGCGCGACCTCGTCAGCCGCGGCGTCTCGACCCCCGACCGGATCGCCTGCCACGGCCGCAGCAACGGTGGCCTGCTCGTCGGCAACATGCTGACGCAGTACCCCGATGACTTCGGCGCGATCGTCTGCGGCGTGCCTCTTCTCGACATGCGGCGGTACACGCGACTGTCGGCGGGTGCCAGCTGGATCGCGGAGTACGGCGACCCCGACGACCCGGCCGACTGGGAGTTCGTGAAGACCTTCTCGCCGTATCACCTGATCGAGCCCGGGCGGCGGTACCCGGCATCCCTCATCTACGCGGCCGCGAGCGACGACCGGGTCGGCCCCGTGCAGGCGCGCAAGATGGCGGCACGGCTGGCGGACGAGACGGATGCCGAGGTGCACTACCTCGAGCCCATCGAGGGCGGTCACTCCGGAGCGATCGACGCGGCCTCGACCGCCGCACTGCACGCGACGATCCACGCGTTCCTCGACCGCACGGTGGCGCGCGCCGACTGAGCGGCGGGGGCCCGCCCTCTACGCTGGGGGCGGGAGGTCCACCGCATGAGCACCATCGGGGCCGTCGAGGATGACCTCGCGGCGACGCTGTCCGCTGTCGCGGAGCGCGTCCGCATCGACGACGCCGCGGCCGAGCGGGTCCGCCAGCACGTCCCCGGGCTGCGCGCGGCGCTGGCCCGACGCGGATCGTCTGCCGATCTCGTCGACCTCGTGACGGCGGCGGTCGTCGCCGCGAACGGTCGCTCCCTCGACCTCAAGGTGCACGGCGAGCAGCGCGCCGCGAACCCCGTGCGCACGAGTTCGCGGTTCGCCCTCGGCGCCGCCTGCTACGCCGACAGGTACGCCGGCAACCTCGCCGGGCTCCGAGACGAGATCCCCGCGCTCCGCGACCTCGGCGTGAGCGTGCTGCACGTCCAGTCACCGTTCGCCCGCCGGGAGGACGGCACGATCGACCTCCGTCGCGGCGACCCCGGCCTCGGATCGATCGACCGCCTCTCCGACCTGGCGGGCCGGCTTCGGCTGTCGGGGATCTCGCTCGCGGTAGACGTCCCCGTTCGCGATGATCTCGCCGGGCTCGTCGACGACCTTCTCTTCCTCGCCGGGCGCGGTGTCGAGTTCTTCCTGATCCCGGATCGCGACACGGTGGACGTCATCGCCCCCGTGCTGGCGATCGGTGCACCGGGGGTCGATGTGCTCCCGGCATCCCCCGGTTCAGCTCCGCTCTGGCACGCACTCGCCACAGGCGACGCCACGCCCCTGCAACGCGCGCTCGAGGCACGTGACGGCAGTATCGACGTCGCCGCCGTGCGGGATGCGGACGCCGTGGTGTGGCGGACGGATGCCGCCGAGCTCACCGCTCGCTACACGGACGGCTCGTCGTTCGGCCGCGGCCTGCCGACGGCGGACGGCGTGGCCGGGACGACCGCGTCGCTCGCCGGGGTGGAGGCCGGCGACCCGCTCGGCGAAGCTCGCGTGGCCCTCGCGCACGCGTTCGTGCTGAGCGTGCCGGGCCTACCCATGCTGTGGCTGGGCGACGAGGTCGGGCAGCTGAACGACCCGACGTTCCGCGACGATCCGGAGCGTCGTGACGACCCGCGATGGACGCACCGAGGTCAGAAGCCGCGCGATCGCTACGCGCAGCGGACGGATGCCGCCACCTCGGCCGGCCGCATCCACCGCGACCTCACGAAGCTCATCGCCGTCCGGCACACGACCCCGGAGTTCGACGGGTCGCGCCTGGTCGGTTTCGGGGTACCCGCGGCATCCGTCGTCGGGTACCAGCGCCCCGGGAACGGCACCGTCGTGCTGGTGCTCGCGAACGTCGGCGCAGAGCCGGCGCACGTCCCCGCGGTGACACTGTCGGGCTTCGCCCATGTGGCTCTCGACCTGGTCGAGGGTGTCGAGGTCGGAATCGACGAAGGGCTCACGCTGCCCGCCTGCGGTTTCCGCTGGCTGCGCGTGAGCCCTGTCGTCTGAGTCAGGCGGAGGTCAGTCCTCGACGACCGTGACGGTGACCTCGATGTTGCCGCGCGTGGCGTTCGAGTAGGGGCACACCTGGTGTGCGGCGTCGGCGAGCGCCTGCGCCTGGTCGTGCGGGAGGTTCGGGATGACGACCTCGAGCTGGACGGCGAGACCGAAGCCACCCTCGCCGTTGGAGCCGATGCTGACGCGCGAGCCGACGCTGGTGTCCTCGAGGGTCACCTTCTGGGCGCGGGCGACGGACTGCAGGGCGCTGTGGAAGCACGCGGCGTAGCCCGCGGCGAAGAACACCTCGGGGTTCGGAGCGCCACCGGCGCCGCCCATCTCCTTGGGGACGCGCACGTCGGTGTCGACGAGGCCGTCGACGGTGCGGACGTGACCGTTACGGCCGCCTCCGGTAGCGAGTGCTTCTGCGGTGTAGAGAGCTTCCATGATGTCCTTCGGGTCAGGAGGCGATTGCCTCGTCGGTGGTACGCATGACGCGGTTTAGGTCGTGGACCACGTCGAGCAGCATCCGCGCCTTCTCCTCGTCGAGTCCGGTGCAGCGCGCGATCTCCGCGCCGACGACGGACAGCTCCGAGCGGAGCGCACGGCCGTCGTCCGTCAGCGAGACCTCCACGACGCGGTCGTCGTGAGGGCTGCGCGAACGGGAGACGATGCCGCGCGCCTCGAGGCGGCGGATGAGCGGCGAGAGGGTGCCCGAGTCGAGGAAGAGCTCTGCGCCCAACTCCTTGACCGACCGGGGCTCCTGATCGCCGAGAGCGACGATGACGAGGTACTGCGGGTACGTCAGCTTCCACGGCGCGAGCACGCGCCGATACGCCTGGCCGAAGGCGTGGCTGGCCGAGTACACCCCAAAGCACACCATCTGGTCAGTCGCTCTCATATGAATATCGTTGCATGCAATTGAGTTGCGCACAACTTAACTAGGAGTGAACGGTCGGCGGGATCGCTCGTAGAGTAAGCGGATGCGTCGTGTACTCGTCTTCTCGGGCGGTGCGGATTACGCCGACCCGTGGCATCCGTTCGCCGAAACCTGTGCGATCGTGGCCGAGGTGCTTCGCGAGGACGGCGGTGACGTCACGGTCGTCGACACGCTGGACGACCTCGCCGCGCGGATCGACGCTGCGGACCTGGTCGTGATCAACGCTGGCGGCGGCACCGCGCCGCATCCGCTCGACGCACGCCTCGCTGAGATCATCGCGGGGTACCGCGGACCGCTGCTCGTCCTGCACGTCGCGGCGACGTTGCTGCCGGAGCACGCGGCGTGGGAGGCGCGTCTCGGCGGACGCTGGGTGCGCGACGTGACCTTCCACCCCGAGCGCGGCCCTCTGCGCGTGCGTGCCCTCTCGGCATCCGTTGCGGATCTGGCCGACCTCGACACCGTGGACGAGGCGTACTCGGCGCTGCGGGTCTCTCCCGAAGCCGACGTTCTGCTCGTGCACGACGACGCCGACGGCGTCGCGCACCCGCTCGCCTGGACGCACGAGAGCGACGGATGCCGCGCCGCCTACAGCGCGCTCGGCCACGACGCGGCGGCGTACGCGTCGCCGCTCGCTCCGGAGGTCGTCCGGCGGCTCAGTCGCTGGCTGCTCGCCTGACGCTCCCAGAACAAGAACAGCCCCGCCGAAGCGGAGCTTTTCTCTGACTGTCACAAACAGTCTGTGCCGAAGGAACTCGAACCCCTAACGTTCTGATCCATGCGCACAGCCGCCCGACAAGAAGCGCGCGGTCCTGCATCTTGGATGCCGACCGCAAATGCATGGCGCATACTCCAGCATCGGCCTGAAGCGCATCGCCGACTCCGCGCGCGATGAGGATCCTTTTGCGGGCAGTGTGCGTTTGACGGACGTCCTGGGCAGGATAGGTCCACCGCGTTCAACAGAGCGGCTGCTCGGGTGAGCCGTCCGATCTACTGTGCTTCAGCCTCTTCCTTCATATCGTCTAGATCATCCTGTAGCTCCGGGAAATCCTTGACCGTTGCATCGTTGATTCCGCATGCGACTTCACGCGGGTCGTCGAGCGGTAGCAGGTAACTGCTGCCGTCTTCAGCCGAGTCACGGAGCTCCTGACTGATGCTGATGCAGTCGAACAGCGGAGGGGTGAACGCATCGCTAACCACTTCGACCGTGGGCGCGGCAAAGGCCGCCGAGGTCGCGACTAAGACGGCCGCGGTTGTCGTTCGGATCCAACCCCGGAACCCGCGCTCCTCTGGCTTGGCTGCGTCTTCCGCGCGCTTGGCGGCGGACTCCGCGCGTTGTCGAGCGGCCTTCGCTCTCCGCTTCGGGTCAGCCCCCATGCGCAGCAGCAATCTCGGCTGTCAGGGTCCGCAGTTCCCGCGCGGCTTGCCTGCCTTCCTGCTCGAGTCGCGACAACGTCGTCAGTCGCCAGATCGCCGTCGAGATGACCAGCGTCACGATGACTATCAGCGCGACGACATAGGCGACAGACGGCAAGCTCCCCGGGAGGAGTGCTGAGGCGACCAGAATCAGGCCGAGAATTGCCACCACGAAGTTTGATGCGCCCGACCACTTGTCCACTTGTGCGACCCGCTGACCTATGCGGCTTGCCAGGACCTCCGTGTGGGCGGAGTGTTCGTCCAATACCTCATACAGCGACGCGGACCGCTCGTCCTCTGCATCGTAGAAGTTCTCAGGCATGGCGCCGAACGTATCGCTGCTCCTAGAACCGCCGCAAGAGCTCGCGCGTCGTATCACCCGAGCACCGCCCGCGGGGGGACGAATCGTGCTTGAGCCTGCCCCCCATCGCCTTACGGGCAACGGCGCGTCAAGCTGCGAAGCGCGCATCTCGGCTCAGCCGGGAGTGGCCGGTCGGCTGGCGAGCCGTCGACTGCGATCTACGACGCTCTGGTGCATGTCCTCTCGCGACCGCTGCTGATGCGCAACGATTTCGAGGAACACCGCGAGGGTCTCATGCAATGGCCTCGATCAGTCCCACGCCGTGAACGCGGCGCCCGTCAGCTCGCGCGGTAAGTCACGCCTCTTGTCCTGGACGGGGCACTCGCCATGCCCATTCCTTCTTGCCTTTGCGGCGGGAGAGTCTCACCGCCTTCTGCGAACCGAGGTCGCGCGTCGGCTCCGAAAGCACGATCGTGCGCTGGATCAACCATGGAACGAACGGGTGCTGCCAATAGAACTCGATGATGATGCCCTCGCCGACCGCGGAGACGATCTCGTTGGTGTAGCCGTCGTGCGTCCCGATTCCGAGATCGTTGGGATCATCAGAGCTGCGGAGGAACATCCACCGTCCGGTCCTCGGGGGGATGTCCTGACCCCACGGGTCCGCCCCGGTGCCAGAGTGAGCCGTCCCGTCCGCCCGCAGGATGTGCCATCCCAGGCGGATGTTCTTGATGGACTGATTGCTGCCCGTGTTGTGTACCCCGACGACACCGTGCTCATTCAGGCGCAGATCGGCCTTCGGGCGCGTGCAGACGTAGGCGATGACCGACAGCAGGGTAATCAAGCCCGCCGAAAGCGTAACAATCGTACTGGCCTGCGCTAGTCCTTCCCATGTCATTGAATCAATGTAACGGGGCGATGCTAGCTCTCCTCACAGCCGCGACGAGCGAACGCCGATAGCGTCGGTCACGCGTTGCGGCGGTCGTCGGCGATCGCGTGGCACCTCGGGGGGTGTCGGAAGACTCCGACGTGACGCCGGAAAGGGCCGGGTCGTTAACGATGCTGTCGACGGCGACCTTCGGCTGTTAGCCGATCACCATCCCTAATCGGGCGATGCCCGGTGACGGAGTCTGACCGTGCGCTGACGATCGCTAGCTCTCGCGCGCAGGCGGAGTTGGGCTGAAGGCGCCTTGCAGCCTTCGAGTCACACTCGCCCGCGTGCGCGCGTCGCGAAGTTCCATTCGCGCCTTCAGCAACCTAGAGCGAATTCGACCGACGTACCGGTTCCGACGTACGTCGCGGACCCAGCGGCTGCCACGCGAATCTGAGAAGAATAGGAAGAGCCGGTCATCGACGCGAGCGCTAGAGCCTTTGGCCCCAGGGAGCATCGGTGGCGACGCGCCATAGAGGAGAGTGATCGACGCGCGGGCGCCTGGCCGCAACCCGAATTCGTCAGTGTCGTTGAGCACTCCCCGCGATTGCATCCGGGCGTGCGGGTGCGAACGAATGTAGATATCGGGGATCGTTCGATCGCTCACGTTCTCAAGATGGAGGACGACTCGCCAACCCGTCTCGCGGCTTAGAGCAGATTCTGTCCAGGCGTTGAGGTCATCTGCCTGTGCTCTTCGCGCACGGCGTCTATCCCAGGCGTAAATGACCGCTGTTGCAGCGAGCGCGCCCACGGTCCCTACAGCCGCGAACCAATCCGCCCAACTCCCTGGTCCAATCTTTCTAACGAAATCGGCGACCGAGCTGATCGCCTCGGTGGCCCACTCAATCACCCTAGAACCCTAGCGGCGCGGCGCGACCTTGTTGGAAACCGATCCCTCAGCGGGCGCTGCTCGTTGAGGGATCGCCTCTATGACCGCGTCGCGAAAATCGCGAGAGCATCGCCACGACGCGATAGCTTCAGGTAGTGAGTATCGAACTCGGATCCGTGCTGAGCGCGGTGGCAGCGTCGCTCATCGCTGTTGTCGGTTGGGTTGGTCCACGCTGGCGCAAGGAGGGTCGACTACTCGCGCGCATCAGGAAGCTCGGTCAAGCTCACGCCGCGCTACCTGATTCAATCGAACGGACAGAACTCGGTGTCACTCTCACCGCACTGGCGAAAGACCTGAACGCGTGGAACGCGACGGATCAACGACTCGTCCGCCGCTGGCGAATCTGGACGACGACCGCAGCTCTCGTTGCTTCGTACGCGGTGGTTCTCGTTGTGTGGCCGCCGACCAGCCACAGCCTCGGCAGTGTCTGGCTGTCATCGCTCTTGGTCGGAACGATCGCTGGCGCCGTATCGGTCGTGATCATGGAAGTCGCCGAGTGGGTCATCGCGCAACGCACGGCTGGCGCGCTACGTGATGAACGAGAACTGGCGTTCCGGGAAGGCCGTCGCCCGCACAGCGCCTGACTCCGCCGAGCGGTCGATCCTTAGCCGATCAAGGCGCCATCGGTACGCCGCCCGGCAGCTTCGTTCGTGGTCGATTTCCGGGCACTGCCCATCGGGGTGGTTCGCGAGCGGGCTACATCTCGTGCGCTGGATTCTGGAGCGTTCGTGGTCAACGCCGCCGCCTGCAGGGGTTTTCGGCTCGATCGGCCAAGAACGTGATCGGGGAGGTCCCCGCGCGCTGGGGTAGACGCTCGCGGGGCACAAATACGCTGGACTTGTGCCTGCGCCCATGTTCTGGTTGCCCGACCATCAGACCCATGCGCTCTACACCGCTACTCACGTGGACTCGACCATCGAGCAATTGTCGATGGTGCTCGAAACCTATCTCCGTCCCCCTGGGCCGCTCGACATTCGCTCCCGCCTCACGCTCACGACGGAGGACGTCATCCTCGTCGGTGTCGCACCATTGCCTCAGTCTGTACCGCGCCTGCTCGCGGACGCTCTCAACCAAATGCGAAACGTCCTCGAGCACTCGCTCAAGGCGGAGGTGGACCACCGACTCGCGCGCGGCATCACGACCGACGAGGCTCGAGCGATCGAGGTCCCGGCGACCGGCTCAGAGGAAGCGTTCGACGCTTGGACGCGGCACAAACACCGCAAATCGCACGGATTGTTCGCGAGGGGGTCTGACCTCGGTGAGCGGCTGGCTCGACTCCAGCCCTGGAACCGCAAAGATTCCGACCTGCATCCACTACGGCGGCTCGTCGCGCACACCAACGCGGCTAAGCACCAGGCGCCGGCGCTCACGACCGTCCGTGTCGGGAAGGTGCAGCTCGACTCGGCCCCGCGGGATCTTCAAGAGACCGGCATCGGTGATATCGGCTCAGTAATTGTTTCTGTGCCTCGGGGTACGCGGGAGGGCGTGTCAGTGTGGCCGCAGGTGGCTGTGCGCCGTCCCCACACAGGCGAGCTACGAACCCTCATGTGGGAAGTGCGCGAGATAGAAGAGTGGGTTCGTCGCATCGCTCTGCCCATCCTCATCGCTGGGCGAACCGACCTCCCCGAGCTCCGGCCGCACCTCGACACGAACCGCGGATACAACCGCGCGAAGGACGCGTGGACGGCAGCTAGACCCATGTCCGCGGCAGTCAGAGCAAACGTGCGTATGCAGGCAATCGCGCTGCGAAGCGACATTGCGGACATGATGGTGGCCGAAGACGGCGAAGAGAGCCGAAATGCATACACCAAGTGGTTGGAAACGCTCGACGATGCGCGCGTCGTGACGATGTTCGAGCCATTAGGGGAGGCTGCAAAGGGGCGCGACTTCGAGAGCATTGCTCGTATTACTGGGCAGTGGCGAGTCGATGCTGGCGTGGAGTTGGGAGAGGACAATCGGGTGCCGACCTCGCAACACCCTCGCTGACCGCCCAGAGACCGCGGGAACCGGTTCATGAGACAGGGGAACTGCGGGGGAGGAATTTGGTCGCCCCGGGCGGGCCAAGCGCGACCCGAATCGCTATTCGGGCAACGAAAAGCAAGCGGGGCCGTCGTGGGCGATTGCTACTGTCCGCCGCGCTGGTCGCCCTCGCGTACCATACCGCGCCCTAACGCGATAACCACTCGGATCCTCATCTGGGCGACGATCGCTTGCGGCTCCCCGCTGTGCTCGTAGCGTTGCGGTGCGGTCGTCAGCCGGGAGCCGTCGATGGCACCCAAGCCGCGCATTGATACCGAGGGCAAGGCGATCACTACGAAGGGGATCGGTAGGGCGCGTGCTCCCGCCCGCAGCGCAGACGGCCTTCTGAAACATAGTCGCTAACATGCGCGAGTGAGCGCATCGTCGTCACTGCCTCGATCGTCCATAAGGAGCTGGTTCGCGCTCTGCGTCTCCTTCGTCGTCTTCGGTGCCTCGGTCGTGGAGGCGTGTGGGTGGGTTGGCAGATTCGGCTCGGAAGATGGCTTGCCCATCTCGTGATCACGAACATAACCTTCGGACGATGGGCCGCTGAGGTGTTCGGTACAAAGCTCTGCAAAGAGGCCAGCGCCCTGCTTAGGCCGGGATCACTCGCGGGGGTCGATACTCGGGTCGCCGAAGAACCCGACGACGACTGCGTCGAGCTCTTCGGAGAGTGCCCGCACAGCTGCTGGGTCGAGGAGGTGCGTGACGCCATGCACGGTGACGGCGGCGGCCCGGTCGCCGTGGGCGTTAACCATGTGCAACAGAGCCTTGGTCGTCTGAGCATGCAGGAAGTGGTCGTGCACCCCGAGGCGCACCACCATGCACTCATCGGCGTCGGCATCGGTGCGTGCGGCCGCTACCTTGGCAGCGTTCAGCCGCCCAAGCGGGTCTGCGCCGTCGGCCTCCTCGGCGACACCAACGTGACCGTGCGGCCAGTTCGCCTCGAAATCGGGCTCGTGGGTCTCGTGCCTGCTCACCTCAGCGACGCTAGTGCACAAGAGGCGATCGTCCGGGTGTTCGCTATCGATCGTTGGCTCAAGTCCATGCTCCAGACGCCGATAGTGCCAGCGTTGAGGCTGACCAAACATGAATTGCTTCATTCATACGCGTGACCACCTTCCGCAGATTGGGGAACCGAGTTCCGAAACAGCGAATTGCGAGGAGTGCGACGTAGAGGAGGAGGAATCCTCCGACCAACCAGAAAAATGCGCCCGGAGCTGGGGCTCCCGCGATGGGCTTCAGCCAACGATCATTTCGACGCTACCAGCGGTCGGGTCATGGCCGCGACTGCTCAAGCCTGCCTCGGGCGATCCCAATACGGGCGTTGCCCGGAGATGCGACGCTGACGGTCGCCTGCTACCTCCGCTTGCGCTTCTTATCCTTGCTTCGGGTCGCGGGCCGGCGAGTCGGAGGTGGAGGGCTCGACATCTTGTCAGGCGGAAAGAGCCCAACTATCAAGCGATCCATTTCGGGGTCGGGTGTTGGGAGAGTGCCATCGTAAATAACCTCGACGAGGGCCGCCGTTTCCTGGTCGAAAATGAAGACGGCGCCCCGATTGAACTTCAATTGGTATTTCTTGGCCCGTACATAGTCGCGGGCCAAGTCCGCGACCTGCTTGAGTGCTTGGGGTGCCGGGTTTGTCATCCACACCAGCAACCAGGCGTCACTCAGTCTTGTGCCGAGTGGCACCGTCTGCGTGCGTTCCCGTCCCCTCGCGTCGGGTGCAGCCAGCAACTTCTTTGGAATCCGAACCATGTCCGCTTGAGCCTTCGTCGACGCGGATAGCAATGTTGCACCGGTGCTGAGCCAGCCGAACGACTTGCGGCTCTGCAGCTCGTCCACAAACTCGGTCATCGGGGACCCGGTGAGGCGGGGCTTAGCGATAGGGGGACGGTCTGGGTCAAGTTCGGCGTAGTGCCAAGCATCGAGCGGGTCGGTTCGGCTTGTGATGAGGGTCGGTCGCTGCTGCGTGCGTCGTCGAACGTCCGCGGTGCGTGGTGCGGTGACGTACGGAAGCTCAGCGACCATGATGTTCGGGTCGGGTGAGACGTACAGACCAGCCTCGTAGAAGTAGAGGAAGAGGTCGAGTTCGTCTGGGGCCGTGTACGCGAGCGATACCTCCGGGTCGCGTCGACGGCGAAGGTATAGAAGGAACTCAGCTGGCCGCTCCACGATTCGAGCGATCAGCTGGAGGTCGTGAATAGATACGACCCAAGGGATGTGCTCTGCGTGGAGCACGCTGGCAGCGACGAGGTCGCTGGTCGCTGTCGCGACGCCGGAGAGGTCTTCGAGGCTCAGCGCCACGGTGTGGATTTCGCGGACGTGGGCGAGGTCCAGCCATCCCTCTTGGTGCAGCCTTACACCGTCGTCGTTCTCGAGGCGTTCCTGTAGACGACTGGCCTGCTCCGAGGCTTTGGTGATGATGCCTGTGAGATCACGACGCAACCGGCGTGTCTCGCCGGCACGGGTCTCGGGAGTGATGGCTACGGCTTTGGCTTCGACGATGATCGCGACGTCATCCAGCAGGAACAGGAGGTCACCTTCGACCTTCTTCGTGTATCCCGTCGGTGGGCCTGCGGCCTCTGTGTCGCTTGCCGGTGCGAAGTAGTCAAACGAAGCGTAAGTAGTGACTCCCGGTAGCAGCCCTTCGAAGGCGGCTCTCCCGAGATTTTCAAGGAGCGTGCCACGCCACTTCTGGTACCGCTCCCATTCGGGAAGCGCCTTCAGTTCCTGCTCCAGGTTCTCGCGGACGGCGGGCAGGACGAGTGCGTCGTGCACGAGCATGAAGGTTCCCCGTCCGGTGCGCACCACAGGGTTGGTTCGTAGCGGATTGTCGCCGCCGATGAACGCGTCCAGCCTCTCGCGAGCATTGGATCCCCCGAGATCGAGCGCGAATCGGTTGAGCACGGCCTCGACAACCCCGATGTCCCGTCCCAGAGAGTCAGCGATTTCTGACGCCGGGATGGCGACCAGATCTGCGGTCGGCTGCCACCCGACATTGTGCGCAGCCCGCGCCCGGTTTCGAGTCTCAGCGTCGGGGGAGGTTGCTCCTCGCTTCGACGCCTCGTATGCGTCAAAGAGTGACTGGAATCCTGCCTCCAAGCGGTCGTTCATTCTTGCGACCTGCAAGTCGTGCAGACGCGTGAGGACGGCTACTGCGTCGCCCTCGTTGAACCCAAGATGGGCTGTCAGTGCATCCCGCACTTCCTCCTGCCCAAACAATGCGTCGTAGGTGGCTTGCACCATGTCCGGGTAGGACGTGCTCCGTATCCAGACCGACGTGGACCGCGCGGAGAACGCGAGAAAGTCAAGATCGTCTGCTGGGCGATCGCGAAGCGTGATCAGTGTCCGCGTCTGCACTAGCTCGATCAGCAATCCCA
This sequence comes from Microbacterium sp. LKL04, assembly GCF_900102005.1. NCBI lineage: Bacteria > Bacillati > Actinomycetota > Actinomycetes > Micrococcales > Microbacteriaceae > Microbacterium > Microbacterium sp. LKL04. The sequence goes on along the minus strand of NZ_LT627736.1, from coordinate 54,606 downwards.
CCGACTCGGCCCAGTCGTGGGCAGCACGATAGAGGGAGTTCGGCTCTTCATTCGCAGCCGAACCGTCACTATCCCCGACACTGGCCGTTTGCGCCAGAAGTGTTAAAAGCTCTGCCTTGACGATGCCGCCCTCAGTGTCAGGCTTGACCTGTCCTGCCATTGACCACGGTAGGCAAGCGATGCGCGCGAGCTCCACGATCCTTTCGGGCTTATGGGGGGCGAGTGCGTCGCAGAGCCCCGTCAGTTTGGCATCGATGCGACGGTCGAGTTCGTCCAGCGGTGACTCGTGGTCCGCCAGTTCCATCATCAGCGCGATCTGACGATCGACGGACTCCGCAATGGACTGACCGTGGGGGTCGAGCGAGCTAGTTCGAGCTCGTGCCGCGCGTCGGTTGGGCTTCTGCCTCCGAGACTTTCGTTGCGTCATGCGTATACCCAACCATCTGTCCCCGACATGCCCGAGCTTCAGCGACGCACGCGTTACTCACATATAGCCGGGCGCGAGCGCCCGATCCACGGTCCTCTTGAGGGCGGTCGTGACTGCTCGCGTCCCAGCCGTCGGTGGATCCGCTCGGGATCGCGCCTAACCGCTTTCACCACCGTCCACCAGTGAGCCGATCGGTCGGCGAGATAGGACCCACGATCGTCCGGCATCATTGCCGATCGTCCTAGCGTGACGGAAGGGTCGCGAAGCGCCAGAGTGAAACTCTCACGCGTGGAAAGGGTTCGCCTGCTGGTGGGAGGACGCGATGCAGAAGTCATCGTTGATCTTGACGACCAACGCAATGGTCAGTCGCAGCGCGTTGATGTAAGTCGCGAAGTGTTCGTCTTCGCTGTCACGGTTGGCTTGCGACCCGTGGAGGTATCGGTTTCGTAAGCGAGGTCCGTTGCTGAAGTCCACTGAGTTGAGCATGTAGTTGAAGTAGTCGGCTTCGGCGTCCGTGAGAAGAGACGAGCGGCGCGTGGTCCAACCCTTGGCGACCATGGCGCCAGCTTGTGCGCGCCCCGCCTCCGAGAGATGGAAAAAGTTTGCCGCTTCTGTCGAGAACAGTGCCGCGAGAATCTGGAACCGCTCCGGGTTGATGATGCAAACCCGGGATCCCGTGTTGCGCACAACGTCCTGTTCGATCAGGAAGTCGATGCTCGGCCGCTGGTAGTCCTCGAAGTCGTCGTAGGCCACCTCATTCTCGACGAGGAGTCTCGCGGCAGAGTCCGACTTCAGGTCCTCGTTGATGTAGGCCAGAGAGGACTGGTCTGAGAACAGCAGGTGGATGATGGCGTTGAGGTCGTCGCTGCCGGTCGGGTAGAGGTACTTTCCGGTCACCAGACTCGGGATTTCCCGGTATCGAACTTGCTCGGATGCGACTTCGAGCAGTTCGCGATCGAGTTCACCCTCCTGGACGTACTGGTTGTACTGGTTCGCCGCGCTCTCCATCTCCACGAACAGATGTCTGACCCGCTGAAGGTGCGAAGCATTCCTGTCTGACGGGGTGAATGAGAAGCCCTTCGCTCCGAACTGCTCGACAAGGTACTTCTCGAAGAACCACGCGATCACCCACTCCAGCTCAATGCCTTTCGAATCGAGAAAGAAGTGATATAGCCGTGTCTGCAGCATTGTTCGTATGTCTGTTGACTGGAACTCTGCACCGACTTTGTACTCGTGCTTTCCGGTCGTGCCAATGATGCGCTCCATGACCCCGAGCTGCGCGGGGTAGGACGGCAACACCAGGAGCGCTTGCTGATCGACGAAGCCGAAAAGGTGTTGAAAGTTGTTGAGGATACTTGGGTAGTCACACGATTCTTCCAGCCACCGCCTGCTGTACCGATAGCGAGCTATCCATCCGTCAGAGGTGTCGACCTCGGACGTGACGGGCGCGTTCTGGGTTTCAGAGATGCCGACGTCGCATCCTGTCTTGAGGCCCGAGTTCTCAGCGAAGAAGGCCTCGGTCATCTGTTTCGACCGTCGCCTTGCTCGAAGCCTGAGTTTGGCGTCCACTCCAACCTGCGGAGTGTTCTTGGCAGTCGCGATTAGCCCGACGTAGTTGGGGTTCGCGTCGACGCCGTCTATGTACCGCTCGATAACCGCGCGCGCGGCGGCTGGTGTCAGACTCGACGGGAGATGCACTTCCTCGCGCACGTCGGCTTGCAGGTAACGTCGGATCAAATGCTCGGCGCCTCGCGGAGCATTGCGCAGTTCGTCGAACATCTCGGCGTCGTAAGCGTCTACGAGCTTCTTGCTCGCGAGCATGTCGCCGAGGTGAGCACCGGCGGCATAAAGCGCTGGAAGCACCGTCGTGCTGGGAATCCGTCGAAACACCCCGTTCCGGCCGAGCAGGTCAATGAGGTCAGCGCTGTACTCGCGGCCGACGCCATGGACGGCAACCGCAAACCCGACTTCGTCCATTGCGGAGAAGTGGCGGGCGACTGCGCTTCGGATTGCGGGGATCCGCTCAAGCGCTCGATCCCGCTCTTCATCGGTGTAACCCAATGGGAGGAATCCGTGTTCGAGGTACTGCTGCACGTTGTGAAGTTCGAGGATGTCCGCCGTACTCCGAGGCGGTTCGTCTGGATCAAATGCCTTAACTAACTCGGCAACCCGCTGAACAAACAACCCCGTTGCCATGTCGTTCGGCCCATAGAACCGCACCCGGCGCACTTCCTCGACCTGGTCACTCACGCGTACCTCTTCCCCTGGCAAGCACAGTATGAGGGATCCGACAGCGCCGCATCCGCGATCGGCCGTAACGCTCGTGCGGCGTCGACAGTGAATAGCGCGCCTCGGGCGGCTGTGGGTAGGTGAGCGCGCGTAGGCCGGTCCTCTCTCGACCGCAGCAGAGTCGAGGTTCGCGACGCCGTCGCAGGGGCCTCGCCTTCGTCCCGGATAGCCCGCCCGGGCGATCGCGCGATGACGGTACGACCAGCGCACACCAGCCGGAGTCGCTCCGGTGTCCACCTGCGTGCTCGCATTGCGGAGCTCGGACGCGCGCTGACCAGCCTGTGTCAGACGAGCACTGGCGACGAGCGCCGCGTCACTAACCAAGCGCCGATCAGACCGCGTGGAGCAGCCGCTCAACAAGAAAAGCCCCGCCGAAGCGGGGCCTTTCTCAGACTGTCTCAACACAGTGTGCGCCCGAAGGGACTCGAACCCCTAACCTTCTGATCCGTAGTCAGATGCTCTATCCATTGAGCTACGGGCGCATGGCCTGTTTCCGGGCCGAGGAACAGCATACGTCACGTCGGGCCCCAATCCGAAATCGAGCCGCTACTCCAGCTCGCCCGGGTCGATACCGGCGGGATCGGACTCGAGGATCGGCTCGGGTTCGACGCCGCCATCGCGGAGCGCCTGCTGCTTCGCGACGCTCCGACGGTGCGCGCGGAGCTTCGGCAGGTCGACGAGGCGCAGCGCCTGCATCCGGGCCACCCGCATCCGCTCATAGTCGGCGTCGAGGTCGGGGCGCGCCGCGGAGATGCGCAACGAGCGATCGATGTTCTTCGAGACCTCGGCCCAGGCGGCGTCGCGGGCGTCGGCGATGAGCTTGCGCAGCTCGTCCTCGTCATCCGCACGAGCTCGCAGTTCCTTCGCGACGTGCAGGGACTGCTTGCGCCGGCGCCTCAGATTGCGGACGTCCCGACTGCGGTAATCGTGCGTCCCGCTCGAGTCGGAGTACCGGGTGCGTGCCGCTTTGCGCTCGCGCTCGGTGCGGGCGGCATCCGCTTCGGCCTCCTCGGCGAGCGAGACCAGGATGTCGCGGGCGTCGCCCAGAAAGCGATCCGAATCGAAGTCGTCGCCCTCGACGAGGATGTCGACCAGGATGCGGTTCTTCAACGCCAAACGTGTCGCCGCGGACGCGATGTAGAGCCCCTCGGCGACGACGTCTCGGGTCTTGACCCGCTCATTGTCCGTCACGCTCACCCCTCGCCTCCCAGTCTACCGAGCAAGGGGTGCCGGATGCCGGTCAGTCGAGCGACCGCAGTGCGTGCCCTGCGGGCCCGTCACCGCGCAGCGGCGGGAACCGCCAGGCGAGCGATGCCATGCCGTCGGGAGAAATGCCGACGTGCAGCGTGTGCGGCGTCTGGATCATGCGCAGCCGCGCGTACCACGCACCGTCGGCGTCCACGCCGGCGACGGAGCGGAACGGCACCGCATCGAGGTCGCCGGCCGGAGCCGGCCACTCCCCCGCGGCCCAGCCGCCGCGGCCGACCGGCAGCTCGACATCGACGCCGTCACCGACGAAGCGGATGGTCCAGCCGTCACCGGTCTCGACGACCTCGACCCGCTCCGCACCCGGCACCGGGCCGCCGCTCGTGAACGGTCCGGGCGGGTAGGAGGTCGCATCGACGTCGAAGGTGCCCGCGAATCCGGCACCGCTGTCGTCGGGCACGGGGAGCGCCAGCGACGACAGCCGCTCCGCGAGGGCGGCATCCGCCTCCGCGGACCCCGCACCCGCCATCGCCGGACGCAGGTGCTCGGTGATGAGGCTCAGAAGGGTCTGCATGTCGATCGTCTCGGCCGTCGTGATGATGACGGCGTCCTCTTCGGGCCACACGATGATGAACTGCCCGTACGCTCCGTCGCCGCGGAACCCGTGCCGGTTCATCCAGTACTGGAAGCCGTACCCCTGCTGCCAGTCGATCGGGTCGGGGGCGCCCGGCCCGCGGTGAGCCGTGTCGTTCTGCATCTGCGTCGAGGTGGCCGTGGCGACCCACTCGGGGTCGAGGATCTGCTCGCCCTGCCAGCGCCCCTTGTCGAGCATGAGCTGACCGGTCTTGGCGAGCGACTCGGTGAAGACGTGGATGCCGCTGAAGCCCATCTCGACGTCGCCCAGCATCATCCACTGCGCCTCGTCGATGCCGAGCGGCTCGAGCAGACGCGGGCGCAGGTAGTCGAGGATCGTTCCACCGGTCGTCTTCGCGACCAGGCGCCCGACTCCATAGATCGTGGGCTGGTTGTAGGCGAACACGGTGCCCGGTTCGCGGTCCGGCGCGACGCGGAAGAAACCGCCCAGCAGGTCGCCCCCCACCTCACGCGAGGCGGCCGCCGCACGGTCGAGGGCCTCGCCCTCATGGCCGCTCGACATGGAGAGGGCGTGCCGCACGAGGTAGCGGCGGTACTTCTCGTCGAGGTCGTCGGGAACCAGCTCGGGGAAGTGATCGACCATCACGTCGTCGAGCCCGAAGCGCCCCTCCGCGATCGCGAGGCCCGCCGCTGCCGAGGTGAACGTCTTCGACAGCGAGTAGACGAGATGCTTCAGGTCGGGCGCGAACGGCGCCCACCACCCCTCGGCGATGACGTGTCCGTGGCGCACGACCATGAGGCTGTGCATCTCGGTGTCGGTCTGCCCGATCGCATCGATCAGGCGGTCGACACCGGCGGCATCCACCCCCTGCTCTGACGGAGTGGACCGGGGCAGGGAGGAGGACGTCGACGTCATGCCGCCATCCTAGGGACGGCCGCTATCAGAGGGCCGAGATGCGCCAGGATGCCGCGAACGTCGCGCCGGGCGCCAGCACGAGCAGTCCCGCGTCGTAGTCGTAAGCGCTCGCGTTGAAGGCGTCGGGCGCGCACGTCATCGGCTCGACGGCGAGACCCTTCCGGTGGCCCGGGTGGGCTGCTCCGGCCGGCTTGTCGGCGGTGTGCACCTGCACCCACGGGCACTCGGCGCCCCAGGTGACCGCGACGCCGACACCCGACGGGTCGGTGACGCGGACCGTGGCGGTGCCGTCGGCATCCGCCTCGATCCCGGTGAACGCGTGGTCGAGCTCGACGTCGCCGAGGACGCGCGGCGCGCGTCGGTCGAAGCGGTCCGGCTCGTAGTCGGTGACCGCGTGCACGGCGACGGGGCTGAGCCGGTCGGGTGTCACCTCGAGGACGGATGCCGCGGGCAGCGCGAGCGTCCATTCGTCGAGTGGCGCGGGGCCGGCGACGACGTAAGGGTGCGGGCCGGTGCCGAAGGGCGCGGGCGACGTGCCGAGGTTGCGCGCCCGGACCGTCTGGGTGAGACCGTCGGCGGCGAGCGCGAACGTCGTCTCGACGCGCACCCGCCACGGATAGCCGGTCTGGGGCTCGATGACGGCCGCGAGGGTCACGCTGTCATCGGAGCGCTCGACCTCGGCGAACTCGAGCCAGGCGACGAGCCCGTGGAGGGCGTGCGAGCGATTCGGCTCGGTCAGGGCGGTGACGAGTTCCTCGCCGTCGAACGTGTACGTCCCGTCGACGATGCGGTTCGGCCAGGGCGCGAGGGTTGCACCTCGGAAGTCGGGCCGCACCTGGTCGGCCTCGAACGGGACCACGAGGTCGCGACCGTCGTGGCGCAGCTCGCGGAGCGTCGCACCGACCGAGGCGATGACGGCGTCGTAGGCGCCGGAGCGCAGCGAGAACTGGACGCCCGAGAGCGGGGCGGGGGCTGAGGTCACGGGCGGAGCATCACTTTCAGGGCGGCGCGGTCATCCATCAGGCGGTAGCCGTCGGCGGCCTCGCCGAGGCCCAGCTCGCGATCGAAGACGGCCCCGGGGTCGACTGTACCGTCGAGCACGCCCGGCAGGAGACGGTCGATGTACGCGCGGACGGGAGCCACGCCGCCCGTGACGGTGACGTTCTTCTCGAACTGCTTCCGCTGGAGCGGAGCGTCGGTGTACTGCGGAGCGCCGACGCGCGACATCGTGCCGCCCGGGCGGACCGCACCGAGCGCCTGCTCGTAGGCCGGGAGGTGGCCGACGGCGTCGATGACGACGTGCGCGCCGAACCCGCCGGTGAGCTCGCGGACGGCGGCGACGCCCTCTTCGCCCCGCTCCGCGATGACGTCCGTCGCGCCGTAGCGGCGGCCGAGGTCGGTGCGCGCCTCGTGGCGCCCCATGAGGATGATGCGCTCCGCGCCGAGCTGTCGCGCCGACAGGACGGCGAGCAGGCCCACCGCGCCGTCACCGATGACCACCACGTCCTTGCCCGGTGCGGCGCCGCCGGTCACCGCGGCGTGCCAGCCGGTGCCGTACACGTCGCTCAGGGTGAGGAGCCCCGGCATCCGCTCATCGTCTTCGGCGACATCCACGCGGTACAGCGTGCCGTCGGCGAAGGGGGCGCGGCGCCGTTCGGCCTGCGCGCCGCCGGCGCCCGTGGGCTTCGTGGTCCCCGCGTTCACGCACGAGGTCTGCAGACCCGCGCGGCAGAACTCGCACTCGCCGCACGAGAAGACGAACGGCACGATGACGACATCGCCCGGCTTCACGGTGCGGACGTCCGCGCCGACCTCTTCGACGACGCCGATCATCTCGTGCCCCATCGACCGGCCCGCGTCGCTCGGCTGCATGGAGTGGTACGGATGCAGGTCGCTGCCGCACACGCACGCCACGACGGTGCGGAGCACGGCGTCGGTGGGCTGTTCGATCCGGGGTTCGGGGGCGTCGACCACGCGAACGTCGCCGGGGCCGTACATGTAAGCAGCTCGCATCCTCCGATTCAACTACGGATGCCGCGCCCGCGCGCCGTGCCAGGCTGTGGGCATGAGCGCGGTCCATGATGTGGCGGTCGTCGGCGCGGGCCTCGCAGGGCTCCGCGCCGCGACCCTGCTCGCCCGTGCCGGACGCGACGTCGTCGTGGTCGAGGCGCAGGACGAGGTCGGGGGCCGGCAGCGCACCGATCGCGTCGACGGGTTCCTGCTCGACCGCGGGTTCCAGGTGATCAATCCTCGTTACGACGCGCTGGCCCGCGCGGTCGACCCCGCCGACCTCGATCTGCGCTCCTTCCCCGTCGGCGTCCGCGTCGTGCGCGGCGCCCGGTCGAACGTCCTCGCTCACCCCGTGCGCCACCCCGGGATGCTGCCCGCGACGGTCGCGGGCGCGCTGTCGGGACTCGTGGCGCCGGCGGACGTCGTGGGCGCCGTGCGGTGGCTGCTGCCGGCACTCGTGCGACCGGCATCCGTCGCCCACGGCCCGGATGAGACGCTGCACGAGGCGTGGGGTCGCGCCGGCCTCACGGGGCCGCTGCGGCGGTCGGTGCTCGAGCCATTCCTGACCGGGGTGCTCGCCGACGACGGCGGCGAGACCTCGGCGGCTTACGCGACGCTGATCGCGCGGTTGTTCGCGGTCGGGCGTCCCGGCGTTCCGGCGGCGGGCGTCGCCGTGCTGCCGCGACGGCTCGCCGAGCTCGCCCGCGCAGCCGGGGCGGAGATCCGACTGTCGCATCCGGTCGACGGCGTGACGGTGCGCAGCGACCGGGTCGAGCTCGAGGGCGGCGTGTCGGCGCGCGAGGTGATCGTCGCGGTCGGCGGCGAGCACCTGTCGCAGCTGACGGGCGAACCGGCGCCGCCGATGCGCGGGCTGCAGACGTGGTGGTTCGGGACGGGAGCGGAGGCACCGGCATCCGCTCTGCTCGCGGTCGACGGCGAGCGCGCGGGTCCGATCGTGAACAGCGTCGTGATGTCGCGCACCGCTCCCGGGTACGCGCCCGAGGGACGGCACCTCGTGGCCGCGAGCTGCCTGCTGCGGGATGCCGCCGACGAGGCGGCCGTGCACGCGCAGCTCGCGCGGATGTGGGGCGACGAGGCGGCGTCGTGGGAGCTGCTTCGACGCGACGACATCCCGCACGCGCTGCCCGCACTCGCGCCGCCGATGCGGCGCGCGTCCCCGGTGAGACTGTCGGAGCGCGTGATCGTCGCGGGGGATCACCGTGAGACGCCGTCGATCGCGGGCGCGCTCGTGTCAGGCGAGCGGGCGGCTGCGGCAGTGCTCGGTCAGGGCTGATCGCCGGTCGCGACAGGGCGGTCGGGGTGGTTCGACCACTGGCTCCACGATCCGCCGTACAGCGCTGCGTCGATACCGGCGAGGCTGAGCGCGAACGCCGCCTGCGCGGCCGACACCCCCGAGCCGCAGCTCACGCCGACGGTCGTGTCGCCCGTGACCCCGAGCGCCTCGTACCGCGCACGCAGCTCATCCGGAGAGCGGAACCGCCCGTGGTCGTCGACGTTCCCGCCGGTCGGCGCATTCACCGCGCCCGGGATGTGACCGGCTCGCGGGTCCATCGGTTCGACGTCGCCCCGGTAACGCTCGGGTGCGCGGACATCGAACAGGATGCCGGTGGCCGGCAACGCGGCGGCCTCGTCGATGTCGAGGCGGGCCAGGTGCCCCGGGGTGAGGGCGACGTCGCCGCGGGCGGCGTGCACGGGTCCGGATTCGAGCGGCAGTCCGGCGTCGCGCCAGGCCTGCAGGCCGCCGTCGAGGACGCGGACGTCGGAGACACCGGCATCCGTCAGCACCCACCAGGCACGGGCGGCACCGAATGTCTGCCAGTCGTCGTAAACGACGACCGAGTGGCCCCGGTCGATGCCCCAACGCCGCGCCGCGGTCTGCAGGTCGGCGATCTCGGGCAGCGGATGCCTCCCGTCCTCCGGTGCGCCGTGGGCGGCCAGTTCGTCGTCGAGGCTCACGTAGACCGCCGTCGGGACGTGACCCGCCTCGTAGTCGCTGCGGCCGTCGGGTCGGTCGAGACGCCACCGGACGTCGAGGACCGTCAGCGGAGCGGCATCCCGGATCAGGTCGTCGAGCTCTGCGGGGGTGATCAGTCGCGCACGCGTCATGCCCCTGACTGTACGACGGACGAGCTGCGGCGGGGCGCTGCGGCGGGGGCGCTTCGGCGGGGGCGCTGCGGCCAGCATGCGAAGACCCCTCGCCCGGCCGCCTCCTCGCCGAATCACCACACACGTGCCGAATCACCACCCGCTGGTGCGCACCTCGATGGTGACTCGGCTCCTGAGTGGTGATTCGGCGACAGGGGGCGCGCAAGACAGCGGATGCGGCCTCCCACCCCCCACCTCGAGGGGTCGCGGATGGTCGCTCTGCGCCAGGTGGGGTGACCATCCGCGACCTCTCGACGGCGCCGAACACGACGATGCCGGGACCCCGATGAGGGGCCCCGGCATGTGTCAGGGGTGCGGCACTACCGCATGCGGGCGATCAGTTGCCCAGAACGCCGTCGACGAGGTCGTTCACGCTCGAGGAGACGTCGCCGACCGTGTTGTCGACGTCGCTCGTGATGTCCTTGACCAGGTCGCCGGTCTTCGACGAGACGTCGGTCTGGGGCGCGACGTCCGTGTCCGGCGAGACGTTCGTGTCGTTGCCCGAGCCGACGTCGTTGCCGTTGCCGACCTCGTTGCCCGAGCCGACGGGGGCGTCGACCGAGGTGTCGTTGCCCGAGCCGATGGGGGCGTCGACGCTGTTGCCCGAACCGATAGGAGCGTCGTTGCCGGAGCCGATGTCGCCGACGGAGAGGTCACCGGTGGAGACGTCGCCCAGCAGCTGGCTGTCGAGGAGCGACGAGACCGACGCCGCGAGGTCGTTGTTGGCGTTGAGGAAGTCGGTGAAGCCCTCTGCCGCCGTGGTGGTCGTGGTGGTGTCCTCGCTCTGCGCGGCGTTCGCCGGAAGGGCGAATCCCGCGGTGAGGGCGACGGCCGCGAGGCCGGTCGAGCCGAGGACGATGGTCCGCTTCAGGTTGGTACGCATGGGGTGTTTTCCTTCCTTCAGTGCGGCTTTCGCACGATGGGTTTTCCGGACACCCCCCGAGATCGGATTGGACCGGATGCCGCCGGAGCCGCCGACCGGAAGGTGATCAGCTCGTGTCTCCCGCGTGTTTCCGGGCGACGATCGGCATCCTGAACGTTTCTTATGAGGTGCCCCTCGACCCGACGCAAACGGCATCCATCTCTCTCGAATGGCCGCCGTTCCCGTCGGCTCGGGGCGTCTCAGATGGTCGCGTCTGCGGCGGTGGGACGACCAGGTGCGACGGCTCGGCGTCGGGTCAGGGGCGCAGCGCGTCGGGCGTGACGCCGAGCAGGGCGGCGAGCGCGCGGCGGGTCAGGTCGGTCCGGGACGGGTCGGCGCGCCAGCGGACGAGACCCTGCGCGCCGAGGCCATCGATGATCGCGAGCAGGTGCCAGGCGATCGCGTCGGCGTCGACGGCGCCGAACTCGCCACGCGCGCGGCCGCGGTCGATCTCGGCGGCGAGCGCGCGCTGCCACGCATCCATCTCGGCGCGCACCCGCACGGCGAGCTCCTCATTGCGGGTGCCCAGCGCCCACCCCTGCACCCAGACGAGCGTGACCTCGTTCGGCTCTTCACCGAAGACGGTGTCGAGCAGGATGCCGAGGCGCGTCGTCGCGGCATCCGTCACCCGCATCGCGGCCCGCACCGCGCGCAGCTCCTCGGCGACGACGGCACCGAAGGCCTCGGCTACGAGCGCGTCCATGCCGTCGGCGTGATGCGCGACGAGCCCGGGCGCCACACCGACGCGGGCGGCGACGGCGCGCAGCGTGACGGCGTCGAGACCGTCGGTGAGCGCGATCTCGCGGGCGGCGAGCGCGATCTCCTCCCGTCTCTCGGCGGGGGTCTTCCGCGCCCGGCGGACGGTTGACGTCTCGGTCATCTCCTCGGTAGCCTCCCCCTTGTTGATCAAACGATCAATAAGCTACCCGACACCCGAGGGAGACGCCATGGCCTGGCGGATGCCGAGCGAGACCGCCTCTCACGAGCGCACCTGGATGGCCTTCCCCCGTGAGGGCTTCACCCTTGGCGACACCGATGCCGCCCGCGACGAGGGCTACGCCACCTGGACGGCCGTCGCCGCCGCGGTAGCGCGCTTCGAGCCGGTGACGATGGTCGTCGACCCGACCGAACTCACCCGCGCGCGGCGCATGCTCCCGGGCGACGTGACCATCGTCGAGGCCCCCGTCGACGAGTTCTGGATGCGGGACCACGGCCCCACCTTCGTCGTCGACGACGAGCGGCCAGGCGTCCTCGGCGCCGTCGATTGGATCTTCAACGGCTGGGGAGCGCCCGACTGGGCGGAGTGGCAGAAGTCGGCCGCCCACGCCCGGCTGATCGCCGGCGAAGTCGGCGCCGAGCTGATCCCCTCCGACATCGTCAACGAGGGCGGCGGCATCCACGTCGACGGCGAGGGCACCGTCCTCCTGACGCAGACGGTGCAGCTCGACCTGCGACGCAACCCCTTCGCCGACCGGGCACGCATCGAGGCGGAGATGGCCCGGACGCTCGGCGCGACCCGCGCCGTCTGGTTGAGCCAGGGGCTCACCCGCGACTACGACGACCTCGGCACCAACGGTCACGTCGACATCGTCGCGACGATCCCCTCGCCGGGCCGCATCCTGCTCCACGACCAGCGCGACGCGTCCCATCCCGACCACCCCGTCAGCGCGCAGCTGCGCACGGAGCTCGAGGAGCAGACGGATGCCGCCGGCCGCCGCTTCGAGATCGTGTCGCTCCCCGCACCCGAGACCCTCACCGACGCACACGGCCCCGTGGACTGGAGCTACGTCAACCACCTCGTCGTGAACGGCGGCGTCATCGCCTGCGGCTTCGGCGAGGAGAAGGCCGACGCGCACGCCCGCGCGATCCTCGCGGACGCCTACCCGGGGCGCGAGGTCGTCACGGTCGACGCCCGTCCGCTGTTTGCCCGAGGCGGCGGCATCCACTGCATCACGCAGCAGCAGCCGGCGGTGACTCGATGATCGACGTCGTCGAGGCGTCCATCGCCGACCTTCGCGCGGCGCTCGACGCGGGCGACGCGACCGCGGCCGAGCTCGTCGACGCGTACCTCGCGCGCATCGACGCGTACGACGGGCCGGGCACCGAGACCGCACTGAACGCCGTCGTGGTGAGGAACCCCGACGCGCGCGCCGAGGCCGCGGCATCCGATTCCCGTCGCGCCCGTGGCGAGACCCTCGGACCGCTCGACGGCATCCCGTACACGGCGAAGGACAGCTACCTCGTGCGAGGGCTGACCGCCGCGGCCGGCTCCCCCGCCTTCGCCGAGCTCGTCGCCCAGCGCGACGCGTTCACGATCGAGCGACTGCGCGCCGGCGGGGCGATCTGCCTCGGCCTCACCAACATGCCGCCGATGGCCAACGGCGGGATGCAGCGCGGCGTCTACGGCCGCGCCGAGAGCCCCTACAACGCGGACTGGCTCACCGCGCCGTTCGCCAGCGGCTCGTCGAACGGGTCGGGCACGGCCACCGCCGCGAGCTTCGCCGCGTTCGGCCTGGGCGAGGAGACCTGGTCGTCGGGACGCGGTCCCGCCTCGAACAACGCGCTCTGCGCCTACACGCCCTCGCGCGGCGTCATCTCCGCGCGCGGCAACTGGCAGCTCGTCCCGACGATGGACGTCGTCGTGCCGCACACCCGCACGATGGCCGACCTGCTCGAGGTGCTCGACGTCGTCGTCGCCGACGACCCCGAGACGCGCGGCGACTTCTGGCGCGTCCAGCCCTGGGTCCAGCTTCCCGCTGCGTCGATCGTGCGGCCCGAGTCGTACCCGGCGCTCGCGCAGGGCGCCTCGCTCGACGGGGTGCGTCTCGGCATCCCGCGGATGTACGTGAACGCCGATCCGGATGCCGGGACCGGCACCGGCATCGGCGGCCCGACCGGCCGGCGCATCGAGACCCGGGAGTCGGTCCTCGAGCTGTGGCGCTCCGCGCGCGCAGACCTCGAGGCCGCGGGAGCGACCGTCGTCGAGGTCGACTTCCCCGTCGTGAGCGACTACGAGGGCGACCGGGCCGGCGCATCGACGATCGCCGACCGTCTGCCCCAGGGATACCTGCACCGCGAGATCGTGGACCTGTCGGCATGGGCGTGGGAGGACTTCCTCGAGGCGAACGGCGATCCGGCGCTCAGCACCCTTGCGGATGTCGACGGCGCGACGATCTTCCCGCACCCGCCCGGCGCCCTGCCCGACCGCTACACCGGGTTCGACGACGACATCGCCGAGTACCCCGAGTGGGTGCGCGCGCACCCGGGCGCGACGCTCGACGACATGCCCGAGCTCGAGGCGGGCCTGCGCGCCCTCGAACGCATCCGCCGCACCGATCTCGAGGAGTGGATGGATGCCGCCGGCCTGGACGCCGTCGTGCTCCCCGCCGTCGCCGACGTGGGCGCCGCCGACATGGACGTGAACCCGGCCTCGGCCGACCTCGGCTGGCGCAACGGGGTGTGGATCGCGAACGGCAACCTCGCGATCCGGCACCTCGGCATCCCCACCGTCACCGTCCCGATGGGGACGATGACCGACACCCGGATGCCGGTGGGCCTCACCATCGCCGGTCGCGCCTACGACGATTCCGCCCTGCTGCGCCTCGGCGTAGCCTTCGAACGTCTGGGTACCCGCCGGACGCCGCCACCGCGCACACCCGCGCTCCCCCGCACCACCTCGGAGACCCGATGACCCAGCCCGCACGCATGCACGACGTGACCGACGAGACCCGTCAGATCGTCGACCTCGTCCTCGACTACTCGCGGCAGCGGCTGCTCACCGACGACAACCCGCTCGACAAGCCGCTGCCCCCGGCCGAGCTCGCCCGCCTCGCCGGCGTGACGATCAGCGAGCAGGGCATCGGCGCGCGCAAGGCGTTGGGCGTCTTCGAGCACGTACTGGCGCCGGCCTGCATCACGACCGACGACCCGCGGTACCTCTCGTTCATCCCCAGTGCGCCGTCGAAAGCGGCCGCGGCGTTCGACCTCGTCGTCTCGGCAAGCGCACTCTACGGCGGGTCCTGGCTCGAAGGCGCGGGCGCCGTACACGCCGAGAACGAGGTGCTCCGCTGGCTGGCGAACGAGTTCGGCCTGCCCGCGACCGCCGGTGGCGTGTTCGTGCAGGGCGGGACGCTCGGCAACCTGTCGGCGCTCGTCGCCGCGCGGGAGACCGCCCGGGAGCGCGGCATCCGTCCCGACCGCTGGCGCGTCGTCTGCTCGGCGGAGGCCCACTCGTCGATCGCGTCGGCGGCGCGTGTCATGGACGTCGAGGTCGTCCCGGTCGCCCCGGATGCCGGGGGTGTGCTGCGCGGAGATGCGGTGCGCGCCGCGCTCGAGGAGCACGGCGACAGCGTGTTCGCCGTGGTCGCGACCGCCGGGTCGACGAACTTCGGGATCGTCGACGACATCGCGTCGGTCGCCGATGCGACCCGGGAGTTCGGCGTGTGGCTGCACGTCGACGGCGCCTACGGGCTCGCGGCCGCCCTCTCGACCGAGGCGCGGCACTACTTCTCCGGGTTGGAGCACGCCGACTCGCTCATCGTGGACCCGCACAAGTGGCTGTTCGCACCGTTCGACGCGTGCGCACTGCTCTACCGCGATCCCGAGCTCGGCCGCCGCGCGCACACGCAGCACGCCGAGTACCTCGACACCCTCACCGAGACGAGCGACTGGAGCCCGTCGGACTTCGCCGCGCACCTCACGCGCCGGGCCCGTGGCCTGCCGCTGTGGTTCTCGCTCGCGACCTACGGCGCCGAGGTCTACCGCGAGGCGATCACGTCGTCCATCACGCTCGCCGAACGCATCGCCGCCGAGATCGAGTCGCGCGACGAGTTCGAGCTCGTGCGCCGCCCGCAGCTGAGCGTCGTCGTGTTCGAACGGCGCGGGTGGACGAAGGACGACTACACCGTTTGGTCGAATCGCCTGCTCGACGACCAGCACGCCTTCGTCACGCCGTCGAGCCACGCGGGCCGCACCAACGCCCGCTTCGCGATCCTGAACCCCCGCACGACGTTCGAGGACCTCGTCGGCATTTTGGACACGATGCGCTGAGCCGGGCTCCCGGGCTCAGGCGATGACGTTGCGTCGCGTGAGCTCGGGCTCCCGCGGCGGCACCAGCCAGTTGACGGCCGCGATCCCCAGCGGCAGCGCGACAGCGAGTACGCCGAGCAGCCACCACGGGATATCGGCCAGGCTGAGCGGCTCGTACCCGGTCTGCGACTGCAGCCAGAACCCGATGGGCGGAAGGATGCCGGCGGTCGCCCCCGCGAAGGTACCGAACCCCGCGATCACGAGGCCCTGCCACAGACCGATGCGGCGCCGGAGGCCAGGCGTGCCGCCGACCGCGGCGAGCGTCGCGTCGTCAGGGCGCCGCTCGAAGCGAGCGAGCCCGAGGGCGACGGCGCTCGCGCCGAGGACGAGGACGGCGACGGCCGCGAGCAGGGGGACGAGCCAGACGGCGGGGCTGGCGGGGCCCGTCTCGCGGTAGAGGGAGATCTGGTAGTCGTCGGTCGTGAGAGCCTCTGCGAGTTCGGAGAGGTGGTCCTGCGAATTCATCTGCGACCCCTCGGGGAATGTCGCCAGGACGTGGCGCGGAACCACACCCATGCCCCAGGCGCGAGCCGTCGAAGGAGCGACTGCGCTGATGATCCTCTGATGCGGCGCCGCGACCGGGATCGCCGGCGCACTGCGCTCCCATCGCGGGTCGGCCATACCGACCTCGTCGTGCCAGACGTTGCTGGGGACGCTGCGCTCGAAGTAGTCCCGGGCGCTCCATGCAGCCGCCTCGACGCGGCCGCCAGTGATGTACGTGTCATCGGTGACGATCACGGCCCCATCGTTGTACGCCTCGCGCTGCGCTGGAGTCAGCGCGATGCCCATGGCGGTCTCGAGGCCGTCCACGTCCACCACCGCGATGTTGTCGGTGGGATCACCGGAGTAGGAGACTCCCCGCCCGCCGTCCTCCTCGGGCGAGAGCAACGACCTGGCCGGCTTGACGAGCATCGCGTGATCCAAATCGGCCGGCAGATCCGCGGAGGTCTCGACGTAGAACACGTCCGGCTGGGAGCTCACGACGCGCAGCTCGAGCGCTCCTGATGACTCGAACAGCCGCTCAGCCTCCTTCGCGGCCTTCTCGGCGACCTGCGCGCTGAGAAGCGGGTCGTCCATGGGGCCGATGTCCGCGACGACCGTTCCCACCGGCGCGCTGTAGCCGTAGTTCCGCGCCGACTGCTCGGCACTCATCATCCCCATCGCGACGGCGAAGACGCCGACGAACACGGTTGCACCGATCGCCGCGAATGCCGGGACGGTCCGCGCGCCGTTGGCGACTGCATCCCGCGATGCCAGCCGTGCAGCGAGCCCGACGCGGGAGAGCAGGCGCGAGGCAAGCCAGAGGAGCCACCGTCCCGACACGAGGATGCCGACCTGCGCCAGAATCGGGCCGCCCACGATTCCCACGATCGGAAGCCACCGCAGCGGCGAATCCCACGGAATCGTGGTGCTGATCGCGACGGCGCCGGCAGCGATGCCCGAGACGATGGTGACCGCGATGCCGACGATGATCAAGAGGGATCCCCACAGCGGTCGCGCGGCCGTCACCTTCATCGGCCGACGCGCCCCCCGCAGCGCGGAGATCGTGTCGGACCTACCTACCGTCCGCGCCGGCATCCACGCCGATGCCGAACCGACGAGGACCGCGAAGACCAGAACCCCTACGAGCAGCAGCCAGGGCACGTGGAACCCCCAGAACGCCGTCGCGGATCCGTTGGCCAGGAGCGGCATGAGGATCGCCGCGCCGGCCACGCCCACCGCGAGACCGACACCACCGGCGATGAGACCGAGGACGGCCCCCTGGAAGAGGACGATGCGGCGCAGGTCCCGGGGCTCGGCACCGACGCTGGCGGCGATCGCGAGGGCGCGCTGCTGTCGGCGCGCACTGACGGCGAAGGCCGCAGCGGCGAGCATGACGACCATGTACCCCGCCGCGAGTCCGCCACCCCCGATACCCGCCGCGAGGCCGAGCTCGCGCTGCTGATCGAGCTCGGCGGTTGTCGGAATGGAGTAGTCGTCGAACGGCTGATCGAACGGAGGCGGATCCACGACGAACTCTCGCGCATAGACACCGAAACCGGCCGCGTTCAGCGCGCTCAGCAGGTCCGTGTCGATGTCGATATCCGGCAGAAACGATCGGACCGGGCTGTACCTGTCCGCGTCGAAGAACGCCAGCACGGGGTCGGCGTTGGCGGCGGTGGCGTCGTCGAACGTTCCCGTGATGGTGAACTGCTCGCCATTGGTGAGTGTCAAGGTCCGGCCGATGGTGAGCCCCGCGCGCTCGAGCACGGCGGGGGACACCAAGACCTCACCGTCGCTCGACGGCGCCCGGCCGTCGATCAGCGCATATGCGCCCGCGAAGCGCTCGTCCGCCACGTCGCCCGCTATGGCGCGGGCACCGGCGCTTCCGGCGACCGTCTCGATACGCTCGTCGCCGAACGACAGCGGCACGATCTCCGTGCCCGGATCGAGCACACGCGCCGGGTCGGCAGTCGGATCCGGTTCCGTCGATCCGTCGGACCCGCCCCACTGCGACTCGTTGCCGTACTCGTAAGGGTCCTCCGGGTCCTGCCAGAAGCCGGCGTCGGCCGCCCAGACAGGCTCCACCCACGCCGACATCCTCCCCAGCTGCACGGTGACCCGCTCCGCGGGCGTGGCGAATGTGCTGGAGACCATCACCGCGACCCCCGCCATCCCGGCGATCGGCAACGCGATGAGCGACATGATCAGCAGCGACGACACCCACGCGCGGCGCACCTGACGCCGCGCGATGCGCGCAGACACCCGCAGACGCGCCGTGCGCGACGGCTTCGGTCGTTCGGCGCGACGCCGCGCCCCGGCATCCGCTCGGGGCCGGTCCTGCACCGCGGTCATCGCGCGTCCGACAAGAGCGCGTCGGCACCGCGGCGGGCGGACTCGTCGACGATGCGGCCGTCGCGGAGGAACACGATGCGGTCCGCCCACGCCGCGTGGCGCGGCTCATGCGTGACGAGGATGCCGGCGGCCCCCTGGTCGACGCGGTGCCGGATCATCTTCATGACCGCCTCCCCCGTCACCGAGTCGAGTGCGCCGGTCGGCTCGTCGGCGAGGATCAGCCGGCGCCCGCCGACCACGGCGCGGGCGATCGCGACGCGCTGCTGCTGACCGCCCGACAGATCGTCGGGGTAGGCGTCGAGTTTGTCCTCGAGGCCGACCGAGGCGAGGGCATCCCGGCCCGCACGGCGCGCCACCCGGGCTCGGAAGCCGTCGAGCTCGAGCGGCAGCGTCACGTTCTCGACGGCCGTGAGGGTCGGGATGAGATTGAAGTCCTGGAAGACGAACCCCAGGGAGCGCCGCCGGAGCTGCGCGAGATCGCGACGTGTCGCCGTCGAGAGGTAGGTCCCCTCGACGACGACTTCGCCGCTGGTGGGCTTCTGCAACCCGCCCGCGATCGACAGGAGCGTGGATTTGCCCGAACCGGACGCTCCCATGATCGCGACGAGCTCACCCTTGTCGACCGTCAGATCGACGCCCGACAGTGCTGAGACGCTCGTCTCGCCCTCGCCGTACTGCTGCGTGACCCCCACCAGCTGCAGAACGGCGGCGCTCATCCGACGACCGCCTCGGTGTTGCTCGCCTCGGATTTGGCGGGCCTCCCCCGTTTGGGAGTCTCTGTGGACAGCTCGAGCCCCATCGTACGATGCGGATGCCGCGCGAGCCGCTGCTCGGTGTGGTCGAGCCATCGCGCCTCGGCCTCGGCGGCGAAGATCATCGAGTCCACGACGAGAGACCAGGCGAGCTCTTCGGGACCGTCCGGGTTGGCCCCGGCGTACTTGGCCCGGTTGAGCTCCTGAAGCTGGCGCAGCGATGCGGACCGCTGTCGCTGGATGACGGCGCCCAGGTCGACGCCCGGCAGGGTCGCCGCGACGGCGAGCTTGATGGCGAGCTCGTCGCGCGTCCCCTGCGCGCGCTCGACGGGTGCGTCGAGCCAGGCCTGCACCTCGGCGGATCCGGCATCCGTGATCTGCCAGTACACGTGACCCTGCTCGTCGACGTCGCCCTTTTCGACGAGGCCGTCGCGTTCGAGCCGGTCGAGCGTGTTGTAGATCTGCCCCACGTTGAGGGGCCAGGTGGACCCGGTGCGGCGGTCGAACTCCGCGCGCAGCTGATAGCCGTAGCAGGGACCCTGATCCAGGATCGCCAGCAGGCTCTGTCGTACCGACATCGGGACTCCTCGCTGCATACCGGGTATGTGTTTTCTGAGTATATGCATACCGGGCAACGCCGTCGCAACGCCGTCTCGTCTTACGCTGGAGCAATGGTCGAACGAGCCGACGACGACCCCCGTCTGACCGCCGCGCGCTACCGCGTCGAGAAGGCGGCGCAGGAGAACGGCGAGGAGCGACCCGCCGAACCCGAGCGTCACGCGGGCACCCCGACCGGCCTCGAACGCGCGATGTACGTCGAGACTGCGATTCAGCAGGCGATCCGCCGCGGCGATTTCGATGACCTTCCAGGAGCGGGCAAGCCCCTCGAGGGACTCGGCGGCTCGCACGACCCGGACTGGTGGATCAAGCGCAAGATCCAGACCGAGCAGCTCAGCGGGCTCGGTCCACCCGCCCTCCGCCTGCGGATCGAGCACGCCGAGTTCGAGGACCGCGTCGACGCCTTCCACCGCGAGGAGGACGTCCGCGAGTACACCGCCGACTTCTCGCGCCGCGTCGTCGAGGCGCGTCGGCAGCTGCAGGGCGGGCCTCCCGTCGTCACCCCGACGCGCGACCCCGACGCCGAGGTCGCGGCGTGGCGGGAACGGCGCGCGGCGCGGGCCGCGGCATCCGATCCTCCCGCCCCACCCGAGACCAAGCGTCGGCGCTGGCGGCGGCGGTAGGGCTCAGCCGATCGCTGCGCGCCACTCGGCGAGCAGGCGCGCGATCGTGCGGGTCTCGTCCCACGGGACCTCCGGCGCCTCGGTGCGCCCCTCGCGGAGCGCAAGGATCGTCGCATCCGCCTCGGCCGCCATCGGCTGCACCGTCGGCACCTCGATCTCGTCGCGCGTGCCGTCGGTCCGGATGAGGGTCGCCGCCTCCGTGCTGTCGGTGCGGCTCCCCCACGCGTTCGGGATCTCGAGCGTCGCGTCCCGCCCGACGATGCGCGTCAGACGCGGCAGGTCGTGCACGATCGCCGTGCGGATGTTCGCCGACGCACCGCCCAGATTGATGGATGCCGCCGCGCTCACGTCGACGCCCGTCTCGCCGATCGTGCCCGCCGCCGCCTGCACGGCCAGTCCCGAGAGGTCGCGTCCCGTCCAGGCCGCGACGCCGACGACGAGCGACAGCGGGTAGCAGCCGACGTCGAGGATCGCCCCGCCCGCCGTCGCGGGGTCGAACAGCCTGCCCGTCTGGGAGCCGGCGGCGAAGCCGAGCGACGACTCGATCTCGACGAGGTCGCCGAGCGCGCCGCCGCCGACGAGCTCCCGCAGGCGGTCGGCGAACGGGCCGAAGCGGTACTTGAACGCCTCGATGAGAGGGAGTCCCGCCTCGCGCGCGGCGCGGACCGCGGCATCCGTCTCCTCCGGCGAGACGCCGAGCGGCTTCTCGCAGAGGACGGCCTTGCCCGCGGCGAGCGCCCGGTGGACGAGCTCGGTGTGCGTCGTGTGGACCGTGCCGATGTAAACCGCGTCGATGTCGTCGCGGTCGAGGATCTCGTCGTACGTGCCGACGACGGCTGCGCCGTGGGCCGCGGCGAACTCCTCCGCACGCGACACGTCGCGCGCGCCGACCGCGTGGAGGCGTCCGGACTCCGAGTCGGGGAGCGCGTGGGCGAAGTCGCCGCTGATCGCTCCGGCACCGATGATGGCCCAACGTGCGTGTGTCATCCGGCCACGCTATCGCCCGCGCCGCGGACCGAATGCAGGTTCAGCAGCGCTTCGGATGCCGGAGGGGACCCGATGGCACCGTTCTCCCTGCACTCGGCACGCGCAGCGCCGTGGCGCCGCCGCCGTCAGGCCTCGAGCGCGTGCTGGATGTCGGCGAGCAGGTCGTCGATGTCCTCGATGCCGACCGACAACCGGACGACCTCGACCGGCACGGCCGCCTCGGTGCCGCGCACCGAGGCGTGCGTCATCGCGTCGGGGTAGTTCACGAGCGACTCGACGCCGCCGAGCGACTCGGCCAGCGTGAACAGCCGCAGCGACTCGGCGAAGCGGCGCGCCGCCTCGCCCGATTCGAGCGCGAGCGAGACGATGCCGCCGAAGCCGGTCATCTGCCGCGACGCGAGCTCGTGCCCGGGGTGCGACGACAGGCCGGGGTAGTACACCCGCGCGACCCGATCGTGTCCGTCGAGGAAGGATGCCACGGCGAGCCCGTTCTCGCTGTGCTGACGCATCCGCACGGCGAGCGTCTTGATGCCGCGCGTCGTCAGCCACGCGTCGAGGGGTCCGGACACGGCGCCGACCGCGAACTGGAGGAAGCCGATCTTCTCGGCGAGCTCGTCGTCGTTCAGCACGAGCGCACCGCCCACGACGTCGGAGTGGCCGCCGAGGTACTTCGTGGTCGAGTGCACGACGACGTCGGCCCCGAACGAGAGGGGGCGCTGCAGCGCGGGCGTGGCGAAGGTGTTGTCGACGACGACGAGCGCGCCGGCGGAGTGGCCGACCTCGGCGAGGCCGGCGATGTCGGTGATGCGCAGCAGCGGGTTGGACGGCGTCTCGACCCAGAGGATGCGCGGCGCCTTCTCGGCGACCGCGGAGCGGACGGCGTCGAGGTCGCTCATGTCGACGACGCGGAGCGTCACGCCCCAGTCGCCGAGCACGCGGGAGATGAGACGGAACGTTCCGCCGTAGACGTCGTTGCCGAGGAGGACCTCGTCGCCGGGGCGCAGCACGGCGCGCAGCAGCGCGTCCTCGGCGGCGAGGCCCGAGGCGAACGATAGGGCGTGCGCACCGCCCTCGATCGCGGCGAGCTGAGTCTGCAGCGCCGTTCGGGTCGGGTTGCCGCTGCGGCCGTACTCGTACCCGCCGCGAAGGCCGCCGATGCCGTCCTGGGCGTAGGTCGTCGAGAAGTGGACCGGGGGGATGACGGCGCCGGTCGCCTCGTCGGGCTCTTGACCTGCGTGGACGGCGAGGCTCGCGAAGCCGCGAGCGGAGGACTGTGCACTCATGCGAGGCTCCCGGTGGTCTCGGATTCGGTGGCGATGGAGAAGCCGTGGTCGGTCATCCAGTCGTCGTCGTAGATCTTGCTGAGGTAGCCGCGGCCGTGGTCGGGCAGGATCACGACGAGGACGGCATCCGCGGGCAGGTCGCGGGCGACGCGCAGGGCCGCCACGACCGCCATGCCCGAGGATCCGCCGACGAGCAGTCCCTCCTCGCGCGCCAGGCGACGCGTCATCGCGAACGCCTCGGCGTCCCCTACCCGCTCGTACGCGTCGACGACCGTCGGGTCGAAGGTCGCGGGCATGAAGTCCTCGCCGACGCCCTCGACGAGGTAGCCGTGGATGTCCCCACCCGAGTAGATCGACCCTTCCGGGTCGGCTCCCACGACGGTGACCTGCCCGGAGGACGCCTCCTTGAGGAACCGTCCCGTGCCGCTGATCGTGCCGCCTGTGCCGACGCCGGCGACGAAGTGGGTCACCGTACCGTCGGTGTCGCGCCAGATCTCGGGGCCGGTCGTCTCGTAGTGCCCGCGCGGCCCGTTGTGGTTGGCGAACTGATTGGGCTTGAACGCGCCGGGGATGGATGCCGCGAGGCGATCCGACACGCTGTAGTAGGAGTCGGGGTGCTCGGGCGGGACACTCGTGGCCGTCATGACGACCTCGGCGCCGTACGCCTTGAGGACGGCGACCTTCTCGCCGGCGAACTTGTCGGGGACGACGAAGATCATCCGGTAGCCGCGCTGCTGCGCGATGAGAGCGAGACCGACGCCGGTGTTGCCGCTCGTCGGCTCGACGATCGTGCCACCGGGCTTCAGGTGGCCGTCGCGCTCCGCGGCATCGATGATGTTCCGCGCGATGCGGTCCTTCGCGGAGCTGCCGGGGTTGAAGTACTCGACCTTCGCGAGCACCGTGGCGGCGATGCCTTCGGTGACCGCGTTCAAGCGGACAAGCGGGGTGTTGCCGACGAGATCGGCGATGGAGCTGGCGTAACGCACGTGATTCTTCCTGACGGGATGCCGCACTCGCAGAGGTGCGGTCGCTGTGTGGGGTCGCGGAGGTCGCCGGGGAACCGGCGGTCAGCGACGACAACAGCGAAGAGTCAGCACCCGATCAGAATAGCGGACGCCCGGCATCCGCGGCGGTCGTCATCTGCCGCAACAGAAGGAAAGGTTCGGACACATGGCCCTCGCTGCCGCTGCGCGAACGTAGGTTCGTCGTATGACTTCCCCCGCACACGCCGCACCGGACGACCGGGCCGCCTCCGGGTTCTCGGAGTCGCTGTCCCCCGACGAGTTCAAAGCCGTGTTCCGCGGTCACCCGGGCGGCGTCGCCGTCATCACCGCCGACGCCGGGGACGGCCCCGTCGCACTCACGGCGACGTCGGTGTCGTCGGTCAGCGCCGACCCGCCCCTGCTCATCTTCTCGGTGTCCGCTCAGTCGTCGGCCGCGCCCGTCCTGGCCGCGGCGGAGACCGTCGTCGTCCACCTCCTCGATTCGGACGACCTCCGGGTCGCCGAGGTGGGCGCCACGAGCGGGATCGACCGCTTCGCCGAGCTCCCCTGGTCGCGCCTCGTGACGGGCGAGCCGGTGTACAACGGGGTGCGCGCATGGGTGCGGTGCGCCGTCATCGATCGGATGGATGCCGGTGGCTCCACCGTCATCGCCGCGCACGCCGTCCAGGCGAACATCGCACGCGAGTCGACCGCGCCGCTCGTTTACCACAACCGGACGTGGCACCGGCTGGGACCTGACACCGCCCTCTGATCAGGCGTCACCGCCCGGCCTCAGGCCCGGCGGGCGAGCTCCTCGAGAGCTGAGGCGATTCGCCGGATGGTCTCCGCGGTGGTCGCCGCGTCCTTCTCGTCGAGGCTGTCGATCACGGAAACGACTGCGGCGTGGTGAGCCCCGTACACCTCGTCCACGAGGTGGTTCGCGGATTCCGTCGGCAGCAGGTAGTGCGCGCGCCGGTCGGTGGGGTGCTGCTCGCGAAGGACGTAGCCCTTGCCGACGAGGCGCTCGATCACATTGGTCACCGTTGCGCTCGAGGTACCGAGCATCACGATGAGGTCTTTCGGGCTGATCTCGCGCTCTTCGCGGCGGGCCTGCACGAGATAGCGGAGCGCCGTCAGGTCGATGCCGCCGAGACCGGAGATGCGCTGCGAACGGTCGGCTTGCACCTGCTCGGCGTGACGGAGCTCCAAGATCGCACTGCTCAGCCGCCGGCCTGCCTCGGACTGGGGCTCAGCGGCGTAGAGGTGGGTGTGCTCGTGCCGGACGATGGACTGAGGCATGTCAACTCCTCGGCTCGTGAAGATTCATCGACATCATCCGACTGCCGCCCGAGCCTCGGCTGCATCCGGATACGTTCCCACGAGACGCCTGGCGTGATCTCGGGCGATCCAACCGGAGCGGCTCTTCTCGACGGTTCCTACGAACCGTCCATGGGTGTTGCCGACCCAGAAGCCCTTCTCCACTTCGTGCCACGTCGCGGTCTCCTCACTGACGTCCACGGAGCTGAACAAGTCGAGCACCTCCATCGGCTTCACCACCTTACATGTCTAAGTCTGTGACAGTTCGTGTCCTTGTCGAAATCAATGATAGACATGACTTGTGAAATCTACTAGATGTATTGTTTAGCTAGTAATTCAGGAACGGATCGATGACACCTACACCCGCACACCCCATCCCGGCGCCTTTCGCGGCGATCGGCGTCGCGCTCATCCCCGAGCCGCGCACGGGTCTGCGGGCGCGCATCCTCGATGCGCTCACGCGACAGCGCCCGCACCGCACAACGGCACGGGCCGTCGGCCACTGACCCCCACTCACCCGCACCCACACCAGGAGAACGTCATGGGAAGCCTCTACTACGGGAACGTCGAATCCCCCATCGTCATGCCCGACCGCATCCTCGCCCACCTCGCTGCCATCGCGACGACCAAGCTGCGCCGGAGCGAGAGCTTCGTCGTCTCCTGGAAGGGAACCGGCGAGGACGGCGAGGGCCGCACCACGCTGTGGTTCCAGCCCGCGATCCCGCTGCGCTTCGTCTACGAGCAGTCGGCAGCGATCGCTCTGAACCCGGCAACGCTGCGCGAGATGGCCGACCAGGCCACCTCCAACGGCGGACTCGTCCTCGACGCTGACCTCGACATCCCCGAGATCTCCGCCGCACGACCCGAGTCCCGCCGTCCGGTCGCAGCGGCATGAGCCACCCCGACCTCATCGACGAGGCCGACGCCTACGAGGACGCGCTCGCCGCGGACTTCACCGAGCGATTCGGTACTCCGCCGTTGCTGGTGTGACACCGCCTCGGCCGACGACTCGTGCCGCCCCATCCACCGCCCCCCACGGTGTCGATGGGGCGGCATGTTTTTTTGCGAGCGGATGCCGCGCCTCAGGCGCCGGCGTCTGCCTCTCCCGCGTCCGCGGGCTCGGGGACCAAGTGGAGGCCCGCCGGCGAGTTCGCGGCGTACATGAGGGCCTCCGACCACGCGCGGTTGATGCGCGACTGACGGCTGCCGTAGTACTTGAAGACGAGCGACGCGTGCGGGTGCAGCCACACCGAGGTGCGGCCCTCGCCGATGCTCTTGTCATCGCGCCACGTGAAGTGGAACGACTCCCCGCGACGGAGCTTGTTGCCGATCACCTGCTGCAGATGCGCGAGCGTGCGGTCTTCGAAGTCCACCTTGATGGAATCCTCATAGATGAACTTGCCCACAGCGGCTCCTCGTCTCGTCATCTCGGTTTCGAGACGGCGCCCTCCCATTATGGTGTCCCCATGGGCTTGATCTACTACGGCGGCTCGGCGATGCCCATCCGCATCGACGACCGAGCGCTCGCTCATCTGAAGGTCGTGGTCGCGACCAAGCTTCGCCGTGCGGAGAGTTTCACGGTCTCCTGGTCGCACCCGGACGACTCACCGGCCGGGCGCACCACCATCTGGCTGCACCCCGCGATCCCGCTCCGGTTCGTCTTCGATGAGGCGGAGCCCCCGACGCTCGACCGGCAGTGGATCGAGGAACTCGCGGCATCCGCCAGCTCCTCCGGGGGAATCCAGCTCACCGCGCGCATGTTCGAGGACGACGCGAAGCGCACGACAGCGGAATGACGACGGCGGTGACGGCCTCAGCCGTCACCGCCGTTCAGCCGCTGGCACGCTGCCCCGGGGTCACCGAGGGGTGCGGTTCTCCGCACTGATCATCCACGCGAACTGCTCGAGGCTTTCGAGGATGCTGTGCAGGATGTCCGCGCTCGTGGGGTCCTCGTCGTCGACCTCATCGTGGACCTCGCGGCACGTGCCGATGACGGCCTCGAGACGTTCGGTGACGAGATCGATGACGTCGGCGGTCAGGACCTCGCCGTGGGGGAACTCGGGGAGGGTGGTCGTCTCGGCGACCGTGTCACTGCGGCCGTCGGGGACGGCGTGGAGCGCCCGCATCCGCTCGGCGACCGTGTCGCTGAACTCGCGCGCCGCGTCGATGATCTCGTCGAGCTGGAGGTGCGTGTCGCGAAAGTTCTTGCCGACGACGTTCCAGTGGGCCTGCTTGCCCTGGATCGCCAGTTCGAGGAGGTCGACGAGGACTGCCTGCAGGTTGTCGCTCAGCTTCTTCGAGGCGGTGAAGCCGCGCTCGGCGTTCTGCTCGTCGGTCAGCTGCGCACCCGACTTTGCGGGGCGGCGCTTGTTGCGGGTGGCGGGCTTCGTCTGCGTGGTCGTCATGGGACACACCCTTCTGTAGCGGAACGTGGTGGTTCCACGCTAGATCGGAGGCACGGGGGTCGTCAGCGGGTTGCGCGACCCCGGTACCGGTGATAATTCGGAGTCTGGATCAGGCCTGGACGCGGGCGACGGCGGCGGCCATTTCGTCGTCGGTGAGGTCGATGCCCGCATCCCGCAGTCGCTGGGCGAGCACGCTCGCGCCATCGAGCCCGTGCTGGCCGGCGAGGTCCGCGCGCGTCTGCACCACGATGCCGTCGAGCTTCTGCGTGGCATCGGCGGGATTCTGCGACATGGCGGGCTCGGACTGGATCGCTTCGCCGGGACGACCGGCATCCTGTGGATCACTCATGACGCCAGTGTGCGCGCAGGCATGCGCGGCGGTCATCCCCTTGACCGGTGCCGGAGGGGTGGATATGTCTCAGTGGAGGCGAGGCCGGTCGGGGTGGATGGTCGGGCCGTTCCACAGCGGCGCGACGCCCTCGTGCTCCGTGTCCTCGAACGCGGCGACGTGTCCCTCGGCGGGCGTCTCGCGGGGTTCCGGCACGGGGATGACGGCGATGGGCACGCCGGGGGTGATGAACAGATACGCCGGGCTGGCGCTCCCTTCGCCGTCGTTGACGGCGAGCCAGTGCTGGCCATCGCGAGCACCCTCTTGGATCTCGCGGTGCACGTCCTCGAGGGTCCGGTCGCCGACGCTGTACCACTGGCCGCCGTAGGAGATGTCGATGCGGGTCATCGCGTCCTTTCGACTTCCGTCGGATTTCCGGCATCCAGCTTCCGGCCTCTCCGGCCGCGTGTCACCTTCTTGACAGGTCGCGGGGCTCGGGCTTAAGGCTGCCTCACAGAGCCGCGAGGGGCGGCCGATGAGCGATCGGCTTCGGCTTCCGGCGCCGCGAGGCACACGCGGCGAGGTGTTGGACTGCGCCGACCAGCAGCTCGTCCATCCCGCGGAACCACGCGGTTCCCGCACCGCCGTGGACCCATGTGACGTCATAGCCGCCGCGATCCGATTCTTCGACGTAGGCGAGAACGCTCGCGGCGTCCGATCGGGCGACACGCGTGTCGCAGAGTCGCCACGTCGTGGGAGACAGCGGCTCCAACGACAGGTGTGGGACGGGGTCCGCACTCATGATGCACCTCCGAGGTGACGCGAGCAGCGATCGACGATGACCGCTGCAGGGCGAGGCTTGTACGACCCTCACCATCGCTCCGCCGAGCTCGGGATCTGAGGGGCTTGACACCGCGCGGGAGCAGAGTTACCCGCGGCGAATCAAGTAGCAGACGGCGACTCTCGCAGTCAATGCCCCCATGGCGATTCCTTCGCGCACGTACGGTGATAACCGCAAGGTAAATAGGCGAACGGTCGAGACGTGAGGTGTTCGGGTCACCGATCCTCTCCCACGCTTATGACAGGCCCCGGCGATCGGGCTTATCGCCGGGGCCTCACCTTTGCAAGGGGCTCGGACCGGTCCAGTCGGCGACGTAGGTTCGCGGGAACGAGAGGAGCACTCATGACCGATCACCAGGCCGTTCCCGACTCGGAGGCCCCCGTCCCCGGTGGCGACCTGCCCGATGAAGACCCCATCGAGGCGGTGTCGCAGGCTGCGGCAGACGATGAGGCCGTCCCGATCGAGCGGGTGGAGCCAGGCGTCGACCCCGACTCCGCGGACTCGAGCAGATCACTGAACCGCACGGACGACTGACCCCGACCGCGACTCCGAAGGCCGCACCTCACAGGTGCGGCCTTCGTCGTGTCAGCTGACGGCGACGCTCTGCGCGTACTGGTTGGCGCGGGTCGCGACGTCGTCGATATAGCGGGTCAGCGGGTTGTACGTGAACACGGCATCCCGCCAAGCGGTCTCGGTCGCCAGCGGCCCCCGGCGGCAGAGGTAGCGAGCCGCCGCGAGCGCCGCGTCGTCGATCTGGTTCGGATCCCGGGTGCCGTCGGCGTTACCGTCCGCGCCCCATCGCCGCCAGGTCTCGGGAATGAACTGCAGCGGACCGACGGCACGATCCCACCGGTCGTCGCCGTCGAGGTCACCACCGTCGGTGTCTTCGATGGCCGCGACCCCCTCACCGGTCAAGCGGGGTCCGAGGATGCGGGGCGACACGAGACCGTCGTCGCCCAGCCGCGCGCCGCCGTAGGAGCCGTGCCGGGACTCCACCCACCCGATCCCGGCGAGGGTGTTCCAGGCGATCGCGCACGAGGGTTGCTCGTGCGCGACGGTGAGATCGGCTGCCGCGTAGGCGATGACGGCGCGACGCGGGATGCCGGTGGCATCCGAGACCCGCGACGCCCAAGCGCCGTCGACGAGGTCGACCGCAGGCGCGCGCGACGGGTCTGCTCCCGCGACGGCGACCGCCGGCGGCGGCGGGCTATCGGCCCACCTCGAAGACACCGGCGGTAGCGGGGTCCCCCGCGGCTCGGACGACGTGGTGGCTGGGGGCAGACAGGCAGCGAGGAGGATGACGACCGTGGCCGGTGCGACGCCGATCCCGACGGCGAGCGCCGCCGTCCGTCGCCTTGCGGCGCGCGTCGCGGAACGCGTGCGGCGTGCCGCCATGTGCGCCTCCCCGATTCGATGCCGGATCAACGCTAACCCGCCTCCGTCGGCGCGCATCGCACATGACCGCAGGCACCCTCGAGGTGACGCCTCAGATGGTCTCCACGGAACCCGTGGACACGTCGTCCGCGGGTTCGGACATGATGAACAGCCCGCCCGTCGAGTTCGCGGCGTGCGCCAGCTTCTCGAGCCACGTTCGGTTCATGGTCGGCGCGCCCGAGCCGTAGTACTTGAAGTGCAGGTCCGCGGACGGGTGGATCCAGACGGATCGCCGTCCGTCGCCGACGCTCACGTCATCACGCCACGTGAAGAAGAAGGATTCACCCCGGCGGAGCTTGTTGCCGATGACGACCTGCAAATGCGCGAGCGCCCTGTCCTCGACCTCGGTCTTCACCTGACTGCTGTAGTTGAATCGGCCCATGAGGCGGCCCTCCGGTCGAGGAGCCCTCCACCGACTGCGAACACATCGCGTGGGCGGTGCTGCGGATCCGCGGGGCGGCGCTCCTCCGTTGAAGAGCCACGTTCCTCGCTTGCACCGCCGGGCACAACCTCGGACCCGTACGCACGGCGGTCCCGATGTCGCCCCGGGCGTGTCGAATGCGGCGCCGTCAGCGGCGGGATGCCGGGACGAGCGCCGCGCGTGCGATCCGGAACACGACGACGGCGGCCACGACCCACGGACCCAGGACGAGGAGGGGATCCAGCCAGGCGTGCTTCATGTCGACGCGGCCGCGACCGAACCGCGACGCGAGCGGGCGCCGCCCGCGTTCGCCGAACACCCCGGACTGGGTGATCGGGTCGTCAGGATGCCGCGAGAACAGGGACCTCACGTGCGCGCCGGCCGACTCGACGCGGTCGCCGAAGATCAGCAGCATCCAGTGCGGGGTCTGCCCCTCGCTGTAACGCGCGTAGGCGATGCGCCGGATGACGCCCGAGAGACCGTGGAGCGGCTGCGCGGTGCCGAAGACCGGCGTGAGGCGCTGGTGCTCGATCGAGCGCTCGCGCCCGGCGCCCTCCGGCTGCTGCTCGGGGATGTCCCAGTGCGCGCCCGTCTCGATCCCCGGCTGCTCGCGCGGGAAGGCGGGGCGGTCCGCCGGATCGAGGTCCGCACCCCACCCGGGGATGCGGCGACGGAGCTCGTCAGGATCGGGGGTCTGGCCGGGCTTGTCTGCGGTGTACGGCATGGTTCCTCCTCGGGTGCCGGTCAGGCGCCGAATGTGACGACGGGCTTGACGATGCCGTCGAGTTTCGACGAGAACACGTGGTACCCCTCGGCGATGTCGTCGAGGTCGAAGCGATGGGTGATGAGGTCGCGCGGGGCGATGTGCCCTGCACGGATGTGGTCGAGCAGCCGCGGCCACTGCCGCTTCACCGGCGCCTGGTTGGCGCGGATCGTGAGCCCCTTGTTCATCGCGTCGCCGAACTTGATTGCACTGAACAGGGGACCGTAGGCGCCCATGACCGAGACGGTGCCGCCCTTCCGGACCGCGTCGATGGCCCAGTTGAGCGCCACGGGCGAACCGCCCTGGAGCTTGAGCTTCGCAGCGGTGACGTGCTGCAGGACGTGCCCGTCAGCCTCAGCGCCGACGGCCTCGATCACCGCGTCGGCGCCGAGCCCGTCCGTCATCTTCTTCAGCGTCAGCACGATGTCGTCGACCTCGCCGAAGTGCACCGTCTCGGCGAACGCGAATTCGCGCGCCTTCTGAAGGCGGTAGTCGAGGTGGTCGACGACGATGACGCGCCCGGCACCCATCAGCCAGCTCGAGCGAGCGGCAGAGAGACCGACGGGGCCTGCACCCAGCACGACGACGGTGTCCCCCTCGACGATGTCGGCGAGCTGCGACCCGAAGTAGCCCGTCGAGAACGCGTCGGTGAGCAGCAGTGCGTCCTCCGAGGCGATGTCGCCCGGGATCACCTGCGGGCCCACGTCGGCGAACGGCACGCGCACGAGCTCGGCCTGGCCGCCGTCGAACCCGCCGGTCGAGTGGGAGTACCCGTAGATCCCGCCGATCGCGGTCGCGTTGGCATTGACGTTGTGGCAGTTCGAGTACAGCCCTCGGGCGCAGAAGAAGCAGGAGCCGCAGTAGATGTTGAAGGGGACCATGACGCGGTCACCGGGCTTGAGGTTCCGCACAGACGGACCGACCTCCTCGACCCAGCCGATGAACTCGTGCCCGAAGGTGTGCCCGACACGCGTGTCGGGCATCATGCCGTGGTACAGGTGCAGGTCGGAACCGCAGATCGACGCCAGCTCGACGCGCACGATGGCATCGTTCGGATGCGCGATCACGGGGTCGGGCTTGCGGTCGACGCGGATCTTGTACGGTCCGCGATAGGTCATCGCCTTCATCGATCCTCCTCAGGTTCCGGGCGAGCCTGCTCGGAGGAGTCCGGAGGAGGGAGGGGGTTGCGCGTGCGGAGAGGACGTGTCAGTCCCGGATGGGAGCCCCCAGCTCGAAGCGGTAACCCATGCCCGCCTCGGTGAGGATGTGCCGTGGGTGCGTCGGATCCTCCTCGAGCTTGCGGCGCAGCTGCGACACGTACAGCCGGAGGTATCCGGTGTCGCTCACGTGCTCGCTCCCCCAGATGGACGTGAGGATCGTCTGCCGGGTGACGAGCTTGCCGGGGTTGCGCAGCAGGATCTCGAGCAGCTGCCATTCCGTCGGGGTCAATCGGACGCGCTCGGTGTGATCGCCCGTCGTCTTCGTGACGCTGCGGGCGGCGAGGTCGACCGAGATGGCACCGAACTCGGTGACGGGGTCGGGCTCCTGCTGCGGGGCCCGACGCGTGAGCGCGCGGATGCGCGCCAGGAGCTCATCGATCGAGAAGGGCTTCGTGACGTAGTCGTCGGCGCCGGCGTCGAGCGCGTCGACCTTGTCGGCTGCTCCGGTACGCCCCGACACGACGAGGATCGGCGCTTCGGACCAGCCGCGGATCGCGTGGATCACCTCGATGCCGTCGAGCTGCGGCATTCCGAGATCGAGGAGGAAGATGTCGGGGTGGTGATCCACCGCGGCGGAGATCGCCTGCGCGCCGTCGGCTGCCGTGAACACCTCGTAGCCACGCGCGGCGAGGGTGATGCGCAGTGCCCGGACGATCTGCGGGTCATCGTCTGCGATGAGGATCCTCACGCGTGCTCCTCCTCTTCGGCGACCGGCAACGAGACCACCATCGTCAGTCCCCCACCCGGGGTGTCCTCGGGGGTGAGCGTACCGCCCATCCCTTCGACGAATCCCTTCGAGAGAGCGAGCCCGAGCCCGAGCCCGGTGCTGTTGTCGGTGTCGCCGAGGCGCTGGAAGGGAACGAAGACGTCATCGCGCCGCTCGGCGGGAATGCCCGGACCGTGGTCGATGATCCGGATCTCGACGACCCGACCGAAGCTGCTCGTGGCAACGCGGACCTTGCGCCCCTCCGGCGAGTGCCGCAGGGCGTTCGCGAGGAGGTTCACCACGACACGCTGCAAGAGGACGGGGTCGGCGAGGACGGCGGCATCCGGTTCGAGATGGATGTCGACGGACGCGGGTCCCGCATCCAACTCCTCGAGCGCGGGGAGGATCGCGTCGGCCGGATCGATCGCGAACAGCGAGACGGCGAGCGCGCCCGCCTGCAGTCGGCTGACGTCGAGGAGGTCCGTGACGAGCGACGCGAGCGTGCCGAGGGATTCGTCGGCGGTCTGCAGGAGCTCGTCGCGGTCTCGATCGCTGTAGGTCCCGCTGCGGAGGCCGCCGACGGCGGCGGTCGCGGCGGCGAGGGGGCGGCGCAGGTCGTGGCTGAGAGCGGACAGCAGCGCACTTCGCACCCGGTCGGACGCCTCGAGGGGCGCGAGCCCGCTCGCGACCTCGGCGAGGTCCTGCCGTTGCAGCGCGGCGTCGAGCTGCGAGACGATCGCGGCGAGGATGCGGCGCTCGGACGACGGCAGGTCGTGCCCGTGCAGCTCGAGCACCGCTCGGTCACCGACCGGCATCGCGGTGTGCCGCCCGTCGCGCAACGGCTCTCCGCTCGAGGCGAGCGTCGTCTCGCCCGAGACCAGACGGACACCGGCCAGCCGGAACGCCTCTCGGGTCCACTCGACGAGCGCCTCGATCGCGCCCCCGCCGCGGAGGACGCTGCCGGCGACGGTCTGCAGGAGTTCCGCCTCGGCCGCCGCGCGTCGCGCGACCCGCGTCGTCCGGGCGGCGCGGTCGACGACGACGCTCACGAGGATGCCGGTGATCACGTAGAGCGCGAGGGCGAGCACTTCGCGCGGGGATTTGACCTGCACCGTGTAGAGGGGCTCGACGAAGAAGAAGTTGAGGGTCACACCGCTCAGGACCGCAGCCCACAGCGCCGGCCACAGCCCGCCGATGAGGGCGACGACGACGACGAGCAGCTGGTAGCTGAGGACGTCGCTCGTGATCGACTCGGTCGACCGGAAGGCGACGAGGAGCCACGTCAGCAGCGGCCCCCCGAGGAAGGCGAGCGCGAAGCCCGCGATCCGTCGGCGCATCGACAGGGCGCCACCGAGCCGCGGCAGCGCGAACCGACCGCCCGCGGCGGAGTGGGTGACGATGTGGACGTCGATGTCGCCCGATTCGCGGATGACGGTCGCGCCGATGCCCGGGCCGGTGACGAGGGCCGCGAGACGGCTGCGGCGGCTCACTCCGAGGACGAGCTGCGTCGCGTTGACCGACCGCGCGAACTCGACGAGGGCGGTGGGCACGTCGTCCCCGACGACCTGATGGAAGGTGCCGCCCAGCTTCTCGACGAGGGCGCGCTGCTCGGCGAGGGCGCCCGGGTCGGCGCTGCGCAGCCCGTCGTTGCTCGTGACGTGCACGGCGAGCAGCTGACCGCCCGCCGATCTCGCCGCGATGCGGGCGCCGCGGCGCAGGAGCGTCTCGCCTTCGGGACCACCCGTGAGGGTGACGACCACCCGCTCGCGCGCCTCCCACCGGCTGTCGATCCCGTGCTCGGCGCGGTAGGACGTGAGCGCCTGATCCACCTCGTCGGCGAGCCACAGGAGCGCGAGTTCGCGCAAGGCCGTGAGGTTGCCGAGGCGGAAGTAGTTCGAGAGGGCGGCATCCACCCGCTCCGCCGGGTAGACGAGCCCTCCCGCCAGCCGATCGCGGAGGGCCTGCGGGGCGAGGTCCACGACCTCCACCTGATCGGCGGTGCGGAGGACCTCGTCGGGGACCGTCTCGCGCTGCGGGGCGCCGGTGATCTGCTCGACGACGTCGTTGAGGGATTCGATGTGCTGGATGTTGACGGTCGAGATGACCGAGATACCGGCATCCAGCAGCTGCCGCACGTCCTCCCAGCGCTTCTCGTTCGTCGAACCCGGGGCATTGGTGTGGGCGAGTTCGTCGACGAGGGCGACACCCGGGTGCCGCGCGATCACCGCGGCGAGGTCCATCTCGGTCAGCGTGACGCCGCGGTGGGTGACCTCGCGACGGGGAACCTGCTCGAGCCCGTCGGTCATGCGCGCCGTGGCCGCGCGACCATGGGTCTCGACGACCGCGATGACGACGTCGGTCCCCTCCCCCGCGAGGCGCCTACCCTCTTCGAGCATCGCGTAGGTCTTGCCGACACCGGGGGCCGCGCCCAGCAGCACGCGCAAGCGCCCCCGTCCACCCACTGTCAGCCTCCTAGCCGGTCGAGGGCGAGATTGAGCTCCACGACGTTCACGGTCGGGTCGCCGAGGTACCCGAGATCGGGTCCCCGAGTGTGCTCCGCGACGAGTCCGCGGACCTCCGACGCCGGGAGCTTCCGGGCCGCGGCGACGCGCTCGACCTGGATCGAAGCGTACGCGGGGCTGATGTCGGGGTCGAGTCCGGATGCCGAGGCGGTCACCGCGTCGGCGGGAACGTCGGACTCCGCGACGCCCTCGCGCGCGGCGACGGCCTCCCTGCGCTCCCGGATGGCGGCGACGAGGTCTGCGTTCTCGGGGCCCAGGTTCGAGCCCGATGACGCTCCGGCGTCGTAGCCGTCACCGGCCGCGGAGGGCCGGGACTGGAAGTACTGCGGGAGCGCGGCACCGTCGGCATCCGTGAAGGACTGACCGATCAGCGACGAGCCGACGACCTCGCCCGAGGCGCTTCGCAGGAGGGAGCCGTTCGCCTGTGCGGGCAGGGCGACCTGTCCGACGAGGGTGATGAGCGCCGTGTAGCCGAGGCCGAGGATCACGGTCAGGACGGCCAGGGCGCGGACGGCGACGAGGACGGTGCGCCCAGTGGCGCGGGAGGAACTGTTCATGACGGCGAGTCCTTGAGTCAGAAGCCGGGGATGAGGCGGACGAGGAGGTCGATCAGCCAGATGCCGAGGAAGGGGGCGACGACGCCGCCGAGACCGTAGACGGCGAGGTTGCGGCCGAGGATCGACGAAGCACCGCCCGCCCGGTAGCGCACGCCACGGAGGGCGAGCGGGATGAGGACGACGATGATGAGCGCGTTGAAGACGATCGCGGAGAGCACAGCGGATGCCGGTGAGTGCAGGCCCATGATGTTGAGCGCCCCGAGCTGTGGGAAGACACCCATGAACATCGCCGGGATGATGGCGAAGTACTTGGCGATGTCGTTCGCGATCGAGAACGTCGTGAGCGCGCCGCGCGTGATGAGCAGCTGCTTGCCGATGCGGACGATGTCGATGAGCTTGGTCGGGTCGGAGTCGAGGTCGACCATGTTGCCGGCCTCCTTCGCGGCTGATGTGCCCGAGTTCATCGCGACGCCTACGTCCGCCTGTGCGAGCGCGGGCGCGTCGTTCGTGCCGTCGCCGGTCATAGCGACGAGGTTGCCGCCCTCCTGCTCGGTGCGGATGTAGGCGAGCTTGTCCTCGGGGGTCGCCTCGGCGAGGAAGTCGTCGACACCGGCCTCCTTCGCGATCGCCGCGGCGGTCAACGGGTTGTCGCCCGTGATCATGACCGTCCGGATGCCCATGGAACGCAGCTCGGCGAAGCGCTCGCTGAGCCCGTCCTTGACGACGTCCTTCAGGTGCACGACGCCGAGCACGCGCCCGGCACCGACGGCATCCTTCGTCGCCACCACCAGCGGGGTGCCGCCCGACTGCGAGATCTGTTCGGTGCGTGCGGTCAGATCTGCCCGGATGCCGTCGGGCAACGGCGTGCCGCCCTGCTCGAGCCAGCCGATGATCGCGGAGCCGGCGCCCTTGCGGATCGATGAGCCGTCCGGCAGGTCGAGACCGCTCATGCGGGTCTGCGCGGTGAACGGGACGATGACGCCCTGGGTGTCGCCGGTCACGTCGATGCCGCGGCGGGTGGCCAGGTCGACGATCGAGCTGCCCTCGGGAGTCGGGTCGGCGAGCGACGACAGCGCCGCCGCACGGGTGAGCTCGACCTGCGCCATCCCCTCGAGCGGGACGAACTCGGACGCCTGGCGGTTGCCGTAGGTGATCGTGCCCGTCTTGTCGAGGAGCAGCGTGGTCACATCACCGGCGGCCTCGACCGCTCGGCCCGACATGGCGAGGACGTTCCGCTGCACGAGCCGGTCCATGCCGGCGATGCCGATCGCCGACAGGAGGGCGCCGATCGTCGTCGGGATGAGGCACACGAGGAGCGCGACCAGCACGGGGATGCTGACCGGTGCCGCGGCGTAGGACGCGACCGGGTTCAAGATGAGCGCCACGACCACGAAGATGATCGACAGGCTCGCCAGCAGGATGTTCAGCGCGATCTCGTTCGGTGTCTTCTGCCGTGCGGCGCCCTCGACGAGGGCGATCATCCGGTCGACGAAGGTCTCGCCGGGCTTCGACGTGATGCGCACGACGATGCGGTCCGAGAGCACCCGGGTGCCGCCCGTGACGGCGCTGCGGTCGCCGCCGGATTCGCGGATGACGGGGGCCGACTCTCCCGTGATCGCGGACTCGTCCACCGAGGCGATGCCGTGGACGACGTCACCGTCACCCGGGATGAGGTCGCCGGCCGCGACGACGACCACGTCGCCGAGGGTGAGGTCCGCCGACGAGACGTCGTCGATCGCGACGCGGTCGGCCGCGGCATCCGTCCGCTCGTCGTACCCGGTCACCCGGTGGGCCACCGTGCTCGTGCGGGTCTTGCGCAGCGTCTCGGCCTGCGCCTTGCCGCGACCCTCTGCGACGGACTCGGCGACGCCTGCGAAGAGGACCGTGAGCCACAGCCAGGCGGCGATGACCCCGGTGAACGAGACGGGGACGGGCGTGCCGCCCGAGTCGGACGGTCCGCCCGTGAAGGGCTCGACGATCGCGAGGACGGTCGTGAGGGCGGCGCCGAGCCAGACGATGAACATGACGGGGTTCCGCCACTGCGCGCGGGGGTCGAGCTTCCGGAACGCCCCCGGCAGGGCCGCGGCGATCGCGGCGCCGTCGATGCCGCGACGGGGCGCGGACGCCGTGGCGGGTTCGGGAGTGGTGAGTGTGGACATGGTCAGATCAGTCCTTCTGCCAGGGGGCCCAGCGCGAGTACGGGGAAGTAGGTGAGAGCGGTGACGATGACGATCACGCCGACGAGCAGCCCCACGAAGAGGGGGCGATGGGTCGGGAGCGTGCCCGCCGTCGCGGGTACCCGGTCCTGCGCGGCGAACGAGCCGGCGAGAGCCAGCACGAGCACGATCGGCACGAAGCGGCCGAGCAGCATCGCGACCCCGAGGGCCGTGTTGAGCCACGGTGTGTTCGCCGTGAGCCCCGCGAAGGCGGACCCGTTGTTGTTCGCCGCCGAGGTGAAGGCGTACAGAACCTCGCTGAAGCCGTGGATGCCGGGGTTCCAGATCGAGGTCGTCGTGACGTCCTCACGCACGCCGGGGATGGCGAAGCTGAGGGCCGTGCCGCCCAGGACGAGGATCGGCGTCACGAGGATGTAGATGCTCGCGAGGGTGATCTCGCGGGGGCCGATCTTCTTGCCCAGGTACTCCGGGGTGCGCCCGACGAGGAGCCCCGCGATGAAGACGGCGATGACCGCCATCACGAGGATGCCGTAGAGCCCCGACCCGACACCGCCGGGAGCGAGCTCGCCGAGCATCATGTTGAGCATCGGCATCATGCCGCCGAATGCCGTGTACGAGTCGTGCATCGAGTTGACGGCGCCGGTCGAGGTGAGCGTGCTCGTGGATCCGAAGAGGGTCGAGCCGACGATGCCGAACCGGATGTCCTTGCCTTCCATCGCCGCGCCCGCGAGCTCGGGAGCCGTGCCGCGGCCGGCGAGTTCGACCGCAGTGAGGATCACCGACGAGGCGACGAAGAGGACACCCATCGCGCCGAGGATCGCGTAGCCCTGACGCCTGTCGCCGAGCATCGTGCCGAAGGTCCGCGGCAGCGAGAACGGGATGATCAGCATGAGGACGATCTCGAACAGGTTCGTCCAGCCCGTCGGGTTCTCGAACGGGTGCGCCGAGTTCGCGTTGAAGAAGCCGCCGCCGTTGGTGCCGAGGAGCTTGATCGCCTCCTGCGATGCGACAGGGCCGCCGGGGATGCTCTGGGTCGCACCGGCGACGGTCGTCGCGTCGCTGAAGCCGGCGACGTTCTGGATGACGCCGCCCGCGAGCAGGACGACCGCCGCGATCACCGAGAGAGGCAGGAGCAGACGGAAGGTGCCACGGGTCAGATCGACCCAGAAGTTGCCGATCGTGCCGGTGCGGCGGAAGACGAGACCGCGGACGAGGGCGACGGCGACGGCGAGACCGACGGCGGCCGACACGAAGTTCTGCACCGAGAGCGCCGCGAACTGCACCGTGTAGCCGAGGGTCAGCTCGGGCGAGTAGGACTGCCAGTTCGTGTTCGTCACGAACGAGACGGCCGTGTTGAACGACAGGGCTTCGCTCGGGGCGGGGAGCCCGAGCGACCAGGGCAGCCACTGCTGGATGCGCTGCAGGCCGTAGACGAGGAGGACACCGATCGCGGAGAACGCGAGGACGCTGCGGGCGTATGCCTGCCAGGTCTGGCCGGATGCCGGGTCGACGCCGATCACGCGGTAGAGGCCGCGCTCAGCCCGGGCATCTTTCGGCGCACCGTAGACCCAGGCCATGTAGTCGCCCAGCGGACGGTAGGCCACAGCCAGGATCAGGGCGAGAGTGGCGAGGGTGAGGACCGCGGGGAGCCACGCCATCAGAACTTCTCCGGCTTCACGAGAGCGACGAAGAGGTAGACGAGGACGGCGACGCCGAGGACGGCGGCGACGATGTCGAAGACGCTCACAGCCGATCCACCGCCTTGGCGAACAGACCGATGATCACGAACAGGGCGAGGACGCCCAGGACGTAGACGATGTCGAGCACGAGGGAGGCTCCGATTTCGAGGGACGCGGGCCCTGATCGGACCGGCACGCCGGTGGGGCGCATCCCTGATGGAACACCCCGGCGAAGACCCTTCCCGCTGTGCTCACGGAATCCATACGCCCGCGTGAGCACTCCTCACGGGATCCTCACACCGGCGGCGCCGGGCGCAGCGCGCGAATCAGCCACGCCGGCCGCGCGTACAGCCCCGGAACGGCCCGGGTCAGGCGGTGCACGAGAAGGCATCCGGCGATCGTGAGGGCCGTCATCACCGGAGCGAGCACGTCGGTGAAGACACCGGCGCCGCGAGGGAACACCGTGTTGACGACGGCGTAGACGAGCAGCAGGACGTACCAGTGCAGCAGGTAGACGGGCAGGGTGTTGCGCCCGAGCGCGGACACCCACGCGAAGCCTCGGAGCGCGGAGATCTGACGCGCGACCAGGCACCCGGCCGCGACCGCCAGCAGCCCCAGGACGAGCCGCACACCGACGATGTCGAGCAGGGAGAACTTCGCCACGACAGCCGCCCCGGCGCCGAAGCCGACGACGGCCGCGACCGCCCACCAGATCCCGGTGGAGGCCACGGCCGGCCGGACCCAGGCCGAGATCTGCACAGCCAGCAGGAAGAAGACGAGGTGGTACAGCGTCTTGTCGATCTCCAGCGTCCCCGTGGTCAGCAGGCCCGAGGCGAAGGCGAGACTGACGACCGTCGCGACGCCCAGGCCGATCGCCGGCGGAACGCGGACGGCGAACCACGCCAGGACGAAATGCACGATCAGCGCCCAGATGAACCATGTGGCAGGGGTGGGCAGGACGGGGATCAGGAGCAGGGCGAGCGCCGGCGGCCGGTCGGTTGCGCCGGTGAGCGGCAGATACAGGACGGCGATGACCGCGACGATCGACCAGATGACGTAGATCCAGGTCAGGTGCGAGATGCGCTCACGCAACAGCACCGCGAGCGGTCGGCGGAGGACCTTGCCGGCGAACAGACCCGCCGTGAAGAAGAACAGCGGCAAGCGGAAGGCGTCGAGCAGGCCGACGAACGGTCCCCAATGACCGGTAGCGCCGCTGCCGGCATGGTTGAAGACGGTGTGCAGGAACACCACCATGATGATGGCGATCGCCTTGGCGGCATCCACCCATTCGACTCGTGCGACGCGCGTCGCGTCCGCCTCGTCGGCCGGCGCGTGCGCCACCGTGCGTCCCCAAGATCTGTGCATTGTCCGGCTCCCCAGCCCGAAGTCAGCCGAGGAGATCGACTGCGACAGTTGTCCGCCAGCGTAGCGAGGATCGTGCCGTCGCGCTCGCGAAGCTCAGCCGAGGCGGATGCCGGCCGAATCGAGCGCACGGACGGCGACGTCGAGCACGGCGGCACTGTGATCCAGGCGACGGTCCCGCTCGGCGATGTCGTGGTCGGCGATCAGCCGGACGAACGACCGGAACTCCGCCACCATCCGGTGCGGATCCTCGTCGAGTGCGATGCGCTCGTGCGTTCCGTCCCGCAGCTGCAGCTCGACGGCCGGCACCTCGTTGGGCGGCCCGTCGAAGACCATGGTGCCGTCGGTGCCCTGGATCTTGGTCCGCGAGGGTCCGGGCGAATCCTTGGCGGCCACGCACACGGCGGTCAGATCGCCGTAGCCGAGGACCGTCACGCCCGAGGTGTCGACGCCGCGTTCCATCCGCGGCGTGTACGCCACCGTCGCGGGGGTGCCGAGGAGTCCGACCACGAGGTGCAGCGTGTAGATGCCGAGGTCCATCAGTGCACCACCGCCCGCCGCCGGGTCGAAGGCGGGTGCGATCGTCCCGGTGCGGAACGCGTCGTAGCGCGAGGAGTACTGCGAGTACTCGCACTGCACGAGCCGCAGCTCACCGAGGCGGGACAGGTTCTCGCGCATCCACTCGACGTTCGCGAGGTACTGGTTGCTGATCGCTTCGACGAGGATGAGGTCGCGCTCCGCGGCGAGAACGCGGAGTTCCGCGAGCTCCTCGAGCCGGAGCACGAACGGCTTCTCGCAGATCACGTTCTTGCCTGCGAGCAGGGCACGACGGGCGACGTCCGCGTGCAGGGAGTTCGGCAACGCGACCCACACCGTGTCTACACGGGCGTCGGCGAGGCATTCGTCGAGGTCGGTGAAGACGAGGGGGATGCCGTGGGTCGACGCCACGTCGTCGAGGTTGGCACGGCTGGACTCGCGACCGACGATCGCCGCCACGGTCAGCCCGGGGACGCCGGAGGCGTGCGGGAGGAACTCGGCGACGATCTTTCCCGCGCCGACGACAGCGAGGTTCACGTCAGACGGCCAGCCCGATGGCGAGCAGCACCACTCCGACCAGGGGCGCACTCAGCTGGATGAGCGCCGCGCGCGCCTTCGAGCGATCCGACAGGAGCAGCACGAGGCCCGCCGCGACCATCGAGCCCGCCCCGACGAACACAAGGGTCGCGCCGACTGCCGTCGACCCGGTGGCGACGAACACGATGCCGAGGAAGACCGCGATCGCGAGGAACAGGTTGTAGAAGCCCTGATTGAAGGCGAACGGCTTCGTGACGTCGACCGTCGCGTCCGTCGTCCCGAAGGTGCGCCGCGCCGCGGGCCCGGTCCAGGCGATCGACTCGAGGAAGAAGATGTAGACGTGGATGGCGGCGCCGAGCGCCGCGAACACCAACCCGGCGATGATCATGGCGCCATCCTCTCAGACCACGCGCGAAGCGCGAGGGCGGACGTGCCGGAGCGCGATCGAACGACGCGGGGCCCGCTCCCGGCCCTTCAGCCGAACAGGGGTGCCACCGGGGTGTCGAGGTTCGCTCCACCTCGGTAGCGCGTGGCGATGTGGTTCTCGGGCAGCAGCGGTCCGCGCTCGAACAGACGCTCCCGCAGCGTCGGGCCGCCTTCCAGCAACCGTCCGCGTCGCCGCAGCTCGGGCACGACGAGTTCCGCGAAGTCTCGAGCGGTGTCGAAGGAGTGGTACTGCCGGAGGTTGATGCCGTCGATGCCGTCCTCGTCGAGCCACCGCTCGATCTCGTCGGCGACGACCGTCGGTGTGCCCGCGACGAAGAAGCGGCCCTCGCGTCCCGTGGCGATCCCGTCCAGAAGCTGTCCAATCGTCGTGTCGGGTCCGGCGGTCGGCACGGAGCCTGCGGCGACGCCCACCTGCGCCAGGGCGTCGGTGACGAGTGTCTCGCGGGAGAACGCGGTCGGGTCGAACGGGAACCCGGCGTGGGCGAGGATGCCGTCGACGCTCGTGTTCTCGCGGTACGTCCGCCACTTTTCGGCCGCTTCGTCCTCGGTGCGACCGACGACGACGCCCGCCTGCACGATGAAGCGGAGGTCGTCTGCGCCGCGCCCCTGGCGGGCGGCCGCCGCCCGCATCTGCTCGACGTTGCGGATGAAGTCCGCCGTCGAGCGCCCGCCGGTGAAGACGAGCTCCGCGTGGCGACCGGCGAACTCGATGCCGGCAGGCGACCCGGTCGCTTGGTAGAGGACGGGAGTGCGCTGCGGCGAGGGCTGGCTCAGATGGGGACCCGCGACGCGGAAGTTCTCCCCGGAGTGGTCGATGTACCGGACCTTCGACGGGTCCGTGTACGTTCGGGTCGCGGCATCCGCGATGACGGCGCCGTCATCCCAGGAGCCCTCCCACAGCTTGTAGACGACGTCGAGGAACTCGTCGGCGATCGCGTAACGGCGATCGTGCGGGATCTCGTCGGCCAGCCCGAAGTTGCGCGCCGCGTTCGGCAGGTACGAGGTCACGATGTTCCAGCCCACCCGGCCACGGGTGAGGTGGTCGAGGGTCGACATGCGGCGGGCGAACGAGAACGGCGGCTCGTAGCTCGTCGAGAACGTGACGCCGAAGCCCAGTCGCTCCGTGACGGCGGCCATCGCCGGGATGACGAGGAGCGGGTCGTTCGAGGGGATCTGCAACCCTTCGCGGATCGCGGTCTCGGGGCCGCCCCGGAAGACGTCGTAGGCACCGACCACGTCCGCGAGGAAGACACCGTCGAATCCGCCGTGCTCGAGGATCTGCGCGAGCTCGATCCAATACGAGATGTCGTTGATCCGGTGCCGGTTGTTGCCCGGCAGCGACCACAGCCCGTGCGTGATGTGGCTGACCGTGTTCATCTCGAAGAGATTGAGGATGAGCTTCTTGCGCTCCGCCATGCGGGTCCTTTCTGGAGACGTCGGGGTTCTCTGCGGCGTCAGGCTTCGCCCGTGCTCCACCACCCGGGCACGGGGGTGTCGTTGAGCAGCAGGTCGCCGAGCGCGCGCGCCTTGAAGGCGAGCGGATTGTGGGATGCCAGGGTTCGAGCGTTCCGCCAGTGCCGGTCCAGCGCGAGGTCGGTGTCGACGGCGCTCGCTCCGCCGACCTCGAAGAGCAGAGTAGCCGCCTCGAGCACGGCCGGGAGGACGACGAGTTGCGCGCGAGCGGTCGCCGCCTCGACGGGGGCGATCACCTCGCGGAGCGCCTCTCCCGCGACACCGGCCGATTGGGCCGCAACCGACTCGTCGAGTCCTACGACGGCGGCGGTGAGTGCGGCATCCGCCGTGAACGACAGCGCCGACAGCCGACCGACGATCTCCTGCACGAGCGGATCCTCGCGGGCCGACGCGGCCGAGGCATGACTGTACGTCCGGGTGCGCTTCTGAACGAACGCCACGGCGTCGTCGACGATCGCCCGCCCGATGCCCGCGGCAGCCGCCAGCAGGACCAATTGAAC
Organism: Microbacterium sp. LKL04; assembly: GCF_900102005.1. Classification (NCBI taxonomy): domain Bacteria; kingdom Bacillati; phylum Actinomycetota; class Actinomycetes; order Micrococcales; family Microbacteriaceae; genus Microbacterium; species Microbacterium sp. LKL04. The sequence continues at coordinate 9,681 of NZ_LT627736.1, read as the reverse complement.
GAACGCCCCGCCGTGTGACGGCCCGGCGACGGCGCGGCGGGCGACGGCATCCTCGTCGATGACGACCGAGCGGAAGACGGTCGTCCCGCTCCCGGTCAGGCGCTGCCCGAAGCCCCGCCAGTCGTCGATGACGTCGACGCCCTCGGCCGTCGCCGGGACGAGCGCAGCGACGAGGGCGCCCTCGTCGTCCTGCGCGGCCACCGATACGAGGTCGGCGAAGAGCGTCCCGGTGCTGTAGTACTTCGTGCCGTCCAGACGGAGCCCGTCGCCCGAAGCGGTCACCGTCGTGGACAGCGAGCCGACCTTCGCCCCCGACCGCTCGTGGGTCGCGTTGCCGATGATGGCGCCGTCGGCGACGAGGGCGAGCCTGCGCGATCGCTCGGCGGACGGCGTCGCGAGAACCGTCCGATCGACGAACGAGAAGTGCGACCGCAGCAGCTGGGCGAGGTTCGGATCGCGACGACCGAGCTCGGCGAGGAGGGCGAACAGCACCGACGGCGGCTCACCGCCTCCGCCGAACTCCTCGGGCACCGTGACCCGTGTGAACCCCGCGCGCCGGAGCAGCGCGACCTCCTCGTGCGGCAGTCTCCGCGCGAGTTCTCGGGCGACGGCATCCCGGCCTACCTCGTCGAAGACGGGCGCGAAACGCGCCACGGCGTCGGTGATGCGGCTCATGCGAGCGCAGCCTCGGCGGGCCGTGGGGCCTCAGCTCCCGGCGCCTGCCACTCCGGCAGGGTCCCGGTGAGTGCCACCTGACCGAGCGCACGCGTGCGCTGGATGACCGGATTGTGCGAGGCGATCGTGCGGACGTTGCGCCAGTGCCGGTCGAGCGCGCGGCCCGTTCCGACCGCCGACGCGCCGCCGACCTCGAACAGGCGCGTCGTCGCGTCGAGGACGAGGCGGGGCACGAGCTCCTGGAGCCGGAAGACCTCGAACTGGATCTCACGCATCTCGGCCGCGGTCGCCCGACGATCGGATGCCGCACCCAGGTCGGCGGCGACCGACAGCACCAGCCGTCGCGTCGTCGCCGCCACGACGTCGAGCTCGCCGACGACCAGCTGCACGAGCGGGTCCTCGCGAGGAAGCGTCTCGCCCGCGAATCCGAAGGTCCGCCGCCGCGGGGTGACGAAGCCGACGGTGTCGTCGAGGGCGCGTTGCGCGATGCCGGCGATCACCGCGAGCAGGGTGAGCTGAAGGATCGCCCCCAGGTGATGCCCGCGCACGTCGGCGCCCTCGGCGGGCGACACGAGGATGCCGTCCTCCCCCACCGCCGCCCGGTCGAACACCGTGGTGCCGCTTCCCGTGAGCAGCTGGCCGAATCCGTCCCAGTCGTCCGTGGATCGGACCCCCGGGTGGTGGGCCGACACCGTGACCGCGACCCGCTCGTCGCCGTCGAGGGCGGCGAGGTGGATCCAGTCCGCGTAGATGCTGCCGGTCGTGTAGTACTTCGTCCCCGACAGCAGCGGTTCGCCGCTCGACCGGTCGAGGCGGGTCTCGAGGTGCGCCGTGTCGTGCCGTTCGGACTGCGCGTTGCCCACGAAGTCCCCCGCGAGGATCCGCTCGAACCACGGCTGGGCCTGCTCGATCGGCTGCAACCGGAGCGACTCGACGAACGCGAGATGCCCGCGCCAGACATGGCCGAGGCTGGCGTCCGCCGCCGACAGCCGGATGAGACGGGCGAACTGCTCCTGCAGCGTGATCGGCGAGCCCCCGGATGCCGCCGGCACCCGCCACGTGCCGAAGCCGATATCGCGCAGCTCGGCGAGCTCCGCGGTCAGCAGGCGCCGCTCGCGCTCACGCTGCGGCGCGTCCGGTGCGATGCGGGCGAGGAACTCGTCGAAGCGCCCGGTCACCGGTGCATCACCTTCCGGGCGACGGTGTTCCCCAGCAGCTGCGCGAGCTGCACCAGGACGATGAGGGCGAGGACGACGATGCCGACCGAGATCCAGTCGAAGCGCTGGTACCCGTAGTTCATGGCCAGCGACCCGAGCCCGCCACCGCCGAGCACCCCCGCGACCGCGGTCGCGTCGACGAGTGCGACGAGGATGTAGGTGAGCCCCAGCGTGAGCGGACCGAGGGCCTCGGGCACGACGATCGTGAACAGCACCCGCGCCGGGCTCGCGCCCATCGCGGCACCCGCCTCGATCGACCCCGGGCTCACGGCGACGAGGTTGGATTCCGAGACACGGGCGATCGCGACGCACGCGACGATGATGAGCGGGATCGTCTGGGGCAGGGGGCCGAGCCCCGTGCCGAAGAGGAACCGCGTGAACGGGATCAGCGCGATCGCCACGATCAGGAACGGGATCGGACGGACCACGTTGATGATGAGGTTCAGGACCGAGAAGACCACGCGGTTCTGCAGCAGATTGCCGGGCCGGCTCGCGTAGAGCAGGAGGCCGAGGAGCACTCCGATGACGGCGGCTCCCGCGAAGGCGACGACCACCATGAGTCCGGTCTCGCCGACGGCGTTCCAGAACCGGGGGAAGAACGCATCCGGGTCGAAGTCACGCATGGACGGCCTCCTTCTCGATCGTCCGGGCGTCCGTGGCCGGCAGCTCCGAGACGGTCGTCGTCTGGCGGAGACCCTCGATGGCGGCATCCACTGCGGCATCCGTTCCGAGGAGTTCCACCGTCAGGCTGCCGAACAGACGCCCCTGCAGCTCGTCGACGCCGCCGAAGACGACGTTGACGTCGACGTCGTGCTCGCGGGCGACCTGCGAGAGGAACGGGTGATTGGTGTCGCGGTCCTCGACGTGCAGTTGGACGAGGCGGCCGCGATGGACGGCGCGGATCTTCGCTAGGGCGTCCGCCGACGGGATGTGATGAAGCACCGACGACACGAATCGCCGCGTGGTGGGATGCTGCGGCGACGAGAAGACGTCGTAGATGCTGCCGTGCTCGACGACCGCACCGTCCTCCATGACCGCGACCTTGTGAGCGAGCTCGCGGACCACGTCGATCTCGTGGGTGACGAGCAGGATGGTCACGCCGTACTCCTCGTTCACCCGCCGGAGGAGGGCCAGGACCTCGCCCGTCGTCTGCGGATCGAGCGCGCTCGTCGCCTCGTCGGAGATCAGGACGTCGGGCCGGGTGGCCAGTGCGCGGGCGATGCCCACGCGTTGCTTCTGGCCACCCGACAGCTGCGACGGATACGCGAGTGCCTTGTCGGTGAGACCGACGAACCGCAGCAGCTCCTCGACGCGATCGAGGGTCTCCGCCTCGGACAGGCCCGCGAGCCGCAGGGGGTAGGCGATGTTCTTGTAGACGTTCCGCGACTCGAGCAGATTGAACTGCTGGAACACCATGCCGATCCGCTGCCGCGCCGCGTACAGCGCACGACCCTGCAGGGCCGAGATCTCGCGACCGTCGACGACCACCCGGCCGCTCGTCGGCCGTTCCAGCGCATTCACGGTGCGCAGCAGCGTCGACTTGCCGGCGCCCGAGAAGCCGACGATTCCGAAGATCTCCCCCTTCTCGACCGTCAGGCTGACGTCGCGGAGGGCGTCGACCGTGCGGCCCTTCGACCTGAAGGACTTGGAGACGTTCTCGAAGGCGATGGCGGTGCTCATGGATTCCTCATCTGGGGCCGGGTGCAGTCGCGAGTAGCCGCGGTCAGTTCTTCGCGGCCTGCTTCTCGAGGTCGGCGAGCTTGGTCCGGAGCTGCTCCACCGGCACGTCGACGAGCACCACGGAGCCCTGGTTCTCCTTCTCGTTGGCGGCCGCGACGCGCTCATCGGCGTAGACGTCCTTGAGGATCTTCCACGCGGGGTTGTCCTTGTTGTCCTCGCGGGTCGCGATGACGTTGACGTAAGGCAGGTTCTGCTCGGAGAGCGCCTTGTCGAGGAAGAGCGCGTCGTCGGAGCCGATGTTCTGGCTCGGGTCGAAGTACGACGTGCCGACGACGACCGCAGCCAGGCTCGGGTCGGTGAACTGCTGAGCGATCGACGTCGCCGGGATCTCCGCGAACTGCAGCTTCTTCGGGTTGGCGGTGATGTCCTCGACCGCCGGGAAGTCGCCCTTGTCTGCCGAGAGGGTGATGAGACCGGCGGCTTCGAGGATGTTCAGCGCGCGGCCGCCGTTGGAGGGGTCGTCGGGGATGGCGATCTTCGCACCGTCGGCGATGTCGTCGAGGGACGTGGCCGTCGCGGAGAAGATCCCCCACTGCGTGATGAGCGTCGAGAAGACGGGGGTGAGGTCCGCGCCGTTCTCGGTGTTGAAGGCGCTGAGGTACAGGATGTGCTGGAAGGCGTTGGCGTCGACCGTGCCGGCGGCGAGCTCGGTGTTCGGCAGCACCCAGTCCTCGACGTTGACCCACTCGATGTTGAGGCCCTTCTCGGCGGCGACCTCCTTGACGGCGTCTTGGAACGGGCTGTCCTCGGACACGGCGATCTTGACGCTGATCGGCTTCGCGGGGGCGTCACCGCCGGACGCGGCGGCATCGGCGGGGCGGAGCGCGGGAATCAAGAGCGCGGCTCCGCCGACGATCGCGGCGACCGCAACGATCGCGATGGCGACGGTCAGGCCGATGCGCGTGCGCTTCTTGTCACCCGCGACGGCGGCGCGAAGGTCGCTCTGCGGGGTCTGGTTCTGGTCGGACATGGGGTGGTCTCCTCGTGGTGCGTCGGGCGTGGATGTTCGCAGTGACTGCGACATTCCTAGCCCGACGCACCCTGGACGACGAGTTGCGAGACGCTCCATGACCGGGCGTTACCTTCCTTGACGCGCACGCACGGCAAGGGTCGAAACGTGGCCCCGGATCGTGGTAGATGCGCGTGCGCGCGCTGCGACCGCTACAGGGAGAGATCGACCTCGAGCCGGTCGAGCAGGATTTCGAGGGCGGTGTCGAACTCCTCCTTGCTGTGGTCCTCGCTCAGCAGGGGACGGAGTCGCCGCACTTCAGGGGCATCGTCCAGCGAGGACGTCTGCGCCTCCCCGGTGGGGACCGGCCCGGTCTCCCCTTGCCCCGCAATCGTTCCACCGACGTCGGCGCCGCGGACGGCCGCTTCGAGCAGCAGCTGACCGATGAGGAAGCTGCTGAACCCCCGGTAGGCGCCGACGGCCTGCTCATCGCTGAAGCCCTGCGCCAAGAGCACGCGGAGGAAGATGTCGACGGCCTCGATGCTCCGCAGCGGTGGCCGGAGCCACGGAGCGGCGGGATGCCTCGTGGCGATCAGCGGGAAGGCCCGCGGATGCTCGACGGCGATGTCTCTAACCGCATGGGCGACGTTCTGCAGGAACGTCTGCCAGTGCGCCTGGGCCTCGCGCTCCATGACGACCACGAGCTCGGCCGTCAACTCATCCACGACACCCTCGAGGAGATCCTCCTTGCCGTGCACGTGGCGGTAGAGCGACATCGCCTCGACGCCCAGCTCGTTGCCCAGGGCCCGCATGGAGAGTCCTGCGGCCCCCTTGCGGTCCACGAGGCTCAGCGCGGCATCGATGATCGCGTCGCGACTCAACCTCGACCCGATCGATCGATCAGACTGACTGCTCATGGGAGCCTCCACTCCGATCCTCCCCCGACTCGCACTCTTTTGTCTGCTTACGCCGTAAGCTTGGTGGAATGGGACGCTTGGCCTTCGGCAGCGAAACGGTCACGCTCGATGACCGTCTCCTCGGTCATCTCGAGGTCGTGATGGTGACGAAACTGCGGCGGCGTGAGCCGTTCATCCTCACCTGGACCGTTGACCCCAGCCTCGGCAGCGGGCGGGTCTCGCGCTGGGTCGGAGTGTCGACGAGCTGGGACATCCGCTACCACTCGCGCGCGATCGGGCCGCTCAACCCGGCATGGATCGACGCGCTCATGTCGACGGCGAACTCGCCGGGCGGGCTGCGGATCGTTCCCGAGCCCGATCAGGACGACGCCGCCACCGGCTGAGGCCGACGCACCCCCGCACTCAGACGAAAAGCCCCGGATATCCGGGGCTTTTCTCGTGGCGGAGACGGAGGGATTTGAACCCTCGGTCCCCGTGAGGGGACTCCACCTTAGCAGGGTGGTGCACTAGGCCTGACTATGCGACGTCTCCAGGCATCCGACCGCGAACGGCGCGAACGCACCACGCAAGCATAACGGGTACGGGACGCTGATCCGAACCGATGTCACTGCTGCGCGACGGTGCAGGTGACCTCGTTCGCCGACTGGCCCGTGATCTGGCTTGGAAGCTCGACGGTGCCGGCCTCCTCGCCGTCGTCGGGCGCATCGGTTTTGTCGGGGGTGGCCTCGCCGGTCGGCGTGCCGGTGGCCTCCGGGGTCTCCGTCGGCTTCGCGCCACCCGGCTCGTCGGCCTCGCCGACGACCTCGACGCCGTTCCCGCCGCTGGCGGAGCCCGTGATGCGGATCGGCTTGTTCTCGGACAGGGCCGTGAACAGGACATCCGCTGCCGATGTGACCGGCAGAACGCGCTCGCCACCGGGGGCGTAGACCGTGGGGTACTGCACGAAGACGATGTCCTTGTACGGCACGTCGGCGACGGCCATCGCGATCTGGGCCATCCGCTGCGGGTTGGCGAGCGACTCGCTGAGGACCAGCTGCTTCTCGTTCACCTGGCGGACGGCGGTGTTCGCCAGGTTGAGCAGTGCGGGGTAGTCCGAGAGGACCGCGCCCGACTGCAGCTTGCGCACGAGGGAACTCATGAACTGCTGCTGGTTGGAGATGCGTCCGAGGTCCGACCCGTCGCCGATGCCGTGACGGATGCGGAGGAACTGCAGAGCCTGGGCACCGACGAGGTTCTGCTCGCCCTTCTTCAGGTGCAGACCCGTGTGACGGTCGTTGATGTCGGCGCTGAGGCAGACATCGACGCCGCCGATCGCATCGGACATGTTGATGACTCCGGTCCAACGGATGGCACCGGCGAACTGGATGTCGACGCCCGTCAGTGCCTCGACCGTGGCGACCGTGCAGCCGAGTCCGCCGTACGCGTAGGAGTTGTTGATCATCTGCGCGCTCATGGCCGAGTACGACCCGCCCTCGGGTTTCGTGCAGGAGGGGATGGGCACGATCATGTCGCGCGGGAACGAGACCACCGTCACGCGGCGGGGCGCGTCGCTGATGTGCACGAGCATCGTGACGTCGTTGCGCTCGCCCCCTTCATCGTCCGCGCAGCGCGGGAAGAGTTTGAGGTCCTGCCCTTCGCACGAGTCGGTTCCGGCGATCAGCATGTTGACGCCGCCCTCGATCTCGCCGATGTGCGGCGGGAGGGGCTTGTCGTCGTCTCCGATCGAGACACCGTTGTCGCTGAGGCTGCGCGCGGCATCCCACACGTAGAATCCGCCGATCGCCGCGGTGCTCACGAGCACGACAGCGACGACCGCAGCCAGGATCGTGAAGACCTGACGGAGCGGATGCGGCGACCTCAGCGCTCCGTGACGGGCTACGGGTTGACGGCGGAACTTCGTCGCCTTCGCGTCGTGCCTTGCGCTCACGGATCACCTTTCGGACAGTGCGGAGGGTGTGGGATTCGAACCCACGGGACATTGCTGCCCACCGGTTTTCAAGACCGGATCCTTCGGCCGCTCGGACAACCCTCCCGACCGCACCGAGTGGCACCGGTCGAACAGGCCGAGTCTAGCCGACCCCAGAACCCATTCATTCTTGCGGGATCGCCTGGGCGAGCCCTGAACGAGCCGGTCAGAGGGCCTTCAGCACCGCCGTGACGCCACCTTCGGTGACGGATGCCGTGAGCTCCGACGCCTCCGACAGCACCTCGTCGGGGCCTTGGCCCATGGCGATCGCGCGCCCGCCGTGGGCGCGCGCCCACCGGAACATGCCGATGTCGTTGCGACCGTCGCCGATGACGACGACCCGTGCCGCGTCGATGCCGAGCCAGTCGCGGACCAGCTCGAGCCCCGTGGCCTTGTCGATGCCCTGCGGGGCGATGTCGAGCCACGCCGACCAGCCGACCGCGTACGACACCTCGTTGAGGCCGATCCGCGAGACCAGGTCGACGAAGTCCTCGTCGGTGTCGTCCTCCGAGACGACGACGACGCGGGAGACGGGTTGGGCGGAGAGCTGCTCGAAGGGCACCCGGTCGGCGCGCGAGACGTTCCACTCGTCCATGTGGTCGGTGTACAGCCGTCGCCCGTCGGGCAGCTCGACCATGTACCGGGCCGAGGGCAGGTGGTCGCGCAGCAGCTGCAGCACCTCGGTCGCGTCGAATTCCTCCGTGTGGAAGCGCTCGTAGGACGCGCCGGCGTCGGCGGCGCCGACCCGCTTGAGGATTACGGCGCCGTTGGAGCAGACGACGTACTCGGGCGTGATGGCGAGGTGCTCGAGGATGTGCCGGGTGCCCTCCCACGAGCGTCCGGTCGCGAGCATCACCTCGTGCCCGAGTCCCTGCGCCTCGGCGACCGCGTCGACGACGCCGGGGCTGTAGGTCTCGTCCTCGAGGAGGATCGTGCCGTCGATGTCGAGCGCGATCAGCAGCCGCTCACGGGGGGCGGATGCGGCATCCTCGACGATCTCCTCGACGACGTCGGCGGCCTCATCGAACGAGACCGCCTCGATGCTGCCGGTGGCGGGGGCGCTCTCGGACGTCACGCGACGGGCTCCGCCACCTCGAGGCCGCCCAGGTAGGGGCGGAGGACCTCGGGGATGACGACCGAGCCGTCTTCGCGTTGGTGCGTCTCGAGCAGGGCCACGATCCAACGGGTCGTCGCGAGCGTGCCGTTCAGCGTCGCGACGGGAGCGGTGCGGCCGCCCTCGGGACGGTGGCGGATGTCGAGACGGCGCGCCTGGTACGTCGTGCAGTTCGACGTCGAGGTGAGCTCGCGGTACGCACCCTGCGTCGGGACCCACGCCTCGACGTCGTACTTGCGGGCGGCCGACGATCCCAGGTCGCCCGCGGCGACGTCGATCACCCGATATGAGAGGCCGAGATCCTGCAGCATCCGCTCCTGCATCTCGACGAGACGCAGGTGCTCGGCCTCGGCGTCGGCGGGCGTCGTGTAGACGAACATCTCGAGCTTGTTGAACTGGTGCAGACGGATGATGCCGCGGGTGTCCTTGCCGTACGACCCGGCTTCGCGGCGGTAGCAGGTCGACCAGCCGGCGTAGCGCTTTGCGCCGCGCTCGAGGTCGAGTATCTCGTCCATGTGGTAGCCGGCGAGGGGCACCTCGCTCGTGCCCACGAGATACAGGTCGTCGTCATCGAGGTGGTAGACCTCGTCGGCGTGCTGACCGAGGAAGCCGGTACCGCGCATGACCTCTGCGCGCACGAGGGTCGGCGGGATCATCGGGATGAAGCCCGCCTCGAGGGCGCGCTGCATGCCGAGGTTCATGAGGGCCAGCTCGAGGCGCGCCCCGATGCCGGTGAGGAAGGTGAACCGGGCGCCCGAGACCTTCGCGCCGCGCTCGGTGTCGATCGCGCCGAGCATCTCGCCGAGGGCGAGGTGGTCGCGCGGCTCGAAGTCGAACGCGACGGGTTCGCCGTGCGTGCGAAGGGTGACGAAATCGTCCTCGCCGCCGGCCGGGACACCGTCGATGACGATGTTCTCGATGCGCGCGAGCGCGGCGGATGCGGCATCCTCCGCCACGGTCACGGCCTGCTGCGCGGCCTTGACGCGCTCGCTCAGGTCCTTCGCCTCGGCGACCAGCGCGGCCTTCTCGTCCTTCGGGGCCTTCGCGACGCGCTTGCCGTGCGCGTTCTGCTCGGCGCGGAGCTCTTCGAAGGCGGTGATCGC